>NZ_CP110645.1:835000-3940000 GCF_028355655.1 Aeromonas salmonicida | reverse complement strand
GGGAGTGAAATAGAACCTGAAACCGTGTACGTACAAGCAGTGGGAGCCCTTCGGGGTGACTGCGTACCCTTTGGATAATGGGTCAGCGACTAATATTTTGTAGCGAGGTAAACGGATAGGGGGAGCCGTGGGAAGACCGAGTCTTAACTGGGCGTCTAGTTGCAAGGTGTAGACCCGAAACCGGGTGATCTAGCCATGGGCAGGTTGAAGGTTGAGTAACATCAACTGGAGGACCGAACCCACTAACGTTGCAAAGTTAGGGGATGACCTGTGGCTGGGGGTGAAAGGCCAATCAAACTCGGAGATAGCTGGTTCTCCCCGAAAGCTATTTAGGTAGCGCCTCGGACGAATACTACTGGGGTAGTGCACTTTTTGGACTAGGCGGTCACCCCGACTTACCAACTCCATGCAAACTCCGAATACCAGTAAGTAATATCCGGGAGACACACGGCGGGTGCTAACGTCCGTCGTGAAGAGGGAAACAACCCAGACCGCCGGCTAAGGTCCCAAAGTTCTGGTTAAGTGGGAAACGATGTGGGAAGGCTCAGACAGCTAGGATGTTGGCTTAGAAGCAGCCATCATTTAAAGAAAGCGTAATAGCTCACTAGTCGAGTCGGCCTGCGCGGAAGATGTAACGGGGCTCAAACCAGGCACCGAAGCCGCGGATTCACACTTATGTGTGAGTGGTAGGGAGCGTTCTGTAAGTCTGCGAAGGTGTATCGAGAGGTATGCTGGAGATATCAGAAGTGCGAATGCTGACGTAAGTAACGATAAAGGGGTGAAAATCCCCCTCGCAGGAAGACCACGGGTTCCTGTCCAACGTTAATCGGGGCAGGGTGAGTCGACCCCTAAGGTGAGGCCGAAAGGCGTAATCGATGGGAAGCAGGTTAATATTCCTGCACGACTTGTAATTGCGATGGGGGGACGGAGAAGGCTAGGTGGGCCAGGCGACGGTTGTCCTGGTGAAAGTGCGTAGGTGGTGTTTCTAGGCAAATCCGGAGACACAACACTGAGACACGAGACGAAGCCACTACGGTGGTGAAGCCATTGATGCCCTGCTTCCAGGAAAAGCCTCTAAGCTTCAGATTACAAGTCATCGTACCCCAAACCGACACAGGTGGTCGGGTAGAGAATACCAAGGCGCTTGAGAGAACTCGGGTGAAGGAACTAGGCAAAATAGAACCGTAACTTCGGGAGAAGGTTCGCTCTTGACAGTGAAGTCCCTTGCGGATGGAGCAGTTGGGAGTCGCAGTGACCAGATGGCTGGGACTGTTTATCAAAAACACAGCACTCTGCAAACACGAAAGTGGACGTATAGGGTGTGACACCTGCCCGGTGCCGGAAGGTTAATTGATGGGGTTAGCGCAAGCGAAGCTCTTGATCGAAGCCCCGGTAAACGGCGGCCGTAACTATAACGGTCCTAAGGTAGCGAAATTCCTTGTCGGGTAAGTTCCGACCTGCACGAATGGTGTAACCATGGCCATGCTGTCTCCACCCGAGACTCAGTGAAATCGAATTCGCCGTGAAGATGCGGTGTACCCGCGGCTAGACGGAAAGACCCCGTGAACCTTTACTACAGCTTGGCACTGAACATTGAACCTACATGTGTAGGATAGGTGGGAGGCTTTGAAGGCGTGACGCCAGTTGCGCTGGAGCCGTCCTTGAAATACCACCCTTGTATGTTTGATGTTCTAACGCAGGGCCCTGAATCGGGCTCGCGGACAGTGCCTGGTGGGTAGTTTGACTGGGGCGGTCTCCTCCCAAAGAGTAACGGAGGAGCACGAAGGTTGGCTAATCCTGGTCGGACATCAGGAGGTTAGTGCAATGGCATAAGCCAGCTTAACTGCGAGACGGACAGGTCGAGCAGGTACGAAAGTAGGTCATAGTGATCCGGTGGTTCTGAATGGAAGGGCCATCGCTCAACGGATAAAAGGTACTCCGGGGATAACAGGCTGATACCGCCCAAGAGTTCATATCGACGGCGGTGTTTGGCACCTCGATGTCGGCTCATCACATCCTGGGGCTGAAGTCGGTCCCAAGGGTATGGCTGTTCGCCATTTAAAGTGGTACGCGAGCTGGGTTCAGAACGTCGTGAGACAGTTCGGTCCCTATCTGCCGTGGGCGTTGGATGATTGAAGGGAGTTGCTCCTAGTACGAGAGGACCGGAGTGAACGAACCTCTGGTGTTCGGGTTGTCACGCCAGTGGCACTGCCCGGTAGCTAAGTTCGGAATCGATAACCGCTGAAAGCATCTAAGCGGGAAGCGAGCCCTGAGATGAGTCATCCCTGACCCCTTGAGGGTCCTAAAGGGCCGTTGGAGACCACAACGTTGATAGGTGGGGTGTGTAAGCGCGGCGACGTGTTGAGCTAACCCATACTAATTACCCGTGAGGCTTAACCATACAACACCCAAGAAGTGTTCTAAGGCTTGTAGCAAATCGAAGAACTACTACCTAATTCAGTGATAACGAAGCCAACAGGCAAATCGTTATTCACGTCAGCTTTCTCAGATTGAAGAATTTGCCTGGCGGCCATAGCGCCGTGGAACCACCTGATCCCATGCCGAACTCAGAAGTGAAACGCGGTAGCGCCGATGGTAGTGTGGCATTCGCCATGCGAGAGTAGGACACTGCCAGGCACCCAACACGAAGAACCCCGCTCGATGAGCGGGGTTTTTTATTATTTGAAATTTGAGTCTTTGGCACTCATCGCCATGTGATAGCCCCCTTACGAGACTTTCGCTCGATTCCCTCCCCGTATCTTGTCCCGCATTTTTTGCATCGTTTCGCTCGAAACTCATCCATTTATCCCACTGGTTGGATATAAAAAACACAGAATGTGATGCCTCTACCTTTCTTGTGATGCCCGCTCTGCTTTAATTCGTCTGCTCACGTTCGATGGGCCAAGGAATCACAATAATTTGAGGAATGGACACATGTTCAAAAGAACAGTAACGATGATGCTGGCGGCGGGAACCCTGGTATTAGGCGGTTGCGCATCCCATGGTGGTGCAGAACAGGCGGCAGACAATAGCGATTTCGGTGGCAAGTCCATCTACCTGCGTGGGGAGATGAACGACTGGATGGCAACCGATGCGAGCAAGGTGGTCAAGGTCGCTGACAAGCTTTACATGGCCAAAGGCACGCTCAAGAAAGAGTGGGCTCCCTACAAGTTCAAGTTTGCCGACTCGGGCTGGAGCTGTGGCACCAACTTCGGTTACAAGAGCCCGAGTGATGGTGTCGTCGTGCTGGGTGGGGAAGCCGTGCCGGTCAACCCCTGCTCCAAGTATGAGGACATGAAGTTCTCGCCGGATGCGGATGGGGTCTATGAGTTCTATCTGAATATGGCTGGCGAGACACCGACCGTGTACGTCAAGAAACCCTGAGTGCTTCCTGATCGCTAAATCTTTCAGGAAATGAATCAGTTAAATGTCTCGGCCCAGAAACCTGCTGGCCGGGGCATTTTTTTAGGATAGAATCGGCGCCCTCATGGCAGTAGTTATACTATATATTGTGTTATTTTTTATAATCGTCACTATTGGTTGTGTTTTTGTCGCTGTCATGACGTTGATGCATTCACATAAGGTTGATTGAAAATGGCTAAATCCAACCCGGTGCTGGAGAGTGAACTCGGCTCCCGCCTCATCCCCCTGCAGGAAACGTCCCTCGAGATCTGGGACAGCAAGTATCGTCTCAAGAGCAAGGATGGGGCCCCCATCGATAGCTCTATCGACGAGACCTACCAGCGGGTTGCCCGCGCCCTGGCCGAGCAGGAGCGCGAGCCTGATGCCTGGTATGAGCCCTTCCTGTGGGCGCTGCGCAACGGCGCCATTCCGGCGGGGCGTATCACCTCCAACGCGGGTGCCTTCGAGCACAAGCCGGCCACTTCAACCATCAACTGTACCGTCTCCGGTACCATCGAAGATTCGATGGACGATATCCTCGGCAAGGTGCACGAGGCCGGCCTGACCCTGAAGGCCGGCTGCGGCATCGGTTATGATTTCTCGACCCTGCGCCCGCGCGGCGCCTTCGTCTCGGGTGCCGGTGCCTATACCTCGGGCCCGCTCTCCTTTATGGATATCTATGACAAGATGTGTTTCACCGTCTCGTCAGCCGGCGGTCGCCGCGGCGCCCAGATGGGCACCATGGATATCCGTCATCCCGATGTGATCGAATTCATCCAGGCCAAGCGGGAAGATGGCCGCTTGCGTCAGTTCAACCTCTCCCTGCTCATCACCGAGGATTTCGTCAAGGCGGTGAAAGAGGATGCTCCCTGGTCGCTGATCTTCCCCTACACGGCCAAAGAGGTGGAGCAGGACGGTATTGGGCTGGACGATCCCGAAGTGGTGTTCTGGGCCGACTGGCCTAACAAGGAAGGGGTGGTCATCAACGCGCTGGGGCAGGTGGCCTGCAAGGTCTACAAGACCATGCCTGCCCGCAAGCTGTGGAACGTCATCATGACCTCCACCTACGACTATGCAGAGCCCGGCTTCATCCTGATCGACAAGGTCAATCAGATGAACAACAACTGGTTCTGTGAAGAGATCCGCGCGACCAACCCCTGCGGTGAGCAGCCCTTGCCCCCCTACGGTGCCTGCCTACTGGGGTCGGTCAATCTGACCCGGTTTGTGCGCGATCCCTTTACTGAACAGGCTGCCTTCGACTGGCAGGGGTTTCGCAAGGTGGTGGCCATCTTCACCCGCATGCTGGACAACGTGGTGGAGATCAACCAGCTGCCATTGCCCAAGCAGCGCGAAGAGATCACAGCCAAGCGCCGTCACGGCATGGGCTTCCTCGGCCTTGGCTCGACCCTCACCATGCTGCAGATAAAATACGGCTCAGCCGCCTCCGTCGCCTTCACCGAGCAGGTATCCCAGGAGCTGGCCATGACTGGCTGGCAGGAGTCCCTGCGTCTTGCGAAAGAGAAGGGGGTTGCCCCCATCATGGAGCAGGAGTTCGAGGTAACCGGCAAGATGCTGCGCCTGCGCCCCGAAATGGCGGCCGATGGCATCAAGCTGGGCGACAAGGTGAAGGGCAAGGTGCTGCATGCGCGCTACAGCCGCTACATGCAGCAGGTGGCCGAGGTGGATCCCGCCCTGGTGGCCGAGCTGGCCGAGGTGGGGGGGCGCTTCACCCACCACAGCAGCATAGCGCCGACCGGTACCATCTCCTTGTCGCTGGCCAACAACGCCAGCAACGGTATCGAGCCGAGCTTTGCCCATCACTACAGCCGCAACGTCATCAAGCCAGGCAAGAAGAGCAAGGAGAGCGTGGATGTCTACTCGTTCGAGCTGCTCGCCTACCGTGAGCTGGTCAACGCCGGCGCAATGCCTTACTCGGAGGATGACGCCAGCCGCCTGCCGGGCTACTTCATCACGGCCGACGACATCAGCCCGGCCCAGCACGTGGATATTCAGGCAGCGGCCCAGCGCTGGATTGATTCCTCCATCTCCAAGACCGCCAATGTGCCGACCGACTTCCCGTTCGAGCAGTTCAAGGACATCTACATGTATGCCTCGGACTCGGGGCTCAAGGGCTGCACCACCTTCCGCTTCAATCCTGAGGCCTTCCAGGGCGTGCTGGTTAAGGAGAAGGATCTGGAGAACACTCAGTACGAGTTCACCCTGGAGGATGGCTCCGTCATCTCCGTCAAGGGGAACGAAGAGATCGAATACGATGGCGAGCTGCATACCGCCGCCAACCTCTATGACGCCTTGAAAGAAGGCTATTACGGTAAATTCTGAGAACAGATTATGGTCAAGAAGATCGACAAGAAAATCGTCGCCTACAAGGTGAAAACCCGGGATGAGCCGCAGGAAGATCTGGCTCCGCAGGATGACGTGGTGCACATGCACGAGACGGTGCTGCGGCCGGAGCGGTTGATGGGCACTACCTACAAGCTGAAGACGCCGGAGCATGTCTCCGAGCACTCGCTGTTCATCACCATCAACGACATCATTCTCAACGAGGGCACGGTTCACGAGACCCGCCGCCCGTTTGAGATCTTCATCAACTCCAAGAGCCTGGAACACTATCAGTGGATAGTGGCGCTGACCCGTATCATCTCGGCGGTGTTTCGCAAGGGCGGGGATGTCACTTTCCTGGTGGAGGAGCTGAGATCCGTGTTCGATCCCAAGGGCGGCTATTGGAACAAGGGCAAGTATGTTCCCTCCCTTATCGCCGAAATTGGCAACGTGATCGAGACCCATCTCACTGAGATCGGCATGATCAAGCTGCCGGGGCTGGATGAGCATCAGCAGGCATTTCTGGCCGAGAAACAGGCTGAATTGCAGCTCCCACAGCAGGCAGAAGAACAGCAGGCCGGCAGTGGCTTCCCGGCCAGTGCGGCACTCTGCTACAAGTGCAATACCAAGGCGCTGGTGCAAAAGGATGGCTGCATGACCTGTCTCAACTGCGGCGACTCCAAGTGCAGCTAAAGCAGACAAGTGATGGAAGAGGACCGGCCACAGTGCCGGTCTTTTTATTGCTGCTTTTCTGTTCGAACGATCCTGCCGTTCAAGCGATTTGTTGCGTGATAGTAAAATCGGGCGTAGCGTTGGGGGTAATAAAACTGTCACGCTCGTGTGGTTTCAATGACATCTGAGATTCACACACGTGGCACCTTCAGTGCCAAGGAGGATGCTTATGGACAATACGGACCGAAAGCTGTTTATCCTGGATACCAACGTTCTGCTTCACGAACCCCTCGCCATCTACTCCTTCAAAGAGCACGACGTGCTCATCCCCATGACGGTGCTGGAAGAGCTCGACAACATCAAGGATCGCCACAAGGATGTCAGCCGCGATGCGCGGGTGGCCATTCGTGCGCTGGAAGACGTGTTCCGCGATGCAACGCCGGAGCAGATCACCCAGGGCGTACCGCTGGCGGGTGAGGCGAGCGGCAATATCTGTATCTTCAGTGACCACCATCTGCCCCAGGATGCCGAGGTGTTCACCGACAAGGAGGCGGACAACCGCATCATCAACGCGGCCCTCTATCTGCAAAAGCATGAGATGAAACGCCAGGTGGTGCTGGTGACCAAGGACATCAACATGCGCCTCAAGGCCAAGGGGGCCGGGTTGGCGCACGTCGAGGATTATCGCAGCGACCAGCTGATCGACGATATCCGTCTGCTGGCCAAAGGCTTTCAGGTGGTGCCCGGCAGTTTCTGGGAGCGGGTCGGCGAGTGTGACAGCGAGACCCATGGCCGCGATACCGTTCATGTGATCGACTCGAACTTGCTGGAAGGAGTACACGTCAATCAGTACCTGCTCGACGAGGAGAATTTCTTCGCCGCCCGGGTATTGAGCAACGATGGCCACAAGATCCGCATCAAGGATCTGGGCCGTGAGCGACTGATGTCACGCAAGGCCTGGGGGGTCCATCCCAAGAACGTTTATCAGGGCATGGCGCTGGATGCCCTGCTCGATCCGCACATCGATCTGGTGATCCTGACCGGCCCGGCCGGTTGCGGCAAGACCTTGCTGGCCATGGCCGCCGCACTGGAGCTGGTGATTGAGAAGGGGATTTACGAGAAGGTGATCGTCACCCGCAATACCCCCGAGATTGCCGAGAGCATCGGCTTCCTGCCCGGCACCGAAGAAGAGAAGATGATGCCCTGGCTGGCGGCGGTGACAGATACCCTGGAGGTGCTGCACAAGCAGGACGAGAACATGAGCGGCTCGCTGAGCTACATCATGGAGAAGGCCAACATCCAGTTCAAATCGGTCAACTTCATGCGCGGGCGCAGCATCCAGAACACTTTCGTGCTGCTGGACGAGTGCCAGAACCTGACCGCGTCCCAGATCAAGACCATCATCACCCGTTGCGGCGAGGGGACCAAGATCGTCTGCTCCGGCAACCTGGCCCAGATCGACTCCAACTACCTGAGCCCGGTGACCTCGGGTCTGACCTACATAGTCGAGCGTTTCAAGGATTTCGACGGCAGTGCCAACATCTTCCTGAACGGGGTGGTGCGCAGCAAGCTCGCCTCTTTTGCCGAGGAAAATCTCTGATTTAACTGACTATCTTCATATGAAAAAGGGGAAGCCAAGCGGCTTCCCCTTTTTTGATCCCGTCGCCGGTTCAGTGTCCCGGGGTCATTGCCCAAGGTAGCGCAGCAGGCCGGGATGATCGCTGTTCTGCAGTATATCGGGTGTGCCCTGCAGGGCGATGCGGCCCTCGTCGACAAACAGCACCTGATCGGCGATGAGCTGGGCATCCTCCGGCATGATAGGGGGGGGCCATCAGCTTGTTGGCCATCCACTAGGGGGCTAGAGCGCGACCAAGGTAGCGCAGCAGGCCGGGATGATCACTGTTTTGCAGTATATCCGGTGTGCCCTGCAGGGCGATGCGTCCCTCGTCGACAAACAGCACCTGGTCGGCGATGAGTTGCGCATCTTCCGGATTGTGAGAGACCATCAGCACTGTGATGGCCTGCTCGCAGGCGAGCCTGGCCACCTCCGCCAGCATCTCCCGGCGCAAGGCGGGATCGAGCGCCGAGAAAGGTTCATCCAGCAGCAGCAAGGGCTTGCCACGCACAAGGGCGCGCGCCAGCCCGACCCGCTGTTGCTGGCCGCCGGAGAGCTGCTCCGGCAGCCGCGCCAGCATGTCGCCAAGGCTGACCCGCTCTGCGGCCTGTTTCACCTGAGCTCGCTGAGCCGGGCTCAAACGCAGGCCAGGGTGCAGGCCGATGGCGATGTTGTCGAACACCGACAGGTGCAGGAAGAGGTTGTGATCCTGAAACAGGGTAGTGACCGGCCGCTCGGCAGGCCCCAGCGGCAGCAGATCTTCGCCGTCGAAGCTGAGGGTGCCTGACTCCACCGGCACGAAACCGGCGATCATGCCGAGCAGGGTCGACTTGCCCGCACCGCTTGGTCCTATCAGCGCGGTGATCTCTCCCTTGGGCAGGGTCGCGCTGAAGCTGACTCGCCAATCGGGGTAGCTGGTGACCAGCCCATCAATGTTCAGCATTTTTTCCTCCAAGCCCGCGTTCTACCAGCCAGAACAGGGAAAAACAGAGCGTGAGCAGCAGCAGTGCGGTGGCGGCAGCCTCGGTTAGCCGGTAACTGCCGAGCTGCTGATAGAGCAGCCAGGGCAATGTGGTGAGCTCCTGGCTGCCAAACATGGCGATGGCGCCGAGATCCCCGAGCGACAGTATCATCGAGAGCGCCATGGCCAGTGCCAGCGGGCGGCGCAGCAGGGGCCACTCCACCAGCCGAAGGCGATGCAGACCGCGCACCCCCAGGCTGTCGGCCAGTCTATCGTACTGGCGCACCACCAGCTGCATGGGGGCTGAGAGGGTGCGCAGCACATAGGGCAATGCCATCAGGGCGTTGACCAGTACCACCAGCCAGGGGCCGAGGGCAAAGACATCGGTAAAGGGCATAAACATGATGAAGAGGCCAGTGGAGAGCACCACCGCCGGTATCATCAGGATCATGGATCCACTGGCTTCCCACAGAGCTGCGGCACGCCGCTGACGGGTGCGTACCTTGAGGTGACGGCTGGTGAGCAGCAGGCCGCTGCCGAGCAGGGTAGCCAGGGTACCCGCCGCCAGTGCGATCAGCAGCGACTGGCCGCTGGCCTGCCACAGCTGCGCCGAGGCCAGCGCCGTCAGCAGGCCGGGATTGAATCCGGCCACCAGGATTGCCAGCAGAGGCGGCAGGAAGATGGCGAGCCCGGTGCAGAGCGCCACGGCATCCACCAGCACGGTCCCCGGTTGATGACGATCCGGTCGAAGACAGGGGCGATGGCTGCTGATCCGGCTGGCCGGTGTGGTCTGCAGCTTGTGTTGCAGCAGGAGCAGAGTGGCCGTCAGGATCAGCTGCACCAGTGCCAAGCCGCCGGCGGTGGCGAGGTCGAAATCAAAGCGCAGCGCCTGATAGACGGCCACCTCCAGCGTGGTGGACCTGGGTCCCCCCCCCAGCGCCAGCACAGTGGTGAAGCTGGTGAAACAGAGCATGAAGATGAGGCTGGCAAGCCCCGGCAGTATGCCGCGAATGAGCGGCCACTCCAGCAGCCGGAAGATGTGGGAGGAGCGCATGCCCAGCTGACTGGCGAGACGCCAGCTCGATTCGGGGATGCTCTCTATGCTCTGCAGCATAAGGCGCGCCGCCAGCGGCATGTTGAAGAACACATGGGCCAGCAGTATGCCAAACAGGCCGTACAGGTAGTTGCCGGGATCCAGCCCCAGGCCGCGCAGCAGCTGCGATAGCCAGCCTTGTTTGCCGTGAACCGCCACAATGCCGAAGATGGCGATGATGACCGGCAGCACCAGGGAGAGCCCAAACAGCTTGAGCAGCAGGCGTCGACCGATGAAGCGGCGCCGCGCCAGCGCTCTTGCCACCGGAATGGCTACACCTAAGCTCAGCAGGGTGGAGAGCAGCGCCTGCCCCAGGCTGAAGCCCAGCACATGGCGCAGATAGGGATCTGCCAGCAGGGTGCGGGGGGCCAGCGAACCGGCCTGCCACAGCAGGGCGACGAGCGGCCCCAGGGACAACAGCAGGATCAACAGGGTGGCTGCGCTACCCGGCAGCCACCAGAGGGGACGAACCTTGGTGCTCACTGGGTGACGGCTTGCAGCCACTCGCGGATCCAGTTCTTGCGATTGGCGGCCACCTCATCGCTGGTGAAACTCAGCGGCTTGCTGACTGTGATCATCTGCTCGAAGCCCTTGGGCAGCGGCGCATCTGTCACCGGATACATCCAGTTGCCGGCAGGGATCTCCTGCTGGAAGGCGGGGTTTATCATGAACTGCAGGAACTGGTCGGCCAGCTTGCCCTGTTTGGCGCTTTTCAGCTTGGCGGCCACTTCCACCTGACGGTAGTGACCCTCTTCGAAGGCGGCGGCCTGATACTGGGGCTTGTTCTCGGCGATCAGGTGATAGGCAGGGGAGCTGGTGTAGGAGAGCACCATGTCCGCTTCCCCATCGAGGAACATGCCATAGGCTTCGGACCAGCCCTTGGTCACAGTGACCGTCTTTTTGGCAAGCTGGGTCCAGGCGGCAGGCGCCTGATCGCCATAGACGGACTTCATCCACAGCATCAGCCCCTGACCCGGGGTAGAGGTGCGTGGATCCTGATAGATCACCTTGAGATCCTGGCGTTCTACCAGCTCTTTCAGGCTCTTGGGGGGCGCTTTAAGTTTGTCCTTGTTGTAGACGAAGGCGAAGTAGCCGTAGTCATAGGGGACGAAGGTGTCATCCTGCCAGCCGCCCGGCACCTTGATGCCATCGAGCTTGGTGGTATGCGGGGCGAACAGGCCGCTCTGCTTGGCTTCGCTCAACAGGGCATCGTCCAGCCCCAGCACCAGATCGGCCTTGCTGTGCTTGCCTTCCAGCCGCAGCCGATTGAGGATGGCGACGCCATCTTCCAGCGCCACAAGATTGAGGTTGCAACCGCACTCTTTCTCGAATGCCTGCTTGATCTTGGGACCAGGTCCCCATTCGGCGGTGAAGGAGCTGTAGGTATAAACGGTGAGGGTGTCAGCCGCGAGGGCCTGGGTACTGAGCAGGCCGGTGGCAACCAGCAGCAGGGTTTTCATCAAGTGGCACTCCCTGTTAGTAGTGAAGTGCCAACTGAGGAAATGTCATCAATGGCACTTCTTGCTATGAGTCATGAGGTGCCAGCGGATGAGAGCGCAAAAAATGAGCGCCATGCCTCAAATTCCTCCGCCAGCATTATCTGGATCAGGTTCACGGGTATAATCTCAGCGGTAAACCGCACCCCGTTTGAGAAACGAACCGCATTGTATTAACGTTCTTGGGGGGAGGCCAGCACAATTGTTCCTGCGGGCCATCGAGATGGCTTCGGCATAACAGAGGATGTTCGCGTGATCACCAGTACCAAGGAAAGACGCGCCTTCCAGCGCATGATAATCAACGCCCCCGTCACCGTCTTTCAGCAACAGCAAGTGCTGGAGGGGATCTGTCGGGATCTCAGCGCCAATGGCATGGGGATTGCCGTCGCCGAGCATCAGCTCGATGTCAGCCAGCCCATCCGGGTCAGTCTGGCCACCAACAACAACCTGTTGCCGCCGTTCGAGGCCCTGGCCCGCATCATTCGGGTGCTGGAGGAGGAGGATGGCCTGCTGCTCGCCATCGAGTTTCAATCCCAGGCCTGAACCGGCTGAAAACGCCATTGCCTGCGATCGACCAGCTCTTGCTGGTCGATGCTATTTGGCCACCAGTTAAATCCTTGGGTTGCCCACTTGGCTGCTTGTTATCGATCTTTACCCGAGTGACCCGACTCGTGTTTATTCCCTGGCCTGAACTGGCTGAACGTTCAGTTGCTTGCTATCGATCAGCGTCTTGCTGGTCGATGCTATTTGCCCCATCGCAAACTGGCCCGGGCCGGTCGGTTCCAGCAACAGATAGCTTTCGCCTTCCCACATCAATGTCTCGTCGCCCGGTTTGGCTGGCAGGGCGACACCCAGCAGAGCATGCCCCGGCACGAACACCATGGCCTGTTTCAATTCAGGAAAGAGCTGGGCCAGCATGGCCGCCATCAGGGTAACTTTGCTGTCGCAATCCCCCCGGTTCTGCTCCAACACCTGACGGGGGCTCAAGAAGCCCTTGCCCGAGCGTCCTGACTGGCTGTCGAGCAGCTGGTAGGGGATGGCCTGGATGAAGTCGAGCATATGAGCCACCGTCTTCTGGCGAGCCTCCGTCTCGGTAGCGCCCTTCTGTTTGAGCTGTTCGGCCAGCGGGGCCAGCTCGGCCCGGCTTTCCAGCGCGATGCGTACATGATCCTGCTTGATGGCTGGGCCGCCGTCGGGCGGGGTGAAGGGCTGGAAGTAGTGCTGCATGAGCCATTGTGCCTCCAGCTTGCTGCGCTGGAGGGTGGCCCAGGCCAGAGCCTCCCGGGCTTTGTCTTGATTGCGGCTCTTCAGGTGCAGCTTCATATCGGGGCGGGAGAGGGTGAATTGCACCTCGGGAAATTCGGTGCCGGCTTGTTGCAGCAGGCCCTGCAACACGTCCTCCTGCATACGGGCAGGCCGATAGGCGATGAGCGGCGGCAACTTGCCGGCGTCCAGCCGATAGCTGAGTTGCTGTGCCTTGCCCTCCTTGTCTTGCCAGCCGACGTTGAGTTGACCGCCGTTGCTGTTGAAATAGGTCTGTCCGGCACTTGCCGAAAGCGCGAACAACAAGCTGAAAAGCAGGGGGATAGCCGTCGGTCTCTTCATCATCCTTTCCTGTCGGTGGTGTCGTGATAGCCAGCTATCGGCGCCCATGGCGGCGGGATAATAAAACAGGGAGCCAAGGCTCCCTGTTGATTCTACTCGCTTTATTTCTGATGGCTGCGTCTTGTTACAAGGGGATGCGATCAGTTCAGATCCAGCTTGGCTGCTTTGCTTCGAAGGCGCTGATGGTGGCCTCGTGCTGCAGGGTCAGGCCGATGGCATCCAGCCCGTTGAGCAGGCAATAGCGACGAAACTCGTCGATCTCGAAGCCAAAGCTGAGCTCGCCGGCACGCACCTGATTGGCTTCCAGGTCCACTTCAATCTGCAGACCCGGGTTGGCCGCGACCAGCTGGAACAGGACATCCACCTCCTCTTCTTTCAACCGCACAGGTACCAGACCGTTGTTGATGGCGTTGCCATAGAAGATATCGGCAAAGCTTGAGGCGATCAGGGTTTTGAAGCCGTAATCCGCCAGCGCCCAGGGGGCGTGCTCACGGCTCGAACCGCAGCCGAAGTTTTCCCGGGCCAGCAAGATGCTGGCACCGGCATAGCGCGGCTGGTTGAGTACGAACTCGGGATTGGGCTGCTGGCCCGCATCATCGAGAAAGCGCCAGTCGTGGAACAGGTGCTTGCCAAAACCGATGCGGTTGACCTTCTGCAAAAACTGCTTGGGAATGATGGCGTCGGTGTCGACGTTGGCGCTGTCGAGGGGAACGACGATCCCTTTATGTTGTTTGAATCCTGTCATCGCTATTTCCTCTTACAGTGCGCGAATGTCGGCAAAGCGACCGGTGACGGCGGCGGCGGCGGCCATGGCCGGGCTCACCAGATGGGTGCGGCCGGCACGGCCCTGACGCCCTTCGAAGTTGCGGTTGCTGGTGGAGGCGCAGCGCTCCCCCGGTTGCAGCCGGTCATTGTTCATGGCCAGACACATGGAACAGCCGGGCAGACGCCATTCAAAACCCGCCTCGAGGAAGATCTTGTCCAGACCCTCGGCTTCGGCCTGTGCCTTCACCTGCTCGGAGCCCGGCACCACCAGCGCCTGTACCCCGGCGGCCACCTTGCGGCCACGGGCGATGGCGGCAGCGGCGCGCAGATCCTCGATGCGGCTGTTGGTACAGGAACCGATGAACACCTTGTCGATGGCGACATCGGTGAGCTTCTGGCCCGGTTGCAGGTCCATGTAGGCGAGCGCCTTGCGGGCGGATTGCTGCTCCATCAGATCGCTGAAGGATTCCGGTGCCGGGATCGGTTCATTGACGGCAATCACCTGGCCCGGGTTGGTACCCCAGGTGACCTGCGGGGCGATATCGGCGGCGTCGAGGATTACTTCGGCATCGAAGTGGGCGCCCTGGTCGCTCTTGAGGCTCAGCCAGTAGGCGATGGCCTGATCCAGTGATTCACCCTTGGGGGCGAACTCCTTGCCACGGATGTAGTCGATGGTGGTCTGGTCGGGGGCTATCATGCCCGCCTTGGCACCCAGCTCGATGGCCATGTTGCACACCGTCATCCGCCCTTCCATGGAGAGGCCCGCAATGGCCTCGCCAGCGAATTCCACCACGTAGCCGGTACCACCGGCATGGCCAACCCGGCCGATGATGGCCAGCACCACGTCCTTGGCGCTGATGCCCTCCGCCAGCTTGCCGTTGACCGAAATGCGCATTGTCTTGGCGCGCCCCTGTTTCAGGGTCTGGGTGGCCATCACATGTTCCACTTCGGAGGTGCCGATACCGAAGGCCAGGGAACCGAAGGCACCGTGGGTGGCGGTGTGGGAGTCGCCGCAGACGATGGTGGTGCCGGGCAATGTGATGCCGAGCTCGGGGCCCATCACATGGACGATCCCCTGATATTTGTGGTTGAGATCGTAGAGGCGAACCCCGAACTCCTTGCAGTTGTCGGCAAGTGTCTCCATCTGGATGCGGGCCATCTCGCCGGAGGCGGCGATGTCCTTGGTGGTGGTGGAGACGTTGTGATCCATGGTGGCCCAGGTCAGATCCGGGCGCCGCAGTGGGCGGTTCATGGCGCGCAGGCCATCGAACGCCTGTGGGCTGGTCACTTCGTGTACCAGGTGGCGGTCGATATAGATGAGCGGCGTTTCGCCGTCCACTTCGCGTACCACGTGGGCGTCGAATACTTTCTGATAAAGGGTTTTGGCCATTGCTCTGTATTCCTTGTTATGTGCTGGGTGGCTCAGATCCGTGCGGCGATCTGGGTGCCCATGTCGGCGGTACTCTGCACCGGATGGCGAGCATCTGCCTGATGCAGGTCGGCGGTGAAGTATCCCTCTGCCAATGTCTGGGCTACGGCTTGCTCGATGGCTTGAGCGGCGGCTTCCTGTCCCAGGCTGTAGCGCAGCATCAGGGCGGCGGAGAGGATCTGGGCGATGGGATTGGCGATGCCTTTGCCGGCGATATCGGGGGCCGAGCCACCGGCCGGTTCGAACAGGCCAAAGCCAGATTCGTTCAGGCTGGCTGAAGGGAGCAGCCCCATGGAGCCGGTGATCATGGCGCACTCGTCAGAGAGGATGTCGCCAAACAGGTTGGAGCAGAGCAGCACGTCGAACTGGGACGGATCCTTGATGAGCTGCATGGTGGCGTTGTCTATGTACATGTGGTTCAGCGCCACGTCCGGGTAGGATTTGGCGACTTCAGTCACAACCTCGCGCCACAGAATGGAGGAAGCAAGCACGTTGGCCTTGTCGATGGAGGTGACCTTGGCCTTGCGAACACGGGCCGATTCAAACGCTATCCTGGCGATGCGCTCAATTTCGAAGCGATGGTATACCTCGGTGTCGAACGCTTTCTCGTTCGCCCCTTCTCCCTCGCGCCCCTTGGGCTGGCCGAAGTAGATACCGCCGGTCAGCTCGCGCACGCAGGCGATGTCAAAACCGCGATCCGAGATGTCGGCGCGCAGCGGGGAGAACTGCTCGAGACCTGTGTAGATACGGGCCGGACGCAGGTTGCAGAACAGCTTGAAGTGGGCACGCAGGGGCAGCAGGGCGCCGCGCTCGGGTTGATCGTTGGGGGCCAGGTGCTCCCATTTGGGACCGCCCACCGAGCCGAACAGCACGGCATCGGCCGCCTCACAGCCCTTGATGGTGCTTTGTGGCAGCGGGGTGCCATGGTTGTCGATGGCGATGCCACCCACGTCATGGCGATCATACTCGAGGGAGAAACCAAACTTGGCCTGCACTTTTTCCAGCACCTTGACGGCCTCGGCCATCACTTCCGGGCCAATGCCGTCACCCGGCAACACTGCGATCCGATAACTGCTCATACTCACACACTCTCCGTATTGATCTTGTCTGTTTTTGTGACGTTGCGTTCCATCTGTTCGGCCACCTGCTCGGCGCGCCAGATGCTGTTGATCACGTGGATCAACGCCTGGGCAGAGGACTCTATGATATCGGTAGCCAGGCCCATGCCGTGGAATTTTCGTCCCTTGTATTCGGCGACTATGTCGACCTGGCCGAGGGCATTCTTGCCCTCACCCTTGGCTTTTAGGGCGTATTTGTCGATGCGGATCTCGTAGCCGGTGATGCGGTTGATGCACTGGTAGACCGCATCCACAGGACCATTGCCGGTAGCCGCTTCGCAGACCAGATCCTGCCCGACCTTCAATTTGACCGAGGCGGTGGCCAACACAGAGCTGCCGCTTTGTACGCCCAGATACTCCAGCTTGAAGTGCTCCGGCTCTTCGTGGATTTGGCTGAAGAAGGCCAGCGCCTCCAGGTCGTAGTCGAACACCTGTCCCTTCTTGTCGGCCAGGGTCAGGAACTTGCCGTAGAGGTGGTCGAGATCGTAGCTGCTCTCGGCATAGCCCATGGACTCCATTCTGTGCTTGATGACGTGACGGCCGGAGCGTGAGGTCATGTTGAGGTTGTTCTGGGGCAGGCCAATGCTCTCCGGGGTGATGATTTCATAGGTGTTCTTCGCCTTGAGCACGCCGTCCTGATGGATGCCTGAGCTGTGGGAGAAGGCGTTGGCCCCGACGATGGCCTTGTTCGGCTGCACCGGCATGTTGCACAGCTGGCTGACCAGGGCGCTGGTGCGATGAATCTCACTGTGGCGGATGTTGGTATGGACCCTAAGCAGATCGGCGCGGGTTTTCAGGATCATTGCGACCTCTTCCAGGGAGCAGTTGCCCGCCCGCTCGCCGATACCGTTGATGGTGCACTCGATCTGGCGGGCTCCCATCTGCACGGCGCCGATGGAGTTGGCCACCGACAGTCCCAGGTCATCGTGGCAGTGCACAGAGATGATGGCCTTGTCGATGTTGGGCACCCGATTGAACAGGGTCTGGATGATACCGGAGAACTCGGTCGGTACCGTGTAGCCGACGGTATCCGGGATATTGATGGTGCGGGCGCCGGCCTTGATGGCCGCTTCCACCATGCGACAGAGATTATCAATCGGGGTACGACCCGCATCCTCGCAGGAGAACTCCACGTCGTCGGTGTAGCGCAAGGCGTGCTTGATGGCGCTGACTCCCATCTCCAGCACATCCTCGAAGCTCTTTTTCAGCTTGCTCTCGACGTGAATGGAGGAGGTGGAGATAAAGGTATGGATGCGAAAAGCTTCTGCGACCCGCAAGGCTTCACCGGCGGCGTCGATATCCTGGGGCAGGGCGCGGGCGAGGGCGCAGACCCGGCTGTTCTTGATGTGGCGGGCTATGGTCTGCACCGATTGAAAATCGCCGGGGGAGGAGACAGGGAATCCCACTTCCATGATGTCGACGCCGAGCCGCTCCAGCGCCTGGGCGATCTGCAGCTTCTCCTTGACGGTCAAACTGGCCGCCAGGGCCTGCTCACCATCGCGCAAGGTGGTGTCGAAAATGATGACCCGATCTGACATGTGACTTCCCTCTTCCTAAGTTCGGTAACGTGCATCCTGCGGCGGCATAAAAAAACCCGTGCAGGGTGCACGGGTTTTTGTAAATTCCGGCTATGCCTGAGCCCGGCTACAAGGATCCCGCGCGACTGGTCGCGATTAGGGAGAGTAGTAGTAGCGGAGCGGCAATATGCATGATGACTCAATCCTTCCAGTCGATAACGCTGTTACCAATATCGAGATTTTTATGCTGTGTCAACCCGGACTCACCGGTTCAATCCGCTGGTTTATTTAATCGGATTGTAAAGGAGTGCAAATTTACTTGTCCCATATTCGGCCCTTGCCCGATTATCTGGTCATTCCTGCTGTACTCGATCATCTATGCAATCAGATCGACTTATCAGTTTTTGCTGAATTATCTGAGGTATCCAATGGAAAAACGCAGACCTGGTCGTCCGGTCGGACGTTCTGACATTCGTGACAAGTTGCTCTGTGCCGCTCGTGAGCGTTTTCTCAATACGCCCTACAGCAAAGTCACTACCCGCGAGATCGCCGAGCTGGCCGGCTCCAATCTGGCGATGATCCATTATTACTTCGGCAGTAAAGAGGGTCTTTACAAGGCAGTGCTGGGCGATGTGGCCGAGCCGCTGGACCAGGCATGGCAAGACGAGATTGGCAACCGCAGCCTCAATGAGCTGCTCAACACCTACTATCAGGTGATGGCGCCCAACAGCGAACTCACTTCCGCCATCTCCAGCGCATTATCGACCGAGAAGAGTCCCGGGCGGGATTTTGTGCTGAATCGTCTACTGGAACGTCAACTGCCCCAGTTTGATGCCTTGCTGGAGTCAATGAAGAGCAATGGCGAGCTGGGTGACAACCTGGATCCCGAGATGCTGAAGATCTCCTTTCTCAGCATGATGTGGCAGCCGTTCGTGATGAAGGATCTCTACGAGCAGGTGTTTGGTCTGACCGTGGATGAGCACTTCATGGCCCGTCTGGCGGATCACAACTGCCGGCTGATGGAAAACGGCCTGCGCGGCACCCTGAACTGATCATTTGCCTCGCTTGCGGTAAAAAAGGGCCATTCGGCCCTTTTTTCATAAATCTGTTATCCCTTGTTCAATTTAGTGTCACTCCATTGCCCTAGTCTGCACAGAGACTTCAGGGAAGGAGGGGTTATGAACAAGATCCAGCAATGGGACCTGCAGGTGTGCCGCATCTGCCTGCTCCACTCCTACAACCGGCCACAGGCCAGGATCAGTCGGCTCATCTCCCGCACCGGTGACGGGCCCCTCTACGCCGTACTGGCGACACTGCTCTGGTGGCAGGGGGAGGCGGAACGTGAACTGGTCGGGGTGGCTCTGCTCGCTTTTGCCATCGAATTGCCGCTCTATCTGCTGCTCAAAAATGCGCTGAAACGCCAGCGGCCGGTGGGTTTGCCGGTTTTCATTACCCCCTCCGATCGTTACAGTCTGCCCTCCGGTCATACCGCCGCCGCCTTCCTGATGGCGACCGTGCTGGCCGCCAGTTTCCCGCTCTGGGCGCCCTTGTTGTTTGTCTGGGCCGCACTGGTGGGGGCATCGCGTCTGTTGCTCGGGGTGCATTACCTGAGCGATCTGGTGGCCGGTGCCCTGCTCGGCGGTGGTTGCGCCCTGCTTGCGCTCAGCTGGCATCAGGGATGAGGATACTGTTTGGCGTGCAGGGTACCGGCAATGGTCATATCAGCCGCAGCCGTACCCTGGCTCGTGCACTGCGAGCGCAGGGGCTGGAGGTCGATTACCTGTTCAGCGGTCGCCCCGCCGATGGTTATTTCGAGATGGACGAGTTCGGCGACTACCGTACCTTTGCCGGCATCACCTTTGTCAGCCACGAGGGGGCCATTTCTGGCTGGCGTACCCTCAAGGGGCTCTCACCCCTGCGCTTCTGGCGGGATATGCGGGCCCTGGATTGCCGCGATTACGATCTGGTGATCAGCGATTTCGAACCGCTCAGTGCTCACGCGGCCCATCGCTGGGGCAAGCCCAGCCTCACCATCAGCCATCAGGCCAGTTTTGACTGGCCGATCCCGCGTTGGGGCGAGAGCGGCTTCAATCGCCAGCTGATGCGTCATTTTGCCCCGGTTCGCCAATCCCTCGGACTGCACTGGTTTCACTTCGGTCAGCCACTGCTGCCCCCCATCATAGATCCCATCGTTGCACTGCCCGACAATCAGCAGATCCTGGTCTATCTGCCGTTTGAACAGACTGAAGCCATCGCAGCTCTCTTGTCGCGCTTCAATCAGCAGCGTTTCGTCTGCTTTCACCCGGCCATTCGCAGCGCCAGCCAGTGGCGCAACATACGTTTCGAGCCGCAGGCGCGGGAAGGATTCAAGCAGGTTCTGGCAGGTTGCCGGGGTGTCATTACCAACGGGGGATTTGAGCTGGCGTCGGAGGCGCTTTCCCTTGGCAAGAAGCTGTTGGTCAAGCCGCTGGGAGGGCAGTTCGAGCAACTGACCAACAGCAAGACGCTGGAGCTGATGGGGCTGGCCCACTTGATGGATGGACTGGATGCCAATGCGGTGCGCGCCTGGCTGGATGCGTCGGCTCCGGGCCAGATCCTCTACCCTGATGTGGCGGGCGAGCTGGCGAGCTGGCTTGCGAATGGGGCAGAGGAGAGCGTGGCACAGCTCTCGCGCCGACTGTGGGCTCGCACCCTGTTTCCGGAAGAGGTGTGTGATCGCTTGAGTGAGCTGGAAGGGGGCTGCGCATTAAACAGTACTTGGTTATCGCAAGTGAGCGCCTTTGACTAGACTGAAAGGGAGCCCACCAAGGAGAGGACGGACACAATGCGCTTTACCAATGAAAACGGCGATACCATGACACTGGCAGACAATCTTACGCTGCACGAGCTGCTGGACATGGGGGTCAGCATCTCGGTCTGTGAAGAGACGGATCCGGATCAACAGATCTGGCTGGCGGAGCCGGAAGACGAACAGTAAGTCTGTGCTCTGCTCGACGGCCCACCCCGACGGGTGGGCTATTTTTTCTTGTTTTTCTCATAGTGACAGCATGATCCGCTAGCCAGTCCCCCATCTTCCCCGCTTTGTTCCCACCGTTTTCACCAAGTCACTGAATGTTAATAGCTGTTTGAAATTTATGACTGTTCTGGTCAGACAAAGCCGTGGACAAGCGTTCGCAAGCGGGTTAAGTTGGATTTTCACCCGCTTTTCGGGTGAATGATGGAAAAAACCTATTTTTCTACTATCGACGGCACCGAACTCGCCTGGCCCGTATTCAGACAACAACAAGACACGGGGCCGGCGCTGCCGGGAAGCAGCGGACTGTCGATAGCTTTCGCTTAACGGAGCAAAGCCTGGAGGGCTTTATCATGGAGATGTTATCAGGCGCCCAGATGGTGGTTAGAGCGCTGGAAGATCAGGGAGTTGAGCACGTTTTCGGCTACCCTGGTGGCTCAGTGCTCGACATCTATGACGCTCTCTTT
Organism: Aeromonas salmonicida; assembly: GCF_028355655.1. Lineage (NCBI taxonomy): Bacteria > Pseudomonadati > Pseudomonadota > Gammaproteobacteria > Aeromonadales > Aeromonadaceae > Aeromonas > Aeromonas salmonicida. The sequence continues at coordinate 3,918,507 of NZ_CP110645.1, read as the reverse complement.
GAAAACGGCAAGATGGAGCATGTCCTGGTGCGGCACGAGCAAGCCGCGGTGCATATGGCGGACGGTTACGCCCGCTCCACCGGCAAGGTGGGCACAGTGCTGGTGACCTCGGGTCCCGGCGCGACCAACTGCATCACGGGGATCGCGACCGCCTACATGGACTCCATCCCCCTGGTGATCCTGTCCGGTCAGGTACCGACCAGCATGATCGGGGAGGATGCATTCCAGGAGACCGACATGATCGGCATCTCCCGTCCTGTGGTGAAGCACAGCTTCCTGTGCAAGAAAGCCAGCGACATTCCCGATGCCATCAAGAAGGCCTACTACATTGCCGCCAGCGGCCGCCCGGGGCCTGTGGTGGTGGATCTGCCCAAAGACGTGCAGAACCCGAAAGAGAAATTCCCCTATCAGTATCCCGAGTCCGTCTCGCTGCGCTCCTACAATCCGACCAAGGCCGGACACAAGGGCCAGATCAAGCGGGCCGCCAAATTGCTGGTAGATGCGCAGCGCCCTGTGATGTACGTGGGCGGCGGTGCCATCAATGCCAATGCGGATCATCTGGTGACCAAGCTGGCCGAGCTGCTGAACCTGCCGGTGACCACCACCCTGATGGGGCTGGGAGCCTTCTCTGGCACCCATCCGCAGTTTGTCGGCATGCTGGGGATGCACGGCACCTTCGAAGCCAACAAGACAATGCACAATGCGGATCTGATTTTTGCCGTGGGTGCCCGCTTCGATGATCGCGTCACCAACAACGTGGCCAAGTTTTGTCCCAATGCCACCATAGTGCACATCGATATCGATCCCACTTCCATCTCCAAGACGGTACAGGCCCATGTGCCCATCGTCGGCTCGGTGGAAACCGTGCTGGAGCAGATGCTGGAAGTGATCCGCGAGTGCGGCTTCGACAACGACAAGCAGGCGCTGGCAGACTGGTGGAGCCAGATCGCCCAGTGGCGTTCCCGCAACTGCCTGGCCTATGAGACCCACCCCACCCTGATCAAGCCCCAGCAGGTGATCGAGACCCTGTACAAGGTGACCAAGGGGGAGGCATTCGTTGCCTCCGATGTGGGCCAGCACCAGATGTTCGCCGCCCTCTACTACCCCTTTGCCAAGCCGCGCCAGTGGATCAACTCCGGAGGCCTCGGCACCATGGGTTTTGGTATTCCGGCCGCCATGGGCGCCCAGTTTGCCAACCCAGATGCCGTGGTCTGCTGCGTCACTGGTGACGGCTCGGTACAGATGAACATTCAGGAACTCTCCACCTGTTTGCAGTACGGTGTGCCCATCAAGATCATCTCCATCAACAACCGCGCCCTTGGCATGGTCAAGCAGTGGCAGAAGATGTTCTACGGCGGTCGCCACAGCCACTCCTACATGGAATCCCTGCCCGACTTCGTCAAGCTGGCGGAAGCCTACGGCCACGTCGGTATCGCGGTGAGCGATCCGGCGGAGCTGGAGAGCGCCATGGAGAAAGCCTTTGCCATCAAGGATCGGCTGGTGTTCATGGATATCTCGGTCGATCCGGATGAGCATGTCTACCCGATGCAGATCAAGTTTGGTGCCATGGATGAGATGTGGCTGAGCAAGACGGAGAGAACCTGATGAGACATATAATTTCCGTTCTGCTGGAGAACGAATCCGGCGCCCTGAGCCGCGTGGTGGGCCTCTTCTCCCAGCGCGGCTACAACATCGAGACCCTGACGGTCGCGCCGACCGAGGATCCCACCCTGTCGCGCATGACAATCGTCACCATGGGTGACGAGCGGGTGCTGGAGCAGATCCAGAAGCAACTGCACAAGCTGGTGGACGTGCTCAAGGTGTGTGACCTGAGCGAAGGGGAGCATATCGAGCGGGAGATTGCGCTGGTCAAGGCGCGCGCCGCCGGTGGTGCTCGCGACGAGCTGAAACGGCTGGCGGACATCTTCCGTGGCCAGATCGTCGACGTGACCCCGGAGCAGTACACTGTGCAGCTGGTGGGCACCAGCGAGAAGCTGGACGCCTTCATCAAGACCGCGGCCCAGACCAACGAGATCATCGAGGTGGTGCGTTCCGGGGTGTGCGGTATCTCCCGGGCGGACAAGGCACTGCGCCCCTGATTGTTCGGCAGGTGGATTTGTTATCCCAAAGGGGCTCTTCGGAGCCCTTTTTCACGGGCGCAAGTTGAGCCAGGGGGAAGTGCGGGTCTGTCATTTTCTTTCAAATGATCAGTAAACTATCCACAAAAGCTGTGGAAAACTCTGTAGATTAGCGGTGTGTCTAGTGTTAGTGAGCTGATCTTAAAGGGGTATTTTGATCTGATCTCTGTTGGGGTGCAATTGTGCAATCCCCTGTGGCGGGTGTGAGTGTTTGCTTATCCTGCCAGCCTTGCCAGACAAGTCATGGAGAGAGGCATTGGGATCCGGTCAGGATCCTGATTTGATCTTGCGGATCAACATGTCGCCCGCCCACTATAAAAAAACCCGCCTCTCGGCGGGTTTTTCACAGGGTCGGCTGAAGGTCGATTACTCGGCCTGAGCTGCCTGGATACCGGTCAGGGCGATGGTGTAGACGATGTCGTCTACTAGGGCGCCACGGGACAGGTCGTTGACCGGTTTGCGCATGCCTTGCAGCATGGGGCCGATGGAGACCAGATCTGCGGAACGCTGTACCGCCTTGTAGGTGGTGTTGCCTGTGTTCAGATCCGGGAAGACGAACACTGTGGCTTTACCTGCAACCGGTGAGTTAGGGGCCTTGGACTTGGCCACGTTCTCCATGATGGCCGCATCGTATTGCAGCGGACCGTCGATGATGAGGTCGGGGCGCTTGGCCTTGGCCAACTCGGTCGCTTCACGCACTTTCTCTACATCGGCACCGGCGCCAGAGGTACCGGTAGAGTAGGAGATCATGGCGACGCGCGGCTCGATGCCGAAGGCGGCAGCGGAGTCGGCGGACTGGATGGCAATCTCGGCCAGCTGCTCGGCAGTGGGATCCGGGTTGATGGCGCAGTCACCGTACACCAGCACCTGATCAGGCAGCAGCATGAAGAAGATGGAGGAGATCAGGGAAGAGCCCGGGGCAGTCTTGATGATCTGCATCGGCGGACGGATGGTGTTGGCGGTGGTGTGTACCGCGCCGGATACCAGACCGTCTACTTCGCCACGCTCCAGCATCATGGTGCCCAGCACCACGTTGTCTTCCAGTTGTTCGCGGGCAACCACTTCGGTCATGCCCTTGTTCTTGCGCAGTTCGACCAGACGCGGCACATAGCGCTCGCGCACCTCCAGCGGGTCGATGATCTCGACACGGTCGGTCAGCACCACACCCTGCTGCTCTGCAACGCGACGGATCTCTTCCGGGTTACCCAGCAGCACAGGACGGGCGATACCACGCTCGGCACAGATGGAAGCTGCCTTGATGGTACGCGGCTCTTCGCCTTCCGGCAGCACGACACGCTTGTTGGCCTGACGGGCCAGCTCGGTCAGCTGATAACGGAACGCCGGCGGGCTCAGACGACGGGAACGGGTAGACTTGGCTGAGAGAGACTCGATCCAGTGCTTGTCGATGTGGCCAGCCACATAGTCCTGCACCAGCTCGATACGCTCGCGGTCATCTTCCGGAATGTCGACGTTGAAGTTTTGCAGGCTGACGGCGGTCTGCCAGGTGTTGGTGCCGGTGATCATGATCGGCAGGCCGGTGGCCATGGCCTGTTGGCACAGGGCCATCACTTGCGGCTCGGGATGATAGTTGCCGGTCAGCAGCAGTGCGCCCAGCTTGACGCCGTTCATGGCGGAGAGGCAGGCGGAGACGATGACGTCGGAACGGTCGCCGGAGGTGACCAGCAGGCTGCCAGGACGGAAGTGCTCAACCATGTTGTGGATGGAGCGGGCACAGAAGGTCACGGTTTGCAGGCGACGACTGTCCAGCTCACCCTTGTGCAGGATCTTGGCGGCCAGATGTTTGGCGAGATCCTTGGCGCGCGGGGCGATCAGCTGGGTATTCCAGGGGATGCAACCCAGGATGCGCAGCGGGCTCTTGCCGAACACTTGCAGCACTTCCAGATTGTGGGCCGCTTCAGAAGCGTGGTGGTGCGCCTCGAACATCTCGGTCAGGTCGGGGCGGGTCACGCCGTGCTCGTCAACCGGAGCGCCTACCTTGTTGATGACGCAACCAACGATACGGGGGTTGTTGACGCCACCGAAGTTGGAGCAGGCCAGCTCGATGCGCTCTTTGAGCTTCTGGCTGGAGTCGTTGCCCGGATGGGTCACGAACACCATGTCGGCATCCAGCGCCTTGGCAACGTCATAGTTCAGCTTGTTGGCAAACGGCTGCTTGTCGGTCGGTACCATGCCTTCGATGACCAGCACTTCGGCACCGCTGGCCTTCACGTGCTCTTCAAAGCGAGCCACTATCTCTTCCAGCAGGATGTCGGTGTTGCTGGAGGTGATCATGTTCTCGGCGTAGGAGAGGGCGAATGGCTCGGGCGGGTTGATGTTGGCAGCAGCGCGGATCACGGCGGTGGAACGCTCGGTACCGGTTTCACCCGGACGCGGCTGAGCGACCGGTTTGAAGAAGCTGACATTGACACCGTGACGTTCCATGGCGCGGACAACGCCAAGACTCACGGAAGTTACGCCGACACCAGTGCCGACCGGGATAAGCATAATAGTGCGTGCCACTTAATACCCCTTGTTCATTTTTTGGGATCAGGAAAAGGCCGCCCTGGGGCGGCCTTGCTCTACAGCGAATTTATGCGCCGACCAGTTCCAGTGCGTCGTGGGCAATGACCCACTCCTCGTTGGTCGGGATAACCAGGGCCTTGGTAGAACCAGCCTTGGTGATCTCGCCACCCTTGCCGAAGCGGGCAGCCAGGTTGGCGTCGTGATCGACGTCGAAGCCCAGCAGACCCAGCTTGTTCAGGGTGATTTCACGGATCGGAGCGGAGTTTTCACCGATACCACCGGTGAAGACCACGGCATCCAGACGACCGTCCATGGCGGCGGCGTAGGCGCCGATGTACTTGGCCAGGCGATAGCAGTAAACATCCATGGCACGCTTGGCTTCTTCTTTGCTGTCGTAGTTGTCTTCAACGAAACGGCAGTCGGAAGTCACTTCGGTCAGACCCTGCAGGCCGGACTCTTTGGTCAGCATGGTGTTGATATCCGCCACGCTCATGCCCAGCTTGTCGTGCAGGAAGAAGATGATGGCCGGATCCAGATCGCCGGAGCGGGTACCCATGACCAGGCCTTCCAGCGGGGTCAGACCCATGGAGGTATCAACGGATTTGCCGTTCTTGATGGCGCAGACGGAACCGCCGTTGCCCAGGTGGCAGTTGATGATGTTCAGTTCGGAAACCGGCTTGTTCAGCTGCTTGGCGGCTTCCAGGCTGATGTAGTAGTGGCTGGTGCCGTGGGCGCCGTAGCGACGGATGCCATTCTCTTTGTAGAGTTTGTACGGCAGGGCGTACAGGAAGGCTTCTTCCGGCATGGTCTGGTGGAAGGCGGTGTCGAACACGGCCACGTTCTTGTCGGCCAGGGCCGGGAAGATACGACGGGCTTCACGGATACCGATCAGGTGAGCCGGGTTGTGCAGCGGTGCATAAGGTACGGCGGCTTCGATGCCGGCGATCACGTCATCACAGATCACGACGGAGGAGGTGAAGCGCTCACCACCGTGAACAACACGGTGACCAATGGCGATCAGATTCTGGGACAGTTCCGGATTGAGCGGCAGGATCTTGTTGACGATGTAGTCCAGCGCTTCCTGGTGAGCGGCACCAGCGCCCAGATCGGCACTGCCTTTCTCGCCATTCAGTTTCCACTTGATGCGGGCGTCGTCGAGGTTGAAACACTCGGCCAGGCCGGACAACAGGTCATCACCGGTGGTTGCGTCAATGACAGCAAACTTCAGGGACGAGCTGCCACAGTTAAGTACAAGAACCAGCTTACTCATGAATAAATCCTATCGCAGATTGGGTTGTGTAGGAGGATGCGTTGGACGCGTTGCGTCCAAAAACTTTCAACTTATCCTTATGAGGGTTGGCAATCTGTTGCTTGCCCCTTGTATAGTGATACAAGACCCGAAATCCAGACGTCCCTGACAGCTCAACGGCAGGCCGTTGGTGCAAAAATTGGGCGTACAAAGGATAACTCGATTGTTGAAAAATAACAAAGTCATCCTCAACCTTTGTTATTGCGCATCAAATATAGTCGAGGTTTTGCCGTTAATACGTTCAAAAAAAGCTCGGAGGTAGCATGAGCATGAACATTTTTGGAACTAAGTTACAGCAAGGCCGTCATTATATGACCCTTTGGCCCCGCCGTCCCGAGCTTAATTCCATGTTTCCGGAGAATCGGGTGATCAAGGCCACCGAATTCGCCCTCAAGATCATTCCGGCGCTGGCGGTGCTCAGCGTCATGCTGCAGTTCCAGCTCGGTGAGCTGCACTACTGGCCTTCGGTCATGACTTCAGTGTTGTTTCTGCTCAGTCTGCCGCTGCAGGGTTACTACTGGCTTGGTCAGCGTGCCGATACCCGTCTGCCTCCCTCCCTTGCCAGCTGGTATCGCGAGATCAACGGCAAGATGAATGAGCAGGGGAGTCATCGCCAACTGGTGGCCCAGCCCCGTTACGAAGAGCTGGCTGATACCCTCAATGCTGCTTTCAAGCAGCTGGACAAATCTTTTCTCTACGAATAAGCGAACAAGGTTTTCCAATCAGATAAAGGCGCCCAGAGGCGCCTTTTCCATCTATGTCGATCAGGCCGCCAATACTTTGCGGATCTCCTGGATGGAGAGCTTGTATTGACGGGGGCACTGGCGCCATACGGTCAGCATGCGCTGGTACTTGTCGCGCATGGCAATGTCGCTCGAAAGCTCGTCACATGGGCACTTGAGCTCGGGGAAGCGCTTGTCCACTTCCAGCAGGAAGCAGACGTAGTCGGCCAGCTCCCGCTCCTGGCTGCGGCTGTAGCCGTTGAATTCCAGCCGGCTGGCGGTGATTTCACTCTGATCGGCCCCATCAAGATTGCCCCAGGAGATGGCCAGCGCATGGTGCAGTTCCAGGGTGTCGATCACCTCCTGACAGGTGGCCAGATCCAGATGACCGAAGCTCTTCTCCAGTTCGAGGATCTGCAGGCAGTAACCGCGGGCTATGATGGTGCTTGCCCGCTGGTAAGAGGCCGCTTTCTCCGGATTGAGTTTGGCCAGGATCTCGTACTGGTTGCTCAGGATCAGGCGTTCGGTGTGGCTCATGTTCATGGGCTTTTCTCACTGGAAAATGAAACTGGGGTCACGTTAACCCATATCTCAGATGAATTTTTTGATCTGGCAGGGGAGGTTGGTGAGAAAGCCGGATCGGGAAATCAAAACGGAGCGGTTTCTGGTTAATTAAAAGCAGCGGTTGCGTGCTTGCATTGCGGCTTGAGCTGGTAACAATAAAGGAGTCATCTGGCTTGTGCCCGGATGACTCGCCACCAAGGCACCCGACACAGGTGCATGCCAGACCATCACAAACATGACTCCGTCGCTGTGGCCACAGGTCCTGGCAGACGGGGCAACGAAAACTGGGCCGCCAAGATGGCGACCCGGCCTTGACTCATCAGGTGATGCCATCATCACACTGTGATCTCGGCGAGCGAGACAAGCGAAGGGCCTGCAGTTGCAGGCCCTTTTTGCATGGTGTGTTTTATATGTCTTTGGGCTCAACCCTTGATGAGGTCGAGCACCACCTGATGGTGGTCGCTGGTCTTGAACTTGTCGAAGCGGTGGACGACCTTGCCCTCTTCATCGATGAGGAAGCTCAGACGGTGAATGCCGTCATACTCCTTGCCCATGAACTTCTTCGGGCCCCAGACGCCAAAAGCATCGGCGACGGCGTGATCTTCATCGGCCAGCAGGCGGAAGTTGAGGCTGTCGCGCTCCTCGAACTTCTTCAGGCGCTTGGCCGGATCCGGGCTGATGCCGAGCACCACCACGTTGAGAGCGGCCAGCTCGCTATTGACGTCACGCAGACCGCAGGCCTGGGTCGTGCAGCCAGGGGTCATCGCCTTGGGATAGAAATAAATGAGCACTTTCTTGCCGCGCAGGTCGGATAGACGAACTGGATTGCCATCCTGATCTGACAGGGAAAAGTCGGGGGCCAGGGTGCCAGCGGATAAAGGTTGCATGGATTCTCCTTGGGGTTGGTCGTCAGGCGTGTTTGTTGTTGACGATGAATTCGAACGATTCAGCGCCCAGTTCACGACAGAATCCGGCGAAGGCCGTATCCGAACCGGCTGCTTCTCCCTGCTTGGCCAGATTGAGCTGGAAGCTTGCCTTGAGCAGGTTGTAGGGCTGTTGCTCCAGCGTCATGGTCTGCATGGCCTGGATGTCCCAGCCGTGGTCGCTGAAGAACTGGGTGCACTGACTTACGATGCCAGGCTGATCCCGGATCAGGATCTCGGCGTTGGCGCTGATGTCGTATTGCAGCGAATGGTGGCGCTCGGTGCGCTTCATCATGGTGATGAGCTCCCACTCCTGGCTGCGCAGGGGCAGGCTTATCTCGAGTTGCATCAGGCTGTTCCAGTCACCGGACAGCAGCATGATGAAGGTGAATTCATTACCGAAGATACCAAGACGGCTATCGACAATGTTGCAGCCACACCCACTGACGTGGCGAGTGACTTCATTGACGATGCCAGGCCTGTCCGTGCCTATGGCCGTTACGACCAGGTAGTGAGTCATAAATCTTCTCTCGTCCATTAGCTGGTTGTGAATGTGAGTACAGCGGGAGCGCTCTGGCAACTTTCTGCACCCTGACATGACAACCTTGTTGAGAATGTTGTTGCGGCGAGCCCTGCCTGTGGTGGTCACGACCACGATTTGGCGCATGCTGTTGCGCTCGCGCACAGCGTTTTGTGCCGGATGGTATCATGGCTTGCCCCCTGCCTCCCTTGTTTTTCCAAGGGGGCAGCTTTACCATAACGCCCCTGAAAATCGGGAGAAATATCCATGTTACGCGGTAGTCTTGTTGCGCTCGTTACCCCCATGCTGGCTTCAGGTGAAGTCGACTGGGCCAGTCTGGCCACCTTGGTCGATTATCATGTCAGCGCGGGCACAGCCGCCATCGTTGCGGTTGGTACCACAGGGGAATCGGTGACCCTGAGCGAGCAGGAGCACATCGCCGTCGTGGAAAAAACCGTGGAACTGGCCGCCGGACGCATTCCCGTCATCGCTGGTTGCGGATCCAACAATACCGCCCATGCCATCGCCCTTGCCAAACGATTCGCCGAAACGGGCGTGGTGGCGGGTCTCTCGGTTACCCCTTATTACAACAAACCCACCCAAGAAGGCCTCTATCGTCACTATTGTGCGATCGCCGAGGCTAGTGGTCTGCCCCAAATTCTTTATAATGTGCCCGGTCGCACCTGTTGCGATCTCAAACCGGAGACGGTAGCCCGGTTAGCCAGGGTACCCGGCATCATAGGTCTGAAAGAGGCCACCGGGGATCTGAGCCGTACTCCGCTGCTGCGTGAGCTGTGCGGAGAGGAATTCGCGCTTTATAGTGGCGATGATGCCAGTGGATGTGATTTTATGCTGCAAGGGGGAGACGGAGTCATTTCGGTCACCACCAATATTGCAGCGGCCCAGATGGCCGACATGTGTCGTGCTGCGCTGGCCGGTGATGCCGGGCAGGCGCATGACATCAACAATCGATTGATGCCGTTGCATCAGACTCTGTTCTGCGAACCGAGTCCCATTCCGGTGAAGTGGGCTTGCGCACGACTGGGATTGATTGCGACGGCGACCTTGCGTCTGCCGCTCACCGACCTCACCCCAGAGGGCGAACAAGCGATGACGCGAGCACTGACGACTGCGGAGTTGATGGCGAGTGTTTAAAGCAAATGGAAAGGGAAATGCAGTGCGCCTGGTGCTGAGTGTAGCGACCGTTGCCGTGTTGGCAGCCTGTAGTTCACCCCAGGATCGCAAGATGGCCAACCGTGGTTTCGAGTACGAGGATGCCCGCCTTGAAGGTCGTGCGTTTCTGGTGCCGTCCGGGTTGAGTACCCCCGCCTTTAACAGCAATTTCGACATCCCGGCGTTGCCAGAGAGCAGCCGTGACGGTGCTCTTGGCGCCAAGATTGACGTGCGTCCGCCTGCCCAGTTGCTGACAGTGGTACCGGGCAGCCAGGTCGTGCCCAATGCCAGCGAACCCACAGTGGCCTTCTATGCCCTGAGTACCAATCAGAGCGTGGAGCGTGATACCTGGGCCTTCCTGATGAACTTCCTGGCCCAGTACAAGGTGACCACAGAGAAGCTGGATCAGCAGGCTGGCGTCTTGCAGACCGGCTGGTTTGACAACACCAAGGCCCTCGATGGCTGGAGTGAAGAGGATGATGATTTCAACATCCGCCAGCGTTACCAGTTCACAGTGCGCAACGATGCCCAGCGTCATGCCGTCAACATGTCGGTGCGGGTGCTGGATCACGAAGAGACCATTGATGGCGAGACCACCAATGTGTTGACGCCAGCCGATGCCCAGCGCTACGCGACCCGCGCCCTGAACCAGTTCTCCCTCTATTACGACAAGCAGCTCAAGTCCCGCGAGCAGCACAAGGCCAACGATGGCATGGGTTTGCAGCTGGGTCTGGACAACAACGAGCTGAGTGCCTGGATTGCGGACGGTTCCTTTGATCTGGTCTGGCGTCGCCTCAATCAGGTGCTGCCGGCCTATGGTTTCACCATCAAGGATACCCAGCAGTCCCTGGGCTGGATCGACGTCGAATACGACGAACCGGGCAGTGATTTCTGGAAAGCCAAGGGCGGTGAGCCATTCAAGCTGGAAGAGGAGAAGTATCGCTTCCAGTTGGGCGAGATGGCGGGGGGCAAGACCTCCATCACCCTGTTCGACAAGGACAAGAAGCCAGTGGCGTCCGGCGTCATCTCCCAGATGTACATCAGCCTGTCCGAGGCCTTTGCCAAGGGCTTGGCTGACCAGGCAGCAAAAACAGAATAGAAACAGGGGCCTAGTGCCCCTGTTTTGTTAGGTTAATCCCCCTGTAAATACAGGGTCTGATGCGCTTGATATGTTAACCCCCCAGAAACAGGGGCCTGGTGCCCCTGTTTTATTCCTCCCACAAACAGGAAGTGTTATTAGCCATGAGTCTTGCAGATCAAGTATTGGCGGTGAATGACGATTTACCGATCCGTACCGATAAACCTGTCCATTCCGGCAAAGTGCGCAGCGTCTACTGGTTGACCCCCGAAGACAGTGCCCGGCTCATAAAAGAGAAAGGCTATGATGTGCCTGCCGATGCGCCGCTCGCCCTCATGGTGATCAGCGACCGCATCTCGGCCTTCGACTGCATCTGGCAAGGTGTCGACGGGCTGAATGGCGTACCGGGCAAAGGAGCTGCGCTCAACGCCATCTCCAGCCACTGGTTCAAGCTGTTCAAGGAGAAGGGACTGGCCGACAGCCACATCCTGGATATTCCGCACCCCTTCGTCTGGATCGTGCAAAAAGCCCGCCCCGTGATGATCGAAGCGATCGCCCGCCAGTACATTACTGGTTCCATGTGGCGTGCCTACAAGGATGGCGAGCGTGAGTTCTGCGGTATTACTTTGCCAGAAGGGCTCAAAAAGGATCAGAAGTTGCCGGAGATCCTTATCACCCCCTCCACCAAGGGTGTGCTGACCGGGCTGGATGGTGTGCCGGAAGCCGATGACGTCAACGTCTCCCGCGCCGATATCGAACGCCACTACCAAGGCTTCAACTTCAGCAAACCGGCTGACATCGATCGCTACGAAGTGCTGCTCAAAGAGGGCTTCAACGTCATCAGCGATGCGCTTGCTTCCCTGGATCAGATCTTCGTCGACACCAAGTTCGAGTTTGGCTATGTCCAGGATGCGGCTGGCAACGAGAAGCTGATCTACATGGATGAAGTGGGCACCCCCGACAGCTCCCGCATCTGGGATGGCGCGGCGCTGCGTGATGGCCAGATCGTCGAGAAGTCCAAAGAGGGTTTCCGTCAGTGGCTGCTCAACCACTTCCCGGATCCGGACATACTGCTCAACAAGAACCGCATGCCGGAACGTTTCGCCCTGGCCAAAGGAAACAAGCTGCCGACCGAGGTGATGATGGATATCTCCAACACCTACGTCGGGATCGCCGAGAAGATCATCGGTCACCCGCTGGTGCGCTCCGCCAATCCAAAGCAGGAGATCATCGAGGTGCTGCGGGATCAGTACGGTCTGATCGACTAAGGGTTGCCGCCTTTTTTGTCATCGAAAAACAAACGTTTGCCGGTGGCAAAAGGCACAAGCCGACAAACAGACGGGCCCCAGTGCGGGGCCCGTTTTTATTGGTGGTCTGGCGGCAAGAGGGCGGCGGCTATCAGCCGTTGACCTTGAACACCTGCCCGGTCTGCACGCCCAGCACGGATTTCTGGTAGGCCAGTGCCACTTTGGCGGCGGGCACCGGCACGAAGCCCGGGAAGAAGTCGGCGTACTTGTCCATCGACTCAGTCAGCACGGTCGGGCTCACCACATTGATGCGCAAGCCCTTTGGCAGCTCGCAGGCGGCGGCCTTCACAAAGTGCTCGATGGCGCCATTGATGGTGGTCGCACTGACTCCCCAGTTGATGGGTTCCTCGCTCAAAATACCGCTGATCAGGGTGATGGAGCCCTTGTCATTCAGATAGGGGATGGCGGCGCGGGTCAGGTTGATCTGGCCCATCAGCTTGCTCTGGAGCCCTACTTGCCACTGCTCGTCGGTCATCTCGGTCAGGCTGTTGAAGGCCACGCTGCCGCTGGCGACGACCAGCGCATCGAACTGGCCCACCTGGGCAAACAGCGCCTTGATGGAGGCGGGATCGCGCATGTCGACAGTGGCATCGCCACGGCTGTGACCGACCCGGATCACCTGATGGTCCTTGGCAAGCAGTTCACTGACCGCAGAGCCGACGGTGCCGGAGGCACCCACAATCATAATCTTCATCAGTTTCACTCCTGGTTGGGATAGGTAGATTCTAGCGCGATGAAACGGGGGAAAAAGCGCGTAAAATAAACTCATTGTTTCCATATTGGAGCTAATGATGGATATCGCCCATTTGGCCAGCTTTTACGAGGTGGTGCAGCGAGGCAGCTTCTCTGCCGCTGCCGATGCCCTGGGGGTGAGCAAGGGGATGCTGAGCCGTCATGTCAGCGCCCTGGAAGCCGCTCTCAATGCCCAGTTGTTGCAGCGCACTACCCGCAGGCTCAGCCTCACCGAGGCGGGCAAGACCCTCTATTTGCAGACGGGGCAGATTTTCGCGCTAGTCCGGCAGGCGGAAGAGGATATCCAGGCACTGACTGAGGAGGATGCTGGCCGCTTGCGCTTTACCTGCGCGGTCAGCACAGGAGATCGCATGGTGAGTGAGCTGCTTGGCCGTTTTGCAGTGCTCTGCCCGGGTGTCGAGGTCGAACTCAACTTCACCAATGCCATGGTCGACATGAGTCAGGGGGAGAACGACATAGCGCTGCGCGCCATGAGCAGCATCCCCGACAACCTGGTGGCGTTGCCACTCGGTCAGCTCAAGGACGTGGTGGTGGCAAGCCCGGCCCTGCTGGCGCGGGAGGGGATCCCCGCCACCCCTTATGAGCTGGGCGGGCGGCCCTGCCTGTTGCAGGGGAGCAACCCCGCCTGGGAGCAGTGGCACTTTCGCAGAGGAGAGGAAGAGGCCCATATTCTGGTGCAAGGCAAGGTGCGGGCCAATCACTACAGTACCGTACTGCAACTGGCCCGCGCCGGCATGGGCTATGCCAAGTGCCCTCTGATGCTGGTGGAGCCCGCGCTGGCCGCGGGAGAGCTGGTGACCGTGCTCGACGGGTGGCAGAGCGGTCTGCATCAGCTCCATGTGCTGCACGCCCAGCAGCGGCGGGTGCCACGCAAGATCCGGCTGTTCAAGCAGGTGCTGGCCCAGTGGTTTGCCGAGCGGCCCCGCTACTTGCTCTGACCGGCGTTATTTTTCTGTCATCTTCGGCTGCTACCCTGCGCCCATCGTAGCGATCAGGAAGATGAGCGAGCATGAAGGGTTATCAGAAGTGGAGTGGTTTGACACTGCTGTGGTCGGCGCTGGGCATGAGTACGGCGCAGGCCGCCGTCGAGGTGGTGGTGCCACCGGATTTCCAGATCCTGGCGGTCAGTGCGGGCAAGCTGCAAGATGAGCAGCACGCTACCCTGGCGGATGGGGAGCAGCAATTGCTGGTGCGATATGAGGGGGTGATCCCGAGTCGCAATAGCAGCGAGAACGATCGTCAGGTGCGATCCGATCCTCAGGTGGTGCGTTATCAGGCCAGCAACCAGCGCTTGACGCTGGTGGCCCAACAGCCAGCCGATGAGCAGGCGATGGTGGCCTATGCCAAGGCGCCAGTTGTGACGCTGCAGGCCAATGGTCAGGCGCTCGATACTCAGCAGGATGCACTGGTAACCAGCGGCATGCTGATCGGTATGGACTGGCGAGCCCGGCTCGAGGAGTACAACCGCAGCGGTGGCAAGGCAGCGTTGACGATGGCCGGAGCGGCAACCACAGTAGCAGCGGGCAAGGCTGTACCTGCTGTGGAAACCAGCGAACTGGAGGGGCGGTTGCAGCAACTTTTCTTGCAGGCGGACCCGGAGCTTCGCAAGCGCTTCGTCGGCTGGGCAGTGCCGCGACTTTAAGTTTGCAGCCCGTTGCAGTAACGTGGGGGCTCTCATCGTGCATTGCGCCCACCTTATCCAACGAGGTCTTCATGTTTGAATTGCATACTCGCCTGCAGGCGGATACCCAGCTGCTCGGGGATCTGCCGCTTTGCCGTGTCCTGCTCGCCAAGGACAGCCAGTATCCCTGGCTTATCCTGGTGCCACGGGTAGACAACTTGCGCGAGATCCACCATCTGGCGCCCGCTCAGCAGCAACAGCTGATGCAGGAGTCCTGCGCCGTCGCCACCCTGATGGAACAGGCCCTCAGCCCGGACAAGATCAACATCGGGGCGCTGGGCAATCTGGTACCGCAACTGCATCTGCACCATGTCGCCCGCTTCACCACGGACAAAGCCTGGCCAGGCCCCATCTGGGGGGCTCACCCCGCTTTGCCATATGACCCGCAGGCCTTGCGAACCCAAGCCGATAGCTGGCGTGCCCGGCTTGCCCATCTGGCCGGTTTCATCCCGCTTTGCGTTGATAATTGAGTCAAGTGAGAGGCGGCTCGCTATTTCAGAGCTCAAGCCGCGCTATCTGTTAGAGTTATGGTATAGATAAGCCCATTTTCGATGTTCAGGAAGGTCCCATGATAGTGACAAGAGCCGACAACGACGCCGTATTGACCACAGAGGATGTGTTGCTGAGTCTGTGCCATTCGGTCACGGGGGTATTGAGTGCGGCGACCCAGAGTCAGGTGCGTTTCTCCGGCATGGTGCAGCGCATCAGCAAGACCTGCCTCAAGCCGGATATCGGCTGTTTCGTGCTGTTCGACGGTGGTTTCTCCGGCCTGGTCGTGATCAACTTCTCCGCCTCTGCGGCCATGGAGCTGTACGAGAGCTACATGCTCAGCATGGGCCTCTCCAAGGAAGATCTCGCCATCTCCCACACTTCGGACGAGGTGAGCAACGTCATGGGCGAGTTGATGAACCAGATCGTCGGCAGTTTCACCGTCAAGGTGGGCCGTGATCTGCAGACTCATATTACCCAGAACCAGCCGAAAATGCTGGCGCTGAACAAGCAGGTGATGTTGAGCGTCGACACCAACCTCGACAACCCGGAAGCGCGCCGGGTTACCTTCTTCACCTCCCGCAACAACATCTTCTATCTGGAGCTGGCGATGGACAGGACAGAGTTCATCCGCATTCACAGTGATGGCATGGACGAAGAGGAGCTGGATCCGGATGCGCTGATCGCCCAGACCAAGCTGGCGGCATCCAAGCCGACGCCGGTTGCCGCCAAGGTGGCCAATGAGCACGACGATCTGCTCGATTCGCTCGGTATCTGACGTCAGCCCCGTGCACAAATGCCAAGGCCACCCCATGGGGTGGCCTTGTTGTTGCTGGGATGGACCGGTTTAGAAGTTGTAGAGCAGGCCGGTGCTGACGCGGGTGGCCTGACTGTCGTAGAAGCTGATGTCGGAGTTGGCGGTGGAGTAGGCCGCGGTAAAGGTGGCGGCGAGATCCTTGACGCCGAACAGACTGTGCCAGAAGAAGGTACCGTTGATGGCAAACTCGTTTGCATCGGCGCTCTGGCCGAAGATGGGATTCGCCTCGTCATAGTTGCGCTTGCCGGCATAGACGTTGCTGACGATGGACCACTGGGGACCACGCTTGGCGTAGGTCAGCTGCAGACCCGTGTTCTTGAAGCTCTCGGCGCTGCCATCAAGCCTGGCCTGCTTGTAGAGGATCGCGGGCTCCAGCAGCTGGTTGCCGCCAAAATGCCACTGATAGGAGATCTCCATGTCGTGCACCTTGCCGTTGCGATCCAGCATGGAGGCATAGTGGGTGCCGTGGGTCAGGTCATACTGCTGCCCACTGCGCTCTTCATCCAGATCCACTTCCCGGCTGGTGAGGCTGCCGTGGAAGTTGCTGCCCCAGATCTTGTCCCAAGTGAAGCGAACCCCTTTTGATTTCACATCGGTGGAGCTGCGATCCACATTGGTGGCGAAGGGATCGCTCCACAGCTCGACCGGCATGGCGTTGAACACCAGGGAGGTGGCGACGATTCCCTTGTCGCCCATCTCTTGGCGCAGACCCAGCTGCTGGGTGAAGTCGAAGCGGATCGCATCCTGGATCAGGTTGCCGAGAAACACCTGGGTACGGGTGTCGGCAAAGGTGTAACGGATGTCGGCGTTGATGAGGGGAGTCAGACCGCTTTCACTGTCGGGAGAGCCGAGGTCATTGATGCGGCTGTTGCTGTCATCGCCCGCATAGAAGTTGGACTTGTAGCTGACGGCGTTGACCCCGCCCAGCAGGAAACCGGACCAGCCGGACTGCTTGGGGATCTCCCCCAGATCGGCGTGTGCGGCATTGGCTGCCAGCAGGCCAAGACTCAGCAGGGTGAGAGTGCGCATCGGTAAGACTCCTGAAATAACAAGCTGTTGGATGAAATGGCTCGGGATGATAGGACAGCAAGCTGAACTGCGGCTGACTGAGTTCACCAACGCATGCTATCCCAGTTGGCAGATGGCGTTAATCAATAATTAATAGCGTGACGGCACAAGAGTTCGGCGCGCCGTGCTGGTATTCTGTTCGGCGAATATCGGGGAGAAAACAACAAGATGAAACAAATCAAATCCTGGGCGCAATATTACGTCGATCTGATGACCAAGCTGGGTCTGGTGCGCTTCAGCATGTTCCTGGCGACGGGCATCATAGTGCTGGCCGTCTCCATCCAGATGGGGGTAACCCTGTTTCTGCGCGGCACCGTAGACATAGTCGACCTGGTGCGCTCCGTCTTCTTCGGCCTGCTGGTGACCCCCTGGGCCGTCTATTTTCTCTCCATCGTCGTGGATCAGCTGGAGGATTCCCGCCAGCGACTGACCCGCATGGTGCGCAAGCTGCAAGACATGCGCGAACGGGATCTGGAACTCAACAGCCAGCTGCAGGAGAACATCAGCCGCCTCAACGCCCAGATTGCCGAAACCAATCGGGCCGAGACACTGCGTCAGCAAGCGATCGAGGATCTGGAGAACGAGGTGTTCCAGCGCGAAAAAGCCCAGTTGCACCTGGGCGAGCGTACCGCCTTGCTGCGCTCCT
Source organism: Aeromonas salmonicida (assembly GCF_028355655.1). Lineage (NCBI taxonomy): Bacteria > Pseudomonadati > Pseudomonadota > Gammaproteobacteria > Aeromonadales > Aeromonadaceae > Aeromonas > Aeromonas salmonicida. Next base: position 3,900,796 of record NZ_CP110645.1, on the reverse strand, counting down.
TCATCGACTGCTCCCCCGATCTGGTCTACTACCGCAATGAAGACGAGCAGTTCTCCGGCTGCAATCGCGCCATGGAGGAGCTGACCGGCCGTGTGGAGGCCGAGCTCATCGGGCTGACCCCGTTCGATGTCTACAAGCAGGAGATTGCCAACAAGGTGGTGGAGACCGACAAGCAGGTCTTTACCAGCAACGAGCCGCTCACCTATGAGCAGTGGCTGGAATACCCGGATGGTCGCAAGGCCTACTTCGAGCTGCGCAAGGTGCCTTTCTTCGATCGCTTTGGCAAACGGCTCGGCCTGCTCGGCTTTGGCCGCGACATCACAGAGCGCAAGCAATATCAGGACAAGCTGGAGAAGGCGAGCCGCGACAAGACCACTTTCATCTCCACCATCAGCCATGAGCTGCGCACTCCGCTCAACGGCATAGTGGGCCTCAGTCGCATGCTGATGGATACTCCCCTCGATCCCCGGCAGCATCAGCAGCTCAAGACCATCCACCTGAGTGCCGTGACCCTGGGCAATATCTTCAATGACATCATAGATCTGGACAAGCTGGACCGGCGCCGGTTGGAGATAGCGCCGACCCCCATCGACCTGCCCGCCTTCCTGGACGAGCTGGAGACGCTGTCGCGCATCCAGGCGGAGCAGAAGGGGCTTTATCTGCATTTCGATCGGGATGGCGACATGCCGCAGTTCGTGATGGCCGATGGCACCCGCCTGCGCCAGGTGCTGTGGAATCTGGTGGGCAATGCGGTCAAATTTACCGATGAGGGCGGCGTGACTGTGCGTTGCCTCTCCCACGCGGCCGATGTGCCGGGCAAGTTGGCACTGCACTTCGAGGTGGAGGATACCGGTGTCGGCATACCTCGCGCCCAGCAGGAGAAAATTTTTGCCATGTACTATCAGGTGCAAGGCAAGAAGCACGCCACCGGCACCGGCATAGGTCTGGCCGTCTCCCGCCAGCTGGTGCAGGCCATGGGTGGTCAGCTCTATGTGGACAGCGACCCGGGTGAAGGTTCTTGCTTCACCGCCGAGCTGGAGGTGGATTGCGTCGAACCTCAGGTGGCCACTTCCGAACAGGAGATGCCGACCCTCGACATCCTGCTGGTGGAAGACGTGGAGCTGAATGTAACAGTGGCCTGCGCCCTGCTCAACAAGTTGGGGCATGTGGTCAAGGTGGCCCGGGACGGCGCCCAGGCGCTGGCCATGGCCAATCCCGATGACTTTGACCTGATCCTGCTCGACATCCAGCTGCCGGACATGACCGGCTTCGATGTGGCGGCCCAGTTGTTGGCGCGCTACGGCGACAGTTTGCCGCCCATGGTGGCGCTCACTGCCAATGCCACAGGCGATCGCCAGTATTATCGGGATCGCGGCCTGCAGGATGTGATTAGCAAGCCGCTGGGCTCCCGGGCGGTGCGCGAAGTGATTGGTCACCTGTTTGCGGATCTGGCCGACGATGAGGCCGACGAGCAAGCCGATGCAGGCAATCAGGATGCGCTGCTTGACCTGCCCTTCCTCACCGATTACGCCGATACAGTGGGCAAGCCGGTGCTGCTCTCCAGCGTTGAACTGTTCGAGAAAATGATGCCGGACTACATGGCTGTGCTCGACTCCAACATGATTGCCAAGGATCAGGCTGGCGTGGTGGAAGAGGCGCACAAGATCAAGGGCGCGGCCGGTTCCATCGGTCTGCGCCGGCTGCAACAGCTGGCCCAGCTGATCCAGAGTCCGGATCACCCCGCCTGGTGGGAGAACGTGGAGGACTGGATAGAGTCGCTGCGCCGCGAGTGCCCGGGTGACATAGCCCGGCTGAAGCGCTGGCTGCTCTCCTGAGCCTGTCTGCCGCCTCATTACGTTGCCGCTTCAGGCACAGAAGGAGATGAACAAGATGTATCAGCGCCTGATCCCGTCACTGCGCAGTCACCCCTGGGGTGAGGAAGACTTGCTTGAGGCGACCGAGCTGGATCGTGCCCGCATCGTACAGGCGGCACCGGTGCGCCGGCTGCAACAGAAGACCCAGGTTTTCCCGCTCGATGTGAAGGCCTCGGTACGCAGCCGTCTGACCCACTCGCTGGAGGTGCAGGAGACAGGCCGCCAGATCAGCCGCCGCATTCTGGCGGCGCTGCCCGCGGGTGCTGTGTGCGAGGGGGCCTTCATCAATCTGGTGGAGATGTCCTGCCTGCTGCACGATGTCGGCAACCCGCCGTTCGGTCACTTTGGTGAGCAGGTGATGAGCCAGTGGCTGACACAGGAGCTGGATACCCTGTTCGCTGCAGCCCTTGGCCAGACGCTCAGCCCGCAGTGGGCTGAGCTGCGCCAGGATCTGCTGGTGTTTGACGGCAATGCCCAGAGTCTGCGGTTGGTGCACAGTCTGCATGAGCTGAACCTGACCCTGGGGCAGCTGGCCGCCCTGTGCAAGTATCCGCAGCAACCCCTACCGGGGCTTCATTACGGCCAGCATCACGGCTGGACCAGCAAGCGCGGCATCTTCTTCAGTGAGCAACCCCTCTACCGTTCCCTGAGCCAGAGCCTGGGGCTGGCACCCGGTTGCCGCCACCCGCTGGTCTACATCATGGAGGCGGCTGACGACATCTCTTACTGCATCGCCGATCTCGAAGATGCGGTGGACAGACGCATTCTCAGCCTGAGCGAGCTGCAACAGGCGCTGCGTCTGGCCGATGAAGGCAGCTACATGGCCGGACTGCTGGCGGATGCCACCGCCTCGGACAGAGGCTTCTTCCCCCATTTTCGCCAGCATCTGACTCACGACTTGATCGCGCTGGCCGCCCACACCTATGTGAGCGAGCACGAGATCATACTGAGCGGTGCCTATCCCCGGGCCCTGCTGCACGGTCAGGCTCCGGCGGCCATGGTGCTCGACACCCTCAAGCAGGTGGCTCGCGAGCAGGTTTTCATGCGCCCCGAGGTCGAGGCGCTGGAGCTCGAAGGCTATGCCGCTTTGCGCGGTGTGCTCTCTACCTATGCCTGCCTGCTGGCATTGCCCGCCAGTCAATTCGAGCGCCTGCTGGCCGGGCAGGGGGGCAGCGAGCTCTTCTTCGCCCGTCGCCTGTTTCACCGCTTGTCGGCCCGTCATCTCAAGGCATACCGGCTGGCCGTGGCCAACAGGGATCCCCGTTTCGACAGCGGTGCAGAGCAGGAGTGGTACTACAGGGTGCGGCTGTTGCTCGACTATGTCAGCGGCATGACGGATACCTATGCGCTGGAAGAGTTCCGCTTGCTGTCCGGGATCTGATACGCCCGCGAGAAGGGCAGAAATGAACGCGCGCAGGCATTGATAGATGACTCACCACCCATATGGGGGTGAGGTTATTGTATAGAATTCGGTCTTTTTTTAGACTGTGGCAACTTGTTCAACTTTCACTTGGTAAGGAGACGAATATGCAACATTCAATGCTAAACGTTGCGTCCGATCGCTGCATTGGCAGCGCGAAGACTCGTGCTCTTTTTTTACCGCGTGGAGGAAACAGGTAACCCCTGTCTTTTTATCACCCGCGGTTGTCCCGCAGGGTGATCTCTTCTCTCCGGGAGAACCGCACGTTCAACTGGAGAATATCATGTCTATCGAACTGGCTCTGCTACGCGCTGTCGAATCCCTGGTTCAGAAACGGATCAACCGGCTGGAGCGCCGTATCAGCTACCTGCACCTCTCACCTGCCTTGCTGAAAGATATCGGCCTGGAAGGGCAAAATGTGCAGGTCGCCCACATCCGTGAGCAGGAATATCAAACCGGCTTCCGACTTGGGAATCGAATAACCTGACAAGAAGGGGCTTGGCCCCCTTCTTGCAAGAAAATGGCAGGCTTGGGCCTGCCATTTTTGTATCCGGTTGAGTTTGGTTACGAATTTTCATTCGCACATTTTGCCAAAATCCCTATTATCGCTCTCCGATCTGTTCAGGAGTTATCCATGTTGCGTCTTTGCTATCGCGCCTTCCTGCTGTGCTGGCTTGCCTGCTGGGGCCATTTGGCTTTAGCGCAAACCAGTCTGGACAAGGACCGGCTGGGGCTGTCTGAGCGCCTGTGGCTCGCCTCGCGCAGCGATCTGGTTGTCGGCATGCCCTCTGTGGCCTGGCCCCCTTACGTCTATGCCAATAGCCGGGGGGGGTTCAGTGGTCCGCTGGATGATTTTGCCTCTCTGGTTGCAGGTCGGCTGGGACTGACGCTGCGCTACAAGACCTATCCCTACTACGCTGGTGCCCAGCAAGCGCTGCTTGATGGCGAGGTCGACATGCTGATCGGCGTGACCCCCAGTGCCTCGCGGCAACAGAAAATGCGGTTTACCTCGGATCTCATGGGACTGCCCCGCGGTGTGCTGTTGGCGAAGGGGAACGACACCCTCTCCCTGGCGGCGGCTCGTCAATTACGCTGGGTGTGTGAACAGGGATTCAACTCCTGTGAGGACCTTGAGAAGCTGGGCATGGACCAGCTGGCGCAGGCAGACAGCAGCGACGAGGCCGTCTTCATGGTGAAAAAAGGGTTGGCAGACGCCTATCTGGCCGATCTCCCTGCCCTGGTACGCTTGCAACGCCTGCAGCAGCAGGCCGGCCTGAAAGTGATCACCCCGGACTGGGTGACGGATACCTCGCTGGCCATGGCAGTGGGACCCAATAATCAGGGACTGCTGGCACTGCTGGAGCTGGCGCTCAACGACATCCCCCTTGAGGATCGGCGCCGCATTCTGGAGACGGGGGGCATAGTCGACTATGAACTGGCTCATGGCCCTCGCCAGATTATCTTCAACCAGAGCGAGCTGAATTGGCTGGCCTTGCATCCCACGCTCAAGTTCGGCGTTGCACCTGACTGGCCAGCGGTGAGCGAGATCGATGGTGCGGGTCAGCTCAAGGGTTTCATCGCCGACCTGCTCAAGGTGATGAGCACCCGGTCCGGTCTCAAGTTTACTCTGGTACCGACCAGCAGCTGGACCGAAACCCAGGCGCTGTTCCAGGCGCGCAAACTGGATTTCATTCCGGCCATGACGCCGACGCCCGAACGCCGCCAATTCTCTCTGTTTACCCCTGAGTACGCCTTCATCCACAGAGTGATCGCGGCCAGACAGGGGGTGGCTGAGCTTGAGGATCTCAATCAGCTCAAGGGGCACAAGGTAGGCATAGTCGGTGGTTCTGTGGAGGAACTGGTGCTCAAGGAGGTGGGAGCCTATCCGGTGACGGTCAGCAGTGATACCAGGCTGTTGCCCCTGCTCGATCAGAATGAGGTCGATTATGTGCTGATGAGCATGACAACGCTGCAACTGGCGTTGCAGAAGGGATTCAACAACCGCTATCAGGTGGTCTTCTCCGGCAACGAGTTGCGAGTGCCCGTCGCCATGGCGGCCCATCAGCAAGATCCCATGTTGCAGCAGATCCTGACCAAGGTCTTGCTCTCCATCCGGCCTGACGAGTTGTCGAGGCTGGAACAGAAGTGGCTCTCCCTCACCATCCAGACCGGCATCAACCCGGCGACCGTGCTGCTCTGGTCATCTTTCGGTATGGGGGCCTTTCTGCTCTGCGTGCTGTTATTCATGGGCTGGAACCGCACGCTGCGTCGCCAGATAGTCCAGCGCCAGCTGGCCGAGCGCAAATTGAACGAGCAGCTGACCTTTGTGCAGACCCTGCTCAACTCCCTGCCCAACATGGTGGCACTGCGTGACCGGGAGCAGAGCATCACGCTGTGCAACCAGGCTTATCGGGATGCTTTCCTTGGTGCCTGCGTGGGCGATGAGTGTATCGATCTTGACGGCATGCCGCCCCAGGAGCGTGAGCGGGTGCTCAAAGAGGAGCAGGATGTGTGGCACAGCGGCAAGCAGCTGGAAGGGGCTGGTTACAGTCGCCGCCAAGATGGCACCCTGTTTCACGTTATCTATGCCAAGCGCCCCTACCGCTCACCGAGCGGCGACATGCTGGGTGTACTGACGGTGCTCACCGATGTGACCCGTATCAAGGAAGCCGAGGCGCGGGCCCGCAAGGCGGAGACCCGGCTCACCCAGATCACCGACAGCATGCCAGGTATTGTATATCAGTACCTGTGGCAGGGGCCGGGCCAGGGGCGCTTCCTCTATGCCTCGCAAGGGGCGAACGAGATCCTGGGGGCCAGCCAGCAGGAGATGCTGTCAGCGGAGTCCGGGGGCGAGGTGTTCGGCTTTACCGAAGAGGCGCTGCAGGATTTTGTCAGCAAGGTCGCCAACCACGCCGAGACACTGGCACCGCTCGACCTGGAGGTAAAGGTAGAGCGCCCTGAGGGGGATCGCTACCTGCAAGTGCGCGGCAGTTTCGTGCCGCAGGAAGAGGGGAATCTGATCCTCAACGGCGTGATCCAGGACATCACTGCCCTCAAGCGTCAGGAGCATGAGCTGAGGGAGGCGCGCGCCTATGCGGAGCAGGCGATGCAGGTGCGCAGCCGTTTCCTCGCCACCATGAGCCACGAACTCAGAACCCCCATCTCCGGCATGCACGGCATGCTGGAGCTGCTGCAGATGAGCGAATTGAGTGAAGATCAGCGTTACATGCTGCGCAACGTCATCACCTCAACCAACAACCTGCTCTATCTGGTCAACGATGTGCTCGACTTTTCCAAGATAGAGGCAGGCCAGCTGCAACTGCATTATCAAGCCTGCCGTCTCGCCTCCGTGATCTGTGACGTGATCCGTGGTCATGCCACCCTGGCTCATGGCAAGGGGCTCAAAGTGACACTGGATTGGGCGCCAGACGTGCCGGACCAAGCGCGTATCGATGCTGTGCGGGTGGGACAGGTGCTTTCCAATCTGCTCAACAATGCGGTCAAGTTCACCGAGCGGGGGGAGATCCGTATCCAGGTCAGTTATCGCGCCGAGCAACTGCTCATCGCCGTCAGTGATACCGGTATCGGCATTGCCGAAGCGAAGCAGGATCGCCTGTTTACCCCATTCGAGCAGGTGGAATCCGACATAAATCGACGCTTTGGCGGCACAGGGCTGGGGCTGGCCATCTGTCATCAGCTGGCCCAGAAAATGGGAGGCAGCCTGGCCCTTGAGAGCAAACCCGGCCAGGGAACCCGCCTGACGTTCAGCTTTCCGTTGACCGAGAGTCGATGGGATGCACCTGCGCTGGCGGGCCAGGAATGGTGGCTGTTTGGCGAGGATGCCGCCTTGCAGTCTGCCATGCAGCGGCTGGGGGCCAGGCTGAATCGTCTGGATCCTCAGCAGTGGCAACAGCCACTGAGTGGCTTGCTGTTCGCGGAGGAGGGCTGGCTGGAACAGGCCCTGGGCAGTGACTGGCTGACACGTTTACAGCAATCCGCGCTCAAGGGCATAGTGCTCTCCCCGCTGGAGGCACTGCGCGGCCGCATGGGATCGGATGCCTGGTGGCGCCTGGGGCAATCCCCGCTCTATCCGGATCTGTTGCTGGAAACCTGCCATCAGCTGCTGGGAGAGAAAGCGATCAATCCGGTCGAGGCCCATACGGCCAAGTTGCAAGGACGCGTGCTGGTGGCGGATGATCATCCCATCAACCGTGCTCTGCTGGCCCGTCAGCTCGCCATTCTGGGGGTGGATGCCGAGGTGGTGGATGATGGCGAGAAGGCGCTGCGCACCTGGCAGGGGCAAGATTTTGCCTTGCTGCTCACCGATTGCCACATGCCGGTGATGGATGGCTATACCCTGACACGGACCCTGCGAGGGCAGGGGGAACAGGCGCCCATCATTGGCGTCACGGCGGATACGTCAGAAGAAGCCAGTCTGCAGATGCAGGAGGCCGGCATGAACGACATGCTGTTCAAGCCTTACACCCTGGATACCTTGCGCCAGATGCTGGAGGACTGGTTGCCGGTCGTTGCACCGGTCGCCGAGGTGATACCGGCGCCTGCTGAACCCGCTGCGGATCTGGGGGCATGCTGGATCTCGCTGTTTGGCGATGAGGCGGTGGCCCGCAGCATGGCGCGGGAGTATCTGGATTCCAACCGCCAGGATAGTGATGACATGATGCAGGCATTGGCCCGTCAGGATACGTATGCTCTGGTAGAGACTGCGCACCGCATCAAGGGGGCTGCCCGCATGGTAGGACAGCTACCATTGGCAGAGGAAGCTGCCCGACTCGAAGCGGCGGCCCGACTGAAACAACTGGAAGAACTCACCGAGTTGAGCCAGACAGTACAGGCGCTGATGAACTCTATAACACGCGAAATTGGACTATGGCTCGATGAACAAGACACAGCATGAGTTGGCGATCATGGTGGTGGAAGACCACGCGTTTCAGCGCAAGGCACTGATGCACCAGATCCGTGGGCTCGGTTATACCTCACTGCTGGAGGCTCAGGATGGCGTGGAGGCACTGGCAATGTGTCAGCGCCATCAGGTCGACATTCTGTTTTGCGATCTGCGCATGCCCGGCATGGATGGCATGGCGTTGCTGCGCCGTCTGTCCCTCGGGGGCTTTCGTGGCGGTATCATCCTCTCCAGTGCACTGGAAGATGACGTGGTCGAGGCCGTGTTGCGGATGAGCGCCGCCTATGGCCTGCAGGTGCTTGGGCGCATCGAAAAGCCCTCCAGCCAGCAGCAGATCAGCCAGTTGATAGGCGCCTGGCGCCCACAGCAGGAGCGTGCCCAGGAGGAAGATGGTCACAGCCTGACGCTGGATGAGCTGAGCCGGGCATTGGAGCAGGATCAACTGCTGCCCTGGTATCAGCCCAAGGTGAGTTTTGGCTCGGGGCACTGGGTCGGCATGGAGGCGCTTGCCCGTTGGCAACACCCTGACTATGGCCTCATCTCGCCGGTGCGCTTCATTCCCCTGGCGGAGAACAACGGCCTCATCGATCAACTGACCGAGGTGATCATCAGCAAGTCGTTGCGTGACGGTCACCTGTGGGAGCAGACAGGTCTCTCCCTCAATCTGTCGATGAACCTCTCAACCACCTCCCTCATCGAGGGGGATCTCTGCAATACCCTGATCAACCAGTGCCAGCGCTGGAGCATCAACCCCGAACTCATCACCCTGGAGGTGACCGAAAGCTCGTTCGTCAAAGATCTGGGCAAGTCGCTGGAAGTGCTGACCCGGCTGCGGATGCATGGCTTTGGCCTCTCCATCGATGACTTCGGGACCGGCTACTCCTCCATGCAGCAGCTGGCGCTGCTGCCCTTCACCGAGCTCAAACTGGATCGCTCTTTCGTCGATCGCTGCTATGAGGACCCCTCCCGCTTGGCCATAATAGAGTCAAGTATCGAACTGGCCCGCAAGTTGGGACTCAAGTCGGTCGCCGAAGGGGTAGAGGATGAATTGACCTGGCGGCTGCTGGCCAGATTGGGGTGCGACGTGTGTCAGGGCTTCTTCTCCGCCCGGCCCATGCCGCGGGATGAATTGATGGGGTGGCACGACACCTGGCGCGAACGGTTACCCGGCCTGATCGGGGACTGATCGCCAGGCGGCATGCCCGCAGTTGAACAAGGACGTTCATGAAAATTTCAAGCAAGTTGTTGTTTAGTTTCTGTTTTATCAATCTGTTGGTGATCCTCTCCTCCGGCCTTGTCTATCACCAGCTCGGCCGGATCGGCGAGGTCGAGACAGCGCTGCTGGAGCAGGCGCTGCCTGCTCTGCAACGGGATGAAGCGAGCCAGAAGGCGCTGGTGGCCACCGTCTCCTCCCTGCGCGGTTATCTCATCCTCGGCAAGGATCCGGCCCAGGCCTCCCGCCTCAAACAGGAGTGGGAAGGGGCCTGGCAAGCCATCGAGCAGCAGCAGTTCACTCCCGCGCTTGCCCAGTCGCTCAAGGCCTTTAAAGGACGCCAGGAGCAGGTATGGGCCATCGCCCACACAGAGGAGAACCTGCCCGCCCACACGCTCATGCTGCTGGAGGCGGGTCCGCTGGCAGAAGCGGCCCTCGATCAGTTGCAGTCATTCGCCAATGAAGAGGTGGCCACCCCGCAGGATCAGTTGCCAGGGGATCGCCGCCTGCTGCTCAAGCAGGTGGGGGATGCGTATAACAGCCTCTCCAATGCCCTCTCAGCCCTGCGCGACTTCCTCATCTCGGGTGACCCGGAATATGGCACCAAGTATCAGGATTACTACCAGTTCCATCAGCAGCGGGTCGCCGAGCTGAAACAGCAGCAGGCCAATTTCTCCGAGGCCCAGAAGAGCCTCTGGTCGCTGTTTGAAGAGATGTCAGCGCCCTTTGCCGAACTGGTCGGTCAGGTGATAAGCAAGCGTCAGGCCCCGGACTGGGATCAGGCCAATCATCTGATGGCAACCGACATAGAACCTGCGTTGACCCAGCTGGCCAGTCAGCTGGCAGCCCAGGTGACCCAGACTCGCTCTGAAGTGGACAGCATGGGGGAGAAGATGGCCAGTGCCGGTCAGACCATCAACCGTACCCTGCTGCTGGCTACCCTGACCGTCATAGTGCTGGGCACCCTGGTCGCCCTGCTGTTCAGTCGCCGCCTGACCCGGGACATCGCCAGTCTGGTGGTGCGAGCCGATCTGGTGGCCAATGGCCGTCTGCCGTCCCGCCCTCTGCCGGTGCAGAGTCAGGATGAGCTGGGGGGATTGACGGGATCCATCAACCAGATGTCGTTGCAGCTGCGTCAGCTGGTCGGCGAGATCCAGGGCGCCGTGGGGCAGGTGGAAGGGGCGTGTGTCGAGGTGGGTAACACCACCCGGGCCATAGTCACCGATCTGGCGAGCCAGAATCAGCGGGTGGATACGGTGGCGGCGGCGATCGAACAGATGTCGGTCAGCACCCGTGATGTGGCGGGGAACATAGCCGAGGCGGCTCGAGTGGCCCACCAGGCTGAGGGACAGACACAGCAAGGTGGCAGTGCCCTCGGTCGCATGACCACCACAATGCAGGAGATTGCCGCCATGATAGCTCAGGCCAATCAGGCCATGGGGCTACTCAGTGCCCAGAGCGAACAGGTCGGCCGTGTGACCGAGGTGATCGCTACCATCGCCGAGCAGACCAATCTGCTGGCGCTCAATGCTGCCATCGAGGCGGCGCGGGCCGGGGAGCAGGGGCGTGGCTTTGCCGTGGTGGCCGATGAGGTGCGTCTGCTTGCCAGTCGCACCAGTCAATCAACCGAGGAGATCAGTCAGACCATCGCCAGCATTCAGCAACAGACCCGCCAGACGGTGAGCACGGTCGGCAGCGGTACCCAGTTGGTCGAACAGGGCCGCAACGCCGTTGCCTCTGTGACGCAGACCCTGGATACCATGCTGCAGCTGGTGCAGGATCTGTCCGGTCAGCTGGGGGCCATTGCCACCGCTACCGAGCAGCAGTCGCGGGTTGCCCAGGAGGTGGCGGGCACAGTGGAAGAGATCGCCGGGCTGAGCCGGCAATCGAGCCAGCGCAGCCAGCAGGGGGAAGAGATAGTGGCCAGACTGGCACAGGATACGGGTCGTTTGACGTCCGTCATCAGTCGCTTCGAACTGGGGGCCTGATAACGCCGCCAAGGCGGATGATCTGGATAAATAAATGAGGCGGGCCAGATGGCCCGCCTCAGCATTGGTACAGGCGGCAGACAGCCTGATTATCGAAGCTGCTGGAGGTCTCCTGGTTGAGCCGGCTCACCAGGAGGAATGAGGCGTTGCTTGTCATGAACGCCTGCCTGATGAGGGTCATTACAGGCGGCGAAAAGCCTGATTGTCGAAACTGCTGGAGGTCTCCTGGTTGAGCAGGCTGACCAGCAGGATGGCGCGTTTCTCCCCATCCGGCTCCAGATAAATCGCCTCGAATCCGGCCAATGGGCCCGATTCGATCAATACCTTGTCGCCCTGGGTCGGCAGGTTGGCGTAGCTGGCTCTCGCCTCGTCGCTGTCGTCACGGCTCATCAACTGATAAACCAGCTGGCTGCTGATGGCGGTCCACTCCTTGCCGAAGTGGATGATGCGGCTGATGCCACGGGTCGACTTCAGGGTGACCGGCGTGACCTCCTCCAGATCCACATAGATAAACAGATAGTTGGGAAACATGGGTTCCCGCACAGGGACACGCTTGCCCCGTCGCAGCTTCTCGATCTCGACCATGGGGTAATAGGACTCAATCCCCTGGGCTTCGAGATGGGCGCGTGCGCGGGCCTCTTCCTTTGGCTTGCAGTAGGCCAGATACCATTTTTTCATGTTCTGTTACGTTCGTGTTGCCGTGCTCCCGGTTATGATAACCGCGGCAATAAAAAAGGCCACGCTTGGCGTGGCCTTTTTTGCTGAGTGAGTGATTACCAACCTTTGACGATGCCGCCTTTGAACAATTCGTCAGCAGTTTTGTACACTTCGTCGCTCTGGAAGGCCTGGACGAACTCCTTCACCTTGGCGTCATCCTTGTTGTTGCCACGGGAGACGAGCAGGTTGACATAGGGAGAATCCTTGTCTTCCACGAACAGACCGTCACGGCCTGGCAGCAGATCGATCTGGGAGGCATACACGGTATTGATGATGGCCAGGTCCACATCTTCCAGGGAGCGGGGCAGCTGTGCCGCTTCCAGTTCAACAATCTTCAGCTTTTTCGGGTTGCTGGCGATGTCGAGCACAGTCGCTTCCAGACCTGTGCCTTCTTTCAGGGTCAGCAGGCCCTGCTTTTGCAGCAGGATCAGAGAGCGGCCCAGGTTGGTCGGGTCGTTCGGCACGGCGATTTGCGCGCCCTCTTTCAGATCGGCCAGGGCCTTGATCTTCTTGGAGTAGCCGGCGATGGGGTAGACGAAGGTGTTGCCAACCGGTACCAGATCGAAGCCGCGATCCTTGACCTGGCTATCCAGATACGGTTTGTGCTGGAAGGCGTTCAGATCGATGCTGCCATCGTTCAGGGCCACGTTCGGGGTGGCAAAGTCGGAGAAGGTGACCACTTCGACATCCAGACCGAACTTGTCCTTGGCGACCTTGGCCGCGGCTTCCACCAGCTGGGATTCCGCCCCGGCGATGGCGCCTACTTTCAGGGTCTTGTTCTCTTCTTTTTGACCACAACCGGCCAGTACCAGGCCAGCCAACAAGGCAGCCGCAACGGATTTAATGCCAAATTTCATAAAAACCTCCTGTCAGAAATCGACGATTAACGATGATCACATGTGTTGACCAGGCGCTCACCCGCGCTCTGGATGATTTGAACCAGTAAAACCAGAATAACAACGGTTGCCAGCATGACGGTGGGGTCAAAGCGCTGATAACCGTAGCGAATACCCACATCGCCCAGGCCACCCCCTCCGATGGCACCGGCCATGGCGGAGTAGTTCACCAGCGTGACCAGGGTAATGGTGACGCTGTTGATGATGCCGGGCAGGGCTTCTGGCAGCAGCACCTTGGTGATGATTTGCAAGGGTTTGGCACCCATAGCCTTGGCCGCTTCCAGCAAGCCGTCCGGCACCTCCATCAGAGCACCTTCCACCAGACGGGCGATGAAGGGCACTGCACCTATGGTCAGCGGCACTATGGCGGCTATGGTGCCTATGCTGGTGCCGACGATCAGCCGGGTCAGCGGAATGATGGCCACCAGCAGAATGATGAAGGGCACGGAACGGCCAATGTTGACAAGGATGCCGAGCAGCTTGTTCAGGGCCGGGTTTGCCAGGATCTGGCCCGCCTTGGTGACGTGCAATGCTACCCCAAGGGGCAGGCCAAGCAGGCAGCCAAACAGGGCGGAGGCAAACACCATCAGCAGGGTATCACCGAGGGCGGTGACCAGCAGATTAATCATGGCTTCGGACATAACCCATTACCTCCAGCTGAATGCGATTGTGATCAGGGACTGCGTCTGGCAGCCCTTGAGGGCAGTGATGAGCAGATCAGTCGTTGCTGCGGACATAACCCATGACCTCCAGCTGAATATGGTTGTCTATCAGGAATTGCTGAGTCGCCTCGCACTGGGCCTCATCCCCGAACAGTTCTGCCAGCAGGAAGCCGAACTTGACGCCCCCGGCGTACTCGATATCGGCGCTCAGTATGCTGATATCGATGTTGAAGCGACGACTCGCCTCGGAAATCAGCGGTGTATCGACGGTGCTGCCGGTAAAGCCGAGTTTCACCAGCGGATAGCTGCCCGCCACTCGCTCGCTGCTCATGCGGTCCTGATACTCCTGCGGCACCTCCAGATGGATGGTGGAGTGGATGAAATCACGGGCCAGCTGGGTCTTGGCATTGCTGAAGAACCAGGCGACCTCGCCCTGCTCGATCAGACTGCCGTCGCTGATGATGGCCACGTCATCACAGATCCCCTTCACCACATCCATCTCGTGGGTGATGAGCAGTATGGTGAGCCCCAGCTTGACGTTGATCTCCTTGAGCAGGCTCAGGATCGAACGTGTGGTCTGCGGGTCGAGGGCCGAGGTGGCTTCGTCACACAGCAATACCTTGGGAGCCGGTGCCAGGGCGCGGGCGATGGCGACACGCTGCTTCTGGCCGCCGGACAGCTCGGACGGATAGGCGTGGGCGCGGGCTTCCAGCCCGACCAGCGCCAGCAACTCGTCGACCCGGGTCTGGATTTGGGCCTTGCTCCAGCCTGCCAGTTCCAGCGGGAACGCGATATTGGCGAACACTGTGCGGGAGGAGAGCAGGTTGAAGTGCTGAAAAATCATGCCGATCTGGCGGCGGGCCTGGGTCAGCTCCCGCTCAGGCAGCGCTGTCAGGTCCTGGCCGTCGACGATGACCTGCCCCTCTGTCGGGCGTTCCAGCAGGTTGACACAACGGATGAGGGTACTCTTGCCGGCACCGGAGGCACCGATCACCCCGAAAATTTTGCCTTGTGGCACATGCAGGCTCACGTCACGCAGGGCGTGCACGGCATCACTGCCTTTACCGTAGACTTTGTTGAGACCGATCAACTTAATCATGGATTCTTCCGTGCTAACAGCCTTAAAGCACAGGGCGCTACAGGCGGGTGAATAGGGCAGAGGTTCCACTGGGTTACTCTGTCATCATGGAGGATGATGCTAAGATGTCTGGATGGCTATGTCAACGCATGTTTCTACGTCTAGACGTCTAAAAAAGTGATAAGGATTCTCGCCGGATGACTAACGACGACAGTGGTTTATCAGGCTGCAATATTGTATTTGGCTATTGTTGATTTTCTCCGAATATAACCTGGACAATATGCTTTCAATTTCTGTTTTGTTGGTCATGAGAGCAGGAGTGCTGTTCGCACTCTTTGGCTGCCACCAAGATGGCACAAATCGTTCCACTTTGTTCCTTTATCTCTTTTGTTATCCATCCCCTTGATGCAGCACAAAAAGCGACCTCCTTTGGTTTGGGATATGTGTGGTTGTTTTTTATACTCAACAGGTGTGGCGTGGCAGGAGGAGTGAGTGATGCGATTTCAACAGATCAAGGATTTGCTGTCTTACCTCGAACAGGTTCATCACCAGCTCGGACTCTGTTATGGGCGATTGATGGCAGAAGTGGATGGCGAGCGCAGTCGCATGTTGCTGGCGCATCTGCAAGGGCGGGAAGATGAAGCGAGTGCCCATCTGCACGATTATCAGGGACAGCTGAGTCAGGGCGTCAAGGAAACCTGGCTGGAGCGGGGCTTCAGCGAGGATCTGTTGCCCGAGATCCAGCGGCTGGCACTACCTGCCAGTGCCCAGACTCAGGACATAGTGCAGCAGGTGTGTCGTCAGGAAGAAAAACTCATCGGCGAGCTGAGCCATCTGGCCCGTGAGTGCCCGACCGACGAGACAGCTGCCTTGCTGACCTCGCTGGCGTCGCTGGAACAAACCCGCTTGACCCGACTGGTACACGGTGTGCATCGGCTCGACGACATCTAGCCGCGGTAAAGGTGCAACGAAAGAGGCCCGGCATTTGCCGGGCCTCTTTTCTATCATCGACCCAAAGAGGGGATGCCGCCTTACTGCTGTTCGGCGCTGCATTCGGCCGCATGAAGGGCAGCCCCTATGATGCCAGCCTGATTGAGACTGGCGGCTGCCACCAGCGGCGCCCGGGTTTCGATGCGATCGATGAATTTGTCGAGCTTGGCTGAGCTGCCGCCCCCCAGGATAAAGAGGTCGGGGGAGAACAGAAACTCCAGTCTGGCCAGATATTTGTTGAAGCGTTTTCCCCAGCGGCTCCAGGAGAGATCCTCCCGCTTGCGCA
Organism: Aeromonas salmonicida; assembly: GCF_028355655.1. Lineage (NCBI taxonomy): Bacteria > Pseudomonadati > Pseudomonadota > Gammaproteobacteria > Aeromonadales > Aeromonadaceae > Aeromonas > Aeromonas salmonicida. The sequence goes on along the minus strand of NZ_CP110645.1, from coordinate 3,884,751 downwards.
CCGCATCCGAGCAGTAGTGCTCGGCTACCATGCCTTCCAGTATCAGGTGACCCAGCTCGGTGTTGGGCAGCAGCTGGCCGTTGACGAACACAGCAGTACCTATGCCGGTACCAACAGTGATGAGGATGATGATCCCCTTGCGATCCTTGCCGGCACCAAAGCGCATCTCGGCCAGACCCGCCGCATCGGCATCGTTGAGCACATGGCAGGGCAGGCCGGTCACATCCGAAAACAGGTGGGCAGCATCGGTCTCGATCCAGCTCTTGTCGATGTTGGCCGCGCTCTTGGCGATGCCGTTGTGGATGGTGGCGGGAAAGCCGCAACCCACAGGGCCCTTCCATTGGAAGTGTTCTACCAGTGCCTTGAGGGTATGTGCCACGGCCGCCGGGGTAGCCGGTTGCGGTGTTGCCAGACGGTGGCGTTCGCCAATCAGCTCGCCTGTTTCGGTATCGACCAGGCATCCCTTGATCCCTGAGCCACCGATATCCACTCCCAACATCTGCATCAGATTGTTCCTTTTATAGTGCTTATGGTGCCGACGGTTAACCGCCGACAGAGCATGAAAAAATGGTGTGCATCCGGCAAGGGGCAGATCGCTTATGCGTGATCCGGCAGACCTTTTTCGATGCAACGGATCAGCAAGCGTGTCTTTTTGTTGTCATCCTGCTGGCGTTTGGCCAGGGTCGTCAGTGCCCACTCTATGTGTTCGGCCACCATGGGCTCGGCGCTGGTGAGCGCCAGTTGCAGGGCGGCGATCACCTCTGGCGTAGCCGGGCCGTTGCCAAGCGCCACCGCCAGGTTGCGGCGCCAGCGTTGATAGCCGATGCGCCGGATCGGGCTCCCCTCAGTGTGCTTGAGAAATTCGCTCTCGGCCCAGCGCCACAGCACCAGCAGGGGCGGGCGGTGCAGGTTGGGGCGCGCTTTGAAGTCGGGTTCCGGGCTTGCATCTGCATAGCGATTCCAGGGGCAGATGAGCTGGCAGTCGTCACAACCATAGATGCGATTGCCCATGAGCGGCCTGAACTCTTCCGGGATGGGACCGTCGTTCTCTATGGTTAGGTAGGAGATGCAGCGGCGCCCATCCACCACATAGGGCGCGACTATGGCACCGGTCGGGCAGATATTGATGCAGGCCACGCACTTGCCGCATTGCTCTTTTTCCACCGGGGCATCGATGGGCAGGGGCAGGCCGAGCAGCAGCTCCCCCAGAAAAAAGAAAGAACCGGCCGATTCGTTGAGCAGTAGCGAATGCTTGCCGACCCAGCCCAGTCCCGCCTTGGCGGCCAGCGGCCGCTCCAGTATGGGGGCCGAGTCGACGAAGGGGCGCCACTCTCCCATTGTGTCCTGGGTGGTTTGAAACAGCGCCTGACAACGCTGTTCGATCCGCTCCCCCAGTTGCTTGAGGCGGTTGCGCAGCACCTTGTGGTAGTCGCGGCCGAGAGCGTAGCGGCTGATGTACCCGAGGGTCGGATCGCGCAGGGTGGCGGCAAAACCCGCCTCGAAGGGGAGGTAGTTCATGCGCACCGACACTACCCGCAGTGTGCCCGGCAGCAGCTCATGGGGGCGGGCCCGCATCATGCCGTGTCGGGCCATGTAGTCCATGCTGCCGTGATGGCCTGCATCCAGCCAGGCCTGCAGCCTGGGCTCCTCGAGGGTAAGATCCGTGTCCGTGATACCGACCTGGTCAAATCCTAGCTCGCCTGCCCATAGCTTGATATCGTGAGCCAACTGCTGAAAATCAGGCGTAGTCATGCTGCATCGAGCTCCACAGGCTTGATATCCAGAGTCAATCGACGGTGAAAATCAGGTATGGTCATGCTGCACCTGGTCCGCAAGGCTTGATGTCCTGGGTCAACCGGCAGTGAAAATCAGATGTGGTCATGTCGCATCGCGTGCCCGAAGCGTCTCAGCCAGGGCTAATGGATGAAAGTCAGGAGCCGTCATGGTAAAGGTCATCGGGGATGCTATCAGCGGGAAAGAGGTGCGCAGTTTACCACAATCACTGTGGCGGACTGAACAGGTCCGCGCGCTGGAGCAGCGCTGGGCCGAGCGAGAAGGGCAGGAACTCTACGCCCTGATGGAGCGTGCCGGTGCGGCGCTGCGTACCTATGCCACCCATCATTGGCCGCAGAGCCGCCGCTGGTGGATCTTTGTCGGCCCGGGCAACAACGGCGGGGATGGCTATGTGCTGGCACGTCTCGCCAGACAGATAGGCCTTGAACCCCGGGTGATCGCCGCCAGAGCGCCTGACGAGCTGAAAGGGGATGCCAGGCGAGCCGCCGATGACTGGTTGGCGCTGGGGGGGACTGTGCTGATGGCAGGCGCCAGCGAGCTGGATTCACTGCCGCCGCCGGACCTGGTGATAGATGCACTGCTTGGCACGGGTGTCCATACCCCCCTATCGCCGCTTCTGACAAAGATCGTCGCAACAATCAATAGCTTGGGCGCGCCTGTATTGGCGGTGGATCTGCCCTCCGGCCTCAATGCCGATACCGGCTGCGCCATGGGGGCGCTGGTGCGTGCCACTCGCACCCTCACCTTCATCGGCATCAAGCAGGGCATGCTTACCAGCGATGGTGTGGATGGGGTGGGCCAACTCGACTGCGATCCCCTCGGAGTCATGCCAGAGGAGACGCTGCAAGCGGCGGCTGAGCGGATTGATTATCCCGGCCTCAAACACCTGCTGACGCCGCGCCAGCGCTCGGCTCACAAGGGCTCCCACGGCAAGGTGCTGCTGGCCGGGGGCAATGTGGGCATGCAGGGAGCCATAGTACTGGCGGGTCTTGCCTGCCTGCGGGCGGGAGCGGGTCTGGTACGGGTGTGCCAGCATCCGAGTCATGGGCCCGTCAGCCTCTATCAAGCCGAGTTGATGAACTCAGTGATTGATACGAATGAGTACTGGGCTTCGGTGCGGCTGGTGGGGCCGGGACTCGGTCAGGACGAATGGGGTCGGCGCCATTTTGAATTATTGGTCAATGACAGCTTGCCGCTGGTATTGGACGCCGATGGATTGAATTGGCTGGCGCTATGTCCCCGTCATCAGGATAATTGGGTGCTCACGCCTCACCCGGGTGAGGCGGCACGCCTGCTGGGCTGCTCCATTGCCGACATTGCAGCGGATCGTTTTGCCGCTGTGCGGCGCCTGCAGCAGCGCTTTGGCGGCGTAGTGCTGCTCAAGGGCGCGGGGTCGCTCATTGATGACGGCAAGCAAATCGCGCTCTGTGATGAGGGCAATCCCGGCATGGCCAGTGGCGGCATGGGCGATCTCTTGTCTGGTATAATCGCCGCCCTGTTGGCTCAGGGCTGGTTTGCCGTCGAGGCAACCCGGCTGGGAGCCGTGATCCACGGGGAAGCGGCCGATCTGGCCGCCGCAGACGGAGAGAGAGGTATGCTGGCATCAGACCTGCTGCCCTTTATCCGTCGACTGGTTAATCCCGACTCCATAACAAGTTAAAGAAGAACATGGCAAAACAGTTGATGATGACACTGCCGGACGAGGCAGCAACAGTGGCACTGGGTGGCCGTCTGGCACATGCCTGCCTGCAGGCGACCACGGTGTTCTTGCACGGCTCCCTCGGGGCCGGAAAAACCACCCTGACCCGTGGCTGGGTGCAAGGGCTGGGGCATCAGGGCAAGGTCAAGAGCCCGACCTATACCCTGGTTGAACCCTATGAACTGGCCGATTGGCAGGTTTATCACTTCGATCTCTATCGTCTGGCTGATCCGGAAGAGCTGGAGTTCATGGGTATCCGTGACTACTTTGCTGCCAATACCCTCTGTCTGGTGGAGTGGCCGGAGAAGGGGGAAGGCTGGCTGCCGGCGCCCGATCTGGACATTACCCTGACTTATGTAAACGAGCAGCGTGAGGCTCTGATAGAAGCCCGCACTGCTATTGGCGAAGCCATTCTGGAACGGTTGTCATCTACGTGCGCTTGATCCTTGTTATTGCCCTCTCTCTGATGGCCTTACCCTCCTGGGCGAATCAGCTCAAGAGTGTGCGGGTATGGCCATCGCCGGATAACACCCGGGTGGTGCTCGACATGAGCAGTGCTCCCAATTACAACTACTTCACCCTGACCGGCCCGGATCGACTGGTGATCGACCTCAAAGGGGCGAACAACGTCGCCAATCTGGCCCGTATCGGGAACAACAGCGAGCTGGTGCGCAAGATCCGCGAGAGCTCGCCGCTGGAAAAGGGTGGACTGCGGCTGGTGCTGGATCTCAGTTCCACCATCAAACCCGTGGTGTTTCCGCTGGCGCCGGCAGGCCCCTATGGCCACCGGTTGGTGATAGACCTGCCTTATGAAGAGAAGCGCTCTGCCGCCGCCGTGCAAGCCACTCCTGTGGGGGGTAAAGGCAAGGGGGTGGTGATCGCAATCGATCCGGGCCACGGCGGGGAAGATCCGGGCTCCATCGGTCCCCGTCACACCTATGAGAAGCGGGTCACCCTGGCGGTATCCCAGAAGCTGGCGGCACTCATTGACAGGGAACCCGGCATGCGCGCCGTGCTGACTCGCCGCGGGGACTACTTCGTGGATCTGAACAAGCGCTCCGAAATTGCCCGCAAGGCCAAGGCGGATCTGCTGGTCTCCGTTCACGCGGACAGCTTCCACAACTCGACGCCGCGCGGCGCCTCTGTCTGGGTGCTGTCGACCAACCGCGCCAACCGCGAGATGGGCAGCTGGCTGGAGAAACAGGAGAAACAGGGGGAACTGCTGGGTGGGGTAGGCAAGGTATTGGCCGAATCCGACCCGAATCCCTATCTGGCGCAGACCTTCCTCGATCTCTCCATGGACAAGTCCCGTGCCGAGGGCTATGACGTCAGCCGCCAGATCCTGCGCTCCATGGGCAAGGTGGCCAGATTGCACAAAAAGGCGCCGGAGCATGCCAGTCTGGCTGTGCTGAAAGCCCCGGACATTCCCTCCGTGCTGGTAGAGACAGGTTTTATTTCCAACCATGCGGAAGAGAAGCTGCTGGCTACCCCCGCCTATCAAGACAAGCTGGCCCGCGCCATCTTCGAGGGGATCCGCAATTACTACCGTGCTCATCCGACCAAGGGCGCCATGCTGACTGGCAAGGGACAGGCCAGTCGGCCGGCTGCCGTCAGCAGGCCCGTTGCCGTCAACAAGCCTGCCGCCGTGAGCAAACCGGTTCAGGTACAATCCCAGCCCGTGGTGACCAATCGTATGCCTGCCACAGTGCGCGATGGCGGTGCGCCTGTCAGCAGTGTCAGCAGCTCGTCTGGTGCCGGAGTGATCAAACCCTACTCGGTGGCCGCCAAGGAGCCGAGCGTACCTGTCACCAGCGTGCAGGCCAATGAGAAGTCCAGAATGCTGCGCCACGTCGTCAGACGGGGCGAGAGCCTCTCCCGCCTTGCCGAGAAGCACAGGGTGAGTCAGGCCCGGCTGGTGGAGATCAACAAACTCAAATCACGGGATATCCAGATAGGGCAGGTGCTCTATATCCCGCAAGAATAAAAACCAGGAGTCAGCCATGCCGATCCCTGTTTTACCGCTCCTCCTGGCCAACCAGGTTGTCGCCGGCGGTGATGCGGTGGATCGGTCCTGCTCAGTGGTGAAAGTGTCTGGATCCCGCAAGATTAAAAGTCAGGAGTAAACCATGCCGATCCGTATTTTACCGCCGATCCTGGCCAACCAGATTGCCGCCGGAGAGGTGGTGGAGCGGCCCTCCTCTGTCGTGAAGGAGCTGGTGGAAAACAGCCTGGATGCGGGCGCCGACCGGGTCGAAATAGACATCGACAAGGGCGGTGCCAAGCTGATCCGCATTCGGGACAACGGCTGCGGCGTCGCCAAAGACGAGCTGGTGCTGGCACTGTCGCGCCACGCTACCTCCAAGGTGGCGACCCTGGATGATCTGGAAGGGATCTGCAGTCTCGGCTTTCGCGGGGAGGCGCTCGCCTCCATCAGCTCTGTCTCCCGTCTCACATTTACCTCCCGCACCCAGGATCAGTCCGAAGCCTGGCAGGCACAGGCGGAAGGGCGAGAGATGAACGTCACCGTCAAACCGGCGGCCCATCCGGTTGGCACCACGGTGGAAGTGGTAGATCTCTTCTTCAATACCCCGGCGCGGCGCAAGTTCATGCGCAGTGAAAAGACCGAATTTGCCCATATCGATGAGCTGGTGCGCCGCATTGCGCTCTCCCGTTTCGATGTCACCCTGATCCTGCGTCACAACGGCAAGGTGATGCGCCAGTACAAGGCCGCCAATACGGTGCCGGAGCAGGAGCGTCGCCTCGCCGCCGTTTGTGGAACCCCCTTCATGCACCATGCGCTGGCGGTGGAGAGCGAACATAGCGACGTTCGTCTATGGGGGTGGCTGGCACTGCCTGAGGGAGCCAGACCGCAGAACGACCTGCAATACACCTATGTGAACGGTCGCATGATGCGCGACAAGCTCATCAATCATGCCATCCGCCAGGCCTATGACGAGCTGCTGCCCACCGACCGCTTCGCCGCCTATGTGCTCTATATCGAGCTGGATCCCCACCAGGTGGATGTGAACGTTCATCCTGCCAAACACGAGGTGCGCTTTCATCAGGCGCGGCTGATCCACGATTTTATCTTCCAGGCGCTGTTTACTGCGCTGCGCCGCGAAGGGGTCAGCGCCGCTCATCAGGAAGAGCCGCTGGCCGAAACCCTGGTCGAACTACCGGTAAGCGGGCAGATTGAATATCCCGGGCAGGCGCCTCGTCCCGAGTGGTATGGCGCCGAACACAGCTATCGGGCTCCTGCCTCGACGAATGAAGTGCGAGAAGGGGGCGCGGCGCGTGCCGGCAACTACCAACCGCCTGAGCCACCCAGCCGGGAGGCGATGCGGGGCATGGGCGCACTGCTCACCACCTTGCCTAGTGCCGGGCCCGCGTCTGCTGCATCCGCTACCGCTGCAATGGTGCCCAGTGCAGCAGCTCAGACCGTACCCGGAGTCTGGCAGGCACTCACCCTGGTGGAGCAGGCCTATCTGTTGTTGGTGCGAGATGGCCAGCTGGCTTTGCTCTCTCTGGTGCGGGCTGAGCGCCTGCTGCTGCGCAACTGGTTGCTGGAAGCCTGGGGCCAGGGGCTGGCTGCGCAACCCCTGTTGCTGCCAGTTTCGTTCAAGCTGCCGAAAAACCTGATATCGCTGGTTGAAGCGCAGGAACGTTTGCTCAAACGGATAGGGCTGGAGTTGAAAAGCGGGGGGCGTGACACCATGATCCTGACTCGGGTGCCAGCCTTGCTGCGTCAGACCGATCTGGTGCGGCTATTACCCGAATTGTTGCAAATTATCGAGAGCGGATCTGACAGTGATGCGAGCCAGCTGGCTGAAGTATTATGCCAATGGCTGGTTGAGCAGGGGATAAGCCACGAAAAAATATACGATTTTTCAACAGCCAATCGCTTGCTGACGGAACTTGTGGCCGATTTCAGTGACCAATTGGCAGATATTCGCATGGTGCGCCCCGTGTCGCTGACGACAGTGCTGGAGGCGTTTGCACATGGCGGCTGAGTTGCCGAGTGCTTGTTCCAACACACAGCCTGGCAATAAGCCCGTGATGTGCTCGCTGTGGCTGGTAAATCTGATCGAGGAATTTGAACGTGGCTGACTTGCCGAATGCAATTTTTTTGATGGGGCCAACGGCCTCCGGCAAGACGGATCTCGCCATCGCCCTGTGCCAAACCCTGCCTTGCGACATCATCAGCGTGGACTCAGCGCTTATCTATCGCGGCATGGATATAGGAACTGCCAAGCCGACGGCGCAAGAGTTGGCTCTGGCTCCCCACAAGTTGATCGATATTATCGATCCTGCCCTGAGCTATTCGGCCGCCGACTTTTGCCGCGATGCCCTGCGGGAGATGAACGATATTGTCGCCCGCGGCCGCATTCCGCTGCTGGTGGGGGGCACAATGCTCTATTTCAAGGCACTGCTGGAGGGGCTTTCTCCGCTGCCATCCGCCGATCCGGCCATTCGCGCCGAGCTGGAAGAGGAGGCTGCACGCCTCGGCTGGCAGGCGCTGCACGATGAGCTGGTGCGGATCGATCCGGTTGCCGGCGCGCGCATTCATCCCAATGACCCGCAGCGTCTTAGCCGGGCCTTGGAGGTGTATCGCATCAGTGGCAAAACCCTGACCGAACTGACTCAGGTGCAGGGGGAAGGGTTGCCGTATCGGGTACACCAGTTTGCCATTGCCCCGAGCGATCGCGCCCTGTTGCACAAGCGTATCGAACAGCGCTTTGACAAGATGTTGCAAAGTGGCTTCGAGCAAGAGGTGCGTGCGCTTTATGAACGAGGCGATCTCACCCCCGACCTGCCAGCTATTCGCTGCGTTGGCTACCGCCAAATGTGGGACTACCTGGCAGGGGAAGTGGAGTATGATGAGATGCGCTATCGCGGTATTGTTGCCACCCGCCAGTTGGCCAAGCGTCAAATGACCTGGTTGCGCGGTTGGCCTGAAGTCACCTGGCTGGAATCTGGTGAGTCTGGCAATCTGGCAAGGGTCGTTGCCCGTGCCGGAGTGGCTTGACACTCCTGTATAATCAGGTTGTTATATTGATATCCGGTGTTTAAAAACAACAAACTATAAGGAAAAGAAGATGGCTAAGGGGCAATCTCTCCAAGACCCGTTTTTGAATGCGCTGCGCCGTGAGCGGATTCCTGTTTCTATTTATTTGGTGAACGGCATCAAACTGCAGGGTCAGATCGAATCGTTTGACCAGTTTGTCATTTTGCTGAAGAACACCGTGAGCCAGATGGTCTACAAGCACGCTATTTCCACCGTGGTGCCGGCCCGTGCCGTCAACCATCACCAGCACGTCCCTGGCGCAGCTGGCGAAGAACAGGGTGAAGCTGAAGCGTGATATCTCGAGGCGAGACGACTCGCCAATTCAGATTCGTCATGATTCCTGTCAAGGAGCAAGCGCTTGTTTGACCGTTATGAAGCCGGCGAACAGGCCGTTCTGGTGCACGTCAACTTCAGTGATGAGGGTGAGCGGGAGGATCTGGAAGAGCTCAAAATGTTGGTGAGCTCGGCCGGCGTCAATGCATTGGGGGTGGTGACCACCAACCGCAGTGCGCCCAGCGCCAAACTCTTTGTCGGCAGCGGCAAGGCTGAAGAGATCGCGTCCCAGGTGCAGATGCTGGGCGCAGATGTGGTGATCTTCAACCATGCCCTGACCCCTGCCCAGGAACGCAATCTGGAACGCCTGTTCCAGTGCCGTGTCGTGGACAGAACCGGCCTGATCCTAGATATCTTTGCCCAGCGCGCCCGAACCCACGAAGGCAAGTTGCAGGTCGAACTTGCCCAGTTACGCCATCTTTCTACTCGCCTTGTACGCGGCTGGACCCACCTTGAACGTCAGAAGGGCGGGATCGGTCTGCGCGGCCCTGGTGAAACCCAGCTGGAAACCGACCGCCGCCTGTTGCGTGAGCGCATCAAGGCGATTTTGCGTCGGCTCGACAAAGTGGCCAAACAGCGGGAACAGGGCCGTCGCGCCCGTAACCGCAATGAGGTACCGACCGTTTCACTGGTGGGTTACACCAACGCCGGAAAATCCACTTTGTTCAACCAACTTACAGCTGCCAGCGTGTATGCTGCCGATCAATTGTTCGCAACACTGGATCCCACCTTGCGTAAATTGGTGATCCGGGATGTGGGTGATGTGATTCTGGCGGATACAGTTGGATTTATTCGGCACTTGCCCCATGATCTGGTCGCAGCTTTCAAAGCGACGCTGCAGGAGACCCGCGAAGCGGACTTGTTGCTGCACGTGGTGGACTGTGCCGACGAACAGATGCAAGAGAATATCGATTCGGTACAGCAGGTGTTGGCCGAAATTGAGGCCGATGACAGGCCCCAGTTGATGATCTGTAACAAGATAGACAAGCTGGCGGATCGTCCGGCAGGTCTGGAGCGGGATGATGAGGGGCGCCCGGTGCGACTCTGGTTGTCTGCCCAGAGCGGTGAAGGCTGTGAATACCTGTTTACGGCCCTGACCGAGTTGCTGGCCGGATCCATGGTGCATCACACCTTGCAGTTACCCCCTTCGGCCGCCAGATTGCGAAGTGCGCTCTATCGTCTCAAAGGCATTGAGCAGGAAGGTTTCAGCGAGGAGGGGGATTTTGTGTTGCAAGTTCGCCTGCAACTGGCCGACTGGAACCGCCTCGTGAAACAGGAAGGCGAGAATTTACAACGCTTTATCAGGCATTGATTCGTCGATGAAGATGAATGTTTGCAGGCTTCATCAATGATTGATGGCCAGATAGAGTTGATATCCATCCGCTTGTATTAATGGAGATGCTGATGGCTTGGAATGAGCCTGGAAACAACGGCAAAGACCGTGACCCTTGGGGGAACAACGGCAAGAATCAGGGACCCCCTGATCTGGACGAGATGTTGCGCAAGGTAAGCCGCCGTTTTGGTGGTTTGCTGGGTGGTGGCAAGTCAGGTGGCGAGATGGGCCGTTTTGGTCTCTCTATCGCCCTGGTGGTTGCTGTGGTGGTATGGGTCGTCAGCGGCTTCTATACCATTCGCGAAGCAGAGCGGGGTGTGGTGCTGCGTTTTGGGGAGTATTCCCATAACGTGGATCCGGGCCTGCGCTGGAAACCGACCTTCATCGACCGGGTGATCCCGGTGGACGTCGAGTCTGTACGCTCGCTGCCCGCCTCCGGCTTCATGCTGACTCAGGACGAAAACGTAGTGCGTGTCGAAATGGACGTGCAGTATCGCGTGGTCGATCCCGAGCAGTATCTGTTCAGCGTCACCAATGCTGACGAGAGCCTGGGTCAGGCCACCGATAGCGCCCTGCGCTATGTCGTGGGTCACACCCGGATGGACGATGTCCTGACCACGGGTCGGGAAAAGGTCCGTCAGGAAACCTGGCAGGTGATCGACGGTATCATTGAACCGTATCAGATGGGTCTTCAGATCGTCGACGTCAACTTCCTGCCGGCTCGTCCGCCTGAAGAGGTTAAAGATGCATTCGATGATGCCATTTCCGCCCAGGAAGATGAGCAGCGTTTCATTCGTGAAGCAGAAGCCTATGCCCGTGAAGTTGAGCCAAAGGCTCGCGGCTCGGTCAAGCGTCTGGAGCAGGAAGCTGAAGGTTACAAGTCCCAGATAGTGCTGAAGGCCAAGGGTGAAGTGGCTCGCTTCAACGAGTTGCTGCCCCAGTATCAGGCCGCACCTGAATTGACCCGTGAGCGTATCTATCTGGAAACGATGGAAGAGCTCTATCAACAGGCCAACAAGGTGTTGGTGGACATGCCCGCTGGTAACAACAGCATGATCTATCTGCCTCTCGACAAGTTGTCTGGTAAAGCAACTGCAGTGCAACCGGCTCGTCCGGCTGGCACGTCAGTGGTGGAATCGACGCCGCCGTCCAACGAAGGGGCCAATTCCACACCGACCCCGCTGCGTAGCGGTGACCGTTTCAGCTCAGGGAGAAACTAATAGATGAAAAAAATAGCTATTGGTGTCATCGCTGTGGCCGCCATGGTCTGCTTCTCTTCCATCTTCATCATCGATGAAGGTCAGAAGGGGATTGTCGTCCAGTTTGGCAAGGTGAAGCGGGTTGAATCCGGCGAGCCGCGGCTTTATGAGCCCGGTTTGCACTTCAAGGTGCCGCTCATCGATCAGGTTCGCAAGATGGATGCCCGCATCCAGACCCTGGAAGGCCAGGCGGATCGCTTCGTGACCTCCGAGAAGAAAGATCTCATCATCGACTCCTACGTGAAGTGGAAGATTGAGGACTTCTCCAAGTACTACCTGGCAACGGGTGGTGGCAACAAGATCCAGGCCGAAGACCTGCTCAAGCGCAAGATCAACAACGGTCTGCGCTCCGAGATCGGTAACCGCACCATCAAGGACATCGTCTCCGGTGAGCGCAGTACCGTGATGGAAGATGCCCTGATGAAGATGGCACGCTCCTCCGAGCTCGGCATCAAGGTAGTTGATGTGCGGATCAAGCAGATCAACCTGCCGGTGGAAGTCTCCAGCTCCATCTATCAGCGGATGCGTGCCGAACGGACGGCCGTGGCCCGTGAGCATCGCTCCCAGGGTCGCGAGCAGGCCGAAATCCTGCGTGCCGACATCGACCGCAAGGTGACCGTCATGATCGCCGATGCCGAGAGTAATGCGCGTCAACTGCGTGGTGAAGGGGATGCTGAAGCCGCCAAGATCTATGCCGACAGCTACAAGAAAGACCCCGAGTTTTTCAGCTTCGTGCGTAGTATGGAGGCCTATCGCAAGAGTTTTGCCGGTGGCAACGACCTGATGGTACTCAAACCAGACAGCGAGTTCTTCCGCTACCTCAAGTCTCCTCACGGCACCAAGCAGTAAGAGACAAGCATAAGACCAAAGGGCCTGATGATTCAGGCCCTTTTGCTTTATGGCATGAGACCAACCGCGGATACGGGCGGCTTTTTTGTGCAAGGAGATGAGATGCTGACATCCATTCTGATGGGATTGGGGCTGCTATTGCTGTTTGAAGGGCTTGGCCCTTTGCTGATGCCCAAAGCCTGGCAACAGATGCTGCGGTTGCTGAGCGAACAGCCACCAGAACAACTGCGCCGTATCGGTGGATCTCTGGTGGTGGCGGGCGCCGTCATCCTCTGGATGCTGGGCCACTGAATCATGTGGCTGGCTCTGAGTTCCATTGCAGCACAGACAATAAAAAAGAGGCCCCGAGGCCTCTTTTTTTATGCAACAGCAGATATCGCTGACTCAGGCGCTGCGTTGTACCGCCATCTGGGCCAGGGTTTCCAGCGCCTGCTTGTGCTGGGAGTCCGGCAGGATGGCGAGGGCGGCAATGGCCTTGTCAGCCTCTTCCCTGGCACGCATGCGGGAGTACTCCAGCGCACCGGTGCGGTCGAGAATCCCGAGAATCTGGTCGAGATGTTCCATGCCGTTGCGGTGCTCGATGGCATCACGCACCAGCTGGCGCTCTTCGGGTGAGCCCACTTCCATGGCCCGCAGCAGCGGCAGGGTCGGTTTGCCTTCGGCCAGATCGTCACCGACGTTCTTGCCCATCTCATCGCTCTGGGAGCAGTAGTCCATGACGTCATCGATGATCTGGAAGGCTGTGCCCAGATACTTGCCGTAGTCGGTCATGGCCTGCTCGACGGGCGCGGGCTGATGGGTCAGCACGGCCGCGAGGCGGGTGGCGGCCTCGAACAGCTTGGCGGTCTTGCAGTAGATGACCGTCATGTAGCTCTGTTCCGTGGTGTCTGGATCGTTGCAGTTCATCAGCTGCAACACTTCCCCCTCTGCGATGGTATTGGTGGCATCCGACAGGATCTCCATCACTCGCAGGTTGGAAAGCTCGCTCATCATCTGGAAGGAGCGGCTGTAGAGGTAGTCGCCGACCAGCACGCTGGCAGCATTGCCAAACAGCGCATTGGCGGTCTCCCGGCCACGGCGCAGATCGGATTCGTCGACCACGTCGTCGTGCAGCAGGGTAGAGGTATGAATGAATTCGATGATGGCGGCGAGTTTGAGATGATCCTGACCTTCGTATCCCAGTGCGCGGGCGGCCATCACTGTCAGCATGGGGCGCATCCGTTTCCCGCCTGCACTGACAATATAGAAACCCAGCTGGTTGATCAGGCTGACATCGGACTGAAGTCTCGCCAGGATCAGTTCATTCACCGCCGTCATGTCGGCAGCACAGAGCGCACGGATAGTCTGTTGGTCCATAAGTCTCGTAACGTCACGGCAGCAATAACTGCGGTTTTAGTAATGGCGGGGATTCTACACGATTTCACAATGGGTTACAGTTAAGCGTTTATTCACGGCGGCAGATATGCGCACAAAATAAACTTTTTGCTAAATTGGCCTTGCCTGAGCAAATCGATTTGCGTAGAATGCTGGCCCATTGTTATAGGTTTTTGCGCGTGTCTGGCCTTGAGCAAAAGACACGCCTTTACGGAGTTAATCAAATGTACGCGGTATTCCAAAGCGGCGGAAAACAACACCGTGTGGCCGAAGGTCAAATCGTTCGTCTGGAAAAGCTGAACGTTGAGACTGGCGCTACTATCGACTTCAATGAAGTTCTGATGGTTGCTGCAGGCGACACTTTTAAAGTAGGTGCTCCTTTCGTTGAAGGTGGCAAGGTTGTAGCTGAAGTTGTGGCTCACGGCCGTGGCGAGAAAGTGACTATCGTCAAGTTCCGTCGTCGTAAGCACCATCGTAAGCAAGCGGGCCACCGTCAGTGGTTCACTGAAGTCAAAATCACTGGCATCAGCGCTTAATTAGAGGAGTCCGATAAATGGCACACAAAAAAGCTGGCGGTTCATCCCGCAACGGTCGCGATTCTGAAGCTAAACGCCTTGGCGTTAAGCGTTTCGGCGGCGAAACAGTTCTGGCAGGCAGCATCATCGTTCGTCAACGTGGTACCAAGTTCCACGCTGGCACCAACGTTGGTCTGGGCACGGATCACACCCTGTACGCGAAAGCGACTGGCAAGATCCTGTTCGAAGTTAAAGGTCCGCTGAATCGTAAGTACGTTAGCATCGTTGCTGAGTAATTACGGACCGCAAGGATCCGAAGCCCCGCCAACAGGCGGGGCTTTTGTTTTTCTGACGCAGTTTACGAAAAAACGGAACGTAGATGTGCCTGGTGTTGCGCGGGGCATTCATCGCTAAGATGCGTATCGCCCGCAGGGGCCTGTACCACTATAATTGCGTATCGGTTTTTCGAATTAAGGTGACGGTTACCTATGAAGTTTGTTGATGAAGTCCAGATTCGAGTCGATGCCGGTGACGGTGGTAACGGTTGTGTGAGCTTTCGCCGTGAAAAGTACATCCCGAACGGCGGCCCGGATGGTGGTGACGGTGGTGACGGTGGTGATGTCTATCTGATTGCCGACGAAAACCTGAATACCCTGATCGACTACCGTTTCGAGCGTTTCCACGCGGCCGAGCGCGGTGAGAATGGCCAGAGCGCCAACTGTACCGGCCGTCGCGGCAAGGACAGGATACTGCGTGTGCCGGTCGGTACCCGTGCCAGCGATGAAGACACAGGCGAACTGCTGGGTGATCTGACCCATCATGGCCAGAAGCTGCTGGTCGCCAAAGGTGGCTTCCACGGTCTGGGCAACACCCGCTTCAAGAGCTCAGTCAACCGGGCGCCGCGCCAGAAGAGCAGCGGTACGCCGGGTGAAGTGCGTACTCTGAAGCTGGAACTGCTGCTGCTGGCCGATGTCGGCATGCTGGGTCTGCCCAATGCTGGCAAGTCCACCTTTATCCGTGCCGTGTCCGCCGCCCGTCCCAAGGTAGCCGATTACCCCTTCACTACTCTGGTGCCGAACCTGGGTGTGGTGCGTGGCGAGAACTCCCGCTCCTTCGTGATAGCCGACATTCCAGGTCTGATCGAGGGTGCCGCCGAAGGTGCTGGCCTGGGTATCCGCTTCCTCAAGCATCTCGAGCGCTGCCGGGTCTTGATCCACCTGGTCGATATCTGCCCGGTCGATGGCTCGGATCCTGCCGAGAACGCCGTGACTATCGTCAAGGAGCTGGAAAAGTACAGCCCTGAGCTGGCTGGCAAGCCGCGCTGGTTGGTGTTCAACAAGATGGATCTGATCCTGGAAGAAGAGGCGGTCGAGGTGATGGAGCGCGTCAAGACGGCGCTGGCCTACGAAGGCCCCGTCTACCAGATCTCCGCCATCAGCAAGGAAGGCACCAAGAAGGTGTGCTACGACATCCTGGATCTGCTGGATACCATGCCTCGTCAACTGGCGGAAGATGCCAGGGACGCCATCGAGAAGGTGGAGTTCAAGTGGGATGACTACCACAAGAACCAGCTGGCCCAAGCCGAAGCCGAAGCGCTGGCCGCCTCAATGGCCTTCGATGAAGGGCTCGATGAGGAAGACTGGGATGATGACGAAGATGATGGCGTTGAAGTCATCTATGTTCGTGACTGATCACTCTATCCTGCCTGATCGGTGCGGCTCTTCTGCCCACCGATGAGAAAAACCGGAGCCTGGCAACAGGCTCCGGTTTTTTTATGGGGCGCATCTGGATCGATCGGATCACCACATAGATATATTTCTCATGTCACTTATTGCCTGCCAACCGCAACGGATTATACTGCGCACCTGAATGTAACCTCTTTGAAACAATGCACTAACTATTTGTAATGAATTGATATGCGTATCTGTTTGAGGTCATTCTTATGGAAGGTTCGCCTGCAAAAATATTTATGCTTGAAATGATCCATTAAGGGCTTGTTTGTGCATTTTTTTGGAGTATTCTTGCGCCCGTTTTGTCGGGTGAGAGCATGAATATGCAAGTTGACCTGGCTAAGGAAAAGTAACATTAAGGCTGTAGACCATGCTGGAAAAGACTCTGCAAGCGCCTGCGCTCAATACTCGTCGCAACGTGCTGATGTTCCTGGTCCCGTCACTCATCGGGATCCTGCTGTTCATGACCCCCGTCATCTATGACGAGAACGTCACCATTCCGGTTGCCGTGCTGGCGAAGCTGGTGCAAACGGTATTTGCCGATTATCTGGTGGCCATGGTCAGTGCCATCATTACCACCACCATGCTGATGACGCTGATCGCCTGGTTGTTCAAGCCAGCGATCCTGGTGCGTCGCCCCTTCCTCAACAGCCTGTTTAACGTCTCCCCTTTCTGGGCCTGTGTGCGAGTCCTGGGTGGAGTGTTCGTGCTGCTGACCTTCTTCAATGTGGGGCCCGAGGTGTTGCGTTCCGGTGCTACCGGCGGTCTGGTACTGCACGATCTGCTGCCTGTGCTGTTCTCGGTGTTCATCTTCGCCGGTCTGTTGTTGCCCCTGCTGCTGGATTTCGGTCTGCTGGAGTTTGTCGGCACCATGATGACCCGCATCATGCGCCCTGTGTTTCGTTTGCCGGGGCGCTCCGCCGTGGATTGCTTCGCCTCCTGGCTGGGGGATGGCAGCGTTGGCATTCTGCTGACTAGCAAGCAGTACGAGGGCAAGTTCTATACCCAGCGTGAAGCCGCCGTCATCGGCACCACCTTTTCAGCGGTCTCCATCACCTTCTGCCTGGTGGTGATCTCCCAGGTGAAGCTGGAGCATATGTTCGTTCCCTTCTACCTGACTGTCTGTCTGGCGGGTGTGGTCGCCGCCATAGTGGTACCGCGCCTGCCGCCGCTCTCCTGGAAGAAGGACATCTATGCCGATGGCACTCCCCTGTGCCGCAAGCAGGAGTCAGTGCCCCATCAGCACAGCGTGATGAGCTATGGCTTAGAGCGGGCGCTGACCAAGGCTGACAGCATGACCGATCTTGGTGCGGTCGCGCGGGAAGGGGTGAAGAATGCGCTGGACATGGTGTTTGGCGTGTTGCCGGTGGTGATGGCGATCGGTACCTGTGCCCTGATGCTGGCCGAGCACACCCCCATCTTCAACTGGCTGGGTGCGCCATTTGTTCCCTTGCTGGAGCTGCTGCAACTGCCGGAGGCCGAGGCCGCCTCCAAGACCATCATGGTCGGCTTTGCCGACATGTTCATCCCGGCCGTGCTGGCCTCGACCATAGAGAGCGACATCACCCGCTTCGTGATTGCCGCCATGTCGGTCACCCAGCTCATCTATATGTCGGAAGTGGGCGCCCTGCTGCTGGGCAGCAAGATCCCGGTCAAGCTGTGGGAGCTGTTTGTCATCTTCCTGCTGCGCACCCTGGTGACCCTGCCGGTCATTGCCGGTGTGGCGCATCTGCTGTTCTAAGGCAAGAGTCTGGGATTTAAAACGGTCAACTTGGGTTGGCCGTTTTTTATGGTGAGTATTAGACCAAAGTGAGTCTTTTTAATGGGTGGTTTTTACATTAACGTAACAAGCTGAAAAAAGCGTGCCAGCCGAGCAGTAGGCAATATCCATCGAATGTGGCCAGGAGTCACCCCATGACCTCACTGCTCAGCTACCGGACCGGTCCTTGCGACCAGCCCTTGCTTCACCAGACCATTGGCGAATATCTGCAAGAGATAGCCGAACGTTTCCCCGACCGCCCCGCCGTTGTAGTGCGTCACCAGCAGATCCGCTGGAACTACCGTGAATACCTCATCCAGATAGACAGGCTGGCACTGGGCTTGCTAGCGCTCGGCATCCAGCCGGGGGACAGGGTCGGCATCTGGTCGCCAAACAACATAGAGTGGTGCCTGGTGCAGTTCGCCACGGCCCGCATCGGCGCCATCATGGTCTGCATCAACCCAGCGTATCGCAACTACGAGCTGGAGTTTGCCATCAACAATGTGGGTTGCCGCGCTCTCATCTGTGCCAGTGCCTTCAAGGGGAGTGACTACCTCGCCATGCTCAATGAGCTGGCCCCCGAGCTTGCAAGCTCGCCGCCGGGGCAGCTGGTCAGCGCCCGCTTGCCGAGCCTGGAAATGGTGATCCGGCTCGGGGAGACGCAAACGCCGGGTATGCTGAACTTCAGCGCCGTGCAGGCCCTGGGGGATGCGCAGGATCCGGCCTGGCTTGCCCGGGTGGCGGTTACCCTCAAACTGGATGATGCCATCAACATCCAGTTCACCTCGGGTACCACGGGCAGCCCCAAGGGCGCAACCCTGAGCCATGGCAACATACTCAACAACGGCCGGCAGGTGGCGCGGGGCATGGCGTTCAGCGAGCAGGACAGGCTCTGCATACCCGTGCCGCTCTATCATTGTTTTGGCATGGTGCTTGGCAATCTGGTGTGCATCAGCGTGGGGGCCTGCGCCCTGTTTCCATCGGAAGCGTTCGATCCTGTGGCGACCCTGCAGACGGTGAGCGAGGAGCGCTGCACCGCCTTGCATGGTGTGCCGACCATGTTTATCGCCGAGCTGGAGCTGCCCGGCTTTGGCGAGTTTGATCTCTCCTCTTTGCGCACCGGCATCATGGCAGGAGCTATCTGCCCGGAGCCCTTGATGCGCAAGGTGCAGACTCTGATGCACATGACAGAGGTGACCATCGCCTATGGTCAGACCGAGTGCAGCCCCATCAACCACATGACCGCCATCGATGCGCCGCTGGACAAGCGCGTCACCACGGTGGGCCGCGCCCTTGACCACACCGAGATCAAGCTGATTGACCCGAGCGGTGAATTGGTGCCCATTGGCGAGCGGGGTGAGATCTGCTGCCGCAGCAAGGGGGTCATGCAGGGTTACTGGCAGGACCCGGTCAAGACGGCGGAAACCATCGATGATGAAGGCTGGTTGCACTCGGGTGATATCGGCATCATGGATGAAGAGGGTTATGTGCAGATAGTGGGGCGCAGCAAGGAGCTGATCATCCGCGGTGGCGAGAACATCTATCCCCGCGAGATAGAGGATCGGCTCTACGATCATCCTGCGGTGCAGGATGCCGCCGTGTTCGGTGTCGACAGCGAGCGTTACGGGGAGGAGGTGTGTGCCTGGGTCAAGCTGAGGCCGGATCAGATGGTCAGCGAGGAGGAGATCAAGCACTTCCTCTCGGCCCGCATCGCCTACTTCAAGGTGCCAAGATACATACGTTTCGTGGAGGAGTACCCCATGACGGTGACCGGCAAGTTGCAGAAGTTCAAGATGCGGGAGGCCATGACCCGCGAGCTGGCCCGCCAGCATGCTGAGGCGACGCGCTGAGGTGGTGTTACCGCGATGAGAAAAGGGCCTGCGGGCCCTTTGTTCGTTGTTGCCAGCAGGCTGCTAGCGCGGCGTGATGCTCACATCCGTGGGGCACTGAATGGTCAACGAATGGACCGTATTGGCGATGCGGTGGGGTGTGCCCGCCTTGTATATTTTCTTCTCTTCGTCATAGCTGCCCGTTGTGTACTGGGTGGAGTAGAGCGTCTGCTGACGACGATCCGTCTCTTTGTAGCCCTGGGGGCAGGTCTGGTTGGCCTGCTGGAAGCAGGCCGTCATGCTGCTGCACTCGATATAGAAACCCCGCTGGCTGGCATCGGCCAGATGGACAGGGGTAACGGTGGGCGGGGGTGGCGACAACAGGGAGCAGCCGGACAGCGCCAGCGCGCCCAGCATGATGAGATGTTTTGACATAAATAACCTGAACCATGTGGTGTGATAAAGAGTGAGGGGAAGTCTTTTGCTCCCCCTTCGCTGTAGGGCACAGTTATAACCAAGCGGGCCTGCCCAAACCAGCATACAAATGTAAGAAAATATGAACCCTGTCTATGCCTGTGGGGTCAGCCGAGCCTCTTCATCCACCTGGTCCAGCTGTTCCGGCGCCAGAAAACGCTCGGCATAGTCGCGCCAGATACCGCTGCTGACGAACAGGGCAAACAGCGCCGGGTCTATGTGCTGCTCACGCACCATGTTCTGCATGATGGCCAGGGATTGAGCCACCGTCTTACCCGACTTGTAGGGGCGATCGCTGGCGGTCAGCGCCTCGAAGATGTCGGCGATGGCCATGATGCGTGCCGGGATGCTCATCTGTTGCCCCAGCAACTGGCGGGGGTAACCCTTGCCATCCATGCGTTCATGATGTCCACCGGCGATCTCGGGCACATTGCGCAAATGGCGCGGGAAGGGGAGCCGCTCCAGCATGCGGATGGTCTGGATGATGTGCTCGTTGATCTTGTAGCGCTCCTCTTCTGTGAGGGTGCCGCGGCCGATGGCCAGGTTGTAACGTTCTCCACGGTTGTAGAGATAGGTCGGCACCCTGACCTTGAAGCCCCAGGGATTGCGCTCATCCAGGCTGTCGTGGACGGGGCGGGGTATGAGGTGGACTGTCTTGTCAGCCAGCAGTGGCTCGATACAGGGCAAATGGGAGGCTGGTTCGTTCTGGTGCAGCTTGAGTTCCTCCCGGCTGATGCCGAGCCTGTCGTCCAGGGTGCGCAACCAGGTGCGGTTGGCGATGGCATCGAGCCGTGTCAGCTTCTCCGGTGCCATCCATTCCCCGCCGAGGTTGCAATCGGCGACGAAGGCGAACTCCTGATCCAGGGTACTCCAGAGTGGCGCCACCTCCGCTCTTGCCGCTTCCCGTTCTGACGCCGGCAGACGGGCCGCCAGCACCTCGATATAGGCGTCGCGTTTGAGCACTTCGAAGCGGGTGCGGATCTCGTGGATCCGATCGTAGATAGTCTCCAGCTTGGTGGCCTTGTCGACCACAAACTCCGGCGTGGTGACCTTGCCGCAGTCGTGCAGCCAGCTCGCGATGTGAATGGCCTCCCACTCCTCTTCATTGAGCCGAAAGTCGGCGAAGGGGCCCTGCTGCTGGGCACAGGCTGCTTCGGTCAGCATCCGGGTCAATTCGGGTACCCGCTGGCAGTGGCCACCCGTGTAGGGACTCTTGGCATCGATGGCCCCTGCCATCAGCTCGATGAAGGACTCCAGCAGCTGTTTCTGTTCCTCCAGCAGGCGCTGGTTCTCGATGGCGGAAGCAGACGTGCCTGCCAGCGCCTCGATCAGGCTGATGCGCGAGGCCAGTTCGCGGGCAGAGCAGTCGGGCAGGATCAACAGCAGGCAGCCGATCAGCTCCTGTCGATGATTGCACAGTGGCTCGGCGACCAGCTGGCAAGGGCCGGGGAAGGGGCCCCAGCTCGCCAGATGTTGCTGCCAGCCCCGTTCGTCGACGGCCAGAGTGAGCCGCTCGCCATGAGCCAGCTTGCCGAGCAGCGCCTCCTGCCAGGGAGCCTGCTCGGCGGGCAGAGACTGTTGCCGCCAGAGCGCCTGGACTGCCACCATGCTCTGCTCTTGCGCCAGGTAGAGGCAGCCCCCCTCGGCCTGTACGGCGGCTATGGTCTCGTGCAGTATGCGGCTGAGCAGGGAGTCGAAGCGGTGTTCGGCCGCCAGTGCCCGGCCCATGTTCATGAAGTTGCCCAGGGTCAGTCGCATGCCTGACATGGTACGGGCCAGATCGTCGATCTCGCGGATCGCCGATTCCGGCACCCGGCTCTCGCCGAAGTCGAAGTGCTGGATCCGCTCCGCCTCTTGAGTCAGGGCCAGCAGGGGGGTCGCGGTGCGGCGGGAGACCAGCCAGATCACCGGCAACAGCAGCAGCAAACCTGCCAGTGCCCAGCCGAGGTTGATCAGCGCTTCGTTGCGAGCCTGCTGGTAGAGCAGGTCGGCCGAGACCAGCAAGGCGATATAAAAGGGGGATCCCTCACCGAGGGGAGAGAGATTGACCAGCCAGTCACTCTGATCGGCGGCGGTCAGATTCAGCTCCACCGGGCTGCTCAGCAAGGCGGGTTGGCTGGTGACCTGTTGCTGCAGCTGGGTCAGCACGGGATGAGACAGCGCCGACAGGAGGGGCAGCTGGCTCAGTTGCTCGAAGCTGGGAAGCTGTTTGGGATCCGTGGCAAGCAGGGTGGCGTATTCGTCGAACAGAACCACCTGACTCTGCTCTGGCAACCGCAGTTCACCGATCAGGGCCGACAGCCCCTCGACGCTGGTATCCAGCCCGATCACTGCCCTTCTGTTGTCGCTTTCCACCGCCAGCGTCATGCCTGGCTCCTTGGTGGTAAAGAAGAGATAGGGGTGGGTGGTGGCGATGCCTGAACGCCAGCGTGCCTGCTTGTACCAGTCGCGGCTGCGGGGATCAAACTGGTATTGAGGCATGGCCCGGCGCTCGAGCAGGGTCAGCCGCTGGTCGAAGTAGAGAAACTCCCCCTTGCCCTGGTGCAGGCTCTGCACCAGCAAGGTGCTGGCCGCTGGGACCCTGTCCAGTTGGGCTCGGGCCCGCTCGGTCAACTTGCGCACCAGGAAGAAATCACCATCCGCGTAGCCGGCATAGACGGCGCCATAACTGGGGCTGTTGGCCAGCACCTCTGCCAGTTGTGGCAGGTAGCCGAGCCGGGCATCCAGACTGTTCATAGCCGCCAGCTGACCGCTGCGCAGCAGACTGAGGGACATGCGGGCCGGCCGCTCGTTCAATTGAAGGGCGAGGGCGAGCTGCTCCCGGTATTGCAGGAAATTTTGCCGTTCATGCTCCAGTCCCTGTTGTGCCGCTTGCTGGAATTGCAATGCGATAAGGGCGCTGCCCAGCAGGGTAAACAGCAGGATGAAGAGGGTGGCGATATGCACATAGAAGGGTTTACGACCTGGCCTGGCACTTGTCATGGACACATCCTTGTCACACGGGCGATTGCAGAGACGATCTACTATCAGTGTGCCAACAGGATGACAGAAAACACAATAACCCGTTCAGATATATCAGGATATGGCATAAACGTGACGGCCCCATCGGGGCCGTCTTGAGGGGGTCAAGCCAGTACTGCGGCGGGCACCAGGGTGACGGGGGCGTCTTTCACCTCGTGCCACACCTGATGATTGTCCTGATATTTGTAGTTGGCCGTGCCTGATTTCCAGTCTTCCCCGAGTACCATGCGCAGCTCGAAGTTGGGCTGGATCACCGGCCCGATCCCGCCGCTCTGGGGCCATTTGATAATGGGGTAGCCCTGCGCAGTCACCAGGATATGGCACTGCTTGGGCATGACGCACATATAGGTGTATTGGCCTTTCAGTTCGGAGGCCATGTCGAGCGGTGGATTGGTTGCCTGGGTCAGATGGGCGACGCCATTGACTGTCTCCCCTGGCGTATAGACTGCCAGGTTCAGGTGCAGCAGTTGCGCCCCCGGCATGGCTTTGCCGATCTCGAAAGAGGCGAGGAAGAGGCCGGTCTTGGTGTCTGTGATTGCATTCATGCCTGTATTCTCCTGCAAGAAGAGGGTGGGCTGAGCTCACAACCAGACAACGAGCCACAGCATGCTAGCGCTTGCGGTCAGAGCGGGTAACTGTGGATATTGTTACTTGACGCTCAGCCCGGGCTGGCATGGCGCCATCTGCACCTCTGGCAAGGCAGGAGACTCAGGGTACTCAGGAGGTGCGGCGATTTAGATTATCGGTTGCTAGCAAAGAGCCAGGGTCAATTCGTTGGCCTGGCGCGTGATTCGTTCAGGTATCCCGTGCTACATTGCCTCCCTTGTTACTGGTCTGTAAATCAATGGAGTGACCCATGTCTGCCATCCCCTATTCAGTGCTCGATCTGGTCCCCGTGCCCGAAGGCTCCCACCCGGCCGAGTCGTTTCGCCGTTCACTGGACCTGGCCCAGCATGCCGAGCGCTGGGGGTATCAGCGTTACTGGCTGGCGGAGCATCACAACATGCCGGGCATCGCCAGTGCTGCCACCGCTGTGCTGATCGGTCATCTGGCGGGGGGTACCAAGACCCTGCGACTGGGCGCCGGCGGCATCATGCTGCCGAACCATGCACCGCTGGTGATTGCCGAGCAGTTTGGCACCTTGGCTTCGCTTTACCCTGATCGCATCGATCTTGGGCTGGGTCGTGCCCCCGGCACGGATCAGCGCACCATGCAGGCACTGCGACGTCAGCGCAGCGGCGACGTGGATGAGTTTCCGGCGGATGTGCGTGAGTTGATGAGTTATTTCGGTGACGAGACAGGGGCAGTACAGGCCGTGCCGGGCCAGGGGCTGCATCTGCCCATCTGGCTGCTGGGTTCCAGCCTTTACAGTGCCCAGCTTGCCGCTTCTATGGGGCTGCCGTTTGGTTTTGCCTCCCACTTTGCTCCCGGCCTGTTGTTGCAGGCGCTGGAGATCTACCGCGCCCAGTACCGCCCCTCGGTGCGCTGGCCCAAGCCCTATGCCGTGGTCTGCATCAACATGATCGCCGCCGACAGCGAGCGGGAGGCCCGTTTCCAGTTCACCACTGTGCAGCAACAGTTCCTGCGTCTCTACCGAGGTGACGCTGGCAAGCTGCCCGCACCTGTGGTCGAGCTGGGGGAAGAGTGGTCGCCCCGTGAGCTGATGGCGATGGAGCAGACCCTGGCCCGCTCACTGGTGGGAGATCGCGATCAGGTGCGTCACGGCCTCAAGGCGCTGCTGGCCGAGACGGGTGCCGATGAGCTGATGTTCAACGGCCCCATCGTCGATCAGGGTGCGCGGCTGCGCTCGTTCGAGATCGCGGCCGAGCTGATGCAGAGCCTGTGATCCATGGATGAGGTCTACTGGAACCCCATGGTGCCCGAGCTGTCGGTGACCAACCTGGCAGCTTCCTTGCCTTTCTATACCGGGCTATTGGGGTTTGCTGTGCGCTATCAGCGCGACGATCCCCCCTTCGCCTATCTGGAGCAGCAACAGGTACAGTTGATGCTGGAACAGATCCATCCGGCAGGATGGCTGACCGGTGTGCTGGAGCCTCCGCTGGGACGCGGTATAAATTTACAGATGGAGTTGACCGACATCCAGCCCCTGCTCGCTCGGCTGGCGCTGGCCGGGGTGGCGCTCTATCGGCCACTGCGTGAATCCTGGTATCCGGTGGGAAATATGAGCTCGGGTCAGCGGGAGTTTCTGGTACAGGACCCCGACGGTTATCTGCTGCGGTTCGTCCAGCATCTGGGCGAACGACCGGCTTTCTGATCCAGGATTACATCTAATTCATTGATTTTAAACAATAGTCAGGTTGATGTCGGCCATCTGTCGTGTCACCTTTCTTTGCGCTGGCCCTATGCTGGCCCTGTCTACCACCACTAGGAGCTCATGATGATCGTCAGGAAGTTGAGATTGCAACGGGGTTGGTCACAGGATCAGTTGGCGACCCTGACTGGCTTGAGTGTTCGCACCATACAGCGGATCGAACAGGGTCAGCAGCCCGGACTGGAATCTCTCAAGGCCCTGGCCTCCGTCTTTGAACTTGATGTGGCTCAACTGGATGGGACACAACAACAGGAGCGCGAGATGAGAGGGAATGAAACTATGGGTCAGGACAGGGTGCAGGTGTCGGCAGAGGAGCGGGCCGCCATGGGGTATGTGGAGGGGCTCAAAGGCTTCTACTACCACATTTTCAGCTATGTGCTGGTGATCTGCGGGCTGTTTGTCATCAACTACCTCAGCAACCCGGACTATATCTGGGCCTGGTGGCCGGCGCTGGGGTGGGGTCTGGGGCTGATCTCCCATGCCATCAACCTGTTCCAGCCCTTCAAGCTGTTTGGTCCGGAATGGGAGCGACGCCAGATCGAGAAGCGACTGGGGCGCAAGCTGTAACTCATTGGTGCGAATAGAACAAAGCCCGGCAACTTGCCGGGCTTTGTTCTTGTGTAACGCGACAGAGTGGGGTTCTCACCACTCTTTCCCCTTACTTGGCGTGAGTGGGGCAAGGGGTAGCGATCAGGGCATCGTCTTCGTAACACCACAGAGTGAGGCTCTCGTCGCTCAGGCGCAGCCCTTAACCATCACTTGGCGTGAGTGGGGCAGGGCGTCGCTATCAGGGCATCGTCTTCATAACGCCACAGGGTGAGGCTGTTGCCCCACACGCAGCCGGTGTCGAGCGCCTTGATGTCGTTCCTGCCTGTGTTGCCCATCAGGGCCGCCCAGTGGCCGAACACCAGTATGGGGTCATCCATATGGTGCTCGCGCTGCTCGAACCAGGGGCGCAGGCCGGGAGTAGACTCCGTGGGGCCTTTCTTGCACTTGAACTCGAGTCGGCCATCGAAATAGCAGAAGCGCATCCGGGTGAAGGTGTTGATGATGTAGCGGTAACGTTCGATACCTGCCAGATCTTCACTCCAGCCATCGGGCAGATCGCCATACATGTTGTGCAACAACCAGCTGTACTGATCGCCGCGCAGCAGACTCTCCACTTCGCGGGCACAGTTGCGTGCCGTTCGGGCGTCCCAGGCGGGGGAGATACCGGCATGCACCATCATGATGGGCAGATCCGGGTGCTCCGCCAGCAGGGGGCGATGGCGCAACCACGTCAGCAGCTCGTCCCGATCCGGCGCTTCCATCAGGGCTTGCAGCTTGTCTTTCTTCTTGAGCGGCGCAACGCCATCGGCGACCGCCAGCAGGTGAAGGTCGTGGTTGCCGAGCACTGTGACGGCCCGCTGGCCCAGCGACTTGACGTAGCGCAGTGTCTTCAGGGAGTCCGGGCCGCGGGCGACCAGGTCGCCACAGAGCCAGAGCACGTCCTTGGCTGGATCGAACTTTGCGAGATCCAGCAGACGACGCAAGTCGTCATAACAGCCCTGGATATCGCCAACAAAACAGTTCGCCATGAAACCTCAGTTAATAATGTTTGGGACGGCCAGGGTAAAAGGCGCTATGGGCGCCTCGAACGGCTGCCCTGACTCATCTTGCAGGGTATAGCTCCCTTCCATCACCCCAAATGGGGTGTCGAGTGGCACGCCGCTCTGATAGCGAAAGGTCTCCCCTTCGGCAATCACGGGCAGCTCCCCGACCACGCCGGGGCCCTCGACTTCCAGCATCTTGCCGTTGGCATCCGTGATGAGCCAGCGCCGGTGCAGCAGCTGCGCCGGCCCCGGCCCCAGATTCTCGATCTCGATCAGATAGTGGAACTGGTAAGGGTCCTGGGTATCCGCCACATAACGGGGGGATGGGCGGATAACGATATGCGGGTATGCCACGGGATCAGGCCTGTTGTTGATCCGCCAGCCAGTTGGCGATCATGACGAACTGCTCCAGGGAGAGATTCTCCGGGCGCAGGTTGCCATCGATACCAAGTTCGGTCAGCTGAGCGTCCGTGATGAAGTTGGCGAAGCTGTTGCGGATGGTCTTGCGGCGCTGGCCAAAGCCTTCGGTACAGACGCGGCTCAGGCAGCGGATGTCTTTGGCGACTATGGTCGGGTTCTTGTGCGGTACCAGACGGACCACGGCTGAATCCACTTTCGGTGCAGGTTTGAAGGCGCCAGGGCCCACTTCCAGCACGGGGATCACCTGGCAGTAGTACTGCACCATGACGCTCAGGCGGCCATAGGCCTTGCTGCCCGGGCCGGCAGACATCCGCAATACCACTTCTTTTTGCAGCATGAAGTGCATGTCTTCTACCCGGTCGGCGAAATCGCACAGGTGGAAGATGAGCGGCGTGGAGATGTTGTAGGGCAGGTTGCCGAAGATGCGCAGCGGCCCCTTGCCTTCCCCCATCAGAGTGCCGAAGTCGAAGCGCATGGCATCGGCCTCGATCACGGTCAGCTTGTCCTTGAGGGTCGGGTGCTCGCGCAGGCGCGCGGCCAAGTCCCGGTCCAGCTCGACCACTGTCATCTTGTCCATCTGGGAGGCGACCGGTTCGGTCAGGGCGGCGAGGCCCGGGCCTATCTCCACCAGATTCTGACCCGGCTGCGGATTGATGGCGGCCACTATCTGATCGATCACATAGCGGTCATGCAAGAAGTTCTGACCGAAACGCTTACGGGCCGTATGACCCATGTGCACCTTGTTGCTCTGCACCTTACTGCTCATATCTTTTTTTCTCTACCATCTTGATGGCGTGGTTAATCGCGGTGATCAGACTGCCCGGGTCCGCCAGGCTCTTGCCTGCCAGATCCAGCGCAGTGCCGTGATCCACCGAAGTGCGGATGAAAGGAAGTCCAAGGGTGATATTGACCGAACTGCCGAACCCCTTGTATTTGAGCACGGGCAGCCCCTGGTCGTGGTACATGGCGAGTACCGCATCCGCATCCTTGAGGTATTTATCCTGGAACAGGGTATCGGCCGGCAGCGGGCCGACCAGATCGATCCCCTCCTGGCGCAAGCCGGCCAGGGCGGGTTCGATCACGTCAATCTCTTCACGGCCGAGATGGCCCCCTTCCCCGGCATGGGGATTGAGGCCGCAGACGTAAATCCGGGGCTTGGCGATGCCAAACTTGGTTTTGAGATCCGCATCCAGAATGCGGATCACCTTGCCGAGGCGATCCTCCGTGATGGCCATGGCCACGTAGGCTAGCGGTATATGGGTGGTCGCCAGCGCCACCCGCAAGCCTTCCGTCGCCAGCAGCATCACCACGTCGGCGGTGCCTGACTGCTGTGCGAAGAACTCGGTATGACCACTGAATGACACGCCCGCCTGATTGATGATCCCCTTGTGCACCGGCCCGGTTACCACGGCGGCAAATTCACCGCTGAGGTTGCCGTCACAGGCGCGCTGCAGGGTGGCCAGCACATAGGCGCCGTTGCCCTCGTTCAGCTCACCCGGCACCACGGGGGCGCCGAGGGTCACAGGACAGATGCTCAGGGTACCCGCCCGCTGCGGCTCGGCAGAAGTTTCGGCATCATAGGGTTGCAGCTCGATGGGCAGCCCCAGCAGGGCGGCCCGTTCGAGCAGCAAGGCGGGATCGGCGATCACCACCAGCTGGTGGGGCCAATCCTGCTGGGCTATCTGCAGCACCAGATCCGGGCCTATTCCGGCGGGCTCACCCGGCGTAATGGCGAGACGACGACAGCTCATCAGCTGCCGGCGCCTTCGATCTGGATGTAGGCCTCGTCACGCAGCTCATCCAGCCACGCCTGGGACTCTTCGGTGAAGCGGCGGTTGAAGATGAGCTGATAGGCACGCTGCTCCTGGGCCTTGCTGGTGGCATCCTGGCTGCGACGATCTTCCAGCTGCACTATGTGCCAGCCGTGGGTAGTACGGAAGGGGGCGCTCAGCTCACCCGGCTTGAGGCGGTTGACCATGTCGCGGAACTCCGGCACATAGACGTTGGGATCAGACCAGCCCAGCTCGCCGCCCTGCACCGCAGAGCCCGGATCTTCGGAGTATTTTTCCGCCAGACTGGCGAAGGTCGCCTTGCCGCTCTTGATGTCGTGCAGTATGCCATCCAGCATGCCTTTGGCTTTCTCTTCGCTGAGGATGATGGAAGGCTTGATCAGTATGTGGCGTGCTTTTACCTCGGTCTGCAGCACCTGCTGCTGACCCTTGGCATCGAACACCTTGACGATGTGCAGACCGGCGCCAGAGCGCAGCGGGCCAATTATGTCACCCTTGGCCGCGCCTTGTACCGCTTCGGCCATCAGGGTCGGCATCTCTTGCGGGCTCATCCAGCCCCAGTCGCCCCCTTCCAGTGCCTTGGGACCATTACTCTCGGCAATGGCCAGCTTGCGGAAGTCGGCGCCCTGTTTCAGGGCAGTCAGGATGCGCTCTATCTTGCTCTTGGCGGCGTTGAGCTGCTCGGCGCTCGGGTTATCCGGCAGGGCAATCTGGATATGGCCGACATGGTACTGCTGTTGCTGCTGGCCCTGCTTGGCGAGGATATCCACCACCTGCTTGACCTCCTGATCGGAGATGTTGATGCGACGGCGCACCTGGTTGCGGCGCACCTCGTTCATCAGGATCTCGCGGCGCACCTCTTCCCGATACTGGGCATAGGTCAGGCCTTCGCGGGCCAGTTGGGCACGCAGCTGATCCAGGGTCATCTTGTTGTCGGCGGCTATGCTCTGGATGGCTTGCTCCAGCTGGGTGTCGCTGATCTTGAGGCCCTGGCGATCCGCCAGTTGCAGTTGCAGGCTCTCCTGGATCAGGCGATCCAGCGCCTGCTTGCGCAGGGTGGCATCATCGGGCAGGGACTGGCCGCTCTCCTGGGCAGAGCTTTTGACTTTCTGTACCAGGGCTTCCTGCTGGCTGGCCAGCACCACGTCCTTGTTGACCACGGCAAGCACCTTGTCCATCAGCTCGGGGGCGGCGAAGGCCCCCTGACTCATGGCTCCGAACAGGCCTGCAGTCAGCAGGGAAATCAACGTCTTCTTCATATCCATCTCTCAAGGCGTTTGCCAGACCGGTTATTGGTCTCGCAGGTTAAACGGACGAATGTAAGGCAGTGCTTCGGTATCCAGGGAGGTGCCCTTGGAGCCGGTACCCACGCTACCCAATCCTTTCATTTCAAACTGAATGCCCAGGCTGCGCTCCGAGGTCGGACGCATGGTCACGTTATCCGGTGTATTGACCCACTCCAGGTTGAAGTTGATGCTCCAGCAGCAGGAGTCATATTTCAGACCCACCTTGCGATCTACCTTCACTCCCTGATCAAGGTCGTGATAGTAGCCACCGTAGAGGTGCCACTGATCATTGAGCGGTGTGGTCAACAGCATACCGACCTGATTGAGGTCGGCGACCTGATTGGTGTTCGACAGGTCGTAGTTGGCATTGCGCACGAAGCGGTAGTTCAGCTGGCTGATCAGCTTCTCGCGGCGATACTCGAGGGCGCTGTTGGCAGAGCTGATCTCGCTCTGATCCATATCATATTGCGCCCCGGCATGGGCAAACCACTGCTCGTTGATCTTGGCATCCCCCTCAAACGAGAGCGGGGAGCGGGTGTTGGTCGCCAGTGACTCGCTGGGGTAGAGCTTGACCCTGGGGGCAACAAAGTCGAAAGCTTGGGCAACGGCCAGTCGAATTCGTTCATCACCAGCCTGATCATAAACCCGGGTGGTAACACCGAGTGAGACCCTGTTGGAGTCGCTGATGCGGTCCAGACCGGCATAACGGCGGTCGCTGAACAGGCTGTAGTAGTCCTGACGCATGGTGGTGGAGTCATAGACACCTATGTTGTCCTGATCCTTGTAGGGCACATAGAGGTACTGGAACTCCGGCTCCAGGGTTTGATTGGCGTTGCCACCAAACCAGTCCTGGTTGCGTTCGAAGGTCATGCCACCCTTTAGGCGGAAGGAAGGCAGGGTCCGGGTGATGATGCCCTCATCCAGAGTGACACCGCTCGCACCTTCAGGAGTGAACCGCTTGGTGAAGGTGGAGCTCATGTTGTCCGGCACTTCCTGATCGTAACGGGTGTACATCAGCTTGTACTGGCTGTCGAGGTAGTAGCCTGCCTCGTCGATGAGCGGCATGGTCAGGGTCGGCGCCGTGTAGACACGGGTGCCGGTATAGGCATCCCCCAGGTTTTGCGCTGAGGCCTGGGTGTTGTTGTAACCGAACCGGGTGACTTCGGTATTCCAGGCCAGATCGTACCAGTTGCCCTGATGGTAGTAGTTGTGGTTGATCCGTGGCATCAGTTCGTGAGGCTGCTGGGCACTTGCCAGCAGTATCTGGTAGGTCCGCACCTCTGTGTTGAGGTTCCAGTTTTGCTGGAAGTAGCCGGCCATCAGGGATTGCTGCAACTGGTTCTCGACCTGGGTTCCCACCTTGGGGGAGAAGTCGTTGAAGTAGTTGTAATCCCGATCCCGGACCTTGGTGTAGTCGACCGATACCCGCATGGCATTGTCGGCAAACAGTGAGGTGTGGCGCGCATTGAGCAGATAGCGATGCCCGTCAGACAGCTTTTCGTTCAGGCTGGGGGTTTCATCATACTGTTTGTCGTCTGCCAGATTTTCGAAATAGAGGCTGCCGGCATGGGCCGGATCCGGCATATAGCGGAACTCGACCTGCTCCATCAGGCCCCGTCTGTCCATGAAACGGGAAGTGATGGTGGCGTCGTAGTTGGGCGCTATGTTCCAGTAGAACGGCTGGGTGATGTCCATGCCGTTCTTGGAGCTTTGGGTATAACCCGGGTAGAGCAGACCGGTTTTGCGCTCATCCTTGATGGGGAAGTTGATATACGGGAAGTAGAACACCGGATAGTCATAGAGCCAGAGGCTGGCGTTCCAGGCTTCCCCGAACACCTCTGTCTGATCGATGTCGATGCTGCCCGCTTTCAGGGTCCACACTTCCTGGCCAGGTGGGCAGGTGGTGTACTGAGCCCCTTCCAGAGTGATGTTCTGGTTGTTGTTGGTCATGGTGACCCGGTCGGCAGAGCCGCGTACCGGTGAGCCATGAACCTGGTATTTGCCCTCTTCCAGCTCGGAATTCTTGGTATCCAGGTTGGATTTCAGGGTCTTGTCACTGGTGACAGTGATCTGGCCATCGTTGTAATAGATGTTGCCGATGGCGATGACATCCCGGCTCTTCTGATCGAGCTCGGCATAATCCGAGTCAAATTTGCGCACACCCTGGCGAACTTTGACATCGCCCTGATAGACGGCGGTACCGCCCTGCTTGGCCTCTAGCCGATCGGCATCCACTTCGACAGGTTGGGCGTTGGCATCCTTTCCGGGGGCCAGTTTCTCTACCTTGGGTACATAGTCATAGCAGAGCCCGTCCAGGATCCCGGTGGCGGGCGGCGGCGTCAGCGGAGCCGCCTGCACTATTGCCGGGGTCAGGGCTGGGATAAGGCTGATGGTCAGGGCGATGGGATATGAGTACCCCAGTGTCCATTTTGTCATGTGAAAGACTCGCGCAATCCGTGGTAGATACGGCTGATTCAAGACATGCATTTTACGACAGGATTCATCGAGTTGACATTGCATGTCATTGCTTTATGTTAGCCGGCAATGATAAAGCATTATTGCGGCCAGGGCTAACAGCCAAGTGCTGCTTTCCAATTCGGTCCCCGACTTATGTACGATCGCGATTCCCTGCTATTGCAATGGGCTCGCCGGATTTCCGGTGATGCCAACCTTGAGTTGACCCTGATTTCCGGTGACGCCAGTTTTCGCCGCTACTACCGTGGCGGTGGCTTGGTGTGGGTGGATGCCAATCCAAAAACCGAAAAAAATCATGAATTTGTCCGCAATGCCTCTGCTTTGCATGCCATGGGGCTGCTGGCGCCCGAGGTAAAGGGGGTGGACTATGATGATGGTCTGCTGGCTGTGACAGATCTGGGGGATACCCAGCTTATCAGCTGTCTGGATGCACAAAATGTGCTGGCCTGGTATGGCAAAGCCATCGCCTTGCTACCCAGACTGGGGGCGGTAGCACTGGCGCTGGAGCCCTTCGACGCTGCCTTCATGGCCCGTGAAAACAGTATTTTCCCCGAGTGGCTGCTGGGCCATCATCTGCAACTGGCCCTGAGCGAGTCAGAACAACAGCTGCTGGATGATATGTTTGCCTGCCTCACCGCCAGCAATCTGGCTCAGCCTCAGGGGGTGATGCACCGTGACTTTCACAGCCGCAACCTGATGGTCTGTGGTGGCGATACTCCAAACGGCAGCGAATTGGCCATCATCGATTTTCAAGACATGGTGATCGGCCCCCTCAGCTATGACCTCGTCTCACTGCTGAAAGACTGTTACGTGCGCTGGCCCGACGATGTGATCGAGCAGGGCATGCGCCATGGCTTCGATACGCTGCAGCAGGCGGGCCTGCTTGGCGGGCTCGACTATGCCAGTTTCCGTCGTCATGCCGACCTGACCGGCATGCAGCGTCACCTGAAGGCGGCGGGTCTCTTCACCCGCCTCTATCACAGGGATGGCAAGTCCGGTTACCTCAAGGACATTCCCCGCACCCTGGGCTATGTGGTGGATGTGTGCCAGCAACATGGCGCCAGCTATCCGGAGCTGGCCCGCTTCGGTGCCTGGTTGCAGCAAGTGGTGCTGCCCGGGCTGGCCCGAGTGGCTGGAGCCCCGGTATGAAGGCGATGATCCTGGCTGCCGGCCGTGGCGAGCGGATGCGCCCGCTCACTGACACCTTGCCCAAGCCGCTGCTGGCGGCAGGGGGCAAGCCGCTCATAGTGCACCATATCGAAAAGCTCAAGGCTGCCGGAGTGACTGAACTGGTGATCAACCACGCCTGGCTCGGCCACAAGCTGGTGGAAGCACTCGGTGACGGCAGTGCGTTCGGGGTCAGCATTCACTGGTCGGCAGAGGCAAGTGCGCTGGAAACCGCCGGTGGCATAGTGCAGGCACTGCCCCTGCTTGGCGCCGATCCGTTTCTGGTGATCAACGGCGATACCTGGCTCCGTCTGGACTATCGCACCCTGGTCAACCAGCCACTGGGTACGGATCTGGCCCATCTCTGGCTAGTGCCCAATCCGCCCCAGCATCCTCATGGGGATTTCTCGCTTCACGCCGGTCGGGTGCAGGATGCGCCAGCCTTTACCTTCAGCGGTGTCGGGCTCTATGACCCCGCCGCCTTTGCCGGTTTGCCGTCGGGTGCGCGCAAGCTGGCCCCCCTGCTGCGCGAGTGGATGGCGCAAGGCCGGGTCGGTGGCGCCATGCTGGCCGGCGAGTGGCGCGACATTGGCACCACAGAGCGGCTGCGCGAGCTGGATGATCAGCTGCAACGGCGCACTCATTAACATCACGAGGTCTTGAACCATGCGTATTTGGGGTAAGGTGCTGGGCGCCTTCTTCGGTTTTCTGCTCGGCAACATCTTTGGTGCCTTGCTTGGCCTCTGGATCGGCCACCGTTTCGATCGGGGCATGGGTATTCGGGGCGCGTTTCAGCGTGGCCCCAGCCAGCAACAACAGGCGGTCTTTTTCCATGCCACTTTCGCCGTCATGGGTCATATCGCTAAGGCGAATGGCCAGGTTACAGAGCAAGAGATCCGGGTTGCCTCCAACCTGATGGATCGGATGCGACTGGTGGGGGATCAGCGAGCGCGCGCCCAGGAGTCGTTCCGTCTGGGCAAGGAGGCCGAGTTCCCGTTGCGGGAAACTCTGGCCGAGTTCCGTCGTGCCAGCCTGGGGCAGCGGGACATTCTGCGCTTCTTCCTGGAGGTGCAACTGCAGGCCGCCTTTGCCGATGGCAAGGTCGAGGCCGACGAGCGCGCCATTTTGCATACCATCGCCGATGAGCTGGGCTTCAGCCGCATCGAGCTGGCCCGCATCCTGGCGATGGCCGAAGCGCAGATGAACTTCTTCAACCGGGCGCATGGCGGCCAGTATCAGGGCGGTGAGTACGGCGGGCAGCAGTATCGGCAGGAGGCGCCGTCAGCGGATCGCCTCAAGGATGCCTACCAGTTGCTCGGGGTGAGCGAGAGCGACAGTGATCAGGACATCAAGCGCGCCTACCGCAAGGAGATGAGCAAGCATCACCCTGACAAGTTGGCCGCCAAGGGGCTGCCACCTGAGATGATGGAGATGGCAAAGGAGAAGACCCAGGAGATACAGCAGGCCTGGGAGTGGATCCGCGAGGCCCGCGGCATCCGTTGAGTGCCGCTATCTGTCCGCCATAAAAAATGCCCGTCGATGACGGGCATTTTTGTTTGCGAAAGTCAGGTTTAGTGGCTGTCGACCCAGACGAACTTGAGCACGAACAGCAGGGCGACCACCAAGACGCAGGGGTTGATCTCGCGCCAGCGGCCTGTGCCAGCCTTCATCACGCAGTAGGAGATAAAGCCGATGGCGATCCCCTCCGTGATGGAGAAACTGAACGGCATCATGACAGCAGTCATGAAGGCGGGTACCGCTTCGGTCAGGTCTTCCCACTTCACCCGGGTCAACTCGGAGCACATCAGCACACCCACATAGATAAGGGCCCCCGCCGCAGCGTACGCCGGCACCATGGCAGCGACGGGGGAGAAGAAGATCGCCAGCAGGAACAGCAGGCCGACCACTATGGCGGTCAGGCCGGTGCGGCCGCCGACGGCGACGCCGGAGCTGCTCTCTATAAACGCGGTGACCGAGGAGGTGCCCATGAAAGCGCCGCCGACCGAGCTCACGCTATCCACCAGAAGCGCCTGCTTCATGCGCGGGAAGTGACCCTTGTCGTCCGCCAGCTTGGCGCGGTTGGTGACGCCTATCAGGGTACCGGAAGAGTCGAACAGGTTGACCAGCATGAAGGAGAAGATGATCCCCGCCAGGCTGATGTCGAGCGACCCCATCAAATCCAGCTGGCCGAATACCGGCTCTATGCTCGGTGGCATGGAGACGAAGCCCTTGAAGGTCACATCGCCAAACAGCCAGCCCAGGGTGGTGGTAACCACTATGGCAATCAGCACGGCGGAGTGAACGCCGCGGGCTGAGAAGATACAGATCAGGAAGAAACCGAGCAGCCCCAACAGGCAGGGCAGGGAGGTGAGATCGCCCACCGTCACCATGGTGGCCGGGCTCGCCACTACGATACCTGCGTTGTGCAGGCCGAGCAGGGCGATGAGCAGACCGATACCGGCTGTGATGCCGACCCGCAGGGTGAGCGGGATATTGGCGATCAGCCAGTAACGTACCCGCAGCAGGGTGAGGATCAGCAGACCCATGGCACCCCAGAAAATGGTGCCCATGCCGACTTGCCAGGAGTAGCCCATGCCGGCCACCACCACGAAGGCGAAGAAGGCGTTCAGTCCCATGGCCGGGGCCAGGGCGATGGGCAGATTGGCCAACAGGCCCATCAGTATGCTGCCGATGCCAGCGATGAGGCAGGTAGTGACGAACACGGCCTGGGTGTCCATGCCCGCCGCAGAGAGGATCTGCGGGTTGACGAACACTATATAGACCATGGTCAGGAAGGTGGTGATCCCGGCGATGACCTCGGTGCGGGCGGTAGTGCCATGGCCTTGCAGGGCAAACAGGCGCTCAAGCAATCCTTGCCCGGCGGCCTGATTGGCAGCTTGGTGTTGTTGGTTCATGTTGGATTCCAATAGGTGACGTGAAATAAGCAGCAGGAGAGTCGGCACCCCATCCATGCGTGGGCAAGGGGGCTGTTTTTCTGGTGGCTAAGTGACCAGACTCGTCCTGATACCGTGACAGCGCGCACATTTTCACACAGGCGGCGGCGTTTACAAACCCCGGATCTGCGAAGCGGATCAATGAATAGAGCAAAAATTCAAACGTTTTCTTTTTGAGCAATAAAAAAGGTCCTCGATAGAGAACCTTTTATGGCTGACAGAGGCCGCGTCAGAGGGTCTTGAAGTAACGCTCCACCAGCTGGGCCAGCACGGAGTCGAGTCTGTCCTGTACTTCCCCCAGCTCCCTACCGACACGACGCAGGAACAGACTGGCCTGCTCCTCGGTCAACTTGCGCCCCTCGATGAAGAACTCCTGCTCCGGCAACTGCTTGTCATAGCGCGGGATCAGCACCCAGCTCACCAGCTCGGGATAGATGGCGGCGAAGATCTTGGCGGCGGCGACACAGAAGGTCTCGATGTGTTCTTTGCCATCCGGCCCGAGGCAGCCGGGTTCGACCCGGATCTGGATGGTGAGTTTCTTCTCTGTGGGGGGCTGGGTCGTCATTTCGATACATCCATGCAAAGGCATCCGTCTTGGATTGTATGCCAAAAGGCAATAGAAAGGGGAGCCGAAGCTCCCCTTGTGACACCGTCACCCTTATTTGGTGATGCGTTTGTATTTTGCGCGATGGGGCTGGATTGCCTCGGCGCCGTAGGTCTTCTTCTTCCACTCTTCGTATTCGGTAAAGTTGCCTTCGAAGAAGGCAATATTACCCTCGTCCTGGTAGTCCAGGATGTGAGTGGCGATGCGGTCGAGGAACCAGCGATCGTGGGAGATGACCATGGCACAACCCGGGAACTCCAGCAGGGCGTTCTCGAGGGCGCGCAGGGTTTCGATGTCCAGATCGTTGGTCGGTTCATCCAGCAGCAGCACGTTGCCACCGGTCTGCAACAGCTTGGCCAGATGCAGACGGCCACGTTCACCACCGGAGAGCTCGCCGACCCGCTTCTGCTGATCGGCGCCCTTGAAGTTGAAGCGGCCTATATAGGCGCGGCTCGGGAACTCGTAGTTGCCGATACGCAGGATATCCTGACCGTCGGCAACCTCTTCGAACACCGTCTTCTTGTCATCCATGCTGTCGCGGAACTGATCCACAGAGGCCAGCACCACGGTTTCGCCCAGGGTGATGGTGCCGGAGTCCGGCTGCTCCTGACCCGACATCATGCGGAACAGGGTCGACTTACCGGCACCGTTCGGGCCTATAATGCCGACGATGGCTCCCTTCGGAATGGCAAACGACAGATCGTCGATCAGCACCCGATCACCGTAGGATTTGCGCAGGTTCGCCACTTCCAGCACCTTGTCGCCGAGGCGGGGTCCGGGCGGAATGAACAGCTCGTTGGTCTCGTTGCGCTTCTGGTAGTCGTTGGTGTTGAGTTCTTCGAAGCGAGCCATACGGGCCTTGGACTTGGCCTGACGGCCTTTCGGATTCTGACGAACCCACTCCAGCTCTTTCTCGATGGACTTGCGACGAGCCGCTTCGGAGCTGGCCTCCTGGGCCAGACGGGCATCTTTCTGCTCCAGCCAGGAGGAGTAGTTGCCTTCCCACGGGATACCTTCGCCGCGGTCCAGCTCCAGGATCCAGCCTGCCACGTTGTCGAGGAAGTAGCGGTCGTGGGTGATGGCCACGACTGTGCCTTCGTAGTCGTGCAGGAAGCGCTCCAGCCAGGCCACGGATTCCGCATCCAGGTGGTTGGTCGGTTCGTCCAGCAGCAGCATGTCCGGCTTTTCCAGCAGCAGACGGCACAGCGCCACACGGCGGCGCTCACCACCTGAGAGGTGCTGGATCTTGGCGTCCCAGGCCGGCAGACGCAGGGCATCGGCCGCGCGCTCCAGCTGGTTTTCCATGTTGTGGCCACCCTGGGCCTGAATGATGGCTTCCAGCTCGCCCTGTTCGCGGGCCAGCTTGTCAAAATCCGCATCCGGGTCGGCGTAGGCCGCATAGACCTCGTCGAGGCGAGCAATGGCGCGCTTGACGTCGCCTACCGCCTCTTCGACCGCTTCACGGACTGTCTGCTCCGGATCCAGCTTGGGCTCCTGGGGGAGGTAGCCGATCTTGATGCCGGGCTGAGGACGGGCTTCCCCTTCGATCTCGGTATCTATGCCGGCCATGATGCGCAGCAGGGTGGACTTACCGGCACCGTTCAGGCCCAGTACGCCTATCTTGGCGCCCGGGAAGAAGCTCAAGGAGATGTTCTTGAGGATATGACGCTTGGGCGGCACTACCTTGCCGACCCGGTTCATGGTGTAAATAAATTGAGCCATTGGCTAATTCTCTTCCTATTCAGCAGGTTAATGTCTTGGCACTAACAGACTGATGTCGTGGTGGGG
Source organism: Aeromonas salmonicida (assembly GCF_028355655.1). NCBI lineage: Bacteria > Pseudomonadati > Pseudomonadota > Gammaproteobacteria > Aeromonadales > Aeromonadaceae > Aeromonas > Aeromonas salmonicida. Next base: position 3,845,309 of record NZ_CP110645.1, on the reverse strand, counting down.
CCAGGTCGACACGCCGTCAACCCGGTTCCAAAAAACGCTCCGATTGTAAACCAATGGGGGAAGGGGGGCAAAGGCAGGGCCCGGCTTGTAGCCCTCTTTGCCGCAGCCGTCACATCCGGCTGTGCGCTGGGGGCACGCCTGGCATGATGAGGACTCGTTTTTGTGCCAAAGCCGCCATATTTAGCTGTTCGTCGCTGACCAGCCTTGCTGGCCAACATTTTTGCTGGCCGCGAGCGAGACATTGGGTTGTATCTGGCCCTGATTGCCAGTCGCTGGTTGGGAAGGGGACCGACGTCTATTTCCAGATCGGGCATGAACGGGTGAGGGCTACTTCCCCTTGTGACCGGCGAAGTAGAGCACTCGCCGCACATATTGTTGGGTCTCCTGATAGGGGGGGATGCCGCCGTACTGTTCCACCGCTCTCTCTCCTGCGTTGTAGGCTGCCGACATCAGTATCCAGTTGCCATCAAACCGGCGATCCAGCCACTTGAGATAGGTCACGCCCCCCTTGATGTTCTGTGCCGGATCGAAGGGGCGAGTCACGCCGAAGCGCTGCTGGGTTTCCGGTATGAGTTGCATCAGCCCCTGGGCATTCTTGGGGGAGACGGCGCGGCTGTTGAGGTTGGATTCGGCAATGGCAATGGCCAACACCAGCCGCTCATCGAGGCTGTGGTGCTTGGCGGCGTGGCGCAACATGGTGGCCAGTTTCTGTTTGGTTGGTGACTGGCGGGCCAGGTAGGCATCCAGATTGAAAGGGGTATTGGGGATCTCGGCAAAGTAACTGCCTGCTCCCCCGCCGACGCCGGCGCCACACTGATCCCCTATGATGGCGTTGCCGATGCGGGCATTGTAGTAGCGGGCGGCTTGCTGATTGCCAAGGCGCATTGCCATGGCGAGGTAGGCGTTGGCCATCTTGGGGTTGCGCACCGAGCCCGGGCCGGTGGCAAGGAGGCGACCGATGCGAAAATAGCCTTCCGGGTTGCCCGTCGTGGCGGCGGCACAATAGAAGTGGATGGCTTGGGTCAAATTGCCCTGGCTCTGCGCCACCTGACCCTTTTTCAGGGCAGTGAGCACCTTGGGGGCTTGTCTGAAATCCCTGCTTTGCGCTGCAGCCTGCACAGTACCGGCCAGCAACAGCGATAAAAAAAGCAGCAAAAACAGCCTGTTTTCGCTGAGGCTCGCCATGGATTCTCTCCTGTTGGGGTACAGAAGATATAGGGGAACATGGCCCGCTCTGCCATTAATCCAGTGGATCCTGTTGTTATGATGCCACCTGCCCAGAGATCAAAATGATATGGAACCAATGGTAAATACAGGCCCGTGTGGGATGCCGGTGGGTATTGGAAGGGACAGTCCCATCACAAGGGGTAGCAAAAGCGGCTTGCGATGGGGGAAGCCTGTGATGACTTATGTTCCACGCCGCATTATTTAGTCAGGATTGTACATTCATGTCACCGTGGCTCACCCCGGCCGGTAATAGTCGAGATACCAGCGCACGAACTCGGCGACTCCCTGCCTGAGCGGGGTGGCGGGGCGGGTGCCCGTGAGGGTGTGAAGGGGCTCGCTGTCGGCCCAGGTGGCGTGCATGTCGCCTGCCTGCATGGGCAGCATCCGCTTGATGGCGGGCTTGTCCAGCGCCTGTTCCAGCGCCTCGATAAAATCGAGCAGCCGCACCGGCTGGCTGTTACCTATGTTGAGGATGCGATAGGGGGCTGCGCTCTCGGCCTGACTGCCCTGACTGGCGTGCCAGTGCGGATTGGCGCGGGGCGGCAGCTCGGCGATGGCGAGTATGCCGTCCACTATGTCGTCTATGTAGGTAAAGTCGCGGCTGAGATCCCCGTGGTTGTACACATCGATGGGCTCGCCCGCCAGGATGGCGCGGGTGAACTTGGCGATGGCCATGTCGGGGCGACCCCAGGGGCCATAGACGGTGAAAAAGCGCAGGCCTGTGGTAGGCAGACCATAGATCGCAGAGTAGGAGTGGGCCATCAGTTCGCCACTCTTTTTGGTGGCGGCATAGAGAGAGACGGGGTGATCTACCCGCTGTTCGGCACAGAAGGGCATCAGATCGCTCAGGCCATAGACAGAGCTGGAGGAGGCGTAGATCAGATGGTTTATGCCGTGCTGGCGGCACCCTTCCAGTACAGTCAGTATGCCGGTGAGATTGCTGTCGGCATAGGCGAACGGATTTTCCAGTGAGTGACGTACCCCCGCCTGGGCGCCCAGGTGGATCACCCGCTCGAACTGGCCGCTGGTGAACAGGTTTGCCATGGCGTCCCGATCTGCCAGCTCCCGCTGTTCGAAGTGGAAGTGGGGGAAGGGGAGCAGCCGGGCCAGTCGCGCCTGTTTCAGGCTTACCTCGTAGTAGTCGTTCAGATTATCCAGCCCCACCACCTGATGGCCTGCCTCGCATAGCCGTTTGGCCACGTGAAAGCCGATAAAGCCGGCGGCACCTGTCACCAGATACTTCATGAGTGTTGTCCTGTGCTGATCATTGGGGGTCTCTGGTCCTGAACGGGGACTGGAAAATGGCTGTGGGCTTTGTACCAGAGTGTGCACGCCGGCGCCACGTCGCTCCGGCGACATGGCGGGCGATGGCGGAGCTCGTCAGGCGCGGCATGCTGCATCTTGGTGCACGGCCTGTCAATGGAGAATGACAGGCACCAAAACGGGGCGTTTCCCGGGGCTATTGTGATCATGCTCGCAAAAAATAGACTGGACCCCATAACGAAGCCCTGCGGACAGGGCTCGCGTCCGCCACGGCGGCAAAAACACTCTTTTCACTTCGCTATTGGATACAGGTTATGGACAACACCCCGGGCTCTGCGGACCCGCACGCTTCTGTGCACCCGCTTTATGAAGATGTACTCGCCCTGCTGACAGCAGCCGGTTTCGTTTCTCTCGGTATCTTCCTGTTTCATCAGGTTGGCCTGCTCACCGGCGGTACCGCCGGGCTGGCGCTCTTGCTGCAACAGGTGACGGGCCTGAGCTTCGGCCTGCTGTTCTTCGGTATCAATCTGCCGTTCTACGCCCTGGCCTGGCTGAGGATGGGGCCCCGCTTCACCCTCAACACCTTCTTCTCGGTGGCGGCTGTCTCCTTCATGACGGATCACCTCAACGCCGTGCTGCAGATCGGCAAGATTGAGCCCGTCTATGCGGCCCTGATCGGTGGCACCCTGATTGGCATGGGGCTGCTCATCATGTTCCGCCACAAATCCAGCCTGGGTGGCTTCAACATACTGGCGCTGTTTATTCAGGACCGCTTTGGCATCCGCGCCGGCAAGCTGCAAATGGGGCTGGACTGCACCATAGTCGTTGCCTCCTGCTTCGTGGTGCAGCCCTGGATCCTGGCCCTCTCGGTAGTTGCGGCCATCATCTGTAACCTGGTGTTGACACTCAATCACAAGCCGGGCCGCTATCAGATAGCGTGAGAACCCGATATTGCACTCATCCGATATCCGTATCGGGTGTTGACGTTCAACGACACAAGCCGGGCCGTTATCAGATAGCCTGAGCCAGAACTTCTCTCACAATCAAAAAGAGCGCCTGATGGCGCTCTTTTGCTATCCAGGATCCCGACCCCTCTCACACCACCATGGGCAGGCCTGTCTCAGGGTGATGGATCACCTGAGCGGGATAATCATAGAGGCGGTCGATCAAGGCCGGGGTCAGTACCTCGGCCGGGGTGCCATCGGCCATCAGCCTGCCCTGATCCAGCATCACCAGTCGATCGGCGTAGCGCGCCGCCAGATTGAGGTCGTGCAGCACCACCAGCACGGCCGTGTTGCGGGCGGCCAGGGCGCGAGCCATGGTGAGCAGCTGGTGCTGATATTTGAGGTCGAGCGCCGAGGTGGGTTCGTCCAGCAACAACAGGCGCGCCTGCTGGGGATCGTCCGGCGCCTGCCAGATCTGGGCCAGCACTCTGGCAAACTGTACCCGCTGTCGCTCCCCCCCGGAGAGGCCGGGATAGAGACGTCTGGCCAGGTGATCGACCCCGGCGTGGGTCATGGCGGCCCGCACAATCTCGTCTCGTCGGCTGCCTGGCTCAGTGTGGGGCAGGCGCCCCATGGCGACCACCTCTTCGCACAGAAACGGAAAGTTGAGAGACGAGCTCTGCGGCAGCACGCCGACGCGGTGGGCCAGCTCTCTGCTGGCCCAGGCTTGCCGCTCCCGGTCAAACAGATTGATTTCCCCTTCGTACTCCAGCTCGCCGGTCAGGCATTTGAGCAGTGAGCTCTTGCCTGCGCCGTTTGGCCCAAGCAGGGCGGTGAGCGTGCCGCCCTGCAGTGTGAGGTCGAGTCTGTCCAGGATAGGGCGGCCACCGCGGGTGAGGCTGAGCTGGTGGCAGCGCAGCAGAGGGGATGATATTGACAAGGTGAGACCTCCGGTTAAAGCGTCCGGCGGCCCTTGACCAGCAGCCAGATAAAGAAGGGGGCGCCCAGCAGGGCAGTAATGATGCCCACCGGCAACTCGGCCGGCGCCATCAGGGTGCGAGCCAGCATGTCGGCGCCCAGCAGCAGGGCGGCGCCGAGCAAAGCTGAAAGCGGCAACAGTCTGACATGGTTGGGCCCGGCCAGCAGTCGCACCAGATGGGGCACCACCAGACCGACGAAGCCGATCATGCCCGCCACGGCGACGGCGACACCGACCCCAGCGGCGGTGAGCAAGATGAGGCGCCGCTTGAGGGATTGCACATTCACTCCCAGATGACGGGCTTCCCCTTCCCCCAGCAACAGGGCGTTGAGGGGATTGGCATCGCGCATGAACAGCAGCAGCAGGGCGATCAGGGTAGCCAGTGCCAGTGCCACATCCACCGGTTTGCCTGCCGCCAGTGTGCCCATCTGCCACAGGCTCAGGTTGCGCAGCATCTGGTCGTCGGCCAGATAGGTGAGCAGGCCGATCACTGCGCCGGAAAGTGCCGTGATGGCGACCCCGGCCAGCAACATGACGGTGACGGAGGTGCCACCTTCCCGGGTGCCGAGCAAATATACCAGCGTGGTGGTGAGCGCCCCGCCGAGAAAGGCGAGCAACGGCAGCAGGCCGATGCCGAGCAGACTCTGCCACTGCTGGCCGAGAGGAGCCAGCAGCACTATGGCCAGCGCGGCACCGAGGGCGGCCCCGCCGGAGACGCCAATGATGCCGGGATCGGCCAGCGGATTGCGAAACAGCCCCTGCATGACGGCGCCACAGAGGCCGAGAATGCCGCCCACTGCGATGCAGAGCAGGGTACGGGGCAGGCGGATCTCCTGCACGATCAGCAGCTTGTGGGCTTCAATGCCGCTTTCCTGACCGGCAAACAGGGCGCGCAGACTCTCGCCGAGGGAGAGCGCCATGGGGCCGGTCGCCAGGGATCCGACCAGCAGCAGTGCCAGCGCGGCGCTGGTGAGGCAAAGCAACCATGGCAGTGGCAGGCGCATCATGAGCCCAGCTTGATCCACTTGGCGATCTGGTTCGCCTGTTGCAGCGAGGTGAGACTGAGACCCCCTTGCAGGGCGTGGCCGTCGATGGCGTGGATAGCTCGATTCTTGCCTGCCGGCGTCGCTGCGAGCGCGGGCACCTGTGCCAGCACAGTTTCCGGATCCTGATATTGCTGCCAGTCGCGACCGCTCACCAGCACCAGGTCCGGCTGCAGCTTGATCAGGGCTTCGGCAGAGACGGGTTTGTAGTCGCTCAGCTGGTCTACCGGATTGATGCCGCCCGCCAGGGTGAGCAGGGCGCTGGCGGTGGTGTTGCCGCCGGCTATGCTGGTGGGTTGCCCCTTGTGCAGCAGCAGGAAGGCGACCTTGAGCGGCTTGTTCTGTTTAGCCTGCGCGGCCAGCTGATCGGTCTGGGTCTGGATCTCGGCCTTGAGTGCCGCCCCGGCGGCCGGGTCATTGAGCAGCTTGGCCAGGGTATCGATACGCTGGTTGAGGTTGGCCAGGGTCGGTGCCGTCTCCAGCACACTCACTGCTACGCCTGCACGGCGCAATTGATCCAGCGCCGGTGCCGGGCCCATCTCGTCGCTGCCGATCAGGCGGGTTGGCGCCAGACTGAGGATCCCCTCGGCGGAGAGGGCACGGTGATAACCGACCCTGGGCAGATTTTTCGGTTCAACGCTGCTGATGTCGGTGGCGATAAGGCTCTGTTCACCGCCCAGTGCCAGAATGAGCTCTGTGGTGGCAGGACCTATGCTGACGATACGTTCCTGCGCGCTTGCTGGCAGGGAAAGAGCTGAGCAGCTCAGCAGGGTGAGTGCGAGGGCAAAACGACGGCCCATGCTAACCTCCGAAGGGTGAATGAAGTTGGGTTTGCGCCGAGAATATCAAGTCGGTGAAAAAAATGCACTGAGAATGAAATCGATTATCAATTGCATTGGTTTGGGCGCTTTATTACAGTATTCGCCATGACAGAAGAGGGATGCAGAACGCATCCCCAGGGAGAACCGATGAGCATTGCACAACGCATTCATGAGCTGCTGGAGCAAGATCCCAGCGCCCATCCTTCCAGCATTGCCACTCAGCTGGCGGTCAGCGAGTGGGAGGTGGTGCGCCACCTGCCCGACGAGCTGGTGACCCAAGTCCCCGCCGAGCAGGCCGAAGCCCTGCTGGCGGATCTGGCCGACTGGGGTCAGGTGACCACCATCGTCGAATCCGATGGTTCCATTTTCGAGGTGAAGGCGCCCTTTCCCAGGGGCAAGAATGCCCGTGGCTACTACAACCTGATGGGGCGTGACGGCGAGATGCACGGCCATCTCAAGCTCGACAACGTGGTCGGTATTGCCCTGGTCAGCAAGCTGTTTATGGGTAAAGAAGGCCACTCTTTCCAGTTCTTCGGCCACAGCGGTCGCTGTATTTTCAAGGTCTATCTGGGACGTGATGAGCAGCGCAAGCTGTTGCCTGCCCAGGTGGAGCGTTTCATGGCCTTGCGCCACCAGTACCAAGAGGAAGTAAAAGCATGAGTGAACGTCAGGAGCGTCTGCAGAATCGTCTGCAACCGGAGATCCGCGAGTTTCGCGACGGTTGCCGCACCCTGCAACTGGCGACGGTGGACAGCGAAGGCAACCCCAACGCCAGCTATGCCCCCTTCGTGCTGCAGGAAGATGGCTACTATGTGCTCATCTCTGAAATCGCCCGTCACGCCCGCAACCTGCAACAGGTACCCAAGGTATCGCTGATGCTGATCGAGGACGAGACAGGTGCCCGTGAGCTGTTCGCCCGCAAGCGTCTCACCTTTGATGCACTGGCCGAAGTCGTGGCTCGTGACGACGTGCGCTGGAGTCAGGCGATTGCCGCGCTGGAAGGGCGTTTTGGCGAGATAGTCAAAGGGCTGTCCAATCTCAAGGATTTCGTGCTGTTTCGCCTCAAACCCGAGCAGGGTTTGTTCGTCAAAGGCTTCGGCCAGGCATTTCGCGTCTCAGGTGACGAGCTGGTGGATTTCGTGCATCTGGTGGAAGGGCACAAACGGGTCGACAATGGTGCCGAGCTGACCAGCCCGGCCGATGCGCCGGTCTGACGACAGGCCTTTGCAATAAAAAACGGGCAGCCCAGGCTGCCCGTTTTTTATTGCGTGTCACACCAGAGAGCTAGTCCTGCCAGGAAGCCTTGTTGGGGAAGGCATCGCGATCGGCCTGGCTGGCCGTCTCGTTGCACTCGCCCCGGATCTTCCAGGAAGTCTGGCTGAGGATGATGTAGCCATTGTGGCAATACTTCCGTTCGGCCAGGGTCTGGGTCAACTGTGCATCCTGCAGGGCTTCACGCCGTTCCAGCAGACTCTTGCTGCGACTCAGGCGATTGCCGTCGTTCTCCTCCAGCCGGGTAGGCAGGGTGTCGAACGGTGCGGCTTCAAACGTGAAACGCTTGCTCCCCTCTTCGTTGATCTGGGTTCTAAACAGGGGGGCAGGGCCATCCGGCTGACGCCCCGGCAAACCGGAGCAGGCAGAAATTGCCGGTAACAACAGCATGAATGCAACGGCAGACAGTAGACGCACACAAGACTCCAATCCGGTGATCACTTCAAGGCTGGCAGATTAACACGCCAGCTCGGGCTGGGTGGCTTCGAGCAACGCATCCGTCGTGAGCAGGGTCACGGTTCTGCCCTTTGGCAGGCTCAGGTGCTCCCACATCCAGTGGTGATGCTCGATGATTTTTTCTGCACTCAGGTGAGGACGATCCGCCGTGGTGTGGGCATCCGTCACCGCGAATACGTCAAATCCCCGGGCGGCGGCGCTGCGCAGCGTGGTGTCGACACAAAAATCGGTGGCACAGCCGCTGATCAGCAGGCGATCCACTGCCTGTTCCGCCAGCAGAAAGCCGAGCTCTGTATCGAGGAAGCTGTCGCAGGCGGTCTTGCTCACCCTGCTGTCGCTGCGCGCCGGGATCAAATCGGCGTGGAGCTGCCAGCCTGCACTGCCGGGTTCCAGTTCAGAACCCGGTGCGTCGTGCTGCACATAGATGACACGGCCCTGATTGGCCCGCACGCTGTCTGCCAGACGATTGATATTGGCAATGACCTGCGCGTCCTGATGGCGGGGATGAGCAAACAGCCCTTGTTGCATGTCGATGACCAGTAACACATCCATATGGAATCCTTAGGCGATTTTCAGGGTTGCAGCCATTGGCTGCAGTCACGGCTTCGGGATTGATGCAGTGCGCCCATATCTTGCTTCATTTCATCTGCATTTAGCCAGCGTTCTGGCAGAGGTGTGATCCGGGCCCGTATATCGGCAACTTGCCCGGCGGGGATCTGTGCATTCGTCTGCGATAGAGTCTCTGGCACCACCAGCGCGACTTTGAGCGCAGGGTTGCGACTGGCGATGCGGCTGGCGAGCCCCAGGCCCCCCTCGACGTGGAAGTTGCCGGCGATGTGCATGATGCGCCGGCCGGGATGCTGCTTGAGATAATCGACCATGCTTTCGGCCATGGTGTCATCCCAGCTGGTCTGGGCGGCGAAGCGGCGGGCATTGCCGTCGGCATCACCGTGGTGGAGCGAGGCCATGAATTTCTGGCGATAGCCATCGTCGGTGAGCGTCAGCTCGCGGGCAAGCTGGCTGCGGCGGTTGGCGGGGAGCTTGTCGAGCCACTGTGGCCCCTCCTGACCGACACAGCTCACCAGCGGCTTGGGGGCGTTGGCTGCGATGACCGGCAGATGGTGCTGTTTGGCAAACTCCACCAGCGGGCGATAGTCGCTCTGGTAGTTGGGCCAGGCGTTGCCATCGCGAATGAGGGCCGCCTCACCTATGCGCCCGGCCAGATAGGCATCCACCACGGCTTGATCGGCACGGCTGAACTGCTCCATGGAGAGCACAAGGGCACGACCATCGGCCCGGGATGCTTCTTCCAGCCCCGCCAGCAGACGGGCCTGCAGCAGGTGTATGGCAGTATGGGTATGCAGCTCGCCCACCAGCACTATGTCGGCGTCCGCCACCCGATCCACCGCCTGTGTCAGCGTCAGCTCACCTTGGCCTGCATCGGACTGGCCTGCGCTGAGCTGATAGTGGTAGAGGGTGCCGGCATCGTCACCGGGCGGTGTGGCGCAGGCGGCCAGCAGCAGGGGAAGGGTGAGCAGGGGCAGTAGTCGGGTCATGGTATCTCACAACGAAGAAGAGCCGGAGCCATACGATGACAGTATGGCGAGCTGGAAAACAGAGGGGAATAGTGTAGAACCTAACTATGACAAAAGAAAATGAGAATGATTCCTTTTATTGTTGATCTTTGTTGCGAGCTAAGTAATATGCCAGCTGTTTGATAACGATTCTCAATAAGGATTCACAGTGGCGCACAACAACACCCTCTCGCTGGTTGCCCTTGCCGTGGCGGCCGGCCTCGCTTCCCCGGTTTTTGCGGCGGACAAGAAAGCAGATGAAGTCATGGTCGTCAGCGGCTCACGGATGGAGCAAAAACTGGAAGATGTTTCCGGTCCCATCACTGTGATCACAGCCAGGCAGATTGAAGAGCAGGCGGTGAGCAACGTTGCCGACCTGTTCCGTTACGAGCCGGGCGTGACTGCGATAGGCGGTGCTGGTGATGCCCAGACCTTCGTCATCCGTGGCATGGGTGAAAATCGGGTCAAGATGGTGCGTGACGGTGTGCGCCAGAACGATGCTTACAAGAACGGCGGGGTCGGCCAGAGCTACTTCGACACCGACATGATCAAGCAGATTGAAGTGGTCAAGGGGCCTGCGTCGGCGGCCTACGGCTCCGATGCCCTGGGCGGCGTCATCGCCATCACCACCAAGGATGCCAGCGATTTCCTCCGGGGCCGCGACAGCTATCTGGACGTGACCAGTGGTTACGCCTCCAGCAGCCATCAGAACATGGCCGGTTTTACCGGTGCCCTGCGCAGCGGCGAGTTCGAGAACCTGCTGCGCTACACCTGGCGTGACGGCGGTGTGACCCAGAACTACGATGGCGACAAGAAGGAGTTCGACATCGTCAGCCAGGCCGTGCTGTTCAAGAGCCAGTGGAACCTGAGCGACGATCAGTTCCTGAAACTGACCGTCGACTACTTCAACGAAGGGCAGGATCCGGATGCCGTCGATCTCACCAAGGCAGGCTCCGTCTTCAATCAGCCGATCACCGACAAGGACACGGACAACCTCTCCCTGATGCTGGATCACGGCATCGCCCTGAACGCGCCCTGGGTCGATCGCATCGACAGCAAGGTCTACTATGCCCGCACCAAGCAGACCCTGGATCAGTACGCCTCTTCCAAGTATCCGGTCAGACCGGGCAACCCCTATGTGACCAAGAACTCGCTGGACAGCAATGGCTTCGAGCAAGAGAGCCTGGGGGCCCAGGTGAAATTCAGCAAGGCACTGGCCAGTCAGCGCCTTGCCTGGGGCCTGGAGTATGAGCATACCGACAACGAGCGCACCCGTTTCAAGGCGCCGACCACGCCGGGTGACTTTGTTGGCTACAGCGAGCTGAGCTTCCCGTCCACTACCACGGAACACGGTGCTCTGTGGGCCTTCGACGAGCTGAAATTTGGCGAGCGCTGGGTACTGACGCCGGGTGTTCGCTACGACTACTACCGTATGAACCCGGATCAGGATCCCGCCTACACGGGCGAAAACCTCAAGAAGTTCTCCGAAGGGGAGTTCTCACCCAAGCTGGGGCTGGTGTTCAAGGCACACGAGGCGGCCAATCTGTTCGCCCAGTACAGCCATGGCTACAAGACCCCCATGTATGACAACGCCTTCTCGACCCTGAACCACCAGGCGTATGGCTATCGCATCGAGCCGAATGCGAACCTCAAGCCCGAGAGCAGCGATGGTATCGATCTGGGGGTACGCGGCGATGCCGGCGGCTTCAGCTACGAAGTGGCGACTTTCTACAACAAGTTTGACGACTTCATCGAGCTGACCCAGGTCGGCACCGAGGGTCGCACTGCCCTTTATCAGTACCAGAACCTGGACAAGGCGACCACCAAGGGGGTCGAGGCCAAGGCTGACTACTGGTTGAATGACCTGGTCAACGTCTGGGGCAACCTGGCTTATATCGAAGGCAAGGATGGGGATGGCAACTACATCAACAGCCTGAGCCCGCTCAACGGCAGTGTGGGTGTGCGTCTGGAACAGGCGAACTGGAACATCAACACGGCGCTGCGCTTTGCCGATGACATGGACAAGGTGGGCAAGGATGCCAGAGGCAACGACAACATCAAGAGCGCTGGCTGGGGTGTGGTGGATCTCTACGCCCAGTTCAAGCCCATACAGGATCTGCAGCTCAACGTCGGTGTCTTCAACCTGTTTGACAAGGAGTATGTCAGCTACGAGAACATCACTGGGCAGAGCGCTACCGCCAACACCAGCAACAAGACAGAGCCGGGCCGCAACCTGAGCGCACGGGTCAAGTACGTCTTCTAATGCCGGTGAGCAGCACGCACATCTTATGATTCAGGGGCCGCAAGGCCCCTTTTCTGTGGACTGAAACCGGCCCATGACCACTAAAAAAAGAAACCCGCCAGAAGCGGGTGGAAAGATTGCAACACTAACCAGGAGGTGGTGTTACTCAATAGACTCCGCTCTTGTGGCAATAGTTCAATTTTATTGATGTTTTTCATTTTTGCTTCCCCTCGGGATCGCAGGATCCTCCCCTGCAAATCGGTTATCATTTGTGCCCCTTCTTCCCGCTGTCGAGGATCTATGCCTGCCTTCTCCTGGTTAGCCCTGTTCTTTGGCGCCTTCTACTTCGTCTATGGTGCCTATCTGCCGTTCTGGTCGCTCTGGCTGGAGGGGATCGGCGTGAGCGCCGAGATGATAGGTCTGTTGCTGGGAGCCGGGATGGCGATCCGCTTCGCCGGCAACCTGATGGTGATGGGGCAGATCAAGGGGGCGGGGCACCTGCTGCCCATCACCCGGCTGCTCTGTCTGCTGAGTCTGCTGGCCTTCCTCGGCTTTTATCTGAGCCATAACCTCTGGTGGCTGGTGGGCTTGACCCTGGTGGCGAATTTCATCTACCCGACCCTGATGCCGGTGGGGGAGGCACTGGCTACCCGCATGGTGGTGCAGGCCCATCTCGACTACGGCAAGGTGCGGCTGTGTGGCTCGTTCGCTTTCATCGTTGCATCTACTCTGGTGGGATCGCTGGTGGGGAATTTTGGCAGCGACTGGGTGCTGCATACCATGGTGGCGGGATTGCTGCTCATGCTGTTGCTCAGCTGGTTGCCGCTGCATCCGGCGCCCCGCGACATTCAGGGAGAGCGGGCGAAAGCCTCCCTGCTCGATACCCTCAAGTCCCCTTCGGTGCGCCGCTTTCTGTTGATCTCGGCCCTGCTGCAGGGCAGCCATGCCGCCTACTACGGCTTCAGTGCCATGCACTGGAAGGCGGCAGGTTACAGCGGTACCACCATAGGCTATCTGTGGGCGCTGGGGGTGGTGGCGGAGATCGGCATGTTCGCCGCCGACAAGCGCTTTCTCAACCGCTTCGGTGCCCAGAGCCTGTTTCTGGTGGGGGCGATCGGGTGCGTGGTGCGCTGGAGCCTGCTCGGCGCTTCCACCGATATGGTGGTGCTGGTGGCGGGCCAATTGCTTCATGCGGTCACCTTCTGCGTCAGTCATCTCGGCGCCGTGCGCTTCATGACCCGTCAGTTGCCAACGGAGCAGCTGATCCCCACCCAGGCACTCTACGCGGCGCTCGGTCTCGGTATGACGGTGGCCGCCCTGATGACACTCTCTGGCCTGCTGTTCGAGCCTCTCGGTGGCGGCATCTTCTTCATCATGGTGCTGGTGGTGGTGCCCGTTTTCTTCCTGCAGCTGCGCCCTGGCGAGGCGGCCTCAGCCTGATCTTGGCCGAAAATGAAGGTGCCAGACAAAGTGAAGGGGAGCATGTGCTCCCCTTTTTGCATGTTGCTCGCCTCACGCTGGCTCGCTCAGATAGCGGCTGATCAGGGCGTGCCAGACCTCGGCACCCAGGGTGCCAGCAAGCAAGGTGCTGGAGGCCGCATCGAAGCGACCATCCTCTTGCCAGGAGAGGTGTGGCAAAAGTGCCGACAGGGTACGGTGATGGCGTTGCAGGGCCAGATCCAATGCTTCCCAGAAGGCGCTCCCTTTCACGTAGAAAAGGGGATAGTAGGAGAGATCTCCCGCCTTGACCGCATCACTGGCCCGATAGAGGCCTGCCTTGGCATGAGGCAGACGGTCTTCGCGCTGCGCCAGCTCGTCGGCGGCCGTGGTGGTGTCCAGACGGAAGCGGTGCAGCGACTTGATGGCAAGGTACTCCGCCAGGCTCTCGGCGACCCAGGTCGGTCTGGCCCGGGTGTCGAGCATGTGTACCGCCTCGTGGGCACTGGTGCGTAGCAGGAGCAGTGGGGCATCGGCAGTGGGCTGGGTGTCGCTGACCGGATAGTTGGCGACAAAGGCCCCGGCACCTGCGGCGCCTCCCAGCGAGTGGGTACTGATGTCGCGCGCCAGCCACACCAGTTGCCAGGGCTTGCGTGGGGGCGGGGCATCGAGCTGAAAGGCGAGGTAATCGATAATGGCCTCCAGCTTCTTTTGCAGGCTGGCGATATTCAGCGTCCCGGCCACCCCATCGTGATGGATCTGCAGACGTGCTCCCTGCCGAGACTGGGTTGTCGCTGGCAGGGCGAAGGGCAGGATCAGTGGCGGCTCGTCCATGCGGGGCATGGGGTGGCACCGGCCATCCGGCAGGCAGACCCGGCCCGGTTGTGCACCCTGCTGGCGCGGGAAGTTCCCCCATTCGGTGACTAGCCAGCCGCCTTGTGGAAAGTAGAGGCTCTGTTGGGTAGAGGCATCGGCCCCGGTAGCAGGCACTGGCTTGAGCGTCACCTGCCAGCTCAGCTCGCGGCACCGGATTGGCTGGCCCGGCTTGACCCTGGCGCCGCTCTCCAGACAGGTAAGAGCAGGCAGCCCTTGTTGTGGTATGCCGCGCAAGGTACGGGCGGGCAGAAGAGTGAAAGGCTGTGTCCCTTCCGGGCTGAAGCGGATCAGCAGGGTATCGGGTTTGGCGCTGGCCATGAGCTGATAGCTTGGGTCGGGCGGGGCCTCGACGGCTGCTCCCCAGAAGGGGAGCAGCAACAGGCTCTGGATGACGGGTGGAAGGGTCATGGCGTCGTTCCTGCGGATTAGCGCTCTTGCTCATAGCCCAGCAGGTCGCCCGGCTGGCAGCCCAGCTCGCGGCAGATGGCTTCCAGGGTGGAGAAACGGACAGCTTTGGCATGACCGTTCTTGAGGATGGAGAGGTTGGCCTCTGTGATGTCGACCCGCTGGGCCAGTTCACGGGCTGTCATCTTGCGCTCGGCCAGCAGGGCGTCGAGCCGGATTATGATGGGCATGGGATCCTCACACCGTCAGTTGTTGTTCGTCGGCCAGCTGTTTGGCCTCGCGCATCACCAGGGCCAGTGCCGAGACAATCAAGCCGGCCAGCAGCAGCCTGAAATCTGATGAGCCTATGCTGATGGTGCCATGCAATTCAGGCCCCTGCATGGTGAGGGCTATGTCAACGAGCGGCATTGTGATGATTTCTGCGATGAAGCTGGCACACAGCAGCAAGCCGAGCCAGCGATAGCGGCGGATCTGGCCGAAGGTGAACAGCATGGCGTGCCGATAGCCGCGAAACAGCTGGTGCAGTTGCCACAGGATCAGCATGAACACCAGATCGGGGAGCAGCATGATCAGGGTGGCCAGCAGGCGAGTGCCGAAGGTGAGCGGATAGTCGCTAAGCACAGGTGCCGGCGGGGTTAGCAAGGTGCCGAGGGCCTGATCTTCCTGAGTCTTTAGTGGCACGCCGTTGAACACCTTGTCACCGTCGTGGCCGAGCGCCTTTACCAGTTCGTCGTGCAGGCTGTCATTGCCACCAAGCAGATGAGACCAGGTATCCGTCAGCGTCATGAGTGGGGTGGCCAGCAGGGCGAACAGCAGGATCCATTCGATCAGGCTGCTCATGCGTTCGAGCTTGTTGTATTTCATCCTATACCTCGTGATAGACGCCATGGGCCGCACAAGGCGGCATTTGCTTACTGTTTATCGATAATCTTACGCTAATATTTATCGTTTTTCGATATTCCGTCAAGGGGTTTTTTATTGAAAAACGATAAGGATTGACTGGCAAGAAGGAGATGACATTTTCCGGGCACCTCTCTAGACTGGCAGCTGCCGCGCTTAAATATTCAACATGGACAAGAGGTTACAGATGCACCAGGGATGGCTGCTGATCGGGTTGTCGCTCGCCTATCTGGGGCTGCTGTTTCTGATCGCCTATGTGGCTGACAAGAGCAAGCGTCGCCGTCTTAAGGGGCAACCCCTGCTCTACAGCCTGTCGCTGGCGGTCTACTGCACCTCCTGGACCTTCTTCGGCACCGTCGGTCAGGCGAGCGAATCCCCCTGGTCGCCGGTGCCCATCTATCTGGGCCCCATGCTGGTGTTCCTGTTCGGCTGGCGCCTGCTGGCCCGCCTCATACTGGTGGCCAAGCGCGAGCACATCACCTCCATCGCCGACTTCATCGCCGCCCGCTATGGCAAGTCCCAGCGTCTGGCCATGGTCATAGCGCTGATCGCCATCATGGGCATACTCCCGTATCTGGTCTTGCAATTGAAAGCCATAGTGACCGGGCTGGATCTCTTGATGGCCAACTCTGTGTCTGCCGGCCCCACTGGCAATACCGCCGGGCTGGCCCTCGGCGTGGCTCTGCTGCTGGCGCTGTTCAGCATACTGTTCGGCACCCGCAACCTGGATGCCACCGAGCACCACAGAGGTATGGTGGTAGCCATCGCCTTCGAATCCGTGGTCAAGCTACTCGCCTTCGTGACCGTGGGGGGCTTTGCGCTCTGGCTGATCCTGAGCAAGCCGAGCCAGGCCCGCACCCTGGTGGCCAGTGACTTTCTCGATGCCGTGGTGGCGGTGACGCCGGGCGGTCTGCTGGAGCTCGCCATCTACACTCTGGTCGCCATGTGCGCCGTCATCTGCCTGCCGCGCCAGTTCCACGTGACAGTGGTGGAGAACAATCAGGGCCAGGATCTGCACTGGGCGCGCTGGCTGTTCCCGCTCTACCTGTTCGTGATGGGGCTCTTCATCTGGCCGCTGGCGCTGGCGGGCAAGCAGTGGGTGGGGGCCGGCATGGCCTCGGATACCTATGTGATCAGCCTGCCCATGTCACTCGGTTTCGACGGCATGGCGATGCTGGCGTTTCTCGGCGGCACCTCGGCGGCCACCGGCATGGTGATCGTCTGTACCATTGCCCTGGCCATCATGGTCAGCAACGATCTGGTGCTGCCTGTGCTGCTGCGCCGCTTCTGGCAGCAGGGGCGCGACGAGCGGCTGGTGCGGCTGCTGCTGCAGGTGCGCCGGGGCGCGATTCTGCTGATCCTGCTGGCGGCCTGGGGGCTTTACCTCTGGCTTGGGGATCTCACCAGTCTGTCGCGCATCGGCTATCTGTCGTTCGGTGCCGTGGCCCAGTTCGCCCCCGCCCTGTTGCTCGGCCTCTACTGGCGGCACGGCAACCGCAAGGGGGTCTATCTTGGCCTCGCACTCGGGGTCAGCCTCTGGTTTGTCACCCTGCTGGCGGAGAGCGGCCTGCTGGCCGGCTCGCCGCTGGAATCCCTGCTGGCGCCACCCGACTGGCCCGCATTTCGCGATCTGAGCCTGGGGGCCTGGTGCATCTTCCTGAGCCTCTTGCTCAACCTGCTCGGTTATGTGGCGGGATCCCTGCTGTCGCGGGCGGCGGTGAGCGAGCGGCTGCAGGCGGCCAACTTCGTTGGCAAGCCGAGCCGCGATACCACGGCCCTCTATCAGGCGCGGGTCTCGGTCAAGGAGCTGGAGATGCTGGCGGCCCGTTTCGTCGGCTCGAGCCGGGTCAAGCGGGCCTTCGGTCGTTTCGCCGGCGAGCGGGGCGGCACCCTGGCGCCCCAGATGCAGGCCTCGGCTGAGCTTATCGCCCATACCGAGCGGCTGCTGGCCGGGGTGTTTGGCACTTCGTCCGCCCGGTTGGTGCTGGCGTCGGCCCTGCAAGGGCGCAACATGCAGCTCGAGGAGATCGCCACCATAGTGGACGAAGCCTCCGACGTGTTTCGCTTCAACCGCGGCCTGCTGCAGGGAGCCATAGAGCACATGGGGCAGGGGATCTCCGTGGTGGACAGAGAGCTCAAGCTGGTGGCCTGGAACCGGCGCTACATAGAGCTGTTCCACTACCCGCCCGGCCTCATCCAGATGGGGCGATCCATCGAGGAGATCATCCGTTACAACGCCGAGCAGGGGCTGTGCGGCCCGGGAGATATCGAGGCCCAGGTGGCACGGCGGGTCGCCTTCATGCAGCGCGGCAGCCCCCACATCTCGGCGCGGGAGCGACCCGATGGCCGGGTGATCGAGATGCAGGGCAACCCCATGCCGGCCGGCGGTTTCGTCATGACCTTTACCGACATCACCCCGTTTCGCGACGCCGAACGGGTGCTGCGGGAAGCCAACGAACACCTGGAGGCGCGGGTGGCCGAGCGTACCCACGAGCTGTCGGAGCTCAACCGCCAACTGCTGCTGGTGAACCAGCAGGTGGAGCGGGCCAACCACTCCAAGAGCCGCTTCCTGGCGGCGGTGAGCCACGATCTGACCCAGCCCCTCAACGCCGCCAAGCTGTTTACCTCTTCCCTGCTGGAGATGCTGCCGCCCCGGGATGAGACGGCCCGCATCGCCCGTCACATCGACGATGCGCTGGGGGCGACCGAGGATCTCATCACGGATCTGCTCGACATCTCGCGGCTCGAGGCGGGCAAGTTCAAGGCCAAAAAGCTCGATTTCGCCCTGCACGACGTGTTCGACAACCTCAAGGCGGAGTTCGGGGTGCTGGCCCAGGCGGGGGGCATTCAGTTCTCGGTGGTGGAGAGCAAGCTGGCTGTGTACAGCGACGTGCGTCTGTTGCGACGGGTGCTGCAAAACTTCCTCACCAATGCGTTTCGCTACAACCCGGGCGGCCGTGTGCTGCTCGGTTGTCGCCGTCTGGGGGACAAGGTGCGCATTGAGGTGTGGGACAACGGTCCCGGCATACCGCTCGACAAGCAGGAAGCGATTTTCGACGAATTTTCCCGCCTCGATCACTCCCGCACCGCCAAGGAGCAGGGATTGGGTCTGGGGCTCGCCATCGCCCGCGGCATCGCCCTGGTGCTGGGCCACAACCTGACCCTGCGCAGCTGGCCGGGGGCGGGATCCGTGTTTGCCATCACCCTCAATCTGGCGACCCGCCCTGTTGCAACGACGCAAGTGGCGGCGCCCGCCCTGCGGGACAGCCAACTGGAAGGCGTTCGGGTGCTTTGCATCGACAACGAGGGCGACATTCTCATCGCCATGCACTCCCTGCTGGGGCGCTGGGGCTGCGAGGTGGTGTGTGCCCAGAGCCAGGCTCAGGCGGAGGATCTCATCGCCGGCGGTTTCCTGCCGCAGCTGGTGCTCTCCGATTACCACCTGGATGACGGCAAGACAGGGTTGCAGGCCCTGCACATGCTGCGCCTCGCCCATGGCAACGACATTGGCGGCATCATCATCAGTGCGGATCGCAAGAGCGAGTTGCAGGCGCAGATCCGTGAACACGGCTACGGCTACATCAGCAAACCGGTCAAACCGCTCAAGTTGCGTGCGCTGATGAACAGCATATTGCGGCCTGCCAAACTTGATGATGATCACGAAACAAGTAATTCGTCTGATTTTTAATCTCAGCCCCGAGACGTCAAGATCGGCGCTTTCTTACACAACAAAGCGTCTTTTCTTCTCGTTTGGGGCTATTTTCCGATAAAAAGTGGCTTATTAATAACCTGCCAGGGGTTTGCCCTTCCTCGTTTAACTCCTTATATTCAACCGGCGATTATTTTTTGTCGCAAATCAAGTTGTGCAAAAGGCAAACCGGACGAAAGTCCGGGACGCAAAGCTTCCGGTCTAAGGGTCAGCAGTACCTAAGATAGCGGGGCCACCACAGGTTGTTTCGTCCATGGGCCAAGCCATGGCGCGATGTTGTCTGCGTTACCTGTCTGGTTGGCGTTGCCTTTTTCGTTGTTAATTCCAAGAACGAAATAAGGATATTCAACTATGTTAAGTCCAAAACCCTCAGTACTGGCGTTGTTGGTCGGGGGTCTGTGTGCCTCCTCTGCCTTCGCTGCCGCCCCCGGCAAACCCACCATCGGCTGGGGCGAAACCAAGTTCGCCATCGTCGAAGTCGATCAAGCCGCCACCTCCTACAACAAACTGGTCAAGGTACATGCCGATGGTGCGCCGGTCAGTGTGAGCTGGAATCTCTGGTCCGGTGATGTCGGCCAGACCGCCAAGGTACTGCTCGATGGCCAGGAGGTGTGGTCCGGCGCCGCGTCAGCCTCCGGCACCGCCAACTTCAAGGTGACCAAGGGGGGCCGCTACCAGATGCAGGTGGCCCTGTGCAATGCCGATGGTTGCACTCTCTCCGACAAGAAAGAAATTCTGGTGGCCGACACCGATGGCAGCCATCTGGTGCCGCTCAAGGCACCGTTGCAGGAGAACAACAAACCTTACGCCAACAAATCCGGCAAGGTGGTGGGGGCCTACTATGTGGAGTGGGGCGTCTATGGCCGCAAGTTCACCGTGGACAAGGTCCCGGCCCAGAACCTGACTCACATTCTTTACGGCTTTACCCCCATCTGTGGTGGCAATGGCATCAACGACAGTCTCAAGTCCATCTCCGGCAGTTTCGAGGCGCTGCAACGCTCCTGCGCTGGGCGGGAGGACTTCAAGGTCTCCATCCACGATCCCTGGGCTGCCATCCAGATGGGGCAGGGCAATCTCACCGCTTATGACGAGCCCTACAAGGGCAACTTTGGCAACCTGATGGCGCTCAAGAAGGCCTATCCGGACCTGAAAATTCTCCCCTCCATCGGCGGCTGGACCCTCTCCGACCCCTTCTTCTTCTTTGGTGACAAGACCAAGCGCGACACCTTCGTCGCCTCGGTGAAAGAGTACCTGCAAACCTGGAAATTCTTCGACGGGGTGGACATCGACTGGGAGTTCCCGGGTGGCCAGGGAGCCAACCCGGATCTTGGCAATGCCTCCGATGGCGAGACCTATGTGCTCTTGATGAAGGAGCTGCGCGCCATGCTCGACGAGCTGAGCGCAGAGACGGGCCGCACCTACGAGCTCACCTCCGCCATCAGTGCTGGCGATGACAAGATTGCCAAGGTGGATTATCGCGCCGCCCAGCAATACATGAATCACATCTTCCTGATGAGCTACGACTTCAACGGCGCTTGGACCAACACCGAGCTGGGGCACCAGACCGCCTTGTATGACGCTAGCTGGGATCCCGATACCCGCTACACCACGGACAAGGGGGTGAAGGCACTGCTGGGTCAGGGCGTCGAACCGGGCAAAGTAGTGGTTGGCGCGGCCATGTATGGCCGTGGCTGGACCGGCGTCAGCGGTTATCAGGGCAACAATCCCTTCACCGGCACCGCCACCGGCCCCATAGCGGGCACCGAAGCGGAAGGGATCTGGGAGAAGGGGGTCATCGACTACCGTGGCATCGCCAAGGGCAAGATGGCCGGTGACTGGCAGTACAGCTATGACGAAGTGGCCGAGGCACCCTATGTGTTCAAGGCATCCACCGGTGAGCTCATCACCTTTGATGACGACCGTTCGGTCAAAGCCAAGGGACAGTACGTGCTGGCCAACCAGCTCGGCGGCCTGTTTGCCTGGGAAATCGACGCCGACAACGGCGACATTCTCAACGCCATGCACGAGGGGCTGGGCAACGGGGAAGGCACAACGCCGCCCACCAACAAGCCGCCTGTTGCCAACGCTGGCAATGATCTTGCCGTGACCGGCCCGGCAGAGCTGGTGCTGGACGGTTCCTCCTCCCGCGATCCGGAAGGCGCTGTGCTCGGCTACAGCTGGACTCAGGTCTCGGGTCCCAAGGCGACCCTGAGCGATGCCAACCAGGCCAAGGCCAAGGTGAGCGTCGACGCGGTCAGCCAGGACGTGAATCTGGTGTTCGAACTGACGGTGACCGACGATCACAACCTCAGTGCCAAGGATCAGGTTGTAGTGACCAACAAGGCGCCGCAACCCAACCTGCCGCCTGTGGTGACGGTGCAGGACAAGGTCTCGGTACAGGCTGGCAAGCAGGTGAGCATCACTGCCAACGCCACCGATCCCAACGGTGACACCTTGAGCTATCAGTGGAGCGTCCCGGCAGGCCTGACGGCCAGCGGTCAGAACAGCAGCACTTTGGTGGTCACCGGTCCCAGCGTGACCGAGTCGACCGGCTACGACCTCACTGTCACAGTGACCGACGGCGTGCTGGATGCCCAGGGCAAGACCCATCTCACCGTGACCCCGGTCAGCGGGGGAGGCGAGTGCGGGGCGACCGATCCAGATGCGGCCAACTGGCCGGCCTGGAAAGCCGCGACCACCTACAACGGTGGCGAGAAGGTGAGCCACAACCAGCTGGTGTGGCAGGCCAAGTACTGGACCCAGGGCAATGAACCGAGCCGCAGCGCCGATCAGTGGAAGCTGACAAGCCAGGTGCAGCTGGGCTGGGATGCCGGTGTGGCCTACAACGCCGGTGACCTGACCACCCATAACGGCCGCAAGTGGAAGGCCCAGTACTGGACCAAGGGCAATGAGCCCGGCAAGCACGACGTCTGGCAGGACCTGGGCGCCGCCACCTGTAATTAACTTTTTTGTCAACTAGCCTTTCTGTGAACCAACCGGGGGCATGCTTGGCATGCCCCTTCTTTTTCCCACAACAACAGCGAGCGTCATGATGACCATACACACTACCCGTATTGCCAGCCTGATCACCGCAGTGCTGGCAAGCGGTTCTCTGCTGGCCGCTACTCAGGCTGTCCCTGCCCTGATATTCGACGGCACAACCCCACAGAATGACTTGCAAGGATCCTTGGCGGCCAGGGTGCAGTTTGCCCAGAGCCAGATCCTGCCCGCCCATCCTCGTGAAGGGGACAATCAGCCCCATCTCACCGCCCTGCGCAAGAGCCTGTTGCTGGTCAGGCCGATGCAAGCCGACAACACAGCTCCCATGGTGGTGATGGCCTATGATGGGACGGGTAAGTTGCTCGGCTCGGTGGGACTCAATCCACCCTCTAAACTACCCAAAACGGCTTACTACCTGGAGGGTTCCCCCGAAGAGGGGGTCGATTTCACCCCAGGCCCCGGTACCACAGGCGTCATCAACAGCAGCAGCGAACTGGCAAAGCTGGGTGATCCGGCCGGCGCCTTCCTGCTGAGCAAGTTGCGAGTCCATGCGCTTGTGTCCATCCAGACCGCAGACGGGCGCTGGGTGCGCAACGTTTATTTGCCGACGGATGCGGCGCTGGAAGGCAAGATGGTGCGCCTCGCTTCCAATGCCGGCTACGACTCGACTGTCACGTTCAGTGGCCGTCAGGTGACACTCTCCCGCGGTCAGAGCCAGCAATTCAAATTTGTGCGCGGTCAGTGGATCCGTGACGGTGAGCTGGAAAATAACGGCATCACTTACGCCAGCGATGCCTGGAGCGGGGTATTGCCCTCCAAATGGATAGTACCTGGACTCAGCTTGTGGTTCAGTCATAACCAGCTCCACGGCGAGCTGACGGGCCTCAAGGTGGGGGCACCGGGGGAGCTGCTGATCCACACCATCGACATCGGCATGCTGACCACACCGCGCAACCAGTTTGCCTTTGCCAAGGATCCCGAGGCGCATCGGGAGTACTTCCAGACCATACCTGCCAGCCGTCTCATCGTGAGTCAATATGCCCCCCTGTCGCTGCCCGAGGTGATGCTGCCGGATGGCACCCTGCTCACCGACTTTGATCCGAGTGAAGGGGGCTGGCACGACGGCACCATGCGCCAGCGCATCGGCAAGGAGCTCATCTCCCATGGCATCGACAATGCCAACTACGGCATCAACAGCACGGCGGGGGAGGGGGAGAGCAGCCACCCCTATGTGGTGGCCCAGCTGGCTGCCCACAACAGTCGCGGCAAGTACGCCAACGGGGTGAAGGTACATGGCGGCTCCGGCGGGGGCGGCATAGTCACCCTGGACGCGTCCCTTGGCAACGAGTTCAGCCACGAGGTGGGTCACAACTACGGCCTTGGTCACTATGTGGGTGGCTTTGCCGGCTCTGTGCATCGCAGCGCCGACCAGATCAATGCCACCTGGGGCTGGGACGGCGACAAGAACCGCTTCATTCCCAACTTCTTCGCAACCCGCAGCGGCCAGAGCACCTGTCTGGATGGCCAGTGTCAGGCGCCGTTCCATAGCCGCACCTTTGGTCTCGATGCCATGGCTGGCGGTGCGCCGCTCTCCGGTTTCAACCGTTTTACGCTCTACACCCCCAACTCGGCGGCCATCATCCAGCGCTTCCTCGAGAGCAAGGCAGTGTTTGATGCCAGTTCAGCCACGGGTTTCAGCAAGTGGAACGAGAGCCGCGCCAAAATGGAGCCCTACCGTCACAAGATCGACCTTTCCGAGCAGATCACGGCACCCGTGAGTGAGCTGGGGGAGGTGAAACTGGCCGCCCTGCTGGCCGAGTACGACCTGGTCAAGGTGGCCATGTGGGATGGCAACTGGACCCGCAACATCCAGCTGCCGCTGGCCTCGGCGGTCAATCGTGGCCGCATCGTCACTGTCGATCATGACGCCGGCTACAACAGTACCCTCTTCATCAACGGCCAGCAGGTCACCGTCTCCCGTGGTTTCAAGAAGAGTTACACCTCGGACGGTGCACGCTGGAACGAGGGGCCGCTGGCGGACCTGGCGGTGGAGCGAAAACCTGACGCCTTCGGGGTGCCGGTGACGACCCTGGTCGGTTACTACGATCCGCAGAGGCAGCTGCCCGGTTATCTCTATCCGGCCTTGCACGGTGCTTATGGCTTTACCTATGGCGATGACAGCGAGCGGCTCGGGACGGGGGATTGCCAATTGCAGGTGGAGACCCGTGATGGGCTGCTGCGTTTCAGACTGGCCAACCACCGCCTGAGTGCCAGCGTGATGAACAAGTTCCATGTCAACGTGCCCACTGCCAGCGAGCCGCGCAGCGCCAGCGTGCTGTGCCGCAATCAGGTGCAGAGTGACGCTCTGCTCACGCCGGCACCGGCCGGTCTTGGCTACACGGTCAACGGCATGCCGTTGACGCGCTGAGACGCTTTTTCCTCGCACAATGCGAGGTACCACAGGCGGGGGCCAAGCCCCGCCTTTTATCTAGCAAGAGGTAACGATGATGATGAGAAAGTCCTCTGTGGCCAGCCTGCTGGCCGGACTCTGTCTGAGCGGCCAGCTGTGGGCCGCCGCCCTGTATGACATCAATCAGGGTTACAATGGCGGCAGCCAGGTCAGTTTCAACGGCAAGATCTATGAAGCCAAGTGGTACGCCAATCCGGGCCAGAGCCCGGGGGTACAAGTGGCCAATGAATGGGACTCTCCGTGGGCCCTGATGGGTGACGGCGAGGCGACCCCGCCCGATGGCGGCGCTGGCATCACGCCTCCGGTGGAGGGTGGCAGCGGCGCCACCGAAGGCACGCCCGTCTACCTGAGCCAGAGCGAGCTGGACGCCAGGGAGCAGGCCCTCACCGACTTCCCGGCCATGGCGGCGGTCAAGGCCTCCATCGCGACCCGCGACAATGCCGTGGTCGAGGCGGTGGCCCCCGGGCTTGCGCTCAACCCTGCCAACGTCAAGCGGGTCGAGGGATTGCTCAGCGAGTCGCAGTTCAACTTCCTGTTCCCGCTGCGGGCCCCGGAATACACCTATCGCGGCTTCCTGCAGGCGGTGGCCAAGTTCCCGGCTTTTTGCGGTGATTACAGCGACGGGCGCAATGCCGAGGCCATCTGCCGCAAGTCGCTGGCCACTATGTTTGCCCACTTCGCCCAGGAGACCGGCGGTCACGAGAGCTGGCGACCCGAACCCGAATGGCGTCAGGGCCTGGTCTGGGTGCGGGAGATGGGCTGGACCGAGCAGATGCGCGGTGGCTATAACGCCGAGTGTCGGCCGGATGTGTGGCAGGGTCAGCAGTGGCCGTGCGGCAAGTTCGAGAACGGCGAGTTCAAGAGCTACTTCGGTCGTGGCGCCAAGCAGCTCTCTTACAACTACAACTATGGCCCCTTCTCCGAGGCCATGTTCGGCACAGTGCGCACCCTGCTGGACAACCCGGAGAAAGTGGCGGACACCTGGCTCAACCTCGCCAGCGCCGTCTTCTTCTTCGTCTATCCGCAGCCGCCAAAGCCCTCCATGCTGCACGTGATCGACGGCACCTGGCAGCCCAATGCCCACGACAGGCAGAACGGCCTGGTGCCGGGCTTCGGGGTGACCACCCAGATCATCAACGGCGGGGTGGAGTGCGGCGGCGCGGCCGAGCACGCCCAGTCCCAGAACCGCATCACCTACTACCAGGCCCAGGCCCAGTATTTGGGGGTGCCTGTGCCGGCAGACGAGGTGCTTGGTTGCAAGAACATGAAGTACTTTGACGAGGCGGGTGCCGGCGCCCTGCCCATCTATTGGGAGAATGATTGGAGCTATGTGCCGGGCAATCCCAATGGCGGCAAGAGCTACGCCTGCAAGCTGGTGGGTTACCAGACCCGCTTTAGCGCGTTCAAGGCGCGGGACTACAGCCAGTGCGTGCAGCACTTCTTCCCCGAGGTGGTGATCGAGGACAACGGCGGCGGCACCAACCTGCCGCCGGTGGCCAACATCAGCGGCCCGAGCGAGGCGCTGGGCGGTGCGACAGTGCTGCTCTCCGGCCAGGGTTCGAGCGATCCGGAAGGCAAACCGCTCGGCTATGCCTGGACCCTGCCCGCCGGGGCCAGCGCCTCGGATCTGACTCAGTCCACCCTGAGCGCCACCCTGCCTGCCACGCCGGTCAGCGATACTCGCTACGGTTTCGTGCTCAAGGTGACCGACGAGAAGGGGCTCAGTCGCAGTGCGACCCACGAGATCCTGATCAAGGGCAGCGGCGGTACTACGCCGCCGGATGGCAACCCCCCTTACCAAGCTGGGACGGCCTACAAGGCGGGGGACAAGGTAAGCAATCTGGGGGGCAACTACCAGTGCAAGCCCCACCCCTATACTGGCTGGTGTGCGGGCGCGGCCTGGGCCTATGAGCCAGGCAAGGGCACGGCCTGGGGGGATGCCTGGATCAAGCTGTGACGTCTGTATTCGTTCAATAAAAAAGGCCCGTCAGGGCCTTTTTTCATGGGAATGAGCGCAATCAGAGCGGCTTTTGCCACAGGCTCAACAGCAGATCCTGCTCCAGTTCATCCGGTCCCTGCTGGGTAAAGGCGTGACGCTGCTCCGCGCTGGCACGCCAGCCGAGTCGGCTGGTTTCCAGAATGAAGCTGCGCAGGCTCTGATCCATGGTCATGGTGAACTGGCAACGCTCCTGACCCACGGGGTTGAGGCCGCCGAGGGCTGGCCAGCTGAGGGGGTGCTCCATGCTCACCGGGTTGAGGCTGACTCTCAGCTGCCACTGGTGGCGCGGGCCTGGCTGCAGGTAAAGCAGGTAACCACCCGGTGCCAGCCAGCTGACCAGCAGCTCTGTCTTGACCTTGAGATCATTGACCAGCAGCACCTGGGCCGTGCCCGGTTGCAGCGGGGCACGAGCCGGATCGGCGATGATGAACTGAGCTTCAGGCTGTACTTTGTTGGCGGCGAAGATGGCGTTCTTGGCCAGATCGAATCCGCCAAATTGCCATTCGGGCAGGCGCTCGGCCAGGGCACGGCAGTAGTAACCTTCGCCGCAGCCGAGGTGGATCAGTTCATGGGCACCGAGGGGGGCGAGCAAGGCCGCCATGGCGTCTACCAGCGGCGCCTGATGGCCCTGTTCCAGGAAGTGGCGCTTGGCGCGCATCAGGGCGCGGCTGTCGCTGTCCTTGGGATTCTTCTTGCCGGGAATGAGATCCAGATACCCTTCCGGGGCCGGATCGAAATGGTGCTTGTTGTCGCAATAGACCCCGCGGGATGCTTCATGAAGATGCAGGGGGCTGCGGCAAACGGGACATTGAAGATGCATACACACTCGCTTGATTGAGGCTGAGGAAGGGCGTTCGCGATTATAGGGGAGACGATCAGAAAAGGCTGCCGTGGCAGCCTTTTTTATCCAACGGCTCTGTGCTGAGCCGTCAGGGAACCCTGTCAGCGGGTACCAAACACCACTATGGTCTTGCCGTGGGCGGAGATCAGCTCCTGCTCTTCGAGCATCTTGAGGATCCGGCCAACGGTTTCGCGGGAGCAGCCGACGATCTGGCCAATCTCCTGACGGGTGATCTTGATCTGCATGCCATCCGGGTGGGTCATGGCGTCCGGCTGTTTGGCCAGATTGAGCAGGGTCTGGGCGATCCGGCCTGTCACGTCCAGGAAGGCCAGGTTGCCGACTTTCTGACTGGTGTGCTGCAGTCGGGTCGCCATCTGGCCGGAGAGACGCATCAGTATGTCCGGGTTGACCTGGATCAGCTGACGGAACTTCTTGTAAGAGATCTCGGCTACTTCACAGGAGCCTTTGGCGCGCACCCAGGCGGAACGCTCTGGATTCTCGCTCTCCTCGAACATGCCCATCTCGCCCAGGAAGTCGCCCTGGTTCAGATAGGAGAGGATCATCTCCTTGCCTTCATCGTCCTTGATCAAGACGGCCACAGTGCCCTTGACGATGTAGTAGAGGGTCTCCGCTTTCTCACCCGCATGGATCAGGGTGCTCTTGGCGGGATACTTATGAATGTGGCAGTGCGACAAGAACCATTCCAGGGTGGGATCGCTTTGCGGTTTGCCAATGACCATGAGAATTCCTCTGTAGTGTCTTTTTATGGACTCGTGCGTCCGGGCAAGCTGCCAACCTTGCCATTCCTTGTATTAGTCGCAGTAGGATAAGAGCCTTTGTCTGTGCTGACAAGGCTTTGAGGGCTTTTGCCAGATCCCCTTGATGCCTGCTGCGCTATCTGCGCCATTTTAGGGAACTTGGGGGCATCAGATGTTGATTTTGATCTAGTTAGCACCGAAGTTCGCGAAAATGGCTCACATATGCCGATTGAGCGCCGTCTGGGGTATGCTATGTCAGTCAGATATGTCGTCATTAAGAGGAAATGTGAGATGAAAGCCAAGGTCAGCTGGGTGGAAGGCATGAAGTTTGTCGGCGAGAGTGAGTCCGGTCATCAGGTGACCCTGGACGGCGCCAACCCCGGCGAAGGTGCCAGCCCGATGGAGATGATCCTGCTGGCGGTGGGTGGCTGCAGCTCGATCGACGTTGTCTCCATTTTGGAGAAGGCACGTCAATCCGTGACCGCCTGCCATGTGGAACTGGAAGGGCAGCGTGCGGAGTCGGTGCCGCGGGTGTTCGAGAAGATCCACCTCAACTTTGTGGTCACCGGCAAGGGGCTGGCCGAGAAGCAGGTGGCCCGTGCGGTGGACCTGTCGATGGAAAAGTATTGTTCCGTCTCCCTGATGTTGGAAAAAGCGGTAGAAATTACCCATAGTTATCAAATTCTTGAAGCCTGATAGCTGTGATTTGTCCCGTCGATAACGCCATGACATAAGGAAAGTGCAATGAAAAACTTGATAGTGTTACTTCCCCTGCTGGGGCTGGCGGCCTGCAGCATGCCCCAGCCGACCCAGTACCAGTACAGCCAGTACCAGTGCGGGGAAGAGCTGTTGGCCATTACCTATGATGCTCAGGCCGACATGGTGCAGTTCCCGTACGCCGGTGTGTATCACAAGCTGGGCCGGGTAGAAGCGGAGTCTGGCGCCAAGTATTCCGATGGTGTCACCACCTTCTGGAATCAGGAGAAACAGGCCATCCTCAGTCAGAAAGATGTGACCCTGCTGACCTGTCAGCGCAAGTAATCGTCATGGTGTGATCACAACGGCCTGCTCTCGCAGGCCGTTTTGTTTCAAGGGGAAAAGACCCGTGCTAGCGGGCGGGCAGGGAGTCCAGCATCTGGCCGGCCAGTTGCTGGCTCAGCTGGCGGCGTGACTCGTCGGGGATGGCGACGTCACTGGCGAGCTGGATGGCACTGCTCCACACCACCTGCTGGGTACGCCGGTCGAGCAGCACTATGGCCAGGGTGCCCTTGCGTGCCCCCACTTTGGCTTGCAGCCCGGGGGTCATGCCGAGGCGGGCGAAGATCTCGCCATCGCTCAAGTCCTTGCTGCCTGCGACACCGATGGCGACCCAGAGATCCGCTTCATCGAGGGGCACGCTCTGCCAGCCTTTGCTGCCCAGCTCCTGATTGACCGCCTGCTGAACCGGCACCAGCCAGCCCTCGGCACTCTCACCCGCATACTGGAACTGCTCGGCCAGCGCGTAGCGCGGCGTCGCACCAAACGGCCAGCTCGCAGCCGGTCGCACCACCATGGTGCCCGACTCCAGGGTCGGAGCGGCCGGGCCGCTGCTGCAACCGCCCAGCAGGGCGGCCAATACCACAGAGATAAACGCTAACCGCATCATAAGCTCCTTGGCTTAAGTGATCTTGCCAGTTTCGAGCAGTTGCTGGATCAGCGGGCGCAGGATCAGCTCCATCGCGAAGCCCATCTTGCCACCCGGAACCACGATAGTGTTCATCCGTGAGATGAAGGAGCCATCGATCATCGACAACAGGTAAGGGAAGTCCACCTGCTTGATGCCACGAAACCGGATCACCAGCATACTCTCGTCCAGACTCGGGATCACCTTGGCACTGAAGGGGTTGGACGTATCCACGGTCGGCACCCGCTGGAAGTTGATATGGGTGCGGGAAAACTGCGGTGTGATGAAGTTGATGTAGTCATCCATGGAGCGGACTATAGAGTCGGTGACTGCCTCGCGCGAATGCCCCCGCTCCGAGGTATCGCGGATGAGCTTCTGGATCCACTCCAGGTTGACGATGGGCACCACGCCGATGAGAAAGTCCACGTGACGCGCCACATTGTGGTCATCTGTGACCACGCCGCCGTGCAGCCCCTCGTAAAACAGCAGATCGGTCTCGCTCGGCAGATTTTGCCAGGGGGTGAAGGTACCCGGCATCTGATTGAAGGGGACCGCCTCGTCGAAGCTGTGCAGATAGCGCCGATACTGGCCGCTGCCGTTCTGGCCGTACTCCTGGAAGAAGGACTCCAGCAGCGCGAAGTCGTTGGCCTCGGGGCCGAAATAGCTGATGTGGCGCCCCTGCTCGCGCGCCTTGCGGATCGCCACGTCCATTTCCGGTCGGGTGTAGCGATGAAAACTGTCCCCTTCCACCACGGCCGCTTTGTAACCAAGCTGATGAAACATGGAGCGAAAGGCGTTGGTGGAGGTGGAGGTGCCGGCACCGGACGAACCGGTGACTGCAATGATGGGATGCTTGGCCGACATAGAATTCTCTCTTCCTTGGGAGTTCCGTTATAAAGGCATGTTCCGAGTGCGGTCAAGTACGCCGCTTGTCAGTACCGCCGCCCGACTGGTTCACTGGCGTGACACTTGTTCCCTGGCGCGCAGCGACGAAGGGGAGATGAGCCGGGTGAGCAGAGGGATCAGCATCATAAGAAAAGGGCTGACGAAGCAGCCCTTGCACAGGGAGGATAGCGAGCCAAACCGTGATGGGTTAATGGGAGTTGCGCTTCCTGCCCACCGGTTTTATCCCCACCAGCACGGCCCCCAGCAGGATGAAGATCACTCCCACCGCCTTGCCCGGCTCCAGCGGTTCGGCAAAGCTCGGTATGGTGACCGCCAGCAGGTAGACCAGCGCATAGCTGGTGCTGAGCAGGGGGTAGGCGATATTGAGCGGGGTGAAGTGCAGCGCCGCCAGCCAGCAGAGCAGCGACAGGGCATAGCAGCCCACTCCGGCTGTGATGACCAGCAGCGGCAGCTGGTGAGCCAGCATGATATCGAGGCTGGCCTGCCAGGCAGGCAGCTGCATGACTCCCCATTTCATGGCGAGCTGGGCCAGGGTCACCAGCAGTATGCTGCCCAGCACATAGAGATAGCCCTTGATCGCGGGCCTCTCCGTCACCGCAGGTTCTTTGCCAACCCCGGTATTGTCACCTCTCATAGCAAGCCTCCCAACAAGAGGGCGCCAATGATGATGGCGCCGGCCCCCAGCCAGTTGTGGTAGCTGATCTGCTCGTGAAAGAACAGCCGCGAGCCAATCAGCACCAGCACCAGATTGATGCTGAGCATGGGGTAAGCCATGCTCAGCGGCAGCCGTTGCAGCAGGTAGATCCAGAGCAGCATGCCGCTGCCGAGGGCCACCACGCTGGCGATGAGCCAGGGTGAAAACAGCTTCTGCCAGTGGCTGCATGGCTGGCGCTGCCAGCTGATGACTGCCTGTTTTTGCAGCATCTGGCCGCTGCAGGTCAGCAGGCACACCAGCACAAGCAGCAGCATGTCCATCAGCGGGCCCCGTGGTAGACAAGCAGGGTCAGCCGGTGGCTCACTATCGTCTCGTCGGCCGGTGGCAGAGCTCCCGTGCTGCCGTCTTTATCCGTCTTCAGCAACAGGGCAACCTGGCCGTTTTTACGCGCCTCGGCCAGCCAGGCCGGGAAGTCGGCCCGGGTCACGTAGCGCGCCTTGGCATCCGGGTAACTCAAGCCGTAATGCACCTCCCCCTTGCTGTCGAATAGCTGGATCTCGCTGCGCCGGGTGCCCCAGGCGAGGGAGGAGGCCAGCCCCACATCGTTGGCCAGCAGGGCGCTGGAGTCCATCAGCACTGTCTGGTTGGCCTCGATGAAGCGCTCCGGCAACTTGGAATCGATCAGGGATTGCGGCAATGCCCAGGGCAGACCCACCGCCAGCACCATGGGGCAGAGCGCGCTCAGGGTCCAGCGGCGGCTGACATCCTTCAACTGGATGAAACCGAGCAGGGCCCAGCCGGCGAAGATGACCATGGCCACCGCCAGGGCACTATTATCTTCGGTGCCATAGACGGCGTGGCTGGGAGAGAAGGCCAGCACGGCGAGGATACCCATGCACAGCAGGCCGAACAGGCCGTTCAACCAGGCGTTGAGCCTGAATGGCTGTGCTTTCCCCTCCTTGAGTTTGTCCATGGCGCTGGCGGCCAGCAGCATGGCCAGGGGAGCGAAGCAGGGCAGGATATAGGTGAGCAGCTTGC
Organism: Aeromonas salmonicida; assembly: GCF_028355655.1. NCBI lineage: Bacteria > Pseudomonadati > Pseudomonadota > Gammaproteobacteria > Aeromonadales > Aeromonadaceae > Aeromonas > Aeromonas salmonicida. The sequence goes on along the minus strand of NZ_CP110645.1, from coordinate 3,812,831 downwards.
CCTTGGCAACGCTGAAGAACAGCAATGGCAGTACCACCCAGGCCAGCAGATAGAGGGTCTCAGGACTTATCTTGCGATCCTGCCAGCCCTTGCGCAGTGCACCGGGCAGCAGGCCCAGCCAGGGCAGGGTGCCGAGCAGCCCCATGGGCAGGTAGTACCAGAACGGCGCCTTGTGCTGGGCGTTATCCGCCGCGAAGCGCTGTATGTGTTCGACCCAGAAGAAGTAGTGCCAGTAATCGGGCTCCCGCAGGTGTACGGCGATGGCCCAGGGGGCGGCCAGCAGGGCGGCACTCACCATCGCCAATGGGCCGAAGCGCAGCAGTTCGGGCAGGCGGCGCTGATAAATGACGTAGGGCACTATGACGATGACAGGCACAGCCAGGGCGATGAAGCCCTTGGTGAGAAAGCCCATGCCGCAGGCCAGGCCAAACAGCAGGTAGCCGGCGACCCGGGTTCGCAGCGGGCCCTCCTGCCGGATGAGATAGAAGCTGACCATGGCCGCGTTGAGCCAGAGGGTGACCATGGCATCGAGCACGCTGTAGGTGCCTATGCCATAGACGATCAACAGCGACAGGTAGATGAGCCCGGCAAGCAAGGCCTTGCGCCGGCACTGCCAAAGCTGCAGCGCGAACCAGACGATCAGCAGGGCGCTCAGGCCTGTGGCGGCGGCCGAGGCGAAGCGCACGGCGAAGTTGGTGTCACCAAACAGCTGCTGGCTGATGCTGTTGAACCAGTAACCGGCGATGGGCTTCTCGAAATAGCGCAAGCCCAGGAAGTGGGGCACGACCCAATCTCCGGTGCTCACCATCTCACGGCTTATCTCGGCGTAACGGTTCTCATCGGGGCTCCAAAGCGGCCGCTGGTCGAGGGGCAGCAGGTAAAACAAGAGAAAGAACAGGGGCAGGGCCCACTTGGTCAACTTCATGACATCCTCTGTAGCATTGTGTGGTGAGCGCAATGGCGCATCATGACGCCCGCGATGTGAGTAAGGGTCTAGACATCGGCTTTGCAGCCAAGCCATCCCTCTCGCCCCGGCAGGGTGCCGCGCACCAGCCGTCCGGCATCCAATTGAGCGGGATCAGGGGGTAACAGACTCCCCAGCGGGACAAAGCGGATGCCGCGAGCGCGAGCCTCGGCCAGCAGCGCATCGAACTGATCCGCCATGACGATCCCTTCCACCTCGGCGTGAATGGTGTAGACGTGAGGCGCCACCTGCGGCGGCGTGCTGAGCCTGTCCAGCATGAAGGCGTTGAACTGCGCCGTCGTCACCTCTGTGCCGACCACCTCGTCGAAGGTGGGCAGGTTGACCGGGATCTGCGGCGTACCCGGTCGGCCATCCTGCAGCAGTGGTCGAAACAGGCCGCTGCCACGGCAATCGCTGTTGTAGCGAAAGCCGAACGCCTCCTTGGCCTGGGTGGTGAGCGGGTCTGCCCGCCAGCCGGCGGCGGCGGAGCAATCCACCTCCCGCCCCAGGATCTGGTTGAGGGCATCCACCCCCAGCCTTGTCTGGTGAATAAGCGTCGCTTCATCCCAGCGGCCCGTATTGGCCTGCCAGCCGTGGTGATCCCAGGCGTGCAGGCCCACCTCGTGGCGGGCGCTGTCGGTATCGCGCATCAGGGAGCCCAGCTGCTTGCCGATGGACTTGCCGGGCCAGGCGGTGCCGGCCAGCAGAATATCCAGCCCATAGAGGGATGCCGCGTTGGAGCGCAGCATCTTGAGCAGGAAGCGGGGCTTGAGCAGGCGCCACAGGTGGCGCCCCATGTTGTCGGGGCCCACGGAGAAGAAGAAGCTGGCCTTGATCTGATGCCGGTCGAGGGTTTGCAGCAAGCGGGGAACCCCGTCACGGGTCCCCCTGAAGGTATCAACGTCGATCCGCAGACCCACATCAATCATGCTCGACTCCCGTGCTGACCGCTCCTTGCAGGAAGAAGTCCAGGGTCTTGCCGATGGTCTCTTCCATTTCGATGGTCGGTTCCCAGTCGAGCAGGCGGCGGGCATTCTTGATGCTGGGACGGCGGTGGGAGACATCCTGATAGCCGTCACCGTAGAAGGACTTGCTCTCCACTCGCTTGAAACCGGCAAACGGCGGGAAGTGGTGGCGCAGTGGGTGAGCCTCGAACTTGCCGAGCAGCACTTCGGCCATCTGGAGGATGCTGGCTTCGTTGTCCGGGCTGCCGATGTTGATGATCTGGCCATCACAGCGGTTGCCCTTGTTCTCTATGATGCGAAACAGGGCCTCGATGCCGTCCTCTATATCGGTGAAGCAGCGTTTCTGGGCGCCGCCATCCACCAGCTGGATCGGGGTACCGTCCACCAGATTCAGGATCAGCTGGGTGATGGCGCGGGAGCTGCCGATGCGGGCTGAGTCCAGGCTGTCCAGCCGCGGTCCCATCCAGTTGAAGGGGCGGAACAGTGTGAAATTGAGCCCCTCTTTCTTGCCATAGGCCCAGATCACCCGATCCAGCAGCTGCTTGGAGACGGAGTAGATCCAGCGCTGCTTGTGGATGGGACCGACGATGAGGCGGGACTCGTCTTCATCGAAACTGTGATCGTCGCACATCCCGTACACCTCGGAGGTGGAGGGGAATATGATGCGCTTGTTGTACTTCACGCAGTAGCGGACGATCTTGAGGTTCTCTTCAAAATCGAGCTCGAACACGCGCAGCGGGTTGCGGGTGTATTCGATGGGGGTGGCGATGGCCACCAGCGGCAGGATCACGTCGCACTTCTTGATGTGATACTCGATCCACTCTGTGTGGATGCTGATGTCCCCTTCCACGAAATGGAAATGGGGGTGGTCGATGAAGCGTCCGAGTGCGCTGGCGCTGATATCCAGCCCATAGATCTCGTAACGGCCATCCTTGAGCAGACGCTCGGTCAGATGGTTGCCAATGAAGCCGTTGACCCCGAGGATCAGCACCCGGGTCAATCGCTCCTTGCGCAGGGCACTGCTGGCTTTGGCGCCGAGCCGCATGCCTGCCACCAGACCCAGTTCACGGGCGAGCTGGGCACCGCGCACATAGAGTCCCCCTTCCGCCTGACCGGCCACGATTTCCAGCACCCCTTCACCGCAGGCGATGCGCAGCGGATCCTGGCTGAGGATGGTGCCGGGTAGCATGTCGCTATCCTGGGCTATGTGGGTTGCCTTCCACACCGTCAGCTTGCGATCACCGGCGAAGCTGAAGGCGCCCGGATAGGGCTGGGTGACGGCGCGCACCAGGTTGTAGAGATCCCTGGCGGATTTATCCCAGTGCAGCTCGCCGTCGGCCGGGGTGCGGCGACCATAGTAGCTGGCTCTGGACTCATCCTGCGGGGTGAGGCTGATGTCGCCCGTCCGCAACTTGGGCAATTCGGCGTCCAGCACGGCTTTGGCGGCGAGGCGCACCTTGCCATGCAGGGTCAGCGCAGTGTCGGCCTCTTTGATGGCGACGGCCTGCTGGGCGACAATGGCGCCGGCATCGGGCCGCATCGTCATCTGGTGCAGTGTGATACCCGTCAGCTGTTCACCATTGACCAGACACCAGTTGATGGGGGCACGGCCGCGATAGGCAGGCAACAGGGAGCCATGGAGGTTGAAGGCGCCGGCGGAGGGGATATCCAGGATCTCCTGCTTGAGCATGTGGCGGTAATAAAAAGAGAAGAGAGCCTGGGGTGCCAACCCCTTGATGTGCTCGACCCAGAGCGGATGGTTGACATCTTCAGGGGAGTAGACCGGCAGACCGTGTTCGGCACAGAGCTGGGCCACGGAGCCGAAGAAGCGGTTCTCGCCCGGATCGTCGGCGTGGGTGAAGACGGCCTGGATCTCGTAACCTGCCTCGAGCAGGGCCTCGATACCGGTGCAGCCGATATCATGATAAGCAAAGACGACAGCTTTCATTGTTCAGTTTCCTGTTGCGAAGGGGTGGCGGTGCGCACTATCTGATGGATGAAGTAACGGGGGCGGGCACGCACATCTGTGTACATGCGGCCTATGTATTCCCCCAGCAGCCCCATGCCCAGCAGTTGCACGCCGACGAAGGTGAAGAGAATGGCAAAGAGGGTGAAGACGCCATCGGCGGCCCAGTCGGCGCCCATGACGAGGCGCATCAGGACCAGCAGTATGGAGAAGGTGAAGCCGAGCCCCGCCACCAGGCTGCCGACGATGCTGAGCAGGCGCAGCGGTGTGGTGGTCATGCAGGTGACCAGGTCATACATCAGATTGATGAGGTGCATCAGGCCGTATTTGGATTCGCCATGAGCCCGCTCGGCATGGCCGACTTCCAGCTCTATGGTGCGCCGGGCGAAGCTGTTGGCCAGGATGGGGATGAAGGTACTGCGTTCCTGGCAGCAGAGCATGGCGTCTATGATGTGGCGGCGGTAGGCCCGCAGCATGCAGCCGTAGTCGCTCATGTGGACGCCGGTCGCCTTTTGCACCGACTTGTTGATGAGGCGGGAGGCCGTCTTGCGAAACCAGGAGTCCTGGCGGTTGCGGCGCACTGTGCCCACCACGTCATAGCCCTGCATGGCGGCCTCCACCAGACGGGGGATCTCCTCCGGCGGGTTCTGCAGGTCCGCATCCAGGGTGATCACCAGATCTCCCTTGGCGGTTTCGAAGCCGGCCATGATGGCGGCATGCTGGCCATAGTTGCGATTGAGCAACACGCCGACCAGCTTGCCGTCACTGTTGGCGGCGGCCTCGCTGATGATCTCGGTGGAGCCGTCGTGGCTGCCGTCGTCGATCAGGATCACCTCGTAATCCTGGGGCAGGAGCTCGCAGGCGGCGGTGACCCGGCTCAGCAGCACGGGCAGACTGGCCTCCTCGTTGTAAACGGGGATGATCACCGAAACCAGCTTGATATCTGTGTTGTTCACGTGTCGTTACTCCAATATGTCGGTGAGTGCCGCGACCACACGGTCAACGTCGGCCAGCGTCATGTCAGGAAAGAGTGGCAGTGTGCACAGGCGCGATGAGTTCCACTCGGTATGAGGCAGGCTGAGGGCGGGGTAGCGCTCGCGGTAATATTTCTGGGTATGGGCGGCGCGAAAGTGCAGGCCGGTGCCGATGCCGCGCTCTTGCAGCGCCTGCATCAGTTGATCCCTGTCGAGACCGCAGCGCTCGGGGTCGACCCGCACCATGAAGAGGTGCCAGGCGTGCAGATGGGGATAGGTTGGGATGGCGAGTGGCGCCAGCGGCAGCCCTGCCAGTTTTTCCTGATAACGGGCGACCAGCCCGGTGCGCCTGGCATTGAGCTCGGGCAGGCGTGCCAGCTGGATCAGGGCGATGGCGGCGTTGATGTCGGTCAGGTTGTACTTGAAGCCCGGCGTTATTACCTCCGCCTGCGGTTTGCGGCCCAGCGTCATGCGATCGAAGGCATCCACCCCGAGACCATGAAACTTGAGCATGCGTACCTTGTCCGCCAGCGCCTTGTCATCGGTCACCAGCATGCCCCCTTCGGCGCAGGTCAGGTTCTTGATGGCATGGAAGGAGAAGATGGCGGTGCCGGTGGCGCCAATCCAGCGATCCCGATAGCGGGTGCCAATGGCATGGGCGGCGTCTTCGATGACGGGGATGTCGTATTGTCTGGCCAGCTTGAGAATAGGGTCCAAATCGACGGGGGCGCCGGCGTAGTGAACCGGAATGATGGCCTTGGTGTTGACTGTGATGAGCGGCGCGATAAGCTCTGCGCTGGTCATCAGTGTGTCTCTGTCCACGTCGACGAAAACGGGTTCGGCGCCGAGCAGTGTGATGAGGTTGATGGTGGACACCCAGGTCTGTGACGGGGTAATCACCTCATCCCCCGGGCCTATGCCCAGCGCCATCAGGGTGACGTGCATGCCAGCGGTGGCAGAGTTGAGCGCAACGGCATGCTGGCAGCCGTATGTGTCACAGAATTGCTGTTCCAGTTCGTGACTCTTCGGGCCCGTGGTGATCCATCCCGATTTCAGCACCTCACAGACAGCGCTTATTTCGGCGTCGCCGATGGCTGGCTTCGAAAATGGCAGAAAGTCTTGCATAAGAGATCCAACAATGAATATTAATCAGTGCCCATCAGAACAGGCGGCTTTAAACATTAATTTCAACATAGCGTATATAAAAATGGCTCCGCAATGGCTCAGCAACAGCTGGTAACAATTCACTGTCAAAATCCATATAAAAGCGGGGTGACAAGGGGGCAGAAACAGCTGGTAACAATTAAACGCTGCGACCATTTATAGGGGTGTGGTAAATATTTAAAATCCGAAAAATGCTCATTTTTCAACGCTGCATCATCTCTGACATTCTGGTTGTATCAATATGAACATTACTGTATTTGGAAGTGGTTACGTGGGGCTGGTGTTGGCCACTGTACTGGCCGATATTGGGCATCAGGTTATCTGTGTCGATGTCGATGAACAGAAGGTGGCTGACTTGATGGCTGGTCAGGTTCCCATCTATGAACCCGGATTGGAGGCGCTGCTCCAGCGCAATATCAAGAGTGGTGCCCTGGTATGTACCACGGATGCAATCCTGGCTGTCAAGCACGGTGAGGTGCAGTTTTTGGCGGTGGGCACCCCGCCGGGAGAAGATGGCTCTGCCGATCTTTGCCACGTGCTGGAGGTGGCTGACACCATAGCTCGTCATCGTGATGAGCCCGTCATCATAGTCAACAAGTCGACCGTGCCGGTGGGCACAGCCGACAAGGTGACAGCCAGGGTGAAGCTGGTTCAGCAGCAACTGGACAAGTCGTTTGCCTTCGATGTGGTTTCCAACCCCGAATTTCTGAAGGAGGGCTCCGCCATCCAGGACTGTCTGCGACCGGATCGCATCGTGGTCGGCACTCGCAACGAGGCGTCCCGCCAGCTGATGCGCGAGCTTTACGAGCCGTTTAATCGCAACCATGATCGCATCCTGTTCATGGATGTGCGCAGTGCCGAGCTGACCAAGTACGCTGCCAACTGCATGCTGGCCACCAAGATAAGTTTCATCAACGAGATGGCTGGCCTGGCCGAGCGGGTCGGGGCCGACATCGAGATGGTACGTCAGGGGATAGGGTCGGATCAGCGCATCGGTTATCAGTTCATCTACCCTGGCTGTGGCTACGGCGGCTCCTGTTTCCCCAAGGATGTCAAAGCCTTGCTGGCAACAGCCCAGGAACTGCAATATGACACGCCGCTGATCCGGGCGGTGGAGCGCATCAACGAGCAGCAAAAATCGCGACTCTACGAGATATTGTCAGACTTCTTCAGCGCCCAGGGGGAATCCCTGGCAGGCAAGACGATCGCTCTGTGGGGGCTGGCATTCAAACCCAATACCGACGACATGCGCGAGGCCCCGAGTCGTGCCCTGATGGAGGCCCTCTGGCGCGCCGGCGCCACAGTGCAGGCCTATGATCCGGAAGCCATGCAGGAGACCCAGCAGCTCTATGGCTATTGTGACAACCTGAGGCTGATGGGGACCAAGGAGGCCGCCGTGTTTGGGGCAGATGCCCTGGTGATCTGCACCGAGTGGAACCATTTCAAAGCCCCTAATTTTGCCACCATCAAGCAGGCATTGAAGCAACCGCTGATCGTGGATGGCCGCAACCTGTTTGATCCGGGTCGCATGCGGGATCATGGCTTTCATTACTATGGTATTGGGCGGGGCGAGTCGGTAAATAGATAATGGAGGCGGGCGTTGAATGAAAATTTATCGCTCATCTCACCCATGTCTTTTTACCAACCAGCAGAGTCGGTTTTACCGTCAAAAATAAATAGAGACGCACCTTGAACTGACCTGGATTAATAACGCTATGAGCGTGAAACTCTATGCGGTTATGGCATGGTCACATCTTGTAAATAGGGTGATATGAACGCCTTTTTTATACTCATGTAATTGCTATGGATTATCCCCTGACCGGGAAATATGAGGGCAGGTTTATCCCGGGATGACCGGCATCTTATTTATCTGACTTTCATCAGTACGAATTTATTTATTCGGAAGGTGTGGTTCGCTTAATTACATGCTTATAAAGGTACTCATACTTGCCCCAAATGGCCTGTCGATGATTCGGCGGGCCATTTTTATGTCCGGTATAAAGGCCTGACCCCAGGCGGGAACTGTCAGGTTTGTTGCGCCATCATGCCAGTTGCGCTGGCAAGGCCCAGATTGGGATGGCAATCACCTGGCTATTCCGGTATATCGTCCATCGGTGCGCTGCTGAAGGTCGCTTTTGACACTATGTTGATGCTCTCGTGCAGTTCGCTGTAGACGATAACGGCCAGACCTTGCTTCAGCTGCTGTCTGACCTCGTCGACCTTGTCAGCTAGGCTGACGTCATGCTCACCGTACTCGGTGCCTTCCCGCAGGACGAAGTGTTCGAGCAGGTTGTTGAGGGTATCGGAGTCCAAGTCTTGCCAGGGGATAATCATGGGGTCATCTTCAGTTACGAACGTGTGGATATTGTCTATTGGTTGTCAGCGAGCGCAAGGAGTTTATCGGGCTGCAAGCGGGTGTGATCATGCTGACTGATGAACAACGTCGCCTCTCCACTCGCTTTGATCACCATCTGTGTGAATCGCGCCGCCACGCCCTGAGCAAGGGGCTGTTCTGGTTCTGGGCCGTCAACCAGCTGGCACTCCTGTTCCTGCTTGCTCGTTTCTATGTCTATCAGGATGCCCATCTGGTGGTTGCTCGCATACTGCCCTGGCGTTATGAGATGCAGCTTACCCTGGCCTGCCTGCTGTTTCCCCTGTGCTGGCGCTGGTTGTCGAGGCAGCCGCTGGCGCTCTGGCGGCCCTGCTTGTGCGCCGGGGCGCTGTTGTGGGGCCTTGCCTGGGCACTGTTTGGCTATGCCATCGCCCTGGTTGAGCTGAGGGGAGGCTTCAGTCTGGCGTTCGACCTTATCAGCTTGCTGCTGATGACGGCGCTGATCGCCCTCTATTGCGAGGCGCGGCTGTTTTACTGTTTCAGCGTTCCACCCTTGCTCTTTCTGTTGCTGGAAGCCTTGTTTGTCAGGGTGCCGTTTCCCATAGTGCACGGACTGGCGGTAGGCTGCCTCGTCATACTGCTGGAGACAGGGCGGCGCATGCTGAACGGCTGGTTCGTGCTGGCGGTCTCTCGGGAACACGAAAATCTGGCGCTGGCCCGTCAGCTCGATGGCATGGCCAAACAGGATCCCTTGACCGGCTTGGCCAATCGGCGCCATTTTACCAGGGTCAGCGAGCAGATCCTGGCCGAGGTGCGCCAGCAGCATGGTGACTTTGCCATCCTGCTGCTGGATGTGGATTTCTTCAAACGCTTCAATGACCACTACGGTCACCTGCAAGGGGATAACTGCCTGATTGCGGTGGCGGATTGCCTGCGTGAGGCGGTGCGACAGCCGGCCGATGTCGTGGCTCGCTATGGTGGGGAGGAGTTCGTGATCCTGCTGCCCGGCGCCGATGCCCTGCTCGCCGCAGACATTGCCAGGCGGATCGCCGCCGCCCTGGCGGCCCGTGCCATTCCCCATGCGCAGTCAGAGGTCTCCCCCAATGTGACTGTGAGTCAGGGCATTGCCTTGTGGCGTGAGGATGAGTCGGTTGCCGACATGCTGGCACGGGCTGACGAGGCGCTCTATCGGGTCAAGGAAACGGGCCGCAACGGCTACCTGATAGCCTCCTGAGTCTGCTCCTGCAACCATTGGCTGATGCGCTCCTCCAGCCAGAAGCGGGGGCGCCAAGGCGTGCCGTGCAGGAAGCCCACATGGCCTCCCCGCCGACTCAACTCGTAACGCACCATGGGTGAGAGTTGCTCCGGCAGCGGGATCACGGCATCCGTCATGAAGGGATCGTCGGCGGCGTGGATCACCAGGGTAGGAATGGGGATGCGTGTCAGTAGCCCCAGACCCGAGCAGCTCTGGTAATAGTGGTCTGCACTGGCAAAGCCGTGCAGGGGAGCCGTGACCTGCTCGTCGAAGTCGCGCAGGGTAGCAATCGCTTGTACTTGCTGGTGCTGCCAGCGTTTGCCCGCCTCGGCCTGGCGACGGATCTTGCTTTGCAGGTTATGGCGCATGGTGCGCAGCAGATAGTTTTGGTACACCCGCGAGAATCCCTGATTGACCCGATCGGCGCAGCTGTCGAGCTGTAGCGGTGCCGAGATCACCACGGCTGCCTTCAATTCCTTCGGGCAGGCCCGCGCCAGCAGATTGACCAGCATGTTGCCCCCCAGTGAATAGCCGATGGCGATCATCGGCTTGCCGGGAAAACGCCGCCCCAGCTCGGCGATCAGCGCCTGTGCATCCTCGATGGCACCGGAGTGATAGGCCTGCAGCAGGCGGTTGGGTTCGCCGCTGCAGCCGCGAAAATGCATCAGTACCGCCTCGTCCCCCTGGCGCTGCAGATGGGCAAACAACCCCTTGGCATAGTGGGAGTGAATGCTGCCCTCCAGGCCGTGAAACAGCACTATCAGTGGCCGCTCCCCCTGGCTGATGTCACCGCTCCAGGCGAGATCGACGAAGTCCCCGTCTGCCAGTTCAAAACGTTCTGGCACGAAACGGACGGGGGCTCGTCGCAGCCACTTTGGCAATATGGTTTGCAGATGGGGATTGCGCGCCCACCAGGGGGCATGGAAGTGACTCTCTATGAGCATGATGGGGATCCGAAGCAGGTATCAGGGCAATGAAAAGCACGGCGAGAAGGGACGCTTCTCGCCGATTTTGGTCAGGCCAGCAGGCTGTCGTGGTGCTCGGCACCGCGCAACATGGCCTGGACCATTTCGTTGGCCTCAAACTTGGTCAGCGCCTCGTGGGCACCCACCTGATGGGCACGTTCCACGCTAATCTCGCTGGAGAGCGAGGTGTGCAGGATGATGTAGGCACCCGCCAGCGTCGCATCGCTTTGCACCTCGAAGGCCAGTTCATAGCCGTCGAGTCCCGGCATCTCTATGTCGCTCACCAGTATGTCGATGGGAGTCTTCTGGCTGGCGCGAGCCTGCATCAGGGCCAGTGCATCCTTGCCGTTGGTGCACACTTCGTAGGGAATATTGATGTAGTCGAGGGCGGCCATCAGCTGGCGGCGGGCGACGGAGGAGTCATCCACCAGCAGGATCCGCATCGGCTTGATCCGCTCCCGCTGCACATCGGTCAGCACCGGATAGAGGTGGCTGGGGTCGTCCGGGTAGACCCGTGACAGTATCAGTTCCACATCCAGCAACTGGATCAGCTGGTCGTTGACCCGGGTCACCCCGGTCACGAACACGTTATGGCCGAGAGCCGCGGGAGGGGACTCGATATCGCGCCAGTTGCACTCGGTGATCTTGTCGATGCCGCGCACCAGAAAGCCCACCAGGGTGCGGCGACAGTCGGTGATGATGATGAAGCAGCTCGGCATCTCCTCCTTGCTGATAGGGCGATAACCCACCGCCATGGCCATGTCGATCACCGGGATTGTGGTGCCCCGCATGCTGGCGGCGCCGAGCACGGTCGGGTGCGAGTGCGGCATGGCTGTGAGCTGGGTGTAAGGCACTATCTCCTTCACCTTGAGGGTGCCGATGGCAAAGGATTGTTTGGCCGAGAGATGAAACAGCAACATGCCCTGGGATTGGTTGGCCTTGCTTTTCATGGCAGATGTCCTGTGAGTCAAAACGGTATCAGTCAATTCAGGCCCCTAGCATAAAGGATTATAGGCGAAATGGCCCTCCCGTTATTAGCGACCGCGCGCCGTAAAACTGGACTCATTTCACCCATTTATTCACCTTGCTGACCCTATGGCGTGTTTGTGCGGGTCATGGCAATCAGGGGCGATCAGGGGCGATCAGGCGGGTACTTGCTGGTCCAGGCTGGCGCCAAGCCAGTGTTGACACGCCAGGGCGAGAGCCTCTTCGTCCCGGTAGCCGAGCTTGGCTATCACCAGTTCCCGTTTGCTGCCGCTCTTGAGCAGGCGCACAGCTTGCAGCAGCTGCCACTGGGCGCTCAGGGCATCGGCCGCTAGGCCCGGATCTGTCATGCCTCGCTGGGAGAGGCACGCCTGCCAGGCGGCGTCACTGCCCGTTTGCTGGCCTGCCAGTGCCCGCCAGGCGCCTTGCAGCATCTGGTCACCATGTTGCGCGAGAGGACAGGCCTGAAGCTCGTCGAGCATCACCTGCAGGCGATAACCATAGGCGCCTTGCCAGTCGCGTGGGCGTTGCCACTGGGCCAGGCTGTCGAACAGGGCATCAAGTAGCGGTGTCGGGTGCAACCAGCCTGCCTGTGCAGGTTGGGCAACCCGCGGGGAACAAGTCAGCAAATCATAATGGCAGCCTGCCAGCGGGCTGAAGGCAGCGAGGGCATCGGCGCAGAGCCAGAAACTGTTGCCCGCTGTCAGCAGCAATTCATACTGGCCGAGTCGCAGCAGCGCCCCGCCCCGGGTTATTCGCAGCAACTGGCCCAACGGCGCGCGTTTGCGGCCGCCAACCTGCAGGTGAGGGGAGGAAAAATGCTGACATTCGATGGCGTGATGCATGTAAAAACCCTGATATGATGCTGCCTGGAGGTAACAAAAATGGAAACCAGACGTAAAAAACGCTTCATTGCCGGCGCTGTGTGCCCAGCATGCGGCAAAATGGACACCATGATGCTGTATATGGAGCATGGAGTCGAGAAGGTGACCTGTGTCGACTGCGGGGATACCCAGGTGCAGACTCAGGCCGAGGTGGACAAGCTAACCCGTGAGACCGAACAGGTCATAGGGGTGTTTCGTCCCGAGTGAGGTTATCAGCAGTACCAGAAAAGGGGCGTAAGTCAGGCTCATCCCGTTTCGCAGTGATGACTTTTTCATCATGACGGAGGGGGCCCGACCATATGCTTGGCCACCTTTTTGAGGTATTCTGAGCCCGTTTTTTTCTATCCGCAGGATCCCTGACATGAAAGTAGCTCCCCTGAGCGTGGTTACGCTGGAATACACAGTCACTGACGAACATGGTGAAGTCATCGACACCACTGTCGGTAAAGAGCCTCTGGTGTATCTGCACGGTACCCGTTATCTGGTCTCCGGCCTCGAAGCCGAGCTGGAAGGCCGTAGCGTGGGCGAGGCGTTCGACCTTACTCTGGCACCGAGCCAGGCCTATGGCGAATACGACGAAACCCTGGTGCAAGAAGTACCTGGCGAGTTGTTTGACGGCATGGAAGTGTCTGAAGGGGATACTTTTGTGGCCGAGACTGACGATGGTCACCGCCCGGTGACCGTTATCGAAGTGTCCGAAGCGTTCGTCAAGGTAGATGGCAACCATCCGCTGGCTGGTGTGACCCTGGGCTTCAAGGTCGAGATCAAGGACGTCCGTGCCGCCACTGCCGAAGAGCTGGCTCACGGTCACGTTCACGGTGCCGGTGGTTGCGGTCACGATCATGGTCACGACCATGACCACGATCACGGCCATGAGCACGGTGGTTGCTGCGGTGGTGGCCATGGTCACGATCACGGTCATGACCACGGCGATGAGCAGGGTCATGGCGGTTGCTGCGGTGGCGGCGGCTGCGGTGGCAAGGGTCACCAGCACTGATCTGTGCCCCGGGCCTGGCCCGATAAAAAAACCCGCGTTTATCGCGGGTTTTTTTATGGTGCAGAGACAACCACTCAGTAATGAGGGGGCGGCGTCTCTTCGGCCATGCTGGCAATCTGGCTAGGTTGTACGCTTTGCAGTTTATCTACCAGCAGCTGGATCTGGTGCTTGAGTCGATCCAGCTCACGGCCCTGGGTGGTGACCTCGTCGTTGAGCTGTTCCACCGTGTATTCGGCGAAGGCGAGACGGCTTTCCAGGGTTTCGATGCGATCGTTAAGTTGCTGACTCATGGGCCTTTAGGTCCTTACTTGATAGTCCAGATTTCGGCCAGACCACTGGAACTGGCGCTGACAAGGTGACTATTGTCGCGCAAAGCCACGCCGTAGACCACTGCACTCGGCGGTTTCACCTTGGGATGGGGTGAGACGAGCCAGCTTTGCAGCTGGGTGCCATCGCTCACCTGCCACAGGGAGAGCTGGCGGGAGGGGGCACCCGTGATGAGCCATTTGCCGTCGTTGACGAAGCGGGCACTGGTGTAGACCTCGAAGCGGTGCGCGAACTGCAATCGGCTCACCTCCTTGCCTGTCTTGAGATCCCAGATGCTGGCCTGGCGGCTGTCCGCTGTGAAGGCGAAACGGCCCTGGGGATCGAGCCTTGCCATCACCACCCGACCGGCGTGGTTGAAACGCCATACCACCTGACCTGAGCGGGTATCCCACAGATAGGCGCTGTAGTCGTTGCCGCCGGTGAGGGCGTAGCGACCATTGGCGGAGAGATCCACCGTATTGACCTGCTCGGTGTGGCCGAGAAATTGCAGCCGGCGGCCGCTCTGGGTATCGACTACCTCCGCCTTGCCATCTTCACGCCCGATCAGCACCTGGCGGCCATTGGCCGACAGCGCTATGTCCCTCAGTTTGGATTCAGGTAGCGAGTAGTAGCCTTGGGACTGGCCATCTTGCAGGCGCCAGATGGCGAAGGTATCCAGGGTGGCGGTCACCGCGTGGCTGTTGTCTGCCGAAAAGCGGGTAACGATGACGAAGTTGTCCTGATTGTCTGACTGGCGCCAGCGCTCCTTGCCCTGTTCCAGGTCCCACACGACAGTGCCCTGTCCCAGGCTGGAGACGATGGCCTGCTTGCCATCGCTGGCAAGGTCTGCACTCAGCAGACCCTGATTGGCGAGTGTGACTTGTTGGCCCGGCTGGGAGCTCTGCTCGCAACCGGTCAGTATCAGACAAATACCGATGAGATAAATGGCACTTTTTATCATTTTTCCTGTCTCATGCTTTCGTTACCTGCGATCACGGCGTTAGTATAAGGCGCTTATCACGATAAACCTCTCATTTCACGAAGGAACCGAGAGCGGTATTTAGAGTTTTGGAGAAACTGATGAACAATTTTCTGAAGGTGTCCCTGTTGGCTGCGGCGGTTGCCGTGAGTCTGACTGCTTGCCAAAAAGATGAGAAGCCGGCTGCGAACAACGCAGAGGTCAAGGCAGAAGCCAGCAAGCCGGCAGAGGCCCCCAAGGCTGATGCCAAGAGCTTTGAAGAGCAATCCGGCTATGCAATTGGCCTCTCCATGGGTCGTTATATCGCCAATACCCTGGAACGTCAGCAGGAACTCGGCATCAAACTGGACAACAGCGTCATCCTCAAGGGTGTGACCGATGGTCTGGGTAAAGAAGCCAGCATGACTGACGAGGAGATCCAGAAGGTTCTGCAGCAGTACGATGCCAAGATCAACGAGTTGACCAAGGCCAAGGCTGACAAGGATGCCGTGGATAACCAGAAGAAGGGTGAAGAGTACCTGACTGCCAACGCCAAGAAAGAAGGTGTGAAGAGCACCGAATCTGGTCTGCAGTATCTGGTCGAGAAGATGGGTGACGGCGCCAAGCCGAAAGCCACTGACATCGTCAAGGTTCACTATACCGGTACCCTGACCGACGGCACCAAGTTCGACAGCTCCGTCGATCGCGGTGAGCCGGCTACCTTCCCGCTCAACCAGGTTATCCCTGGCTGGACCGAAGGCGTGCAGCTGATGCCAGTCGGTTCCAAGTTCAAGTTCTTCCTGCCGTCCAAGCTGGCTTATGGCGAGCACGGTGCAGGTTCCATCCCGGCCAATGCCGTGCTGGTGTTCGATGTTGAGCTGCTGGCTATCGAGAAGCCGGCTGCTGATGGCGACAACGCCAAGAAGTAAGCGCCCATCGTTGAAAAAACGGCTCCTTAGGGAGCCGTTTTTACTTGTATCTCCCTGCGAATGGCGGGATAAAAGAGAGGCCGCGCCAGCTGTGGTAACATGGCGGGCAAGACCTGAAATAGACAACGAAATCAATCGCAAGGATGGCTCCCGTGGCTGAAAGCAAACCTCGAGTCCTGTTGGTGGAAGATACCCGCAGTCTGGCGGTGGTTTATGAACAGTATCTGGCCCAGGATGGCTATGAGGTGCTGTTGGCCGATTGTGGTCAGCAGGCGTTGGCGCAGCTGCTGACCAGCCCGCCACCTGTGGTACTGCTCGACCTTGAACTGCCCGACATGTCCGGCATGGACATTTTGCAGCAGATCACCGAACAGCAGTTGCCCTGTTCCGTGGTGGTGATCACCGCTCACGGCTCGGTGGATGTGGCGGTGGAGGCGATGCGCCTCGGTGCCTTCGACTTCCTGACCAAACCGTTCGATGGCAAGCGGCTCTGTGCCACTGCCCGCAATGCCCTGAAACATCAGCAACTGAGTTCGCTGGTGGCCCAGTATCGGGAAAATTTCGAACGCAGCTCGTTCGCCGGCTTTATCGGTGCCTCCATGCCGATGCAGGCCGTCTATCGCATCATAGAGAGCGCGGCGCCGAGCAAGGCGACCGTCTTCATCACGGGGGAGAGCGGCACCGGCAAGGAGGTGTGCGCAGAGGCCATTCACCAGTGCAGCCCCCGCAGCGAGCAACCCTTCATAGCGCTCAACTGCGCCGCCATTCCCCATGACCTGATGGAGAGCGAGATCTTCGGTCACGTCAAAGGCTCCTTCACCGGCGCCCAGGGGGATCGCAAGGGGGCGGCCAGTCTGGCTGATGGCGGTACCCTGTTCCTGGACGAGATCTGCGAGATGGATCTCGACCTGCAGAGCAAGCTGCTGCGTTTCATCCAGACCGGCACCCTGCAACGGGTCGGCAGCGGCAAGCTGGAGACGGTGGATGTGCGCTTTGTCTGCGCCACCAACCGGGATCCGCTGGTGGAGGTGAAGGCGGGGCGTTTTCGTGAAGATCTTTACTACCGCCTGCACGTGATCCCGCTGAGCCTGCCACCGCTGCGCGAGCGCGGCGAGGATATACTGCTGCTGGCGCGTAACCTGTTGCAGAGCTACGCAAAGGAAGAGAACAAGCGCTTCAAGGATTTCGATGTGGAGGCGGCGCGGGTGCTGCTCGATTACCCCTGGCCTGGCAACGTGCGCGAGCTGCAAAACGTGGTGCGCAACATAGTGGTGCTCAACGACAGAGAGCTGGTGAGTCCTGACATCTTGCCACCGCCGCTGAATGGCAGTCGGGGTAGCATGCTGGCCGCGACAGCGCCGCTGGCCACGGCTGGCAGTGCCACCTTGCCTTCTTTCAACGCGCCGATACGTCCGCTCTGGCTGGTGGAAAAAGAGACCATAGAGCAGGCTATCGCCAGTTGTGACGGCAACATCCCCAAGGCAGCGGCACTGCTGGAGATCAGTCCCTCCACCATCTATCGCAAAAAGCAGGGCTGGGAAGAGACGAGTCTGGCCTGAGCAGGGGACTGAGGCCGCGCCTGTCTAGAGCTTGGCGAGATGCTTGAGTCTGGCCAGTCGCTCCGCCTCGTTGGCCTTGAACCAGCGATCCTGTGACAGCAGAAACCAGGCGCGGGAGAAGTATTCGGGCGCAGCCGGATCGTCCAGCACCAATGCATTCTCCCCCAGCTCCTCGAACAGATAGCCATCCTCCGGCTCGTCGGCCTCTGCCATCTCCACCTGCAGCTGCTTCAGCTCGGCCAGCGCCTGTTCATGCCGACCCTGTGCCCGTGTCAGTCGCGCCAGACTCCAGCGGGCGATGAAGGCCTTGGCCGTATTGCTATGTTGTTCGTGCCAGGCTAGACACTTTTGCTGGAATACTCTGGCTTCATCAAAGCGTCCCAGCTCGAACAGGGTCCAGCCCTGATTGTTGTAGAGGCTGGCGAGCCAACCGCGCACCTTTTCATCCTGGCTGCGTTCCGCCAGCTCCATGGCCAGCTGATGCCAGCGGCTCTGCTCCTCCAGTGGCGCGGCTATGGCTATCATGTGTGCCGCATCGATGGCCAGATAGAGCTCCTTGCTCTTGAGCCCCAACTGCCAGGCTTGTTCGAACAGGGTTCTGGCAGTGGCTTTGTCGCCGGCGGAGTTGAAGGTGCGGCCGCGCTCCAGCAGGGCGCGAAGGCGTGCTCGCGGGGTGGCATCGGTGAGGCGGGGTTCTATCTCGTCGAGCAGCTGGTGGGCTTCGGCAAACTGGCGCTGCAGGGAATAGGTGCGGGCGATCTGGGTCAGCAACTCCAGCTCGAGTTGCAGGTTGGCTGCCGTACGCGCCTCGGGAAGAAGTGCATGAAAACGCAGGGCACTGGCGGCGGGATCCTGATAATTCCACTGCGCCATGAAATCGGGTGACTTGTCCATCTGGCCTCCTTGCCGGTGATATTGTCACCAATATGCCTACGGGCCATTGTTTGTACAAGGGACGCCCGTCACAGAGCGACCCTTGAGTCATGTCAACGCCAGCGGCCAGCCGATCAGTAAACCATGGCAAGGCTCATCAGCATCAGGCCGAGGGCGGCGAAGGCACCCTCCTTGATGGCAAGACGCGGCACCAGCGCCTTGGGCAGGGCCGGAAACAGGGTCAGGGCAAAGCCAAGCCCCGGCATCAGCCAGTGAAAGGCCGGGCTGCGAAGGGCGGGATCGGCGGCGCCGTTGATC
Organism: Aeromonas salmonicida; assembly: GCF_028355655.1. Taxonomy (NCBI): domain Bacteria; kingdom Pseudomonadati; phylum Pseudomonadota; class Gammaproteobacteria; order Aeromonadales; family Aeromonadaceae; genus Aeromonas; species Aeromonas salmonicida. The sequence continues at coordinate 3,794,438 of NZ_CP110645.1, read as the reverse complement.
ACTATGAGCAGGATGAACAGAGTGAAGGCGGGCAGGATAAACCAGCGGGCACTGCCGGCGGCGACGGCTCGCAGCGGAGAGATGCGATAGAGCACCAGGGTCACGATAAACAGCACCAGGGGTGCCAGCAGATAGAAGGGTGCCGGGTTCATGGCAAGTCTCCAGACGACAAGAGGCGGGATTTAATCAGTCGGAAGGGGAGATGACCAGCATGCTGTCCCCAGCCTGTGAAGAGGATCCCAGGTAAAGGTTTGCGCGCTCAGTGCAGCCCTAGCCAGGCAGTGGCAAAGCCAACCCAGCTCAGCAGCAACAGGATCCAGGGCAGGGGATGCTGGCGGGAAACCTCGACAAGCTCAATGTCGCCCTCCTCCTCATGTCCGGCTTGCGGCTGCTGTTTTGCCTTGGTTTGCAACTTCTTCTGGCGACTGGCCTCGCGAGCCCGCGCCTTCATCTGCTTCTTGTATTCGTCTATGCCTTTCTGGATCCCCTGGGCGATCAGCTGGGTCTGTTCTTTGGTCTGTCCCGGTTTCTGGTTGGCGCGAGCAATTTTCTGCGCCTCTTGCTGGGTCTCGGGGGAAATCTTGTCGTATTTGGCCATCAAACATTCTCCTCGGCATCGATGGGCGGGGAGTATGCCATAAAAACGGCGCCCTCAGGCGCCGTTGCAATAGCGTGTGAGCCTGATCAGGGCTTGAAGTAGGTCACGGTCGCATAGGGCAGTGGATTGAGGGTGCCCTGGGACTCGGCATACTCCATGAACATCTCGTTCTCACCGACGCCGGAATCGACATAGTCACCCTTGTTGGGCAGCTCTTCGCGCTTGAGCAGGCCGTTGTAGCCATCCTTGCCGGAGGCGATATAGGTGTTGGCACCTACGCGGTATACCTTGTCGTCGTCCAGCGGCTGCCACTGGCCATTGGCGTCCAGCAGCTCCAGCTTGGTGATGCGGGAACCCTTGGCCAGTTTGCCGTCATAGGTGTAGCTCAGGTGGCCGACGTAAGGGAAAGCACCGCTGGAGGCGCCGATCCCGGTCTCGTGGCCGATGGAATAGTCAACGGCGTACTCCAGGGTGGCGCGCACGTCCTTGCCCTTGAGGTTGAAGGCAGCGATCTTGTTGCCAAACGGCAGCAAGGTGCCCATCACGTAACCGACGGAGAGCGGGCCCGCGTTCACATCGGCGCGCACACCACCGGCGTTCTGGATGGTGAAGTCCACCTTGGTATTGAGTTTGTTGAGCTTCCAGTAGAGGGATTCGGCCACCAGGGGATCGATCAGACCCGCGCCATCCGGGGTGGCCGGCACGCGCACATGGGGCAACTTGGTCGGCACGTCGGCGATGATCTTGGCCTCGAGCTCGGCCACGGCCGGTTTGTACTCTGTGTCGATCACATCGCGCATGGCGGTGTTCTCCGGCACGATTTCGATGACGGGTGACTTGGTGATGAAGTCGACCACATTGGTCTGCTCGCTGCCACTCAGGGGCTCTTTCTTCTTGGCCACGTCCTTGGTGAAATCGTCGCCCGTCATCAGGGTATTGCGCCCCTCACACTTGGTGATCTGGCCTTCCTTGCTCAGGGAGACATTGACCAGGCCATAGCCTTTGGCCCATTCACCGGCCTGCACGATACAGGTCTTGCCACCGTCCGGATTGCCGACCAGCTGGGCATAGGTGTTGTCGTCGTCCGGATTCTGGTTGTGGGCCGTGTAGCCTATGGTGTTGATCTCGTTGATGTCGCCGAGGAAGGTCTGGGAGTGACCGCCGACAATCAGGTCGATACCGTTGACCGCCTTGGCGACGGCCTGGTCATTTTGCAGACCGATATGGGTGACCATGATGATCTTGTTGGCGCCTTTTGACTTGAGGGTGTCGACCATTTTCTGGGCGGTTTCAATCATCGGCAGGAATTGGGTATCGGTATCCGGTGAAGAGATATCATGCATATTTTCCAGCACCAGCCCGAAAATACCCACGCTCTCGCCATTTATTTCTTTAATGACATATTCATGAATATTTTCACTGTCTTTCAGGGTGGCGCTACTGGATTTCACCATGTTGGAAGCCAATACAGGGAAATTCACCCGTGAGACGAAATCTTTAATGGCCTGATTGCCCAAATCAAATTCGTGGTTGCCCAGCACCATGGCATCGATACCCATGTCGGAGAGCAGGCGAGACTCCTCTTCCCCCTTGAACTGGGTGAAGTAGAGGGTGCCCTGGAAGGCATCACCACCGTTGAGCACCATGAAGTTGCGGCCTTCATTGGCGGCCTGGCTGCGCAGCTCGTCCAGCTTGAACTTCAGACGGGGATAGCCGCCCAGTTTGGCGTAGAATTTGAACAGCTCCTGGCCGGTGGGCTGGATGGCCAGCGCATTTTCGGTCGGGTCGAGGTGGGCGTGGGTATCATTGATATGGGCAATGGTCAGATCCAGCGGAATATGCTCCTTGCTGCTGTTTTCTGAATTGCAGGCGGTCAGCCCGAGCAGAGTAATAGAGACGGTGACGGCCAGTAACGTCTTCTTCATTGGTAATAATCCTCTTGTTGTTATTGTCCTGTATATCGTTCCTGTATGACAGGAGTGTGGCGATTCTAGGCAAAAAGCAGTAATTGGAAATAAAGAGAGCTGATTCCTTTGAGCTACTGCACATTAATAAAGCAAACAAACGTTTGCTAGATTGTTTAACGCCATCACCACAGACTAATGACAAGTTTCACATTGTTGTATCGGCACCCGAGCGTCGCTGAGGGATCATGCCGCTTGATGGGGGTCTGTCTGCTCCGGCACCGGGGCGGGCAGCAGTCGCAGGAACTGGGCCGGGGTGAGCGGACGGCCATAGAGGTAGCCTTGCAGGTAGTTGACGTTGCGCTCTGTCAGGAAGTCAGCCTGCTCCTGGGTTTCGACCCCTTCGGCGACGGTTTCCAGTCCCAGCCGGGTGGCCAGACTGATGGTGCTGTCAAGAATATGACGAGAGAGGGCATTGGTGCCTATCATGGCGACGAAGCTCTGGTCGATCTTGAGGTAGTCCACGTGAAACTGTTGCAGATAGGTGAGGCTGGAGTGGCCTGTGCCAAAGTCGTCCAGACCTATCTTGACCCCCATCTGGCGCAGCTCGCCGAACAGTTGGTCGGTCAGTTGGCAGGGGGTGATCAGTTCCCGCTCGGTCAGCTCCAGCACCAGCGTGACCGGATTGCTGGCGAAGGCGGCCAGGAATCGGCGGCAGTCGTCGATCAGGCTCATCTCCTGGCAGTGCTGCGCACAGATGTTGAAACCGAAGTGAAAGCGGGGCGGCAGTTGCGCCACATGGGGGGCAAACTCCAGACGAACCTGCTGCATCAGGGTCTGGGTCATCAGTATGATGAGGCCGCTCTCCTCCGCCAGAGGGATGAAGAGATCCGGCCGGATCAACCCCTGACGATGGTGCTGCCAGCGCATCAGCACCTCGCAGCCATGGAGCTGACCGCTCTTGCTGTAAACGATGGGCTGCAGGTAGGGAATGAACTCCTGCTTGATGATGGCGCGCTTGAGCTCTTGGGTCGGGGTGGAGATATGGCTCCACCAGCGATAGGTGGCAAGGCCGGCCAGTCCGCCCAGAGTCAGGATCAAGATGATGACGGTGCTCTGCTTTTTCAGCGTGAGCAGCAACACGGCTTCCAGCGGGAATCCCTGATTGAGGCTGTAGCCGAATGCCGTCGAACTGAGCGGGTAGTTGAACCCCCGAAAAACAGGGGCGACACCGTCGTGGATCCGGCCCTTGATATCGAGCCACTGCTCACCTATCTGCACCCAGCTGTTGGGCCCGCCGAGTCGCCATTGCAGCGGTTTGCTCAGGTGGTAGGGGTTGATGGCAACCACTACCCCATGATCGCCTTCGCTCAGGCGATAGAACAGCAGCGAGGGCTTGAGTCCGAGCCGGGTGACGGCTTTGAGCTTGAGCTGCTGGTGCTGGCCGTTTTGCAGCTCATCTTTCAGGTTGATCTCGTCGAAGATGGAAGAGCAGTAGAGGCGACCATGGCGTGAGAGGTTGACCGAGCGTACATAGGGGGAGGTGGCAACCAGTACTCTCAGCTCGCGGGCAACCTCGTGACAGGGGCGGCCCACCAGCGGCAGTGCGGCCCGGGCCGCCTGGGTAGAGTGGTAGAGGGCGCTGTCTATCTGCACCATGGCACGCTCGGCGGCATTTTGCGCCTGCTGGCGGGTCATGGACCAGGTCTGCCAATAGAGAGTGGCGAGGGAAACCAGGATCAGGGTTGCGCAGCACAGCAGGCTGGCCAGCAAACGAGGCATGTTGCCGCTACGCAGAAAAGAGAGAGCCATGAACCACGCCTCGGTGAACGGAAATTGAACAAAAAAAGGGCGGCCATACTACACAATCACGAACCATTCTCATAGCGACCATATTGAGGGGCTGTGGCTGGACTTGCAGGGGGAGGGGTGGGAGAGGGCACGCAGGGAGTCAAAAATAACAGAGGCGGCTCTGGGCCGCCTCTGTTGTCTTCGCAGGATTAAAGAGCGTTTACAGCTGCTCGATACCGACAATGTGCCAGGGTGCATTGTCCTTGGCCAGGTTACGCTCGAGGTGCCACACCTCTTTGATGTCTTCCTCGACCTGCTCCTGACGGTCCATGTAGCGGCCGCTGAAGCGTACGCTGACCTGGGCCCAGTCGCTGCCGTAGTCGGCACGCACCAGCTGGGTATCCACATACATGACTTCGGTATGCTGCTCGCCGGTCAGCTCTGCGCGTTCGGCTTTGAGCTGTTCGAACAACTCAGGGCTCACATACTCACGCACTTTTTCCAAGTCGTTTGTGTTCCAGGCTTCTTGCAGGGTGCGATAGTGATCACGGGCGCCGGACAGGAAACTGTTCATGTCAAAACCTGGCGGCAGACGGAACGGCACGTCGCTGTCGGCAAAGCCGGTCGCTTGCGGCGCACTGCTGCTCTGTTCGAACTGCTGCGGCGCAGCCGATGGCGGCTGATAGCCGGCGTAGGCCGTCTGTGGTTGAGGCGAGGGGGCCTTGCTCTTGCGCATGGCGCGGAACAGGAAGACGGCGCCCAGCGCCAGCAGCGCGATCAGCAGCATGTCCATGCCTTGCAGACCTTCGAAGGCGCCGCTACCCAGCAGGTAAGCGAACAGACCACCGGCCAGCAGGCCGCCGAGCAGGCCGCCCATCATGCCGCCTTTCTTCGGTGCGGCCTGAGCCCCGACTGCCGGGTTCTTGGTGTCGACGGGTTTGGCCGCCGGTTGGGCCGGAGCTGTTTTGTAGCTCTTGCCAAAGGATTTACCGCCGCCAAATTTCTTGGCCTCGGCAATGGGTGCCCCCAGGCCAATGGCCAGGATCACGGCAAACAGGGTCAGCATCTTTTTCATTTTGACTCTTTTCACTCTCATCAGTGGATGGGGACATGGTCTGCTTTAGCAAGCTCAGCGAGGTGCATGACAGGCTGCCTGTCCCTCGTTGTAGTGCAGCTTGCGACTATGATTAACATCGTTGGCATGAATTATTCATGAACAGATTACACCCCATTCCGGGGCAATCAGAGGAGAGAATGGCAATGAAAAATCGACGACCAAGCCGCAAGGAGCGCAAGCTGCGCAACAAAACGAGAGCCAAGCAGCAGGATCAGACCCTGGTCTGGCCCTTCATCATGGTATGAGACAGCGGCATATTTCATCAGCAAGCGGCGCCATTGACCATCAGGAGGGCGCTTGTGTCAGACAGAAGTGAATAGCGTGCATTAGCACTCGCGATGGCGGGGTTTCTTTTGTAAAATTCCCGTCCCCTTCCCGCTGCGGTTTTTATGTGTATGGCAGAGCAAGTGACGGCGAAAAAAGACGCCAAGACACAACAGCTGAAAGTTCCTCCCCACTCTTTTGAGGCCGAACAGTCCGTACTGGGCGGCCTGATGCTGGATAACGAGGCCTGGGATCGGGTTGCCGAACGGGTGATCGACAAGGATTTCTACAGCCGCCCTCACCGGTTGATCTTCCAGGCCATGACCCGCCTCTCCAACGCGGGCAATCCCATCGATCTCATCACGCTGCAAGAGGAGCTGGAGCGCTCGGAGCAGCTGGAGGAGTCCGGTGGTTTCGCCTATCTGGTGGAGATCGCCAAGAACACCCCGAGTGCCGCCAACATCAATGCCTACGCCGAGATAGTGCGTGAGCGGGCGGTCGTGCGGGAGATGATCTCGGTCGCCAACGAGATAGTCGAAGCAGGCTACGAGCCGCAGGGGCGCACCTCGGGCGATCTGCTCGATCTGGCCGAGAGCAAGGTGTTCCAGATCGCCGAACAGCGTACCAGCGCCAACGAGGGGCCGCAGCCGCTCAAGCTGATCCTCGAGCAGACGGTCGACAAGATTGAAGAGCTGTTCAAGACCCCTCACAACGGCGTGACCGGGGTGTCGAGCGGTTATGGGGATCTGGACAAGATGACCGCCGGTCTGCAGCGCTCGGATCTGATTATCGTGGCGGCCCGTCCCTCCATGGGCAAGACCACCTTTGCCATGAACCTGTGCGAGCACGCGGCGCTCACCGCCGAGAAACCGGTACTCATCTTCTCGCTGGAGATGCCCTCCGAGCAGATCATCATGCGTATGCTCGCCTCGGTGGGGCGCATCGACCAGACCAAGGTGCGAACCGGTCAGCTTGACGACGAGGATTGGGCACGCCTCTCCTCCACCATGGGATTGCTGCTCGAGAAGGGCAAGATGTATATCGATGACGCCTCCGGCCTCACCCCGACCGACGTGCGCTCCCGCGCGCGCCGCATCGCCCGTGAGCACGGCGGCCTCTCCATGATCATGATCGACTACCTGCAGCTGATGCGGGTGCCAGCGCTTTCCGACAACCGGACCCTGGAGATAGGTGAAATCTCCCGCTCCCTCAAGGCGCTGGCAAAAGAGTTGCAGTGCCCCGTGGTCGCGCTGTCCCAGCTCAACCGTAGCCTGGAACAGCGTGCGGACAAGCGCCCGGTCAACTCGGATCTGCGGGAATCCGGCTCCATCGAGCAGGACGCGGATTTGATCATGTTTATCTACCGTGATGAGGTGTATCACGATGACAGTCCCGACAAGGGGATTGCCGAGATCATCATCGGCAAGCAGCGTAACGGCCCCATCGGCCGTGTGCGCCTTACTTTCCAGGGGCAGTTCTCCCGGTTCGACAACTATGCCGGCCCGGCGTTTGATGACGACTATTGATGAAAACCCGTGGTGATGGCGGATTAGATACCACCACGAAAGCCCTGAAAGGTAGCCGAGTTCTCATCGGTCAACCGCGTAACGGTGCCAATAGGGCCGCGTGCGCCTTACCTTCCAGGGGCAGTTCTCCCGGTTCGACAACTACGCCGGTCCGGCGTTTGATGACGATTACTAAGTAGGGGTCGGTCTGCGCACCCATATCGGTGCCTGGGTCCCCCCAGATCCAAGACACAGTTTTCCCGGTTCGACAATTATGCCGGTCCGGCCTTAGACGATGACAATTAAGGGCTGACACCACACGGTGCCTGGCGCATTCACGCGCCATCATGCCCTCGTAAGGGAAAACAGATGAAAGCGGCAATTGCCCAAATCAATACAGCGGCCCTGCGCCACAACCTCGCCGTGGTCAAACGGCATGCCCCCGATTGCAAGATCATTGCCGTGGTCAAGGCCAACGCCTATGGCCATGGCCTGCTGCCGGTCGCCCGCACCCTGGTGGATGCGGATGCCTACGCAGTGGCCCGTATCGAAGAGGCGCTGATGTTGCGCTCCTGCGCCGTGGTCAAACCGATCGTGCTGCTGGAGGGTTTCTTCTCGAGCGCCGATCTGCCGGTGCTGGCGGCCAATAATTTGCAAACTGCGGTGCACACCTGGGAGCAGCTCGAAGCGCTGGAGCAGGCCGAACTGCCGGCTCCCGTGGTGGCCTGGCTCAAGCTCGACACCGGCATGCACCGGCTCGGGGTGCGCAGCGACGAGATGCCCGCCTTTATCGCGCGTCTGGCCAAGTGCAAGAACGTGGTGCAGCCGTTCAACATCATGACTCACTTCAGCCGCTCCGATGAACTCGAACAATCGACCACCCGCGAGCAGATCGACTTGTTCAGCAAGTTGACTGCACCGCTCCTGGGCGAGCGGGCCATGGCGAACTCGGCGGGCATTCTGGCCTGGCCCGATTCCCACTGCGACTGGGTGCGCCCCGGCGTCATCCTGTACGGCGTATCCCCCTTCCCCAATACGGTGGCGGCGGATTACGACCTGCAGCCTGTGATGACCCTCAAGACCCAGCTCATTGCGGTGCGGGATCACAAGGCGGGCGAGCCTGTAGGCTATGGCGCCAACTGGGTGTCGGACCGGGATACCCGGCTCGGCGTCATCGCCATCGGCTACGGTGATGGCTATCCGCGCATGGCGCCCAACGGCACTTCTGTGCTGGTCAATGGCCGCATAGTGCCGCTGGTGGGCCGTGTCTCCATGGACATGACCACAGTGGATCTGGGGCCGGGTGCCACCGACAAGGCCGGTGACGAAGCCGTGCTCTGGGGTGAGGGACTGCCGGTGGAGCGGGTCGCAGACGAGATTGGCACCATCCCCTACGAGCTCATCACCAAGCTTACTTCCCGCGTGTTTATGGAATACGTCTAGGCTCGGTCAGCACCAAACGTAAAAAAGCCCCGTCAGGTCTTTTTTATAAGGCAAGTAAGTACATGAAACAAAAGGACTTGTTTCAGTCAATGTCCACACGTTGACCACATTGAGAGAAAATGACCAAAGCCCCGCATAGTCGGGGCTTTTCTCATAAACATAAATTTGGCCACCAATGCTGCCGCGCTACGCTTGCCACCCTGTGGAATGGGCAAGATGAACAAACATTATCTTACCCATTCCACGGGGCTATTATTTTTTATTACTCCAATTATCCGAAGGATATTTATATATCCAGCCCAGCGTTCTATGATATGTTTATCAATGAAATTGATGAACACCTTTATTTGTCATTTAATGGGGACACCATGAACGATTTTCTTAAAACACTACTGAATATTCGTAGTCTTCGCGTGGCCCTGCGCGAACTTCCATTTGCACAACTGGAAGAGGCGAAAGAAAAATTCGAGCAGGTCTATACGGAACTCTTTGAATCTACTGAAAAAGAACGGGCCGAGAAAGTAGAGCATCAGCGTAAGCTTACTGAGTTCTCTGAGATGCTGAAACAAGCTGGTGTAGACCCCCGTGACTTAATCAGCGGCTCAACCCCTGCCGCTTCAACCAAGGCCAACAATAAGGTGAAGCGAGCACCACGCCCAGCTAAATACAAATATCAAGAAGATGGCCAGGAGAAAACCTGGACTGGTCAGGGCCGTATGCCAAAGGCAATCGCTGAGCAAGTTGAGCAAGGCAAGAGCCTTGATGATTTCCTGATTTAATATCAGAGTCTTGCCAGATGCCGCCTACGGGCGGCATTTTTATACCTCCCACACACCTTAACCCCTACTTGTGACAAGCTATGACGGACAACATAAGAGGCTTAAAAAGTTCACACGCGAATTCATCTGCTGGCGTGAAAAACTACGCTAACCACCTGATTATTAATGTTTTTTAAGACTTACAGAGAGGTCATGCCAGATTAGTGGCTTGCTGATAAAATCCCACGGAAAATTAATTTAATCATTATTTTTCAATGTGTTATGTTTTTACTATATGAGTTGTCTTGTGAATATTTGAGCCGAAAACGATCACAAAATGAAATTTTGTGAAATTCTGATTTACCCCCAAGACCCCAGTAATGGCGCGGCCTGGATAAGAGATCTTCATCATAAAAAAATTTCACAAAACGCAAGATTTTTAGCGCGGAGGTGGGGGGGGAGGAGTGCGGATTCCGTGACATCACTCCGTCCGCATCCCTTTCTACGATCTCAGAAGTCGTGTGAGTGTATGCATGCCCTGAACTTGACTAGTAAAGGCCACTGAGTGGCCCTGCAGGGTGTGTAACCCATGCAGTTCGGCACGTTCAAACCATCTTGGTTGTAAGCTTCAAGCCTTTGCAATGATAGGTGATAAACACAGCATGTAGGTGAGAGAGGAGCCTGTTATGCAAACATCTGTACAGCCAAGAGGGATAGAACATCCTCTCTTGGTTGTCGACCGAATAAACATGTCTGGCACTATTATCTTCAAATTTTAATATAAACTATGCAAGTTTGAAGAACTTGTTCTGTTTTGACAGTTCCACAACGATAAAATCATTAGGCTTTTCTAGGGCGGATAATTTATCAGATAAGATAGATATAATAGTTTGAATTTTCCTGTCTTCAACATATTCAATTAATGTGCTCAAAGAAGATTCATCTATTGCTTCTAAGTAATCTTGCATAGTGAAATGGATGCTATTAAGTTTCTTCTCCCTCATATACTCAACCATCGCAACATCAAAGGCAAATGCTCCAACACGAGGAACACCATCTCCGGTGTTTAGATGCTCGTTGATAATGGAAAATGCAACCTCGCCACGGTCATTTGCATTAGCTTTAAATGTGTTTTTATAAGTCTTAAATATTTTATGCGTAATTCGTTCATAAAAAACATTAAATGCATTTATATTGCTATCTAAGGTTGCCAGGCCCACATTGATTTTTCTATTTATTAATGCCAGCTCAGATTCTTTATTTGAGATCTCTTCAAGTATATTGCTAACCTCCTGAACAACATAAGAGGCATTACCTCTGATTTCAGCCAGAGATTCTATTTCTTTATCTATAAGAATGAAGCCACTCAGATGCCCATCTTTTGATAAAACCTTAACTATTTCCTTTTCTTTTTCTAAGTGCTTATCTAATTTACTTTTTTTATTTTGTAGATCTATTTCCAATAAAGACACTTTTTCTTTCACATACTCGGCTTTTTTTAGAAAAATTGAATTGTGAAAATCTATGGCCTCAGATAGTTTTTTTGATATTGTTGGTAGGAATATATTCGCTTCTTTATATATTGCTTCAATTTTTGATGTATCAACATCAGTTATATTTCCTTCATATACAGATATCGTCTTTTTGCTGTAGAGTAATTTAGTTTCTATTCTAGTTATATCTTCTGTCAAAGAAGCTCCGATCTCTCTCGATTTACGAAGAGTTTCTATTGATTTGTTTTGGAAGAAGCCGATATTGTAACTCTCTGCTTGATCTTTCAGGTCTTGTATTTTTAGATCAATTTCTGCCAGTCGCTCTTTGAATTCAAGCAGAGTATTTCCATTAAGAAGTGCAAGCCTCCTCGCATCCAAATTCTGTATATCTTTTTTTAAGAAAAAACTGGCCTTTAGTTTATCTAACTCAGAAAAATCAAATAAATAAGCATATATTAGGACATAATCATCATCGCGACTATAAATATCAAGGAACCTATAAGCGTTATTTACAGTTTGCTTAGAAATTCTAAAAAACTTACTTTTTATCATTTTGAAAGTTGGCTTTTCTGCATTATGACCAAACAGACCACTAATTGCAGAAAGAAATGCAGACTGTGATTTAATGCGCTCTCCATCAATATAATTATCATATCTCAATCGTTCATTTACTAGTGTGCAATTTCGTTTTATTGTGTGAGTAAATGAGCCAACTTTAATTATTAATTCAAACGTAATTCGTCCTGAGGTAACATAGGATTCAACATCAAGGTTTACTTTATTATTTTCTGGATCTTTCCAAATAGATTTACCATCAGAACCTAAACAAAAATTTATTACCCTTAATGCTGTACTCTTTCCTATTTGGTTCCCATTGTCGCCATCATGAGTGATTATATTTATCCCTTCTCTAAAAGGGATATGTCTAATGACTTTGTCGAGATCGTAGACATTAAGCTCAATTAGTTGCATAGTTTCACATCGCCAGTTTCACTGAGACAAATAACGCTAATTATGAATAACCAGTCTAAACCGTAGATAATATATGAAAGTGATATAGGTTTATATTGTGAATTGTATCTTTCATATAATGAAATCGGAGGCATAGCCCTGTTCTCATTGTCGTTTAAAATTGAAATTATATTCGCCCCGATAATATATAAATATTTGTTTGGCGGGGATGCTTTCGATAAGATCACTGTGGTGCCTCAAGGATCTGACAATTGATAAAACCGTAGCAAACAATGAGCTCTTGTGCCGCTTCAATTAATTCTATCGGGGCAGATATCGCTGATGTAGCACTTGATATTATGTTCTCAGATACAATGCTTATGATTTTATCAGCATGACTATTTATTAACGCTTTGACATCGTCGCTAAATGGATCAATGCCACTTTCCATAATTATTTTGCGCTTAACATCTTTATATTTTTTATTTATGGTCCATAAGAATTTTTCTTTAGAACCAGGCTCTTCACTATCAATATTATCAATGACCATTTCGATTACTGACATGTAATTACAGTACTCTATTATGTTATACGCATATGCCTTGACTGCATTGAATTTTATTTTATCCTCGACCCCTGGCATACCAATACTTAAGTCTGACACATCACAAGACGGGTTATAGACGTCTATAATCCTCACCATTATTGGTGTCAAAAGAGAAGTGACTGCTTGAGTCTGATGATAAATATTTTGATTAACTGTTACAGGGCCAGCACCGTTACTAACAATTGCAACGCCATCTTCATTGGCACTTGCGCTGCCTATTGGAAACATACCCATACCTACTTACTGGACTGGTTAACTTGTACATTGCCGCTACCTGAGCTGACAATTGCAACACCATTGCCATTTGCAGTCGCAGAACCGCTCTGTAAATTTGATTTCCTTAAGTGCGCAATAAGCAAAATTAGAGAAAAAACAAAGGTCAGCGCCAATGATAGAATCAATATATAGAAAGTCTGAGCTTGGGATAACTTTGAAAAAATTGGCAACTTTAACCATTCAGCATGAACCATTAAAAAAACTGCACTTGATATACCAGCTAAACCGGTACTAGCTTTGAGTATTAATCCAATAAGTGTATCCATACATCCCCCTAAAATCTTAAAGGATGCATTATGTCAATAGCAAGCAGCGTGCGTCAATTGGGTATCACTCACTGTTGTGCTCTAGATCCCATAGTTGCTGTATTTTGAAGTTCATTATATGAACGTGCCGATCAATCTGATGATAGGCCGTACAGTTACTGCCAGAGCTCCAAGGAGCGCAGCTGGCGCCGCTTGAGGGCACCTCGCTACGCTCGCCAAACCCTGCTTCGCTTCGCTCGCTCAACACCTCCTCGGCGCTCTCTGCGGGCTTGTCGCTCGCTTTGCGGCGTAGCACCCAGCCATCAAGGCGTGTGGCCTTAACGGCGCTGCCAGCAGCCACACCCACAAGCCGGATCACGTCTTCCCCGTACTTGTTCTTGGCGGGGTCTATCAGGTGATGCAGCCGTACTGGTCGCGCATCCCGTGGACACACGGGGCCGCCCATCGAATAGGTAAACTCCTTCCAGTTCGCCGCGTCCGCATAGCGGCGGCACTCTTCCATGATTTCGCTTTCAAGCGGTGCCACCGTGCGGCCTTCCTTCTCTTGCACTCGCCCAGGTAGTCGCCGCAGCTCTCGCCATACGCTCACAGACGGCCCGCCCAGTTGCTGAAACTGGCGCAGGCCCCAGAGGGACGCCCACGCCCTGACCCGCCTTGCTCCTTCACTGGCGGCGGTCTCGGCCTCAAGGTCGCCTTCGTCCCCTATCTGGTGGCCGTCTATGTTCTTGGCGATGTATTTGACTATGTAGCCCACGGCCCCACCTTTGGCCGGATCCATGACCTTCCAGTCAAAGCGCGGGGTGATGTCGCTATAGGGCCGCTTGCTCACCGGATGGCGCTTGCGCTCAAGGTCGCCCTGGTCATGGCTCAGGGCGTAGCGTTGCATCGTGCTTATCAGTTCATGCTGCTGGGCAGGATTGACGAACAGCAGTAAGTGCCAGTGGGGGGTGCCATCGTGGTGGGGCTCGACTACCCGAAAGCCGAAATACTCGATACCACGGCGGGCAAGGGCCGCGCGGCAGCGCTTCCAGAGGGTGCCGAGATAGGTGTTGGTGTCGCGGGGTGTGTGGCCAAGATACTTGGGATTTTCAGTGGTGCTGGCGGGTTGGCCATATCCCTGGGGGGTTGTCTTCCACGGGTGATATTGGCTCGGGGCTGTCCAGGTGAAGAACAGGCCCACATAGCCCATTTCGTCCGCTGCATCGGAGAAGCCCCGCGCCCTGACCACCAGTTCATCACGGCGGTTTGACGGGTTGGCCATCGAGCTGGCCACGGCATCGGCCAGGGAAATAGTAATGTCGTGTTCTTCGTTGTGCGCCTCCATGCTCTTGAGCCACTGCTCGGCGGCCAACTGGCGCTCGTTGAAGGCCCGCAGGGCGTAGCTAGAGACGTAGGGCGAGACACCGCGCCGCACCTTGCCAAGCAGGATGGCGCAGTGCTCCCGATATTGTTCCCAGAGCTTGCGCAGTTTGCGCGCCCACCATTGCGGGTCAAGCCAGCGGATAAGGTGGGCCGCAATGAAGGTATCGCGGGCCTCGATGCTCTTGAAGCGCGGCAGGGTGGGCAAGAAGCCCCAGGGTTTAAGCGGCTGGCCACAGACCCGCCAAAGGTAGGTTGCGGGGACGGTGTCGGCATGGCCATTGGTGGCCGCATCCAGCAGGCGCTGGACGCGCTCCACGTAGTTCATGGCCAACCGTTCGCGGTGCTCTTTGCGTTGCAAGAGCTCCAACGGTTCGGGGAAGTCGGCTTGCACCTGCCGGAACACTTTCACTCGGTCGGACAACCAGATATTGGCGTCCTTGCAAGCGCTCCCTTTTAAGATGGCTGGCACTCGACGCACACAGTAGCCAGCGAACAGCTCGCCGATAAGCTCGTCGGGTAGTTGTACTGATCCACCTTTGCCGCGTTTGATGGAGAACATCAGCAGGTCGAGCGCCCAATCAAGGTCATAGGCACCTGGAATACTGATGAAGTAGGAGCGGATCACCTCCTCACTGGCTGGGGTGTTGTGGTTGCGCTGGCGAAGGGGCTTATTGGCCTCGTCGAGCGGGTAAAACGGCAGGCGGTGTAAGCGCAAGATGTGGGTCATCTTGGTAACCCGCGCTCGCAAGACGGCGGCGGACTGGTTGCGGCGGGGGCGGCCTTTGTCGGTGAAGGTGCTCAGGGGGTTATTCATACCAGCCCCTCTACACTTGCCCGCAGCGCCCTGGCGTGGGCGGTGGCCTTGGTGTGGGCTTGGCGCAAGGTGGCGCGGGTCAGCCTGCACATGTGTAGCAGCGTGCGCACTTGGCCCCTGTCACGTAGGCCCCTGACCCGTCGCCGGATACGCAACACGGCAAGGCGTGATTGCAGGATGTAGAGGCGGTGATGGTCTTGGCGTAGGGACTCACCCCAGAATGCGGATAAAGCGAGTCCCTCCGCTTGCTGGGCGGCATTGAATTTGATAATGTTCATTGGCTATCTCTTGTCGTGCTTGATATGGGTTAGCTAAAGGGGGCCCCGCAGAGGCTCCCTTTGTCTTTTCTGGCGTTCTGCCTCTCTCGCTCTCCTCTTCCTTGTTTGCCTCTCCCGTCCGGCCATTTGTTCGGCGCGGTCAGCTTTGCTAATCTGCGCCCGCTTGCTCTGTTGTGATAAGCGTGTGAGCACTGAGGGGAGCCGTTATCGGCTCCCCTCTTTCATGTGCCCTCGTCACTCGCCCAGCTCTTGGCGCAAGGTGTAACGCTTGCCCGGACTGTCACACAGCGCGAACAGGTCACTTGCCCGTGGTCGAGCGAGGGGGCTGAGTGCATCACGGGCGGCGGGGTGGTCGCCATCCAGTGGGGCTGCCACACCGCTCATGGCCTCTTTGAGGGCGCGGGCTAATTCGTTTTGCGCCCAGCGTAGCGCCCCCTCCGGCCCCATGATGCTGGCCTTGGCGTGGGTCAGGGCGGCCAGAGCAGCCAGCTGCTGTTTAAGGGGATTCAAGGTGAGAGGCGCTACCTTGTGGTCAAGGTAGCTTTCATAACATCCGGCCACGATGCTCTGGGCGTTGTTCACCGCGAGTTGTGCCTGATAGAGCGGCAGCGCTAGCCGCCGCTCTTGGCTCTGAGACAGGGCGAGCGCTTCTTTGGCATCCCCCAGCAGTTCTTTGAATTCGAGATACTCCCGCGCCGAATCCAACGAGGTGGCCCCACCCATCAGCTGGTTAATCCGCCCTTGGCGCAGCTCTTCAAGGCGAGCCTTGGCGGGCGGGATACGCTCTTGCAGGTGCTTGCGCTGCTCGCGCAGGGTCATGACTTCATCATCGAGCGCCATCAGCTTGGCGCGCTCATTCACAAACTGGGCGATGTGGTCATCCAGTCGGCTGGCTTTGGTGGGAATAGATGCCATCGGGGCGGCGGTAGTAGACACAACTTGCAAGGTGGATTGCGACATCTTGATTACTCCTCGGTAGTGGCCAGGGTGATGGCATCAAAGGCGGCATAGGCGGTCGGCTCGCCCAAGCCATAAGCTTGCGCCCGGTTGTAGCGCACTCCCCATGCGGCATCGTCGCCGAGGTCGCTTACGCTCAGGCGGTGGGTATGGTTGACCGTGAGCACCTGCAAGTTTTCCGTGAAGGTCAGCGCAAAATAGGTGCCCGGCATGTGCTGGCTTGTCAGGGTGGGCAGGTCGGCAATCTTCATGCGCTGCTGTTTATCCCGCACGGCGCCGGGCTTCAGATAGGCTTGTTTGTGGGCGCGCAGTAGGTCGGAACCGACCAGCACTCGCAAGCGAGGGTCATTGCGGTAGGCCTCTGGCAGCAGCGCAACCAACTCATACGCCATCGTATCGAGGTCGGCATAATCGCCGCCCCCGGCGGTATCGAACACCACCGCCCGGTTGAGTACCCGTTTCCCCTCCGGGTCAGCCACCTTGGCCAGTGCTGGCCAGCCCGGCGCCACATCTTCGCCGTTTGGATTTGTGACCGGGTCGGTATTGGTGGCCGCACGTTGCCCACGAAAGCCCACCCGCAGGATGTCATCCCCAAAGGCCGCAAGGGCTAGCCCCTCCAGTAGCTTGTTGGTTTGCTGCTGGTTCATCCCTGCCAGCAGTTGCGATAACTGTTGCCATGTCCAGATAACGCTACTGTCGAAGTCTTGATAATCATGGCTCTGCTTGGTTGGCGAGGCCGGAACAAGGAAACGCCCTTGCGCTTTGCGCCCGGTGCGCAGCTTGGCCTGAATGGGGTCAAACAGGGGGGCGTTGGGGTCGTCGACGCCTAAGACGGTCAGCAGGCTAAGAAAGGGGGTCGCTTGCACAATGGCGGCGCTCAAGGCGCTGCTGGCGGTGGGGTCCAGGGTGCCAAAACAGGCTTGAGGCGCGGGAACAAAGCTCATGCGCATGTCGCGCAACAGGTCAGAAATCAGCATGGGGGAACGGCTCCTTAACATACTCGGGAGGGGGTGGCGTGAGCGCCCGTGGTGACGCGGTCGAGGGTTTGCTGCATGCGGTCAAGGTCGCTTGCCAAGCGCATCGCGTGGTCATGCAGGGTGCTGAACTGTTGAGTGGTGGGTTGGCTTGGCGCCGCCCAGCGGTGAGACTGACCGATAAGCGGGCGGGCTTGGCTGAACTTGAGGCGGGTAACGCCTGTGCTGGCGGGTTCATCTGTGACGCCCAGCGCCCCCAGATACCACTTACCCGTTCCGGCAAAGTCCGGCTTGGGCTCGATAGAGCAAAATTGCAGGCGCCCGTTAGCGTTGAGCGCTATCAGTTCCAGCGTGGGGCAGAGCACGGCAAACAGCTTGAGGATGCCTTGCTCGGTATCTACCTTGAGCGCTTCCACATGCCCGACCGGGCGACTACGGCCATGCTCGGGCCATAGGCAGGCGGTATAGAAATCGGGGTCATAGCTCTCGGCCATCTGGCGCAACCACTCAGGCGCTATCTGTTGGCCATCAACGGTCGGCCCCGCCGAGGCGATGCAGACCCAGCCAGTTTTAACGGGGGTAGTCATAGTGCTCTCCTGACGGTCACAACAGGCTTTTGCCGCGCGATTTCGGCTTCGGTGTCGAGCACTTTTTGCCGCTCGACGACTGACTCATGTAACTTGCGGTGTGCATCTGGTGAAAGGCCACGAGACAGGCTCGCCACCATCTCGCCGCACTGTTTGGCGGAAGGGGTCAAGGTGTGGCTAAAGGACAGGGTGGAAACCCAGGTATGCCCACACATCGGGTCCATGCATTGGCAATAGAGGTTCGCCACCTCTGCGCTCATGCGATAGGTTTTCTGGATACGGCCTTTGCCGCCGCACTCGGTACACATCACTCGCTGAGCGCGCATATGTCCCCCTGATGATGTGGGTTGATGGGATGGGATAAGCGCTGCCACAGGGCACCCCAAGCGATAGCATTGGGCTGCTCAACGGCGGCGACATAGTCAGGCAGGTGTATGAAGCGCTGGCAGGCAGAACCCGCCAGCTTGCGGCGTTGTAGCCGCAGGTTGCGCAACGCGCAGGGGATAGATAAGATGCTCATTAAATCGTGCTCTCGAAAGCTGATTTACTAACCCCGCTTGGTGCTGCAACACCGTTAAGCGGGGTTTTTCTTTGTCCGCCATTCAGGGTTTGCAGCACTGCCAGCTTGCGCGACAGGCACTGCGCCCCCTTTTCATGACAGGCCCGTTGCTGGCGGCGGTTTACCTGCTCCACGGTTTCGCGCAGCAACTGCGCTCCCGCCATGTTCAGGGCCGCTTGTTCATCCCATGTCTGGCTCATACCGGACACCCCAGCCCCAGCCAGGACAACCAGCCGTCACGGATTTCACGGGGGCGGCTCTCGAAAGCCAGCTTCATTCCCTCGTTCCACGCCGGAAGGTAAATCCAGTATTCGGCGGGGGCGCTCGGGTTAAGCGGGTTGCGCATCGGCACCACAGGCACCTTGCCCTTTTCAATCATTCCCCGCACCGCGCCCTTGGTCTTACCTATCATCTTGGCGAACACCTCAACGGGCACGGCATCAGAGGCATTTATCATCGGTTCGAGCACCAGCGACACACGCGGGTCTGTCTCGGTCGGCGGTTGGGTTTGGCTTGCTGCTGTCATCTGATATTCTCCCTCGCGGGCCTCAATGGGCCTTAGTGCATCATAATGGTTTGTTGACTACCTGTAGGTAGCTAACTATTTACATCTTGATACCATGCTATGGAGATCAAATCACTATGTCAACGAGCATAAGTGAAAAACTTGTATTGATTCGAAAGTCTGAATACATGACGAGAAAGCAGTTTTCAGAAGCGACGGGGGTTCCTGTTGGGACTCTAAATTATTATGAAACTGGGAGGTCCACGCCACCGACAGACGTTTCCATGAGGATTCTCAACATCCCTTTATTCACTAAATACACGCTCTGGTTTATGACCGATAAGGTCGCTCCGGAAGCCGGTCAGATAGCACCGGCTCTCGCACACTTTGGGCAAGAAAGCGGGGATTCATCCCGCTCCGACCAGAAAACTGGCTAACCCTGCATGAGGCATTTCTCAGCGAAATAGAAACATTATGTTTGGGTTACATCGGAGGGCTTCGCTATGTCGATTAAGAAGCTCGATGATGGTCGTTATGAAGTGGACATGAGGCCGCAGGGGCGCAATGGAAAGCGCATCCGGCGGAAGTTTGCCAAGAAGCATGAAGCAACCGCCTTTGAGCGGTATGTGCTGGCAAACCAGCATGACAAGGCGTGGATAGAGAAACCAAAGGATGCTCGGCCATTGTCCGAACTCATCAAAATCTGGTGGATCTACCACGGGCAGAATATGAAGTGGGGGGGCACTGCACGCCAAACCCTAAATCTTGTGGAACGGCTAATGGGGGATCCCTGTGCTTTCCAGATTGATGATCGTGCGATTGCCGTGTTTCGCTCTCGCCTACTCAGCCAGGGGATTAAAGCCTCAACGGTGAATCGGCGGCTGATCACCTTGGGGGGAATGTTCAGTTTCTTGATTAGCGCAGGTATGTATCACGCACCTCATCCATTGAGAGATATGAAGAAGCTCAGAGAGGCTCCCACCGCCATGAGCTATTTATCCCAAAGCGAGATTACAGGCTTACTGGCAAGGTTAGAGGGTGATAACCGCAATCTGGCTGTGTTGTGTTTGAGCACTGGGGCTCGATGGGGAGAGGCTGCCGAACTTAGGGCCGAACATATTATCAATCAGCGGGTCATGTTTGTGGCCACCAAAAATGGCAAAACTCGCGTGGTGCCTATTTCGGCAGAGCTATCGTCACGGCTGGTTGATGGCAAGTCAGGGCTGCTATTTCCGAGAGTGGATTACCTGACGGTGCGGCAGGTGTTACGAGAGGTGAAGCCGGACTTGCCACAAGGGCAAGCATCCCATGTGTTGCGCCACACGTTCGCCACACACTTTATGGCCAATGGGGGGAACATCATCACACTACAGCGGATTTTGGGCCATGCGAACATCCAGCAAACAATGACCTATGCGCACTTTGCACCTGACTACTTGCAGGATGCGATCACCTTCAATCCACTACGGGGAGGGGCTGGCATTGAGTGACCACAAGGTGTCCACGTTTAGGGGCATTTTGCCCTGTGATATAGGGCTATAGTGGTAGCTAAGTGATTGATACCCTGTGCGGCCGATAGCTGCACAGGGTACGAAAAAGCCCCGTCAGGGGCTTTTTTTTTCGACAACATGCCAGCAATTACTGCCGGTGCATCCGCACAAACTTCTCCAGCAACTGCTCTTCGGTTTCCACGTGGGCGGGATCCCGGATGATGCAGTCTGTGAGACGCAGACGCTACTGCCTGTGCATCCGCACAAACTTCTCCAGCAACTGCTCTTCGGTTTCCACGTGGGCGGGATCCCAGATGATGCAATCGATGGGGCAGACGCTGATGCAGGTCGGCTTCTCATAGTGACCGACGCACTCGGTACAGCGACTGGGGTCTATCTCGTAGATCTCCTCACCCAAGCTGATCGCCTGGTTCGGACACTCGGGATCACACATGTCGCAGTTGATGCACTTGTCGGTGATGAGCAGGGACATATCAGGCCGCCGAGTGCGGCTGACGGGTGTCCTGGCGATCGCCGAGGTTGCGCAGCAATATGCCGTAGTTGATGTCGATCTCTTTGGGGACTGGCACATAGACAACGTGGCCGTTGCCCGGCGCCGTGTCGATGAGCTCGCCCTTGCGGTTCTGCATCTGCTCCAGATTGAAGCTGACGTTGCCCTGCGGCGTCATCAGCTCCAGGCTGTTGCCCACCAGGAACTTGTTCTTCACTTCCACTTCCACCATGTCGCCCTGGCGACCGGTGATCTCGCCGACGAACTGCTGGGTGTCGGAGACCGAGTAGCCGTAATCGTAGTTCTGGTACTCGCTGTGGTTGTGACGGCGCAGGAAGCCCTCGGTGTAGCCGCGGTGAGCCAGATTTTCGAGGGTGCCCATCAGGGTTGGATCGAACGGACGACCGGCAACCGCATCGTCGATGGCCTTGCGATAGACCTGGGCGGTGCGGGCGCAGTAGTAGAAGGACTTGGTGCGGCCTTCAATTTTGAGCGAGTGCACCCCCATCTTGGTCAGGCGCTCGACGTGCTCGACGGCGCGCAAGTCCTTGGAGTTCATGATGTAGGTGCCGTGCTCGTCCTCGAACGCCGTCATGTATTCACCGGGACGGTTGGACTCTTCCAGCAGCACCAGGGCATCGCTCGGCTTGCCGAGCCCCAGGGTATTGTCCGGGCGCACTGCGATGGGCTCCTGACGGTGGACTATCTGGCCCACGTCATCTTCCTTGCCCTCGTGCACCTTGTACTCCCAGCGGCAGGAGTTGGTGCAGGTGCCCTGGTTGGGGTCGCGCTTGTTGATGTAACCGGACAGCAGGCAGCGACCCGAGTAGGCCATGCACAGGGCGCCGTGGACGAAGACTTCCAGCTCCATCTCCGGCACATGCATGCGGATCTCTTCGATCTCGTCAAGTGACAGCTCGCGCGACAGGATGGCGCGGGTCAGGCCCATCTGATGCCAGAACTTCACCGTCGCCCAGTTGACCGCGTTGGCCTGCACCGAGAGGTGAATGGGCATCTCCGGGAAGGCTTCGCGCATCATCATGATGAGGCCCGGGTCTGACATGATCAGCGCATCCGGCTTCATCTCCACCACGGGACGCATGTCGCGGATAAAGGTCTTGAGCTTGGAGTTGTGGGGCTGGATGTTGGCCACCACATAGAACTGCTTGCCCAACGCGTGGGCCTCGTTGATGCCGAGCTGCAGATTCTCGTGATCGAATTCGTTGTTACGCACCCGCAGGCTGTAGCGTGGCTGACCCGCATAGACGGCGTCGGCGCCATAGGCATAGGCGTAACGCATATTCTTGAGGGTCCCGGCGGGGGAGAGCAATTCTGGTCTGAACATGTTGGACTCTTAGTATCTGATTGCAAATCAGGACGACGCCACCTGATGGCGCCGGATTGGTTGAGCCGTGGTGCGAGACGGCGCTCGCGTCACAACTACCCGATGGCGTACATCATTATGCAGGATCACAGGGGATGCACCTGATATACGGGGTGCGAGATTGTACTCGCCCCCACGCCATCATGCAATTTGGCAGGTAGCTGATGCCAGTGCGAGTCGCAATGAATGTGTGGGCCCGATCAGGCCCAGCGGGAGAGGGGGGAGGGCATGGCGTAGGCGTAGCCCTGCTGATAATCGCAGCCGAGCCGGTTGGCGACCTCGATATGGGTCAGGGTTTCCACCCCTTCACACACCACTTTCATGCCGAGTCGCTGCAGGTATTCCACCAGACCGGTCAACATCTTGAGGGCATGGGGCGTGCGCGCCGCCTGCAGCAGCAGGGAGCGATCCAGCTTGATGATCTCGTAAGGCAACGCCATCACCCGCTGGAAGTTGCATTCCAGAGTGCCGAAATCATCGCAGGCGATATGGGCGCCATGATCCCGCAGCACTTCGATCAAGGCTCTGTGCTGGCTGTGCAGTGGCGCGTGTTCCAGCACCTCGAACCAGATCTCGATCCCTGCCTTGCTCGCCTGGAGCAGCACCAGCAGCAAGAGATTCTGATAGGTCGGGCTGCACAGCATGGGGTTGAGGTTGATGGAGAGGGCATAGGGACCGCCCTTCGCCAGCGTAGGCAGATCACGCATGATGGCCCTGAGCATGACGATATCAACATGCAGGGACTCATCCTGGCTGAGGGAGAGAAAGTCGATGCCCTGATAGCTCTGACGTTGTGGATCCCAACGTCGGGCCAGAACTTCATAACCCTTGACCTGACGGTCGCGACCTATGATCGGCTGGTAAAAGGGCACGGCCACCTCGGCCACCGCCACGGTTGCCATGTCACTCATCGGATACTCTTCTTTGAACGCAAACATGGCACTCACCTGATAGACGGATATGGCTGCGCATAATACAGGAGGAAAAGATCAAAACACCGTAGGAATAGTCTGATAATTGACGTGATTTTGCGTAGTCAATATAGGACTATTCCGATTAACTTCCCCCGTCATTCTACCTAGACTGGCTCCAGCGATATGCAACTGACTCCTTTTTTAATAAATGGCATTCATTAAATGAACGTCGGCATGTGAAAACCAGTCTGGAATAAAAATGAAAAGAATATATCTCATCCTGCTGCTGATGTTCAGCGGTAACCTGTTTGCATCGGCTGAGATCAGCATAGGGACGCTTTATGACTATATGTCAGGCCAGCAAAGCACCTATTTAAAACGCATTCGAAATCAGGGTGACGCTACCGCCTTTGTCAAGGTGGCGATTCACGAAATAACTTATGACGAGGCCGGTCAACCCCATGAGTTGCCGGAGCTGACAGAGGGGCGCCGGGCGCTGATCGCCAGCCCTTCCCGCATGATTATTCCGGCCAATGGGGTGCAGGCAACACGGCTGTTGTATACGGGGGAACGGGACAATGAGCGTTATTTCAGAGTCCGTTTTATTCCTGTGTTGCCAAAACAGGAGGACGGGTTCGATCTGGATGCCAATACGGTTCAGGAGAATCAACAGCAAGTCTCGGCCGGGGTAAATATATTGACCGGTTTCGGTGCCATTATTTTTGTGATGCCAAAAGAGAGTCGCTTTGATACCAAGTTGATCAAGACCGATACCATGACCACTGTCGTGAATAAAGGCAATGCCACCATAGTGCTGGATTTTTTTGAGGAGTGTGATGGACGGGGAAAAAACTGTTCAACACCCGGAAAAATTCATCTATTGCCGAATATGAAAAAGCAATTGATGAAAAAGAGCGATCACCTTTATCGGTTCGAATTGATCGAAGGTGACAAGAGCAGAAACATGGTGATTGGTCACTGATGTTTCTTATATCCGAGAGAGGAGAGAGTGATGAAAGTATGGATAGCTGCGCCTCTGGCAATGCTGGTGTCGGCCAACTTGATGGCGGCGGAACGGGTTGAACATCAGGTCACCGTGACCGCCCAGATCCCGACCGAGTCTTTCTATATCCAGCCGACCGGCGGGGACAACTGGATGAGTACGCCACAGAAACTGGCCTACAACCCTTATACCAAGAAGTTGGACAAGCTGAGCAAGCAGCTGGATGCCAAGAGCACCATAGGCGCCATCACCGGTTATCTGACCAACCCGGCCGTGATGGCCAGCGGCAATGACAACATCCCCCTGACCGTCAAGATTGGTGGCGTCACTCTGGGGACCACCTCGGCAGAAGTGATGAAGGCCGATGATGCCAAGACCGGCAAGTTGCTGGGGCTGGAAGTGATCCCGGCGGATGCCCCGGCCGCCGGCTACAAGCCAGGCAACTACCAGGGGGTGGTGAACATGATATTTGAATCGGAAGCCCCCAAAGGCGGCGCATAAGCCGATTGGTGGAGGCTCCCTGTTACGGGGAGCCTTTTTGTCTGCGCTTAGAAGAGTGAGACAGGTCGTGCCATATTTCTCTTTCCTGTTGATCCTGGTTGTGTTGTGCGTACCTGCCTGGGCCACGGGAGGGCGCGTTGCACAACCCCTTGATCTGCTGCAACAAGCAGAAGATTTGCCTGATGGCTTTGCCGATCACTTCTTCGGCGTCCCGCTGGCGGTGCGCATCCTGGTGGATGGGCAACTGCTGGGGGAAGGCGAGATAGTGCTGGGCAAAGACACCAGCGTGCAACTGCTGGCTCTGACCGACAGCCACGAGAGCGAGCTGGAAGAACGAGACCGCCAGCGATGGAGCAAGGTGTTGAGCGAGCCTCACTTGCTGGGCCCTTGCCAGAATCGGTGCGCTGACGAGGTGTTGGCGCTGGAGTACAGCCTGGAAAACTCCCAGTTGTCGGTGCTGACGGCGGGGGCCGAAAAGGGAGTGCACGCTAGCCGCTATTACAGTTTGCCCACAACCGGCAGCTATGGCGCCCTGCTGCGCCACCAGTTGAACCTGACCCAGGGGGAAGGGGAGCAGCGCAGTGGCCGTTACAACCTGATGGCCCAGGGCAGCATAGGCCAGTGGACCCCGCTGCTGGAGGGGGAAGTGAGCCAGTCCGGCAACGGGCAGGCGGCGCAGCACCATGTGCAGCAACTTTATGCCGAGCGTGAGGGAGAGGGGCGTTTCTACCGGCTGGGCTACTTCTCGCCCTATGCCCAAGGTCTGGTGCGTCAGCCCACCCTGTTTGGCGGCGGAACCCCGACCGTGCTGGGGGTCATGCTGGGGGACTCTGACACCCTGTTGATAGAGCAAGGCCAGGCCAGTACGACGCCGCTCTATGTCACCCCAAGCCGGCCCGGCATGGTGGAGATCTATCGGGATGGGCAGCTCATCAACTCGCAGCAGGTGATCTCGGGCTTGCAGGCCCTCGATACCAAGGTGCTGCCCGCCGGCATCTACGAGGTGGAGCTGCGGGTGCTGGAAGATGGTCAGGTGACCGAGCGGCGCAGAGAGATGATCTACAAGCCGATGAACTGGCAAAACCCGGATGAAAGCTGGCGCTTCAACCTGTTTGTGGGCCAGCAGACCCGCTTGTTCAGCAACTGGGAAGAGGAGACGGTCCGGCCTCTGAGCAGCGGCGTCATGCTCAACCATCTGCTCACCCCCTCGGTGATCGTCGGGGCTTCCAGCCAGTATATCGACCAGCGCTGGCAGCATGGCCTCTCGGCCGACTGGAGTCTGGATAGCCAGTGGCGACTGTTTGGCAACCTGATGGCGACGCAAGGCCTGGGCAGCGGCTTCGATCTGCAGGCCTTGTATCACTATGGTGAGGGCAGTCTGGTGCTGAGCCATCAGCAGCAGCGCCAGCAGGGGCAAGTCGACGGGGAGAGCCGCGACCTCAAGCAGAGCAACCTGTCGTTGCAGCAGCGGCTCGATGAGCGCCACTCCGCCAACCTCTATCTGGCCCATCAGGTGGGTCGCGGGCTGGGGGCCGATCTGGGCTGGCGCTACAACGGCGATCTGCTTGGTCAGACGGTGAGCTGGAACCTGACGGTGTTTGACCGCCCGGGCAGCATCAGTACCGATAATGCGAGGGACAGGGGGGGCATGCTCTCCCTGAGCATGAACCTGGGGGGAGATCGCAGCCTGCTGGCCATCGGCATCGGCAGCCGGACCTCCCGCTCCGGCGGCCAGGAGCGCAATGCCTCCCTCAGTTACCAGCAGTTGCTGGAGTGGGGTGCCCTGCAGAGCGTGGGGGCCAACCTGACCACCGATAGCTATGGTGTCGGCACGGCGGGCTACGCCAAGTTTCAGGGGGCCTTGGTCAGCGGTGATGCTCACCTGCAGTCGTCTTCCTATAACCGGGCCCTGAGCGGGGGGATCAACCTTGACAGTACCCTGGCGTTTGGCGATGAGGGCCGCCTGATCATGACAGGCCAGTCGCAAGGGCAGGAAGCGGGCATGATAGTGGATGTGGAGTCCGATATACCCGAGCTGACCCTGCGCGCCGATGACGATCAGGGGGGCAATATCAGGTTACGGCCAGGTCGAAATCTGGTGCCCGTCACCGCCTATCGCAGTGGCGCCGTGCAGCTGGATATGGCCGGGCAGAATGCCCCTTCCATGACCATTCGTCCCAACGTCTTGCCCTATCACCTCAACAAGGGCGGCGTGGCCTATCACCAGGTCCGTGTGATGAAGACAGTGACAGTGATAGGCCGCCTGCTGGATGGGCAGGGGGTGCCATTGAAAGGGGCCATGGTGGTCAACCATGCGGGCCGCACCGTCAGCGAGGCAGATGGCTTCTTTGCGGTGGAGATGAGCGAGCACAATCCCAGCTTGCAGGTGGAGTATCAGGGTTCTCAGCAGTGCGATCTGGCGCTGGATACGGTCCGAGCCGAACGCCAGCAGGAAGTGTTGCTACTGGGCGATCTGGTCTGCAGTGCCCAGGCCTGGGCCAGTCAATAAGAGCTTAAGCAGGAAGAGATAATGAAAGCCGGTGTGATGTATTATTGGTTGTGGTTGGTCGTGCTATTTGGGCTGCCGGTGCAGGCTGCATCTATCAATGTGACCGCAGAATATAAGCCAGCGGCTTATGAAGTAGGTAGGGGAAAATTTATAAATACAACACCTTGTAATGGTGAGCCTTTGCCAGGATTTTGGTGTAGTGGCACTTCGACAGTAGACGAGTCGCAACCATTATTTATATCTATAACAATAGATCGTGTGGTAAATAATAATAATAATTTGGCAGATGCTCTTACTTATCTGGGGTTTGTTGGTGCTCGTGATGTATCTCTTGTTAATCAGGGCAGTAATAAATCATATTCGATGAAGTTTCTTTTTACTAAGATTGGTGCTTTGATGAGCCCTAACCTTGCAAAAGAAGCGCTTGTAAATAACTCAGACTGGTTGGATCACATTGATGGAGATTGTCAAAGAACGCTGAATTCTTGGGCTAGTCCATCTAGGGTTCATTATCTTTATGATATAAAGCCTGAAAATCAGTTGGCTGGTGGGAAATGCTACCACAATAAATTCAAAACTACTTTTTCCAGCAAGAGGACCGCTTTATCAAAGATATATCTTGGATATAAACTACATACACCTGATCCATTGAAAATGGAGAATGGTGTTTATAAAGGAAGTTTGGTCTTATCGATTGGTCGGAACAAGGATCTAGATTTTGGCAATGGCACTTACTCAGACAATCAGCTAACTATTAATTTTACCATGACAGTTCGTCATCAAATAAAAATGGAGTTTCCCCCTGGTAGCGATAAAGTTGTATTACAACCACCTGGTGGATGGCATGACTGGATTTATCGTGGTAAATCACATCAACCTCCCTATTTGATTGCAGAATTGCCATATCGACTATGGGTAAGTTCGGATTATAATGTCTGGCTGAACTGCCAGTATGCCTATGGTGAAGTCTGTATGCTGAATAATGAAAGACTCGGGATACAAGTCAGACTTGAGGTGATTTATGTAAATAAATCCAAAGGAGAGTTCCCCTTGAAACATGGCGTCAAGAGGCTATTTTCTGCAAGTTTAGGAGGCCCATATTTCATAAATGAAGAACGAAGCATCATATTTAAAGTGGGGAAACCTGCCTTGACCTTGATGATGGAATATCCGGGGAGCACTTATAAAGGCAATGTGACCCTTATTTATGATGCAGCGATTTAAAGCCCAGGTGGTTCATTCTGGTCAAGGGTCAGGCCAGCCCTTGTTCCTTGGCATAGTGAAACAGGGCGCTATCGCTTTGCAGGCCGAGCCGCAGCATAGCGCTCTTTTTCTGGGTGCTGATGGTCTTGACGCTGCGGTGCAGGTACTCGGCCACCTGGGTGACTGACATGCCGCTGGCGAGGAGTCGTACCACTTCGCTCTCCTTGGGGGTGAGTTGAATCGAGGTGGTGTGATGATCCAGCCCGGCTTCGGCCAGCAGAGTTTTCACCGAACTGCCGATATAGCTGTGCCCGGATAATATCTGACGAATGGCATCGGACAATTCGCTGATCACCGCTTTTTTGAGCAGGACACCGCTCACCCCCAATTGGAGCAGCGACTGCAAGATACCGGCATTGTGGATCTGGGTCAGCACCAGAATAGGCAGGGTGGGATGATCTCGTTTTAATTGCTGGATCATGCTCAAGCCATCGCTGCGTTCATCCCCTGGCATGCTGAAATCAGTGATCAACAGATCGCAACTATGTTGCTGCAATGTGTTTAATAGTTCGGAGACTTGATGCGCCTCCGCAACAACCTCGCAACCAGGTTGGTTGTGTGCAATAAGGCTGCGGATCCCGGTCAGTATGAGTGGATGGTCATCGGCAAGAATGATCTTGAAAGACATAGGTGAGCCCCATATAAAACAGCGAATAATATTTAAACTATCAAACATCTCATTTCTATACTACTTTGCGCACCGCATTTTTTCGAGCGTTAATATGATGTCATTTCCTTCCGGATTGGCACGATGAGGTGTCCTCTCGTGGCGATATTTCGATGCATGGTCGTCATATCGGTATTTAATATGTGTATATTCTGTCAGCCACTCCTCGCCGCAAATAAATCTCCCATACCGGTAATAAGAGTCGGGTTATTGGTGGGCGGCTGGGGGCCATTTCAGCAGTGGGATGGTCATAATGGCAGCGGCTTCAGTGTCGAGCTGATAAGTATCTTGGCCAAGAACCTTGACTACCAGATTGAGTGGAAAGCATATCCCGACTGGAACCGGTTATATGCGGCCAGCTGCAAAGGTGAGGTCGATATTTTGCTGGATGCCTTTCGCTCGGAAGAACGGGAATGTATTTCATACACGCGCCCTTATTATTCGTCACCGACTGTGGTCGTGGTGCGCCATGATTCTCCTTTCTTTCGTGATGTCAGTGGCTTGAATCAATCTCGTCTTGCCATCGAAGCCGGTTTTCTGACCGAAAAACTGGTCCGGCTCCATTATCCTGATGTCTCCCGTATCCTGTTTCAGGACTCCGGTGCTGCCTTGCAGGCTGTGCTCGACAAGCAGGCCGATGCCTATATCGGCAACCTGCATGTTGCCAATCAATTTATTGCCCTGCACCCCGAATTGGCCGTGGTGGCCCAGTCCCCTTTGCTGATGGAGAGTCTCTATCTGGGTATCAGCAACCATAAGTCCAGGTTGGGGGTCCGCTTTGATACTGCCATTCAGGCGCTGACGGTGGAGCAGCGCAGCACCCTGGAGCAGCGCTGGCTGGGTGACAACAGCCTGAGTTTTCTGGGCCAAAGTGCTTTTTTGCTGCGGCCCGATGAGCGGGAATGGCTCTCCCGATTACCGCCGCTGACACTGGGTTTGATCCCTGGCTGGGTACCTTTTTCCTACGCCGACAGCAGTGGCAAACTGACCGGCCTTATCGGTGACTATCTTGCGCTGTTCAAGGACAAGCTGGGGCTGGCCTATCTCTACCACGCTGACCAGAGTTGGTCCGAGCTGCTGCAGGCGCTGCTCCATCAAGAGGTCGATCTGACCATCATTCCCACCCGCATCAGTCAACAGCTGGTGGGTTGGCAGCTGAGTCAGCCCATTACCTCCTTTCCCGTGGTGATTGCCATGGCCCGTGGTAGCAACACTATCGGTGGCTTTGCAGAACTGGCTGGCAAGCATCTGATCGTGACCGACAGCATGCTGACTGCCGGGCTGAAGGCGCGTATCCCGGATATCCAGATCACAGTGGTACCTGGTCCGGAAGAGGGGCTGGCCATGGTGGCAGCTGGGGCAGGGGATGCCTATATGGGCAATCTGGCCGTCATATCACGGCTTATCAATGAGCGGTTCGATGACAGCCTGCATATAGTGGCGCCCACCCCCTTCAAGGATGAACTGGCTGTTGCAGTGCGTGACACCTATGCTCCCCTGCTGCCGCTGATCAATCGGGTCCTGGCCAGCATGAGTGACAAGGAGAAGCAGCAGATCCGCAATAGTTGGCTGGCGGTGAACTACAGCGAAGGGATCCCGTGGCAAAAGCTGATACAAACCCTGATCCCCGTTGGCACGGGTGTCACCTTGTTTATTCTCTCGCTCTCCATCGCCTACTGGCGTTTGCGCCAGGAGATCCTGCACCGCCGTCAGGTGGAGGAGGCTCTGGCGCGAGCCAAGGAGTGCGCCGAGCATGCGGCCAGCAAAAAGGCTGAATTTCTGGCCACCATGAGCCATGAGATCCGTACCCCCATGAACAGCATCGTCGGCATGGCGGAGCAGCTAAGTTTTACGTCGCTCGACCTGGAGCAGCGGCAGATGGTTGCCATCATCAACCGGGGGGCCGAGGGACTGTTGCAACTGATCGGCAATGTGCTGGATTACTCCAAGCTGGATGTGGGCAAGATGGCGCTGGCGCCGAGCTCTTTTTTGCTGCGCGAACTCATCGACAGCGTGTTGACCATGATCAGCTGCGAGGTACAACACAAGGGTCTGCAGTGTTACCTGCGTGTCGATGATGAGGTGGGCGCCCGCTTCACTGGGGATGTGCTGCGACTCAAGCAGGTGTTGTTCAACCTGGTCAGCAATGCCATCAAGTTCACCGAGCGCGGCTTTATCGAACTCTCCATCAAGCTGGAGGCGCAAACAGACGGGGAGCAGCGGTTGCTGATCGGGGTGCAGGATACCGGCATCGGCATGAGTACCGAGGCGCAGGCCCGTATCTTCGATGCCTTTGAGCAGGCAGATGGCGCCACCACCCGCAGTTATGGCGGGACCGGGCTTGGTCTTAGCATCAGTCATACCCTGGCCGAATTGATGGGGGGAGAGATCAGGCTGGAAAGCGCCCCCGGGCTTGGGACTTTCATCGGGCTCTCGATCACGTTACCTCTTGAGCTGCGCCGTGAATATGACCCCACCCTCATGGGGTTGCGTGCCTTTATGGCACTGGAGGATGGCAAGCTGCGCCATACCTTGCGACTGCACCTGCTGTCGTTGGGCGTGCAGACAAGCGATGAACGGCAGGGGGCCGACTTGCTATTTGTCGATGGGGCGGATCACTCGGAGCCCTGTATCTCTGTTGCCCCACTGGGCAATGCGCTGGGTTATCAGTTGCGTGAAGGGCGTTACTGGCTCAACAGCAATCCCTTGACCTGGCAAGCGGTGCGTGAGGTGTGCTATCGGCAGCTGGGCCAGGGTGAGCAACTGCTGCCCGACCCTATTCCCGTGGCGCCAACTTCCCGGCCTTTGCCATACCGGCTGCTGGTGGTCGAGGATCATCATCTTAATCAGGTATTGGTGCAGCGCCAGCTCAAGCAGCTCAATCTGGTGTGCGATCTGGCCGAGAATGGCCAGCAGGCGCTCGCCATGCTGGCACAGCACAGTTACGACCTGATCCTGTGTGATTGCCAGATGCCGGTGATGGATGGCTACGACTTTACCCGCCAGGTACGCACTGTCGAGGGACTGGCGCGGCTCCCCATCATCGCCATGACGGCCAATGTGATGCCGGAACAGGCGCAGCGCTGCCTGGCGGCAGGCATGAATGATGTGCTGGGCAAACCCGTGCTGTTGGACGGGCTTCGCCAGATATTGATGAAGTGGCGCATATTGTCCGTCCCCAAACTGCTTGATGTGATATCCCTGCAGACGTTTTTCGGAGTTGGAGAGCCTTTTGAGCAGATGATGACGCTGTTTGGTCAGGAGCTGGAACAATCCCTTGCTTTGGTACATGACGACGACAAGGGGCTGGCTAACTGGGTGCATCGTCAGGCCGGCACCATCTCCATGATGATGGTAGATGACTTGGCGCAGCAGGCTTGGCATCTGGAGGAGAAGATCCGCGAGGAGGGGGCCGAGCTGTGTGGGGCCGAATTGGCCGGGTTCAGAGCTGTGTTGCAGCAGATAGTCGATGAGTTGACTCTGCTGCTTGCCAGCCCCCGGGAAGAGGGATCAGGAAGAGACTGAGCTGAGATAGGAGAACCGGGGCTCACGGATGGCATTCGAATGCACGGCTTGCGCCAGCCACGACCAGTCGAGCAGGGGGGTATCCGCCTTGAAGCGCTGGTAGGCCTGACCCTTGGCTATGGTCAGGAACAGCGTGGTCGGCAGGCCGATGCGGTTGGTGTAGCGCACCATGACGTCGCCCTGATAGCTGACCAGCCGCTGTTGCAGCTGTGGCAAGGTCAAGCCGCTTGCTTGTCCTGTTTCATCCCAAATCTCAAACATGGCGTGCTATGTCCCTGAAAGGTATGAAGGCTACTGTTTCTAAAAGTAGCGGATGATGCAATTGTCAGATCTGACAGTGTCAAATGGATGCAATTTTAAAAAGCAAAAACCCGGCACCAGGCCGGGTCTTCTAAATGATGGTGGAGGGAGAAGGATTCGAACCTTCGAAGGCAGAGCCGTCAGATTTACAGTCTGATCCCTTTGGCCGCTCGGGAACCCCTCCACAGGGGTAAAGCATAGGTTATTCAGCCATTTCAATCGGGAAAATGGTGGAGGGAGAAGGATTCGAACCTTCGAAGGCAGAGCCGTCAGATTTACAGTCTGATCCCTTTGGCCGCTCGGGAACCCCTCCACGGGGTATTTCCTGATTGTCACTACATTTGCACTTGAATGGTGGAGGGAGAAGGATTCGAACCTTCGAAGGCAGAGCCGTCAGATTTACAGTCTGATCCCTTTGGCCGCTCGGGAACCCCTCCCCAAGTGCGAGGCGCATACTATCAGATCCGGCAGCTTTGTGAACCCCTTCTGGTGATATCTGGCGACAAAAAAGTGCGAGTCGGTCATTTTTTGATATCTTTCGCTCATTTTTCATCCTTATCAACGACTTCTACGCTGATTGCCGGCATGAAAGCGGCAAGTCGCCCGCGCGTCCCAGCCTTGATGGAGAAGCATGCCATGGAGAGCTTCCCAGCATTTTATACTGAAAATATGGCCTCATCATGTAACTGTGATGGCTGACCGGTTCACAGATGGACATTGCTGCTGCGCCATTTTACTCTCACCATGTTATTCAACTGTTAACATGGACTGTGGACTCTTCTATGCAGCCTCTCGATATTGCCGTGTTGCGCGGCCAGTTTCCCGCCCTCAATCAACTGGTTGATGGCAAGACCCCCATCTTCTTCGACGGCCCGGGCGGCGCCCAGGTGCCTCACTCTGTGCTCACCGCCATGACTGACTATCTCGGCCGCTTCAACGCCAATCTGGGGGGGCCTTTTTTCTCGGCCCGAGCCACGGAGCAGCAGGCACAGCGAGCCAGAGAGGCAGTGGCGACCCTGCTTGGGGCGGACAGAGCTGAGGAGATCGTCTTTGGCGCCAACTTCACCACCCTGACGTTTGCGGTCAGCCGTGCTCTGTCACGTGAGTGGCAGGCGGGGGACGAAATCATCGTCAGCGGGCTGGATCACTACTCCAATGTGTCAAGCTGGCAGCAGGCGGCGGCTGATCGCGGTGTTGTTGTGCATCAGGTGCGGGTGGATGTGGCGAACGGCGGGCTCGACTACGGGCATCTGCTCAGCCTGTTGGGCCCCAAGACACGGTTGGTCGCGGTGACGGCGGCTTCCAATACGACGGGTACTCTGGTCGATATCCCTCGCATCGCCGATGCCGTGCACGGGGTCGGGGCGCTGCTCTATGTGGACGCTGTTCATTTTGCCCCTCACGAGCGCATCGACGTGCAGGCCTGGGATTGTGACTTTCTCGGCTGCTCCGCCTACAAGTTCTTCGGTCCGCACCTTGGTATCCTGTATGGCAAGCACCGCCATCTGGAGCATTTCACCCCTTACAAGGTGGAGCCTGCGAAGAATGTGGCACCCGGCAAGTGGGAAACCGGCACCCAGAGCTGGGAAGCGCTGGCCGGAGTCGAGGCCACCATCGGGTATCTGGCTTCCCTCTCCGGGCTGGATGCGGCCGAACATGATCTGGAGGCCCGTCTCGATCTGGCATTTTCCCGCAGCCATGCCCATGAGCAACAGCTCAGCGCCCATCTGCTGGCCAAGCTGGCCGAGCGTCCCTGGTTGACCCTGCATGGCATCAACGACAGCAAGGGGCGCACCCCCACCTTCGCCCTCACCTCGAACCGTCATACGCCGGTCGAGATGGCGGAATTTCTCGGTCAGCATCAGGTCTGTAGCTGGGCGGGCCACTTCTATGCGCTGGCCCTGGTGGAACAGTTGGGGGTGAGCGAGGGAGTCTTGCGGATAGGCTGCATGCACTACAACACGTCGGCCGAGGTCGACCGGCTGTTTGCCCTGCTCGACGACATGCCCGCCTGAAACAGCTGTGCCCGGCAGGCCGGGCACACTTCGCAAGTGGCTGAACGCGCGCTTTATCGACCCACTATGGCGTGGTGAATATCCTGCAGCGGCAGTATGTGACGGGCGGCCCCGAGCTTGATGGCCTCCTTGGGCATGCCGAACACCACGCAGGATGCCTCATCCTGGGCGAAGGTATTGGCCCCCGCCTCCAGCATTTCCCGTAACCCGCGAGCGCCGTCATCTCCCATGCCCGTCATTATGATGCCGGTGGCATTGCCGCCGGCAAACTTGGCGACCGAGCGAAACAGTACGTCCACCGAGGGGCGATGGCGGTTGATGAGGGGGCCATCCATGACATCGACGTGATAATAGGCGCCGCTGCGCTTGAGCAGCATGTGCTTGCCGCCGGGGGCTATGAGTGCCAGACCCGGAATGACCCTGTCATTGCTTTTGGCCTCTCTCACCTCGATCTGGCAAAGGCTGTTGAGCCGCTCGGCAAAGGAGGCGGTGAACTTCTCCGGCATGTGCTGCACTATGACGATGCCGGGACAGACCCGCGGCAGGTTCGTCAGCACGGCTTCCAGTGCCTGGGTACCGCCGGTAGAGGTACCGATCGCCACGATCCGCTCCGTGGTCTGGGCCATGGCATGCTGGCTTGCCGGCGGCATGATGGCATCGGCGCTGAGTTTGGCCGCCACGATTAACGGGGGCGCCTTGCCCAGCCGTTTGACATTGGCTTGGGCGGCGGCGCGTACCGCCATGGCCAAGGCTTGTGCCGACTCCTGCAAGAAGCTTTTGAGGCCGACAGTGGGCTTG
This sequence comes from Aeromonas salmonicida, assembly GCF_028355655.1. NCBI lineage: Bacteria > Pseudomonadati > Pseudomonadota > Gammaproteobacteria > Aeromonadales > Aeromonadaceae > Aeromonas > Aeromonas salmonicida. Next base: position 3,758,549 of record NZ_CP110645.1, on the reverse strand, counting down.
GTGATGATGTCCACCGCTCCGGCGGCCATGGCCTGCAGCGTGGTTTCCGCGCCTTTCTCTGTCAGGGACGAGCAGATGACTACCGGGGTAGGGTGTTCGGCCATGATCTTGGTGAGGAAGGTGATGCCATCCATGCGTGGCATCTCCACGTCCAGTACTATCACGTCGGGCCACTCTTTTTTCAGTTTTTCCAGTGCAAACAGCGGATCCGAGGCGGTGGCTATCACCTTGATATCCGGCTCCTGTTCTAGAATGGCCTGTAACACCTGCCTGACCACGGCGGAGTCGTCCACCAGCATGACCTTGATCTGTTTCATTCCCGTTCCCTTAACGATGTGGCAGCCGATGATGACGAACCCAGACATTGCCGCTGGCCAGTTCAAAGATCAGGCTTCTGTGTCCTGCATGTCCGAGATGATGGGCCTTGATGGTCAGGCCCAGGTGCTGCGTCAGTTGCCAGGCTGCCTTGATGTTCTTGATGGCCACATTCATGGTGGTGAGTGTCTGCTGTTCGATAAACATGTTGCCGCCGCCGAACAGTTTGACCTCATAGTCGTGAATGGGGGCGGGGTACTTGCTTATTTCATTGATAAATAACTGGATTGCTTCATCGGCATAGCGGCCATCCAGTGGGTCATCGCTGCGAGCTCGGCTTGGCAGCATGTAGTGGCACATGCCACCCCGTTTCTGCTCCGGATGCCACATGGTAATGGCGACACAGGAGCCCAAGTGGGTGCGAATGATGGTGTCATCCTGGCCAAAAAAGAACTCTCCTGGTTGCAACATGATCTCTTTCATTCTGAAACCCTTATGGTTTCAGATAGATGGACGGCGACACCAGTTGCAAACCGTGGGGCAGGCCGTTCAGGCTTTCCGCATGGCTGACGATGAGGTAGCCCCCCTTCTTCAAGCGCGGCACCAGACGCTGCAGCACTTGTCCCTTGGTGTCCCGGTTGAAATAGATCATCACATTGCGGATCAGAATGATGTCGAACATGCCGATGTCGGGCAGCTCCTGATTCAGATTGATGTGGCGAAACTGTACCTTGTCCCTGAGCTTGCGATCGATGATGAAGGTTCCCTCCTGAAACCCCACGCCCTTCAGGCAGTACTTCATCAGGAAGGAGAGCGGAATATTATGGGCTCGCTCCATGGGATATTGCCCCGCTCTCGCCTGTTCCAGCACCCTGGTCGAAATATCCGAGGCGATTACTTCCCAATTGCCCTGGCTCAATGTCTCGGCCAGGGTCATGGCCAGGCTGTAAGGCTCTTCGCCCGATGAGCTGGCCGCGCTCCAGACTCTCACTCCCCTCTCTTTTGGCAGTCGTGCCAGTACCTTCTCGCTGAGAAACTCGAAGTGCTTTGGCTCCCGGAAAAAGTAGGTCTCATTGGTGGTGAGCAGATCCAGCGCGACCTGCAGCTCTGCCCCCCTCTGGTTCATGATCAGGCTGAAATAGTCACCATAGCTCTCCAGCTCATAGTGGCAGAGCCGTTTTGACAGCCGGCTGGCGACCAGGGCTTTCTTGGCCGGTGACAGATCAATGCCCGCCGTCTGGTGGATCCAGCGTTGAAACTGCGCAAATTCATCATCATGCAACTGGGTCTGATACACGGTCGGACTCCCTGTGGCGATAGGGTTGGGGCGGGGGAGCCATGCTCACCCGGCCCCTCGATTAAAACCGGACAAAATCCCCATCGTTGCGGGGGCGAGGGGAGGTGCCGAATCCATCCTGCCCATTGCCGTCAGTCACGAATCGTCCTCGCGTAGCAGCACGGGGGGGCGCGGCTTTCTGACTCGCGCCGCTTTTGTGTTGCTCCAGGGTGAAGAACTCCATGGCCAGTTGCAGTTGCTCTGCCTGGCTGCTCATCTCCTCTGCGGTGGCGGCCAGCTCCTCGCTGCAGGAGGCATTTTGCTGAGTTACCTGGCTTAGCTGATTCATGGCGATATTGATCTGGCTGACGCCGGTGGATTGTTCGGCGGAGGCGGCGCTGATCTCCTGCACCAGATCCGAGGTCTTATTGATGGAGGGCACCATCTGGTCGAGCAGGCGACCTGCCTTTTCCGCCATGTCGACGCTGCTGGAAGCCAGCTCGCCTATCTCCTGGGCGGCTACCTGACTGCGCTCCGCCAGCTTTCGTACCTCGGCGGCAACCACCGCAAAGCCTTTGCCATGATCTCCCGCCCGCGCCGCTTCGATGGCGGCGTTGAGGGCCAGCAGATTGGTCTGGTACGCGATGTCATCTATGATGCCGATCCGCTTGGCGATCTGCTTCATGGCATCGACCGTGAGCTTGACCGCTTCCCCCCCTTCCATCGCCTCCTTGGCGGCCTTGCTGGCCATGCCATCGGTGATCTGGGCGTTGTCTGTGTTCTGGTTGATACTGGCACTCATCTGCTCTATGGAGGCGCTGGTCTGCTCCATGCTGGATGCCTGCTCGCTGCTCGACTGGCTGATGGATTGGGCGGTGGCGCTGACTTGCTCAGAGGCGCTGGAGAGGTTGTCAGAAGCCCCTCTTACCTCTGTGACTATGTTGGTCAGCGAGACTATGGTCTGATTGAGGGAGTCCTTGGTGGTGCCGAACACACCAGGATAGTCAGCCTCTATCGTCTGGGTCAGATCGCCCCTGGCCAGGCATTGCACCACCCTGATGACGTCGTTGAGGCTGGTGTCTATTACCTCGGCAATGTGATTGATGCCTTCCCCCAGTGTCTGGAAGAAGCCGCTCTTGCCGGTCAGATCCATGCGGCGGTGCAGCTCGCCCTTGATCACTGCCTGCACTATCTCCGACATTTCCCGCTCGATAGAGACCTCTTTGGTGCGATCCGACCACTCGACTACGGATCCCAACCGCTCGCCATCGTCGCCAAACACAGGGTTGGCGATGAGGGAGAAGGTGCGCCCGCCGAGCAGTATCTGGGTTTGGTAGGTGTTGTTCAGCTTGGCCAGCATGCTGCGTTGATGGCCGGGATTTTTGTGGAAGCTGTCGATGTTGGCACCCATCAGGGTGGCGGAGTTGAAGCTATAGAGCTCTTTTTTAATGTCGGATTCGGCCTCGCTCAGCATTGCCCTGACTGACTCGTTCATGTAGATGATGTTGAGGTCTGTGTCGGCAATCATCACGTTGGTGCTGGCACCATCGAGCGCCTTCTTGACCCGCAGGCTTTCGGCAGCGGCGAGCTTGGCCGCTGTGTTTGCCGCTTTCACCTCGTTTTCGATGGCGATTTCCTTGGTCCGGTCGGCCCACTCCACCACTGAACCGAGTCGCTCTCCGCTGTCGTTGAAGACAGGGTTGGCAATGAGGGAGAAGATGCGGCCACCGACCGAGATCTGCGCGCGGTAGGTCTTGTCTAGCTTGGCCAGCATGCTGCGCTGGTGGGACGGATCCTTGTGAAAGGTATCTATGTTCTTGCCCATCAGTTGTCTGGTGTCGAAGTTGGGTAGATCCTTGCGGATGTCGGATTCCGCCTGCCCCAGCATGGCGAGCACGGCTTCATTCATGTAGACGATGTCGAGGTTGTTATCGGCGATCATCACATTGGTCGAGGCTCCATCCAGCGCCTTGCGTACTCGCAGGTTCTCGTCATAGAGCGCCTGATTGTCACTGATGGTAGTGAGGCTGCTGCTGAGCCGCTGCCCCAGCAGCGTGATCACGGCATTGAACTCCTGACAGAGCTCCCGCAGTGGGCCGCTGAGTGTGCCCGGTTCAAGCTGGGTTGGCAGGTCACCCTGCGCTATCCCTTGCTGCAGGGTGCGTGTGGCGCCTATCAGCTGGGTCAGTTCTGTTTGCAGCAAGGCATGCGCGCTGCCGTTGCCGAAGAGATTGCCAAAGAATGATTGAGTCATGAGCCTTATCCTTGTGCGACATGCCATTGCTGTGTGGTGTGAGCGTCACCCTTGCTGTTTTTAATACCCTGCTTAAGGGGTTTTCACTCTGTGCTCCAGCTGCCGTTCCTGCTGCTGGGTCAGTTCGCTGAGTTGTGCCATTTCGTCGATGGAGAGCACCTTCTCGGTATTGATGAGAATGACGAATTTGCCATTCACCTTGCCCATGCCGCTGATGAAGTCGGCCCGGATGTGAGCCCCGAAGCTGGGGGGCGGCTCTATCTCGTCGCAGGGAATGGTCAGCACCTCAGATACCGAATCCACTACGACGCCGATGTCCTGATTGCCATGCTCCGAGTCGTCCGGGTGTATTCCTTCGATGATGACGATGCAGCTGCGGCGAGTGATGCTGGAGGGGGCGTTGCCAAAGCGGGCGTTGAGATCTACCACTGATACCACAGCTCCCCTGAGGTTGATCACGCCCCGGATGAAGCTTGGCATCATGGGGATAGGGGTGATGTTGCCGTACTCGATGATCTCTTTGACCCCGAGAATATTGATGGCAAACATCTCGCCATTGATCAGGAATGTCAGGTATTGGGCGTCGCCCTGATTGTCATGGGCCAGTGTGCTGGGGGGCGCGGCCACTTCGGTTGACATGCTCATGGGTCTCTCCGGTTAAAAGCGGACAAAGTCGGCTTCGTCAACCTGGGGTTGCGGCGCCGTGTTGCCGTGCAGCGGGTGTTGGGCGGGCATCACAAACTTACCTCTGGGGGCCGAGCCTCTGTGTGAGTTGTCACTCGGCTTTGAGGGCTTGGCCAGGTTTGCCAGCGAGAAGAAATCCATGGTTTGCTGCAGCTCATTGGCCTGGGAGCTCATCTCCTCGGCGGTGGCGGCGAGTTCTTCGCTGCTGGCCGCATTCTGCTGGGTCACCTGGTTAAGTTGACTCATGGCCATGCTGATCTGGTTGGCGGCGCTGGCCTGTTCGCCGGATGCCGCATTGATCTCCTGCACCAGATCGGATGTCTTGCGAATGGAAGGCACTATCTTGTCGAGCAGGCTGCCTGCCTTTTCCGCGGTATCGACGCTGCTGGAAGAGAGCTCGCCTATCTCCTGCGCCGCTATCTGGCTGCGTTCGGCCAGTTTGCGCACCTCGGCGGCCACCACGGCAAATCCCTTGCCGTGTTCACCGGCCCGTGCCGCCTCAATGGCAGCATTGAGTGCCAGCAGATTGGTCTGGTAGGCGATGTCATCGATGATGCTCACCTTGCGGGCGATCTGTTGCATCGCCGCCACGGTTTGTTGCACCGAGCGGCCTCCTTCGGTGGCTTCAAGCACGGCGCCGCTCGCCATGTTGTCAGTGACTTTGGCGTTGTCGGTATTCTGGTTGATGCTGGCACTCATCTGTTCGATGGAGGCGCTGGTCTCCTCGACGCTTGCGGCCTGTTCGCTGGTGGCCTGGCTCAGGGATTGGGCCGTGGTACTGACCTGATTGGAGGCGTTGGTGAGGTTGTCGGCGGCGTTGCGCACCTCTTCGATAATGGCGGTCAAGGCGTCTATGGTGCTGTTGAGGCCATCCTTGGTCTGACCAAAAATGCCCGGGTAGGGTTGCTCAATTTTCTGGGTCAGGTCTCCCTGAGACAGGGCGGTGGCGATGCGCATCACATCCTTGAGGCTGGTGTCAGTAACATTGGACAACTGGTTCAGCAATTCGGACAGGCGCTTGATGTACCCCTGCCGGTTGTCCAGCGCTATCTTGTAGCTGAAATCCCCCTTCTCGACGGCCGCAGTGACCAGGGTTTCAATGTCGTTGATGAGAGAGGTCAGCTTGTTGACCATGTTCTGCATGGCCATCAGCAGTTGGCCTGCTTCATCATGGGCACCAATGGTGATGGTGACATCCAGATTGCCTTCTGCCAGGTGGTTGGCTACCTGCAGCGCCTGATTGATGGGGGCAATGATGCTGCGAATGAGGACGATGCCAAACCAGGCAGCTGCCACTATGCCTGCTGTTATCACCCCCATCATGGTGAGCAGCATGGTGTCATACCAGGATTGGGCCTGCTCATATTCGGATTTGGCGACATCCAGTTGCAGGTTGACCAGCTCGGTTATCTTGTTGCCGATGGGGTCGATGGAGCCATAAAGTTTGCCGTCAAAGTCATTGAGCGTACCAGTGATGACACCGCGTTGGGTCGAAAGAAATTGCTCCAGCTGGGAGATATCGCGATCCGCCGCGCTGAACAGGCTGCCCGCCTCTGCTGATAGTTTCTGTTCTGCACCCGTTAATTCGGTGGACTGATAGTGCTGCCACTCCTGCTTGATCTGCTGCTGGGCCTGTTGGATATGTTGCAGCGCCTCTTCGGCACTGGTGAGACCCGCATTGGCCTTGTTGACGTTGTCTATGATGGCGACGGCGTAATTGTCGGAGATGGTTTTCAACTGCTTGAGCGGCACCACCCGGTCGTTATACACCCGCTGCAGACCCTTGTTGCTGCTCTGCATGTTGTAAAGTCCCAGCCCGCCCACCGCCAGCAGCAGCACGCATAACAGGCAGAGCAAGATGGTGAGGCGCATTTTAATGGTGGAGTTTTTGAACATGACTGGCTCCTGGCGTTAATTGGCTCTTGGTTGGGTTTGCATGCGAGGAATGGCGTACTGGCTCAGCTGGCCCAGCTCCTGATCGATGGCATGTTGAATGAGGGAGGGGATGTCCAGGATCAGGGCGACCTCGCCACCCCCCAAAATGGTGGAGCCACTGATCCCTTGCAGGCGCTGAAACAGCTTGCCGAGCGGCTTGATGACGGTCTGGAACTCCCCCAGCAGCTCGTCGACCACCAGCCCGGATTTCTTGCCGCCGTGACTGACGACGACGATGTTTTCCCTGCGTCCTCTTGCCCCCTCGACGTCGAAGTAGTGCTGAAGCCGGACAAATGGCAGTACCTCGCCACGCAGATTGATGTAGTTGCGTCCCTGGGTGTCATCCAGTGCACTCTGGGTCAGCTCCACGCATTCGATCACCATGTCGAGCGGGATGACGTAATGGGTGGTGCTGACTCGAACCAGAAAGCCGTCGATGATGGCCAAAGTCAGTGGCAGCCTGATTTGAACCCGGGTGCCTTGTCCCGGCTTGCTGTCCAGCTCGACGCTGCCGCGCAGGGCCGTGATGTTGCGTTTGACCACGTCCATACCGACGCCCCGGCCCGAGAGGTTGGTAACGGCCTCGGCGGTAGAGAAGCCTGCCTCGAAGATGAGCTGATAGATCTCCTGATCCGTCAATGTTGCGCCGGCGGCCACCAGCCCCCGCTCCTGCGCCTTTTGCAGGATCCTTGCCTTGTTGAGTCCGGCACCGTCGTCCAGGATCTCGATGACGATGCTGCCGGAGTCGTGATAGGCGTTGAGGGTCAAGGTGCCTCTTGCCGGTTTGCCTGCCGCGAGGCGCTGCTCGGCCGACTCTATGCCGTGATCCATGGAGTTGCGAACCAGATGCATCAGGGGATCGCCAATCTTCTCCACCACAGACTTGTCGAGCTCGGTATCTCCGCCTGTGATGACCAGCGCAATGTCCTTGTTCAGCTCGTGGCTGACATCCCGTACGACCCGCTGGAAGCGGTTGAAGGTGTCGCCGATGGGCACCATGCGCAGGTGCAAGGCTCCGTCCCGGATCTCTTCAACCAGCATGGCAATGGTGGAGTTGGCCTCCTGCAGCTGGCTGTCCCGCGAGCGCTGTGCCAGCAGGCTGGCACCCGAGCTGGCGACCACCAGCTCGCCGACCAGATTGATCAGCTCATCCAGTTTGTCGGCGTGCACCCGAACATAGCGTCCCTCCTTGTTTTTGTTCTCCTTGTTCTGGTTCTGTTTCTTGAGCGCCGCATCCACCACGACTCCGTCGACTGCGCCCTGAGCGACCAGTATTTCTCCCAGCTTACTGTTCTCTGTTCGCTGGTCGTCATGCTGAGTTTGCAGGCCCAGTGCCAGTTCGCTAGCCGTCAACGCTCCTGTCTTGACCAGCAGTTGCCCCAGCATGTCGTTGTCTTCCGGCAATTCATTGATGAGGTCTATGTATTCAGCAATCTTGCTATGCGGGGGCAGTATGGTGATGCGGCAGTCGTCACGTACGAATTCAAACACATCGCTCAGGGTGCTCTTGTCGGCCTGGGTATCGACATCGAGTTCATAGCCGAGGTAGCAGGTTTCCGGATCAAAATGTTCCCAGTCGGGCAGGGCATCGTGGAGGGTTTCGATGGCGCAGAGGGTGCCCATGGTGCCGAGATAACGTAAAAACGAGGTGGGATCCATACCGTTACGCAGCACATCCGGGCCAAAGCGCAGGGAGATGTGCCACAGGGAAGTGGCGCTGGTGTGCCCCTCCTCCTTGCTGACCGGGTCTGGGATGGTTGACGCAGTGCGCTCCGGCAGCTGGCTCTGGCTGGCAGTTTGATGTCTGGCCAAGTTGAGCCTCAGCTGAGCGTCTTGCGCCAGTTCATCGTCCCCTGGCGCCGACCCTAGCTCTGCAACCAGATAGACCAGCCGCTCGATATGATCCCGGCTCTCCAGCAGATCCTTGATGAGCGCAGTCGTGATCCCCAGTTGCTGATTGCGCACCTGATCGAGCAGATCCTCGACTATGTGGGTAAAGCTGACGATGGGCTGCAAGCCGAACAGACCAGCGGAGCCCTTGATGGTATGTGCCGCCCGAAAGATGGCACCGATCAGCTCGCTGTTCTCCGGGTCGTTTTCCAGGGTCAGCAGGGAAGACTCCATCTCTTCCAGCAGTTCGCGTGCCTCGGCTATATAGGTTTGCAGGGCCTGATCAAGATTGATGCTCACGAATGCCTCCTTGTCACTGGGACTGCCTAGGCGTGATCTGCGTGGGGAATAAGGGTGGGATCGCCAAAGAAAGCAGCCAGCTGGCACAGCTCCAGCGCATCGAGCACCGCATGGCTATGCATGACCAGATGCAGCGGATAACCCCCTTGCTGCATCGTTTTCTTGGCGGCCAGCAGCAGTTGCAGTCCGGCGCTATCCATCTCGGATACCTGAGAAAGATCCAGCTCCAGCGCCTGCTGGCGGTAGAGCAGGGGCGTGAGCGCCTGCTTGAGCTCGGCGGCGGTATAGATGGTCATCTCCCCCGATACTTTGACCAGGGTTTTGTGCTCACCTGTCTCTATGTGCAGCGGCATGGTCGCCTCCAGGCTCAGGGCATGATGAGCTTGGCGACGGCCGCCAGCATCTGGTCTGGCTGGAACGGCTTGACCACCCAGGCTTTGGCCCCGGCTGCTTGCCCTTCCTGCTTCTTGCTGTCCTGGGATTCCGTGGTCAGCATGATGACGGGGGTGAACTTGTAGTTGGCCAGTTTCTTGGCCTCCTTGACGAAGCTGATGCCATCCATGTTCGGCATGTTGACGTCGCTGATGATGAGATTGATCTTCTTGCCGTCGAGTTTTCTGAGGGCATCCTTGCCATCGCAGGCTTCCATCACCTCGTATCCGGCTCCCTTGAGTGTCATGCCGACCACTTGGCGAATAGTTGCCGAGTCATCCACGATCAGGACTGTTTTGGGCATAGTTGTCTCCTAGAAAAAAGTGACGTCTGTATTGCTGGATGCGTTGACCACAGTGGCTTGGCGGCGGCCGTGGTGAATGTTGCGTTGTTCATCGGTGGCATAGGAGAGCTCCATCTCAGCCAGCCAGCTGTCTGCATCGATCTGGAGGGGGCCGGATTGATGGGGCCGGTTGCGGGAAGAAACCAGGTGGTCATAGAGACTGTCCATGTTCTGGCGTACGTGGTTGAGTATTTGACTGACCCTATCCTGGAACTGTAACGACACTATGACATCGGAGATCTCCCTGTGGATCCCTGCGCTCTCGCTCTGCAGCAAGGCGGCTGATTCCGACAGGCTGGTGGTAGCCATACGAAAGCGCTCCAGTACTTGCTCGATGGCACGCTCAGAGTCGCTGACCGCGGCTTGGTCTCGTGCGGCGGCGCTTTCTGCTATCTGGAAGGCGCGGCCGATACCTGTGTTGATGGTGTCGACCTTGTCCGTCATCTTTTGGGCCGTCTCGCTGGAGAGGCGTGAGAGAGTGCGGACTTCGTCGGCCACCACGGCAAAACCACGACCTGCCTCACCAGCCCGTGCGGCTTCGATGGCGGCATTGAGCGCCAGCAAGTTGGTCTGGGAGGCTATCTTGGCCACGTCGAGCGCCATGGTATTGAGTTCTATGGTGTAGGCGGTAAGGGTCTTGATCTCTGCCAGCATGGCGTCGCGATTGGCCTGCGCCGAATGCATGATGGTGAGCACCTGATTGAGCTGGGCCTGACTCTCGGCCAGTACGGCGGCCATGCCTGCCGACTTTGCCCCCCCCAGATCCCCGGCAGCATCGTGTGAGGCGGCTACTGCCTCTTCCAGCTTGGTGGTGAGCCCCGCAAAGCGCTGGGTCAAATCGATCATGGCCTCTTCGGTTTGCAGCCGAGAGTTTTCAATCTGTTGTGACCAGATGGGGACGGCCTTTTCACACACCTGCTCGAGCCCGATGATGGAATGGTTGAGCTGGGCTGCTGACCAGGTATGAGCCTGCTCCTCTTCGTGGGGTCTTGACTCCTGCTTGTTGTGATAGTGGTGTGAGTTCCACACGGCGGCGCCCAGCGCTAGCGCGCCGTTGGCAAGCAGATAAGGCAGGGGGCTGCCGGCCAGCACCAGCAAGAGGGTGCTGAGCAGGCCTATGCCCAGACAAGATGCCCAGCTCACCGGGTCCCAGAATGCAGTGGTCTCTGCCGTTTTGTGATCTGTCATACGCGAACTCATCCCTGCACGTGAGTTGAGATGGGAACCCGCCGCCCTCCCGCTGGTGACAAGAAGGATGAGCTGCGCCTGAACCCATAGTTACAAATGGCTCAGTAAGGTTAGCGCAAAAAAAGTACTTGGTTGCGAATTGGTCTTATTCGGGGGGGAGTACTGAGAAAACTGGAATATGGATGCGGTAGCGTGGTGATGATCTCACGAGCGGGAAGGCGGTAAAGGGAGAAGAGAGGAGCCTGATGATCAGGCTCCCGATGAGGATCAGGCCTGGTTGGCGTGGGCCTTCTGGCAGCCTTCGACGGCGTGGGCAATCAGCTCCAGCGCACTCTTGTTGCATGGAGGCAGTTCGGCATCGCATTGGCCGACAGGAGTAACGCGATCGCCCCATTTGATGATGGCGGCACCCCAGGTCAGACCGGCACCGAAGGCGGCGGTGAGCAGGTAGGAGTTCGGCTTGACGCGGCCTTGCTCCAGCGCTTCGCACAGGGCGATGGGCACGGTAGCGGCGGAGGTATTGCCGTAGTTTTCGATGTTGACCATCACCTTTTCCATGGGGGCGTTCATGCGCTTGGCCAGAGTCTCGATGATGCGGATGTTGGCCTGGTGCGGCACTATGAGATCGACCTGTTCAGGGTCTATGCCAGCTTGAGCCAGCACTGAGCTGGTGGCTTCACCCATGCCGCGCACGGCGCGTTTGAAGATCTCTGGCCCTTCGAAGTTGAAGGTAAAGAGGCCATCGACATCGGCAAAACGCACTCGATCGGTACCAAAGTTCGGGACGTGCAAGATTTCTCGCGCTTCACTGTCACAGCCGAGCTTGTTGGCGATAAGGCCGCACTCCTGCTCGCTTGCTTCGATCACTACTGCACCTGCGCCATCGCCAAACAGCACGGCAGTGTCCCGGCGTGCCCAGTCCAGCAGATAGGTCAGGCGCTCGGCGCCGATCACCAGCACCTTCTTCATCATGCCGGTTTGCACCAGAGAGGTGGCGACGGAGAGGGAGTAGACGAAACCGGTACAGGCGGCGTTGAGGTCGAACACGGCGGCGTTGACGGCGCCGAGCTTCTTCTGCACCGCAGAGGCCGCGCTCGGCAGCAGATTATCCGGGGTGGCTGTGGCCAGTATGATGCCATCGAGATCGCTGGCGTCGAGACCGGCACAGGCGAGGGCGCGACGACCGGCCAGGGTGGCGAGATCCGAGGTGCTGACATGGGAGATCCGGCGGGCCTTGATACCGGTACGCGGATAGATCCACTCATCCGACGTATCCATGATGGTGCTGAGGTCATCGTTGGTCAGCACAGAGGGAGGCAGACATTTGCCCCAACCGGTGATATTGGCGTATTTCATCTTGTTACCGCTTCTCAAAGTGGATCGCCCGCGGGCGGAAAATCGCGCAATTATGCCGCACGAGACAACCACTGTCATCTTGTGGTCATCGTTATCTGAAGGGTTACCTGAGTGGTCATCTGGCTGCAAGGCGGCTCGACAGGTGGCGTCTGTGGCCGAAAATAGCGGGAAATTTTGCTTAAAACGAAAGACGCCTCTGCCCTAAGATAGGGCTTTCCACCACGGATGGGGTCACCCCTTGCACAAAGCCAATCTCAACCTGTTGCCGACCCTCAAGGTGTTGCTGGAGACCCGCAACATCAGCCGGGCGGCGGAGCTGTTGCACCTGAGCCAACCTTCCATCAGCAAGCAGCTCGGCCAGTTGCGCAACGAGTTTGGTGATGAACTGCTGGTGCGTGAAGGGCAACGCTGGTTGCTGACGCCCAGGGCCGAGACGCTGGCGGCTCAGCTGTCTGACTCCCTCTGTGCGCTGGAGCGGCTCTATGAGGCGCCCGGGTTTGACCCTGGCCGCTGCGAGCGGGTATTCAGACTCGCCTCGTCCGATTACGTGGCCCAGCATATTCTGCCGGATATCTGTGCAGCACTGGCCAGGGAAGCGCCCATGGCTGCGCTGGAATACAGTCTGTGGGACAAGCGCCAGCTGCCACAGTTGTGGCAATCCGAGCTGGATCTGGTCTCCACTATCACGGATCTGGTGCCGGAGCAGATCCGTGGTCTGCATCAGGGAGAAGATCGGCTGGTGGTGTTGATGGGCAGCCACCACCCGTTGGCGGGCAATCCTCTAGGCCTGGATGAGTATCTCGCTTGGCCCCATCTGCAGGTGAGTGGCGGCGGAGACAAGGACAGCCCGGTAGAGCAGGTGCTGGCGCCGCAGGGGCTGCTTCGGCGCTGGTTTGCCCGTGTGCCTTTCTTTCAGGCTGCGGTGGAGGTGTTGCTGCGCACAGATTGCCTGATGACGACGCCTGCCCATATTGCCTGGCAGCTCTCCCGCGAGAACGGGCTCACCTTTCAGGATCTGCCGTTTGCGACTCGATCCCAGCAGTATCATCTGCTGTGGCATCAGCGCCATCATCAGGATCCTGCCCACAAGTGGTTTCGCGAGCTGGCTTACCCCTTCTTGCGGGAGCACCTGCAGCGCACCATTGCCGAGAGCCGCAGGCTGCTGGTTCGCGCCCGCTAGCCCAGTCAGTTGTACCAGGCTATAGCCATTGGCTATGGAATCTATTCACAACTTTCACTTCTGGCATAACAAGCCGCCCCTTACCCTGAGCCCAGGTATTTACATTCAGCGTGCAGACAAGGAAAGGGTATGGAATTGACGAGTTGGCTGGCACTGGCCGCGATCTGTGTAATGGGGGCCATCAGCCCGGGGCCGAGTCTGGCGTTGATCATTCGCAACACTGTGCAGGGTGGGCAGGGGCACGGGGTGGCGACCGCCCTCGGTCACGGCATTGGGGTGGGGATCTATGCGCTTATTACTGCGCTGGGGCTGTCGGTGCTGATCACCCAGACGCCGCTGCTGTTTGATCTGATCCGCTACGGCGGCGCCGCGTTTCTCGCCTGGCTCGGCATCAAGGCGTTGCTTGCCAGGCCCGTCAGCGCCAAGACCGAGGAGGTGGTTCATCAATTGCGTGGCCGTCAGGGGGCATTCGAAGGCTTTATGGTGGCCTTTCTCAACCCCCAGCTCGCCATCTTCTTTATCGCCCTGTTCAGCCAGTTTGTGCGGGCCGACACTGGCTGGAACGAGGGGGGGATCATGATGCTCACCGCAGGCGGCATAGATGCTGTCTGGTACGTGCTGGTGGCGCAGGTACTCTCTCGAGGCCCAGTGCTGGCCTGGCTCAAGGCCAAGTCCGTTGTCATCGACAAGGTGAGCGGTCTGGTGCTGCTGGGACTGGCGCTCAAAGTGGTGCTCTGAGGTTCGCTTGTCAGCGGCTCGTGCCATGAGGGCAGGGCCGCTGAACGAATTCCCGGCTTCACAGGCGGGACTGCGAGCGCCAGACGTTCAATCCTGTATTTCGCGGTGATCTTAAGCGGGATCAAGGCAAATCCAGGGTGACTGGCCTAGAGTGACGGGCATTTTCTGTCTGCCGATAGATTCAGAGACTATGCATCCACAGACTCATCACCACACACCGAAGCGCCTCGAACTGCTGGCTCCGGCCAAGAATCTCGCCTACGGCATCGAAGCGATCAACCATGGCGCCGATGCCGTCTATATCGGCGGCCCTGCCTTTGGTGCCCGCAGCGCGGCGGGCAACTCCCTCGACGATATCGAAGCGCTGGCGCGCCATGCCCACCGTTTCGGCGCCCAGGTCTTTGTCGCCTTCAACACCTTGTTGCACGATCACGAACTGGAGCAGGCCTGGCGCCTGACCCACCAGATCTACCAAGCGGGGGCCGATGCACTTATCGTGCAGGACATGGGGCTGCTGGCGCTCGATCTGCCGCCCATAGCGCTCCATGCCAGTACCCAGACCGACAACCGCACGCCACAGAAGGTGAAGTTTCTGCAGGATGTGGGCTTCTCTCAGGTGGTGTTGGCGCGCGAACTGTCCCTTGCGCAGATCCGCGAGATAAGCGCAGCGACCAATGTACAGCTGGAGTTCTTTATCCACGGCGCGCTCTGTGTCTCTTACAGCGGCCAGTGCAATATCAGCCATGCCCGCACCGGCCGCAGCGCCAATCGTGGCGAGTGTGCCCAGCTCTGCCGGCTGCCCTGTTCGCTGCAAAAGCCCGATGGGGAAGTGCTGGTGGCCGACAGTCACCTGTTGTCGCTCAAGGACATGGATCAGACCGACAATCTGGAGGCGCTGATCGCGGCGGGCATTCGCTCCTTCAAGATTGAGGGGCGCCTCAAGGGGCTCGATTACGTCAAGAACGTTACCGCCTGGTATCGCAAGAAGCTCGACGCCATTCTCGATAGCCGCTCCGATCTGGTGGCTGCCTCGGCGGGTCGTTGCAGCTACAGCTTCGAGCCGGAGCCGAAAAAGAGCTTCAACCGTGGCAGCACCGACTATTTCCTCCATGGTCGTCAACCGGGGATCGACTCCACCCAAAGTCCGAAATACGTGGGCGAGCCGCTGGGGCGCGTTACGAAGATCACCAGAGATGGTATCGAGATAGACGGCAAGCAGGTCACCCTCAACAACGGCGACGGTCTCGGCTTCTTCAAGCCGAACAAGGAGCTGGTGGGGATGCGCCTCAACAAGGTGGAAGAGAGGGCTGGACGTAAGCAGTTACTCTTCTCCGAGTCCATTCCTGGTCTGAAAGTAGGCACCGAGATATATCGCAACCACGATCAGGCATTCAGCAAGATGCTGGAGAAGGCGAGCGCGGATCGCCGTATCCGGGTCGATATGCAGCTCTCTGAGTGCGATGAAGGCTTGTGCCTCATGCTCACCGACGAGCAGAACATCAGCGCCACCGTCCGGCTTGCCTGCGACAAACAGCCTGCCGACAATCCGGAGCGGGCGTTGCAACAGGCGCACGACCAGCTTGGCAAACTCGGCAATACCCTGTTTGTGGCACGCAAGATTGAGTTGGCATTCACTTACCCGCTATTCATCGCCGCGTCCATGCTCAACGGTCTGCGTCGGGACGGCATAGCCGCGCTGGAAGAGGCTCGTCTTGCCAGCTACCAGAGGCCCGAGCGGCGCATCGCCCTGCGGGATGTCAGCTATCCCCAGCACCGTCTCTCCTACCTTGGCAATGTGCTGAACAGTGCCGCCGAGCAGTTCTTCCGCGAGCACGGGGTCGAGCGCATCGCTCCCGCCTATGAGGCGAACAAGGAGGAGGGAGAAGTGGTGCTGATGATCACCAAGCACTGCATCCGCTACAGCCAGAACCTCTGCCCGAAAGAGGTGCCCGGTCTCAAGGCCGAACCGCTGGAGCTCAAGATGGGTAAAGATACCTTCCGCCTGCGCTTTGACTGTCACCGCTGCGAAATGCAGGTGATGGGGAGCCTCAAGCGTTAATGGCCCATCAAGGGACCAGACGGGGCATGCCACAGGAGTGGGTTTGATGGCAGTATAAGACGCGCGAGAGAGGGCTGGCTTGCCCTGGATGCCACGGCCAACAGCTGGCATGGCGATGCCTTCTGTGGGGGCAGGCGAGTCGTCCTTGGGATCCCCGTTTTTTCGACAAATGGAGTTGTGATGGAAATCAAAGACCTGCCGTTTTGCACGACCCGTTGGGCCGATATCGAACCGACCGAGCACAAGGGGGAAACCGGCGTCGCCCGCTGGCATACCCAAACCTTTGGTGAGCTGCGGGTGCGGATGGTGGAATATTCTGCCGGCTATCTGGCGGATCACTGGTGCAGCAAGGGCCACGTCCTGCTCTGCATCGAGGGGGAGCTGCACACAGAGCTGCAGGATGGCCGCGTCTTCACCCTGACGGCGGGCATGAGCTATCAGGTGGCCGACAACGCCGAGCCCCATAGATCCTTCACCGAGCAGGGCGCCAGGCTCTTTATCGTCGACTGAGCCGCTCACCTTCTTCCGCTGCCACTGAGGCCAACCACCATGCTCGAACTCAGGCCCAACTGTGAATGTTGTGACAAGGACCTGCCCGCCGACACCGGGCTTGCCTATATCTGCTCTTTCGAGTGCACCTTCTGCGCCGATTGCAGCGAGCACTATCTGCAACTGACTTGCCCCAACTGCGGCGGCGAACTGGTCAGGCGTCCCCGCCGCCCCACGGCCAAGCTGGCGAACAGTCCGGCTTCCATCAAGCGAATATTCAATCCGGCCCTGAGAAACAAGAGAGATAGCTAGCTGCACTCCTGGTCGCCGTTCTCGGGTCGTCTCGTGGGCGGCGTACAAGCCCTGAACCCTGGCATCATCATGGCGCTTTACCTTCTCCCGACAGGAGCCCGTATCAAGGGTTTCAACGAGCAAGGAGGAGCAGATGGTGGAACGATTCAAAGGTGACGGGGCACAAGATTATGATCAGCGCATCTCGCGGCTGGTACCCGGTTATGCGCTGCTGCATCAGCTCAGTGCGGCCCAGCTGATGACGAGGCTGGGCCCTCGCGCCCGTGTGCTGCTGGTGGGGGTCGGCACCGGCAGTGAACTCTTGCTGCTGGGACAGTCCTGTCCCGAATGGCAGTTTATTGCCCAGGATATCTCGACGGACATGCTGGCCCAGGCCCGCCAGCGGGCGGAGCTGGCAGACATGGCCGAGCGGGTCACATGGTGGGCGGGGCCGCTACCGGCGCAGAGCCTGGGGTGTGACGGTGCGCTCTGTCTGCTGGTGCTGCACTTCCTTCCCTTTGAGCAAAAAACGGCGCTACTGCTGGATATTGCCCGTCAGCTCCGGGCGGGATCTCCCTTGCTGATGGCCGACTTGATGGCGGCGCAAGATGACACCGAGCGAGCGGTTATGGGCCTACAGGCCCATCTGGCCGGTTTACCGCTCTCGGCCAGCGAGCAGATGATACAGCGTCTGGATCGGGACTTTTGCCCTTTGAATGAGGACCAAACCCGGCAACTGCTGGGGGCCGCCGGGTTTGGCACTGGCTGGCGCTATTTCCAGGCGCTCGGTTTTCATGGCTGGTTGGCTGAACGTGACTGATCACATTCCAGCGCCAGCAACTGCTGCTTGATAGGCAGTCCGCCCGCATAACCGGTCAGGCTGCCGTTTTGGCCTATCACGCGATGGCACGGCACTATGATCGAGAGCGGATTGCGACCGTTCGCCGCGCCCACTGCCCGTACCGCCGCCGGTTTGCCGATGGCGCGGGCGATATCGCCGTAACTGCGAGTCTCGCCATAGGGAATGTCGCACAGCGCCTGCCATACCGCCTGCTGAAAAGCCGTGCCGTGGGCGGCGAGTGGCAGGGTAAAGCGCTGCAGACGCCCGGCGAAATAGGCGGCAAATTCGGCAAGATAAGGGGCGAGCGCCTCACTGTCTTGTTGCCAGCCGCTCATATCGGGCAGTGTTCGCAGGCCAGCCACAAAGTCAACGTGCACCAAGCCGCGGGCGTTGATGGCGACCAGCAGATCGCCGCAGTCTGTTGGCAACATGTCATAGCGGATCATGGGTTATCTCCTCGTCATGGCTTTGGGGCGGATTGCTCCCCGTTGTGGGTGAAACCAGGCTCGCAGTGGGGGTCGATGGCTGCTTGATGAGCAGTGCCGGTTGTTCGCTCATGGCGTGCCACAGCCAGCTCGCGGCATAGCCGCGCCAGGGTTGCCATGCTGCGCTTTGCGCCAATACCTCCTTCACCGGCAGCTTGTCGCCGCCCCCCAGCGCCTTTTGCAGCACGAGATCTGAGGCGGGGAAGGCGTCCGGATCCTGCCCGCAGCGCAGCCGCCAGTAGGCGACCGTCCAGGGGCCTATGCCCGGCAAGGCCAGCAGTTGATCGTCGCTGGCCGTGGTCAGGGAAAGCGCACCGCTCGCGAGCGCAGCGGCGAGCCCTTGCAGCGTGCGGATGCGACTGCCGGGCATACCGATGCCATCCAAATCCAGTGCACACAGCTGCGCAGGTGTGGGCAGCTGGGCCACACCGAATTGCGCCTCGGTACGCGCCACCAGCCGACCCATGATGGTGATGGCGCCCTTGACCGATACCTGCTGGCCAACGATGGCGCGCAGCATCACTTCGTACTCATCCCAACCGGCGGGCAATCGCACCCCGGGCCAGCGTGACTGCAAACGGGCCAGCAGCGGATCCTGGCCGAGCCGCTCGCCGATGCGCTGCATGTCGGCATCGAGATCCCACATGCGGCGCACGCGATACAAGAGATCAGGCAGTGCCGCGGGCGGCAGATCATGCACTGTGAGCCTGATGCTATGGCCCTTGCCCTGCTCGATGCGGATCCATCCAGACTGATCGCCGACCCTGTGGCGCCGTTCATACACATTTCCATCAACCCGCTCCAGCCCGGGTATCGCGCGCAGCTGGTAGAACGCCAGCATGGCCGCCACATCGTAGGGCGGGCGATACGGCAATTGCAGCGTGAGTGCAGCGCCACCTTCTGCCGCCGCCTCATTCCCTTGCTGCTGCCGCAGTGCCCGGGGCGCGAGGCCATAGGCCTGGCTCCAAGCATCGTTGAAGCGGCGGATGCTCGCAAAGCCTGCCGCAAATGCGATATCCGTGATGGGCAGTGCAGTTTCGGTCAGCAGCCGTTTCGCGAGCAGCAGGCGGCGCGTCTGCTCCACCTGTTTTGGCGAGGCGCCAAGGTGCTGCTCGAACTGGCGGCGCAGCGTGCGCTCCGTGATCCCGGCCTGCTGAGCGAGCTTTGCGAGCGATATGTCTGCCAGCTCGCCACGTTCGATCCGCGTGAGTACTCGGGTGAGCTGGGACGGCAGATCGCCGCTGGCGGAAGGGGCCAGCTCGGGGCGACAGCGCAGACACGGGCGCAGACCATGCTGCTCGGCGGCAGCTGCGCTTCGGAAGTAGCGCACGTTGTGCTCGTGCGGTGGCCGCGCGGGGCAGACGGGGCGGCAGTAGATGCCGGTGGAGAGCACGCCGGTAAAGAAACGGCCATCGAAGCGCGCATCGCGGGCGAGGCGGGCTGCATGGCACTGTTCGCGGCTGAGGCTCGGGATCCCCTCATCCTGAGGGTTGTCACTGACGGGCTGTGGGGTCATGGGATGCAAGCTCTGCATTGGGTGTATGGCTGAGAGTAAGGGGGAGGGGGCGCAGTGACTAGCCAGAAACGGACAGGAATTGAAATAAAATTGTTGTCGGGAGAGAGCCGATGACGAGGTTGAAAGCGGTCGAACCGGGCGGGCAGGTGTGAGAATCTGGGGTGACAACATCCAAGGAGGATTGCACCATGCCCGGACCCGCTCGCGCCGGCGCCCTGATCTACGCCAAGGATCTCGGCCTGCTGACCCATTTCTACCGCACCTTGCTGCAGATGGACATTCGCAGTCAGGAAGCCGGCTTCGTGGTGATGGAAAATCACGACATCCAGTTGCTGATCCACGCCATCCCCGAGTCGATTGCCTGCGATATCGATATCCAGGTGCCACCGATCCTGCGGGAAGAGGGGGCGATCAAATTGTTCTTTACCGTGCCAAGCCTCGCCTGGGCCGAGGCGAAGGCGGCCGACCTCGGTGGCGGCCTGTTGCCGCAGCAGTGGCCGGGACCTGGTTTGGTGCTGCGCAATGCGTTCGATCCGGAAGGCAATATCCTGCAATTGCGCGAGCTTCTCACCACCCCCGACCCGCTGTGATGGATTGCCCATAAAAACGGGACAGTCTCGCTGCCCCGTTGCCCTCTTCATTCGCTGTCGCCGCATCCGTTATTTCAGATAGCGCTGCTCCAGATGCTGGCGCAGCCAGCGCGGGTTCAGCGCCTCGCCAGTCGCACGGCGAATGAGCTCATCCGTGCTGTGCAGACTGCCCTGTGACCAGATGTTGCGACCAAGCCAGGCGAGCACCTCCGGCAGGCGGCCCGCCTCGATCACGCTGCTCATGTTCCCCAGCTCTTTCTCGAGCGCAAAACGCAACTGCGCCGCGTACATGGCGCCGAGCGTGTAGCTCGGGAAGTAGCCAAACGAGCCGTCTGTCCAGTGAATGTCCTGCATGCAGCCATTCTGGTAGTTGCCCCTGGTGGAGAGGCCGAGCCACTGCTGCATCTTGACATCCCACAGCTCGGGCAGATCCGCCACTTCGATGCGCCCTTCGATAAGGTCACGCTCCAGCTCGTAGCGCAGGATCACGTGAGCCGGGTAGGTCACCTCGTCCGCATCGACCCGGATAAAGCCGGGCTCGACCCGGTTGTAGAGCTTGGCCAGGTTCGCTGGGTCAAGTGCTGCCTGCTCGCCAAAGTGGGCGCGAATGCGCGGCGCCAGCAGAGCCAGGAAGGCTGCATCGTGGCCGAGCTGCATTTCGCAAAACAGGCTCTGGCTTTCGTGAATGCCCATGGATCGCGCTTCGGCCACCGGCTGGCCCAGCAGCTGACGCGGCAGCCCCTGCTCGTAACGGGCGTGACCGGTTTCATGCACTATGCCCATCAGGCTGGAGACAAACTCCTGCTCGTTGTAGCGGGTGGTGATGCGCACGTCGGTCGGCACGCCGCCACAAAAGGGGTGGCTGCTCACATCGAGCCGGCCGTGGGCAAAATCAAAGCCGAGCAGCCCCATCACCTCCTGGCCGAGCGCCTGCTGATTTGCGATGAGGAAGGGACCTTGCGGGATCAAGATGGATTCATGCTTCTGCTGTTCACTCACTTGCTGGATCAGGCCGGGCAGCCAGCCGGTGAGATCGCCGAAGATCTGATCGAGCCGCGCACTCGTCATGCCGGGTTCGTACAGCGCCAGCATGGCGTCGTAGGGGCGCACATCAAGTGCCTCTGCGCGAAGGCGCGCCACTTCCCGCGACAGGGCCACCACCTCCTTGAGATTGGGGGCGAAGCCTGCCCAGTCGTTGTTTTTGCGCTGGCTGCGCCAGGCGTGCTCGCATTTGCTGCCCGCGAGGGACAAGGCCTCTACCAGATCCGTGGGCAGCAGACTCGCATCCTGCCAGTGGCGTTTTATCTCGGCGAGATTGGCGCGCTGAACGGCATCCAGCGGCTCGCTTTCGGCCTTGGCTATCCAGTCGCCAAGCTCGGGGGCTGTGCGTTTGTGGTGGATCAGCACACCGAGTTCGGCCATGGCCTCGGCGCGTGCCTCGTTGCCGCCCTCCGGCATCATGGCTGCCTGATCCCAGCCGCAGATGGCGCTGAGGTGGGAGAGCCGGTGCAGCTGTTGCTGATGTTGTTCAAGTTTTTGATATGACATGGGATTGTCCTTGTTATCGTCCCTGATGGTATGCACCCCGTACCTGGCATGATCGGGGCCGATCGATGCTAACACTGCCATCGCGCGTTTTACCACCCTGGCTGAAGGGGCCTGACCAGATGACGGTTGCTGACTAGCCGAGCCGCTTCTGGTGTCGCTCGCGGTTCTCCGCCTTCTGGCGCTCGCTTTTTCGCAGCAGCACATAGAGGGCACCGCTGCCGCCGTGGCGGCGCTTGGCGCTGTGGATGGCCATGACGGCGGGCAGTTGCGGCAACCAGGCGCTGACATAGCTTTTGAGCAGGGCACGCGGCGTGCTGCGTTCCCCCTTGCCGTGCAGGATCAGCAGGCAGCGGATGTCCCGCGCCTCGCAATCCGCAATGAAATGCACCAGCGCCTGACGCGCCTCATTGAGGGTCTTCTGATGCAGATCCAGGCTCGCCTGCAACTCATATTTACCGAGTCGCAGCTTCTTGTAGACCCCCTCTTGCACCCCATCGCGCTTGAAGCCGATGATGTCATGGGGATCGCGTATCTCCACCGCCTCCATGGTTAGGTGGTCGAGTGCCAGTTGCTCGGCGGTAGCCGCCTGACGGCGGGCCAGTTGCGCTTCCGTCGGGACGGGTTTGCCCGCAGGGGAATGGATATTGTCGCTGCGAATGGGGCGCACATCGGCCACTTCATTGCGAAACAGTGAGAGTTCGTCGTTGCAAGACACGGCAGGCTCCCCGCATTGGAATGAGCGAGCATTATAGCGGGCGGGGGCGAGTCAGAAAATGGCAGCCAGCATCAGCCGGCTGACAGGCAGGCACTATTGGCCGATAGACAATGCCAGCCAGGAGACATGGGCAGGCGATCGGTGGGATCGCCTGACGCAGGGGCGTTACTGCTCTTCTTGCGGCGGCTTGGCGCTCATCACCTTGTAGATGAAATAGACCGCATAGGAACTGATCAGCAGGAAGGTGCCGATAATCACCAACATGGACATGAGTCCCACGCTGTTGCCGAACATCAGGTTCATCCAGAATTCCATCTCACACACTCCTGTCATCCCATTGATGACAGGCATGATAGATACCTCTTTGGGCCTGATGGGATGATCTCGATCAAGTCCCCTTGCGGTTATTTAATCGGCAGCCTGATCTGTGAGCCGCCTCCCATTCGGCCCAGTGCGTGTGGGGACAGTCCCCCGGTTTGGCAGGGCCTTCACGTCATACCCTGGTCGTTTACTTAGCGGCTGGATTGGTGAGCGGCGTGACGCGCCACCCTTGCTGCTCCAGCAGGGCGATCAGGCCCTGGTCGCCGTAAAGGTGCAGGGCGCCTACCACGATAAAGCTCTCGTTTGGCAGGGTTGGCCACTTTTTCAGCCAGTTGTGGTTGCGTTCCGCCAGCAGGGTTTGCTCCAGCCAGGCTTGCAGCTTGGGCGGCGCCATCTCTGCTTTCAGCAGGCTGACGAGGGCGGCCTGATCCCCGTCCTGCCAAGCTTTCATCACATCGCGAAAGCCAGTTTCCAGCTGGGGCAGCTCATCCAGGGTGGTGGATAGCATCAGCGTCTGGTTGTCGCCGACGCTGGCAAGATAGCCGAGCTGTTCGAGCAGGGTCTCGAAGCCCACTATGGGCTTGCCACTCTCGGTGGCACGTTTGGCAAAGTGCTGATCCACCCCGAGTGCACTGCTGAAACCGGTGCGCTCGAGCGCGGCCTGGGTCAGGGTGATGGCGGCAAACCAGGGGCGCAGCGGGGAGAGCATGGTCTCGGTCAGGCCGTTCTGACCGGCGGCTATGATGGTGCGTCGGTAGAGATCGGCTGAGACATGATCCTTGAGCGTCTTGCCATCGGTCAGGCGGGTGATGGTGCCCATATCCTGCCACTGCTCCTCACCTATGTGGGTCAGGTCAGCTTCCATCACCAGGGCATGACTCTGTTGCCAGGCGCGCTCTATGGGGTCGGGCAGCGGATAGAGGGAGGGTTTGCCCGCATGGATGGAGCCCAGCAGCCAGTGCTGCTGGTCGCCCTTGTTCACCCGATAGAAGGCGGGATCGGCAAAGGCGGTCAAAGGCAGCAACAGGCAGAGCAGGAAGGAAATCAGCGTGCGATGAAATCTCATGAGGCACCTTATGTGAGCGGATTGAGTTCTCTATGATAAGTCCTCATTCGTCACAGCCAAGAGGTTTCCCATGCCCCATCTTCGTTTTAGGGCCGTTTCAGTCGATACCCTCCAGCAGATCAGCACCCCTTTGTTGGCTGAGCTGTGCGCCCTCACTGGCGGCAAGCCTGAATTTGTCACCCTGGAGTGTGTCGACAGCAGCTGGGTGCGCAATGGTGCGATCGAAGCTGGCTTCCCGTTTGTGGAGCTGGTCTGGTTCGAGCGGTCGCAGGCGATGCAAGATGCCGCCGCGGCGCTCATCACCCGCCATCTGAAGGCGGTGCTGGGGGAGCAAACTTATGTGGTGGTGCAGGTGCTGCCCATCGTAAAAAGTCACTATTACAGCAACGGTCAGCACTATTGAGGAGAGTATCGACGTTCATCCTGGCTGCGGGACAGATGGCGGGCGAGCGGCAGACGGGGGTCACAGCATCAACTGCAGGGCGAGCAGGCGGTGCCACTCACCCTGTGTGAATCAAGGATCAGGCCGACTTGGAGAGGATCCGGTCAAGCCAGCTGCTTGGCAGCAGGCGGCGCAGTATCGCAAACAACCGGGTCGGGAAGGTGACAGGGTAGCGATGCTTGGGGCGCTTGCTCTGCAGTGCATGGAGCAGTGGCGGAATGCAGGCATCGCTTGGCAGCGTGAAGCCGCTGGTGGCCCCCTCTTTTTCCAACCGGGTCAGGGTCTGGCGATAGGCGCCCTGATGACGACTCTGGGCCGGATCGATATGGCGCACGAAGGCGGCGTGGGCATTGGCACGAAAGCGGGTATCGATGGGACCAGGTTCGATCAGGCTGATGTGCACGCCGCTTCCCTCAAGTTCGAGGCGCAGGGTGTCGGTATAGCCTTCAAGGGCAAACTTGCTGGCGTTGTAGGCGCCGCGATACTTCATGGCCACCAGCCCCAGCACCGAGCTGTTCTGCACTATGCGCCCCTCCCGGGCTGCCAGCATGGTCGGCAGTATCTGGCGGATCAGGTGATGCCAGCCAAACAGATTGGTGTCGAACTGGGCACGCAGCGCCTCTGTGGGCAGGTCTTCCAGTGCGCCAGGCTGGCCATAGGCACCGTTGTTGAACAGGCCGTAGAGACGGCCTCCGGCCAGCGCCAGTGCCTCGGCGGCACCCTGCTCAATGCTGGCGGTATCGGCCAGATCCAGTTGTACAGCCAGTAAACCCTGCTGTTGCAGCTGTGCTACATCGTCGGCCTTGCGAGCGGAGGCGATCACGGTAAAGCCGTGGTCACCGAGCGCCTTGGCGGCGGCGAGGCCGATACCACTGGAACAGCCGGTGATGAGCACGAAGGGGTTGGGCATAAAAATCATCCATGGTGGCGGCCTGAGTGTGGCCAAGGTGGGCATGGTAGCCTGAGTGCGACCAAAAAGAAAACCGGGCCAAGGGGCCCGGTTTGCTGAGGTTGCACCGCCTGCTTACAGTATGGTGAACGGCATTATGATGTGGAACTTGACGTCATGCTCGGAGGCGAAGATGTTGGGGTATTCGGTCCAACCGCCGCCCTGGCTGATGTCGTTGTTGTAATCTGTGTAGTGCAGTTTGAACAGGGTGCCTTTCAGCTTGCCATCTTGCACCGTGTACATGACGTCGAAGTTGGCTGCCCATTCGGTATCTTCACCGTTGGTGGCCTTGGTGCCGTCGCCTTTCTGGATATCCCAGCCGTAGGCGCCGGAGACACCGACGGACCAGCCTGGTGCACCCACCAGATCATCCAGGGAACGGGTCACACCGAAGAACAGCGCTTTTTCGTTGTTTGCGTTCCAGTCGGAGCGGGAGTCCCACCAGATTTCGTTCGCGCCCTGGGAGTTGCCGTAGCCACGGGTCAGACGGGGCAGGTAGTTGCCTTCGCTACCCTCGGCCTTGGTCCACAGACCTTCCACACGGAAGCCGTACGGACCCATGCCCCAGGCGGCGGTCAGGGCTTGCTGCCATGCCATGCCGTCATAAGTTTCGATGTCGGCACCACCCTTCTGATAGGTGTCGGTTTCGGAACCGTAGAACTGGTAGCTGGTGGAGAGGCCGTTCAGCACGTCAAACTTGTGGGCCAGCTTGAAGTGGTAGCTGTCCATGTAGTTTTCGGAGTTGCCGTAAGAACCGGTCACGGCTGTGCCATTTTCGAAGGTATAACGTGCCGCTACACCCTGGATGTAGTCGATGACGTTTTCATCGGCGAACGGATCCATCCATGCCTTGGCACGGGAGAACTTCTGGGTCTCCTTGTACCAGGGGGACTTGTATTCGTCGGCGATGGCGTAGGTCAGGTAGAGACCACCGACGTTACCCTCGATCTGGCCGCCACGGTAGGTACCCGGCTGATAGGACCAGTTCACACCGATCACGCCCGGTACGTAGAGCTGGGTCAGACCGCCCTTGGCGGTGACGGCACCGTCCAGCGCTTTCAGTTTCAGGGAGGCATTGGCCAGGCTGAAGCCACCTTTGGGGGAGCCATCCTTGTAGTTTTCGCCCCATTTGTTACCGGCGAAGGAGAATTCGTTCTCCTGGTTGACCGCATGGTTCTCGGTCACGGCCAGGTCATAGGCACCAAAACCGCCCACGTCGATACCGACGATATCCCAAGCATAACCCGAGTTGAAGTTGAGAGCGGCTTGAGTTGTGGCGTGGCTCAGGTTGGACTGGTACTTGCCTTCTTTCTTGGCGGCAGTCGGGTCACCATCGATACGCTGACGATCACGCTGGAAGTAGAAGAGGCCACCGTTGAGTTTGCCTTCTTCATAGAATTTGCTGGCGGCGGCGGCATAGGCAGGACCGGCTTCGTCGGCAGCAAATGCCATACCGGGGGCGACCAAGGCGGCAACAACAGCTGCGCTCAATGCGGCACGCTTGAAGATCACTTTTTCCATTTTGTATTGCTCCTGATTTTATGGACTTAGCTTTTTGTCCGGCAGTCAGGCAAGGGCCCGCCGCTCGGTATTGGCATTGCAATCAAGACCCCGTAGGGCAAAAAATTCTTTCTATGTCGGCTGCGGCCGCGACGTCTTGGCACATCTGCGGTGGTGCAGTTCTGTTCATCACATCATTTATTTTTTATGTTCCGATTCTTGGCTATCGGACAATTCCAAGAGTACGTTCGCGGTGCGAAATATCAATGGAAAGTTCCCACCAAGTTTCAAAAATATGACCGAGTGCAAATAATCATGGATCTTGGTGTGGACACTCCCAGCCCACTCATATCGCAGCTGATAGCGTTTTCAAGTGAAATGACCTGCCGATGAGGGCGGATCTCTTACAAGGGGCATAACTTTTTTCGTTAACCTGTATGCAACAGATAATTTTGTGGCACAAAAAAAGATATGCCCCCACGTCGGGACGCAGGGGCAGGGCGTTTGGGAGGGGAGTCCAGCGGCTGATTCAGGCCTGATGGCCGAGAATACGGGGGATCTGGCTGGCTTGATGATGGATGTGTTCAGACACCTGAACCGAGAGCCGGCTGCCCTGGCGGGCATGCTGGCTGATGCGAGCAATCAGGTCGGCGAAGCTGGCCAGCTTGTGCTCCTGGCTCTTGGCATTGTCCGCCCCCTGCAGGGCGATGACGGCGGTGCTGCGCGCCATCTCTCTCACCGCCTGGGTGGTCTGGCGCAACTGCTCCGCCTGCTGGCGCTGGGCGGCTGCTTCTGTGGTGATCCGCGCCAGCACAGTGCCGAGTTGATCGCCGGATTGGGTGAGTCGCACCAGGATCTCGGTGATCTGGCCAAGGGAGCGCTGGGTATCGGCGGAGAGGTGGCGTACCTCGTCGGCCACTACCGCAAAACCGCGCCCCTGCTCGCCCGCCCTGGCCGCTTCGATGGCCGCATTGAGCGCCAGCAGGTTGGTTTGCTGGGCGATGTGGCCGATCACGTCGACGATGGCGGTGACGTCATCCACCGAACGCTTGAGCTGGGTCAGGGCGACGTCGCTTTCATCGATGGCAAGACCGGTCTGGGCGGTGGCCTGCAACATGCCCCCTACCAGCAGCTCGCTCTGGCTCATGGAGTGTTCGTTGTGCTGGGCATGCTGTGCTATCTCGGCGGCCACCTGATGAACCTCGCCGGCCAGCTGGTTCAACTCGCTCATCATCAGGTCGCTCTCGTCCACCGCCTGCTCGGTGGTGCGGGTGCTGTGGTGGATCTCTTCGACCTGATTGACCATGCCCTGCAGGCTCAATGAGACCGCCGACAGTTGGCCCTCTTTCTGCTGCTGATCCAGTTGCAGGCGAACGATAAGCCGGTTGTAGCTCTCGACTATGTCGCTGAGTTCGTTGCGCTCGCGCCCCGGGGGCAGGGTTTCGGCCTGGCCTGTTTCGTCAAGTTGCAGAAAAGCACCGCGCAGCCGCAGCAGCGGTTTGACCAGCCAGCGACGCTGCACCAGTGCAAACAGCAGGGCGACCAGCACCAGACAGAGCGCCAGACTGCCGAGGATGAGAGCCAGCTCCTGGTTGACAGCCTGCCGCCCTGCGGTGAGCTGCTCTCCCATCTCCCCGCTTGCTTGCAGCATGCGAGTGATGTCCTGTTGCACCGCCTGGTGGGCAGCCTGTTGTTGTTGCAGCGCCTTGCGGCTGTTTTCCAGCTCTTGCGGATAGCGCTTGAGCAGGGAGAGCAGTTCGCTGCGCGGCTGGGCGCCGAGCTCTTTGCGCACCGGCTCGCCCAGGGTGAACTCGTCGGCGGGGGGGGCCTCAAACAGGCCAAGCAGCGGCAGGGCGGCCAGTTGCTCAGCCTGTTTTTGCAAGGCGGCGAGCTCGAATTGCAGCCCCTCCAGCAGTTTGGGGCTGGCCTGCTCCATGTAGTTCTGGCGCAGGTGGCCCAGCCCCGGCAGGGCAGCCAGCAGATCGGCCGCCCCTTTGCGGTAAGCCTCGGCACTGGCCTGATCCGTACCCGGATCCATGGCTCCCTGCTGGCCGTAGCGCAGCAGCGCCCTGGCCTGGGTGGTCAGTTCGTTCTCGGCATTTTGCAACAGCCACTGGCTGTTGCCAGAGAGCTTGCCCGCCGCCAGATAATCGCCATCGATACGCTCTCCCATCTTCTCGAGCAGGGCGCGCAGCGGGGCTGTCAGCTGCTCGTCCTGCTGTGCCAGTTGGCCGAGCGCCAGCTGGCGCACCGTCTGGGCTTCGGCCAGGCGCAGGGGATCGCCGCTGCTCAGGTAGTCGCGCAAGGTGCCTTGCAGGGTATCGGTCAGCCGTTGTTGCAGCCGTTCATGTTGATGCTGGGCTTGCTCGGCCTGATCCAGCTGTTGCCAGCCATGAAACAGGGCGCCGACCTGTACGCCAGCGACCAGCAGCAGTACCAGGGAGGAGAGGGAGGCATAGTGGGCAATTTTCACGTCAGAATTCCTGCTTGAGCCAGGGGACTGGAAGTCGCCGTGAGCTTAAGCAGGAAAGATGGCGTTTTTATGACATCCGGTTCATGACTGCGAAGTCATGACAATGACGGTGCAGCGGGCTCCTCCTGCTTGCGGGCCGCAGGTGACTTGCCCAGCATGCCAAGCAGGGCCCCACCCATGATGAAGGCCCCGGCCAGCAGGTGGCGGGAAGTCAGCTCCTCTCCGTTGAGCAGCACCAGCAACAGTGTGCTCAGCAGCGGTGTCAGGTAGGCAAGCGCCCCGATGCGGCGCGGATCCCCGTCCCGCAATGCCAGATACCAAGTAACGAAGGCCGCACCCATGGGGCCGAGGGCGAGCCCGACGATGAGCCACCAGTCGTCGGCGGGGATCTGTGCAATGGGCAGCGGCCCTTCCAGCCACCAGGCGAGCAGCAACGCCAGTAGCCCAGCGGGCAGGCAGGCCGCCGCCGTCACCACGGCCGGTGCAGGTGGCAGACGGCGGGAGAGCACCGAATAGGCCCCCCAGATGATGGCGGCACCCAGTGCCAGCAAGTAGCCCGGCAGATAGGCGACCTGCAGTTGCAACTCGCCGTTGACCATCACCAGTACGGATCCGGCCAGACCGAGCGCGCCGGCCAGCAAGTGACGGCTGAGCAGCGGGTGACCGGGCAGCAGCAAGGGGGTGAACAATATGATGAACAGGGGCCAGAGGTAGTTGATGAGGTTCGCCTCCAGCACGGGGGCGTGGCGAAAGCTCATGAACAGCAGCAGGTGATAGAGCAGCAGCGCTGTGATGGTCACCAGCCAGCTGACCGGACGGGCCCGCCACTGGCGCCAGAACGGCAGGGCGCCGACGCCACAGAAAAACAGCACCAGGCCCACCAGCACCAGTGGCGACACGCTGGTGACCCGGGAGGTGAGCGCCGCCAGCGAGGCCCACAGCAGTATGGTCAACAGCGCAAGGCCGGTGGACTTGTCCCACCACGAAGAACCCGACATCCAACACTCCTTTGCAAGATGAATAAGATGAATAAAAAGAGGGCCAGTCTAGCAGACCGACCCTCCCTCCTGACCATCCCTGTTTTGGTCTGGTTGTCGACTATTTACTGGCGGAGCGCTGGATCACTTCCCCCGCTTTTTCGATATCCCTGCCGACACCACTAACGGTGTTGCAGCCCATCAAGAGGGCGCAGCAGAGCAGCAGCCCATATTTCATCTGTTTCATCTTGACTCCTCCCGGGTGAGCTAGGGCATCAGTTTCAGCAAGCGTCCGTCAGGGGTATCGGTTAGCAGATAGATGGCGCCATCCGGTCCTTCCTTGACGGTGCGGATCCGGGCACCCAGCTCGGTCAGCAAACGCTCTTGCGAGACTATCTTGTCTCCCTCCATCTTCAGGCGTAACAGGGCCTGACCCCGCAAGGCACCGACCAGCAGGTCCCCCTGCCACTCCTTGAACAGGGTGCCTTGATAAAACGTCATGCCGGAGGGGGCGATGGACGGGACCCAGATCCACTTCGGCGGCACCATGCCAGGGGCCGCAGTGCCCGAACCAATTTTGCCGCCGCCATACTCTTCGCCAAAACTGACGCTGGGCCAGCCATAGTTGCGGCCGGGCTGGATCAGGTTTACCTCATCGCCGCCCTGGGGACCGTGTTCGTGTGCCCAGAACTGCCCTGTGACGGGGTGCAGGGCAGCCCCCTGCATGTTGCGATGACCCAGACTCCAGATCTCGGGCAGGGCCCCGGCTTTCTGCACAAAGGGGTTGTCTTGTGGCACCCGGCCATCGAGATGCAGGCGTATGGTCTTGCCCAGGTGGTTATCGAGGGACTGGGCCTGATCCCGCCCCCGATAGCGATCTCCCAGCGTGATATAGAGGTAGCCATCGTCCCCCGTCAGCAGCCTGGAACCAAAGTGGGCACTCCCGCCCATTTTCGGCTGCTGGCGAAACAGCTGTTGCCACTGGTGCAGCCGGTCATCTTGCAATCTGGCACGGGCCACTGCCGTGCCAGCACCGCCCTGACCAGGTTCGCTGTAGCTCAGATAGATCCAGCCCTCCTTGTCCCGGGCCAGGTCGAGCAATCCTCCCTGACCGGCACTGGCGATGGGCGGCAGTCCCTGCACCGTATGGTGCTTCCCTTGCCGGTCGATGCGCAGCAAACGGCCTGTCCGTTCGCTGATCAGAAACTCCCCACCCGGCAACAGCACCAGACCCCAGGGATGGGAAAGCCCCTCGACCAGCGGGATCAGGGTGATGGCCCGGACAGGCGCTATCAGACAGAGCAACACTACCAGCAGCCTGAACATGTGGGCCTCCTCTACAGTGAGCGGTCGAAATACAAGTTTCCGGATTGGGTCAATATCGCTGAAGATCGCTGAAGTATAGAGAGACGTGACAGAAGCATCGGGAGTAATGTGCCCCTGTACGAGCCGGGATTCGGGAGTGTCTGTCAGATGTCTGGTGTGTTCTGGTGTGTGTTGACGAAGAAGGGGAGTGAAAGGTTTGCGCTTTTGGGTTGACGATGAAGAGTTCATACAACAAGGGGTTGGCACCATGACGATGCCAACCCCTTGTTTTATATGGTGCTCCCGACTGGAGTCGAACCAGTGGCCTGTCCCTTAGGAGGGGACCGCTCTATCCTACTGAGCTACGGGAGCCTTGTGGCGGGCATTATACAAGAAGCCGCTCCCTTTTAAACCCTTGATTCTTATTCCAATACTGCCAAATCCCCGATCTGGATGTTAAACGGTGAATATTTGTTCTGGCTGCTGATGATGGCGCCATCCTCGAATACCTGTACCACTTCGAACAGGCCATCGGCCGGGTTGCGCATCATGCGGGATTTGCCGTAAGGATCGATGAAGTCGGCGCTGTGCTGGATCCGGTACTGATCCCCCAGCCTGACACCGTTGCGCCGGCCGAGATTGATGTGAGGGCCCCGCTCGTTCTGGCCTATCACCCGGGCGGTAACCGGGGCGCAGTTCAGCTGGGCAACCAGATCCTGCACCGCTTCCTGCAACTGATAATTCACCTCCTGGCCATAACTCGATTGCCAGAACTGGCCGCTGCTGCTGCCGACCTGATCCCGCTTGCCGAAGGTCCAGTTGGCACGCCCCTGATACTCCTTGCGGCTGATCAGGCTGCCGTTGATGCCATCGAACAGGTAGAGCTGCATGCGAAAATTGCGGATAGGGTCTTCATACCAGCTGGTCAGCTGGTTGCCCTGAGGCTCGAGGGAGAGGTCATCTATGCTGCCGAGCACCAGATACTGGCTGTCGGTGCGCAGGCTGAGGGCCTTGATCTCCTCCAGAGCGCTGCGATCCCCCTGTTGCAGGTGGAGCGGGTCGATGCGCAGGTTCTCGTCCAGCCACTGACGGGCTGCCACGCCTTGCGGTGCGTTGGCCAGGGTCTCGAACATGCGGCGTGACAGGTTGGCAGGCATGTCATCGAGGGCGCCATAGCTCGCCTGATCCGGATAGCGCAGCCGCAGCCTGACCAGTGTCAAATCCTTGGCGTAATGCTGGGTCTGGCAGATCTGACGTTCGGCCTGGATATCGGCCTGTACCGTGATGTACATGCGGCCGTTGCGCACCTCTTCCCGTTTGAGCCGGTACTGGCGAATGTCGCCACCGGAGCGGATCTGAATCTGCTCGGAGCGCAGGCTGCCGTTTTCCAGGCGCTGTATGCTGGAGACGGCAGCACCGCTCGCCAGCAGGGCCTGGCGCAGGGCGTCGCGGGTCGCCTGCTCACGGGCATAGGCCTCGTCGCCCCCCAAAATGGCGGCACTGCCCTGGGCTTCGATAAGCTCGGCCCGGGCTGACAGGCTGGCCAGCAGCAGGATTAACAGCAGCGGTAATTTCATGACAAACACCTTGAATATGCGGGTCGGCGCATTCACTCCTGTCGAAGTGACGGCGCCGGCCGATACAGACCACAGAACCGTGTCAGTTGCACAGCACACTGCAAATCAAAAGCAAGATTCATGCCTCATTCCTGACTCAAGCTTTGGCCGGTCGAACCGATAACGAATCAGGTGTAGATACAGGAAAGGTATCCATGAACAAACTCATCACGGCGTTGGCCCTTGCGCTGGCCCTGACCAGCTGTAGTTCCGACCCCATCAATCGGGATCAGGGTGATCCTCGCCAGGCCGCTGCTGGCATGGAGCTCAACTGGCTGGTGGCCCGCATGACCGATCAGTTGATGGAGCGCAAGTCGCTCACGACCCTGACCGAGCCCATCGCTGTCTCCTCCTTCGTCGATCTCGATACCCTGCAGGACACCAACTGGATGGGGCAGCAGATTGAGGAGAGCTTTATTTACGAGCTGAACCGCCGTGGGGAAGTGGTGGTGGACTTCAAGATGACCGGCAGCATCAAGGTAACCCCTCAGGGTGACTTCGTGATGAGCCGCAATTACAAGGATCTTTCCCCCCGTCTGCCCATCTCCCGCATCCTGACCGGCACCTTCAGCCGCAATGGCAATGGGATCCTGGTCAATGCCCGCATCATAGATCTGCGGACCAAGATGGTGGAGACCACAGCCCAGAGCCTGATACCGCAAAAATACCTGTTTGGCGCCAACAATTCGTTCGGCCGGGCCTCCATCAACCGTGGTTATCTGATGCGCGATAGTCAGGCGCGTCCCGGCGGCCATCTGGTCAACCTGACGCCCTGATATAGGAGTGATTACAATGAAAATCCTGTTTGGATGCCTGCTGGCCCTGCTGCTGACCGCATGCAGTGGCAATCGGGTGGTCAACTACGGTAGCAACAACAAGCCCGATGACTTCCCGGTGCTCAAGGCGGTCGGTTATGCGGTGATCGATATCCAGCCCGGCCCGTCCCAGTCAGAGAAGATGTTGCAAGCCATCCGGGCTTCCAAGATGGATGCCTACCGCGAGCTGGCTGAACAGCTTAATGGCCAGCAGGTACGGGGGCAGAGCAGCTACAAGGACCTGACCCAGACCTCCAACTCGCTGGATGTGTCCGTGGCCGGGATGGTGCGCGGCGCCCGGGTGGTGGCCTCCTATCCCCGTGGCAATACCTATGCCACCGAGATGGAGCTCGATACCCGTGCCCTCTACAACATCAACCAGTTGATGGCGGGTCAGTTCTGACGACGTGCCGAGCTGAGGTAAAAACAAAAAGGCGAACATCATGTTCGCCTTTTTTGTTTGCAGTTACGGTCAGTTGCCCATCAGGACCGGCGGCACTGTGGTCGGCTTGACGTCTTCGCTCGGGTAGCAGCCCAGCACCTTGATGTAGCGGGTGAGTTTGGTCAGCTCGATCAATGCGGCTTGCATGGCCGGCGTCTGCAGGTTGGCGGAGACATCCAGATAGAACATCTCTTCCCAGGGGTTGCCCTGTACCGGCCGGGATTCAAGCTTGGTCATGTTGATCTCGTTGTTGCGCAGCACCAGCAGCGCCTCCACCAGGGAACCCGGTTTCTGGGAGGTGGACATGATGAGGGTGGTCTTGGCCGGAATTTGCGGCGCTACGTCGATGGGCTTGCGCGCCACTACGATGAAGCGGCTGTAGTTCTCCTTCTGGTTGGCGAGCTGTTCGGCCAGCACGTTCAGGCCATAGAGCTCACCGCCGGCTGCGCTGCCGATGGCGGCGGCATCGGGGCTGGCCAGCTCTTTCACCTTCATCATGGCGCTGGAAGAAGAATCGCAGATCTCGTGGCGCGCCCCTTCCAGCTTGCTGAGGTAGTGGGAGCACTGCTGGAACACCTGGGGATGAGCGTAGAAAGTCTTGATGCGACCCAGCTCTGTCGGCACTGCGGTGAGGATGCAGTGCTCTATGGGATAGGTCAGCTCACCGACGATGGAGAGGCTGGTGTGCTGCATCACATCATACACCTCGTTGATGGAGCCCGAGCTGGTGTTCTCGATGGGCAAGACGCCAAAGGCAGCGCGCCCTGACTCCACCGCATCCAGCACCTCGCGGAAGTTCTGGCAATTCACCTCTATCACCTGATCCTTGTAGCGGGCCAGATACTTGCGGGCCGCCAGGCTGGAGTAGGAGCCGCGCGGGCCTAGATAGGCGACGCTGGTCATGGGCTCCTGCTGCTCCGGGTTGAGCAGGCTCTGCAGATAGGCCTGCTGGGAGAGCACCGAATCTTCGATGATGGTGTGGTAGATGCGGGTGATGTACTGGGCATCCAGCCCCAGCAGCCGGCCCTGCTGGATCAGGGCGACCAGCAAGTCCTGCTCGCGCTGGGTATCGCGAATGGGACGGGGATTGGCCTGCTTGGCACGGGCGACCTCGATACTGAGAGTCTTGCGCTTGGCCAGCAGGGCAAGCAGCTCCTGATCCAACCGGGTGATGTCTTGTCTGATCTCGTCGAGCGTAGCCATGATTGTTCCCTATCCAAGTAATCGATTGTTGTAGCTGCAAAAAAAAGCCTCCACTAGGGGAGGCTCGATTCGTCTTTGGTTGCTGTTCACGCGACGACAGGGCCTTCCCTCATGTGGGCCGGATAAACGAGAAAGCAAAGAAGAATGGTGCGTGCATGGGTCTTGTCCTGAAAATATCGTCATAACCATTAAGGGATTTGGACCCGGGATGCAAGTAAAACTTGCCCGTGGGGTGCGAACGGAGCAGGGTATTTGCTGGCGCTGGCCGGGGCGCTAAAGAGCTGGATTGGTACTGTCAGCCTGGCGGCAGAGGCATATGGAGGAAGTGAACATGGCGATTATTTTCGATCTGGGGCGGGTAGTGGTGAGCTGGGATCCTGTGGCCATAGTGAGTTCGGTGCGAGGGCCGGGCGGCGCTGAGGCGCTGGCGGAGCGGCTGTTCAACCACCCGGACTGGCTGGAAGTAGACAGGGGCACGCTGTCACTGCATACCATGGCCCGTCAGGCGCAGGAGCGTACAGGTTTGTCAGCGGCAGAGAATCTCACCATTTTGCAGGCTGTGCCCGCTTCGCTCTTGCCGGATCCCGCTATGCTGACCCTGATAGCCGAGCTGCATGGCGCAGGCCACACTCTCTATGCGCTCTCCAATATGGGTCATGCCAGCATCGACTGGCTGGAGCAGCAGCCGTTCTGGCGCTTCTTCAGCGGCAAGGTGGTGTCGGCGCGGGTGCGGATGATAAAGCCGGAGCCGGATATTTACCGCTACCTGCTGGTGTCGTTTGATTTGAAGGCCGACGAGTGTCTGTTTATCGATGACAGCCCCGCCAATGTGGCCGCTGCCGAAGCGCTGGGGATCAGGTGTATGCTGTTTACCGATGCGTATAGCTGTCGTCAGCAGCTGTTATCACTGGGCTATCTGCCCGGTTGAGCTGACTGTCAGGAATGCTCGAGGAGAAGTCATGGAGCATGGCCGGTTTCGCAATTGGTTGAGTCACTATCCGGATGCCGGCTTGCTGATTGCCTGCAAGGATGGCAGCGGTTACCAGCTCTGCGTCGATGTGGATGGCGAGATGCAATGTCTCACCGACAGTGAGGGGGCACGGCTGACATTCGGCTCCCTCGAACAGGCCGAAGGCTTTTTGCGAGCACACAGAGTGCATCAGGCGAAACTGCGGATTTATGACTCCATCCAAGATGAAAATGAAGATAATTGTCATGAAATTATAATTAAATTCTGATTAAACTTGTTTTTTAAGGGTGTATTCAGGATTGCACCGGCACAATGGCCGCCAATTCATCATCCGGTGCTGTCGTTATGGCTGCCAATATAGTTGTGCTGAATCGAGGATACGATCAGACCTTTCAGACCAGGGAACAGTCACTTATCGAGACTCTGGCCAGTTACGGCGAGCTGGTGGTCTCCTTTTCTGGCCGACTGGAATCCTGCTACAGCATGGATTTGTGCCGTGCCAGCGGCGTCCGGATCCGGGCCATCACCCTGGACAGCCCGACCCGCCACCGCAAGGAGATAGCGCGGGCCAAGCGCTATTGCCAGCGCTACAGTATCGAGCAGATCGTCATCAAGACCGACGAGATGATCTTCTGCGATCATTTGCGTCACCTCAACGAGGTCATCGACCCTGTGCGCTATATCTGCCACCTCATGGCGCAGGAAACCGACTGGAGCCATCTGCCCATGCTGTTGCCCGCACCCGTCGAGGAGCAACAGGAGTACCTGCGTCGTTTTGGCAGCCTGCCGGCCAACACCCTCTGGCTGTTTGCCGAGCAGGGCATGACCCACAGGGATTTTCGCTATGGTTTCAACAAGCGACAATTGGGGCGCTGGGGCAAGAGTGCCTATGGCTGTTTGAGCCGCCGTTTCTCCGATCCCGAGCTGGTGGACAAGCATCATCTGCGGATGGTGGACATGGCGGAGCAGATGCTGGCCGACATGGGGTTAGAGGAGGCGCAGGTGTTCTTTCATACCCTCTCCGATCAGGCGACCACACTGGCGCGGGTGAGAGTGCCACCGAAGCTTCGTGCTCAGGCCTTTGACCTGCAACCGGATATCCTCAATGCCCTCAAGAGCACAGAGTTCGATCTGGTGACCCTGGACATGGTGCAGGAAGAGGATCGACAGGAGTCTCTGCGCTGAGACGAGCGCCACGGCAGAGGGCAAGAACGTGAGTCGGGTCATAGGCAAGCTGGAGCCGACTCTTTATACTGACGCCCTTTTCCATCGACGCCGAGCCATCACCCTATGAAACCCTTGTCCCGCCTGCTGGTTGCCCTCTGCCTGTCCCCCGTGTTGGCCCAGGCCGCCCCCATGACCCAGGTGACCCTGCCGGATGGCCGCCAGGTGCAGCTCAACGATGACTTCACCTGGGAATATCTGCTGATCAAGCCGACGGCGAGCGGCGAGAGGGCCACGGGCGCGGTGGCCGTGCCTGTGCTGACCGAGCAGGCGATGACCAATCCGGATCTGCTGGCTCAGGCGGTCAAGGACGGCATCGGCGTCAAGCTCGACAAGGTTGAGGGTTCGGATCCCTTGCTGCTGCAATTCACTGTGAGCAACACCGGCACCCGCAGCGTGGTGCGGGTTCGTGGCACTGTCACCCTGTTCAGCGAACAGGGTGCGCAGCTGGCCAGACAGGAGGCCCGTTTCTGGGTCGGCGAGAACCGTCTGCCGGAATCCTATCTGCGCAAGGGGCAGCAGCGCCCCTCCCTGGTGCTCGAGATGTCGCGCCCGGCCGGCCTGACCGGCAAACCCCTGGTGCGGGTCGAGATTGAGGAAGTGGAGTTTCGCTAAGCCCTTGCCAAACAGGCTCCATAACGGAGCCTGTTTCAGTTCAATTGTTAACCCGGTAACCGCCAGCAACAGTTGCTTACATCTGACATGATTTGGCAACAGCTTGCCGCTCGGCATTCTGCACGCCCCTCGGCACAATGACTCCATTCCAGCTAGGTCTCAACTAGCTCAACACGAGGAGTCATCAAAATGAAAAAAGTTGCACTTTCTGTTCTGGTTCTGGCCGGTTTCGCTTCTACTTCCGCTCTGGCACAGGATGCCTTCAGCTACGCCAAGGGCGGCCTGACCTGGGCCCACACCAAATCCGACTACATCGGTGGCAAAGACAGCAACAACCGCGACTTCGGTGGTCTGAACCTGGACGTCTCCAAGAGCTTCGGTTCCAATTTCTATGGCCGCATGGGCAGTGAATACACCTCCCGCAACGACGGCAATGACAGCATGGGCATCTCCAGCCTGGGTCTGGGTGTCTACACCCCGCTCAGCACAGGTCTGAACCTGTACGGTGAAGCGGGTCTGATGGGTTACACCATGGAGCGCCAAGTGGCCGCCAACGTGAAGGACAGCGGTTGGGACGTGATCACCCGCAAGAACAGCGGCAGCATGTATGGTGAAGTGGGCCTGCGCTATGACATTGGCGCCGTCGAGCTCTCCACCGGCTACCGTTACGCCAACATGACCGACGACATGCAGGACTTCAAAGTGGGCGCCGCCTACAAGGTGAGCCAGAACCTGGCCCTCACCGCCGACTACACCTATCGCAACTGGGATCTGCAAAAAGGTTCCATCTCCAGCCTGGGTGTGAAGTACAGCTTCTGATCTTCCCTCCCTTAGTGTCTTGATTGCTTGCCCATGACGTCAGTCATGGGCTTTTTGGTTTCTGGTGATCCAGATGTCGCCCTTGCGCCGTATTCAGTCCGCAATAGTTATACAGCTTCCATTATTTTGTATAACTGCTATAACTGAATCAAGGCTTATACAAGGAGCGCCAACATGTACAAGATTAAAGTCGGTATCAGTGCCTGCTTGCTGGGACAGGAAGTGCGGTTCGATGGGGGTCACAAGCGCTCCAGTTTCTGCGAACGGGATCTTGGCGCTCACTTTGACTATCACCCCGTCTGTCCCGAGATGGCCATTGGTCTGGGATCGCCCCGCGCAGCCATCCGTCTGGTCAAGCGCAACGGCGAAATACGCGCCGAGGCGAGCAACGGCAGCTTCGACGTCACCGAGCAGCTGATCGCCTTCAGCGAGCAGAAGGCTCGCCAGCTTGACTTCATCTCCGGCTATATCCTCTGCGCCAAGTCACCCAGTTGTGGCATGGAACGGGTGCGCATCTATGGCGCCAACAACGAGGGGAGTGCCAAGGAGGGGATTGGCCTGTTTGCCAAGGCGTTGATGGAAGCCAATCCCCTGCTGCCGGTGGAGGAAGACGGTCGGCTGTGCGATCCCATACTGCGGGAAAATTTCGTGCTGCGGGTCTTCGCCTACCACGACTGGCAGCAACTCTGTGCTCAGGGGCTGACGGCCGCGGCGCTGATCCGGTTCCACTCCCGCTACAAGTATCTGGTGCTATCTCACGCCACTACCCACTATCGGGCGCTGGGCAAACTGCTTGGCAACCTCGGCAAGGCCAACTTGCAGGAGGTGGCCGACAGTTACATCACGGGGCTGATGACAGCGCTGACCCTGAGAGCCAATCGCCGCAGCCACACCAATGTGCTCATGCACCTGCAGGGTTACTTCAAGCGGGTATTGACTCCTTCCCAGAAGCAGGAGCTGGCCGAGACCATCGACAAGTACCGCACCGGCATTTTCCCGCTGCTGGTGCCGCTGACCCTGATCCGCCACTACCTCCGCGAATACCCCAATCCCTATCTGTCCGGGCAGGTTTATCTCAATCCTCATCCCGATACGCTCAAGCTTCGTTACGGGCTCTGAAAGTGCGGCTTGGTATGGTCGAGCAGGTCTATCCCGACCTGCCCCCCGATACGTTCAAGCTGCGCTACGGGCTCTGAAAGTGCGGCTTGGTATGGTCGAGCAGGTCTATCCCGACCTGCATCCCGATACGCTCAAGCTGCGCTACGGGCTCTGATCCCTGTTTTGCGACCCCGGCCCCCTGGGCCGGGGCGCCCCATAGATTGAATGGAAGTCGTTATGTCTGACCTACCCAAACAAGATGATGTCACCCAACCGGATGAGGGGATCTATCCCATCCGCGACGTTTCACGCCTGACCGGTGTCAACCCAGTCACCCTGCGTGCCTGGCAGCGCCGCTACGGTCTGGTACAACCGGCCCGTACCGAGAAGGGGCACCGCCTCTACAGCGAGCAGGATATTCGCCAGATTGGCGAGATCCTGAGCTGGCTGGAGCGGGGGGTGAGCATAGGTCAGGTCAAGGGACTGTTGAGTGATCCTCAGACCCAACTGGTCAGCGATCACTGGCAGCAGACCCTGGAGCAGATCAGTCAGGCTGTGCTTGGTTTCAATCAGCGCAAGGTCGAAGCGCAGCTTAACGAACTGCTGGCGAGCTACCCGTTCGAGCTGGTGCGCAGCCGGGTGCTGCAACCCTTGGTGGATCAACTGCTCGGCCTGTGGCGTGAGCGGCCCGATGGCGAGCTGCTGCAACAGGTCTGGCTGGGCTGGCTCCATACCCGCTTCGCTCGCCACCTCATCGAACAAGAGAAGGGACGCCCGGTTACCCTCGCAAGCTGGGGGCAGCTTGGTCCCCTCGACTTGGTCTGGAGCGCCTATGAGCTGGTAAGCCAGGGTTATGAGGTGCAACTGCTGGGGGCCGTCGAGCCCAGGCTGGCCACCTTGCTCGAAGGACGTGCCATGACGCCCTGGCTGGTGTTGCTGGGGGCTGGACTTGGCAAGCAGGAGCTGACTGCCAGCTGGCCCGATGGTACTTGTCTGTTTGGTGAGCTGGGCAGTCTCTATGACGCCCAGTGGCTGGCGACTCAAGGGTGGCAGCCCACCCTTGCCGACTGGCTGGCTGCACAGTCGGCAGAGACGCCAGTCCAGAGCAAGCGCACTCGCGGGAGGAAGGCATCATGAAGCTGGTCTGGTTTCGCAATGACTTGCGCCTCGCCGACAATCCGGCTTTGCGACACGCTTGCGCCGAGGCGGGAGAGGTGGCCGCCCTGTTTGTCATCTCTCCGACCCAGTGGCAGCAGCACAAGATGGCCCCTATCCGTCAGCAGTTCCTGCTGGCGCAGGTGGATGAGCTGGGCAGGGCGCTGGCGGCGCTCGGCATCCCGCTCCATCTGCTGCGAGTGGAGACCTTTGCCGAGATGCCAACGGCGTTGGCGAGCCTCAGCCGCGAGCTGGGTGTCAGCCAGCTGTATGCCAATCAGGCCATCGAGATCGACGAGCAGCGCCGCGACCTGGCCGTCAGCGCCATGCTGGCCGAACAGGAGGTGAGCTGCCACTGGTTCAACGGCTGCTGCGTGCTGCCACCGGGACGGGTGCTGACCGGGTCGGGGGAGATGTTCAAGGTCTTTACCCCCTTCAGCCGCGCCTGGCTCAAGGCGCTGGAGGAGGATGGCTTCGTCATTCATCGCGCTCCCGCTCCGCGCGCCGAGCCGCTGCCGTGGCAACCGTTGACCGAGAGGGAATGGAGCTATGGGGCGCTCGGCGAAGTAACGCCGGATCCCCGCTGGCCAGTGGGAGAGGCGGAAGCTCAGCGCCGTCTGCACGCTTTTCTGGAACAGGCGGTGCTTGACTATGAGGAGACCCGGGACTTTCCGGCGCAGGCAGGCACCTCCATCCTCTCGCCTTATCTGGCCGCTGGCATCATAAGTCCGCGCCAGTGCGTCGGGGCGCTACAACAACGGCTCGGCCACCGGCCTCAATCCAAGGCACAACCCGGTTTCGTCTGGCTCAACGAACTTGTCTGGCGCGAATTTTATCGTCATCTGCTGGTACTGGTACCAACCCTCTCCATGAACCTGCCCTTCAAACCCGAGACCGCGGCTCTGCCTTGGAGCTGGGATCCCGTGGCCTTTGCCGCCTGGTGCGAGGGACGTACCGGTTATCCCATCGTCGATGCGGCCATGCGCTGCCTCAATGCCACCGGCTGGATGCACAACCGGTTGCGGATGATAGTGGCGAGCTTCCTCACCAAGGATCTGCATATCCACTGGCGCCTCGGGGAAGATTACTTCATGAGCCAGCTGATTGACGGGGATCTGGCGGCCAACAACGGTGGCTGGCAATGGGCCGCAGGCACGGGCGCCGATGCGGCACCCTACTTTCGGGTGTTCAATCCCACCACTCAGGGGCAACGATTTGATCCACAAGGAGACTTTATCCGTACCTGGGTAACTGAACTGGCCGATATTCCCGCCGCCTACGTGCATCAGCCCCATGACTGGTTGCGACTCAAAGGAGGAAGGGGGTATCCGGCACCCATGGTGGATCACGCCCTTGCACGGGTGAAAGCCATCGAGATGTTTCGAAATCTGGAGAAATAGGATGAAGGAGCCGCTGGCCCGCTTTATTGCCCTTTACCAGCAACTGGACAAGCAGCAACTGCACCGCTTGCCAGAGGTTTATGCCGAGCAGGTGATCTTCATCGATCCGGCGCACCGCATCGACGGGCTGGCCGCGCTCACCGACTACTTTGCTGCCATGTACCAGCGCCTCGCTTATTGCCGCTTCGAGATAACCAGCCAGCAGCAACAGGGTCGTGAGGCCTGGATCAGCTGGGTCATGACCTTCTCTCACCCAAGACTGGCCTCGGGTCAGCCGGTGAGGGTTGAGGGGGCCACCCGGCTTGAGTTCGACGACGCAGACAAGGTGTGTCTGCATCGCGACTACTTCGATCTCGGCGCCATGCTCTACGAGCAGTTGCCGCTGCTGGGCGCCCTGGTGCGCACCATCAAGGGGAGGTTGGGATCATGAGCGGACGTGTGTTGATCACGGGTGCCAGCTCCGGGCTGGGTCGCCAGTTGGCGATGGATTACCGGCAGGCGGGCTGGCAGGTATGGGGTTGTGGTCGCGATGGCGAGCGGCTGGCGCAGTTGGCCCGGGACGGCATCACCCCCTTGCAGTTCGATGCACGGGATGCGGCTGCCATGGCAGAGGTGGCGGCCAGCTTGCCAGCCCTCGATCTGCTGATCCTCAATGCGGGCAACTGCGAATACATGGATGTGGCTGACGGCTTTGACGGCGAGCTGTTTGCCCGAGTGATCGAGACCAACCTCATCGCTACCGGCCATGCGCTTGCCGCCTTTTTGCCGCTACTTGGCGAGGGCGCGCGGCTCGCCATCGTCAGCTCGTCGGTGAGCTGGTTGCCGCTGCCAAGGGCCGAAGCCTATGGGGCCTCCAAGGCGGCACTCGACTATCTGGCCGCTACCCTGCGACTCGATCTCAAGGCCAGGGGAATAGCGGTAACCCTGATCCGCCCCGGCTTTGTACAGACGCCGCTTACCGCCAAGAATGATTTTCCCATGCCTTGTCTGGTGCCGGTGGAGCAAGCCTCCCGGGTCATCATGACCGGGCTTGCTGCGGG
This sequence comes from Aeromonas salmonicida, assembly GCF_028355655.1. Lineage (NCBI taxonomy): Bacteria > Pseudomonadati > Pseudomonadota > Gammaproteobacteria > Aeromonadales > Aeromonadaceae > Aeromonas > Aeromonas salmonicida. Next base: position 3,714,694 of record NZ_CP110645.1, on the reverse strand, counting down.
TCGGCATCAGATCCACTTCCCCAGCCGCTTTATCTGGCTGCTGCGCGCGCTGGGGGCGCTGCCGGTGTGGTTGTGGCTGCGCCTTGGCAGCTCGCTTGTTTCGAAAGGACGCCATTCATGAAGAAAAAGATTGCCATCGTCGGCTCGGGTATCTCGGGCCTCACCGCCGGTTTTCTGCTGCACAGGTTGCACGACGTGACCCTGTTTGAGGCCGCGCCTACTCTGGGTGGCCACACGGCGACCGTCGATGTGAGCCAGGGTGGCCGCAGCTATGCCATCGATACCGGCTTTATCGTATTCAACGATCGCACCTATCCCAATTTCCTCAAATTGCTGGAGCGGATCGGCGTGGCGCGCCAGGACGCCGAGATGAGCTTTTCGGTGAAAAGCCCGGAGGGGCTCGAGTACAACGGCCACAACCTGGATACCCTGTTTGCCCAGCGCAGCAATTTGTTGAGCCCGGGTTTTTACCGCTTCGTCGCCGAGATCCTGCGTTTCAACCGGGAAGCGCGCGCCTGGCTGGCCGACAGTCAACGGCAGCAAGATAGTCCTGAGCTGACACTCGGGGATTTCTTGCAGGTGGGGGATTTCAGTGACTACTTCGCCCGCCACTACATTCTGCCCATGGGGGCGGCCATCTGGTCATCCACCCTGGCAGACATGCGCGCCTTTCCCCTTGGCTTTTTCCTGCGTTTTTTTGCCAACCATGGCCTGCTCGATGTGGCCAATCGCCCTCAGTGGTACGTGATCCCGGGCGGCTCGCGGGAGTACATAGGCCCGCTGACCGCAGGTTGGCAACAGCAGATCCGCCTCGCCTGCCCGGTGCAGGGGATCCGGCGCCTGGCCGAGGGGGTGCTGATCCAAAGCAGCTATGGCGAGGAGCAGTTTGACGAGGTGATCCTCGCCTGCCACAGCGATCAGGCGCTGGCTCTGTTGCAGGATGTCAGCGAGCGGGAGCAGGCGATTCTGGGCGACATGGCCTATCAGGCCAACGATGTCTGGCTCCATACCGATGTCAGCTGTTTGCCCACTCGCCGCAAGGCCTGGGCCAGCTGGAACTATCAGCTGGACGGGGACGACGAGGCGCGGCCGCTGGTGAGCTACAACATGAACATATTGCAAGGGGTGAACTCACCGCAGCCCTTCTGCGTCAGCCTCAATCCCAAAGGAAAGGTGGACGAGAGCAAGGTGCTGCGCCGCTTCGTTTATCACCACCCAGTGTTCAATCAGGCATCCATCCAGGCGCAGCAGGCACGTCTGGAGATCTGTGGTCAGCATCACACCCACTTTTGCGGTGCCTACTGGTACAACGGTTTTCATGAAGACGGGGTGCGCAGCGCACTGGACGTTGCCAGACGCTTCGGAGCCGAGCTATGAGTACTGTCACCATGGTTCAGACAGTCAGCGCCATCTGGCAGGGCTCTGTGCGCCATCGCCGCTTCGCACCCAGGGCCCACGCCTTCTCCTACAGCCTCTTCATGCTGGGGCTGGATCTGGATGAGCTGCCGAGCCTCAGCCAGGGGCGCTGGTTCGGCGTGGAGCGGGCCGGGTTGCTCTCCTTTCATCGCAAAGACTATCTCAAAGGCAGCGAGGGGAGCCTCAAGCAGGCGGTGTGGCACAAGGTGGCAGAGCTGGGGGGCACAGCCGAGCAGGACGGGCGAGTGCTGCTGCTCGGCAATGTACGCTGCATGGGCTTTTACTTCAGCCCGGTCAACTTCTACTTCTGCTACCGGCAGGGTGAGGCGCGTTACCTGCTGGCCGAGGTGTCGAACACCCCCTGGAATGAGCGTCACTATTACCTGCTGGATCTGGCGGCGCTGACGCCCCACGACAAGGATTTTCACGTCTCCCCGTTTATGGGGCTGGCCATGCGCTACCACTGGCGCATTCGCCCACCGGAGCAGGAGACGCTGATCCATATCGAGAGTCATCCCAGGTCCGGCGAGGCCAAGTTGTTTGACGCCACCCTGGCGCTGAGCCGCGAGCCCCTGTCCCGCAAGGGACTGATGGCGCTGCTCGCTCGCTGGCCCTGGATGACCCTGAAGGTGCTGCTCGGTATCTACTGGCAGGCCCTGCGTCTTTTTATCAAGCGAACACCTATTTTCAGCCATCCGGAGACTCGCTAATGGAGCAGATACAATCCACTTCCGCAGCCTCAATTTTCTATCCGGAGGCCAGCTCAATTCATGAGGCAGATTCAATTCAGACTCTCTGCCACTTATTCTTCAGCCATCCGGAGACTCGCTAATGGAACTGGTGCAATCAACAAGTTCGGCCTCTTTCATCGATAAAGGCGCAAGGCAATTGCTGCTCAAGCTGCTGGGGCGCCTCGAGCACGGTCAACTGCTGCTGCGGGACGGCAGCGATCGTCATAGTTTCGGGGTGGCGGGCACTGACCTGCACGCCGAAGTGGTGGTAAAGGATCCGGCCTTCTATCGCCGCTTGCTGCTGGGAGGCAGCATTGCAGCCGGTGAAACCTGGGTAGAAGGGCTTTGGACCAGCCCGGATCCGGTGGCGCTGGTGCGCTTGCTGGCCCGCAACATGACACTGCTCGACAGTCTGGAGCGGCGGCTCAGTTGGCTGAGTTTCCCCTTCAACAAGGCGCGCCACTGGCTCAATCGCAATACCCTGACAGGTTCACGATCCAACATCGCCGCCCACTACGATCTGGGCAATACCCTCTATCAGGGTTTTCTCGATAGCCATATGCAGTATTCGAGTGCCATCTATCCGGGGACAGAGTCCACTCTGGAGGAGGCACAACAGGCCAAGTTGCATACCATCTGCGAGCGCCTGGAGCTGGGGCCGGACGATCACCTGCTGGAGATAGGCACAGGCTGGGGCGGGCTGGCCATTTATGCAGCCCGTCACTATGGCTGCCGGGTGACCACGACGACCATCTCCCAGGCCCAGCATGACTATGCGCGCGAGTGGATCGAGCGGGAGGGACTCGGGGATCGCATCACCTTGCTGCTGGAGGATTATCGCAAGCTGGAGGGGACCTTCGACAAGCTGGTCTCCATCGAGATGATAGAGGCGGTGGGCCACGCCTTCCTGCCCGATTACTTCCGCCAGTTGTCACGTTTGCTCAAACCCGGTGGCCGCCTGCTTATTCAGGCCATCACCATTGCCGATCAGCGCCACGCCCAGTATGTGCGCAGTGTCGACTTCATCCAGCGTTACATCTTCCCGGGCGGCTGCCTGCCGAGTGTCTCCCAGATGGCGGGACTGATTGCCCGCGAGACCGACATGCAGCTGGTGCGGCTGCATGATCACGGTCATCACTATGCCCGCACCCTGGCGCACTGGTGCGAGCGCTTTCTGGCGCTGGCCCCCGAGCTGCCCAAGCTGGGTTACAGCCAGGATTTCATCCGGTTGTGGCACTTCTATTTCGCCTATTGCGAGGGGGGCTTCTGGGAGCGGGCCATCAGTCTGGTCCAGCTGGAGGCGGCCAAACCAGGGCCAACGGGCTGGCGGGGTGATGTGCCAGTGAGCGGTCACTGACCATGTGGCAGTGGGCCCATCTGCTGGGGTTCAACCTCTACTGGCTGCTGGCGGTGAAATGGCAGCAGCCGGGTCCGCTGCTGTTGATGCTGTTGCTCCACTTCATCTTCTCTCCAAGCCGCAAGGGGGATCTGCGGCTATTGCCGGTGGCTCTGGCTGGCTGTCTGCTTGATGGCCTGCTCTGGCAACTGGGGCTGTTTCAATTCCCGGCCGGCTTTCCTCTCTGGCTGGTGCTGCTGTGGCTGGGATTTGCCTTGAGTCTCAGCCATGGACTGCGCTGGTTGCGCCCCTTGCCCCGCTGGCAGCAGGCGCTGTTTGGCATGGCGGGTGGCGCCTCCTCCTATGTGGCGGGAGCGGCCATGGGCGCAGTACACTTACCCTGGGGCATCTGGATCAGCACAGCACTATTGGCGGTGATCTGGATGTGGTGGTTACCCGTACTCCTGTGGGTAACGGTCAAGCTTGAGGGTGAATCAAGATGAACACCTTTTCGACCGACGCCTTGTTGTTTTCCAAGTGGACCAAAGAGAGCCAGCACGAGCTGACCGAGCGTTACTATCTGGTGGTTGCCTGCCAGCGTGATGCGCAGGGGCGACTGGCTCGTGTGGTGATGCAGGATATCAACACCTTGCTGGAACAGGAGATGGATTGGCATGAACTGGAAGATCCCGCGAATTGGCACATGGGGTGGAATTAGCCTCCTGATTGCCGCGCTTGGCGCCATGATGGCACCCTCTGCACAGGCCTCTGCCGCCCCCTGGCAACAGCTGCGTCCGGTCGGACAGGGGGAGATGAACTGGCTCTGGTTCAAACTCTATGATGCCACCCTCTACAGCCAGAGTGGCCGCTATCAGCCTGGCCACTATCCTCAGGCACTGACCCTCACCTACGCCAGAGATATCGAACGGGATGACCTGCTGACCGCCACCGCAGAGGAGTGGCAACGGCTGGGGCTTGGCAGCGAGACGCAGCGCCAGCAGTGGCTTGGGCAACTGGCAGTCTTCTGGCCCGATGTGGCGGCGGGGGACACACTGACCTTCTATGTGGATGAAGCCGGGGTTGGCCACTTCTGGTGGCAGGACAAACCCCTCGGCACTCTTCCTGACCCACAATTTGCGGTCGCCTTTCTGGCCATCTGGCTTGCCGACAACAGTCGCGATCCTGCCCTTACCCGCCGCCTGCGCGGCCAACTCTGATGCTGGAGTACTCAATGTCTTTCTATCGTTGCTGTCGTTTTCTGCTCTTGTTGCCACTCCTGTTGCTCACTGGTTGTGGTGCCAGTTTGGATGACTATCGTGGTCAGGGGCCGAACTGGGATCTCGCCCGTTTCTTCAATGGCAAACTGGTGGCTCATGGCCTGGTGACAGACCGCAGCGGCGAAGTGACCAGTCGCTTTCGGGTCGAGATGATGGGGCGCTGGCAGGATGGCAAGGGCGAACTGTTTGAGCAGTTCTACTTTGATGACGGCCGTCAGCAGACCCGGACCTGGTTTTTGAGCAAGGGGGCCGATGGTCACTGGCGCGGTACCGCATCCGACGTAGTGGGGGAGGCGGTAGGCAAGACGGAAGGTTTTGCTCTCAACTGGCGCTACCAGCTCGATCTGGTACTGCCGGATGAGCAGGTGGTGAGGGTGAGCTTTGATGACTGGATGTACCTGCTTGATGAAGATCGCCTGATCAATCGGGCCGAGATCAGCAAGTTCGGCATTCATCTGGGCGAGGTGATCCTCTATATAGAACGCATCCAAGGGTGATAAATCTGGATAATCAGCGGGTTGTCACACCAGGCGATAGCCATGCCCTATCAATCACTCAGGTAGCAACGATTACCTCTTGAGTCTGAATGGCGTTAATCTGGCTTCGTTGTCAAATCTGGAGGTGAAACATGAAAAGTCCGATTGGTCTTGATACCGTTCAATCACAAGCCCTGGCCGCCGAGCTGAACAAGTTGCTGGCCAGCTACCAGATCCTCTACATGAACGTCCGTGGTTTCCACTGGAATATCCGCGGCAACCAGTTCTTCGAACTGCACCTGAAATTTGAAGAGATCTATAACGATCTGCTGCTGAAGGTCGATGCCCTGGCTGAGCGCATCCTCACCCTGGATGGGGTACCCATGCACAGCTTCAGCGACTACCTGAAAGTCTCTGCCATCCCGGAGCAGAAGGGGCTGCATGACGGTCGTGCCTGTGTCGAATCCCTGCTCGAGAGCTTCCGCGAGCTGCTGGTCGCCCAGCGCCGGATCCTGGGACAAGCCGCCGAGGCCGGTGACGAGGGGACGGCATCCATCCTCTCCGACTATGTGCAGCAGCAGGAAAAACTGGTCTGGATGCTGCGCGCCTATCTGGCCTGACCGCTTGTTGATGTGAGTTTTGTTGTAAACCTTTGTCGTAAACCTGAGTTGTCTCTCCTTTTATCCACCCGCTTGCCGCCCTGTTTGGGCGGCTTTTTTGTTTTTGATCTGCATCAATGAAAACTTAATTGGCAAATTTAATGCCTATTAAGTTTTTGGCGAGGGGCATAGAATCGCCACAAAACAAGCAACTGAAATGTCCAATTAGGAGAGGCATGATGTTTTGTGTGCAATGTGAACAGACAATTCGTACCCCGGCAGGCAATGGCTGTGCTTATGCACAAGGCATGTGCGGCAAGACGGCCGAAACCTCGGATCTGCAGGATGTGCTGATCTATGCGCTGCAGGGCCTCAGCGCCTGGGCGCTGGCCGCCCGCGAACATGGCGTCATCGACAACGAGATCGATGCCTTCGTGCCCAAGGCCTTCTTCGCCACCCTCACCAACGTCAACTTCGACTCCGCCCGCATCGTTGGCTATGTCAACCAGGTGCTGGCTCATCGTCAGCAGCTGGCCGACCGTCTGGCTACACTGGCGGTGCAAGTCACCGGCTTGCCCGAGGCCGCCGGCTTCGAGCCGGGTGACGAGCTGCTCGCCCAGCTGGCCCATGCGTCGCAAACCGCGGTCAATCGCGGCAAGAGCGAGGTGCACGAAGACATCATGGGACTGCGTCTGCTCTGCCTCTACGGCCTCAAGGGGGCTGCCGCCTACATGGAACATGCCAGGGTACTGGGTCAGCAGGATAGCGAGGTAGCCGCCGAGTTCCATCGCATCATGAGCTGGCTCAGCACTGACCCGAGCGAGCTGGATCCCCTGTTCAAATGCGCCATGGAGATTGGTCTGCTCAACTTCCGTGTCATGGAGATGCTGGATCTGGGCGAAACCAGCGCCTTCGGCCACCCGGAACCGACGCAAGCAAGGGTCACCCCTGTGCCGGGCAAGTGCATCCTGGTCTCCGGCCACGACATGATGGATCTCAAGCTGATCCTGGAGCAGACCGCAGGCACTGGCATCAATGTCTACACCCACGGCGAGATGTTGCCGGCGCTGGCCTACCCCTTCTTCAAGCAGTACCCGCACCTGGTGGGCAATTACGGCTCCGCCTGGCAAAACCAGCAGAAGGAATTTGCCAACTTCCCCGGCGCCGTTGTGATGACCTCCAACTGCATCATAGATCCCAACGTGGGCGACTATAGCGACCGCATCTTCACCCGCTCCATCGTCGGCTGGCCGGGCGTGACTCACCTCGAAGGGGACGATTTCTCCGCAGTGGTGGCAAAAGCCTTGTCGCTGGACGGTTTCAAGCACACAGAGCTCGAGCACTTCATCACCATCGGCTTTGCCCGCAATGCCCTGATGCAGGCCGCCCCGGCAGTGATTGAGAAGGTGAAAGCGGGTGAAATCAGCCACTTCTTCCTGGTGGGCGGTTGCGATGGCGACAAGGCCGAGCGCGCCTATTTCACCGAGTTTGCCAAGGCCGCCCCCAAAGACAGCCTGCTGCTCACCCTGGGCTGCGGCAAGTACAAGTTCAACAAGCTCGATTTTGGCAACATAGGTGGCATTCCCCGTTTGCTGGACGTGGGTCAGTGCAACGACGCCTACTCCGCCATCCAGCTGGCGCTGGCGCTCTCCGAGGCGTTCGAGTGTGGCGTCAATGACCTGCCGTTGACCCTGGTGCTCTCCTGGTTCGAACAGAAGGCCATCGTCATCCTGCTCACCCTGCTGGCCCTCGGTGTGAAAGACATTCGCACCGGTCCGACCGCTCCAGCCTTCCTGACCCCGGCCCTGCTCAAGGTGCTGGAGGAGCAGTTCGGCCTGAAAGGGACCACCACGGCCGAGGCAGATTTGGCCGAGATCCTGGCTGCCTGAATCCGGTGATACCGCAGGCCGTGCCGGCCTGATCATCTCAGCATGTTGTAAGCCTTTGGCGAGCCTGATGGTTCGCCTTTTTTCAAAGACTCGTGTGTCAAAAGCATGTTTTCAAAATGAGGAGCCTTGTGATGACCTCCACCTCTCTCACCCTGCGCTGCATCGGTCGTCGCGCCGACACCCATGATGTGGTGAGCTGGCAGTTCATGTCGCTCGCAGGCAGCCTGCCTCCCGTGTTGGCCGGCCAGTGCGTGACCCTGCACTCAGAGATAGATGGCCAGCCCATGTGCCGCGCCTATACCCTCTCTTCCTGCCCGCAGGATGATTTCTGGCAAGTCACCATCAAGGATGTGGGGCTAGTCTCCCACCATCTGCACCAGAGTCTGCAGGTGGGGGACGAGATCCGGGTCGACGGCCCTTTTGGCGACTTCAACCTGACTGCGCTGCCCTGCGAGCGGCCGCTGCTGCTCAGCGCAGGCTCCGGCATCACCCCCATGTGGGCCATGTTGCGCGACGAGCTTGCCAAACGGCCTGAGGCGGACATCCGCTTTATCCACAGCGCCCGCTCGCCAGCGGATGTGATCTTTGCGGATGAGCTGGCTGCGCTGGCTGAATCTCATCCCGGCGTGCGCCACGCTTTAGTGCTGGAGACAGTACTGGAAGAGGCACCGACGGCTCATCCCTGGGTTGGCCGGCTCACTCCCGCCATGCTCAAGGAGCTGGCGCCGGACTTGCTCGCTCGCCACGTCTATCTGTGCGGCCCTGCGCCTTACATGGCGGCGGTGAGTAGCATGCTGGCGGAGCTGGGGTTGCCGGCGGAGCAGTTGCATCAGGAGTCGTTCGGCCTGCCTGCTGTTACATCGGGTGCGGCGCCGGTTGCGGCCGCCAGCGACCATTTTTGGCTGACCCTCAAGAAGAGCGGCAAGAAGGTGAAGATACTGCCGGGCCAGACCCTGTTGGCCGCACTGGAGGGGGCTGGCGAGACCATGATGGCCGCCTGTCGCGCCGGTGTATGTGGCGCCTGTCGCTGTAGCACGACCGGCGAAATTGAGCGCCAGAGCGTGATGACGCTGAGTGCACAGGATCTGGAGGGCGGCGTCGCACTGGCCTGTTCCTGCACAGCAAAGGGGGATATCAGTCTCGATTACTGATGGTGTCATGAGTATCTCAGCCTTTTCCTGGTGAAACCTGGCGAGTAGACTCAACCCAGTTTCACCAGAACACGGGATAACAAATGACAATATTGGTCACGGGCGGCGCCGGTTATATCGGTTCCCATACTCTGGTTGAGCTGCTGGGTGCCGGGCAGCAGGTGGTGGTGCTGGACAACCTGTCCAACTCTTCCCCCGAGTCCCTCAAGCGGGTCGAGCGGATCACCGGCAAGCCGGTCATCTTCGTAGAAGGGGACGTGCTGGACAGAGCCTGCCTGCAGCAGCTGTTTGCCGCCCACAAGATTGAATCCGTGATCCACTTCGCCGGTCTCAAGGCGGTGGGGGAGTCGAGCCAGATCCCGCTCACCTATTACCAGAACAACATCACAGGTACCCTGGTGCTATGCGAGGAGATGGCAAAGGCGGGCGTGTTCCGGCTGGTGTTCAGCTCGTCGGCCACCGTGTATGGCGATCCTGCCTCTGTGCCGCTGCGGGAAGATTTCCCCACCAGCGCGACCAACCCCTATGGTCGCTCCAAGCTGATGGTGGAAGAGATACTGCGTGACTTGTCCAAATCCGATCCGCGTTGGGCCATCGTGCTGCTGCGCTACTTCAACCCGGTCGGCGCCCACGAGAGCGGCCTCATTGGTGAAGATCCCAACGGTATCCCCAACAACCTGCTGCCCTATATCAGCCAGGTGGGCGTCGGCAAGCTCAAGGAGCTGGGGGTGTTTGGCAACGACTATCCGACCCCGGATGGCACAGGCGTGCGCGACTATATCCACGTGGTGGATCTCGCTCTCGGTCATCTCAAGGCGCTGGCCCGCATCGCTGCCGATACCGGTGTCTTTACCTACAACCTGGGCACAGGCCAAGGCTATTCCGTGCTGCAGATGATCAGTGCGTTCGAGGCGGCCAGCGGTCGCACCATAGCGTACCAGATCAAACCGCGCCGCCCCGGTGACATAGCCGAATGCTGGGCCGAGCCGCACAAGGCCCGTGACGAGCTGGGTTGGCAGGCGGAGCGCGGGCTCGAGCAGATGATGGCCGACACCTGGCGCTGGCAAAGCCAGAACCCGAATGGCTATGGTCCTGCTGCGAAGCCGTGATCAAGGATCATGCGCTGCTCGGGAGCCTCATTTATTCATATAAACTCCGGTCCCTGCGTTGCTCTTCGCCTTGCTGACAGCCCCTCGCGACTGCCCATCAGTTCTGAGGGCTAAAGCCTGAATGGCAAAACGCCCCGGCATCGCAATGCCGGGGCGTTTTTTTATGTGCGAAGGGCCTGGTTACTGAATGCTCTTGCCCGCTCGCACATCCTTGATGAAGCCTTTCAGACTTGCCAGATCGCGGGGTGCGCCACGCAGTATCTGGTCACCTATGATGAAGGCCGGTGTGCCTGAGATGCTCATGGCTTCGGCCAGCGCCCGGTTGGTGCCGAGGTTCTGATCTATGCTGCCATCCTTGATCTTGGCCTCGACCTTGCTCCAGTTCACCCCGGCCGCTTCCGCCAGCTGCTTCACCTGGGCTTCATCGGACAGTGGGCCCTGATGGGCGTACAGCTTTTCGTGGAAGGCCTGGTATTTGTCAGGCTGACCCAGTTGCACTGCCAGCGCCGCCCGGGCCGCGAAGTAGGAGGTCTCGCTCAGGATGGGGAACTGCTTGTAGATGTAGCGGATATCTTTGTCGTCACCCAGCAGTTGCTTGATCAGCGGATGGGCGCGCTTGCAGTAACCGCAGTTGTAATCGAAGAACTCGACCACGGTCAGGCTGCCCTTGGGGTTGCCGCTCTCGGGATCCTTATTGGAATAGAGCTGCTTGGCGTGTGCCTCGATCAGGCTTTTGTCGTTGGCCGCCTGCTGGCTCTCCTGCTTGGCACGCAGGGCATTGGACATCTCGACCAGGATCTCCGGATTCTTGACCAGATAGTCGCGCACGATTTGCTCGACATCGCTCTTGGTCAGCTCGCTTGCCTGAACCGGCGCCGCAAGCAGGGTGGCGCCAGTTAGGGCGCAAAGCAGGGCATGTTTGATTCTCATAAGTCCATCTTGATGGGAATTTCGTGATGGTCACTATAGTGGGTGAGTCTGTTTTCAAGTCAAGTTATCTGGTTGAAAAAGCGCTGTTTCTGCCCGTTTTATCGACTTTATGCGTCATTTAGCCCAATAAATCGGCAAACGAACTAAAAGGGGATTTACAAGCCGGATCGCCATGGGTAATATTCGCCGCACTGTCGCGGAGGGGTGGCAGAGCGGCTGAATGCACCGGTCTTGAAAACCGGCGATGGGCGACCATCCGTGGGTTCAAATCCCACCTCCTCCGCCATTTATTCAGCCAAAAAGGCCATCCGAAAGGATGGCCTTTTTGCTATGTGCTCAGTGCCCTTTCAACGGTACTTTCATACAGGTATATCTGAATTTTCAGAATAAACTGTGGGCAATCTCCGATTTTGTGACAGGCCCAAGTGTGCCGTCCGTTGACGCTTGTTAACATGCGATACGTTTCCATGTTTGGCCACCCTATCTTGTGCACGATCCTCACACCGTAGAAATGAACACCCTGCATGCGCTGGATCTCATCGCCCAGTTCGAGACGGCCGCTGATGAGCGCACCATAGTAACCCTGTTGCGTGAACTGACAGCGCGCATGGGTTTCGATTATTTCAGGCTCGGCCTGATCTTCCCCAGTACCATCCAGCGTCCCGACGTCATCATCTTCAACGGTTGCCCGCAAGCCTGGGTAGATACCTACACGGCCAGCGGCTTCTTTGCCATCGATCCCATCGTCAAACGCGGCATGACCCAAAGCACTCCCATTCTGTGGGCCGATGTGGCGCGCGATGACGAGCGTTGCGATGAGCAGGGCCGGGAGGTGATGCAACTGGCCAGCGAATTCGGCATTCGCGATGGCGTGACCTTTCCCTGGCACGGTGCCAACGGCCATGTGGGCCTGCTCTCCTTCATCACCAGTACACCACGTAGTAGCCAACAGTGGCTCTCTGCTGTGCCATTTCTCAGCTGGCTCTCCATGCATATCTTCGAGGCGGTAGCCCGGGTCTGTCTGGCCGGTCTGTCACCGCAGGATGCACTGAGCGTACGGGAGCTGGAGGTGTGCCGATGGGCGGCGGAGGGAAAGCAGGTGAGTGACATTGCCCAGATATTGGGGATCACTCCTCGTACCGTGACGTTTCACCTGAACAATGTAGTGAGCAAGCTGGGAGCCAGCAGCAAGAGCCAGGCCATCTCATGGGCCCTGAAGCAGGGTGTCGTCAGGTTGAATGTAGAGATGGCATTGGTTGCCAATGTGGATGAAGGGCAGTGATTCACTTTGTATCGCGCAACAAATTGCGCAATCTGCGAAATATTCAGCTGGCTGGGCAACCATTCCCGGTGTAAACGGTGGTCGGGCGCAGCTTATTGCGTCATGTGAGCTGGCTAATGCAGAGCTATATTGTTAATACATTGAAAAATATGAAATAAAAAGAGTGGCATGGTCACTGCTAATGGTTTCGGTCGAGTGTCATTACCGTTCAACCAATCAGGAGCATACACATGCCAACTCCATGTTATATCAGCATCGAAGGTAAAACCCAGGGCAACATCACCGCGAGTGCCTTCACCTCCGATTCCGTCGGCAACATCTTCGTGCAAGGTCACGAAGACGAGATGCTGGTACAAGAGTTCCAACACGTTGTGACCGTACCGACTGACCCGCAATCCGGTCAACCGGCTGGTCAGCGTGTCCACAAGCCGTTCAAATTCACCGTTGCCCTGAACAAGGCCGTACCGCTGATGTACAACGCCCTGGCCTCCGGTGAAATGCTGCCGAAAGTGACCCTGAAGTGGTATCGCACTTCCGTGGAAGGCAAGCAGGAGCACTTCTTCTCTACCGTGCTGACCGATGCCACCATAGTCGACATCGACTGCCAGATGCCCCACTGCCAGGATCCGGCGAAGTCTGACTTCACCCAGCTAATCCAGGTCTCTCTGGCCTACCGCAAGATTGACTGGGAACACACAGTTGCCGGTACCTCCGGCTCTGACGACTGGCGCGCACCCAGCGAAGCGTAAGCTCCGTTCTCTTATTGACGTTATTCCTTGTTGCACACCCAGGGTTCTGGCACTCGCAGTGTCAGCGGTTGCCAGACCCGTGCAAATTTTCTCCGGCCTGTTCATCTGGATGTGGTCGGAGCTTTTGTGTTTTGCCATATGGCCCAGGATCTCGGCCTTATTGCAAAGCACAACAGAGGCCAGTCGAGATGTGTTCCACTATTTCAGTGCTCGGTAACACAGGCACCGACCACGATGGGTTCCACCCATCCCCCGTGATTGCCGCCAGCCCCGATGTGTTCCTTGATGGCAAACCGGTAGCCCGTCAGGGCGATCCGCTGGCCCCTCACGTCAAACCAAACAATCCCCCCCATCCGCGCAGTATCTCGGGGGGCGTCGGCACTGTCCTGTGCTCTTTGCGGCGCAGTGGCAAGCCCATCGCCGTGACCGGTACCGCCATCGGTTGCGGTGGGGTTGTGATTGGCTCGGGCAGCGGACAGGCAGGATAAGGAACAGCGTTATGGCAGACAGCACAGGATTACAATTTACCGTCAAGGTAGGGGCGCTGCCCGAGAGCACTTTCGTGGTGGCCGAGTTTGCGCTGGAAGAGGCGCTGAACAGCCCGTTCCAGTTGCGATTGGAATTGGCCAGCCCCCAGCCGGATGTCGACTTTGCCGATGTGCTGGACCAGCCGTGCGAGCTCCTGGTGTGGTACAACGGCGAGTTGCAGCGGCGGGTGTGCGGGGTAGTGAGTGACTTTGCGCAAGGGGACAGCGGTTTTCGCCGCACCCGCTACCAGCTGCTGGTGCAGCCGGCGTTGTGGCGGCTTTCGCTTCGTCACAATTCCCGCATCTTCCAGGCGCAAAAGCCCGACGAAATCCTCTCCATCCTGCTGCAAGAGCACGGTATCACCGACTACGCCTTTGCGCTCAAGAATGAGCACGCTAAGCGGGAATACTGCGTGCAGTACCGGGAAACTGACCTTGCGTTCGTCAACCGGCTTGCCGCCGAAGAGGGGCTCTTCTATTTCCATGAATTCGACGCAGGCAAGCACCGCATCGTGTTTGCCGACGATGCGGCGGCGCTGACCGCCGGCCCCGAACTCTTTTTCAATCTCGGCAACCGCTCGCTGGAGCAGGGCCCTTATGTGCGTCAGTTCCACTACCGCGAGGCGGTGCGCCCGAGCGATGTGGAGCTGAAAGACTACAGCTTCAAGACCCCGGCCTACGGGCTCTCCCACAAGAAGCAGGGCAGCGAGCTGGAGCACCAGCGCGACACTTACCAGCACTTTGACTACCCGGGCCGTTACAAGCAGGACGGCAGCGGCAAGGCGTTTGCCCAGCACAGGCTCGATGCGCTGCGCAATGACGCAGTGGCGGGCAGCGGCAAATCCAACAGTGCAGCCCTGCTGCCGGGCCAATTTTTTTCGCTGACCGAGCATCCGAACGGCAGTCTCAATACCGACTGGCAAATCGTGCGCATCAGCCACACCGGTTTGCAGCCGCAGGCGCTGGAAGAGGAGGGGGGCAGCGGCCCGACCGTCTACCACAACGAGTTTGGGGTGGTCAAAGCGAGCACCACCTGGCGTGCCCGCATTGGCAGCCAACAAGCCCCCCACAAGCCCATGGTGGACGGCCCGCAAATTGCCATCGTGGTGGGGCCGGAAGGGGAGGAGATTTACTGCGACGAACATGGCCGGGTAAAACTGCAATTCCCGTGGGACAGATATGGCAGCTCCAACGACCAGAGCTCCTGCTGGGTGCGGGTGAGTCAGGGCTGGGCCGGTGGCCAATACGGCATGATGGCCATCCCCCGTATCGGCCATGAAGTTATCGTTTCATTTTTGGAAGGGGACCCCGACCAGCCTATCGTCACCGGTCGCACCTTCCACGCCACCAACCGGCCGCCCTACGAGTTGCCTGCCAACAAGACCCGTACCGTGCTGCGCACCGAAACCCACCAGGGGGAGGGCTTCAACGAGCTGCGTTTTGAAGACCAGGCAGGCAAGGAAGAGATTTATATCCATGGCCAGAAAGACCTGAACGTGCTCATCGAAAACGATGCGGCCTGGCACATCAAGCACGACCAGCACACCGACATCGACAACGAGCGAGTCACCCGCATCAAGGCCAACGACCATTTGAGCGTGGAAGGTGAGAAGCGGGACCATATCAAGGGTGACCTGTCGCTGACCGCCGATGCCAGCATGCACCATAAGCTGAGTCAGTCCCTGCTGGTGGACGCGGGGAGCGAGGTACACCACAAGGCGGGTATGAAAATAGTGATGGAAGCGGGCGCCGAGCTGACCCTGAAAGTGGGCGGCAGCTTCGTCAAAATAGACCCAAGCGGCGTCACCCTCAGCGGCGGTTCCATCAAGATGAACTCCGGTGGCAGCCCGGGTTCCGGCTCCGGCTGGGGTGGCCAGATGCCGATCCAGCCCGGTGAGGTTGAAGTGGTAGCACCGCCGCCGCCGATGGAGCCTGTGCGTCAGATTGCGACGCTGAAATCGGCAGAGCCGGTCTGTGAAATTTGTGAGCAGTTGGCCGGGCAGGAAGGGGGCGATTGATGGGAGCTATCCCACTCGAGATGACGCCCGATATTGAGCTGGCCAACGCTGAGCGGCTCTATTTGCTGCTCGATGGTGCCCGTATTCCCGAGCTGGAAAGGGTTTTGTTCGAACAGGATGATGCTCCCGTTTATCAGCCTATTTATCTTTATGCTCCCTGGGACAGCCTGCGAGAGGTGAGCCCCTGTCTGGTGTGTGCAACGCCTAATCTGCTCGATTGGTTTATGCAAAACCGTGAACCATCATGGGGTTACCTGCTATCGTCCCAGCTTGGCTTGTTGCCTCTTGCTGAGCGACTGAGAGCGCTAATCGAAGTCGAAAGCCCTTACGGCAGCCGGATCCTGCTCAAACTTGCCATGCCTGAAACCATGTGGCGTTTGTTTATGGATGACGAGCCCTGGCTCTGGCAAGACGTTGAGCAGGTCTGGATCCCGGTGCGGCAAGCCAACCAGCCAGTGTGGTGGCACAAGACAGTGTCACCTGAGCTGGGTGAGCCGGTTGGTAAACGGTTCAGACTCTCGGATGCGCAGTGGACTCGGCTGGGGGAAGTCAGCTGGCAGCACACCCTGGATGTGATCCGGCAACACATGGCCAGCTGGTTCCCGGCCCGTTTGCAGGAACAAATTGAGCCTGCAGCATGGATTGCCCGTTGGGCCGAACAGGCCTATGGCAAGGGGTTCGAGAGTGAACGGGATTTGCTGCTGTTTTTCAATGTGCTTGGCTACCTCGGCAGTGGCTGGTTTGAGCAGGATGAATATCCCCGTATAAAGGCCTTGATCACTCAGCCTTCGGCACAAACCCCATCGCAACGTATTGAGCAAGCCGCTGAGCTGGCGGAAGCACTGAGCAAAAAGGATCAAGACGCATGAGTACGCCCAATCAAGCCGCCCAGTGTGCAAGTCCAAACAACAGCAAGAGCCCGGCAGGAGTCTGTCCGCTCAAGAACAAGAAGATTGCCATCATCCCTGTGCGTTACGCCCTCGATGAGCCGTTTTCCCTGCCACAAAAGCAGCCCCATCCAGTGCCTGCCGGCGCTGGCTTTATGGCCCCGCTCAAGTTTAAAGAGAGCGACTATGCCTTGCGCCAACTGCGTGATGGCTGGCTCTATGTTTATGACGAAAAGGCCAAGACGTTCGATGAATATGAAATAAAGGGCGCGACTTTCATCAGTCAAAGCAAGGGGAGCAAGGGTCATCTGCTCTACCCGGCGAGTCACACTCTCTCCCTCATTTATTCTCCCCAGCGCTGGACGGGGCGCATCAAGAAAGAGATGGAAAAGAGCAGCAGCTTGCGCAGTGCCTGGATGCGACAAGTCAAGCTGGGCAGCTTTGCCAGCTCCATGAAGGCACCCCATTGCGGCCTGCCTGATTTACTCGACAAAGTCGCGGATCTGGGGATGTCGAATCAGGGATTCGTGCTCTCTTGTGCTCCACTGGCCAAGCCGACAGAAGAGGATCAGCAAGGGATCAAACTGTTGGCACACAAGCCTGCGGCTTCACCCGCCGCCTACAAGGCGGGAATGCCAGATCCCCAAAGCGCCATGGTGGTCGCTCTGGAGGATCCGCTGGCCGATCTTGCCGACCTTTCCATGAAGGTCAATCAACTGCTGGCCAAGCGGGAAGCTTTGATGGGTGAAGATGAGAAACTACGCAAGGTAAACACGCACAAGCTGATGATGGCCGAGGTGACGCGCAATCTGGCCAGGGTGCGACTTGATGAGAAAGATTTGCCCGCCTCCGTCAGGGGCAATGTGGCCAGGACCCAGGCCTTTGAAGAGGCGCTGGATGATTATCTTGGGGATCGTTATCTCGCGGATATGGAGAGCATGACAGCAGAGCCTGGCGTGGTGAGGTTCGACTCCCCCATGGAGAAGCAAGCAGATGCCAAGCTGAAACTCTTGCGGGAACAATATGGTTTCAACCCATCCCAAAAGCAGGTAAGGCAGTGGAAAGAGCGCGCCGCCTTTCAGGATGAGGTCAATTGGACTGGGCTCAATGCGTTTATCAAGCAGTATCAGGTGCCACTCAATGAGCTGGAACTGGCTCTGGGTCGAGCCCATGAGGACTTGTTCAATGGCGTGACCCGCCTCAAGGCCGAGCCGCTGCCCTTTGGTCTGGACAACAGAACGACCAAAGGGCAAGCCTATCTGCAGACCCTGTTTGCCGAGGCTGGGCAGGCGCTCTCCCTCAGTTGCAGCACTGAGACCAGGAAAAAGGCGCTGGAAAAACTGCTTGGCGAAATGAGCCGTGACAACTTGCTGGCGCTGGCCCCTTATGGTTTTGATATTGCGCTGTACAAGGGACTGAGCGAACAGACGGTAGACAATGCCTGGCTCAGCACTTCGTCTGGCGACATGACGGCCCTCTTTGGTAGAACGGCCGATCTGGAAACGCTATTAGGGGATGAGAGGCTCAAGCAGAAATCCTGGTTCCAGACTGCCGAAGCCGTGATCGAGGCCATGAAGGTGGCGGGAAAATCCATGGCCAAGGGGGCTCACGCCCAGATCATGGCGGCTATCTTGCCCCACGCCTGGAAGAACAGCCTGGCAGGCAATCTGAGGCTGGTGCTGCTGGAGTCGTTGCTCGGCGACCAGCCGCTGCAGGTCAACAGCGGCTATCGGATGCTCCACAACAGTTTCCAGCAGAGGGTCTGGTCCATTGTCAAAGAGATGTCGGCAATCAGCTCGCCACCACCCGGGCGCAATACCACGGTGCAAGCCATCAATGGCCAGCTAAAAACCCTGCAGCAACGGCTGGATACCCTGATTGCCAGCGAGATGCCCATGCTGGTCAAACTGAAAGGCGATCTTTACCAGCAGCAGGCCAGACAATATGTCGGTGACTATCTGGCGAGCGTGCGCAGTGGAGTGAATCAACGCATCACTGCCATGAACGAGAGAGTCCCCAACCTAGCGACCTTTGGTGGCTTGGTGGCCCTGCTCAATCTCTGGAACCTGACTGTGGTCATTGCAGGGACGGCGCAAAACGCCCAGTCCATCGGTCGGGGACGGGCAAATATGCAGCTGGGCTCGGCCTTTGCCTGGACGGGCAATGCCATCGCCGCGCTCTACCAGGGGGCTGCGTGGGGGCAGTTAAAGCCACTCACTGCCGATGGAGGTAAGAGAGCCCTGACAGCAATCTCGATAAAAGCAGCGATAAAAGATGGTGAGCATGCGGTCTGGGTTAAAGCCTTCTCTTTACGGATGCTGGCGTTTTCTAGTCTAGGTTTGGCTGCGGCAGGGCTTGAAGCCTTGGACAGTTGGCAGGCTAGCCAAGATCCACTGATAAGTGGCATGGAAAAAACACTCTTGCAGATGAAAGCAGGGGTGTTATTTGGGCAAGGTGGCATCTTCCTCATCCAGCTTGCGTATTTAGGTGTCAATAGTTTAGGTTTTTCATCCGTCGCTGCTATTTTTGCGCCCTGGATGGTTGTCGGGCTCTTTGTGCTGGGTATCGCCTATCTGGCTCTAACAGTGCTGCTGAATATCTTTAAACGCTCGGATCTGGAAAAGTGGTTGCTGCAATCGACTTGGGGCAAGCAGCCTGCCAACTGGTCTGCCGAGGATGAGCTGGCTCGCTTTGAACAACTGGTCAATAAGCCGGGGGCCAGCTTGACGGTAGTACGCTCCGCGCCTCAGGGTTGGATGGATACTGGCCGCCCCCAGTGGCAATTGCAACTCTCGCTCCCTGCGCACTTGCGGGGGCAGACCATAGGGCTGAAGGTGATCGGCCAACCGCTTGCCAGAGCCGGTCAGGTGGTACCGGCTCGTACCAAAGAGGATCTAGACCGTTATCATGCTGCTATGCAGCCCAAAGTGATAGAAACGCAGCGCGGACGCTGGGATGAGTTGGTCTATATCCTGCCGCTAGGCGTCGATACCAATTCGGCCATAAAATTGGAGCTGGGTTATCTGGGTGGCATGGTACAGCGGCAATTTATCTTCAAGGGCAGTGGCAATAGCAATGGCCCAATCACATTGGATGCAAACCAAGGCGAATTGAACTCAATGCCCGCTCTAGTGGTCGGTAAGCAAGGGAATAAATAATGGTTAAGGCAAACGAAGTAGTTGATGTTAGCGAGCAGGAGACCCCTTTTCGTCTATTACCGCAGGAAGAGCAACAACGTATTATCGAGGCGAATCAAAAAAGAGTACGTGAGGCACCGACGCTTCATGAATGGAATGTTCAGGTTCCTACACCATTCGCTTGGCTAATGATTCTAACAGTTACAACAATTATGACGTTGTTCGCTGTGGGTTGCGTATTGCTTGCTGGCGATGGTGATTGGGGATTTGCTTATCTAGCATTCGGTGTCGCTATGGCAATGATCCCCTACTTTCGTTATTTAGTGATGGCAGATAAAAACTATCATTACCGCCTTACAACGGAAGGCGTTATCGTCACTTATCAGGATATGATTCCAGAAGTGGCTTATACGATAGTCCGTGGCTTGGCTTGGTTGGGGGTGGTGGTATGTGTGATAGCTGTTGTCGTATTGGGGCCATTAGCGCTGGTTGGTGCAGGTGGTATGGCGCTCTTTGCGGTATTTTTTACTGACTTTAAAAGTGAAGTGTCAGAGCATGAAACCATGTTTAAAAAAGACTGGCCCTACACGCTTTCTATTTCTAATAGAAAAAAGGCGATTAGATTTGAATCAAACCCCTTTAAAATATCATATAGCGATAACTTATATTGTAAGCCTGAGGATTTTGAATGGGTTGTTGAACTGATTAAAGAGCAGATTAGATGCGTCGAGATAAAGTATATTAAAGGTCACCCAATGACCTAATGTTTATATCCTAGCTGTCATTAGGTAAATAACTATTGTGGCAGTTTACCATGGAAATTACCTGTCAGCTTGTTTGACGAGGAAGTCAAGCTGGTTCGTTATAAGACAGCCATGCAGCCCAAGGTGATAGAAACGCTGCGTGGACGCTGGGATGAGTTGGTCTATACCTTGCCGTTGGGTGTCGATACCAATTCGGCCATCAAACTGGAGCTCGGGTATTTGGGGGGGCATGGTACGGCGGGAATTTATCTTCAAGGGTAGTGGAAATAGTAACGGGCCCATCATTTTGGATAGCAGTAGCGGAGAGTTGGGTTCTATGCCGGCGCGAGTAGTCGGTAGTCAAGGAAATCAATAATGAACAATGCTAATAAAAAAAATGACATGAGTGAGCAGGGCGAGTCCCATTGCAAAACTTCACATGAAGAGCAACAAAAGATTGTTGAAGTCAACAAAAATAAAATAAAACACGCACCTACAGTGTATGAGTGGGATATTAAAGTGAAAGCAGTAGGAGTCCTTTTTGCTATATTGTTCCCTACGGGGATATTGTTTCTTGTTGGTACGTTTGTTTTATATGGAGGTAGCAACTCTGGCTGGGGATTTATAATTGTTAGTATTTTGGTTGCTCTGTTTTCTCGTTATTTATGGCTGGCTGATAAAAACTACCATTATCGAATGACAACTGAAGGCCTCATCACAAATTATCAGGATGCGATACCTGAAATGGCTTACGACATAGTGCGTGTGCTGGCTTGGTTAGGGGGAGGGGTATGCGTAATAGCTGTTACTATTTTAGGGCCTATTGCTCTAGTAGGTGCAGGTGGCATGGCACTTTTTGCATTCTTTTTTACTAATTTCAAAAAGGAAGTTACCACAGATTACACTCTATTTAACAAAGACAAGGTTAATCTTGTTAAAGTGGTTGGAAATATATCCTATATTAGACTTGAAACTGTTCCATTTGGTTACTCTGGGTTGGTGAATATATATTGCCATGAAAATGACTTGAATAGAATTTTATTGTTTTTGCTACCGACGTTGAGTTGTGATGAATATAGAGAGTTTAAATCCTTATCATCTTTAATGAAGGCTCCCCATAATAAAATTGATGTTGGTACTCCAAGAAAAATGGATGAGATCCAAGAGTAACTAAAGTGAAACTGTATTAGTGGCTGGAGCAATCTACCAAGGGTAAACAACCTGCTGGCTGGTCTGAGTAAGACGAGCCGGCTCGCTTTGAACAGCTAGTTAATAAGCTGCGGATAAGGATTACCATTACCAGCTAACGATCGAGGGCCTATACCCCAGTCCTTGGCTTGGTCTGGCTGGGATACACGTCATGATCAGGATAAAAAGTTGGGCGTGCGTGCAATCAAGCAAAAAGCGGCCCGGGAGCAGGCCGCTTTGTCTCTACTTTGTTCACTCAGACTCTGTTATTGCACCGCCAGGGTAATGTCAATCCTGTGGTGCCCGTCGATCAGTGGTACGCGAAATGGTGAGCCGCAAGGCTCCATCAGCACATCATCGAGTCGGATTGTGTCTGCTTGCAGCCCCGATAACACCTCTGTATTCACCGCTATGTTGTAGTGGGCGGCATCAAGGGTGATGGTTGCGCTAAATCCGGGCCAATGCGCGGGCAAGTTGGGGGCGATGAGCAACAGCTGCCCCTCACGACGGATCCCCAATATGCCTTCGATACCGGCCTGATACATCCAGCCTGACGCCCCCGTGTACCAGGTCCAGCCGCCACGACCGTTGTGCGGCGCGACTGAGTAGATATCCGCAGCCATCACGTAAGGTTCAACCTTGTAACGCTCGACGGCCTCAGGATCCAGTGCATGGTTGATGGGGTTGAGCAGGCAGAACAGGTCATAAGCCTTGGTGCCTTCTTTGAGGCGCGCGAAGGCGAGGATGGCCCAGATGGCGGCATGAGTATACTGGCCGCCATTTTCGCGCAGTCCGGGCGGATATCCGCGAATATACCCCGGATTCTGGGTCAGCTTGTCAAACGGTGGACTGAACAGCAGAGACAAACCCTGATCGTATTTGATGAGGTGTTGCTCCAGGGATTGCATGGCTATTCTGGCTCGGGTCGGGTTGGCCGCACCGGACAGGACGGCCCAGGATTGTGCGATGGAGTCTATCTGGCATTCGGGGCTCTCTTTTGAACCCAGCCAGCTGCCGTCATCGAAGGTCGCCCGGCGATACCAGGCACCATCCCAGGCTTTGCGTTCCAGCGCGACCCCGACCCGGTTGGCATGAGCCAGCCAGAGCTCGGCGCGCTTGTCTTGACGGGCGTGGGCCAGAGGTGCAAACAGACTGATGGTGCGCAGTAGCAACCAACCTAGCCAGACACTCTCCCCCTTGCCTTCACTACCGACCTGATTCATCCCATCGTTCCAGTCACCCGAGCCCATGAGTGGCAGACCATTGCTCCCGGTGAGCGCCATGGCTT
Source organism: Aeromonas salmonicida (assembly GCF_028355655.1). Lineage (NCBI taxonomy): Bacteria > Pseudomonadati > Pseudomonadota > Gammaproteobacteria > Aeromonadales > Aeromonadaceae > Aeromonas > Aeromonas salmonicida. The sequence goes on along the minus strand of NZ_CP110645.1, from coordinate 3,691,961 downwards.
GATCCAGGCAGCGGGCGCAATGCTCATACAGGGAGGCTGACGTTTCGGATACTTGTGGCAGGAAGAAGGCATCCTGCTGCTCCGTGCACAGTGCCGGGCCTTCCAGAAACGGGATCTCCTCATCGAGAATGTTGTCATCGGCACTGCTTAGAACGTAGGTGGCCGTGGCGAAGGCCAGCCAGACCCTGTCATCGGAGATCCGGGTGCGCACACCCTGGCCCGAGTGGGGCAGCCACCAATGCTGCACATCCCCTTCAATAAACTGGCGAGCGGCCGTGCGCAACAAATGTTGCCGTGTGCTCCGGGGGTTGGCAAAGCTGAGTGCCATCCCGTCTTGCAACTGGTCGCGAAAACCGTAAGCGCCTCCCGCCTGATAGAAGGCAGAACGAGCCCAGATCCGGCATGCGAGCGTTTGATACATCAGCCAGCCGTTGAGCATTATGTCCATGGCCCTGTCCGGGGTCTTGACCTGAACGGCCCCGAGCAGTGACTGCCATTGAGCCTCCACCTCGTCCAGCACCACATCGAGATCATGACGATAGCGGGTGACGAGGGCACGGGCTTGTTCGGTTGAGCCTGCCTGACCGAGCAGGATCACAAGCTCAAGGCTCTGGCCCGGGGCAAGATCAACATGGGTTTGCAGCGCTGAACAGGGATCAATCCCGGCCCCTGTGCTGCCAGACAAGGCTTTATGACTTGCCAGCGCCGCAGGAGAGGCGGGTTGACCACGGTATCCCAGGAACTCACTGCGATCGGCGGTCCAGCTCGTTTGCTGTCCCCCCAGATCGAGGAAGGCTACCCGGCCAGGGAAGGCGGCATTCCAGGGGTTGTGTGCCAGCATGGCCCCCGTCTGTGCATCTATCTGGGTCGTGATAAAGGGGGCTGTGACGCTGCGAGAGGCGCCCAACACCCATTCCACGTAACAGGTCACTGAGAGACGGCGGGGGGCATTCGTCTGGTTGCGCAGCGTCAGGCGGGAGATCTTGACGGGATCCGCTACCGGGACATATTGCAGCAACTCGCTATGGATGCCGTGAACCTGATGCTCGAAACTGCTGTAACCGTAACCATGACGAGCGATATAGGTACCGCCATCACGAATGGGCTGAGCGGTCGTCGTCCAGAGATCAAGGGTCTCTTCATCGCGAATATAGATGACTTCACTGACGGGATCCGTCACAGGATCATTGGACCAGGCGGTCAGCTGGTTCTCTTTGCTGTTGTCTGCCCAGGTGTAACCACTGCCTTCGGTGGAGGCTTGAAAGCCAAACTGCGGATTGGCAATCACGTTGATCCAGGGGGCGGGTGTGGTGTGACCCGCGCTGAGCAAGGTGACATATTCACGTCCGTCTTTGGCAAACCCACCCAGCCCATTGAAACACTCCAGCTCGGGATGCTGTAAATGTTTGCTGGCGCTGATGTGGGGCGCCCTGAAGACAGGTGAGGGTTGCGGTGACTGGGATGTGTCTGGCAGACGGGCCAGTTGCTCCTGCAGGGAGCCACGGCGAGCGACCAGTACGACCCGCGCCGCCGCATACAGCAGTTGGCAAACCTCGGCATTCATCAGATCGGTGCGCACCGTATAGACGGAGCCGCGGGCCAGCTCGCTATGGAAGCGGGGTCGGGACTGGCTGCTGCGCACGGCTGTCTCTATGCCATTTTGCAGATCCTGCACATAGGTGGCGGCGTGCTCATTGACGATCACCAGGTCGACGGCCAGACGTTTCATGCGCAGATATTCATGGGTCAGCAGCAGTTCGCGTACCTGAGCCAGATCCTCTATGTCATCAATGCGCAGCAGCATGATGGGCAGGTCACCTGAGATGGCGAGCTGCCAGAGGGCGGATTGCAGTGCCAGCCCATGCAATATGGTGTTCGATGAGGCGCGAAAGCGCGAGTCAGCGTAGAGCAGGGGAGCGGCGAGCCGCTGGAAGTTGGCCGCATCCGCCGCCTGAATATCCAGATGGTGCAACTGCACCTGTGCCTGGGTCCATGCCAGCGTCTTGGCCCGTTGGAAGGCATGGCGGTTGTGGTGCTGATCGATGAGATCGAGCAAGGCCTGCCGCGATGAGGCCACCAGCGTCCAGAATGCAACCTTGGTACTGCTGCCGGGCAAGACCTGTACCTGCTGGCGCAGCGAGAAAATGGGGTCGAGCACTGTGCCCGTTGTGTTGGACAGGGCAACATCCCGCTGCAAGGCATGGGCCGAGGCCAGGGTTCGACCCTGACCAATAAACCGGGCACGATCGGATTCATATTGAAGCGTACCGGCCAGCTGCTCCTCGACAATGATGAAGTGAGCGGCCCAGATCTCGCTGTCTTCCGGTGTTCTGGGGCGCCGGGTCGCAATCAGCGCGCCCAGCTCCGCCAGAAATTCGGTGACCACAAAGAGCTTGCTGAAGGCGGGATGCGCCCTGTCAGTTTCCGGTGTGGTCAGCACGACCTCGGCGTAAGAGGTGAGCTCGATACAGCGGGTGCTGCGACCACGGTTGTTCAGCGAGATACGTCGTACTTCGCCATCCGCTTCACCGGACACCAGGACTTCCAGTGTGGTGGTAAGGCGGTCGTGATGATGAATGAACTGTGCCCGATCCTCGGCAAAAACAACTTCCCCCTTGTGGTCGGAATTGCCCAGCGGGTGCGCACAAGGAGACCAGGTCTCACCACTGTGGACATCGTGCAAAAAGAGGAAAGAACCCCAGTGGTCCCGAGTGGCGTCCTCATGCCAGCGGGTGATGGCAATGTTGCCCCAACGGCTATAGCCGGCCCCCGCACTGGTGAGCATGACGTTGTAGCGACCGTTGGAGAGCAGGTGGGTCATGGGGGCACCCAGGGTCGATGAGGACAAGCGGCGTACTGATCGTACGTCTTGTATGGTCCTGATCCGCGATGCCTTTATCTCGGCGGCACGGGGTCTGACAATGGGCATGTCCTGCGGGATCCGCTCTTGCAGCAGCAGTTCACAAGCCTGAATGATGGGCTCTTCATGAAATCTGGCGCGCATCAGCCCCTGATGCAGGGCATTGGCGAGGGCGACGATTGTCATCCCCTGATGATGGGCCATGAAGTTGTGCACTATGGCCACATCCTGGTTATCGGGCAAACGGGACGGGGTAAAGTCCAGCGCCTCGTAAAAGCCGTAACGCCCACCGCCACCCATGGCAGCCAGCCGTTGATAGTTTTTCAAGGCAGCGCCCGGGTTGACCATGGCGGCCAAACCCGTGGCATAGGGTGCTATCACCCGGTTTTCGGCCAGTCCGCGCTTGAGGGCAAGCTGGGGAATGCCGAAGTTGGAGTATTGATAGGTGAACTCCATGTCTCGGGCGTTGAACGCCGACTCCGATATGCCCCATGGAATGCCCAGCGAGTGACCATAGCTTATCTGCAAGTCGACGATCAGGCGGTTGGTGCACTCCAGCTGAGAGCCGATAGGGGCCCGCATGACAAGGGAGGGCATCAGATACTCGAACATGGAGCCGGACCAAGAGATCAGGGCCGCGGCTTGGCCCAGCGGGGTAGCAGAGCGACCCAGTTTGAACCAGTGCTTGGTCACGACATCGCCTTTGGCGATGGCGAACAGGCTGGCAAGCCTTGCCTCCGAGGCGAGCAGATCATAGCAACTGTTGTCGAGCCGGTTGTCGGAGAGGGAATACCCGATGGAGAGCAGCTGGCGCTCCGGATCCAGCAAGAATGCGAAGTCCATTCCCATGGCCAGGGTGCGTGCGCGTTCGGCCAGTGCCTGCAGCCGTGGCGCAAGCGCACCGGGGAGGCTGGCGTCATCCAGGCGATGTTCGGCCACCGTCTGACTGAGCGCCTCTGACCAGAAGATGACCTCGGCCCCCTCTTTGGGATGCGCTGGCAGATCAATACGGTGTGCTGTCTCGACGCCTTGTTGCGCAAGCCGTTCGAGCTCAGCTAGCTGGCTTGTTACGGGCTGCTCGCCATAGAGTTGGTTGCGGATTGCTTTCAGGCAGGCCGTGAGCGCGTTCACCGGCTCGCTGTTTTTCACCGGGTAGGCTTGCAGGGCCTGAAGCATCAGCAGATAGGTGTCTTGCAAGCCGCTGCGTATCGAGCTGTTGTCGGCGGCTTGTTGCCAGTTTTCGCAGGTGCTCGCGACCACCAGCAGATGGCCCGCAAGATTGCCACTGTCAACGGAAGAGACATAGGCCGGCTCCAGGGTGAGCAGGCGCCGGGTGTCATACCAGTTGAAGAAGTGGCCCTTGAAGCGCGGCAAGTGTTGCATCACCTCCAGGGTGGCTTCCAGCCGTTTGATGACGGCCTCGCGCCCGGCCCAGCCAAAGTCATTGGCCGCCAGGGTCGAGAGCAAATAGAGCCCCATGTTGGTGGGCGAGGTTCGATGGGCAATGACCTCTATCGGAACTTCCTGAAAGTTGTCCGGTGGCAGCTGGTTGTCGAGATCGGTCACAAAGGTCTCGAAATAGCGCCATGTCTTGCGGGCAATCAGCCGCAGCTCTACCGCTTCCCTGGCACTGCAGGTCATCTGTTTGCTCAGATAACGGGGCCGGCTGGTCCAGTACGCCATCAGGGGGGCCAGCAGCCAGAGGGTGCCAAAAGGCAGGACCAGCGGCCAGGCGGTGGGGGCACTGAACAGCGTCATGACGCACACTCCCATTCCCAGTACCGCACCGCTCATCATCATTTGGTAAAAGCCCAGGCAGGCCAGTCGCGGTGCGCCCGAGGTTTGAGCCGTTGTGGTCCACTCCAGCAGGTGGCGATGTGACAGGAATAACCGGAACAGAGTACGGACTATGGCATCTGTCATGCGCCAGGTCTGGTCGGCCAGAAAGGTGAGGCTGAGCAGGGTTTGCATGACGGCACGCTGCAGGCTATTGCCAATCCTGCCCACATAATGGCGCCATAAAATATCCTGTTTGCAGGGGAGTATGGTGAAGATGAGGGGCAAAAATATCGGAAGAGCAAGACAGGCAAGCAGCATCAGATCCGCCGCCACCGCCGTGCCCAACGGCAGTTGCCAGGATGCGAGAAAAGCCAGCAGGGCACTCGGTGCCAGCAGTGAACGGCAGAGGTTATCAAACATTTTCCAACGCCCTATCAGGGGCAGTGAATGCTGGCCATGTTTGCGCTGACAGATCCAGGCGAGCAGTTGCCAGTCGCCGCGTGTCCAGCGATGCTGCCGTTTGGCACTGACGTCATACCGCGATGGAAACTCTTCGACAACTTCAATGTCCGAGGCCAACCCTGCGCGGGCAAAGATGCCCTCAAACAGGTCGTGGCTCAGGTGACTATTTTCCGGCACCCGCCCTTCCAGCGCGGCGGTAAAAGCATCGACGTCGTAGATGCCCTTGCCGGTGAAAGAGCCCTCCCCGAACAGATCCTGATAGATGTCCGAAACGGTGGCTGCATAGGGATCCATGCCGCCAGGCCCTGAGTAGAGCCGTTGGTAATAGGAGCCATCCTGACCCAGTGGAAGAGAGGGGGTGACACGGGGCTGGAGAATGCCATAGCCATGGGTGACGCGCTGCTGCTCGGCATCAAAATGCGCGCAGTTGAGTGGATGCGCCATCTTGGCAATCAGGCGACTGGCGGTATCCCGCGGCAATCGGGTATCTGCATCCAGGGTGATGACATAGCGCACATTTTGGGGGACGGCAGGGGGCTGACCATCGATCACCATAAAACTGGTGTCCGTTGCTCCTCGCAGCAAACGGTTCAGCTCATAGAGCTTGCCACGCTTGCGCTCCCAGCCCATCCAGCACTCTTCGCCCGGGTTGAACTGGCGGTGGCGATGGAGCAGCAGGAAGCGATCCCCTGACGGCCCGGGGCCATATTTGATGTTCAAGCGGGCGATGGCCTGACTGGCTTCGCTCAGCAGGGCCGCATCTTCGGGCATGTGTTCCTGGGCGGCATCCATCCCGTCGGAGAGCAGGGCAAAGCTGAGATCGCCACTGATCCCTGACAGGTGATGGATCTCCAGCTGCTCGACTTGTGCCAGCAGATCGGAGTGAGAGGTCAGCAGGGTGGGGATGACCACCATGGTGCGCAGGGATGAGGGAATGCCGTGAGTGAGATCCATGGCCGGCAGAGGCATGGGCACCAGATAAAAGCTGATGAGATAGTTGACCAGCGAGATGGCTGCCGCCTTGACCGGCAAGAAGGCAAACAGGATGAAGAGCGGCATCCAGAGGGACCATGGCTCACCGGGCTGTGCGAGCTGCTGGTAGGTGAATGTCAGCAAAAGCAGCGTCAGTAGGGTAATGATGCCGACATAGCCGCCGATCCCGAGTCGGGAATGAAACCGGTGAAGTCGAAGGCGTAACGGGGGGCGAAAACCCAGATCGGTTTCCAGGGCGAGTCGGCCCTCGGCCATCAGGTGATAACCGGGATCCTGCACCCTCAGTTTCATGTCGTCTGGCAGGGTGTCGACATCTTGTCGGGTCGCCGACAGGACCCGCGCCGTGACATCCAGCTCATCGTGGGGGGAAGAGCGGGCCAGCAGCTCGATTGCCCGGCGATAGAGATTGCGGGTGGGAAAGTCCATCTCGGCGAAGTGGGTACTGGCTCGTAACTGCTGATCCACCAGACTCATCTTTTCAAACTGCTCGCTCCAATCGATGTTCGAGATGAATCGCATGCTGGTGATGATGTTGCGAATGGTGACGTTGGAGGCCCCCTGCCGCTGCTGTGCATGCTGGACCACTTCATCGATGGACCCCCCCTGCAGCGTCAGGCGCGCTTCCAGCCAGCCGAGTGCCGGTGTGATATCGGGATCCTGGTCACGCAGTTGTTTGACGAGTTGAGCGGCAAAAATCTCGGACAGGGGGCCTGTGGCACGAGAAGCTATGTCTTCGTTCAGTGCCGACAAGGCGCACCCTGAGGCGAGCAGGCGCGAGCAAAGGCGATCTGCGTCAGCTCTGGCCTGACGGGCCAGCGAGATCTGTTCAACCAGCCGCCGCAAGTTTTCAATGAGCACGATCCTGAGGGTGATGGGCACAGCCCATAACTCACCAATGGTCAGCGGTTGCACACGCTGATAGGCCAGGATGAAACGGCTCAAGGTCTCGGGGTCGAAGTGGCTGTCGTTGTGGGCAATGAAAGCCCAGGCGATGCCAAAGACTCTGGGATAACCGGCAAAGGGGCCTTCGGCCAGCTTTGGCAACTGGCGGTAGTAGCTGGTAGGCAGGCTGCTGCGGATCTCGTAGAGCTGGGCTTCGACCAGGTGATAGTTGTCGAGGAACCACTCGGCCGCATGGGTCAGATCATGCCCCAGTTCGAGTTCAGCTGCATTTGCCTGATGGGCGGATGACAAGACGACCTCGTTTTCTTTCAGGCGCAGATGCAATGATTGCACCGCCGCGGGTCTGGCGGTGACTGACTGGGCTTCTGCCAGCGTCATGGCGTGGGATTCCAGCCGCTCTATGCCGAACAACTCTTCACGAACGGGCTCCTTGTCCTGCCAAGGGTCATTGGTTGGCTTGAAGCCAAATAACCTAGCGCACCAACCATTCATGGATATCTCCCTGCTTGTTGTTACCGGACCCGGGTCCGCGTTCGTGGAACATCAATCCATCGTTGGATATGGGTAATGTCTCTCTGTTGTCGGCGGCTCGCTCGGAGCCATCGACATGCATGACTGATGAAGGGGCCAGCCTCGCCTGTCGCGCGACAGGCAGACAGGCAAGAGCCCAGGTGTTGGGTAGCGAATGAACGGTTCACTGGAAGAACGGGAAAGGTGAGTCCTGGCGGTTCTTCAAAGGCGGGCATAAATGACCTGTCGCCAGATCTGACAGTCGTGGTAATTAAAATAAAAATGCAGTAGCCGCGAAAACACTATGGCGGGAGGGCGGCGGGCTGTCTGTTCGTTAACGTACATATCAAGGTAGGCCGTACTGGTAAGGTCGAACCGTCCTGTTGCACCTTGCTCAACGATTCACTTGAGTTCGCTCATGCCTCAGGCCACTTCCTTGTCAGGGTTGCCAGTGACAGTCTGGTTGTCTCCTGGTCATGGTTGAAGGACAACGCAGACTAGGGAGTTGATATGACTGACAAGACAGCACCATCCCGTACCGGCATCGTGGTCTCGGTGCGTGGCAGCGTGGTGGATGTTCGCTTCGACACGCAATTACCCCCCATTCATTCACTGCTGAGAACGGGTGATGAGGGGGACATCGTCATCGAGGTTCAAGCCCAGCTTGATGCACAACGCGTGCGTGGCATTGCCCTGACTCCCACCCAGGGATTGGCGCGGGGCGCCCTGGTGAACGACAGTGGTGGCCCCCTGTTGGCGCCGGTCGGCAAGGGCACGCTGTCACGAATGTTTGATGTCTTTGGTCAAGCGATCGATCGTCTGCCGCCCCCAACCGTGGATTGGCGTAGCGTACACAACACGCCGCCGGCATTGGCAAGGCGCTCGACGCAGCCTGAGATTTTCCTGACCGGGATCAAGCTGATCGATGTACTCATGCCCTTGGAGCGCGGGGGTAAAGCCGGCCTGTTTGGCGGTGCAGGCGTTGGCAAGACTGTCCTGCTCACGGAAATGATCCACAACATGCTGGGTCAGCATAAAGGGGTGAGCATCTTTTGCGGGATAGGTGAACGCTGTCGCGAAGGCGAGGAGCTCTATCGCGATATGAAGGCCGCTGGCGTGCTCGACAACATGGTGATGGTGTTCGGGCAGATGAACGAATCTCCGGGCGCCCGATTTCGTGTGGGTCACGCCGCGCTGACCATGGCGGAGTACTTTCGTGATGACGAGCATAGCGATGTGTTGCTGCTCGTCGACAATATATTCCGCTTTATCCAGGCCGGCATGGAAGTGTCTGGGCTGATGGGGCAGATGCCGGCTCGTCTTGGCTACCAGCCGACCATGGGCACTGAGCTGGCCCAACTGGAGGAGCGCATCGCCAATACCGATACCGGTGCCATCACGTCGATCCAGGCTGTTTATGTACCCGCAGATGACTTCACGGATCCGGCCGCCGTGCATACCTTCTCGCACCTCTCCGCATCGATTGTGCTGTCGCGCAAACGGGCGAGCGAAGGGCTATATCCGGCCATTGATCCCTTGCAGTCAAATTCCAAAATGGCGACGCCTGGCATCATTGGCGAGCGACACTACACGCTGGCACAGGCGATCCGCCGCACCCTGGCGCAATACGCCGATCTCAAAGACATCATTGCAATGCTTGGTATGGAGCAACTGTCGAGCGAGGACCGCAACGTGGTGGCGCGTGCCCGGCGACTGGAACGTTTTCTGACTCAGCCATTTTTCACCACGGAACAATTCACCGGCATGCAGGGGCGACAGGTGAGCCTGGATGATGCCCTGGCGGGTTGCGAGCGTATTTTGCGCGACGAGTTCAAGGATGTACCGGAAAGTGCGCTGTATATGATCGGAGCCATCGATGAAGCGCTCGACAAACAAGCCAACAAAGAGAAAGCGAGTACCCATGAGACTTAAGATTTTGTTGCCTTTCAAGGTGTTTGCCGAGAAAGCGGATGTGCTGCGCATCGTTGCCGAATCGACATATGGATCCTTTGGTCTGCTACCCAATCGGCTCGACTGCGCTGCCGTACTGGTGCCGGGCATTCTGGTGTTCGAGACGAGTACAGAGCACGAGGTCTGTGTTGCGGTCGATCAGGGGGTATTGGTGAAGACGGGTGACGAGGTGTTGGTGTCCGTGCGCAATGCCATCGGTAACCTGGAACTTGAACAATTGCGTGCCGCCGTTGAGCGAGAATTTTTAACGCTTGATGAGCAGGAAAAAAGCGCGCGAGCTGCGCTGTCAAAACTTGAAGCGGGTTTTGTACACCGTTTCGTGGCCATGCAACATGACTGAGCAAGGACGCAAGCCGGGCGATGGCAAACGCGGGTTCAGCGAGCTGATTGGCAACAAGGCTGAGCGCAAAGTAAAGGCGCAGCAACAAGTCACACGCACCGTCTGGTCGGGTCTGGGCATGATGGGTCTTATTGGCTGGTCGATCGCGATCCCCACATTGCTGGGGGCGGCACTGGGTCTTTGGCTTGATGAGCGATACCCGGGCGGCCAGTCATGGACGTTGGCGCTGCTGGCTGCGGGTCTGACCCTCGGCTGCTTCAATGCCTGGCGCTGGCTGGCAAAAGAAGACAGTGAAATTCACGATAAGGGAAAAAAACATGATGAATGAATGGCTCATTTTGAGTGGCAGCCTGTTTGCCGGCGTCGTGCTGGGCCTGCTCTTTTTTGGCGGCCTGTGGTGGACGGTTCGCCGAGGCGTCGCCTCTGCCCAGATAGCCCTCTGGTTTTTTTGCAGCCTGCTTTTGCGCTCGGCGATCGTGATGGTGGGTTTTTGGCTCGTTGGCGGTGCTGACTGGCAGCGCTGGGCGGCTCTGTTGCTGGGGTTTATCCTCGCTCGGATTGCTGTCACACGAGTCACTCGCAAGATGCCAGTATTGATCGGTGCTCAATATGCACCTTAGCCCGGACGTCCTTGTTTTCTGGCAATTCGGCTTTGTTAAGCTCAATGCCACCATCGTCTACAGCTGGGGCCTTATGTTCGTATTGACGTTCGGTTCATGGCTGGTGACCCGTCGCTTGTCGAAAGGACTGGACCGTAGCCGCTGGCAGAACCTGTTGGAAATCATAGTCACCGGTATCGTCGATCAGATTGCGGAAGTCGGGCTGCTCAAGCCACGGCTCTACCTCGGCTTTATTGGGACGTTGTTTCTTTTTGTCGCCAGCGCCAACCTGGTCACCATCATACCTGGCTACGAGCCACCCACCGGCTCCTTGTCGACGACCACGGCACTGGCTATTTGCGTATTTTTTGCCGTCCCGATCTTCGGCATTGCCGACAGCGGCCTGACCGCGTATCTGCAAGCCTACGTCAAGCCGACCTTGATCATGTTGCCTTTCAATATTGTCAGCGAATTGTCGCGCACCTTGGCATTGGCCGCCCGTCTGTTTGGCAACATGATGAGCGGAACCATGATCCTTGCCATCTTGCTCACCATAACCCCCTTTATTTTTCCTGTAATCATGAGTGCGTTAGGACTGCTGACCGGCATGGTGCAGGCCTATATCTTCAGCATTCTGGCGGCCGTCTACATCGCCGCTGCCACCCGGGTCCGTGAACCCAAGCCTGAAGTAGCTCCCGAAACCACACCCATTTCCCAAAAGGACTGATCATGGACAGTTTGACCCTCATTGCCATTGCTTCGATTATCACATCTGGCTTGACCATCGCTATTGGCAGCATAGGCCCGGCGCTCGGTGAAGGCCGGGCGGTGGCGATGGCGCTTAGCGCGCTGGCGCAACAACCTGATGCATCAGCCACCATCACTCGTACCCTGTTCGTTGGCTTGGCCATGGTCGAGTCGGTGGCTATCTACTGTTTTGTGGTGTCGATGATCCTGATCTTCGCCAATCCGTTCTGGAATCAAGCCATCGCCGCCGTGGCAGGAAAATAGATCATGCTTATCGACTGGTTCACCGTCGGCGCGCAAGTGGTCAACTTTTTGATCCTGGCCTGGCTGCTGAAACGCTTTCTCTATCACCCGATACTCGATGCAATTGACGCCCGTGAGAAGCGCATTGCTACCGAGCTGGCCAATGCAGCTCAACAGCAAGCATCGGCTACAGAGGAGAGAGAAAATTTTGAGCAACGAAATTCCGAGCTCGATCGCAACAAGGCAACACTCCTCAAAGAGGCAACAGAGGCTGCTCATGTCGAGCGCCAGCGGCTGCTTGACGAGGCAAGGCAAGCTGCGAGCGCCCTGATTGCCAAAGGCAAAGCCTCCCTGCAAAGCGAGGCGCACGCACTGCACCATGATATTCGCCAGCGGACCAGCCAGGAGGTCTTTGCCATTGCGGGCAAGGCATTGACCGATCTTGCCGGTATCACGCTCGAGGCCCGTATGGTTGATGTGTTCGTCGCCCATCTGCGTGACCTGAACGACACCGACAAGGCTGCGCTGAGCAAGGCGCTGAAGACCTCCGGGCAGCCACTGGTGGTCAGCAGTACCTTCGCGTTGTCGGACGAGCAGCGCAACTTGCTGGAGACGACTATCCAGCCATTACAAGATAAGGCCCCCGCGTTGCGCTATGAAACTGTACCGGAACTTGTGTGTGGCATAGAGCTGCGCGCCGAAGGTTACAAGGTTGACTGGAGCATTGCCGAATACTTGGTCAGCCTGGAAAAAAGCATTGGTGAGCTGCTCAAACCCGCCAGTACTTCAGAAGGTACAGCCAATGCCTCCTGATACTCTGCAGCAGGTATTGGCATCGACTTTCTCCGCTATTGAGAGGGGCCGCGACACCTTTGTTCATGGCATAGTGACCCGGGAAGTCGGCTATATCACCCGCGTTACCGCCGGTATTGCCAGCGTCTCCGGCCTGCCGGGTATCGGCTTTGAAGAGGTACTTGTTTTCCCCGGCGGCATTCAGGGTATTGCCTTCAATGTCGATGAAGATGAGATTGGCGTTGTGCTGCTTGGAAATTATTGGTTGTTGCACGCTGGCGACCAGGTTGAGCGCAGTGGTCATGTTGTCGATGTGCCGGTCGGGGAGCGCTTGATCGGCCGGGTCATCAATCCCCTGGGCGAACCCCTCGACGATCAAGGGCCCTTGTCGCCCGGGGAGCGCCTGCCAATCGAGCGTCCTGCCGCTGATATCATGGGTCGGGCCCCGGTCACAGTGCCCTTGCAAACCGGCATCAAGGTCGTTGATGCGCTCATTCCCATTGGACGCGGTCAGCGCGAATTGATTCTGGGTGACAGGCAGACTGGCAAGACGGCCATTGCACTGGACACCATTCTCAATCAGCGTGACAAGAATGTGCTCTGTGTCTACTGTGCCATTGGCCAGCGTGCCGCCGGCGTTGCCAAGGTGATTGCGACGCTGCGAGAAAAGGGGGCGCTGGAGTACACGGTTGTCGTCGTTGCTGAAGGAAACGATCCCCCTGGTCTGGCCTATATCACGCCCTATGCCGCGACCAGCATTGCTGAGTATTTCATGGAGCAAGGGCGCGATGTGCTGGTGGTTTACGATGACCTGACACATCACGCCCGTGCCTATCGCGAACTCTCCTTGCTGCTGCGTCGACCGCCGGGTCGCGAAGCCTTTCCCGGTGACATTTTCTACATCCATTCGCGTCTGCTCGAGAGAGCCACCCATCTGTGCAAGGAACTTGGTGGCGGCTCTCTGACGGCCTTGCCCATCATAGAGACAGAAGCTCAGGATATGTCGGCGTACATCCCGACCAACCTGATATCGATCACCGATGGTCAAATTTACCTGTCACCCGTTCTCTTCGAATTGGGGGTGTTGCCTGCGGTCGATGTCGGCCAGTCCGTGTCGCGGGTTGGCGGCAAGGCGCAGCGTGCTGCCTATCGGGCTGTTGCCGGTGATCTCAAGCTGGCCTATGCCCAGTTCGAAGAGCTGGAAACCTTCTCGCGCTTCGGCGCCCGACTCGATGCCGCCACTCAGTTGCAGCTCGCGCACGGCCGTCGCATCCGTGCCTGTTTGAAACAACAAGAATTTTCACCCTTCCCCATGGTGCAGCAAATTGCAGTGTTGCTGGCGCTGAGTGCGGGTTTGTTTGATCAGATCCCGCTCGACAGGATGAAAGAAGCCGAGGATGCCGTTTGCGATGCCGCCGACCAGGTCTCGCCAGCGCTCTGCGCCCGCTTGGAAAGCACCGAAACACTCGAGGATGAAGACAGTGCTCAGATAGTTGACCTGGCGCGGCAAGCACTCGTTCAGTTCCAGCCGGTTGACGAGGTAAGCGAATGAGTAAAACAGCCGTCAGTCTGCGTCGCCAGATAGCCAGTGCCAGTGACCTCGAATCCGTTGTGCGGACGATGAAGGCGATGGCCGCCTCGAGCATTGGTCAGTATGAAAATGCGGTGCGTTCCCTGGATGACTATGACCGAACGGTTCAACTCGGCCTGCTGACCTTTTTTCGCCAACAGCAGGGCGACCTGGTTCGGTCCGCAGCGCTCAAGGATGAGGGACCCACGGGTGTCATCGTATTCGGGTCGGATCAGGGGCTGGTCGGGCAGTTTAACGAATCACTGGCTGAGTTCGTCAGTGAAACGCTGGATAAGCTGCCAGGTCGTAAAATCATCTGGACCGCAGGGGATCGTATCCGCTCCCGCCTCGATGACAGCGCCCTTACCTTGGGACGGGCTTTTCGTCTGCCCAGCGCCATCTCGGCGATCACTCCGCTGGTCAGCGAGATCCTTATCGAGACAGAATCTCTGCGCGAGCGCGGAGAAGTCAGCAATATCCTCTTGTTTCACAACCGCCCAAAGTCCGGCTCGCTTTACGAGCCTGTCTGTCAACCCTTCCTCCCCCTCGATGCCACCTGGCAACAGGCCTTGATGACCCGGAGCTGGCCGACCCAGTGTCTGCCAGAGTTGATCGGTCGCAGGGACAATACCCAGATGGCGTTGGTGCGCGAGTATCTCTTTATCTCCTTGTTTCGTGCGTGCGCCGAGTCGCTCGCGAGTGAAAATGCCAGCCGGCTTGCTGCCATGCAACGGGCGGAAAAAAACATTGGTGAATTGCTGGATACGCTTGAAAGTGAATTTCATCGCCTTCGCCAGAGTGCCATTGATGAAGAGCTGTTTGATGTGATCGCCGGTTTTGATGTGCTGCCGGATGATTAGATCCAAGGCAAGAGAGAGGAGGGCGTATATCACCCGTGGCATGCCCGGTGAGAGGGTGACAATTCATGGCGGTCGCATGCTGGCCTGTCGGTTGGATAACGCCATGAATGCCCATGTTCGTGAACCTCATCAATCCATTTAGGTCGCCTGTCCAACCGGATTGGATGCTGGCCGCACGAGTGTGCCCAGCCCTGCCACCTCGTCCATGGCTCTGACCCCCGCCAGCGTCTCGTTCACATGTGCCTTGTTGTTCTGCTGATGGGATGTCGGCCAGTGCCCGGGGAGGCTCAGCGCTGGCGAGGGATCAGCCCTATCAGGTGCTGCAGGCTCTTCTGACGGGGATGGCAGCGGGTGGCGAGGCTGATGCGGGTGGTGAGCGGTTCATCGGCGATGGGGTGATAGCTGACGCCGTGGGGATGCAGCTCGCTCACAGATCGCGGGATGATGGCAACCCCGAAACCGGCCTGCACCATGCCGACGGTGGAGATCACCTGAGGGCTCTGGCTGCCGAGACGGGGACAGAAACCGGCCCGCTGGCAGCGTTGGGTGATGGCATCGTGCAGGCCCGGCCCCAGTTCGCGGGGGAACAGGATGAAGGGATCCTGCGCCAGGGCCTCGATGGCGATGGCGCCCGTGCTTGCCAGCGGGTGGTGCGGGGGGAGGGCTATCAGCATCTCCTCCTCATCGATGAGATGGTGAGTCAGCGCCGAGCTGCTGCTGCACGGCAGGCGCAGTATGGCGGCATCCAGCTCCTCGCTCATCAGGTCGCGCACCAGATTGGGCATGCTGTTCTCGATGGGATGCAGGCTCACCTCTGGCCAGGCCTGGCGAAAGTCGTGGATCAGGCGCAGCACGCTCGGGTGCAGCACAGTGGAGCCGGCAAAGCCCAGACGCAGGGAGCCAAGCTGACCGCGGGCAATGCGCTGGGCTTTCTGCATGGCCTGCTCGGTTTGCGACAGTATGCCCTTGGCATCCTGATAGAGGCTCAGCCCCGCCTCGGTCAGCTCCACACTGCGGGTCAGCCGGTGAAACAGTGGCGTGCCCACCTCCTGTTCAAATTTGCGGATCTGCTGGCTGAGGGGCGGCTGGGCCATGCCCAGCGTCTCGGCCGCCTTGGTAAAGCTCTGCTTCTCTGCCACGGCTACCAGGTAGCGCAGGTAACGAAATTCCATATCTGGTACGTCTCGAAGCTGATGGGTTTGGATATTGGTATCAAAGTGTGATCTTGGTCACTATTGAATCCTGATTTGCCAACCTAACAGGATTGGAGGTTAAATCCAAATGGAAACCCATACACAGTGTGACTGTGCCATCGAGATCAGCCAGCAGTTTGCTCGCTGGCAAGCCCGTCAGGGTGGTGGCGAGGTCTATCAGAGCTCCTTGATGAGCGCCCTGCTGGCCGGCGTCTATGAGGGCGAGACCACCATGGCCGATCTGCTGCGCCACGGCGACTTCGGTCTTGGCACCTTCAACCGGCTCGACGGCGAGCTGATTGCGTTCGAGCGCCAGATCCATCAACTCAAGGCCGATGGCTCGGCCCGTCCTGCCCAGGCCGGGCAGAAAACCCCGTTTGCGGTGATGACTCACTTTCGACCCTGTCTGGAGCGCCGCTTCGATCACCCCCTCAGCCGCGACGAGATCCATCAGTGGATCGATCAGCTGGTGGGCACCGACAACGTCTTCGTCGCTTTTCGCCTCGATGGTCTGTTTGAGCAGGCCCAGGTGCGCACCGTGCCCTGCCAGACCCCGCCCTACAAGCCCATGCTGGAAGCCATAGAGGCACAGCCTTTGTTCTCTTTCAGCCAGCGGCGCGGCACCCTGGTGGGCTTTCGCTGCCCGCCCTTCGTGCAGGGGATCAATGTGGCCGGCTATCACGAACATTTCATCACCGAAGATCGCAAAGGCGGTGGTCACATCCTCGATTACGCCATGGGCCACGGCCAGCTGCAGTTGTCTGTGGTTCAGCATCTCAACATAGAGCTGCCGCGCAACCCTGCTTTTCAACAGGCTGACCTCAATCCCGCCGATCTGGACCGCGCCATCCGCGCCGCCGAAGGCTAAGCCCTTCGCTTACAAGGAGTTATTCTCATGGAAAATCAACACTGGAGCTGCGGGGCCGAGCTGGTCGTACGCCATCTGGAGGCGCAGGGCGTCAAGCAGGTATTCGGTATTCCGGGGGCCAAGATCGACCGGGTATTCGATGCCCTGGAAGATTCCCCCATCGACACCATAGTGGTGCGTCACGAGGCGAACGCCGCCTTCATGGCCGCCGCCGTGGGCCGTCTGACCGGCAAGGCCGGGGTGGCGCTGGTGACCTCGGGCCCAGGTTGCGCCAACCTGATCACAGGCCTCGCGACCGCCACCTCGGAAGGGGATGCCATGGTAGCGCTGGGGGGCGCGGTGCGACGTGCCGATGGCCTCAAGCTTACTCACCAGAGCCTGGACACCGTCAGCCTGTGCCGCCCCGTCACCAAGTTCAGCGCCCAGGTGGGAACCGGGTCCGCCCTGTCAGAGGTGATGGCAAACGCCTTTCGTTGTGCCGAGCTGGGCCGCCCAGGCGCGGCCTTCGTCAGCCTGCCCATGGACATCATCAACGAGCCGACCGATGGCGCCATCCTGGTGCCCAGAGCCATACCCGAACCGGGCGCCGCCGATGAGGCAGGCATAGACAGGGCGCTGAGCCTGCTGGCGCAGGCCCGCAAGCCGGTGGTGCTGCTCGGCCTGTTGGCCAGTCGGCCGGAAAACTCTCTCGCGGTGCGCGCCTTTTTGGACAAGAGCCGGTTGCCGGTGACTGGCACCTATCAGGCGGCCGGTGTGGTGGATACCCACCATTTCGATGACTTCGCCGGTCGGGTCGGGCTGTTCAACAACCAGCCGGGGGACAGGTTGCTGCAGGATGCGGATCTGGTGATCTGCATAGGTTACAGCCCCATCGAATATGACCCTGTGCTGTGGAATGGCACGGGTGAGCGGCAATTGCTGCACATTGATGCCCTGCCGGCGGAGATCGACAGCAGCTACTGCCCGGCGGTTGAGCTGGTGGGCTCCATCAGTGCCAATCTATATTGCTTGACCAAGATGCTGCACAAGCCGCTGGCACGGGACCCCGCCATCGCGGCCCTGCTTGGGGAGATACGGGCCCAGCGTCACCAGCTGACCCAGCATGCCCAGCATCTGGGGGGCATGCCCATCCATCCGCTGCGCATCGTCAAGGAGCTGCAGGACATCATAGGGCAGGACATGACACTGTGCGTGGACATGGGCAGCTTCCACATCTGGATTGCCCGCTACCTCTACAGCTTCCGGGCGCGTCAGGTGCTTATCTCCAACGGTCAGCAGACAATGGGGGTAGCGCTGCCCTGGGCCATAGGTGCTGCCATGGTGCGGCCGGGGGAGAAGATCATCTCTGTCTCCGGCGATGGCAGCTTCATGCAGTCGAGCATGGAGCTGGAGACGGCGGTGCGGCTCAAATCCAACATAGTGCACATCATCTGGGTCGATAACGGCTACAACATGGTGGCGATGCAGGAGGAGAAAAAGTACCGCCGCAGCTCGGGGGTGAGCTTCGGGCCCATCAACTTCAAGGCCTATGCCGAGTCCTTCGGGGCGGCCGGTTTTGCGGTCACCAGTGCCGAGGATCTGCGGCCTACCCTGCGCGCCGCCATGGCGGTCGTTGGGCCCGCCGTGGTGGCCATACCGGTGGATTACAGTGACAACCACCTGCTGATGGAGCAGCTCAGGCCCGAGTTGCTGAGCTAGCGATCAAGGGGGCAGCCCGAGTTGCGCCCGGCCAATAGCAGAGCGCCCCTTGCCGGCTGGCAAGGGGCGCTCTGTCATGACGAGAGGGCATCCGCGATGGCAACAGGGGTCATGGCATGACAGAAGGGGGCATCACCATGGGGCCGGCGACCGCGAGGGCGGTGTCGTCCCCGCGCAGCACCCGCACGATTTCGAGGGCAAATTCGATGGCGGTGCCAGGCCCCTGGCTGGTGATCAGGTGATGAGTCTCATCCGTCACGACCCGCGCCGTGCTGAGCTGGCTGGTGGGCAGTTGGGCCTGCAAGCCTGGGTGGCAGGTCACGCTGGCATCTCCCAGCAGATCATGATGGTGCAGTACCACCACGGGGGCGGCGCACATAGCCGCCCGCCAGCGGCCGAGCGCCGCCTGTTCCCTGAGCAGATCGATGGCGAGCGGCGTATCGCGGATTGCCTCGCTGCCGGGCAAGCCGCCCGGCACGACGATGGCTTCGAAGTCACGGCTGGTCAGCTCGTCGATATGATAGTCAGCGACCAGCTGTACCCCGCGGGAGGCACGGATCTGGCGCAGACCCGCCGGACAGCAGGAGGCCAGCAGCACCTCGATGCGTGCGCGCACCAGGGTGTCGACGATGGCGACGGTTTCGATCTCTTCAGACCCCGGTGCTACCAATACCAGTACTGTCATGCTGCACTCCTTGGTTACCCGCCATCTCGGCGGGCTTAGCTCTTCTCTTTGATGGCCTGATAGAGGCCCTGATTGACCGGCACCGCTATGCCGTGTTTGGCGGCGCAGGCCAGCAGGAAGCCGGTGATGGCCTCGATCTCTGTCTCGCGCCCCTGCTCCATATCCTGATGCATGGAGGAGTAGTTGTCGGCGGTCAACTCGACCACCGTCATGGCGCGGCGCAGCAGCTCATCGCTGCTGGTGGGCTGGCCTTCGGCCTGCATGACGTCGGCCACTTCCACGCAGATCTGTTGCAGGGCATCGGCGAAGCGAGGGCCGGCCAGCTCGCCATTTTTGAGCTTATAGAGCGCCGTCAGCGGATTGATGGCGCAGTTGATGGCAAGTTTTTGCCACTGGCGAGCCAGGATCTGCTCGTCCCAGCCGGCCTGGCCGAGGGCGGCGGCGAGATCCTCTGCCAGGGAGGCATGAGCCCTGGCCGCTTCATTGACCGGGCCGAGCCAGGTCTCGCCCTTGCCGGTGTGGCGGAACACGAAGTGACCGCTCTGCATTGCGCCGTGGCTGGTGACGCCCGCAATGACAGGATTATGCGGAAACAGCTGCACCACCTGCTCGGCAATGCCCATGCCATTGTGCAGCAGCACTATGGGCACGCCCGCCGCCAGCTTGCCTGCCAAGGGGGTCAGGGCAGACACGACCTGACCTGCCTTGGTCATCACCAGCAGGCGCTTGATCTGACCGGGCTGGTCGACGAAGCCGCGCTCGATGGCGATCAGCTGGGTCTGGCCTTCCAGCGAGGTGAAATCAATCCCGGGGTGCAGGGTCGAACGGTGGCGATCGCGCAGCAAGACGCGGGTCGATTGGCCGCTTTGAGTCAACAGGGAGGCGAAGACGCCACCCAGGGCGCCGCAGCCCAGCAGTGACCATTGGGGGGAGGAGGGCAGTCGGGAACTCTGTAATCCGCTTGGCATGGAGAGACTCAATCAAGGTAGGGTTGCATTCCGATCAACCATTTACCGGGGATAAGTGAAATGTCGCTTGGCGGACACTAACGGGTCTCGCCATTCCTGTGCGCAGGGGATTCTAGCAGAGCAACCCCATCGAAATCAGCAAATTTGCCGGTTTTCTGGTAGATTTGCGCCCTTATAGCGCAACATGAGGAGCCCTGACATGCCGTCATTCGATATTGTCTCTGAAGTCAAAATGAACGAGGTGTTGAACGCCGTCGATAACGCCAATCGTGAACTGGCGACCCGTTTCGATTTTCGTGGTGTTGAAGCCAGCTTCGAGCTGAACAAGGAAGAAGTAAAGCTGGAGGCCGATGCCGACTTCCAGCTCAAGCAGATGGTCGAGATCCTGCGCGCAGCCCTGCTCAAGCGCAACATCGAGAACAGCTCAATGGACGTGGGTGACAGCGTTCACTCAGGCAAGCGTTTCCACCTGAACGTCAAGTTCAAGCAGGGGATCGAGAAAGAAATCGCCAAGAAGCTGGTGAAGTTGATCAAGGATTCCAAGATCAAGGTGCAGGTCGCCATTCAGGGTGATGAAGTGCGGGTCACCGGCAAGAAGCGTGACGATCTGCAGGAAGCCATGGCGCTGGTACGTGGTGCCGAGCTGGGTCAGCCGATGCAGTTCCAGAATTTCCGCGATTGATGACGGGCGGGGAGGGTTCGGCCCTCCCCCTTGTTCGATTGCACATAGCTCGATAGCAAAAGGCTCGATGACAAAGCCATAAAAAACCGGAGCAGCTGCTCCGGTTTTTTTGTCCACATTACCCGTTCGATTAGAACTTGTAGGTAACGGAGAAGTAGTGGCTGAAGCCAGAGCTCTTCCAGGCGGTACCGTCAAACGCGGTAGAGCCATCTTTGGTGCCGTAGGCATCCATGAAGTACTTCAGGCCATAACCCACTGCGTAGCGGTCGGAGTGCCAGTAGATACCGTGGAAGGTCGCCATGTTGTCGCTGGTGCGGTCAGCACGGTTGTGGGTATCCAGGTCGAAGGCGTAATCCAGGTAACCCTGATAGGAAACGAAGCTGCCGTTGCTGAAGGTGTAGAAAGGCTTGAACCAGTTCATGGCGAACCAGTAACCGTTCCAGTCACCTTCTTCTTCGGTGAAGAACTGGTTTTCGGTAGCGTGGCGGGCATACAGGTTCATGCCAACTTTGCCGAACCAGGGAACCATGACATCAGCACCCAGACCGATCATGTTTTCCATCTGGTTGTCGCCGATGTTGTTCAGGGAGGCGATGTACACCTCTTGCACCGGGCCGAAGGAGAGATCTTTACCAGTCAGCGCATCCAGAGACATACGCGGCGCAAACTTCATGAACAGGTTCTGACCATTGTGCTTGTCGCTGTGACGGGAGTCGAAGATGTCGAACACATCAACGTAACCGTACAGGTCAAACAGACCGGAGCGACCACCGAATTCCATTTCGAAATAGGTATCGTTGTAGCTATCTTGACCGGAGGTGAAGGGACGCTGGTCGATGGTGTGCATGACGTTGAACTGCATCCACTTGTAATCATTCTTGTGGATGTCACCGCTGTAGTCAGCAGCGAAGGCCGGAGTAGCGGCAGCAGCCAGCAGACCGGCAGCGATCAGAGTCTTGGTAAATTTGGCCATTTTATTGGTCTCTTGTGCGTTAGTTGAGGTTTTCCGTAGCCTGCCCACAAGGAGCGGGAGGGATTCTAGCCAAATAAATTCATCGGAGAAACAAGCACCGGGGAACTTTATTCGGAAGTGTGAATCTAATCACCCCCAATTTCACGCAAACGCTTGCTATTTGTCCGCTTCCGAGAGCAAGGCCCTTCCTCGTCTGGCAACCATGACGATCAGGAGCAAGACGGGAATGCCGAGCAGGCTGGTGCCGATAAAGAAGGTGCTGTAGCCAAACTGTTCGACGAAGTGGCCGGAGAAACCCGCCAGCAGCTTGGGCATCAGCAGCATGACGGAGCTGAACAGGGCGTATTGGGTGGCGGAGAAGGCCACGTTGGTCAGGCTCGACAGATAGGTCACGAAGGCGGCAGTCGCTATGCCGGCGCTCAGGTTGTCGACCGAGATGATCAGGGTCAGCAGCTGCAGGTTGTGGCCCACTTCGTTGAGCAGGGCAAACAACAGGTTGGTGCTGGCGGTGAGCAGGGCGCCGAGGAACAGGATCCGCAAGGTACCAAAGCGCATTACCAATATGCCCCCCAGGGCCGCACCCACCAGCGTCATGATGACGCCGTACACCTTGGTGATGGTGGCCACTTCTGTCTTGCTGAACTGCATGTCCACGTAGAAGCTGTTGGACATCACGCCCATCACCACGTCCGAGATGCGATAGCAGGCGATGAGCCCGAGGATCAGCATGGCCGATCCACCATAACGGCGGAAGAAATCGGCAAACGGACACCAGATGGCCTCATAGATCCAGGCGCCGACTCCAGCCAGCGAGGTTGGCCAGCCATGGGAGAGCAGCAGCGCCTTGCGCGCCTCCTGCTGTTCGTTCTGACCGGCGAGATCGATATCCGGCTCATGGCAGATCAGTGTGGTGATGACGCCAAGAGACATGAGTCCCGCCATCAGCAGATAGGTGAGTCGCCAGCCGTTGTAGTCATAACCGGTGTTGCTGCCAAGCCAGGCTGCCAGCGCCAGTGCCCCCGCACCCGCCATGATCATCGCCAGTCGATAACCTGTCATATAGGAGGCGGCCATGGCCGCCTGCAGCCGCTCCGGCGCCGACTCGATGCGATAGGCGTCGATGACGATGTCCTGAGTGGCGGAGGCGAACGCCACCAGCAGGGCGAACAGGGCCAGTTGGGCCAGCTGGGTCTTGGGATCGCAGAAGGCCATGCCCACCAGTGACGCGGCGATCAGTATCTGGGAGAGCAGCATCCAGCTGCGACGCCGCCCCAGCCAGCGGGAGAGCAGTGGCAGGGGCAGTCGATCGACCAGCGGTGACCACAGCCACTTGAAGCCATAAGCCAGTGCTACCCAGCTCATGTAACCTATGTCGGTCAGGCTGACATCGGCCTCGCGCAGCCAGAACGACAGGGTGCCAAACACCAGCAGCAGCGGCAGACCGGAAGAGAAGCCCATGGCAAACAGGATGAGGACCCGAGACTCAAGATAGACGGCGAGCGAGTCTCGCCAGCTCGGTGTGCGGACAGTGTTCAAATACCTGACTCCTCTGGGAAAATTGCGCCATTTTGTCAGGTTCGGGGGGGATAGCCAAGGCAAGCCGAGCAGGGCGGACCAGGATTCAGGGGCGGGAACCCATGCAGTGGCGGGGGCAGGGGCCTTCCATGGTCAGATAATTGGCACACGCCATCAGCTGCATGCGCAGCCAGACATCGGCGATGATCTGCTGCTCATCCCACTGATGCAGGCTGTGCAGCAGGAACCAGAAGACACCCTCCTGATCGGTGGCGGCTTGGGTGTTATAGGGATCGTGGGGCAAATCTTGCCAGTGGGAGAGGAGCTGCCAGCTCAAGTCTTCCAACTGCTGATAAGGGATTTCTCGTGCCAGAAAGTGACGAACCGCCCGAGCCAGCGGGACTGCGTGTTGGGTTAAGTACTGGTGGTAGATCACCGGAACCTCCTTCTCCTCGGGTGGGCCATGCCCCTGGAAACGGGGCAGGGCCAGAGTATAGAAAGGGGCGCCGGTGACCCGGGCAAAGACGCGACGGAATGTGATCCGGCTCGCGTTATTTCTCCGCCAGCAACACCACCTTCTTCAGGATGATGGGGCTGGTGGGTACGTCGTTGGCGCGCAGAATGGAGCTGTAACCCGTCTGCACCTGGGCCAGCTTGTCCAGCACCTCCATACCCTGCACGACCTGGCCGAATACGGTATAACCGGCGCCTGCATTGGCGTTGAGGTTATTGTTGTCGGTCAGGTTGAAGTAGAACTGGCGGGTGGCGCTGTCCACGGCTTGGGTGCGGGCCATGGCGATGCTGCCGCGTTTGTTGGGCAGGCCGCCCTTGGACTCGTTGACCACGGGATCGAAGGTCGGCAGTTGCTGGAACTGCTGGTTGTAGCCGCCCCCCTGCACCACGAAATCCTGGATCACCCGGTGGAACAGGCTGCCGTCATAACTGCCGTCCGCCACGTAGCGCAGGAAGTTCTTCACCGTCTGCGGCGCCTGTTTGGATGCCAGCTCCACCACTATATTGCCGTGGTTGGTCTCCATCCTGACCTTGGGGCCGGCAAACGCCAGCGGGGCGATCAGCATGGCCAGTAACCAGAGTTTCTTCATTGTTTAGCTCTCCTTTCTCAGCTCGGCTGACCCTTGAGGTAACCACGCAGAGCGTCATCCGCCATGATCTGTTGCAGCAGGCTGCCCAATTGCTGGTTCAGGATGGATTCCAGTTCGGCCATGCTCGGCTCCCCCGGACCTTCCTTGCTGGAAGACATGTTGAACTGCTTGGTCAGCTTGCTGCCCTGGAAGTCGGCAATCACCTGCAGGCTGACGCGGGACTTGGTGACATAGGTGAAGGTCTTTTCTTCCACCGTGACGGCGGCGCTGGAGATGGCCAGGGTCAGGTTGGTGGTACCGCTGTTGCCCACTTCCAGTCCCTGACTGCGCAGCCCTTCGGCCAGCTTCTCGGCCAGCAGGTTGTTGAGCGGCTGTTCGCTGTTGACCAGCACGGCCGCCTTCTCTTTCTTCTTGATGGAGAAGACGTAGGCGGCTTCACGCTTGTCGACCCCTTCCAGGGTGATGCGGTTGCCAGAGTAGTACTGCTGGTTGGAGGGGATGACCTGCGGGTTCAGCAGCGCGGTTTCCGGCCAGTGAGTGGCACAACCACCCAGCATCAGGGCGGCCAGCAGCAAGATTGACTTTTTCATCATGGGTTTCCTTTAACCTTATCTTTAGCGTTTGATGGCTTTCAAAATAACGAATTTGCTGTTCGACGCAACGACTTGTGCGTTGGCAAACAGGCGCTTGAGTTTGTTGTGATAATCCAGATGACGGTTGCCTACTATCCAGAGTTCGCCCCCCTGGGGCAACACCCGGTGGGCATCGGTGAACATCTGCCAGGCGATATGATCGGTAATAGCCTGCAACTGGTGGAAGGGCGGATTGCAGAGGATCCTGTCCGCCGAACCGACCGTCACGCCGTCGAGACAGTTATTGACCATGAAGCGGGCTCGTGGCATGCCGTCTGGCAGATTGTGCTCGACGTTGAGTTGCGCCGAGGCCACTGCCATATAGGACTCGTCGATGAAGGTCACCTCCACCTCGGCATCCTTCGCCAGCAGTGCCAGCCCCAGCACACCGTTGCCGCAACCGAGATCGATCACCTTGCGCGCACTGTGGACAGGCAAATTGTCCAGCATGAAGCGGGCACCTATATCCAGGCTGGTGCGCGAAAACACGTTGGCATGGTTGTGGATGAGCATGCCGGTGCCCTCCAGCGGCCAGACCGTCGGATAGGGGTTGGCCAGTTCCGGGTGTATCGCTTGCGGCTCACAATGGATCAGGCGCGCCTTCTTCCAGGCCAGCGAGGTGCGGGTTGGCCCCAGGTATTTTTCAAACAATGCTAGGGTCGAGCTGTGAATGTCCTTGGCCTTGCCGGCGGCAATGACGCGAGTAGCCGGTGTGACCACCGCACGCAATGCCAGCAGTTGCTGCTCCAGCAGCGCCTGATACTTGGATACCTTGATTACTACCAGTGCCGGGGCCAGGGGCAGTGGCGCGAGCGCATCCTGCCATCTGATGGCGTGAGGATCCAGCTCGTTCTCTGCGAGGTTGGCAAGGGTCGCCCGCTCGCTGATATAGGAGTCGCTGACACAGACAGGGGCGTGAGGATGCAGAAACGCCGCCAGTGCGCCGAAGCCGTCATTCATGATGATGACTGGGCCGGCTTGCTCGAGTGGCGTCTCAGCCAGGGTATTGATCAGATACTCGTCTGCCGCATCCCAGGCTTGCAACGGATCCTGGCTCTGGCGTGGGTAGCGATACAGGGTCAGACGACAATGAGCCGTGTCGAGAAGGGTTTGCATAAGCGAGAGTCCAACGTGATTCATAAAACAGGCGCCGACGGGGCGCAAAGTGGCGCTATTCTAGCGGGGGCGGAGAATTTCACCAGTCCGGCAGCTGTGTGTGCGGGGCATATTTGCGGCTATTTTCCCACGCCGGGCAATTTCGTCATACCGCCAACTCTGGCTACAATGGCCGGACATCTATTTTGGGAGTGATGCTCGTGACCATGCAACAACAGATAGAGGCCAAGCTGGCCGCTGCCTTGTCCCCCACTCATCTGGAGGTCGTCAACGAAAGCTATATGCACAGGGTGGCGCCGGGTTCCGAGAGCCACTTCAAGGTGGTGGTGGTGAGCCCGCATTTCGAAGGTCAACGGTTGCTGGCCCGTCATCGTCAGGTCAATGCCGTGCTGGCCGACGAGCTGGCTGGCGCCATTCATGCACTGGCGTTGCATACCTATACTGAGCAGGAGTGGTTGCAAAGGGAACAGGCACCAAAGACGCCGAGCTGTGTCAGCAAAAATGGGCTGGCCTAACATTATTGACCAATCAGTTACTTAATCTGCGACCAGTTAACAATTAACAAACGTTTTTGGGCTGCGTCTTGTGTCCGGAAGCAGGGCGCTATTCCCCTGCCCATACATCAAAATTTCTAATCCATTTTTGAACATAAAAACTATTACCTATTTTGGGGTATTAATTGCTAACTCAACGCAGAGCCTGAGGTTTAGCGAAAAAAACGGTGCGATTAAATTTCGATGATTTTGTGATAGAGCGGGGATTTTCCCCATTTTGCATAGAAGCTGACTTGCCATAAGTGCTAAACTCAAGCGCTTTTGAATGACCCTGTATGTTGCTGATTTGTTTGTCGCTTCGACATTATCCTGCAACATGAACGGGCTCATTCAACAACTCGTCGTGATGTATTTCTCGGCGCTAACCAACCTGTCTTCCCTTAACGGTAGTGCAAGTGAGTATGATTACAATTAAAAGAGGACTGGACATCCCCGTGCTGGGTGCTCCGGAGCAAGTAATCTACGATGGCCCGGCCATCACCCGTGTTGCTACACTCGGCGAAGAGTTCGTGGGGATGCGTCCTACTATGCTTGTCAAAGTAGGTGATCGCGTCATTAAAGGTCAGGAGCTCTTCGAAGATAAGAAGAACCCTGGCGTTAAATTCACGGCCCCTGCCACCGGTGTGGTTTCAGAGATCAACCGGGGTGCCAAGCGCATTCTGCAATCCGTTGTCATCGATATCGATGGGTCTGACGAGCAGGTGACCTTTGAACACTTTGCGTCTGCCGAGCTGGCACAGCTCGCGCGCAGCAAGGTGCAGGAGATCCTGGTCGCATCAGGCCAATGGACTGCGTTGCGTACTCGCCCGTTCAGCAAGGTGCCGGCCGTGGAGTCTTCTCCCCGTGCCATTTTCGTCACCGCCATGGACACCAACCCGCTGGCTGCCAATGCCGAGCTCATCATCAAGGAACAGTCACAGGCTTTCCTCGATGGTCTGGCTGTATTGACGCGCCTGACCGATGGCGCCGTCTACGTCTGTAAAGGCGAGGCCAGCCTGCCGCACGCTTCTCTGGCGCAAGTCAAAGAAGAAGTGTTCGTCGGTCCGCATCCTGCCGGTCTGCCAGGCACCCATATCCATTTCCTGGATCCGGTCAGTGCCAAGAAGGTGCAGTGGTACATCAACTATCAGGATGTCATCGCGTACGGCAAGCTGTTCACCACTGGCCAGATCTTCACCGACAAGGTGATCGCCCTGGCTGGCCCGAACGTATTGAAGCCTCGCCTGCTGCGTACCCGCATGGGCGCCTGTATCAGCCAGTTGACCAACAACGAGCTGCGGGCGGATGAAAACCGCGTCATCTCCGGTTCCCTGCTCAGTGGTGCCAAGGCCGAAGGGGTCCATGACTACCTGGGTCGTTACCACAATCAGGTGAGCGTGCTGAGTGAAGGCCGTGAGAAAGAGTTTCTGGGATGGGTCAACCCCAGCGCCAGCAAGTTCTCCATCACCCGTACCACCCTCTCGCATTTGGTGAAGGGCAAGCTCATCAACTTCACTACCACCACCAACGGTAGTGATCGCTCCATGGTGCCTATCGGCAACTATGAGCGTGTGATGCCGCTCGACATCCTGCCGACCCTGCTGTTGCGGGATCTGGTCTCCGGTGACATCGACAACGCGCAAGCGCTCGGTTGTCTGGAGCTGGATGAGGAAGATTTGGCGCTCTGTACCTTCGTCTGCCCCGGCAAGACAGAGTACGGCCCGATCTTGCGTGAGTGCCTGACCAAGATAGAACTGGAAGGTTAAGCGATGAGTTTCAAGCAACTTCTTGAAAATATGGAACATCACTTCGAGCCGGGTGGCAAGTACGCCAAGTACTATGCCCTGTTCGAGGCGGCGTATACCCTGTTTTATACCCCCGGGTCCGTGACCCGCAACGCTGCCCACGTCCGTGATGCGATCGATCTGAAGCGCATGATGATCATGGTGTGGCTGGCTGTGTTCCCGGCCATGTTCTGGGGCATGTTCAACGTCGGCAATCAGGCTATCGCAGCTATTGCCCATCTGGGTACCGTTGCCGGTGCTTATACCTGGCAATATGCGCTGGCGCAATTGCTGGGTGCCTCGCTGGATCCAGCGGTTGCCGGTATCGGCAGCAAGATGCTGATCGGTGCAACCCACTTCCTGCCAATTTACCTGACCGTGTTCCTGGTCGGTGGTTTCTGGGAAGTGCTGTTCGCCATGGTGCGCAAGCACGAGATCAACGAAGGCTTCTTCGTGACCTCCATCCTGTTTGCGCTGATCGTGCCGCCCGCGCTGCCCCTGTGGCAAGCCGCGCTGGGCATCACCTTCGGTGTGGTACTGGCCAAGGAAGTGTTCGGTGGTACCGGCAAGAACTTCCTGAACCCGGCCCTGGCGGGTCGTGCGTTCCTGTTCTTCGCCTACCCGGGTCAGATCTCCGGTGATGCTGTCTGGGTGGCCGTTGATGGCTACTCGGGCGCGACCGCGCTGAGCCAGTGGGCCCAGGGCGGCCAGATGGCGCTGATCAACGGTGCAACCGGCCAGACCATCAGCTGGATGGATGCTTTCCTTGGTAACCTGCCGGGTTCCATCGGTGAAGTATCCACCCTGATGATCCTCATCGGTGCAGCCATGATCGTCTACATGCGGATCGCCTCCTGGCGCATCATCGCAGGCGTGATGATCGGCATGGTCGCCACTTCCCTGCTGTTCAACGTCATCGGTTCCGATACCAACCCCATGTTCAACATGCCGTGGCACTGGCATCTGGTGCTGGGCGGCTTCGCCTTTGGTATGGCCTTCATGGCGACCGATCCGGTCTCCGCTGCCTTTACCAACAAGGGCAAGTGGTGGTATGGCGCGCTGATCGGCGTCATGGTTGTGCTGATCCGTGTCGTGAACCCGGCGTTCCCGGAAGGCATGATGTTGGCCATTCTGTTTGCCAATCTGTTTGCCCCCTTGTTTGACCATTTCGTGGCGCAGGCGAACATCAAGCGGAGGATCGCTCGTGGCGTTTAATAAAGACTCTACTGTCGGCACCCTCACCATAGTGACCGGTCTGTGTCTGGTATGTTCCATCGTGGTCTCAGTGGCTGCTGTGGGTCTGCGTCAGGCTCAGATGGAAAACAAGGCGCTGGACAAGCAAAGCAATATTCTGTCCGTTGCCGGTGTCGATGTCAGCTCGGTGGCCAAGCGTGATCTGGCCCAACTGTACGGTGACAAGATTGAAGCGCGTCTGGTTGACCTGACTACCGGTGAATTCGTTGACGGCGATGCCGACAACTTCGACACCAAGCTGGCAGCAAAAGATCCGGCCAAGAACATTCGTCTGGCTCCTGCCGACGACAAGGCTGGTTTGCGTCAAATCTCTAGACTGATCCCGGTGTTCTTCGCCAAGGATGCCGAAGGCAAGGTCGACAATATTATCCTGCCGATCTACGGCCAGGGTCTGTGGTCTACCATGTATGCCTTCGTTGCCGTGGCGGCTGATGGGGAAACCATCAAGGGCATTACCTACTATGACCACGGTGAAACCCCGGGTCTGGGCGGCGAGATCGAGAACCCGGCCTGGCAAGGCCTGTTCAAGGACAAGAAGCTGTTCGATCAGGACGGCATGCCAGCCTTGCGAGTCATCAAGGGCCATGCCCCTGAAGGTTCCGTGCATGAGATCGATGGCCTGTCTGGCGCGACTCTGACCGGTAACGGTGTACAGCACACGTTCGACTTCTGGATGGGACCCAAGGGCTTTGGTCCTTTCCTGGCCAAGATTCGTGCAGGAGAAATCAACAATGGCTGACAAGAGCGAAATGAAGAAGTTGCTGTTGACGCCTGTGCTCGGCAACAACCCCATCGCCTTGCAGGTGCTGGGTGTCTGTTCCGCGCTGGCCGTTACCAGCCAGATGAAGACGGCATTCGTGATGACGCTGGCCGTGACCGCGGTGACCGCCTTCTCCAACCTGTTCATCTCCCTGATCCGCAACCAGATCCCGAACAGCGTACGGATCATCGCCCAGATGGCGGTGATTGCCTCGCTGGTTATCGTGGTTGACCAGGTGCTCAAGGCATATGCCTATGAGATCTCCAAGCAACTGTCGGTGTTCGTGGGCCTCATCATCACCAACTGCATCGTGATGGGTCGTGCCGAAGCCTATGCCATGAAGAGCGCCCCGCTGCCCTCCTTCCTGGATGGTATCGGCAACGGTCTGGGCTACGGCGCCGTGCTGCTGACCGTAGCCACAGTGCGTGAAATCCTGGGCTCCGGCACCTGGTTCGGTATCGAGCTGCTGCCGCTGGTGAACAATGGTGGCTGGTATGTGCCTAACGGTCTGCTGCTGCTGCCGCCGAGTGCGTTCTTCATCATTGGTCTGATCATCTGGGGCGTTCGCACCAGGGATCCCAAGCAGGTGGAGGCGAAGGATTAAGGTATGGAACACTATCTGAGTCTGTTGATTCGTTCGATTTTCATCGAAAACCTGGCCCTCTCCTTCTTCCTGGGGATGTGTACCTTCCTGGCGGTGTCCAAGAAGGTCAAGACCGCCATGGGTCTGGGGATTGCCGTTATCGTGGTTCAGACCGTTGCCGTTCCGGCCAACAATCTGATCTACAACTACGTCCTCAAGGATGGCGTGCTGGTCTCCGGCCTGGATCTGAGCTTCCTGAGCTTCATCACCTTTATCGGTGTGATAGCAGCCCTGGTGCAGATCTTGGAAATGGCGCTGGACAAGTACTTCCCTGCGCTCTACAACGCGCTCGGTATCTTCCTGCCGCTCATCACAGTGAACTGCGCCATCTTCGGTGGCGTCTCCTTCATGGTGCAGCGTGACTACAACTTCGTGGAGTCTGTGGTCTATGGCGTGGGTTCGGGTGCCGGCTGGATGCTTGCCATCGTGGCGATGGCGGGGATCCGCGAGAAGATGAAGTACTCCGACGTGCCGCAAGGTCTGCGTGGACTGGGCATCACCTTCATCACCGCGGGACTCATGGCGCTGGGCTTTATGTCCTTCTCTGGTATTTCCCTGTAATCGGAAAAGGAATAATAGATGGAAATTATTCTGGGTGTGGTCATGTTCACCGTGATCCTGCTGGCTTTGGTGGCAGTCATTCTGTTCGCCAAGTCCAAGCTGGTGACCGCAGGTGACGTGACAATCAGCATCAACGGCGACCCGGCCAAGGCTGTCACCAGCCCGGCGGGTGGCAAGCTGCTCGGCGTTCTGGCCGGCAGCGGCATCTTCGTCTCCTCCGCCTGTGGCGGCGGTGGCTCCTGTGGTCAGTGCAAGGTGCGGGTGAAAGCTGGCGGCGGTGATATTCTGCCGACCGAGCTGGATCACATCAGCAAGGGTGAAGCCCGCCATGGGGAGCGTCTGGCCTGTCAGGTCACAGTGCGTTCCGACATGGATATCGAGCTGCCGGAAGAGATCTTCGGGGTGAAGAAGTGGGACTGTACTGTTATCTCCAACGATAACAAGGCCACCTTCATCAAGGAGCTCAAGCTGCAGATCCCCGATGGCGAGAGCGTCCCGTTCCGCGCCGGTGGTTATATCCAGATCGAAGCCCCTGCTCACCATGTGCAGTACAAGAACTTCGATATTCCCGAGGAGTATCGCGGGGATTGGGATCGCTTCAAGATCTTCGAACTGGAGTCCAAGGTCAACGAGCCGATCATTCGTGCTTATTCCATGGCCAACTATCCGGAAGAGTTCGGCATCATAATGCTGAACGTGCGGATCGCGACCCCGCCACCCAGCAACTGGACTGCGCCTCCCGGCCAGATGTCCTCCTATATCTTCAGCCTCAAGGCTGGCGACAAGGTGACCATCTCGGGTCCGTTTGGTGAGTTCTTCGCCAAAGACACCAATGCTGAAATGGTGTTCGTCGGTGGTGGTGCGGGTATGGCGCCGATGCGCTCCCATATTTTCGACCAGCTGCGTCGTCTGAAGACCCATCGCAAGATGAGCTTCTGGTACGGTGCCCGTTCCAAGCGCGAGATGTTCTATGTCGAAGACTTCGACATGCTGGCGGCCGAGAATGACAACTTCCAGTGGCACGTCGCCCTGTCTGATCCGCAACCGGAAGACAACTGGGATGGCTACACCGGCTTCATCCACAACGTCTTGTTCGAGAACTATCTCAAGAACCACGAGGCGCCGGAAGATTGCGAGTTCTACATGTGTGGGCCTCCCGTCATGAATGCTGCCGTCATCAACATGCTGAAAAACCTCGGTGTTGAAGACGAAAACATCCTGCTGGATGACTTTGGTGGTTAATCAATGCACAGTGTTGTAAAGACCTGGCTAGCCTTAGGGCTAGCCTTTTTCTTGACGGGGTGCGGTCAGGAAACGGTCCAATCCAAGCCGGAGATCCACATCACCGGCAGCACCATGGGTACCTACTATTCCATCAAGGTGGCAGATAACGTCATCACAGATCCGGCCAAGTTTCAGGCTGAGGTCGACGTCCTGCTGGAGCGGGTCAACGACCAGATGTCGACCTATCGTCCCGATTCCGAGCTGTCGCGCTTCAACCAGCACAGAAGCTCGACCCCTGTGGTGGTCTCTCGCGATACCGCCCGGGTGGTGACTGAATCCCTGCATCTGGGCCGTGAGAGCCGCGGGGCGCTTGACGTTACCGTTGGCCCCTTGGTCAATCTGTGGGGCTTCGGACCGGATGCGCGTCCGACCAGGATCCCGTCCGAGGAGCTGATCACCCAGACCCGTCAGAAGACAGGTCTGGGCAATTTGCATGTGATTACCTCCGCCGATGCCGATACGTTGCAAAAAGATATTCCGGACCTCTACGTGGATCTCTCCGCCATTGCCAAGGGCTTTGGGGTGGACAAGGTGGCTGAGTATCTGGAGTCCATGGGGTCTCGCAACTATCTGGTGGAGATCGGTGGCGAGCTGCGGATCAATGGCGTCAACGGCAAGGGGCACCCCTGGCGTGTGGCCATCGAGAAGCCGACCGCCAATGCCGGCTCTGTGCAGGAAGTGATAGTGCCGGGGGACAACGGGGTTGCCACTTCAGGCGAGTACCGCAATTACTACGAAATGGATGGCCAGCGTTTCTCCCACACTATCGATCCCATGACGGGCAAACCTATCCAGCATCGCATGGTATCGGTGACCGTCATTCACCCTTCCTGCATGACCGCAGACGGGTTGGCGACCGTGTTCATGGTGCTCGGGCCCGAGAAGAGCCTGGCGTATGCCAAGGAGCGCGGACTGGCGATCTTCGTGATCACCAAGACGGCCGATGGTTTTGACGAAGCCTATTCAGATGCGTTCAAACAGTACCTGGTTAGAAAGTAAGGGGCACCAGCATGCAGATTTTTCTGATCACCTTCGGGGTATTTCTGGTCGTTGTAGTGGCCATGGCCATAGGTTACATCTTCCAGAAGAAGACCATTTCCGGCTCCTGTGGCGGACTGGGCACTATAGGTATCGAAAAGGAGTGCGATTGCCCGGAACCCTGTGACAACCGCAAGAAGAAGATGGCCAAGGAAGAGGCCCGTCGCAAGATGCTGACCGATAACCGGATCATCTGAGCGGGCCAGGGTTTTCGAGTTGTACTCGGGCCAAGGCTGAATGGCAGGCGGGCTGACCTTAGGGTCAGCCCGCCTTTTCTTTGGCGGGAGGGGGATTCAGTAGTCGTATTGATGACAGGCTTTCTTTTTGAACTCGGCCTTCCAGCGCGCCAGTTCCTCCCGTGTTCCCAGTTCATCCCCTTGCTTGATGGCCTTCTCCAGTGTCTCGATGCGATCATGCAGCCAGCTGCATTCGGCGGTCGGATGGTCCTTGGTTCCGCCAAGCAGCGGCAGCAGACAGAGTCCCAGTCCTACTCCCAGCCAGAGTGCTCTCATTCCTTTCCTCCTTGTCATTTGTTGTGAGTGGTGTCTTAAGAGTCTATGCCTGCTCGTTGTTTCATGCCGATGGCAGAAACGGGTGCGCTGGGTTAGCATGGGTGAGTTAACTGTTTATCCGTACAGTGGTATGCGCAAAATCATTCACATCGACATGGACTGCTTTTATGCGGCGGTAGAGATGCGGGACAACCCGGCTCTGCGGGACGTACCCTTGGCGATAGGGGGCTCTTCCGATCGGCGGGGGGTCATCTCGACCTGCAACTATGTGGCGCGCCGTTTCGGGGTGCGCTCCGCCATGCCAAGTGGCCTGGCCAAGAAGCTCTGCCCGCCGCTCGTACTCATACCGGGACGAATGGCGGTCTACAAGGATACCTCTCGTCAGCTGCGCGCCATCTTCTTGCGTTACACCGAGCTGGTGGAGCCGCTTTCGCTGGACGAAGCCTACCTCGATGTCACCGAGAGTAACTGCTGTGGTGGCAGTGCCACCCTGATGGCGGCCGAGATCCGCCAGGCCATAGTGACCGAACTGGGGTTGACCGCTTCGGCCGGGGTGGCACCGAACAAGTTTCTGGCCAAACTCGCGTCGGAGCAGCGTAAACCCGACGGCCTGTTCGTGATCCGGCCAGAGGAGGTGGATGAGTTCGTGCGCCAGCTGCCTTTGGCCAAGTTGCCGGGGATCGGGCGCAAGACGGCCGAGCGGCTGGAGTCCCAGGGACTCTATTCGTGCGAGGATGCGAGAGTGCTCAGCAGTGATGAGCTGATCGCCCGGTTTGGCAAGTTGGGGGAGATGCTGACGGGCCGGATCTGGGGCCGTGATGATCAGCCGGTGCAGGCGCAGCGGATCCGTAAAACCATTGGCGTGGAGACAACGCTGGCCAGCGATGTGCTGGATGAAGCCGCCTGCTGGCAGGTACTGAGTCAGCTTATTCCCGAGCTGGAGCGTCGTTTTGCCGCTGGCTATGCCAGGGAGCAGTTGATGGGGCAGGGGATCAAGCTCAAGTTCGCCGATTTTCAGCAGACCACTGTCTATCGCCGTGGCGGCTATCAGCCCGAGCTGTTTCACGATCTGCTCCATGAGGGGCTGCTGCGGGCGCAGGGCAAACCCATTCGATTGCTCGGGCTGGTTGTGGGCTTGCCTCGTGACGGGGAAGTTAACCAGCTGAGCCTGGATTTTGCTTGATTAGGTTAAGTTTTTGTATCCAAAACCGATACACTGATCACATCTGTATGAGCTAGGAATGGTGGCATGAGTTCTCTTTCTGTTCAGGGGCGGATCACCCTGATCGCCGGTTGTTGTTTATTGGCCAGTGCTGGTGCCCTGGTTGCCTCTTCTCTTTATAGCGCCGCCCGGATGCAGGATCAGGTGCTGACCTCCACCACTGAGGAGGCGCAACGCTCGGCCGAAAACTGGATGAAGGCGATGGGATCCGAGCAGGCGGCCAAGGTCACCAGCTATCTGGATGAGGCCTATTTTCGTACCACTCTGCTGGCTCAGAGCATATTGTTCCAGCGCAAGAATGCGGCCGACAACTTTGGCTCTTCCGAGGCGCTGCGTGGTGCCGTCAATCAGCAACTGCACGATGCGGCGGCGGCTTCCGCCAACCTGCTTGGTGTCTATGCGGTGTTCGAGCCCGATCAGCTGGATGGGGAGGACAGCAACTACCACGGTTCCAGCGAGCTGGGTGCCAATGACAAGGGGCGCTTCTCCACTTACTGGGCCCGGGTCGACGGCAAGATTGAAGCTGAGGTGCAAGACGAATCCGTGCTGGCGGACGAGAGCCCCACGGCAGCAGGTGGCGTGGAGAACGACTGGTATCGTTGCAGTATTCGCAGCAAGGCGCTCTGCCTGCTCGAGCCCTACCTCGATGATGTGGGGTCGCAGAAGGTGCTGATGACCTCGGTGACAGTCCCTCTGCTGGAGCAGGAGACCCCGCTTGGCATGGTCGGGGTCGATATCTCGCTGGCGACCCTGCAAAGTCTGGTCAAGGAGATGGATCAGGCGCTGTACGACGGACAGGGCAAGGTACTGCTGGTCAGTCACGAAGGGCGAGCCGCCGGGGTGGATGGGTTTGACGTAACTCTGGGCAGCCCGTTGGGGCAGCAATATCAGGCACTGGCTGGCGATCTGACAGGCTGGATCGGCCAGGGGCAGACAATGACACGCTGGAGTCCTGACGGGACTCTGCTGCAAACCTTCGTGCCGGTCAGCATGCGCGGCACCGAGCACAAATGGGGCATCTATATCGAGCTTCCCCGCACCGTTGTGCTGGCCTCGGCCCGCCAGCTGCAAGACGAACTCTCCAACCAGGCCAATGGCAGCGTGGTCACCCAACTGGTGATTGGCGGCGTGATTTCGGTGGTAGCCTTGCTCTGCATCTGGCTGATGGCTCGTCAAATAGTCGCCCCCATTCGCGCCGTGGTGGCTCGCCTCAAGGACATAGCCACGGGGGAGGGAGACCTGACCCAGCGGATTGACCTGCATCGCGATGACGAGATTGGCGAGTTGGCCAAGTGGTTCAACAGCTTCCTCAACAAGTTGCAATCCACCATCAGTCAAGTGATCGATACCGTTGCGGGCACCCGTGCCAGTGCGGAGCAGGCGGCTCAGGTTGCCGAGCGCACCAGTGCCGGCATGCAGGCCCAGTACCAGGAGGTGGATCTGGTGGCGACTGCATTCGAGGAACTCAGTGCCACTGCCTTGCAGGTGGCGGGCAACGCCAACTCGGCGGTGGCGGCGGCCAACCAGGCAGATACCTCGGCGCAGGAGGGCAAGTATGTGGTGGCCGATACCCAGGAGGCCATGCGCAAGTTGATGGCGGTGATCAGCGATGCCAAACCTGTGGTGGAGCGACTCGCCGCCAATAGCGACAACATCAACGACATACTGGTGGTGATCCAGGGGATCGCCGAGCAGACCAACCTGCTGGCGCTGAACGCCGCCATCGAGGCGGCGCGGGCCGGTGAACAGGGCCGTGGCTTCGCCGTGGTAGCCGACGAGGTGCGCAATCTTGCGGGGCGTACCCAGAATGCCATCGTCGAGATCCAGACCCTCATTGGGCAGTTGCAATCCGGTACCGAGGCCGTGGTCAAGGCGATCATGACGGGTCACAGCCAGGCGGATGTGACGCTGACAAAAGTGGATCTGTCGGTCAGCGTACTGGAGCAGATCATCCATGCGGTGGCGACCATTCATCAGATGAACGAGCAGATTGCCCGAGCGGCGCATGAGCAGAGCGGGGTGGCGGACGAGATCAATCGCAATGTCAGCAACATTCGTGATGTGAGCCATACCATACGGGCCGAGGCGGCGACCTCCGCCGAAAATGGGCGCGAGTTGTCGGCGCTGGCGGACAAACAGCAGCAGCTGGTGGGGCAGTTCAAGGTATAGGATAAGAAAAAAGGCGCCATCCAACCGGAGGCGCCAAACACATTCAGATGACAGACTGGGTTAAATCGGTCCGATTTAAGCCCCTCTTCCCGCAGAGGAAGAAACACAACACCACAATCGCAGACCTCTGACTCACAAAAATCACATGTAAACCAACATGGAAGAGAAAAAGTGAGCCATATGACAACGGATTGCGAAGCGAATTATGTTTATTCACTGGTCGACCCGCAACCGACAAATTATAATGCGGCCCATTAGAAAAACTCATCGTCGGCTGGTCTCATGTCTCGTCGTTTACCCCCGCTCAATGCCCTGAAAGCATTCGAAGCCGCGGCTCGTCACTTAAGCTTCACCCGGGCAGCGGAAGAGCTGTTTGTGACCCAGGCTGCCATCAGTCACCAGATCAAGGCGTTGGAAGAGTATCTCGGCATCAAGCTGTTTCGCCGCAAGAACCGCTCCTTGCTGTTGACTGAAGAGGGGCAGGGTTACTTCCTCGATATCAAAGACATCTTCACCTCCATCTCGGAGGCGACCGACAAGCTGCTGGCCCGCAGTGCCAAGGGGGCGCTCACCGTCAGCTTGCAGCCAAGTTTTGCCATCCAGTGGCTGGTACCCAGACTGGTGAAGTTCAGCGAACGTCATCCGGACATAGACGTACGGATCAAGGCGGTGGACATGGACGAGGGGTCGCTGACCGACGATGTGGACGTGGCCATCTACTACGGCCGTGGCAACTGGCCTGGACTGCGTGCCGACAAGCTGCACACCGAGTACCTGATCCCTGTCTGCTCGCCGCTCTTGCTGACCGGCCCCAAGCCGCTGCGCACCCCGGATGATCTGATCCGCCACACCTTGTTGCACGATACCTCCCGCCGTGACTGGAAGGCCTGGTTTCGCCAGCTCGACATTGATGCGCCCAACGTCAATCAGGGGCCCATCTTCAGTCACTCCACCATGGTGATCCAGGCGGCGATCCACGGTCAGGGGGTGGCACTTGGTCACAGTGTGCTGGCCCAGCCAGAAATCGAAGCGGGGCGCCTTATCTGCCCGTTCGAGCAGGTGCTGGTGAGCAAGAATGCGTTCTACCTGGTATGCCAGGAGCAGCAGTCCGATCAGGGCAAGATAGTGGCCTTCCGCGACTGGATGCTGGAGCTGGTGGAGCAGGAAGAGGCTCGTCGCAGGGCACGGCTCGCCGATGCCTGATGTGATGAGAGAGGGGGCGAGTGATGCCCCCGTTCGCATTCTGCTGGCCCATGGCGCCGGGGCCGGCATGGAACACGCCTTTCTTTGCGAGCTGTCACGCCTGCTGGCGGGGCCCGATATCGAGGTAGTGCGTTTCAACTTTCCCTACATGACCAAGCGGGCCCAAGATGGCAAGCGCAGGCCGCCGGACAGGCAGCCGGTATTGCTCGACCATTGGCGCCAGATGGCGCAGCTGTTTGCTCACCCAAGGCTGTTCCTGGCGGGCAAGTCCATGGGGGGACGCATGGCGGCAGAGCTGTATGGCGAAGGTGGGGACGAGATGAATGCTGCAGGATTGCTCATTCTCGGGTATCCTTTCCACCCCCCGGCCAATCCCGACCGCTGGCGGGGTGAGGTGCTCAAGCAGATCAAGACGCCGACCCTGCTGTTGCAAGGGGAGCGCGACACCTTAGGCACGCGCGCCGAACTGGCAGATTTTCCCTTCTCACCCCACGTATCGGTCCACTGGCTGACCGATGGTGACCATGGCTTCAAACCGCGAAAAGCCAGCGGCGTGAGCGAGCAGGAGAACCTGCAGCAGGCGGCTGATCATATCAGGTGCTTCATCGCGGCGACGCTGGCACAGGGCTGACGGTCGCGAGGGAGAGAACGAGGAGGGTAAGAATGCAGATCCATCGACATTGGCTGGTACTGGCGGGTTTTTTTGGCCTAACGGCGACCATGCTGGGGGCTTATGGCGCCCACGGTCTGGCGGCGAGCGGTATTACGGCTTCGCAGCTGGCGGCGTTCAACACTGCCGTG
This sequence comes from Aeromonas salmonicida, assembly GCF_028355655.1. Classification (NCBI taxonomy): domain Bacteria; kingdom Pseudomonadati; phylum Pseudomonadota; class Gammaproteobacteria; order Aeromonadales; family Aeromonadaceae; genus Aeromonas; species Aeromonas salmonicida. The sequence goes on along the minus strand of NZ_CP110645.1, from coordinate 3,652,135 downwards.
CACTATCAGTTTTTTCACGCATTGGCCCTGCTGGTGCTGGGTTGGTGCGGTGTGCGCAGCAAGGTAATCACCTTTGCGGGCTTCGCATTTGTGCTGGGGATCCTCGGATTCTGCGGCAGTATTTACGCCATGGTGCTGCTTGGCAGCAAGGGGCTGGGGCTCATTACCCCGGCCGGTGGCCTCTGTTTTATGTTGGGATGGGCGGCTCTGATATGGGCTGGCTGTCGTCTTGGAGGAAAAAATGAATAATCTGCTGCTTTATTGCCGCCCCGGTTTTGAGAAAGAGGCGGCGGCAGAGATCACCGAGCGTGCCAGTAACATGCAGTGCTACGGTTTCGCCCGGGTCAAGGACGACAGCGGTTATGTGATATTCGAGTTGTATGACGAGGAGCAGGCCGATCTGCTGGCGCGCAAGCTGCCATTCAGAGAGCTTATCTTCATCCGTCAGATGCTGGTTGTGACCCATGAGCTGAAGGATCTGGATGTCGCAGATCGGATCTCGCCCATCATAGAAGCGACTCGCGAATACACCATCTGTGGCGATCTGCGAGTTGAAACCGCCGATACCAACGAAGCGAAAGAGCTGTCGGCCTTCTGCCGCAAGTTCACAGTGCCGCTTCGTCAGGCCCTGCGCAGCAAGGAGCTGCTGACCAAGAAAGAGACGCCGCACCGTCCGGTGTTCCATGCCTTCTTCATGGCCAACGATCACCTGTTGCTGGGGTATTCCTACTCGTTCAACAACTCCGAATTCCACATGGGTATTCCCCGTCTGCGCTGCCCGCCGGATGCACCGAGCCGATCCAGCCTCAAGCTGGAAGAGGCCTTCTATGTGTTCGTACCGCGGGAAGAGTGGGACCTGCGCCTCACCTCCGGCATGAAAGCGGTCGATCTGGGCGCCTGTCCGGGTGGCTGGACCCATCAGCTGGTGCGTCGCGGCATGATGGTGACAGCGGTGGATAACGGCACCATGGCCCAGTCCCTGATGGATACCGGTCAGGTGAAGCACCTGCGTGATGATGGTTTTGTGTGGCGCCCCAGCAAGAAGAATATCTACTGGCTGGTGTGCGACATGGTGGAGAAGCCGGCGCGGGTTGTTCACATGATCGCCGACTGGTTCCGCGAGAACGACTGTCAGGAGGCCATGTTCAACCTCAAGCTGCCGATGAAGAAGCGTTACGCCGAAGCGGTACACAACATAGAGGTGTTGCGCGGCCTGCTCAAGGAGGTAGACAACGCCTTCGTCATTCAGGCCAAGCAGCTCTATCACGATCGCGAAGAGATCACGGTACACGTCTACAACAAGTACTGGGTCTCCAAGCTGGAAGCCAAGGAGTGACATCCGGTTCCTTGCAGTGAGCAGAAAAAAGACCGATGGCAGTGATGCCATCGGTCTTTTGCTATCTGCGCCATGCAGCCAGTGTCAGAAGCGGTAGTCGAGACGCAGGGATGACTCGTCATCCGTGACTTTGAGCTCTATCTGCAGGGGAATGCTCTTGTCGACCGGATTGAACTGCAACTTGACCCCATCCCCTCTGAGTTTGATGGCCGTATTCATGCCCGCAGCCTTGAACTTGATCCTGGGTTTGTGGTGCTCGAAGGAGAGGCTTACGCTCTTCTCCGCCGTCAAATTCAGTTTCTGGTATGCGGTAACCTGCTGGTTGCCGTCGCTGTCCGTCATGATGTCTACCCCGAAGGAGAGCGGTTTGGGCGCCTTGAGCAGATCATTGGTATCCAGACTGGAACGCCATACCTGACTGGCGGGCTGCGACTGGGCTGCCGGAAGCTGTTTCCAAGCATTTTCGACCGGTCTGTCTACTGCCATGACGCTGCTGCTGATAAGCAACAGGGGAAAAATAGCGCGCATAATGGATCTCCTTATCCCTTATGCATTGAACATAGTAGCCAATTGACTAGGCGGGTAGCGTGCCGCGAGATAAAACAAGGGGAGCCTGAGCTCCCCTTTTAAATCAATGAATTAAGATGAATTACAAACGGTCTATGATGGATTGGGTGAACTCGCTGGTAGAGGCGGTCCCCCCGAGATCACGGGTCACGCGATCACCGGATTCGATGGTGGCGCGCACTGCCTCACGGATGCGCTCAGCCTTGTCCTGCATGCCCAGGTATTCCAGCATCTGGATGGAGGCGAGGATCACCGAGGTCGGGTTGGCGATGTTCTTGCCTGCGATATCCGGCGCCGAGCCATGCACCGCTTCAAAGATGGCTGCGCCATCGCCGATGTTGGCGCCAGGTGCCATGCCCAGACCGCCCACCAGGCCGGCGCACAGATCCGAGAGGATGTCGCCAAACAGGTTGGTGGTGACCATGACATCGAACCGCTCCGGGTACATCACCAGGTTCATGCAGGCGGCATCGACAATCATTTCTTCGCTCTGGATATCCGGGTAGCGAGCGGCGACATCGCGGGCCACTTCCAGAAACAGGCCAGAGGTGGACTTGAGAATGTTGGCCTTGTGGATGATGGTCACTTTCTTGCGTCCTTCCTGGCGGGCCAGTTCGAAGGCAAACTTGACGATGCGTTCTGCCCCGTCGCGGGTAACGATACTCATCGCCTCGGCGCTATTGTTGTCATCACTGCGCTTCTGGCCGGCGCCCGAGTACATCCCTTCGGTGTTCTCGCGCACTGTGATGATATCGATGTTCTCGTAACGACTCTTGGTGCCCTTGAAGGAGATGACGGGGCGGACGTTGGCGTAGAGGTTGAATTTTTTGCGCAGGGAGACGTTGATGGAGGTGAAGCCGCCGCCGACCGGGGTGGTGAGCGGGCCTTTCAGGCTGACCTTGTTCTTCTCGATCAGATCCAGGGTTGCCTGGGGCAGCAGCTCGCCGTGCTTCTCCAGCGCGACCAGACCGGCATCCGCATACTCGTATTCGAAGTCACAACCGGCGTGGGTCAGGATCTGGATGGCGGATTCGATGATGCTGGGGCCAATGCCGTCGCCCGGGATGACGGTAATCTTTCTTTTTGACATGAGAGGTATCCACTTCTAGGGAACAGAGGGGGAGGATTCGGCCGTTTTATACCATTTATACAACTAACCCTCCATGTTTCTTTACATTCTATCTGTTTTTGTCAACAGCAAGGGTGAGTCCCGTCATGATTGGCAGGATTGCTGGTCAATGGGGGAAGCCGGTGTCATGCCTCGCTCTCGGGTGCTGGAGGATAGCGTATTTCCCGCAAGTTGAAACCCAGGGGAATATCACGCTGCAGCCGGACCAGACGCTGGGCCAGCAGAGCATCGTCCTGATGCTGGCGCAGCTTGAGCAAGGGCTTGCTGGCCTCCTCCTGTTGGCAGGCTGCGAGCAGCGCCGACAGGCTGCCATATTGCTGCAGCAATTGGGTCGCCGTCTTGGGGCCTATGCCGGGCACCCCCTTGATATTGGATCCGCCGATGCCGGTCAGGGCCCAGAAATCCACCAGCTGGGCCGGGGCCACGCCATATTGTTGCTCGACAAAGGCGGCATCCAGCCAGCGTTTGTTGAAATAGTCCCTGATCTGGATCTGCGGGCAGATGAGCTGACAGAACCCCTTGTCGGTAGAGATGATGGTGGCCCTTGCCCCGTGCTGGGCGATGCCGCTGGCCAGGGTGGCGATGAGATCGTCCGCCTCATCGGTCTGGGAGAGCAAAGCGTCTACGCCACACTCCCAGAAGGCATCCTGCAGCGTGTTCAGACCTTCACGCAGCTCCACCGGCATGGGGGTTCGCCCCTCCTTGTAGGCCGGGTAGACCTCTTTGCGCCAGCTGTGTATCTCGCCGTCGAATACCGCTATGACATGGGTCGGCTCGCTGCCCGTCAGCAGCTTGCGGCAGGTATTGATGAGATTGGCACGGGTGGCGATGAGCGCCTGGGCCGGGGTCAGCGCCTGCTGGGCTTGCACCGCGTGCAGACGGCGGATGAGGTTGAGGGCATCGATGATAAGCAGGTGTGGCATGGGGGACTCTTGGCAGTCAGGACGCGCCATTGTAACAACTGGCAGCCTTGATAACAGTGTTCAGGTGGTGCCAGAGCGTCAGATGCTCATACAGATGGCAAAAGGAAGGGGCGCTGCTGCGCCCCTTGTGCCATGTTGTCGCTGGTCACCGGCGACTAACAGCCTTTAACGAACTATCTCGTAACAGGGTACGTATTGGGTGCCAGGCAGCTTCATGCGCTGTTGTTTGACGAAGCTCTCCAGCAGCTTGTCCATCAGGTGCATCAGCTCCTTGTCGCCGTGCAGCTTGAAGGGGCCTTTCTTCTCGATGGCGCGTATGCCCCCTTCCTTCACATTACCGGCGACGATGCCGGAAAAGGCGCGGCGCAGGTTGGCTGCCAGCAATTGGGGCGGCTGGTTGCGATGCAGATCCAGGCTGGCCATGCTGGCGTGATCCGGCTCGAACGGCAGCTGGAACTCGGGCTCGATCTTGAGGGACCAGTTGAAGGAGTAGGCATCGCCGACCGATTTGCGATATTCGCGAATTTTCGGCATCGCTTCCTTCATCACCCGTGCCACTTCCGGCGCATCGCCAACGATGATCCGGTAGAGGCTGGTAGCGGGTTCGCCCAGGGTAGCCTTGACGAAGTCATCGATGGCGCGGAAGTAATCGGCGCTTTCTTTCGGACCGGTCAGGATAATCGGCATGGGTTGGCGCTCGTTGGCCGGATGCATCATGATGCCGAGCAGATAGAGCAGCTCTTCGGCCGTGCCGACCCCGCCCGGGAATATGATGATGCCGTGGCCCAGACGCACGAAAGCCTCCAGCCGTTTCTCGATATCCGGCAGTATCACCAGCTCGTTGACGATGGGGTTGGGCGGCTCGGCGGCAATGATCGAAGGTTCGGTGAGACCTATGTAGCGGCCATTGCGTACCCGCTGCTTGGCGTGGCCGACGGCGCCCCCCTTCATGGGTCCTTCCATGGCACCCGGACCGCAACCGGTACAGATGTTGAGCTCGCGCAATCCCAGCTCGCTGCCGACCTCGCGGGTGTACTGGTATTCAATGGGGTTGATGGAGTGGCCGCCCCAGCAGACCACCAGATTGGGATCAGCCCCCGGCAGGATCGCCTTGGCGTTGCGCAGTATGGCGAACACCACGTTGGTGATATGGGTGGAGCTGGTCAGGTTGACCAGTCGGTTCGACTCCAGCTGGGTCGACACATAGAGGATGTCGCGCAGCACGGAGAAGAGGTGCTCCTGAATGCCACGGATGATCTCGCCATCCACAAAGGCATGCTCGGGGGCATTGAACAGTTCGAGCTTGACCCCGCGCTCGCGCCGGATCACATGGATATCAAAGGATTTGAAACGCTCCAGTATCTCTTTGGAGCTGTCGGTATGGCTACCTGAGTTGAGCACCGCCAGCGAGCAGTTGCGAAACAGTTGATAGATATCGCTGGAAGCAGTCTGTTTGAGGCGATCCACCTCGAGTTGTGACAGCAAGTCCATGCTGCCCACAGGATTGATGTGCGTAATCATAAGTTCCCCTTTCACTCGCTTGTTATCGTTGTGCTTTTCCCTGGGGAGAAAACAGGATGCCATGTGGCATCCCTTGAATTTGATAGTAGATGTAAGCGGTAGGGCAGGGGAATAGGGGAGAAGTGCGTTTGCTGCTTTTTTAGCCGCCGCTCAGCCCGGATTCAGGCCAGATTGACCTGATCCCGACCCGAGTGCTTGGAGCTGTAGAGCGCCTTGTCGGCTCGCTCGAACGCATCCGTGGTGTGATCCCCTTCCCGAAACAGGGTGGCACCGATGGAGATGGTGATCTCGACCCTGGCATCCCGAAAGCGGAACGGAATGCTCTTGATGGTCTGGCGCAGTGTCTCCAGCGGCTTCTGGTATTTGTCCGGGTTGATGTTCGGCAGCAGCACCACGAACTCCTCACCGCCAAAGCGGGCGATGAAGTCGGTATCGCGCAGGGCGCCCTGCAATGCCTTGGCCACCACCTTCAACGCCTTGTCGCCGGCCATGTGGCCATAGTTGTCATTGATGTTCTTGAAGTGATCAATGTCTATGATGGCCAGACAGAGCGGAGTGTTGTAGCGCAACCAGCGCTTGTATTCGAGTTCGAGCCGCTCGTCCAGCGCCGCCCGGTTATGCACCTGGGTCAGGCTGTCGAGGAACAATTTGTGTTTCTGGATGGTGAGCCGCTTCTTGTACTCGGCGGTCTCCTCCTTCATCAGCCGCAGCTTGGCCTCCATGGTGGAGAGGCGGGTGAGCAGGTGGCGCTCACGGGCAGCCATGGCCTCCCTGTCCTGCAGCAGCATGTTGATGGCACCCATATGGCCCGAGATGGCACCCTTGAGCTCGTCGAAGGTGTCGTGGCTGGCCAGGGTATGGTCGAGGGCACGTAGTTCCTTGTCGATGGCCTGACGGGTATCCTGAGTGGCGCTTTGCAGGGCGCGCCCTTCGTCGAGGGATTCGGTGAAGCTGAAATGCACCGCAGAGAGGCTCTCGTTGAGGGTGCTCAGGAAAGCCTGGGAGGATTTTCGCTCCTCGCGGGTGCCCTCAATGATGAGCTCTATCACCTGCAGGCAGATCTCCGCCAGCAGCGGTGGCGTGATGCCATTGAGCAACTGGCGGCGGATATCCGCCAGACTCTCGCCAACGGCGCCGGCAAAATCCAGCTCTGTGATGAGCCGTTGCAACTCGTCGGCGATATGGGCGTGAGCCTTGGCGTCAAACGGGATCACAGGCTCAGGGGACGAGAGCTCCGTGATGGCCATGGCCTGCACGCTGGCGGCGGGCGCCGGGGCTAGCAGGGGCTGGGTCGGCAGCAGCTGGATCTTGATGGCCTGCTGGTAAAACTCCAGCAGGCGGATCACTTTCTTTTGATGGTCGCCGATGCCATAGCCATCCGGGCTTGCCAGAAACTCCTTGAGGGACTTGCGGGTATCCTCCGGGAAGCCCTTGATGGATTTGAGCTGTTTGGTGCCAAGGTCGATGGCGGACTTGGTCAGGCTGATGGACTCTTCCAGCGCATTGCCATGTTGCTGCAACAGCTTTTCGATGACGGCGAGGTCGGCATCCAGCGAGGAGAGCGGCGGATTGCCGTCGAGTTTTTGCTTGAGCTTGGCGAGCTTGTTGTCCAGCTCCCTGTCATGGCCACGACAGGCTTGCATCAATTTACCGATGAACTGGATGCTGCGGGCTCGCTCTGCATCGGAAAAAGTGACTATGCCGTCTAGCTCCAGCTGCTTTTGCTGAAGGGATTCCCTGAGTCTGGCCAATTGTCCTGCTACGGCAGCGATATCATTCATTATTCAGGTCGCCCTGTTGTCATCATCGTTTTTGTGTTGGATAGCAACGGCGGTCGAACCCAGTTCCAGACCCAGTTGATTATCTATAGGGTTATTGGTTATCCGGTGCTTTCGTCCGTGAAAGTCGAAGCCAATTAACCCATTGCTTTTCATGAGAAGAATTTACTTTTACCAGTCCCTTGTCAATTGCCATCAAGCAGCATTGCCACACATCCCCATTAAAAAATGCGGCCTGTTGGCAATCGATGGCGGCAAGTTCCAGCCAGACGCTTTGCTGGTATTTTTCGCTGAGCTGAATGGCTCCGGCCAGTGCCAGATAGCAGAGGTCGAACAGGCCGTGGTGATCGAGGGCGGTCGCCGCCTTGGGCAGGAAGGGGTGGCTGACGATGCCGAGGCTGATGTGGCGATCCAGCGAGTGCTGGCAGGGGAAAGCGGCAAAGGCCGCGAGCAGATCCTGAGCCAGCTTGTGCAGGTCCTCCACGTGGCGCTGGGGCACCACGTAGAGCAGATGGCCTTCGCGCAAATCATAGATGCGGCCATCCTGCGGTGTCAGCCCCTTGATATAAGCGCCGAAAGCCTGCTCTATCTCTCGGCTCACCTGATAGCCGTGCTGCTCCAGGCTGTTCACCAGGAAGGGCACCCGAAACAGCAGGTAATGCAACTTGTCGCCGAATTCGCTGGTGGGCCGTTCGCTCAGATACCAGCGTTCTGATTTTTGCTGGCGTCTTGCCATCTCCCGCGGCCAGCGGCTCATCAGCCGTTGCCAGTTGGCCAAGCCGGTGCGTGGCTCTATCAAGATGGCCTCACCCAGTTGTTTGCCCTGCAGGCGTGCGACTCTGAGCTTGAGCCAGAGGGTGAAGAACAGATAGATGAACAGGGTCAGCAGCAGGCCCGTGATCACGCTCGACCAGAGATAGCGATCCTGCTGATGCTGGCTGGTATCCAGTTGTTGTTCCAGCTCCTTGATCTGCTGTTCCCGCTCCACCTGTACATAGTTGTCGCGGATCGCCTCCTGCTCCAGATCGACCTGCTGCTGGCGTACCTGCTCGCTGCGCTGGTGGAAATTCTTGTAGCTGTCCAGCGCCTGCTTGAGGTAGCCCTTCTGCTCGTAGGCCACCGAGAGCAGACGGAAGATCTCGAACTGGCGCTGGGCGTCGCCAATCTGGTTGGCCAGTGCCAGCGCATTTTCCAGCTGAAGGATGGCGATGCCCGCCTCCTTCTGCTTGAGGTGCAGCTCACCCAGCAACAGCAGGGTGTCGATCAGTGGCTCTTTGTCGTCCCCCAGTTCGTGGGATTGACGGGCCGCGGTGAGGTAGTTGCGGGCCAGGGTCAGATTGCCGGTCTGCAGATAGGTCTTGCCTATCTCGTACTTGAGATTGGCGATGCGGGTGCGGTTATTGCCCTCGTCCAGCAGATCCAGCGCATTGAAGAAGTAGACCAGCGCCATGTTCATCTCGCCCTGATCCCGGTTGAGGCGGGCCAGCACGATCAGCGCATCGCTGAGCAGGGAGGGATTGCCGAGGGCGTGGAAGTAGTTGGCGGCCTCATTGGCATATTGCAGTGCCTTCTGTGGTTCCTGCTCTGCCTGATAGAGGTTCACTATCTGGTTCGACAGCAGACCGAGGAAGAGAGGATCCTGCAGTCCTCTCGCCTGTTGCTGGGCATCTATGTAGTCACCAAGAGAGAGCTGGGGCTGCTGGAGGGCATGGTAGAGATCGCCGCTCACAGCGCTGACCCAGGCGCTGGCCAGCGGGTTCTTTGCCTGATCTGCCCAGCGCCGTGCCTCTGCCAGCTGGCGTTTGGCCTCGTCAAACTGGTGCGCCTCTATGCTGGCGTTGGTGCGCAGCAAGCGGCTGTATACCTGCAACTGACTCTCTTTGAGGCTGGGGGTGCTGAGCAGGGTCTCGAGCTGGCCGAGCAGAGTGGCACTGGCGCCATGGGAATGCTCCTGCAGATTCTGGCTGCGGATCTTCAGATAGAGGCCATGGGCCTGCAACTCCAGCTGCTGCTCCTTGGTGGCCATGGCAATGCCTTGATCAAGCGCCTTCTGGGCCGCCTGGAACTGGCCCAGTTGCAGCAGGCATTCCCCCTTGAGCAGGTGGGCGCCTGTGGCCTGGGCTGCCGTGCCATAGCTCAGCAATGGTTCGCGATAGCCATACTCCTGGCGATTGCTGATGATTTGCTTGGGATTATTGGCTGTGCGTGTCAGGAAGGCAGAGGTGATCTGGACACATCTGGCAGGATCGGTCAGTACCAGGGTTTGGGCCTGCTGCAGATCGATAGACAATTGCTCCTTGGCCAGATCCAGATCAGGAGCCGACAGGGAGGACATCATCATTGCCAGAAAAAACAGTTGATTCATTGGATTAAGGACAGCACAGGGGTGTGGGCATGTTATCCAAGCCCCCCCCTGCACGTCCAGAGTTTACTGACAGATACGATAGCCAAGGGCCTTCTCTGTCAGCCAGGACCCCAACTTTACTGCCGGATCAGCCGCTGGTTGGCGGGGGGAAGCTCCCAGTCGCTGCGAAACGGGTTGATATCCAGCCCGCCACGGCGGGTGTAGCGGGCATACACTGTCAGCTGGCTCGGGCGGCAGAGGAGCTTGAGATCGGTAAAGATGCGCTCGATGCACTGTTCATGAAATTCGTTGTGCTGGCGAAACGAGATGAGGTAGCGCAGCAGTTTTTCCCGATCCAGCCGTGGGCCGCGATAGTGGATCACCACTGAGCCCCAGTCGGGCTGGCTGGTGACCAGGCAGTTGGACTTGAGCAGGTGACTGTGCAGTGTCTCTTCCACCTCTTCGTTGCCCGCGGCCCCTTGCAGCAGATTGGCATCGAATTCATAGCGATCAACCTCTATATCCTGCTCATCGATGCACTCACCCGGCAGGGCGGCAATGTGGTGCGGAGCCTGTGCCAGGGGGAACAGCGTCACGCTCACTTCGCTGCCGGCGCAGGCACTCAGATCCTTGACCAGCATGGCTTGTACCGCTTCCAGCGAGTCGCAACGGGTCTGGTTGAAGGAGTTGAGATAGAGCTTGAACGACTTGGATTCGATGAGGTTAGCGCTCACTGCGGGCACGGACACCTCACCCACAGCCACCATGGGTTTACCCCTGGCATTGAGCCAGGAGAGCTCGTATAGAGTCCAGATGTCGCAACCCTGGAAAGGCAACTCGCCGGTCAAGCCGAGGTCGTCGCGATTGAGGCTGCGCGGCACAGGTTGCAGCAGGGCAGGGCTGTACTGACTGATGTAGGCAGATTGCTGACCCAGGCTCAGCCCTTGCAAGGCGCTGGCACCGGCGTATTTCTCTTGTTTGCTCATTGTGTTTATGGATCCGGATGTTGAATGGGCCATTGCGCTGCAGCGTCAGGGGCGCTTGCCCCTACCTGGATATTGCATGGGATCGCTACCGGATGGCGACGTCTCATGCTTCACCTTGTCTGCTCGTGGGTTTGATGATGCAATAGCGAACTTTGGCAGCAATTGTGGGGAATTTCGATGTCGGATCAAGTCTTGTCTGCCCTGGAACACTTTTTTTTGCGCTGGCAGCGTGATGGTGAGGCAAGGCGGGGATTGCCCCTGTGTGAATGGGAAGCTGACTGGCGCTCCCCTTGCGAGCTGGATGAGCCCAGAGAGGGGCGGGTCGCCTGGCGCCCTCACCAGCGCCAGCAAGCGGCCGATTTTGCGGCCATGGCCAATGCGCTGGAGCTGGTGCTGCATCCCGCGGCCCAGGCGCTGTTTGGTCACTGGTTCAGTCGCCCCATCCCCTGTTCCTACAAGGGGCTGCGCCTTGAGCTCATTTTGCCGTGGAACGAGGCGGATCTGGACCTGCTCAGGGAAAACCTCATCGGTCATCTGCTGATGCTGCGCAAGTTAAAGCGCACGCCATCGCTGTTCATTGCCACCACCCGCAACGAGATGACCCTGGTGTCGCTGGACAACGAGAGTGGTCAGGTATGGCTGGAGTGGCTCGATTCCGGTCGCCGTCTCACCTTGGCCCCCTCGCTGCCAGCCTTCCTCGAGCGGCTGGAAACCCTGCCCCATTGATCCTGTCCCTGTGAGATGAGAAGGGCCTTGCCATCCGGCAAGGCCCTTCTGCTATCTGGACACAAGGCAGTGCCATCTCAAGGGAGGAGGCTCAATCCTTGAAGTCCCAGGAGAGGTTGGAGATCAGCCGGCAGGGATCGCACCTGAAGTCGAAGATATCGTGCAGCGGCGCTGTCAGTGTCCACTCACCGCCGCAGCCCGGACAGGGGCGGTTTCTCTCTTCGGCTGCGCTCAGCCCGCCGACCCGGTAGAGGTAGTAGTAAGTGGGAATGCCGCTCAGGGCCTCCAGCCGCTTGACCAGATCGCTGCCGCGCCGATGGAGGCGGCTGCCCACTTCGCCTATCTCGTGCAGTGCCGCGTGTTCGGCGATGGAGCCGTTCATCTGCAGTTGATCGCATGCCTCCCAATCCTCCTGCCACTTGATAATTTGCTTGTGATCGCCGTTGGCGACGGCAGGCAACCGGTAGAGCGGTATGGGCGCGAAGTGGTCACCGCAGCGCAGCGGCGAGCAGGTGTGCAGGAAACTGGTGTAGAGCAGCATCCAGCTCGGCCGCTCGTCTGTGTGGCCGCAAGGGTCTGTGCTGTCGGAGAGCAAATCCATCCCTTGCAGCTGGAGCTTGGGTGCGAGCAGACCCGCCTGATTGAGCTGCTGTTCAGCCAGCTTGACCTGTTCACTCTGGTTGTCCGGATGCAGGCTGTCCTGTTCGGGGCAGACCACCCGGCTGATGAACTGCCCTTCATGCATGCTGGTGGGAAACTCCCGTCCCAGGATCTGGCCCTGATAGCGCAGCATGTCCAGGTAGTTGACGATGGCCCGTTCGGCCTCACCGAGGGAGGTATCGCGATAGCACTCAAAGCAGAGTTCGAGAATATACATGGGGGCTCAGTCTGGTTGGCGTTGGAGCAGCAGGGTGGTCAGGCGATCGACTTTCTGCTCGAGTCGGTTGAGCTGCTCGCTCAACTGTTGCAGGTTGACAGTATCGGCCTGCGTGCCGGTATCGGCAGCGGCTGGCGTGCTCGCCGGGGCCGGTTCTGTGGGTTGGGGCTGCTGCTTCCACTGGCTCAGCACCTTGAGCAATTCGGCCATGGGAACGGGCTGACTGAGGCGGGCCTTGACCATGGCAGTGGAGGGAGTGATCCCCTTGGCGGCCAGTTCGTTGGCGATGCGGATGATCTCTTGGGCGGACATGGGGGCTCCTGCGCAGTAGGGCTGTGATACGGGCTTGACGGGGCACAGAGCTTAACCAAACCGCTCTCCTCTGGAAAGCGGGTGGTAAAAGAAGGGATCAGTCGGTCTGGCGCAGCAGCACATCCAGCTGGTCTATGGTTTCCGACCAGTCCGAGTCATTCCAGAGGGCATCGCGCAGGAAGCCAGCCTGGGATGGGGTCCAGAAGCTGGCTTCGGGCAGCAGGGTCTGATTGTCCAGTTTGTGTTCGTGGATGAAGCGGTGCAGGCTCAGCTCGTCATTGGGCAGGCCCAGCTGGGCGAACAGGGCAGGCAGGTCGTGGGTCAACAATTCCATCTTGATCTCTCCCGGGGGACATCCCTGAACATTATAGGTTGTGATCCGCCGCGTCTTGTTTACTGGGATGGCATGCGTCCGGGGGGATAGGGCCGCTCTGGCCTCGTATCTGGCTACCGGGGGCCTTATTGGGCGGGGATGCGATGGGGCGGCAGGTCGACGCCGACTATATGCAGTCCCTGCATGCGCAACTGTCCCTGATAATGGCTCTCGCCATCGCTGGAAAATTCAAACTCGTAATAGGTCAAGAGTCGCAGCGGCCTGTGTGCCAGCGCGCGGTGGCTGCGTGCCAGAGACAGCAGTTGCAGATCGTGATGCTGGCAGTAGCGGCGCATGTATTGCCAGGCGAGCTCCGCTTGGCGGCGCTGATGCCAGAAGGCGCCCCCGACTAGGATAAGCAGCAAGATACCGAGCATTTCACCCATCAAGGGCTCCTTGTGTGATCTGGAGTTGTCTTTGCCAGGCGGCAGCCCACCTGGCCGTTATTCCATTAACCGTTACGCCGAGGCAAACAGACGTCCGATAGCCTGACCGAGTGCATTGCTGCGCTCAGGATCACGCAATCTTGCCAGCATATCATTGCGCAGGGCCGGCAGGGTCACCAGTTCGGCAAACACCTGATTGAAGAACTGGGTCGGCTGCAGCGCCAACTGTTCCAGGAACAGACTGAGCAGGCTTGGCTCTTTGAGGTCGGGCCAGAGGCGCCCTGCGATGGCGAGCAACAAAGCCGGACTTGGCTGGGTTTGCAGCAGGGTCAGCAGCTTGTTGGTGCGCATCGCATTGCCGTTGCAGGAAGCCAGCGCCCGACACAGGTAGGCCAGGGTTTCGGCATTGGGCTCGGCAGTTTCCTGTTCCTTGCCGATCCGCTCGAACAGGGCACCTTGCACGGCCGGCGGCAGCGGGACATTTTCCAGGCTCTGACACAGGGCGTAGAGCGGGGCCTGGGGTAGCTTCGGCAGGGCCTTGCACACCAGCGCCAGATTGCGTTCGTCCTGCAGCCGCTCCGCCATGTCGGCAAAACCTTGCAGTCCCAACGCCTGCCAGCCCTCGTCACCCGGCGCAGCCAGATAGTGGCACAGGCCCTCATAGTAGGCGGAAGGAGCCTGTTCCAGCTGGCGAGCCAGCTTGGCATGCAGGCTGGCCATCTTGGCTTCGGCAGGACGGAAAGTATAGGGATTGTCGGCCAGTCGTTGGGCCTTCTCTTCATCCAGATCGCCGGTCAGCTTGTAGCCGAGGGTCTCGACCACTTGATCCATAAAGAGCTTGGGGCCGCTGCCGATGAGCAGGCCACGCTCATCGAGTGCAAACTTGAGGAACCAGAGATAGTGTCGGGATTCTGCCGGCTGGAAGAAATGAACGCCGAGCCAGGCGTGCTGCTGCAGTGGCCAGGGATAGGGCTCTTGCTGCTGCTCTATGCGTTCGAAGGCGTCGCTTGCCAGCGGCCGCACCTGGCGACCCATGTCAAACAGTTGAAACTGGGTATCGGCCTGGGTCAGAAACTCGGTCAGCGTATTGATGGTAGACATGATGTGATCCGGCTAAGAGTGATGCGGGCCGATTATAAAGCGGTTGTATCAGATAGCCAGTGGGGGCTCCAAGGCCACCCTGTCACGAGCTGAAAAAGATACATCAGGGCGCTGCGGGTCAATCTGTATCAAGCGGTTGTATCAGATAGCCTGTGGGGGCACCAAGGCCACCCCGTCACGAGCTGAAAAAGACGCATCAGGGGCGCTGCGGGTCAATTTGTATCAAGCGGTTGTATCAGATAGCCAGTGGGGGCACCAAGGCCACCCTGTCACGAGCTGAAAAAGATGCATCAGGGGTGCAGCGGGTCAATCTGTATAAAGCGGTTGTATCAGATAGCCAGTGGGGGTTCCAAGGCCACCCTGTTACGAGCTGAAAAAGACGCATCAGGGCGCTGCGGGTCAATCTGTATAAAGCGGTTGCATCAGATAGCCAGCAGGGGCTGGGTTCTGCGTTCCGCTTGCCAATGGAACATGGCAGAGGGGGAGGGGGACGGTGTATAGTAGCGCCCTTTTTTGAGGAACCCGGCCAGCCGTTATCTGCCATGCAGAGGAGCGTCAGGCCGGTATCGCAGTAAGAGGAAGAGAACGAGATGAATCAATATCTGCTGGTAGCCGGCCTGCTGGGTGAACTCACTGCCGAGTTGCAGCGCCTGGGGCGTTGGCAAGACGAGCATCCTGGCAAAGAGGCTCTGGCGAGCGAGCTGCCGTTTTGTGTCGATACCCTGAGCTTTGATCAGTGGTTGCAATTCGTGCTGATCCCGCGCATGGAGCAGCTTGTCATGCTGCAAGCCCCCTTGCCTACCAGCGTCTCCCTCTATCCCATGGCGAGCGAAGTTTACAAGAACGAGCTGGCCGAGATGGCGAGCCTGCTGCGTCTCATCGGTCGCTTCGATCTGCTGCTGACCGGTAAAGTGGTGGAAAAATGAGTTTGACCTTGCGCTTTCAGAGAAAAACGCAGCCGGGTGACGACGTGGTGATGCAATGAAACTGACTCTGCTCTATCAGGATGATTGGTTGGTAGCGGTCAACAAACCCTCCGGTCTGCTGGTGCACCGCAGCTGGCTCGACAAGGCCGAGACCCGGTTCGCCATGCAGATGACCCGGGATCTGATCGGGGGGCGTCATGTCTACCTCGTGCATCGCCTCGATCGCCCCACCTCGGGCGTGCTGCTGTTTGCTCTGGATCCTGCCGTTGCCCGTATCCTGACAGAGGCCTTTGCCGCCCGGCAGGTACACAAGGAGTATCTGGCGCTGGTGCGGGGCTGGGCCCCGGAGCAGGGAGTGATCGACTACCCCCTCAAGGAGCAGCTGGACAAGATCGCCGATGCCATGAGCAATCCTGATCGCCCGGCCCAGGAGGCGGTAACGGCATTTCGTTGCCTGCATCAGGTCGAACTGCCTCATGCGGTTTCCAAGAAGCACCCCACCAGTCGCTATAGTCTGGTCAAGTTGTTCCCGAAAACCGGTCGCAAGCATCAGTTGCGCCGCCATATGGAACATCTTTTCCACCCAATAGTGGGCGATACCACTCATGGTGATGGTCGCCACAATCGCTTCTTTCGTGAACACTTCGGCTGCGAACGCCTGCTGCTGGTAGCTCGTACTCTCAGCTTCGAGCACCCGATCCTCAAGGTCCCGATGCGGATCCAGGCGCCGCTGGGTCCTGACCTATTGCAGCTGTTCGCCGAGCTGGGCTGGCCTGGCAGTGAAAGTGACTACTGATCATCCCCTCTATTCCTTCATCCTGACAGGGTGTTGCCTTTGACGGCGCTGTGGCATGCTGTGAAGCCATACTCGTCAAAGGAATCCGTTATGGCTCAGATAGATCTTGTAGTGGGAACCGTCTATGGCTCAGCCATGCTGGTGGCCGAGACGCTGGCTGAACATCTGCAGCAAGTCGGACATGTATGTCAGATTTTCGATGAGGCCGTGCTGGAAGACATAGATGCCTCCCGCTTCCTGCTGCTGATCACCGCCACCACGGGGCAGGGCGATATTCCGCCCAACCTGCAACCCTTGGCCGCCGCTCTGGCGGATCGGGCTCCCTATATGAAAGGCTGGCGTTATGCCCTTATCGCCATGGGGGACAGCAGCTACGAACACTTTTGCGGTGCCGGTCGTCAGCTCGACGGCTTGTTGCAGGAGCTGGGAGCGAGTGCGCTATTACCCCGCCTTGAGATAGATGCCGCCGTCGATGATGAACCGGAAAAGGTGGCATTGGCCTGGCTCACCAGCTGGGAAAATAAACTCTAGGGCCATTCCCTCGTCATTTTTTATTCATCCCCGATGGGTTCGACCACGGGGATGTTTATTTCTGCGTTTCATGCCTGTCAGTTGAGTCTATTTCCCACTATTTCTCCGATTATTTTCCTGTCTCCCAATCATGTATTTGAGCATTTATTCCAGTCCTGACCGACATGCAGGAAAATTAAAAGTTCCGCATTGAAAGCGATTTCAGTCATGTTTTTGTCATTGAATTGACATTTTTCATCTTAATGCTCGAAGCGAATTAATTGTTGATAGCGTTTTCAATATTTTGTTTGCGCGTTTTTTTATGTTTTAAGGGTGATTTATTGCTAATTATTGGTCTTTGATCTTTGTTTAACCCCATTGGCAGTGGTGGTGGGCGATTTGTCGCCATTTTGTGAATCAGCTCATGTTTGTCTCGAAATTGGCTACCTATAATCCATCCCGGTTATCACCGAAACGTTTTTCTTGGTGATAAGAACTTGAATATCAGGATCACACTCCTCTCAGCGGGAATAAGGAAAATGAAAATGAAAGCAAAGTGGCTCCCGATCGCTGCAGCAGTAACCGCAGCCCTGGCTTCCCAAGCCGCCTTCGCCGTTGATTTCCACGGCTACTTCCGTTCAGGTGTAGGCGTTTCCGGTGACGGAGACATGGTTAAATACAACGTGAACAAAGTTGGCCGTCTGGGTAACGAAAATGATACCTATGGCGAAGTTCAGCTGGGTCAGGAAGTATTCAACAAGGATGGCAAGACTTTCTACGTTGACTCCATGTTTGCCATGGCTTCCAACGGTTCAAACGACTGGGAAGGTACCGGTACCGTTTGTAACTTCGATGCCAAACAGTGCAATGGCGACTCCGATTTCGCCCTGCGCCAGTTCAACGTACAGGCCAAAGGTCTGCTGGGCTTCGCGCCGGAAGCCACCCTGTGGGCCGGTAAGCGTTACTACCAACGTCACGATGTCCATATCTCTGACTTCTACTACTGGAACATCTCCGGTGCCGGTGCCGGTATTGAAGGCATCCAGGCCGGTCCTGGCAAGATCTCCTTCGCCTGGGTTCGCAACGACCGCAGCGCGGCCGATGTGTTCGGTCAGTACACCAACACTGGTACTGTCGCCAACCCGGTTTATCAAAAGAATGAAGACCTGAACGTCAACACACTGGACCTGCGTTATGCCGGTATCCCGCTGTGGAGCGAAGCCTCTCTGGAACTGGGCGTAGACTATGCGCTGGTTAACGAGACCGAAGCTCAGAAACCGCTGAAAAACAACAACATGAAAGACGGCGTCATGCTGACTGCCGAACTGACCGCCGGCATTCTGGGTGGCTTTAACAAGACAGTGCTGCAATACGGTACTGAAGGTTATTCCAAGACCATGGCCTTCTACGGCGACGGCTCCTGGTACGGTGCCGAAGCCAAAGACGGTGCTGATGGTTATCGCATCATCAACTGGGGTGTTGTCCCGATGGGCAACAACTTCGAGATGGGTCACCAGCTGGTCTACGGTGTAGGCAACGATATGTGGGATGGCAACGACAAGTGGGAAGCCATGTCAGCCGTTGTTCGCCCCATGTACAAGTGGGATGACTTCAACAAGACCATCTTCGAAGGCGGCTACTTCAAGGACAAGAACAAGTCCACCAACGGTACTTCCGTTGATGACTCTGGTTACAAGCTGACCCTGGCTCAAGCCTGGTCTGCCGGCTCCAGCTTCTGGGCTCGTCCTGAAATCCGTGTGTTCGCCTCCTACCTGGCCAACGACGAAGATCAGAAAGTCTTCGAAAGCGGCACCTCCAAAGACACCTACCAAGTTGGTGTTCAAGCGGAAGCTTGGTGGTAAGCACCTCTTTCAGTTAAGTTAGTCACTGCCCCCGTATGGGGGCAGTTTTGTTTCGCCGGGTAACGGCAACCGGGTTATGGAGATAAGAAGAATGAAATTGGTAAAGATGTCTATCGCAGCCGTGGTTACTGCGCTGTTGGCCGGTTGTTCCGGTAGCATGGTGGTCCCCATGCAGGATCACGCATCCATTCTGAGCAATGCCGAACAGGCCAAGCAGGCACTCTCACAGGCGACCAGTTGCTGCAATGCTTTCAACGACTTCAATTATGTGGCCTTGCCGGAAGGCGATACCCTGCTGGCCCTCGACGGCAAGCAACCCAGTTTTCAGTTTGACGAGGGGATGAGCTACTTTGCGGCTTATCGCCTGCCAGCCAACACAGGCAACCTGGCCATCAAGGTCGCATCTCAGGTAAGCAAGACGGTACTGGTGCCGCAAGTGATCATGCTGGATGCCCAGTTCAAGGTGACACGGGTGCTGGGTGAGTCAGTGTTCAGCTACCAGCCAGCCCACCTGCTAAATAACGATCGGATTGAAGGCAATATCTTTGTCGATCGCAGCATGCCGGGCAACCCGGCTGCCGAAACCTATATGATTGTCTATGCCCCGGCCAGCGAGCTGGCGGGCAGTACCACCATATTGCACCCAGCCAAAGCCTTCGCCCGTGCCAACCAAACGGTTGAGCCAGCAGTGCCGGATCCCGTGATCCCGCATTCACCATGGGGGCTGGTACAGATCGAGGTGGTCGATATGGCCAAGGGGCAGGGCCTTGAGGCTGTGTTCAAACCCGAGTACGCAGACAAGGTTGCGATGAGCCAGGCCGCGCCAGCAACTGCCGCAGTGGCTGCCAGTGCGGTGACGGCAACTGCGGTTGCTGCCAAACCCGTGCCCGCCATGTTGACCGAGACCGAAGCCTTCTATCAGTCCCAGATTGAGAAAGCGGTGAAAGCCGGTGATATCGACAAGGCCATGCAACTGGTCAGTGAGGCCGAGCGTGCCGGTTCAACCAAGGCTAAATCCATTTTTATTGATGCGGTCAAACGTTCGCAAAAAGGCTGAATATTTTCTAGCCTTTAAATTGTAATATTTATTTGAGGCCTCCCTTGTTGGAGGCCTTTTTAATCGGTAGACTAAAATAGAAAAAACAGCAAATGGTTACATTGAGTTACAATGCGTTTCTTTGTGTATTGATTTGATTGGTTAAAATACAATGCGAAACAGCACTTTTCATATTTGTGGCATACAATGAAAATGCCGAAATATATTCCTGATTAATCTGTAATTCCCCTCGAAATTATCTTGTGATCTCCCCTCCAAAATTTTTATTCCCTTGTGCCTGATGGAAGAAATTTCCGATCTGCTGGGTTATATTCAGCGGGTCAAAATAAACAACCCCAATCGAATTCACGCCAATGAAAGATGATGCTGGTGATCGTCTATCAATTGGACTGAACCGTTTACGGGAAGACAATCCATTCAGGAGCATACACACATGATGAAAAATGCGTTTTCTAATCTGCAAAAGGTTGGTAAATCGCTGATGTTGCCCGTCTCCGTATTGCCAGTCGCAGGTATCCTGCTTGGTGTCGGTGCTGCAAACTTCAGCTGGTTGCCAGAAATTGTTTCCCATTTGATGGAACAGGCCGGTGGCTCGGTATTTGGCCAGATGGCCCTGTTGTTCGCGGTGGGTGTTGCCCTCGGCTTTACCAATAACGACGGTGTATCCGGTCTGTCAGCCATCGTTGGTTACGGCATCATGACCGCCACCCTGTCAGTCATGGCGCCAGTGATGGGTGTTGACAAGATCGACACGGGTGTTTTGGGCGGTATCCTCGCCGGTGGTGTCGCCGCCTGGGCGTTCAACCGTTTCTACAAGATCCAGCTGCCTGAGTACCTGGGCTTCTTCGCTGGCAAACGTGCAGTGCCCATCATCACAGGTTTCGTTTCCATCGGTCTGGGTGTGATCCTGTCCGTGATTTGGCCGCCAGTTGGCTCTGCCATCGGTGCCTTCTCTGACTGGGCTGCCAACCAGAACCCGGTACTGGCCTTCGGTATCTACGGTGTGGTTGAGCGCTCCCTGATCCCGTTTGGTCTGCACCACATCTGGAACGTGCCTTTCTTCTATCAGGCGGGTACCTGTGTCAATGGTGCCGGTGAAACTGTCCACGGTATCATGACCTGCTTCCTGACCGCTGATGACGCTTCCCGCGCTGCCGGTAACGGATTCGGTCAACTGGCTGGTGGTTACCTGTTCAAGATGTTCGGTCTGCCTGCTGCTGCGTTTGCCATTGCCCACGCTGCCAAGCCGGAAAACCGCGCCAAGATTGTTGGTATCATGGCCTCCGCTGCCCTGACCTCTTTCCTGACCGGTATCACCGAGCCGATTGAATTCTCCTTCCTGTTCATCGCTCCGGTACTGTACGCCATCCACGCCGTACTGGCTGGTCTGGCTTATGTGCTGACCAACATGCTGGGCGTTGTACATGGCCATACCTTCTCCAACGGCTTCATCGACTTCGTGGTTCAATCACCCCGTGCCGACAACATGCTGCTGCTGGTAGGTCTGGGTCTGGTTTACGCTGGTATCTACTACGTGGTCTTCAGCTTCGTTATCCGTGCCATGAACTTGAAAACCCCAGGTCGTGAAGACGAGACTGCTGAAGAGACTGTCAGCCAAAGCAAGGACGGCATGTCTGAGGCTCTGGTGACTGCCTTCGGTGGTAAAGAGAACATTGCCTCTCTGGATGCCTGCATCACCCGCCTGCGTGTTGGCGTGAAGGATGTGGCCAAGGTTGACCAGGCTGGTCTGAAGAAACTGGGTGCTGCCGGTGTGGTAGTCTCTGGCTCCGGTGTTCAAGCCATCTTCGGTACCAAGTCCGACAACCTGAAAACCGACATGGATATCTGGATGAAGAGCAACTAATCCTGTTGCCTAGATTTCAGAGTTCCGAAAAGGGAGGCGCAAGCCTCCCTTTTTGCTGGCCGCTTTTTGACCTGGTAAAGAGCCTGGATAAGGAATATTCAGGTATCTTGGCTTGCTGTATCGAAAAGTGCCTCAAGGGAGAAGTGCGCAGGCGTGAGGTGCCAACACCTGATACCAGCGTCATGAGCCAGTGGTGTGACACGTATTCAAGCCAAAAAAAAGGCGCCTGATGGGCGCCCTTGTTGTTGGTGCTGGCTTACAGTTTTTCCAGATCCCGCTCTATTTCGCTGATCTTGTTCTGCACCACTTTTTCCAGGTGGCGCAGGTCACGCAGTATCTTCTGTTTGATATCCGGGTCTGCCTGGATATGTACGCCCTGAGTCAGGTTGTCCAGCTCATCCACCACGTACTTGAGATTGGCGTTGATCTCGGTGACATCCTTGTACTCATGAGTACCCGAGTCGACCAGCATGGTCTTGCGCTGGCGAGGATATTTGAATTTGACACTCTTGGCGAAGAACTCGCCCTTCTGCTTCTTGAAGTAGATCTTGAGGATGTCGTGATTGGCTTCCTGGCGCAGGGTATAGCTGTCCACTGAGGTGGGTTCCTGGATCCCCAGGCTCTTCAGATTTTCGTACATCGGGCTTCCTCGGTTTGAAACGATCCTGACCAATCTATCTTAACCGAGTCGATGCGGCTTGCCTGTGACAGGGGCGCCAAAATCAAAAGGGCGCCATCAGGCGCCCTTGTTCTCAATGGTGAGAGGCATTACTCGTCAATGGAACGCAGCAGGGCATTGATACCGACCTTTGCACGGGTCTTGGCATCTACCTTCTTGACGATGACGGCGGCGTAGAGACTGTACTTGCCACACTTGGAGGGTAGGGAGCCAGAAACGACCACTGAACCCGCCGGCACGCGGCCGTAGTGAATTTCGCCGGTTTCGCGATCATAGATGCGGGTGGACTGGCCGATGAAGACGCCCATGGAGATGACGGAACCTTCCTCGACGATAACCCCTTCAACCACTTCGGAGCGGGCACCGATGAAGCAGTTGTCTTCGATGATGGTCGGGTTGGCCTGCAACGGCTCCAGCACGCCGCCGATACCGACGCCGCCTGAGAGGTGTACGTTCTTGCCGATCTGGGCGCAGGAGCCCACTGTGGCCCAGGTATCGACCATGGTGCCTTCATCGACGAAGGCGCCTATGTTGACGTAGGAAGGCATCAGCACTGTATTGGGAGCGATGAAGGAGCCTTTGCGAGCCGTCGCAGGCGGCACCACACGCACCCCCGCTTCCTTGAACTGCTCGGCGGTGTAGTCGGAGAACTTGAGAGGAACCTTGTCGTAGTACTGGGCATCGTCGCCCTTGATGATGCCGTTGTCATTGATGCGGAAGTAGAGCAGCACCGCCTTCTTCAACCACTGGTGTACCACCCACTCGCCGGCAATCTTCTCGGCGACACGGGCCTTGCCGGCGTCCAGCAGGTCTATGGTCTGCAGGATGGCGGACTTGGTGGCGGCATCGACGGAGCCGGGAGTGATGGAATCACGGCGCTCGAAGGCCGCTTCGATGATCTGTTGCAACTCGGTCATGACAGGTTTCCTTTAAAAAATTCGGTTTGTTGTATCACACTTTTCCAATTGTTTTTAAGGGCTCAAGCCGATTTCTTCAGGAGAATGGCGATTTATTATACTCACGTGGCCCAACCACTTGTTCTATTTGAAGAATCAGGATGAAGAAAGGCGCCTTGTGAGGCCTGTCAACGGCTCGCCGTCAGGGGCTTCATCCGCCGATTCCTGCGGGTTGAGCTGGCTCACCAGTCGATCCTCCAGCGCCAGTTGTTCGGCCTGATTCAGCGGCTCCCCCGCCAGTGTAGTGAGGCTGAAAAAGTCCTCCACTCGCTCGCCTATGGTGGTGATCTTGGCCGCGTGCAGGGAGAGGCCACACTGCTGGAACACGGCGCCGATACGAGCCAGCAGGCCAGGGGTATCCAGTGCCGTCAGCTCCAGCAGGGTGTGACGGGTTTCGCCCTTGTGGGGCAGAAACACCACCCGGGTCGGCACGCTGAACTGACGGTGGCGCCGCGACAGCGGCTTGTTGCGCAGCAACAGCTTGCCCGGTTCCTGCAGTGCTTTCTCCAGCGCCTTTCTGATGGTGGCTGTGCGGTTGGGGCTGATGGGCTCGCCGCTGGGCTCCAGCACCACGAAGGTATCCAGCACATAGTCGCTGCGGGAATTCATGATCTGGGCATCATGGATGTTGAGGTTTTTCTGATCCAGTGCCGAGGCCACGGTGGCAAACAGATTTGGTGTGTCTCGGCAGTAGATAAATACCTCGCTGCCACCCCGGGTCGGGTGCTTGCCGATGATCACCAGCGGTGCCGGATTGTCGCCGTGCTCGATGATCTTGCGGCAATGCCAGGCGATTTGCTCAGGAGTGTGGCGCAGGAAGTAGTCGGCCTTGAAATCGCTCCACAGCTGGTTGATGGCCTCTTCCGGCACGTCCCGCTGGGCCAGGATCTGCTTGGCCTGGCGCTGGTTCTCACGAATGCGCAGTCGCATGTCGGGCGGGTTTTCCAGCCCTTGGCGCAGGGCTTTCTGGGTGGCGAAATAGAGTTCGCGCAGCAGGGTGCCTTTCCAGTCGTTCCAGAGGGTGTCGTTGGTGGCGCAGATATCGGCCACCGTCAGGCAATAGATAAGGTCGAGGTGCTGCTCGTCGCGCACCTTCTGGGCGAAGTCGGTGACCACGTCCGGGTCGTAGATGTCGCGGCGCTGGGCGGTGACCGACATCAGCAGATGGTGGCGCACCAGCCAGGCCACCAGTCGGCTCTCGTAGCGATCCAGGCCATGCAGCTGGCAGAACTCCAGCGCGTCCACGGCGCCTAGCTCTGAGTGATCCCCGCGGCGCCCCTTGGCGATGTCGTGGAACAGGGCCGCTATGCTGAGCAGTTCCGGCTTGCGCAGCCGGGTAAACACCTCGTGGCAGAGCGGGTGGGTCTGGCGGCTGGCCGGATTGGGAAACTGGTGAATGTTCTTGAGTAGCCGGTGGGTGTGCTCATCGACCGTATAGGCGTGGAACATGTCGAACTGCATCTGGCCGACGATGAGGTTCCACTGGGGCAGGTAGGCCGCCAGTATGCCGTACTTGTGCATCAGGGTGAGGGGCTGGCCGATGCCGTTGGGGTGGCGCAGCAGCGCCATGAACAGGCGGCGGCAATCGGGCAAATCCTGCAGCCAGCAATTGAGTTTGCGCCTCGCCTCGCGCAGCTGGCGCAAGGTGGCAGAGTGAATGCCGGCAATCTCGGGATGCTGGGCTATTTGGTAGAAGAGCCGCAGTATGGCAGCGGGCTCGCGGCCAAACAGCTCTGAGTCCACCGCATCGATGAGGCGGCCACGCAGCTGGAATTCGTCGCAGAGGCGGCGCACGTCCATAGCGGTGTTGCCGAGGATCGCCTCGTCAAACAGCTGCAGCAGCATCTCGTTGAGCTCGGAGACTCGCCGTACCGTCTGGTAGAAGCGCTTCATCATCTGCTCGACCGGGCTGTTGCCTTCCCCCTCGAACCCCAACATCTGGGCCACGGTACGCTGGCGGTCGAACAGCAGCCGGTTGTCACCCTTGTTGATGGCCATGTGCAGGGCGAAGCGCACCTTCCACAGGAAGTTCTGACAATCGAGCAGTTCACGGTACTCCGCCCGGTTGAGAAAGCCGTGGCTGGTCATCTCGAACAATGTGGTGGCGCCGAAGTGGCGGCGGGCGACCCAGGCCAGGGTCTGAATGTCTCTCAGTCCGCCAGGGTTGCTCTTGAGGTCGGGCTCCAGCTTGTAGGCAGTGCCAAGAAATTGCTGGTGGCGCAGGGCCTGCTCTTCGCGCTTGGCCTGAAAGAACTGCTCGCTCGGCCAGAAGCGCTCGGGACGCGTGGCCAGGGTGAGCTGCTCGAAACCGGCTTTGCGGCCTGTGATGAAACGGGCCTCTATGAGGTTGGTGGCGACCGTGATGTCGGCGCGGCCCTGCTCGATGCACTCGGCCACGTTGCGTACCGCCTGACCCACCTCCAGCTTGAGATCCCACAGCAGGGTAATGAACTCACCGATGCGCAGCCCCAGTACCTCGTCCAGCTCCTCGCCTTCATAGAGGATCAGCAGGTCGATGTCGGAGTGGGGATGCAACTCGCCACGGCCATAGCCGCCGACGGCTATCAGGCTGAGATCTGTCTTGTCGAAGCCAAATTTTTGCCACAGTCGGGTCAGCAGCGCATCCATGTATTCGGAACGGGTCGCAACCAGCTCTATGATGTTGTCGCCGGCATCGAAACGGGCGTGCAACCAGCCGAGAAAGCGGCCCAGATACTCTTTGCAGTTCTCGCGGGTGAGCTGATCGTCGGGTAACAGATGGGGGGAAAGCAGGCTGGCATCCATGGCATCTCACGCTCTTGTCGCACGCATACACAGCGGCTGATAAAAACAAACCCCGGTGCCTTCTCGCTTCGGCGCCGGGGTTTTTGATGTTAACCGTGTTTGATATAGCGGTCGATAGTGTCATCGGGGCGCAGGGTAAGCACCTCGCAGCCATCGTCGGTCACCAGCAGTGTGTGTTCCCACTGGGCGGAATCGCCGCCATCCTTGGTGGTCACTGTCCAGCCATCTTTCGGGTTGATGCGGCAGTGATATTTCTTGCTGTTGACCATGGGCTCTATGGTGAAGCACATGCCCGGTTTGAGCTCCTGCTTGCCACCGTTGCGGTAGTGCAGAATTTGCGGCTCCTCGTGGAATTCGCTGCCGATGCCGTGACCACAGTAGTCACGCACCACGGAGAAACCGGCCTTCTCGACGATGGGCTGGATCAGGGCGCCTATCTCTGTGATGCACATGCCGGGGCGCACCTGCTTGATGGCAGCGTAGAGGCTCTCCTGGGCGACCTTGCACAGCTGGCGACGCAGCGGTGTGGTCTCACCCACGATGAACATGGCGGAGGTATCGCCGTGGTAGCCATCCTTGATGACTGTGATGTCCAGGTTGATGATGTCCCCTTCGCGCAATTTCTTGTGGTTGGGGATGCCATGGCAAATCACGTCGTTCACCGAGGTGCAGATGGACTTGGGGAAGCCGTGGTAGTTGAGCGGAGCCGGAATAGCCTGCTGCACGTCGACAATATAGTCGTGGCACAGGGTGTTCAGCTCATCTGTGGTGACGCCTGCCTTGACGTGGGGGGCTATCATGATCAGCACATCGGCGGCCAGCTGGCCGGCAACGCGCATCTTTTCAATCTCTTCCGGTGTCTTGATTTTAATGGACATGGGATCTCTCTTGGGGCCTGACTGCGCATCCTGTCGATGCCCAACAATCAGGTAATGAAAAATAGATGCGTTTGCAATCAGGCCAAAATTTTATCCCCAACCCCCGTTTACTTCCAGTGTGATTGTCATCACAACGTCAAATCCTCTGGTCAGCATTGCGCGCAGGGATCCATTTTTAGCACTGTGGTCGGTGGTGTCCTGAGCAAAGGTATGGTATAAAGCGCGCCGGAATGGGGAACTTGCGTCCACATTTCATCACCCTTAATCAATAACACACACACATCGACACCTGTACCGGGGTGCCCCTTTGGGGTCGGTTACATGGGATGTGTGGAGGCCTAACCCCAATACAGAGGTATATAATGGCTAAAGTTTCTATGCGCGACATGCTGCAAGCCGGCGTTCACTTCGGTCACCAGACTCGTTACTGGAACCCGAAAATGAAGTCCTACATCTTCGGTGCCCGCAGCAAGGTTCACATCATCAACTTGGAAAAAACCGTTCCGATGTTTGACGATGCCATGAACTTCATCAGCTCCGTAGCTGCCAAGAAAGGCAAGGTACTGTTCGTAGGTACCAAGCGTGCCGCGTCTGAAGCCGTAAAAGATGCCGCCGGTCGTTGTGACCAGTTCTATGTCAACCACCGCTGGTTGGGTGGCATGCTGACCAACTGGAAAACCGTTCGTCAGTCCATCAAGCGTCTGAAAGATCTGGAAACCCAGAGCCAGGACGGTACCTTCGAAAAGCTGACCAAGAAAGAGGCGCTGATGCGTACTCGCGAAATGGACAAGCTCGAGAAGAGCCTGGGTGGTATCAAGAACATGGGCGGCCTGCCTGACGTGCTGTTCGTTGTCGATGCCGACCACGAGCACATTGCTATCAAAGAAGCCAACAACCTGGGTATCCCGGTAGTTTCCATCGTTGATACCAACTCCAACCCGGACGGCGTTGATTACGTCATCCCGGGTAACGACGATGCTATCCGTGCCGTACAGCTGTACCTGAATGCTGCTGCTGACACCGTACTGGAAGCTCGCGCTCAGGACATCGTTGTTCAAGCTGAACAAGATGGCTTCGTTGAAGCTGAGTAATTGATAAGGACTGTAAAGCCCTTATTAACCAAGCTGATGTAATTGGTTAGCAGGGGCCCTTGTGGCCCCTGTTTCTTGTCAATTCAAGACCGAGGATACTGGACATGGCTAACGTTACTGCCGCCCTGGTAAAAGAACTGCGCGAGCGCACCGCCGCTGGCATGATGGATTGCAAAAAAGCGCTGGAAGAAGCCGCTGGTGATATCGAGCTGGCTATCGAAAACATGCGCAAATCCGGTCAGGCCAAGGCCGCCAAGAAAGCAGGCCGTATCGCTGCTGAAGGCGTGATCTTTGCTCGTACCGAAGGCAACGTTGCCGTCATGATCGAGCTGAACAGCGAAACCGACTTCGTCGCCAAAGATGCCAGCTTCATGGCAATGGGCCAGAAGATCGCCGATATCGCTGCGACCCAGAAAATTGCTGACGTTGACGCACTGAAAGCGGCTGACTTCGGTAACGGTGAGTCCGTCGAACTGACCATCACCAACCTGATCGCCAAGATCGGTGAGAACATGAACCTGCGTCGCGTGATGCTGGTTGAAGGTGACAACCTGGGCACCTACGTTCACGGTTCCCGCATTGGTGTTATCACCAAGCTGACCGGTGGTACTGCCGAGCTGGCCAAAGATCTGGCCATGCACGTTGCTGCCAACAGCCCGCAGTTCGTCAAGCCTGAAGACGTGTCTGCTGAAGTCGTTGCCAAAGAGCGCGAAATTCAGATCGACATCGCCATCAACTCCGGCAAGCCGAAAGACATCGCCGAGAAGATGGTTGAAGGCCGCATGAAGAAGTTCACCGGTGAGGTTTCCCTGACTGGTCAGCCGTTCGTGAAGGATCCTTCCATGACCGTTGCCGAGCTGCTGAAGAAAGAAGGCGCTGACGTTGTCTCCTTCACCCGTTTCGAAGTGGGCGAAGGCATCGAGAAGCAAGAGACCGATTTCGCTGCTGAAGTAGCAGCCCAAATCGCGGCCGCTCAGAAGGCCTAATCGAACCGGTTTTTCCGTTTCCCCAGACCGCGACTTATGTCGCGGTCTTTATATGACCAGGAATCAGTGACATGAGTACCAATCCCAAGCCTGCATACAGACGTGTTCTTCTGAAGTTGAGTGGTGAAGCCCTGCAAGGATCCGAGGGTTTTGGCATTGATCCAGCTGTGCTGGAGCGGATGGCCCAAGAGATCAAGGAACTGGTTGAGCTGGGTGTTCAGGTCGGTCTGGTCATCGGTGGCGGCAACTTGTTCCGTGGTGCCGGTCTTGCCAAAGCGGGCATGAACCGCGTGGTGGGCGACCACATGGGTATGTTGGCTACCGTGATGAACGGTCTGGCCATGCGTGATGCCCTGCATCGTGCTTATGTGAATGCCCGTCTGATGTCTGCCATCTCCCTGCAGGGTGTCTGCGATTCCTATAGCTGGGCCGAGGCCATCAGCCAGCTGCGCGCCGGCAAAGTGGTGATTTTCTCTGCCGGTACCGGCAACCCCTTCTTTACCACCGATTCTGCAGCCTGCCTGCGTGGCATCGAGATCGAAGCCGATGTTGTGCTCAAGGCGACCAAGGTCGATGGCGTATTCAACGAGGATCCGGTTAAGAATCCGGACGCCGTGCTGTATCATGAGCTCAGCTACAACGAAGTGCTTGAAAAAGAGCTCAAGGTGATGGATCTTGCAGCCTTTACTCTGGCCCGTGACCACGATCTGCCGATCCGCGTGTTCAACATGAACAAACCGGGTGCATTGCGTCGGGTTATCATGGGTGAGCCGGAAGGCACGCTGATCCACCACATCGGCAAATAAGATAAATATGATAGACACGAGCCGCGTGATGGCTCGTTCGCCAAAAGGAAAACCACTGTGATCAACGAGATTAAAAACGACGCCAAGGACCGTATGGCCAAGAGCGTAGAGTCGCTCAAGACCCAGATGTCCAAGATCCGTACTGGCCGTGCTCACCCGAGCCTGCTCGACGGTATCCAGGTTGAGTATTACGGTGCTGCCACTCCTCTGAAACAGTTGGCCAACGTGGTGGCAGAAGATGCCCGCACCCTGTCCATCTCCATTTTTGACCGTTCCATGATCCAGGCGGTAGAAAAGGCCATCCTGACCTCCGATCTGGGCCTGAATCCGTCCAGCAACGGTCAGACCCTGCGTGTGCCCCTGCCGCCGCTGACCGAAGAGCGTCGCCGCGATCTGACCAAGATCGTCCGTGCTGAAGCGGAAGGTGCCCGTGTGGCCGTGCGCAACATCCGTCGTGATGCCAACGCCGATCTGAAAGCACTGCTCAAAGACAAAGAGATCTCCGAAGACGATGACCGTCGTGCTCAGGAAGAGATCCAGAAACTCACCGATTCCTTCATCAAGCTGGTGGATGACGCCCTGGCCGCGAAGGAAAAGGAGCTAATGGAAATCTAAGCCTCTGACAGGTATATTACGAGCGCCGTGTAGTGCCCCTGCACGGCGCTTTTGTCTTTGTGGGAGAAATGAATGTCGCTTTTGGCAGCGTTAGGTGATTGTGCCAATTCGTCCTTGCCTCGTCATGTTGCCATCATCATGGATGGCAACGGGCGCTGGGCTCAGAACCGTGGCAAGATGCGGGTCTATGGCCACAAGGCGGGCGTGAAGTCTGTTCGTGAGGCGGTGACGTTTGCCGCGCGCGCCAAGATAGAGGCGTTGACCCTGTTTGCGTTCTCCAGTGAGAACTGGCGGCGTCCGGAAGGGGAGGTCAGTGCCCTGATGGAACTCTTCATGACAGTGCTGGGCCGTGAGGTCAAGCAACTGCACAGCAACGGGATCCGGCTCAAGGTGATCGGCGATACCGCCCGTTTCAGCGAGCGCTTGCAGGCCAGGATCGCCAAGGCCGAGGCTTTGACTGCAGACAACAAGGGGCTGACCCTCAACATTGCTGCCAATTACGGTGGTCAGTGGGATATCGCCCAGGCGGCCCGTAAACTGGCCCGAGCCGTGGCGGCAGGCGAGCTGGATGCCGATGCCATCGATGAGTCCCTGCTGGCCGAGCAGGTCTGCATGGCTGATTTACCACCTGTGGATCTGCTGATCCGGACCGGCGGCGATCATCGCATCAGCAATTTTGTGTTATGGCAGCTCGCCTATGCCGAGCTCTATTTTACCCCGGTATTGTGGCCCGATTTCAACGAGGCCGAGTTCAGTGAGGCCGTTGCCTCTTTCGTTGCCCGCGAGCGTCGCTTCGGGTGTACGGGTGAACAGATACGGGAATTGATCGCCGAGCATCAGACCGGCTAAATCCCCTCCCAAGAGAGAGGTTTCTTTTGCTAAAACAACGAATTATTACCGCATTACTGCTTGTTCCCCTGGTATTGGGAGCGCTATTTTTCCTGCCGTTGAAATTCTTTGCCCTGTTGGCAGCTCTGGTGTTTCTGTTGGCCAGCCGCGAGTGGAGTGGCTTCGTCTCTGCCCAGCCGCAACAATGGTTGCCGCTGGTGTTCTGTCTGTTGCTCGGTGCCAGCCTGTTCTGGCTGCCGGTCGATCAGCTCTGGACCCCCCATCTGCATCCGCTGGTGATGGGCGTGCTCTGGACCGCCGTCAGCTGGTGGCTGCTGGGGCTGCTGCTGGTATTGCGCTATCCCCGGAGCGCCAGGCTGTGGAAAGAGTCCATCTGGCTCAAATCCCTGTTTGGTCTGGTGACCCTGGTGCCCTTCTTCTGGTCCCTGGTGGCCATTCGTGGTTACAACTTCTATCACGACCCCATGATGGGGGCCTGGATTTTGTTGTTCGTCATGGGGCTGGTCTGGGCGGCAGATTCTGGCGCGTATTTTTTCGGCAAGGCCTTTGGCAAACACAAGCTGGCGCCGGCCGTCAGCCCGGGTAAAACCATCGAAGGTATGTGCGGTGGCCTCTTTACCGCCAGCCTGCTGGCGGTCGGTGTGACCTGGTTCATGGGCTTCGTGCCGGTCAAGATGGCGATAGTGCTGTTCTGCTCCTTGCTGGCCGTGCTGGCTTCCGTGCTCGGCGATCTCACCGAGAGCATGTTCAAGCGGGAGGCAGGCATCAAGGATTCTGGCACTCTATTGCCCGGTCATGGTGGTATCCTCGACCGGATCGACAGCCTGACTGCGGCCCTGCCAGTCTTCCTGCTCAGTTATCTGTTACTCAGTCAGGAGTTCTGATGCACATCTTGCTGATGGTTTTGAGAGCTTCCGGCTCCATTGGTTTGTTACTCAAGCAGGAGTTCTGATGCATAACCTGGTGATCCTGGGGGCTTCCGGCTCCATCGGGCAGAGCACCCTCAAGGTGCTGCGCCGCAATCCCGGGCGCTGGCAAGTACTGGCGCTCACCGCCGCTCGCAGCGTGGATGCCATGGTGCGGGACTGTCTCGAGTTTTCCCCCCGTTTCGCCGTCATGGTGGATGATGCTGCCGCGACCTCACTGGCGGGCCAGCTCAAGACCCACGGTAGCGCGACGCGGGTGCTGTCTGGTCAGGCTGCCCTGTGCGAGGTGGCGGCTCACCCCGATGCACACAGCGTGATGGCGGCCATCGTCGGTGCGGCGGGTCTGGCACCGACCATGGCCGCAGTGCGCGCTGGCAAGCGGATCCTGCTGGCCAACAAGGAGGCTCTGGTGATGTCCGGGGCCTTCTTCATGGAGGCGGTGCGCGAGCATGGCGCCGAGCTGCTGCCCATCGACAGCGAACACAATGCGATTTTTCAGTGCCTGCCCGAAGCCATTCAGCGCCAGCCCGGCTACTGCGATCTGGCGGGGGCGGGCATCAGCAGGATACTGCTGACCGGCTCAGGCGGTCCGTTTCGTTATACCGATATCAATGCGCTGGCACAGGTCACGCCGGCCCAGGCCATCGCCCACCCGAACTGGTCCATGGGTGCCAAGATCTCGGTCGACTCCGCCACCATGATCAACAAGGGGCTGGAGTACATAGAGGCGCGCTGGCTGTTCAACGCCGCGCCCGAGCAGATCCAGGTGGTGATCCATCCCCAGTCAGTGATCCACTCCATGGTGCAGTACAAGGATGGCTCAGTGATGGCCCAGCTTGGCAATCCGGACATGTGTACCCCCATAGCGCACGCACTGGCCTATCCGGCTCGAGTTGAGTCCGGAGTGGAACCTTTGGATTTCTTCAGTGTCGGAGAGTTCAGCTTTATCCGGCCCGATTATGAGCGTTATCCCTGCCTGGCACTGGCCATGAGTGCCTGTCAGCAAGGGCAGGCGGCGACCACGGCGCTCAATGCTGCCAATGAAGAGGCCGTTGCGGCTTTCCTTGCAGAGCGGATCGGTTTTATGGATATTGCCAGAGTCAATGAGGCCACCATGCTGGCGCTGGGGAGTTCCCCTGTGGGTTCGCTGGATGATTTGATTGCGCTGGATGGTGCGGCCCGTGCCCGTGCTCACAATTTGATTGAGGAGCTTAGCTAATGAGTGGTATTTCGTGGCATTGTGCTGCCTTTATCGTTGCCTTTGGGTACCGGACCATGCATGAAATCGAGGTAACTGGCTGATGAGTGCTGTGCTGTGGAATGACAAACCTGCCTTTGTTACTGCCTCCTTCGGTGATTCGAATGGGTGTGATCTCGAGGTGATCGGCTGATGGGCGGCGTGCTGTGGAATATTGGTGCCTTTATCATCGCCCTCGGATTGCTGGTTGCGGTTCATGAATTCGGCCACTTCTGGGTGGCACGCCGTTGCGGCGTCAAGGTCGAGCGCTTCTCCATCGGGTTTGGCAAGGCTATTTGGCGCCGAATGGGTAAGGATGGCACCGAATATGTGCTGGCACTGATCCCGCTCGGCGGTTACGTCAAGATGCTGGATGGTCGGGTCGATGATCTCAAACCCGGCGATGAGCAATTTGCTTTCAATCACAAGAGTGTCTGGGCGCGCATGGCCATAGTGGCGGCGGGCCCCATGGCGAACTTCGTGTTTGCCCTGTTTGCCCTCTGGCTGATGTTCATGATCGGTGTCCCAGCCGTCAAACCCGTGGTGGGGGAGGTGCGTCCCGCTTCCATAGTGGCGGCTGCCGGGATTGAACCCGGCATGGAGATCGTCGGTGTCGGCGACAAGGCAACCGGTGACTGGGAGAGCGTGACCTATGCCCTCATCAGCCACCTGGGTGATGATGCCGTCCAGCTCAAGCTCAAAGCGGCCAACACCAGTTATGCGGTGGACAAGACCCTCGTGCTGGAGGATTGGACGTTCGATCCGGACAAAGAGTCCCCCGTCGGCAGCCTGGGGATAGTGCCCCTCGGCGGCAAGGTACTGCCCGTGGTCGAGGCCATAGTGCCTGCGAGCGCCAGTGAGAAGGCCGGTATCCTGGTCGGCGATCGCATCAAGCGGGTGGGCGAGCAGGAGGTCACCGAGTGGGCCCAGTTTGTGCACCAGGTCCAGCAGTCCCCCGAGCAGCCATTGCAGGTCGTGGTGGAGCGGGCAGGTAGTGAACTGACCCTGACTCTGACTCCGGATGTGAAAAAAGTGCGTGGCCAGCTGGTCGGTTTTGTCGGCTTGTCACCGCAATTGGTTCCATTACCGGATGAGTATCGAATTCTGTTACAGTATGGGCCTTTGCAGGCCCTGTGGCAGGGAGCCCAGAAGACCTGGAGCCTGACCACGCTGACCTTTGACATGATTGGCAAGCTGATTGGTGGCATCGTATCTCTGGATAACCTGAGCGGTCCTATCTCCATTGCCAAGGGGGCAGGCAGCAGTGCCGATTACGGTCTGGTCTATTTCCTCGGCTTTCTGGCGCTGATCAGCGTCAACCTGGGGATCATCAACCTGTTTCCCCTGCCGGTGCTGGACGGAGGCCATCTGGTCTACTTCCTCATCGAGGCAGTCACCGGCAAGCCGGTATCAGACAAAATTCAGGAAGTGGGTTTCAGGATCGGCGCCGCCATTCTGATGTTACTGATGGGCATTGCGCTATTTAATGATTTCGCTCGCCTCTGAGGCCAGAGCATCAACAAGGACACACAAGAACAAAATGGCTGTTAAAAAAGCATTGGTGTTGAGTTGCCTGCTGGGTGCCAGTTTCCTGGCCCAGGCGGCCCCTGCCTCTTTTGTGGTGCAAGATATCCAGGTCGACGGCTTGCAGCGTGTAACGCTGGGTGCCGCCCTGTTGAACCTGCCGATCCGGGTTGGCGACACCGTCGATTCCGTGACCCTGGCCAACGCCATCAAAAAGCTCTACTCCTCCGGTAACTTCGAGGATGTGAAGGTTTACCGTGATGGCCAGGTGTTGCAAGTGGCGGTCAAGGAGCGGCCGACCATCTCCAGCATCGAATTTTCAGGCAACAAGGATATCAAGGAAGAGCAGCTGACCCAGAGCCTGGAGTCCTCCGGCATTCGGGTGGGTGATCCGCTGGATCGTACCGTGCTGAGCTCCCTCGAGAAGGGTCTGGAAGATTTCTACTACGGCGTGGGCAAATACTCCGCCAAGGTCAAGGCCATCGTCACCCCGCTGCCGCGCAACCGGGTCGACCTCAAGTTCACCTTCGTGGAAGGGGAAGCGGCCAAGATCCAGCAGATCAACATAGTCGGCAACAATGTGTTCCCGGAAGAGAAACTGCTGGCCCAGCTCTCCCTCAAGGACGATGTGCCCTGGTGGAACTTCACCGGTGACCAGCGTTACCAGAAACAGAAACTGGCCGGCGACATCGAAACCCTGCGCTCCTACTACATGGACCGCGGTTATATCCGCTTCGCCCAGGAGTCGACCCAGGTCTCCATGACCCCGGACAAGAAGGGTGTCTACGTGACCCTGAACGTCAAGGAAGGGGATCAGTACAAGGTCTCCGGCGTCCAGCTCAAGGGCGATTTGATCGACCGTGGTGGCGAGATGAAGGGCCTGATCCCCATAGAGGCAGGCAGCACCTACTCCGCCAGTCAGGTAACCCACACCGAAGAGGTGCTCTCCAAGTTCCTCGGTCGTTACGGCTATGCCTACCCGAAAGTGGTCACCTTCCCCCAGGTCAACGACGAAACCAAGGAAGTGGAGCTGATCGTCAACATAGAGCCGGGTCCCCGTGTCTATGTGCGCAACATCAACTTCAGCGGCAACGTTACCACCCAGGATGAAGTGCTGCGCCGCGAAATGCGTCAGATGGAAGGCACCTGGCTCTCCTCCGACAGCGTCGAGCAGTCCAAGACCCGTCTCAACCGTCTCGGCTTCTTTGAAACCGCGGAAGTGGACACCAAGCGGGTTCCGGGCAGCGATGACCAGGTTGATCTCGACTTCAAGGTCAAGGAGCAGCCAGCTGGCTCCATCAACGCCGGTGTGGGTTATGGTACCGAATCGGGCCTGAGCCTGCAGGCAGGCCTGCAGCAGGACAACTTCATGGGTACCGGCAAGAAGATCGGTATCTCCGCCAGTACCAACAAGTACTCCAAGAGCGTCGACCTCAGCTACAACGATCCCTACTTCACCGTGGACGGTGTCAGCCTGGGCGGCCGCCTCTACTACAACCAGTTCAGTGCGGCCGACGCCAACATCGTCGACTATGAGAACACCACGGTTGGCTTCCGCCTCTCCAGTGGTTTCCCGGTCAACGAGAACAACCGCCTCGACTTCAGCCTCGGGATCGAGAACAACAAACTGTCCCAGCCCAACCCCTATCTGCAGGTGGACGAGTTCTGGAAGGTGTACAGCAAGAACAAGGATGGCGACAACCGCATGGTGTTCAACACCGTTGACGTCACCGCCGGCTGGACCCGTTCAACCCTCAACAAGGGGATGTTCCCGACCGCGGGTGACCGTCAGCGTGTGAACGCCAAGGTGACAGTGCCCGGCATGGATCTGCAGTACTTCAAGCTGAACGCCGAAGATGCTCACTACTTCCCGTTCGATGCGGACCACAAATGGGTGCTGATGGCCAAGGCCCGCGCCTCTTACGGTAACGGTTACGGCAGCAACGGCAGCTATGATCACGTCCTGCCGTTCTTCGAGAACTACTTCGCCGGTGGTTTTGACACACTGCGTGGCTTCAAGAGCAACACGGTAGGTCCGAAGGCGCTCTACTACTACAACCTGAGCGGTAACGACGTCATTCAGGGTACCGACAGCTCGGTGGGTGGCAACGCTCTGGCGGTGGCATCCCTCGAGATGATAGTACCGACGCCGTTTGCGTCCGAAACCTATCAGCCTCAGCTGCGCACCAGCTTCTTCATCGACGCCGGTTCAGTGTGGGATACCACCTTTGACTATGCACAGTATCAAAACCGCTGTTTCAGTGGTTGCAACTATCTGACCGACTATTCGGATCCGACCAACTACCGTGCCTCGGCCGGCCTGTCGCTGCAGTGGCTCTCCCCCATGGGCCCCCTGGTGTTCGCGATTGCCCGTCCGCTCAAGGAGTACGAAGGGGACAGGACAGAGTTCTTCTCGTTCAATATCGGCCGTACCTTCTAAGGACGGACGCGCCCCCACCCAGCCGGTGGGGGTATTCAATGATGGGACGCGCAGCTTGCGCGCCTCACCAGGTAACAAGTCGGTCCGGGTACCACTTGCATAATCAGGTAAATCAGGTAGCCCTCACATGAGGGAACAAGGAGTTAGTGTGAATAAAGCGTTGAAAGTAGCTGGTTTGAGTTTTGCACTGATGGCTGCCGGCATGGGCTCTGCCTTGGCCGAGACCAAGATCGCCGTGGTCGACATGGGCGAAGTATTCCAAAAGCTGCCCCAGCGTGAAGCTGTCTCCAAGAAGCTGAAAGGTGAATTCGAGCCGCGTATGCGTGAGCTGCAGAAGCTGGAATCCGACGGTCAGAAGCTGGTCGAGAAGTTCAAGAAGGATGAAGCCTTCATGAGCGCCGATCAGAAGAAGCAGAACCAGGAAAAACTGGCCAAGCTGCAGATGGAGTTCAACCAGAAGCGTCAAGCGTTTGAGCAGGACAACGGTCGTCGTCAGTCCGAAGAGCGCAACAAGATCCTGACCAAGGTACAAGCCGCCATCGACTCCATTGCCAAGAGCAATGGCTATGATCTGGTGCTTGAGCGCAATGCTGCGCCCTATGCAGCCAGCAAGCTGGACATCTCCGGCCAGGTTATTTCTCAGGTAAGCAAGAGCAACTAATTGATGGCATTCACTCTCGCACAGCTGGCCCAGCAACTGGGGGCCGAGATCCATGGCGACGGAACCCTGGAAATCCGCAAGGTAGCGACACTGGAAAAGGCCGGGGAGGGGGATATCACCTTCCTGTCCAATAAAAAGTACCGGCATTATCTGGAGCAGAGCAAGGCCTCGGCCGTGCTCATTACAGAAGCGGATCTGCCATTTTGTCCCACCAATGCCCTGGTACTCAAAGACCCCTATGTGGGGTTTGCCCGGGTAGCCCAACTGCTGGACACCACACCGCAGCCGGCCACGGATATCCATCCGAGCGCCGTCATTGCGGCTGACGTGCAACTGGGCGAGAGAGTGGCCATCGGGGCCAATGCGGTGATCGAATCCGGCGTCGTGCTGGGGGATGATGTACGCATAGGCCCTGGCTGTTTTGTTGGCAAGAATACCCGACTGGGAGCGCGCTCCCGGTTGTGGGCCAACGTCACCCTGTATCACAACATCACCATGGGTTCCGACTGTCTGGTTCAATCCGGCACAGTGATCGGGGCCGATGGGTTCGGTTATGCCAATGAGCGTGGCGAGTGGATCAAGATCCCCCAGCTCGGTGGCGTGACTATCGGCAACCGGGTCGAGATTGGTGCCTGCACCACCATAGACCGCGGCGCGCTGGAAGATACCCGCATCGCGGATAACGTCATCATCGACAACCAGTGCCAGATCGCCCACAACGTCGAGATCGGCTACGGCACCGCCGTGGCAGGCTCCACCGTGATGGCTGGTAGTCTCAAGGTCGGCAAATACTGTATCATTGGCGGCGCCTCCGTCTTTAACGGGCACATGGAGATCTGCGATCAGGCCACCGTTACCGGCATGGCCATGGTGATGCGACCCATTACCGAGCCCGGTGTCTACTCTTCCGGCATCCCTCTGCAAACCAATAAAGAGTGGCGCAAGACCGCCGCCCGGGTGATGCGTATCGAAGAGATGCACAAGCGGTTGAGCAAGCTTGAGAAGAAGCTGGATCAAGAATAATCACGATTGGTATAGGGTACTGTTTTGACTACTGAAAAGAAGAGCCTGGGCATCCAGGAAATCATGGATCTGCTGCCCCACCGTTATCCGTTCCTGATGGTGGATCGGGTCGACGATTACGAGATCAGCGATGAGCGCAAAACCTTGCGTGCCATCAAGAATGTCTCGTTCAACGAGCCGATCTTCCAGGGACATTTCCCGGCCAAGCCGGTGTTTCCCGGCGTACTGATCCTGGAAGCCATGGCGCAGGCCACCGGTATCCTGGCCTTTACCATGGTGGGCAAGCCGTCTCCCAACGAACTCTATTACTTTGCCTCCATCGACAACGCTCGTTTCAAGCGTCCGGTTGGCCCTGGCGATCAGCTGGTGCTTGACGTGGAGTTCCTGAAAGAGCGTCGCGGTATTGCCAAGTTCACCGGTGTGGCCACGGTCAACGGTGAAGTGGTTTGTACCGCCGAGCTGATGTGCGCCAAACGCGAGGTTTAATACACGTGATCGACCAGACTGCCATCATTCACGATACTGCCATCGTCCATGAGTCTGCGGTGATTGGTAAAGGGGTTGAAATCGGCCCCTTTTCCGTCATCGGCGCCGAGGTGGAAATCGGCGACAACACTTGGGTAGGTTCCCATGTGGTGATCAAGGGGCCGGCCAAACTGGGCCATGGTAACAAGATCTTCCAGCACACCTCCATCGGTGAGGATTGCCAGGACAAGAAGTACGCCGGCGAGCGCACCTTCCTCGAGATTGGCGACAACAACGTCTTTCGCGAGAACTGCACTGTGCACCGCGGCACCATCCAGGATCAATCCCTGACCAAGGTGGGCAGCGGCAACCTCTTCATGGTCAACGTGCACGTTGCCCATGATTGCATCATCGGTGACAACTGCATCTTCGCCAACAACGCGACCCTGGCGGGCCACGTGGTGATCGGTGACTT
Source organism: Aeromonas salmonicida (assembly GCF_028355655.1). Classification (NCBI taxonomy): domain Bacteria; kingdom Pseudomonadati; phylum Pseudomonadota; class Gammaproteobacteria; order Aeromonadales; family Aeromonadaceae; genus Aeromonas; species Aeromonas salmonicida. The sequence goes on along the minus strand of NZ_CP110645.1, from coordinate 3,612,366 downwards.
CGTGATCTTCGGCGGTCTCTCCGCGATCCACCAGTTCGGTCGCGTTGGCTCCCACGCCTTCATCGGTGGCTGCGCCGCCCTGAACAAGGATGTGCCGCCCTACGTGATGGCCGCTGGCAACTACGCCAAGCCGTTCGGGGTCAACTCCGAAGGCCTGCGTCGTCGCGGTTTCAGCGCTGAAGCCATCTCCGCCGTCAAGCGTGCCTACAAAGAGATCTTCCGCTCCGGCAAGACAGTCGAAGAGGTGTTGCCCGTGCTGACCGAGATGGCGGCCACCGAATCGGCCGTCCAGCTCTACGTGGATTTCCTCAAGGACAACGAGCGCGGGATCATCCGTGCCTGATCCCGTTCGCATCGGTATCGTCGCCGGAGAGACCTCCGGCGACATCCTGGCCGCTGGCCTGGTGCGCGAGCTGCAGCGCCGTTATCCGGATGCGCAGTTTGAAGGGATCGCCGGGCCGCGCATGCAGGTCCTCGGCGTCAAGGCCCTGTTCGAGATGGAAGAGCTTTCCGTCATGGGGATCACAGAGGTGCTGGGCCGTCTGCCGCGCATCCTCAAGGTTCGCCGTGAACTGCTGCGCCATTTCATTGCCAATCCACCTGACATCTTCGTCGGGGTGGATGCACCGGATTTCAATATCGGGGTGGAGCTGAAGCTGCGCCGCGCCGGTATCAAGACGGTTCACTATGTCAGTCCCTCTGTCTGGGCCTGGCGTCAGAACCGCATTCACAAGATCAAGGCCGCCACCGACATGGTGCTCGCCTTCCTGCCGTTCGAGAAAGCCTTCTACGATCGCTTTGCTGCCCCTTGCCGGTTCGTGGGTCACACCATGGCCGATGCGATCCCGCTCGAACCGGACCAGGCTGCCGTGCGCCAGGCGCTCGGCATTGACCCGGGCCGACGCTGGCTGGCCGTGTTGCCCGGCAGTCGCACCGCTGAGGTGGGCTTCATGTCACCGGTATTTCTCGAGGCCTGCAAGCGGCTGACGGTACGTTATCCGGATCTCGGTTTCATCGTGCCGCTGGTCAACGAGGCGCGACGGGCGCAGTTCATGGCCATCAAGGCCGAGCTGGCGCCGGATCTCGACATGGTGTTGCTGGAAGGTCAGGGTCGCGAAGCCATGATAGCTGCCGATGTCGTGCTGCTTGCCTCAGGTACCGCAGCGCTGGAAGCCATGCTGGTGAAAAAGCCCATGGTGGTGGGCTACAAGCTCAAACCATTCAGCTATTGGCTGGCTCAGCGGCTGGTGAAGACCGCCTATGTGTCGCTACCCAATCTGCTGGCTGATCAGATGCTGGTGCCCGAACTTATTCAGCACGAGTGCACCCCGGACAATCTGGTGGATGAAGTCAGCAAGCTGCTGGAACACGACAACCGTGAGCTCATCGCCACCTTCACCCGGCTGCACCAGAGCATTCGCTGCAACGCCGACGTGCAGGCCGCGGATGCGGTGGCCGAACTGCTCGGCAGATAACAGGCAGGGTGGCCGATAGCGCTGCGCTCATCTACCCCATGTCAGGCCCTGCGGGGCCTGTTTTGATTCAAGGCTGCAAGATGATGATCGATATTCCCGAAGACAAGCTGGTTGCCGGGGTGGACGAGGTGGGTCGTGGCCCCCTGGTGGGTGACGTGGTCACCGCCGCTGTGATCCTGGATCCGGCCAACCCGATCACCGGGCTCGCCGATTCCAAGAAGCTCTCCGAGAAGAAGCGTCTGGCGCTGTTTGACGAGATCAAGGCCAAGGCGCTGGCTTGGGCCATAGGCCGTGCCAGTCCCGAAGAGATAGACGAGCTCAACATACTGCACGCCACCATGCTGGCGATGCAGCGCGCTGTGGCGGGCTTGTCCATCACCCCTGAGCTGGTCTTTATCGACGGCAACCGTTGTCCAAGCTTGCCGATGGAAGCGCGCGCCGTGGTCAAGGGCGACAGTCTGGTGGCTGCCATCAGCGCCGCCTCCATCCTCGCCAAGGTGACTCGCGATGCGGAGATGACAGCGCTGGACAGCCGTCATCCCGAATATGGTTTCGCCCGTCACAAGGGCTATCCGACCCCTGAGCACCTCGCCATTCTGGCCGAGCGCGGGCCCTTGCCCGCTTATCGCAAGAGTTTCAAGCCGGTGCGCCATGCACTTGGGATCGAATAGCCAATGCATTTCTGTTTGAGCAACGAGAGGGTATGACGATGGCTGAACCCCGTTTTATCCACCTGCGCGTCCACTCCGATTTCTCCATGGTCGATGGTCTGCAGAAGATCAATCCTATTGTCGGAGCCGCTGCGGCCAACAACATGCCGGCGCTGGCCCTGACCGACCAGATGAACATGTGCGGTCTGGTGCGTTTCTATGGCGCCGCCCACGGCAAGGGCATCAAGCCCATCGTCGGGGCCGACTTCTGGGTGCAAAGCAGTGAGCTGGGGGACGAGCAGTTCCGCCTCACTCTGCTGGCCATGGACAATGACGGCTACCAGAACATTACCCTGCTCATCTCCCGCGGTTATCAGCGCGGGCATGTGCAGGGGCGTCCCGTCATCGACAAGGAGTGGCTCACCGATCACGCCAAGGGCGTGATAGTGCTCTCGGGTGGACGGGAGGGGGACGTGGGCAAGTTCCTGCTCAAGGGCAACCGGCAGATGACGGAGTCGTGTCTCGCCTTCTACCAGACCCACTTTCCCGACGCCTACTACCTGGAGCTGCTGCGTACCGGTCGACCCGATGAAGAGGTCTACCTGCACATGGCGGTGGCCATTGCCACCGAGTTCGAGCTGCCGGTGGTGGCCACCAACGAGGTGGTGTTCCTCAACGCCGAGGACTTCGACGCCCACGAGATCCGGGTTGCCATCCACGATGGCTATACCCTGATGGACAAGCGTCGCCCGCGCCGTTACAGCCCGCAGCAGTACCTGCGCAGCCAGGAGGAGATGGCCGAGCTGTTTGCCGACATCCCCGAAGCGCTGGAAAACACGGTGGAGATCGCCAAGCGCTGCAACGTGACTGTGCGTCTGGGTGAATACTTCCTGCCCAATTTCCCGACCGGCGACATGACCACCGAAGACTTTCTGGTGGCCAAATCCAAAGAGGGCCTGGAAGAGCGTCTCGCCTTCCTGTTCCCGGATCCGGCCGTGCGCGCCGTCAAGCGCGGCGAGTATGACGAGCGCCTCGAGATCGAGCTGAAAGTCATCAACCAGATGGGCTTCCCGGGTTACTTCCTCATAGTGATGGAGTTTATCCAGTGGTCCAAGGACAACGGCATCCCCGTTGGCCCGGGCCGGGGCTCGGGGGCGGGTTCACTGGTGGCTTACGCGCTCAAGATCACCGACCTCGACCCGCTTGAATTTGACTTGCTGTTCGAACGCTTTCTGAACCCGGAGCGGGTCTCCATGCCCGACTTCGACGTCGACTTCTGCATGGACAGACGGGACGAGGTGATCGAGCACGTCTCCGACATGTATGGCCGGGATGCGGTGTCCCAGATCATCACCTTCGGCAGCATGGCGGCCAAGGCGGTGGTACGGGACGTGGGCCGGGTGCTGGGCCACGCCTATGGTTTCGTCGATCGCATATCCAAGCTGATCCCGCCTGATCCGGGCATGACCCTGGCCAAGGCATTCGAGGCCGAGCCCAAGCTGCCCGAGCTTTATGAGCAGGACGAGGAGGTCAAAGACCTCATCGACATGGCGCGCCGGCTGGAAGGTGTGGTGCGCAACGCCGGCAAACACGCAGGTGGCGTGGTGATAGCGCCCACCAAGATCACCGACTTTGCGCCGCTCTACTGCGATGACTCCGGTAATCACCCTGTCACCCAGTTTGACAAGAACGATGTGGAGTATGCCGGGCTGGTGAAGTTCGACTTCCTGGGGCTGCGTACCCTGACCATCATCGACTGGGCGCTCGGCATGATAAACCCGCGCCTTGCCAAAGAGGGCAAGCCGCCGGTCGACATCGCCGCCATCCCCATCCACGACAAGAAGTCGTTCGATCTGTTGCAGCGGTTCGAGACCACGGCGGTATTCCAGCTCGAATCCCGCGGCATGAAGGACCTCATCAAACGGCTGCAGCCTGACTGTTTCGAAGACATGATAGCCCTGGTGGCCCTGTTCCGTCCGGGCCCGCTCCAGTCGGGCATGGTGGACAACTTCATCGAGCGAAAGCACGGCAAGGAGGCGATCTCCTACCCGGACGAGAAGTGGCAACACGAGAGTCTCAAACCGATCCTTGAGCCCACCTACGGCATCATCCTCTATCAGGAGCAGGTGATGCAGATAGCCCAGGTGCTGGCGGGTTACACCTTGGGTGGGGCGGACATGCTGCGCCGGGCCATGGGCAAGAAAAACCCGGCCGAGATGGCCAAGCAGCGATCCGGGTTTGAGGAAGGGGCGGTCAAGAACGGCATTGACGGCGAACTGGCGGTAAAGATCTTCGATCTGGTGGAGAAGTTTGCGGGCTACGGCTTCAACAAGTCCCACTCCGCCGCCTATGCGCTGGTCTCTTACCAGACCCTCTGGCTCAAGACTCACTTCCCGGCCGAGTTCATGGCGGCGGTCATGACCGCCGATATGGACAACACCGACAAGATAGTGACCCTGGTGGACGAATGTCAGCGTATGGGGCTCACCGTCATACCGCCGGATGTGAATACCGGTCGCTACCGGTTCAGCGTCAACGAAGATGGCCACATCGTCTACGGCATAGGGGCTGTGAAGGGGGTGGGGGAAGGCCCTATCGACGCCATTCTCAGCGCACGGGATCAGGACGGCCCGTTTCGCGATCTGTTCGACTTCTGTAACCGGGTCGACATCAAGAAGATCAACAAGCGGGTGATGGAAAAACTCATCCTCTCCGGCGCCATGGACAGGCTCGGTCCTCACCGCGCCGCCCTGATGGCGACCCTGGAAGAGGCGATGCGCGCCGCCGAGCAGCACGCCAAGGCACAGGCCGTGGGCCAGGTCGACATGTTCGGGGTATTGACCCAGGAGATTGACGACGTCAAGAAGGCGTTCGCCAACGTGCCGCACTGGCCTGACAAGGTGTGGCTGGAAGGGGAGCGGGAGACGCTCGGCCTTTACCTGACCGGCCACCCCATCAACCAGTACAGCGGCGAATTGCGTCGCTACACGTCCGGCCGTCTGTGCGATCTGCATCCCACCTCCCGGGATACGGTTACCACGGCGGCGGGGCTGGTGATAGCGGCCCGCAGCATGGTGACCAAGCGTGGCAACAAGATGGGGATCTTCACCCTGGACGACAGATCCGGCCGTCTGGATGTGACCCTGTTCAGTGAAGCGCTGGAAAAATATGAAGAATTGATGCAAAAAGACCGTATTTTGGTGGTTTCTGGACAGGTCAGCTTTGATGACTTCTCCGGTGGCCTTAAAATGTCGGCCCGTGAATTACTGGATATCAACGATGCGAGGGAGCGTTTTGCCAGGGCAATCCGCATCTCCCTCGATGAACAGCGGATTGATGATCGCTTTTTCCCGCGTTTGTGCGAGATTTTGGAACCCGCCCGTGCCGGAGTCTGTCCGGTTCAGGTAAACTATCGTCGCCCCGGCTCACGGGTGCGATTGACGCTCGGTACCGAGTGGCGGGTGACGCCCACCGATCAACTGATAGATGACTTGCGTGTCCTGCTGGGACGAGAGCGGGTTGAATTGGTTTTTGATTAGAGGATCTATAGGCCCTATGAGTCTTTTTCTGGATTTTGAACAGCCGATTGCCGAGTTGCAGGCGCAGATTGATGAACTCCGTCATGTGAGTGAGCACAACAGTGCTGTCGATCTCAATGAAGACATTCGCCGGCTGGAGAAGAAAAACGAAGAGCTGACCAAGAAGATCTTCGGCGATCTGGGTGCCTGGCAGGTATCCCAGATGGCGCGTCATCCTCAGCGTCCTTACACCCTCGATTATATCGAGCACATCTTCACCGACTTCGACGAGCTGGCTGGCGATCGCGCCTATGCCGATGACAAGGCCATCGTCGGCGGTATCGCCCGTCTCGACGGCGAGCCTGTGATGGTGATTGGTCAGCAGAAGGGTCGTGAGACCAAGGAGAAGATCAAGCGCAACTTCGGCATGCCGCGCCCGGAAGGGTATCGCAAGGCCCTGCGTCTGATGGAGATGGCCGAGCGCTTCAAGATGCCGATCATCACCTTCATCGACACCCCGGGTGCTTACCCCGGCGTGGGTGCCGAGGAGCGTGGTCAGTCTGAAGCCATCGCCCGCAACCTGAAAGTGATGGCCGGCCTGACCGTGCCCGTTGTCTGCACCGTGATCGGTGAAGGCGGCTCCGGCGGCGCCCTGGCTATCGGCGTGGGTGATCGCGTCAACATGCTGCAGTACTCCACCTACTCCGTCATCTCGCCGGAAGGCTGCGCCTCCATCCTGTGGAAGAGCGCCGACAAGGCGCCCGTGGCCGCCGATGCCATGGGCATCACGGCCCAGCGCCTGAAAGAGCTCAAGCTCATCGACACCATAGTCGAAGAGCCGCTCGGTGGTGCCCACCGCGATGTGCCCCTGATGGCACAGCGCCTGAAGGAGCGTCTCAAGCAGGATCTGAATGCCCTGCGTCCGCTCGAGACCGATCAGCTGCTGGAGCAGCGCTACCAGCGCCTGATGGGCTATGGCTACTGCTAAGCTCGGCATGCTTCTCTAAATGGTGTCAAAAGGCCCCTGCGTATGCGGGGGCCTTCTTTTTTGGGCGCGAGGAAAGTGCTGTTCATATGGATATCAGTCGGCCCCCCGTTTGCCGAAAACCCCTGTGTTGGATCAATTCAGCTGTGGTTAATGGCCAATAAAAGTGGGATCCCGCTCCCGTTTTGCTTAAAGTGGCCCCCTTCCGATCGACCCGATTGGAATGCCCGCAAGGATGCTCTTCAGACGTACGCAGGATGGCCTGGCCAGACTGACTCACAGCGATGTTTACTGCTCCGGTTCCCTTTTTTCTGCCACCTCGCACTGGCAGCGCCTTGTTCCGTTCAGTCAGTCCAGGTTTGCGTCACTCTCATTGTGCATTGTCTCCATCTGCAGCGAGTGAATCATGAGCGAATCGGTTTTTGAGATCCACGACTGGACCCTGAGGGTTGACGACAACATGCTGTGTCGCGCCGACCGCGAGGTTTACCTTGAACCCAGACTGGTCAATCTGTTGCGGTTTCTGGCCTGCCATACGGGCACAGTGTTTGGCCGCGATGCCCTGATCAAGGAGGTGTGGGACGGCGCCGAGGTGACCGATCAGGTGGTCACCCAGTCCATCTTCGAGTTGCGCAAGATCCTCAAAGATGGTCGCTTTGATGCGGCCGACTATATCGTTACCGTGCCCAAGCGCGGCTACAAGCTGGTGGCATCGGTGCGGCCGCTGCAGGTGGTTTCGCTGCTGATGGCGGACGAGCAGCCCGTGCCAGCGGTCAATCCGACCCTCTCCGATCTGAGCCCGCCCGCCACGGCCGACGATGATAATACACAGCCCAATGCAGCCCCTTTTCCCGCCGGGCCTCTGACCCGCGCCATCTCGACTCACGCCAAGGATGCCCGCAGCCGCTGGAAGATGGTGAGCTTCGATATCTTCGTGGCCGTCATCCTGGTCGCCATCGTCAGCATGCTCAGCTATCAGCACGCCAGCCCCCAGGTTCACACCATGCTGGATCCCAATTTGCTGGTGTTTCGCTTTCACTCCGGCATGGATGACAACAACGAGAACGTGCGTCTGGCCGATGGCATCACTCGTGCCCTGATGGGGGAGGTGGCTGCGGTTACCCCGCTGCGTGTTCAGTACGGCGCCACCAATCTGATGGGGGGCATCCTGCCCGGCAAGGAGCTGAGCGTGCGGGTCTCCCGCCAGCCGCGGGGCACCTATCTGGATCTGGAGTATCGCAACATCAATACCAATCGGGTGCTGTTCAGCCACCAGTACCAGCTCAGCCGTCACAAGGTACACGCTGTGCTGCAGGCGAGCAGTCAGGATCTGCTGCGGGCCCTCGATCAGCCGGACGTCTTGCCCGGCATGGGATGGCCCACCGATGATACTTCCCTGATGGCCATGATGGAGGCGCAGTACTACATCAACAGTCAGGATCCCGTGGCCCTCAAGCGTGGCATAGCGCTGCTCGACAACTCTCTTTTCGTCCAGCCGGATCAGCCGTTGTTGCTGGCGGAGCGCTATCTGGCGGGGGAGGCGCTGGCAACCCTGGCAGGCAAGTCCGAGAGTGAGCATCTGATGGGGATAGGTACTCATCTCGCCAGCGTGGTGCAAAGCGATGTCGTCGTGCCCGCTCGGGTGTGGGAGGCTTTGACCCTGCAAGCCATTCTCAACAACCAGCCGCAGCAGGCGAGTCAGCTGCTGGAGCAGGCCGCCAGCCGTGGCCGCTCCGTACTCTATTACATACTGCAGGGCAAGCTGGCGGAGCTGGACGGTCGCCCCGAGGCTGCGGGGGATGCCTACAGTCAGGCCTTCCTGATGGAGGCGACCGAGCAGACCTATCTGCTCTGCCAGCAGCTCGGTTTTTACAGCAATATGGAGACCCTCACCCCAGCCCTGTTCAATGCGCTGAGCCAGAGCAAGGTGAAGCTCTTCTAGCGCCGAAGCGCTTGTTTTCCCTCGGTCGGCACTGTTGCCGGCCGTATCCACAGGCTGCCTTCGGGCGGCCTGTGTCGTTTCTGTCTGCGTCAATCCGTCTGTCTGCCCAAGGGAATAGCCAGTTTGGCTCAGCCCGATTTATCTCCCGCTGCTCATTGTCACCCGCGTTTGACTGGCTCGCCGCATTTGCGCTTGTCCGGTTTTGCGTTATGAGCACTGCTCGCTGCCGCTATCCCACTGTGAGTGCGGGTATGGCCTGCCGGTCACCGGGAACCGGGTATTGCCGCTGAGGTTTTCCTCTGAGCCGGGGTGGTGATGAGACGAGCAGAGGGTTGAACAGGGGTGAGTGGCCACTTGGAGTGATGGTCAGAGGGACTCTCGGATGGCCGTAATGGGAGGGGGCGCTATGCGAGCCCCGTTATCCCGGGTTTATCCCCGGAAAAATATCAAGACGGCGAGATAAGGGGGTTATCAAGAGGCAAAAACGGGGTGGCCGGATATCAAGGTTTTATCAAGATGGCGGTGTGGCTTGATTTCAATTTACTGTTTTTAAATGCTTTTTAGCAAAATCGACGAGGCGGCGAAAAAAATTGGCTCATATTTTTATCCGTTAGCGGGTCCTTATGTTTTCCGGGGACGAGAGGCCTAGTCTGTGCCCATTCGTTGGCGGGGCGTTCCGCCAAATGTGTATGTGACGACCCGACCTTTTATAGAACCGGAGATCTTATGTCCCTAGATACGAGCAAGAAGATTGGCCTTATCGCCTGTACTGGTGTGGTGGCCGGCAACATGATGGGGAGCGGTATCGCACTGCTGCCTTCGGCACTGGCTACCATAGGTTCCATTTCCATTTTCAGCTGGGCCATCTGTCTGGTGGGTGCCATGGGCCTCGCCTTTGTCTTCGCCCGCCTTGCTACCAAGAACCCGCAAGAGGGTGGCCCCATTGCGTACGCTGGCGAGATCTCTCCGGTGTTCGGTTTTCAGACCGGTGTGCTCTATTACCATGCCAACTGGATCGGCAACCTGGCCATCGCCATTACCGGCGTCTCCTACCTGTCGGTGTTCTTCCCCATCCTCAACAACCCTATCCCGGCGGCCATCGCCACTATAGCGGCGGTCTGGATCTTTACCTTCGTCAACCTGCTCGGCGGCAGCTGGGTGAGCCGACTCTGTACCCTGGGTCTGGTGCTGATCCTGCTGCCTGTGGTGGGTACTGCCGTGATGGGGTGGGGGCATTTTGATACCAGCGTCTACAGCCAGAACTGGAACACCACCAGCGGCAGCGACCTGCATGCGGTCATCAGTGCTGTGCTCATCTGCCTCTGGTCTTTCGTCGGCGTGGAATCTGCCGCCGTCTCTTCCGGCATGGTGAAGAACCCCAAGCGCACCGTCCCCCTAGCCACCATGCTGGGCACGGGTATTGCGGGTGTTATCTACATCCTCTCTACCCAGGTGATCAGCGGCATGTTCCCGGCCGGTGAAGTAGCAGCCTCCGGCGCACCGTTTGCCATGGCCTCCTCCGCCATCTTTGGCAACTGGTCTGCTCCCTTCGTGTCTGCCTTTACCGCTTTGGCCTGTTTCACCTCGCTGGGCTCCTGGATGATGCTGGTGGGCGAGGCGGGCAAGCGTGCCGCCAACGACGGCAACTTCCCGAAAATCTATGGTGAGCTGGACAAGAACGGTGTGGCCAAGAAGGGCCTGATCCTCGGCTCCCTCAAGATGACTGCCCTGATGATCGGCTTGACCGCCTTTACCTCCCGGTCCGCTCACGCCGCCGATCTGTTCAACGTGCTGACCACGGATGCTGTGCTGCTGACCATGCTGCCCTACTTCTACTCCAGCATTAACCTCATTCGCTTCGAGGGCATGACCTCCCGCAGCATAGGCACCATGATTTTCTCCGGCGTCGCTTGTGTCTTCTGTCTGGTGGCCCTGATGGGCGCCAAGGGGTCAAACCTTACTGCTACCTTCGTGGTGTCGCTCATCATTCTGATGTTCTACGCCAAAAAACAGGGGCTGCGTCAACACGACGCCCTGCTCAAAGAGCAAGCCAGCCACTAATTCCCTTTTCTTCTTCCGAGCGCTCTTCACTCACCATCCCTGATGGAGAGCGCCCCTTCATGTGTGGAGCATCAAGATGAATATCATTGCCATCCTCAACCACTTGGGCGTTTTCTTCAAAGAAGAACCCATTCGCCAGCTGCAAGCTTCCCTGGAGCGCAAAGGCTTTCAGGTTGTGTATCCGGTCGATGTGGCCGACTTGCTGAAGCTTATCGAGAAGAATCCCCGTGTCTGCGGCGCCATTTTCGATTGGGACAAATATTCACTGGGTCTGTGCAAGGAGATCCACGATCGCAACGAGAAGCTGCCGATCTTCGCTTTCGCCAACGACCAGTCCACTCTGGACATTCACCTGACCGACCTGCGTCTGAACGTCCACTTCTTCGAGTATCGTCTCGGCATGGCCGACGACATCGCCCTCAAGATGGGCCAGGCTACTCAGGCGTATCAGGACGCCATACTGCCGCCCTTCACCAAGGCGCTGTTCAAGTACGTGGAAGAGGGCAAGTACACCTTCTGTACCCCGGGTCACATGGGCGGTACCGCCTTCCAGATGAGCCCGGCCGGCAGCATCTTCTATGACTTCTACGGCCCCAACGCCTTCAAGGCGGATGTCTCCATCTCCATGCCGGAGCTGGGTTCCCTGCTGGATCACTCGGGCCCGCACAAGGAGGCCGAGGAGTATATCGCCCGTACCTTCAATGCCGACCGCTCCTACATAGTCACCAACGGCACCTCCACCGCCAACAAGATTGTCGGCATGTTCTCCGCCCCGGCGGGCAGCACAGTGCTGGTGGATCGCAACTGTCACAAGTCCCTCACTCACCTGATGATGATGAGTGACGTGACCCCTATCTATTTTCGTCCGACCCGCAACGCCTACGGCATTCTGGGGGGGATTCCGCAGAGCGAATTCAGCCGCGAAACCATAGCGGCCAAGGTTGCTGCCACCCCGGGTGCCCAGGCACCCCGTTACGCCGTGATCACCAACTCCACCTACGACGGCCTGCTCTACAACACCGGCTTCATCAAGGAGAGTCTGGATACCCCTTACATCCACTTCGACAGTGCCTGGGTGCCTTACACCAACTTCAGCCCCATCTATGAGGGCAAATGCGGCATGAGTGGCGACGCCATGCCGGGCAAGGTGTTCTACGAAACCCAATCCACCCACAAGCTGCTGGCGGCCTTCTCCCAGGCCTCGATGATCCACATCAAGGGTGACGTTGAGGAAGAGACCTTCAACGAAGCCTTCATGATGCACACCTCCACCTCGCCGCAATATGGCATAGTGGCATCCACCGAGATCTCCGCCGCCATGATGCGGGGCAACAGCGGCAAGCGTCTGATCAAGGACTCCATTGATCGCGCCGTCTCCTTCCGCAAGGAGATCAAGCGGCTGCGTGATCAGAGCGAAGGCTGGTTCTTCGATGTATGGCAGCCGGACAACATAGACACAGTCGAGTGCTGGAAGCTGGATCCCAAAGATGACTGGCACGGTTTCAACGGCATCGACGATGACCACATGTACCTGGATCCCATCAAGGTCACGCTGCTGACCCCGGGGATGAACCGTCAGGGAGAGCTGCTTGAGCGTGGCCTGCCTGCCTCTCTGGTCTCCAAGTTCCTCGACGAGCGCGGCATAGTGGTGGAGAAGACAGGTCCCTATAACCTGCTGTTCCTCTTCTCCATCGGGATCGATCAGTCCAATGCGATGCAGCTGCTGCGCGCCCTGACCGAGTTCAAGCGTGGCTATGACCTGAACCTGACCATCAAGAGCATATTGCCGAGTCTCTATCGTGAAGACCCGAGCTTCTACGAAGGCATGCGGATCCAGGAGCTGGCCCAGAGCATCCACGATCTGACCTGCAAGTACCGTCTGCCGGAGCTGATGTTCAAGGCGTTCGACGTGCTGCCGGAGATGAAGATGACCCCGCACCTCGCCTGGCAACAGGAGCTGGCGGGCAATCTGGAAGAGGTGCCGCTGCGTGAGATGGTGAATCGCATCAGCGCCAACATGATACTGCCGTACCCGCCGGGAGTACCCCTGGTTCTGCCGGGCGAGATGGTAACGGCTGATTCCCTGCCGGTGCTTGAGTTCCTCGAGATGCTGTGCGAGATCGGTGCCCACTACCCGGGCTTCGAGACCGATATCCACGGCCTCTATCGTCAGGCCGATGGCAGCTACACAGTCAAGGTGCTGCGCTAATCAAAGTGACAACAACGGGCCGCAAGGCCCGTTTTTCCCTGCGTTTTTTATCCATTTTGTGAGTCGTCATGAAGCGCATTCTCTCCATTCAATCTCACGTCGTCTTTGGCTGTGCCGGCAACAGTGCCGCCGTATTTCCCATGCGCCGCATGGGCATGGAAGTGTGGCCCGTCAACACAGTGCAGTTTTCCAACCACACCCAATACAGTCAGGGGTGGCAGGGGATGGTGATGCCGGATGGCCATATCCGCCAGCTGATAACCGGTCTGGCCGACATAGGCGTGCTGGCGCAGTGCGATGCGCTGCTAAGCGGTTACCTCGGCTCGGCCGAGCAGGGGGAAGAGATACTGGCGGCGGTGGCCAGACTCAAGGCGCTCAATCCGAACGCCCTCTATTTCTGTGATCCCGTCATGGGTCACCCCGACAAGGGGTGCATAGTCGCACCTGGTGTCGCCGACTTTCTCAAAAACCGGGCGCTGGCCTGCGCCGATATGCTGGCCCCCAATCTGCTTGAGCTGGAACAGCTGACCGAGCGGGAGATCCGCAATGTGCCCCAGGCTCTGGCAGCATGCCAGCAACTGCGGGATCAGGGGGCCAAGCTGGTGATGGTCAAGTCTCTCGGGCAGGCGGGGTTGGCCATGGACAGGTTCGAAATGCTGCTGGTATGCGAAGAGGGGGCGTTTCATATCTCACGCCCCCTCTATCCCTTTGCTCGCGATCCCATCGGAGTCGGTGATCTGCTGAGCGCCACCATGCTGGCCAATCTGCTGGCAGGTTTCACGCCTGTGGCGGCGTTCGAGCGTACCAATGCCAGCGTCGATGCAGTCGTGGCCCAGACCTGGCTGGCCGGAGCCTATGAGCTGCAACTGGTGGCAGCCCAGCAGGCGATGGTGCTGCCACAGGTGCGTGAGCAGGCTACCCGGCTTTAGCACGTAGCCGTGCTACTTGTGTCTAGCTCGGGCGACGTGCCAGCCGCAGAGCCTGACGAGCGGTTAGCCCTGTGGCCTGGTGCAGGCCCTGAGGAGCGCACGCCAGCTTGAGGCGACGCCACTCTCGCCACAGCAGCCAGCACAGCGGCAGGGTCAACAGCAGCACAGTCGTGGGCTGGGCGAGCAGTACACCTTCGCGTCCCCACTGCATCGGCAGCAAAAAGATCAGTGGCAGCAGCAGCAGTGTCTTGGCCGCCGAGATGATCAGTGCCTGCTTGGTGCGAGCCATGGATTGCAGCAGCACTATGCCAAAGATGATGATCCCTTCCAGCGGAATGGCGCTGAGGTTGAGAGTCAGGCTGCTGACGGCAGCGGCAAGCAGTTCGGCATCCTGACCGCCGGTGTAGAGCATGGCCACCTGGCGCGGCAACAGCTGGATCAGCAACCAGACTGCCATGCCATAGACCAGCGTGATCTTGAGCCCCATCTCCATCAGGAATTTCAGATCACGGTAGCGCTTGGCCCCCGCCGCCTGACTGACGAGAGGCTGGATGCCAAATGCCAGTCCCTGCAGGATGACGATGAATATTGCCTCCGTGTAGCCTGCTACCGTGTAACCGGCCAGATCCTTGATGGCGCCATACGCCATCAGCTGGCTGTTGTGCAGCAGCAGCAGCAGTCCCAGGTTGAATTGGGCGATCAGGCTCGGCAGGCCGGTAAAGAGCAGGTTGGGCATGGCCGGAAAATTGGGCACCATATGGCGCCATGACAAATTCAGTTTGGCGTGGGAAGTAAAGAAGTAACCCAGGCCCAGCAGGCTGACGATCCCCTCGGACATGAGTGTTGCCTGGGCAGAGCCTATCAGTCCCAGCCCCAGCCGACCGACCATGATGTAGTTGAGAATGATGTTCAGCACTGCGCCCCCGCTGACCAGGATCATGGCCAGCCTGGGTTTGCCGTCGTTGCGCAGCAGATAGGGCACCGCCAGGTTGCTGGCCAGCAGCAGGGTACCGCCACCAATCCAGTAGAGGTAGTCACTGGCCTGTTTCCAGGTCTCTGTGCCTTGCTCTATTCCCAATGCCAGCAGGATATCGATGTGCCAGTGGTGCAGCAGCAGGGGGGCCAGAGTGCCGAGCAAGGCCAGCAGCCAGAGCGCATTGACCAGTGCCTGGCGGGCGAGTTTGAGGTTCTTGGCCCCTTGCTGGAAGGAGATGGCGGTGGCCGCGCCCATGCTGATCATGGCGGCGAGACCGATCAGCACCATGATGACCGGGTAGACCAGGTTGATGCCGGCGAGGCCGGCGGCGCCCACGTAGTGACCGACGAAGATGCCATCGACCAGGTAGTAGGCACCGGAAACCAGCATGGCCATGATGGAGGGGAGGGCATAGCCCCAGAAACGGCGGGTCATCGCCCGCTGGCGCAATGTGAAGTAGGCAGACATATCTATTCTCTTGGGGAGTTCGATTATCGAGCCGACAGTCTAAATTAATACATTTTTGTTGATAATCCGCCTTGAGATTGATGGATTGATGAGTAAAATTCAGTAATCACCGGGTTTGGTAATGTGCCTTGAGCATGTCGATCAGGGCGCGCAGACCTTTACCCAGTTGATGACGGCTTGGATAAAAGAGTGAAAATCCCACGAAGGTTGGGCACCAGGGCTCCAGCACTCGCAACAGTTTCCCTTCTGCCAGCTGCTTGCTGACCTCCTCTTCCGGACAGTAAGCCAATCCCAGCCCTGCCTCGGCAGCGCCAAGATAGAGGGCTGGCGTGCTGGTGGTGAGCGGCCCAGTCACCTCGATTTCCAGCATGCTCCCCTTTCCCTCGGTAAACGCCCAGCGATAATGGTGGGAAGGTGTCAACCGATAACCTATGCAGGCGTGACGCGACAGCTCGCGAGGGTGTTGCGGTGTGCCGTGTTTGCTCAAATAGGCCGGTGAGCCCACCACCAGATAACGCTGGTGTGGTCCCAGTGGCACACCGATCATCTCCTTGGGCAGCAGATCGCCGTAGAAGATGGCGGCGTCATAGCCATCCTCGATAAGCCGTGGCATCAGCTCCTGCTCCACCACCTCTACCTGCATGCGCGGGTAGCGCACCATGTAATCGATAAGCACAGGGGCCAGCAAGTCGTTGATGGCCTCCCTTGGTGCGCTTATTTTCAGTCGCCCGACAGGCTCATTGCTGTGATGGGCCAGCTCGTCGAGGGCCTCTTCCAGGGTATTGAGGGTCGGCAGCAACTGCTCGAGCAGACGTTGACCCGCATCGGTCGGCACCACGGCGCGCGTGCTGCGATTGAGCAGTCTGACACCGAGCCGGGTCTCCAGCCCTTTCAGGCTGTGGCTCAGGGCGGAGGCCGAGACGCCGAGTTCGAGGGCGGCCTTGCTGAAACTCTGATGACGGGCCACGGCGGCAAAAACCGCCAGTTCGGCGAGATCGGTACGGGTGATGACCATGACAACTCAGGGGAAAAAAAGGGTGAACAACAGGGTACGTCAGGGCAAGGCTAGGCACAACCTGACCAATAAATGACCGACTGTAAGCGGTTTGTTATACCTATAAGGATATAGATACTGGTGAAACTACCTGTATTTGTTAACGGTTGTTCACACGATTGAGCTGATAACGTGATCCATGACGCCAGAAAGGCGATTCTAGTCAAACTTTGGTTGATTAATTCAAAAAAACACTGTGATCGTTAAGGGGATTTAATTAGAGTCAGCCCATCAGAACAAAGGTGCGTTAACGAGTTGTAACGGTTGACGCGCTGACAGCCCCAGGCTGATGACCCACTGACCTGTTTGTTGCAATTTGGTTATTGCATGGAGTAATGACCACCTTGCCGGGTTTGGGGGGAAGAAAAAACAGGGATGAACGGCAGGAGTTCCAGGGAAATGGGACAGGGCATTGCGCCCGGTTGACTAGATTTTTTCTATTTTCCTTGATGACAGGAACACCACTATGTCTGACATGAACATTGCAGTAGAAGGCAGCGCAGCCAGTAATGCGTCTTCCCGTGGCAACACCAAGGCCGATCTGGTCTGGATGCTGGGTTTGTACGGTACCGCTATCGGTGCCGGTGTACTCTTCCTGCCGATCAACGCCGGCGTAGGTGGTTTGTGGCCGCTGGTGGCCATGGCGCTTCTGGCGTTGCCGCTGACCTTCTTTGCACACCGTGGTCTGACTCGCTTCGTACTGTCCGGCTCCACCCGTGATGGCGACATCACCGAAGTGGTGGAAGAGCACTTTGGCAAGACCGCAGGCAAGTTCATCACCCTGCTCTACTTCTTTGCCATCTATCCCATAGTACTGATGTACTCGGTCGCCATCACCAACACGGTTGAAAGCCTGCTGGTTCACCAACTCGGTATGACAGCACCACCCCGTGCCGTCCTGTCGCTGGCACTGATCCTGGGTCTGATGGCGGTGGTACGCCTCGGTGGCCAGTTCATCGTCAAGGCGATGAGCGTGCTGGTATTCCCGTTCGTGCTGACCCTGATGGGCCTGGCCTTCTATCTGGTTCCACACTGGAACGGCGCCATCATCACAGAAGCGCCGGCCCTGTCCGATGCCTTCAACGGCGACTTCATCAAGACCCTGTGGCTGGCCATTCCGGTGATGGTGTTCTCCTTCAACCACTCCCCGATCATCTCCTCCTTCGCGGTAGACAACAAGGGTCGTTACGGCGCCGGTGCCGAGAAGAAGTGCGGCAACATACTGCTGGGTGCCCACGTCATGATGGTCATGACCGTCATGTTCTTCGTGTTCAGCTGCGTACTGAGCCTCTCCCCGGCTGATCTGGCTGCCGCCAAGGAACAGAACATCACCATTCTGTCCTACCTGGCCAACCATTTCGATAACGCCTTCATTGCCACAGCGGCTCCGCTGATCGCCATGGTTGCCATCAGCAAGTCTTTCCTCGGCCACTATCTGGGTGCCAAAGAGGGCATGAACGGTCTGATGGCCAAGGCGCTGCGCGAGAAAGGCAAGCAGGTCGACATCAAGCAACTGGACAAGGTGACTGCCGTCTTCATGATCCTGACCACCTGGGCTGTGGCTACCGTCAACCCCAGCATCCTCGGCATGATCGAAGACCTGGGCGGCCCCATCATCGCCATGCTGCTGTTCCTGATGCCGATGTACGCCATCACCAAGGTACCTGCCATGCGCAAATACGCTGGCAACATCAGCAACGGCTTCGTGACCCTGATTGGCCTGATCGCCATGTCCGGTATCATCTACAAGCTGATTGCCTGATAATTCCGGTTACACTGTTGAATGAAGAAGCCGCCTCGCAAGAGGCGGCTTTTTTTGTTTGAGCAAGGGATAGTCCTTAACAAGCAAGGGGTTGCGGCCTAACATGGCCCGATGTGTGTTTATTAATCGGGACAAAGGAATATGTCTGCTTTGAAAAAGGATCTCGGGCTCTGGCAGGGAATGGGGCTGCTCGCCACCTCACTGCTGGGTACCGGTATCTTCGTGGTGCCGGCGACCGCGGCGTCGCTGGCCGGTGGGGCCTCGCTCTGGGCCTGGGTGCTGCTCATCGTGCTGGTGCTGCCCATCGCCTTTACCTTCGCCCGGCTTGGCCGTCGCTATCCTCACGCAGGCGGGGCGCCGCACCTGATTGGTCTTGCTTTTGGCAACGGCGCCGAGCGCTTCTCCGCCTTCCTGTTTCTGGCTGTGCTGCCGGTGGGATTGCCTGCCGCACTCACCATTGCCGCCGGCTTCTGGCATGCTTTGTTCGAGATGGAGGAGTGGACCCTGTGGGGCATACAGCTGCTGACCCTGCTCGGGGTGTTTCTGCTGGGTTTGCGCGGGGCACGATCCTCCGGCAACCTGCAACTGCTGATCGCCCTGGCCATATTGGGGCTGACCCTGCTCATCTGGTTCAAGGGTGATCTCAGCTGGCGCGACGGGGCCCAGCCGTTGCCGACCGCAAGCGAATGGCCCGCCATGGGCACGGCGCTGGCAGTGATGTTCTGGTGCTTCGTGGGGCTGGAAGCCTTCGCCCACATGGGGGAGGAGTTCAAGCGACCTGAGCGGGACTACCCGTTGGCACTGCTTGGTGGCGTGCTGCTGGCGGGGCTTATCTATTGGGTCCACTCGCTGGTGGTGCTCAAATATGGGCTCTATGGCGACGAGGCAAAAAACGCCACCGCCATTCCGGCCCTGCTCTCGCTGCTGTTCGGCCCTACCGCCAAGTGGCTGGTGGCAATCCTGGGTTATCTCTCCTGTTTTGCCAGCATCAACATCTATCTGCAGGGGTTTGCGCGCCTTATCTGGAGCATGGCGCGGGAGGGCAAGCTGCCCACCTCGCTGGCTCGTCTCTCGGCCCGGGGGGCGCCGCTCAATGCTCTGTGCTGGGTGCTCGCCATCTGCCTTGTCTCCATCACCTTGATCCTCTGGCTGCGTTTGCCGCTGGATGAGCTTATCCGCTACGCCAACGGCAACTTCGTGCTGGTCTACCTGCTCTGCATGGCGGCAGGCTGGCGCCTGCTAGGCGGCATGGGCAAGGGGCTGGCGGGATTGAGCGTCTTGCTCTGCCTCGCCGTGCTGGTGGCGCTCGCCTCCCAGGTGTTTTATGCCGTATTGCTGAGTGCAGGTTACGGTCTCTTCTCCCTGTGGCGCCGCTATCTGCGCCGCACCCGGGCCACGGAGAATATCTGCGCCATCAAGTAACCAGCCCGACAAAGAGCCCCGCAGTGCGGGGTTCTTTGTCTATCAGGCGTGTTGGCTACCTGGCGCTTGGCTGGTCGCTGCGCAGCAGGGCGTAGTGTTGCAGGGAGATAAACTGATCCCCCTTCCATTCGCACTCCCGCGCCGTCCCCTCGTAGCGAAATCCGGCGCGGAGCAGGACGCGGGCGGAGGCGACATTGGGCTCCTCCACCAGGGCCTGCAGCCGGTGCAGCGTAGTGGTGCCATAGAAGTGGGTCAGGAAAAGGGGCAGGGCCCTGCCCATTACCCCTTTGCCCCAGTACTCGGGATAGAGCCAATAACCTAGCTCGGCCTTTCTGTGCTGCGGATCGGCATCGTTGTAGCCGATGGCCCCCATGGGGAGGTCGGTGTGCTGACTGCGGATCAGAAACCAGCCGCCAGTGCCCTGACGCACCAGGTCGGCGTACCACGCCATCTGGGCCTCACAGGCCGTCAGGCTATCGTAACTGATGCCGTAGTGGGCAATAACCTCTGGATCCGACAGGCCGCGATAGATGTGGGGCAGATCGGCAGTCGTGATAGGGTCGAGCCGCAGTTCGCTCCCTTGTCGTGAATTCATGCTCTTCTCCTGTGCGGCCTGTGTTGGCAGGCCGCCTGATTGGGAAAGACAGTCGTGTGAAGGTGTGACTGCTGGTGTCAGTTCGCTGCGAGGCCAAGCAAACCGGCCAGCTGCTGCAACTCGTCGCGCCACTGTTGTTGCAGCCGGGGTGTCTGATGCCTGGGCTTGCGGGCGAGGTCGGCGGCGAGCAGGGCATCCAGCTCGTACCAGCGTGCCAGCAGCGCCTCTTCGTCATCCTCCACAGTGGCTTGCTCCTGCGGACTGCCAGTGGTGGCGGGGCTGATTGAAAGGTCCATGGGTTCATCACAGAGCAACTCGGCATAGGCCCGCTCGGCACTGTGGGCTTCGACAATCCGGCCTTCCCTGATCACCCAGAACCGGTTGCAACTGCGCTCGATCAGATCCCGGTCGTGGGAGATCAGCAGCACGCCACCGGCAAAACGCGACAGCGCCTCGGCCAGATCTTCTTTTCCTTCCAGATCCAGATGGTTGGTGGGTTCATCCAGCCAGAGCAGATGGTGGCTCGCCAGCGACAGGGCGAGAAACAGCAGCCTGGCCCGCTCACCACCGCTCAGGCTATGCACGCGTTGCCCGTGACGGGAGTAGGGGAAACCTGCACGGATCAAGGCCTGGTGCAGCGTCACCTCGGGCAGGGGGGCCAGAGGATAGAGGGCATCGGTCAGCGTTGCAGCGTCATCGAGCTGCTGCAGGGACTGATCGTAGTAGGCGATGCTGGCGCCGGGGTGGCGGTGCCAGCCTTCACCCGGTAGTTGAGCGTGCAGATCGTGCCAGCACTGACGCAGCAGGGAGGACTTGCCGGTGCCATTGGCACCGAGCAGGGCAACCCTGTCTCCGGCTCGCAGTCCGAGATCCTCGGCCCGCAGCAGGGGAGGCAAGCCGGGAGCGGGGCGCACGTCGAGGGCGTCCAGCCGCAGCAGGGCATCGGCGGGCAGTGCCTGCCCGTGCAGTTCGAGGCGCCAGGGGGCGCCGGCACCGACAACGCTCTGCTCCTCCTGCATCCTGGCAATCCGTTTCTCCATGGATTTGGCCTGACGCACCAGCTTCTCGTTGTCATGCTCCCGCCCCCAGATGGCGAGGCGTTTGCTGCTGGCGCTCAGGCGGTCGATCTCCTTCTGCTCGTCGGCCCGGCGCAAACGGGCTTGTTCGTCCTCTTCGGCCTGGGCCGCCCTGGCCTGGCTGCAAGGCAGGGCGAAGCGATAGAGGCATCGATCCCGCAGGATCAGGGTCTCGCGGGTGACCCTGTCGAGCAGGCGGCCATCGTGGGACACCAGCACGAAAGCGCCGCGCCAGCCCAGCAGGAAGCGTTCCAGCCAGAGCAGGGCGGGCAAGTCCAGGTGGTTGCTGGGCTCATCGAGCAGCAACAGATTGGGCTGGCGCAGCAGGGCGTGGCCTATCTGCAATCGGGTGTGCTGGCCGCCGCTCAGGGCGCTGACCGGTAACGCGGCCTGTGCTTCAAGTTGCAGCTCGGTCAGCATCTTGTCCACCTGCCAGTCGAGCGCGGGATCCCCGTCCACTGCATCGAGCAGTACGGCGCGGGCGGTGAGCGCCTGCAGGCGTGCGGGCAGATGTTGCGCCACGAATTCACAGCGGCAAGCCGCTGCGTGATGCACGCGTCCGTCATGGGGATCGAGCTGACCGGCCAGCAGGGCGAGGAGTGTGCTCTTGCCGCTGCCATTGGCACCGATAAGGCCGATGCGATCACCGCTGCGGATGCTGAGGTCGACGCTGTCAAACAGAGGCAGGTGTCCTGCCGTCATGTGCAGGGAATGGGTACTCATCAGGGTTGTCATGCTCTTGCTCTCTAAAATCACGGGATCGAAAATCCCTGTCATCAGGAGCGCTGGCGACAACGGCAGAGTCGAGAAAGGTCTCGGTTTGGAAGGGAATCGGCTTTGCTCGAACCCGCTATCGCAGCGCGATGGTATGCAGGCAAGAGCACTGGAATGTGCCGAACAGGCGAGCCGAGAACATCGGACACGCTTGGATAACCATTTTTTACCTCCTTATTTTTTGTGATGACAAGGTGTGCCGATTATAAGCACAGAAAAAATAGCCGTCCATCGGGGGCCTCTGTCTCTTGCCCCCGTGGTGAGGTGGGTCCGGGTACACGGAGACAGTGGCCTTATCGGCTGCGCCAGCAAAGTCAAAGCCCCGCATTGCGGGGCCTTGGCTGTATGAGAGTGGTGGGTCAATCGCGGGGGGTCTTGAGCGCCTGGATCACATCCTCGTCGGGGGCCAGCCCTTCTACGTGGTTGAAGATCTCCAGCCCCTCCTGTGGATTGATGGTAAAAGCGTCGGCACTGCGATAGCTGCCGCTGCCGGCGCTTTCGATGATGACGATGAGCTCGGGCTGCTTGTTGCCATTGAGATCCTGCAACTTCAGCTCCTTGATGCTGCCATCTCGGGCCAGTACCTTGCCATCGATGAACTGATCGAGGGGAAACTGGGGGTTGGCGCCGGAATAGAGACGCACGTCGTAGCTGCCGATGGAGGCGGGCTCACCGCGCCCCTCGCTGATGGCAAGCACCTGACCTGTGGGCAGTGTCAGCTGTTTGAAGAACCCTTCTGCCGCCTGACCAGTCAGTGGCAGGGTGAGCAGACCGAGTGTCATGAGCAAGGCTTTCATGGATGTGATCCTTGTGACTGTGGTGACGGGCGGGTATCTCCTGCCCGTCACGGATGTTGATATGTGAGCCGGGTTCAGGTGATGCCTGTCCCGGCTCTTCGCACAGGGCGTCCGTTACCAGATCTTGACCCGTTTGGCAGGGTCCAGATAGAGCTTGTCCCCCGGCTTGATGTTGAATGCCTCGTAGAAGGCGGGGATGTTCGGCACCACGCCGTTGACCCTGTACTCCGGCGGGGAGTGCGGATCCGAGGAGAGCAGCATCTGCATCAGCTCGGGGCGGTACATGCCTTTCCACACCTGGGCCCAGCCGAGGAAGAAGCGCTGTTCGCCTGTGAAGCCGTCCAGCACGGGGGCTTCCTCGCCCTTGAGTGACAGCAGATAGGCCTTGTGGGCTATGGTGAGACCGCCCAGATCGCCTATGTTCTCCCCCAGGGTGAACTGGCCGTTGACGAACTGGCCATTGATGGGCTCGAAGCGGTTGTATTGGGCAACCAGTCGGCTGGTACGAAAGCGAAACTCCTTGAGGTCGGCCGGTGTCCACCAGTCGCGCATCACGCCATCACCGTCGGATTTGGCCCCCTGATCATCGAAACCGTGACCCATTTCATGGCCAATGACGCCGCCGATGGCACCGTAGTTGACGGCATCATCGGCCTGCATGTCGAAGAAGGGGGGCTGCAATATGGCGGCCGGGAAGACGATCTCGTTGTTGCTCGGGTTGTAGTAGGCATTCACCGTCTGCGGCGACATGTGCCACTCGTCTCTGTCCACCGGCTTGCCCAGGCGTGCCAGGCTGTCGGCATATTCAAAGGCGCGAGCCCGTTGCAGGTTGCCTACCAGGTCATCGGCGCGGATCTCGATGGCGCTGTAATCCTTCCATTTGTCCGGATAGCCTATTTTGGGCCTGAACTTGGCAAGCTTTTCCAGTGCCTGGGTCTTGGTGGCCGGTGACATCCAGTCCAGCTCCTGAATGCTCTGGCCGTAGGCGGTGCGCAGGTTTTCCACCAGCTGCTCCATGCGGGCCTTGGCCTGGGGCGGGAAGTAGCGTTCCACATAGAGCTTGCCCACCGCTTCCCCAAGGTGATCGTCCAGTATGCCGAGGGCGCGTTCCCAGGGGGCGCGTTGCTTGGGGGTGCCGCTCAAAGTGGTGCCGAAGAAGGCGAAATTCTGGGCGTCGGTCTGGCTGTCGAGATAGGGGGCATAATCCGTGATGAGCTGCCACTTGAGGTAAGCCTGCCAATCACCGATGGGAGTCTGCTGTATCAGGCCATCAAGGGCAGCAAGATAGCTGGGCTGGCCGATGATCAGGCTCTGCTGACCGGCGAGACCGGCCTGGCCAAGGTAGCCGTTCCAGTCGATATGGGGTGCGAGACGCTTGAGCTCGCCGAGGGAGCCCTTGTTGTAGTTCTTCTCCCTGTCCCGCAGGGTCACGTTGTCCCACTGGATCTGGGCGAGTTGGGTCTCAAGGGCCAGGATACGCTTGGCCTTTGCGCCCGCGTCCGCTTCGCTAAAGCGTGTCAGCATACCGGCGATGTGCTGCTCGTATTTCTGGCGCAGGGCCTGGCTGCTGGCGTCGGTTTTGAGGTAGTAATCCCTGTCCGGCAGGCTGAGCCCGGACTGATAGAGATAGACGGCATGGCTGTCCGGTGCCTTGGCATCGGCACCGATCCAGAAGCCGAACGGGGCGCCGCCCCCCAGCTGGCCCGAGCGGGCGAAGGCGCGAGCCAGTCCGTTCTGATCGCGGATCTGATCGATTTCGCCGAGCAGGGGCAGCAGCGGTGTGGTGCCCTTGGCATCCCGACCAGCCTGATCCAGATAGCTGGTGTAGAGATCGCGGATCTGCCGGGCCTGGGTATCGGCGGGGGCCTTGGCATCAAGCCCTTCCACCAGCACTCGTACATCCGCCAGGGATTTGTCCCTGAGCATATAGAAGGCACCATCGGCGGGCCTGTCATCCGGGATCTTGGCGGTGGCCAGCCAGTGACCGTTCACGTAGCGGAAGAAATCATCACCGGGTTTGACCCGGGTATCCATGTTGGCCAGTGCCAGGCCCGAGTGCTTGTCTGCCGTGTCCGGCGCCTGACTGCAACCGGCTAACAGGGCCAACCCAATGAGGCCGGCCAGTATGCTTTTCTTGTTGTTCATTCTGTTGGATTCCAATTCGGGTTATTCAGCTTCCTTGCCCATGCAGGGCGCACATCACTCTAGCAGTCGGGTTACAGCTTGATAAGCCCGACTCTGCTAAGATCGGCCAGGTCGTTTTGGGGAAGCCTATGATTTCTCGTATTTATTCTCGTTTTTGTCAGACCCTGCCTGAGCCGGAAGGTTCCCGGGGCCTGTTGGTAGCCTTCAGTGGCGGGCTCGATTCCACAGTGTTGCTGGCGTTGGCGGCGCAGTTTGCCCGCGAGCATGGGCTTGCGCTGCGCGCCTTGCACGTCCACCACGGCCTCAGCCCCCACGCCGATGAGTGGGTTGCCCACTGCGAAGCCGTGTGTCAGCAACTGGCGGTGCCGCTCATGGTGGAGCGGGTGCAGCTGGTGCGTAGCAATGGCGAGAGTCTGGAGGCACAGGCGCGGGATGCCCGTTATCAGCGGCTGGCCGCCAGGCAGGAAAAAGGGGAGTGGCTGCTCACCGCTCATCATCAGGACGATCAGCTGGAGACCTTGCTGCTGGCCCTCAAGCGAGGTGCCGGTCTGCGCGGTCTGGCGGGGATCTTGCCGAGCCAGCCCTTTGCCGGTGGCCTCTTGTTGCGCCCCCTGCTTGAGTTCAGCCGCGCCGAATTGGCCGAGGCGGCGGCGACCCTCCCCTTCGGCTGGGTGGAGGATGAGAGCAATCAGGACGTGAGCTATGACCGCAATTTTCTGCGTCAGCAGTTGATCCCCCAGCTCAAGGCTCGCTGGCCGGCCATGGCTCGTACCGCCGCCCGCAGCATGGCACTGTGCGCCGAGCAGGAGGCGTTATTGGAGGAGTTGGCCGAAGAAGACTGGCAGCTGGCCTGTGGGGGGGAGGCGCTACACGTTTCATCATTACCGGCTTCATCGCTGCAGATTGTGCCCCTGCTAACCCTGTCGCCCACCCGGCGCAACAACTTGCTGCGTTACTGGATCCGCCGCCTGGGGGGCGAGATGCCCTCCCGGGATCAGCTCGCTCTGCTGTGGCAGGAGGTGGCGCTGGCGCGGGAGGATGCCAACCCTCAGTTCAGCCTGAAAAACCTCGATTGCCGCCGTTTTCAGGGGCGGCTGCATCTGGTTCGGCCCGGGTTGACGCCCCGTCACGAACAACTGGCTGTCACTATCGGCGAGTCCGTGATCCTGCCCGATGGGCTGGGGCGGGTGCAAGTGTCGGCAAGGCCGGACGGGGAGGGGCTGAGGTTGCCAGGGATGGGGGAGCCTTTGTCGGTGCGTTTTCAGGTGACGCCCGGTGTCATGCTCAAACCTGTGGGGCGCAGCGGCAGCCGCCGTTCCAAGAAGCTGCTGCAAGAGTATGGGGTACCTTCCTGGCTGCGGGGCCGTATTCCCATCCTCTACTATGGCGAGCAGGTGGCGGCAGTGGCCGGACTCTTTATCTGTGACGGATTTATGACGCAAGAAGCGGGGATGGGATGGCAGTGGCTGCCAGCGGCCGACAGCGGCATCCCGCAGTGAGCTCAGGCCCGCCATGCAGCTAGCCTGGCGGGCTTTTTTAAGGCCATAGCGCTGTGGTGCTCAGTCCAACAGACCCGCTTTTCCGGCTTTCTTGCGGGCATAGAGGTGAGCATCGGCCGCCTCATACAGGCTCTGGACTGCGACCCCGGATTGCCAGCTGGCCGCCCCCAGACTGCAACCGACCGAGAAGGTACTGAGTTCCTTGTGGGTCAGCAGCATGTGTTGCAGCCGCAGCCAGACCGGGCGCCAGGCCTCGGGCTCGGCGGGTTGCAGCAAGAGGGCAAACTCGTCGCCACCGAGGCGAAAGGCCTGATCCGTGCTGCGGATGCAGCTCTGGAGCAGATGGGCAAAGCGGCTCAGCACCAGATCGCCGACCGGGTGACCCCAGGTGTCGTTGATCTGTTTGAAGTGATCGAGATCCAGCAGCACCAGCACCAGACCGTGGGATTCCCGGCTGTGTTGCTCCACGGCGCGACCTATGGCCTCGTCGAAATAGGAGCGGTTGCCGAGCCCTGTCAGGTGATCGAGTCGTACTTGCTGCTCCAGCTGCGCCAGCCGCAGGTAGAGTGGCAGCGGTTGGCAGAGCAGCTGATGGTATTGCTGCAGGATCCGCTGCTGGCTGCCGCTCAGTATGTGTTCCAGGGTGTAGTGCAACTGGCCGAACAGCTGACCGTGCTGGCCGCGCAGTTCAAACGGGTAGCTGTGGAGCGTCAGGCTGGCCTGGGGTGGCTGCTGGATCAGCCTCTGTGGCTGGGGGTTGTCAAAATAGAGGCTATGTATACGGACAACTCTTGCCGCACGATCGGCAAAGGTTGCCAGCAGGCTGTCGAGATCCGACTGTGCCAGCAACAGCTCGAGCAACTGGTTGCGATCCTGACTTGCCAGCGGCGTGAGCCGCTCCATCTGCCGAACCCACAACTCGATGCCATGCCCCAAACCATTCAATGACGATGTGTTTTCCACGGTACAGCCCTCATACATCCTACTACCTGCCACTTCTCTGCAATCCCTGTGCCTAAAATATGTTCAATGTGAGCAAGGGCGGCTGACTAGGCTTAAGTGGATAAAAAGGGAGGAAAAATTTGTACGCAGATGTGTTGATCCTGCTGTTTGCCGCCGTCTTGCTGGTGGCGATTTTCCGGCGCCTCGGCCAGCCGGTGATCCTCGCTTACCTGGTCGCCGGGGTTCTGCTGGGTCCCCATGGGGCCGCCGTTCTCTCCGAGCAGGCGAACATGCAGACCATCGCCGAGCTTGGCATCGTCTTTCTGATGTTCTCACTGGGGCTGGAGTTCTCGTTGCCGCGTCTGATCGCCATGCGGATGCTGGTCGTGGGGGTCGGTGGTCTGCAAGTGCTGTTCACCTCCCTGCTGTTCTTCTGGCTTGGCTGGTGGTGGGGGCTGAGCCTGCCTCAGGCGCTGGTGGTGTCGGGCACCCTGGCGCTCTCTTCCACCGCCGTGGTGATCAAGCAGTTGGGAGAGCAAAAACAGCTGCATACCCGCCGCGCTCAACTAGGGGTCAGCGTGCTGCTGTTTCAGGATCTGGCGGTGGTGCCGCTGCTGGTGATGATCCCCATACTGGCCAGACCCGAGATCCAGGGCAGTGCCCTGCTGGCGGAGATCGCCTGGGCCACCCTCAAAGGCCTGTTTGCCCTGTTCAGCCTGCTTGCCGTCGGCAAGTGGCTGCTGCCCCTGCTGTTTCACGAGGTGGCGCGGGCCCGCTCCGATGAACTTTTCGTGCTCAGTGCCCTATTGGTGGCTTTGCTGGCGGCTTTCATGACCCATTCGCTGGGGTTGTCGATGGCGCTTGGGGCTTTCCTGGCGGGCATGATGCTGGGCGAGTCCCACTATCGCCATCAGCTGGAGGTGGACATAAGGCCGTTTCGGGATGTGTTGATGGGACTCTTCTTTATCACCATCGGCATGACCATGGATTGGCAACTGGTGGCGCTGGCCTGGTGGCAGGTTATCCTCTGCGTATTTGGCCTCATCTTGATCAAATCCCTGCTGGTACTGCTGGCGGGAGGTTTGATGGGGGAGCGCAAGCGGGATGCCATGGCGGCGGGGATCATGCTGAGCCAGGTCGGCGAGTTCGGCTTCGTCTTGCTGGCGCTGGCCAACCACCACGCGCTGCTCGACCATCAGCTGGTCTCCCTGCTGATTGGCATAGGGGTGATCTCCATCGCCATGACCCCCTGGCTGGTGCAAAAGGCGCACGGTCTGGCGCGCTCGCTCACCGACTCGGCCCTGCTGACTCGCTCCGAGGTGGCGCAGTCGGGGCTGAGCAAACATCAACACGTCATCATCGCCGGTTTTGGCCGTGCCGGGCAGACATGCGCCCGTTTTCTCAAGCTGGAAGACATTCCCTTCCTCGCGCTGGATCTCGATCCCGAGCGGGTGGGCGAAGCCAAGACGGCGGGGGAGCAGGTGGCATTTGGCGATGCCAGCCGGCGCGATATCCTGCTGGCCGCCGGTCTGCTGCGGGCTCGCCTGGTGATCATCACCTTCGACGATCGCAAGCGGGTCGAGGCCATGCTGGCGCTGATAAAGGAGCTGGCGGGGCAGGTCAGGGTACTGGTACGGACCCGGGACGACAGCTTTCTGGAGGCCTTCAAGCAGGCTGGGGCGCATGAGGTTATCCCGGAATCCCAGGAAGGGGCCCTGATGCTGGTCTCTCATCTATTGCTCAATTGCGACATCCCCATCGGCCGGGTGATCCGGCGCATGGAGCTGGAACGCAGCAGCCAGTATCGCTTTTTGCACGGCTTCTACTGGGGGGACCAGAGTGCCAGCAATCTGGAGACGGATCAGTTGCTCGAGCGTCTGCATCCCGTGCTGCTGCACGATCAGGCCTGGGCCGTGGGGCAGACTGTCCAGGCGCTGGCGCTTGACGCTGTGCGAATAAAAGAGGTGCAACGCGGTGAACAGAGCCTGGAGCCCAGGCCCGAATTGCGGCTGGCGGCAGGGGACAGGCTGGTGCTGTTTGGCAATGCGGTAGCGATGGAGCAGGCGGAACAAAAGTTGCTGGAGGGGCGTTAGGCCTTGCGCTGCACAAGGCCGACAAGCTGATTTACGCCTCTTCCCGCATCATTTCTTCAATCCCTAGAAACTGTTCGACCCGCGCCCGCTCGTTGAGGGTGTCCCTGTAACCCAGCTTGATCAGTTGCTGGCAGTAGCCGGGATAGAACATCAGAAAGCTGGCCAGGCTGCTGGTCTCGTCCCCCGACACTCCCAGCACCCGCAACAGGCGGCGCAGGTGTACAGGCAGTTTGCGCAGATAGGCCAGCGCTATGGTGTCGAGATCCTGGCTCGGTTTCAGCACGCAGGTTTCCACCCGTTTGAGTTTCAGGCGTCTGCGCTCCCGCTCGGGTATGAGATCCAGGGTCTGATTGATACGCCATAGCCGCTCCAGATCCGAATTCAGGGTATCGGTAAAGACGGTATCGAGCAGGTGGCTCGCGATGTTGGAGCTGGTCAGGTGGCCATGGCGAAAGGTGGGGGCCGAGTGGGCAGGTGGATCCAGCGCAATCAGCAGGATCCGCTCCGCCCCCAGATGGATGGCTGGGCTTAATGGGCTCAACTGGTGAATGGAACCATCGCCGTAAAACTTGTCGCCAATATGGGTCGCCGGAAAGACAAACGGCAACGCCGAGGAGGCCAGCAGGTGATCCGAGGTGAGCAGGGTGCGCACCCCGCGCCGTCTGGCTCGCTCCCACGGCAGATGGTCGGCCCGTCCCTGAAAAAAGGTGGTTGAGAGGCCGTCATCATAGTCCGACGCTGTGATGGCCAGCGCCTCCAGGCTGCCATAGAGGATGTTGTCGTCGATGCGGTGATAGTCGATGAGCTGATCCAGCAGGCGGCGCAGGGGGGCGTTGTCAAACAGGTGAAAGGCGTGATTGGTGTGAGGATTGATAAGCCCGGCCGAGCCTTCATACAACAGCCGCCACAGCAATCTGCCGGGGTGAAAGTCGAAGATATGGTGGGTTTCGAAACGGCGCCAGACCCACTCCAGCTTACGTACCCCCAGGTGGAAACAGGAGGCATAGCAGGCCAGCGCTGTGACATTGATGGCACCGGCCGAGGTGCCGCACAGTATGGGAAATGGAATGCCGAGATTGCGGGGATAAAACTCGGCGATGGCCTTGAGGGCACCGACCTGATAGGCCGCGCGAGCACCGCCACCGGTCAAGAGAAGAGCTGTGTTGGGTCTGGCCATGATACTGCGCCTTATGGTTGCCACTGAAGGTGTTGCCACCGAGCAATTTAACTATAAGGCGCTGTATCGAATATAAAAACAGGTCTGCGCACCATTTTTTCAGCAGGCTGGTTTCAACGGTGGTTATGCCGGTGAATGGGAGCCTGCCAGGCTATCGAAGGCGGCAAAGAGGGGGGCACTGGCAAGGATTCGGCCGTGACCCAACCCACGGGTGCTGACCAGTCGGGTGCGGCCATCTAGGGTTGCTCGTTGGGAGTCGCCGTAGGGGGCAAACCTGTCTTCCTCGTCGTGCACTATGATGGCGGCGCCGCTGCGGCTGGCGAGACGCCCCAGAGGGTCGACCGTGCTGAGGGGATGCTGGTACTCCTGCTCAATCTCTTTCACTACCGCATCGAACAGGCGGATGGAATAGCCGGAGCGGGCCACCATGCCGTAGAGCTGGGGCACATAGTCGAGCACGGGCGAAACAAGCAGCAGCGGCAACTGGTCGAGGGCTTGTTGGCGACTGGAGAGAGTGACGGCACCTCCCATACTGTGGGCGATGACGCCACTGAGGGGACCGAATTTGGCGACCTGTTCGGCCACCAGCTCGTCAAAGGCGCGCACGAAGCGGGGCAGGTGACCGGTATGACCGGCGCTATGGCCATGGGCCGGATGGTCATAGGCGATGGCGGTGAAGCCCTGGGCGGCGATATGGCTCATCAGCGGATAAAACTGGCTGGCACTGCCGGACCAGCCGTGCATCAACAGCCAGACCGGCCCCTGGCCGAGCCGATAGCTCATCAATATCCCTTCGCTGGTGTGCACCGCTTGCTTCACCAGGCCCGCAGGCGCCGCCTCATCCCGCTGATTGCGCTGGGGGGTGAGCAGCAGCTTGCTGGCAGTGCGCCTGGCGTGAGCGGGGGCGAGTCTGTGATGCAACCGGGTGCCAAGCCCCAGCAGCCATTTGATCGGGCTGAAGCGGCGGGTGTTGAAGTAGATCTTGCTGCTCATGATGGTCCTGTCTGTTTTGTGTGCGAACGGTCGTGCTTTTTTGTGGGTTTTTAAAAAGTCATTCGAGAAATCATTGCCAGCTCGTCAGCAGATCATCCACTTCGGGCCAGAAGTGGCGAGCGGGATCCTGACACAAGTCCAGCGCATTGAACACCTGATCTGCCAGATAGAGGCCGTATAGCCGATAGACGGCGCGCCAGGGTTCCAGATCCTGGCGCCACTCCCCCTGCGCCTGACCCTGCACTACCTGGCGGGCCAGGTAGTCGAGCCAGAAACGCACCAGCTGGCGCGCTGCCTGTTGCACGTCACCCTCCTGGGCCGAGGTCCAGGCATCGAGGAACATGCAGCGACCGGCGAAACACTGATTCCAGGCCAGCCAGGCCTGGAGCAGGGCGACAAGTTTTTCGCGCTGGCTCTGGTGTTGCTGCTGGCGCACGGGCTGGATCACCCGTTCCCGGAACACTTCGGCAGCGTGTTCCAGTACGGCGATCTGCAGGTTGTCGCGGGATTGAAAGTGGGCAAAGAGACCGCTCTTGGACATCTCGCACGCACAGGCCAGCGAGCCTATGGTCAGGCTCTCCAGCCCTTGTTGGCTCGCCTGCTCAAACGCAGTCTGCAAAATGTTGTCGCGGGTCAGACGGCCCTTGCTCATCACTCTCTCCTCGTTGGCCCTGCAGCATAAAGTACGATCGTGCTAATTGTCGAGGGAGAAACTGGCAGGAGAGGCCACAGGTCAGACTCAATCCTTTTTGATATCCATCTGCTGCAAGGCAATGACCGTCTGGGAGCGGGTATTGACGCTGGGCTTGCGAAAGGCGGGAGTGATAGGTGGCAAGGGGTCAGTCGTCCTTGATATCCATCTGCTGCAAGGCGATGACCGCCTGGGTGCGGTTCTTGACGCCGAGTTTGCGAAAAACAGCCGTGATATGGGCCTTGATGGTGGCTTCGGAGACATTGAGCTCCCACGCGATCTGCTTGTTCAGGCTGCCGTCGCGCAACATCACCAGCACCTTGTACTGCTGTGGGGTGAGGCTGGCGAGCTTGCTGGCGAAATCGGGGCCGTCTTCGGATTCGGGATGCAGGGATATGCCGGCTGGCACCCAGTTATCTCCCCCGATCACCGTATTGAGGGCGTTGACCAGCTCTTTCATGGGGACCGACTTGGGTATGAAACCCAGCGCGCCGAGCCGCAGAACTTGCTGGATGATGGCGGCATCTTCCGAGGCGGAGACCACGACAATGGGCAGGTCGGGATACTGGCCGCGCAGGTGGGCGAGGCCGGAGAAGCCGTTGGCGCCGGGCATCTTGAGATCGAGCAGCAACAGGTCTACCTCAGGGTGTTCCCCCAGCAGGCTGGTCAGGCTGTTGATGGAGTCGGCCTCCAGCAGCTGGGCATCGTTGATAGCCATGTGCACAGCTTGATAGAGGGCGCCCCGAAACAGGGGGTGGTCATCTGCGATGACGATGGTAAATTGGCTGTCCATTGCTCACATTGTTGCTAACTGATTGTTTTGGAAAATCAAACTAGCATCGCTCTCCTGGGGGGTCAAACCCGCAGGCGTGCAAATGTGAAGCGACCGTCGGATGTCGTGCCATTGGGGCAGATGGGATGGTCACGAGCAACCCATGCAGGAGGCAAGAGATGGGATCCTTGGTATTGACGGTGGGCACGGGCTCCACCTGGGCAATGCGGGCGGCACTGGTGCTCGCCATGAGCGGGCAGGAGTGGCAGGAGCAGGTGTTTGATCTGGAAGATGCCAAGGCGTTGGCGCGGCTCAAGCGGTTGGCGCCTGCCGGCCTAGTGCCCTGGCTGGATCACGATGGCGTGCGGGTACACGACTCGCTGGCCATTGCCGAATACCTGTACGAGCTCTGCCCAGACCGCCAGCTCTATCCCGCTTCCCGGGCCGAGCGGGCGCTGGCCCGCAGTCTGTGCGCGGAAATGCACTCGGGCTTTGGCCAGATCCGTAGTCAGCTTCCCTTCTTTCTGGGGGCGCCGACCCGCAGCGAGCCACCGGTGGAGGCCATCGGCGAGCTGGCTCGCCTGCAGACCATCTGGTCCCAAGCGAGGGGGCCATTCTATTTCGGTGAAGAGGGCATCATAGATGCCTTCTATGGGGTGATGGCCTATCGGCTTGCCAGCTATGGCATCCAGTTGCCCGGTCAAGCCGGTGTCTATCAGCAGGCCTTGCTGGCCTGGCCTTTGTGGCAGGCTCTGCTGGTCAAGGTACGGTTGCAGTGGCCTGTGGCTGCCCGTCAACCGACGTAAGACGGTCCTGTTGAACGGGTCGGCGACTGACATTGAAGAGGGGAGCCATTGGCTCCCCTCTCTGCAGATGCGTGGGAAGGTCTACGGCTGCCGACCGGCAAACACCACCACCACCTTGTCGGCGCCCTTCTCCCGCACGAAGCTGTAGGGAGCATCCGACAGCTTCTTGTGGCTGCCAGCGGCTATGGCCGGATGGGCGGCGCGGAACTGGCCGAGTCGCTGCCAGTGCTTGACCAGCTCGGCTTTCTCGCCGCTCCCGATCTCCTGCCAGTTCATATCCGAGCGAACACTCTGATCGAACACGCCGCCATCCTTGGCCAGACCCCGGCCAGACTCGTCGCCGTAGTAGAGCTGGATGCCCCCCGGCAGCAGCATGAAGCTGTTAGCGACTCTGCGTTGCAGCGGCACGTCCTGATAGTCACCAAAGAACAGCTTGGTGTCGTGGGAGCTGATGTAGCTCAGCACGTTGAACTCGGGATCCTGATTGATGCGGCTGGCGTAGCTGGCATAGGTGGGATCGCTGCCTGCCATGCACTGGGCCTGGGGCAGGGCGAACTCCCGCTGATAGTCGAAGTTGATCAGGGAATCGAAGCCATTCTGGTACCAGAAATCCTTGGCGACCCCGTGATCCCACACCTCGCCCACCATGTAGAAGGGGAGAGCATCGAGCGCCTTGTCCGGGTTGGTTGCCTTCCACTCCTTGAGTGCCGCCGTGCCCGCCTGCTTGAGCTTGGCCCACACGGCGGGTTCCAAGTGCTTGACGGTGTCGGCGCGGAAGCCGTCGATGCCGAAGCGGCGCACCCAGTCGGTGTGCCAGGCGATCAGGTAGTCGCTGACGCTTGCATTTGGGAGCGCCTTGGCTCTGGTGTCTTTCTTTGCCGCCAGCAGCAGTGGCAAGCCCACCGGCTTGGTGGACTCGGTGAGGAAGTCCGGCAGCCCCGCCACCGAACCGGTGACGTCGTCTGTGCCGGGTTGCGGGTAACCGGGCAGGCCGGCGCGCACCCAGTCACCGCTCCACCACTTGTTCCAGTCTGGTGATTGGTAGTCGATAAACTGGTTGTAGCCATGCCAGTTGAGGCCGCCACTCGGACGCCACTGGTTCCAGGTGGCCGGCAGTTTGCCGGTGTTCTGGGTCAGATCGGTGAGCCCCAGATCCTGCAGATCGGCCAGGGTGGCGTAACCGGCGTGGTTCATCACCACGTCCAGAATGATCCGCATGCCGCGCTTGTGGGCCTCGTCCACCAGGGTTCTCAGGCTCTCCTCGTTGCCGTAGTTGGGATCGATCTTGGTGAAATCCAGTGCCCAGTAGCCGTGGTAGGCGTAGAAGGGGAAGTTGCCCTGCTCGCCGCCGCCGATGAAGCCGTGTACCTGCTCCACCATGGGAGTGATCCAGATGGCGTTCATGCCGAGGCTCTTGATGTAGTCGAGCTTCTCGGTCAGCCCTTTGAAATCGCCGCCATGCCAGGTTGCAACCTCGTCTTGGCCATCCTTCTGGCGACCGAAACTGTGATCGTTGGCGGGATCGCCGTTGTGGAAGCGATCGGTCAGCAAGAAATAGACGCTCGCCTGATCCCAGCTGAACGGCGCTGGCTTGGCTGCCTTGACCGGTTCGAGCAGCAGCAGGCCGCCGCTCTCCTTGCTCGGGGTCAGGGTCAGCTTGCCCTGTTTGACCACGGCCTCCTGTTTTGAGTAGGCATCCCGCAGCCGGGTGCCGTCAGGCCAGACTCCCTTCAGCGACACCGTCACAGGGCCTCCATCCCAGGCGATACAGGGCTCTGTCGGGGGCTGGCGCTTGAACTCGCTCTTCCTGGTCGCCCGCAGCACCTTGAGGCTGGGGGTATCGGGGTTGAAGGTAAACTCGTAGTCCCCGGCCAGCATCACCCGCAGGGTGAAACTTGTCCCCTTGGCGCATTTGTCCATGGGCTGGGCGGTGCCGAAGGGGAGCGGCTTGGCCTCGGTCGGACCGAAGCTGGTGCCGCAACTGTTGCCGGCATCGCCGATGCGGATCTGGTGGCTGCCCTTGTCCAGCTTGTGGGTCAGGCTGACGGTGCCCTTGTCCAGCGTCAGCGCCTCGGCCACAGGTTTGCCATCCACATAGAGATGTACCTCGGGGGAGGCCAGCACCAGGCCTGAACACAGGGGGCTGGCCAGCAGGGCGAGCCAGAGGGGAGAGAAGCGAGGAGAGCGACGCATAAGCCATTCCTTGAGCAAGGGTAACCGGACCAGATTCCGTCAATGGGGCTCATTCTAGGTGGCATAGTGGCGGGCTTGGACAGGCAAAACGCCGATCTGTGAACTCAGTTCAAATGGTTACGTTTTCAAGCCGGGCAAAGTGTGATGACGGCAAGTATCCGATCGCGCTTGTCCAGAGAAGGCCGCCCTGACGTCAAGAAGCCGCCGCCCGAGTCGCGACATTCCAGGGTATTTGCTCACGACTGAGCAACCCCAAGGGATGGCTTGGGTGCTTGTACTGGGCCAGCTCCTTTTCCCGGAAAAATGGCACGGCTCTAACCCGACGCGGCGGCTCCCGCTAACTGTATCGGTCAGCGGGCATGACTGGGCGGGTCGGTCACAGTTGGCGGACGTGACCACTTTGCACGATATGCCAGAGGCTGTCTTAGTCACTATTCACCATGCGCTGTACGTTAACAGAGGGACAGGTACGCAGATATTGGTGGGGGGTCAGACCGAACTCCTGCTTGAAACGGGCGGCGAAGCGGCTGGGAGAGTCATAACCGCAGGCGAGGGCCACCTCCAGCGGAGTGAGGGCCTGTTGCAGCAGGGTGAGGGCGTGGCCCATGCGCACCTGGGCCAGCAGCTGACGAAAGCTGCGCCCCTCGGCGGCCAGCTTGCGCACCAGGGAGGCGCGGCTCATGGCGAAGTGGGGGGCTATGGTCTCCAGCCTGTGGTCGGCGCCGGGCTCCACCCCGAGGTAGCGGGCCAGCCGCTCCCCGAGCGTCATTGTGCTGGCGGGAAACAGCAGGTCGAGACCGCCGGCGGCCTGCAGCTCGGCATAGAAGCCGTGCAACAGCTGGGTCTGGGTGGCCTGGCTCAGCGTGCGGCTGGCCATGGAGCAGACCAGCTCGAAGCAGAACGCCAGCGCCGGACTTATCTCAAGGCGCGGTTCCCTGAGCCGGGTGCCCGGGGCGTCAGTCAGCCACTCGGTAGGGGGCGGGGCCAGCAGGGTCAGGGCATGGGAGCTGAACTTGCCCTGCTCGGGCTGATTGATGAAGGTGAGCTGGTGGCCTGCCGGGATCAGCAGCCAGCTCCCCTTGTCAAATGACAGGCGCCTGTCCTGCCACCACAGCAGCTTGTGGCCCTGCTCTACCCAGATGATGGTCGGCGCATAGATGAGCACCCTGTGCAGGGGCTGCTCGCGGATCCCGAAATAGTGATTCAGTTGCAGCAAGGGAGTGCTCATCCGGCGGGCTCCTAGGGGGTGACGAAGGTGGCGGTCAGGGTGGCCTTGCCCAGCGCCATGGCATTGAGCATGTAGCCTACCATGGCGGGCGGGGTATCTGCCTTGACCTCGAGATCCTGAGGCAAAGCCCAGGCGGTGAACTGGTAGCGGTGCATGCCATGCCCGGCGGGCGGGCAGGGGCCGCCGTAGCCCTGGCTGCCGAAGTCGGTTCCGAGCTCCAGCCCTTGTTTGAGTTTGCCGGAGGCGTTGCTGGCCAGCTCGCTCTGATTGGCGGGCAGGTTCACCACCAGCCAGTGCCACCAGCCGCTGCCGGTGGGGGCATCGGGATCATAGGCGGTGATGGCGACGCTTCTGGTGCCGGCCGGCAGGTCCTGCCAGCTCAGCTGGGGGGATCGGTTCTCGCCCTTGCAGCCGAAGCCGTTGAAGCTGAACGCCTTGTCCATCAGCTGACCTTCCTGGATGTCCGTGCTCTTCAAGGTCATGGCGGTGGCGGGCAGGACCGCCACGCACAGCAGGGAGAGCAGGGCGGAACGCAGGGGTAATTTCATTGTGGTGCTCCTTTATGGATGAGGGGATCTCCATGGGGGGGATCCTGATGAGGGGATCAGTCTAGCGAAAGAGGGTCAGCCTGGTGCAACATCAAGGCTCAATATCAGGTTTAAGGTGGTTGATTGTGAGCAGGTCTGCATCTGGAAGGTAAGAGATTGGTAAGGCGGGGTGAGACGGCAAGGGAGTGGGCGGCTGGTGGTGTGGCGGCCATAAAAAACCGGCCTCATGGAGGCCGGTTTTGACATTGTGCTGACAGAAGAGCAGGCGGCTTAGCGCAGTATCATCTGCTCGCGGCCCGGGCCGACGGAGACCATGGGGACCGGCACACCCAGCAGGGCTTCGATACGCAGCACATAGTGCTGGGCAGCCTTGGGCAAGTCTTCAAACTTGCGGATGTGGGAGATGTCTTCGCTCCAGGCTTCCATGGACTCGTACACCGGCTTCAGACCGGCGGTCTGTGGCCAGATCGGGTTCTCGGTGTTGGCACCTTCGTAGGCCACACAGATCTTCAGATCCGGCATGCCGGAGAGGCAGTCCAGCTTGGTCAGGGCGATCTCGTTGGCGGCCTGGATCTCCAGACCCTGCTTGGTAGCAACGGCGTCGAAGTAGCCGATGTCACGGGGACGGCCAGTGGTGGCACCGAACTCGTTGGCGAACTTGCGGAACTCTTCCTGGTTCTCCATGGCGGTGATCAGGGTGCCGGTACCAACAGAGGTACTGAACGCCTTGGCCACGGCAATCACGCGCTCGGGGCGCAGGGCTGGCAGGCCGCCACCGATGCCGGCGTAAGCGCCGGAAACGTGGGAAGAGGTCACCCAGGGGTATTCGCCGTAGATGAGATCACGGCCGGCGCCCAGCTGGGCTTCGAACAGCAGGGTGCCATTCTTGGCCTGGATGGCCTTGAGCGGCTCGCTGACGTTGCAGACGGCGTCGATCCAGGGAGCGGACACTTCCAGCAGCCAGTCGGCCATTTCCTGGGCGGTCTGGCTGAACTCGAAGCTCGGGTAGAGGGCTTTGAGCTGCGGCAGTTTCCAGTCGAGGAAGAACTGGATGCGCTCGACCAGCACTTCAGGCTGTTTCAGCCAGCCGACCAGGATCGCTTTTTTCATGACCCGATCACCGTAAGCCGGTGCAATGCCCTGACGGGTGGAGCCATAGGCGCCATCACCCAGACGGACTTCTTCCAGGGTATCTTCCAGCGCATGGATCGGCAGGCAGAAGGTAGCGCGATCAGAGATGGCTAGTTTAGGGGTCACGCCGGCGGCTTTCACTTCAGCCAGCTCGCGGGTCAATGGCTCCGGGCTGATGACCATGCCAGGGCCGAGGACAACCAGGCACTCCGGGTTGAATACGCCGCTCGGCAACTGGTGCAGCTTGAAGGTGCCCAGGTCGTTGACGACGGTGTGGCCGGCGTTGTTGCCGCCCTGAAAACGGATGCTGGCGGCGGATTGACCTGCCAGATAATCGACGATGCGGCCTTTGCCTTCATCACCCCAGTTAGCACCTACGACTACGATAGACGACATGACTCTTTCTCCTAAGACGTTAGGCGTTCATCCTAGGAGGCTAAGGCGGATTAGAAAAATTAATTATCTTTATAATTCCGATAAGAGAACCATATAATTACGACAGCGTTATCGGCAAGACACCTGTGTTGCAGCACTGGCCGGCATAAGGTGCGCATAGGTGGAAAACAAGAGGATCCCCATGCTGGATATTCACTGGCTGCAAACCTTCGTCACCCTGGCACGGTTGCAGCACTTCGGCCACACCGCCACCGAACTGCACATGACCCAGCCCAATGTCAGCCTGCACCTCAAAAATCTGGAGCAGGCTACACGGGTCAAGCTGATTGAACGCAGCCCGTTCCGGCTGACCCAGGCGGGGGAGCGCCTGTTGCAAAGCGCCGAGCGCGCCATCAATGAGTTGCTGCTGTGCCAATCCGACCTCAATGCCCTCAATCAGCTGAGTCAGGGCACGCTCGCCATCGCCGCCAGCGACATCATCTCCCGCTTGCTGCTGATCCAGCCGTTCCAGCGTTTCAAGCAGGAGTTTCCCGGCATCGACCTCACCTTGTTCAATACCACGTCGGATCAGGCGGCCGAGCTGGTCAAGGCTGGCAAGGCGGACCTTGGCTTCGTGATGGCGCAAAAGCGCAGCGAACCTCTGTTCTACACAGAGTTGCAGCAAGTGACCTGGTGCGCGCTGGGACACGGCTTGGCCCGCTGGCAAGCGCGGGCGAAGGCAGGAGAGAGCGATCCCCTCGATGAGCCGACTCTGATCCTGCTTGGTCACGATACCCGTACCCGGGCGCTGATAGACCCTTCCTTGCCTCTGCTCGGTTTGCCTACTTGTCGCATCATGGAAGTGGGCAGCGTGGATGCCCAACTCGACTGGGCCGAGGCGGGATTCGGGGTGGCCATAGTGCCGGACTTCTCGCTCCATCCGCGCCTCAAGCTCAACGCCCCTGTGACCAGATTGACCGACTTTCCCGGCACCAGTCTGGGATACGTGGTGCGTCAGAATCAGGTGTTGTCACGGGCCATCAAGCAGCTGCTGCACTGGGTGGAGGAGGAGATACAAAGGCCGGATGCCTACCATCCCCCGCAGCCCACGGCTGAGCGCTGAGCCGGTTTCGGATAAGCCGGGTAGTTGTCGCTTGTCCGGCCGCGATCACAACCGATAACAGGCAAGGTTTAAGGGCTGAAATAACCGGTATATCCATCGTCTTTATTCTCGCTGTGTGTGCCGGGCCAAGGGATATAAAACGATACAAAAAAGAGGCCACCCGTATGAGTGGCCTCTTTGCTTTGGGTATCCACAGTATCACTGGGTGGGGATGCTCGACGAGGGCGCGGCGGGCAAGGGCTGACTCGCGTCGTTCGTTGCACCGGCCGCGCTTGGCGAGCCCCCTTTTGTGTCGCTTGCCGCCGGGGGGGCAACCGCTGCCGGAGAGACTGCCGCCGAGGCGGGCATAGTCACGGTTGCTTGCGTTGCCGTTGCCGCCGACGGGGGAGCGGCCACCCCGGGTTGAGTCGCCATGGCGGCCGAGGTGGGCTGCACGGCAACGGGCTGGGTTGCCACCGGGGCGGATGTGCCCGCCGGGGGAACTGTCACCTCGCTGCTGGCGTGCGCAGCCGAAGCCGCTTCCATTGCGGGGGTTGCCGCCGACACTTCTGTCGCAGAGGCAGTGAGGGATTCAGGTGTCAGTGACGGCAGTGGCAGAGCGGCGTCCTCCATGCCCGGATGGCGCGGTACGTCTGCCGCGGCCAGCATGGAGTCCTGGGTGAGGGGCGTCAGTGCCGGGTGCAATCTGGTAAATTGCTTGAGCCGCGCGGTCAGCACGTCCCGCACTGTGCGCACCTCGGCTTCGGGCAGGCTGTCCAGTGCGATCAACTCGGCGGTAACGGCGAAGGTACTGACGCTGGTGAGCTGTCCGGGATAGAGGTTGGCACCGATCCGGCTGTGCTGATAGTAAGGGTGGTGCTTGAGCAGGCGGTCGATCTGTTCCCCTTCGATAGGGATGATACGCGCCTTGCAGCGACCGGTCAGGTCCCCTATGCCCTGATTGGGGTGGCCCGCCACCACGAAAGCGGCGTCCAGAGTGCCATCGCAGAGCCCTTCCAGCCGACTGTTGACTGCGGCCGGGATGACGGGGGCAAAGCTGCTTGCCTGCCAACCCATGGCATCGAGCAGAGCCTGACTGGTGACGCGCTCCCCCGAGCCCGGGTTGCCCAGATCGACCCGCTTGCCTTCGATGTCAGCCAGGGTAGTGATGCTGCTGGTGGCGCTGGCAAGCAGGGTCAGCGACTCCTGATGGAGCCTGAACAGGCTGCGAAGCCGGTCGTTGGGCGGCTGGCCCACGAAGGGGCCTGTGCCCTTGGCGGCATGATGAACCACATCCGATTGCACCAGTGCCAGCTGGATTTTGCCCTGGCCCAGCTCCTTCAAGTTGGCCAGCGAACCTGAGGTGCTCTGCACCGAACAGTGCAGCCCCTTGCTGGCACTCTCTTCGTTCAGCAAGCGGCAGATGGCGCCTCCGGTCGGATAGTAGACGCCGTTGAGCGCCCCTGTGCCAATGGTGAGATGGGTGGGCGTGGTGGCGTGCAGGGGCAGTGCCAGTGCCGCAGCCAGCCAGGGCAGGGTGATTCGTAGCAGGGCAGGCAGGTGGTGCAAGGGGCTTGGGTACATAGTGAACCGGATAAATGGCTGATAAAAGGGATGGGCCTGGCCCATCCCGTATGACGTCTCATGTTGTCTATTCAGCGGCGGGCCACAATGGAGTCAACCATTGTGGCCCGCAACGACTGCGCTCAAGCGTAGTTGGTTGCCGCCGATATGCAGCTGCAAAAATATACGCTATTGCCGTCAGATGCGAGTCTGGATCGCTTTCTCCATGCGAGCCAGTGCCTCGGTCAGCCGTGCCCTGGTGCAACCGAAGTTGAGCCGCACGAACTGGCCATTGCCGAACTGGGCGCCGGGGGAGAGCCCCACTCCCGCCTGTTCGAAGAAGGCGATGGGGTCGTCGAGCCCGAGCGCACTGACATCGATCCACGCGAGGTAGGTCGCCTGATGGCGCGCCAGCGTGACGCCAGGCCAGCGGGCGACCGCCTGCTCGATCAGCGCCAGATTGGCAGCCAGATAGTCGAGCTGTTCGGCAAGCCAGGGGTCGCCCCCTTCGTAGGCCGCTTCGGCCGCGACAAAGCCCAGCAGATTGACGTCGGCGCTGATGCCGCGCATTGCCTGTTGCAGCTTGAGGCGCAGACGGGGGTTGGGCACCACGGCAAAGGCGCAGCACAGGCCTGCAATATTGAAGGTCTTGCTCGGTGCCATCATGACGGCGCAGCGATCGGCGGCTTCCGGGCTGATGGCGCCATAGGGTATGTGGCGGGCATTTTTGTCCAGCAGCAGATCGCAATGGATCTCGTCCGAGCAGACCACCAGATTGTGGCGCTCGGCGATGGCATCGATGGCTTCGAGCTCCTCGCGGGTAAACACTGTCCCACCCGGGTTGTGCGGGTTGCACAGCAGCAGCAGATCACCAAACGGGGCCTGACGCTCCAGCGCTTCCAGATCCAGCACCCAGCGACCCGCCTCTTCCACCATGGGGACTGTGAGCAGGGGACGGTCGTTGAAACCGGGGGCTTGCAGGAAGGGGTAGTAAACCGGCTTGGGGGTGATGATGCCGCGGCCTTGCTGGCTCCAGGCTTTGCACGCCAGGTTCAGACCCGGTACCACGCCGGGCAGGAAGATGAGCCACTCTGGCTGTATGGTCCAGCCGTAGCGGCTGGCCAGACGCGCCATGATGAGTTCGATCAGCCGGGCAGAGGGGCGCGAGTAACCGAAGATACCGTGGGCGACCCGTTTGGTGAGGGCCTCGACGACGGCGGGCGGCGAGACAAAGTCAGTGTCGGCAACCCACATGGGCAGCACGTCCTCGCCTTTGTACTTGTCCCATTTCAGGCTCATGGTGTCGCGACGATCTATTTCCCGGTCAAAATCAAACATGTGAAATCCTTATACTGGCCAGTGGGCTTTCAATGTACGGGGTCGGGCGCGGGGTCGCAAGCCTTGAGGTAACTCTTGATAATGACATAAAATAAGCGGCGTTATTTCATGCACTTGCCGAATTTTGGCCAGTTTTTATCCCCCAATCCAGTGGTAATCCTATGAGCTTGCTGACCACAGCCCTGCAGAGGCGTGATCCCGTCTCCCTCTCTTTTCTGGCCGTGACCTTTATGACCGGGGTTGCAGTAGCGCTCCAGGTACCGACCTTGAGCCTGTTTCTGGCCGAAGAGGTGCAGGTGCGCCCCTTGCTGGTCGGACTGTTTTACACCGTCAACGCTGTGGTCGGCATCCTCATCAGCCAGTGGCTCGGCCACCGCTCCGACAGCAAGGGGAATCGCAAGCAGCTGATCCTGCGCTGCTGCTTCGCGGGTGTGGTGCTCTCCCTGCTGTTCGCCTGGAATCGCAACTACTGGCTGCTGGTGAGCCTGGGGGTTGTGCTGGCCAGTCTGGCGGCCACTGCCAGCCCCCAGCTGTTTGCCCTGGCCCGTGAATATGCCGACAGCCGCAACAAGCGGGCGGATATGTTCAGCTCAGTGCTGCGGGCCCAGTTTTCCCTGGCCTGGGTGATTGGTCCCCCCATCGCCTTCGCGCTGGCCATCGGCTATGGCTTCGAGGTGATGTATCTCGCCTCCGCCCTTGCCTACCTTGTCTGCGCGCTGGTGGTGTGGCGCTGGCTGCCCTCCCTGCCGTTGCCCACGCAAAATAACGAGGTGGAACGGGTCAGCAGCTGGCGGGACCCGTCGGTGCGGGCACTGTTTATCGCCTCCACCCTGATGTGGACCTGCAACAGTATGTATCTCATCAACATGCCGCTCTATATCACCCGCGAGCTGGGGCTGGAGGAGAAGCTGGCCGGTGTGCTGATGGGCACGGCGGCAGCCCTCGAGATCCCCTTCATGCTGCTGGCGGGCTACTACACCCAGCGCTTCGGCAAGCGTCCCATGATGCTGGTGGCCGTGCTGGCCGGGGTCGGTTTCTACGTGGGGCTGGTCACCCTGTCGAGCCAGTCTGCGCTCATCGCGCTGCAACTGCTCAACGCCATCTTCATCGGCATAGTCGCCGGGATCGGCATGTCCTACTTCCAGGATCTGATGCCGGGGCGCGCCGGAGTGGCGACTACCCTGTTTGCCAACAGCATACGCACCGGCTCCATCAT
This sequence comes from Aeromonas salmonicida, assembly GCF_028355655.1. Classification (NCBI taxonomy): domain Bacteria; kingdom Pseudomonadati; phylum Pseudomonadota; class Gammaproteobacteria; order Aeromonadales; family Aeromonadaceae; genus Aeromonas; species Aeromonas salmonicida. Next base: position 3,567,861 of record NZ_CP110645.1, on the reverse strand, counting down.
GGCGGGAGCCATCGCGGGGACTGTGGCCGAGATCTGGAGTTTTCACGGGGTCTTCATGGTGGCGACTGCGCTGGCGCTGGCGGCACTGGGCGCCTGCTGGCGGGTGCCCAATGTGTGAGGCGGGTCTGTGACCGGTTGGCTATGGGTGATGCAGGCAGCCTGACGGCATGTGCTTATTTGTCGTTGTCGTTCTGATATTCGTTGTGAAGACAGCGCAGCAGCAGCTCGGTGGCCGGACCCAGGGTATCGGCCGTTGATGGCGTGAGCTGAGATATCAGTATCGCTGTCGCTGACCGAGGTTACTTGTCGTTATCGGTCTGATATTCGTTGCGAAGACAGCGCAGCAGCAGTTCGGTGGCCGGACCCAGGGTATCGGCTGACGGGGTGAGCAGATAGGTATAGAGGTGGCGCTCGTTGCCGCTCTCCAGATCCAGTGGCACCAGGGCGCCGCTGCCCAGCTCCTCCTGAACCAGATGGCGGGGCAACCAGGCATAGCCAAGGCCGAGTTTGAGCATGGCGATGGCTTCGTGATAGTGGGTCGCCTTCCAGCCAGTGTCGTCCGCATCGTTCCAGTCCACCGAGCGGTGGATGGGGGGATGCAAGCTTATCTGGTTGTGGCTGGCGAGCTCCTCGGTGGAGACGGCTCCCGTCAGGGCGGCGAGGGGATGTTCGGCCGAGCAGAGCGGCAGCAGGCACACTTCGTCCAGCGGCAGGCCGGTGCGATCCTGGGGCAGGTGTTCGGACAGCATGAGATCCCCTACCTGCAATGCATTGAAGTGGCAGTGAATGCGTTCGTGCAGATTGACGCGGCAGCCCCGGCTGCGGGGATAGAAGTTGGCCAGTGCCCGATAGAGACGCTCCCGCGGTTGCAGCACGGAAACATAGAGATTGATCTGCGGCTCCCACTGCCGCTCCAGGTTGTTGGCCAGGTTTTCCAGCTCTTCCACCTGCTGGCTGAGCTGACGGGCCCGCTTGAGGAAGATCTCCCCTGCCGGCGTCAATACCGCCTTGCGCCCCCTCACTTCCAGCAGGGGCACTCCCAGACTCTGCTGCAGCTTGGCCACCGCATGATTGAGAGAGGATTGGCTCTTGTTCAGCGCCTCGGCGGCCTGGGCATAACCGCCGCAGTCCACCACGGCCTGAAAGATCCGCCATTGCTCAAACGTGCTCTTGGGACGAAACATATCTCAACCTGATAAGGGATCGGATCTGATAAAGGCCTTCGACAGGGTGCCGACGACACCCTATTGAATTTAACCCCATGCGGTGCAGGGTTCCGGTTATTTTGTTGATTTATTTGGGCTGGGCCACAAAGGTCTGACCGGTTTTGCCACGGCTGTCCTGTCCCATCAGGTAGAGATAGAGCGGCATCAGGTCGGCCGGCGTCTTGAGCTGCTGGGGATCTTCCGCCGGGAAGGCGCTGGCGCGCATCTTGGTGCGGGTACCGCCCGGGTTGAGGGTGTTGACTCGCACAGCCGTGTTTTCCAGTTCGTCGGCCAGCACTTCCATCATGCCTTCGATGGCGAACTTGGAGATGGCGTAGGTGCCCCAGTAGGCGCGGCCTTTGCGCCCCACGCTGGAGGAGGTGTAGACAATGGAGGCCTCACCATGCTCCCTGGCGGTCTGGCGGATCAGCGGCAGCAGCGCCTGGGTCAGCAGGAATTCGGATTTCACGTTGACCTGCATCACCTCGTCCCACTCTTTCTCCTGAATATGTTCGAAGGGAGAAAGGGTGCCGAGCAGGCCCGCGTTGAACAGCACGCCGTCGAGGCGACCAAACTGCTGGGCGAAGGTCTCGGCCATGCCGCGGTAGTGGGCGGCGGTTGCTCCTTTCAGGTCCACCGGCACTATGGCGGGAAGGGGATAACCGGCGGCCTCAATCTGGTCATAAACAGCCTCGAGTTTGGCACTGGTGCGGCCGAGCAGGATCACGGTCGCGCCGTGGGCTGCATAGGTGATAGCCGCTTCGCGGCCTATGCCGTCACCGGCACCTGTGACCAGAATGACCTTGTCCTTGAGCAGATCCCGGGGTGCCTGATAATCGAGCATGACAACTCCTGTTAACAAATTCGTGGCAGATGCGCGCGGCAATAGAGGGGCAAGTGTACTGATCCCGCACGGCATTTGACCAGTATGAGACGGCAAAAATGTGAAGAAAATAGAGGGGTTGTGATTGTCGAGTCTGTTTTTTGAGCTGCTGTCGCAGAGTTTTTGCGCGAGCCCTGCAAACTCCCTAGAATGTGAAAAAACTGACTCACTATGGAGTATCAAGTGGCATTTTTGACCGAGTATGGCCTGTTCCTGGCCAAGACCCTCACCTTACTGCTGGCCATAGCTGCCGTCATCCTGATGGTGATCAGCAGCCGTCAGCCGAAATCCCGCAAGGGTGAGCTGATGGTGACTGATCTCTCCAGCGAGCTGGAGCAGGGGCGTTATCAATTGCAGGCGGCGCTGGCCGGCAAGACCGAGCGCAAGCTGCTGGAGAAAACGCGCAAGGCCGAACACAAGGCCCGTGCCAAGACGGAAGACGAACGCAGTCGCCTGTTTGTGCTCGATTTCAACGGCAGCATGGATGCCAAAGAGGTGGCTTCCCTGCGAGAAGAGGTGAGCGCCGTGATAGGGGTCGCCCAGTCCGGTGACGAGGTGTTGCTGCGTCTTGAGTCCGGCGGCGGTGTGGTCCATGGCTATGGCCTGGCAGCTTCCCAGTTGCAACGACTGCGGGACAAGGGCATCAAACTCACAGTGGCCATCGACAAGGTGGCGGCGAGCGGCGGCTACATGATGGCCTGCGTGGCAGATCAGATACTGGCGGCGCCCTTTGCCATCGTCGGCTCCATCGGTGTGATTGCCCAGTTGCCGAACTTCAACAAGCTCTTGAAAAAGCACGACATCGAATTCGAGATGCACACTGCTGGCCAGTACAAGCGCACCATCACCATGTTCGGTGAGAACGACGATCTGGGGCGGGAAAAGTTTCGTGAGGAGCTGGGCGCCATCCACGAGCGGTTCAAGGCGTTCGTGGCCGAGCACAGACCCCACCTCGACATAGACAGTGTCACCACGGGGGAACACTGGCTGGCGAGCCAGGCCAAGGGGCTGGGGCTGGTGGACACCCTCTGCACCAGCGACGACTACCTGCTGGCCCAGGCCAGCCACCACAAGGTGGTCGGCATCAGCTATCGCAAGCCAAAGAGCCTGACTCAGAAGCTGGGCCAGCAGGCGGCCCTGGCGCTGGAGTCGAGCTTGGGTCGCCTGTGGCAGCAGAGCCCCTGGCGCTGAGAACCTGTTCCGATCTTACTGCGAGGTCGTGATCAAGGCTCATGTGCTGCTCGGAATCCTCACGTATGTTTATACGCTCCGGTTCCTGCGCTGCTCTTCACCTTGCTGACGACCTCTCGCGACAGTTAGAAAACAGGTTCTAGGAAGCCGTTCAAAGGGCAATAAAAAGCCGGGCACTTGCCCGGCTTTTGCTATCCAGCGACTCAGCGCTGGAACGGGTAGACGGAGCCGAGTTTGAGGATCTGGGTCAGTTCGTCCAGGGCGGTGCGGGACTCCTGTACCAGTGCCGGGTCGCGCAGATCATCCAGCGCCAGACTGTCGCGGTAGTGGCGATCCACCCACTGATCCAGCCGGGCGAACTGGCTGTCGTTGATGAGGCAGGCCGGATTGACCGCCGCCAGCTCCTGATCGTTCATGGCGACCCGCAGCCGCAGACAGGCGGGGCCACCGCCGTTGCGCATGCTCTGCTTCACGTCCATGTAGTGTATCTGCTTGATGGGGGTGCCCTGGGCGATGAGCTTGCCGAGGTAGGCCGATACCGCCGGATTGTCACGACACTCTGTGGGGGCGATGATCGCCATCTCGCCGGACGGCAGGGTCAGGATCTGGGTGTTGAACAGATAGGATTTCACCGCATCCTGCACCGACACCTCGGCAGTCGGTACCTCGATGAAGTGCAGCTCGCCTTCGCCAAACTTGTTGCGCACCTCGACCAGCGCCGCCTCGGTATTGAGAAACGCCTGCTGGTGGAAGAAGAGCACGTTCTGGTTGCCTACCGCTATCACGTCGTTGTGAAACACCCCTTGATCGATCACGTCCGGATTCTGCTGGATGAAGACGGCACTCTCTTCACTCAACCCGTGCAGACGGGCGATGGCCTGGCTGGCTTCCAGGGTCTGGCGGGCCGGATAGCGCTTGGGGGCGGGCTGGGAGACATCAAACGCGCTGCGGCCATAGACGAACAACTCGACCCCGGATTCGCCGTAGGCACGACACAGCCGGGTGTGGTTGGCGGCGCCCTCGTCACCGAAGTGATCGTTTTCCGGCAGGTACTGGTGGTGATAGAAGTGACGGTCGTTGTTGAACACGGCGCGCAGTATGCGGCCCGTCACCTCGGGTTCGAGGGAGCGGTGGAACTTGTTGGTCAGGTTGGCGGGGGTGAAGTGAATGCGGCCATCCTGGGTATCGGCACTCGGGGAGACGGTGGCGGCGTTGGCAGTCCACATGCTGGAGGCCGAATAACAGGCGGCCAGCACGGCGGGTGCCTGTTTGGCAGCCTGGGCCAGCACGCTTGCATCATTGCCGGTGAAGCCGAGACGGCGCAGGGTAGCCAGATCCGGCCGCTCCTGCGGTGCCAGCACCCCCTGGGTCATGCCAAGCTCGGTCAGCGCCTTCATCTTGCGCAGCCCCTGCTTGGCTGCCTCCTTGGGATTGGACGCTTCCTTGGCATTGCTCTGGGAGGCAACGTTGCCGTAGGACAAGCCCGCATAGTTGTGGGTCGGGCCGACCAGGCCGTCGAAATTGACCTCGAAGTGCTTCATTGAGTACATCCTTTCGATTTTTATATGGGTAGCGGTTCCTTCCGCGCACAAAGCTGCGGGATGCAGCCATTATAAGGAGATTTTGTCTTTTGTAACAAGCTGATAACTAAAGTGGTTTGTTATGTTGCAAGAGCGGTTTGTTATGTCATTTCAAATATAAAAAAGGGGTGGATATGGCATAAAAATAAAAAAGCGGTTGCTTCCCAAGGCTCGGCTTCGCATTAATAAATAAAGAGGTCAGCTGGTTCGGGCGGGTGAGCTAATTTGCTCACAAGATTGCTTTTTCGCGTCAAATCTCTTATACAGCCCCACAAAACCGCACACCAACCCCGTCGGGTGCAATGAGGATAATAGTTACAGCATGGGCAAATCACTGGTCATAGTGGAGTCTCCGGCCAAGGCCAAGACCATCAACAAATATTTGGGCAAGGACTACGTGGTGAAATCCAGCGTCGGTCATGTTCGCGATCTGCCCACCAGTGGCAGCGCCAGCAACGAGCCCAAAAAACCTGTCATTCGCGGCATCAAGCTGAGCGAATCAGAGAAGGCTGCCAAGGATCGCAATGCCCTGTTCTCACGGATGGGGATAAATCCGACCGCAGGCTGGCAGGCCAACTACCAGATTTTGCCCGGCAAAGAGAAAGTGGTCAGTGAGTTGCAAAGTCTGGCCGCCAAGGCTGACACCATCTATCTCGCAACCGACTTGGATAGAGAGGGAGAGGCCATCGCCTGGCACTTGCGCGAGATCATCGGTGGTGACGACAGCCGCTACAAGCGGGTGGTATTCAACGAGATCACCAAGACTGCGATTCAGGAAGCGTTTGCCCAGCCATCCGAGCTGAACATCCACCGCGTCAATGCCCAGCAGGCCCGTCGTTTCCTCGACCGGGTGGTGGGCTACATGGTTTCCCCCCTGCTATGGAAGAAGCTGGCCCGTGGCCTCTCTGCCGGCCGGGTGCAGTCCGTTGCCGTGCGTCTCATCGTCGATAAAGAGCGCGAGATCAAGGCGTTCGTACCGGTGGAGTTCTGGGATCTCAACGCCGATCTGCTGACCGGTGACAAGGCCGATCTGCGCATGGAAGTGGTCAGCCGCAACGGCGCCGATTTCAAGCCGGTCACCCAGGCCGAGACTTTCGCTGCCGTAGCCGCCCTGGAAGGGGTCGACTACAAGGTGGTGAACCGGGAAGACAAGCCGACCGGCTCCAAGCCGTCCGCCCCCTTCATTACTTCCACCCTGCAACAGGCGGCATCGACCCGTCTGAGCTTCGGGGTGAAGAAGACCATGATGATGGCCCAGCGTCTCTATGAAGCGGGTTACATCACCTATATGCGTACCGACTCCACCAACCTCAGCAAAGAGGCGGTCGAGGCGCTGCGTGAATATATCGGTGAGCAGTATGGCGCAGCCTATCTGCCGGCCGAGCCGAATCTGTATGGTTCCAAGGCTGGCGCCCAGGAGGCTCACGAGGCGATCCGTCCCTCCAGCGTGCTGGTGACTGCCGAAATGCTGGAAGGCATGGAGCCGGATGCAATGCGTCTGTACGATCTCATCTGGCGCCAGTTCGTGGCCTGCCAGATGACACCGGCCCAGTACGACTCCTCCACCCTGACCGTCAAGGCCGGTGAGTTCGAGCTCAAGGCCCGTGGTCGTACCCTGCGTTTCGCCGGTTGGACCAAGGCATTGCCGCCCATGGGGCGCAAGGGCGAAGACAGCCAGCTGCCTGCGGTGACAGTGGGCGAGGTACTCAAACTGATCAAGCTGGATCCGCGCCAGCACTTCACCAAGCCGCCCGCGCGCTTCACCGAAGCGGCCCTGGTGCGCGAGCTGGAAAAGCGCGGCATTGGCCGTCCGTCTACCTACGCCTCCATCATCTCCACTATCGTGGATCGCGGTTATGTGCGGGTCGAGAGCCGCCGTTTCTTCGCCGAGAAGATGGGTGAAATCGTCACCGACCGTCTGGTGGAGAACTTCGTCGAGCTGATGAACTACGAGTTCACCGCCAAGATGGAAGACAAGCTCGATGGCATCGCCGAAGGCAGCCTGGAGTGGAAGAAGGTGCTGGACGCCTTCTACGAAGAATTTACCCAGGAGCTGGCAAAAGCGGATCGGGATGCGGAAGAGGGGGGCATGCGTGCCAACCAGATGGTGCTGACCGACATCGACTGCCCGGATTGCGGCCGCAAGATGGGGATCCGTACCGCCACCACCGGCGTCTTCCTCGGTTGCTCCGGTTACGCCCTGCCGCCGAAAGAGCGCTGCAAGAAGACCATCAACCTGGTCTCCGCCGACGAATTTGTCTCCGCCACTGACGGTGACGAGGCTGAAACCGAGGCGCTGCGTGCCAAGCACCGCTGCGGCATCTGTGGCACAGCCATGGACGCCTACATCATAGACGACAGCCGCAAGCTGCACGTCTGTGGTCGCAACCCGGATTGTGACGGTTACGAAATCGAGAAGGGCCAGTTCAAGCTCAAGGGTTATGAAGGCCCCAGCATAGAGTGCGATCGCTGCGGTTCCGAAATGCAGCTCAAGAACGGCCGTTTTGGCAAGTACATGGGCTGTACCAATGAGACTTGCAAGAACACCCGCAAGATCCTGAAAAACGGCGACATAGCGCCGCCGAAGGAAGATCCTGTACCGCTGCCCGAGCTCAAGTGCACCCAATCCGATGCATACTTCGTGCTACGTGACGGGGCGGCTGGCCTGTTCCTGGCCGCCAGCAACTTCCCGAAATCCCGCGAGACCCGTGCACCTCTGGTGGAAGAGCTCAAGCGCTTCAAGGATCGCCTCTCGCCCAAGCACCAGTACCTGGCTGACGCCCCGGCGTCAGATCCTGACGGTAACGCCTCCATCGTTCGCTTCAGTCGCAAGACCAAGGAGCAGTACGTGATGACGGAGGTCAACGGCAAGGCAACGGGCTGGACGGCGCACTACGACAACGGCAAGTGGCAGGAGAGCCTGGCCAAGTCGAAGAAGGCCTGATGGCGCGCAGTTCACACTATGATGAAAGAGGCCCCTTGCAGGGGCCTTTTTGTTGGGAGATGACGGTATACTGAAACGGCTGCAAGGATGGCAGCGCTGTACACGGAGGTTGTGATGGAGATTAACGAGATCCGGCCGGGAATGACCTGTTTGACCCGGGAAGGGACTGCCTATGTGCTGGAAGTGGACAGGCAGAGTCTGCTGGTGTTGCTGCAACGGGAGTATGAAACCATACCCGTGCAGGTGCGCAGCGACGAGATCCTGGCTCCACTCACACTGTGACCTGAAAGGGAACAAGGAGGCATGACAGCTCTTTGATTCGAAAGGAAACCAAGACAGATAGCCGCGCTGTGACTCAACAGAACATCATGAGAAACCGCAGCGCTCTGGTTTAACAAAAAATAGCAGCGCTTTAAAAAGGAATGAGGAATAGCAGCTCGGCGAGGTCGGGCTGCCATTGCCACTCCCGCATCTTTACCCTCCCGCCTATCACAGGCACCCCCTCCTGCTGCAATCGTCCCGTCTGTTCCATGAAGCTTGTCGACCCTTTTGGCAGTGAAATGGTGCCGCCTGCGCCCAGCACGCGATGCCAGGGCAGCACCTTGTCCGTTTCCCGCAGCACCTTGCCCACCAGTCGGGCTCGACCGGGCAGCCCAGCCAGATCCGCCACCTGACCATAGCTGACCACCTTGCCGGGCGGGATCAGGGCGAGGATCGCCTCGATGCGGGCGACCTTGTTCAGGGGGGCAGGGGCTGGCTCCATTCTCATGGGTCATGACTCTCCAGAAACGACAGAAGCGCCATTGTGGCGCTTCTGTCATGGGGGTGGCAACCCGTGTCAACCAAAGGTCTGACTGAGCCCCTTGAGCTGCCTGGCGCGCTCCAGCAGCTCCTGACTCGAGTCGTCGACCTCCTGCATCTTCTGGCTATTGGCCTGGGAGTACTGGGAAATCTGGTTGATGCTGCGGCTGATCTCCTCCACCACCGCCTGTTGCTGCTCGGCGGCGGCGGCGATCTGGGTGGAGTGTTCCGTGACCAGCTCTATCTCTTCCAGCACCGTGTGCAGGCTGCTGGCGCCCTGGCGGGTCATCTCGGCGCACTCGCGGGTCTGTTGCAGGTTCTCCTGCATCATCCCCTTCCAGCGTCCCAGAGTGTGCTGGATCTGCTGTATGCTGCCCTGGATCTGCTCGGTCGCCTTGTGGGTGCGGGTCGACAGGGTACGCACCTCGTCAGCCACCACCGCAAAGCCGCGGCCCTGCTCACCGGCCCGCGCCGCCTCTATGGCGGCGTTGAGGGCCAGCAGGTTGGTCTGATCGGCTATACCCTGGATTTCGCCCATGACGCTGCCAATTCGCTCCGACTCGCTGGCAAGTTCTACCGCAGAGTTGAACGCCAGTTCAGCTTGTTTAGCGAGCTGCTCGATGCGTTGTTCGGTCTGGCTCAGCTGTTTGTTGGTGTGCTCGCAGCGGCTGCGTGCCTCGTTGACCTGACCATTGGAGTCCTGGATGTTGTGGGCAATCTCATGAGCCGTGCTGGCCATCTGGGTCATGGCGGCAGCCATCTGCTGGGTCTGGGCATCCTGCTCGTTGATGTCGAGACAGGCCTGATGGGATGCCTGTTTCAGGTTGGTGGCCAGGGTCTGCAGGGGATGGGTCGCATCGTTGATCCGGCCCAGCACGGTACGGATACGGGCCTGCAGCATCTTGATGTGAAAATCGGCGATGGCGCCCGGGCCGTCACCCGAATAAACCAGCCGGGTCAGGCTGTCATACTCTCGGCCGAGCTGCTGCAGGTAGAGGGGCAGGGAGAATATTTCCCGCCAGTAGGCGCCACTGATGAGCAGCAGGGGCAGCAGCATCAGCAGGGCTGTCATGGCGCCCTTGCTGAGAAAGGCCCAGCCGAGCAGGCCGAGCAACAGCAAGCCCAGCACCGGCAGGCGCATGCGGCTGAGGGAGGGAAGGCTGCTGGCCGAGCCCCGCTCAGCCTTGAGCAGGGCCTGATAGGTCTGGCTGGCGACGCGCTTGAGCTGGGGTTCCGGTTTGCAGCGTACCGACTGGTAACCGCTGACTATGCCCCCCTCGTAGATGGGGGTCACATAGGCGTCGACCCAGTAGTAACGGCCATCCTTGCAGCGGTTCTTCACCATGCCGCGCCAGGGCTTGCCCTCCTTGAGGCGGGCCCACAGATCGGCAAAGGCGGCCTTGGGCATATCGGGGTGGCGCACCAGGTTGTGGTTGTGACCGACCAGCTCTTCAACGGGGTAGCCGGCGATGCGGCAGAAGGCGGGGTTGGCGTAGGTGATCACTCCGCGCAGGTCGGTGGTGGAAACGAGTTGTTCGTCGGCAGGAAACTCCACTTCGCTGTCCAGGGTATGGACGTCTCTGCGAGCCATAGGAATACGCTCCGATGTTCTTGTTGATAGTTTTGTCGTTGTTATTGTGGCAGATCCGGGCGTGGTTGCAGGTGATTGCCAGGGCGCGCCGAGTCGGCTTCATAGGGGGCTGAATTTTGCCAACAATGGCGGATGAATGGTAGGGGAAAGTTGGTTTTTTGTTGGTGGATGGTAAAAAAAGGCGACCCAAAGGTCGCCAGACAGAAAGATAACACTACCTCTGTGGTACCCGATAACGCACCTGTAGCTGGTCGAGGATCTGCAGCTGGCCCGGCAGGCGGGCGGCGAAGTGATCCCACGCCTTGCGGGTGGCGTCGCTCCAGGCCACCTCGGCGGTGGCCAGCATACGCGGGAACAACATATAGTCGAGACGGTCACGAGAGGTCACCAGTTCCGACCATAAGGGGCTCAGCACCCCCAGGATGTTATCGTTGGCATGGAAATCGGCCGGGGCAGGATCACATCGATATACCTGCTCCAGATTGAGGGTGCCCGCCCAGTAGAGGCCGGGTTCGCGGGGATCCTGGCTCCAGGCCAGATCCAGATAGAGGTGCTGGGCCGGTGCCATCACAACGGGATAGCCCGCAGCCGCGGCATCCAGCCCTGCCTGGAAGCTGGTCCAGGCGAAGATGGTGGCATCCCGGCTTACCTTGTCGCCGTGCAATATCTCCTCCCAACCCAGCATCTGCTTGCCCTTGCTGGCCAGATACTGTTGGCAGTGGCGCAGCAGGTGGCCCTGCAGCTCGCGGCAATCCTGATATCCCTGCCGTTGCATCAACTGCTGGCAGGCCGGGCTGTCGGTCCAGACCCCGGTCGGTACCTCGTCCCCCCCCATGTGTACCAAGGGGCCAGGGAACAGCTCGCACACCTCGTCAATTACCGCCTCCAGGAACTGATAGGTGCCGGGCAGGGCCGGGTTGAGCACGTTGTCGTCGAAATATTGCACCGACAGGTAGCGGGAGCGATCCGCTTCCTCGATCAGTAGCCCGGGCAGCGCCTTGATGGCGGCGTGGCAGTGGCCCGGGATGTCGATCTCGGGGATGACGGTAATGCCGAGCCCGCTGGCATAAGCCACCAGCTTGCGTACCTCGCTTTGGGTATAGTAGCCGCCATAGGGCTCGGGGCCGCCACTGAGCTGGGGCCCCACTGGCAGATCGTGGCCGCGCCAGGCTGCGATCTCTGTCAGCTGCGGGAAAGCCTTGATCTCGAGCCGCCACCCTTCGTCATCGGTCAGATGCCAGTGGAAGCGGTTGAACTTGTAGAGGCTCATCAACTTGAGCAGGCGCTTGAGGCTAGCGACGGAGTGAAAGTGGCGGGCGCAGTCGAGGAAGATGCCGCGAAAACCGAAGCGGGGGGCATCGACCAGCTCGATGCAGGGCAGGCTCTCTCCGTGCTGCAGAGCCCACTGGGCCAGGCTTGTCAGGCCGTGGCGCCAGCCAGCCTCGCCAGCCGCGGCTATGGTCACCCCCTCCGGCGTGATGGTAAGGCGATAGGCCTCGGCAGCCAGGGGGGCCTCGATCAGCCGGATCTCGGCATCATGATCCTGCTCCAGCGCCAGCCCTGTCAGCTCGTTGAAATGGGCCAGCAGGCCGGTCAGCGACCCGGGCCCGCTGACATGAGCCCGTTCCGCCAGCCGGAAGTTGCCCTCCAGCAGCACCAGCTGATCCGGCTGGGGCACTATGCCTGCGAGGGGTTCGACCTCTGGCAGATCCGGAGCGGCGGGCCCGCTTGGCGGCAGGCCCAGCTCTTGTTCCACCAAGGTTACCGGCATCAGCTGGGGGCCCGTGCTCGCCTCGGGCAGGCTCAGGAAGAAGCCCTGCGGCATGTCAGACAATCGCTTGATGGGGGTGTTGCGACAGCAAAAACGCAGCTCGCTTTGCCCCTCGGCCGGGATCAGCACCTTGTAGCTGCCGCTCTGGCGCTCCAGTCTGGCACCCTCGAGGGAGGCGGGATCTATGTGGCGTGCCAGGCAGAAGTGAAGTTTCCAGGGGGCTGCCGGCAACTGGCTCAGGTTGAATCGGAACCAGACGTCCTCGCCATCGCGTCGGTCAACCTGGGTGTGGATCAGGGGTGCAGACATGAAAATTCCTCTGATGGAGTTAAGGGAACAAACAGGGCGATCATCTCCTTGTGGTACTGGTCAACCCGGGGAGGGATCCAAAGTGCAGGCATGGGTATTCCCCGGAGCGGGCAGAGGGGGATCCTGTCCCCGCCGGCGGGCAGATCAAATTGGACAAGGCTCAGTTGTGCAGACATGGGAACGCCTCCGACTGGGCAAACAGTATGGCCCCCTCCAGAGTATCGGCCTTGGGGTTGACCAGGTTGAGGTGCGCCAGCCGGGGAGCGAGGCGCATGCCGATGCCACCGAGCAGGGCAATCTGGCTGGCTCCCAGCTGCTGCATCCCCTCCAGCAGGGTATTCAGCTGGGCGCAGGTCTCGTCAAGCAGCTGGCAGGCAAGCTCGTCGCCGTCGCTGGCGGCATCGAACACCCAGGGGGCGAAGCGGCCGTAGTCGGCGGGAATGGCGCGGGCGGCCCAGCGCACCACTTCGTCCTGATCCCGTTTGAAGTGATCGAGCAAGCGGATGGCCAGCGTGCTGGGGGGCAGGATGCCGTCATGGCAGAGCAGGGATTGCTGGATGGCACGCAGCCCCAGCCAGGCACCGCTGCCCAGATCCGAAATGGGAAAACCGCGACCGGAACAGGTGTGCAGCTGACCGTGGCGATAGATGAGCCCGGCCGAGCCGGTGCCGGCGATGAGGATGGCCCCCTCCTCGCCGCCAAAGGCACCGAGGCAGGCACCGAAGGCATCGGAGGTGAGCCTGACGCTGGCAAAGGGAAAGGGCATCTCGAGCATGGCGTGATAGCACTCCGCCAGCTCGGCGGAGGCAAGCGCCAGCCCGACCCCCATCCGTTGCTGTGAATCGTTACCCAATCCGGCTTCAACCCTGGCCAGATCGATGGCGGCCAGCACGTTGGTGTGGGCGACCTCTATGCCGAGCTCCAGGTTGGATCCGGCGGCGCGCCCCTCACCCAAGAGCTTGCCCGCCTTGTCCCGAATGCGGGCGCGGGTGTGGGTGCCGCCACCATCCACGCCGACCCAGTACTCAATCATGCTGTCCTCCCTGTGCGCTCTGCCAGCTGATGGCCAGGGCAAACCAGGCGGAATGTATGGAGGATCCACTGCTCTCCCTCTCCCCCAGTGTTAATGATGTCCGAGCCGCTCTCAATCATGGCGACCTCCCTGCGCGCTCTGCCAAGTGATGGCGAGGGCAAACCAGGCGGCGTGGGGGATCCACTGCTCGCCCCAGCGCCAGTTCTGATCCAGCCGATCCTTGTACTGCTCAGGAATAAATGCGATATCCGCCTCGTCATCGAACCCTGCGGTGATGCCGTTGCAGATGCCGCCGAGGGCATTGGGATAACCGGCTGTGTAGACCGGGTTGTTGATGCCGTGGCCCGCCAGCATGCAGACGTTGAACGGGTTCTGCCCCAGGATCCAGTCGAGCTGGCGCTGGCCGAAGCCGAGCAGCGGCCCGGATTGCTGCGGAAGCTGCTCGGCGGCGGCAAAGGCCATGGCGGCCAGGGAGGCCAGCCGGGCATTCTCCCCCTGCCACCAGTAACCGGATTCGTTGTTATGGGGCATAAAGAAGCTGACGCGAGGCGCTTCATCCACCCCTTTCACATACTGGCGGGCGAGGGAGAAGGGGTTGCCTGCTTGGGCGCACAGTGCCAGCTCGGCGGCCAGCGCCTGCTGCACCACGGTTTGCACCTGAGCCCTGCGCCCCAGATCCGGCTCTACGCCTAAATATTCCAGCAGCGCCAGCACCGGCAGACCCGCTTCGGCGGCATGATAGTAGGGGCGAGAGCCATCCTCGTTGGCTGACCAGTAGTGCCCCTGCTCCGGATGGGGGAGCTGGCGGGCGCAAAGCTTGCCGGCCCACACTCTCGCCTCGCTTAGCCACTCATGGCCCAGGGTCTTGGTCAGCTCGACCGCGGCCAGCAGGGCGCAGTAGTCATCGATGATGTTCTCGCAGCCATCGTCCAGATAGGCGTGGTTGTGTTCGCGCAAGTGCAGATAGCCACGGCTGGCCGCCTCAGCGTAGCGGCTGGCATCGAAATCGCCGCTGACGTTCTCGCGGGCAGCGCGGGCCAGGGCGGCGATGGTCATGCCGCCCCCTTGCCTGAAACCCGCCTGCCAGTTGGCGGATTTGATCCCCTGCTGGGTGGCATAGGCGCACAGCTCGCGCTGGGCGGGATCCTTGCTCCACTTGTCAAACAGCGTCATGTAGAAGAAGCCCGACTCATCCTGCATCCGGCAGAGGAAATCGGCGCCGTGCAGCGCCTCGTCATTGAGCCGCTTGCACAGGTTCACCCCGTCGATATCGTGGCGCGGGGCCAGCAGTTCCCGGCATTTGAGCAGGGCCCACACCACTAGGGGGGTCTGCTGGGGGTTGAGGTAATTGGCGTAGGAGAGGTGGCTCAAGTACTTGCTCATGTCGCCGCTGGCATCGAACCAGCCGCCGTGCACGTCTTTGCGTTGATCGGTGCCAAACAGGGGGGCAGTGCGGTCGGCCCGATCGAAGGCGCCGCTGGCGCGCTGGCCCTTGAAGTAGTGAATGACGTCAGAAAGGCAGTGGCTCGCCAGCAGATCCTGGCCGATGGCGAAGCGGGTAGAGCGGACAATGCGCTGCTCCGTGGCGGCTGCGCCTGTGGGGGCAGTGATCGCCTCCAGCCGGTAGTGGCCGGGCTCCTCGAATGCAGAGAAGTCGGCGCGCCAGTAGGCACGGCCCTGCCAGCCAGGGACCTCACCGGCCGCTTGCAGTTGGGTTTCAAACAGCGTCTGGCCATCGCTTAAGCGTTGCAGCCTGACATAGCCGCCGAGATCATGGGCAGGGGAGGTTTGCAGCAGGGCGATCTTGTGCCCATCGCACTCGTAACCCACCTGATTGATCAAGAGTTCCATCAAGGTATTGCTCCAGTGGTTCACCCAATTGCGGTGAGGTTCATAGCGGGGCCGTGGTGGCCCCGCATCGAGGCATGGCCGGACTGGGTTGTCCGGCCGTTTTAGTGGCGAGCATCACTCGTAGAGGTAGCAGCGCACGAAGTGGTTGTCTGCGAGTTTGGTGATGGGGGGCAGCTCATCCTTGCAGCGGGCCATCGCCTGGTTGCAGCGCCCGGCGAAGGGGCAGCCACAGGAGTCCGGTGTCCAGAGCGGTATCTCCCCCTTGCGGCCCCCCTCCAGCGCAGCGTGGATGCTCTTCTCGGGGTCGGGCACCGCCGAGATGAGCAGCTGGGTGTAGGGGTGCTGCGGGTGGTGCAGTATCTCGTCCACCTCTCCCCACTCCACCATGTGACCCACATACATCACCGCCAGATCTTCCGCCACATAGCGGGCGGTGGCGATGTCGTGGGTGATGTAGAGCATGGAGACGCCCAGTTCGTTCTTCATCTGCTCCATCAGGTTGAGGATGCCGATGCGAATGGAGACGTCGAGCATGGAAGTCGGCTCGTCCGCCAGCACCACTTCCGCCTCCACCGCCAGGTTGCGGGCTATGTTGACCCGCTGGCGCTGGCCGCCGGAGAGCTGGTGCGGGTACTTGGCCGCCGTTGCCTTGGCCGGTGTGAGCCCCACCTTTTCGAGCAGGGCATGGACCATCTCCGGCAGGTCTTTCTTGTCGATCACCTTGCTGTGCAGCAGCAGGGGGCGGGCTATGTGGTGGTAGATGGTGTGGGTCGGGTTGAGCGAACCGAACGGATCTTGCCACACCATCTGCACGCTCTGGCGATAGTCGAGCAGGGCCGTGCCCTTGTTGAACTCCTCCAGATCCCGGCCGCGATAGAGGATGCGGCCGCTGGAGAGCTTGTACATCTTGGCGATGATCTTGGCGATGGTGCTCTTGCCTGAGCCCGACTCCCCCACCACCGCCAGGGCGCGGCCCCGGTGCAGGTTGAAGGTGATATCGGAGAGGGCCCGCATCTTGCCGCTCTTGATGGCATTGGAGTTGACGGGGAAGTCCTTGTAGAGGTGCTGGACTTCGATGATGGGCACGTCGGTTTGGGCGATTTGCATGACAGACATCCTTAACAGCCAGCGGCCTTGTCCAGATAGAAAACGGGATCCGGTTGCTCATCCTGCGCCTCATAAAGGTGGCAGGCGGTTTGTTGCCCCGGGCGGACCTCGACCAGGCGGGTGTACTCCTGGCGGCAGCGAGCGTGCACCTTGCCACAGCGGGCCTGGAAGCGGCAGCCGACCGGCACCTCCAGCAGGTTGAGCGGGGTGCCGGGGATCCCTTCCAGCACGGTTTTTGGGCCGTGCAGGGGCGGGAAGGAGTTGCCGAGCCCGCGGGTATAGGGGTGTAGGGGCGAGGTCAGGATCGCCTTGGACGGCGCCACCTCTATCAGCTCACCGGCGTACATGATGCCGATGCGATCGCAGAACTCCACCATCAAGGAGAGGTCGTGGGTGATAAACAGAATGGAGAAGTTGAACTGCTCTTTCAGGGCATAGACCTTCTGCAGTATCTCCCGCTGTACCACCACATCGAGCGCCGTGGTCGGCTCATCCATGATCAAGAGCTCGGGGTTGAGCGCCATGGCGATGGCGATCACCAGCCGCTGGCGCATGCCGCCGGAGAACTGGTGCGGATAATCCTTGAGCCGGCTCGGATGGATGTCGACTATCTCCAGCAGCACCTGGGCGCGCTTGATCGCCTCATAACGGGTCATGCCGGGATTGTGGGCCAGCAGCACGTCGCAGAACTGCTCCTCCATGCGCAGCACCGGGTTGAGGGCGTTCATGGCGGACTGGAACACCACGGATACCTGTTGCCAGCGGTAGGAGCGCAGCCGCTCCTCGTTGTAGTGGAGAATGTTCTCCCCCTTGAACAGGATCTCGCCGCCGCTGATGTAGGCGGGCGGCTTGTGCAGTCGGGCCACCGAGAAGGCGACCGTGGACTTGCCGCAGCCCGACTCGCCGGCGAGGCCGAACACCTCCCCCGGGGCTATGTCAAAACTGACCGAGTTGACGGCGCGCACGTCGCCGCTCTCGGTGATGTAGTCGACGCAGAGGTTGCGTACCGACAGCAGGGGTTGCTTGTTCATGCTGTCCTCTCCTGTGGTGCTGAGACGGGCGCGGCGAGTTTTTTCCAGCGATGCAATCCCTTGTGGGAGCGCAGCTGAGGGTTGGCTATCTCGTCGATGGCGAAGTTGAGCAGGGCCAGGCCCGCGCCCAGGGTGGCGATGGCGAAGCAGGGGGCCAGGATCTCCCACCAGGCACCCACCAGGATGGCACTGGAGGTCTGGGCGTTGTAGAGCATGATGCCCCAGCTGACCACGGTCGGATCCCCGAGCCCCAGGAACTCCAGGGTCGCCTCGGTGACGATGGCGTAGATGATGGAGCCGATGAAGCTCACCCCTATGATGGAGATGAGGTTCGGCAGTATCTCCACCAGAATGATGCGCCAGGCCGGCTCCCCCAGCACTTCGGCGGCGATGACGAACTCTTTTTCCCGCAGGGCCAGGGTCTGGGCCCGGATGACGCGCGCGCCGTAGGCCCAGGAGGTAAAGCCTATGATGAGCGCGATCACCGTCGGTGACGCCTCCCCGATGAAGCTCGCGAGCACCAGCAGAAGGGGGAGGTTGGGGATCACCAGCACCACGTTCATCAGGAAGGTGAGGCACTCGTCGATCACGCCGCCAAAGTAGCCAGCCGTGATGCCGACCGTGATGGCGAGGGCGCACACCAGTATGCCGGCCCCGAAGCCCACCATCAGGGAGATACGGGCACCGTTGGCAAACTGGGACCAGATATCGTGGCCCATGCGGGTGGTGCCCATCACGTATTCGGTGCTGGGGGGCTGGTGCGGACGGGAGACTCGCTTGGTCGGCTCATTGCTGGCCAGCAGGGGGGCGAACAGTGCCATCAGCACGAAGCTGACCACGATGAAGAGGCCGAAGGCGGCTTTCTTGTTGCCCAGCAGAATTTTCAAAATAGTCGGCATACGCATCTTATTTGCCTCCTGTACGCAGACGGGGATCCAGGAAGACGTAGAGCACGTCGGCCAGGAAGTTGAAGCTGAGCATGGTGATGGTCATGATGAGCAGCTGCCCCTGAATGAGGGGGTAGTCGCGGGCCAGAATGCCCTGATAGAGGGTCAGACCCAGCCCAGGGTAGTTGAAGATCACCTCTGTGATGAGGGAGCCGCCGATGACGAAACCGAGCGCCATGGAGAGCGCCGTCACGCTCGGCAGTATGGCGTTGCGGGCACCGTAGTTGAAAATGACCCGGTTGCTGGAGAGCCCCTTGGCCTTGGCCATGGTGATGTAATCCTCCCCCAGCAGGTTGATCATGTTGTTGCGCATTGTGATGAGGAAGCCCCCCACCTGCACCATGGCCAGGGTGGCGACCGGCATGATGGCGTGGGTCATGATGCTCTTGATGTGCTCCCAGCCAAAATCGGCTTTTATCTCCGGGCTGTAGGCATAGCCGATGGGCAACCACTCCAGACTGACCCCGAACAGGAAGAGGGCGAGCAGGGAGATGACCACGGGCGGAATGGCCTGCATCACCAGGGTGAGCGGGGAGAGGATGCTGTCCATGGCGCCTCCCCGATACCAGGCGGCGAAGATACCGACGATGGATCCGACGGAGAAGCTCAGTATGGTGGAGGTACCCACCAGGAACAGTGTCCAGCCGATGGCGCGTCCGAGTACGTCGGCCACGGGTTGGGGGTAGTAGCGCACCGAGGTGCCGAGATCCCAGGTGAAGACACTCTTCACATAGGTGAGGAATTGGGTGCTGATGGGGCCGTCCACGAAACCGAAGGTAGCCTTGAGGGCCTCCAGCGCGGCGGGTTCCATCATGGCGCCAGCCCGGGCAAACATGACGGAGACAGGATCCCCCGGCATGGCTCTGGGTAGCAGGAAGTTGATGGTGGCGGCCACCAGAAAGGCGACCAGATAGAAGGAGAAACGTCTCAGTATAAATCCCATGGTGAACCCTTTTACTGCAAGCCTGCCCCGCGCCGGGCAAAGCTCCCCCAACCCCGAACAATCAGGGGGATGGAAGACATGGCGGGGAGAATGGCCCCCCTCAGGGGGCCGGGGTGGTTAGCTGTTTGGCTTGAGTGACAACACGTGCAGCAGACGTTCCGGGGTATCCGGGTGAACCTGCGGCTTGGCAACCGGGTTGTCGGCACTGAACCAGCCATTGAAGCGCTTGGTGCTGTATTCGTACCAGGTCGGGTTGTTGAACACAGGGATGATGGTCTGGTTGGCACCGACCTTGTCCTGGATCTCGAACATGATGGCCTTCTGTTTGGCCGCATCGGCGGTCTGGGTGAAGTCATCGATCAGCTGGTCGAGGGCCGGGTCCTTGTAACGGGGCGCCGCAAAGCGGTTGCCACGCTCACCCATGTTTCGGGAGTGGAAGGCTGTCTCGAAGTACTTGTGCGGGTTGGCACCGGCAAAGTAACCCTGCAGGGCGACGTCGAAGTCACCGGTGATCAGGTTTTCGGTCCAGACGGTGGCTTCCGGGGTGGCGGTCTTGGCGTTCAGACCCAGGGCCTGCAAGCCTTCGACCCCGATCTGGGCGGTATTGACCCAGTCGGTCCAGCCGTTCGGTACCAGCACCTTGAACTCGATCTTCTTGCAGCTCGGGGTGTCGAGGAACTTGTCGCCGTCACAGTCCTTGTAGCCCGCCTCTTTCAGCATGGCCTTGGCGCCTTCCAAGTCGAACTTGTTGAATTTGCCGTACTTCTTGTCGACTTCCGGGTTGTTCCAGGAGTCGAAGGCTTTGCCGAGCCCTGAGGGGTACTCGTTGACGGTCGGGTAGCCGTAACCGGCGATATCCACCATGGCCTGACGATCCATCGCCATGGAGAAGGCGCGGCGGAAAGTGATGTCGTTGAAGGCTTCGTGGTTGCCCGGGTTCTTGGTCTGGAAGTTGACGTTGAATGCCACTGTGCCGGAGGCCGGGAACCAGTACTTGTTGTTTTTCGGATCGTTGCCAACGTAGAGGCGCTCTATGTCCGGTACGAAGGAGCCGAACCAGTCAACGTCACCCTTCATGACAGCGGCCAACACCTGGTCGTTGGTGGCCATCTGCGGCATGCGCAGGCAGTCGATGGCGAGGTTGGCGTTATCCCAGTAGTGCGGGTTGCGGCACTGGGTGTAGAGCTGGGCGGAGAAGTTGTCCACCTCGGTGAAGGGACCGGTACCGACCGGCTTGTCGTTGGTGAAGGCGACCGGGTCTTTTACCGACTTCCACTGGTGCTCGGGGACTATGGGCACCAGCACCAGGTCATTCACCACGTTGGTATTGACGTCGGTCAGGTCGAACTTGATCTTGTAGGGACCTAGTTTCTCTATGTTCTTGATCTGGGTCCAGATAGAGCGCTCATCCAGCGCCTTGTTGGCTTTCACCAGATTGAAGGAGAAGAGGATGTCATCCGCATCAAAACCTTCCCCGTCGGACCACTTGACCCCTTCACGCAGATCGAAGGTGACGGATTTCAGGTCATCGCTGAACGCATAGTGAGTGGCCAGACGATAGACGGGTTTTCCACCCTGCATATCGTTGAAGATCACCAGAGGTTCATAGATGAAGTGACGAGTGGTATGGAGCAAACCCGCTTGCAGGAAGGGGTTGAAGTTTTTGACCCAGGCGGTCTCCTGTTGTGCGACCAGGGTCAGCACAGTCTTGTTTTCAGCAGCCATGACATTGCCGGCGGCCCCGGCAAGCATTATGGTTCCCAGCATTACAGCAGTAGAGATTTTGGATACTTTGGCAAGCATATTATGTCCTTTCTTATTTTTTGGCATTCCCGAGGGTTCGCCTTGTTTTGTGTGAGCACCGACTTCGCATGCTGGGGAGGTCGGCCCTCTGTGTTGGTCAGGTGTCTAACCTTTGTCGTTCTGTTTTCCAACGTCCCTAGCAAAGCAGAGTTAACAGGAAAACAACAACTGTTCCGTTCGTCGATATCGTAAAAATCACAGCCCCGATGTCAATATCGTCAAAATGGTTTTTAACCCATTTTAAATCATGAAGTTATGTTATTTACTTTGGCGTAATAAGTCCCTGTCTGCAGGCCATTCATGACAATTGTGTGAATTGGATCGGCTCTTGTTTTGACGCGTTTTACCCGCTTAATTCTGCACAAAAAAAAACCGCCCCGGCAAGTGTGAGCCAGGGCGCAGTTCGGGGGGGATCAGGATTTGCGGTTGGCGAGTTGACGCAGGGTCTGGGCGCTGTGGTGCAACTGCTGGCGCAGGGGATCGCTCAGCGGACTGTGGGCGAGCACATACTCGGCGGTGGCGACGACCGTCTTCCAGCGCGGTGCCTTGGGCAGAGTATCCAGGCTCAGGTATTTATCGAGGGTACGGGTCTGGGGGCTGGATCTGTCCATGTAGACGCGCCACAGCTTGCTCTTCTCCGCCAGCACTATCTTGCCCTTGCCGGTGCTCTGCTGCCAGGCATCCAGGGTGAGACGCATGGTATCCACCAGGGCCCGGCGCAGGGGTTCGTCATCCTGCTGGCGAATGAGATCGTCGGCCAGTGAACGGAATTCTCCCCCCAGCCGGCTCAGTTCACCCAGCAGCTGACCATCCTCTATGATGGCCTGACGCGACAGGCTCTTGAGGGCGTTTTCCAGTGCCATCACCCGGTTCTCGTCCTGGCGCAGCTCAGTGCTGAGGGTGAGGGCGAAGGCTGCCTGCCCCCCCAGGCTGATGGAGAGGGCACGGGCATTGAGCTCGTCCTGCTGGCCTGCCACCAGAAACACCAGTCGCTGCTCCTGCTGCGCCTTCAGGTCGGGCCACTGGGTTGCCAGCGGGAGGGCCAGCCACTCATCCAGAGGCTGGCCCTCCATGGCTTCCGGCTCCTGACCCAGCAAGCGGGCCAGCACCCGGGAGGCAAACAGCACAGTGCCCTGCTCATCGATGAAGACAATGGGATCTGCCCCTTCCCCGAGCAGCGCCAGCAGCCGCTCCTGATCCTGATGCAGTTGCTCCTGCAGGGTGAGGCGATGCTCTATCTCCTGCTTGAGCAGGCGGTTCTCCACCAGGGAGGCACGGCCCGCACTCGCTTCCAGCAGGGCCTTGACCCGGGCAAACAGCTCCTCCTTGCAGAAAGGTTTGACCAGGTAATCGTTGGCCCCGGCGTTGAATCCCTCTTCTATATCCTTTGGCTGGTTGAGGGCGGTGAGCAGCAGCACCGGCAGCTTGTCTTTCGGGTGCTGCTCGCGCAGGCGGCGGCAGACATCAAAACCCGAGAGGGTCGGCATCATGACATCGAGCAGGATCAGGTCGACCGGCTCCTGGGCCAGCTTGGCCAGGGCGTCGTGGCCATCGCTGCTGGGCAGGATGCGATAACCGCAGGGTTGCAGCAGATGGCGCAGGATATGCAGATTGATGGGCTCGTCATCCACCACCAGTATGAGGGGGGCATCCTGTGGCGGGGGCGGCAGATCATCGCTCTCCCAGTCCGGCAAGATGAGCGGCTGCTGGCGCACCAGCTGGTGTTCAATCTGGCGGCTGTCCAGCGTCAGGTTGCCCGCCTTGCCGCTGGCGAGCGGCAGGGTGAAGGCGAAGGTGGAGCCGACGCTCGGCTCGCTCTCCACGAAGAGCTCGCCTCCCATCAGGTGTACCAGCTGGCGGGTGATGGAGAGGCCGAGGCCGGCACCCTGTTTGCTCACCTCGGGGCTCATCTGCACCAGTGGTTCGAAGATGTGCTCCAGATGGTCTTTGGCAATCCCGATGCCGGTGTCGGTCACCCTGATGCGCAGGAAGTTGCCCTCCACCAGGGCGCTGAGTACCACCTTGCCCTGGGGCGTGTACTTGATGGCGTTGCCCACCAGGTTGTAGAGCACCTGTTCGAGGCGCTGCTCGTCGGCCAGTACCGGCGGCAGTTCGGCCGGGCTTATGTCCACCAGGGTGAGGGGCTTGGCCTGCACCAGGTGCTGACAGAGATCCAGCACCAGCCGTATGACCCCCTTGGAGGCGACGGGCTGGGGATGGATCTCCAGCTGGCCGTAGCGCATCTGATGGTAGTCGAGCAGGTCGTCCACCAGCCGGGCCAGACCGTCGGCGCTCTTGATGATGAGGCCGAGCTGATTTTGCTGCCCCTCGGTCAAGTCCTGCTGGCTGGCGAGCATGGACTCCGCCATCCCCTTGATGCCATGGATGGGAGTGCGCAGCTCGTGGGAGGTGTTGGCCAGCAGCTCATCTTTGAGCTTGTCCGCCTGTTGCAGACTGAGGTTCTGCTTGTGGGTCAGTTTGACCTGCTGTTGCAGCTCCTGGGTCTGGCGCTCGATAAGCTCAATCTTGTCTTTCACCGAGCGCTGCATGTGGCGAAACGCCTGAGCCAGCCTGTCTATGTCATCGTCGGTGCGAGGGATTGTGATGGGGTGATCCAGGGCGCCATCGGCCACCTGCTCGGCGGCGGCGGTGAGGGATCGCAACGGGGCCGTGATGGAGTGGGAGAGCCAGCGGGAAAACAGGATCAGCAGCAGCAAGGATCCGGCTCCCAGCAGGATCACCAGCGTCTCCAGCTGACGGATGGGGCGATAGGCCTCGCTGGTGGAGATCTCGGCGATGAAGGCCCACTCGGTGTCGAACACCTTCACCTGGGTATAGGCGGCCAGCACATCGTCATCGTGATAGGAACGAAACAGCCCGACTCCCTGTTCACCGGAGAGGGCCTTGACCACCAATGGGGTCTGCAAGGGCCTGAAATTGGGGCTGAAGCTGTTCTCGACACTGAATTCCGGCGCCAGCCAGGCATTGGCACGCATCCGCTTGTCCGGCCCTATGAGGATGGTCTCGCCAGTTTCTCCCAGCCCCTCCCGCTCGGCCATGATCTGGTTGAGCTTGTCCGGCAGCAGTTCGAAGATCACCACGCCGCGCACATAGTCGTACTGCATGACGGGGGCGGCCATGTAGGCGACCACCTGGCCGGTCAGCTCGTTGCGGCCAAAGTCGGTGAATTCGAAGATCTGCTGCGGTTTCTGGCCGCCGTCGAGGCGGCGCTTGATCTTGGCGAAGGTGCTGCCAAGGCCGCTTGCCTGATAGGGGCCGGAGAGCAGGTTGGTGGCAAAGTTGGGGCGCTTGGTGACTGAATAGACAACGTCGCCGTTGAGATCGATGAGGAAGATGTCGCTGTAATTGGATTTGCGCACCATGTCGGCATAGCCGCGATGAAAGCGCTGGTGCACCCGGCCATACATCTCGTCTGCCAGGATCAGGGCACTGATGGCCGGTTCGATCTCGACTTTGGGCTCGGGTTTTTGCAGCTTGTCCCAGGAGCCGGGAACGTAGCGTGCCTGGGCGCGTGCGCGGGCCTCCTGCGGCGTGGTGCCGAGCTTCTCGAACGCACCGGTAAAGCCGTAGAAGCGACCGATACTGTTGCCGGCAAAATCCTGCTGGGAGAAGTTGATGATCTGTTCTTTGAGGTTGCCGAAGTAATCCTCCAGCTGGCTCTTCTTGATGTTGCGAACGGAAACCAGGTGGTTGGAAGTCTGGGTGGTGAGATCTTTGCCATGGCTGTAGAGGAAGAACAGGGTAACGACCAGGAAGGGCACCAGACCCAACATGAAAAAAGCCAGCATTAGCTGCGGCCTGAGCCCACGAGGCTTGAAGATCCATTTCATCGTGTGATTTTCAATTGAGAATCCAGTTACTAAGCGGCACAAGTCTCTGACTAAAGACTAATCATTTCAATGACTTTATCTTAAATTCGCCTGTGGGGTCACAGCCTGATGTGGTTTTTTTGGTCAAGCCGTCTAAACCCTGAGCAAACAGTACGGACAAGGGCTAAAAGTGCGAAAAAAGGGTTGTGCCCGCGCTCGGGGTACGTATAATGCGCCTCGTTGTCAGGTAACTGGCACACGGCAGTCAGGCGGGAATAGCTCAGTTGGTAGAGCACGACCTTGCCAAGGTCGGGGTCGCGAGTTCGAGTCTCGTTTCCCGCTCCAATTTCTCATAGCACCAACTATGGGTATCACTTTCAAGGCAGCAGCCTTGTCAGCATGGCGCGTTAGCAAAGCGGTTATGCAGCGGATTGCAAATCCGTTTAGTCCGGTTCGACTCCGGAACGTGCCTCCATATCCTTCCAGTTCAATGCCATTCCAGCGATAAATATCACACACCACAGGTGTGCTTTTCTGTTTCTCAATATCCCTGCTGAGCCAGTAACTGTTCACAGCCCTGCTGTTGCCACTCCCGTTCCAGATAGCGATTGACCTCCACCAGATCCTGCCCCCGGAATTGAAATTGCACTGCGGCCGAATGTTCGGTCAGATCCGCCATCTTTTGTTTCAGCAGGCCGCACTGCCACAGGCTGACGGTGGGCACGCCCTGATAGGCCAGGGTGATGCTGTCGCCTTGATTGAGTTGCCAATCCTGCCATTCCGACCAGAGTAAGAGGCCCAGTACTCCCAAGACCGCCATTTCCGCAGGTTTCATCGCACAAACTCCCCCCTGACTGCCAACCTATTAAATCTGGTCGACGCACATCCCTTTGCCAGTTTTTGTTACTTGTAAGTTAATTAATGTAATTGGATTTCACTATATGGCTTTTTGTGGATTTTTTTGCGAAAAAATGGCGTTATTGGTGTAGTAATCCTACAGTTTGTGGAGTAATCTTTGTTCAGTGGTCTTACCAGTAAGGAGTGCTATCATGTTTCATCCCTTTTCTCTGACTCAGATAATTCTTCGTCGCATCTATGTGCTGCTGGTGGGTATTCTGGCCTTCCCCGTTATGCTGTTTCGCAGCGATCGTGCCCGCTTCTACAGCTACTTGCATCGTATCTGGAGTAAAACCAGCACCAAGCCGGTATGGCTCAAGATGAGCGAGCGCGGCGAGCGGATCTTCTACTAAATTCGATTTCAGACAAAAAAGAGAGCTTCGGCTCTCTTTTTTATTGTCATCAAGAGACTGAAATAACAGGATTTGTTGGCATCGGCCTCCTTCATCACCTGGTCATACTTCTCGTGAAGTGAACCCCATATCTTGCACACTTTATCTGACAAGGCTTTTGGGATCGCCAGTCGTGGCGCCGGGTGCTGCGGATCCCGGCCGTCCAGGGTATGGGGGATCTGGCAAGAAGGCCGCATGCCTTGCCAAGGTGGGCCTATTTGTGTGCACACTGCCCCATCCACAAGGGGGCCTGCGGGTGTGCCTCTTCATCTATGAAGCACTGATGAGACTGAAGGAGACGCGATGATTATTCGTCAGGCAGATATGGCCGATATTCCCGCCTTGGTGAGTTTGCGCATGGGACTGTTTTGCGAGGTGGGGGAGTTGGCCGATCCGCTGGCCGATCTGGATCTCTGGCAGGCGACCAGTGCCTATTTCAGTGCGGGGCAGGCCGATGGCAGTGCGCGCTCCTGGGTGGCGGAGGTCGAGGGAGAAGTGGTGGCGAGTGGCACCCTGGCCCTGTTTGTGCGGCCGCCCTATCCCGGCAACCTGTCAGGGCGGGAGGCCTATCTGCTCAACATGTATACACTGCCGGCATACCGCAAGCAGGGCATGGCCAGCGCCCTGCTCGATGCCATGGTGGCCCATGCCAGCGCCGAACAACTGGGCACGGTGTGGCTGCATGCCAGTGAGCAGGGGCGTCCCCTGTATGAACGAATGGGTTTTGTGGCCAATCCGGCCTGTCTGGAGTGGCAACCTGCGGTGTGACTCCGAGCGATGCGAAACTGATCCAACACGGGCAGATATTCGTACCAAGCGTCCAGCGCAAGCGCGCCTGCTCTCTACGTTGTGTCTCTTTTTATGGATGGCAAAAGATAACCGGGCGAGCGCCGGCAGTAAAACGTCGGTCAAAGTCTGATCCGGCGATTTCGCTCAACTATGATCAGCCTCATCATGCTCGTACTCGCCCACATTGATGGCGGGTGTCGTTTGCGAGTTCCCACATCGTCAGTACAGAGGTATGACATCCATGTTCAATAACAAGCTGAAGGCACAACTGCTGGCCTGCCAGATACAAGTCGGTGAGCTGCAGGGTTTTGTCGATGCCGTCAAAGGCGGGGTGGCGACCATCATCTTCACTCCGGATGGCGGTATTCTGGAGGCCAATGAGCCTTTCTTGAACCTGATGGGATACAGCGCAGCTGAACTCCAGGGTCAGCATCACAGAATGTTTTGCAGCAAGGCACTGTCTCAGTCGTCTGATTACCAGCAACTCTGGACCCAGCTACAACAAGGCAGGGTCCAATCCGGCATTTTTCCGCGCATCAACAAGCGGGGCGAGGCGCTCTGGCTGGAGGCGAGCTACTTCCCGGTGAAGCAACAGGGGCGAGTGACCCAGGTGATCAAGATCGCCAGCGATGTGACCGAGCATCACCAGCGCCTGCTGAGTCAGGAGGCCGTATCCAAGGCGCTTGATCGCTCCCTCGCCATGATAGAGTTCACCCCGACGGGGGAGATAGTGACTGCCAATGCCAATTTCCTGAGTTGCATGGGGTACAGCCTTTCCCAGATCAAGGGGCATAACCACAGGATGTTCTGTGATGATGCCTTCTATCGCGAACAGCCCCGTTTCTGGGAAGAGCTGGCCCAGGGCCAGTTCAAGTCAGGGCTTTTTCTGCGTCGCAACAGCCACGGTGATGCCATCTGGCTGGAAGCCACTTACAACCCGGTCAGGGACGAGAGCGGCAAGGTGACCAAGGTGATCAAGCTGGCCACTGACATTACCGAGCGGGTGACCAAGAGTCATGCCATTCGGGATGCCGCCCAAGTGGCTCATGCCACGGCGCAGGAGACATTGCGCAGTGCGGAGCAGGGCGCCGATCTGCTGCGTTCCGTGGTGGAGACATCCTCCCTTGTCAGTGAGCAGGTAGACAAGACCATACAGCTGGTCAATCAGCTCAACGAGCAATCCAAGAGTATCGAAGCCATCGTCTCTACCATCAGCAGCATCGCCGACCAGACCAACCTGCTGGCGCTCAATGCGGCCATTGAAGCGGCTCGCGCCGGCGATCAGGGGCGCGGGTTTGCCGTGGTGGCCGATGAAGTGCGCCAGCTCGCCGCTCGCACTTCCCTCTCTACCGACGAGATCGCCAAGGTGGTGCAGAAGAACCGGGAGCTGACGGCCAGGGTGACGGACGACATGGCCAGAGTGGCCAGCAGCGCCGAGCTGGGCAAGCAACAGGTCGACAAGGTCAATGAAGTGATGGTCGAGATCCGGCAGGAAGCCAACAATGTCTCGGCGACCGTATCCAGTCTGTCCATCTGACATCGGGATTCGTTCTGGCCTGAATGGGTATAGTATTTCCTGCAGGCAAGATCGCCGTTATAGCTAATGGAGCAGCTCATGACCTTCAGCGGTCTGCGATTATCTGAATTGATAGGTTCCCTCAGTCATGCCCTCGACATGACTGAGGGGCAACCCAGAGGGCACTGCATCCGCTGCTGCTGGATAGGTTCCCGGCTGGGGGAGCAGCTTGGCCTGGATGCCGGGCAGCGCCACGACCTCTACTACACCCTGCTGCTCAAGGATCTCGGTTGCAGCAGCAATGCGGCCCGCATCTGCGAGCTCTATCTCACCGACGATCTGCACTTCAAACGCGACTTCAAGCTGGTGGATGGCTCCCTCTCCGAGGTGGTCAACTTCGTGCTGGGCCACACCGGCCTGCAGGCCGATCTGCTGGGGCGCTTTCGCAGCCTGTTTCACATCTTTCGCAACGGCGATCAGATTGCCAACGAGCTGATCCAGACCCGCTGCCATCGCGGCGCCGATATCGCTCGCCAGCTGCGCTTCAGCGATGAGGTGGCCGGTGGCATCCTCTCTCTTGACGAGCACTGGAATGGCAAGGGGCGGCCGCTGCAGCTGGCCGGTGAGGCGATCCCGCTTTTCTCCCGCATCGCCCTGCTCTGTCAGGTGGTGGATGTGTTTCATGCCGCAGCAGGGCCGGAAGCGGCGCTCAAAGAGGTGCGCGAGCGCAGCGGCAGCTGGTTTGATCCCGAGCTGGTCAGGCAGTTTGAAGCCATTGCCGATGAGCCCTTCTGGCAAGGGCTGGCGGATCCCCAGCTGACTGAGTGGGTATTTATCCATCCGGCCGGGCAGGGGGAAGTGGCGCTCGATGAAGATTATCTGGATGAGATTGCCGCCGCCTTCGGTCAGGTGGTGGACTCCAAGAGCCCCTACACAGCCGGTCACAGCGGCCGGGTGGCACTCTATACCGACATCCTCGCCACCCAGATGGGGATCCCGGAGCCACGGCGGCGCTGGCTCAAGCGCGGCGCTCTGCTGCACGATGTGGGCAAGCTTGGGGTGAGCAACGCCATCCTCGACAAACCGGGCAAGCTTGATGCGCAGGAGTGGGCGGCGGTGCAGATGCATGCAGCCTATACCGAGGAGATCCTGAGCCGGATCGGTGCCTTCAAGGAGCTGGCCCAGGTGGCGGGGGCTCATCATGAGCGGCTCGACGGCAAGGGCTATCCCAAGGGACTCAAGGCAGAGGAGATTGCCCTTGAGACCCGCATCATCACCACGGCCGACATCTTCGATGCCATCACCGCCAAGCGTCCCTATCGTGGTGCCATTCCCGTGCCCCAGGCGCTGGAGATGATGGCCGAGCAACTGGGATCTGCCATAGACCCCGACTGTTTTGCTGCGCTGGAGGCGGGGATCAAGGATTTCTCCATCTACCTCACGGCCGAGCAGCCGTTGGCTGATGCCAGCTAAGTCCGTTGCCCTGACCCCTGTTCAGCCAAAGGCCCCGCTTTGCGGGGCCTTCTGTTTTCAGCGGTCGTCCGACTGGCTGCGGGGCGGGTGCAGCACCAGCCCCAGCAGGCGGCGCAAGTGGGTGAGCTGTTCGGTGAGCTGCAGACTCAACCAGAGATAGCCGCTGATGGCGGCCTCTCCACCGGTATCGAGCCGTACCCGGGTCGCCGCTTCCTGCAACTGGGTGATGGCTTGCTCCGACCCCTTCAAGTCGCCGCTCTTGAGCATGAGTGCCAGCTCGATCATCAAGGCTTCGGTCGCCTGCTGGCAGGCACGCAGCTCGGGTGTGCTCTGCATCAGAAAGTGGCTCTGGCGATCGCTCCAGTAGGTGTTGGCCAGCATCTCCAGGGTGCAGAGAGTGTTGCGCATCGTGGTCTGGATGGCCTCGAACAGGGCGCTGCCAAGGCGCGTCTCCTTGACTGCCGGAGCCAGCAGGGGGCGCAGGCTGACCATCTTGGAGAGCAGGCGAGAGTGGCTCTGAGCCAGTCTGGGTCGCTCCAGAATATTGGGGGAGAGGTGGGTATGGTAGAGCCGGTGCGCCTGCAGCAGGGTGTCGTGCATCTGCAACCGCCAGTGGCTGTAGGCGCGCTGGGGGTAGATGCTGCAAAACAGCAGCGCCAGCAGGGAGCCCAGGATCACGTCGGCACTGCGCCACAGCGCCGTCTCTATGTCCCCCGGCATGGCCCCCATGGTGACCCCCAGTGTGATGCCGATAAGCAGCCCCACGTAGGGGCGCTTGCCGAGCGCCAGATAACCGCACAGGAACATGATGCAGCCGCACCACACCAGGGTCAGCGGCAGGGAGTAGAGCTCCAGATAGAGGGCCACCACACCGCAACCGGCGCCGAAGATGGTGCCGACCACCCGTTGCAGGGCCCGTGACAGCACGTTTCCCCAGAACGAGATAGGGCCCATTACCACCACCAGCGTGATCAGCGGCCAGGTGCTTTCAGGCAGCTTGAGTTCGCGGGTCAGCAGAAAGGTGAGCATGAAGGCGAGCGCGATGCGCAGGCCGTGGACGATGCGATAGTGACCATAGATCAGCAGATCGAGCCGGGAGAGCGGGGTATTCAGGCGCAAGGGACTAGCCTCGGGTCATGGGCGCAAGCACCCCGCCACGCCCGGCGGGGTGATCGCTATGTATCAGGCCACTCGTCCCTGGAGTGGGTGGATCCAGACCCGCTCGCCGACCGCTATGGCCGGCTGGGCGGGGACAATTTCAATCAGGCAGTTGGCATCGGCCATGGAGCTGAGAATGCCGGAGCCCTGCGGCCCAGTGGTGCGTACCCGCAGCACGCCGCTGGCATCCTGGTGGAAGACGCCGCGCAGAAACTCGGTGCGGCCAGGGCGGCTTTTCATCTGCTGCTCGGCCTGCGCCGAGAGGCGCAGCGGCTGCCAGAGCCGACCCTGCAGGCGGGCGATGGCGGGCTCGACAAATTGCAGGAAGCAGACCATGGCCGCCACCGGATTGCCCGGCAGGCCGAAGAAGGGGGTAGTCCCCAGCTTGCCAAACGCCAGCGGCCGGCCCGGCCGCATCTGGATGCGCCAGAAGGCTATCTGGCCAAGCTCCGCCAGCACCTGTTTGATGAAGTCGGCATTGCCCACCGAGACGCCGCCCGAGCTCAGCACCAGATCGGCGCTGGTCGATGCCTGCTCCAATTGCTGGCGCAGTATGGCGGGATCATCGGGGATGATGCCCAAGTCCATCACCTCGCAGCCGGCGGCGGCGATGAGCGCCATCAGGGTGAAGCGGTTGCTGTCGAAGATATGGCCGGGGGCCAGCGTCTCGCCCGGTGCCTGCACCTCATCGCCGGTGCTGAACAGTGCCACCTTGAGCGGGGTGCGTACCGACAGGCTGGCCTGACCCAGGGAGGCCGCCAGTCCCAGCAGGGGGGCGCCAAGGCGAGTACCGGCCGGGATGGCGACCGCGCCCTTGGCGAGATCTTCCCCGGCCAGACGCACGTTCTGCCCCGCTTTTATGGGGGCGCTGATGGTGACCCACTCGCCCTCAACTTGGGTCTCTTCGCGCATCACCACAGTATCGACGCCAGGGGGCAGCGGCGCGCCCGTCATGATCTGCACCGCCTGACCCGACAGTACCGGCTCGTGGCGCTGCTGGCCCGCCAATACCTGACCCACCAGTTGCCAGCGACCGGCGGCGAGGTCGTCGCCGCGCAGGCCAATCCCGTCCATCGCCGAGTTGGCGTGGGGGGGCACATTGATGGGGCTCACCATATCGCTTGCCAGCACGGCGCCGTGGCACAGGGCCAGTGGCGTGTCCGTGCTGCGAGTGGTGGGTGTGAGGGCGTCCAGAATGGCGCTGCGGGCCGCCTCCACCGACAGAAATCCCGTTCCCTGCACCTGTTCGGCATGCCTTGCCTTGCTCGCGTAGCCGCAGACGAAGTCGGCAATGGCCGCCAGATCATTGATATTGAGCTGGGGCAAGTCGGTCTGTTGGGGCAGATCTGCCGCCAGCGCCATTATGTCGCCGTCGTCCGGGAACAACAGAGGCTTGCCGAGCTCGGTGCGATGCAGCTCTATCTTGGGGAAGTGCTCGTGTTTGAACCCTTCCACCAGCAGCAGGTCGAGCCGGGTCTGGTCGAAGCTGGCCAGCAAGGCGTGAAACGGGGGCTCGGCGTCGGGCGTCTCGACGATGCGGGCGTGACGACGGCGCGAAGCCGCCATCACCTGATCCGCTCCCGCCTTGCGCAGGCGATGGCTGTCCTTGCCCGGCTGGTCGGTGTCAAAGTCGTGATGGGCGTGCTTGAGCACACCCAGGCGCAGACCGCGGCTTACCAGAATGGGGATGAGTTGTTCCAGCAGCGTTGTCTTGCCGGTACCGCTCCAGGCGGCAAAGCCGAGCAGGGGAAGAGTGGGGGCCGGGGTCATGCTGTGGCTCCTTGTCGGGGGTCGGTAGACGAGTTCAGCAGGCGCGCCTCGTAGGCGGCCAGCTCGGCCGGGCTGTTGAGGTTGATGAAGGCATCCGGCTGGTCGGCAAAGCTCACCACCGCCATCTTGTGGCGGGCGAACCAGATATCTATCTTGCGCTCACCCTCGGTCAGGGCATGGGTGAGCGATGGCAGCAGGGACCTGTGCAGCAGGGCCACCACGGGTTGCAGCCAGTCACCATCGTGGGCTACCACCAGTTCGGTATCCGGGGTGAGGGCGGTGCGAAAGCGGCTCATCAGATCATGGGGCAGGGCGGGGCCATCGCAGGGGACGAACAGCACCCAGTCGTGGCGGGCGGCGGCAAGGCCGGCTTGCATGCCCGCCAGCGGGCCGAGATAGTCGTTGTTGTCGTCGCTGATGACGGTGGCCAGCGCCTGATAGCGAGTCTGACTGCGGTTGGCATTGATCAGCACCTCATCTACCTGGGGGCGCAGCCTCTCCAAAACGTGGTCGATAAGGGGGCGTCCCGCCAGTGCTACCCATCCCTTGTCTTCGCCCCCCATGCGGGTGGCGCGGCCACCGGCCAGGATCACGGCAGAGACGGGGAAGACGTCAGTTTTGGATTCGCTGTTTGAGGTCATGTCGCTCGATGATTTTCAAAGGGGTGGGTTCGTGCAGCCGGCCACGGGCGAGGGTCCATTGCCGCTCGCACAAATCGGTCAGATCGTTGCTCTGATGGCTGATGATGACCAGGCCGCTGCCCTGTTCCCGCAGATCTTGCGCCAAGGCGGCCATCAGGGCAACCGAATGTGCATCCAGATTGGCGGTGGGTTCGTCCATCAGCAGAAAGGCGGGTTGCAGCGCCCAGGCGCGGGCCATGGCCAGACGCTGGCGCTCGCCGCCGGACAAAATGCTGATGTGCTCCCGCGCCAGCCCCTCCAGCTCGACCCGGCGCAGCGCCTCGAACACTCGCACCTCGTCGGCGGCCTGATGGCCGAGGGCCCAGGCCACGTTGTCGTGCACGCTGCGATCGAACAGATAGGGGGTCTGGTGCAGATAGGTGACCCGGCCCGGGCCGGGATCCCGTTTGATCCACTGCTCGAGTCTGGCGCGCCAGCCGCAGGCGAGATTGGTGTGGCCCCGGGTCGGTGTCAGCAGGCCGGCCAGTATCTTGAGCAGGGTCGTCTTGCCCACACCGTTGGCCCCGCGCAGCCAGATGGCGTCGCCCGCCGCGATGGAGAGCCGCTCTATCTGGAACAGGTTGCGCTCGCCAAAGCGCATCATCAGCTGGTGGGCGGTCAGGGCCATGGGGTACTCCAGTTGATAAACAGTGGGGGCACGGTCAGTTCTTCAAATAGCTGTGACCACGGCACGCGGTCAGCAGCAGGTTAAGCAGCAGTGCCAGGCTCAGCAGCACTATGCCAAGGGCAACCCCCTGGGCAAAGGCACCCTTCTGGGTTTCTAGCGCAATGGCGGTGGGGATGTTGCGGGTAAAATGCAAGATATTGCCCCCCACCATCATGGAGCAGCCCACCTCGGTGACGATACGGCTGAAGGCGCCTATCACGGCGGCCAGCAGGCCGAAGCGGCACTCGCGCATCAGTCCGAGCAGCGCCCTCGGCCAGGAGAGCCCCAGGGTGAGTGCCGTCTCCCAGGCGCGTCTGTCGCTCTGGATAAAGGCGGCGTGAGCCATGGTGGCGATGACGGGGAAGGCGATCAGCATCTGGCCCACCACCATGGCTTGTTGGGTAAAGAGCATCTTCCAGTCGCCGAAGGGCCCGGCCCGCGACAACAGCATGTAGAGCAGGAGGCCGATCACCACGGTCGGCACCGACTGCAGGGTATTGATGCAGGAGAGCCAGAGCCAGCGCGCCGGGATAGGCAGATAGGCCAGCGCAAAGCCGAGCAGCAGTGCCGGCAGCAGTACCAGCAGCAGCGCGATGCAAGAGACGGAGAAAGAGACCCCCACCACCTGCCACAGCTCTGTATCGCCCCCGAACAGCAAGGCAAGCGCCGCCAGCGTTGTATCCAGCAGAGTCGGCATCAGGCGCTTCCCCTATCGTGCGGGGTGAGAGCCATCCATGTGATCGTATGGAACAAGGGCTGCATTATTTCCCGTTGGCATCGGCCACAAACAGCGCCTGGCCTGCCACCTTGAAGTCACCGATAAGCGTCTGGCCGTGCTCGGAGACCAGCCAGTTCTTCAGGGTGCGGGCCCCTTCGGTGTTGAGATCCGGGTAGCGTTTGGGGTTGACCAGAATGACCTGATAGGGGTTGAACAGTCGCTTGTCCCCCTCCAGCAACACGGCGAGATCCAGCTTGCTCTGGTAGGCGAGCCAGGTGCCGCGGTCGGTCAGGGTATAGGCGCCCAGCTCGGAGGCCATGGTGAGGGTCGGGCCCATGCCCTGGCCGATGGACTTGTAACCGGCAAACTCGGGTTTGACGTCTGCCGCCTGCCACAGGGTCTTCTCCTTGATGTGGGTGCCGGACTCGTCCCCGCGGGAGATGAAGGTCTGCTTCTTATCCTTGATGGCCTGCAGCCCTTTGGCCGCGTCGTGCAGCTTGGTCAGACCGGCCGGATCCTGGCTCGGGCCGACGATGACGAAGTCGTTGTACATCAGGTGCACCGGCTCTATGCCAAAGCCCGCGTCAACAAAGGCTTTCTCGGCAGACGGAGCATGGGTCATCACCAGATCCGCGTCGCCGTTCTCACCCATCTTCAGGCTCTGGCCGGTACCGGCCGCCATCACCTGTACCGGATAACCTGTCTCCCTGGTGAACTGGGGCAGCAGCCAGCCCAGCAGGCCGGACTGCTCCGTGCTGGTGGTGGTGGCGAGGCGAATGGGTGCCTTGGCGCTCTCGGCGTGGCTGGCGGTGCTCAGCAAGGGGAGGCTCAGCAGCAGGGCGGTCGAGAGGGCAAGGGCAAGACGTTGGCGCACGGTTCCTGTGATCATGATGTTCATCGTATCCGGGTGATGGGGAGAGGGCAGGACTAAGCAAGCAGGGTGCCAAGCTGGCCGCACACTGCCAGCAGTGCGGTTTTTAATGTTAAAACAGTCGGTTAACGGGGTTAATTGCGTGATGGCCTCGTCGCTTTTAATAAAGGAGGTTGGCACTCGGGGCCGGTTAGCGACAAAATGTCCCACAGTTTATAAGGTCGGTGGGACAATCCCGGAACCTTGTCGAATCTGAGGTACTTTTTTCATGACTGCACCCGCCAGCCGCTGGTCTGCCCTCTCTCTGCTTATCGTCGATGACGAGCCCGGCATGCGCAGCTTTCTGGCCAAGGCGTTGGCCAGGCGCTTCGCCCAGATAGAGACGGCCGCCAGCGTGGAGGAGGCGGAGGCCCTGCGCTGCCGCCTGCATTTCGATCTCATCATCGCCGACATCCGCCTGCCGGGGCGCTCCGGCATCGAGTGGCACGAAGCCATCGACCCCGCCACCCGGCGCAGCGACATCATCTTCATGACCGGTTTCGGCGACATGGATACCGCCCTCAAGGCGCTGCGGCTCGGTGCCAGCGACTTCATCCTCAAGCCCTTCAACCTGGATCAGATGGTCCAGGCGGTGGACAGGGTGATAGATCGCCGCCAGATGGAGCGGGAGAACCTGCTGCTGCGCCGGGAGGTGAGCAAGCTGTTCCCGCCCACCCTGATCGGCGACAGCGCCAAGACCCGCGAGCTCAAGACCCTCATCGCAAGAGTGGCCCCCTCCAACGCTGCCGTGCTGGTGGAGGGGGAGTCCGGCACCGGCAAGGAGCTGGTGGCCCGCGCCCTGCACCAGCTTTCCGGCCGCATGGGGGCCTTCGTGCCGCTGAACTGTGCCTCCATCGCCCCCGAACTGCTGGAAAGCGAACTGTTCGGCCACGTGCAGGGTGCTTTTACCGGTGCCCGCAAGGGGCGTGACGGCCTGTTTCGGGTCGCCCATCAGGGCACCCTCTTTCTGGACGAGATAGGCGAGATGCCGCTCGCCATGCAATCGTCCCTGCTGCGGGCTCTGGAACAAAAAGCCATCCGGCCGGTCGGCGCCGAGCGCGAGCTGTCGGTGGATGTGCGCATCGTCGCCGCCACCAACCGCAACCTGAAAGCCGAGGTGGAGGCAGGCCGCTTTCGGGAGGATCTCTTCTACCGGCTCAACGTGGTGGCGCTGCCGGTGGCGCCCCTGCGCGATCGCGTCGACGACATCCCCGCCCTGGTGCACCACTTCACCCGTCAGCTCACCGCCGAGATGGGGATGGGCTCGCTTAACTGGACCCACGAGGACGTGGTGGCCATGCAGGCCTATCCCTGGCCCGGCAACGTGCGCGAGTTGCGCAACCTGATCGAGCGCTGCCTGCTGCTGGGCAAGCCCCCCGCCGACTATTGGCAGAGCGCCCAGTCCAGCGAGCAGAGCAAGGGGGGAGAGGGATATCCCCTGGAGTGGGCGCTGTCGGAGGTGGAGAAGGCCCACATCCTGCAAGTGGTTGAGCGTTTTGAGGGCAACAAGTCCGCCGCTTCCCGGGTGCTGGGGGTGGCGCGCAAGACCCTGGAGCGCAAGTTCAAGGAGTGGGCCATCGAATGAAACTGCTGATCCTCTGCCGCTGGCGGCGACCATGACGCTGAGCCTGCTGCCCCGCTGGTTGAAAACAAAAGTCCGTTGGCGCCTGCTGCTGCTCACCTCTGTGCCCATCATGCTGACCCTGGTGGGCATGATGGGGCTGACGCTTTACTGGACCCTCACCTACAGCTGGCAGAACCTGCTCACCAATGTGCGCGGTGACCTCGGGGTGGCCCACCATGCGGTGAGCGTGCAGCAGCAGCGTCAGGCGGAGCATCTGGAACACCTGCGCGATGCCTGGGCGTTTCAGCTGCGACTGCGCGAGACGCCCGATGAGTTGCAGCAGTGGGTGAAGCCACTGGCGGCCAACTATGACCTCGACTTTCTGCGCTTGCGCAGTGGCGCCGAACTGGATCAGTTGACGGCCCGGGAGCGCGCCACCCTCGGCGCCGGGCGCAGCATCAGCCATTTCGTGGTCTGGTCTCGTGAGGAGTTGCAGGCCCTCTCGCCCGCCCTTGCCTGCCGCGCCGTGTTGGACAGGGAACAGACAGCCGCCACGGTTCAGGAGACACGGGGGCTTGTCAGCCTCTCCCTGACGCCCGTTATGGCCAGAGACGGCTCCCTCTGGGCCGTGCTGGAGGGGGGCGAGCTCATCAACGGCAGCACCCGACTGGTGGATGAGCTCAAGCGCCAGGTGTTTGCCAAAAACACCCTGCCAGAGGGGAGCATAGGGACCGTCACCCTGTTTCTCGATGATCTGCGGGTAAGCACCAATGTGCCGGTCAGCAGCAGCCGTCAGGTGGGCCGAGCCGTGGGCACCCGGGTCTCGGCACCGGTACGGGAACAGGTGCTGGGGAGGGGGGAGCTTTGGATAGATCGCGCCTTCGTCCACGATGCCTGGTATGTCTCCGGTTACGAGCCCCTGCTCGGGGCCCGCGGTGAGCGCATCGGCATGCTCTACGTGGGCTTTCTCGAGTGGCCCATCATTCGCACCTACCTCACCAACCTGCTGGAGCTGGGCTCAGGCGTGGTGCTGCTCCTGCTGCTCTCGGGCCTGCTGGTCTATCGCGGCGCGCGGGATCTTTTCACCCCCATAGAGCGGATGCACAAGGTGGTGCGTCAGGTGCAATATGGCAAATCGGCCAGGGTAGGGCTGTTGGCCCTGGATCCCGACCACGAGCTGGCCCAGCTGGGTCGCCAGTTTGACGCCATGCTGGACCGGCAGGATGCCCATCGCCAGCAGATGGCCCGCAGCGCCGACGAGCTGGAGCAAAAAGTGGCCGAGCGCACCTTGAGCCTCAAGCAGAAGACTGCCGAGCTAGAACACCACATCCATATGCTGACCCAGGCGCGCCAGCAGTTGCTCATCAGCGAGAAGCTGGCGGCCCTCGGCGAGCTGTGCGCCGGTGTGGCCCACGAGATCAACAACCCGCTGGCGGTGATCCTCGGCAACGTGGAGCTGATGAAACTGGAGCTGGGGGAGGCTGCCGCCCCGATCAGCGAGGAGCTGGCGCTGGTGCTGGCACAGATCGAGCGCATTCGCGCCATCACCCGCAGCCTGCTCCAATACTCCCGCCCCGGCGATTACGAGACAGCGCCCGTCTGGCAGCACCTCACCCCCATCATCGAAGAGAGCCTGACCCTGGTGCGCTCCGCCCTGCGCCAGCAGCAGGTGAACCTGGTGGCCGATCTCAAGGCCCAGCAACCCATAGAGGCGGATCGCCAGCAACTGCTGCAGGTGCTGATAAACCTGCTGGTCAACGCCAGTCACGCGCTGGGGGAGCAGGGAGAGATCCGGGTCGAGAGCCGCGACTGGTTCGACGAGGCGGGAGGGCTGCAAGGGGCAGAGGTGCGGGTCATCGACAACGGCAGCGGCATAGACGCCGCCATCATGGACAAGATCTTCGACCCCTTCTTCACCACCCGCGCCACAGGCACAGGCCTTGGGCTGGCCCTGAGCCACCGCATCATCAGCCGCTGGGGTGGGGAGCTGCTGGTGGACTCCACCCTGGGAAAAGGAAGCTGCTTTACCATCCGGCTGCTCAGCCGTGCCCGCCTGCCCGCTGGCAGCGAACCCCGCCAGCTGGAGGGGTGGCGCATTGCGCTGGGGGCCGAGGGGCGTGAGTCTGGCACGGCGGTGCATGAACCTGACTCGGCC
Source organism: Aeromonas salmonicida (assembly GCF_028355655.1). Classification (NCBI taxonomy): domain Bacteria; kingdom Pseudomonadati; phylum Pseudomonadota; class Gammaproteobacteria; order Aeromonadales; family Aeromonadaceae; genus Aeromonas; species Aeromonas salmonicida. The sequence goes on along the minus strand of NZ_CP110645.1, from coordinate 3,528,352 downwards.
GTGGGTGAGTCACGGAAAGGGTAAGTGCCTACCCATTTATCAGAGCGGATGAATAGCACAGATGGACAATAAAACAGATGGGTCTGCCAGGGTGGCAGGCCCGTGTTTGTCAGGGCTGTCGGCACAAAGAGAGGGTAGCCTCTTTCGCTACTGGGGGCTCCACACCAGCTTGCCGCTCTGGGTCAGGTCATAGCCGCCGAGGCGGGCCGCCAGCTCGCGTCCCTCGGGGGATTGCAGCCAGCCGATCAGCTGCTGCAACAGGGTGCGAAAGAAGACCCCCTGCGGCATCACCAGATCGAAGCACTCCTGCGACAACGGCATAAAGCCGAGTCCAAACTCGGTGGCTGTGCTCTGGGCGCCGGGCCCCACGTCCGCATCGCCACGGCTGATGGCGGCGGCCAGCTCCCGCTCGCTGTTGACCTCGATGGTGCGCTCCAGCCGGATCAGCGACTCGCCCTGGGTTTGCAGCCACTCCTGCAGGGCGCGCTGGCTGCCAGCCCCTTCCTGACGCATGGCCCAGCGCCAGTCGAGCGCCTCTTTCGCCTCTTTGGGTTGCAACCCTTGCCGCAGCACCAGCCCCTGTACCCGCCGAAAACCATGCACTATCACCCATTGCCGGTGGCCCTGATACTGCTGCACCAGTGCCGGGTGGCGCAGGTGTGCCTCTTCCGCCTGCCCCCAGTGGATGGCGCAGAGATCCACATGGCCGCGTGCCAGCATAGCCAACCCCTGACGGGTGCCGCACGGTGTGTAGCCAACCAGCGCCTGGGTGCCGAGTTGCTGGGCCAAACGGCTGCTGGCGTAGTGGAGCAGCACATCGTCAGAGCCCGCCAGCAGCAGCCGGTCGTTCATCACCCCCTCGTGGCAACTGCCGAGCAGCCAGCGATCGAGCAGAGAGCGCGGAAACAGCCACTTGCCGGTCGCCTTGGTGGCGGGGATACGCGCCTCGTTGGCGAGCTGGTAGACCTTCTTCTCGTTGAGATCGAGGTACTCGGCCACTTGCTTAACGTTCATAAACTCGTTCATGGCTTAATCCCGCATCCCGCGACCGGCCGAACTTGGCGCCAGCACCGGCGGCTTCTCGTCCAGCACTAGCTGGTCGTGGCCGCTAAAGACCTCGAAATGGCGCCCTTTGGCGCGGGCAATCATGGTGATGCCGAGCTGGCGGGCGAGATCCAGCCCCATCTGGGTGACGCCGGAGCGCGACAACAGCACCGGAATGCCCATCTGCGCCACCTTGATCACCATCTCCGAGGTGAGCCGCCCTGTGGTGTAGAAGATCTTGTCGTGGCCAGCCTCGCCGCGCATCCAGAGCTCGCCCGCCAGGGTATCCACCGCATTGTGGCGCCCCACATCCTCGACAAAGGAGAGGATCTCTGCGCCGCGACAGATGGCGCAGCCATGCACGGCACCGGCCATCTTGTAGGTTTCGTTATGGGCCGACAGCGCCTTGAGCAGGGCATAGAGGGTGCTCTGTTTAAGCTCAGGCGCCGCCAGTACCACCCCTTCGAGCTTCTTTATCACGCTGCCATACATGGTGCCCTGACCGCAGCCGGAGGTGACCGTCTTCTTCTCCAGTGACTTGTCGAGATCGGCGGCCTGCTGGCTGCTCACCACGGCGGCGGCCTCGCTCTCCCAGTCGACGATCACCGACTCGATGGCCGAAATATCCTCGATAAAGCCCTGATTTTTGAGATAACCCAGCACCAGCGCCTCGGGGCGGGCACCCAGCGTCATCAGGGTCACTATCTCCTTCCAGTTGAGGTAGACCGTCAGTGGCCGCTCACAGGCGATTTGGCGGGTTTGCAGCGTGCCCTGTTCATCCATCACCTCGACGGCCATGGTGAGCTGGGCGGCAGCATTGCTTTTGATAAAGGTCGGTGTCATGGGCCCTCGCGACCGGTTGCCGGGATCTAAGGGGAGGGACACAGCAAGTTTTGTTCCAGAACGTAAAGTTCTTTGCGGTACAGCTGGCATATTCGGTTTGTTAGTAATATTAGCTGGACAAATATTTTTAAGAACATGACTATATAAATAAAATATTCTTAGTTATTCGCTCGCTTTTGGTTATTTAAGTTGATAGTTAATGTTTTTATAGTGAGGTATAGGTAGTGATGGAGAGTTATCTTAAAAAATGGAGTGCACTTGCTAGTCATTACATTGGGGACCAATTTGATTACTGTAAACCCTTCCTAAGTTTTGATTATAAAGGAATGGAACCTCTCGTTAGATTTGTTAGTAGTCAATTGTATTTATCATGTCATTTTAGCAGCCAAAGTTCCCTTATTCTTTTAAGGGAGGGGTTGGAGTGGGATGCAGAGATAATACTGCGTTCCATATCTGAAGGTGTAATTAAATATGTGTATATGTTGCAAGGCTCTGATGATGAGATATTAGAGAAAGCTAAAGAGTATTGGTTTGTGCTTCCTGAATATGCTTCAATTAAGAGGAGTGATAAAGCAAGCTCATTTATAACAGCAGCAAATGGATATTGCGTTCCTAAATGGAAAGCAATGGAAGATCTAATTTTAGATCAACAAGAGATTGAAAATATTAGGCATGACTCAAACAAGAAAAGTCGTAGTCTTCTCGAGCAAAAGTGGTCATTCAGTGAAATTCTTAACTGCTTTTCCAAGAGTGAAGATAAAATGCTCTCTGACTTGGTTCATTTATCATATAACTTTGGAATGAGCAGCCATTTAATTCATAAAGATGCTGATGGTGTTGGAATGATTTGGGAGCGGGATACTCGAGAGCCGAATCGACGTAAGGTTGTCAAATTGGCCCATATAGCTCGAGCTATAACAGATATCTGTGTTCTTTCTGATATACGGTCAATTTTTTTGATGAAGCATTGTGGTGGTGATATGGCTTTCATAAATGATATGAAATCTTCATATCATGAACTATTCGAAGAAATAGAATTGGCTGGGAATGATTTTTATGAAGTGGAGTATGGTGAGTAGTAACAAATATTTCGTATGTTGGGCTAAATCGTAGGTTGGTGCTGAACGAAGTGAAGCCTAACTCTTTATCAAGGCAATAATCGGATAATTCAGCGTTATTCGATTATTGCCAGCCCCTCGATCAGGGATTGGCGGATTGGTTTTACGCCGCATGTTGGGCTTCGCTGCGCTCAGCACCAACCTACGCTCAGCGCCAACCCATATCCCGCACAACGCCCCAACCCGCATAAAAGCCCCAAGTGGAAATCATACCGGCCTTGGCCCCACTCTTGCTATGTCTTATCCCATTGATGGCCGTGGCCGCCCCGATTTACTCGCCGTGATCCACCCCGACGGGGGGAAATCACGGGGGAGGGCGGCCCGGCAGAGACCTTCTGATGGGAGCCGTGACAGTGCAAGACACAACCAATACCTTGCCCCCGCAGCGCTGGCTGCAACTGGAGTTAAAGGCCATCGACAGCCAGGTTGGCCGCTGGCAGAGCCGCCGTTTCGAGATTGCGGCGCTCCATCCCGCCGAACCTGAGGCGACCGGCGCCTTGCCCCTTACCCTGTTTCGCGATGAGCGGGGGGATTATCGCTTTAACCTGAGCTCCGGCTCGCCCCGCCTCTTTGTCACCGGAAGCCGCGTGGACAATGGCTTTGTGGCCGATGGCCTGACCCTGAGCCAGACAGTGGCCGCCGCCTATATGGATGGCGAGCGGCAGGTGCTCTCCTGCCCGCTGCCCGAGGCGCTGCAAGCCTGGGTGGAGGCCTTTATTGGCCGTCACGGCGAGCTGCTGGAGGTCCGTCGCAAGGGCAAGAAGGGCAAGGGGCGGGCGCAGGATCAGCTGGGTGTCGATAGCCAAGATCAAGTCAGCTGCGGCGCCGTTAAAGCCACAGGCCACGATGGCCGCGAGCGTGGCAGCGACGCCGGAACCAGTGCCGGAAACAAGGCCGGAAACAGCGCCCATGAGTGAGTTCCTCAAGCGCTGGTCGTTTCGCAAGAGTGAGGCGCGCAAGCATCAGGCACTGCAGCCACGGGAAGAGGTTATCCCCGAAGCGGTTTCCGCCCCCATCGAAGGCTGTGGTGAAGGTGAGATATTAGATACCGCGCTGGATAGCCCCGTAGTCAGTACTGACAAGGGGAGTGACGAATCGCTTGCCATCGAAGGGGCTGAGAGTGGCGATCCGCAGCTAACAACGGCCCAGTCGGGCAAGGCCAAACTCCCGGACAGGGAGGCGTTGCGGGCCATGTTTCGCAGCCATAAACCAGACGGACTCGACGACTACACCCAAGATTTCAGCCAGCCCGAGTTGCTGCCCGCGGCCCTGACCGCCGGGCTGCGCAACTGGCTGGTGGATCAGGTGACCGCCCCTGACAGCGAGATGGCCAATCCGCCTACCAGATCCGCTGAACCGGTGGCGGTTATGAGCATAGCTGCCGCCGACGAGCCGAACGGGCTGGCTGATAACCATTCTCAAACCCCCACCGACGATCGGGACATTTTGGTTTCCCGTGATGGACAAAATGTCCCAACCAAGGATGGGGGAATGGAACCCTCAGGATCCTGACTCCCTGTCAGTTACTTTTTTTCCGGGGGAGTTGGCTCGGCTCTTGCTCTCCCGGTAGACCAACAAGCGCCCCATCCCATGAGGTGGCGCGCACAGGAGTGCATGTGAGCATCGAACTACCAATTTCAACCTCGCCCCTTTATGAGGGTCGCGCGGGGCGCAGTGAGCAGCATGGCGATCGCAACAGCCGTGCCCGTGCCTATGCCCTGCAGCATACGGTCAAGACCGATAACCTGATCCCGGCCACTGTTTCTTACCAGAGTCAGGGGCGCCTGCTGCTGGTCGGCCCGGAAGATCGCATTCGCCGCACCGCCAGCCTGCTGCCCGCCGGGGTGAAGTCTACTTTGCTGGTCACCGAATCCGTCCACAATGCCGAGGCGGCAGATCTTGAAGCCATTTTCGATGCCACCGCATCCCTCGCGGCCCTGACCCTGCGCGCGCCGAGCCTGACAGGGTATCTGGGTCAGTTCCAGCTCACCGGCCTTAACGGGCAGGGGGAGCGGGTTGATCTGGCGGCGCTCTGCTTTCCACAACAAGCGACGGTGGGTAGCGAACCGCGTTTCGATCTGGTGGCCGATCTGGGCCGCACGCCACTGTTTACGCTGGAGCGCCCGCCGGTCGGTTATCTGCATCTGGCCGATGACGCTGGCTTGGCTGAACAGCTCGCCGAACTCTGTGCCCTCACTGGTATCTTCGACAAGCCGCGCTATTTTCGCCTCGACCCCGAGGCCTGTGCCTTTACTGCCCGTGGCGTGCCCGGTTGCAGCCGCTGCCTCGATGTTTGCCCGACCGATGCGCTCAAGCCTATCAATGGTCGCATCCAGATCGATCCCCATCTCTGTCAGGGCTTTGGCAGCTGTGCCACTGCCTGTCCGACCGGGGCAATTGCCTATCACCAGCCCGACGCCAACACCAGCGGCGACTATCTGCTGCGTCTGCTGAAGCACTACAGGGAGGCGGGTGGCGAAGCGCCGCAACTGCTGATTACCGGTGAAAACGAGCGTGAATGGGTGGAGGCCGAGCTCGCTTCTCTTCCCGCCAACTGGCTGCCGGTCTGGGTGGAGGAGAGCGCGAGTTTAGGGATAGAGAGCTGGTTCGCCGCCCTCGCCTATGGCGCCAGCGCGGTGCGCATTGTGCTCGGTGACGATGCCCCCGAAAGCGTCCGTGCGCTGGTTGAGCGGGAACTGGTGAGCGCCGCCGTGCTCTTGGTAGGCGCCGGTCTTGCTGCCGATCGCATTGCCCTGTTTGACGTAGATGCTGGTGAGCCTGTTTCCGACCAGCCAGCCATTGCCCTGCTGGAGAAGCCGCTGAAAGGGGACAAACGGGAGAACCTGTTTGCCGCCTTCGATGCCCTCTGGCAGGCCAACGAGGGAAGTCGCGAGCTGCTGGCGGTGCCCCACGGCGCCCCTTACGGCAGCGTGGAGCTCAAAGAGTCTGACTGCACCCTCTGCATGGGCTGCGTGGCGGTCTGCCCGAGCCGCGCCCTGCATGCGGTGGGTCATGCCCCCGGCCTCAACTTTATCGAGCAGGACTGCATCCAGTGCGGCATGTGCGAAAAGGCGTGCCCCGAGCAGGCCATAGTGCTCACGCCCCGCCTGCAACCCGTGCCCGAGGCGCGCCGCGCCGTGCAGAGCCTGAAAGCCGAAGAGGCCGCTTGCTGCATTCGTTGTGGCAAGCCGTTCGCGCCCGCCTCGATGATCCGCCGCATCCAGCAAAAACTGGCCGGTCACTCCCATTTTCAGAACGAGGCCGCCCAGCGGCTGCTGATGTGCGAGGAGTGCCGGGTCAAGGATGTGTTTGCAGCGCTGGCGGCGGATCCCGTCTCCCAGCTCAAGGTGTGAGGGGCCTGTGATGAATCAACAACTCAATGACAACGCAGGCGAACTGACCATGACCGAACTGGAACAGAGCAGCGCCGATCTCTACGCCCTGCTGGCGAGCCTGTGGCGCGCCGCCCCCCGTGGCGAACAGCTCGCCTGGCTGCAAGGGTTGCAGGCCATGCCGGGCCCCTTTGCCAGAGGGCTGGGGCTGGTGCAGCTGGCGGCCAGCAGCCACCACGAGAATGAGCTTGCCGAGGAGTATCAGGATCTCTTTATCGGGCTGGGGCGCGGTGAAATCGTGCCGTTTGCCTCCTGGTATCTCACCGGCTCCTTGATGGAGCTGCCGCTGGCAGTGCTGCGCGCCGATCTGCAGTCGCTGGGTTTCGAGCGCCAGAGCGGGGTGTGCGAGCCGGAAGATCATCTGGCCGCCCTCTGTGAGGTGATGGCGGTACTGATTACCGAGCAGCACCCGGATCGCAACCGCTTCTATGAGCGCCACCTTGCCCCCTGGGGTCTCGCCTGCTGCCGCGATCAGCAACAGGCGAAGGGTGGCAGCTTCTACCGGGCGGTCGGCGCCCTTGCCGAAGATTTCTTCAAGCTGGAAAACGAATTGCGCCTGCCATTTGGTAGTCCTGTGGTAACGCTGCCATGACGCGGCTCCCACTCACTGATAGCGACGCTGGCACTGTGCTGCCGGCCATAACAAAAACAGAGGTCACAGAAAGATGAGCGATGAAAAGCTGAAAGACCCGTCCCGACGCAATCTGATCAAGGGGGTTGGCGTGGTCGCCACCATAGGCGTGCTGGCCGGTGCCACCGGCCGGGTGGTGAGCAAGGAGGCGCTGACTCACGACAAACAAGCTGCCAAGGGCTATCGGGAGACCCCCCATGTTCACGACTTTTATCGCACCCTGCGTGGCACCGACTGAGCCGGATCAGTGAAGGAGATCTCATGAAACTGACGAAACGTGCCGAGCAGCCCCAAGCGGGCGAGCAGGGCAGCTTGCAAAATAATGCAGCCGCTCGCGGTCAGGGGCTGACCCGCCGCGCCTTTATGGTCAACTCAGGTCTGGTGGCCGGTGGCGCCGTGGCGGCCGGTTGGCTGGCCCCGGCCATGATGCAGCGGGCCGAGGCCAAAACCGTGGCGGCCGACGTGCCGGTCGAGGTGAAGCGCACTATCTGCTCCCACTGCTCTGTGGGTTGCGGCGTCTATGCCGAGGTGCAGAACGGCGTCTGGACCGGTCAGGAGCCGGCGTTTGATCACCCCTTCAACCTTGGCGGTCACTGCGCCAAGGGGGCGGCCCTGCGCGAGCACGGCCACGGTGAGCGTCGCCTCAAGTACCCGATGAAGCTGGTGGGCGGCAAATGGCAGCGCCTGAGCTGGGAGCAGGCCATCGAAGAGGTGGGCAACGAGGTATTGCGCCTGCGCAAGGAGTCCGGCCCCGACAGCGTCTACTGGCTCGGCTCCGCCAAGCACTCCAACGAGCAGGCCTATCTGTTTCGCAAGATGGCGTCCCTGTGGGGCACCAACAACGTGGATCACCAGGCGCGGATCTGCCACTCCACCACGGTGGCCGGGGTAGCCAACACCTGGGGCTACGGTGCCATGACCAACAGCCTGAACGACATGCACAACAGCAAGTCGATCATGTTTATCGGCTCCAACCCGGCGGAGGCCCACCCGGTCGCCATGCAGCACATACTGCTGGCGAAAGAGCGCAACGGCTGCAAGATCCTGGTGGTCGACCCGCGTCGCACCCGCACCGCCGCCAAGGCGGACATGTACCTCTCCCTGCGTCCGGGCACAGACGTGGCTTTTATCTGGGGCATGCTCTGGCACATCTTCAAGAACGGCTGGGAAGACAAGGAGTTCATCCGCACCCGCGTCTTTGGCATGGACGAGGTGCAAAAAGAGGTGGCGCGCTGGACGCCTGCGGAAGTGGAGCGGGTGACCGGCCTGAGTGAAAAAGAGGTGTATGGCGCCGCCAAGTTGCTCTCGGACAACTGCCCCGGCTGCGTGGTCTGGTGCATGGGCGGCACCCAGCACACCACAGGCAACAACAATACCCGTGCTTACTGCATCCTCGAACTGGCCCTCGGCAACGTGGGCAAGAGCGGGGCGGGTACCAACATCTTCCGCGGTCACGACAACGTACAGGGTGCCACCGACTTTGGCGTCACCTCCGACTCCCTGCCCGGTTACTACGGGCTGGAAGAGGGCTCCTGGAAGCACTGGGCCCGGGTGTGGGATGTGGATTACGAATGGATCAAGGCACGTTTTGACAACAAGGCCTACAACGGCAAGCTGCCGATGCAGAACAACGGCATTCCGGTCTCCCGCTGGGTGGATGGTGTGCTGGAGAACGCCGATCTCATCGAGCAGGGCTCCAACATCCGCGCCATGTTCTACTGGGGGCATGCGGTCAACTCCCAGACTCGCGGCCCCGAGATGAAGAAGGCGATGCAAAAGCTCGACATGATGGTGATTGTCGACCCGTACCCCACAGTCGCCGCCGTCATGAACGATCGCACCGACGGCGTCTACCTGCTGCCGGCTACCACACAGTTCGAAACCTATGGCTCCGTCACCGCCACCAACCGCTCCATGCAGTGGCGCGACAAGGTGATCGAGCCCCTGTTCGAATCCAAGGTGGATCACGAGATCATGTATCTGCTGAGCAAGAAACTCGGCTTTGCCGATGAGCTGTTCAAGCACATCAAGGTGGAGAACAACGAGCCGCTGCTGGAAGACATCACCCGCGAATACAACCGTGGCATGTGGAGCGTGGGCTACACAGGCCAGAGCCCGGAGCGGCTCAAGGCGCACCAGCAGAACTGGCACACCTTCCACAAGACCAACCTCAAGGCCGAAGGCGGCCCCATCAGCGGCGAGATCTACGGTCTGCCCTGGCCCTGCTGGGGCACCCCCGAGATGAAGCATCCCGGCAGCCACATCCTTTACGACACCAGCATTCCGGTGTCAGAAGGGGGCGGCGGTTTCCGTGCCCGTTTCGGCATCGAGTATCAGGGGGTATCACTGCTCGCCGAAGACTCCTGGCCGAAGGGAAGCGAGGTGGAGGATGGCTATCCCGAGATCACCGCCGATCTGATGAAGCAGCTTGGCTGGTGGGATGAGCTGACCGAGGCCGAGAAGAAAGAAGCCGAGGGCAAGAACTGGAAGACTGACCTCTCCGGCGGCATCCAGCGGGTCGCCATCCAGCACGGATTCGTGCCCTACGGCAACGCCAAGGCGCGTTGTGTGGTGTGGACCTTCCCGGATCAGGTGCCCAAGCACCGCGAGCCGCTCTACACCCCGCGTCGGGATCTGCTGGCTGACTACGCCACCTGGCCTGATTCCAAGAGCCTGTGGCGCCTGCCGACCCAGTACGCCTCTGTGCAGGAAAAAGACGTCAGCAAAGAGTTCCCCATCATCCTCACCTCCGGCCGTCTGGTGGAATACGAGGGGGGCGGTGACGAGACCCGCTCCAACCCCTGGCTGGCTGAATTGCAGCAGGAGATGTTCGTCGAGATGAACCCGGCGGATGCCAACGACGTCGGCGTGCGCGACGGTCAGGATGTGTGGGTGGAGGGGCCGGAAGGGGGCCGGGTGCTGGTCAAGGCGCTGGTGACCCCAAGGGTCAAGCCGGGGCTGGCCTTTATGCCGTTCCACTTCGGCGGTCACTTCGAGGGCAAGGATCTGAGATCCAAATATCCGGAAGGGTCTGACCCTTATGTGCTGGGGGAGTCGGTCAACATAGTCACCACCTATGGTTATGACCCTGTCACCCAGATGCAGGAGACCAAGGTCACCCTGTGCCGCTTTCGTAAAGTAGGAGCCTGAGACCATGGCCAAAATGAAATTCATGTGTGACACCAAGCGCTGCATCGAGTGCAACGGCTGTGTGACGGCGTGCAAGAACGAGAACGACGATGCCCTGGAGTGGGGCATACAGCGTCGCCGGGTGGTGACCCTCAACGACGGTCTGCCCGGCGAGACCTCCATCTCGGTGGCGTGCATGCACTGCACCGACGCCCCCTGCATGGCGGTCTGCCCGGCCGACTGCTTCTACCACACAGATGACGGCATAGTGCTGCACAACAAGGATCTCTGCATCGGTTGCGGCTACTGCCTGTTTGCCTGTCCGTTCGGTGCCCCCCAGTTTCCCAAGAGCAGCGCCTTTGGGGAGCGGGGCAAGATGGACAAGTGCACCTTCTGCGCCGGTGGCCCGGAGGAGGACCACAGCGAGGCGGAGCGCCAGAAGTACGGTGCCAACCGCATCGCCGAGGGCAAGCTGCCCATGTGTGCCGAGCTCTGCTCCACCAAGGCATTGCTGGCCGGTGACGCCCAGGTCATCTCCGACATCTTCCGCGAGCGGGTCGCCTATCGCGGCGCCCCTCACGCCGCCTGGGGCGGGGATGAGCAGGATCTGTTCCATGACGCCAGCCAGCCGCGCGATGGCAGAGGCAAGGGGCTCAAGCTTGGCAAGCAGGAGGGCGGCCAATGAGACACTGGCTGACGGCGCTGCTGACGGCCTTGCTGCTGTTCAGTGCGCCCGGTTTCGCCGATGCCGAAAAAGAGACGGTCGGCTTTGCCGGCGCCGACTACTGGCGTGCCGTTAAGGGGGGAGAGGTGGGCATCACCACCTCCGGGGGCGCCGAACACGGCGTGCTGATCAATGTGACCGGTGAACAGTGGCGTACCCTTCGTAATACCTGGGTCTCACCGTTCGGTGCTCTGGCCATAGGTGGTTCCGTCCTTGCTTTGCTGCTGTTCTACCTGTGGGTAGGCCAGCTCAAGCTGGCTCACCCTCGCACCGGTCGCAAGGTGCTGCGCTGGACCCCGTTTGAGCGTGCCCTGCACTGGTATACGGCGGCGCTTTTTCTGCTGCTTGCCCTGAGTGGCCTGATCCTGCTCTATGGCAAGTTTGTGATCCGCCCCTTCGGGGATGGGGTGTGGGGGGCTGCTATTCAGGGCGCCAAGCTGACGCACAACTACCTGGGGCCTCTGTTCGTGCTGGGGCTGCTGGTGATGATCCTCAAATGGTTGCGCCACAATCTGCCGACCCGGGTGGATTGGGAGTGGTTTCGCCAGGGTGGGGGCATCTTGCCCAATGGCAAGCATCCGGATGCGGCGTTTTGCAACGGCGGGGAGAAGGTGTGGTTCTGGCTGCTGTGCAGCGCGGGCCTGCTGGTCTGTATCACAGGACTGGTGCTCGACTTCCCCCTGTTTGGCCAGACCCGAGAGGTGATGGCGGTGAGCAACCTGTTGCACGGGATCGGTGCCATCGGGCTGATTGCCGCCTCATTCGGTCACATCTACATAGGGACTGTGGGAACAGAAGGGGCGCTGGAGGGTATGAAGAGCGGCTATGTGGACGAGAGCTGGGCCAGGCAGCACCACAGGCTCTGGTTTGAAGAGGTCAAGGAGCAGCTCGACAAGCCGGATGGTCGTTGAGCCGCAGTACTGAGATCGGGGCTGGCCCCGATCTCAGTATTCACCCCGTTCCAGTCGATCGAAATAGTCCTGATAGCGTCCGCTGGTGATGGCTTGCTGCAATTTCTGGTTGAACTGGGCCTGCAATCTGGCCGAGTCCGGCATCTTGCGCGGAAACATCACGAAGCTGTTGTTTTGCAAAAAGGGTGTCTGGCTGTGGGTGATGGTCGCTGCGGTGGCCGGATCAAATTCTTTGCGCAGCGCGGTCAGGCCGACCCGGAGCTCCTGAGGATAGAGGTCAATACGACCGCGCAGCAATTTGCCGAAATTGAGCTTGATGTTGGTGACCCGCTGCTGGCTTACCTTGCCCTCTGCCACCATGGCATCAAGCTCGGGCCCGTAGCTGTAGGCAATGTCGCCCCCCAGACGCAAACCGGCAATCTGTGCCAGTCGCTCGGCGTTCAACTGTCGTGACGTGAGCGAGAAGAAGACGAACTGCTCCTGCAATACCGGCTCGCTGAACAGAAAGTCCTTCTCCCGTTCCGGCTTGTGCATCCAGACGGCGGTGGCGTCATAGAGCTGGCTGGCTGCCGCCAGCGAATAGACCCGGCCCCAGGGGGCAAAGTGATATCTGACGCTATAGCCCGCCTCCTGAAACAGATCGCTGATGAGGTGAGCCACGGGGCCGTAGTGTTTCGACTGCTCCGAGACGAAAGGGGGCCATTCACCGACTATGATGTTGAGCACCCTGTGCTGCGTGGCCAGGGCGGGGGGACTCGACATGGTCAGCAACAGCAAGACCGGCAGCATCAGACGCAGAGAAATAAGCTTGGCTATCAACAATATAGAAACCACTCTTGGCTGGTGGACAGTGAAGGATGGTCAGAATGGCCGCAATCCTAGCATGACTTTTGTCCATTTGTCGCAACACTGGCTGAGTGTCACTTTGGCTTGGTATTTTGGCCGCAGGGTATGCCCAAGCTCACAAAACCGAAAGATTAAACGTCATATGATTGATTTCATTATGAGTCTTGCTCTCCTGCCGAACGGCAACTTCACGTAAATCAAAGAGAATGACTATGGCTACCGGACAATATCTGCTGTGGAAAGATGCACAGGGACAGGATTTTCGCCCCGTTGCACTGACAGGCACTGACCTGCTCAACGATCGCAATCTCAACAAGGGCACCGCCTTCACCGAACAGGAGCGCGCCGACTTCGAGCTTGACGGCCTGCTGCCTCCTCAGGTGCAAACCTTTGAAGCCCAGCTGGAGCGGGTGTATCAGGGATTTCTGAGCGCCTGCAGCGACATCGAGAAGTACCAGAACCTGCGTGCCTTGCAGGATCGCAACGAAACCCTCTTCTATGCCCTCTTGTCCCGTCACGTGGAGGAGATGACCCCCATCATCTATACCCCGACCGTCGGCAAGGCGTGTCAGGAGTTCAGCCATCGTTACCAGAAGGCACGCGGCCTCTATATCACCCCGAAAAACGTCGAGGACATGGGCTCTCTGGCGCGTCATCTGGACGCCAAGTCGGTGCGCATTATCGTAGTGACCGACAGTCAGGGGATCCTGGGGATCGGTGATCAGGGGGTGGGCGGCATGGGCATTCCCATCGGCAAACTCTCCCTCTATACCCTGGCGGCCGGTATTCACCCCGCCTGCTGCCTGCCCATCGCGCTGGATGTGGGCACTGACAATCAGGCCCTGCTGGATGACCCCATGTATCTGGGGCAGCCTCACAGACGGATCCGTGGCAAGGAGTACGACGACTTCATCGAAAAGTTCGTGGCCGGGGTCAAGCGCCACTTCCCGAACGCCGTCTTGCAGTGGGAAGACTTCAGCAAGTCCAACGCCTTCAACAATCTCTCCCGTTACCAGCAGGCGCTGCCCTCCTTCAACGATGATATTCAGGGCACGGGGGCCGTTGTGCTGGCCGGCATCATAGGGGCGGTCAAGGTGAAAGGGGAAACCCTGGGTCAGCAGAACTACCTGGTCTACGGCGCGGGCGCCGGTGGGGTAGGGGTGGCGGATCAGATCTGCGCAGGCATGATCCGCGAAGGGCTGGATCCCCAGGCGGCCCGCGATCGCATCTATATCCTGGATACCCAGGGGCTGGTGTGCGACAACCGTGAAGGGCTCGACGAGTACAAGCGTCGTTACGCCAAGCCGGGTCTGTTGCTGGCGGGCTGGGATACCGAAGCCCCCGGCAAGGCCAATCTGACGGACGTGTTGCGTCATGTGCCCATCACTGTGCTGCTGGGGACCAGCGGCGCCGGTGGCGCCTTCAAGGAGGAGCACATCCAGCTGATGCAAAAACATTGTGCTCACCCCATGGTGTTCCCGCTTTCCAACCCGACCGCCAACTGCGAGGCGCTGCCGGAAGACATCTACCGCTGGAGTCAGGGCAAGGCGATCGTTGCCACCGGCAGTCCGTTCAATGATGTGCACTACGAGGGCAAGAGTTACCGCATCGGACAGGGCAACAACGTCTTCATCTTCCCGGGCGTGGGGTTGGCGGCCATCGTCAGCCAGCTGAGCGAGATCAGCCCGGATATCTTCACCACGGCGGCTTTCGCGCTGGCCGAGTGCGTGAACGAGGAGGATCTGGCCCAGGGCTCCGTCTATCCGCGCATTCGCGAGTTGCGCAATATCTCGGTCCACGTGGCGACCGCCGTGCTCAAAGACATAGTGCGCAAGGATCCGTCCCACCCGTTGATCGGGCAGGATCTGCAGCAGCACATACTGAGCCACATGTGGGAGCCGCTCTACCTGCCTTATCGCCGGGTATAACCACGGATCCACTGACCAGATCATGGGGCAGTAAAGATGACAAGGGGGTAGCGCTGCTACCCCCTTTCGTTTATTCCCGTGGCATGCACTAAGTTCGCAGTGGCCGCCAACGCCCTTCCTGATTGCGGCAGGCGGTATCCTGCCACTGCTGGCTCATCTTGCCGATATAGAGTTGCTCGCGATAGTCGCGACACCACTCCCCGTTGGCATGGCGGAAGGTACGCCGCGGCGTGACGCTGCCCGAGTGACGGTTGGCTGGATTGAACCAGGTGAGGCTTTGCCCTTTGGTGCGGGTTTCCAGTGCCTTGGCGAGGGCCTGATTGGCCAGTTGAACATCTGCCTTATCCATCTGATGGTAAAGCGGCGGAGTGTCGACCGTGGCGCAGCCAGCGAGGCCGAGCAGGAGGAGTGGTAGCAGATAGCGCATCATGGTTGCCCCTGTTGGCGAAAACCGTTGTTGAGCAGCGCACGCTCCTGCTCATCGGTAAGCACTTGCTGGCGATCATCGACCGTGCCATCGCCCCTGAGTTTGTTGCCATTGGTATCGACGGCATCCACGCCGTTGTCATCGACCGTGCCATCACCTCTGAGTTTGTTGCCGCCGTTGGCATCGACGTCATCTACACCGTTGTCATCGACCGTGCCATCGCCTCTGAGTTTGTTGCCGCCGTTGGCATCGACGGCATCTACACCGTTGTCATCGACCGTGCCATCACCTCTGAGTTTGTTGCCGCCGTTGGCATCGACGTCATCTACACCGTTGTCATCGACCGTGCCATCGCCTCTGAGTTTGTTGCCGCCGTTGGCATCGACGGCATCTACACCGTTGTCATCGACCGTGCCATCGCCTCTGAGTTTGTTGCCGTTGGCATCAACGGCATCCATACCGTTGTCATCAATGCCATTGCCAAACCCGCGCCCGCCATGGTGATCGCCACCTGCGTGTTGTTCACCACTGCCATGTCGCTCACCGCCAGCATGCTCGCCCTGGCTGCCACTATCATCGCGGCCCCCATCGCTATCGCTGCCACCACCGCTGTCGCTGCTTCCACCGCTGTCGCTGCTTCCACCGCTGTCGCTGCTTCCGCCGCTGTTGCTGCCACCACCGCTGTTGCTGCCTCCGCCGCTGTTGCTGCCTCCGCCGCTGTCGTTGCCTCCGCCGCTGTTGTTGCCTCCACCGCTATCGTTGCCTCCGCCGCTGTTGCTGCCACTGCCATCTTTGTTGTGAACGATCAGCTCATTGGCGATGTAGCTGTGGCTGCCATCGAGCAGCAGATTGAAGAGCTCGGTAGTGGGAGGCGCCTCGATCGAGCAGAGTGACTCAACCAGCAGTAATTCCGGTTGGGGTTGCAGGGCCAGATTGCCTGTCACCATGACAGGTACCGGGCGACACACTATCTGCATGCCGGTAAATAGCGGCAACACCGTCAGTTGCGGGTTTTCGGTTCGGGTCATGGCGGGTGAGATGGCCGCCCAGCCCCGAGTGGTCAGCAGAGGGTGCTCAGCGGTAAAGAATGGAGGCAGATGGTTGATCCCGTAGAGCCTGCGCTTGCCCAGTATGACCCGTTCGACCGCCAGGATCCGGTTGCTGCCGCCGTGCTGATCCTGCACCTGTTCACCGGCCCGGAGCGTTTCGATGGGGCGGATGGAGCCATCGGCCATCGTTATGCGGGTGCCGGCGATAAAGCAGGACTTGGCATAGGCCTGATTCATTTGCCACTCATTGTGGGTGAAATCATAACTGAACGGGTTCGCAAACAGGGCGAGTGCGATAGCCGAGCCGATCAGCAATCTGCGCTGGCTGGCTTTGAATGGGGGCTGTGACATGGGGACTCCTTGTCCATCTTGATTCACAGGATCCATTATAGAGCGCCCCCTGATGGCGGAACTTTTGATCATAAACACAATAATCATGAAGGAAAAACGATTGGCGTCTGCCACAAAAGTGCGTAAAATCGCATACTCGATGCTTGTAGCAACGAATCCCGCCTAAAAAGCCAGTTTCATGCCCTCCCCAAGCAGTAAAAGGTAACAAGTGACGCCTTATGGCTCGTT
This sequence comes from Aeromonas salmonicida, assembly GCF_028355655.1. NCBI lineage: Bacteria > Pseudomonadati > Pseudomonadota > Gammaproteobacteria > Aeromonadales > Aeromonadaceae > Aeromonas > Aeromonas salmonicida. The sequence continues at coordinate 3,511,731 of NZ_CP110645.1, read as the reverse complement.
TCGTGCCTTGAAAAAGTCTTGTGATAACTGAAAAGTGTCAAATATCCCTGTCAGTTATCAAAAAATTAAGGACATCCATGTTTTCCTTAGTCAAGCAAAGTGTCGCCGGGCTGCAAATCCTGTTTGTCGCCTTCGGTGCCATGGTTCTGGTGCCCCTGCTCACCGGACTGAACCCCTCCATGGCCCTGCTTGGCGCCGGTGTGGGAACCCTGCTGTTCCAGCTCTGCACTCGCCGCCAGGTTCCGATTTTCCTCGGTTCCAGCTTTGCCTTCATCGCCCCCATCATTTACGCCACCCAGACCTGGGGACTGCCGTCCACCATGTTTGGCCTGTTTGCCGCCGGTTTCATGTATTTCATCCTGGCGGCACTCATTCGCGTGCGTGGCATGGGCTTTGTGCACAAGCTGCTGCCCCCTGTGGTGATTGGCCCCGTGATCATGGTGATCGGCCTCTCGGTGGCCCAGGTCGCTTGCAACATGGCGATGGGACGTGCCGGTGCCGAGCAGGTAGTTCCGCCCACCACGGCCTTGACCCTGGCGGGTATCTCGCTGGCGGTGACCCTGATTGCCGCCGTGTTCTGCAAGGGTTGGATCAAGCTCATCCCCATACTGTGCGGTGTGATTGCCGGTTACGTCTCTGCCGTGCTGATGGGCCACGTGAGTTTTGATGGCATGATCAATGCCCCCTGGCTGGCGCTGCCCCATTTTGAAACTCCGGAGATCAACTGGGCTGCGGCGCTGTTCATGCTGCCGGTGGCCATAGCGCCCTGTATCGAGCACATAGGTGGCGTACTCGCCATCGGCGGTGTGACCGGGCAGGATTACACCAAGAACCCGGGCCTGCACCGCACCCTGGCCGGTGACGGCATAGGTGTCTGCTTCGCCGGTTTCATCGGTGGTCCACCCGTGACCACCTACGCCGAAGTGACCGGCGCCGTGATGATCACCCGCAACTTCAACCCGGTTACCATGACCTGGGCCGCCGTGTTTGCCATCATTCTGGCCTTCTTCGGCAAGTTCAACGCCCTGCTCACCTCCATCCCCATGCCGGTGATGGGCGGTATCATGCTGCTGCTGTTCGGGTCCATCGCCGCCATCGGTCTAAAGACCCTGGTGGAGTCCAAGGTGGATCTGGGACTGTCGCGCAATATCGCCATCGTGGCCGTGACCCTGACTGTGGGCGTCGGCGCTCTGGAGATGAAGATCGGTGACTTCGCCCTGGCTGGTGTCGGTCTGGCCTCGGTCGCCGCCATCCTGCTCAACCTGATCCTGCCTGCCAATTCCGAAGAGGGCGTGATGGACGCCGCCAAGGATTAAGCAAGGGAGCTATCGCTCACTGTGAAAAACAGGAAGCCACCTCAGGGTGGCTTCCTGTTTTTGGTCTGGCAATGAATGAGGTATGGTCATTGTGGTGTTATTTGGCACCATTTCAGCACTAAACGCTCTATTTGGCGTATGTGTTGACGTATCTGCTTTCGTGACCTTAGCTAAAGGACAGGTTTGGCTCTGAGGTTATGCTGCGCAATATGAAAAAATGGATGTGGGTGTTTTCAATCATTTTTTTGTCCCTTGCCTCTCTGGTTGTACGACTTGTCATGGTATTGCACCGGGCAATTTTCCCATCAAGCCCTGGCCATCATGGCGCAGCCACTTCTCATCCTGATCACCAGATCCTGACCCTTTGGTCAGCCAAGTCAGCCACTATCTCGTTACTACAGCTGATCCACCCCCCCCATCTGCTTGCTGCCACATGTGTCGTGAAGGCGGTGAACCGTGAAAGCCGGCGCGACCCAGCCAGGGTCATGACAGCCCAGTCATCGATAATGGCGGGTATTTAGGGATGAGTTATGAGCAAAGTGAGGTTGCAATGACATATCAACTGTTGTGGAAAAGTGCCCTGTTCTCCGTCTCTTCGGTACTGGCCATGAGCGCAGTTCAGGCCGCACCGCTGAATGTGATGACCGAGGATTATCCGCCCTTCAACATGCAGGGGGAGGGAGGCAAGATCGTCGGGCTCTCTACCGAGGTAGTGGAAGAGTTGCTCAAGCGTGCCGGCGTTGAATACAAGCTGAGCATGATGCCATGGAAGCGTGCCTATGAAGACACGCTCAGTACCCCCAATAATGCACTCTACTCCACGACGCGGACTCCCGAGCGGGAGGCACTGTTCAAATGGGTTGGCCCTCTGGTCAACAATAACTGGGTCTTTTTTGCCAATCCCGGCTCCAACATCACTATCGCGTCTCTGGAAGATGCCAAGCAGTATTCAGTCGGCGGCTATAACGGTGATGCTGCGGCAGAGTTCCTCAAGGCACAGGGGTTCGACAAACTGCAACTGGCGGCTAATGACACGGCCAACGTGAAAAAGCTGGCGGCTGGCCGCATCGATTTGTGGGCGACCGGCGAATATCTGGCCCCATATCTGGCCAATCAGGAGAAGACCACCAATCCCAAGCCGGTATTTGTGTTCAAGGAAACCCAGATGAGTTTGGCCTTCAACAAAGAGACACCGGATGATCTCATCAACAAGCTCAACGAGATCCTTGCCGCCATGAAGGCTGACGGCACCATCGAAAAGATCAATGCCAAGTACCAGTAACACCAGGAAGCGGCCAAGTATCGATGTCGGGAGGGAACCATGGATTGGAATAGTCTGAAGTTCAGGATTGCCGTGCTGACCTCCCTGTCGGTGAGTCTGCTGCTGGTGCTGTTTGGCGGCTACAACTACAGCGCAGCCAGAGCGGATAGCTATAACAGACAGGCCGCGCTGGTCGAGCAGGCCATCAGCCGGCTGCAGTTGTCTTTGCCCGGCCCGCTATGGAATTACGAGTCAGCGTTTATCGAGGCATCGCTGAAATCGGAGCTGGCCGCCGATGCGCTCAGCGCCCTGCTGGTAGTGAACAAAGATAAACTGGTGGCGGGATTTGCCCGTGAGCCTGCTGGCGACATTCAGGGGGTCGCCCAGCTGCCAGCGGATACTGCCGCCTATAGCGGTCATGATCTGGTGTATGACGACAATGGCCAGCAGAACACTGTGGCCAAACTGCTGGTGCTGACCAGTGATGACACCATTCAAATACAGCTTCGCCAACTGCTCATCACCACTGTCTGGCAGATAGTGGTGCTCGATATCTGCATCATATTGTTGCTGATGGTGCTTATTCATCGCAACGTGTTGCGGCCCTTGCATCAAATGAACTCAGCCGTTTTTGACCTGGCCCGGGGGGATGGTGACCTGACGCAGCGCCTCAAGATCCGCCGCCAGGACGAGATGGGGGCTCTGGCTGGCAATATCAATCAGTTCATCGCCAAGCTGCAAGGCACTGTGGCCGAGATCAACACCCTCTCAGCCGGTGTACTGCAAACGGCGGAGCTGTGTGATTCCCTGGCGACCGATACCCGCCGCGGCAGTGATGAACAGCAATCAGAGCTGGATCAGGTGGCGACCGCCATTACCGAAATGAGTCATGCAGTACAGGAGGTCGCAGGTAATGCGGTGAAAACCTCAAGTGCGACCGATGAAGCCAGCCTCTATGTCGATCAGGGCTACAACTTGGCGGGCCATGCCAATGAGGCCATTCATCAACTGGTGGGAGAGGTGGAGCGGGTCGCCAACCTGATCCGTTCGCTCTCGACGGAGAGCAGCAGCATCGGCAACATCATTGAAGTGATCAACGGCATTGCCGAGCAGACCAATCTGCTGGCGCTCAATGCCGCCATAGAAGCGGCCAGAGCCGGAGATCAGGGCCGTGGTTTCGCCGTGGTGGCCGATGAGGTTCGTACCCTGTCCGGGCGTACCCGGCAATCAACCGAAGAGATCAGCGCCAGCATAAAGCGGCTGCAACAGGCGACACAAAATGTGGTGTCCGGCATGCAGCACAGTCAGAACAAAGCGTCACAGGCAGGTGTTGAAGCGGCAGATGTGCAAGTATCTGTCGAGAAAATCAAGACCCAGGTCAGTCTCATTCGCGAGATGAACATGTATATCGCTCAGGCGTCGGAAGAGCAGCATTCGGTGGCGCAAGAGGTCAGCAACAGTGTCAATCGCATTGCCGGACTCAATAATGACAGTGCCGCCCGGGTGGCTCAGGTAGCGGAGGCAAGCAGCGACCTGCGCCAGTTGTCGGCCCAGCTCGACAGCTTGCTCAAGCAGTTCAGGGTATGAGTTTTTGGTGGAAGCAATGGTCATGATGAGGCGTCACAGATGCCGATAGCACAGCCAATTGGGCGGCGAAATCAGCAGAATAATGAGTTTGTCGATCATCAGGGGCCATTCACGAGTGGCCCCTTTGCATATCCGCTTTGCTGAACGGGGTCGCGGCGTCAGGCGCGGCGGCTACAATCAGAGCGCGTGCTCATGACCCGGGAGAGAAAGATGAAGAGAAGATGGATGCTGGTTTTACTTGGGCTGCTATGGGGTGGCGCTGTTCAGGCCGGGGCTGTGCCCTATCAGGTCGATGGTCAAGCCTTCGAGGGTTACTACTTGGCTGCCCCTGACAAGCAGGCGCCGCTGGTGGTGCTGGTACATGACTGGGACGGGTTGACGGAGTATGAAATCAAGCGAGCCAGGATGCTGGTAGCGCTGGGTTACAACGTCTTTGCCGCCGATCTGTTCGGTGCTGGAGTCAGGCCGACCGCCATGGAGGACAAAAAACGGCTTACCGGTGCTCTGTACCAAGACAGGCCCAAGATGCGCAAGCTGTTGCAAGGGGCCTTGACCGAGGCCGCCAGGCAGGGCGGGCGGTTGGATAATGCCGTGGCCGTCGGTTACTGCTTCGGCGGGGCCGCTGTGCTGGAGTTGGCCCGCAGCGGTGCCAGTCTCAAGGGGATCGTCAGTGTGCATGGCGGGCTGGAGACACCGGCCGGGCAGGACTACCAGCAGACCCGGGCGAATTTGCTCATTCAGCACGGTAGCGCCGATCAGGCGGTGTCACTCGGTCAGTTCGCGGCGCTCATCGCCGAGCTGGAGAGTGCGGGCATCAAACATGAAGCGACCAGTTACAGCGGTGCCCCCCATGCGTTCAGTGTGTTTGGCTCGGACAATTACCGCGCCGACGCCGATGCAAAAGCCTGGCAGCGCCTCACCGAATTCCTGGGTGAAGTGACCAGGGATTAGATCGGCCAGAGTGAGATAGATAGTGAGGTAGAGAGCGAGACAGCAATTCCAGGCCATGGCACTGTCATGGCTTTTCGCTGCTCGTATCTCACTGTGTTGGCAAGGCCATTACCCTCACCCACATGGCCCCTTCCCCGACAGGATGGCGCGCGAGCAGGGTTAGCTGGCCGCTATCGGGATCGATACTGTGGATGGCTACCTGGTGAGAGGCCTGCCCGGCCGCCACCAGATAGCGACCGCTGTGATCGATGGCAAAACCGCGGGGCATGGTCTCAGTCGGGAAGTGGGCGAGGGCGGTCAGGCTGCCATCTTGCTCAGCTATGCCAAACAGGGTCAGCAGGCTGCTGGCCCGCTCGCAGCTGTAGAGAAAACGGCCATTCGGCGTGACATGCAGATCCGCCCCCCAGCGCTCTCCCTGATATCCCTCGGGCAGCATATCCAGGCTCTGCGGCTGCCTGATCTGGCCATCTGCGTCACGCCGATAGCGGTTGATGGTGCAATCGAGCTCGTTCAGGCAGTAGATGTCGCCATTGACGGGATGCAGCGCCAAGTGTCTTGGCCCGGCCCCTTTTGCGGTATGCAAGTCCCCCAGGGAGTGGGGCAGCAGTTGACCATCTGCACTCAGGATAAAGCGGCGGATGGCATCTTCGGTGAGACAGGCGACCAAGGCCTCCTGTTCTCCTCGTTCGTTCCTCAGCAAGGTAACAGAGTGAGCCGTCATCAATGGGGTCAGCTGCTGATGCGGCGCCTGCACAATGCCGCTGGCATCGATGGGGGATACGGTGACGTGGTTGAAGGCATAAGAGGCGGCAAACAGGAAGCGCCCGCTGGCATCGATAGCGGTATGGGAGGCGCTGCCCGCCAGAGGGGCCGAGCCCTGTTCTGCGAGTTTGCCATCTGCGTCGATCCGGTAGCTTATCACCGCAAAATCGGGGCGCACGGCAGCATGGAGCCATTTTCCGTCCGGGCTGATCACCAGGGGCTGTACCTGACCCGGAGTGCTTACCACTTGCAAGAGTTGCATCTCCCCCGAGTCGGCCAGGGAAAACACATGGATCTGCTGGCTGCCGGGGCTGGCGACATAAACGACTTGCTGCATTGTGCTTCTCACTCCTGGTTATGGGCAACGGCAGGCCAATCTTATCCCCATCCCCTGGGATCTTGCCTGCTCTTTTGTTCGGGTCGGGCACAGGGGGTTGCCATGAAGGCAAAGCCAGTTGGCTGGGCTGATAGGGGACTGGCAATGAAAAGGCCCCATGACGGGGCCTTTGGCGTTTTATACCTGATGCATCAGCCGGGCTGCGGGCCCGGCAGGGCGGGGGGCTGGGGGGAGTCGGACTCCACTTTCTGCTCTTCGCCCTTCATGTTCTTGATGTAGATATCCATCTGGTTGAACGCGATCTCGATGCCGTTAGCCTTGAACAGGACGTCGATCTTGCGGTTCAGTTCATCCACGGCCGGGTTGCGATCGCCGAGCTCACTCACGAAGAAACGCAGCTCATGATCCAGGGTGCTGGGGCCGAAGGTGAGGAAGTAGACGATGGGGGCCGGGTCTTTCAAGACGCGGCTGTTCTCATCGGCTGCCTGTTTGAGCAGGGTACGTGTCAGCTCCAGATCCGAGCCGTAAGCCACACCCACCCGCACGATCACCCGGGTGACGGTATCGCTCAGGGACCAGTTGATCAGCCGCTCTGTCATCAGCTGCTGGTTGGGAATGATCACCTCTTTGCGGTCGAAGTCAGTCAGGGTAGTGGCGCGAATGCGGATCCTGGAGACGGTACCGGAGAAGGGGCCAATGGTGACTGTGTCGCCGATCCGCACCGGACGCTCGAACAGTATGATGATGCCCGAGACGAAGTTGGAGAGGATCTCCTTCATGCCAAAACCGATACCGACCGACAGACCACCCGCTACCCACTGCAGCTTGTCCCACTGTACACCCATCATGGAGAGGGCGGTCAGGGAGCCGAAGCCGATCAGTACATAGTTGAGTATGGTGGTGATGGCGTAGGCGGTACCCTGGGCCAGGTTCAACTTGGAGAGCACCAGCACTTCCAGCAGACCGGGCAGGTTGCGGGCCAGTGACCAGGCGCCCCCGAGCAGGAGGAAGCCGATCAGCACGTCGCTCAGGCTGATCGGGAAGAGCACGGCATTGGTGCCGCTCCCTTCACTGCGGTGCCACAGCACCATGCTGTCGAGGTAGGAGAAGACTGCCACCAGATCAGACCAGAGCCAGTAGAAGGCGACGCCGAAGACCAGCAGCAAGGCAGTGCGGGTCAAGCGCAGGGATTGCTGGCTGACATCCTCCAGGTCCATGGGCTGCTCTTCGATGGACTCGCCACCTTCCGCGTCTTCCTGGGATTTGTGCTCACGCTTGGCCACGGCACGGCGGTAGGCCAGGCGGCGGGCCGCCAGCTCCAGACCACGCAGTGAGGTGCGGTAGACCAGGCTCCAGATGATCAGCAGGTAGAAGGATTCCACCAGACGGCCGGTCAGTTTCAGCGCCGTATAGTAGTAGCCCAGTCCGACCAGCACCATCAGTGCCACCGGCGCCAGCGCCAGGGCGCCCGCTGTGATCGACTGTTGCATGCTGCCCTCGCCCTTGATGATGGTGCGAGAGATGGGGAACACCAGATAGGTGGTGAGGCCCAGCAGCAGCAGGGTTAGCGCCTGACCGACAACATCGTTGCCCAGCGACGAAGGCTCTACGACCGCCTTGGTAGAGAGCATGATGAGGGGCAGCAGCGGCAACCAGAGGTAGCGCATGCTGGTGCGCTTGGCCTGCAACTCGGCCTTCGGAATGCGGAAGTGGGATTCGGCAATGCCGCCCGGGCGCATCACCGCCAGGTAGACGCTGAACACCAGATAACCGAGGGCAAGGTTGAGGGTGATCTGGAAAATCAGTTTGGGGCTGAGCAGGCCACAGTAAGTGAGCCAGAGACCGGCCGCCAGTATGAAGAGGCTGCCCGGCAGGCGCTGCAGCACTGTATAGAGCAGGGCGCGCGGTGTGTGCCACTGGCTGTCCTGGCGAAAACGTCCCAGATCCTTGTTGATCCGCTTCTGTCGATTGAGCAGGGAGGGTCGCTTCCAGATCAGCAGGCCACCCACCAGCAGCAGCGGGAAGGCGAGCAGGGAAACCGGCAGCAGCATCTCGCCCCAGCCGTCCCAGTCCGGTTTCAGCACCCAGTCTGAGGCTTGCTTGTAAGCCTGGGCAGGCCAGTTGATGAACCACTTCACATCGATGGGTTTGTTGCTGCTGACCCAGAAGATGTGTTGCTGCAGGGTAAATTCGATGGAAGCGTAGATCCGCGCCAGCTGCTGCTGGGTCAGCTGCAGGCTGATGGCGTTGGTCAGCTGGCTGTCGAGCTGACGGTTGAGCTGGTCGAGCAGGCTGATGCGGGTGTCGAGCAGGGTGGAGAGATTGGCTCTGTCCTCTGCACTGACCGGCTCGCTGCTGTTGGCGATCAGGTTGTCCAGATACTGGGTTTTCTGGAACAGCTGGTCACGTTGCTGGCTCAGTTCGAACTGTGCCAGATGCAGATCGGCGATCTGCTCTTCCAGATTCTTGACAGCAGAGGTGGGCGCGGACTCCAGCTGTTGATAGAGCTGATAGAGGATGCGGGAGAGCAGCAGGTTGCCCTTGAGCATCTGTACCTGTTCGTTCAGGTTGCGCTCTGTCTGGGTGCCGCGTTCCAGCCAGCTTTTGGCTTGCAGGTTCTTCTGCACCAGATTGTTGAGATTGGTGGTGGCGCTGACCAGTTGCTGGCTGAGCTGATGGTTGAGTTCCTGCTCTTTTTGTACCAGCGGGTTATCGTCGATGGCGACCAGTTCACCGGTCTGCTCTGCGGTTTTTTCGGTATCCCCCAGACGTTTGGCACTGCTCTGCTCCTGCAGCAGTTGCAGCTTCTGCTCCTCGTTGGCGAGGCGAGCATTCTGGTAGTCCCGTTGTTTGACCGCCAGGTCCTGCATGCTGGTACGGTTATCCAGCTGTTGTTGCAGATTGGCCAGTTGCAGCTCCAGCAGGGCCAGCTCTGCGCCCAGCTTCATCTTCTCGGCAGTGCTGACGCTGTCACCGACGTTGAGGCGGGTGCGGATCTCCTGGCTGCGCTGATAGGCACGGCTCATGTTGGTCTGCGCCCGCTCCGGCAGGGTTTGCAGACTGGTGAGCTGGCTGCCGATGGTGCCGAGGGTTTCCTGGGCATCCTGCATGTTGGCAATGACTTCGGGCTGGCGGCTCTCCAGCTCGGCCAGACTCATGCGTGCGTACTCACTCTTGATCTGCTCGGCGCTCTTGTTCTGGGTCAGGGCATCGAGTTTGGCGCTGATCTCCCTGAGCTCACCTGGCAGAGCGCGGAGGCGTTGGGTTTGGCTCTTGGCCTTGGCATGTTCCTTCTCGATGCTGTCGAGCAGGCTGAGGGTGTCTGTCAGAAACTTCTGGTCGGCCTGCTGGCTGACGGTGAGGGTCTCGGACTTGCCGAGGGCATCGAGCGCCCGCTGTACGCTGGCCCGTTGGGGCACATCCTGCGCCATGGCTTGCGGGGCGCAGAGGCTGATGAGTAAGCAGAGCAGCGGCAACAGGGCTGCCGAGGCTCTTTTGAAACGTGTTGAGAGCATAAAACTTCCGGGTTATTACGCGATATTTGGGACATTTCCCACTTGGACTGAATCCGCGTGGATTCTAACACCGGGCTTGAACGGGAAGCAGGGGGGCAGATAAAAAAAACGGCGCCCGCAGGCGCCGTTTTATCGGTTCAGGACTGATTAGAGTACGTGAACGGAGGCGGTGTTGGTGGTACCGCTCGGTACCAGGGCACCGGAGACCATGACGACCACGTCACCCTTCAGACCCATGCCGCTTTCCAGCGCTGCTTCTTTACCGATGCGATAGAAATCGTCGGTAGAGGCGATGCTGTCAACCACATGAGTCACCACACCCTTGGTCAGAACCAGTTGGGCTGCGGTTTTCTTGTTGGTGGTGATGGCTAGGATCCAGGCTTGCGGGAAGTACTTGCGAATGGCCTTGGCAGATTTGCCGCCTTCGGTGGCAACCACGATCAGCGGGGCGCCCAGCTTCTCGGAGGTCTCGACCGCGCCTTTACAAACGGCTTCGGTGATGCGCAGCTTGTTGCTGTCGTTGGCAGCAGACAGGTTGGACGGCATAACGGCATCGGTACGCTCGCAGATGGTGGCCATGATGGTCACGGCTTCCAGCGGGTACTTGCCCTTGGCGGACTCACCGGACAGCATGACTGCATCGGTACCGTCCAGAATGGCGTTGGCCACGTCGCCAGCTTCGGCGCGGGTCGGACGCGGGTTCTTGATCATGGAATCCAGCATCTGGGTGGCGGTGATAACCACTTTGCGTGCCTTGTTGCACTTGGTGATGATCATCTTCTGGGCGAAGATCACTTCTTCAACCGGAATTTCCACGCCCATGTCGCCACGTGCCACCATGATGCCGTCGGAGACAGCCAGGATCTCGTCGAAGTTGTCCAGGCCTTCCTGGTTTTCGATCTTGGAGATGATCTGGATGTTCTCGCCACCGTGGGCTCTCAGGTGCTCACGGATTTCCAGCACGTCTTCTTTCTTGCGAATGAAGGAAGCCGCAACGAAATCAACGCCTTGCTCGCAACCGAAGATGAGGTCGCGCTTGTCTTTCTCGGCCAGGGCCGGCAGCTTGATAGAGACGCCCGGCAGGTTGATGCCCTTGTTCTCGCCCAGATCACCGCTGTTCAGCACTTTACAGATGACTTCACGCTCGGTGATTTCGATCACGTCCATGCCGATCAGGCCGTCATCCACCAGGATGCGGTTGCCGACGCGCAGGTCGTTGGCGAAACCGGCATAGGTCACGGCCACTTTGTCTTTGTTGCCAATGACGGTCTGGTCGGTGGTGAAGGTGAAGGTCTGGCCAGCGACCAGGGCAACGTCGTTGCCGCCTTCCAGCTTGATGGTACGGATTTCCGGACCCTTGGTGTCGAGCAGTATGGCTGCGTGCTTGCCGGTTTCGGCCATGACAGCGCGCAGGTTGTTGATACGACCACCGTGCTCGGCGTAATCGCCGTGGGAGAAGTTCAGGCGCATGACGTTCATGCCGGCATCCAGCATTTTAGCCAGCATTTCTTTGGATTCGGTCTTGGGACCTATGGTGCAGACGATTTTGGTCTTTTTCATGTCAGTCTTCATGGTTAAGGAGTTTCCGCCGTGCAATATACACCAGTTTTTGGATACTTTTTATGATCCAGAAACAACGTTTTGACCAGATAACGTTTTCTTTTCAGGGATAACGTTTTCCTCCCGGTTACTTTTTAGGGCATAAATTAACTGGTTTTCGCAGATCTGGCATAAATGTTGCCATATGTGTCTCGGCGCCGGTTAGCCTCGTCAGATGTTATAAAATGACGATCCTTCCCTGTCATCAAGCCGTCATCAGTCTCGACAAGAATAGACCCGGTGACTGAACATGAGAGCCGCAATATGGCGCCCTATCTGCTGATACTCTCTCTCGCCCTGCTCGGGATGCAGGCACTGCCCGCCAGCTGCTGGCCGGATGATCCAGCGCCTCTGGAGGGGGCCGTCAGCTCTCTTGAGCTTGCCGAATTGCACCAGATGCTGGCGGCCAGTGAACCCCTTCTCTCCCGCCCAGCCTGGCAACAGCTGCGTCAGGCCAGTCTGCTTGGCTGGCATCCACAATCCCGCTGAAAACCGTGTGATGAGCAAGAAAGGGAGGCCGAGCCTCCCTTTCTTGTCTTATTGCTGCTTGTTCAACCGGGTGTCACTCAGTTGATCTTGCCCATCTCGATGGCGAAGCTGGTAGCCAGCTGGGCAAACTTGAGGGCATGGCCGGCCGATGCATCGGAGTTTTGCAGGGTATCCTGCGCCGTGTGGATCTTGGGGTTGTAGTCGTTGAAGCGTGACTCGAACGGCATGGCGGCGGGATAGCCCTGATTGTGCCAGGAGGCATGATCCGAGCAACCGTAGCCGCAGCTGTCATAGCCATAGCTTATTTGCGGCAGGTAGGCGTCAAGCAACTGGGCGAGATAGCCGGTCAGTCCCTGGTCCGTGTAGTCGGTCATGAAGACGATATCCTCAACCGAGCCCTGATAGTTGGTCATGTCCAGCTGCAGCGCGGCCAGTACCCTGGTGTTGGCCGCCTTGTAGCGGGTCGCTATGTCCTTGGAGCCGCGCAAGCCCACCTCTTCTGCCGCATAACCGATAAATTGCAGGGTGCGCTCCGGTTGGCGGCCCTGCTCGGCGATGACCCTCAGTACTTCGGTCAGGGTGGCGATACCGGAGGCATCATCGTCGGCGCCCGGGGCCAGGGTGCGGCTGTTGGGAGCCGAGCCTGCGGTGGAGTCAAGGTGGCCGCCGAGCACCACGACTTCGTCAGGATAGCGGCTGCCCTTGAGGGTCAGCACCACGGATTGCTGCGGGTAGCCGCTGTGTTTTACCCGGCTGACGCTGGCCCAGGGCAGGGCACTGCCGAGGCTCTGCCACTGGCTGGCGACCCAGTCGGCGGATTGCACCCCGGTTGTGGTGGTGTAGTAGCGGTTGCGCCAGCTGGAGAGCTTGCTGATGGTGCCCACTATGTTGCCCTGATCCAGATAGGGCAGCAGCCGGTTGACACTGGCACCCTGAGTCAGCGGTGGCGGGCTGAACAGGTTCTGGCTGAGGGGTTGGGCCATGCTCTGCAGCGCATCTGCCAGCGTGCTGTGAACCACATAGCCGCCACAGCGTTGGTGGCCTTCATGCATCAGGTGGGAGAGGGTACCCAGCTCGCTCGCCTCTATCTGGGCCAGCTGTATGGGGGCGCCGCTGGCGCTGAACAGGGGGGCCAGCTTGGCCTTGACCTGCCTGAGTTCGACGCCGTTGTCGGCACCGACCGTGATCCAGACGGGGTCAGCGGCCTGCACGGCGAGGGGCAGCAAGAGGGCGGTCATAAAGAGTTTCATGTCGGATCCTTCCGGGTATTGTCACAGGTGACTAGCATGGGTGGGTGTCATAAGACGACCACCGCAGTCTAGCCAAGGGGGCGCTCACCGGATCTGCCCATCTGGTATGCGGACTCCCCCGTCCGGTGGGGGCCGCTGCACAATCTGCTGTTTACCACCGGGCTTGTCCCGAGCTGGCCGGAGCTTTGTGCTGACAAGGAGGCGGGTGGCAGTGTGGTTGCAAGGTGGTACCCAAGGTGCCCCGGCTGGGGGGCTGACGAAGGGAGCCAAACTGTGCCATGGCGCTGAGGTGCGTTCGGGATTGCCGATATGACTCATCAGCCATCGTCAGCACGATTCAGTCACGGGTGGACTGGGGGATAAACGAAAGGGGCCATGGGCCCCTCTCTTGTCTGGTGGTGACGGGCTTATGCAGGGGCGCCAGTGGTTTCCGCCAGCATACCGAGCGCTATCTCCCGCTCCCCCATGATCACCTTGTCTGCCCCCTGTCGGGTGAGGAAGTGAACCTCGTCATCGCTGTGGGCGCGGGCGATGACCCGGATGGCCGGATTGATCAGTCTGGCCTGGGCGATGGCCTCGCCGGCCTCGAAGCTGTTGGGGATGGCCACCAGCAGCCAGCTGGCATCGGCGATGGCGGCGCGACACAGCACCTCATCGTTCGCCACGTTGCCATTGATATGGGGGATCCCGGCCTGGTGCAGGCTTTCCAGCCGGTGCGGATCCTGCTCTATCACCACCAGTGGCCGCCCGGCGGCTTGCAGCCCTTCCACCAGCAGGCGACCGACACGGCCAAAGCCCACCAGCACAGTGTGCTCCTTCATCTCGACGGCCGGACACTTGCACTCGGCCAGTGCCTGGGGGTTGTCGGCATCCGGGTGCTTCTCCAGGTAGCGCTCGACGGCGTTGAACACTAGGGGGTTGAGCATGATGGAGAGGCTGGCACCCACCAGGATCAGATCCCGGGCCGCTTCCGGCACCAGCTTGAGCACGATGGCGAGCCCAATCAGGATGAAAGAGAACTCGCCGATCTGGGCCAGGCTGGCGGAGATGGTGAGCGCGGTGCGCTGGCTGTAGCGAAACAGCCGCACTATGGCGTAGGCCGCCACCGACTTGCCGAACATGATGATGAACAGGGTGGCCAGCACCGCCAGCGGATCCGTCAGCAGCACAGCCGGGTTGAACAGCATGCCCACCGAGACGAAGAAGAGCACGGCAAAGGCATCCTGCAGCGGCAGCGTGTTGTTGGCGGCGCGATGGCTCAGCTCGGAGCTGTTCATGACGATGCCGGCGAAGAAGGCGCCGAGGGCGAAGGAGACGCCAAACAGCTTGACCGCACCGAAGGCGATGCCGAGGGAGCCGGTCAGTACCGCCAGCGTGAACAGCTCGCGGGAGCCAGTGCTGGCGGTGTGGGCCAGCAACCAGGGGATGAAGCGACTGCCCACCACCATCATCAGTGCCACGAACAGGGCGACCTTGCCGAGGGTCCAGCCCAGATCCAGCGCTATGCTCTGCCAGCTCATGCTCTGATCGCCGTGCTGGATATTGGCGAGTATGGGCAGCATCACCAGCGCCAGCACCATCACCAGATCCTCGACGATGAGCCAACCGATGGCGATGCGCCCCTGCAGGGTCTCCAGGTTCTGGCGGCTCTCCAGCGCCCGCAGCAGTACCACTGTACTGGCGGTGGAGAGGGCGAGGCCGAACATCAGGCCGGCGGTGAGATCCCATCCCAGCAGGGAGGAGAGCCCCATGCCGAGCAAGGTGGCGACCGCTATCTGGACTATGGCCCCCGGGATGGCGATCTTCTTCACCGACATCAGGTCGCTGAAGGAGAAGTGCAGGCCGACCCCGAACATCAGCAATATGACCCCCAGCTCCGCCAGCTCGGGCACCAGCGCCATGTCGGCCACATAACCCGGTGTGAAGGGGCCCGAGATCACCCCGGCCGCCAGATATCCCACCATGGGGGAGATCTTGAGACGATGGGCAAGCATGCCGAGTACGTAGGCGAGCACGAAGCCGCCAACCAGGGTGGTAATCAGGGGAAGGGAGTGGTCCATGTCGTCACCTCGCTAATGGCAGTCAGGGGGCTACCAGATCACCGCTGGGGATGAAGAGGGCAGCTGTCAATGAGCAGGGGGCGAAAGAGACAGATGTTGGCCGCAGCGAACACTGGATATTGGGGACAACAGTTGTCGTTTCTGTTGAAAAGTAATACAAATTTTGCTTAAAAGCAATATTTATCCACATTTTGACGCTTGTTTGCGATTAAAAGTGTATAAGTGTCGAAATGCAGGGGGAGAAGAGACAGCTTTATCCATTTCGTTGGCAGGAATAATTCATCGTTGATGATTTTCCCTGTATAGGTGGGTGCCAGCACGCCACAAGCACCAAGGCGACCCAGAGGTCGCCTTGGTGAAGATACGCTGGTACTCACTCGCCCTTGGCAATGCCCTCGCGTCTCGGATCGGCGGCGCCGAACCAGCCGCCGGCATTGCGCTTGACCCCTTGCAGACCCGATGTCTGCTCGCTCAGTACCACTTCGTGGCCTCTGGCCTTCAATCCCTCGACCACGCTCTCCGGTGTGCGCCCAAGCTCCAGCTCGGTGGGGCCGTTGCGGCTGCCGAAGTTGGGCAGGTTGATGGCCTGCTGCAGGTTCAGCCCCCAATCCTGGGTGCCGAGCAGCGTCTTGCCCACGTAGTTGATGATGGCGGAGCCCCCCGGCGAGCCCAGCGTCATGGTCAGCTCGCCGCTTGGCTTGTCAAAAACCAGCAGGGGGGACATGGAGGAGCGTGGCCGTTTGCCAGGCTCGACCCGGTTCGCCACCGGCAGACCGGCGGCATCCACAGAGGTGAAGGAAAAATCGGTGAGCTGGTTGTTGAGCAGGTAGCCGTTGACCATCAGCCGCGAACCGAAACCATCCTCGATGGAACTGGTCATGGAGACCGCCATGCCCGCCTTGTCGACGATGGAGACATGGCTGGTGGAGGGGAGCTCGGGGGTCGCATCCTTGCCGCGAGCCAGTGCCAGCGGCGGCGTACCGGGCTGGGCGATCCCCATGGAGCGCTCGCCGACAAGCTTGCTCCGCTCGGCCAGATAGCCCTTGTCCAGCAGCCCCTTCACCGGCACGCTGACAAAATCGCTGTCTGCCACATACTGGTTGCGATCGGCGAAGGCGAGCCGCGCCGCCTCGCTGTAGAGATGGATGGCATCGCTTGATGCGGCAAGCTGACCTTCTGGCGTCGTCACAGGTTTGAGGGCCGCCATGTCGCGGCTCTCCAGCATGCCGAAGATCTGTCCCAGGGCTATGGTGCCTGAGGAGGGGGTCGGGAAGCCGCAGATCTGGCTCTGACGGTAGTCAAAGCAGAGGCCGTCGCGCAGTTTGGCGCGATAGCTGGCCAGATCGGCCGCCGCCAGCACACCGGGATTGGTGGGATGCTGGCGCACCTTGGCCACCATGGCATCTGCCAGCGGCCCCTGATAGAAGGCATCCGCCCCCTGTGTGGCCAGGGTCTTCAGCACCCGGCCAGCGCCGGGTTGGTGAGCGTGCTGCCGGCAGGCCTTGGTGTGCCGTCGGGCAGATAGAAGTAGGCGCGGGCATCCGGGTCTTTGGCGAGATAGGGGTCTTTTGCCAGCAGGGTGGCGAGGCGCGGGCTGATGACAAACCCCTGCTCCGCGAGGGTGATGGCGGGCTCGAACAGCGCAGCCCAGGGCAGCTTGCCATAGCGCTGATGGGCCAGCGCCAGCGCCCGCACTGTGCCAGGCGCGCCGACCGAGCGACCGCCCACCACGCCGTCATAGAAGGCCATGGGCTTGCCATCCTTCATGAACAGCTGATCCGTGGCGGCGGCAGGGGCCGTCTCGCGACCATCCACAGCCGCAACCTTGCTGCCATCCCATACCAGCAGCAGGGAGCCACCACCGATACCGGAGGATTGCGGCTCCACCAGAGTCAGTACCAGTTGCACGGCGATGGCGGCATCCACGGCGCTGCCGCCCGCCCGGATGATCTGGTAGCCCGCATCCACTGCCAGCGGGTTGGCCGCAGCCACCATGAAGTCATGACCCTGCCAGCCCTGTTTGTCTGTCCAGCCGCTGGCGGCTTCCGGGGCGATCAGGGTCTGGGGGGGCGGGGCATAGTGAAAGCCCTTGTCACTGGCGCAACCGGCCAGGAGGGCGAAGGCAACGGCCAGCCCTGCGGGTTTGAGCAACATGACACTCTCCTTGTCTGTTTTATGAGCGCGAAGGACGACTATGTCACGATTGGCACTGGTTGCTCAAGTTGTTGAACCAGATCAATACCTTACTCATTTATCAATAAAGGTCATGCGCCGCAGACACAAAAAAACCGCCACTCGGGCGGTTTGTGCAATGCAAGCAGGCGTTGATCAGATGGACTGCTCTTCGCCACCCAGGGCGGCAAACAGTGCCGGGATGAACTGGGCCAGCTCGGCGGTCACCAGGGCGAAGTCCGCATCCAGACGGGCGGCGGGATCTTCGCTGGTCACGTCGTCGTTCTGCTCGCGCAGCTCTTCGCTGAACTTGAGACGCTTGATGGAGAGGTCGTCCCCCAGCACGAAGCTCAGGGTCTCGCCCCAGTTCAGAGCCAGCTTGGTCACCAGCTTGTCGTTGGCCAGGTGGTTCTTTATCTCGTCGGTCATCAGATCCTGCTGCTTGCAGCGGATGATGCCGCCGTGCTCCATGGCACTGCGCAGCTCGGCTTCGTCTTCCAGTGCGAAGGTGGCGGGCAGGTTACCCTCGCTCAGCCACTCTGTCATGGTGATCTCGGGCGGATTCTTGAGCGCCACCGGCACCACCGGCAGAGTGCCTATGCTCTTGCGCAGCAGGGCCAGCAGATCGTCCGCCTTCTTGGCGGAGCCCGCGTCCACCACCATCAGATTGTCGGCCGGGTTGATCCAGGCGAAGGTCTGGCTGGTACGACTGAAGGCACGAGGCAGCAGGGTGTGGAGTATCTCCTCCTTCAGCGCTTCCTTCTCTTTCTTCTTGAGGGCGCGGCCCTGCTCGAATTCGATCGCTTCTACCTTCTCCGCCAGCATCTCCTTGATGACGGTACCCGGCAGCATCTTCTCTTCCTTGCGGGCACAGATGAGGATGTGGCCTGAGGCGGAGTGGGTCAGTGTCGAACCGAATTTGCCAAGGGGCTTGACCCAACCGAACCGGGACATGTCCTGACTGCCGCAAGGGGTGAAGGCACAGGCCTCGAGCTGGGTTTCCAGCTGATCCACTGTCAGGTCAAAGGGGCGGGTAAAGCGATAAATCTGCAGGTTTTTAAACCACATGGCGTCCTCGGTCTCATAGATTGTCCGGCGGGCATTGTACTAGAGAGGCGCTTTGTGATCAGCCAATCATTCTCGTAAAAAAAGGACGATCGAGTTCACAGGGAGTCATGTTCGTCCCCAACCCTGTCATCAAAGTCCCCTAGACTGCGGGTGTTCAGATTGTTAACAAGGATGCAAATATGTTGAGGCCGAGTCGGTCCGAGGACATGGAAGAGATCGTCGAAATCTGGTTGCTGGCCTCCCTGCAGGCCCACGATTTCGTCGATGCCTCCTGCTGGTGGCAGGCCCAGGAGGATCTGCGCACCCGCTATCTCGACCACGCCCGCATCTGGGTGTTCGAGGAGCGCGGCGAGCTGCTCGGCTTCATGGCACTGGTGGAGGATTACCTGGCTGCCCTGTTCGTGCGCCCCGACCGGCAGGGGCGTGGCGTGGGCCATGCCCTGCTGCAGGAGGCCAAGGCGCAGGGGGCCAGATTGCATGCGCGGGTGTTCGTGGAGAATGCGCAGGCGGTGCGCTTCTACCGCCGCCACGGTTTCGTGATCCAGGGGGAGGAGTCGGATCCCCTCACCGGTCATCCCCAGTACAAGATGTGTTGCGAGCCCGCCTGAATCTGACGCCACCTGCCTGTTTTGCTTGAAAAGAGAGGCTGGCATCCTCATCTTGTCTCCATCGGGTGCCGCTGGCACCTCTCCTGGATCCGAGTCGATTTCTCATGAAAATCCTGCATACCGCCGACTGGCACCTTGGTCATCAACTCCATGGCCATGAACGCCGCTTCGAACACGACAGCTTCCTCGACTGGTTGGCCGATACCATCAAGCAGCGGCAGATCGATGCTCTGCTGGTGGCGGGCGATCTGTTTGATACCGCCAATCCCCCCGCCAGCGCCTGGCAGCAGCTCTACCGTTTTCTGGCCAGGCTGCGGGCCGAGATGCCCCACCTCAACATGGTGCTGATCGGTGGCAACCACGACTCCCCCTCCAAGCTGGATGCCCCTCACGAACTGCTGCGCGCCTTCGATCTGCATCTGGTGGGCAGCATCAGCCGTGACAGTGAGGGCAAGCTTGAAACCGACCGCCTGCTGGTGCCGCTGCAAGATAGGGAGGGCAAGATAGCCGCCTGGTGCGCCGCCGTTCCCTTCCTGCGCAGCAGCGACCTGAGGGTTGAACAGCTTGAAGAGGGCCAGGATCGGCTGATTGAAGGGGTACGGCGGGTCTATGAAGAGGTATTGACGCAAGGTCGCGCGCGCTGCGAACCCGAGCAGGCACTGATCGCCATGGGCCACGCCTATCTGGCGGCAGGTCAGCTCTCCGAGCTTTCAGAGCGGCGGGTACTCGGCGGCAACCAGCATGCCCTGCCTGCCAATATTTTTGCCAGCGCCGACTACACGGCGCTCGGTCACCTCCATCTGGCCCAGAGCCCAACCGAGGGTGTTCACTACAGCGGCTCGCCACTGCCGCTCTCGCTGGCCGAGGCCAACTACAACCATCAGGTGCTGGAAGTGACGTTTGAGGGGGGCAAATTGGTGGGTCTGGAGCGGATCCCTGTGCCCCGCGCGGTAGAGATGATCCGCCTGCCCGAGAGCGAACTGGAAGGGGCGCTCAAGGCCATAGAGGCCTTGTCCCTGCCAGCGCTGCCCAGCGAGGCACAACCCTTCCTCGAAGTACGACTGCTGCTGCCCAGACCCGAGGCCCGCATCCGCGAGCGCATACTGGCGGCGCTGGCGGGCAAGCCGGTACGCCTGGCCCGTATCAGTACCCGTTATCTGGGCTCTGGCCAGGGGCTGGCCGATGGCCAGAACCAGCGCAGGCTGGATGAGCTCTCCCCCACTGAGGTGTTCAGGCTCTGCTATCAGCGCCAGTTTGACGGTGAACCCGAGGCCGAACTGGTCGCCTCGTTTGAAGAGATATTGCAGCAGGTGAAGGAGTCCGGCGCATGAAGATCCTGTCCCTCAGCGGTGAGAACCTGGCCAGCCTGACCGGGGCCTTCACCATCGACTTTACCAAGGGGGCGCTCGGCGCCGCAGGGCTGTTTGCCATCACCGGCAACACGGGCGCCGGCAAGAGCACATTGCTCGATGCCATCTGCCTGGCGCTGTACGACGAGATGCCGCGCTTCATCGCCAATCGCAAGCACGTGGCCGAGGTGGGCCGAGCGGATGACGAGGAGAAGCTCAAAGCCAACGACGTGCGGGGCATCCTCAGTCGCGGCCACGCCAGCGGCTGTGCCGAGGTACGGTTTCGCGGCTGCGATGGCCGCATCTGGCTGGCCCGCTGGGCGGTGCGCCGGGCGCGCAACCGTTCCGAGGGGCGTTTTCAGGCCCAGGAGCGCAGCCTGACCGACGTGGCGTCGGGTCAGGTCTTCTCCGGCAGCAAGCGGGAGCTGCAGGATCGCATCGATGAACTGGTGGGGCTCTCCTGGGAGCAGTTTCGCCGCGCCGTGATACTGCCTCAGGGGGAGTTCGCCGCGTTTCTCAAATCGAGCGCCGACGAGCGCTCCGCCCTGCTCGAACGGATGACGGGCACCGAGCTCTATTCCGCCATCTCCATCCAGACCCATGAACGGGCGCGGGAGGAGCAGCAAAAATTGGCCGCTATCCAGCAACGGCTCGGCGACGTGGCGCTGATGGACGAGGCGACCCGCGAGCAGTGGGTAACCCAGCAGCTGGGTCTTTCCACCAGCCTCAAGCACGAGCAGCAGCAGCGCCAGCTGTTGCAGGACTTGCGGGACCTCAACGATCGTATCGCCGCCCAGTTGCTGGCCTGCGAGGAGGGGCAGACGGCACTGACCGCCGCCGAAGCGGCTCACGCCCAGGCGGCTCCCGAGCGGGAGGAGTTTGGCCGCGCCGAACAGGCCCAGGTGGCCCGCGCCGATCACGACGAGCTCGCTCGCCTCACCCTGGAAGTGCAGCAGCAGGAGCAGCTCATTGGCCAGCTGGGTCCCGAGCTCGAACAGGTCGAGCAGACCCAGCAGCAGGCCGCGCTGCGCGAGCAGCAACTGCTGGCCGACAAGATAGCCGCCGAGCGCGAATGGGGGGCGCTGCAACCTGAACTCAAGCGGGCGCAGGAGCTCGATACCCGCATCAGGGAGAAGAGCAGCCAGTTGCAGGAAGTTCAGCAGCAGGGGGCGCAGGCCCGCGCGCTGCAAGTCGCCCTGCAACAGGAGTGGCAACAGCAGGCGAGCCGGGTGCAGGCGCTCGAGGTGCGGCGTCAGCAATGGGCGCTCTGGCTCGAGGAGCGCAAGGCGCTGGCACCCCTGGCACGCCAGTGGCAACCCCTGCTGGCGGCCATGCAGGACTGGGCCGAGGGTCGGGATCAGCTGCAACATCTGCTGCAAAGCCGTGAGCACAAGAGCCATGCCCTGCGGGATCTCAACAGCCGGCTGGAGCAGGGACAGCAGGAGCGGGACTACTGGCAGCAGGAGCGCGCCCGGCTGCAACAGCAGCACGACCAGTTGCAGGCGCAGGAGTGGGATGGTCAGGTCGCCAAGGCGCAGGAGCAGCGTCAGACCCAGACCGAGCAGCTGGCACGGGTGCGCCAATTGCTGGAGCTGGCGGAGGCAGGCCGTAATCACAGCGAGCAACAGGAGCGCTTGTTACAAGAGATGGCACTGCTGGAGCAGCACCTCACCCGATTGGCCATCCAGCACGAGGAGCTGGAGCCTGCGCTGGAGCGACTCGGGCTTCAGCGTGACGAGGCGCGTCATGCGCTGGATCAGGCCCGCGCCGTCGCCAGCTTCGAGCAGTATCGTCACGTGCTCAGCGATGGTACGCCTTGCCCGCTGTGTGGCGCAGAGGAGCATCCCTATCGCCAGAGTCAGCCGCAGGTGGCCGGCATCCTGGCCCAGCTGGCCGAGCGTGCCCGTCAGCTGGAGCTGGAGTGGGAGCGACTCAATCATCAACATATTCAGGGAGAGAGCGAGCGCGTCGAGCTGACTCGTCAGCTGGTTGCCCGCCAGCAACACCAACCCGAGCTGGAGGCGAGAGCCGAACAGCTGACCCAGCGCTGGTTGCAGTGGGGTGGTGAGACCTTGTTGGGCCACGGGCTGCCTTTGCGGCAAAGCCCCGCCGAGTGGGCGGATCTGCTGGCGCATCTCTTGGCACAGGGGGAGGCGCTGGAGCTGGGTCTGGTGGCCGGACAGCGACAGCTGCAACAGGCCCAGCAAGGCCAGCAGATGCTGATGGGGCTGCGCAATCAGCTGACTCAGCTCACAACCCGTCATCAGCAGTTTGAACAGCAGTGGCAGGAGGCCGAGCGGCAGAAGATAGAGTGGGAGGCCGAGCTCAAAGCGCTGGCCGAGCAGGAAGTCACACTGCGCCAGCGCCTGGTTCAGGGTGAAAGCCGGCTCGATGAACAGATGGGGGCCGAACCCTGGCGTCAATGGCTCGGCAGCCGGCAGTGGCTCGAATGGCAGCAGACCTGCGAGGCCTATTTGCAGGGACAGCGCGAGTGGGAGCAGCTGGGCAGCGAACTTGCCAGCCTGACCCCGGCGCTCAGTGCGCAGGAGGCACGGGTACAGAGCCAGAATGAACAGCTGCACAAGCTGGAGCGCGACTACAAGGAGGCCGAGCAACAGCGCCAGGGACTGCTGGCCAGCCGCGAGGCGTGTCTTGGGGGACGTGCTATCGCCGAGGTCGAGGGCGAGTGGCAGCAGCGACTTTCACGGGGAGCCAATCAACTCGAAGAGGCGGTGGGCGCACTGCGGGCCGCAAGGGAGCGACAGACAGAGCTCAAAACACGGTTGACCCATCTTGAGCAGGACAAACAGGTGAGCAGTCGCCGCCGCCGCGAGGTACTGGGGCGCTGGGCTTCCCATGCCACCAGGCTCGGGATTGCCGAATATGATCTGCGCCGATTGCTGGCCATCCATCCGGAGGAGCTCAAGGCCCGCCGTACAGCCCTGCAGGGGCTGGATGATGCCCTGGCCGAGGCGCGTACCCGGCTGGCCGAACGCCAACGGGCGCTGGCGCTGGAGGAGGTGAAACGGGAGCGTTATCGCGAGCATCACGGCGAATTGACAGCGCTCTCCACCGAAGCCCTTGCCGAGCGTCTTGGCGCTTGTGAGGCCCATTGTCGCGAGCTGGAGGAGCAGCTGTTCCAGTGCAAGAGTACCTTGGCCCAGGCCGAGGCGGCGGCCCTCAAGGCTGGCTCCTTGCAAGAGGAGCTGAGTTGCCAGCAGGCGGTGACGGATCACTGGCAGCAGCTGTCCGAGCTTATCGGTTCCGCCAGCGGCGCCAAGCTGCGCACCTTCGCCCAGAGCCTCACCCTGGAGCGTCTGCTGCTGGAGGCCAATGCCCAGCTCGGCGAGTTGTCGCCGCGCTACCGACTGGAGCGGGTACCCGGTACGGATCTGGCGCTGCAGGTGGTGGATCTGGACATGGGGGACGAGGTGCGATCTGTGGACTCCCTCTCCGGCGGCGAGAGCTTCCTGGTGTCGCTGGCGCTTGCCCTGGCGCTCTCCAGCCTCTCGTCGCGCCAGACCCAGGTCGAATCGCTGTTTATCGACGAGGGCTTCGGCACCCTGGATCCGGACAGCCTGGATCTGGCGCTCTCCAGCCTCGACTCCCTGCAGGCGGCCGGTCGCCAGATAGGCGTCATCTCCCATGTGCAGACCCTGGTGGAGCGGATCGGTGTGCAAATTCGGGTCGAGGCCCTCGGCGGTGGTGAAAGTCGGGTGGTGTTGCCCTGATGGTGGCGCTTCAGCCATGGCAAAAGGCCCCTGTCAAAGGGGCCTTTTTGTTGGCGGGTTCAAGGCGGGTGTTTATTTCCGCTCGGGCAACATATTGGTCAAGGTGTTATCCTTGAGCACATGATGGTGATAGATGGCTGCCGCCGCATGCAGGGCGATCAGCGCATAGCCTATGTTGGCCAGCGTTTCGTGCAGATCCTTGATCGTCCCCTTCAGACCATCATCCGGTGCAAGCAGGGCGGGCAGCTCACATCCGAAGAAGGGAATGGGTTTGCCGCCTGCGCTGAGGAGCAACCAACCCAGCAGCGGAGCAAGGATGAGAAAGCCATACAGTGCCAGGTGGGCTAGGTGACCCAGTGTTCGCATCAGGGGTGACAGGGTGGGCACTATGCGGGGTGACGGGCTGCTAAAGCGCACCAGCAGCCGTACGACGACCAGCGTCAGAATCAATAAGCCCACCATGAAGTGCCACTCCTTCATCAGGTCACGGCCGGCCGAGCCCTTGGGGAAAATATCCCTGAACTCCATCAATGCGTAGACGGCCATCATCAATAGCAGGGTCAACCAGTGCAGCCCGATACTCAGGCTGCCATAACGCTGTTCGGTATTTTTCAACATGCTCGTGTCCTTCTCGGGGCGCTCATTGCATCACGTTTTATCTCGTTGGGCGGGCTTGGGATGGCCGGACCTTGGTATATCCCTTTCCATGTTACGAGACTTGTCCGGGCAAACATTGATCCAGATAACCTTTTAACAATGAATGCTCATCCCGCTGGCTGTGGTTGTACCTTTCATCACGGAGCTATGCTTCTGATAACCCTGCCCGCTATGGCAGTGATGACGAGGGTTTGATCCATGAAACATGTCGGCTTGGGTAAGGGTCTCCTGTTCATGTTGTGCGCCCTTGTGGCAGGGGGGATGGGGAGCAGCAATGACCGCCTCTCTGCGGCCGAGTCTGAATATCCAACGCGCTTATCTGCCTATCTCGGCCTGTTGCCGGGGCTCATCGATTCCGATGGTAGCGGCCCCTTCGTCAATCTGGTCAAGGCTATCGCCGATCTGGACGACGGGGTCGAGGTGAGCGTGATGGTCTATCCCATGTCGCGGGCAACCCGCAGCGTGGTGATGGGGGAAGCGGACTTCAATCTGCCCGCGTTGCGCAATCCCTATATCGATGAATCCATGCTCCCCTATCGTTTCAGTTCTGTGACCTTTGGCAAAGTGACCCATGTGCTTTACAGCAACAGCACAGCTCCGATTACGCCTGCCATGGTACTCGGTTATGAGTACACCAAGCGGGATCTGCTCATCGAGGGGGTGAGCGACTTCTGGCCCTTCTCGGTCAAGCGTTCCCTCTCAATCGAGCAGTCCCTTGGCAAACTGAGCAGGGGCCGTATCGACGCCTTTCTCTGGGCGCAGGAGGAGGCCGATTTTGCATTGAGGAAGATGGGGCTGACCAATATCCACCGCGTCTATTTCGGCGAGTTCGACGATGTGTTTATTATCCCGAAAGGAGAGAAGGGGGATAGGGTGGACCGTTTCCTGACACAGTCCATCGGCAAGCTCAAGGCCTCCGGTCAGCTGGACAAGATCTACTCTGCCATCCACGGCCCCTATCAGGAGTGGCAACCGGGAGAGAACACTGCGACCAAGGTGGTCCGAGAGGCTCAATAAGCGGATTTACCCAGCCTGCGGACTCACTTACTGTTGAGCGAAATATTGGTAAGGGAAATACCTTGAACATATCCGAGTCAGCGATATTGAGCGAACTGCAGCAGATCCTGTTTCGATCCTTTGATGTGATCCCGATACCGATCCTCATTTCAGAGGCGGTCTGTGGTGATACTCTTGGCACAATACCAACAACCCTGTCGAACATTCCCATCCGGCATCACAGGTTCGTGAATCAGGCATTCTCGGCGCAGCTGGGTTACACCCTGGCCGAGTTGCCGGATATGACAGCCTGGTTTGCGACTGTCTATCACGATGAGCAGACCAGAACTCAAGCCATCCAGGACTGGAATCAGGTTGTCATGACCAGTCTGGCCAACGGCTCTGCCGTGGCGGAGATGTCTACCCGGATCTACTGCAAGAATGGCCAGCGCCGCTGGTTTACCATCACAGCCCAATTGACGGCCGATGCCATGCCCGGTTGGCACATAGTGACGTTTCGCGACATTCACGATCTGCACTGCATGATAGAGGAGGTCAGTCGCCTCTCCTGTACCGATCCACTGACAGAACTCAGCAATCGGCGCGGAGCCGAACAGCAGCTGCAGGCGCACTGGCTGCAGGGGCGACCTTTGTCAGTGGTTCTGTGCGATGTTGATCACTTCAAGCAGGTCAACGATCGATACGGTCATCCCGCCGGGGACGCGGCCTTGTGTGGGGTTGCCCGCATCATGGGGGAGCAGTTGCAGGGAAAGGAGTGTCTGGCGCGCTGGGGAGGGGAGGAGTTCCTGCTGATCCTGCCGGGAGCTGATGCCTCCCGGGCGGTCTCCCTGGCCGAGCAACTGCGACAGCTGTTGTCTGCCAGTCAGATAAATTGGCACCATCACCATTTCTCACTGACGATGAGTTTTGGCTGCGCCACGCTGACGACGGGACAAAGCCTCGACAACCTGTTGCAGGTGGCGGACAGGGCGCTGTATCAGGCGAAGGCGCAGGGGCGAAACCGGGTATTGTTTGGCAAGGAGTAGTCGGTATTCACTGCCATTTTTTCATAAAAAAACCGAAGCGCATGGCTTCGGTTTTTCGTTGCAGCAACTGGCTTGAACCAGCAGTGCATTATTTTTTGATGCGGATCACCGGGGTCTCGCCCACAGTTACGGCACCCGTCATCTTGATCAGCTCTTTGATCTCATCCATGTTGGAGATGACAACCGGCGTCAGGGTAGACTTGGCTTTCGCTTCCAGAATGGCCAGATCGAACTCGATGATGGTGTCGCCGCGCTTGACCTTTTGACCTTCCTGAGCGATGCGGGTGAAGCCTTCGCCTTTCAGTTCAACGGTATCGATACCGAAGTGAACGAACAGCTCGATACCAGAGTCGGATTCCAGCGAGAACGCGTGGTTGGTCTCGAAGATCTTGCCGATGGTACCATCGCACGGTGCAACCATCTTGTTGCCAGCCGGCTTGATGGCGATACCGTCGCCGACGATCTTCTCGGCGAAGACAACGTCAGGCACATCTTCGATCGGTACGATTTCACCTGACAGCGGGGCAAAAATTTCGATGCCGCCTGTATCAGAGCTATCGTCGGAAACCAGTTTCTTCAGTTTATCAAACAGACCCATAGTAAAAGCTCCTAGAGATGATTGTCGCTGTTTGCAGCCGATCTTAGCAGACTGCCTTCTGCTTAATAAAGTTATCTACACAGGCTTCGATTTCGGCGGCGGTTGCATAGCTCAGAGCCTGGTCAGCCATTGCCTTCACATCTTCGAAGTTGGTGTTGCGGATAAGCTTCTTGATACGCGGTACAGAGATGGAGCTCATGGAGAACTCATCCAGACCCATACCCAGCAGCAGCAGTGTGGCGCGTTCGTCACCAGCCAGCTCACCACACATACCGGTCCACTTGCCATTGTCATGGGAAGCGTCGATAACCATCTTGATCAGGGTCAGGACGGAGGGTGACAGCGGGTTGTACATGGCGGAGATCATCTCGTTACCACGGTCGACTGCCAGAGTGTACTGGGTCAGGTCGTTGGTACCGATACTGAAGAAATCCACTTCTTTAGCCAGATGATGAGCCATCACGGCAGCAGCCGGAGTCTCGATCATGATACCCACTTCGATGGATTCATCAAAGGCTTTGCCTTCGGTGCGCAGTTCGGCTTTCAGCTTCTCTACGGTGGCCTTGAGGCTGCGGAACTCTTCGACGGAGATGATCATCGGGAACATGATGCGCAGTTTGCCGAAGGCAGACGCACGCAGTATGGCCCGCAGCTGGGCATGCATGATGTCTTCGCGATCGAAGAAAATACGCACGGCACGCCAGCCCAGGAAGGGGTTCATCTCTTTCGGGAAATTCATGTACGGCAGTTCTTTGTCGCCGCCAATGTCCATGGTACGGACAATGATCGGCTGATCCGGCATGGCCTCTGCCACTTCTTTGTAGGCCTTGAACTGCTCGTCTTCGGTCGGCAGCGCATCGCGATCCATGAACAGGAACTCGGTACGGTACAGACCCACGCCTTCGGCGCCATTGCGGATGGCACCTTCGGTATCCTTGACGGTACCTATGTTGGCGCAGACTTCGACCTGGTGACCATCCAGGGTGATGGCAGGCAGATCTTTCAGCTTGGCCAGCTCATCTTTTTCAGCCTGGAACTGGGCCTGGAATTGCTTGGCTTCGTTCAGCTGTTCAGCGGTCGGGTTGATGATGATCTGGTTGTTGATCGCATCCAGTATCAGCATCTCGCCATTGTTGACGCGCTCTGTGATGTCGTTGGTGCCCACTATGGCCGGCAGCTCAAGGGAGCGCGCCATGATGGAGGTGTGAGAGGTACGGCCACCGATATCGGTAACGAAGCCCAACACATATTTCAGGTTGATCTGGGCAGTTTCGGACGGAGTCAGGTCTTTGGCGACCAGGATGACCTCTTCGTCTATGGTGCTCAGATTGACAACGGCGATGCCCAGCACGTTCTTCACCAGACGGGTTCCGATGTCACGGAAGTCGGTGGCGCGCTCGCGCAGGTAGGGATCGTCCAGATCGGCCATCATCTTGGCGTATTGCTCGATGACCTCGTAGACGGCCTTATCAGCGGTGGCCTTGTTGTCTTTGATGAAGGATCTGATATCCCCTTCCAGCTCCTCATCTTCGAGCAGCATGATGTGGCCTTCGAAGATGGCCTCTTTTTCCTCACCGAAGGTGCGACCAGCCATGGCTTTGATGGCTTCCAGCTGTGCAGCTGACTTGGTGCGGGCTTCGAGGAAGCGGTTGATCTCGGCGTCAATCTGGTCAGCAGAAATCTTGCCCTGATTGATAACGATTTCATCTTCTTTAAGAAGAAGCGCCTTACCGAATGCGATACCGGGGGACGCAAGAATGCCAGATATCATAATCCTTCCTATTAAAACGACTGTGGGGGAGGAATAAAGCTGGATTACTCCAGCTCGTCCATCAGGGCAACCAGCTTCTCAACGGCTTTCTGAGCGTCCGGGCCGTCGGCCTGGATGGTCACGTTGGTGCCTTTGGTCAGGCCCAGGGTCTGCAGCTTGAACAGGCTCTTGGCGCTGGCGGATTTGCCACCGGAGACCACAGTGATCTCGCTTTGGAATTCTTTGGCTTCTTTCACGAACTGAGCTGCCGGACGGGTGTGCAGGCCGTTTTCAGCAGTGATAACAACAGACTTCTCGTACATGGTTTCACCCCATATTATTGATATTTTTTGGAGAGATGGATGCTTTTGACGCTTCCTTGTCTCACCGTGTCAGTATGGATATGTTGTAAAGTAACGAAATCAGACCTGCAATGGTTTAATCCAGGTCAATTTTCTGTGCAGTATTCGGTGTTTGCCGCTACTCTTTTCCGTTATCGCGCTACAAGCCGCAGAAATACTGGCTTGAAATTATTTTATAACGAAAAATAACACTTTGTTACTTTGTGATACCTAGTCGGCAAACACCTCGTGACGCCGCACAGGATATGAAATTTATCACAGGATGTCTGCTTTTTTTGTCACTCGTTTGTTTGTTATTTTACCCCAAAAAATAAGGGGCCGAGTGACGCTGCCAAGTGCTCAGTCTAGCTCATAAAGAAACGGCGCTCCTGGGAGCGCCGTTGTTTTGAAATTATCCGATCACTTACTGCTGCAACTCCTGCTCGCTGAACACGCCGGCAAACAATGCGCTGGAGAGATAACGCTCGGCGGCGCTCGGCAGTATGACGACGATTGTCTTGTCGGCAAATTCCGGCAGCTCGGCCAGACGGGCGGCGGCCACGACGGCGGCTCCAGAGCTGATACCGGCCAGAATGCCTTCCTCTTCCATCAGACGGCGCGCCATCTCGATGGCATCATCGCTGCTCACCTGTTCGACGCGGTCCAGCAGGGTCAGGTCCAGGTTGCCCGGGATGAAGCCGGCACCAATGCCCTGGATCTTGTGGGGACCCGGTTTGATTTCGAGACCGGCCAGACGCTGGCTGATCACCGGTGATTCGCTTGGCTCGACGGCCACCGAGATCACGGCCTTGCCTTTGGTCTGCTTCAGGTAGCGGGAGACGCCGGTAATGGTGCCGCCTGTACCTACACCGGCCACGAATACATCCACCTGACCGTCGGTGGCATCCCAGATCTCGGGGCCAGTGGTCTTCTCGTGAATTTCCGGGTTGGCCGGGTTTTCAAACTGTTGCAGCAAAACGTATCTGCCCGGCTCGGATTCGAGGATCTCGTTGGCCTTGGCGATAGCGCCTTTCATGCCAAGAGGGCCTTCGGTCAGCACCAGATTGGCACCGAGCGCCTTGAGCAGCTTGCGGCGCTCCAGGCTCATGGTGGCCGGCATGGTCAGGGTGATGGGATAGCCACGGGCGGCGGCCACAAATGCCAGAGCAATACCTGTGTTACCACTGGTGGGCTCGATGATCTCCTTGCCCTGGGTCAGTACGCCGCGCTTCTCGGCATCCCAGATCAGGTTGGCACCGATGCGGCACTTGACGCTGAAGCTCGGGTTGCGGCTTTCAATCTTGGCCAGTACGCGGCCCTTGGTAACACGGTTGAGTCGAACCAGCGGGGTGTGACCTATGGTCTGGCTGTTGTCCTCAAAAATTTTGCTCATGGTGCTATCCCTGTTTGTTACGGCGATGAAACAAGATTACCCTGTGGTTTCTGAATGAGAAGTGACGATTTGTTATAACAATATGTTATTACAAGATATAGAGCTTATTCTTTCTTACTGAGGCCTCGATCTCAAAAAGGTCTCTTATCGTCAAAGGAATGGACGTTATGGGATTTGCAGGAAGCGATCGCTATCTCGCCTCAGAGGCGCTGAAGATGGCGGTCAATGCGGCCATAGTGCTGGAAAAACCGTTACTTATCAAAGGTGAACCTGGCACTGGCAAAACAGAGCTGGCCGAGGCCGTGGCCAGTTCGCTCGGCACTCACCTCATTGCCTGGCACATTAAATCCACCACCAAAGCCCAGCAGGGGCTCTACGAATATGATGCAGTGGCCCGGCTGCGTGATTCCCAGCTAGGGGATCCGCGAGTGGGGGATATCAGTCATTACATTCGCCAGGGCAAGCTGTGGCAGGCGTTTACCGCTGATGAGCGGCCCGTGCTGCTTATCGACGAGATAGACAAGGCGGACATCGAATTCCCCAACGACCTGTTGCTGGAGCTGGATCGGATGGAGTTTGACGTCTACGAGACCGGCGAGCGAGTCAAGGCCCGCCGGCGCCCCGTTGTCATCATCACCTCCAACAACGAAAAAGAGCTGCCGGATGCCTTCTTGCGTCGCTGCTTTTTTCACTACATTCGCTTTCCCGACAAGGCCGAGATGCAGGCCATCGTCAACCTGCACTATCCGAACCTGAAAGCGGCGTTGCTGGATGAGGCCATGACGCTTTTCTTCGAACTGCGGGAAGTGGAAGGGCTGCGCAAGAAACCCTCTACCTCCGAGCTGCTGGACTGGATCCGGCTGCTGCTGGCCGATGATATCTCTCCCGAGGCGATGCGCACCCGCGAACCGGGCAAGCTGGTCCCGGCGCTATACGGCGCCCTGCTGAAGACGGAGCAGGACTTGCACCTGTTCGAGAAGCTGGCCTTCCTGGCCCGTCGCGGCAACTGACACCATGCTGATCGACTTTTTCAGCCAGCTGCGTCGCCACAAGATCCCCTGCAGTTTGCGCGAATTGCTGGACTTGCACGCCGCGCTGGCAGCCCGGCTGGTCAGTGTCGACATGGACGACTTCTATCAGCTCTCCCGCTGCCTGCTGGTCAAGGACGAGGCTCATTTTGATCGCTTCGATCGCGCCTTTGCCGAGTATTACGACGGTCTGCAGGCCAGCCACTTGCTGCCCGACGCCTTACCTGATGAGTGGCTACGCAAGGAGTTCGAACGCTTGTTAAGTGCCGAAGAAAAGGCACTGCTGCACTCTCTGGGTGGACTCGACAAGCTGCTTGAAACCCTCAACCAGCGATTGGCGGAACAAAAAGAACGCCATGCCGGCGGCAACAAGTGGGTGGGGACTGGCGGCAGCAGTCCGTTCGGTCACGGCGGATTTCACCCGGAAGGGATCCGCATGGGGGGAGAGGGCCAGCATGGCAAGGCGGTCAAGGTGTGGGAAGCCCGCCACTATCGCAACTTCAGCGACGACTCGCCCCTGGGCCAGCGTGCCATCCAGCTGGCCCTGCGCAAACTCAGACGCTGGGTGCGCAAGGGCAATCCTGACGAGCTGGATCTCGACGACACCATCAAGAGCACAGCCCGTCAGGGCTGGCTGGATGTGAAGCTGAGGCCCGAGCGCCACAACGGCGTCAAACTGCTGGTCTTCTTCGATGTGGGTGGCTCCATGGATGCCCACGTGGCCGAGGTGCAGCGGCTCTTCTCGGCCCTGCGCCACGAGTTCAAGCATCTGGAGTATTTCTACTTTCACAACTGTCTCTACGACTTCGTCTGGCAAGACAACGCCCGTCGCTTCGAGGAGCGGTTCGACACCCTGAGATTGTTGCGCACCTACGGCAGCGACTACAGGGTGATTTTTGTGGGGGACGCCAAGATGGGCCCCTACGAGATCAGCTGGCCCGGCGGTGCCGTTGAGTACTGGAACGAGGAGGCGGGTCAGGTATGGCTCGCTCGCCTGCAGCAGCACTTTCCCAGGCTGGTGTGGATCAATCCCATCCCCAGGCGCGAGTGGCTCTGGCATCCCTCCATCAAGTTGATGAATGACGTGGTTGGCGGGCGTATGCATCCGCTGACGCTGGCTGGTCTCGCCGCAGCGATCGATCAGTTGTAATGACCTCTCTACCCAAATAAACCAACAAGCCGGGATTGCACCCGGCCAGGAGCAAAGATGACTTCTATCGTGATCAGTGGATCAGGCCTCTATACCCCGCCTTTTGCCGTCAGCAATGAAGCGTTGGTGACCGCCTTCAACCAGTATGTGGACCTCTACAACGAGGAAAATGCCTCCGCCATCGATGCGGGTCAGCTATCCGCCAAGCAGCACTCGAGCTGCGAATTCATCGAGAAGGCGTCCGGCATCAAGAGTCGCTATCTGGTGAGCAAGGAGGGGGTGCTGGACCCTGACATCATGCAGCCCTTGCTCCCCGAGCGGGCCGACGATCAGCCCTCCATCATGGTGGAGATGGCGGTTGCTGCCGCCGAGCAGGCGCTGATTGCCGCCGGCCGGGAGCCGGGTGAGATTGATCTGGTGATAGTGGCGGCTTCCAACATGCCAAGGCCCTATCCGGCGCTCTCCATCGAGTTGCAACACTATCTGGGGGCGAGCGGCATGGCCTTTGACATGAACGTGGCCTGCTCATCCGCTACCTTTGGCATCAAGACGGCGGCGGACATGCTGGCGGCAGGCACCGCTAAACTGGCGCTGGTAGTGAACCCGGAGATCTGCTCCGGGCATCTCAACTTTCGTGACAGGGACAGCCACTTCATCTTCGGCGATGCCTGTACCGCCGTGCTGCTGGAGCGGGAGGCCGATTGCAAGGTGGCCAACCCCTGGCAACTGGTGGCCAGCAAGCTGGTGACCCAGTACTCCAACAATATCCGCAACAACTTCGGCTTTTTGAACCGGCTCAGTCCGCGTACCCGTCATGGGGATGACAAACTGTTCCGCCAGCAGGGGCGCAAGGTGTTCAAGGAGGTGCTGCCGCTGGTGTGCGATCAGATTCTCAGTCAGCTGGATGAGCAGGGCTGGACGGCGGACTCCTTGAGCCGACTCTGGCTGCATCAGGCCAACCTCACCATGAACCAGTTCATCGGCCGCAAGCTGCTGGGCCACGATGCCAGTCAGCAGGAGGCGCCCGTGATCCTCGACAGCTATGGCAATACCAGCTCGGCGGGCTCGGTCATCGCCTTCCATCTTTACCATCAGGATCTGCCTGCGGGGGCCCGCGGCGTGCTCTGCTCCTTCGGCGCCGGCTATTCGATAGGGAGCCTGTTGTTGCAGCGCCTGTGAGGGGCTGAGTTTTCCTGCGTGCCAGACAGCACAATGCCACAGGCAGGCGGCGAATAAAAAACCACCTCAGTGTGACGTGTCCAATAAATGGGGCTCACTTCACCAAGGTGGTTTTTTTACTCAAATAGCGCCGAGATCAAGCAAGTTCTATGGCGAGCACCAGACAGTCGGGTTCTGTGATGCGAAAGCGTACATTGAGATCAAACAGCCTGACGCCGTACTCCTTTTCGTCCGGCTTGCCTTTCTTGTAGGCGGGGCGAGGGTCCTGGGCCAGCACTTCGCTCACCAGCAGACGAAGCTCGGGGTGAGCCTTGAGCCAGGGTTGCAGCTGCAGCTCCGCTTCGGGGGTGAAGTTGACCACGAGAGGCGGGGTGGGGGCATCGGGGGCAAAGCCGCCACGGGCGTCCGGCAGACTGTCGGCATAGGGAATATAGGGCTTGATATCGACGACAGGAGTGCCATCCAGCAGATCCACGGCGCCGAGTTCCAGCCACAGTTTGCCACGCTCGCGACCAACACCGTGCAGCTCGACCACCGACAGGCCCAGCGGGTTGGGGCGGAAGGTGGAGCGGGTGGCAAAGACTCCGACCCGTTCGTTGCCGCCCAGGCGCGGCGGACGTACCGTCGGGTGCCAGCCCTGATCCATGGTCTGGTGAAACACGAAGCTGAGCCACAGATGGGAGAACTGCTCTATGCCGCGCAGCACGTCCGGCTGATCGTAAGGGGGCAGCAGCTCGAGGCGGGCGCGGGCCGATTTGACCAGACCGGGTTGGCGGGGGATGGCGAACTTCTCCTTGTAGGGAGAGTGGATGATCCCTAGGGTGTCGATTTCGAACTTCATGGCGGATCCTGACTGAAAACCCCGGCAATTTAGCACAGGCAGCCTCAAAACGCAGGCTCTGCCTCGCTACGCTCATTTCCCGCGTCCTGTCGTGATCCCCGTCCCATACCGGCACTCGGGGAGCTGTACCCCGGCACCAACTTGCGTAGGGTGAAGGCAGATGGAGCAGGGGATGGTATTCGCGCTCTGCTCTGTGGCGAAGGCGTTCAGATGGCGCCGGATTGGAGATACATGGATGAAATTGCTGATTATCGGTGGCACCGGCTTTCTGGGCCGCCACCTCACCACGCTGGCGCTGGACTGGGGGCACGAGGTGACGCTATTCAACCGGGGCCGGCATCAGCACCCGGACTGGCGTGACCTGGTTCAGCTCAACGGTGACAGGGACAAGGATCTGAGCCCCCTGCAAAGCCAAGGGTTGCGCTGGGATCTGGTCATAGACACCTGCTGCTACCGTCCCGAGCAGGCGGTGAGCCTCTCGGCAGCCCTGCTCGGGCGCTGCGAGCGGTTGATCTTTATCTCCACCATCAGCGTCTATCGCGACTTCGCCAGCCGGGGCATGGATGAATCGGCGCCGTTGCACGAGATTGTCGAGGGGGAACTGCCCACCGATTACGGTCCGCTGAAGGTATTGTGCGAAGCTGCGTATCGGGATCATTGGGGCGAGCGGCTCTGCATCCTGCGTCCCGGTGTCCTGTGCGGTCCCCATGATCACACGGGTCGCTTGGCCTGGTGGGTGAAACGGGTGCAGCAAGGGGGGCCCTGGTTGCTGCCGGGGGACGGGCAGGATCGATTGCAATACCTGGACGTGCGCGACTGCGCCGAATTCGTGCTGCGGGCCGCCGAGCAGCAGCTGGGTGGCTGTTTCAATCTGCTCAAACCTGGTATTGCGCTGGTGGACTGGCTGGATCGCATCACCGCCAGGCTGGCACCTGCCACACAATGGCAAGCACAGTGGCGCCCCTGGCCCGAGTTGTTGGCAGCCGGCGTCGAACCCTGGCAGAGCTATCCCACGCTATTGCCAAACGAGCTGGCTGAGTATGCCGGCTATGGCCGCATCAGTGCCGAGGCAGCCATAGTGCAGGGGCTCAACTTTCGACCGCTGGAGGAGACGGTCGCCGATCTGATGCAATGGTTGATGGACAACGAGGGAGCCGTGGTGGCGGGTATGACTGCGGAGCAGGAGGCTGCGCTGCGTCGGCGCCTGCTGGTTGGCAGCCTGCAGTAGGGCTTGTCCTGTCTGAATGGTGATTGAAGTGAAAGAGGGCGTCCGTCGGGACGCCCTCTTTCACTATCCAGCGGCGCCCTCTAGCGTAACTTGGCGCCGCAATTGACCAGCAGCTCTTGCAATATGCTGCGATGACAGCGAGACGCCTGCTCGCAGTAACAGCCCACCGACAGATTGGTGGTATGGGAGAGGGCAGCCAGCAGCGCCAGATCGTGGCGGGCACAGGGGGTGGCCATCTCGGCCTTGTACTGCTTGCAGAAAACGGCCCAGAGGGCAGGCGTATCGGCGGCCTGGCCCAGCTTCATGGTGTCGCTGCTGGGCGCCAGATTGGGAAACCAGACGTCATACCAATCCTGACTGGCAAATGCGTGCTTGGGCACACCACGGGGTGGGCGCCGCACTGTGCCGATACGCAACCCTTCACCTTCAAGACGAGGACTGCCGAGCCGGACTATGGCCAGGGCCATGGGGTATCCTTACTTCTCTTGTGCCACTTTGAGCGCCTGCCCGTAGCAGATCACCTGTTTCAGGCAGCCCGGAGTGTCACTGAACTCGGCGCATTTGTCGAAGGTGACGCCATTGCCACCCATGT
Organism: Aeromonas salmonicida; assembly: GCF_028355655.1. Classification (NCBI taxonomy): domain Bacteria; kingdom Pseudomonadati; phylum Pseudomonadota; class Gammaproteobacteria; order Aeromonadales; family Aeromonadaceae; genus Aeromonas; species Aeromonas salmonicida. The sequence goes on along the minus strand of NZ_CP110645.1, from coordinate 3,474,877 downwards.
CGGCCACGCGGCGACGCGCCAGGGTACGCGCTTCACCTGCGTTGGGCACCGGCTGCTTGGCATCGCTCTGGCAAGATTCCCCCTCGACGGTGCCGAGGTAGAGGTAGTTGAGGTCAGCCAGCTGGTTCTGTTCATAGATCTGAACGCCGCCCGGCTTGAAGTACTCGTCGAAGTTTTCCTTGTCCAGATTGCTGTTGAAGGAGAAGTCGGCGCAACCGGAGGCAATCAGGGGCATCATCAGGATCAGGCGTTTCATATCAGCATCTTTTTGAACTGTGAGGGCGGACATTATAGGGGCCAGTCGCTGCCTGCGACCAGCCCCAATTTTAGCCGTGAAGACGAGGTGTGACGGGGATCAGACAGGCTCCGCCGGCCTGTCTTAAAGGAGGGCTGTGTCCGCAGGCGTATCCTCCCTCTTTCATTCTCAAGCCGGTGTCAGCCGCTCATAGAGGCTGCGATAGTAGTCGTCAGCCAGCAGATCATGATGAGGCGCACACAGTCGGATCTGCCCCTCTTCCATCAGGGCAATACGGTCCATTTGCTCCAACCCCAGCAAGCGGTGGGAGATGAGCAGCAGGGTGCGATCCGCTCCCAGCTTGAACAGCAGATCCATGATCTCCCGCTCGGTCTGGCTGTCGAGGCCCTCGGTCGGTTCATCCAGCAGCCAGAGCGGTGCATCGTGCAACAGGGCGCGGGCGATACCGATACGGCGTCGCTCGCCACCCGAGAGGGGCCGACCGCCATCTCCGAGCCAGGCATTCAACCCGGTATCGCTGTGGCCTGCCTCATCCTCCAGCAGATGTGCCAGACCGACCTGGCTCAGCACCTCGGTCAGCTGCTCATCGCTGGCCCCGGGGGCGGCCAGTTTCAGGTTGTCACGCAAGGTGGCGGCAAACAGATGAACCCGCTGGCTCACCACAGAGAGAGACGCGCGTAGCGCCCCTTCGCTGTAGTCCGTCAACGGCTTGCCATCGAGCAGGATCTTGCCAGCCTGCGGGCTCCATTCACGGGTCAGCAATCCCATCAGGGTGGACTTGCCACAGCCAGTCTGGCCCAGCAGAGTCAGTTTCTCACCCGCCTGCAGTTGCAGGGTACAGCCACGCAGCACGGGATGCGGGTTGCCGGGATAGCCGAAATAGAGATCGCTTATCTGCAAGACGCCCTCTTTGGCATGCTGCTGCTCGTTCCCCCACTCGGGGGCCTTGGCCTCCTGCAGGATCTCGTTGAGGCGGCGAGCCGAGGTGAGGCTGGTGGAGAGGTGCTGGAAAGCCCCCGCCAGCGGCAGCAGGGCCTCGAAGCTTGCCAGGGTGGCGAACACCATCAGCGCCGTGATGGGATCAGGCGCCGCACCCGCCACACCATGACCGGCCAGCCAGAGCATCAGGGTGAGTGTCCAGCCGCTCAAGAGCTGCACGCTGGCATTGGCCAGTCCGCTCACCCTGGCCATACGGGCCTGTGCCGTCAGCAGGGCCTGTTCCGCCTGTTGCAGCTCGCTGAGCGCCTTGGGGGCTGCGGCAAACATCTGCAGTTCGGCCTGACCGTCCAGATAGTCCACCATGCGGGTGCGCATGGACGATTTCTCGGCGATAAGCCGACGACCGGGTTGGCGACCGAGGTAGTAGAAGACCAACGGCAGGGCAATCATGCCAAACAGCAGTATGGCGCCCAGAGTCAGGGCGAGGCCGCCATCGAAGAAGGAGAGGAATATGACCAGTCCGGTGCAACTGAGCAGGGCCGCGCCTATGGGAGTGACCAGCCGCAGATAGACGTGATCCATCGCATCGATGTCGGCCACCAGCCGGTTGAGCAGATCTGCCTGACGAAAACCGGCCAGGGTGCCGGTGGAGAGTGGCGAGAGCTTTTGCCAGAACCAGACTCGCAGCCGGGTCAGTACCCGGAAGGTAGCGTCATGGCTCACCACCCGCTCACCCCAACGACCTGCGGTGCGGATGATGGAGAAGAAACGCACCCCGCCAGCCGGTGTCATGTAGTTGAAGGTATCGCGGCTGGCGACCGCCATTCCCGCCACTGCCGCGGCGGAGAGGAACCAGCCGGAGAGGGACAAGAGCCCCATCCCCGCCACCAGGGTGACCAGTGCCAGCAGCAGGCCCAGCGAGAGACTCAACCAGTGCTGACGATAGAGGCGTAGAAACGGTAATAGATCAGTCATCGAGAGAACTCCCGGAACGATGGGACAACAGATGGGCGAAAGCCCCCTGGGCTTGGCTCAGTTGCTGGAAGCTGCCTTGCTCCACCAGTTGGCCACGGGCCAGCACCAAGATGTTATCCATCTTGGTGAGTTCATCCAGGCGGTGAGTGATCATCAGCAGAGTTTGACCTGCCGTCGCCTGTTCCAGCGTGGTCATGATGGCGCGCTCCGAGTGGCGATCCAGGCTGGCGGTGGGTTCATCCAGTACCATCAACTGGGTCGATTTGAGCAGGGTGCGTGCCAGGGCGAGACGCTGTGCCTGACCGACCGAGAGACCGCCAGCCTGATCACCGACCGGATAGTCGAGTCCCTTCTCCATGGCAAACTCCCAGGCCTGAGCCCGCTTGAGGGCATCTTCCAGCTCGGCGTCGCTGGCAGATGGCTTGGCCAGCAGCAGGTTGTCGCGCAAGGAGGCGTGAAACAGCTGGGGATTCTGGGAGAGCCAGCCCAGTTGCAGTCGCCACTGACTCATGTCGAGACTGGCAAGCTCCTGCCCGTTGACCTTGAGCTCACCACGATAGGGAGCAAAGCCGAGCAGGGCATTGACCAGCGAGCTCTTGCCCGCGCCGCTGATCCCGATCAGTGCCGTGCGTGAACCGGCTGCCAGCGTGAAGTCGATGGGGCCGACCAGCACCTTGCCTTCGGCGCTCAGCACCTCCAGGGCACGGGCTTCTACCTTGACGGGGCTGTCGGCATGAAAGGAGGCATTGCCGGAGGCGGGCTCGCTGACCTCGGCTTCGAGGAATTCCAGCAACTGTTCGGCCGCGCCTATGGCTTGCGCTTTGGCATGGTAGTGAGCGCCCAGCTCGCGCAGCGGGGCATAGAATTCGGGGGCGAGGAACAGCACGAACAGGCCGGTAAACAGGGTGACCTTGGTGCCATAGTGGCCAAAATTCAGATGATCTATGTAGGAAAAGCCAAAATAGACCGCGACCAGCGCCACCGAGAGGGCGGCGAAGAACTCCAGTACGGCGGTACTCAGAAACGCCAGACGGAGCACCTCCATGGTTCGCTCGCGAAAATCTTCCGACGCGTCGCGAATGGCGTCACCCTCCGCTCGGGTGCGCATGAAGAGTTGCAGGGTACGCAAGCCCTTGAGGCGATCGAGAAAGTGGCCGGAGAGACGGGCCAGTGCCTGGAAATTGCGGCGGTTGGCATCGGCGGCGCCCACACCCACCAGGATCATGAAGAAGGGAATGAGGGGGGCTGTGCCCAGCAGGATCAGGCCAGCCGCCCAGTTGACCGGGAACACGGCCACCAGGATCACCAGCGGAATAAAGACGGCAATGGCCATCTGCGGCAGATAGCGGGAGAAGAAATCCTGCATATTTTCAATCTGTTCCAGCAAGAGGCTGGCCCAGCTACCGGCAGGGCGGCGCTGTATATAGGCAGGACCGAGACGGCTGAGGCGAGTGAGCACAAGCTCGCGAATGGCCTGGCGCACAGCGCTGCCCGCCTTGAAACTGGCAACCTCGCGGCCATAGGCCAAAGTGGCCTTGATCAGGGTGACCAGCAGCAGGGTAATAAAGAGAGGAATGGATTGCTCCGGGGTTGCCCCCTCGATGATGAAGCCATGCAACAGGGTCGCCAGCAGCCAGGCCTGGGCGACCATCAAGATGCCCTGACCAAGGCCAAAGCCTATGGAGAGACCGATCCAGCGTCGGCCGTGGCTCGATTGGTTGCGCAACCAGCCATAAAGACGTTTTTGAGTTTTTTTATCCATTACCACCATCCTCGCGTCGAGTGGCGCAAGACTATCCTCGCCCCTCAGGCTTGGCAACCTTGTAAATTTCTGGTGTTGAAAATGTTTGATTGAAAAAACACCTTGCTGCTCATTAGTTGGTCGAACAGCTTGATTTATGGTAAAAAATACCATTGCGGTGATTGCGCTCAGCGGCAAAATGCATATAGTAGAGGCCCTGACGCGGGTGTAGTTCAATGGTAGAACGGTAGCTTCCCAAGCTGCATACGTGGGTTCGATTCCCATCACCCGCTCCAAATTTAGATGCAAAGCCTGCATCAATGCGGTAACTGCACAAGCCCACAGGCTGATTGCAAGGGGTTGAACTCCCATCTCGCACTTGATTTTGATGTCCTGCGGGCATCGTATAATGGCTATTACCTCAGCCTTCCAAGCTGATGATGCGGGTTCGATTCCCGCTGCCCGCTCCAGCTTTCATGCAAAAAGCCCACTCCTGCGAGTGGGCTTTTTGTTTTGTGTTTGCGCTGGATAATGGCAAACATCAGGCAGAGAAAAGGCGCCATGGGCGCCTCGTAAACTCACTCTGCAATGACGAAACGGGCTTATTCCTGCTCCAGCTCGCCACAGAAACGGTAGCCTTCGCCATGGATGGTAGCGATGATTTCCGGTGTGTCGTTGACGCTCTCGAAGTGCTTGCGAATGCGGCGGATGGTGACATCCACAGTGCGGTCATGGGGCTTGAGCTCACGACCTGTCATCTTCTTGAGCAGTTCTGCACGGGTCTGGATCTGGCCCGGGTTTTCGCAGAAGTGCAGCATGGCACGGAATTCTGAACGGGGCAGCTTGAACATGTCGCCAGCCGGGCTGACCAGTGCGCGGCTGTTGATGTCCAGTGCCCAGCCGTTGAACAGGTAGCGCTCAACCAGCTTCTTCTCTTCTCCGCCAGCGGCCACATTCATGGTGCGGCTCAGCAGGTTGCGGGCACGAATGGTCAATTCACGGGGATTGAACGGCTTGGTGATGTAATCATCGGCGCCGATTTCCAGACCCAGGATCTTGTCCACTTCATTGTCACGACCGGTCAGGAACATCAGGGCGATGTTGTCATCTTCACGCAGCTCGCGCGCCAGCAGCAGGCCATTTTTGCCCGGCAGGTTGATGTCCATGATCACCAGATTGATGGTGTGGGCAGTGAGGGCTTGATGCATCTCGTCGCCATTATTGGCCTCGAGTACAACGTAGCCTTCGGCCTCGAAGATGCTTTTCAGGGTATTGCGGGTGACCAGTTCGTCTTCGACGATCAGAATGTGTGGTGTTTGCATGAGTATTCCCAGATTCTTATCAGTTAGTTATCTAAATTTTAACACTCTTTGGCGTTACCCGACCGGTCCTGAAAATTTATTACGTCATCCTGGGTATGAATGTCAGGTCGGATTATCGCGAATTTGGCATCAGCGTCGGCAAACATCCCTGTGCCACACGTGGGCTCTCAACAAGTCTGATCGAGAGAAGCCTGGAAAGGTAGTCCATTACAAAAGTGGCTGCATTTTATCAGTTAACAGGCGCATAACAACACTCTTTGCCGTCAGATAGCAACTTTTTAACTCTGGATTGATATAGGTCAAACCCTGAGTTCACAGCATGATACTTGGGGTTACCCCCATTTTCGCCCTTATAAAATGTAATGGAATGTAACATGTGGTTGACATGATTTTGTGGGAAAACTACAAAAAAATTTGTTTTATTGCACCATTTTTGGCACCTCAATGGCCTGTTTATGCCATTGTGACGGCCTGGAATCCTGCCAGCCGCGAGGTAGGAATGCGTCGCAATACCCGCCGTCAGCGCGCCCTGTGGCGGGCCATCGCTGCGTCTCCCACCATGATGGCGCTGGGGCCATTGTGGGACAGTGCTCCTGATGCAAGTTGGCGTGAATCATCGCTGGCGCTGGCTTCTTCTCGTGCTGAGGCCATCGACTTGGCAGCGCGTTTCGGCCAGAACGCCATCTATTGGGTGGAGCAGGGCGAGCTCTGGTTGCAGCCCGTGCTGATGAAAGGCGAGCTACTCCATTTGGGCAAAATTGAATCCCACTGGATTGTCAGATCAACGGCTTGATGAAAGAATGAGCGAATTCATGTCCATGGAAGGAAGCTTATGATGCTGGATCTACTGCCCGACCTCTGCGATCAACACGGCGATACCCTGCAAGTCGCCGATCCACTGTTTCACGATTTTGGTGGCAAGCCGCTGTTTTATGGCCAGGCGGTCACGCTTTCCTGTTATGAAGACAACAGCCTGGTGCGAGAGCTGGTCAACCGTCCCGGTCAGGGGAGGGTGATGGTGATTGATGGCGGCGGCTCGTTGCGCCGCGCCCTGCTCGGCGATCAGCTGGCCATCAAGGCGGCGGAGCAGGGTTGGGAGGGAATAGTGATCTTTGGCGCTGTGCGCGATGTGGGGACACTGGCAACCCTGGCGCTGGGAGTCAAGGCGTTGGCAGCCTGCCCGGTCAAAACAGAGAAGCTGGGGCAGGGAGAGCTGGATGCCGTGGTGTCGTTTGCCGGTGTGACCATACATCCGGGTGACTATGTTTACGCCGATCTCAACGGCGTACTGGTCAGTGCCACCCGGCTTATCTGATCGGTCAGAAGTTGAAGCCTACGCCCAGGCTGAGGGAGTGCTCAGTACTGAATGCACTCACGCCGTAGTTGGCCGTGATGGCAAGCTGCGGTGTAAGCAGCAGGCTGGTGTTGAGCTCCAGCAGTGTGCTGGCCTTGTGCACTTCCAGCTGTTTGAGCTGGCTGCCGATGTTCAATGTGGGGGAAAACTGGTAGCGCACCCCAGAGCTCAGGTTGTAGCCGGACTGTTCGCTGTGCGGGCCTATGGCCGGGCCTGCTTCCATGTAGAGACTGACGTCATCCATGATCGGATATTGATAGCCGGTGTTGATGAGCCAGAGGTCGAAACTGTCGCTGTGATGAGTCTGGCTGTCGAGCAGCACGCCTGAGTAGCTTTTGACGTAGAGCTGGCTGTCAGCCTCGCTCTTGAGAAAATCCCAGTCGGCGGCCTGAGCGTTGAGGCTTAAGCATGAAACCAGTGTGACGATGAGTGATTTAACCATTCTTTTCCCCTCCCTGGGTCCGGAACAGGAATACAAGCATGGCACATGCCAGTTGGTAGTAAAGGGAACGGAGATCACAATAAAAGAGTTTTAATCTGCCTCGGTCTCGTGATAAACAGGCCACCATCATCACGTTCCTTCCCCTATTTCGCTTATATCAAGAGGTGAACCCATGAACAAGAAACTGACCCTGCTGGCCGCATTGGCTCTGGGAGGCTGCGCCATGACCACTGGTTCCAATCTGGCTGCGCTGCAAGCGTCCACCTGGCAACTGCAAGGTGCGAGCGATGATACCTTCACCCTGCAAGTAGCGGGTGACAAGGTGGCGGGCAAGGGCGGCTGCAACCGCTATTTTGGCGGTATCACCCAGCAGGGTGACGGCGTATTGACGCTGGGTGCCATGGGCTCGACCCGCATGATGTGCCCGGGTGATCTGGCGGGCAAAGAGATGATCTATCTGCAGCAACTTGAGAAGGTGGCGACCTTCAAGGTAAGCGGCAAGCAGCTGGTGCTGAGCGATGCCAACAAGGTTGCACTGCTCACTTTCGATGCCATGCCTGCGGCCAAATAACTGATATTTCTGTCAGGGGTTGTCGTAGCGTGAGCCGGCAGCTGCCATCAAAAAGGGACGCCGCAGCGTCCCTTTTTCAATACTGTGCCATAGCGTTGTGGCAAGACTCCCGGTTCTGTCGTCGCAAGATGCATTGCATCCCAAGTTGGCAGCAAGGCGAGGCTCGCCTCTTCATCCCCCTCGCTGGAACTTGAAGCGCTTCTTGCGTCGATAGGGATAGACATCCTCGAACACCCCCACCTTGATGTTGCTCTGCAGCATCTTCCAGTAGTTGGCGTCGAACATCTCCTTGTGCAGCTGCATCATGATCTCCCGCACCTGGGGCTTTTGCAGCAGGAAGGTGGCGAACTCCTCGGGGAAGATGTCGTTGGGGGCCACCGAATACCAGGGCTCGGCGCTCCATTCATCTTCCGGGTAGCGGGGGGGCGGGATCTGGCGGAAGTTGCACTCCGTCATGTAGCAGATCTCGTCGTAGTCGTAGAAGACCACCCGGCCGTGACGGGTGACGCCGAAGTTCTTGAACAGCATGTCGCCGGGAAAGATGTTGGCCGCCGCCAGCTGCTTGATGGCGTTGCCGTACTCCTCCAGCGCGAGCCGGGTCTGCTGCTCGTCCGCCTTGTCCAGATAGAGGTTGAGGGGGATCATCTTGCGCTCTGTGTAGAGGTGCTTGATCACCAGCTTGTCACTGGTGATGGTAAGCGCCGAGGGCGCCACCGTCTTGAGCTCTGCCAGGAGCTCGGGCGAGATGCGATCCAGGGGAAACTCGAAGTTGGTGAACTCCTGGGTATCGGCCATGCGGCCCACCCGATCGTGCTGTTTTACCAGTCTGTATTTCGCCCGCACCTGCTCGTGACTCACATCCTTAGGGGGGGTAAACTCGTCTTTTATCACCTTGAACACAACGTCGTAGGAGGGGAGCGTGAACACGCTCATCACCATCCCCTTGATGCCGGGGGCGATGACAAATTGTTCCCGGCTCTGGGCCAGGTGTTGCTGGTAGTGACGATAGAGTTCAGTCTTGCCGTGCTTCTGGCAGCCGATGGCGTTGTAGATCTCATAATCGGGCTTGTGGGGCATGATCTGGCGTAAAAACACCACAAACAGCGCCGGCACTGGGGCGTAGACCATGAAGTAGGCGCGGGCGAAGCCGAACACGATGGAGGCCAGCTCTGGTTCGAAGATGACGGTATCCACATAGATGCTCTGGCCTGTGCTGAGCAGCGGCAGAATGAAGGGGAACACCTGCCCCTTCACCCGAATAAGTCCCACCAGATAGGCGCCCTTGTTGCGGTAGAACACCTCTTTGAGCAGCTCGATGGCGAAGGGCTCCTCATGCAGGATATGCGGGCCGTTCTCGGCAAGATGGCGGTGGATGTCGACAATGTCGCGCTGCTTGTCCTCATAGGGGAGGGTGAAGCTGTAATCCCCCAGCATCTGGCTCAGGGTCTGGGGCAGATGGGTTAGGTCAGTGCGATAGACCCGCAGCAGGGCGCTCAAGTCGGGATGCTCCCCTCGGCTGCGAAAGGGATGGATGTAGAGGTTCTCGTCGCGAATGTTGCGATGGCGGAAGATGCGGCGATAGACGGAGTTGAAGAAGGACTCCGCCACCTCGAAGTTGTCACAACAGGGCAGCAGATCGCTGAAGGCGCCCTTTACCCGCTTGAGCAGCTCCTGAGTGGCGTGATGCTCCCCCATCATCTGCTTGATCAGGGCCGTGGTGGCGCCGACGTGGTGATCATAGAGGCGAATGCGCTCGCGCCCGGCGAGCTGTACTCCCAGCCAGTCACTGTTTTCGAAGCGGCTCTTGCTGCCCTGGGTTATTTCGAGAAACCGGCTGTAAAACGACTCGAAGCGTTGCAAGATCGTCTCGGCGACGGCCTGTTCCAATGGCTGCTGCATCTCTCTCTTCCTTGTGATGTGTCGGCCGGTATGGCGGCTGAGTCCGGGGCTGGTCTGTCGTCCTGTCCTTGCCCTGCAAGCGCTCAATCACTCACGGCATTCATGCCGAGAATGGCTGGCAGTTTGTTCACACGTCTGGCCACTATGGCAACATTCAAACATCTGTTCAAGTGGCAATTTTTGGGGATAAACGGTAGATTGCGCCCCTGTTTTGCCGACGGTTTGCAGCCTGTTTCAGATGTCGGCCCAGCCCAAGAGGAAACCCAATGAAGCTCTATTTTGTACTGGTGGCACCTGCCCGGGCACCCAATGTCGGGGCCGCTGCCCGCGCCATGAAAACCATGGGCTTCGATGCCATGCGACTGGTGGCGAGCCGGGTACACGAAGAGGAGGAGGCGAGTTGGGTGGCCCATGGGGCGCAGGAGATTTTGACCCAGGCCGAGGCGTTCGACACCTTGCCAGAGGCGCTGGCCGACATGGATCTGGTGATCGCCACTACGGCCCGTCAGCGCGGCCGCTATCAGCACTACCTCACCCCGGGGGAAATTCGCGATCAAATCCGTGCCAAGCCGTCTCTCAACAAAGTCGCCATCGTGTTTGGTTGTGAAGAGTCCGGCCTTTCCAATGAGCAGCTGGCCCATGCGGATTTGCTGAGCTACCTGCCCCTCAAGGTGAGCTACCCGTCCCTGAATCTGGGGCAGGCGATCATGCTGTATGCCTACGAGATGAGCCAGTTGCTGGATGAGCCGCAAGCCGTAGCAGAAAATTTTGATAGCGTCGGACAGGTTCGCGTACTGAAACACAAAACAGCAGAAATACTTGGTGAACTCGGAGTTTCACAGGATGAAAAACTGCATCAATGGGTGATGGACCGAGTGCCCATGCTGCCGCAGCGGGATTTGAACATGCTGCATCTGCTCTGCAAAGACCTTGCTCGCCGATTTGGCAAAGAGGTTTAAGTTGACAGCCCAAGGCCAGCCGCGGTATTGCTAAAAGCCAGCTTCGTTCAAGAGTGTTCGTCATGCAGTTATTCACCAACGTCATCACCACCACCATTATTACCGGTACCACCACAGGTGGCACTGGGGCCGGTTGATGCGCTGACGAACAAGCACAGAAATCAGAAAAGGCCCGTACCCACCCAGTACGGGCCTTTTTGTTGGATTGGTTTTTAGATTGAATTTCATAGATTTACAGGGAGAGAAAGCGATGAGAGTGTTGAAGTTTGGCGGGTCGTCACTGGCCGATGCAGAGCGTTTTTTACGGGTAGCGGATATCGCGGTCAATACCCACGGCCAATCCCAGGTTGCCCTGGTGTTGTCGGCACCGGCCAAGGTGACCAATCACCTGGTCGCCCTGGTGGAGCAGACCAGTCGCGGCATGGATGCCAGTTCCACCCTGTTTGAAATCAACGGCATCTTCTCCCACCTGCTGGCCGGATTGAAGGCAGCCTATCCGGCGCTGGATGACAAGGCGCTGCTGGCCCGTCTCACTGCCGAGCTGGATCAGGTCGAGCGACTGATGCAGGGCATACGGCTGCTGGGCCTCTGCCCGGACAACGTGCAGGCCCGCATCCTGAGCCGGGGCGAGAACCTCTCCATCGCCTTCATGCACGAGCTGCTGCGGGTACGCGGCCTCGAGCTGGATATCATAGTGCCGGAGCAACTGCTGGTGACCGACGGCGGTTATCTGGAGGCTCACGTCGACATCGAAGCCTCCCGCCTGCGCTTCGCCGCCAAGGGGCTGCGTCCAGCGGTAGAGGGGCAGAGCCCCGCTGGAAAAGCGTCATGCCTCTACCTGATGCCGGGCTTCACCGGTGGCAGCGACAAGGGCGAAACCGTGCTGCTCGGCCGTAACGGGTCGGATTACTCCGCCGCCGTGCTGGCCGCCTGCGTCGATGCCGAATGCTGCGAGATCTGGACCGATGTCGAGGGCTGCTACAACTGCGATCCACGTCTGGTGCCGGATGCCTATCTGCTGAAAACCCTCTCCTACAAGGAGGCGATGGAGCTCTCCTACTTCGGTGCCAAGGTACTGCACCCGAAAACCATCGCCCCCGTGGCCCAGTTCCACATTCCCTGCCTCATCAAGAACAGCTTCAACCCGCAGGGGCCGGGCACCTTGATCGGCGTCGAGCAGGGGGATGATGACCTGAAGGTAAAAGCCATCTCGGATCTCTCCGGCATGTGCATGTTCAACGTCTCCGGCCCCGGCATGAAGGGCATGGTGGGCATGGCCGGCCGCATCTTCTCCGCCGTCTCCCGCGCCGGGGTCAGTATCGTCCTCATCACCCAGTCATCCTCCGAGTACAGCGTCAGCTTCTGTATCCACAGCTATGACCAGGAGAAGACCCGCAAAGTGCTGGAGCGCGAGTTCGAGCTTGAATTCAAGAACCAGCTGCTGGAGCCACTGGATATCATCAGCGATCTGGCGATCATCTCCCTCATCGGTGACGGCATGCGTACCAGCAAGGGGATGGCGGCGCGCTTCTTCACCTCCCTGGCGCAAGCCTCCATTAATATCGTCGCCATCGCGCAAGGGTCGAGCGAGCGCTCCATCTCCGCCGTGGTGCGGGATCGCAAGGTTGCGGAAGCCATCAAGGCCTGCCATCAGAACTTCTTCGGCAGCCAGCAGTTCATCGACCTCTTCGTGGTCGGTGTCGGCGGCGTTGGCGCAGCCCTGGTGGATCAGATTGCCCGCCAGCAACCGGTATTGGCCGAGCAGGGTACTGGTCTGCGGGTGGTCGGCATTGCCAACAGCCGCCAGATGGCGGTCAACAAGGATGGCCTGACGCTGGTCAACTGGCGTGAACAGCTGGTGGAAGCCCGTGACAGCTTCAGCCTGGAAGCGGTGCAAAAGCTGGTGGAAGAGAGCCACCTCATCAACCCGGTGATCGTCGATTGCACCTCGAGCGAGGCGGTCGCCGTCCAGTACGCCGACTTCCTGGCCGCCGGTTTCCATGTGGTCACCCCGAACAAGAAGGCCAACACAGGGTCGCTCGATTACTACAAGGCGCTGCGCCGCACCGCTCGCCAGACTCGCCGCAAGTTCCTGTACGAAACCAACGTCGGCGCTGGTCTGCCGGTCATCGAGAACCTGCAGAACCTGATCAAGGCCGGTGACAAGCTGCGCGCCTTTGATGGCGTTCTGTCCGGGTCGCTCTCCTTCATCTTCGGCAAGCTGGATGAGGGCATGGCTTTCTCCGAGGCGACCAAAATCGCTCGCGGAAACGGCTTTACCGAGCCGGATCCCCGCGACGATCTCAACGGCATGGATGTGGCGCGCAAGCTGCTCATTCTGGCCCGCGAGGCCGGCATGGCGCTGGAGCTCTCCGATGTGGAAGTGGAGCAGGCACTGCCGCCTGGCTTTGACGTCAGCGGCGATGTGGAAGCCTTTATGGCCCGCCTGCCCGAAGCCGATGGCTGGTTCCGCGACCAGTTCGCCGCGGCCCAGCGTGAGGGCAAGGTGCTGCGCTATGTGGGGTCGATTGAAGGTGGCAAGTGCAAGGTCGCCATCAAGGCGGTCGGTGCCGACGAGCCCCTGTTCAAGGTGAAAGACGGGGAGAACGCGCTCGCCTTCTTCTCCACCTACTACCAGCCGATCCCGCTGGTGCTGCGTGGCTATGGCGCCGGTACCGAAGTGACTGCCGCTGGCGTCTTTGCCGACGTGCTGCGCACCCAGAACTGGAAGCAGGAGTTATAACCATGAGTTCAGAGATGAACCCCTATATGGCAGCAGGCGGTAGCGTGGTTGCCTACGCGCCCGCCTCCAGCGCCAACCTGAGCGTGGGATTCGATGTACTGGGGGCGGCGCTCGCCCCCGTGGATGGATCTCTGCTCGGCGATCGAGTGCAGGTGAAAGCGGCTGACGTAGCGTTTGCCCTCTCTTCCGTGGGCCGTTATGCCCACAAGTTGCCGGACGATCCGAAAAAGAACATCCTCTACGACTGCTGGGTGGCCTATGGCGAGGCGCTGGAGAAGCGTGGTCTTACCATGCAGCCGCTCGAAATGGTGCTGGAGAAGAACCTGCCGGTGGGCTCGGGTCTGGGTTCCAGCGCCTGTAGCGTGGTGGCCGCGCTGGAGGGGCTCAACGCCTTCCACGGAGAGCCGCTTAATGAGCACGACATGCTGCTGCTGATGGGGGAGATGGAAGGGCGCATCTCCGGCTCGGTGCACTACGACAACGTGGCTCCCTGTTATCTGGGCGGCATGCAGCTGGTGCTGGAAGAGCACGGCGTCATCAGTCAGGGCATTCCGGTGTTCGAGCAGTGGTACTGGGTGGTCTGCTACCCGGGCACAGTGGTCTCCACCGCCGCCGCCCGCGCCATCCTGCCCGCCCAATATCGCCGTCAGGATTGCCTCACCTACGGTCGTCGCTTGGCTGCCTTTGTTCATGCCAGCTACACAGGGCAGGAGGGATTGGCCGCGAGCGTGCTGAAAGATGTGATTGCCGAGCCCTACCGCGCGGCGCTCATTGAAGGCTTTAACGAGGTGCGGGCCCAGGCGGCCCAGAACGGGGCGCTGGCCACCGGCATCTCCGGCTCGGGCCCCAGCGTCTTCGTAGTGATGAAGGATCTGGCCCAGGCCGAGCGGATGAAGGATTGGATGGACGCACATTTTGTGCAGAACGAAGATGGATTTGCCCGGGTCTGCAAACTGGACATGGCCGGGGCACGGGTAACAGGAAGCGAGCTATGAATCTTTACAATATCAAGGACAAGAGTGAACAGGTGAGCTTCGCGCAGGCGGTGCGTCAGGGGCTGGGTCGCGATCAGGGGCTCTTCTTCCCCGAAACTATCGCGCCCCTGGCCGATGTGGATGCCCTGCTGGATCTGCCGCTGGCCGAACGCTCTGCCCGCATCATCAGCCACCTGCTGGGGGATGAAGTGCCCGCTGCCAAGGTGAGCGAACTGATCAACGCCGCCTTCACCTTCCCGGCGCCGCTGGTCAAATTGAAAGATGGCACTTATGCCCTTGAGCTGTTCCACGGCCCGACCCTGGCATTCAAGGATTTTGGCGGCCGCTTTATGGCCCAGTGCCTCGCCGCGTTCAGAACAAATGACAAGATCACCATATTGACCGCCACCTCCGGCGACACCGGCGCCGCCGTGGCCCACGCCTTCTACGGGCTGGAAGGGATCGAGGTGGTCATTCTCTACCCCAAGGGCAAGATCAGCCCGCTGCAGGAGAAACTCTTCTGCACCCTGGGCGGCAATATCCGCACCATCGCCATCGATGGCGACTTCGATGCCTGTCAGGCGCTGGTGAAAGATGCCTTCGACGACGCGGCGCTGAAAAAGGCGATTGGCCTCAACTCCGCCAACTCCATCAATATCAGCCGTCTGCTGGCGCAGGTTTGCTACTACTTCGAAGCAGTGGCTCAGTTGCCCAAAGCCGACCGCGCCAAAGCGGTCATCAGCGTGCCGTCCGGCAACTTTGGCAACCTGACCGCGGGGCTGATTGCCAAGGCGCTGGGGCTGCCGGTGAAGCGCTTTATCGCCGCCACCAATGCCAACGATACAGTGCCGCGCTACCTCAAAACCGGTCAGTGGGAGCCGCACCAGACAGTGGCAACTCTATCGAATGCCATGGACGTCAGTCGCCCCAACAACTGGCCTAGAGTAGAGGAGCTTTGCCGCCGCGAAGGCTGGGCGCTGGAGACCTTGGGCTCTGGCATGCGCAGCGATGCCGAAACCCGCGATGCCCTTAAACGCCTGCACCAGCTCGATTACCTGTGCGAGCCTCACGGCGCCATTGCCTGGGATCTGCTGGGAGAACAGCTGGCCGAGGACGAAGTTGGGGTCTTCCTCTGCACCGCCCATCCCGCCAAGTTCAAGGAGTCGGTGGACGAGATCCTGAGTCTTGATGTGCCGCTGCCCGGCCCGCTGGCTAAGCACGCCGAACTGCCGCTCTTGTCCCACAACCTGCCAGCGGAGTTTGCTCGCCTAAGGGCCTTCCTGCTCGGTTAAGTTGACTGCCAATCCCCCGACTTCGGGGGATTTTTCTATCTGTTGTTTTCTATCCGTGACAGGGCGGGCAAGCCGCCCCATATAAGGAGTTAAGATGAGTCAGCACCCCCTTCGTACCCTCATCGAGACCTGCGACGCCACCATCTCCCGGCGCGATTTCGACGCCCTTATGGCCTTCTACGCCGAGGACGCCGCCCTGGTGGTCAAGCCCGGCATGGTGGTGCGTGGCATCCCCGCCATCCGCCGCGCCTTCGGGGCCATCTCGGACTATTTTCAGGGCCGGCTCGAGGTCACCCAGGGCGCCATGGAGGTCATCGAGGGAGCCGATAACGCCCTAGTGATCATGGAGACCCGACTGCGCTATCCCGATGGGCAAGGCGGCCATATCGACGAGAACCGCCGCGCCACCTATGTGTTTCGCAAGGATCCTTGTGGGGAGTGGCGCTGCACGATAGATAACTCTTATGGGACGACATTGCTGGAGGTGTAGGTGCCTACCGCCTGCGTCTGAGCTATCAGTTACCGCTCGACCGGCTGTCGGCGGGGTGGCCCTGGTTATAAATCAGCACCACAGAGCTGGCCTCGATACAACTCCCCCGAATGGTGGACCATCACAACCTGCTGATGCACTCCCCTTGTCAGAGGTCACGGCTGTCACAGTCATTTATAGTGTCCACGGACTCCTTTTTTATGGCTGACCTCTGTAAGGGGACAATTCATCATTGTTTGCCTTGGTAGCGTCTCAATCCTGTAGACGGGTGGGATGAAGTGAGAGTCTGTACTGAGTGGGGAAAGTTGAGCATGGAAGGGAGAATCATTCATTCACTTCTGAATTTACCTATTCTGTATTTATTTAGTTCGCTAGTGTGTTCAATTCTATCTAAAACATTGTTAACTTTTTTAGCAAGGTCTTGGCTACTTCCTGAAAGTAACTTGAAAACGTTGATGTTGCCCGTAAGTTCTTCTCCACTAAAATTCATAAAGAGGGTATAAATCTCGTCTTCTGTGAGCTTTGCTAAAATTGCAGATTCATTTGAATTGTATGAGTTTGCTCCGCGTCTTAATTCCAAGATATCATGAACGGTTTGTTCTGGCTTTATATCTAAATATTTAGCGCGTAATGTCTCTTTAAATTTATCATCATTAATTGTAAATGTAAAAATACTATCTACATTAAAATACTCTACATTTTCATTTTTTGCTTTAATAAAAAAATCTATCAATTCATCTGCTTCTTTTTCTTTTCCAAGAATGCGTAGCAGTTTTAAACCCGAACTGAATTGAGAAGCTGAAGCACTTTCGGAAATATCTTTCATACCATCAATAAATGCTTCTGCTATTTCATCTTCATTATTGTTAAACGAACCATGAAAAAGTTTCCAAGCATAGTCCCACTTCGCATTCTTTTTATTGATATCTAGTTCTTTTTGCTTTGCATCGCAAAGAGGTATTAGAGTCCGAGTATCAAGAAAGCCTTGTTCAATGCCACGAGCAACAGCTAGATCTATTTCATCTGTAAATAGATAGTTGTATGTATTTAAATTTCGATTCCAGAGAGTAGTTTTTTCTTTAGTCCAGCCTTTGCCTTCATCTTGTTTTCTAACACCTAAACGCTTAACAAATCTGAATTCTGGGATGTTTTCTTCATCTGAACCGTGGCAGTAGTAACACCAACTAAGAACAACCGTGGTGTGAATGACCTGCTTTTTAATTTCGGCACCAAATTCTTTTACTAACATTATGAACTCTGTAACGCTCTCTACAATTTTAGTTATGACTCTCTTATTTTTAATG
This sequence comes from Aeromonas salmonicida, assembly GCF_028355655.1. Lineage (NCBI taxonomy): Bacteria > Pseudomonadati > Pseudomonadota > Gammaproteobacteria > Aeromonadales > Aeromonadaceae > Aeromonas > Aeromonas salmonicida. The sequence continues at coordinate 3,457,616 of NZ_CP110645.1, read as the reverse complement.
TTTAAACCAATGCAACAATCACGGACATAATCTCTAAACTCGAAATCATCTGCATACATTATGTCAAAGCATTCATCTGCTGTTGGTTCAAAGTGAAGCTCTTTGTCTACTATTTTTTCCTTGTACTTTCGGTAATCTTCGAAAGTTTTATCTCCAGCCTCCTCATTGAGGAGCAATATGACTTTGCAATCCTTCTCCTCTTTAAAATAAGAAACCATTCCCATGAAGTCTTTAATTGTGATCCCCTTGCTATGACGCTCTAAGTCATCAAAGCATATAATCGTCTTTGTCATTGCAAGCTGAGAAATAGACCCAAGAACATCGCCAACACTCACACCAGAGATCTTGATAGCCTGCATTGCGTCTACAAATGATTTACTACGAGATTTTAAATTTAGTGGTTGTCCAATTTTGTGGGTATCGATTGAGTTTAAGAGAACTAATTTTTTAATGTCATCAATCGAATCAACCCCAAATAAAGAAACATATGAGTAATGTTTTAAAGCGCATTGATTTTTAAACTCTTCAATGTATTGCTTCCAACTATAGGTCTTACCAACACCCCATTCTCCTTTAATCGCTAGAACTTCAGGTTTATCCATAGATAGAAATCGTTTAATTTGTTCTTTGATAAGTTCTGTAGACATCTAGCAACGATCCTTATTAACAAAATTTATATCGTATGTTGGGCTTAACTTCGTTCAGTGCCAACCTACGCCCAAAGCACCCTGAGAATGGCGGACAAACTCCACGCTACCGCCCCTGGATTACAGCTTCCAAAATGCTCCATTGACCAACGGGGCGGGGCCTCGGATGGTTCTATAGGTACCGATAGCCATCATAGTCTTGCCCTTTACCGATAAACCAGTCAGAAAGTGATGCAAACATCTGGAAAGTATGCGTTTTTTGCGCCAGCTCACTTCTTTGTGAATGGGGATCATATGGATTTCGGCTAACCACAGGAATCTACAGAGTTGGGACGTAGTGACTGAGTGTCAATGGGTGCGATTGACGGTCTGAATAAGCCGATTAGGCGGGGCAAATGGAATTTGCATGGTGGTGGTCACTTTGGTGCCTATCCGGCGGGGGGACTATAGTGCAATCGGAAGGGGGAGGCGGGTGAGCCTTGTTCCCTCGGTGCCAGAACCACAATCAAATCAATGATGAGGGCTTGTCAGATGAAATCCATTGCCATCCTGATGACGATGTTTTTGTTCGGTATGGGGGTCGCCCACAGCGCCACCCCGGCGGCGCAGCAAGAGTGTGAGGCGCAGGCCGCGGCCAAGAAGCTGAACGGCGCTGCCAAGACCAGCTTTATCGGCAAGTGCGTCAAGGATGCCTCGGCCAACGGTAAGGCAGCCCAGTGCGAAAAGGCGGCCGCCGACAAGAAACTGGCTGGCGCGGCCAAAAACAGCTTTATCCAGAAGTGCGTAAAAACCGACGCGGCCACCGACAAGGCCGCCCAGTGCGAGAAAGCGGCCGCTGACAAGAAGCTGGCGGGTGCGGCCAAGAACAGCTTTGTCCAGAAGTGCGTCAAATCGGCATAAGCCGACAGGTTGACAGTGCATGCTAGCGGGGGCCATCAGGCCCCCGTGCTTTTTAGGGGGACGGATGGCGCGGGGCACCAGGCTTGTATCGGGGGTGCAATAGCGACACTATTGACTCCTTTTATGGGTTCCGCAGAGGCGCAGCCATGACCTGTCGTTACCGGACGAGGCGTTGGCGAGCCGCATTTTTGCGGGATTACGCGGGATAAAAGGGAGCAGAGCAGGATGATGGAAGGTACGGCGTGGCGCTGGCTCAATGAACCGGCCGAGTGGCACCAGACAGACGACGGTTTGCAGGTGGTGACAGACCAGCAGACCGATTTTTGGCGCAGCACCTGGTATGGCTTCGAGCGCCACAGCGGGCATCTCTATGGCTGCGAGGTGGCGGGGGAGTTTACCTTTCAGGTCTGTGTCGAGGGGGAGTTCACCACCCTCTACGATCAGGCGGGGCTGATGCTGCTGCAAGACGGCGCGCACTGGCTCAAGGCGGGGATCGAGTACAACGATGCCCAGCCGATGATCGGCAGCGTGCTGACCAATCCACGCTCGGACTGGGCCACCGGTATTTTCACCGGCAATCCGCGCCGCTTCTGGCTGCGGCTGACCCGGCTGGCCGATTGCCTGCGCCTGCAATACTCCACCGATGGCAAGGTGTGGCCGCTGCTGCGCCTCGCGCCGTTCCCGCCAAGCGAGCGCTGCTTTATCGGGGTGATGTGCTGCACCCCGGAGCGGCAGGGGCTGGCGGTGCGCTTCTCTGACTTGCGCCTCACGCCGCCTCTGGGCAAGGCGCTGCATGACCTGAGCTAGGCCAGCGTTTGTTGGCGCAGTGAAAGCGTCAACCGGCAGAACCAACAATGTCATTGACCCGTTGCGCCAGTGGCAGGGTCTATCGAGCGGGAGGGCAGTCGCCCTCCCGCTTTTTTATGCCAGTTGTCCGGCGCGTCAGGAATTGCGGGTGACTGTGATGGGCAAGCCGTAGCAAGCAACGTCGAAAAGCATGCGGCACGCAACGCAGCAGACAACAAGTTGCCGGAACTGGGATCTCGATCGGGGCAACAGGACTTTTGTCCTGCAAGGGGAGGCCGGGCGGGGGCTAGGATGCGCTCATCCACACGAGTCAAACTGGAGCACAACAACAATGACCGCTCATATCAATGCCAACCCAGGCGATTTCGCCGAGACCGTCATCATGCCGGGGGATCCGCTGCGGGCCCGCTATATCGCCGAGACCTTTCTGACCGATGCGCGCGAGGTGACCAATGTGCGTAACATGCTGGGCTACACCGGCTACTACAACGGTCAGCGCATCTCTGTGATGGGCCACGGCATGGGGATCCCCTCCATGGTGCTCTACGCCCACGAGCTGGTGAACGACTTCGGGGTCAAGCGCATCATCCGCATCGGCAGTCTGGGGGCGACCCAGCGTCACGTGCAGATGCGTGATGTGATCCTGGCGCAGGCGGCAGGCACAGATTCCCCCACCAATGCCAAGCGCAGCGCCGGTTACCAGATGGCTACCTCGGCCGACTTCGCCCTGCTGCACAAGGCGTTTACCAAGGCGCAGGAGAAGGCCATTCCGGTCAAGGTGGGCAATATCTTCACTGGTGACCTCTATTACGATCCGGACGAAAACCTCATTCCTGCGCTGGAGAAGTTCGGCGTGCTCGGCATCGACATGGAGGTGGCCGGTCTCTACGGGCTTGCCCATCAGCAGGGGATCGAGGCGCTCGCCATCCTGACCGTCTCCGACCACTGCCTGACCGGTGAAGAGACTACCGCAGAGGAGCGGCAACTCTCCTTCAACCAGATGATCGAGCTGGCGCTGCACACAGCGCTGTAAGCGCCGCGGCCCCGACCAACCCTGCACGCACCCTGACCCCTATGAGAGATCCAATATGAACAATAAGCTCTCCCTCACTGCCATCAGCTTCCTGGCCAACTTCGTGATGGCCGGTTTTGCGACCCAGTTCGGCATGCTGATCGAACCCATCGCCGCCAAGTTTGGCGCCGACGTCAATCAGGTGGCCTCCATCTTCTCCCTGCTTAACGGCGGGGCGCTGGCGGGCACTATCGCGGCCTTCTTCCTCATCGAGAAGGTGGGTCTCAAGCGGATGACGCTGCTCTGCTATGGCCTGATCGCGCTGGCGGCGGCATCGCTCCATCTGACCGGCTCGCTCTATGTGGTGATGGCGGCCATGACGGTGATTGGTCTGTGTGGCGGGGTGGGGCTCTGCATTGCGGGAACCCTGGTGGTGAGCGTCTGGAAGGAGCGGATGCAGAGCACCATGCTGGTGGTGCAGGATGCCACCTTCAACGTGGCCGGGGTGGTTTTCCCGCTCATCACCACTTACACCCTGACCCACGCCATGGCGTGGAGCTGGAGCTATCTGGCGGTGGGCGTGGTGGCGCTGGCCACCATGCTGGTGGCTGTGCTGACGAACTTCAGGGCCTGCGAGGCGGGCGGCGAGAGCGCCGGTAACGAGCACTCGGAGTGGAACCTTGGCATCATCAGCGGCGGCTTGGGGCTCTTTCTCGCCATGCTGGCGCTCTACACCTTCCTCACCTGGGCGCCCATGTTCGTGAAGAACAAGTTCGGCATCCCCTTCGAGGAGGCGGGCAACATCATTACCCAGTACTGGACGGCTGCCCTGCTCGGCGCCCTGGTCTCGACCGCCATAGTCACCCGCATTCCGATCCGCACCTTTCTCTTGGTGATCATCGCCCTGGCGATGGGGATGACGACCTTGATCGTTACCACCGACAACCTGAGCCAGCTGCCTTACCTCACCTATGGTTACGGCTTTGTCTGCGCCGCGCTCTACAACGCCTTTATCGCCTACGGGGTGTCGTTTGTGCGCCAGGCATCGAGCAAGAACGTCTCCTATATCCTTATCAGTGGCAGCGCGGGGGCCATGTTCAGCCCGGCCATCAGCGCCCTGCTGGAGCAGGTGATCGGCTTGCAGGCGGTGATGTACGCCATCCCGATGATCTACGGCCTGATCCTCGCCATGCTGGTGGCCTCGCTGCGCATCGCCCGGCCCCAACCCTGTCTGGCCTGAGTGGGAGAGTGAATAACAAGAGGGGCGGTATCGACCGCCCTTTTTTATTTTGTGTTGGGCTGGGTGGTTATGGCTGTTCGAGAAACCCCTTGAGCCCCGCCAGATCTCGGATCTGCAACCCTTGCTCGCCGCGTTCCACCAATCCCTTGTCCATCAGCTCCTTTACCGCCCGTCGGTAGACGCGGTCAGTTGTACCGAAACGCTCCGCTTCCTGATACCCCTTGCTGAAACCGCTCACCGGATTGTCATGACAGTGGCTGTGATAGAGATCGAGAGCGATGTTGTAGCTGATGGGGTAGAGCATGCGGCAGGTGAAGATATCCACTGTGTCCTGATAGTCGATGGCAATGGCCGTGGCAAAGAAGAGCGCCACCTTGGGGTGGGCGACCAGCGCCTGCTCAAGCCGTTCGCCGTCGATGCGAGCTACTTCGAGGGGCTCCTCGGCCATGATGTCGAGCTGGCAGCGATAGCCGGTGAAGAACTCCATCTCGCCAAACAGCTGGTTGTCGCACTCCAGGGTGCCGAGCTGAAAGCGGCGGCCGTTCATGGCGGTGTGGCCCATGGCAATGCGGCCGCTCGGCACCAGCACCAGATCCCGCAACGGCTCCCCCTGACGCATCAGGGGCTCTCCCTCGGAAATAAGGCGCCGCTCCGTGATGCAGGATTCAACCACCTGTTTGATCAGATCGTGGCTGGCCTGCCAGTGGGGCTGAAAGCGGCCCTTGAGAAGGGGTTTGAGTTGCATGAAGTGCGCGCGCCTGCTGAAAACAAGCAGCTATTACAGCACGTTAGCCAGGCCCGATTCCAGCGCTGCCAAACAGACCCGGCCCCTGCTCAACGAGATAAGCCTATTCACTGCTGTTGTCGACGACGACTCTGGCGCGTCCCGCCTCCTTGGCCTGGTAGAGCTGGCGATCTGCGGCCTCAAGCAACTGCTGTGGCGAACTTGCCAGAGTGGGTATGCGGGTGACGACGCCAAGGGAGATGGTGACCACCTTGGCTACGTCCGAGGCGAGGTGCTCGATGGCCAGCTCGCGCACGGCGGCGCACATGCTTTCGGCGATATGGACTGCACTGGTCAAGGGGGTGTTGGGCAGTATGCAGGCAAACTCCTCGCCGCCGTAGCGAGCCACCAGATCGTGTGGTCTGCCCACCCGTTCGGCCAGTACTGATGCGATAGCTTGCAGACATTGATCTCCGGCCTGATGGCCATAGTGGTCGTTGTAGCGTTTGAAATAATCGACATCGAGCATGATGAGGGAGAGTGGCGTGCGGTCACGACAACCCTGGCGCCACAGCAGCGCTAGACCATCATCGAACCGGCGCCGGTTTGGTATACCGGTGAGGCCGTCCAGCATGGCGAGATTGCGTAGCAAGTCCCCCTGCATTTTCAGGGTCAGGTGGGCCTTGACTCTGGCCCTGACGATGTTGGGGCTGATGGGCTTGCTGATGAAATCAACTGCACCGAGTGCCAGACCATACTCCTCATCGGTCTCTTCCTGCTGGGCCGTGATGAAAATAATGGGAATGCTCTGGGTATCGGGATCCTCCTTGAGTCGCAGGCAGACTTCGTGACCGTTCAGACCTGCCATGATGACATCCAGCAGTATGAGGTCTGGCATCAGGTTGTGACAAAGCGCGATGGCCTGTTCCCCGCTGGTTGCCATGAAGACGTCGCACTCCTCGCGAAAGAGTTGGTGCAGTAACCGTATGTTGATCGCCTGATCATCAACAATCAGCAACTTGGGGCGGCGGGTGATGGGCAGGTTCCAGGGCATCAGTGCGGGCTCCGTGGCTGAAGATTCAACAGTGTGTGCCCTAGGGTGAGGGCGGCGGTGAAGTCCAGATTGTCGATCAGGGTGGCGAATTGACTGAATGTGGTGCCCAGATGCGGTGGCGTCTTGCGCCCGAGCGCGTCAGCCAACTCGACAGCCTCCAGATTGCCACTCTCCAGCAAGCCCATGATCTCCTGCATGGCAGCCTGCCACTCGGCGAGTGGCAGGGCATCAGCCTGTGTCTGGAGGGGGCGCATCAGCGGGGAGGTGAAGGTCCGATTCAGCCGTTCGGTGCTGAGCCAGGCGGTCTCTTGCAACTGAATGAACCAGCTTTCGTCGTTCAAGATCTGCCTGGCCTGCTGCTCGTCTGCGTGCAGCAGGGTTTGCTCCCGTTCTCTGGCCTGGGCAGCCAGTCTGCTGGCCCCCATGGTACTGGCGCTGCCCTTGATGGCATGCAGTGTGGCGCAAACCTCTTTGACTTGTCCGGTCGTAATGGCCTGGTTCAAGGCGACCAGCTGTTCCGCCAGGTCCGGACCGAACAGGCTCAGGATCCGGTGCAGCAATTCGATATCGTCATCGAAGCGCTGGCGTATGATGGACTCGGCCTCTAACAGGGCCTCACCCGTATCGGGTGTCTCTACCAAGGTCGGGGCCTGTGTGGCGGTCGCTACCCTGCCGGTTTGTACCAGCAAGGTCGAGACCAGCGGTTCCAGGGCGATGGGTTTACCCACGTGTTCATTCATGCCGGCGGCCAGGCAGAGTTGGCGATCCGTTTCCGATACATTGGCGGTCATGGCGATGATGGGCAGATTGGCAAACTGTGGATGGGCACGGATCTGACGTGTCGCTTCCAGTCCGTCGATATCCGGCATTTGCATATCGATCAGCACGGCGTCAAAAGCAGGTTTTTGCTGCAATACCATGGTCACGCCATCCCGCCCGCACTCGGCAAGTTGTACCCGGGCACCCTCGCAGCCAAGCAGCTCGAAGGCAACCTGGCGATTGAGAATATTGTCTTCCACCACCAGCAAGTGAAGGCCGCTCAGCCGCCGGGTATGCTGCATTGGCCCGCTTGGGGTGGTGTCGCGCCCATGGATCGCCTGATAAATGGTGTCTGCCAGCTGTTTTGGCGTCACCGGTTTGGTCAGCAGGCTGGTGAAGGGGGTAGCACCTGACTGGTGAGACTCGGTAAGTATCTCGTGGCCATAGGCGGTGATCATGATGATCTTGGGCGCAGGATGCAACGCTGCCTGCTGTTGGATCCGTGCGGCGGCGCTCAGTCCATCCATGTCCGGCATGCGCCAATCCATCAGGACAATGTCAAAGGGATGTCCCTGATCGTGAGCCTCGCTGACCCGCCGTATCGCATCTTCACCGGAGTGAACACACTCTGCCTGCCACCCCAATAACGACAGAGTGCGTTGCAGCAGCTCTGTTGCCATCTCACTGTCATCGGCAACCAGGATCTTCAACGAGGGGTCCAGACCGTGGCAGGTCTCTTTGATTGACTGGGATTCGGCCTGTGTCAGTGTGATGTCAAACCAGAAGTGACTGCCCCGCCCCGGCTCGCTTTCGACCCGCAGCTCCCCCCCCATCAGGGTGATGAGGCGCTTGCAGATAACCAGCCCCAGTCCGGATCCGCCAAAACGGCGGCTGGTAGATGTCTCGGCCTGGGTGAAGCTTTCAAAGATGCGTTCCAGCTGGTGGGGGCTGATCCCGATGCCACTGTCGGTCACTGCCATGCGCAGGGTCACAGCCTGCTCATGATGGGCCAGCAGCGCTACTTTGATGATCACATGCCCCTTGAGGGTGAACTTGAGGGCATTGCCCGCCAGGTTGGTCAGGACCTGTTGCAACCGCATGCTGTCACCAATGAGGTGATTGGGCAGGCGGGGGTCGATATCAAACATGACGTCGATCTGCTTCTGACTTTGGTTGCCATCCAACACTATGGCCAGATCACGCATCAGGCTTTCGATGTCAAAGGCATGCAAATCGAGCTGCAACTTGCTGGCCTCGATCTTCGAGTAGTCGAGAATGTCGTTAAGTAGGCCCAGCAGGGATTTGGCTGCCGAGTGTGCCTTGACCACATAATCAAGTTGGCGAGAGGTCAGGTCTGTGTATTGGATCAGTTGCAACATACCCAGCACGGCATTGAGCGGAGTGCGTATCTCATGGCTCATGTTGGCCAGGAAAGAAGACTTGGTCTGACTGGCCGCATCGGCCTGCTCCTTGGCATAGAGCAGGCGTGACTCCAGCTCGGTCTGGGCCGTAATATCTCGGTTGAAACCTATGACGCGAAGGACCTTGCCCGTGCTGTCTCTCTCCACCTTTGCGCCAGCTTGTATCACACGCTGTTCACCACTGGATAATGTTACCCTGAACACGGGGTCATAAACCCCGGTCCCGGCCACGGCCCGTTGCAGGCTGTCGGTAGTGGCCGCCACATCGTCCGGATGTACCCGGCTCGCCCAGTGCTGATAATCGAGCCCCTCATTTCTGAGTGCCAACGGCAGGTCATAGATCTCGAACATGCGGTCGCTCCAGATCAGGGCGTTGGTCTCAAGATCCCAGGACCAGATCCCCAGTTCGGCCACTTCTGCAGCCATTTGCAACTGATCACGGGTCGACAGGATCTCCTTGCGTTGTGCCAACTGCTGGGTCATGTCGGTGATGATGCAGACGAACATGGTGGAACCCGCAGCTTGCATCATCCCAATTGACATTTGCAGGGGGAACTCGGAACCATCATGCCGCAGACCAATAAACTCCTTGCTCATGATGCTGGCCAGATTGATCTGAGTGAATGAATGAAAAAATGGGACATCTGTCTCGGCGTTATCCGTTGCTTTCAACAAGTCTTCAATCCGCTTGCCCTGGGCTTCTTGTGACTGATAGCCGAAGGTGCTCTGTCCGGCTGGGTTGAGGGACTGAATGATGCCCTCTTGATCTATGGTCATGATGGGGTTGACCGCCGTATCCAGGATGGCTCTAGTGATTTCAAGGCTCTCTGCCAGCTTTTTCTCGGCCGCCTTGCTCTGGGTTATATCCAGCCCTATGCCCAGATAGCCACGGCTTTCGCCCTGTGCATCGCGGATGGCCGTGATCACCAGGGTTACGGGGAAACGTGTGCCATTCTTGCGCACATAGGTCCACTCCCGGCTCTCGGCCCCATCCCGCTCAGGTTTATAGATGAACACCTGGAAGCCGCCGATTTGCTGGCCATATTCACTGCTCAGTTCGGTACCGCGTGCCATCACCTCATCACGAACGTGAAAAATGCCCGGTGTCTGCGTACCGACGACCTCGTCGGCACGGTAGCCAAGGAGTCTTTCTGCCCCTTCATTGAATAGTGTGATAGTGCCCTCAAGGTCGGTCGCTATGATGGAGATGGCAGAGGCTGAACGCAGCACATTACTCAATAACACATTGATCTTGCTCAGTTCTGCCGTACGCTCCGCGACCTGATTTTCCAGATTGGCATTGAGCACCAGTATTTGCTCCTCTGCCTTCTTCTGCGCCGTGATGTCCCTGATAGTTTCCGAGATACCGACTATCTTGCCCCGGTTGTCATAAATGGGGGAGATGGAGATGGACAGCTCCAGCATGTGTCCGTCTTTGTGCTGACGGCGGGTGTGGAAGCTGGGGATCTTTTGCCCCTGCCCAACGCTTGCCAGAAGGGCTTTCTCGTTGGCGTCATCATCACTGGTACCGAACAGTTCAGCACTGCTGTGCTCTAGGGCCTCCTCGGCCGAGTAACCAAACAGATCTTCTGCTCCCTTGTTCCAGCTCACCAGGATGCCATTCAGTGTCTTGGCGATGATGCCATCGCTGGCGCTGGCAACAATGGCTGCCAACGTGGCCTGGTTTTCAATGACCCTGAGACGCTGTTGCTGACCAATAGCCCGCATGCGGAAGACCAGCATGGTCAGCAGGGTGATGATGCCGCCGGTGAACAATATGATTAACGGTGAGGTTTGCTGAAGTCGGGTCAGATAGAGGGGGTGAGCCTTGAGGGAAATCAGCCAGAGGCGGCCATAAATGTTCCGCTCGGTGGTGTGTGTCATGACGATATGATGAGGATTGTTGGACTCATGGGTGAGGGCGCTGGTGTAGAAGGGCTTTGCCTGTTGCGTTGCAGTGATATCACTGAGGCTGATGTGAAAGGTGTCGCTTTCCAGATGCAAGGCGCCCAGCACCTCCTCTGTCAGTAGAGGGGCGTAACTCCAGCCAAACCCTGCTTTTTCCCGCTCATTGCTGGTGGCGGGTGTGGTCACGGTGCGATAGATAGGCATCATGATCAGAAAGGACTGCAATGGCTTGCCCGTGGCTTGAATCAAGGTAATAGGGGCGGTCAGTCTGACTTCACCACTGCGAATGGCAGAGAGTGCGGCCTCGCGACGTGACGTTTCGGAGGCAATATCCAGTCCGATTGCCGCCTGATTACGGGATTCCGGCTCTATGTATTGGATGATGAAATGCTCACCGTGATAGGCCGACAGCTGTTGAATGGTGAAACCTGGCCGCCCATCCTTCTGGACGTAGTTGATGAAGTTATCGAGGCCGGCATTGCTGACCCGTCTGATAAACCCGAAGCCGCGAGCGCCGGGAAACTCTTTGTTCACGTCTCGGGTCAGGCTATAGCGAACGAAGTCCTGATGACTGAAGTCATGTTCGCCAGCGGTTAAAATCGCACCACGTACACCCCTCAGCCCATATTGATAAAGCTCTATCCGGGTCTTTATGGTGTCAGCGATGTCTTCCGTGGTAGCGGCGATGGCCACCTGAGCCTGCTTGTCATTGTTGTATTGGAGGAGAATTGCGCCAAGCAGGGAGAGTAGAAGGCCGAGGCATAAGATCAGGATCGCACTCCTGTTCAGGATAAAAAAGGGGTGGTGATTGCTCACGTGGAAGCCTCCCTGCTTCACTGGAACGCACCAGACATGTGCGCTCGGCCTTGTCAGCCAGAGTAACGTTAACTCATTGGAAGTAAAACTTAATATCCAGCATTTAGAGACAAGGGTGCGGAGAGTGGTGCCCGTGTCTGGTTAGAAGATGGTATCAGATGGGTTTCAAAATAATTTAATACCAATCGCCAGTGTTTGTATCTGATCCTTCCGCTCAGAGCCAAGGTTGCTGAGAAGCTGCCAGCATCCGGTCATGCAAACCGGTAGGATCCCATGTAGAGGCTGCCGCCATCCCAGCTGTCGTGCAGCTTGTGGGGCTTGTCCTTGCCGGCGGCCCCCAGCGCCACAAACAGCGGGCGCAGGTGATCGTCATGGGGGTGTGCTTCCAGCGCTCCCGGGGCTCGCGTTCTGTACTCTTCCAGCGCGGGCCTGTCACCCTCGCTCATTGTCTGCTCCAGCCAGTTCACAAAATCGCTGGCCCAGCCGGGGACGGGCGAGTTGTCCGGCCCGAGAGCCCGCAGGTTGTGGGTAATAGCGCCGGAGGCCAGTATGCCTATCCCCTGTTCGCGCAGGCTCTGCAGTGCTTCCCCCAGTTGCCATAGCTGGGCTGGGCTGAAACTGGCCGGAATGGAGATCTGCACCAGGGGGATCTCGCTTGCCGGATCCATCAGGGAGAGCGGCGACCAGACGCCGTGATCCAGCTCGCGGCGCACCTGTGTAGCCGGCAAGCCCGCCAGCATCAGCTGATCGCCTACCGCCTCCTGCAACCACAGCGGACTCGTTGCCGGCCAGCGAATATGGTAGAGCGGCTCCGGAAAACCGTAGAAGTCATACATGAGCGCCGGATTGGGCTCGACGTTGATCTGCAGGTCGGTGCGGCTGAACCAGTGTGCCGAGATCACCACCAGTCCCTTGATATCGCCAAGGCGCAATGTTTTCAGGAAGTGGGTGGCCGGCTGGTCGCGCAGAACCAGATCCGGAGCGCCGTGAGAGATAAACCAGACGGGGGCGATAGACATGACAAGACTCCATATAAGCTGTGTCGGTACGCATTGCGTACCCGAAACCGGGGTCAGGGCGTCGGGCCACTGACGATGGGGTCATTATCTGCCTGGGATGCAAGGTTAACAATCTAGCGCTATGTATAAGCACTGTTCACCATTGGTTGATAGTAACAGTGGTTGGCGTGACAAGGCTGGGCCGCAGACAAGCAGAAACAACAAGGCCAGCGCAGTGCGCTGGCCTTGTCATAAGGCGCTGTCGAGGGACGGACTTACTGGATGCCCAGCAACTCAACGTTGAAGATCAGCACGGGCGCTCAGTGGGATCTTGCCAGCGGCGCGATTGGCATAAGCCTGCTTATTGAATACCCAGCAGCTCAACGTTGAAGATCAGCACGGGCGCTCAGTGGGATCTTGCCAGCGGCGCGATTGGTATAAGCCTGCTTATTGAATACCCAGCAGCTCAACGTCGAAGGTCTGCACGGGCGTTCAGTGGGATCTTGCCAGCGGCGCGATTGGCATAAGCCTGCTTATTGGATACCCAGCAGCTCAACGTCAAAGATCAGCACGGATCCCGGCGGTATCTTGCCAGCAGCACGGTCGCCATAAGCCAGATTGGCGGGGATGTAGAAGCGGGTCTTCTCACCTTCCACCATCAGCTGTACCCCTTCGGTCCAGCCAGCTATCACCTGATTGAGGCCAAATTCGATGGGCTCGCCACGGGCGACCGAGCTGTCGAAGACGGTGCCGTCCAGCAGCTTGCCCTCGTAGTGCACCTTCACTTTGCTGGTAGCTGTGGGGTGAACCGTGCCAGTGCCCGGGGTCAGTACCTCGTATTGCAGACCGGAGGCCGTGGTGGTCACCAGAGGTTTGTCTTTGTTGCTGGCGAGGAACTCGGCGCCCTTGCGCACATTTTCCACCGCTTGTTTTTTGTTGTTGCTGCTGGAGTAGAAGTAGTAGGCGACACCGGCAATCAGCAGCGCGATCAGAATGAATTTCATCAGTTTTTCCTTAAAGGCAATGAAGGCGGCATCTTATCCCAGTCGGGGAGGGAGGGCGAGCCGGGACGCAGGAGGATGTGACGGGGCAGACAGACGACGAGGGGGCCAGGATCCAGCCCCCTCGCCTCATCAGGGCGGATTACTTCGCCGCCACCATCATGAGGGCGGGCAGGGCGAAGAAGAGCCCGGCCACATAGCCCAGAGCCAGCAGTTTGTTCTCGCTACCGACCCGGGCCAGCCCCTCGGCGGCCTTGATGGGCAATTCCCGCAGGAAGGGCACGCCATAGATGAGCGCCACGGCAAACAAGTTGAACAGCACATGCACCAGGGCTATGGTCAGCGCCAGCTTGGCACCGACACCGCTGATGGCGGTGGCCGCCAGCAGGGCCGTGATGGTGGTGCCGATATTTGCCCCCAGGGTGAAGGGGTAGAGCTGACGAGTGGTGAACAGGCCGCTGCCGGCCAGGGGTATCATCAGGCTGGTGGTGGTGGAGGAGGACTGCACCATGACGGTGACCAGGGTACCGGAGGCAATGCCGGTCAGCGGACCACGACCCAGCGCCTTGTGCAGCAGATCCCTGGCGCGCCCTACCAGCACTCGTTGCAGTACCTTGCCGAGCCAGGTGACGCAGCCGAGGATCAGCAAGATGCCGATGACGATGGTGGCGATGGCGGCGCCCTTGCCCGGCAAGAAGGCGACCGCGCTGTCGATAAGGTTGAGCGCAGGGGAGATAAGGGGTTTCATAAAGTCCATCCCCTGCATCGACATGTCAGCGGAGCCTACCAGCAGCGTGGCCAGCCACTCGGCGCTCTTTTGCAGCAGACCAAACATCAGCTCCAGTGGCATGAAGATAAACACAGCCAGCAGGTTGAAGAAGTCGTGTACGGTCGCGGCGGCAAAGGCACGGCGAAACTCGGCCCTGTCCCGGATATGACCCATGGAGACTATGGTGTTGGTGATGGTGGTGCCGAGGTTGGCACCCATCACCATGGGGATAGCCATGCCGATGGGCAGGCCGCCCGCCACCAGACCGACGATCACCGAGGTGACAGTGCTGGAGGATTGCACCAGGGCCGTCGCCAGTATGCCGAGCAGCAGGGCGACAAAGGGATTGTTTGCGAAGGCGAAGATCTGGGCTGCGCCCTCGGCACCGCCGGAGAAGCCCTTGAAGCCGTGGGAAACGGCGCCAACGGCAACCAGAATGATGTAGACCAGTGCGATAACCGTGACCCAGTTGAACAGCGATCTGAAGTGGGATGCTCGCTGTTGTGGCAAGGATTGCGTCTGTTGCATGTAGCCTCTTGAGGACGGTGATACCGTTCGGGGTTGAAGTAGACCCGCGCATTTAATCAAGGCTCTATGACAGAAATATTACAAAGTGACACTTTTATGATGGTTTGATGACAAGGCTGCGCAGAGGGCCGGATAGCAAGAAGGGGAGCCATGGCTCCCCTTCTGCTTTTTTGCTGTGTGGCGCGCTCCCTTATTGGGAGTCGGCAGTCTCTTCGTACTGACGGAAGGGAATGCGGAACACCGCCAGACGCAGGAACAGATAGGTGACCCCGAGACCCGCCCAGATCAGGCCCAGCTCCAGGGAACTCTGTTCCAGGTTGATCCAGAGCGCACCGATAGTGGCGGCGCCGAGCAGCGGCAGCAGCAGGTAGAGCAGGTGATCCTTGATGCTCTTGTTGCGCTTCTCGCGTACCCAGAACTGGCCTATGACCGACAGGTTGACAAAGGTGAAGGCCACCAGGGCACCGAAGTTCACCAGCGCCAGCGCTGTGTCGAGATCAAACGACACGGCGGAGAGGGCGAGACAGCCCACCATCAGCACGTTGATGGCCGGCGTCCGGTATTTCGGATGGATGTAACCAAATACCCGCTCCGGGATCATGCGATCGCGCCCCATGACGTAGAGGATGCGGGACACGCCTGCGTGCGCCGCCATGCCGGAGGCCAGTACCGCCACTGTGGTACACACCAGTACCACGCTCTGGAAGAAGGCGCCGCCGACGTAGAGGGCAATCTCGGGCAGCACGGCATCGGGCTCCTTGAAGCGGGCCAGATCCGGGAAATAGAGCTGCAGGCAGTAGGAGACCACCACGAAGATGACGCCGCCGATGAGGGCGGTCAGCACGATGGCACGGGGTATCACCTTGCCGGCGTTCGGGGTCTCTTCACTGAGCGAGCTCAGGCCGTCGAAGCCGAGGAAGGAGAAGCAGAGGATGGTCGCACCGGTAAACAGCGGCACCACGCTGGCGGATTCGAAGTGGAACGGCCGGCTGCTCATCAGGGTCGCTGCGCCCTCACCCTGGTAGATGCCCCAGCCCATCAGACCGATGAAAAGGGTGATGATGGCCAGCTGGATCACTACTATCAGGCCATTGAAGTTGGCTACCAGGTTGATACCGCGCAGGTTGAGGAAGGTCATCACAGTCACCAGACCGAAGATGAAAATCCAGGGATCAACTCCGGGGAACATGGCGGTCAGGTAGATCTTGGCCAGCAGGATATTGATCATCGGCATGAACATGTAGTCGAGCAGGGAAGACCAGCCCACCATGAAACCGATGTAGGGGTTGAACACCTTCTGGGCATAGGTATAGGCAGAGCCCGCAGAGGGGAACTTGCGCACGAGATGACCGTAGCTGAACGCGGTCAGCAGTATGCCGCCCAGCGCCAGCAGATAGGCGGTGGCGACCCGCCCCTCCGTGATGTCACCGACGATGGCGAAGGTATCGAACACGGCCATGGGGGTCAGATAGGCGAGGCCCATCACCACCACCTGCCACATGCTGAGGGTTTTTTTCAGACGAACGGGTTGCTGGCTCATTCAGGCTTCCTCCTTGCACGGGCGGCAGGAAGTGGAATGGCTTGAGGCCATGGGACCGGGTTCTCGCGTACTCACAACATCGGTATGCAAACCACAGACGTTGGTCGCGTGGCGACCAAAGCAGGTTCCGGTGGCGACCGGAGACAAAGCAAACAAGAGCCCCATGTTTTTCCTCATTGCGGCATTAGGTTCATCTGAACCTTGATATCATTTCCGGAAGTTGTCCGGCCTCGAGTGGTAATAAAATTTTTCAAAATGAAAAATAACCGATGTGGGATCACATCGGTTATGAAAGCGGCGGGATTTTGCCCCAGATAGGGGGGGAAGACAAGCCACTAAAGGCATTCCGGGCAAGAGAATTATCAATGACCTGTTTTATATCAATAAATGGCGCCGTCACCCGTTCGGGGGAGAGCGGCGCCAGCCCAGTGTTGGCAAGGCTTGCAGCTCAATAGGTCGGCAAGGATACGCGCCAGAAGGTGGTACGCAAAAACAGATAAATTCCCCCTATGGCAGCCCAGATAATGCCGAGGATAAGAGAGGTTAGTTCGAGATTGAGCCAGAGAATCGCGACAGTCCCTGCCCCGCACAGGGGCAGCACCAGATATTGCAGGTGATCCTTAAGGGTTTTGTTGCGCCCCTGACGCACGTAATAGCAGGCGATCACTGACAGATTGACCACGGTAAAGGCCACCAGGGCACCGAAGTTGATCAGGGCCAGGGCGATTTCCAGATCGAAGCTGATGGCCGACAGCGCCAGTATGCCCACCAGCAGGATATTGAACACGGGTGTCTGCCACTTGGGGTGGATATAGCCGAAGGTGCGCTGGGGCAGCACCCTGTCCCGCCCCATCACGTAGAGGATGCGGGAGACACCGGCGTGGGAGGAGAGCCCCGACGCCAGCACGGCCACGCAGGCACAGACCAGCACCACGCTCTGGAACAGCTTGCCGCCCACATAGAGGGCAATCTCGGGCAGCACGGCATCCGGCTCCTTGAAGCGGGAGGCATCCGGGAAGTAGAGCTGCAGGGCATAGGCCACCACCACGAAGATAAGGCCGCCCAGCAGCGCAGTCAGGAAGATGGCCTTGGGGATCACCTTGCCGGCGTTGGGGGTCTCTTCACTGAGGGCGCTCAGGCTGTCAAATCCCAGAAAGGAGAAACAGAGGATGGTGGCGCCGGTCAGCAGTGGCAACACCTCTGCGTTGGTGCTGTAGATGGGCTGCAGGCTGACGGTGCCGAGCCCTTCGCCTTGGGCGATGCCGTATCCGATCAGGGCCAGAAACACCACCATGATGGCGATCTGGATCAAGATGATGACGCCGTTGAGGTTGGCCACCAGATCGATGCCGCGCAGGTTGATGAGGGTCATCAGCGCCGTCATGGCGCAGATGAAGATCCAGGGTTCGATGCCGGGAAACAGGGCGGTCAGGTAGATCTTGGCCAGCAGCATGTTGATCATCGGCAGGAACATGTAGTCGAGCAGGGATGACCAGCCCACCATGAAGCCCACCACGGGGGAGAACTCCTTCTGGGCATAGGTATAGGCGGAGCCGGCAACCGGATAGTGGCGCACCATCTGGCTATAGCTGGTGGCGGTGAACAACACGCCCACCAGGGCCAGCAGGTAGGCGGTAGTTACATGGCCCTGAGTGATGTCGGTGACGATGCCAAAGGTATCGAACACCACCATGGGGGTCATATAGGCCAATCCCATCACCACCACTTGCCACAGGGTCAGGGTTTGCTTCAATCGAGCCGGGCGTTGAGCCATTGGCCTCTCTCCTCGAATTTGGGGCGTATGTCCCGCGCCGCAGGCAGGCGAAGGACGCGTGACAGTGTGGCTGGCCTTGGAGGGAGCCCAGCGCGCCTGCCATCATTTTTTGGGGCGGGGATGATACCGTATGAGCAGGCCGTCCGCGATGGGCGGCCTGCGGTTATCTCACGGTATTTTTCGCCATGACCGATGAAACCGGGTGGATCTAGCCCTGACTGGCGGCGGTGAGCGCCTGTTCCAGCAGAGCCAGCCCTTCCTCGATCAAGGCCGGAGTGGCGGTAAGGGGTGCCAGGAAGCGGATGACGTTGGCCCGTACGCCGCAGGAGAGCAGCACAAGCCCACGTTTTCCAGCCTCGGCCACCAGCCGTTTGGTGAGGTCCGGGTCAGGCTGGCTGGCATCCCGACCCTTGACCAGTTCCATGGCCACCATGGCGCCGGGGCCGCGAATGTCGCCGATGCAGTCAAAACCCTCGGCCAACTGATGCAGGCGAGCCTTGATCTGCGCCCCCTGAGCCAGGGCTTTCTGGTTGAGTTGCTCCTCTTCGATCACCTCCAGCACCGCCAGGGCGGCGGCGCAGGCGATGGGGGAACCGGCATAAGTGCCCCCCAGACCGCCCGGCTTGGCAGCGTTCATGATGGCCGCCTTGCCCACCACGGCCGAGAGAGGGAAGCCACCGGCCAGACTCTTGGCGAGCGTCATGATGTCTGGTTCTATGCCGCTGTATTCAGTGGCAAAGGTTTTGCCGGTGCGACAGAAACCGCTCTGGATCTCGTCACAGATGAGCACTATGCCGTGCTGATCGCACAGCTTGCGCAGGCTCTGCATAAAGCTGGGAGAGGCGGAGTAGAAACCCCCTTCACCCTGCACGGGTTCGAGAATGATGGCTGCCACCCGGGCCGGTTCTATATCCGAGCTGAAGCAGAGATCCAGCGCGGCAAGGGCATCGGCCTCGCTCACCCCCAGGTAATCGCTCGGGAAGGGCAGGTGATAGACCTCTCCCGGGAAGGGGCCGAAACCCGTTTTGTAGGGCACTACCTTGCCGGTGAGCGCCATCCCCATCATGGTGCGACCGTGGAAGCCCCCCTTGAAGGCGATGGTGCCGCTGCGGCCCGTGTGGGCGCGGGCTATCTTGATGGCGTTCTCCACCGCCTCGGCGCCGGTGGAGAGAAACAGGGTGCGTTTTGGCGTAGGGCCGGGCACCAGGGCGTTGAGCTTCTCGGCAAGCTCGATATAGCCGGGGTAGGGGGTGACCTGAAAGCAGGTGTGGCTGAATTTTTCGAGCTGTTCACGCACTGCCGCCACCACTTTGGGGTGGTTGTGGCCCGTGTTGAGCACGGCGATGCCGGAGGCAAAGTCGATGTAGCGGTTGCCCTCCACGTCCCATAGCTCGGCGTTGAGAGCCTTGTCGATAAACACCGGCAGCAGGGTGCCGACGCCGTTGACCACGGCCGCTTCACGGCGGGCCTGCCAGGCCTGGTTGTTGTCTGCATGGCTATCTGAATGACTCATCTTTCCTCCCTGAGAGGCCTTGGCCCCTGTCTCAATGTGGCGAGCCTCCCAACCGGGAGCGCTCACTTGGTCCTTTTCATGACGGTATGCCTGCAAAGGCACGCTGCAGCTTGATAGCCGGACCCCATCCCGCCCCTCCCTGCCAGGTGGGGCAGTTTGCTCCTCCTTCTTAAGAAGGGAGAAGCCGGGGTCTGGTATAAATCCGCTCCTAGCGAATGCCCCCAAAGCAGAGATATTTGGTTTCCAGATACTCTTCCAGCCCCTCGGCCGCCCCTTCGCGGCCCAGACCCGACTCCTTGATGCCGCCAAAGGGGGCCAGCTCGGTGGAGATGATCCCCTCGTTGATGCCCACCATGCCGTATTCGAGCTGTTCGGCTACCCGCCACACCCGGGCTATGTCGCGGCCATAGAAGTAGGCGGCCAGCCCGTAGGGGGTGTCGTTGGCGATGGCGATGGCCTCGGCTTCGGTGTCAAAACGTACCAGCGGAGCGACCGGGCCGAAGATCTCCTCCTGCAAAATGGGGTTGGTTTTATCGACATTGCCCAAAATGGTGGGCTGGTAGAACAGCGGGCCGGCGGGATGCGGCTCGCCGCCTACCAGCACCTTGGCGCCGGCGGCTTCGGCCTGCTTGACCAGCGCGGCCACCTTGCTGGCCGCGGCGGGGTTGATCAGCGGGCCTATCTGGGTGCCCTCGCTCATGCCATCCCCCACCTTGAAGCCCTGCACGGCAGCGGTCAGCTTCTCGGCGAAGGCATCGTAGACACCGGCCTGCACCAGGATACGGTTGGCGCAGACGCAAGTCTGGCCCGCGTTGCGGTACTTGGAAGCGAGCGCCCCGGCGATGGCGGCGTCGAGATCGGCATCGTCAAACACGATGAAGGGGGCGTTGCCACCCAGCTCCAGCGACAGCTTCTTCATGGTGTCGGCGCACTGGCGCATCAGCAGCTTGCCGATGCGGGTCGAGCCGGTGAAGGAGAGCTTTCGCACAGCCTTGTTGTTGCACAGCTCATTGCCCACCGCTGACGAGTGATGGGTGGTAACGATATTGATAACGCCAGCCGGAATGCCGGCCGCTTCCGCCAGCGCCGCCAGCGCCAGCGCGCACAGCGGAGTCTCGGCGGCAGGTTTGATGACGATGGTGCAACCGGCTGCCAACGCCGGGCCTGCCTTGCGGGTGATCATGGCGATGGGGAAGTTCCATGGCGTGATGGCGGCGACCACCCCCACCGGCTGCTTGATGGTGGCCAGACGCCTGTCGCTGGAAAAACCCGGAATGGTGCGGCCATAGGCGCGCTTGCCCTCTTCTGCGAACCACTGGATAAAGCTGGCGCCGTAAGCCACTTCCCCCTTGGCCTCGGCCAGCGGCTTGCCCTGCTCGCAGGTCATGATGCGAGCCAACTCGTCCTGATTGGCCATGATGAGTTCAAACCAGGCGTAGAGTTTGTTGCTGCGCTCCTTGGCCGTGAGGGCGGCCCAGGGCGCTTGCGCCGCACTGGCGGCCTCGATGGCGCGGCGGGTGTCCACCTCGTCCATGTCGGGTACCTGGGTGATGATCTGGCCATTGGCCGGATTGAGTACCTCGAAGTGGCGTCCGTTATGCGCCTCGCACCAGCGACCATCTATATAGGCAAGGGACTTGATCAAGGAGAGAGCGGGTTGTGATGCTGACATAGAAGGAAGCCTCGATTGTGGGTCAGGGTGGCCAAGGGATCCTGTGCTGCCACCGTATAGAATAATAAGCACAGAAAGACCATAAATTGAGCTGAAATGTTTTTCAAGTGTTAAATATATTTGAGTAAACGGGGCGCTGCATGCTAGAAATGGAGCTGTTAGGGCGATTTTACCGGTTTTTGTGGGATTGGGTGTGCAAAATAATGAACAGCACGTGCCGTGCAGGATAACGAACAGGTCCGGTAATGTGACTCGCTATTTTAACCGGTTGCGCCCTCGAACCGATCCGCAAGCACACTCGACAGGCACACAAGCAGATAAATACGCAAGTCGGCAGGCACACAAGGAGGTGGGCGATGCAGCAACCACAAGCAGAGGCAAAGCGGCAGACCATGACGGCTAACCCGCTGATGGACAAGAGTATGGGGGAGCGCCTCGCTGCCACTCGCCGCCGTCTCGGGCTCTCCCAGCGACGGGTCGCCGAGCTGAGCGGGCTGACCCACGGCGCCATCTGCATGATAGAGCAGGACAAGGTGAGCCCGTCGGTGGCCTCCTTGCAGAAGCTGCTTAACGTCTATGAGCTGCCGCTGTCGCGCTTCTTTGCCGAGGAGGAGGGGCGTGCGCCAAGCGTGGTGATCAAGGCCGAGCAGTTGATCGAACTGGGCAGTCAGGGGGTTTCCATGAAGCTGGTGCACAACGGCAATAATCGTCGCCAGCTTGGCTTCATGCTGGAGACCTATGCACCCGGCACCGACACTGGCGGCCAGGTCAAGCATCTGGGGGAGGAGGTCGGTACAGTGCTGGAAGGGTCTGTGATCCTGACGGTGGCCGGGCAGACCTATCCACTCAGCGCCGGGGACAGCTATGTGATCGACACAGGCGAGCCCCACAGTTTCAGCAATCCGTCGGGGCAGACTTGTCGCATCGTCAGCGCCCATACCCCGGCCAACTTCTAGTGTCGAGACTATGTCTCGTTTGGGAAAAGAACCGGTAAGGAAACAGGGATCATGACCGAGCATGTAAACAGTTACTACGCAGCCAGTGCCAATCAACACGCACCTTATCCGACATTGACCGAGCAGCTTGAGTGCGATGTCTGCATCATAGGGGCAGGTTACACCGGCCTTTCCAGTGCGCTGCATCTGGTGGAAAAGGGCTATTCGGTGGTGGTGCTGGAGGCGGCCCGGGTAGGCTTTGGCGCCAGCGGTCGCAACGGCGGCCAGATCGTCAACTCCTACAGCCGCGATATCGACACCATAGAAGCGAACTGCCCGCCGGATCAGGCAAGGCTGCTCGGTTCCATGTTGTTTGAAGGGGGGCAGATCATCCGCGAGCGGATCAAACGCTACAACATTCAGTGCGACCTGCAGGAGGGGGGCGTCTTTGCCGCCGAGACGGAGCGCCAGCTCCATGAGCTCAAGGCTCAGCAGGCCCGTTGGCAGAAGTGGGGCAACGACAAGCTGGAGCTGCTCGACGGGGACGGGATCCGCGAGGTGGTAGCGAGTGATCGCTACGTCGGCGGCCTGCTCGACAAGAGCGGCGGCCATATTCACCCCCTCAACCTGGCGCTGGGGGAGGCCGAAGCCATCCGCATGCAGGGGGGGCGGATTTTTGAGCAATCCGCCGTCACCAGCATTACCCCGGGCCAACCGGCACTGGTGAAGACCGCCAAGGGGGCGGTGAAGGCGCGCTTCGTGGTAGTGGCCGGCAACGCCTATCTTGGCAACCTGGTGCCCGAGCTCGCTGGCAAGAGCATGCCCTGCGGTACCCAGGTGATCGCCACCGAGGTGCTGGGGGAGGAGCGCGCCCGCTCCCTCTTGCCGCAAAATTACTGCCTGGAAGATTGCAACTACCTGCTCGACTACTACCGCACCTCCGGCGATCACCGTCTGCTCTACGGCGGTGGCGTTGTGTATGGCGCGCGAGATCCGGCAGATATCGAACGGCTGATCATCCCCAAGATGCTCAAGACCTTCCCGCAGCTGGCAGGCGTCAAGGTGGAATACACCTGGACCGGCAACTTCCTGCTGACTCTGTCGCGCCTGCCACAGTTTGGCCGTATCGGCCCCAACATCTATTACATGCAGGGTTACAGCGGCCACGGTGTCACCTGTACCCATCTGGCGGGCAAGCTGCTCTCCGAGGTATTGAGTGGTCAGGCAGAGCGCTTCGATGCCTTCGCCAAGCTGCCGCACTATCCCTTCCCCGGCGGCCGCCTGTTTCGTATCCCCTTTACCGCCGCCGGCGCCGCCTGGTACACCCTGCGCGACCGCTTGGGGGTGTAAGCGCCGCCGATTCAGCCCGCAAGTCGTTCACCTTGGCAGATGCCAGAAACAACAAGGCCACCGTTATGGTGGCCTTGTTGTTGACTGCAGTGACAGACCCGCTGGCTCGGTAAGCCGAAGAGGCAGGCCGCAGCAGTTAAACGGACTCGATATAGTAGGCCTCAACGGTGCCTTTCAGGGTGATCAGGATCGGCTGACCGCGACGATCCAGCGCCTTGGGGGAGGGGATCTTCACCCAGCCTTCACTGATGCAATACTCCTCGACATCGGTGCGCTCTTTACCATTGAGTCGAATACCGATCGGGTGTTCGAAACAGGCTGCGACATGGTGCGGGCTGCGCGGGTTGCCCGCAAGGTGATCCGGCAGTGCCGGTTTGGTGTTGGTATCGCTCATCAATATGACCTGAAATGGGTAAAAAGTGCGTCATTGTAGAGAATGCCGTCATGGCATTCAAGGTGGTCATAAAGCCCATAAGCAGCACCCGCCACCCATTTTTGGGGCCTCGTTATTGCTCGTTGGTGTTCAGGATGTTTATTGGCTTTTTCGGTCAGTGTCGGGCTTGGCTGACCGTTTGACATGACGGTGCGCAACATATTAACGGGACTGCGTTTCGCTTTGTTTTCTGAATGCACTGGGTGTCAGGCCCGTTAGGCGAGAAAATTCGCGATTAAAGTTGGATTTGGTCTGGAAGCCCGCATTCATCAATATCTGGGTGACGGTTTCATTTGTCGTCAGTAGCGCTTTTTTTGCATGCTCGATACGATATTCATTGATCACTCTGGATATGCTTTTTTTGTGTACCTGATTGACCGCCGTCGAGATCTGTTTGGCGGGAATGCCCAGCTTGCGCGACAGCATTGCCAATGTCAGATCCGGATCGAGATAGCTTGCTTTTTCTTGCATCAGCTTATCCAGCATGACGGTAATCTCGTTGGCACGCTCTTCTGTCAGCAATGGTTCCGCGCTTGGCACCTTGGATATATGCGGTTTCTCTGGTTTACCAACGTCATCAAATGATGGCGTATTGACACCCACCATGATCACGGCAAGTGCCAGTGCTGGCAGCAGTATCAAGTGACCTAGCGTTAGAATATAAAGGGAAAACTTGCCCTGATTAACTGCAAAGTCGATGGATATGGCGGTATCAATCACCGCAGAGAATAATAACATCCAACCCGCTGCGTTTTCGGCCCTTTTCACTCCTTCCCAATGACTTAACGAGACATGGATGAGGAGCGGCTCCTTCGCGGAATAACGTACCAGAGCAATACCATAAAACAGATAAATTGCAGTGAGGATCTCATCCAGAGGTAGCGCAAAAAAGGAGTGAGTAAAGAGGCTGATCGCCACCAATATAGGCCCGATGGCATGTTTATAAGCAATTCTGCCTGTGTCGGTGCTGGCACGGGTAAAGATGTGCCAGGCCGTGACCGGGATGAGTGATGCAAGTATTGGCTGGGCAAAACTGAAGAGAGCAATATCGAAAGTCCAGCGAAGCCCTACAAGTCCGGTGGTAGCCGCACAGAGCGCCAAAAACAGGCAAGCCGTTTTTGCTTGTTCGGCCAATCGCACATACAGGGTCACCACCAGCAAGGCCAGCATTAGAGAGACAACGAAGGGTACGGGAATTGCGAGCATAACTGATCCTGATCCCAGCCATGGTAGTGAAAAGATAACGTCATGCCAGCATAACGGTTCGCATCCAGGTAAAGAAGAATGTCACGGACAAAGACAGGTTTTAGCACGTCCTAAAACCGGTTTCAGGACGTCTCACGCCGCGTTCGCCACCAAGATGGGTGACCAAATAACGCTGGAGATATCCTGAATGTTATCTTTTTATTTACTTGCGTGGCGCCGTTACTTTGATTTTTCCGGTTTCTCTTCCAGAAAGGAGTTCTGGATGTTCATGTGGGTGCATTTGTTGGTCACTCTTATGTGTATCGCACTGGATGTACGTCTGGATGATATGACCTGGCTGGATATGGGCTATGGCGTGGCAAGTGCCATTCCCGTGGTTGCACTTGTCGTCCGCCGTCTGCACGATATAGATCGTTCGGGATGGTGGGGCTGTGTCTTTTTTGTCCCTGTCATCGGCCCCTTTGTGTTGATCTATTTTCTCTCGCAGCAAGGCGATTCATACGCTCAATCAGCGAGGAAGACATAATGAAACATTATCTATGGCTGTTCATGCTGGCGTGTCCGGTCCTGCTCGCCGAGACTGTTGATATTCATGATTTCCCCAAGGGGGCGCTGGGTATATTGTCGGTAGAACGTTTGACTCAGGGGAGTCTTTTATGGATGCAGGGGCGAGTTGGTGAAGGGAGCTATACCGCAGCTGATAGCGAAGGCCGCCACTGTACAGTCAAGGTACCGGTTGTGGTTGGGCGGGTAGCAAATACCGGGCTGGGGATAGACTCAGTGACGGGACTGTCGATCATTGTGATGAATCAACAGCTAAGTGATGCCTTGCTCAAGGGCGAGCGTATTAATAGTAACGAATGGCACTTTGCCGGGGTGGCAGAACAGTTGTCAGCAGATGGCTACATAGTAAAAGGCATTGAGGCAGATGAAGGGTTTGTTCTAAATTCAAAACTGCGCTGGATTTCCTGGCTGCTGGATGACAAACCCGCGTTGAACTGCCGCTAATTGAATATAAAAAACACCGCCAGCTGGCGGTGTTTTGATATGGAGGCTTATTGAGCCAGTGATTTCAGTTGCTGCTTGTCCGGCGGGTTATTCCAGTCGATGGGGCCGTGGGTGAAGCGATACTGCAGGCGGGGCAGGCTGGTTTCCAGCCACTCTTCCCGAAAATAGGCATAGCCTTGATCCCAGTCAGGATCGTTTGCCCAGCCGCTTTGCAGGAAGTAGAGGCGAGTACCCTGACCTTCAGGCACAAAACGCAGGCTGACCTGAGTTTTTTGCAGCCGAATATGGGGCAGGGAGGGCGGAAAGTTCCAGCTGAAGCTGAGCAGGTCGTGGGGCATGACGGCCATCACCCGACAGCCTTCGCTACCACGTTCACCCAGCGGGGCATCGGGCCTGAAATAGATCTCGAAGGGACCATTCGGTTCGGGCACCATCAGGCATTCCGGCGCCAGGAAGCTGCGCAGGCCGCTCTCGGTTGTCCAGGCACGCCAGACATCGTCGATATGGGCCGGAACAAAGATGTTACCTTCTATCTGCTTGTTATCCATAAATCAGCGAGCCTCAAACCATCCATACATGGGACTCAGGCAGTATAGCCCCATGGGCGATAAAATGGACAGAGGTGTGTCACACCCGTGCCATGGGTCGGTCGTTATTCTGACCATGATATTTGACACTGTGTGGCGATCCATCCGACAGTGTTGCCAAGTGATAATAGTGACGAAGGAAGGCCTGATGATCAGAGTCATGCGAGAGACGGATATTCACCAATTGGCGCAGCTGTACCTGAAGGGGCGGCGTCAGACCTTTCACTGGGTCGACCCTTCCCACTTTCGGCTTGAGGATTTCGACGAGCATACCCGGGGCGAGCAGCTCTGGGTGGCTGAACAGGGTGGCACCCCTTGCGGGTTTGTTTCCATCTGGGGGGATGAGAGCTTCGTGCACCATCTCTACGTGTCGGCCGACTGGCACGGTCAGGGGCTGGGGCGGGCACTGCTGAGCCAGGGGTTGGCGGCTTGTCGAAAGCCAGCCTCACTCAAGGTGGCGACCCACAATACCTCTGCTCTGGCCTTCTATCATCGCCTCGGCTGGCAGAATACGGAGGAAACGGGTCACTGCGAGATCACAGGCCCCTGGCGTCGCTTGATCCTCAAATAACATGATGTGAAGCGCGAGGGCGAGAATATAGGGATGGCAGGTATGGGGCGCTATGGGGCAGTAATATATAGCGCCATTCGTCTACCTTGAGCCTCGTCTGAGTGGTACAGGTTTTAACCACAATGGCCAATTGTGAAAATAGCTGACATAAGTGTGATGAGAAATATGCCAGGGTGTGTCTGTCTATTTGTCAGGCACGCCGGCGAGAATTGTGTGGTGAGCGATCACGGCGGTTACGACAATGAGCAACGAGTGAATAAAGTCGCTGGCATATTCAGCCAATCGTTTTTGTTAAGAAAGTGACAGGAACTATAAAAACAGTATGTTGTTATCAAACAGGCATGCTATTCTCAAGCTGTGTTATCCCTGTGACAAACAAAAATAATTTTGTGAGGAAGTAATGAACGAATTTCTGAAAGTTCTGCTGAACATTCGCAGCCTGCGTGCTGCCATCCGTGAATTGCCGTTTGAACAGCTGCAAGAAGCGAAAGAAAAGTTTGAGCTGGTATATAACGAGCGCGCCGAGTCTGTTGAGCAAGAGCGTGCCGAGCAGGAAGAGCGTCAGCGCAAGCTGAGCGAGTTCACCGAAATGCTGCAGCAAGCCGGTATTGATCCCCGTGAGCTGATCAACAGTGCCGCTGCCCCAGCCGCCACTGCTGGCGCCGCCAAGAGCAAGCGCGCACCACGTCCTGCCAAGTACAAGTATCAGGAAGATGGCCAGGAGAAGACCTGGACCGGCCAGGGCCGTATGCCGAAAGCCATTGCCGAGCAAGTTGCGCTGGGCAAGGATCTGAATGATTTCCTGATCTGATCCACCGGATCGATCATGAATGATGCCGCCCGCGAGGCGGCATTATTATTTGTATTCACCGAAGTATTCTCCTGTCAATTCCCTCCTCATTTTGTACTGTCCCTGTTTGTCGCAGTGCGACAGCATACTGTCTGCCGTGATGCTTGCCTCCCTTATTGGCCGATTAATTGTCATGTGTGCATCGGCTTGTGGTTTCCCCATCTTGTATTGCCAGCAGTTCACCGACGACCAATGAGAGACGAGTCACTGGACTCATATAGCCCATTGTATATTCTCCTCCACCATTCCCCAGAAAATTAGGGGGCATTAAGCTGCCCGCAAGGAAGCTACGATTCTTTTTACTCATCGGAGGGGCTTTTTCCATTAACTGGCATGATTTTCAGTTTTATCTGACATGGCGTAAAGGGGAGCCTGTATGCCGGTTGCTGGTCATCGAGTGAAGAAAGAAGAGAGGTAGCACGGATATTTTCTTTATCCCATCCAAAGCCCGCACCCTATGGTCTTTATCCTGAACGGATAAGTATGGGTCATTTTATTTGGCGACCTTGCTGACTAAATGGTAATGACGGGACTTGCAGATAATAAGGCTCCCGCTGGGGGAGCCTTCTCTTGTTCAGCTGGCCAATTGGGCATCCCAGTGTACCGTTCCGGGCTGGCGTCGGGTCCTGCTCTGGCGACGTATCTCGACAGCCTCGGCCAGCATGGCGAGCAGGGTCTGGGTATCGTCCCAGCACAGGCAGGCGTCGGTGACCGACTGGCCATAGGCGAGTTCGTTCAATGGCGCAGGCTTCTGGCTGCCCCCTTGCAAGAAGCTCTCGACCATGACGGCGGCGATGGCGTCGCTGCCTTCCCCCAGCTGACGGCAGAGCTCACCTGCCACCCGGATCTGATTTTTGTGCAGTTTCTGGCTGTTGCCGTGGCTGCAATCCACCATCAGGCGGTGGCTGAGCCCCTGCCGCGTCAGGCGTTCGGCGGCATCCTCCACGTCGCTCTGGTGATAATTGGGGCGGGTGCCGCCACGCAATATGATGTGGCCTGCGGGATTGCCTTCGCTCTTGATCACCACAATGCCGCCCTGACTGCCCGGCGCGGTGAACAGATGAGAGGCTTCACTGGCCTGGATGGCGTCGATGGCGACCCGGATATTGCCGTCCGTGCCATTCTTGAAGCCGACAGGACAGGGCAGCGCCGAGGCCAGCTGACGGTGCACCTGGGATTCGGTGGTGCGGGCGCCGATGGCTCCCCAGCTGATGAGGTCGGCAAGATAGAGGAAGCTGGTGGTATCGAGAAACTCGGTGGCGGTGGCCAATCCCAGACGGTTGATGTCGAGCAGCAGCTGACGCGCCAGCCGCAGGCCGTGACCTATGTCGTTACTGCCATCCAGATGAGGGTCGAATACCAGCCCCTTCCAGCCCACTGTGGTGCGTGGCTTCTCGAAATAGGTGCGCATCACTATCTGCAACCTGTCTTGATAGGCGTCGGCCAACCGCACCAGTCGCTGTGCGTAATCGAGGGCGGCGAGGGGATCGTGGATGGAGCAGGGACCTATCACCACCAGCAGGCGATCGTCTTCTCCTGTCAGGATCTGGCGAACCTGCTGGCGATGGTGATCGATCTGCGCTGCAACCTCGCTGGGACAGGGATGAAGTGCCAACAGGTCGGCAGGAGTGGGAAGAGCCTCCACCGCGAAGGCGCGCATTACTGAGTTCAAAACTGCCATCTGGATTACCTTGCTGTGCAAACGGGAGTGAATGACGTGCGCTCCACATCCAAACCCGGGGCATGGAGATAGGCTGCAATGGGGCGTCATCACTGTTTATTGTTGAGAGTGATTATCATTATCTGGTTGTTTGCATCAAATCAAGCACAACCGCTCGGATCACCACAATGGGGGGCAAGGAGCAAATCAGGGGAGTGCACATAGCAATCAAGCCCATGACCTGCAGGCCATGAGCTTGATATTCCAAGGAAAAAAATGGGCAGTTCAGCTGTCCATCACATCATGACGGGCGTGGTGATAGGCCTCTTCATCCTTGCCGTGGCGCCAGTAGGGGACTGCGTAGACCCGAGTGCGATCCACCTCCAGGGTGCGCCTGACGTGACGGCGCAATGGCACCACCAGCCCCTCTTCACCGCCGAACCAGAAGTAGCTCGCCTGCTCCTGCATCGGCAGGGCGGTGAAATACGCCACCAGTGGCTCAGTCTGCTCGGGGGGGCCGATAAACCAGCGCAAGGTCACGCCAGCGGGTAGCGACAGATCCTGCACATCTTCCTGATAAGGTACCAGCAGGGCGATGTGGCCCTGGGCGTCGGCGGGCATTACCTCGGCCATGGCACTGATGGCGGGCAGGGAGGTGAGGTCACCCACCATGTAGTAGTGCCGGGCAGGCTGCAGCATGGGATCCGGGCCACCCGGGCCCGAGATGGCAAGCAGATCGCCGGGTTTGACCTGCATGGCAAAGCGGCTGGCAGGGCCGGCATCGCCGTGCAGCGCGAAGTCGATGTCCAGCTCCAGTGCCTCGCGACGAAATGCCCGTATGGTGAAGGTGCGCATGATGGGGCGCTGGCTCGGGTCTTCCCAGCGCGGCCCTTGCGGGGTGGGCGTGGGCAGTACGGCGTGGGTCTGGCCCGGCTGTGGCAGCATGATCTTGATATGGGCGCCGCCGCAGGTGAAGGGGTAGTCAGCGAGTTCCGGGCTGGTCAGGCAGACTCGGCGCAGGTGCGGGCTCACATCCCGGACGTGTTTGACCGTGAGCAGACGAGGGCGATTGACCGGGGTGGGCTGAGACATATGAATACTCCTGACTGACAATGACGCCCATTTTTCATTAAATGAAAACTATTATCAATTGCTTTGTGTGACAGTCAATCAGGAAGGGGACATAAAGAGGGGGAAAAAGCACCGCCTCTCATGGCATGAGAGGCGGTGTCGAGCGCGCTGGCTTAGCTGTGATCACTGCCCCCCAGCGCCTTGTAGATCCTGGCCATGGTGTTGAGCTGCTCCTTTTGCTGGTTGAGCAAGGAAAGCTCGGCCTCCCACAGGCGGTTCTGCTCATCCAGCCAGGGTTGTACCCCGGTGGCACCGGCCTGGAAGCGAGCCCGGGCAAGCCGTTCTGCCTCTTTGGCAAACGTCAGCTGCTCGGCCAGATAGTTCAGGCGCTGCTCGCCGTGATGGCGGGCGGCCAGGCCGTCTTCCACCTCGACCAGGGCGGTATAAAGCTGCTTGCGAAATTCGGTTTCGGCAATCTGGTAATCAAGCTCTGAGCTCGCAATGGAGATCCGGGTCTTGTTGTATTCGAGGAAAGGCAGCGCCAGGCTGGCACCCAGAGTGCCCACCGGATTTTGCAATACCTGGGTCAGGGTGTCCGAGGTGCTGCTGGCACCTCCGGTTAGACTCAATGAGGGATAGAAACCGGTGCGAATCTCATCCCCTTTTGCCAGTGTCTTGCGCAGGCGCAACTCGGCGGCGCGCACGTCGGGGCGCCGCGCCAGTACATCTGCTGGAATGCCGACCGCCAGTGATGGCACCGGGCTCGTCGTCAGTGCGGTCGGGGCAAATTCCAGCGGTCCGCTGCTGCGCCCAAGCAAGAGGCGCAGCCCGTTGCGGGCCTGTTCCTGCTGCATCAAGAGCGAAGTGAGCTCAGCTTGTTTGTTGGCCTTCTGCTGGCTTGCCTGCACCAGATCGAGCCGGGTAATGGCGCCGGCCTGGTACTTGGCTTGGGTCAGCTGTTCGGCGCGGGTGTAGTTTGCCAGTTGCCGCTCGCCCAGTGTGATGGCCGAGCCGAGATAGGCCAGTTGCCAGTACTGCTCCAGCGCCTTGCCGATCAGCATCAGGCGGGTGGCCGCCAGATCCTGGGCGGAAGCCTGGGCTTCCCAGCTCGCCTGATCCCGCGCCGAGGCGAGCCGACCCCAGAGATCCACCTCGTAGCTGAGGGTCAGGGTGGGACCCATGCTGCTGCTGGCACTGCCATCTTTCAGATTTTTGGTGCCGTTGGCCCCCAGGCTGGCACTGACCGAGGGGGCCTGGTTGGTATCGGCAAAATCTGCGCCCAGCAGTGCGCTCCTGAGCCTCAACCCGGCGACCTGCATGTCCGGGTTGGCGGCCAGCACGGCTTCCACCAGTTGATCCAGCGCCGGATCATGGAACCCTTGCCACCAGAGGCCGGCCTGTTGATGGGTGAGGCCGTCATCCGGCTGTTGCCAGCTCGGAGCCAGTACCAGATCTTGTCTGTGATAGGTGCTCTGCTGGCTGCAGGCGCTCACGCCAGCAGCAAGGGCCAGGCAGAGCGCCAGTTTGGATAAGTTGTGCATCGTCATTCCCTCGCCAGCGCCTCGACCGGATCGAGCCGGGCGGCATTGCGGGCGGGCAGGTAACCAAACAGGATCCCGATGAGCGAGGAGCAACCAAACGCCATCAGGATGGAAAAGAGCGAGAACTGCATCTGAATGCTCTCCACGAACAGGGAGAAGAGCAGACCAATGAACAGGGAGACGCCGACTCCGAGCATGCCCCCGAGCAGGCTGACCATCACCGCCTCGATCAGAAACTGCTGCAAAATGTCGGACTGGCGGGCGCCGACCGCGATGCGGATCCCTATCTCGCGGGTGCGCTCCACCACCGAGACCAGCATGATGTTCATCACCCCGACCCCGCCGACGATGAGGGAGATCACCGCGATGGCGGAGACCAGCAGCGTCATGGTGGCTGTGGTTTTCTCCACCGATTTTATGATGCTGTCGCTGCTGAAGGTGAAGAAGTCCTTCACCCCGTGGCGCTGGGTCAGCAGTTCGATGGCAGCCTGTTCGGCAAGGGCGGGTTGCACCCCGTCCTTGACCCGAATGGTGAGCTGGCTGAAGTGGTTCTGGGAGATGAGGCGGCTCATCACGGCGCTGTAGGGCAGCCAGACGTTCACTGATTGGCTGCTGCGGCCAAACCCCGTCTCCTCTTCCACCACACCAATGATGCGCACCGGCAGGGTGCCGACCAGTACCACCTGACCGACCGGATCTTCCTTGCCAAGCAGGCTCTCTATTGTTTTGCCATCCACCACTGCCACCGCGGCCCGGTTCTGGATATCGCGCTCGTCAAACAGGCGGCCACTAGTGAGCTTCATCCCCTTGACCCGGAAGAAGTCGCTGCCGACGCCCACTATGCTGCCACTGCTGGTTTTGTTGCGATAACGCAGCTGACCCGACGAGGCAATCTGGGGGCTGGCCCCTTCCAGATAAGGCTGGCCGAGCAGCGCATCGAGATCCCGCTTGTTGAGGGTCTGGATGCTGGCAGCCTTCTCGTCTCCCCAATCCTTGCCCGGGAAGATGTCGATGGTGTTGGTGCCCATGGCGTTGATCTGGTCGACCACCTTGGCACGGGCCCCCTGACCGAGCGCGACCACGCTCACCACGGCGGCTATGCCTATGATGATGCCGAGCATGGTGAGGAAGGTGCGCATCCGGTGTGCCAGCATGGCGTGCAGCGCCATGCGTCCCGCCTCGCGATAGCGATCCCAGTCGTTGCCGCTCGCCCTGGCGGCGGGGGAGGCGGCCGGGAGGCGGGCAGTGGTCGTGGCCGGTTTGCCGCTGTCTTCCAGCACCCTGCCATCGCGCAGCGTGATGATGCGATCCGCGTGGCTGGCCACTGCCATGTCGTGGGTCACCAGAATAATGGTGTGGCCCTGGGCGTGCAGCTCCTTGAGAATGGCCATCACTTCCTTGCCGCTCTGGCTGTCGAGGGCACCCGTGGGCTCGTCCGCCAGGATCACTTCGCCGCCATTGGCCAGCGCCCGGGCGATGCTGACCCTCTGCTGTTGACCGCCGGAGAGCTGACCCGGGGTGTGATGGCTGCGATCACTCAAGCCCAGCCGTGTCAGCAATGCGTTGGATCGCGCCTGCCGATCGGGGCGGGAGGTGCCGGCATAGACGGCCGGGATCTCCACGTTGGCGGCGGCGTTGAGATGTGGCAGCAGATGGTAGCGTTGAAAGATGAAGCCAAAGTGGTGACAGCGCAACCGGGCCAGGGAGAGGGCATCCAGAGTTGCGGTGTCCTGCCCCCGAAACAGATACTGGCCCGCGCTTGGGCGATCCAGGCAGCCGAGCAGGTTCATCAGGGTGGATTTGCCGGAGCCGGAGGCGCCGACGATGGCGATCATCTCACCCGCTTCAATGGTCAGATCCAGCGGATGCAGGACGGTGACCTCCTGCTCTCCGCTCTGGTAGCGTCGCTCTATCCCTTTGAGCTGGATCAGTGGCTCACTCACAACATCATCTCCACATCGGGGCCGTTGACGGGAGCACTTTGACCGAGCTTGACCTTATCCTGCTCGGTGAGGCCGCTGACTACCTCGACCTTGATGTCATCTTTCATGCCGGTCTTGATGCGGCGTGTCTCTTTCTGATCGTCATCCTTGATCAGGGTGACTTCGTACTCGTTCTCCCCCAGCTTCTTGCCAAGTGCAGTCTGCGGAATGGTCAGCACCTGCTTGCGCTCGCCGAGCACTATGGTGACTTGCGTGGTCATGGCGACCCGCAGGGTGTGATCCGGGTTGGGTACGTCGAACAGGGCGTAGTAATAGACGGCGGCATTGCTGGTGGCCGTGGTGCTGGTGGCCTGCTCGTTGATGTTGGTGGGGGCCAGCTCGACCGTGCGCAGGGTGCCGTGATAACGGGTATCCGCATCGCCCATCAGGGTGAAATAGACCGGCATGCCTGCCTTTACCCGGGTGACATCCGCCTCAGAGATCTGTGCCTTGACCGTCATTGTCTCCAGATTGGCGAGCTTGAGCAGGGTGGGCACCGTCTGGCTGGCGGCCAGGGTCTGGCCCTGGCGTGTCACTATGCTGACGACTGTGCCATCCATGGGGGCCAGAATGCGGTTATAGCCTAGCTCCGTCTTGGTGCGATCCACCTTGATCAGCGCATTTTCGATCTCGGCCTGGGCGCTCTGCAGCTCGGCCCGGGTGACCGCCAACTGGGCTTCGGCGCTCTCCAGATCTGCGCGGGAGCTGGCTTCCTGCTTGAACATCTGCTGCTGACGGCGCCAGGCCAGCTCGTTTTGCTTGAGCTGTGCCTGCTTGATCTTGAGCTGGGCACGGCGACTGGCGAGATCCGCCTCGGCGGTCTTGAGGTTGTTCTGGGCGATCAGGGGATCTATCTCGGCCAGCAGGTCACCCTGCTTGACGCTCTGTCCCGCCTCGACGGCCAGATAGGTCACCTGACCCGAGACCTGGGCACCCACATCCACCTGCTCTATGGCCTGCAGGACGCCGCTGGCCAGCACTGTCTGCTCCACATCCTGGCGGGTCACTGGCGCGCTCAGCACCGGGTCCGGGGTCGTATTCGGCCAGGCCAGCCAGGTGATGGCTGCCAGGGGGATGAGTGCGAGCAGGGCAAATTTTCTCTGCTTGGGAGTTATGTTCATTTATCACCTGAATGAAACGTGCGAAGGCATGCAAGGGCAATATCCTGCAGCAAACGAGGCTTAAAAAACAGCGATGAATATGTAAGGAAACATGTAGGCAGGCTTGTCAATAGTGAGGCTGCCAGCGGGCTTGGCAGAGGTGGCGGCAATGAGCAAGTCGCGTGGCGAACGGGAAAAGTGCGGGTGTTGACGGCAACAAGAGGGGATAGGGGGAGATGAGGCGCCCACCACTTGAGTGGGCGCCTGTCAGGTTAGCTGACGGCTTTGAGCTGCTCTACGTAGGGTTCGTGGCAGATCTGGATATCGATCGGCAGCTTGTAGATAAGCAGACGGGCCAGGGATCCTTCCATCCAGTGATGGCGGCTGCCCACCAGCAGCAGATCCGTCGGGTGTGAAGCCAGCCAGTGCTTCAGGTCCGACACAACGTCATCGACCACCAGGCACTGATAATCCACTGGATGCTGCAAGGTGGTGATGAGTTCACTGATGATGGCCTTGGCATCCAATGTGCCCTGGGCACTGCGCTCTTCTTCGGACAGCGACAGGCTTTCGCGGCGCACCTTGCTGCTATGAGTCAGGTGCAGCAGGGTCAGCTCAGTGCCCATGCCCTGTGCCAACCGGCTTGCTTTGGCCAGCGTCTCCTGCTCGTAATCCTTGCCTTCCAGCAACAGCACAATATGGGTTGAGGTCATAAGCAGTTCTCCTTGGCATGGCGCGGGGCACCGGGGACAAATTGTCTGTCCCCTACCACTGTGTTCCCGCTATGTGTCGCATAGAACGAACCGGTTTTGCGCATTCTGGCGTCACTCTTTGTCGGTGATGCATCGCAAAGCCATGTTCGTTTACATCATCATAACAGACTGAGTTGAATGGAAAATGAAGGGAACCTCGCTTTTTGACGGTTCATTGGTCTGTTGGCAGTGAAAATCATGACAGGGCAGGATGTTTGCGCTGCGGATGGGCGCCAAAAACCAGGATCCTGTGGTTTTGCATCGATGAGATTAGGTGCGGGAGCGGTTTGGGGGGCGCTGGCAGGACTGGGCGACGAAGAGGGAGCCGGTTTTGACTGGCTCCCTCTCATCTGAACTCAAGCCGGGTCTGAGGAGAGATACTGGGTCAGCCAGGGCAGCCCCTCTTTCTTGCGGCTGACGGCGCCAGCCAGATGGGTCGGCTGCTCGGGCAGTATGCCGTTACTGGCGAAGTAGAGCAGGCTGCCGCCCTTGGCCAGATCGGTCAGCATCAGCACATAGGCATCCAGCTCATCTTGCTCCAGCCGGTCTTGCATGGCCTGCACCAACTCGGCCTGGCGGGTGTGGATCTGCGCCGGATCCATCACGCAGATCTGGCTGACATAGAGTTTGTAACCGGCGATCTGGTACGCCTTCTCATCGGCGACGAGCAGTTCTGTCATAGGGGCGTCACCGAGCTGGGTACGCCGCTCCAGCAGGGTCTGGGCGAAGGGTTCCAGCGCCAGCTCGGCCAGTGGCAGCAGTGCATTGACGGCGGCGCGATCACGGGCCGTGGTGGTCGGCGAGGTGAGGCTGAAGGTGTCGCTGATGATGGCCCCCAGCAGCAGGCGAGCCTGGGTGCGGGAGAGGGTGTCATAGCCCATCAGCTCCAGCAGCACGGTGGCGCTGCACCCTACGGCCCGGATCCAGGCATCGAGCGGGCCTCGGGTGATGAGTGTGCCTATCCTGTGGTGATCGATCAGCCCCTGCACGTCGGCCTCGGCCAGCCCCTCGGGCCCCTGCTCCAGCTCGCTGAAATCGACCAGAAACACAGATTTGTTGGCCACGCTCCCCTGCAGCAGGGGCGGGGCATCGACCCCGGCGGTTTCCAGAATGAAGCGGGTCTCGGCGATGGGATCACCCAGTGCATAGGCCTGGGCCGGTCTGCCCTGGCCATTGAGCCAGTCGGCGGTGACCAGAGCGGTGCAGATGCTGTCGCTATCGGGGTTCTTGTGACCAAACACGTGGAGCATGAAGGCATTCCTGAAGTTGGAGGCTCCTGGTCGACCGCGCAAGGACGCTGGCCGGACAAGGGGGCAGATAAAACAGGTAAAGGCGCACGGGTTTTTGCTCCCGACCTGGTCTCACTCTATGCGTCGGTGCTGGCCATGGCAACCAGGATGAGTCGCACCGTCCTTGATGGTCACACCGTCACCTAGCTGGTTGCGTCGGCTTGCCCGAGCACCTTGTTACAGAGCCAGACCCGGCACTCGGAGCCGAGTCTTGTTGCTGTGCGGCGCTATGAGGTTGAGCCAGGTTTAGCTCTCATACTCTGGTCTGGCTCCCACACTCGATCCTGGCCAGAGAGTCCCCTGGATGTCGGCTAACCAAGCGGCTGGTTTGTGGGGGAGAAAATAGAGAGGATCGGGCGATCTCAACGTCAGATAGCCATATAAAGAAGGGTAGCCTCACACTCGCAGGTGTGAGGCTACCCTGTTACTGGCCGTGTTGGGCGTCCCTTCTCAGGAGGCAAGCAGTTCGCGGGCGTTGGCCAGGGTATTGTCGGTGATATGGTCACCGCCCAGCAGACGAGCCAGCTCCTTGAGGCGAGCGCCCTGATCCAGTGCCTGCATCTGGGTTTCCGTTGTCTTGCCGTCTGTGTGCTTGCTCACCACCATGTGCTGGTGGCCCTTGCCTGCTACCTGGGGCAGGTGAGTGACCACCATGACCTGAGTGGATTCACCGAGCTGGCGCAGCAAACGCCCCACCACGGCGGCGGTGGGGCCGCTGATCCCCACGTCCACCTCATCGAAAATCAGGGTCGGGGTCGAAACCTTGCGGGCACTGATCACGACGATGGCGAGGCTGATCCGCGACAGTTCACCGCCCGAGGCCACCTTGCCCAGCGGCTGGATTGGTTGCCCCGGGTTGGTGGTGACCATAAATTCCACCCGATCAATGCCGAGCGGCGACAGGCTGCTCTGGGCATCCGGTCGCACCTCGATGGCGAAGCGGCCGTCCGGCATTGCCAGCTCGTGCATGCTGGCGGTCACCTTGGTGCCGAGCTCCTCGGCGTAACGCTGACGGCTCTGGCTCAGTGCCTCTGCGGCCTGTACGAAGGCAAGGCGGGCTTCGGCCAGTTCATCTTCCATGCCTTCCAGGCGCTCTTCGTCCGAGTTGAGGCGGGCGAGATCACTGGTAAGATCCTGATGGTGCAAGGCCAGCTCGGCCGGTTTGACATGGTGTTTGCGGGCCAGATTGATGGCTTTGGAGAGGCGCGCCTCCAGCTCGGTGAAGCGCTCCGGGTCCAGCTCAAGCCGATCCAGATAGCTGCGCAGCTCGCTGTGGCTCTCCTGCACACCTATCATCGCCTCGTTAAGCATCTCCAGCACAGGGCTGAGGCGGCTGTCCATGCCCACCAGACTCTCGGCTTTGTCGACGGCGACCTGCAACAGGCCGGCGATGGTGGTCTCTTCGTTGTCATAGAGCAGATCGAGACAGGCGCCGCACTCCTGCATCAGTTCGGTGCCGTTGGCGAGCCGCTGATGCTCCTCTTCAATGGTCTCGAATTCCCCCGGTTGCAAGGCAAATTCGTCCAGCTCCTGCACCTGATATTCGATGAGCTGGCGGCGGGCTTCCCGCTGTTGCTGTTCGGCCTTGAGGCGATTGAGCTCGTTTTGCAGCTGACGCCAGAGCTGATAGTGCTGGCGCACTTCTTCCAGCAGCAGGTGATGGCCGGCATAGCCATCCAGCAAGCTGAGCTGGTAGTCGGGTTTGAGCAGGAGCTGGTGGGCGTGCTGGCCGTGGACGTTGACCAGCAGTTGACCGAGATTTTTAAGCTGGGTCAGGGGGACGGGCACGCCGTTGATGTAGCTGCGCGATCGTCCTTCGGCAGAGAGCACCCGCCGCACTATGCATTCACCTTCGTTTTCCAGCTCGTTGGCGGCGAGCCAGGCGCGGGCGGCGGGGTTGCCGTCCAGCAGGAAACGGGCGCTGACCTCTGTCTTGTCGCTATCGGGGCGCACCATGCTGGCCTCTGCCCGCTCACCCAGACAGAGGCCGAGTGCGTCTATGGCGATGGATTTACCGGCACCCGTCTCACCCGTGATGCAGGTCATGCCGGGTTGCAGATCGAGTTCGAGAAACTTGACGATGGCGAAGTTGTTGACGGTCAGCTGGGTCAGCATGGTCTCATCCTGTATGGGCCAACATTACTGTGTATGCATCCAGTATATACTGGTTTTACATACAGTAAAGAGTCGGCCCGCAACAGGATGGACAAGAGCATTGAAAAGCGCCTTAAAACAGCTTGCTGCCCCAGCCGAGCTTGTTGCGAAGCACATGGAAGTAGCTGTAATCGAGCGGATGCACCAGGTGCAGCTTGTGCTTGCTCTTTTTGATGAGGATCTCGTCCCCCGGGTGTACCGCCAGTGTCACCTGACCGTCGCAGCTCACCTGCATGGCGTCATCCTGATTGTCCGGTGAGACCAGCAGCCGCACCTCGCTGTCCGCATCCAGCACTATGGGGCGGCTGCTCAGGGTGTGCGGGAACATGGGCACCAGCGTGATGGCGTTGAGCTTGGGAGTGAGGATGGCGCCGCCCGCCGATAGCGAATAGGCGGTGGAGCCGGTCGGGGTGGCGACTATGATGCCGTCCGAGCGCTGGCTATACATAAAGCTGCCATCGATATAGACCTCGAACTCGATCATGTGAGCTATCTTGCCCGGGTGCAGCACGGCTTCGTTCACCGCCAGGTTGCTCGATTTGCGCTCCCCGTGACGATAGACGGCAGCTTCCAGCAAGAAGCGGTGTTCACTCTTGTAGTGGCCGGAAAGCACCTGTTCCAGCGGCAGCAGGTAATCCTGCGGCGACAGGTCAGTCAAAAAGCCGAGATTGCCCCGGTTGACCCCGATCACCGCCACATCGAACCGTGACAGCACCCGGGCCGCCCCCAGCATGTTGCCGTCCCCGCCGACGACGATGGCCAAGTCCGCCTGCTCACCAAGCTGGACCAGATCCATCACGTTTTCATCCATGATGCCGAGGGTGTGGGCGACCCGGCTTTCGACCAGCACCTTGAAACCACGGGTAGTGAGATACTGATGCAAGCCGGTCAGGGTCTGGTTGGCCCCTTCGTGGTGGGGTTTGCCAATCAGGGCAATGGTTTTGAACGGAGAATCCATAGTCTGTCGGGTTTGGGATGAGTATTGGGGGGAGTATACCCCGCTTTGTGGGGGATTTGTCTGCTGCCAGCGCTCTGCTCGCTCATCGCACCGGGAAAAGTGGCAATTTGCCTGTCGGTGCGGCTCATTGGCGACGATAGCGCCTTTTTCCCCTTGAAAGCCGAGGCTGCGTCCCCATAATAGCGCCATTACAGGGTCTGTTGCCGACTTGTCTCGCACCCGAACGTCAGCAGACCCTCATAAGCAACCCTGAAATTGGAGATGTCATGAACCACGAAGAACAAAAGGTTGAAACGATGGAGCAAGTGGAAGCCCAGCCAGTCGAGCCGACCGATGTAGACAGTGAAGTGACAGCCGAGCAGGCCCGCATTGCCGAGCTGGAGGCCCAACTGGAAGCCGCCCAGCTGGCGTCCAATGAAGAGCGTGAGCGTGCCATTCGTGCCGTCGCCGAAATGGAAAACCTGCGTCGCCGAGCCGCCCAGGATGTGGAGAAGGCCCACAAGTTTGCGCTGGAGAAATTCGCCGCCGAACTGTTGCCGGTACTGGACAACCTGGAGCGCGCCATCGAGCTGGCCGACAAGGAGAGCGAAGAGCTCAAGCCGATGATCGAAGGGGTCGAGCTGACCCTGAAATCGATGCAAAGCGGCGTGGCCAAGTTTGGTCTGAATCCGCTTGATCCGCTCAATCAGCCGTTTGATCCCAATGCCCATCAGGCGATGAGCATGATCGAAAATGGCGAGCTGGCACCGAACACTGTCATCGCTGTGATGCAGAAGGGCTACGAGCTCAACGGTCGGGTGATCCGTCCGGCCATGGTGATGGTCTCCAAGGCGCCAGCCTGATTGCCATCGCTGTGCTGAGCCCGCCGCTCGGCGGGCTTTTTATTGGTTGCGGCGCCAACTGCTTATTTTTGGCGTCATTTGGCAAGCATTCTTCCGTAAACAAGGCAAGAATGTGCGGTTTTTTGAGGGCAGGGCTTGAAGCGTCAACTTGAGACCCCATATAGGTTCCAAGGCCACGGCGGCACAAAAAATTTGATGCCGGGAGCTTGAAAGCCACACTGGCAGCCCCCACCTAGCCGTTAACGCATTAAGGCGAGTTCCTCGCCAGTTTATTCAAAGTATTTGGAGATTCGTCAAATGGGTAAAATCATCGGTATTGACCTGGGTACTACCAACTCCTGCGTCGCTATTCTGGATGGCGACACTGCTCGCGTGATCGAGAACGCAGAAGGCGATCGTACTACTCCGTCCATCATTGCCTATGCCGATGATGGCGAGATCCTGGTTGGTCAGCCGGCCAAGCGTCAGGCCATCACCAACCCGAAGAACACACTGTTCGCCATCAAGCGTCTGATAGGTCGCCGTTTCGAAGATGAAGAAGTGCAGCGTGACCTGAAGATCATGCCGTACGCCATCGCCAAGGCTGACAACGGTGATGCCTGGGTGGAAGTGAAGGGCAAGAAAATGGCACCGCCGCAGATCTCTGCCGAAGTGCTGAAGAAGATGAAGAAGACCGCCGAAGATTATCTGGGTGAGCCGGTGACCGAAGCCGTTATCACAGTGCCGGCCTACTTCAACGACGCCCAGCGTCAGGCTACCAAGGATGCCGGTCGCATCGCCGGTCTGGATGTAAAACGCATCATCAACGAACCGACCGCAGCGGCATTTGCCTACGGCGTGAACAAGGTCAAGGGTGAGCGCAAGGTTGCCGTGTATGACCTGGGTGGCGGTACTTTCGATATCTCTATCATCGAGATCGACGAAGTCGAAGGGGAAACCACCTTCGAAGTACTGGCGACCAACGGTAACACTCACCTGGGTGGTGAAGACTTCGACAACC
This sequence comes from Aeromonas salmonicida, assembly GCF_028355655.1. Classification (NCBI taxonomy): domain Bacteria; kingdom Pseudomonadati; phylum Pseudomonadota; class Gammaproteobacteria; order Aeromonadales; family Aeromonadaceae; genus Aeromonas; species Aeromonas salmonicida. Next base: position 3,415,244 of record NZ_CP110645.1, on the reverse strand, counting down.
GTGTCATCAACTATCTGGTAGATGAGTTCAAGCGTGAGCAGGGCATTGACCTGCGCAATGACCAGCTGGCCCTGCAGCGCCTGAAAGATGCCGCCGAGAAAGCCAAAATTGAGCTCTCTTCTGCCCAGCAGACCGACGTGAACCTGCCGTACATCACTGCAGATGCCACAGGTCCCAAGCACATGAACATCAAGGTGACCCGCGCCAAGCTGGAATCCCTGGTGGAAGACATGGTGAAAGACTCGCTCGAACCGGTTCGCACTGCCCTGAAAGACTCAGGCCTGGCAGTCGGCGAGATCGACGACGTCATCCTGGTGGGTGGTCAGACCCGTATGCCTATGGTGCAGAAGACCGTTGCCGAGTTCTTTGGCAAAGAGCCGCGTAAAGACGTCAACCCGGACGAAGCCGTGGCCATGGGTGCTGCCATCCAGGGTGCCGTACTGTCCGGTGAGAAGACCGACGTACTGCTGCTGGACGTGACCCCGCTCTCTCTGGGTATCGAAACCATGGGCAGCGTCATGACTGCGCTGATCGAGAAGAACACCACTATCCCGACCAAGAAGTCCCAGGTGTTCTCCACTGCCGAAGACAACCAGTCTGCCGTGACCATTCACGTGCTGCAGGGTGAGCGCAAGCGCGCCAGCGACAACAAGTCTCTGGGCCAGTTCAACCTGGAAGGCATTCGTCCGGCTCAGCGCGGCCTGCCGCAGATCGAAGTGACCTTCGACATCGATGCCAACGGTATCCTGCACGTATCTGCCAAAGACAAGGAGACCAACAAGGAGCAGAAGATCACCATCCAGGCTTCCTCCGGTCTGTCTGATGAAGAGATCGAACGCATGGTACGCGAGGCAGAAGCCAACGCGGCCGAAGACAAGAAGTTTGAAGAGCTGGTGCAGACTCGCAACCAGGCTGACGGTCTGGTCCACTCTGTACGCAAGCAGATCACCGAAGCCGGTGATGCCCTGCCTGCTGACGACAAGACCAAGATCGAGACTGCATTGAGCGAGCTGGAAGCCGTCATCAAGGGTGACGACAAGGCTGTCATCGAAGCCAAACAGCAGGCTCTGCTGGAAGCGTCCCAGAAGCTGATGGAGATTGCCCAGCAGCAATCCCAGGCTCAGGGTGCTGGTGCCGATGCCAACCAGTCCTCTTCTTCTTCCAAGGCTGACGACGACGTGGTCGATGCCGAGTTCGAAGAAGTGAAAGACGACAAGAAATAAGCCACACCCAGATGGGTAGAGCTCGCTCTACCCATCGGCTTGATCGATGAATTTACGGGCGTTGGGTGACCAACGCCCGTCTGCATAACTGTTTACGTAGCAACAGGATCAGTATGTCAAAGCGCGATTTCTATGAAGTGCTCGGGGTATCGAAAGGTGCCGATGAGCGCGAGATCAAGAAGGCGTACAAGCGTCTGGCGATGAAGTTTCACCCGGACCGCAATCAGGGTGATGCCGCATCCGAAGAGAAGTTCAAAGAGGTCAAGGAAGCCTATGAGATCCTGACCGACGAGAATCTGCGGGCTCGCTATGACCAGTATGGTCATGCCGGCGTGGATCAGAGCCAGGGTGGCGGTGGCCACGGTGGCTTTGGCGGCGGTGCCGATTTCGGTGATGCGTTCGGCGATATATTTGGCGACATCTTCGGTGGCCGCAGCGGCGGCGGTCGTCGTGGTCCGGCCCGGGGTTCAGACCTGCGCTACACCATGGAGCTGACCCTGGAAGAGGCGGTGCGCGGTGTCTCCAAAGAGATCAAGGTGCCGTCCCTGGTCCACTGCGAGGTCTGCAACGGCTCCGGTGCCCACACCGGCAGCACAGCCCAGACTTGCCCGACCTGCCACGGTGCCGGTCAGGTGCAGATGCGTCAGGGCTTCTTCGCGGTGCAGCAGGCCTGTCCGCACTGTCACGGTCGCGGCAAGATCATCAAGGATCCGTGCCGCAAGTGCCATGGCGAAGGTCGTTACCAGAAGACCAAGACGCTGTCGGTCAAGATCCCGGCGGGCGTCGATACCGGCGACCGTATCCGTCTCTCCGGCGAAGGGGAAGCGGGGGAAGCGGGCGCTCCGGCCGGGGATCTCTATGTACAGGTGCACGTCAAGGAGCACGAGATCTTCGTGCGTGACGGCAACAACCTCTACTGCGAAGTGCCCATCAGCTTCACCGCTGCTGCGCTCGGTGGCGAGATCGAAGTGCCGACCCTGGATGGCCGCGTCAAGCTCAAGGTCACTCCCGAGACCCAGACCGGCAAGATGTTCCGCATGCGGGGCAAGGGCGTCAAGTCAGTGCGCTCCGGCCAGGTGGGGGATCTGATGTGCAAGGTGGTGATCGAGACTCCGGTCAAGCTGACCGAGTCCCAGAAAGAACTGTTGCGCCAGCTGGACGAATCGTTCAGCGGTGCCGCCGCCAAGACCCACAAGCCGAGATCGGAAGGTTTCTTCGAAGGGGTGAAACGCTTCTTCGACGACCTGACCCGCTGATCTCAGCGCATCCCAGCAAAGCCGGCCTCTGTGCCGGCTTTCTTTTTGTCTGCCATTCGGCCCGTCTCTTCGTTATTGAGTGGATCCTGATGAGGGATCCACCTCACAACTCCCGCCAATTCATTCTGTACAAATGTTATCCCGCTCACAGAGTGGCTGAAACGGTTTAGCTGCCATCTTGAGTTAGCTAAAGCGGTTTAGCTATGCTCTCTTCGCCGATAAAAACAGAGCCCGACCGGGCAACACACGACAGGTGAGGAAGATGACCATGTTCAAGAGCAAATTGGCGTTGGCAGTGGCGCTGGGATTGGGGATGAGCAGCCCGCTGTGGGCGGCGGAGGGCGGTATCGAAGCCAGGCTGGCGGCGCTGGAGGCGCGGGTACAGGCGGCTGAAGCAAGAGCCGAGGCAGCGGAGAGTCGTGCCAGTCAGGCCGAGATAAAGGCGAGTGCGGCCAGCGAGCAGGCCCAGGTCGCCAACACCCGCAGCCAGAAGGTGGATGAGAAGACGGCGGGGGCACAGGGTTTCGAGTTTCACGGCTATGCCCGCTCTGGCCTCCTGGTCAACGGCAATGGCCACGGTGGGCGGGGCGGTCCCTACATCACGCCGGCAGGATCTGTGGGGGGCGCAGTGGGCCGGCTTGGCAACGAAGACGACACCTACATGGAAGCGAATCTGCTCAAGACCCAGACGTTTGATGACGGCAGCTGGGCACGCTACAAGCTGATGCTGGCAGATGGCGTGGAGACCAGCAACGACTGGACCGCCAGCGACTCGAGCCTCAATACCCGCCAGGTGTTTGCCGAAATAGGCAATCTGGCGAGCTTCGATGGCGCTTTCAAGCATGCGGTGCTGTGGGCGGGCAAGCGCTTTGATCGGGACAACTTCGACATCCACTGGCTCGACTCGGACGTGGTCTTCCTGGCCGGTACCGGTGGCGGTGTCTATGACGTGCAACTGGCCGACAGCTGGAAGGCGAACTTCTCCCTCTATGGCCGCGACTATGGCGACATCAGTGCCAGCGGTCTGTCGGACATAGAGAGCTACATCCTCACCATGAACAACCGCTTCGGCAACTGGCAGTGGATGGTGAACGGCCTCTCGGCCAATGACAACGAACAGCGCATCAACGACGGTGGCAAGGGAAGCGAGGCGGCGGACAAGGGGGCCCATACCCTGGTGGCTTATCACGCCGACAGCTTCTTTGGCATCAACCCCGGCTTCTCCAAGGCGGCGATCCTCTACGGCCATGGTCTGGGTGCCGAGCTCAAGGGCTTGGGTTCCGACAGCGAACTGCTGCCCGATGCCGATGCGGTACGGGTCGCCGTGTTCGGTGCTACCGACCTCAACCCGCGCTGGCGTTTCGCGCCGGCTCTGCTGGCGGAGCAGAGCCAGGATCGCTACGTGAAGGGGGACGAGTATCAGTGGCTGACCCTCAATACCCGGGTGGCCCAGGTGCTGAGCCAGAACGTCGAGCTGGTCTATGAGGCGGCATGGCAGTACATGGATCTGGATCCCAAGGGCTACAAGGGTCGTCAGGCGGTGAACGGTAACTTCACCAAACTCACCTTCGCTCCTACCTTCAAGGCGCAGACCGCCGGTTTCTTCGAGCGTCCGGAGCTGCGGGTGTTCGCCACCTGGATGGACTGGTCATCCGAGCTCGACAGCTACGCCAGCGACGATGCCATGGGCCAGAGCAACTTCACCGCCGGTGGCGAGTGGAACTTTGGCGTGCAGATGGAAACCTGGTTCTAGTTCGTTATCCCGATCACAAAAATGGCAGCCGGTACCGAGATCTGTTGGTTGGCTAAATCGGTTTAGCTGATAATGGAAGCCAAGAGATGAGGGCCCGGCCCCGTCAGTGAATCCTGTGCAGCAGTGGAGTAGCAAGGTGACGAATCGTGTGTGGGTAATGGGGGATGCGGTGGTGGACTTGATCCCGGAAGGGGAGCTGCACTACCTCAAGTGCCCGGGCGGCGCACCCGCCAATGTGGCGGTCGGGGTGGCGCGACTCGGCGGCGAGTCAGCCTTTATCGGCCGGGTCGGCGCCGATCCCTTCGGTCGCTTTATGGCCGATACCCTGGCAAGGGAAGGGGTGGATACCGCTTGTCTGCGGGCGGATCCCGCTCATCGAACCTCCACAGTGTTGGTGGAGCTCGATGAAGAGGGGGAGCGCAGCTTCACCTTCATGGTGCGCCCCAGTGCCGATCAGTTCCTGACCCCGGATGAGTTGCCCGGCTTCCAGGCCAGTCAGTGGTTGCTGACCTGCTCCATCGCGCTCGCCAACGAACCGGTACGCGGCAGTTGCCTGCAGGCCATGGCCGCCATCAAGGACGCGGGGGGACGGGTCTGTTTCGACCCCAACCTGAGGCCCGAGGTGTGGGGAAACCCCGCCGAGATGCTGCCAGTGGTGCGCCATACCATAGCGCTGGCGGATGTGGTCAAGCTCTCGATTGACGAGCTGCAGCTGCTGAGCGGCGAGGATGAGCTGGTCGCGGGGCTCGCCACCATATCAGGCCCGGCGCTGGTGCTGGTGACCCGGGGGGCGGCCGGAGTGGTGGCCCGCCTCGAGGGCGAGCTGCTGGAGTGGGTGGGGCCGAAAGTGACCCCGCTCGACACCACGGGGGCGGGGGATGCCTTCGTCGCCGGTCTCCTGGCGGCGCTGGCACAGGGCGAGCGGTTGCCCACGCTGGCCGAGCTGGCCGCCATCCTGGCTCAGGCTCACGGCTGCGGGGCGCTCGCCACCACCGCCAAGGGGGCCATGACGGCACTGCCGACCCGCACAGAACTGGATGCCTTTTTGCGATCAGCCTCAAGCGGCTGTTGAGCTGCGGCTAGAAGCCCGGGTCAACAGCCCCTACTCTCATGTGACAAGGGCCCGCCAGCGTGGCGGGTCATAAGAGGAATAATATGAATATCAGTGCGATAGCCAAGGATTTGGTGCCCCTGCTCGGGGGCAAGGAGAACATCGTCAGCGCTGCCCACTGCGCCACCCGATTGCGGCTGGTGCTGGCCGATGACAGCAAGGTGAACAAGGCCGCCATCGACAAGCTGGAGGGGGTCAAGGGGTGCTTCAGCAACGCAGGCCAGATCCAGGTGATCTTCGGCACCGGTCTGGTCAACAAGGTCTATGCGGAGTTCGTGGCTATTACCGGGACAGGGACGGCCAGCAAGGCGGAGCTGACCGACATGGCGACGGCCAAGCTCAACGTGGCCCAGCGTCTGGCGCGGACGCTCTCCAACATATTCGTGCCCATCATTCCGGCCATAGTCGCGTCCGGTCTGCTGATGGGGCTGCTCGGCATGGTGCGCACCTATGGCTGGGTCAACGCCGACAGTGCCCTCTTCGTCATGCTGGACATGTTCAGCTCGGCGGCCTTTATCATACTGCCCATTCTGATCGGGTTCACGGCCGCGCGGGAATTTGGCGGCAACCCCTATCTGGGTGCCACCATGGGGGGGATCCTTACCCACCCGGCGCTGACCAACGCCTGGGGTGTGGCCGGTGGCTTCAAGACCATGGATTTCTTCGGTCTCGATGTCGCCATGATCGGCTATCAGGGCACCGTCTTCCCTGTGCTGCTGGCGGTCTGGTTCATGTCCCATCTGGAGAAGCAGCTGCGCAAGCGCATTCCGGACGCGCTGGATCTGATCCTCACGCCGTTTCTCACCGTCATCATCACCGGCTTCGTGGCCCTGCTGTTTATCGGTCCGGCCGGACGGGTGCTGGGAGATGGCATCTCCTTCGGCCTGAGCGCCCTCTATGAGCAGGCAGGCTGGCTGGCGGGGCTGGTGTTTGGCGGGACTTATTCCCTCATCGTCATCACCGGTATCCATCATAGCTTCCATGCCATAGAGGCGGGGTTGCTCACCAATCCGGCCATAGGTGTCAACTTCCTGCTGCCCATCTGGGCCATGGCCAACGTGGCGCAGGGCGGTGCCTGTCTGGCGGTCTACTTCAAGACCCAGGATCCGAAAATCAAGGCCATTACAGTGCCGGCGGCCATGTCCTGCCTGCTCGGCATCACGGAAGCGGCGATCTTCGGGGTCAACCTGCGTTACATCAAGCCCTTCCTGGCCGGCCTGCTCGGCGGTGCCCTGGGTGGCGCCTACGTGGTGGCGGCCAAGGTGGGGATGACGGCGGTGGGCCTGACCGGTATTCCGGGCATGGCCATCGTCCAGCCCATGAATCTGAGCCACTATGTCATCGGCCTGGTCATCGCTTTTGGCGCCGCCTTCGCTGCCTCCTGGCTGCTCAAATACAAGGTGGAGTGATGAAGGAAGTCGATTTTTTCAAACAGATAGTCCGGTCCTTGTTGACCGGCCAGCTCAAGGCGGCGGCCGATCCCCATCGGCCCCGCTGGCATCTGGCAGCCCCGGTGGGGCTGCTCAATGACCCCAACGGCTTTATCGAGCACGGCGGCCGGTATCACCTTTTTTACCAGTGGAACCCGCTGGGCTGCACGCACAGCAACAAGGGGTGGGGTCATGTCAGCTCCAGCGATCTGCTGCACTGGCAGCACGAGCCCATCGCCCTGCTTCCTACAGAAGCGTATGAGAGCCACGGCTGTTATTCTGGCTCGGCGGTGAGCGACGAGCAGGGGCGCCTGACCCTCATCTACACAGGCAATGTCAAATACCCGGATGGCAGCCGCACCGCCTTCCAGTGTCTGGCTCGCGCCGACGGTGAGGGTGGTTTTGGCAAGCTGGGGCCTGTGCTCGATTTACCTGAAGGCTACAGCGGCCATGTGCGCGACCCCAAGGTGTGGCACGACGGCCAGCAGTGGCTGATGGTGCTGGGAGCCCGCACCCAGGACGACAAGGGGGAGGTGCTGCTCTATCGCGGCCAGACGCTGGACAAGTGGCAGCTGGTTGGCCCCATCGCCGGCAGTGGGCGTGGCGGCCTCGGTGAGTTTGGCTATATGTGGGAGTGCCCCGATCTTTTCCCGCTGGCCGATCGCCATGTGCTGATAAGTTGCCCGCAGGGTATTGCCCCGCAAGGGGAGGATTATCGCAACCTCTACCAGTGTGGTTGGCTGGCGGGGCAGTTCGATGGCGAGCACTTCGAGCACGAGGCTTTTCACGAGCTGGACCGCGGCTTCGAGTTCTATGCACCGCAGACCACCCTGGATAGCCAGGGCCGTCGCCTGCTGTTTGGCTGGCTGGGGTTGCCGGAGGAGAACGAGATGAGCCAGCCGACCATTCCCTATGGCTGGATCCACCAGATGAGCTGTCCACGGGAGCTGTTCTGGCAGCATGAGTGGCTCTGCCAGCGGCCGGTGGCTGAACTTGCCGCCCTCAAGGGGGAGCTGACCCGTTTCGAGGGGGTCGTCAGCGAGTTTCCGGGGATGACCATCGACTCGGCCTGGCTGGATCTGACGCTGACCGGCGCGGGCAGTCTCTGGCTCGGCACCGTGGCCGAGCTGGTGTGGCAGAAAGGGCGCATTGGATTGCGTCGCCAGAACTGGCAGAGCGGGGAGTGGGAAGAGAGGTCAGCTCCCTGGCTGGGTGGCCCGCTGACACTCTTGTGCGATCGGTCCAGCCTCGAGTGTTTCGTGGATGATGGTCGTCAGACGCTGTCAGCCCGTTACTTCCCCGGTGAAAAGCCGCAACTATCGGCAGGGGATGCAGGCGAGGGCGGCAAAATTTGCCTCAATCACTGGCCGCTGTCGGCGTGCCTAGTACAATAGCCCGGTTCTAGTCAGCCGGGAGGCCAGGTGGAGAAGAAGAAACGGATCACGATTGCCCAGATAGCCGAATTGGCAGGGGTGTCCAAGGCGACCGCCAGTCTGGTGCTCAACGGCAAGAGTGCGGAGTACCGGATTGCCGACCAGACCCGCAAGCGGATCCAGGCGGTGGCGGACGAGTGCCACTACCAGCCGAGCTTTCATGCCCGTGCCCTGCGCGAGACCCGCAGTTACACCTGGGGGCTGGTGATCCCCGATCTCACCAACTTCGGTTTTGCCAGTATCGCCCGGGCCCTTGAGGCCCACTGTCGCGAGGCCGGGATCCAGCTGCTGATTGCCTGCTCCGAAGATGATCCCACCCTGGAGCAGAAGGTGGTGGACAACCTCATCAGTCGTCAGGTGGATGGCATTATCGTCGCCTCCAGCGGCCACAGCGATGACACCTATGCCCGTATTCACGACCGCCTGCCCGTGGTGCAGCTGGATCGCCACATCGGCGAGTCGCGCCTGCCCATGGTGATCTCCGATGCCTGCAAGGCCACCGCCGAGCTGGTGCGGGACATGGCTGGCGAGTGCGGGGCGGAGATCTACTACTTCGGCGGCCTGCTGGATCTCTCCCCCAGTCGCCACCGGCTGGCGGGTTATGAGCTGGGTCTGCATCGAGCCGGGCTTGAGGCCCAGCCTGCCCGGGTGCGCCATCGCGATTATCAGCCGAGCTCCGGCTATCAGCTGATGGCTGAGCTGGTCGCCGAGCTGGGGGCGCCCCCAAGGGGGCTCTTTACCGCTTCCTTTACCCTGCTGGAAGGGGTGCTGCGCTACCTCAATGAGGCGGGGTTGATGGAGACGGGGATGCGCCTGTGTACCTTCGATGATCACGACCTGCTCGACTGCATTCCCATGCGCATCGACTCTGTGGCGCAAGATTGTCCGGCGCTGGCCCGCGCCGCCTTCGAGCTGATGCAGCAGCTGATTGCAGGGAATGTTCCCGGCCAGACCGCTCAGGTCATAGCCCCCAGAGTGCGCTGGCGCAGTCGCCGCTAGTCGCGCTCCCATCAAAAAGCCCCGCCAATGTTGGCGGGGCTTTTTGTTTATCGGGAGAGGACGCAAAGATATTCCCCGTGCGTTCAATCCGTGGTGCTGGCGCGCCAGAACACCTGCTTGATATGGGGATGAATGGCCAGCTTGACCATAAGGGCATCCAGCTCGTCGCCGTCGATGGAGGTGGCCAGCAGCACGGCGGAGATCTCCAGATCCTGCTCACCGAACGGCTCTATGTCCAGCTCGCTCAAGGGGTAGTTGGCCTGCTCCATCATCTCTTCCAGCCAGTGCAACACCTCCTTCTGATACTCGCGCTGGGCGAGAGCCGTGACTCTGTAGGTCACCTCGGTATCGGTATTGTCCACCGGGCGGCGGTTGATCTGGTTGACCAGGGGGCGCAGCAGGGTGTTGGCGGCCAGCACGAAGAGAGCGCCGAGCACCGCCTCCATGGCGAGCCCGGCCCCACTGGCTGCCCCCACGGCGGCTACGCCCCACAGGGTAGCTGCCGTGTTGATGCCGCGGATATTGCCCGACTCGCGCATGATGACACCGGCGCCGAGAAAACCGATGCCGGAGACGATGTAAGCCACCACATGGACCACGTTGTAGTTGCCACCGTGCAAGTCATAGATGCGCTGGGCCAGGCTGACGAACAGGGCGGCCCCCACGGCGACCAGCACGTTGGTGCGCAGGCCGGCGGTACGCTGGCGGTACTGGCGCTCCAGCCCCACCAGGCTGCCCAGCACGAAGGCCAGCAACAGGCTGGCCAGGGTGTCGAGCAGGGAAATCATGTCTAGTTGCTGCCACATTCTCATGGCGTACTCCTTCTGATAACTGATGGCCTTCGGGATGCATGATGGCGTGCCAATGGGCACTCCTGATGAATCGCAAGGCTGCATTCGGTAAAGACCACCATGGAAAATGAAAACGGACGCCCGGGTCGCACAGACCCGGATGCTCAGGCGCTCAATGGAAGGCGACGGGCAAGGTGTCGGATCAATGGAGAGGGGCCAGCATGGCTGGCCCCGGATTCACCTGATAGATGTCAGTTGAGCACTGGCTCGGCATCACGCCGGGGGCGCAGCTCCCAGCGTACCGGGTGGGCTACCCCGACCTGGTGCACGAACTGCACCAGATACCGGCGCTGGGGCGGGGTGCAGTGCAGGTTGAGCACCAGCTCCCGACCACCACTGCGCCCTGGTCTCAGGGACTGCATGGGATGCAGCCCTGCTGGTTGCAGTGTGTGGCTCACCATGTCGAGTACCTGCTCCATGTCGGCGCGATCCTGGCAGCGGATCTGCAACCGGTAGTGGTGCTGACTCGGCTTGGTGCGCAGCCAGAGTGGCAGCAGACCACGGCCCAGCTTGCTCAGCAGGGGGTGAGCCTGGGTGGATCCAGATTTGGTTGAAATAAAACGCATAGCAGCCTCCTTGTGGGAAGCAGAAACTATGCAGGCAAGGTGTCCAGGCCTGGGCTTGGGTCACCTGACGTCAAGTGTAAAAACAGAGAAGAGGGGAGTGGATTTCCGCTTCTCGCAGAGTTGCGAGAACGCGGCAGAGGAAGACCTGCGGCTATCTCGCGACCTGGGTGCCGACGATGAGGGTCGGCCTACAACTGTCACTTGATGAATTGCCCACTGATGGTCTCCGCTGTTGATGAACGGCCAGATGGTACTCATCCAGAGCGATGAGGTAAAGCCCTATCCTCCTTCAGCAACATTTAGATACAAGTTTGTCAATAATGTGAGCCAGTTGGCTACATCAGCGACAACCCAGCCTGCGCAGTACCATGGCGGCAGGGCAGAAACCGGTGAAAGCGCTCTGGATCAGGTTGACCCCGACAAAGACACTCAGCCAGAGAAAGCTCGGATGGACCCATTGGGTCAACGCCAGTGACAGCAACAGCATGCTTCCCGCCACGATTCTCACTCCGTTATCAACAGTCATATCTTGCTCCTTGGTTGTTTATCCAGCTGGTTGTGAAGGTTTAAAATTAGAAGTTGCTAATTTAGGTTTTATTTATAGAATAAAACTAAATATAAGCAACTACTAATTTATGCCTATGGCCCCTTTCGATGAGATGACCCGCCACGCAAGCGAGGCGGCAGCCCTGCTCAAGGCGCTGGCCCATCCAGAGCGATTGATGGTGCTCTGTCAGCTGGTTGATGGGGAGAAGGGGGTCGGCGAGTTGCTGGCCCACAGCAAGTTGGGGCAGTCAGCCTTTTCCCAGCAACTGGCGGTGCTCAGGCGTAGCGGCCTGATCCGATCGCGCAAGGTTGCCCAGCAGATCTACTACTCGCTGGCAAACGGGGCGGCGGCGGATGTGCTGGCCGTGTTGCAAACCCATTTTTGTCACTCCCAAGAGGATGAGGTGTCTTGATGTTTGAAACCCAATGGTTGCTTGCCCTGTCCGGGGGCATGCTGGTGGGGCTCTCCGCCCTGATGTTGATGCTGTTCAATGGTCGTGTGGCCGGGATCAGCGGCATTCTGGCGGGAGCCTTGCAGCACAGGCATGCCTGGCGCTGGCTGTTTTTGTTGGGACTGGGGGCGGGAGCCTGGTTGGCGTTCAGCCTGGGCTGGGCCCGGATGCCGAGCTTCAGCGCTCTGCCGACCTGGCCACTGGTCGCGCTGGCGGGTCTGCTGGTGGGTATGGGTACCCGTCTTGGCAATGGCTGCACCAGTGGTCACGGTATCTGCGGCATGGGGCGGCTCTCGGTGCGTTCCCTCTTTGCCACCCTCACCTTTATGGCGGCTGGTTTCATGACGGTGTTTGTCACCCTGCATCTGTTGTAACGAGGTAATGAGATGAAACTTTTTATCAGTCTGCTCGCAGGTCTCTTGTTCGGGCTCGGTCTGGCCATCTCCGGCATGGTGGATCCGGCCCGTGTCATCGGTTTTCTCGACCTGGCAGGGGTCTGGGATCCCAGCCTGGCCTTCGTGATGGGGGGCGCCTTGCTGGTATTTATGCCAGGCTACCAACTGTTGGTCAAACCGAGCAGCCGCAGCCTGCTCGATGAGCCATACCAGTTCGGCCAGCTCCGGCAAGTGGATCGCCGCCTCCTCGCAGGATCGGCCCTGTTTGGTATCGGCTGGGGGCTGGTTGGCATCTGCCCAGGGCCAGCCTTGAGTCTCATTTACAGCGGTCAGCCCATGATATTGTTGTTTGTGGCAACCATGGTGGCCGGGATCTTGCTGGTTGATAAGGGATTGAATCGGGTATGGGTGAAGGTGCGGCCATCTCCCATCGCCTGATCCTGTGGCGTGAACCGCTGGCGTACTGAACCGCAGCACCACGGAGGGAGGTTATCATGAAGCATTTCCGGTTGCCGGGGGCCACCTTGCTGGTCATGTCATCCACCCTGGCGCTGCCCGGGGAGGCAGAAACCCTGACCTCGTTTACCCTGTCGCCGCAGCCGGTGACCGACTGGCTGATGCTGGATGGCACCGTCAGTGCCATCAATCAGGGGACGGTGGCGGCCCAGACCAGCGGCCGGGTCTCCCGTATGCTGGTGGATGTGAACGACGAGGTGCAGGCGGGGCAACCCCTGCTCGAGATCAGCGGCAAGGAGCAGTTTGCCGCCGTCACGGGTGCGCAGGCGCGGCTGGCCCGGGCTCAGGCCCAGCAGGTGGAAGCCGAGCGCCAGCTTGCCCGTTTTCAGGCGCTGATTGCCAAGGGGGTGATCACCCGCGCCCAGCTAGATAATGCCGAGGCCTCCGATCGCGCCGCCCGCGCCGAGGTCAATGCTGCCGATGCGGCCCTCACTCAGGCCCGCGAGGCTTACGGTTATACCCGCATTCTGGCCCCCTACGCCGGGGTGGTGACCAAACGGCTGGTGGAGCTGGGGGAGACAGTCGCCCCCGGTACCCCGCTGCTGTCGGGCTTCTCCCTCGACACCTTGCGGGTGGAGGTGGAGTTGCCCCAATCCGCCCTGACGCTCGCTCGTGAACCTGCGGATGTGCAGGTGCTGCTGCCCGATGGCAAGCCTGTTACCCTCGTCAAACTGACTCGCTTCAACTATGCCGACAGCCAGAGCCACGCCTTCAGGTTGCGCCTCGACTTGCCGCCGCAAACCGCCGGAGTATTGCCCGGCATGTGGCTCAAGGTACAGCTCAAGCAGGGTGAGCGTCAGGTGTTGCAGGTGCCGGATCGCGCCCTGCTGCGGCAAGGGGAGTTCAACGGCGTCTATCTGCAGCAGCCCGCTGGCTGGGCCCTGACGCCGGTGCGGGTCGGCCATTGCGTCGAGGGACAGTGCGAGATCCTGGCCGGTCTGCAAGCCGGTGACAAGCTGGCCCCCGATGCTTGGGCGCAGCAGCAGGAGCTGGCCCATGAGTAGCGAGCTGAACGGCAACAAGGAGAGGCTGGGACCCGCGGGTCGGCTGGCTGCGCTGTTTCAGGGCTCGGCCATCACCCCGCTGCTGGCGCTGGTGGGGCTGCTGCTCGGTCTGTTTGCGGTGCTGGTGACCCCCAAGGAGGAGGAGCCGCAGATTGATGTCACCTTCGCCGATGTCTATATCCCCTTCCCGGGGGCCAGCCCGGCTGAAGTGGCCTCTCTCGTCACTACCCCTGCCGAGCAGGTGGTCTCCCAGATAAAGGGAATTGATACCCTCTACTCCTTCTCCCAGCCCGATGGGGCCCTACTGGTGGTGGTGTTCAAGGTGGGTGTGAGCCGCGAGCAGGCCATCGTCGATCTCAACAACCAGCTCGACTCCAACCGCGACTGGTTGCCACAGGGGATCGGAGTCGGCCAGCCACTGGTGAAACCCCGGGGGATCGATGATGTCCCCATCGTCAGTCTCACCTTATGGAGCAAAGAGTGGAGCAAGCAGCTGGGCGCCCCCGAACTGACTCGGGTCGCCCATGAGCTGGAGACCGAACTCAAGCGCATTCCCGGTACCCGCGATATCTACAGTCTGGGCAGCCAGAGCGCCGTGCTGCGGGTGATGCCGGATCCGGCGGCCCTCAGCGCCCACGGCATCAGCTGGGGCGAGCTGAGCCAGCGACTTGCCGCAGCCAATCAGGTGGGCCCGACACAGGCCATCGAGCAAGATAACCGGGAGATCAAGGTACAGGTGGGGCAGTTCCTGCAAAGTGAGCAGGAGGCTAGAGAACTGGTGGTGGGGCTGCACGACGGCAAGCCGGTCTATCTGGGGGATGTGGCCAGGGTCTCTCTGGGTCAGGAGACCCCGACCAAACGCAGCTGGATGGGGCAGGGGCAGGCCAGTTATCCGGCGGTGACGCTGGCCATCGGCAAGCAGCCGGGCCAGAACGCGGTCGATGTGGCCAAGCGGGTGGAGGCGCGGGTCGAGAGTTTGCAAAACCGGCTGATCCCGGCTGGGGTCGAGGTGACGGTGACCCGTGACTACGGCGTCACCGCCGAGACCAAATCCAACACCCTCATCGGCAAGCTCATTTTTGCCACCACGGCGGTGGTGCTGCTGGTACTGGTGAGCATGGGCTGGCGCGAGGCGCTGGTAGTGGGGGTGGCCATCGTCATCACCCTGGCGCTGACCCTGTTTGCCAGCTGGGCCTGGGGTTTTACCCTCAACCGGGTGTCGCTGTTTGCGCTGATCTTCTCCATCGGCATTCTGGTGGATGATGCCATAGTCGTGGTGGAGAACATCCATCGCCATCGCGGTTTGGGCAAGGGGTCGCTCAAGGAGCTTATTCCGGGGGCGGTGGACGAGGTGGGGGGGCCGACCATACTGGCGACCCTGACCGTGATCGCTGCCCTGCTGCCGATGGCCTTTGTCAGCGGCCTGATGGGCCCCTACATGAGCCCCATCCCCATCAATGCCAGCATGGGGATGCTCATCTCTCTGCTGGTAGCTTTTATCTTCTCCCCCTGGCTGGCGAACCATTTGCTCAAGGGGGAGGTGCATGGTGCCCACGGCGAGGCCAAGGCTGGTCTCTTTCACCGGCTGATGACCCCTTTCCTGATCGGTGATGGCGCCAAGCGCGCCAGACGCAAGCTCTGGCTGGTGGTGTTGCTGCTGGTCGGGGCGGCTACCGCCATGCCGGTGGTGCAGTGGGTGGTGCTCAAGATGCTCCCCTTTGACAACAAGTCGGAATTCCAGCTGGTGCTCGACATGCCGGAGGGGGCGACCCTGGAGCAGACCGAGCGTACCCTGCTGGCGGTCGGGCGGGAGCTTGCCAAGGTGCCGGAGGTGAAGGATTACCAGATCTACGCCGGTACCGCAGCCCCCATCAACTTCAATGGCCTGGTGCGCCACTATTTCATCCGCAGCGGCGCCAACGTGGGGGATATTCAGGTCAATCTGGTGGACAAGCATGAGCGCAATCGCAGCAGTCACCAGATTGCCCAGTCGGTACGGGTGCCGCTGCAGACCATCGCCAGTGCGGCAGGGGGCAACCTCAAGGTGGTGGAAGTGCCGCCCGGCCCGCCGGTCTGGTCACCCATAGTCGCCGAGATCTATGGCCCGACTCAGGCCACCCGTGAAGCGGCGGCGCGCGCTGTACAAGCCCGTTTTGTGGCCACGGCGGATCTGGTGGACGTGGATATCTATCTGACCGACCCGCAGCCCAAGTGGCGGCTGGTGGTGGACCGCAGCAAGGCCGCCCTGCTCGGGGTCGATCTCGGAGATATGGTGGCGACCCTCAACGGGGGCGTGGGCTATCAGGATGCCAGCTGGCTGCAGGGGCACGGCGCCAAATATCCGGTGCCGATCCGCATCGAGCTGGCTCCCGGTGACAAGCGGGATCTGGCGGGCGTGCTGGCCCTCAAGGTGCGTAGCCAGAGCGGCCAGCTCCTCCGGGTATCCGAGCTGGTGAGTCGCCGTGATGAGCTGGCCCCCAGCTATATCATGCACAAGAACATGCGCCCCATGGTGATGGTGGTGGCCGACATGGGGGGCCATACCGACACCCCGCTCTACGGCATGTTTGCCGCCGGTGCCGAGATCGACCTGCCCCAGTATTACGTGCAGCAGCCCGATAAATTTGGGGAGGTGGCCCTGTTATGGGACGGGGAGTGGAAGATTACCTACGAGACCTTCCGCGACATGGGGATTGCCTATGGGGTGGGGATGATCCTGATCTACCTGCTGGTAGTGGCCCAGTTCCGCTCCTATCTGGTACCGCTTATCATAATGGCGCCCATTCCGCTCACCCTCATAGGGGTGATGCCGGGCCACGCCCTGCTGGGGGCCCAGTTTACCGCCACCTCGATGATCGGGATGATAGCGTTGGCCGGGATCATAGTGCGCAACAGCATACTGCTGGTGGACTTTATTGAGCAGCAGCGAAGAGCCGGAATAGCGTTTGAGCAGGCGGTGATCGAAGCCGCGCAGGTGCGGGCCAAACCCATCATGCTGACGGCGCTGGCGGCGATGATCGGGGCCCTGTTTATCCTCGATGATCCCATCTTCAACGGACTGGCCATCAGTCTCATCTTTGGCATTCTAGTCTCCACCCTGCTTACCCTGATGGTGATACCGCTGCTCTACTACAGCCTGATGGCGCGTCGTGTTTGACGGGAGCTGGGCGCGGCCAGTGCTGGCGTGAGACAGCAAGGTTCAGTGTTTCACCAGACCGGGCGGGGGAGAGGTGAGAGGGCCATCGGGCGAGAGGAGGGCCTCTTCCTGCATGCTGGCCTGCAGCAGCGGGAAGTAGCGTCTGTCCTGCTTTACCATGTGACCCAGCACCAGATCCTGCAACACAAATTCCAGCAGGGTGAGGCTGGTCAGCTCGCCAGTGCGGGCCGCCTGATAGAGGCTGTCGGCCCGACGGAGCAACTTTTGATGCTCCTGGCGGTGAGTGTCCAGCTCGGCGTACTCCAGCTTGGCCAAAATGGCCTCTTCATTGTTGAAGTGGCGGGTGGCCAAGGCCAGCAGGGCCTCGAAGTTTTGATGAAACTGGTCTGTATCCTCTTCCATGGTCAGCACGCCGTTGAGCAACTGGTTGGCCAGGGCAAACAGCTGGCGATGGTCATCATCGATCTGCGGGTGGCCGCAGTCGTGGCTCTGTTTCCAGCCCAGCTGCATCTGGTTGGCTGCCTCTCGCGTGATCCCGCCCGCCATCTGGGGCGTGAACAGCTGGATGCGGTTGCGCCCCGCCTCCTTGGCCTGATACATGGCCTGATCGCCATGATTCATCAACTGCTTCTGGGTGGTGCCGTGCTGCGGATAGAGGGCCACACCGATGCAGCTGGAGATATGGAAATGGAGTGCATCCGTCATGGCAAAGGTCTGGTTGAGACTCTGGTGAATGGCCTCGGCGATGGCGATGGCCCCCGCCTCTCCCGTTATCTCGGGCAGCAGCACCATGAATTCATCCCCGCCGATCCGGGCGACCGTGTCCCCCTCCCGCACACAGTGCAGCATGCGCTTGGCGACGGTGGCCAGCAGCCAGTCGCCTGCCTCGTGCCCATGCTGATCATTGACCGGCTTGAAGTGATCGAGATCGATGAACAGCAGGGCAAGCGGTTTTCCGTCCGCCTGTTGCAGTGAGTGTTGCAGCCTGTCTTGTAGCAAGCGACGGTTGGGCAGGTGAGTGAGGGGATCATAAAAAGCGAGCTGGCGCATCATCTCCTCGCTGGCTTTGCGATCGCTGATGTCCCGGGTTACGCCGAGCACAGAGACGGGGTTGCCATCTTTGTCGGCATGCAGTGTGGTCACCACTTCTGTGTGGATGAGGCGCCCATCCTTGTGAGGCTGATCCACCAGGGTGACTCGCTTGGTATTGATGTGATCCCCCGCCGCCCAAGTTGCCAGCGACTCCTTCATCTGGCGGGCGATGCGGTCGGCAGATTCAGCCGTCATCAGCTCCTCGCCCGTCTGGGCCAGCACCTCCTCGACGGTGAAACCACGCAGGTGCTGTACCGACGGGCTCAGGTAGGTGAAGCGACCACTCTGGATATCCATGGTCCAGATGACGTCGGCACTGTTCTCCGTGATGAAGCGGAAGTGGCGCTCGTTGTCGGCTATCTCCTGGCTTAGCTGATGGCGTGCCTTGCTCTCTTCCCGCAGACGGCGGTTGAGACGAAGGAAGATCATAAGCAATATCAATAGGAAGGCGGTGACCAGCAGGCCGATGGCGATGCCCTGATAGATCATCAACTGCTGTTGATGTGCTCTCTCTTCCTGCTGGCTGTAGAGGAAACTATCCAGATCCGGCATGGCGGTGAGCAGGCCGAGGTCCATATAGGTTTGCGCTATGTGTTGCCAGCGGCCGGGATACATGTAGCCCATCTCCACCAGATCGGCGCGGATCAGCGGCTGCATCTGCTTGGCTTCAAACAGCAGCTTGTTGCGGTCCAGGGCCGGATTATTGGTCGCCGGATATTGGGTGAGGATCCAGGCCACCACCTCTTCCGGATGCAGCATGGCGTAACGCCACCCCTTGAGGCTGGCTTCGCGAAAGGCTCTGACTCTCGCCCCGTGGTCGCGCAATTCACGCTCGGAGGTAAACAGGTTGTCACCGTAGAAGTCGATACCGGCGCTGCGGGGAGTAAAGGTCTGATAGGGCACACCGCTGCGCTGCAATGTGTAGGTTTCATCCGTGTTGTAGGCGCTCATGGCGTCCACTTCGCCCCGAATTAGCGCATCTGCACTCAGGGTATGGGGCTGGCGGTGGAGCAACCCAAGCGCAACCCCTTCGTGTTGCAGGTAGGCGATCAGCTCTTCGGAGTGATATTCCAGCATCAGACGGCGGCCAACGAGATCATGCACGTTGTCGATATCGGCACGGGCCAGCAGCACCAGAGGGGAGTGTTGAAACGGGGTAGCCAGGACCACGACAGGTTGGCCGCGCTGGCGATCCAGCAGCAAGTCACTGCTGCCGACTCCATAATGGGCGCGTCCCGAGACAACTTCGTCGACCACATCCGTGCCCGGGCCGGCCTCTCTGAGCCTGACATCGAGCCCTGCATCCCGGTAATAGCCCTGGGCGATGGCCGCATAGTAGCCGGCAAACTGGAACTGATGATGCCACTTCAACTGTAAAACAATCGGATCCTGTGCCGCGACTCTGGCCGGCAGACAGGCCAGTATGATCAGCAGCAACGGCATGAGCAAAGGGCCAATATGCCGGCCCGAGCAATGGAAAAATGCAGGGGGTAAGCTCAAGTAAGGCCGCCTGGTGATGTATCTATGGCTAGCGTCGGGCAATTTCTCTCATGCTGCAAGTGTCAATCCCTCGGTCAGGGGGGGATTTTTGCACGGTTGTGACCGTATCGGTGCTTTTGGCGTCATTCTTGTCAATTTTTGATGGTCTATGGCCACAACCTGGCCTGGTTGAAGACTGCAGGTGAGAAAGAAAGTGGTAATATCGGCCCGCTATTGACTCGATAAAGGCCTGCCCATGACTGCTCTGCGTCTGCTAGTTTCCGACTCTCACGATCCCCTGTTCAACCTGGCGGTGGAGGAGTGCATCTTCCGGCAGATGGACCCGAACCAGCGGGTACTGTTTCTGTGGCGCAACGCCAATACAGTGGTGATTGGCCGTGCCCAGAACCCGTGGAAGGAGTGCAACACCCGCCGCATGGAAGAGGATGGCGTGACTCTGGCCAGGCGCAGCAGCGGAGGTGGCGCCGTGTTTCACGACCTTGGCAACAGCTGCTTCACCTTCATGGCGGGCAAGCCGGGCTATGACAAGAGCATCTCCACCGCCATAGTGCTCGATGCGCTCAAGCTGCTCGGGGTGAGTGCCTTTGCTTCCGGACGCAACGACCTGCTGGTGGCCACCCAGGACGGGGATCGCAAGGTGTCTGGCTCGGCCTATCGGGAGACCCATGATCGCGGTTTCCATCACGGTACCCTGCTGCTCGATGCAGACTTGAGCCGCCTCGCCAATTACCTCAATCCCGACCCCAAGAAGCTGGCCGCCAAGGGGATCAGCTCGGTACGCAGTCGGGTAGCCAACCTGTGCGAGCTGCTGCCCGGGATCGAACATCAGCAGGTGAGTCATGCGCTCATTGAGGCCTTCTTCGCCCACTACGGTGCGCGCGTCTCCCCCGAGCATATCTCCCCGACCCAATTGCCGAACTTGCCCGGCTTTGCCGACACTTTCGCCCGCCAGCGCAGCTGGGAGTGGAATTTTGGTCATGCGCCTGCGTTCACCCATCAGCTGGACGAGCGTTTCGACTGGGGCGGGGTGGAGCTGCATTTCGATGTGGAGAAGGGGGTCATAGGTCGGGCGCAGATCTTCAGCGACAGCCTGGATCCGGCCCCATTGGATGCATTGGCCCAGCGGCTGGTGGGCGTGACCTATCGCAGCGACGCCATCGCCGCGCTGCTCGGGCAACTGAAGACCGATTTCCCGGCTCGGCAAGCCGAGCTGGATGCGCTTGCTGGCTGGTTGCAGGCGGCACTGCGCTGACCGCATTGTCCAGGCAGCATGCTCACTAACGAGGTGCCCAAACGCACCTCAAGATAAACGGCGGGATGGAGAGTCCCGCCGTTTATCTTGTCCGTCAATTCACTGTTTTTGCAACTGGGTGACCGTCAGCTTGCCGGCCGGGTTTTCGGCGTGAAAGCGTACCGTATCTCCGACCTTTAGCCCCTTGGTCAGGGCCGGATCGGCCAGCAGGAACACCATTGTCATGGGGGGCATCTTGAGGTTGTCGATGGCCTCGTGCTTGATCCCCACCTTGCCGCTGGCCTCGTCGATACGGCTGATGATCCCCTTGGTCATCGCGTTCTCTCCCGTCGCCTGCATATCCATCCCCTCCATCTGGGACATATCGTGCCCCTCGTGGCTCATGGTCATCTCGGCTCGGGCCTGGATAGAGGCAAGGCCGAGCAGCAGGGTCATTGCAAATGTCTTGTAGTTCATGGTCTTTTCCTTGTGATTGATTCAAACACTTCGTTGATTGCAAAAGGGTTAGTCGGCTGGTTGGTCGGCCTGCTTGCCAAGGCTTTGGCTGCGCCACAGGTAATAGGCGGCGGGCAGCACCAGCAGGGTCAGCACTAGGGCGCTCACCATGCCGCCGATCATCGGCGCGGCGATGCGCTGCATCACTTCAGAGCCTGTGCCCTGGCTCCACATGATGGGCAGCAGGCCCGCGATGATGGTCACTACCGTCATCATCTTGGGGCGCAGACGCAGGGCTGCGCCCTGGATCACTGCCCGGTGCAGACCCGCCTTGTCCGGCTTGCCGCTGCCGACGAGCTCATCCCAGGCGTGGTTGAGGTAGACCAGCATCAGCACGCCTGTCTCCACCGCCACCCCGGCCAGGGCGATAAAGCCCACCCCCACCGCCACCGAGAGGTTGAAATCCAGCAGCCAGAGGGTCCAGATCCCGCCCACTACCGCGAGCGGCAAGGTGGTGAGAATGAGCAGCACCTCCTGGAAGCGGCGAAACGCCAGATAGAGCAACAGCACGATAATGGCGACGGTCAATGGCACCACGTAGGCGAGGCGCGCCTTGGCCCGCTCCATGTATTCGTATTGCCCGGACCAGGTGAGGGCGTAGCCCGCCGGCAGCACCAGTTGCTTGCTCACCTCGGCCTTGGCCTCTGCGACAAAAGAGCCGATATCGCGGCCGCGGATATCGACGTAGACCCAGCCGTTGAGCCGCGCGTTCTCGCTGCGCAACATGGGGGCTTCGTCACTGATGTAGACCCGGGCCACGTCCGCCAGGGCGATGCGCGCACCGCTCGGGGTGACCAGCGGCAGCAGCTCCAGGCTGGCTACGGAGTCGCGATAGCTCTGGGGGTAGCGCAGGTTGATGGGGTAGCGCTCGCGCCCCTCTATGGTCTGGCCCACCTCCATGCCGCCCACCGCGGTGGCAAGCACCGCCTGCACATCGGCGATATTGAGGCCGTAGCGGGCTGCCTTCAGCCGGTCTATATCCACCTTGACGTAGCGACCGCCCGCTACCCGCTCGGCGTAGACGGATGCAGCCCCCGCCACCTTGCCGACTACTTGCTCAAGCTGCTGGCCGACTTGCTGGATCACCTTGAGATCCGGCCCCGCAATCTTGATGCCAACCGGGGTCTTGATGCCGGTTGCCAGCATGTCGATGCGGGTCTTGATGGGGGGCACCCAGGCGTTGGTGAGGCCGGGAAAGCGGATAAGGGAATCCAACTCTTCTTTCAGCTTCTCCGGCGTCATGCCGGGGCGCCACTGATCGCGGGGTTTGAGCTGGATGCTGGTCTCCATCATCACCAGGTCGGCGGGGTCGGTGGCGGTCTCGGCGCGCCCCGCCTTGCCGAACACGTTCTGTACCTCGGGCACGGTACGGATCAGCTTGTCGGTCTGCTGCAATATCTCCCGCGCCTTGCCCACCGAGATATTGGCCGCTGTGGTGGGCATGTACATGATGTCCCCCTCATCGAGCGGTGGAATGAACTCCGAGCCCAGATACTTGAGCGGCCAGAAGCCCGCTACCGTCACCACCGCCGCCAGCATCAGCGTGGTTTTCGGGCGCGCCAGTACGGCCTTGAGCAGCGGGATATAAGCCTGGCTCAAGCCACGGTTGAGAGGGTTGGCCTGCTCAGCCAGCACCTTGCCGCGGATAAAGTAGCCCATGATCACCGGCACCAGCGTGATGGCGAGCGCCGCAGCCGCTGCCATGGCGTAGGTTTTGGTGTAGGCGAGCGGATGGAACATGCGTCCCTCCTGCGCCTCCAGTGCAAACACCGGCAAGAAGCTCATGGTGATGATGAGCAGGGAGAAGAAGATGGCGGGCCCCACTTCTATGCTCGCCTCGGTGATGATGCGCCAGCGGTTCTTGTCGGTGAGCGCCTCCCGCTCCATATGCTTGTGGACGTTCTCGATCATCACGATGGCGCCATCCACCATGGCGCCGATGGCGATGGCAATGCCCCCCAGCGACATGATGTTGGCGTTGATCCCCTGCAGGTGCATCACGATAAAGGCCGCCAGAATGGCAATGGGCAGGGTGATGACCACCACCAGTGACGAGCGCAGGTGGAACAGGAAGGCGAGGCAGACCAGTACCACCACGGCAAACTCCTCCAGCAGCTTGCCGGAGAGGTTGTCGATGGCGCGCTGGATAAGGTCGGATCGGTCGTACACTGTGACCACCTCTACCCCCTCTGGCAGGCTGCTTTTCAGCTGGGCCAGCCGCGCCTTGACCCCGTCGATGGTGTGCTGGGCATTCTCGCCGTAGCGCATGACGATGATGCCGCCC
Source organism: Aeromonas salmonicida (assembly GCF_028355655.1). NCBI lineage: Bacteria > Pseudomonadati > Pseudomonadota > Gammaproteobacteria > Aeromonadales > Aeromonadaceae > Aeromonas > Aeromonas salmonicida. The sequence continues at coordinate 3,391,929 of NZ_CP110645.1, read as the reverse complement.
ACCACTTCCCCTTCGCCATTGAGCTCGGCCAGACCGCGCCGACTCTGGGGGCCGGTGACCACATCCGCCACGTCCCCCAGCAGCAGTGAGGCGCCGCGCACAGTGGTGCCGAGGGGGATCTGCTTGAGGTCTTTGACGCTCTTCAGATAGCCGTTGGAGCGGACCATGTACTCCGCTTCCGCCATCTCGATGACGGAAGCGCCGGTCTCCTGATTGCCCTGCTTGATGGCGGTTTCGATAAGGGAGAGCGGGATGCCGTAGGCGCGCAGCTTGTCCGGGTCGACCTGCACCTGATACTGGCGCACCATGCCGCCCACGGTGGCGACCTCGGAGACCCCTTCCACCGTCTGCAGCTCGTACTTGAGGAACCAGTTCTGCAGGGAGGTGAGCTCGCTCAAGTCATGTTTGCCGGTTCTGTCCACCAGCGCGTACTGGTAGACCCAGCCCACCCCGGTAGCATCGGGGCCAAGCTGGGGGCGGGCGGAGGCGGGCAGATTGGGGGCAACCTGACTCAAATACTCCAGCACCCGGGAGCGGGCCCAGTAGAGATCGGTGTTGTCATCAAACAGCACGTAGACAAAGGAGTCGCCGAAGAAGGAGTAGCCGCGCACCGTAGTGGCCCCCGGCACCGCCAGCATGGCTGTAGTGAGCGGGTAGGTCACCTGATCTTCCACCACCTGGGGCGCCTGGCCCGGATAGGAGGTCTTGATGATCACCTGCACGTCGGAGAGATCCGGCAGGGCGTCCACCGGGGTCTGCTTGACCGACCAGAGCCCCCAGGCGGTGAGCATGACGGTCAGCAGCAATACCAGAAAGCGGTTGCCCACGGACCAGCGAATGATGGAAGGGATCATGATCTGGCTCCTTGCTCATGTTGCGCAGAGAGCGGAGCTTGGTTGTCAGCAACGTAGCAAATGATGGCAGGGATCATGGCTTGGCTCCCATATCGTGCTGGCTATGGTCCATGCCTTCCATCTCATCCGCCGCAGGCTTGGTGGCGTCGCCGGTTGCTGGCGTTTTCTCCTGATGGATGGTGGTGATGCGGTACTCATCCCCCTCTTGTATCACCTGCAGATGGAGGGTTTGCCCTTCGGCCAGTTTGCTGATGTCAACCCCGTCGGCTACGGTGAACTCCATCTCCATGGCGGGCCATTGCCACTCGGGGATGGGCTGGTGGGCCACCATCAGGGTGCGGCTGGCCAGATCCATGCTTTGCAAAGTTCCTTGAGTCCACACCTGTGCCGGGCGCACCGCCGTCATGCGCTGAAAATCCGAGTCGATGGCCGATTCCGAATCGAGCAGGAACTGGGCCGAGCTGACTATGCTGTCACCCGCTTCCACCCCCGCCTTGATGGCGACCTTGTCACCAAACTGGGCGCCCAGGGTGACGGCGACCGACTTGAAGTTGCCATCCCCCAGCGCCAGCACCAGCCTGTCCTGACTGCCAGTGCGGATCACCGCTTCGCTCGGCACCACCAACTGCGGTTCTCCTTTGCCAGTGCGAATGGCCACCTTGGCAAACATATTGGGTTTCAAAAACTCGTCCGGGTTGTCAACGCGCAGCCGCACCTTGAGGGTTCGGGTGGCCGCATCCAGGGTCGGGTAGAGGTAATCCACCCGGCCCTGCCAGCTGCGGCCCGGGGCGTAGTCGAGGGTCATGGTGACCGGATCCCCCACTTTGAGCTGTGCGGCCTGGCGCTCGAACACCTCGGCGCTGACCCACACCTGCTGCAGGGTGCTGATATTGAACAGGGCGGCGGCGGGCTCCACATACTGCCCCTCGCGCACCTTCAGCTCCGACACATAGCCGCTGCTGGGGGCGTAGATGCCAATGGTTTCGCGCACCTGACGGCTGCGCTTGAGGGCGGCGATTTGATCCGCCGGCACCTGCAGGGATTTGAGCTTGCCCTCGGCGGCGCGCAGCAGCAGGGGATTGCTGCTATTGAGCGCCAGCAGGTACTCGTGCTGGGCGTTGACCAGATCCGGCGCGTAGATCTCGTAGAGCAGGGAGCCTTTGGCCACCTTCTGCCCCTCGCTCTTGATGGCGAGGGTGCGGATCCAGCCCGCCATGCGGGCATTGACTGCCTCCAGCCGATCTTCGTCATAGCCGACGTAACCCACTGTCTCGATCTGCTGGTGGATAGGCAGTCGCTCCACCTTGGCGAGGCGCACCCCCAGGTTCTGCTGGATCTCGGGGCTGATGGTGACGGTACCCGGTGAGCCGCCCTGTTTTTCCTCATAGACGGGGATAAAGTCCATCCCCATGTTGTCCTTGGCCGGGGCATCTCGCTTGTCGCGGGGATCCATGGGGTTGACCCAGTAGAGCGGCGTCTTTGCTTTGGCACTGGTGCCATCGGTGCTCTGTTTGGCGGCCCAGTAGCCGCCACCGGCCCCGAGGGTCAGCAGCAGGGCTGAGACAAGCAGCTTTTGACTTGATTTATGGCTCATAGGGAACCTCCGACCAGCATCAGGCGGGCGCTAATGGTGCAAGGGTGAGCGGCAACTGGCTCGGTCAATCGGGCAGATGACATGTGCATCTTCTCTTCTGTCAGGCCGCCGGCTTGTGATGGTGACAGACGCATAACGAGCGTCTGGTTGCTGCATCTATCGCAGCAGATCACACAGGCTGGGCGGCAAACGGGGCGTTGCTGACGAGTCAGCGGACGCACGGCTCCCTGCTATTGCTGGCGGTGCCAGCCGTCACAGGGTCAGGCAAGGACGTGCAGTGTCGGGCAAGGTCAGCCTTGTCCCATGCACGGGAGAAGATCCTTCTAGTGGCGCAGTACCGACAGCATCAGATGTCGGCGGGGCCAGGAGGGGGGATGAGTACCGCGGCTACGCAGGAAGGGATCCCGCAGCCAGTGATCGAACAGATGGCTGGCGACCCCCAGATGGGGCAGCAGCAAAAGGGGGAGGGCGAGCAAGGTCAGCAGCGCGGCCAGCAGTGGCAGGCCGGCCCCGGTTGGCGAGGTGAGGCCGCCGTGCATCTGGCAATCTCCCTGGCTCATGGCGTTGCCTTGCTCTCCATCATCGGCTGCCATTGTGTGACAGGCGAGCCCCTGCATTGCGGTCGCACTCATGGTTGCGTTGTCGCTGCCGGTCGTCATGGTAGAGGAGATGACATCGGTCCCGTGCCAGCTGATACAGAGGGTCAGATTGCAGACAAGCATCAGCGCCAGCAACAGCCGGGCCAATAGCAGGGTGGGCAATCGAACCAAACTCATCATGTGTCAACTCTGGCAAGGGATGGGGCAAATCTAAACCTTACTCGCGGGAGAAGGTCAAGGCATCTGCTGAGTCTGTCGTTGCTGTTCCAGATAGAGGGTGCTGTATTTGTCCAGCAGTTGATCTATCCACTGACCCATACCCGGGGCCTGCAACATGGGTTCGAGTTTCTCCAGAGTATCGAGGTGGGGGGAGTTGAGGGATACCGAGATGTAGAGTTCTCCTTGTTGCAGGGGCCAGAGCAGATCGGCCAGACCGCTATCCGGGTAATTTTCCCGTAAAAAGAGGCGACCAGAAGAGCGACCGTAGGGCACAAAGTCGACCCTGTCGCTGGCCAGCAGCCCAAAGACCTGCTTGAGGGAGTTGACCCTGTGGATCCGGGTATTCTCTTCCAGAAATGTGTCCAGCTCGCTGCCAAGGCTGACCCCGATCATCATGGCTCCCCTTAGCCCGGCCAGATCCTCCCGTTGCTCCAATAGACGAGGGCTGGGCTGGCGAACAAACACAGCCATGTCATTGATTGCCATCGGTGTTTGCGTGAAGCGGGAGTAGCTTTCACGCTCGCCGTTGCGCAGGGCACAAATATTGATGTCTACCTCGCCGGAGGCCACCTTTTGCTGGCAACGGGCCCAGGGGCCTACGTAGTCAAGGTTAACGTTGAGCCCCAGTCGTTGAAAGAGGGTGCTCACTACTTCGGCGCAGACACCCACGATTTTACCGCCCGCATGCCAGTTCCACGGAGGATAGTCATGGTGACCACAGGCTGTCATGTTTGATCCGGCAAGTGCCGCAGCGAGCCAAAGCTGAACCAGCATAGAAATACTCCCCCTCAAATCTCCCAGAGTTTAGGTGATTGAGCCGAGTTGATTTGAATAAAAACGCCCTCGCAGAGCGAAGGCGTTTGAGCAAATACCATATTGATTGATAACGGTATTAGCGCTTCTTTTGCGAGCCTTGCATGATCAAGCGGAAGAAGAGCGGGATAAAGAAGATGGCGATAAAGGTGGCTGCCAGCATGCCGCCAATGACCGGCCAGCCGAGGGCATGGCGGCTGGCCGCACCGGCACCGCTCGATGTGATCAAGGGGATGCAGCCGAGAATAAAGGCCAGCGATGTCATGACAATCGGGCGAAAACGCAGGCGCGCCGCCTCCAGTGCCGACTCGGCAATACTCATCCCTTCCTCATGCTTCATCACGGCAAACTCCACGATCAGGATGGCGTTCTTGGCCGCAAGCCCCACCAGGGTGACCAACCCAATCTGGAAGTAGACGTTGTTGGTGAGGCCCACGGCCCAGGTGGCGAGCAGGGCCCCGAACAGCGCGAAGGGAACCGCAGTGATCACCGCAAACGGCAGACTCCAGCGTTCGTACTGGGCCGCCAGAATGAGGAAAATCATCACTATGCCGAAGCCAAACGCCATGCCGGCACTGCCGGCAGAAGCTTTCTCCTGATAGGCAGATCCGGTCCACTCCAGTTTGGCATCGTTGCCGAGGGTACTGTTCGCGATCTCTTCCAATGCGGCAATGGCTTGTCCTGAACTGTATCCCGGTGCAGGTTGCGCCATGATCTTGGCGGCAGGGAACACATTGAAGCGCTCTACCAACTCGGGGCCGCTGGCGTCGCGTACCGTCACCAGGCTGCTAAGGGGGATCATCTCGCCCTTGTCGGAGCGGACATAGATGTTGCGAATGTCGCCCTTCTTGGCGCGATAATCCGCTTCTGACTGAAGCTGGACCCGATAGGTACGACCGAACTGGTTGAAGTCGTTGACGTAAACCTGACCAAAGGTGGCCTGCATGGTGTCGAACACCGCATTGATCGGCAGCCCCAACGCCTTGGTTTTTTCCCGATCAAGATCCAGATAGACCTGAGGGACATTGGCGCGATAGGTCGAGGTGACGCTGGCAAACTCAGGCCGTTCTCTGGCTGCGGCCAGGAAATGTTCAACCTCTGCCGAGAAGGTCTTGGCATCGCTGCCGCTGCGGTTTTGCAGATACCCTTCCAGTCCCCCCGTGGTGGACATCCCCTGGATTGGCGGTGGATTGAAGGAGGCCACAAAGCCATCCGCCAGCCCCATCAGACTCATGCCTTGAAAGGTATTCGCCAGAGAGAAGGAGTCTTGTCCTGCGTCTTTTCGCTCGCTCCAGTCCTTGAGGGTGATGAAGCTCAGGCCGCTGTTGCTGATCACAGCACTGGAGAGAATGTCGAAACCGGAGAAGGTGACGACATCCTTCACGTTCGGGTTGGCCATGGCGATTTGGTCAAACTTGTCAGCCAGCGCCTGGGTGCGAGTGAGTGCCGCTGCGTCCGGCAGCATGATGGCAGAGATGAGGTAGCCTTGATCCTCATCCGGTACCAGTTCCCCCGGTACTTTCATAAACAGCAGATAACTGGCGAGCAGCATGGTCACTATGATGCTGAAGGCCAGTGCCACCCGGCGATTCAGGAAAGCCACCCCACGCACATATCCTCTGGTGAGCTGGTCAAAGCGGTGATTGAACCAGACGAAGAAGCGAGCGGGTTCCTGATGGCCGTCCTTGAGCAAGACAGCACACAAGGCCGGTGACAAGGTCAGGGCAATGATGCTGGAGATGACCACTGAGACGGCGATGGTGATGGCAAATTGCTTGTACATCACCCCTGTCATGCCACCCATAAAGGCCACGGGTATAAACACGGCGCACAGGACCAGGGTGGTGGCGACTATGGGGCTGAATACCTCCTGCATGGCGAGAATGGCGGCTTGCGGCGCCGAGAGCTTTCGCTCGCGCATGCTGCGCTCCACGTTCTCCAGCACCACTATGGCGTCATCCACCACTATGCCTATGGTCAGCACCATACCGAACAGGGTGAGCAGGTTGATGGAGAAGCCCAGCAGCAGCATGCCGGCAAAGGTGCCGATCAAGGACACCGGCACAGCGATACAGGGGATCAGGGTGGCGCGGAAATTCTGCAAGAAGAGGTAAACCACCACGAACACCAGCACCATGGCTTCAAACAGGGTATGTACTACCTCCTCAATGGAGAGTTTTACGAACTCGGTGGTGTCATAGGGGATCTGATACTCGATATCCTGCGGAAACCGGGTTTGCAGTTGCGCCATGGTGGTGTGCACGGCATCCGCCACGGCAACCGAGTTGGCACCCGGTTGCAGATAGGTGGCGATACCGATGGCCGGTTTGCCGTTGGCGCGAGCGACTATGTCGTAGTCTTTACCACCCAGCTCGACCCGGGCAATGTCCTTGACCCGAATTTTGGCGCCATTTGGCATGGATCGTATGATGATGTTCTCGAACTCTTTGACATCCTCAAGGCGCCCCTTGGTCTGCACCGTGTAGGTGAAGTCGATGGGAGTGCTGGTGGGCTGAGCCCCTATTTTGCCCGCGGCAAATTGGGTGTTCTGCTCACGAATGGCGCCAATCACATCGCCCGGGGTCAGCTGCAACTGGGCAAGACGATCCGGGCGCAGCCAGATCCGCATGGCGTAGTCAGTGCCACCAAAGAGCATGGTGTCGCCAACGCCAGGTATCCGTTTGAGCTCGTCTATGATGTTGAGCAGGGCATAGTTCGACAGGTAGGTCGTATCAAATGACTGGTTGGGTGACACCAGGGTGATGACCTGCAAAATGGAGGTCGATTTTTTCTTGACCGTGACTCCCTGCTTTTTCACCTCTTCCGGCAGTTGGGCCATGGCGGCCGAGACCCGGTTGTTGACGTTGATGGTGGCCTGATCCGGATCGGTGCCGATCTCGAAGTAGACGTTGAGGTTCATCTGGCCATTGGAGGCGGAGCCAGATTGCATGTACACCATATGCTCAACCCCGTTGATCTGCTGCTCGAGTGGGGCTGCAACGGTTTGGGAGATGGCTTCGGGGGTTGCCCCCGGGTAAAAGGCCGTGACCGATACCACGGGGGGCGTGATCTGCGGATACTGCTCGACGGGCAGGGAACGCATAGCGGCCAATCCTGCCAGTACGATAATGATCGATATCACACAGGAAAAGATGGGGCGCTCAATGAAGAACTTGGAAAACATACGAGCTCCTTACCTGGCCGCTGGCTTGCTGGCCATCTTGTCGCTGATCGCCTGCATCTCTTGGGCCGAGACAGGTTTGACTATGCTGCCGGGTCTGGCTTTCATCAGCCCCTCTACGATGTAACGCTCGCCTGCATCAATGCCGCTCTCGATCAGCACACCTTCTGCAATGGCCGGACCGAGTCTGACTGGGCGTGGCACCACCTTGTCATCGCCGTCTACCACCATCACCATGCGATCGGCCTGGGATTGCACAATCGCTCTGGCTGGCACCACTATGGCGTTTTTACGAATACCCAGGTCGATGGTGAGTCGGACAAATTGACCCGGCAGCAGGACCCCCTCTTTGTTGTCAAAGATGGCGCGGGCCCGAATTGTTCCCGTCTGTGGGTCGACCCGGTTATCGGAGAAGTTGAGCTTGCCCGCTTGGGGATAAACGGAGCCATCAGCGAGACGGATATGGGTACGCCAGTTGGTGGTGTCTTTGGCCTCAATCAATCCTTTTCGCACCGAGGTTTCAAAATTGAGACGGTCCTGTTCCGAGTAGGAGAAATTGACGTAGAGCGGGTTGTACTGGGTGATGGTGGTGAGCAGGCTGCTGTTGGCATTGGTTGAGATAAGGCTCCCCTCGGATTGGGAGCTCTTGCTCGCCATGCCATCAATCGGTGCCGTCACCTGGGTATAACTGAGGTTGAGTTCTGCTTCTTTGACTTTTGCCTGTGCGGCCTGGCGGCTGGCAATGGCCGCTTCGTAGTTGGCGATGGTGTCGTCATAGTCCTTGCGGCTCACGACCTGGCGCTTGAACAGCGGTATGATGCGATCCCGATCTGCGCGAGCCTTGTTGAACCGGGCCTGTTCCTGAGCCAGGGCCCCCTTGGCCTGTTCCAGTGCCACCTTGTAGGGGGCGGGATCGATGAGGAACAGCTCCTGGCCTGCTGTCACGGGTTGCCCTTCCACATAAGTACGTTCAAGCAGGATGCCGTTTACCCGGGAGCGAACTTCGATTTCGCGATAACCCGCCGTCTCTCCCACCATCTCGGTTGTCAGCGGCACATCGGTCAGTTTGGCCTCGGCCACTACCACGGGCACAGGGGGGCGTACCTGGGCACTACTGGCTGGTTTGTCGCCACAGCCAGCCAGCACGCTGACCAGTGCCAGAGCAATGCAGCCACGCTTGAACATACTTTCCCCGACGTTTTGCACCTTCATCATCACACTCCTGTTGAATGGACAGCGATCGTCGTGCCCACCCCTGTTCTGAACTGATGTCATCAACTGCATGATTAATAATTCAACTTATTGGATTACAAATAGTTTTTAAATGATAGAGCACAGACATTGAACCCAAGCTGCTCGGTGTTGAATATTGTCAGCTCCAATGAGGAGATGAGCGTCAGGCCAGCGACAATGGTTATCCCGGTGGTGCGGGCGTACTCCATTATGAGCATTGCTCATGATCCGGGAGGTTTGTCGGGAATTATAAGAAGGAAAGGGGAGGGGGAAGTGGGGGCTGGGTCACAGTGGGGAGTCAAACGTCCCCACTGTGTGAATTTATCAGGCGAAGGTGGCCCAGATGGGAGCGTGGTCGGAGGGTTTCTCGATACCGCGCAGCTCGTAGTCGATGCCGGTCTCGGTCACTGTGTCCTTGAGGGCGTCGGAGGCCATGATGAGATCGATGCGCAGGCCGCGGTTCTCGTCAAAGCCCTTTGAACGGTAGTCAAACCAGGAGAAACGCTCGCACTCCGTGGGGTTGGCGGCGCGGAAGGTGTCGGTCAGGCCAAACCCTTTCAGGCGTTCCATCCATTCGCGCTCGATGGGCAGGAAGGAGCACTTGCCCTCTCGCAGCCAGCGTTTGCGGTTCGCCTCGCCGATGCCGATGTCGAGATCCGTGGGAGAGATATTCACATCCCCGATCAGCACGAGTTGATCATTCGGGGTGTGGTGAGTTTCCAGATAGTGCTGCAAGTCCTCGTAGAACTTCTGCTTGGCCGGGAACTTGGTCTCGTGATCCTGGTTCTCCCCTTGCGGGAAATAGCCATTCATCACCTTGATGAGGGAGCCATCCTCCCGTTTGAAGGTCGCCATGATCATGCGGCGCTGGGCATCTTCCGGATCGGTAGGGAAGCCTTTTTGTATCTCGACCGGCTTCTGCTTGCTCATGATGGCCACCCCGTAATGGGCCTTCTGACCGTGGAATTCCACGTGATAGCCCATGGCTTCCACGTCTGCCAGCGGGAAGGCCTCGTCGTGTACCTTGATCTCCTGCAGGCCGATCACATCCGGCTGGTGTTTGTCGATGATGGCTTGCAGCTGATGAAGGCGGGCGCGCAGGCCATTGATATTAAAAGAGATGATCTTCATGTCAGGGATGCTCATGTCATTTTTATAAGTCGCTATTGGACTAGGAATCCGCTGCGGATGCAAGTTCAGGAGCCGGCTTGGCCCCGCTTGCGTGGGAGCTTGCCCCGGCGCCAACGCTGGCCGGGGAGGGCGGCGCCACTCACCGTGTCATCTTTTTCACGAACACCACCACAAACAGCGCCAGCGTGAAGCTGCCGGTAAAGGCCTCGAAGGCGGCAAAGATCCGCGACAGGCCGACGGGAGTGAAGTCGCCATAACCCAGGGTGGTGAAGGTCACCACGCTGTAGTAGAGGCATTCGAGCAGGAAGATGGCGTTTTGTTCGAAGGGGGCGCCGGGTTGGTAGATGAGGTACTCCCCCTGGAAGTTCAGGCCGAAGAAGAAGTAGAAGATGCTGCAGATGAAGATGAGCAGCAGGGAGAAGAGCACCACTCGCATCGGCGCCTCGCCGTAGCCGCAGAAGAGATCGACGATCCAGGAGGTGAACCTCTGGATTGACCAGAGTGGCAACTGCAGGCGGCGCATGGTGAGCTCCCGCTGGATGTAGCGGCCGGACATGGTGAAGATGCCTTGCGCCTCCGAGGCCTTGCGCAGATCCCGGTAGGTCTCTTCCGCCTCCTTGAACCAGATGCGGGCTTGCGCCGGATCCCGCTCGCTGCGTCCGCGCCGCTCCTGCATCAGTCGTTTGCCGGTATTGAGGTTGTCGAGGCGGGTGTTGTGCCAGCGGATGCCGAGCAGATTGACGTTGTCGAGTTCGGCGCAGTGGAGGTTGGCGTCACTGAGATCCGCCTTCATCAGGCTGCCGCCCTTGATGCGAATGCCATAGAGGTGGGCACCTTGCAGGTTGGCCCGATAGAAGTTGCACTGCTCCAGCAAGAAGCCCTGCGGTGCCCCCTTTTTCACCAGATTGAGCCCGGCCAGGTTGGCACGGGCCAGTTGCAGGCCGTGGCACAGTCCGCCTTGATGAATGTAGTGCTCAAGCTCATGAGCCGTCTGGGGATCCTGATGATCGGCGTGGGGATCGTGCCAGCGGCACAGCTCATGCTCCCCTGCCTCCTCGCTGCAGTGACGCCCGTCCGCCACCAGATATCGACACATCGCCATTGCGGTTCTCCTCCCCTCGCCGAGTCTGTATCAGCATAGGCGAGAGGAGCCGCTTCCGGGTCAGCTGAGCTGGGTAAACTCCTGACGCAGCTTGCGAAAACGATCCTGCTGGGCGGGATTGAGCGGTATGCCGTCCAGCACCTCCAGCGTCTCCTTGCACTCGGCACCAAACTCCGGGCTCTTGCGATTCTTCTGCATCAGTTGCAGCAGCACCTGGATCTTGTTGAGGGCGGCGCCTGTATTGGCAGGGGCGCGGCGCAGGGCCTCGCGAAAGTGGCCGAGGGCCTGCTCCAGCTCACCGCTCTGATAGGCCTTGATACCCAGTTCGTTGAGCTGCTGGTAACGCTGGCGTCGCTCCAGCACCGTCTTGTCATCCCGGGTGGCCTGGATGCAGGTGGTAAGCAGCCTGTCTTCATCCTCCGCCAGCAGTGCCTGCAGGCTCTCGGCGTATTCGAACTCGCCGAGCTGGTAGAGCGCCAGTATGGTCTCGCCCAGCAGGCTGGGGGGCATGGTGGCCGGTTGATCGAGCCAGTTCTGGTTGGCGCGATAGAGCATCTTCTTGCCCTTGAGCAGCTCCCCCAGGGCGATCTGCACCCTGGCCTGGCAGATCTGCTCGAACACCGGGTAGTTGAACTCCGCCATCATCAACGAATCGCGGATGCGAGACAGGGCCGAATTCACCTGTTTTTGCAGATTGGCGATATGGTAGCTGTCGTTGCTGTTGAGGGCGTACAGGGTCAGGGTCTGAATATAGGCCCCCAGGTAGTGGGGGGTGCGATGGATGGAGTTGCGCGACAGGTCGATGAGGGACAGCAATACATCCTTGGCCTGGGCGTAGTCGTGACGCAGCAGACACACCTCTGCCAGCCGACGGGAGAGCTGCACCGACTGGGGTGAGATATCCACCGCTCGCCTGAGCTCCTGCTGGGCCAGTTCGCCATTGCCAAGGGCCAGCTGGGATTCCGCCAGCCAGAGGTGGGCCTCCACCATCAGCGGGGTATTCTTGAGGGTTGCCTGCAGGTGGCTCACTGCCTCCTCGTTCAGGCCCAGGGTGTGGCACGCCTTGCCCAGCGTCAGCCGGGCCCAGCTGTTCTCTTGCCCGGCCAGCAGTTGGCGCATCAGGCTGCGAGCCTCCTTGGCCTGCCCCAGCTTGAGCTGGGTATCGGCTTGCAGGCAGCGGCAGAAGTTGGCAAAGCGCGGCACCGCATCGGCTCGCTCGGCGCAGATGGCCAGCAGAGCAGGCAGATCGTCCTTGGCAAGGGCGGTGAAGACGCTCTCCAGCGCCTGACGGCGGGCGAGGGCACGCTTGAGGCGAAAGGAAAACTGTTCCTGGGAGAAAGGCTTCATCAGGTATTCGTCGGGCTCTGCCTCCAGCGCGCTCAGCACCATGGCGCGGGAGCTGTCAGCGCTCACCATGATCACCACGCTCTGGGGGGGGATGAGATTCTGATCCCGCAGGCTTTCCAGCAGTTGACGCCCGTTCTCGCCGCCCCCCAGTTCGTAGTCGAGCAGATAGATGTCAAAGGTCTCTTTCTGACAGCGACGCCGGGCTTCCTCGGCCGAATTGACATAGGTGATGCGATTGATGCCCAAGTTGATCAACATGGCCTTCATCATCACTTGAAAGGATCGCTGTTCGTTGACCAGCAAGATGCGTTTGGGCTTGGGCTGGGCTTTTTTCTCTGCTTCGGGTTCCGGTGTCTGCATCTGTCAGGGTCAAGGCGCTACGGGCGGATAACAGAAGTGTGCCACCAAAGCGCGCAGACAGGCAATTGAACATGGGCTGGCCCCGCTGTTTTTCAGCGGGGCCATATGGCTTATGGCTTTTCTTGCACCAGATAAGGGGCAAACTGGGGAGTGAATTTCGCGGTAAAGCCTTGCTCCGTCTTGATGATGAGATAGGCCGCCAGCTGGTGTTCTTTGGCGAAGGCCATTGCCTGATCGGGCCCCATCACCATGAGCGCTGTATCGAGGGCGTCAGCCTCCAGCGCAGTGTTGGCAATCACGCTGGCGGAGACCAGTTTGTGGGTCACGGGGGCGCCTGTTTCCGGGTCGATAATGTGGGAGTAACGCAGGCCATCAAGCTCGTAGTAGTTGCGATAGCTGCCTGCGGTGCTGAGGGCCATGCCATTGGGGGTCACAACATCGGAGAAGGCGCCGGGTTGATCCGCCGGTTTGACAATGGCGACGCGCCAGGGCTTGCCCTTGCTGTTGTTGCCTTTGCTGCGCACGGCGCCTGCCACTTCGATGAGGTAGTTGTGGACGCCCTTGCTCTCTAGCAACACGGCTATTTCATCCGATGCGGCGCCTTCCCCCAGGGTAGAGAGATCGAGGTAGAGATCCGGGATTGCCTTGCTGAGCAGGAAGTGGTCTCCCTGCGGGGTCAGGGTCAGCTTGTCGATGCCCACTCTCTGACGCGCCTTGGCGATCTGCGCGTCACTGGGTTTCTTGAGCGGGCGCATGTCCGGCCCGAATCCCCAGAGGTTGACTAGAGGGCCCACTGTGACATCCAGCTTGCCCCGGGTGAGGTGTCCCGTATCAATGCCCTGTTGCACTATGGTTGCCATGGTGGCCGGAATCATCATGGGCTTGTTGGCTGGCCCCTGGTTGAAGCGGGAGATGAGGGAGCTCTTGTCATAGGTGGAGATCTCCTTGTTCATCCGCGCCAGCAGGGTATCAAGTTCACGCTGCAGCGCCGCCTCACCGCCCGGATAGGGATCGTTCACCGTCACCACATAGTAGGTGCCCATGGTTTTACCCTGAATGCGGGTCTGGGTAGGGGCTGGCTGGCAGGCCGTCAACATCAGCACCATAGGTAACAGCAGGCCACGCAGGGCCGACACAAAGGTGAACGACATAAGCAATATCTCTATCTCAAACAGGGCGTTGTGCCATAGGGTCGCCAGCTTAGCCAAGAGGCTTTCAGGTGGCGAGCGTCTGGCACACAAAATCGCGGACAAAATTAAACACAGGTGGGCCTATGACGAGGCCGATGCGTATCCATTCAGGCTCAAGGTCTGTTGTTAATAAGCTCAATCTGGTGACTTGACCCGCAGCTTTGCACTAAAGCCATAGCCGATTGACAACACTTGAGTAGAATAAGGTCGATTTTGACAGCATCTTTGCCCGTTGTGGATCACAGCCTGAGGCAATTGTGTTGCCATCTATTGCCAATCAAAGGAGAAGATGATGAAAAAGGCGATCACCCTGCTGTTTCTGAGCACCCTGGCGGCCCCGGTCCTGGCCGATGAGTGCGCGTTGGTCATCGAAGGCAATGATGCCATGCAGTACAACCTCAAAGAGATGAGCGTACCGGCGACCTGCAAAGAGGTGACAGTGACCCTCAACCACACCGGCAAGATGCCGGTGACCGCCATGGGCCACAACTGGGCGTTGTCGAACACCGCCGACTATCAGGCTGTCGCCACCGCCGGCATGAGCGCCGGTGCCGACAACAACTATTTGCCCAAGGATGATCCGCGGGTGCTGGCCCACACCAAGATGATTGGCGGCGGCGAGAGCACCAGCGTGACCTTCAAAACCGACGGTCTTGCCGGTAAAGACCTTACCTTCTTCTGCTCCTTCCCCGGCCACTTCGCCATGATGAAGGGCAGCTTCAAGATCGGCTAAGCCGCTTGTTCTGGTCGTCATGAAGAAAAAAGCCGGGCTGCCCCGGCTTTTTTTATGATGCGCAAACCTTGTGTCGATCGCGGATGTAGATGAGCCAAGCGATTGAATAAAAGATTCATTTCGTGATCTGGCAAGGAGTGGCCGCGCCTTGGACGGGATAAAATAGGCCGCAAGCGAGGCCTGCTGGCCCGGACACTGAATGGATGTGAGTGATGAGAGCAGTCAAATGGGTTGTCAGCTGTTGCCTGATGCTGGTGTGCGCTCTGGCGCTGGCGGCTGAGCCCCCGGTCAAGAAGAGCCGCAACGGCATCTGCCACCCTCAGGGCGGCACCTACTACAGTCGCACCAAGCACTATGTTCCCTACGACACCATGCAGGCCTGTCTCGACAGCGGTGGTCGCGCCCCCAAACGTTGAGCTAAGAGGTCATAGCCAAAGTGCAAACTCTGCCAAGTCGTAGCATTTGATATTTTTGGTGGTGTATTTGGCTGATTCAGATTTTAACCATTCGAAGGCGGCTTTTTTATGGCCTTGGCCTTCGATTAAAATAATGACATTAGGTTCGGGGGCTTTATACGCACTTTGTAAAAAGAAAGGAAATTTGCGATCAACAGAGCCGGAAACTTGTTGTTGATGAGGCTCTATTCGAGTTAGTCCATCAACTGGGTGGTTAAT
Organism: Aeromonas salmonicida; assembly: GCF_028355655.1. Taxonomy (NCBI): domain Bacteria; kingdom Pseudomonadati; phylum Pseudomonadota; class Gammaproteobacteria; order Aeromonadales; family Aeromonadaceae; genus Aeromonas; species Aeromonas salmonicida. Next base: position 3,376,899 of record NZ_CP110645.1, on the reverse strand, counting down.
TACAAAAGCACTTATGGCTTTAAGTCCATAGAGATCTTCATAAGGCACTCTAGACTTGAATGTTTTGTGGTTCGATAGATGATTATCTTCAACGTATTGAAATTCTTCTAGAATATCTCTCATTCTTTTCTGAAGTTGTTGATTGCTTTTTTCTTCTTCAGTGGTGAGTTCAGGTGGTGTTTCAAACCCATCAAATGTGTATTGCATAGGATCTCTCATCACAAAAACATAGAGAGATCCATATTACTCCACCATTAATAAGATTCAATATGGTGGAGTGTTTTTTGAGCATGGCCCCAAAAGATCAAATTTATTAAATAATTGATTGTAAGGTAAAGAAGGCGATTGCCGTCTTCTTCTGGCACTCCAGCCGTATGCTCTCCTCACCGGTCACCACCAGGGTGTCGTTGACCGCCAAGGCCTGATCCTGAACCGTGAGCTGACCGCTCAGCAGATGGCAGAGGTAGGTTTTGTCGGCCTCCAGGGCCAGGGTGAGGGGAAACGGCAGATTGAGCACCCGTACGTTGGCGCTGATGCGCGAGGGATCGTAGATGAGCCCCAGATCCGTCACCTCTTTTTTCAGCAAGGCGCAGTGGGTCTCGTCATCCCCGCTGAAATGGGCCGCTTCAAGGGTGGCGTAAGGATGGCCGTTGAGCACGAAGCCGGCGCCGCTGACGGGCAGCAGGATACGCTGATAACCGGGGAAACGAGAGAATACACCGGCTTCCTTGATGGGGGCCGAGCTCAGCCGGTAGTCAAAGTCGAGTTTGTCCAGAGTCGCTCCCTTGGGAGAGATGAGGATCTGGGCTGTGGTGCCCTGCTTGTTCTTCCAGGGCATCTTCAGCTGGTCCGACTCTTTAATCAGGGTGATCACAATGGCGCCTCGGCAGATGGATGAGAGAAGTGGTCAATGAGGCCAAGTGATACCATTCCGCACGGCGGCTCACAAGGCGGCAGGTATCCGCGGCCGTCTGGTTGCCCACTATTTCAGCACTCTTTCGCTGCGCAGGCCGGCTGTCAGGTTACCGGCCTGCCTCTGCCACCCGTTCTGCTCAAGAAGACGCCACTCGACCCGGTCTAGGGGAAGGCAATCGTCAGGGTGTGATCACAGCGCTGTTAAACGGGCAGGGTGTCGTTACACTGGCAGCTCCGTTGTTGTCTGGAGGCCCTATGAGCCACAAAATCATTCTGGATACCGACCCGGGTATCGACGACGCCATGGCAATTCTGTTTGCCGAGGCGCACCCCGCCATCGATCTCATCGCCATCACTACCGTCTTTGGCAACGCCACCATCGATAATGGCACCCGCAATGCACTCTGGCTCAAGCAGAAGTACGGCATGAAGGCAGATGTCGCCCAGGGCGCGGCCGCGCCGTTGCTGCGCGATCCCGTGGGGCCGACCACTGTCGTGCACGGCCCGAGTGGTTTCGGCGATGTCGAGGCCGGGGAGGTGAGCCTCATCCCGGATGCCCGCCCGGCGTGGCAATACATAGTCGACGCGGTGAAAGCCGCCCCCGGCGAGATCACTCTGGTCACCATAGGGCCGCTCACCAACCTGGCGCTGGCGCTGCAGGAGGCGCCGGAGATCACCGGGTTGGTAAAGCAGGTGGTGGTGATGGGCGGTGCCTTTGGCGTCAACGGTCATCGCGGCAACGTGACCCCCTATGCCGAGGCCAATATCCACGACGATCCCGATGCCGCCGACCGGGTGTTTACCGCCAACTGGCCCGTGGTGATCATAGGGCTGGATGTGACCCAGCAGAGCTTCTTCAGCAGTGGCTATCTGGATGCGCTGCGCGATGAGGCGGGCGAGCCGGGCCGCTTCCTGTGGGAGGTGAGCCGTTTCTATCTGCGCTTCTACTCGGAGCGCATCGGCCTGGATGGTTGTCACGTACACGATCCCTCCGCCATCGCCTACGTGATCGATCCGACTCTGTTCACCCTGAGAAAGGGGCCTGTGCGGGTGATCAACAGTGGCCCCGCCATCGGTCATACCCTGCAAAAGTTCGATGACAAATCCCATCCTCATGACGGTTGGGCCGACTATCGTGCCCAGCATGTGGGGGTGGCGGTGCGGGATCAGGCGCTGCTGGCGCTCTATCGCGACACCCTGGTGGCCTGGGGCAAGGATTGCTGACCTGCGTAGGGTGACTGAACGCAAGGTGAGTCGACGGCTGTGATCCGCGCCAAACATTCCGCGAGTGGGGCCGCTTATACTGTCTGACAGCAAGACGTCAGCGGGGGTGGAAATAGCCTGGAGTGACGTGCTGACATTGAGTCGTTAGGAGGGAAGAGATGGCCTGGTTATCCTTGTTGGTGGCAATTGCCCTGATCGGGTGGTTGATGACGCTGGGGCGGGGAGCCCTGTTCGAAATCCGGTTGCAAGCGGACAAGGTGGTGGTCAAGCGGGGCAAGGTATCCCCCGCGTTTTTGGCCCAGGCCAGGCAGATCCTGCACCACGATCCCGTGCGGGGCCGCATCCTGGGTCAGCGGGACGGGCACGGGGTCAAGCTGGTCTTCTCCCGTTCGATCCCGGAGCCAGTCGCCCAGCGTTTTCGCAATATCTTCCCTTACGCCGATTACCACCAGTCAGCTGTGTCTACCCAAGGTCCCAAGTCCCGCAAGGGCTGACGCCCTGATGGCACACAGCAAACGGGCCTCCATGGGAGGCCCGTTTTTTATGGCGAAGGTCAGTAGTCGTGCTACTCGTGCAGCTCGCGCTGGGCCTTGACGGCTGCCGGTTTGATGGCGGCTCCTTCATTGCCCCAGGAGGCGCGCAGCGTATTGGCCAGCGCGGCCATCTGCTCGTCGTTGAGGGTCCATCCATAACCTGGCATGTGGTAGCCGAGATGGCGCTGAGTGATCGGGGTCTCGGCGCCGTGCAGCAGCACGTTGAGCAGGCTGGAGGGGTCATCGGCCAGCACAGTCTGGTTGCCCACCAGTGAAGGAATGACGTGGTCATTGCCTTCACCGTTGACCCCGTGACAGGTCGAGCAGTACATGGCGTAGTCTGCCTCGCCGCCCGCGCTGGCGTAAGCCCGGTTGCCCTGGCTCACCGGCGTGTCGTCACTGAGCTCGGTGAGATAGGTGGCGATGCTGGCCAGATCGGCGTCGCTGAAGTACTGGCTGCTGTGAGTGATCACTTCCGCCATGGGGCCAGAAACGGCCTGATGCTGGCTGAGGCCGGTTTTCAGCAAATCGATGATCGCCTGCTTGTCGTACCGGGCACCGCGGATGTTGGGGGCATACCAGCCATCGAGCGTTGCACCGCTCAGATAGAGGGGGTCTGCCTCGGTCAGGGCCTTTTCCTGCATGCCGAGCCCGCGCGGGGTGTGGCAGCTGCCACAGTGACCGGCACCCTGCACCAGATAGGCGCCGCGATTCCACTGCTCGCTCTTGCCCGCTACCGGGGTGAAGCGACTGTCATCGTGATAGAGCCAGTTCCAGCCCATCAGCGGCCAGCGCATATTGAGCGGCCAGGGGATGTCGCTCTCCTTGTTGGCCACCGCCAGCGGGGGAACCTCCTTCATCAGGTAGTGATAGAGATCTTCAAGATCCTTATCGCTCATCTTGGCGTATGCGGTGTAGGGCATGGCCGGATAGAGCTGGTGACCATCCCTGGCCACCCCTTCGCGCATCACCTTGATGAACTCCGGCAGGCTGTAGTTGCCGATGCCGTGGGTCTTGTCAGGGGTGATGTTGGTGGCGAAGACTGTGCCTATGGGGGTCGGGAAGCCCTTGCCACCGGCAAGCGGGGCACTGGCCTCGCTGGTGTGGCAGGCGGCGCAATCCCCCAGCTTGGAAATATACTCGCCTGCCGACATGGCGGAGCCCGCCAGCGCAGGTTGGGCCGCCATGGCTGCCAGCAGGGCGGTGGCGGTCAGTGACAGGGCGCGGATCATTGGGCACCTCCTTTTTGCATGGCGACCAGCTCGTTGACCGCGCGCCAGGCCTGATCGATGGCGGAGTGGGCGTAGGGGCTCCAGTCTGAGTCGGAGTTGGCGATAGTGATGTTGCCGATGGGCTGACGACCCAGCTCAATCCATTTTTCGCACTGCGCTTCGTCATCAAACAGGGTATTGGTGATGTAGGAGTAGCCGTGGGACCAGCGGTTGACCGTGATGGCGAGGATGTCCTGCTCATGGTTGAAACCGGCGCTGCCCAGCATTCCCTGCAGTTGTTCGCGGATCATCTGTTCGTGTTGCTCGAACGGCATGCCGAGGATCATGGCGCGTCCCTTGCGGGACTGTTCGCGAGCCGACAGGCCGCTGCCCGGCAGGGTTGGCACATAGACCATGTGCAGACACATGGGCTGATCCGGATTCTTGGGATGCTCGTAGCCGCCGAGGTTGACTGGGTAGTCCAGCTTGACCCGGCTGTAGGGCGCCGCAGGGGAGTAGACCTCGTGTACCCCCAGCTTGACGAAGGATTGCCAGTTCTTGATCACCACCTTGGTGTAGACCAGCGGCGCCTTGGCGTTCTGGCGCAGCGCCTCCTTCTGGGGCTCTGCCATCTCCGGCACCATGTAGGGGATCATCATGTTGTAGCCGGCCATGACTGACTGTTTGGCCCGCACCCTATGGAGCTTGCCCTCCTTGATGTAGGTGACATCCACCCCAGTGCTGCCATCGGTGCGGCGGATGTTCTTCGCCTGCAGCGCCGTGCTGCCAAGGCGCAGTTGCACCTTGTGCTCCGGCAGATCGAGCTTGCCGTAGTCAAACTTGGCCAGCACCACATCCTGCATGGTGTGGCCCGGCGCCACCTGAGGGATCAGCTTGCGTACCATCAGGCGGGTGAGGCCGGCGTTGCCATCCGGGAAGTGGAAGATGTAGGGATCGTCCAGCTCCGCCTGCTCCTCGGCATCGAGAGGAGTGAGATCCAGCCCGTCGAAGCCAGGCAGGGCACAGAGGCGCGCATCGGCGCAGGCGGTGGCATCGATACCGACTGCCTGGAAGTCGTTGGTGCGCTGCTGGAAGTAAGTGATTGCACGCTCGCTCAGGCCCACCTTGTCTCGCAGGAAGCTGGTGTAGCTGTTGCGGGTCATCCAGAGGTCTTTCTCCTCCCGGCTCATGCCACTGAGGTAGTCGATCTTCTCTTCGTGCAGGGCCAGCAAGGCTGCACGGTCGCGCTCATCGAGCGGGAAGTCACCGATGAATTCGGCCAGGGGGCGGCCGTTGAGGCGATCCCGGGGGATGTCGTCGGCCACATTGTGGCCAGGGTCACCGCTCACCACCTTGTTGACGCCAAAGTGCTTCTCGTCGAAGTAGACGCCGCGGCTCAGGCCCAGATCCGGATAGAAGGTCTGCTGGAAGCCGGCGGCCAGTTCGTCGATGTTCACCTCGAGCGTCTTGAGTAGGCCGAGTGCGATGGGGCTGTAGACGGAGCGCGGCGATTGCAGGGATTCGCTGCCGCCGTAACCCAGCCGCAGGCCATCGGGGGTTGTAAACTCGTTGCGCTTGGCGTGGCCGCCGAAGTCGTCGTGGTTGTCCAGCAGCAGGATCTTTTTATCCGCGCCGAGCAACTGCTGATAGAAGCAGGCGGCGGCCAGACCGCTGATCCCGGCACCGACGATCACCAGATCGTACTCCCCCTCGAGGGGAACATTGGCGAAGTCATACTGCTTGCCGTCGCGGGCTATGCTGTGGGCCGGTTCAAAGGAGCCCGGGTGGTTGCCGCGCAACCCTGTGAGGGCGGGCGGATAGGCAAGCGTCTTGTCGGCCAGCGCCTTGCCGCCCTCTGCCGCCTGCAACAGATTGATGGGGGCGATGCCTGCCGCTATGGTGATGGCTACGCCGTTGAGAAAGTCTCTGCGTGTGATACTCATGGCAATCCCTGTGGTATGAAGAGTCAAATGGGGAATGGGATAGGGTCGGTTTCGTTACTGGCTTGGCAACGAAGGGGCGCAACCTAACGCCATATCCGGATGGAGTCCATGGGTTTGATAATAACTTATTAAACAAGATGATGACGGTTGTGATGAAGCAGACCCGATGAAATGCATGAGACAGGTATGTTCAGGAGATAGTCTCACCAAGAGCATGGAATTAACTTGAGCGTATTTTGATTAATTAAGGGTCTATAAGAGTCTTTATATCTGCTTTTTATGTGGTTATTTCCATTGTTGAAAACAGGGCCGCTTGCAGCTGATGTAAATACAAGAAAAGTCATTTAACCGCATTAAATAAAGGGTTTAAAACTGACTGTTCACTTGCCGAGCTAATTCTGATTGAAATGAAATCAATGTTGCTGGTGAATAATTGCACAGTCATTATGAAAATGGCGGCTGTCAAGGCATTAACATACATCACAGGTCACCTCCAAACAGAAAACAACTTGCAGATTAATTTCCCACCTTGTTTACATCCATTCTCAATGCAATATAATGATGCGCTTTTTTTATACCTTTACGCCTGCGAATGATGAGGACACTGCATGAGACCTTTTGAATTAAAGAGGGGCTTGGGTGCTTTGCTGTTGATCGCATCGGCCAGCTTGCTGACCGGCTGCGACATGGCGTTGATGAACCCCAAAGGGCAGATTGGTCTGGAGCAGAAATCACTGATATTAACCGCCTTGGGGCTGATGTTAATTGTGGTGATCCCTGTGATTATTATGGCAGTGGTATTTGCCCGTAAATACAGGGCATCCAATACCGACGCCAAATATACCCCGGATTGGTCTCACTCCAACAAGATTGAAGCGGTTGTCTGGACCGTTCCCGTCATTATCGTCGTCATTCTGGCGACCATCACCTGGAAAACATCCCACGAGCTAGACCCTTACAAGCCGCTCGATTCCGAGGTCAAACCGATCCTGGTTGATGTTATTTCCCTCGACTGGAAATGGTTGTTTGTCTACCCGGAGTTGGGGATTGCCTCGGTCAATGAATTGGCCTTCCCGATCAACACGCCGGTGAATTTCCGGGTGACGTCTGACACCGTCATGAACTCCTTCTTCATTCCCAAACTGGGCGGGCAAATTTATGCCATGGCCGGTATGCAGACCAAGCTGCATCTCATCGCCAATGAAGCCGGGAAATATGACGGCATCTCCAGCAGCTATAGCGGTGCCGGTTTCTCCGGGATGAAGTTCAAGGCCATCGCCACGCAGGATCAGGCAGGTTTCGACGCCTGGGTCGCCAAGGTGAAACAGTCGCCCAAGCAGCTCACCACAATGGCGGAGTTCGATGCCCTGGCCAAGCCGACCGAATACCATCCGGTGGAGTATTTCTCCAGCGCCGATCCGGCACTGTTCGTCAACCTGATCAACAAGTTCATGGGTGACATGGGCCACGGTGAGCATAAAGGGATGGCGCACGGCGAGACCATGGATCACACCACCATGGATCAGCAAACAATGAACCATGACGCCATGGCGCATGACGCACAAATGGATCATGCCGGGCATATGACGATGCCGACGGATGACAACTCTGTGAAAGCGGGATCCGAGGAATAACTGATGTTTGGAAAATTAACGCTCGATGCCATTCCGTACCATGAACCCATCATCATGGTGACTGTGGCCGGTATCATTCTGGGTGGCCTCGGCATTGCCGGGCTGATCACCTATTTCGGCAAGTGGCAGTATCTGTGGAAAGAGTGGTTCACCTCGGTCGACCACAAGCGTCTGGGGGTCATGTATCTGATCCTCGGCATGATCATGCTGCTGCGCGGCTTTGCCGATGCGGTGATGATGCGTACCCAGCAGGTGATGGCCTCGGCCGGTGACGATGGCATTTTGCCGCCCCACCACTACGACCAGATCTTCACCGCTCACGGTGTCATCATGATCTTCTTCGTGGCCATGCCGCTGGTAATAGGTCTGATGAACATAGTGGTGCCGCTGCAGATCGGTGCCCGTGATGTGGCCTTCCCCTTCCTCAACAACATCAGCTTCTGGTTCACCGCCGCCGCCGTTGTGTTGATCAACGTCTCCCTGGCGGTCGGCGAGTTTGCCCAGACCGGCTGGCTGGCGTATCCGCCACTCTCGGGTCTGGAATACAGCCCGGGGGTCGGGGTGGATTACTGGATCTGGAGTCTGCAGATCTCGGGGCTGGGTACCTTGCTGACCGGCGTCAACTTCTTTGCCACCATCATCAAGATGCGTGCCCCCGGCATGACCATGATGCGGCTGCCGGTGTTCACCTGGACTGCCTTGTGCGCCAACATTTTGATCATTGCCTCCTTCCCGATCCTGACCGTCACTGTGGCACTGCTCACCGCTGACCGTTATCTCGGCACCCATTTCTTTACCAATGACATGGGTGGCAACATGATGATGTACATCAACCTCATCTGGGCCTGGGGCCATCCCGAGGTGTATATCCTGGTACTGCCGGTGTTCGGGATCTTCTCGGAAGTGGTGGCGACCTTCTGCAAGAAGAAGTTGTTCGGTTACACCTCGCTGGTGTGGGCGACCATCGCCATTACCGTGCTCTCCTTCGTGGTCTGGTTGCACCACTTCTTTACCATGGGGTCCGGCGCCAACGTGAATGCCTTCTTCGGCATCACCACCATGATCATCTCCATCCCGACCGGGGTGAAGATCTTCAACTGGCTGTTCACCATGTACCGTGGTCGCATCGAGTTCACCTCGCCCATGCTGTGGACCATAGGGTTCATCATCACCTTCACCATAGGTGGCATGACGGGGGTACTACTGTCGGTACCGGCTGCGAACTTCGTGCTGCACAACAGCCTGTTCCTGATCGCCCACTTCCACAACGTCATCATCGGCGGCGTGGTGTTTGGCTGCTTCGCCGGTATCACCTACTGGTTCCCCAAGGCGTTCGGCTTCACCCTGGATGAAACCTGGGGCAAGCGCTCCTTCTGGTTCTGGATTGTCGGCTTCTTCGTGGCCTTCATGCCGCTCTACGTACTGGGCTTCATGGGCATGACCCGTCGGGTCAGCCAGCAGCTGGATCCGGCCTTCCACCCCTGGCTGGTCGTGGCCGCCGTGGGCGCCGGCCTGATTGCCATTGGCGTCTTGTGCCAGGTGATCCAGGTGGTGGTCAGTATCCGTGACCGCGAGAAGAATCGCGATCTGACTGGTGATCCCTGGGGTGGCCGTACCCTGGAGTGGGCGACCTCTTCACCACCGCCCTTCTACAACTTCGCCATCGAGCCGACCATCACAGGTCTGGATGCATTCTGGGAAGCCAAGCAAAACGGCACCGCCTATCAGCAGCCCAAGCAGTATGCGCCGATCCACATGCCCAAAAACACAGGGGCGGGTGTCATCATCGCAGGCTTCAGTGCCCTGTTCGGCTTTGCCATGATCTGGCACATCTGGTGGATGGCGATTGCCGCCTTCGTCGCCATGATTGCCACCTGGATCATCCACAGCTTCAACGATGATGTGGACTACTACGTGCAGGTTGACGAGATCGAACGCATCGAAGGTCAGCATTTTGCCAACATCAACAAGGGGGCGTGACGCCATGGCGACCGACGTTCTACATCACACTCACGAGGGTGCCCATGACCATGGGCACCATGATGCCGGAGCCAACAAGGTATTCGGTTTCTGGATCTACCTGATGAGTGACTGCATCCTGTTTGCATGTCTGTTTGCAACCTATGCAGTCCTGGTCAACGGCACCGCCGGCGGCCCCAGCGGCAAGGATATTTTCGAACTGCCGTTCGTGTTTGCCGAAACCATGCTGCTGCTGTTTAGCAGCATCACCTTCGGCTTTGCCATGCTGGCCATGAACAAGGGCCGTGCCGCTGCCGTCAATGGCTGGCTGCTGGTGACCTTTGTGCTGGGCGCAGGCTTCATCGCGATGGAAATCTACGAATTCCATCACCTGATTGCCGAGGGTTATGGCCCGGATCGCAGCGCCTTCCTCTCCGCCTTCTTCACCCTGGTTGGCACTCACGGCATCCACGTGACCAGCGGCCTCATCTGGCTGATCGTCATGATGGTGCTGGTGGCCAAGAAGGGGCTGACTGATCGCACCCGTTCCCGTCTGATGTGCCTGAGCCTGTTCTGGCACTTCCTGGACGTGGTGTGGATCTGCGTGTTTACCGTGGTCTATCTGATGGGAGCAATGTAAATGAGCACTCATAGCGTTGACAATCATGGCGCCAGCCACGGCAGTGCCAAGAGCTATCTGATCGGCTTCGTGCTGTCAGTCATACTGACCGCCATCCCGTTCTGGATGGTGATGGACGGGGGCTTCACCCACCAGACCATGCTGATCACAGTGGTGGCCATGGCGGTGGTGCAGATCTTCGTACATCTGGTCTACTTCCTGCACATGAACACCTCGTCCGAGGAGCGCTGGAACCTGGTGGCACTGGTGTTTACCGTGCTCATCATCGCCATCGTGGTCGTGGGTTCCCTGTGGATCATGTACAACCTCAACATCAACATGATGGTTCACTGAGCAGGTTGGCAATGATGATGAAGCAATACCTGCAAGTGACCAAGCCGGGCATCATCTTCGGTAACCTCATCTCGGTTATCGGCGGATTCCTGCTGGCGTCCAAGGGGAGCCTGGATGTGCCCCTGTTCATCCTGACCATGGCCGGTGTCTCACTGGTGGTGGCCTCCGGTTGTGTGTTCAACAACTACATAGACAGGGACATCGACTGCATCATGGAGCGTACCAAAAACCGCGCTCTGGTGAGGGGGCTTATCGCCCCCGGCGTCTCGCTCTGGTATGCGAGCGCGCTCGGTGTTGCGGGCATTGCACTGCTCTACTGGGCGGCCAATCCGTTGGCCGCCTTGCTGGCGGTGCTGGGCTTCATTGTCTATGTAGGGGTCTACAGCCTCTACATGAAGCGTCATTCTGTCTATGGCACCCTGGTTGGCAGCCTTTCGGGTGCCGCGCCACCCGTCATCGGCTACTGCGCCGTGAGCGGCCAGTTCGACTCGGGGGCCCTGATACTGCTGGCGATCTTCAGCCTGTGGCAGATGCCGCACTCCTATGCGATTGCCATCTTCCGCTTCAAGGATTATCAGGCGGCCAACATTCCGGTACTGCCGGTGGTGAAGGGGATTGTCGTGGCCAAACACCACATCACCCTCTACATACTGGCCTTCATGGTGCCGACCCTGATGTTGTTCCTCGGCGGTTACGCCGGTTACAAGTATCTGATCGTGGCCACTGCGGTCAGCGTCTGGTGGCTGGGCATGGCACTTTCAGGTTACAAGCAGGCGGTCGATGACTCCCTCTGGGCCCGCAAGCTGTTCATGTTCTCCATCGTCACCATTACTTGCCTGAGCGTGATGATGTCGGTGGACTTCCAGCCGGACGCGACGCCGGTATTGGTGAGCATGCTGCCGTGATCCTGACGCTGACATGTTCTCCATCGTCGTCGTCATCTTCACTTGCCTGAGCGTGATGATGTCGGTGGACTTCCAGCCGGACGCCGCGCCCGTGCTGGTGAGCATGCTGCCCTGATAGTGTGAACTGCACCCCTAAATGCATGAAATCCAGAGCCGGGAACCTTCCCGGCTCTGTTATTATGAGGCCCGCCCTCTGGGGCGCATTGTCGGCTTTTTCGGGTGCGGCGTGCTTTGTCATCCGCCCCTTTTCTCTGCTCTCTCTTTGACCTATCGAGGCCATCATGAATGATTTCACCATGACGAGGGGCGAGCGCCGCGCCACCTGGGCGCTCGGCTCCGTCTTTTCTTTGCGCATGCTCGGCATGTTTATGGTGCTGCCGGTGCTGACTACCTATGGCATGTCACTGGCCGGCGCCTCCGAAGCCCTGATTGGTCTGGCCATCGGCATCTATGGCATGACCCAGGCGCTGTTCCAGATCCCGTTCGGCCTGCTCTCTGATCGCATCGGCAGAAAGCCCTTGATCGTCGGCGGCCTGCTGATGTTTGCGTTGGGCAGCGTGATCGCGGCACTGACTCACTCCATTTGGGGCGTCATCCTCGGCCGCGCCTTGCAGGGCAGCGGTGCCATCTCGGCCGCCGTCATGGCGCTGCTGTCAGATCTCACCCGTGAGCAGAACCGCACCAAGGCGATGGCTTTTATCGGGGTGAGCTTTGGCATCACCTTCGCCATTGCCATGGTGACGGGCCCCCTGATTACCCATGCGCTGGGGCTCTCCGGCCTGTTCTGGCTGATAGCCTTGCTGGCCCTTGGGGGCATTGGCATCACCCTCTGGCTGGTGCCGACCCCGACCAGTCATCTGCTCAACCGCGAGTCCAGCATGGTCAGGGGAGGGATGCGCACCGTGCTTACCAACCCGCGCCTGCTCAAACTCAACCTCGGCATTTTGTGCGTCCATACCCTGCTGATGTCGAGCTTCGTGGCGCTGCCGCCGCTGCTCGAACAAGCCGGTCTGCCCCGCGACAGTCAGTGGCAGGCCTATCTGGTCACCATGCTGGTCGCCTTTGTGAGCGTGGTGCCGTTCATCATCTATGCCGAGAAGCACCGCCAGATGAAGCGGGTATTCCAGGCTTGCGTGCTGGTGATGCTGATCGCCGAAGTGGTGCTGTGGCAGGCCGGGTTGCAGCTGTGGGGCCTGCTCGCCGGGTTGCAGCTCTTCTTTATCGGTTTCAACGTAATGGAGGCCCTGCTGCCATCCCTCATCAGCAAGGAGTCGCCCCCCGGTTACAAGGGCACCGCCATGGGGGTCTACTCCACCAGCCAGTTTATTGGCGTGGCTCTTGGTGGCAGCCTGGGCGGGCTCTTTTACAGTCTGGGAGGCGGTGCACTGGTGTTTGGTTGCTGCGCCCTGCTGGCCCTGATCTGGCTCGGTGTGAGCCTGACCATGCAGGAGCCCCCCTATGTGAGCAGCCTGCGCATCGTGCTGCCGGAAGGTGTGGAGGCGAGTCCGGCGCTGGAGCAGAAGATCCGCGCCTGCGAGGGGGTGAGCGATGTGATGCTGGCCAGTGCAGAGCGCTCTGTGTACGTGAAAATCGATGCCAAGCGCCTCACTCGCCAGGATCTGGAGCAGTTGGTCGCCGCCTGATCTCTTTGTGCCATCGATAAAGAAGCCCGCCAATTCGGCGGGCTTCTTGTTTGGTTTTTTGTGGGGCAGGGCAAGTGCTCAATCAGCCTTGCAGCTTTGCTCCCGCATCAGTGTTTGCCTGTCGCCCAGCAGCAGGGTGCTGAGGGCCTGATTGGCACATTGGACACTGCCCAGCTGAACATGGAAGTTGCTCTGCTCGACTCTGACCAGACGGGCCGCCTGCCCAAAGGCGGCCTGCATCTGGCGCGTATTGCTGAAAGGGGTTATGGGGTCATACTCTGCCCCTAGTACCAGTGCCAATGATCCAGCTGGGAGCGCAATCTCTCCGGCGTCCACAGTGGGCACTGGCTTGCGGGGATAGGGCCAATCTGCGCAGGCATGGAAGCTGTTATCCAGCATAAAAGCCCCCGCACCTTGGAAGCTGGCATCTTCCGGATCCAGATCCTGCCAGCGGTAAGATTGGCCGTTGTCGGTGCAGTGAATGGCGGAGAAGAAGGGACCGCCCATGATCTCCTCGTAGGGATTGTTCCCCTCTTGCTCTTTGGCGAGACGAGCCAGCAGTTCGCTGGCATCGTCCTGCAGCCAGAACGCCAGCTGGTCGTAGCCCTCTTGCCCGGTGAGCGCATCTCCCATGACCGCCTCCCACTGCTTGTGATCCAGAGTATTGCCTTGGTTATCGACATACAGGCCCTTGTCGCGCACCTGCCGGGTCACCTCCACGCTGCGTTGCAGCGCCTGGGCGCCAAAGCGCCAGTTGAAGACACGGCCCGCATTAGCGGCATCCTCTTGGAAGATGGCTGGATAGCGATCCTCGCTCGGAGACATGGAAGAGTCGACGATCACATCGGCCACGTGGCTCGGGTAGCGCTGGGCGTAGAGAGCTGCGAGGCGGGTGCCATAGGAGAAGGTGAGGGGAGTGATCTTGTCACGCCCCAGGTGTTGGCGCAGGCGATCCATGTCCTGCACTATGGCTTGGGAGCCCAGATGGGGTGCATAACGACGAAATGGCTCGTCGCAGCGCTCCTGTATCAGTTTGCTGAGAGCCTTGCCGTGATCGCCGCTGTTGTTCAGCGCCGGCAGGGCGCCCTTGTCCCGTTCAATGAATAATCTGGCGAGCTCGCTTGGGGTCATGTCAGGTTTGACGCCGTTTTTGTCTTTTAGCAGGCAGCTTCTGAGCTCGTGTCCGAGTGCACTGTAACCAGCCCCTCTGGGGTCCATGGTGACGATATCGTAATGTCTGAGAATGTCAGGATCGGCACTGCGCAGCGCGGTGAGCAGGGGGCCCATCCTCGGGGTTGCTGAATCGGGGCCGCCCGGGTTGAAAAAGAGGGTGCCGCGATAGTCGCCGGTGGCGCGATAGTGCACATAGAAGAGATCGATGCTGTCACCCTTGACCTTGCGGGTCTCCTGCTTGACCTGACCCAGGTTGGTGCCGTTTGACCAGGAGGGAGTCGAGAACCGGGTTGTGCTATCTGACCAGGAAGGGGATGAGAAGCGAGTCGTGTTGCCGGAGAGGAAGGAGGTTGCTGTGGTGGGTGCAGGGCGCTTCTCCCATTTGGTCTGTTTGACGTCGACCCACTCCTTGTCGTAATCCAGCGGTACCGTCAGGTAGTGGCAACTGAGCTGACTGGCGATGTCATCTTGCTGCCACTCCTGCTGCAATTGGCGACAGACGACACCTGTGTCATAGGCGGCGGTGATATGTTGTCCCTTGAAGGGGGGATCCTCTTTCTTTTCCAGTTCGCAGCCCGCCAACAGGGTGGGTGCCAGTAGAGAAATCATCAGTGTGTATTTCATCGTTTGTTTCCATCGTATTGCCTGAACAAACGGATGGTAAGCGAATGAACAAGATGAAACGCAGCGATTAATTGTGTGCAAATATTGCTGTTGTTTATATCAAAAATAAATGAAAGACATTAAATAATAAGATAGATAGTAACTGTTGTGTGCAGAGCCATTATTTTCAATTTACTCATCCCTGCATCTGATATTTAAAAGATGTAATTAAACAATTAGTTAGGTGTTTTTTGTGGGTTTCGTTACCTTGTCTGCCAGGTTGCCAATATAGTTTTAAATATAGGCGACTTGATGATGGCCGCTATCTGCTGGCGGCTGTTGCTCCTGTATTTTGGTTGCCTTTTCGCCACGCTGGCGGCCTCTTCCTGTGGATGGTAAATAAGATAATAGTGAGCTGTCGCCACCTGGGCGAGAGCGGACCAAATAAAAACGCCCACTCATGAAGTGGGCATGTTTATTTTCTGGCCGGGTGCTGGCTATTAGCGCTCCAGCAGGGGAGCGGAGCGGTAACTCCAGAGGCCGTAGGTGCGCAGCGCATCGCGGTAGATGCCGAGCAGTTCGCTGTCGCTCATCTTGGCCAGTGCCGAGAGCGGCTTGTCCGGGTAGCTGACGCTGTCTATCTGGATCCCGGTGGGACCGCTCTGCCAGCAGGCGATCTCCAGCAGGGTCTGGCCACGGCGCACGTGGCTGGCGGAGCTCACCAGGGTCGCATACTGGATCTGGTGACGGGCCAGGGCATAGCCGCTGTAGAGGGCATTTTCCACCGTGCTGGTGGCGTAGTTCTCCTCAATGATGCGCGAGCGATCTACCCCTTTCTTTACCAGCCAGTCGGCCATCAGCTTGCCTTCGGTCTGGCGGTTCTGGGGCACGCCACCTGTCAGTATGATCAGCGCAGCCGGATTGGCCTGTGCCAGGGAGCGGGTGGTCTCCAGTCGGCCCAGCAGGATCTCGTGCATGCTGCCATCCGGGTTGAGGGCATACCCCAGGGTGACGATGGCTTGCCGCCCCTTTTTCTTTTCCCGGCCCTGACGCTCCTTGAGTGGAGTGGCATTGACTCTGTCTATGGTATCGAAGATGCCTTTCAGGTCGGCGGCGCGGCCGCTGTTGAGCTCGCTCACCCGCTTGAAATAGTCATCAGCCTTGCCCTGATTGCCTTTGAACCGCTGCCAGGTGGCGAGATAGGTGTTCAAATCCAGATCGTCTGGTGCCGTGCTGAGACCCTGCTCGAACAGCGTGATGGCCTTGTCCACGTTGCCGTTGTAAATCTGGGCGTTGGCTGCCGAGATCAGCAGATCGGTGCGGTAGGGTTCGAGCTGATAGGCCTGCAGCAGCAGCTCTGTGACCTGCTCCATGTTGCTCGGCATCTTGGCGGTGAAACCGGCAGTGGAGATACGAGCCGGCGACTTGAAGACCTGCCAGGCATCCGCCAGCAGTTGATCAACCACCTGGCGCTTGCTGATGTACTGATCGTAATTTTGCTCCTTTTGCAGGGAGCGCACAGGGGCCGCCCAGGCATCGGAGGGGATAAACACTGGCAGCGCCAACAGGCTGGCCAGGGTCAGGGCAATCGCATTTTTCTTCATCATGGCGTTCCACCGAGGGTTAAGGGCACCAGGCCATTCCATCACCCGTAGGGGCTTTTTCAATAAAAACATCAACTTGGTGATTGCTTACTCTACTCCCTTTCAGATGAAAAAAACGTGAACCGCTTCGGTTATCGGGGGATGGGCTGTGGTGGTGCGGTCAACGAGAGCAGCAAGGTCTGTGATGCAGAGCAAGAACCCGATACCCATGCAGATACCGGGGCTGGGGGTGTTTGCCACCTGACTCCCCGGCGTTTTGCCGGGGGGGCAGGTGCCGAGGTCACTTTGGCTTTGCAACCTTATCGAACCAGGCTTTCCACTGGGGGACTGCGGTGGCGAAGGTGCCGCGATGGGTGGTCGGGCCGGTCGAGATGGCCTCGACGTTCTGGTTGCCCGATCCCATGGATTGGGCATATGTCATCGCCATGCGACCGACTCCCGGTGTGATTGCCTCATCGGTTTCCCCGTAGTAGTTGCGAACCGGTGACTGTATGACCCAGCGGTAGGCGTGTGCTGAGCCGATCAGCTTGCCGAACGCCGAGTTGGCAAAATAGTGAGGGTCGAAATAGGCCGGACGGATCAGCTTGTGCAGATCCGTGGTGATGTCGGACGGATTGAAGGGCTCTCTGTCATAGGCCTTCTTGGCAATGTCGTAATACTCGTCGGTCAGCAAGGAGCGGGCGAGCCCGGGTATGCCGTAGTAATGCTCGTAGGCAAAGGATGAGAGGATCATGATGCTGTTGAGCCAGACGGCATCGAACTTGCGCGGGTAGACCAGAAAGCCCTGCATCAAGGCGTAGACATCCAGCGGTGCGCTGGCGGTGGCGGCGCCATCGACCTTGACCCCGGCTGCTTCGAGTTTCTCGAGGAAAGCCATGGTCACGAAGCCCCCCTGTGACCAGCCCGCCAGAAACAGCTTGTCGCTGACGATCTGCATGTGGGCGAGCACGGCGCGGCTGGCCATCAGCAGATCAAATGTGGCCTGTTGATGGCTGCCCTTGACCATATAGCCTTCCGGCTCGGTCGAGGTGCCGAGGCCAAAGTAGTCGGCACCGATGAGCAGGTACCCCTGACCCGCGAACTGCGCGATCATCAACTGGGTTTCCGGTGACTGATCGGCAAAGGAGGGCACCTCATTGTGACCATAGACGGTGCCGTGCTGATAGGAGACGGTCGGAAAGTCCTGGCCACCGGTGTCAGGCACAGCCAGCAGGCCAGAGGCCACTGTAGGCTTGTTGCCCATCTCGGGGATGACGGAGTGGTAGCTGATGCGGTAGAGGCGCACGGCATTGCGCGCGGGAGTATACGAGACAGTGATGCCGGCAAAGGCAGGTGTGTCACGGGTCAGGATCTTGTTCAGCTGATCCTGATCCCAGCGTGCAATCAGCTGGTATTGGATGCCTGACGTTACCTGAACCGGCTCGCTCTGTTGAGCGAACGCCGGTGACACGCCTATGTGCAAAAGCAGGGTAAAAATACCGAGACGAATCCAATTTCTCATCCTGAAGACTCCATTTTCCAGTAAAGATACACAATGTGGCGCTGCTCATTTCCCGGCTTTCTGCGTCTGCAGGTCCTGGATGTGCCAGCGTGAACACAAGGCAGAGACAGAGCCTGACCACCGTCAGTTTATTCCTGTTAGCCAGCCTAGTGTGATCCATCCGCGCCATGGATGCGACCCCCTTGAGGCTTGATTGCTCACTGCTCATGTCAATGGCTAAACCCGAAAGGGACAGCAGTGCGTGGTGATAATCGGTTCCCGATCATCCAATGGCCTGTTTGTTGATAGCGACCCGGCATCTGGAGGGGGGGCGACTCACAATACAAGGCGAGGCCTGCCTGGTCAGGCTGATGCCCGCTTCTGCAGATGGGGGGCGATGATATGGCGGTTGGGGGCAAGCTCCGGTTGCTGCATCCGGGTCAGCAGCCGCAAGGCGGCCTGGCGGCCTATTTCCCGTGCCGGTGAGCTGACGAAGGTGAGGGCAGGATAAGTGAGCTCGGCCTCTGCCACGTCGTCAAAGCCGAGCAGGGCGACCTGTTGGCCTATGTAGTTGTCCTTGCCCACTGTGCGTCCGCTCGCCTCCACCCCGTAAATGCCGCCGAGCGCCACCTCTGGGTAGTGGCAGAGAATAGCCGTCACCTTGGGGTGCTGGTGCAGCAGCTGGGCGATAGTGTCGGCGGCGCTGCGCTGGGTGCGCTCGCACTCCAGTACCCACTCCGGTTTGAAGGGGAGGCCGTATTGCAGCAGGCTGGCGCAGTAGCCGCCGATGCGCTCGGCGCGGGTGAGGGAGTCGGCCCGCCCGCCGACGTAGGCGATATGGCGGTGGCCCTGCTCGATGAGATAAGTGGTGGCATGCTGGGCGGCATGGGTGTTGTCGGGGCCGATAAAGTCCACGTCATCCCGATAGTAGGAGCGGGCGGCGCACACCACCGGCAGCTGTGAGCTCAGCAGGGTCTCCAGGGTTTTAGCCGCCGCGCCGCGCACCGGATTGAAGATGATGCCCGCCACCCCCTGGCGTGACAGGGACTGGATGCTCTGCTGCAATCGCTCCGGGCTGTGGCCGCACTGGGTCAGAAACAGCAGATAGCCCTGCTGCTCCAGTACCTCGCTCACCCCTGCCGTGACCTCGGTATAGAAGGGATCCGTGATGTCGCGCAGGATCAGCCCCACCAGGTTGGATTGCTGGCTGCGCAGGTTGGCGGCGGCGCTGTTGGGCACGTAGTCGAGCGCTTTGATGGCCTGCTGAACCCGCTCGGCGGTCGCCGGCGAGATACGCCCCTTGCCGTTGAGCACCATGGAGACGGTAGTGACCGAGACCCCCGCCAGCTGGGCCACGTCGGTGATCTTGGCGTTTTTCGATACAAGCGGTTTGGGCGACATAGGTTTGGATGGCATGGGTTGTGACGACATAGGGCGAGCGCTGCAGCCATGGGCAAAGAGACCGGAGATCCACAGCATACCCCCTCGCATACCCAAGTGAAACGTTACATTACAGCTGTGCCGATCTGGCTCACAGATTTTGATCCAATCGCCATTTGTGCCTGCCATTCTGTGATCCTGTCGGCACTTGCGAGTTGATAAAACGTTTTATCATCTACAAAACCTGATGCGGTCTCTCTCCCTGCCAGCCCTCCCTGAGTGCAGTACGGGAGATCGGCATCGAGACGTGACCTTCACTTCACAAGGATCAGACACATGGCCAAGTCCCCCGCCAAATCCACCATATGGGAGTTCCTGCAGAGCCTCGGCAAGACCTTTATGCTGCCGGTCGCCCTGCTGGCCTTCTCCGGTATCCTGCTCGGTGTCGGCAGTTCGCTTACCAGCGATGCGGTCAAGCAGAGCATGCCCTTCCTCGACAACATGGTGTTGCAACTGCTGTTCCTCTGGATGACCAAGGTGGGGCTGGTGGCCTTTATCTACCTGCCGGTGATGTTTGCGGTCGCCATTCCGCTGGGGCTGGCGCGGGAAGAGAAAGGGGTGGCCGCTTTTGCCGGTTTCGTCGGCTATGCGGCGCTGAACCTCTCCATCAACTTCTACCTCACCGTGGCCAATGTCATCGGTGACGCGGCAGCGGAGAAGGCCTACGGGGTGAAATCGATCCTCGGCATCAGCTCCATCGACACCGGCATTCTGGGGGCCATCATAGTCGGGGTGATCGTCGCCAAACTGCACGCCCGTTTTTACACCTACCGGATGCCAGATGCGCTCGCCTTCTTCGGCGGTGCCCGCTTCGTGCCCATCATCTCAGTGCTGGTGTTGGGTGTTGTCGGTCTGGTCGTGCCTTTCGCCTGGCCCTGGTTTGCCGCCGGCATCAACGGTATCGGTGTGCTGATCTCCCACGCCGGCCCCTTCGGTCCCTTCCTGTTCGGTACCGGTGAGCGTCTGCTGCTGCCGCTCGGTCTGCACCACATTCTGGTGGCGCTCATTCGCTTTACCGAAGCGGGCGGCACGTCGCTTGTGTGTGGCAACGAGGTGAGCGGCGCCCTCAATATCTTCTACGCCGAGCTCTCTTGCGCCGATACCAGCGGCTTCTCGGTCTCTGCCACTTCGTTCCTCTCTCAGGGCAAGATGCCTGCCTTCCTCGGCGGCCTGCCGGGTGCTGCGCTCGCCATGTATCACTGCGCTCGCCCGGAAAATCGCGGCAAGATCAAAGCGCTGCTGGTCTCTGGTGTGGTGGCCTGCGTCATCGGCGGTATCACAGAGCCGCTCGAGTTCCTGTTCCTATTCGTGGCACCTGTGCTCTACGTCATTCACGCCATCCTGACCGGTCTCGGCTTTATGACCATGGGGCTGCTCGGCGTTACCATAGGCAATACCGACGGCAACCTCATCGATTTTCTGGTGTTCGGCGTGCTGCAAGGCACCGCCACCAAGTGGTATCTGGTGCCGGTCGCGGCCGCCATCTGGTTTGCCATCTACTACAGCGTGTTCCGCTTCGCCATAGTGCGCTTCAACCTGAAAACGCCTGGTCGTGAAAAAGAGAGCCGGGAGATTGAGACGAGCGAGACCGCCCAACCGGCGGGCAAGAAGGCAGGCAACAGCGGTTACAACGGTGAAATCATCCTCAACGCCTTGGGCGGTGCCGATAACATACTCGCGCTGGATAACTGCATCACCCGCCTGCGGATGTCGGTGCAGGACATGAGCCGGGTCGATGACAAGGTATTGAAAGCGAACGGCGCCATCGGGGTGATCAAGCTCGACGAGCACAACCTGCAGGTGGTGATCGGCCCGCAGGTGCATCTGGTGAAAAACCAGCTGCAGAGCCTGATGGGGGCCTGAACCGGCCAATAAGATCCGAACGGGGGGCGCAAGCCCCCCTCTTTGCCTCTCCCAATATGTCTCCTGTTTATGGAGGGAGAAACTAGATGCACAATATTTATGATTTCGATCACCAGATCGACCGCCACGGCACCTACTGCACCCAGTGGGACTATGTGGCCGACCGCTTTGGCCATGCCGACCTGCTCCCCTTTACCATCTCCGACATGGATTTCGCGACAGCGCCCTGCATTCGCCAGACCCTGGCAACGCGGCTTGAACACGGGGTATTTGGCTACAGCCGCTGGAATCACGGCGACTTCAAGGGGGCGGTGAGCGACTGGTTTGCCCGCCGCTACGGGGCAGAGCTCGACCCCGAAACCCTGGTTTATGGCCCCTCTGTCATCTATGTGATTGCCCAGCTGGTGAGCCTCTGGTCGGCGCCGGGGGAGGGGGTGCTGGTGCATACCCCAGCCTACGACGCCTTCGGTAATATGCTGGCCGCCAACGACAGGGTGCTGCTGCCATGCCCACTCAAAAAAGCAGAGGGGAGTTACCAGATAGACTGGCAATGTTTCGAGCAACAGGCGGCCCGCACCGATTGCCGGATTTTGCTGCTGTGCAGCCCCCACAACCCCACCGGCCGGGTCTGGACGCGGGACGAATTGGGTCGGATGGCCGACATCTGCCAGCGCCACGGGGTGAAGGTCATCTCGGACGACATCCATATGGATATGAGCTTTGCCCGCTACCTGCCGTGGAGTGAGGTGGCGGCGGACGATCACTGGGCGCTGGTGAGCTCGGGCTCCAAATCCTTCAATATCCCTGCCCTTGGCGGCGCCTATGCCTTTATCGCCAACGCCGAGGCGCGGGCCGCCTATCTGCAGCGACTCAAGGCGGCCCATGGCCTGTCTTCGCCGCCCATTCTCGGGGTGCTGGCCCATATCAGCGCCTATCGGGACGGCGGAGCCTGGCTCGATGCCCTGAGAGCCTATCTGCACGGCAACCTCACCCATGTGGCGGCTCGGCTCAACGCCGCCTTCCCCGCCATCGACTATCGGGTGCCCGAGGGAACCTATCTCGCCTGGATTGACTTAAGCGGCCTCGGCATCGACTCCACCGAGCGGATGGATGAGTTGCAAACCTTGCTGGTGGAGAAATACCGGGTCGCCATCATGCGTGGCGACACCTACGGCCCGGAAGGCAAAGGCTATATCCGCCTCAACGTCGGCTGCCCGCGATCTAAGGTAGATAAAGGCCTCGACGCCCTGATTGGGGCGCTGCAGGAGCTGCTTGCCGGATAGAGACCCGCCGCCCTCGGGCGGCAGTTGTTATTTCGAGGCCGCCTTTTCAGGCTTGTAGCGGGTTTTTAATACTTCCGTGGGCTGAGTGTGCTATCCCCGTCCGGGTAGCCGGTACGGCTCGCAGGTTGGCTCTGTTCTCTTTAGCTGGTGTTGAAATAAACGGAGGGGCCCTCGGCCCCTCCTGTTGCACACCGGATTAAACGCCCTCGTCAGGCCACCTTGCTGCTTGCTAGGGTGCGGGCCAGCAGCCCTTCCGGGTTGTGGATGGCCTCCCTGGTCTTCACATCGATAACCTCGATATTGGCGAAGCGCTCCCGGTTCTTGATGGCCACGTCATGGGCCAGGATGACGCAACGGGCGTTGGCCACGTCCTTTGTCGTGATGCGGTTGATGATGCCGTTGGCGCCTTGTGTCTCCACTTTCAGCTTGATGCCTGCCTTGGCGGCCGCCTTCTGCAGGCTCTTGGCGGCGAGGAAGGTGTGGGCCACGCCTGAGGGGCAGGCGGTGATGGCGAGCACGTCTGCCTCACCTTCCGCTTCGATGACCTCATAGCCGCCATCCGGGGTGGTGGCCTCTTCTTCTTGGGTCACCGGTTTTTTCAGCAGGTTGACGATAAGGGCCGTGGTCAGGGCGCCGAGCACTGTGCCCAGGATGTAGCCCATCTTGCCTTCCACCACTGGCAGCACTATCCAGCCGCCCCAGGGGGCGTGGTTGATGCTGTGCATCATGAAGCCGGTGATGTTGCCGACGATGCCGCCCGCGACTATGGCCGGGATGACGCGCACCGGGTCGGCGGCGGCAAAGGGAATGGCCCCCTCGCTGATGCCGATCATGCCCATGATGGCGGCGGCTTTACCGGCTTCACGCTCCTCTTTCTTGTAGCGACGGGGGGAGAGCAGGGTCGCCAGCGCCATGCCGAGCGGTGGCACGCAGATGGCGATACCGACCCCGCCCATCAGCCAGGGCTGGGTGTTGACCTGGGTCTGGGCGAACAGGGTCGCTACCTTGTTGACCGGGCCGCCCATGTCAAAGGCGGTCATGCCGCCCAAGATGGCACCGAGCATCACCTTGCCGGAGCCCGCCATGCTGGAGAGCCAGTGGTTCATCCCCTCCATCATGGCGGCGATGGGCGCCCCTATCACCCACATCACTATGCCGCACACCAGGAAGGTACCGATGAGGGGGTAGATGAAAATGGAGCCGAGCGAACTCATGGAGTCCGGTAGTTTTATGCGTTTGAGCTGATTGACGATGAGGCCGGCGATAAAGCCCACCAGGATGGCGCCGAGAAAACCGGTGTGGAACTGCTGCACCGCTATCCAGGAGCCGATCATGCCGGGCGCCAGACCCGGCTTGTCCGCCATTGAGTAGGCGATGTAGCCGCCGAGCACGGCGGTAAAGAGGGTGAGCCCCGCTATCCCCATGTCCGCCATGTCCTTGAGCACGCCCGCCTCGGGCACGGCGCCCTTGCCGCTCATCATCACCGAGAGTGACAGCAGCACACCCCCCGCCACTATGAAGGGGATCATGTGGGAGGTGCCAAACAGCAGATGCTGCTTGAGGGTATTGAGCTGGGCCTTGATGCTGCGATCCTGGGGGTCAGGTGCACTGGCTCTCGGTTGAGCTGCTGCCTCGGCGCGCACCGGTTGCTTGCCGGCTACGCCGACAGGCGCCGTGGCCGCCAGCAGTGACAGCACCTCGGCCTTGCTGGTGGCCGCCTGCATCCGGGGGATAAAGCCGGGCTCCAGCAGCTTGGTGGAGAGCTCGGCCAGCACCTCGATATGGTGGTTGGCGCCGCCCGCCGGGGAGGCAATCATGAAGAACAGTTTGGAGGGCAGTCCATCTTCGGCGCCGTAGTCGATCCCCTGCCGGCTGATGCCGATGACGATGGCAGGCTGCAATACCGCCTCACTCTTGGCGTGGGGCAGGGCAACTCCCTGTTCAAAACCCGTGTTGTCGAGGTTTTCCCGCGCCCAGAGGTCGCGCACGAACTGATCCTGATTGCCTATCTTGCCGCAGGCTTTGAGCCGGGCGGCCAGTTCGACAAACAATCCCTGCTTGTCGTTGGCCGCTATGTCGAGGCAGATCAGTCCTTCATCTATCAAGGTGGTGAGCATAGGTGTCTCCTGGCTCTGCGAGCCCTAGTGATATGAGTAACGAATGGAGCAAACGATTGACCTGCCTATTGTTTCGCCCAAGCCATGTCACCGAAATCGGATATATGTGCCCTTTACTGGATTTTTGTGTCAATGCCCCGGCCCTGTGAGCAGGCTCGCACTTTGATTGTCAGGTGAGCGCTGGGCTGAATGGATTTAAATCTGTTTAAAAACAAGTGCTTGATTATTTATCTGGAATGATGGGCAAGAGGAGTTGCGGCTCCGCTCTCTTGCAAAAGGGGAGGTCGGGACGGGGTGTTGAAACCTTTAACCGCCTCTTGAATGTGAGCCGTTTGGCAAAAGTGCTGCCGGGGAGGGAGATCTTCTTTTGCTGTCTATGTCTGTACTGGTAAGCCGGGGCAAGGAAAGGAGGCCAGGCATAAGCAGTCGCAGGGGATTGGCCGCCTTGGGTATATGCATAGCCCCTTGATATTGCAGCACAATCTGAGTGGGCAGAATGGTTTGCTTCCGGCTTGGGGAGCATGGTTTTCATGGTTTCATAAGAAGCCATCACCCATTTTTTAGATTGGTTTATAGATAATCAATCGTTTATTTCGTTGGGCGGTTATGGGGATCGGGGTGTCTGACTAGGTGAGCAGGTTGGCCAATAGCGCCGTCAGCCAGTCTTAACCTTGTCATGCTAACCCAATGATGTAAGGAGACATTCTGATGGAAACACTTGACCAGAAGATCGACGCCATGAGTGAGGAGCTCAAGCAACAGGAGCTCAAGCAGGCCCACGACAAGTGGCAAGTCAGAGTCGATGAACTGCAACAGATACGGGCAGGGGAACGGCAACCGGAAGAGGAAGAGGTTGAAGAGTAGCCCCTGATCCTGCCACTGGCCAATAGCCACGCCAGTTGTCATCGTCATCAAGCAGAAAAGAACAACCCCGCCACCCGCAAGGGCAGTGGGGTTTTTTATTCGCCAGGTGGTATGCGCCATCAAGGGGTGAAGATGATTTCCAAAGAAAAACAACAAGGGCCATCAGTGATGGCCCTTGTGCGTTTATTCAGTCATTTAACCCGTGCCAGGTTCACGCCTTAGCAGCGGTTGCCGGCGCGGGCGACCCGGCCTTCGGCCAGCAGCTGGTAGTGGCCGGTGGCGGCCGGGACAAAGGCGGACTGGCCCTTCTCGAGGCGCAGCGTGTTGTCGCCCTGCTTGAGCGTCACAGTACCATCGATGGCAAACAGGATCTCGGCGCTGGCGGTGGTGAGCCCATGCTCGCCCGCCGGATAGACGCTGAAGGTGAAGTCCGGCACCGGTACATCGAAGTGCTGCACTGCCCCTTCCACGCGGGGGGCAAGCAGGATCTGGTCATCTGGCTTGGGCAGGCAGCGAGTGCAATCCAGCAGCTCTGCCACGTCTATGTATTTGGGGGTGAGACCCGCGCGCAGCACGTTGTCCGAGTTGGCCATGATCTCGAGACCGGTACCGCGCACATAGGCGTGGGGGGTGCAGGCATCGAGGAACATGGCCTGACCCGGCTGCAGGGTCACCACGTTGAGCAAGAGCGGTGAGAAGAGTCCCACATCCCCCGGGTACTGGGCGGCTAGGCTGGTGATCAGCGCAAAGGTTTCTTCATCCTGATGTACGGCGGCGTAGGTCAGCAGGCCCGCCAGGGCGTCTTCCTTGCGTGCCCCTTGTAAAATCAGCAGCTGATGGAAGAAGTGCTGCAGGCCCGCTTCGTTCTGGCTGGCGGCAAAGGCCGCAACCAGATCGGCGATGGCCGCCAGCTTGACCCGCTCGAACAGCACCAGGATGGCGGGAATGGCGCGAAAGCCGTTCATCGCCTGATAGGGGGTGAGGGCAAACACCAGCTCCGGCTTGTGATTGGGGTCCTTGTAGTTGCGATTGCCCGCCTTGATGGGGATGCCAGCGGCTTCTTCTTTGGCAAAGCCAGCTTCGGCCTGGGCCTTGCTCGGGTGCACCTGGATGGAGAGGGCCTTCTCGGCGCACAGCACCTTGAACAGGAATGGCAGGCTGCCGAAACGGGTGACTGTGGCCTCGCCCAGTGCGGCGGTCGGGGCTGTGTCGATCACCGCCGAAAGCTTCTGGACACTGCCCGCCAGGGTCACCTCGGAGCAGCCGTTGGAGTGGGCGCCCATCCACAGTTCGGCCTGGGGTTTGCCCGCTGGATTGGGGATGCCAAACAGTGTAGTGAGGGAGTCATGGCTGCCCCAGTCGTAACCTTGAATCGGATTTTGCATTAACAAAAAAGAGGGCAGATCGCGACTGCTCATAAGGGATGCCTCATTTAGTGTGAAGAAAGTCGGGTGAAGAAAAGGGTGGCATTGCTGCTGTGGGCCGGACTATAACATGGGCGGTTGTGGCCGCCGCAACCGCTTGCCTCTCTCTATTTGATCAGGATCAGCATGTCACTTATCTTCAGCCAACTGCTCGATGGCGCCCTCCATGAGCAAGCTCCTTTTGAGCAGATCTGGTTTGCCCAGGATCAGGGGGTGCCGCCCGGTTTCAGCTATCAGGTCAACTTTCCCCGCCTCGAACTGGTGTTCAGCGGCGAATACCTCAACCAGGTCTGGGACAAGGAGCTGGGCTGCAAGGAGATAAGCGTGCTGCCGGGACAGGCGCTCTACATCCCCCCCAACGGTTGGAACAAGCCGCTGTGGACCACGGACTGCTCGGTGCTTAGCCTGCTGTTTGGCAAGCGCCAGCTCGGTTTCAGCCTGGTGAGCAAGCGACGGGAAGACCCGGATTTTTTCGATGTGCAAAAGCACAGCATAATGGCGCGGGCCGGCCACGTGATCGAACACATACTGGCGGCGCTCAACGTGCTGACCGAGGATCCCGGCCGCTCCCCCACCGACAACCACTTGTTGCAGGCGCTGCTCACCAGTGCCCGCCAGCTGCTGGCGGAATCCGCCGCCGAGCGGCCAAGAGGAGCAGACCTGTTTCATGGCATCTGCATCTATATCCAGGAGAATTTTCACCGCCCCATCACCCGCGACTCCATCGCCCACCGCTTCAATGTGTCGGCCAGCCATCTCTCCCACCTGTTTCGCGAGCAGGGCCACATGCGCCTGGCCGATTACATCAGCTGGGTGCGGATCGACAGGGCCAAATTCATGCTGAAAAAGTACCGCTTCCGGCTGGAGGAGGTGGCGAGCCGCTGTGGTTACGGCGATGTGAACTATTTTTGCCGGGTGTTCAAGCAAAAGACCGGGCTGACCCCCTCCCAGTATCGCTCTCTGAGTCAGCCGCAAGGGCAGGGGGATAGGCTGGTGGTATGAGTCATGCCGCCGTCTGGGCCCGAGTACAACAGGGTTGGATGGCGCCGAATGTATGCAGGGGCGAGCGAGCCGGCCGCATTGTGATCCAGTACTCGACTATGGTCTGACATGCGTGCTCGCCATTTGATTATGAAAACGAATGGGCTAAGATGGCCGCGCGCAACTTACAGATTGATAACAAACGGAAGTTAGGAGATGCCGATGGAAAGCAAAGTAGTTATCCCGACCCAGGGCCAGAAAATCACAGTCGATGCCAACGGCAAGCTGCAGGTTCCCAACCATCCGATCATTCCGTTTATTGAAGGGGATGGCATCGGTGTGGACGTGACCCCGGCCATGTTGAATGTGGTCAATGCCGCGGTCGAGAAAGCCTACAAAGGCGAGCGCAAGATCGCCTGGATGGAGATCTATACCGGCGAGAAGTCGACTCATATCTATGGCGAAGGTGCCTGGCTGCCGGCCGAAACCCTGGATTTCATTCGTGAATACTGCGTGGCCATCAAGGGCCCGCTGACCACTCCGGTCGGCGGCGGTATTCGCTCTCTCAACGTGGCCCTGCGTCAGGAGCTGGATCTCTACATCTGCCTGCGCCCGGTCCGTTACTACGAAGGCACCCCGAGCCCGGTCAAGCGTCCTGACCTGACCGACATGGTGATCTTCCGCGAAAACGCCGAAGACATCTACGCCGGTATCGAGTGGAAGGCGGACAGCGATGAAGCCAAGAAGGTCATCGCCTTCCTGCAAAACGAGATGGGCGTGAAGAAAATTCGCTTCCCCGAGTCTTGCGGCATCGGCATCAAGCCCATGTCCAAGGCCGGTACCGAGCGTCTGGTGCGTGCCGCCATCGAGTACGCCATCGACAATGATCGCGACTCCGTGACCCTGGTGCACAAGGGCAACATCATGAAGTTCACCGAAGGTGCCTTCAAGGATTGGGGCTATGCCCTGGCCCAGAAAGAGTACGATGCCCAGCTCATCGACGGTGGCCCCTGGTGCTCCTTCAAGAACCCGAAAACCGGCAAGACTATCGTGGTCAAGGACGTCATCGCCGATGCCTTCCTGCAACAGATACTGCTGCGTCCGGCCGAGTACGACGTCATCGCCTGTATGAACCTCAACGGTGACTACATCTCCGATGCCCTGGCCGCTCAGGTTGGTGGTATCGGTATCGCCCCTGGTGCCAACATCGGCGACGGTGTGGCTCTGTTCGAGGCGACTCACGGCACTGCGCCTAAATACGCAGGTCAGGACAAGGTCAACCCGGGTTCGCTGATCCTCTCTGCCGAGATGATGCTGCGCCACATGGGCTGGGTCGAAGCGGCCGATCTCATCATCAAGGGCATGGAAGCGGCCATCGCCAACAAGACGGTCACTTATGACTTCGAGCGACTGATGGAAGGCGCCACCCTGCGCTCCTGCTCCGAGTTTGCCCAGGACATGGTCGACCAGATGTAATGGGATCCAGAAGGTCTTGAAAAGCAAAACCGGCGCCATGAGCGCCGGTTTTTTTATCGGTGAAGAGTCAAGTGGCTTACTGCGCTTGCTCTGCGTGTTGCTGATAGCGCTGTTGCCATTTGCTGCTTTCGGCTTCGTCACCCTGGGTCTGCCAGAACTCGCAGATGGAGTTGGCGAGCTCGGATGCCATGGCGTGATCTCCATCGCGGCGACTCATCAGATATTGTCCCAGCCAGCTTTGATATTGTTTCATTGCCCGATCTCCTTATCTAAGGTGCCCTTGGGTGTTGCCCGTCTGGTAAAACAGCCTCTCGACTGCGGCCAGACCTGACTCAACCAGGTCACTGTTTTTCTGCGCACCTCTGTTCGTTGTTATCACCGGATTGGGTAGCGATCTCGCCGGATAACGGTGCGAACTGGGCGCAGATGTCAAAAAACGGACCCTATCCTATCACAAAATAACCAACTTGGGGGGATTGGCAGCCGAAGGAGGAGACGTGACGTGCTCATGCTCAGGGCAAAGGGTGTGCCATCTTGCTGATCCATGAAGAGAAAAACCCGCCAGGGTGGCGGGTTTATCGGGTGAAAAAAGATCAAATTTTGGCGGTGGCTAGGTATTTTTCCATCTCCTCGGCGGGCACCATGCCGCCGCCGGTGGCCCATACCAGGTGGGTGGCCCGGGCCAGGGTAGCGGCATCGAAGCCGCGTTCCGCCTGCCACTCGCGATCGGCCGTGATGCGCCACGGGCCCGGCATGCCGGCCAGGGCCGAGGGTTCGAGTTTGATCTGCTCATCCCGCGCCAGCAGCCCCAGCAGGTCATACATCTCCTGATCGCTCAGGGTGAAGAAGCCATCCAGCAGTCGCTCCATGGCGCGGCCGACGAAGCCGGAGGCGCGCCCCACCGCCAGACCATCGGCGGCGGTGAGGTTGTCTATCCCCAGATCCTGCACCGAAATCTGATCGTGCAGGCCGGTGTGGACCCCCAGCAGCATGCAGGGGGAGTGGGTGGGTTCGGCAAACAGGCAGTGGACGTTATCCCCGAACGCGAGTTTCAGGCCAAAGGCCACGCCGCCCGGGCCACCGCCGACGCCGCAGGGGAGGTAGACGAACAGCGGATGCTCGGCATCCACCTTGATGCCCATCTGGTCGAGCTGTGTTTTCACCCGCTCACCGGCTACCGAGTAGCCGAGGAACAGGGTGCGGGAGTTCTCGTCGTCGATAAAGAAGCAGTTGGGGTCGCGTTCGGCTTCCTTGCGGCCCTGCTCCACCGCTACCCCGTAATCCTCAGCATACTCCACCACTATGACGCCGTGTTCGCGCAGCTTGCGCTTCTTCCACTCCCGCGCATCGGCGGACATGTGCACTGTGACGGTAAATCCGAGCTTGGCGCTCATGATACCGATGGACATGCCGAGGTTGCCGGTGGAGCCCACGGCAATGCTGTACTGGCCGAAGAATTGGCGAAACTCGTCCGTGAACAGCTTGCGATAGTCGTCTTCTTCGCACAGCAACCCGGCCTTGATCGCCAGCCGTTCGGCGTGGGTCAGCACCTCGTAGATGCCGCCGCGTGCCTTGATGGAGCCGGAGATGGGCAGGTGACTGTCTTTTTTCAGCAGCAGCTTGCCGGTGACCTCGACACCGTAACGCGCATTGAGCGTTGTCTGCATCGCCGGGATGGCGGCGATCTCGGACTCCAGAATGCCATTGCTGGCGCGGGTCTCCGGGAAGGCTTCGCACATGTAGGGGGCGAAGCGGGCAAGCCGGGCCGAGGCATCCGCCACATCGCTGCCATCTAGTCCCACATAGGGCAGGCCAAGCGCCAGCGTGCTGGCCTTGGGGTTGAACCAGGTCACGGGCTCGAGTGCGATCAGGGATTGCACCAGCGGAAATTGGGTAATGAGTTGTTGGACGTCGATGTTTTTCATGGGATGTCTCGGTCTTGTTACACGATATAGGAGAGCAGGAAAGTACCGGCCAGCGCCATCAGGGAGGCGACAAAGGTGGCGGTAGTGTAGTACTTGAGCGTTTCGTTCAGGGTGGCGCCGCAATACTGTTTGACCAGCCAGAACAGGGAGTCGGTCACCATGGTGCAGCCAATGGCGCCGGAGCCGATGGCGAGCGTCATGATCTCGGGGCTTATCTCGGGGTAGTGCACCATGATGGGGGAGACGATGGCTGTGGCCCCCATCATGGCGACGGTGGCCGAGCCGACGGCTGCGTGCAGCACTATGGCCACCAGCCAGGCCAGCAGGATAGGGTGCATGTCCAGCTGGGAGAGGATGGTCGCTAGGCTGTCTCCCAGTCCGCTCGCCTTGAGCACGCCGTTGAAGGCGCCGCCTGCCCCTATGATGAGCAGGATGTTGGCGATGGAGGAGAAGCACTGCTCGGTCTGGTTTAGCAGCCCTTCCATCTTCATGTGCTGACGGATCCCCAGCACGTAGTAGGCTGTGAAGGCGGCGATGAACATGGCGGTGATGGGGTTGCCGATAAACTCCAGCAGGGTATAGAGGCCGCTTGCGTGATCCATGTTGAGCTCGGCCACCGTCTTGGCCAGCATCAGCAGTATGGGCAGCAGCACGGTGAAGAGGGAGGCACTTAAGGTAGGGAGGCTTGCCTCGTCGCGCGCCTCTATATTCGCAAAGGCGGCGGGCACCTCCTTGAACGGCACCCGTTTACCGAGCAGCTTCAAAAACAGCGGGCCGCCGACCAGGGAGGCAAACAGCCCGACCGCGAGGCCATAGACGATGACGGAACCTATGTCGGCACCCAGCTGATTGGTGACGTAGAGGGCGGCCGGGTGGGGCGGCACTATGCAGTGCACGGCCATCAGGGCGGTGCAGAGTGGGATGGCCAGGGTCAGCAGCGAGGTTCTGGTCTTGCGGGCGATGGAGAAGGCAAGGGGAATGAGCAGTACGACTCCCACTTCGACAAACAACGTAATGCCACACACCAGACCGACCAGCACCATGATGACCTGAGGCGAGAGCCAGCGGCACTTTTGCAGGGCGAGCCCGATGCGCTCCGCCGCCCCCGATATCTCCATCATCTTGCCGAGTATGGTGCCAAGGCCGATGACGGCGGCGAGAAAGCCTAGCGTGCCGCCTATGCCCTCTTCCATGGCGTTGACCATCTTGACCGGGTTCATCCCCATCATGGTGCCCACATAGAAGCTCGCCAGCAGCAAGGCGAGGAAAGGATGTACCTTGCCCTTCACTATGGTGAAGACAATCAGAATGATGCTAGTCAGCAAGGTACCGACGACCCACACTTCAGAATTCATACTGCGCCTCTATGTGTCATGAGTGATGATTAGGCGCCTATTGAATGAAAATGACGTGCGGCTGACAAATGATGAAAATGGCGTCTTGGATGATCCAAATTGATGCAAAGGTGCCATATTCATCACATTTATCTTCTTTGATGAAATTTGAGTTGTTTGGCTGCATCCAAAGACGGGATTTCTGGCTATCATCTGTGCGTTTTTTGGGGGTGAAGAGGCGTGCCTGATGTATACCGAAGACAACTACGTATCGAGAAACAAGCTGCTGAACGGTTATCAGCTCTCCAAGCTGCATACCTTCGAGGCGGCGGCCCGCCACAGCTCCTTTGCCCTGGCGGCAGATGAGCTGGCGCTGAGCCCCAGTGCGGTGAGCCACAGGATCAGTGCGCTGGAAGAGGAGCTCGGTTTCAAGCTGTTCCAGCGCTTTCACCGCAAGGTGATGCTGACCGCAGAGGGGCAAAGAGTCTTCTGGGCGCTCAAGTCCTCGCTGGAGTTCATCAATCAGGAGATCCTGGAGATCAAGCATCAGGAACTGTCCGGTTCCCTGACCGTCTACTCCCGCCCCTCCATCGCCCAGTGCTGGCTGGTGCCTAGACTCGCGGATTTTTCTCGCCTGCATCCCCAGATCGATCTCAACGTCATGACAGGTAACGAGAACATCAATCTGCACGGCTATGGCATAGACCTGACTATCTATTTCGATGACAAACTCCCTGAGCGGCTCGCCATCCACCCGCTGATGGATGAGTACATGGTGCCGGTCTGCAGCCCCGAATATGCCGAGCAGCATGGGCTGCTGGACAATCCTGACCACTTGCCTCGCTGTCGCCTGCTGCACGACAGGCAGGCCTGGGGCTATGACTCGGACAGCGATGAGTGGAGCAGTTGGGCTCGCCAGTGCGGCATCTCCCTCGACGCCTGCCAGTCGAACATGGGGTTCGATCGCTCCGATCTCGCCATCATAGCTGCCATGAATCACGCCGGGGTCGCCATGGGCCGCAAGAACCTGGTGAGCAAGCGGCTGGCCAGACATGAACTGGTTGCCCCTTTCTCTGGCATGGAGGTGCGCTGCGAGCAGCGTTACTACATAGCAACCTTGCCCAACCGTCAGTGCCCCAAGATCCAGGCCTTTATCGACTGGGTCTGCGCCCAGGCACAGGAGACACAATAAGCGGCAGGGACAAGCGCCGTTTTATTCCTTGTCTAGCGTGCAGGATGGAGGGCGAACACCTGGCATAAAGCGGTGCAGATGGCCGGAGAGGCGCCGGAGAGCAGGGAAAATTTGTTTAACATCTCAGCGAGTTAGCAGAATGAACTGTCAGTAACGGCTCAATCGTTCGATACGGGGTGGAAACAGGATGCAAATAAAAAGGGCCACTTCTTGCGAAGTGGCCCTTTCCAAACGTTTGCTGGGGGAGTCTGAATTTGAATTGTAAGGTTATGATTTTATTTGTTTTGTGTTCTTTGTTGTGAGTGGTGGTGGTACATGTGGTGGTACACGCTGTAAAACCACCCCTCCTTGAAGGGCGTTTCAAGAACTTTCAGTAACCTCGCAACCTTCACAAGATGCGGGTTTAAATCCCTCGGCCATTTATGCACCAACACCGCTCATCCCTCTCACTGCCCCTGATAGAGATACTTCTGGAGGCCGACAAAGGCTCGGCGCACAGCATCAGGAGTCCCCAACTCGGCACAGGCATCGGCCAGCACGTTGTTGTATTTGAGCTTGAGGAGTGGTCCCAGCTTGGTGTCATCAAGCTCGGTGACCCGCTCTTTGGCATAATGATCCAGCACGAAGCTCAAGAAGGATAGCTGCCTGCAGTCAAACTCCTGGTCCTGCATGGCCTCGGATTGTGCTGCTCGCTCCTCCCTGGTCATGGGGTCATCGGCATAGGCGACATAGGCCTGCACATCAAACAGGTCTCTCTGCTCGGCCTCGATTCCCTTTTGCATCAGTAATGCTCTTCGATATACCCATAAGCTTTTTGAAACAGCTCTTTGTCCTTACCCAGTCCAAACTGAGCCAACGTCAAAAACAAAGCCTTTTGAATCTCTCTAGGCCCGCTGTTAGAGTTTTGCCAACCTTCAAAACGGGTGGCGTTGACTATCTTGTCGATCTGCTCAACCACATCACCAATTAACTTGGGCGTGGTTTCAGGGCGAGTTTCCAAGAACAGCTTGGTTAAAGCCTGCTTGTTGTCCTCTTCGGTCACCACATGTTCGCCGGTTTCTCGCTCGGCCTGAACGCTATCTTTCGCGGCATCTAACAGGCCTTTTAACCAGTCGATGGCTTTAATCACACCAGCCTCGTAGTCTTGCCGCAGTTTTTCCAAGCGCTCACCCAATTCGACAAATTTTGGCTCGTTGCTACCACGCAGGCGGCCCATAAGATCAATTTCCAGGCGTTTGGCACGCTGCTCCTGCTCTTTGTCGGTCAGGGTAAAGATGGCGTGTTCATCCATAATGAGTTCATCGATATCATCACGAATGCGGTTGATGTCGGTATGCTCGTGGATCATTTTAATGGTTTCAGGGCCAAGGGCCGCCCATACCAGAGCGCCGGTTTGACCAACGGGACGTACCGATTCGTAGATTTGTGCCAGCCACTTATAGTCTTTGCGGTATGGGGTTAAGAAGGTGTCTGGGTTAATGGCCGACCACAGCTTGGCCAACACGCCAAAACTGGCAGCAAATGCGTCACGTTTTTCATTGGTCGGCAAGCATTCTTGTGCCGCCATAATACCTTCAAAGTCTTCTAAGGTGCGGTCAACACCCGGGAAGAAGGACAAGCACTTATCCAGCAGCTCAGGCAGTATCTTCTTAAAGGCTTCAATGCCTTCAACCACCCCATCAATCTCTTCCGGGTTATAAGCCAGTGCAGTACGTAGGTTTTCAAATACGCCGAGATAGTCGATGATCAGACCCATATTTTTGCGCGCCTCGTCCGTTTCATACAGACGATTGGTGCGACACATCGCCTGCAAAAGCGTGTGATCGCGCAGCGGCTTATCTAGATACATGCAGTAGCAAATTGGCGCATCAAAACCGGTAAGTAACTTCGCAGTCACGATGATCAGTTGTAACGGATGCTTGGGGTCTTTGAAGCTTTCGATCAAGTCTTTCTGGGTTTGATCTTCGGCATCTATCTTCTGCCAGCGCTCAAAATCCGCTTGCTGAATTGGCAATTCCAATTCGTCATGCCATTTGCGCCAGTCTTTGTTTACCTTGTCTTTTTTGCCGCCTTCTTCGACTTTTACCGGTGCTTGATCAAGGTTCATCACCACTTCAACAGCATCAAAGCCGAGCTTTTCCCCGAGCAAGTAGTACATCTGTACGCAGGCATCGCGGTCGTACACCACCACCATGCCTTTCATCTTTTTCGGCTGAACGTGATTGGTGAAGTGTTCGGCAATATCTGCACTTACTGCCGCCATCCGTTTCGGCGCTTTGAGCATCACTGCTAATTTGCCTGCGCGTTTAGATAGTGCGGCCTTCTCTTCGTCGTCGAGGTTGTTTTCTTTGGCGAGCTTTTCGAACTCTTCGTTAATCGCATCACGATCTACCCGCAGCTCTGCCAAGCGCGGTTCGAACTTCACCGGGTTGGTGGCGCCATCGCGAATCGACTGTTTATAGCTATAACGGTTCATATAGCGGCCGGGGTCTTCCTCGGCGCCAAATAGCTTAAAGGTGTTGCGGTCAATACCCGAAATAGGTGTACCGGTTAAACCATAGAAATGCGCATTGGGAAGTGCCCAGCGCATTTTCTCACCCAAGCCACCCTCTTGTGTGCGGTGGGCTTCGTCCACCAACACGATGATGTTGTCGCGGCTGTTAAGGCCATTGAGATTGCTATCGTCGATCTCGATATCTTTAAACTTGAAGATGGTGGTAATTAAAATGCCTCGGCTGTCTTGCTCGATATATTGGCCAAGCTTTTTACAGCTCTGTACCTTAATCAGGTTTTTAACGTCCGCCCCACCAAAAGTTTCGTTGATTTGGCTGTCCAGATCGCGGCGGTCCACCACGATCAATACAGTGGGATTTTTAAGCTGATTGTCACAGCGCAACATCTTGGCGGCATAAAGCATCAGCAAGGATTTACCCGAACCTTGGAAGTGCCAGATAAGGCCTTTTTTCGGGTAACCTTGGCGCACACGCTCAACAATCTGTTTTGCTGCTTCAAATTGCGGGTAGCGCGGTAGGATTTTTATGCGTTTGGGTGGGGTCTCTTTGCCGGTTTTAATCGTTGAAAATAGCGCGAAAGATTCCTGCAGCTGCAATAAGGTTTGCGGGTTTAACAAGCCCTCACAGCTATCCAGCACTGATGCCAGTCCGGGCAATATTTCATCGCGCAGGTCGGTATTGTGCCAAGGGCCCCAATCTTTTACCCGGGCATTGATGGCACCATAAGCAAAGGTCTTTCCTTCACTGGCAAAACAGAGCAGGTTGGGCACAAAGAAAGGTTCAACGTTTTTCCAGTAGTGCTTTTTACCGCCCATAAAATCGGCGGCACCATCTTGCCAAGTGACACTCGGGCGGGTGGCGCTTTTTACTTCTCCCACCACCAAGGGAATTCCATTCACATAGAGTACAATATCAAAATAGACTTCGGTGGCCGCGATATAGTGTACCTGCTGCGCGACCACAAAGTGGTTGTTGTCGATATTGTCAAAATCAATCAGGTTGATGGTGATATGGTCGCCGTTCTCGCCAAAGGGTAAGGTCTTCTCGGCCATTAACCATTCATGAAAGTTTTCGTTGGCCTTCACCAAGCCGGTGTGGCGCGCTTCCAGCACCACACCACGCAGCTTGTAAATCACCTCATCGGCGTAATCGGGGTGTTTGGCGATATCGGGGTTTAACGAACACAACGCGTCTTTGAGCCACTCATCAACGAATATATCATGCGCTTGTTTGGGCAAGCTCTCACCGTGGCAGTATGTCCACTTTACACCGCTTAAACCCTTTAAGCGGTCAATAATTCCATTTTCTGTGACGGTTTGTTCGTTAAACATTAAATTCCTATCTCCTTTGAAATCATCGCACTTTTAATTTCAGCGGGCCTAGATAAGTAAGAAAGACAGCTTTCAATTGTCTTGTCGACCTCTACTAGCTTAGAAATAGCTAAAGTCTGAGCCTTTTCTTCAGGAAGATAAAAACGATACGCCCCGAGATCATCACGATTTATTTTCGGAAATCCACTTCGTGTAGATGTACTTATGGCATACCTATTAAAGTGTTCAGACTGCAAAAGATAAAATAGATACTCAGTAAGAAGTCCCCGCCTGCCTTTTATTGGATAAACATCCGCACTACAAACCCCTGAAAACTTAGGGAAGCAAAGCTTTCTCAAATTTGGGCGAATCTTACTGTATAGAGCCCAAGACTCGTCGAAATAATATTTTCCACTTGTTACTCCATCTTGCTTTGCACTCCTATATTCAATTAACTTACCAGTGATTTTTGTCATATTATCTGGAGCAATATGCGGTAAATCACAATAGGGCTTTTCCCTAGGGTCAACTTGCCCGCTTTGAATGTCTACTACGTCCCTAAGATAAACGTCTTTATGCTCAAATTTTGAAACAAAATTTTTGGAGAAAAATTTTGTTATCAAAATTCTTTTTAACGTGTAAGCCTGCTCTAAAGCTTCATCCACTAGGTTGATTGACTTCTCAACAGACAACAAACTATTAAGCAACCGCGCTTGAGCCTCAGGCGAGATTTCCCGAAGCTCAAACTCCGATAGAGACTTAAACTTAGTTCTCGGGGATAGCGAGCCAGACGAAGTCTTAACTGCCCATTCCCAAAACTCCTGTGATTGGACAATAAATGGCAGTAAATCTTTTTCCAACTTCGATTTTTTCGACTCAACTACAATTATGTCGCCTGAGCATATTCCATCAAACTCAGCAATTCCTGCCTTTTTGAGGTACGGCCGACGCTTTCCAATCAAAAGATTTCCCTTCTTAAATACACGCGTAAAGCTCGGGTTATCTTCCTCAATCATTCCCCAGCGCTTGATCTTAAGCGAGCCAGAATCTAAGTGCTCCAAGCCAATGTAACGCTCATGACCATCGACAATCGGGTCTTGGGTGGTGAGTTTTATTTCGCGGCAAATATCACCAAGTTTAACGGTTTTTTTATTAGTCATAATTTATTTACCTTCACCATTAAGCTTTTTATGCAACTCTTTTCTGGCTTCATGTGCCATTTCTTCTGTAAAAATCGTATTACCTGTGTCAGCACTATAGCCAAGCTCAGCAAGGCTTTGGAATAACTTATTAGTCTGCTTTTTAAATTGCACGCGGCTGACCTTCCATGCCTCGATGGTATGTTCAATATCGTGCACTTCACCATTGTTTTGCGCCTGCACATAGAGCGGAATCGACAGGTTGTAGAGGTTCTCTTTAAGGGTATCGATATCTACCAACGCAGTAATGTCGCTTTGCTTTTCAGGCGTAAAGTAAGCATCGCATAGCACAGCTAAATCATCATCAGACAGGCGGCTGTGGGCGCGCTCGCGGGTAACATGTTCCACGCCATTAATAAACAACACCTTGTTTTTGCGCTCGGCGGGTTTATTGCAATTGAGTACCACCACGCAGGATTCCATCGGTGAGTTGTAAAACAGATTCGGCCCAAGGCCAATCACCGCTTCGATAATGTCGGACTCAATCACTTGTTTGCGGATACTTTGCTCAGAATCGCGGAACAACACGCCGTGTGGCCAGAGCATGGCAGCGCGGCCAGTGTCGGGTTTTAGGCTTTTGATGATATGGGTGTAAAACGCATAATCGGCACAGCCTTGTGGCGGTACACCGTAGAGGTTGCGGCCGTAAGGGTCGGCGGCAAACTTATCGCGGTTCCACTTTTTGATGGAGTAAGGCGGGTTAGCGAAAATCACATCAAACTGCTTGAGCCGATCGTTTTCAATAAACTTGGGGTCGGCCAGGGTATCACCGCGCAGCACATCGAACTCTTCAATGTCGTGCAGGAACATATTCATACGGGCGATGGCAGAGGTAAGCAGGTTCACTTCTTGACCATGTAAATGTACTGATCTCCATTCTTTGCCCTGTGAACGCAAGTCCATCACGGCATTCAGTAACATACCGCCGGTGCCGCAGGTGGGGTCATAAGCCGTTTCACTTGGCTTTAAGCCCATGATGCGGGTCATTAAATGCACAACAGTACGGTTGGTATAAAACTCGGCAGCGGTGTGGCCTGAATCGTCGGCAAATTTTTTAATCAAGTATTCGTAGGCTTCGCCCAAATCATCTTGAGCGACTGACTTAATCCCCAGCGGAATTTTGCTGAAGTGCTCAATTAGGTCTGATAATAGATGATCGGGCAACCGCTCTTTGTTGGTCCATTGAGCATCACCAAACACCCCATGAAGGCGCGGGTTGTTGGCTTCGATGAGGCGCAGCGCAGTTTGAATGGCTTCCCCAATGTTTTTGCTGGTGTGGCGCACCTTTTCCCAGCGGGCTTCCTGCGGAATATCAAAACGGTGGAACATGGGCATGGCGGCGTATTCTGCATCGCCGGCGTGGATCTCCAACGCTTCTGTGTACTCTTCTAAGTACACATCCGACAGGCGCTTATAGAACAGCAGCGGAAAGATGTACTGCTTGTAGTCTGAGGCGTCGATTTGGCCGCGTAAAAACTCGGCGGCGCCCCAGAGTAAATCCTCTAGCTTCTTGTTATTTAATATGCTCATAGTTCAAACCCTTCTTGGATAAGCAGGGTCTCTAGTTCATTTTCTGCTTTTTCTAATGCGGCCAGCTTTTGCTGGAAGTCTTTTAGCACCTCTTCCACTGTGATGGTTTCTTCTTCAAGCGGTTTTTGTACATAACGTGCAATATTTAAATTGAAGTCGTTTTCTTCAATCTCACTATGGGGAACCCAACGCGCTACCCCTTCGATGTCATCGGCTTCAGGGCCTTTGATGCGCATATCCCGATAGATATCGTAAATGTCGTCCGCTTGCGTTTCTGACAAGGTATTTTGTGCCCGACCCTTGGTGAATATTTCTTCGGCATTGATGATAAGTACGTGATCTTGGTGTGCTTCAGGCCTTTGTTTGCGCAGCACTAATATACAAGCCGGAATACCGGTGCCGTAGAACAGGTTAGAAGCAACGCCGACTACCGCGACAATGCGATTTTCTTTGAGCAGCTTCTCACGAATGTTACCTTCAGCCCCACCACGGAACAGTACACCATGGGGCAACACCACCGCCATACGGCCATTGTCGTTCAAGGATGCAAACATATGTTGTACCCAGGCAAAATCGCCATTGGTTTTGGGTGCCAGACCATATTGGTTACGGCCATACGGATCGGCCGACCAAAGATCGTAACCCCATTCCTTTAAACTGAACGGTGGGTTGGCGATAACGCAATCAAAGGTTTCCAGGCGATCACTGACCAAAAGTTTGGGTTCGCGCAGGGTGTCGCCACGGACGATGTCGAAATCTTCTTGGCCATGCAGGAAAAGGTTCATTCGGGCAATGGCTTCAGTGGTCAGGTTCTTTTCCTGGCCTTTGATTTTGAGTAGGCGTGGGTCTCCGCCATTTTCTTTAACGTGGTGAATGGTTTCTAGCAACATGCCGCCAGTGCCGCAGGCAGGATCGTAAACACTTTCGCCTGCTTGCGGATCTAGGATATTGACCATTAAGCGCACAATGGTGCGCGGGGTATAGAACTCACCGGCTTTCTTGTTGGCTTTATCCGCAAAGCGTTTAATCAGGTATTCGTATGCGCGGCCCATATCGTCGCCACGAACACTGGCGACGCCCAGATTCACTTTGTTGAAGTGATTGAGTAGCGTAGCTAAGAGTTCATCAGATAGGCGCTCTTTATTGGTCCAGCTGGCATCACCAAATATGCCGTGCAACTTCGGGTTGGCTAACTCGATGCCTCTGAACGCATCCTTCAATGCCTGGCCAAGGTCTTTTGTTTCGGCAAAGACATCTTTCCAGTGGCAATATGCAGGAATTTGGATACGGTGGAACATATCGCCTTTGGCAAGCTCTTCATCACCGACTTGCTCCATTGCCTCAAGAAACTCTTCATCGTACACATCGCAGATACGCTTGAAGAACAAGATGGGGAATATGTATGTTTTGTAGTCAGAAGCATCGATCGGCCCGGTGATAATATGAGCGGCATGCCAAAGGTGGGCTTCAAGATCTTTTAGGTTAATCAGAGTCATTCATTTTTCTCTTGTCGATACTGCGACGCTGGAACCTTTTGCAGCAAATCAGGCACTTCACAGTCACAAAGTGATTGTGCTGCGACTAAGTCCGGTATCCCTCACTACATCGGCTATTCGCATCTTGTACTTGCCCATCAATCTGGCAAGGACATAGCCGTCGTTACGGTTGCGTCCTTAGACTGTTGCCGCTAATGGATTGAGTTGGCTGCCATTCTACCGCCTTGCTCGGATGCCATAAACCGTTATGGATGTTTTTGGGGCGATGTTCTTGTGGCAAATGAGAGGTAAGCCGCTATTTGGTTCGTTTGTCAGTGGGGGAGCGATACATTTTCTGGTGCTCGGTTAGCGCTGACTGGTTAAACAGCTCTCGCAGATCTGTCCGTGTAGCTCTCATTCCCAAGTATTCCCGTATTGCAGGTATGAACCGGGCGTTTAACTCGTGTAGCTCTTCCCGGCTGGTGGAGAGTGGGAGGGTGGCCAGGTATTCCATCCAAACATCCACAGGCGCTAGCTGATCGCCTGTGTTTTCGCAAGCGCTGATCATCTCTTCAATGTTATCCGACAGAGCATCCATCAGGTTCATCTGCATCTGGGGAGTGGTGTCCATATTGCTGTTGTTTTGCATAATCGGCCCTTATCAGGTTCGTTTGAGTTTTTGTGGTGGTGATTTGGAAGGCTGTATACCAGAGGTATGCCTATGCTGATGCCACCAGCATGACCATTAGGAGTGGGGATCGCATCGAGAAAAACGATCCTATTTTCGACTCAGGGGCATGGCGTGCCGGGCGATCCCTTTCTTGTATGCCGCCCTCCATTCTGAGTGACTAAAACATCATCTATTAGCATGATTTTAAATGATTTTCCCAATCTTCAGCATGAGCTGTAGCATCGCTAACTAGCAGGAAACGATCCCGACAAAAACGATCCTATTTCTGACCCTGGGTATGCAAGTAAAAAAGCGATCGCTTTTGTGCGTCACGCCCCCCATCAGGTGTTTTGTGTGTTTTTATGCTATTGATTTTAATTGGCTTTTTTCATTTTTCATTGGGCGTGTTAGCAATGTGGGGGGTTAGCGATCGTTTTTAGCTAGACGATCGCTTTTGGTGGAACGATCGCTTTTTGGCGATCGTTTATTGGTGCTATGGTCAAGTGAACTAGGCTTACCCGCAATCCAGAGCCGGACGTGAGTGCTCAGGGCTGCTTGCTCTCCTCAGTACTGAAGACAATCCGGCTTGCCAGTACCACCATCAGCAGACCGGGAAAGTGATCATTTTCTGTATTTTCGACCCCGGTATTTGCTCATAAATTTGTTTGCCTGCGTGTGCTATATGCCCCTCATTTGTAAACGGAATGCCATTTCAACTGCATGATTTTTATGGTCTTTAATTCGTACCCGGCTTATCGTCGCAAAAGTGATCATTGGGGGGGATGATCACTTTTGCAGTGATCATTTTTGGCAGAATGATCACTTTTTGGGGAATGATCACTTTCCCCCCTCGTTGTGCTCACAGTCCTGCAGCCAGATAACACATTGCTAGCCAGAGAAGCCCTCGCATTCGGTGAATGTCGGCTGTGTGCTCATATATCTTAAAAAAACAGTGGGAACGTGGGAATAATGCCCGTCAACCCTTGCCGCTACTGAGTTTGTTTGTACCCACCACACTGTTAATGTGCTGGGAACAGGTGGGAACAACTTCAGCATTTGGCCCTCTGTTCCCATTGTTCCCACCTTGTACCCACTCCATATTAATATGTGTGGGAACAGCTCAATCCCTTGCCATATAAGGCTTTCAGGCTCATAGAGTTGTCTTGTTCCCACTGTGCCCACCGCTTAACCTTGTTCTTTACGCACACGCACAAGGTGGGGGTCAGAAGGCCACGTTCGGTAGCCTGCTGTATCCTTCTGGCTGGCTTTACTCGTCTTCTTGTCCCTCTGCAGCTTCAGCCAAGACGCGTTCGGTTAGCAAGTACACCCACACAGCACCACTCATTCCCGGTAGCCTTGCCTTGTACTGCAATCGCCTCTTGTCCTTGCCGATCCGTAGATAGCCCGCCTCTAGGCAGAGAGTCGCTGCTCGTTTGGGATCACGCCCCTTGGTGATCTCGGCCCAGCCAGGAGGTAACACAAAGAAGCTCACTCCATCAGATTCAGCTTTGCGATAGCCCACCATATTTACCGGGCGATGATTGGCATCAAACCAGTCAGCAAAGCGAGTGTACTGGTGGGCAGTGACGAACCCGCGCACTTGCTCCAGAGTGGCGGCATCTTCCTTGTTGCCAAGGTGGCCCCGTTCCACCAGCCATGCCTTGAGGCAAACCCGCACCGCCCTGATAGCCTCACCCTCTGGCCAGCCCGTTACGCCAAGTTGGGTCGCCAGCTCACCGGCTGCGGCCACCAGCGCGAACCGGTTGATGGCCCGTCCTACTTGATTGCCTGCCCCCTTTGGCGTTAGCTCACTGACAAGGCGTTTGATCTCGCTCGCCAAGCGTTCGCGGTGTC
The DNA here is from genome assembly GCF_028355655.1 of Aeromonas salmonicida. NCBI lineage: Bacteria > Pseudomonadati > Pseudomonadota > Gammaproteobacteria > Aeromonadales > Aeromonadaceae > Aeromonas > Aeromonas salmonicida. The sequence goes on along the minus strand of NZ_CP110645.1, from coordinate 3,332,649 downwards.
TATCCAGACCGAGGGCCAGTCCTCCTACTAAGGCACGAAAGGCTGTGCCATGTTGGCGTTCTGCGTTGGCCTTGAGGGTATCGGCAAAGATACGTCCGCCCTCCATGCCATGCAGCCATTCAAACGCCCCATGGTGGCCGGTGTCGCTCGGGATCTGGATGGTACGCACCTCCATTCCCGCCTGGGTGCGTTGGCCAGCGCTGGCAGCATGATCTTCAAGGCTCAATTCACCAGTGGAGAGAAAGAGTAAGCGCCAAGCCTTGCGCTCCCTCAACTCTCCATCCTGCTTGCTTCGGCCCTTGCCTTGCCCGTTTGCCAGCATATAGGCCACTTGCCCGGCCTCTTTGCCATCCAGCTCCCCCAGTTCGTCCAAGCAGAGCAGGGCGTCATTACGCCGACTGGCGATCCCCTCAATCGCGTTACCCGTTGCCCGCCAAGTCTGGCTGTAGCGATCCGGGTTGCCGTAAATACTGGCGGCGGCCTTCATAATGGTTGTTTTGCCGTCTGTGCTCTCTCCCTTGAGGTGAAAGCCGCCTCCCTCCATACCCACTAACGTGAGCAGTGGGGCTGCGAAGGCCAGTGATAGGGCAAAGCAGAGCCGGGAGTTACCCACGGCCAGCGCTGCAACTTCTTGTTGCCACTCGGCCAAGGTGCCACGCTCGGTAAAGTCACTGGCAGCGTATCCCGCTGTTTGCAGGATCACTCCCTCGGCATCTAGGCCTATCGCCCCTTGCGGCAATACATAGGCATTACCATGCCAACCGGTACGCTCTACACAGGTGATCCGCCTCTCCGGCTGACAAGCCATCAGGTACTCGGCCAGCTTGCGCTTGTGACCCAGTTCTATAAACGGCAAGCCTGCATCTAGCAGTGCTGTAAATACCTCTTCACCATTGCGCGGCACCAGAGAACGAACGGGCATAGCCCACTGGCGCGTTCGTCCGGCGCTATCTTGCCACTCCAGCAGGCGGCCATAGCCCCGACCATGTTCATCACTGGTTTCAGCCAATACCTGCACCGGGCTTGATATGGGCACCAACTCTTGCCGGGCATTGTCTCCCCGCCCCACCAGCTCCCACACACAGAGGCGATTCCCCTTGATCTCGAACCCAACCGGCAGCACCTGTTCCTTAGCCTCCTCGTTTTGGTGAAGTGGATGAAGCGTGACAATCTCAGACCCTTCCTTCTGGCTAGCGTCTTGGTCTTGGGCATTGTTGGCGAGCGGGGTGGCGCAGGCGCTCATGATGGCTTCTTGTGTCTTGGCCAGCCCATGGGCTTGGTGGTAATCGTTCCAGTCCCCCTGAACGGGCGGCAGGGCAACCAAAGCCCCCACAGTTAGGGCCGCCCCCTCAGTCTGGCGTTGGGTGCTTTCGTTGCGCTGGCCTGCCTCGTCTAAGTCGTGATCGCCGCCGATGATGATCTCTGCGGTTGGGTGCTGGCTGCGGGCTATCTCCGCTACGTTTAACAGGTTGCCGCCATCCATCGCGCAATAGACTGTTGCCCCAGTTGCCAGATGGACGGATAACCCGGTTGCATATCCTTCTACCACTGCCACCAGCTCCCCACCCTCAATGCTGTGATAGGCTTCTGCCTTCTGCCCACCGGCAAGATAGCGCTTGGTGCCGTCCTCCCGGATCAGTTGAACGTTCACCAGTTCGTTGGCCTCGTTGTAGAGGGGAACGATCAGGCTTGCTGGTGGGAAGTTCTCACCAGCTTCGCGGATCAAGATGCGATTCACTGCGCACAGGCACACACCTAAGCTCTTGCGGGCCAAATAGGGTGCATGGGCCTGCTCACAGTCTTGCATGATTGCTGCGGCGCGGCGGGCAGCCTTATGGCGGCGTAGCTCGGCCTGTTGGCACTCCTGCCCGGCTTTGGTCTGTTGCTGCTGGTGGATGCGTTCCCGTTCAGTTGTATCTAGACCACCAGCAGACAGCCCTACCAGTGGGGCTATCAGCTCAGCCGCCTCCTTGAGCAGCTTGCCAGTTGCCAAACCAACCAGCGTCAGCCCATCCCCGGCTCCGCACTGGTTACAAATCCAAGTGCCGCGCCCTCCCTTGTTATCGAGTCGAAACCTGTCTTTGCCACCACAGGCAGGGCAGGGGCCATGCTTACCGCCGTGTGGGATATCGATCCCCACAGCCGCCAGCAGATCGGGCCAGTGCCCCGTAGCCGCAGCGGCCACATCCGAGACGAATCTTGCTTTGTTCATCTCTCACTCCTGGTCTGAATTGCCACCAGCGCATTGCTGGCCCGGGCATCAAAATTCGCCCTTATCTGGAGGGCTTTGAGGCGATGTTTTCCGATTTTTGGCAAAGCTTCGCCCTGAGCGTTATGCCCATTGATTTGCATCGTCATGGTTTTGGTCTCTAGCGGCGTTAGCTGGTGGTCGTGTTGCTGTCAGATTCGGAGGGGGACGACCATTCGGGCTGTCCTAGCACATAGGTAGCAGTGTTCCTGTATAGGTGGTCACGATACAGCACGTGCGACTGAATATGGGGCGTGATGTTGAACCCCTTTTGCCGCAGTTGAAAAATCCTAGCTGGAGCTCTCAAGATATTGTGTTCATGTATGAACTCCAAGCTGGAGGTCGGCCCCTGTCGAAGGATGGTCAGTACTTGCGCGAGTTGCCCGGTGACTGTTGGGCAAGCACATAAGGTGGTATTCTTTAGGTGTTCAAACTGGGTCGTGCCGTTCTGCGGGGCGGCCTTTTTTTTGTTCATTTTTTTCCCCTTATTCCACATGGCGAGCGGCAATGCGCTCTGCAATCCAAGTGTCTATTTCGGATTCGACAAAGGCCACAGAGCGCCCTCCCGCTGGTGATAAGCGGACGGGTTTTGGCAACTGATCGCGAGCGATCAGGTCGTAAATACTGCTCTTGCTCAAGCCGGTTTTTTGGATCACTTCCTTCATGCGGATGAGGCGAAACTGCGGGGGAGTGGGTGGGGTATGTGCTTCCATAACTGTCCTCTATGGTCGTTGTTTTCGAGGCGGTCATTGAAGCACAGGGGGGAGTCTGTGATGTAGGAGAGAGTCTGAAAGTAAGCTTACTTTCTTGGAAAGTAGCCTTAGTTTTTATGCACCTTCCCCGTATTTATCGCTTCCTTAACCAGCGCTAGAGCACCGCTGGCTCCAATATGACGCCCAACTTTTTTTCCACACATGGCTGCTTTGTGAGCATGAGCCCCCTCAGCCAGCAGTCCCTCGGTTTTTAAAATGTTTGGATCATTTGCTACGAGGTGAAGAGCAGCAGCAAGAATATCAGCTCGCGCGCCAGCCCACTGCTCCTCTCCTGATGATGGTTGCTGAGGTTCAAACGCTGGCGATGGCTGCTTGGGGGGGAGCCCAAGTGCGCGCCTCATCGCATCTCTGCGCTGCCTTTTATCATCTGCTTTAATGGGGAGGCTCTCCCCCGTGTGAATGTGCTGGTTAATCTTTGCCAAGTCCTCACGCATCAACCAAAGGTTATCCTTGAGGCTTGGAAATGAAGCAGTAACCTCAATCGTTATATCTATGTCTGGCTCATCGTGGAGGTATGCCGATGAACCAAAATCAAATTTTGAAAAAAGTGAAAGGCTGTATTCATTGCTTTCTGGAATCCCACCGTCCAGCTCCCAGCACTGGAAATGAGAGGGGGAAATCCCCCAAAAACCATAAATTTTTCCAGCATCAAATCTACAATAACCGTCATCGCTCAATATATATCCACCAGCTCTCACAAAGCTGAATGCTGCCCCAAATTTAAACTCACCCTCCATGGTATTAGGTTCTATCACAAATTCAGGATCAACCCCCTCGGGGAGGTAAGTGTCTATAGTCTTGACTCCATCCATCGCCATCGCAGCATTAACATAGAAGTTAATTACCCCAATCGCTGCCCAGTGGAGCAAATCCTCAACCTTGCAACCCAGTAGCTCGGCGGCTCGTTCTGGCCGACAGTATTCCAGGGGGAGCAACGGGGGGGCGGATTGCCCTGTTTTCTTCTTAGGTTTTGCTGTTGTTGTCATCGAAGGGCACTCCCGTTCTTTGCTTGGTTAGGGGGGCAGGGCCTGCGAGCAGGGTTATCGCCTGTTTGATCAATCGCTCTAGGCCCGGTAATTTGTCAGATATGGGTTACTCGCCCACCACCCTCAATGCTTTAAAACCGCTCGCCAGAGAGAGGTTTCCTTGGCTAGCTTGCTCGATATGGTTGCTCCACCAGCCCATCATGATCTCCCGTTGCTCGAAGTAATCTGAGCGGTTATAGGCACGGCGGATCTCATTTTCGTCAGCATGGGATAGCGCCGCCTCGATGGCATCCGGGTTGAACCCCTGTTCGTTCAGGATGGTACTCCCTAGCGAGCGCAAGCCATGAGCCACCAGCCGTCCGCCGTAGCCCAGCCGCTTCAGCGCAGCATTCGCGCTCTGATCGTTAATATGGCTAAGTGGGTCGCGGTAGCCGGGGAATACAAAGTGGCGGTGACCGCTAATCGGCCTCATCCGTTCCAGCAGGGATATTGCTTGTGGTGTCAGGGGCACTCGGTGCGAGCGATCCATCTTCATCCGCTCGGCGGGGATGTTCCAGACTTTGCCCTCCATGTCGATCTCATCCCAACGAGTACCGGCTGATTCGCCTGGGCGAACCAAGGTATGCAGGCTCCATTCAATTTGGCAGCGCGTTGTGGGATCTAGCCGTCCATTGGCAATGTCAGCCATAAGAAGCGGCAACTCTTCTGGCTTGAGTGTCGGCATATGCTTTTTGGTGGGTTTCTTGAATACCTTGCGAACGGCAGAGCAGGGGTTGGCATGGAGAAGGCCATGATTAACGCTGTAGTCGAGGATCTCGTTTATCCGCTGACAGAGGCGACGCACAGTCTCATGCTTGCCATCAGCTTCTATAGGGCGAAGTATCTCAATGACTTTAGGGGCACGAATCTGATCGATGGGCAGGTCGCCAATGAAGGGCAGCACATATAGCTCAAGAGAGCGCCACGAATCTGCGGCATAGGCTTCTGATACGTCGTGGCGTTTCAGTTCTAGCCATTTGCTGGCCATGCGCTCGAACGTGTTGGCACTGGCTTCTTGTTCAGCTTGGGCTGTGGCGATCTGTTCTTCTTTGTGGAGCTTGGGATCAATGCCTTGGGCCAGCAGAGTGCGGGCTTCTCGCCGCCGTTCTCTGGCTGCAGCAAGGGATACTTCTGGATAAGTACCAAATCCCATGTTGGTGCGTTTCTTATCGGCTGGTCTCTGGTATTTGAAAACCCATCGCTTCCCGCCGTTAGGCTTAACCCTCAGCTCTAGCCCTTCGCCATCAGGCAAGGTTGATTCTTTGGTTTCTGCCTTGGCAGTTTTCACCTTAGTGTCGGTTAGCCGGTTTGTTCCGGTCTCGCGTGTCTTCTTGTCCATGTTGCCTCTTAGTACCATTATTAGTACCACAGCCCCTGTGGTACTAATAATGGTACTAAATGAGCTGGCTTCTGGCGACTCCCCCGGACTTTTACGGACAACAAAAAACCCGCAAAGCCTTACGCTGTGCGGGTTTCTGTACTTCTTCGTTCCCGGCCGGAACATTGTTTGGTGGAGCTGGGGGGATTTGAACCCCCGTCCAAAATTACTACATCCTCGGTACTACATGCTTAGTCACTCTTTACATTCGCCAACCCGCTGCGGAGAGACACGCCACGAATTGACTAGCTCGATTGGTTTTAATGCTTCCGCCCCGAGCAGGACTTCCACACGATCCTGTGAAGGATGACCTTCCGATTCCCTAGGACACAGGCAAGCTAGGGTAGAAGGGCTCTATGCAGGTTATTAAGCTGCTAGTGCGTAGTTTTCGTCGTTTGCGACTATTTTTTTGCGGTTTGTTAACGAGGCCTACCGCACCTCGGCATGCACCTTGGGTTTCGTGAATCTTGTCGAATCCAGAATCAGCCCCAAGTTGTCAAAAGCGATTGTACGCAAAAATCCTGTTATGGCAAGGCGTTGATAGCAATCGACCGGCCTTGGCCGGTCGATTGCTGGTTTATTGGACGCCGCGCAAGCGCTGGCGGCGCACAATCAGCCGCGATGCTTGTTCTTCATGATGCGGGCTTTCTCCCGATCCCATTCGCGGGCCTTGGTGTCTTCCCGCTTGTCGTGTTCTTTCTTGCCTTTTACCAGGCCGATCTCGACCTTGACCCAGCACTCTTTCCAGTAAAGTGCCAGCGGCACTATGGTGTAGCCCTGACGGGCAGTCAGGCTCTCCAGCTTGTCGAGCTCATGGCGGCTCAGCAGGAGTTTGCGGGTGCGAGTCGGGTCACACACCACGTGGCTGGAGGCGGCATTCAGTGGCAAGAAAGTGGAGCCGAACAGGAAGGCTTCGCCTTGCATGAAGATGACATAGGCTTCGCTGATGTTGGCCTTGCCCGCCCGCAGGGATTTGACTTCCCACCCTTGCAGGGACAGACCGGCTTCCACACGTTCTTCGATGAAGTACTCGTGACGGGCGGTTCTGTTGAGTGCAATGGTGCTGGACCCGGCTTTGTTTTTACTGTTCTTTTTGCTCATGACGGGCGCCTTTGGCAATGATTAGGAAGGCGCATTATACGTGGGTGGCGACGGCTGTAAAACGCGCAACCGCTCAAGTGGCGGCTTTGTGAGCAGTTTCGGCGGTGATTTTGGCCGGGAAGGTGATTTAGAGGTGGGTGGCGGCGGCGGTAAAACGCGCAACCGCTTGAGTGATGGCATTGTGAGCAGTTTCGGCGGCGATGTTGGCCGGGACGGTGATTTATAGGTGGGTGGCGGCGGTGGTAAAACGCGCAACCGCTTGAGTGACGGCATTGTGAGCAGTTTCGGCGGTGATTTTAGCTGACAAGGTGATAAAATCGGCCCGATTGGATGAGGAAAACCCATGCCCCGTATTACTCGCAGTGCCCTGGTGATGTTCAGTGCCGAACAAATGTTCCGGCTGGTCAATGATGTTCACGCTTATCCGGAGTTTCTGCCCGGTTGTGTCGGCAGCCGCGTTCACGAAACCGGCAATGACTACATGACGGCCTCGGTGGATGTGGCCAAGGCGGGAATTGCCAAGACGTTTACCACTCGCAACCAGCTCGATGCCAACCGGCAGATAAAAATGGAGCTGGTGGACGGCCCCTTCAGCAAACTGGCTGGCTGGTGGACCTTTACGCCGCTGGATGTGGATGCCTGCAAGGTCGAGTTCGACCTTGATTTCGAATTCACGTCCAAGTTGATCGAGCTGGCATTTGGCCAGATTTTCCGCGATCTGGTGGGTTCCATGGTGCTCGCTTTCTCCAACCGCGCCAAGGTGGTGTACGGTGTCTGATTTACTCAATATCGAGGTGGTGTATGCCCTGCCCGAGCGCCAGACGGTGCTGCGCATCCGGGTTGCCCCCGAGACAAGCGTGCTGGCTGCCATCGAGCAGTCCGGCATAGTGACCAAGCACCCGGAGATCGATCTGTCGGTCAACAAGTTCGGTATCTACAGCCGTCCGGTCAAGGGTTCCGAGTTGCTGCTGGATGGGGATCGCATCGAGATCTACCGTCCGCTCATTGCCGATCCGAAAGAGATGCGCAAGAAGCGGGCAGAGAAGGCCAAAGAAGAAGGACGCGCCGATGTGGTGACTGGCGGCCGGCCCAATACCAACCGCAAGCGAGGGGATGCAGACTCGGCCTGATGCCGAGCGCTGTGATCACAAAAGGCGCCTAGGCGCCTTTTTGTTTTTTGCCGACCGCACTGCTGTCGGGTTGGCGAGTTCTTTAAATCGTCCCCGCCAGAGGGCGAAGAGGTTACATGGCGAGCAGGCGCTCGTTCTCCACCAGCTCGATACCATGTTCCTGCTGGCTGAGCACTATCATGGCGTGGGCGACCTGGCTGGCGTCGATGGCGCGCCAGCGGCGCAACTTGCCGATGAGCAGGGGGCGCAGCAGCGGATAGAGTGCCTGAAAAAATTGTTCGGAACGGCGCGGTGGCTGGCGGTTGCCGAGCAGCATGGCGGGGCGCACTATGGCAAGCCGTGGCCAGGATTGTGCCAGCAAGGCCTGTTCCATCTGCCCCTTGGTGCGGGGATAGAGGGCCGGTGAGCGTGGGTTGGCTCCCAGACTCGAGACGACAATGAGGCGTTGACAGCCGTGGCGGCGAGCGAGCTGGGCAAAAGCCAGCACATAGTCGTGGTCGACCCGACGAAATGCGTCGTCAGAGCCTGCCTGCTTGCGGGTGGTGCCCAGGCAGCAGAAGGCGATGTCGACAGGAGAGGGCAGGTCCAGATCCGTCAGTTGTTCGAAGTCGGCTGGCAGCCAGTGATGCCGGGGTTGGGAAGCACCCGCCTTGCGACAGAGTAGGGTCAGTGAGTGAGCGGGATCGAGTTGGCGGACAAGGGCTGTGCCGATCAGTCCGCTGGCACCGGCAATCAGGATCTGGCTCATCAAGCACTCCTTGCGAACGAGATAAAACAAAACCGGCGCTGGGCCGGTTTTGTGAATGCGATCAGAGCGGGGTGTGGAAGGCCGCTGGTAACGGGAAGTCGCCGGTGACCGTGGCCAGCTTGTCGTTGGCGAAGGTTACGGTGAGCTCTTTGCGCTCTTTTTCGCCGCGACCCGGCTGGAATTCATAGAGGTAATACCAGGTGTTCGGGTCAAAACCATCGCGCAGCATGGCGGAGCCCAGCACGAACTCGACCTGTTCGCGGGTCATGCCCTGGCGCAGTTTGTCGACCTGTTTTTGTTCCACATAGTTGCCCTGGGGAATATCGATGCGATAGACCAGGCTGCAACCGGACAGGGTGAGGGCGGTCAGGGCCGCGGCAATCAGGTGTTTCATCCGCATATCGAGTTCAGATCATCCATTCAAGTCTTTTACGCTGGCCGAATCATACCTACTCCCTTGGCGGAAGTAAAAGCCATGGAAAAAATAGCCAGAGGGCGCCTGGCCCTCTGGCCGATGGGATCACTCCTCAATGGTGGGGATGGGGCGGACCAGTCGCAGCATGACGCTGGATAATCCTATTCCGCCAACGTTGAAGGTTTCCCCGCTGCCGGCAAAGTTCAGAAAGTCGTATCCTTCCTCCCCCGAGCTGTCTGAACCAAAGGCGATGTTGGTCAGTGCCCAAAGTTGTTGTTCAGCTGCGCGGCATGCAGTTTTGACATCATCGGGAGCCTCGATCCACTGCTCGGTTACCTCATCCCACTTGGAGGCTGCGTCAGCACACAGGGTTTCTTTGTCTGCCGCTATCTGTGATTGGAGGGATGTCGCAGGGTAACCTTGTGCCGCATAAATGGCCGGCTGGCACTGGTTGTTGTAGAGGGTAAACAGTTCCTTGATGTCGGGGGCCCGCCAGGGTTGTGCGGGTGTACCAAGCCGGTCGTTGGCCTGTTTGATGACGCCCATCAAGGGATTCTCTTCAGCGTTGGCGCGGGTTGAAATAAACGCGGGTGTGCCCTCGCAGCCGGTGCCATCGGTACTGGCGTGCTGACCATAGGGGCAATAGAGCCACTGCAGACCTGTGGCTCTGTCGTTGACCACGTTCAGCTTGCCCTCGGCCGTGTCGACCTGCTCGCTGACGAAACGGCTGTGATCGTCCTGATAGCCAGGCAGGCACTCGTGGGCCTGGCTGGTGACCGGCAACAGGGTGGCGATCAGCAATAGGGGGGGGAAATAGCGGTGCATCTTATTCTCCTGTGACCTTGAAGCCATCGCTGACCAGCATGACGTAATGGGGTTGATACTGGCGGGCGATACTGCCTCTGAGGTCAGAGCCTGGCCGTACCTTGTAGGCATCCGGCCCGCCATCATCCTGGCTCCAGGTGCCGACCGGGCGACTCACTGGCATGACATCTGCCGTCCAGAAGCCGTAAAAGATACCTTCCAGCTCGTTCCATTTGCCGTAGGTGTATGTCAGGCCGGAATAGAGCGGGAAATAACGGGTATCGAGCGCTATGGGGTTCTCTTTGGTCAGGGTCATGATGCCGTAGAACTCCTGCTGACTCGGGGCGCGCCAGTTATCCAGGCCGCACAGCTTGCTCTGATTGACCTGATTGACCTGACGTTTCAGGTTGCAACGGCTTCTATCACTTGCCAGGGTGCCACTTTGCGGGTCATAGCAGCTGCCGTTGAAGGCGTTGTCGCTCTGGATATCGTCATAGGCAAACAGGCTCTTGTCATCGTGCAGGGAGGATTCCCCATCCTTGTGCTGCACCTTGGTTTCCCATACCAGTCCGCTCAAGGCATCGACCACGCAGGCGAAGGGCAACTGTTTGTAGGAGAGGTCTTGCCGTGGCAGGGGTTGTCCCTGGCTGTCCAGCTTGATGTAGCGAGCGCCAAGCACCCCATCCTGATTGCTGTTGACGGCCTGACCGCTCAGAGGATCGCAGCGATTGTCCAGATCCCGTCCCCGCTTGCCGTCATCGTCTCCCATGCTGTGGGTGATGCGGGTATCGGCCACATGCAACTGGCCCGTCCGATAGTGGAGGGGCGCGCTGATGGTGCCGCCTTCGCTCATCACTCTTATCTGGTAGTCCTGATAGCGAGGGAGACCCTTGAGCGTGATGCGAGTCTGCTGGCTGATGCCTTGCTGTTCGGCGTTTTCAATATGCTCAAACGGGGTTTTCCCCCAGCCAATCCGATACTGACTCGCCCCCTCCTGAGGTTGCCAGCCAAGGGTGACCCAGTGGCTGCCATCCTGATCACGGCCCTGGCCCAGAATGGCCAGGCCGATCACTTGATCTGACAACACCTCGCGCTGACAGACGGGGGATAGGGGGCTGTTGGGATAGGGGGAGACCCAGCTACCCGGTGTGCTGGTACCGGGATAGAGAAGTGCATCGCTTTCCGAGTTGCGGATCAGACCGGCCGCCGCCTTGATGATGTGGGAGATGTTCTTGTTTGGATTGGCATTCAACAGGGGGCCCAGCCCGCTATTGTCGGCGATGGCGGATTCCAGTTTGAACAGGTCCGGTATCTGATTGTTGCGAGACACGGTTGAATATTCATTGGCCATGTTGATCTCCAGCCAGCTCAGCAGTTGCTGGCGAAAATCAGTGCCCTCGATCAGGTTGACGGGCTGCTGCCAGAGCTCCCCCTCGGCCTGCAGGGCGACCATGGCTGCCAGCAGCTCGACCTGATGCCTCGGCAGTGCCTTGAGTTTTTGATCCAGCTCCGCCAGGGTCCAGGCTTGCCAGCCCAGGAAAGAGCCCATGCTGGCACTGAGTGTGGTTTTGAGCAGCAGGGCTTGCTGGGCCGTGCTGGTATAGCCCACTTGCAGGCGCGGGAATTCGCTGGCGGTGAGGATGCCGTCCCGGTTGCCGTCCTGCTTGACCAGTTCGCACAGGGATCCAAGTACGGATCGCAACTCCACCTCGCTCTTCTCATCCTGTACCACCAGGGTGAGGGTGTCCTGCATCAGGTCGTCGCTGGTCTCGCTCTCGCCAGGCTGGCAAGTGGTGAAGGTATTGTTGAGGTCCGGCAGTGCGAGGGTGAGACTGTACTGGTTGCCCTGTTTGACGGGCAGACCGTCAAGTACCTTGCCATCCAGTGCCCTGACGGGGAGTCGCTGTGGCCGTATTGGGCGTTCCGGTTTGAAGTAGTACTGGTTAAGGCCATCGTGATTGGGCTTGGCGCCTATCTCCACCATGACGGTCGGCTCGCCAAGCCGCGAGGGGAATATTCCCTGGAGGGTCAGCTGTCGATGAGGGTAGAAGGTGGCGTGCAGCTGATAGGCCGGGGTGCGGGTGTCGAGGGCTGCCATGGCTTTGACCGCAGCAGCCAGCATGGTCTCCGTATCGACAGGCAGTGCCGTCCCTTGCTGGACGGCATAGTTCAACAGCCCTTCTCGCAGGTCAGCACCTGGCTGAACTTGCTGGTAGGCGACCAGGTGTTCGGCCAACTGGGTGATCTCGCTGACCGGGAGGGGAATGTCGCCATCGAGTACCAGTTGCAGCAGCGCGGTCAGCTCGCGGGCCATGCCGTGATTGAGCTGTGGATCGCTGACCAGCAGGGCAGTGACATCCTGCCTGCCTTCCCGTTTTTGCAGTGCCGTGGTGAGGCTCTGGTATGCCAGCAGCATGGGGGAGAGGTGCAGATGGGGGGCCTCCTGCTCGGTGATGATGCCATCCCCATTCTGATCCTGCTTGAGCAGTTGCTCCAGCGAGGGCAGCTGACTGCTGAGGATAGGCGCACTCTGCTGGCGGTTGCTGGCGGTCAACCTCAGTGGTTTATCCTGAGGCCACTGGCTCAGCTTGAGTTTGAACCCAAAGCTGCCGTCGGCCAGGGCGCTCTGAGTCACGCACACCTTGTCGGCGCAGAGCTGGATATCGAATTGGGCTCCCTGCTCGTGTGTGATGGAGAGCGCCCCCGCCAGATCCAGGCTGGTGGGTTTGGTGGCGGGATCTGGTGCCTTGTCCGGTTGATCCGGTGGTGTAGGCGGGGTCACAGTGCCTGTGTTGCCGTTTCCGCTGCTGCTCCCCGAACCCGTGCCGCTGCCGTTGTTCCCGGTGTTGTTGTCCGATGGCGGGGTCACGGGATCCGGGGGGGTAGGCGTGGTTTGACTGCTGCCGTTATTACCGCTGGTGTTGCCGTTGTTTCCTTCCTGATCCGGGGTACCCAGCTCGGCTTTGCATGCCAGCAAGGTTGCGCAGCAGAGGGCCAGGATCAGGGGGCGCGTTATCCTGAACAAGATCGACTCCATTATTGTTGTATAGGTGAATAAGCTGCTGAACCAGTCTCTTCTTGCGAGTTGAACGATTAGTGCAGATTTTTTTGCTGTTAAAAGTGTCAAAAACGAAAATTCACTCTGCGAATTATTTCATTTGATGATAATGATATTGATTCTCGTTTGTGATCTCAATATTATATTGTCGCTGTTTAATTTCAGGCATAAAAAACAGGGACAATAAAATGAAGATGCGAGTTTGGGATTACCTTGGGGACTATCTGAAGGATGACACCGGCGCCACAGCGATCGAATACGGCATTCTGGCGGCGGGGCTGGCGGCCGGGATCCTCGCGATCTTCGGCTCGGACGGGATCTTCATCACGGCCTTGAAGGAGAAGTTCACCGCCATAGTGGCGGGGTTGAACATGGATGCCGCGGGCAAGTGACAGCGCTCGGGCAGTGGCTGGCCATATTGATGGTGTGCTGGTGTCTGGTCAGCGACCTGTTTGAGCGGCGTATCCCCAACCTGGCTGTGCTGGTACTGGCACTCTGGGCGCTTTGGCTGCTGCCGTTCAATCCGCTTTCGTTGACCCTGGCCCTGCTGACCCTGCTGCTGGGGCTGTTTGCCTATCACAGAGGCTGGTGCGGGGCCGGTGACAGCAAGTTGCTGGCGGTCTGCCTCTATGGTGCATCCGGACGCTGGCCCGAGTTGCTACTCTGGATGGCCTTCTCGGGTGGCGTGCTCAGCCTCATATGCCTGGCTTACACCCGTTTCCGGCCATCTCCCGAGCCCGTCACTGTGCCTTATGGATTCGCCATTTTGTGGGCGGCGAGTCTGACCACTCCTCTATTTATGTAGTCACACCTATGAAGAAACTCTTCTCTCTTATCGCTGCACTGCTGGTGCTGGCGGCGACGCTGGCTGCCTTCTGGCCGGTTGAACCGGCGCCGCAGAAGACAGTTCCATCGCGAGACCTGACATCGGAATCGACAGCTTCCGACAGGGTCGCCCAGGTGCTGGTGGCCGCCCATAGGGTACAGGCCGGCTCCTTTATCCATCCCGAGGATCTGGTCTGGCAAACCCTGCCCGCCGCCGAGGAGATGAATCTGCCGGGACTTTTCCTGTTCGGCTTTACCGATACCAAGGCACTCAAGGGAAGTCTGGTCACCCGTACCCTGGAGTCGGGGCAGATTGTCTCGTCTGATGATCTGGTGCGCCCGGAGCAGAGCCACTATCTCTCAGCCATGATGGCGCCGGGGATGCGGGCTGTGACCCTGGCGCTGGGGCGGGAGGCGGCCAGCCATGGCCTGATCCGGCCCGGCAACCGGGTGGATGTGATCCTCACCAGCAAGCATGCCCGTCAGCACAATGCGCAAGGGGCCGAGGTGACCAGCAACCAGTCGGCGGAGATCATTCTGACCGACATCAAGTTGCTGGCCATCGATGCCCAGGTGACCGATATCGCCGCGCTCAACGGCACTGCGGCGGCGCAGGACAACTTCGATCAAGTGGCCGTGACCTTCGAGCTGGCCCCGCGGGCGGCAGCCCGTCTGTTGCTGGCCCATCGATTGGGAGAGCTGGCACTGGTGCTGCGCTCGGCCCAGGGTGCCCCTGCGGGCAGCGAGGCTGTTGCCCTGCCGGAAGGGAGCCTGATATGGGCCGAGCAGGTGGCCAGTGGCCAGAATCCGAGGGCCATTCCGGGTCACGGAGTCCGGATCAGTTATGGCGACGGCAACGACCGTAACCGCCAACCTTAATCAACCCAGAAAGGACACGATGTTGCGAACACTCGCCATGGTGCTCGCCCTGCTGCCGTTATGGGCAGTGGCGGCAGAGAGCCTGACTCTCACCCCCGAGCAGTCCACCCTGCTCAATTTCGATGAACCCGTGCTGGATGCCTTCGTCGCCAACTCGGAGTTGGTGCGGGTACACAGCCCCTCCGATCAGCAATTGCTGATCTATGGTCGCAAGGTCGGCCGCACCGATCTGGTGGTCACTGCGCAGGATGGCCGCACCCTGGGTCACTACCGGGTGCAGGTGGTGGCGGATCTTGCCCCCCTCAAGCAACTGGCCAGGCAGCATTTTCCCCAAAGTCGACTCACCTTCAGCGAGTCTGGCGGCGCCATAGTGGTGGCGGGGGAGGTAACCAGTCCGCTGCAAGCCCACGAGATCCTGGCCATGGTGGAGGCGTTCGCCAAAGGCATTCAGCCTCAGGGAGTTCCCTCTGGCCCAGTCGCCCCCGCTCAGCCTCAGAGCGGCAATCAGGATGAGGGGGCGGCGGTCGCCGGTGGTGGCAGCGGGCAATATGCGAACGTCATCAACCAGTTGCGTCTGGCGGGCTCGGATCAGATCAACATATCGGTGCGCATCGTCGAGATGCAGCGCACCACCAGTGAACAACTGGGATTGCGCTGGAGCGCCATGGGGGAGTACTTGCAGCTGGGTGTCTCGCCGGGCAACCGTTTCCCCAAACCCGCCGAACGGGGCAGTTGGGGCGGCAAGAAGGATGTGGTCTACATCAACGCCATCATAGATGCACTGGTGGAGAACAGCCTGGTCAATGTGCTGGCCGAGCCGAACCTGACGGCCAAATCCGGTGAGGCCGCCACCTTCATGTCCGGTGGCGAGTTCCCCTTCCCGGTGGGCAATGGGGATAACGGGCCCGAGATCGAATTCAAGAAGTTCGGCATCTCGCTGGAGCTGACTCCCACCTTGCTCGACAACAGCCGCATCAGCCTGACGGTTTCACCCGAAGTGTCGACCCTGAGCCGCGAGAACAGCGTCTCCATCGCCGGGGTCGTGGTGCCGGGCATAGAAACCCGTCGCACCACCACCACCATAGAGCTGGCAGATGGGCAGAGCTTCGCCCTGGCGGGCCTGGTGCGTACCCATCGCAACCAGAGCAGCGAGGCCTTGCCCTTCCTCGGCGAGATCCCCGGGCTGGCCCCCTTCTTTGGCAGCAACAGCTTCAAGAACCAGGAGAGCGAACTGGTGATCATCGCCACCGCCCGTCTGGTGCAGCCCACCAGCGATCCCCTCTCCCTGTCGACGCCGCTGGATCACTATCGGGCGCCGAGCCGGTTCGAGCGGCTGTTCTTCACCGATATGGGGTCAACCGAGCGACCGGGCGCGCAAGCTACTCGCCTGTTTGGCAACTACGGCTACAGCTACTGAGGGAAGTGACCATGTTAAGAGAGACACTGTTGCTGGCCCTGGCGTTACCGCTGATGGCCTGCACCACCCAACCCCCTGCCGCCTCCCTCAAGGATCAGCTGCAGTTCCGGGTTGCCCCGTCGCAACTGCAACAACAGCTGCAATGGCAACTGGCCCCGCTGGCCAACCGGCTGGAGGCAGGATCCCTGCACCTGACGATCACGGGCCCGCAACCCGGGAGCCGGGAGTCAACTCCGGAAGCTCTGCGCCAGCAGTTGGCCCAGTGGCTGGCGCTGGAGACCCGCCTCACCTTCATCCCGGTGACCCAGCAAGCGTATGAGGTCGAGCTTGACGCCACCTTGCAATCCGACACCTGCCGCTATGCCAGAGGCGTATCTTTGGCATCGCCCGGCGCTTGTCTGGTACTGCGCAACCAGTATCGCGCCCAGAGTCATGGGGAGCACTGGGCCCGCGGCGCACGCTACGACGGCAGTGGCAGCGCCCTCGATGCCGGTGCCGTGCAGCGCCTCTATCAGGGCAAGGCCAAGTCTGCCAAGAAACAGCAGACGACAGGGGAGTAGTGCATGAGTGAACAAGCCAAACATCTGGTGGCTGTCACCCGCCAGCCGGCCCTGCATGCCGGGGTCGGCCTGGTGCTGGCCCAGCTGGCCGAGGTCGAAGCCCGACAGATCCCGGGCTCCCTGGCCGAGGCCAGGGCCTACTGCCTGGCGCAAGGGGCCCCCGATATCCTGCTGGTGGAGGTGGAAAATCCACAGACGCTGGCGGCCGATCTGGCCGCCCTTGCCGAGTGCTGCCCGCCCCAGATGCGGCTGGTCCTGCTGGGGGAGAGGGGGGACGTGACCCTGTTCCGCTGGCTTATTTCGGTGGGAGTGGATGATTACTATCCGGCGCCGCTGGATCCCGATGCCCTGCGTACCGGCCTGCTGCGTCTGCTGGGGGTGCCGCTGGTGACCTCATTGCGCAAGGGGCGGGTGATCTGCGTGGTCGGCGCCGCCGGTGGCGTGGGCACCAGCACAGTGGCTGCCAATCTGGCCATGGCGCTGGCCGATCAGCATCACCGTCAGGTTGCGTTGCTGGATCTCAACCTTCATCACAGCCGTCACCCTATTTTGCTGGGCAGCGACTATGCCCCGCCCGGTGAACAGTGGTGGCAGGCTACCGATCGGCTCGATGGCACCCTGCTGGCCCACACCGCCCATCAGCTTGGGCCAAGGCTCTTCCTCTTTTATGACGAGGGGCAGGAGCTGGTGCTCGGTGCCGAGCAACTGGTGGCGGCGGTCAATGTTATGGCGGAGCACTACAGCACCCTCATTATCGATGTGCCGGATCTGCGCACCCATGGGCTGCGTGCCTTGCTGCAAGAGGCGGACGTAGTGCTCTGGCTGCACGATTTCAGTCTGGGGGCTCTGCGGCTGCTGGGGCAATGCCCGCAAGGCGGGCAGGCCCAACGCCGCCTGCTGGTGGGCAACCACTGCCGTGGCAAAGAGGGGCGGGTGCCGGCGCAGGAGCTGGAGCGCGTCTGTGGTCGGCCCCACGCCGCCGTGCTGCCCTATGATCACGGCGCCTTTGTGCGCGCCGAGCGTGCCGGGCAGCCGCTCATCCAGCAAAAGAGCAAACTGGCTCGCGCCCTGACCTTGCTGGCGGGTGAGCTGGTGGGGGCTCAGGTCACAGGGCGAGGGCGACGCTGATGTTCGGACAAGCCAACAGCCGACTGCCGTCGGTGCCAGGGGCACTGCTCACCCTGTCTGATGCCGCGCGGGAGGCCTTCTACGAGCTGGTGGAACCCTCGGTGGCCGCTACCTTGCCGCGTGATGCGCTGCTCGAGCGCGTCACCCGTGCCCTCGCGCAGCTCTCGACCCGCCGCATGTTGCCCTATAACCGTCAGGAGCTGACCCTGCTTGCCCGTCAGCTGGTGGACGAGATGGTGGGCGTGGGGCCGCTGCAACCCCTGCTCGATGACCCCGAAGTCTCGGACATTCTGGTCAATGGCCCGGACAAGGTCTATGTGGAGCGACACGGCAAGTTGACCCTCTCCGGGGTGCGCTTTCGCGACCGCCAGCATGTGTTCAACGTGGCGCAGCGGATCGTCAATGCGGTGGGGCGGCGGGTGGATGAATCCACCCCCATGGTGGATGCCCGACTGGCCGATGGCAGCCGAGTCAACGTCATTGCGCCGCCCATCGCCCTGTGTGGCACCACCATCTCCATCCGCAAATTCCCGAGTAGCCGCCTGACCTTGGCCCATCTGGTGGAGAAGGGGGCCCTGTCCGATGCCATGGCCCGCTTTTTGGGGCTGGCGGCGCGCAGCCGCTTCAACGTGCTCATCTCGGGGGGAACGGGCTCGGGCAAGACCACCTTGCTCAACGCCCTGAGCAAGCACATCAACGACGATGAGCGGATCATCACCATAGAGGATGCCGCGGAGCTTTCCCTCGATCAGCCCCACTGGGTGCCGCTGGAGACCCGCAACGAGAGTGCAGAGGGCAAGGGAGAGGTGAGCGTACGCGCCCTGGTACGCAACGCCCTGCGGATGCGGCCGGATCGCATCATTCTGGGGGAGGTGCGCGGCGCCGAGGCGTTCGACATGTTGCAGGCGATGAACACAGGCCATGATGGCTCCCTCTGCACCCTGCATGCCAACACCCCGGAAGATGCTCTGTTGCGGCTGACCAACATGTTGCAAATGGGGGCTGAGCGGCTCTCAGAGCAGATCATCCAGGCCCAGATCGCCAGCGCCGTGGATCTGGTGGTGCAACTGGAGCGGATGCGTGACGGTCAGCGCCGGATCACCGCCATCAGTGAAGTCACCTCGCTGGAAGGGAGCCAGATCAGGATGCAGCCGCTGTTTCGCTTCGTGCTGGAATCCGAGCTGCACGGCAAGCTGCAGGGGCGCTTCATTGCCCATCCCCTCTCGGCCGGAGTCGAGGAGAAAGCCCGTCAGGCGGGTTTGCTGACCGAACTCCATGAGTGCATGGCGGGTGCCGGGGAGCCGGTGTCATGAGCACGCTCATTCTGGTGTGTCTGGGCTGGGGACTGGCCTGCCTGCTGCTCTGGCAATGGCAGAGCCGACGCGAATCCTGGCAGCAGCAGTGCCAACGCTATGGCCAGCCCGCGCAACACAAGGGGACACGGCCTCTGCCCCACTGGTATCAGCAGATGGTGACCATGGTGGGCCAAGAGCAGCTGACCCGCTGGACCTGGCAGGGCCCGGCGGGGGCGGCCCTTGCCTGCGTCTTGCTGGTGGCCAATGGCATGCCGTTCTGGCTGGCACTGCTGCTGGCGGTGGGCGGGGCTCTTTCCCTCGGGCTGGTGGTCTATCAGCAACTGCAACAGCGGGCGCTGGAGCGGTTTCGTACCCAGTTGCCCGAGGTGATTGACGGCATGATACGGGCGCTGCGGGTCGGGGCGCCATTGGCGGATATCTTCAAGCTGGTGGCCTGCCAGCAGCACGGCCTGATGGCCCGGTTGTTTGGTCAGATGCATGACGAGTTGCAAGTAGGTCAGCCGGTGGCGCAGGTGATGCAACAGGCGGCGAGCCGGGTCGCGGTGGCCGAGTTTCAGTTTCTGACCATAGTGCTCAGCCTGCAACAGGAAACGGGCGGCCGCCTCTCGGAGGTGCTGGCGCAACTGGTGGAGACACTGCGTGCCCGCCAGACCCTGGCGGCCAGCATCCAGACCATCACGGCCGAGAGTCGCAATGCCGCCAAGGTGCTGGCAGCGCTCCCCGTCATCATCTTGCTGGTGCTGTTCACGACCGGGCGGGAGCACTTCACCTACCTGATGACCACGGCCAGCGGCCAGTGGGTATTGGGATATGTCTCCATCAGCGTGGCGGTCGGGCTCTGGCTTATCCGTCGCCTCACGCGTCTGCAGGGGTAGCCCATGACTGTCATGCAACTTTTCGGATTGGCGCTGGCCTGTCTCGCGTCGGCGGCGGTCGTTGGCTGGCACGGTTACCGGCAACAGCAGCAGTGGCAGGCCCAGAGCCACCGCTATGGCCCTGTCCGTCAACGCAGGGATGCGGCGCGGGACTGGCTGGCCTGGTGCGGTCGCGGTTACCCGGTCGGCGCCCGGGAGCAGGCCCGCTTGCAGCAACTGCTGGCGCAGGCGGGGATCTTCTCCCGCCATGGCTTTGACCGGCTCAGGGCGGCCAAGTTATTGGGTGGGCTGGGAGGGGCTCTGGCGGCCTTGCTGTGGCGTCTGCTGGTGGCACCCGCCGACGGTTTCACCCTGATGTGGGTGCTGGTGGCCTATGTGGTGGGGGCCGGTGTACCCGAGCGCTGGCTGCAGTGGCGTGCCCGCAAGGTGAAGAGTGCGCAGCAGAAGGTGGTGCCCGATGCCATCGACCTGCTGGTGATCAGCGTCGAGGCCGGGCTGGCGCTGGATCGGGCGCTGCTGCGGGTGGGCCACTATCTGGGAGCGCTGGAGCCGGGCCTGGCCCGCCAGTTCCTGCGCACCCATGCGGAGATCCAGATGCGCGGCGATCAGGCAAGTTGTCTGGCGCGGCTTGCCTGGCGCACCGGTTTGCCCGAGCTGGACAGGCTCGCCAACACCTTGCAGATGGCCCAGCAGTACGGTTCGCCGCTGGCCGAAACAATGCGCACCATCAGTCAGGAGGCCCGCCAGATGCGGCGACTGGCGCTGGAGGAGCAGGCAGGCTCCTTGCCGGGCAAGATCACCCTCATCCAGATGGCGCTCATCATGCTGCCCATGCTGGTGCTGATCATTGCTCCCACCCTCAATTTGTTGATCAACAGCCTGCGCTGAGCAGGCCACAGGATTTGAAATGCGATCACGACTTCATTGTGTGTTGCTGCTGGCCCTGCTCGGGCTGGCAGCGTGCAGCAACCACGGCAATACCCGCCAGCAAAGCCAGAGCAATGGCATGGCGGTGGCCAAGGCGGCGTTCGATTCTGCCCAGTATGACAAGGCAGAGCGGCTCTATCAGGCCTTGCTGGCTGACGATGCCACCCTGGAGGAGGCGCAGCTGATGCTGGCCCGTACCCGTTATCAGCAAGACAAGAAGCAGGCGGCGCGTGATGGCTTGCAGCAGTTGCTGGACAAGGGGGGCAAGCAGGGGGCTCAGGCCGCTCACTATCTTGGCAAGTTTCTGCTGGATGATGGTCTGAGCGGCGAGGCTGCACTGGCCTATCAACAGGGATTGGCACTGGCCGGACTGAACCGGGACGAGCGCGCGCGACTCAGCAATGGCCTGGGGGTGGCCAGCTTGCAGCAGGGGGCCTTTGGCAAGGGACGCCAGCAGTTTGAAGTGGCGGTGGCGGCGGCCCCCGACGAGCCGGATTATCGTGCCAACCTGGCGTTGGGCTGGCTGATGGAGGGCAACAAGGTGGCGGCCCGTCAGGCATTCGAGCCGCTGCTGCACTACCAGAGCCTGCCACCCAGGGTGGAGATGAATTATGTTCTGCTGCTGCTGGCGGAGGGCAATGAACCCCAGGCTCGCCTCATACTGTCGCGCTTTCTCAGTGCCAGCCAGCTGGAGCACGACATCAGGCTGCTCAAGGCGCAACTGGGGCGGGGGACGGGGGCGTGAGACGCGAGCTCGGTGTGGCCAGCATAGAGCTGGTGATCATATTGCCGCTGCTGCTGGCACTGCTGTTGCTGGTGGTGGATGTGCTGCGGGTGCATCTGCAATACAGCACCCTGGAGCATGGCTTGCGATCCGTGCTCCGTGAGCTGCAGGCCGAATCAGCGGCAGGGCGGATCCCGTCGGCTGACGGGATCCGCCTTCGCTTGCAACAACGGGGGCGAGGGGAGCTGGATGGCGTGACAGTGAGCGTCACCCCCCATGTGTCGCTGGAGGCCATGCTGGGCCAGGAGGAGGGGAGCCCGGATCCTGCCAGCGAGATCCGCCTGCCTGCGGATCCCGTGCTGGAGGTGACGGCCAGGGTCCGTCCCCGTCTACAGCTCACCCCGAGCTGGCTGATTGACGATCGCGAGCTCAGCTATCAGAGCACCCTCTTGCTGCTCACAGACCGGCTACCGGCCGGAGGGGCAGGATGAGTCGCTGCTCCTGCCGCCACCGGCTCCTGGGGTCGGGCCCTGGCGCCATGGGGGGCAGCATCAGCATAGAGGCAATGATGTTCATTCCCGTCTTGCTGGCCCTGCTCAGTTTTGGCAGTGAGGCACTGCAACTGCTGCGCCTCGAGCAGCGCCTGCACAATGTGGCCTACAACGTGACCCAGATAGTGACCCAGCAGGGGACGGGGCAAAACGCCGCCGCCGTGTCGCAGCTGGCCTTCTATCAGCGCTTCGTGCAGGGCCAGTTGTCCGCTCTGCAAGAGGGGCAGGCCGCACTGACCATAGAGCAGTACAACAGCGCCAATGGCGAACTGGTTCCCCTGCTGCAGGGCAGTGGCTGCGCCGGCCAGGGCAACTGGCCGCAATTGCGGGTGGGCACCTTGATGCGGGTGACCCTCTGCTATCGCCTCGGGCAAGGGGAGGGCGGCATGTTCAGCCGGTTCTGGGCGGGCCGCACCCTGGTCACCCACTTTATTCAGGAGATCCATTGAATGGGACTGCCCTTGCGCCAAGGGGGCGGGCTCTCTCCCGCCTTTGCCCTTATGTTGACAGGCGTGCTAGCGCTGACCGGCGTTGTCATCGAACTGGTACGTGGCTACAGCGGCCAGAGCCTGCTCAGCGCCGCCGCCGATGCGGTGCTTTACTCTGCCGCCGACAGTGACACTGCCGCTGAGGATGCCGTTGCTCTGGTGCAGGCCAATCTGGCAGGCCGCCCCTTGCAGGTGGCCCCCCCCAGCTTGAGCCAGAGCGAACAGGGATCCCAGGTTATTCTGCAGGGGCATGTACCCGCACTGATGGATCTCTCGGCCATTGGCGAAGGGGGTGACATGCCGGTGGCGGCGGCGGCCCGTGCCAGCAGTGCCCGTACCCGTATTGAAATTGCCCTGGTGCTGGATGTGTCCAATTCCATGTCCGGGGCGCCGATGAAAGCGATCAAGCAGGGGCTGACAGAGTTTGGCGAGGTGCTGTTTGGCCGCGAGCGGCGCAATCAGGACAGGGTCGTCAGCATCATCCCCGCCACCGGACTGGTCAATATCGGGGATCATCCTGAACTGTTTCATCCAGAGAGCCTGGCATTTCCCTTCGGGTTGCAGACGCTGGCCCATGAGCGAGGCTGGAGCAATTTGCTGACCCGTGACGTACCGGGGCGCCAGCGCAAGGCATTCTGTGCCCGCCTGCCGGAGCATGTGGACGGCATAGACCGGCTGGCGGAACTCACCCCGGGCTGGATCCGCAAGCTGGAGCAGGCTCCCGTTGGCGAGACGCAACCCAGGTTGCACTACAGCACCAAGCCGCCAGCCATCAAGCAGTATGAAGATGGCACTCCCCTGCGGGCATTCGCCCCGAGGGAGAACCCCCTGGAGCGTTACCTGGAGAACCGGCGTGACAAGCTCGGCATCTTCGATGATGCCGACTGTGGGGTGAGCCCCATTCAGGCGCATCTGTCGACCCGGGCCGAGTACCGCCAGGCGCTCGATACCCTCTACGCCGCCTTCAACACCAATACGGCTGAGGGCGTGATGTGGGGCTGGCGCCTGCTGTCACCCCAGTGGCAGGGGCGCTGGGGCCGGGGGGCAGCCGAACTGCCGCGCCCTTACGGACAAGCGGATAACCGCAAGATCCTGGTGCTGTTCTCGGACGGCGAACACATGGGGCCCGAGGCGGCGCTGCGTGATCGCAAGCAACTGCTGCTGTGCCGGGAGATGAAACGCAAGGGGATCCAGGTCTACACAGTGGCATTCGAGGGAGATGCCCGCTTCGTGGCGCAGTGCGCCAGCGACCGTTCGCAGGCCTACAAGGCGACCAGTGGCAACATTCGCACCGTGCTGACCCGATTGGCCAGCGCCATCAACGATGTGGTGCTGACGAAATAGTGTGAAAAAGGGGCCAGATCAGGCCCCTTTTCCTATCCGCTGGCAATGCGGTTTACATGGCGGCGCGGAAGATGGCGACTATCTCTTCGTGGCTCGCCTGTTTCGGGTTGGTGAAGCCGCAGGCATCTTTCAGGGCGTTGCTGGCCAGCACGTCGAAATCATCGGCCTTGACGCCGAGCTGCTCCAGACCGGCCGGAATCTTCACATCCAGCGCCAGCTGCTTGATGGCAGCGATGGCGGCAGCTGCGCCCTGTTCGTCGTTCATGGTGCTTACGTCAACGCCCATGTAGCGGGCCACATCTTTCAGGCGAGCGGCGCTTACCTGGGCGTTGTATGCCTGAACGTGGGGTAGCAGCACGGCGTTGCAGACCCCGTGGGGCAGGTCATAAAAGCCCCCCAGCTGGTGGGCCATGGCGTGCACATAACCCAGGCTTGCGTTGTTGAACGCCATGCCGGCCAGGAACTGGGCATAGGCCATCTGCTCGCGGGCGTGCAGGTCATCACCCTGATGGACCGCGGTGCGCAGGTGTTTGGCGATGAGCTGGATCGCCATGATGGCGCTGGCATCGGTCACAGGGGTGGCGATGGTGGAGACATAGGCCTCGATGGCGTGGGTCAGCGCATCCATGCCGGTGGCGGCGGTGAGGCCGGCCGGTTTGGCCAGCATCAGCTCGGGATCGTTGACCGACATCAGCGGGGTGACGTGCTTGTCGATGATGGCCATTTTCACCTGGCGAGCCTCGTCCGTGATGATGCAAAAGCGGGTCATCTCGGAGGCCGTGCCTGCTGTGGTGTTGATGGCGATGAGCGGCAGTTGCGGTTTGGCGGAGCGATCCACCCCTTCGTAGTCCTGGATGCTGCCACCGTTGGCGGCCACCAGGGCGATGCCCTTGGCGCAGTCATGGGGCGAGCCGCCCCCCAGCGAGATGACGCAGTCGCAGCCGTTGGCTTTGATCATCCTTAGACCCGATTCGACGTTGGTCATGGTGGGGTTAGGCTTGGTTTCATCGAAAACCAGGCTTTCAATGCCATGTTCCGCCAAGAGGGTGGTGAGCTTGGCGACCACACCTATCTGGTTGAGGATCTTGTCGGTGACGATGAGCGCCTTGCGATAGCCATAACCCTTGATATCGGCTGCCGCCTCTTGCAGACAGCCCGCTCCCATCAGGTTGATTGCGGGAATATAGAACTTGAATGTCGCCATGATGGACTCCGTATGATTAGCCATTAAGTGGTATGCGGACGTCAAAATAGCATCGTCAGTGGGGATGAGAAGGGGTCAATGGTATCCTGTTTGCAACTTTATGGACTCGATCACGTACCGATAAACCGGGGCGAGACAGGGATTGACAAGGCCGATTGCCCCTTTCTTGGCAGAAAAACGTTTTTCAAGAAATTCATCAAGTTAGCAAACGTTTTGCGCTGAATTTGTCACTTTCAATGCGTGGAAGTGTGAGGTGCTTCAAGGAATTGGAAAGCGCTTTCGACCATAGTTGGCGCCTCCCCAGAGAGGGGAGTGAAGGTTTGAAAGTACCATCAAGAATCATCTTAACTTGCGCCCTGACCATGTCGGCCGGGAGCAACCAGGAGTCCACTATGTCTGATGTTTTTCACTTGGGTTTGAAGAAAGCTGATCTGCAAGGCGCCACCCTGGCGATCGTCCCCGGTGACCCCGAGCGCGTCAAGCGCATCGCAGAGCTGTTGGATAACCCGGTGCACCTGGCCAGCCATCGTGAGTTCACTACCTGGCGTGGCGAGATGGACGGCAAGGCCGTGATCATCTGCTCTACCGGTATCGGTGGCCCGTCCACCTCCATCGCAGTAGAAGAGCTGGCCCAGCTGGGTATCAATACCTTCCTGCGTATCGGCACCACAGGCGCCATCCAGCCGCACCTGAACGTGGGCGACGTGATCGTGACTACCGGTTCCGTGCGCCTTGACGGTGCCAGCCTGCACTTTGCACCCATGGAGTTCCCGGCTGTTGCCGACTTCGACTGCACCACGGCACTGGTCAACACTGCCAAAGAGATGGGCTCCAAGCTGCACATCGGTGTGACTGCTTCTTCCGATACCTTCTACCCGGGTCAGGAGCGTTACGACACCGTATCCGGCCGCGTAGTGAGCCGTTTCCAGGGTTCCATGAAAGAGTGGCAAGCCATGGGCGTGCTGAACTATGAGATGGAATCTGCCACCCTGCTGACCATGTGCACCAGCCAGGGCCTGCGTGCCGGTATGGTAGCCGGTGTTATCGTCAACCGTACCCAGCAGGAAATCCCGAACGCCGAAACCATGGCGAGAACTGAATCTGATGCCATCAAGATCGTTCTGGGCGCCGCCCGCAAGCTGATCTGATAGCCACACCGAGTGGGGGGTGGGGGCCGTTGCGAAAGCACGGCCCCTATCTTTTATCTGCCGTTTGCACCTTTCCTCTCCCGTCACGCCTTTCACTGATCCCGCCACACTCGCGTTTATTGCCATCTACTGACGGCCTCTACTGATTGCCCCTAAAAAGGGGGCGCGCAGCGGATCTGCATTGGCTCCCCGCTCACCGGATGAATAAAATCCAGCTCGCTGGCGTGCAGCATCAGCCGCGGCGCCTGTTCGCAGCCGGATGGCAGCAGACCGCCGTAGAGATCGCAGCCGAGGATGGGGTGACCCAGCAGCTGGCAGTGGATGCGCAGTTGATGAGTACGGCCGGTCTCCGGTACCAGTCTGACCCGAGTCAGTCGCTGGGTTTCCCCATGTTCACTTTCACGACAGAGGCGATCTTCCACCTCATAGCGGGAGCGAGCGGGTTTGCCGCTGGCGGCGCAGATCTTCATCAGGGGAAACAGCGCCGGATCCTTGGCGATGGGGGCATCGATCACCCCCTTATCGTCGGTCAGATGATCGCACAGCAGGGCGCTGTAGGCCTTGCTTACCGCCCGCTGGCTGAATTGCTGGCAGAGCAGGGCGTTGATGGCCTTGTTTCTGGCCACCACCATGATGCCGGAAGTGCCAAAGTCGAGACGGTGCACCAGGGTGCAGCCGGGATAATCCTGCACCAGCCGGTAATGGACAGAGTCGAGATTCTGCGGATTTTTGCCAGAGAGGCTGAGCAGGCCGCTCGGCTTGTTGATCAGCAACAGGTGCTCATCTTCAAACAGGATCTCAATGGCAGCCTCGCAGGGCGGGGCGATGAAGGTATCGACGATGACGGACATAGGGCACACGGGCTGGAAACGGGGGGCGATCATACTCGAACCGGCTGTGCGGGGCGAATCGAGGGTGAACCGCCGACGGCCATTACGGCGAGTTTGAGAGCAACTGCTTGATAAGATGGGCAGAGTCCGTTTTGTGACTCCCTCCCGAGTTAATCTCGTCACGGGTTGTTAAGGTATGACTCCCTGTCATGTTGCAAGGAGTCTGTCCATGGCGTTGCCCGTTATTCTCGATTGTGATCCCGGCCACGATGATGCCATCGCCCTCATACTGGCGCTGGCCAGTCCCGAACTCAAGGTGCTGGCGGTCACCACCAGTGCGGGCAACCAGACGCCGGACAAGACCCTCAAAAATGCCTTGCGCATCCTGACCCTGCTGGGGCATGACGACATCCCGGTGGCGGCAGGGGCGCCCAAACCACTGGCCCGCGAGCTTATCATAGCCGACAACGTCCACGGCGAGTCTGGCCTCGATGGCCCCACATTGCCGGATCCCGCCTTTGCACCCCAAGCCATGACGGGCCTCGAATTGATGGCCAAATCGCTGCGCGAGAGTCCGGAGCCGGTCACCCTGGTGCCGACCGGCCCGCTCACCAATATCGCCCTGCTGCTGACGGCGCACCCCGAACTCAAGCCCAACATCGCCCGTATCGTACTGATGGGGGGCGCAGCAGGGGCGGGCAACTGGACCCCGGCGGCGGAATTCAACATTTATGTGGACCCTGAAGCAGCCGATATGGTCTTCAAGTCAGGTATTCCCATCACAATGTGCGGACTCGATGTGACCCATGAGGCGCAGGTGATGGACGAGGACATAGCGCGGGTACGCACCATCACCAATCCGGTGGCCCAGTGCGTGGCTGGCTTGCTCGACTTCTTCATGATCTACCACAGGGATCCCAAGTGGGGATTTGCTGGTGCGCCGCTGCACGACCCCTGTACCATTGCCTGGTTGCTGGCCCCCGAGCTGTTCCACGGGGTCGAGTGCCGGGTTGATATCGAGACCCGGGGGTTGCATACCACAGGGATGACGGTGGTGGATCGCTATGGCCTGACTGACAAACCGGCCAATGCGCTGGTGCTGCTGGGACTGGATCGTGCGGGCTTCATCGACTTGCTGGTCGAGCGACTGCGGTTTTTTGGCTGACGGCCATTGCACTATTGAGAGAAGGGACGGGAAATGTACAAAGCGTCGCTGGCACTGCTTGCCGGGTTGCAATTGACGGCCTGCTCCACGCCGTTCGAATCCATGTGGCAGGGGTTGGCGACCTGCGATCTCGACCATCTCTACCTCGACAGCGAGACCGGTGAGCCGGCCCACCCTCAGCTTAAAAACTTCACCCCCTACAAGGTGACGGACGGGTTTGCCTGGTACAAGACCCATGAAGAGTTGCATGGTCTGCCCATCAGTGGCTTTCTCATCCCCTCGTCCACTTTCGAAGTGCACGCCCTGTTTGTGGACACCCCCATCGCCAATGCGCGCAGGCTGACCCACAATGCCTATGGCAGCGAGTTTGCCGACGAGCAGAAGCACAATGAGGGATTGGCCCCCTTGCTGCTGCGCGACCCCAACAACCCCAAGCGTTCCATCATCGACTGCACCCAGGCTGAGACCCAGGAACCGCTGCCGGAAGAGCCCTTCCCGGAGTAAGTCGTTTCCGCGAGCCGAGACCTGTGTCTGCCCGGGCAATATAAAAAGAGGCCAGCCTTGCGGCTGGCCTCTGTTGATCGTCACCGGTGCGATAGTGCCCCGTTAGTCGTTATGGATAACCCAGCGTTTGCTTGATGGCAGGCAGCTGGGCCTTGATCCAGGCTGGATTGGATAGATCCCCCGTCACCGGTGCGATAGTGCCCCGTCAGTCGTTATGGATAACCCAGCGTTTGCTTGATGGCAGGCAACTGGGCCTTGATCCAGGCCGGATTGATGGGACCCCAGTCGCTGATGCGATAGTGCCCCTGCAGGTGGCGCGCCCCTTCCGTCTGTTCGAAGCCGCAGCTGATATCGAGATCAGCTAGTGCCGCCAGCGTATCCTGTGCGGTGCGCCGCGGCATGCCGGTGGCCGCCATGATGGCCGGGATTGTGTCCGTGCCGCTGCTTATCAGCCAGGCAACATAAAGCCGTCGGTAGAAACTGGTGCGAGTCTTGCTCGGCTCTGTCATATCTCGTCCTCGAGCCGGTCGAAGTAGCGCCAGGTCGCGATGGCGGCTTTGCCCATCACCAGTGCCCAGATACCGAACCAGAACCAGCGGAAGAAGCTCCAGGTGGAGGCCTCAGGACCCGTACTCTCTATCTTGGTGACGTTGGGGAACATGGTGAACATGTTCACGCGCCAGCCGTAGGAGGTAATGATGGCCAGACGCTTCTCGAACTCCATGGACTTGGCTTTTGCCTGCACATCGGCCGCGTTGAACTTGAAGTAGAAAGGCCAGCCCCAGCCGGTATCTTCATTGCGAAATACCCGGATCTGTTCGCCCGGGCGTTCGGTATAGATGTAGTAGACATCCGTGGTGGGACCGTCTGCCGGGTTTTTCTGGCTGATGGGGCCATCCTTGTCGGTGCGCTTCACTTCCACCCCTGTGATGGTGGCTATGGTGTGCTCCGGCAGGTAGTAGTCGAGCCAGATGGCGGAGACGAGGGCGATGAGGCCCAGGCCGATGAAGGCCGGTTTCTTGAAATGCAGCTTCATGGTGATCTCATGTGAGGGGAAGTGACGTGCCTCTACCATACTCACATTTGGTGCGACAGCCCAGCCCCCAATGAAGCCACATTATAAAAAAGCCGTTTAAAACAATAACAAATGTGTCCATTCATTAACACAAAGGCCCCGCAAGCGGGGCCTTTGTGTCGATCGCGCAAGCGGACGTCACAACTGGAACTGGGCCAGCTGTTTGCGCTGCTGCTCGGCGAGCTGTGACAGTTCGTGACTGGCGGCGGCACTCTGGCTGATGCCGGCCACACTCTGGTTCACTATTTCGTAAATATTGGTGATGTTGCGGTTTATGTCGGCGGTGACGCACGACTGCTCTTCGGCGGCGGTGGCCACCTGGGCATTGGCCCCATTGATCTGGTTGACCGCCTCCGTGATGCCACCGAGCAGCGCCTGCACCTCGCCGGAGAGCTGCTGGTTGTGCTCAAGGATGGTGAGGGTCTCCTGCATGCCGTTGTTGGCGGATTGGGACTGGCTCTGCAACTGCTCTATGATGGTCTGGATCTCCTTGGTGGAGTCCTGCGTGCGGGCCGCCAGCAGGCGTACCTCGTCGGCCACGACCGCGAAGCCGCGACCGGTTTCGCCGGCGCGAGCAGCCTCGATGGCGGCATTCAGGGCCAGCAGGTTGGTCTGCTCCGAGATGCTCTGGATCACTTCGATCACCTTGCCGATCTGCTCGGACTGGGACTTGAGGCGCGCCACCACGGCGGCGGCGCTTTCCAGGCTGCCCGCCATGCGGCTGTTGGCAGCGATACTCTCCGCGAACAGAGCCAGCCCCTGTTCGACCCGGCTATTGGCATCCCGCGCCAGCCCATCTGCCAGGGCGGCGTTGTGGTTGACGTTGTCGGCCGTGCTGGCCAGCTCGGTCACGGCGGAGGCCACCTGTTCTGTCTCGCTGCGCTGCTGCTGGGCATTGGTCTCGGACTGGGTCATGACGGCGGCGAGCTCGGTGGCGGCAGAGGCCACGTTGCCGCTGATACCGGTCAGGGTATGGATTGTGCTGCCAAGCTGGGTCAGTGTCTGGTTGATATCTTTGGCCAGCTGGCTCAGTTCATTGCTGCCATCGGCGTTGGCCCGCACGTTGAAGCGCCCCTGGGCGACGGCGCGCATCACCTCCTGCAACTGGCCTATGGGGCGGACTATCTGGCCGGACAACCACCAGCCACCGAGCAGCGCCGCTATCAGGGTGGCACTCATCATCAGCAGGGTTCGCAACAAGGTGGCGTTGTAGTGCGCCTCTTCCTCGGCAATTTCGGTCTGGATCAGCTGGTTGATGCGCGCTGACATGGTGTCGATCTGCTTGATCAATTGCTCCCCCAGCTCACGAAAACGCAGCCGTGACTGCTCGTAGGTGGCGGCATCGCCACCTCCCTGATGTTTCTGGGCCAGCAGCGGCAGCATGTTGTTGCGGGTGTGGCCGAGATAAGCCTGCAGGGCGGCGGCCACCTGGCTGTTGTCCTGCTCGGCACCTGAGATCACCAGTCGGGACAAGATGGTCCCTATTTCCTGTTCCGCCGCATTGAGATCGTTTGGCAATTGGGCGAAGCGCGCCGGATCGTACAGGCCATAGATGGCGTTGGTGCGCATCCGGTAGGTGGCGTGGATCAGGGCTGCGATGTCGTCCTTGTGGCGCGTCACGCTGGTGGTGGTCTGGTTCATGTCCGCAATGGCGCTGTCTATCTCCTGCTTGCTGATCCCGGCCATCAGGACCATCAAGAGGCTGGCGAGCAGGAGTGGAACAAGCACTTGAAGACGGATGGACAGGTTACTCAACGACATGGCAGGTCCTAACCCAAAAGAGGAGTGAGGCGGCATATTACACAGGCGCGACAACTATTGTCACAGGGTTTTTATTGCTGAAATCATGCTGAACGAAAAGGTTTTTTCTTGTGTTAAAAGAGTGTGATAGGCAAGATCTCAAGCTTGTTACCATGGAGGTGTAGTGTGTCCGACTGGATTGATCCCGCGATTCTGGCGCTGTTTGTGCCTACGTTCTTTTTTGTCTCTGTTACCCCCGGCATGTGCATGACGCTGGCGATGACCCTCGGCATGAGTCTGGGGGTGCGCCGTACCCTCCACATGATGTGGGGTGAACTGGTCGGGGTCGCGCTGGTCTCTGTGCTGTCGGTGATCGGGGTGGCGGCCGTCATGCTCAACTATCCGGCGCTCTTCTCTGCCTTCAAATACGTGGGTGGCGCCTATCTCATCTGGCTCGGTATCCAGATGTGGCAGGCCAAAGGCAAGATGGCCATACCGGCGGATCTGTCGGCCGGACAGGAGACACGCCCCCTTGGTCTGGCCATGCAGGGTTTTGTCACTGCCATCGCCAACCCCAAGGGGTGGGCCTTCATGGTCTCCCTGCTGCCTCCTTTCATCAACGCAGCCAAGCCGATGACGCCCCAGATCAGCGCCCTGGTGGCCCTGATCCTGGTGATCGAGTTCTCCTGTCTGCTGCTCTACGCAGGCGGTGGCCGTACCCTGCGCCACTTCCTCGCCAAGAGCGGCAACGTGACCCTGATGAACCGGATCGCCGGTTCCCTGATGTTCGGTGTCGGTGTCTGGCTGGCGCTCGGCTGAGAGCCTGTCAGCATGTGAATTCAGTCCTGGGATGGGGCGGGTAACGTGTTTCGTCAGGCAGTGACCGCAAGGCCATGACGAGCAACGAAAGCCAACAGAGAAGCCCCGGCCGCGTCGGGGCTTCTCTGTTTGGTTGCCATCGAGGTTATTTTCCACCAGCGAGTATTCATGCCAGCGTGAGTTTGTATCAGGCCAATATCTGGCGAGTTGGGTACATTTACTTACATTTTTTTTGTTTTCAATCGGCCCTTAATTCATCAGTCTCGAATGGCATTAGATGCATATTGTCGACTCTGTTCGCGACAGGGGTATCCCCTGCTGCTCGCTTTTATGGTCAAGGATGGTACTCAATGGTGAAGGTAATAGGCGCCGCTTTGCTCGCTTTTTCTGGCGGGGTTGCGGCCGGCAACGGGAAAAACCTGGATTTTTACAATATAAAGGAGCAGCAACTCACCAGGATGTTTGCTCAACATCAGAATGTGGCACCGGGTCAGTCAATAAAGGATTTCTCGCAACTGTTTCTCGAGAATCCTTATGTTGCCAATCGGCTGGTGGGATCGAGCGACCGGCAGGAAAAACTGGTGGTGGATTTTGGTGAGCTGGATTGCTTCACCTATCTGGATTACGTTGAGTCACTGCGACACTCAACGAGTGTGCATAATTTCATCGAGAATGTCATGTACACTCGTTATGTAAATGGTGAAGTCAACTACCTGACCAGAAAGCATTTTTTCTCTGATTGGGTCCATGGTGGCAATCAGGTGAAGGATGTGACCCATCTGGTCGGCAACTATGTGGTGACCGCCGCCAAAGTATTGAATCAAAAAGAAGATGGCAGTCACTATATTCCGGGGCTGGCGGTGAAGAATCGCGACATCACTTATATTCCTGGTGATCGCGTGGACGAAGACATGCTGAGCTTGCTGGAAGATGGTGATTATATCGGTATCTATACCAATATTGCCGGTCTGGATGTGACCCATACTGGTATTTTCATTCGGGGTGAAAATGGCCCCGTACTTCGCAATGCCTCTTCTGTTTCGACGAATATGAAGGTAGTGGATTCGCCTTTTATTGACTATGTGAAAAACAAGCCGGGCATTCTGGTTTACCGTGCAACAGAGGGCAATATCCGGTCATGATGGGGGCGGCCACAAGGGGACCAAATCAGCCTCGATTGCCATGGCACCTTGAAATACGCCGCTCATACATGTCTTGATCTATCCACAATACCCCCAGTCTTGACTGGGGGTATTGTTTTATACCGCAATGGCGATGAGGTTGTTTATCCCCTCTGCCATACCTTTGGCCACTGTCGGGTATTTACGCCGTCTTGAAGCGCCTGACCCAGGGGTTGGCACTGATACCGTGCAAGATGACGCTCAGTATGATGGTGCAAAGCACAGTGGCTATGATGGGTTCTTGTCCCAGCAGCGCGGGCTCGTGTTGCAACACCATGACGGCAAAGACAATGCTGGCGAGCCCCCTTGGTCCGAACCATCCGATGAAGAGCATCAACTCGGGTTTTAGTCCTGTCCCCAGCAGGCTCAGCCAGACCGGCAGCATGCGCAGCAGGGTGAGGCTGGCGGCGGCATAGAGCCAGTATTGCCAGTGCAGCAGCTCCGGCAGCATGGGCATCAGGGTGGCGCCGAACACCATCCAGATCACCACGGAGAGCAGGTCCCCATACCCTTCGCAGCTATCCATGTAAGCGTGTTTGTGCTCCCCCAGTCTGCGGCCCATCAAGAGACCCCCGACGAAGGCGGCGATAAAACCGCTGCCCCCCAGGGTCTGGGCAAGCGCAAAGCAGAGCAGGGCCAGCCCCGGCATGGTGAGCTGGCGCCAGAGCGGCAGTTGCCAGCCGTTGAGGTAGGAGGTTTTCAGCAGCCGTATGGTGAGGCTGGTGAGCACCAGGGCCACCAGCAGGCCTATGCCTATCTCTTCCAGCAGCAAGGTTATGGCCAGCATGCCCGTGCCTGCGTGCTGTTCGGTGGGGGCGATGAGGGCGAGCAGCAGCAAGAGCACTGGCACGCAGATACCGTCGTTGAGGCCACTCTCCTGATTGAGCCCCTCCCTGATGGGTGCGGGCACGGCCGGATTGCTGACCACGGCCTTGCCGAGCGCCGCATCTGTGGGGGCGAGGATGGTGGAGAGGATGGCCAGCTCCAGCAGCGGCAGATCCGGGTAGAGCCAGAGGCCGAACAGGGTGCCCCCCAGCAGGGTGAGTGGCAGGCCGATGAGCAGCAATCGTATGGGGAGGGCGCGGTTGGCTGCCAATACTTGCCAGTTGGTGTTGGCGGCGTCATTGAACAGCACTATGACCAGGGTGAGCTCTGCCAGCAGCTTTATCCCCTCGCTGTCGACCGAGAGTGACATCAGGTTGAGCCCGCCTGGCCCCAGCAGCCAGCCCATCAGCAGGAACAGCAAGGGGCCATTGATCAATCTGGATTCGAAGCGACCTGCGATCAGGCTGTAGATCAGCAAGAAGGCGGCAAGCACCGCCAGGTTCTGGTAGATCAGGGATGCGTCCATGCAGCCTCCTGTGGCATCTGGCGTGGCTTGTCTCAGTCGGTCAGGCAGTCAGGATCAAACACATATTCACCCGCCAGCCAGCGCAAGATTTCGTTTACACACACCTGATCCTGAAACGGCAGGTAACGGCGCTTGAGATGGGCGATCTGCTCCTGGGTGAGCAGGGCCAGCCCCATGTCCTGAAACAGCGGCAGGTCTGCCTCTATCATCGCCGAAATCTGCGGCCCGCAGGTGGCATTGAGGGAGGCGTGCAGCGCCTTGTCAGCATCATACTGCTTGCCGAGCCGGTAGCTCATGGGCAGGGTGGCGAGCGGCAGCACAGAAAGCGCCGCCTGCTTCATGGGGTTGACTGCGTGGCCCGCGACCAGATCCACAAGTTCTGCCGGACGATTCTCGAAGGCGCGCAGGTGCAGGAAGCTGCTGGCCTTGCTGCCATCGTTGACCGGGTAGTTGTCCCACAAAAAGGGTTTGCGCCCGAGCAGCTCGGTCACCTGTTTGAGGTGGGGGGCCGGGTATTCGCTGGAGCAGACCCTGGGGCCTGTCCAGAAGATCTCGAAACGGCGGTCGAGTTGCTGGCCTATATCCTCCAGATAGCGGGGGGGCATGGCGCCGAACACCTTTTCCAGCACGGGATCCGTGGAGTAGTAGCTGGGGCAGAAGATGAGACGGCCGGCCTTGCTGTGGGCCGCAATGTCGTGGGCTATGGTGAGCTGGTGGTGGGCCAGATCCGGGGTATCCCCCTTCATGTCGTCGAACAGCACAGCCAGTATGTCAGGCTGCAGCGCTTCGTCGATGAGGCGCACCTTCTCCAACAGGGCCGGGCGCTTGCGATCATAGTCGTGGTGGGCACCCATGGGGCTCAAGCCCACCCCGAAGGCGAGGCCGTTGTCGCGGCACTGGCGGGCCAGCTGGCGCAGAGCCTCGAGCTCGGCTTCAGGCCAGGGCAGGGCCCAGTGCTTGCGCAGATAGCCATCTTCTTTCGGGGCATAGATGTAGAAGCCGTAGCCGTGGCGTGGCAGCCATTGAGCGTAGCGGGCGCGGGCTTCCCAGCTCCAGCCCTTGCCAAAGAATCCCTCTATCAATCCCAGATTGGGAAAAGGGGGTTGCAGGCCAGACAACTCGGTTTGGTAAGGCATAATGAACTCCCTGCTCGCAAAGGCGGGTCAGACGATGTGCGTCAGACCGGGTCTTCTTCCTGAAAGCGCACCCCTATCTTGCGGGGCTTGCCCTCTTCCATTTCGGCCACTGTCCAGATCAGGCCCTGCCATTCGACCTGATCGCCGACTACCAGATTATCGCCCAACTGGTCGGCAAGAAAATCGCCAAGTGTCTGATCCGCCACCTCGCTCACATCCAGCCCGTAGAGCGGAGCCAGGTCCACCATATTGGCGGCCGCCTCCAGCAGGAAGTCACCGAAGAAGCGCGGACCCAGATCCTGCTCAGGAGCCTGACTGAACAGCTGGCCGAGAGCTGGCAGATCTCGCTCGTGTCCTATGACGCAGAGGATGTCATTGGATTGCAGGCAGGTACTGCCCGAGGGGTGCAGCAGCTCCTGATCCCGGAACAGGGCACAGATACGGGTACCCTTGGGCATGCGCAGATCCCGCAGGGGCGAGCCGATGCACCACTTCTCGGCGCTGAGGCGGTAGACGAAGGTCTCCCACTGGCTGTCCAGATCTATCTCAAGCCCGGATCGGTTGATGGGTGACGGCGGTGCCGGTACCTCAACCCTGGCCAGCTTTGATGCCAGCGGCAGCGAGCTGCCTTGCAGTATGAGGGAGACCAGCACCACGAAGAAGGCGACATTGAAGTAGAGCTGGGCGTTGGGCAGCCCGGCCATCATGGGGAAGACAGCCAGTATGATGGGCACGGCGCCGCGCAGCCCCACCCAGGAGATGAACCAGCGCTCGCGGGGCGCGAAGTTCTTGAACGGCAAGAGGCCAATCCAGACAGAGACGGGACGGGCGAACAGTATCATCCAGGCGGCGAGTGCCAGCGCCGGCAGGGCGATGGGCAGCAGCTTGTGGGGGGAGGCCAGCAGCCCCAGCACTAGGAACATGCCGATCTGGCTGAGCCAGGTCAGGCCATCGAGTACCGACAGCGTGGTACTGCGACTGCGCAGGGAGAGGTTGCCGAGCAGCAGGCCGGTGAGATAGATGGCGAGGATGCCGCTGCCTCCGATGGCCGTGGTGAGGGCGAAGATGAGCAGGCCACCACTGACGGTCAGCAGGGGATAGAGGCCCGGAGCCAGCCTGGCGCTGTTGATGAGTTTCCACAACAGCCAGCCGCCGCCCAGACCTATGCCGGCACCGAGGCCAAACTGCTTGCCCAGTTGCAGCAGCAGGAAGAACCAGTCCAGCCCCTGTTGGTTGGTGGCAAGAATTTCGATCAGGGTGACGGTGAGAAACACCGCCATGGGGTCGTTGCTGCCGGACTCTATCTCCAGGGTGGCACTGACCCGCTCGTTGAGGCTGCGCCCGCCGAGCAGGGAGAAGACAGCCGCCGCATCGGTGGAGCCGACGATGGCGCCGATCAGCATGCCCTGCATCAGGTTGAGGTCGAACAACCAGGCGGCGGCCAGACCGGTCAGCCCTGTGGTGATGGCCACGCCGACGGTTGCCAGCGAGAGCGCTGGCCAGAGTGCGACCCGAAAAGAAGAAACCCGGGTACGCATGCCGCCGTCGAGCAATATGATGGCGAGCGCCAGGTTGCCCACCAGATAGGCAACCGAGTAGTCAGCGAAGTGAATGCCCCCCGGTCCATCTTCCCCGGCCAGCATGCCGACCGCGAGAAATATCACCAAAATGGGGATGCCAAGGCGAGAGGAGAGCGCGCTCAACAGGACACTGGCTCCCACCAACAAGGCCGCGACTAAAAAGAAACTGTTGATGGTGACGGCATCCAATGGCGAACTCCTTCTGTCAAAATGCAAAACAGGCACATTATATGCAGTTTGTTGGGCGCAGTGTGGCTTAATTGTGCATTTATTTGCAGTTTTTTACATTTTCAGTGCTGCCAGGAACTGGGTTTTTACCTTGAAGATGGCGGGAAGGAAGGGAGAAAGAAGTCCTGTTCTATGTGAACGGGATCACGGAGCCTGCATCAGTATGGGGAGGGGGAATTCCGTCCTCGTGAAAAGCAGCAGGGGCGCCATAGTGGCGCCCCTGGCGGGCTGAGAGGGCGATCAGTCGTCCTCGTCATCCTTGACTTCCCGTATCTTGTCCTTGTATTTGGGCAGCTGTTTCTCCAGCCGCTTCATGTCCTTGATGGCATTGAGAAACATGCCAAGCAGGAAGAGCAGTGGCAAACCAATCCACAGCCAGAGATTCATGGGGTTTTCCTTTCGTCAGGACAGGTGGTGACATAACGGGCCAAAATCTCGTCAAGATGGGCCAATATGGTCGACTTGCCTTCAATATCCGCCTGTTGCAGGCAAAGCGCCAGCGCATCCGGATCCAGCCGCTGCTCTCGGGATT
Source organism: Aeromonas salmonicida (assembly GCF_028355655.1). Classification (NCBI taxonomy): domain Bacteria; kingdom Pseudomonadati; phylum Pseudomonadota; class Gammaproteobacteria; order Aeromonadales; family Aeromonadaceae; genus Aeromonas; species Aeromonas salmonicida. The sequence goes on along the minus strand of NZ_CP110645.1, from coordinate 3,294,442 downwards.
CCAGCGCGAAGCTGATATGCCAGGGTTCGTAGGCGACACCGCTGCCGCTACCCACAGGTCTGGCATAAGGCAGGAAGAAGCCGAAGTCATTCATGTGGTCGGTCAGCCAGTCGCCGAGGTCGCTAAACCAGCCCCCGGCTTCATACTCCCAGGGCTCCAGCGCCAGCTTGGTACCGGCAGGCAGGCAGTCGGGATCATAGATGTCCAGATCCGTGCCCCAGTGATGGCGACTGGTACCGGGCAGGGCGCTCCAGCGCAGTATGGCGTGCAGCCGTTCGCACTCGCTCAGTTGCAGTGTGTCCATAGGCTGGTTGTCGGCATCCAGCAGGGGGCGCTCACCGCGCCACTTGCCATTCCAGATGGCGAGCTGACGCTCGAAGCTGCGCCAGCTGGAGGCCGCCTGCAGGTTGTGTCCTTCATGGGCGGCGGCCACCTGCATGTCGTTGAAGGCCGCTGCAGTGGCAGCGGTCAGGCGATGAGGCCCGCGTCCCACCAGAACAAGGTGACTCTCGTCGAGCCCCAGCAGTTGTTCCTGGGTCATGCCAGCAATCTCTCGAGTACCCCTTGGTACATCGCTGCCAGCAGATCCAGATCCTCGGCCTTCACGCACTCGTTCACCTTGTGGATGGTGGCATTGACGGGCCCGAGTTCGATCACTTCGGCCCCTGTGGGGGCGATAAAGCGCCCATCCGAGGTGCCGCCCGTGGTGAGCAGGGCCGGTTGCTGGCCATTGACCGCCGCTACCGCCGCCACTGTGGCCTCCAGCAGGGCGCCGGTATCGGTCAGAAATGGCTGGCCGGAGAGGGTCCATGTCAGCTCGTAGTCCAGACCGTGTTTGTCGAGCAGGGCCTGGACGCGTTCACGAATATCCATGTCGGTCAGTTGTGTGCTGAAGCGGAAGTTGAACTGAACCTGCAACTCCCCCGGAATGACGTTGGAGGCGCCGGTGCCGGCCTGGATATTGGCAATCTGGAAGCTGGTGGGGGGGAAGTAGGCGTTGCCTTCATCCCATACCGTCTCGGCGAGCTCAGTCAATGCCGGCGCCGCCTTGTGGATGGGGTTGTCCGCCAGATGGGGATAGGCCACATGCCCCTGTACGCCACGCACCAGCAGATCCCCTGTGATGGAGCCACGTCGACCGTTCTTTACCACATCCCCCACCACATGGGTGGAGGAGGGCTCGCCGACGATGCACCAGCGGATCTTCTCGTTGCGCGCTTCAAGGGTGTCGATGACACGCACTGTGCCATTGATGAAGGGGCCCTCTTCATCCGAGGTGATGAGAAAGGCGATGGACCCCTTGTGATCCGGATGCTCGGCCACGAAGCGTTCGACGGCCACCACCATGGCGGCGAGGGATCCCTTCATGTCGGCAGCGCCGCGACCGTAGAGCACGCCATCCTGGATGGTCGGTTCGAACGGCGGTGTGTGCCACTTCTCCAGCGGCCCGGCCGGTACCACATCGGTGTGGCCGGCGAAGCAGAACAGGGGGCCTTCGCTGCCACGGCGCGCCCAGAGGTTGGTGGTGTCTTCAAACACCATGGGTTCGATGACGAAGCCAAGACGCGCCAGGCGTTCGCTCATCAGGGCCTGACACCCTTCATCCTGCGGGGTAACGGAGGGGCGGCGGATCAGATCCTTGGCCAGTGCGATGACGTCCGACATCAGCGTTCCTTAAAAAGTTTAACGAGAGAAGAGGGATTGATAGTGATCAGCCTTGAAACCCAGGGTCAGCTCGCCATCCCGATCCAGCAGCGGGCGCTTGATCATGGCCGGATGTTCCAGCAGCAGTGCGCGCGCTTTTGCGGTATCCAGCCCCTGTTTTGCTTCGTCCGGCAGGGCGCGGAAGGTGGTGCCACGGCTGTTGAGCAGAGCTTCCCAGCCAAGCTTTGCCAGCCAGCTATCCAGCGCGGCGGGATCCAGGCCATCGGCCCTGTGGTCGTGAAAGCGGTAGTCGATGCCAGCCTCGTCCAGCCACTTGCGGGCTTTCTTGATGGTGTCGCAGTTTTTGATGCCATAGAGGGTGGTGGCCATGGGGAGTCCTTGTCTGCGGGCGTGGGCCCTGAAAGCTGAAACTTGAGATCTGAACATGAAATCAAGGAAAGGCCCGATTCTGGCATTGTGGCGATCTCAAGGCAACGCTGGCACTGCGACTCGGGGGATTTTACCAGGGGAGTCGCCAGCCAAAGGGCCAGAGTCAAATGCTGTGATGATGGGAAAAGAGCCCGGCGCACGGGGCGCCGGAGGGGATCATAGCTCGCAGAGGGATTGGCACCAGAGATGCAATTCTGACTCGAACCAGTTGAGCATGGCGTGGTTGTCGTCGCGGCGATGGCGGATGAGGCTGACCTCGAAGGTCGGCAGGGTAAAGCGGGTCTCGTACTCCACCAGATCCAGCAGCGGCATCAGCGGACGCAGCACCCTGGCTGGCGAGGTCAGCAGCAGGGGGGCATAGGGCAGGATGAAGGGTGCTGCCAGAAAACTCTGCACTATCAAGGGGGTATGGCGGGTCATGCCGTGCGCTGCGAGCAGGTCATCGACTATGCCCCCTTCGCTGCCACGGGGGGCGACCAGCAGATGCTGGGCCTTGGCGAAAGACTCTATGCAGAGCACCTGACCCTGAAAGGGATGGCTGCTGTGGGCGGCGCAGATCAGCTTGTCTTCAAACAGCGGGATGCGGCGAAAGCGACCGGGTACCTCGTCCTGCTTGCTGATCACCATGCTGACAACCCCTTCGTCGAGCTGGTCCTCGTAATCTGCATTGAGGGGCACCATGTGGATGCGCAGGTTGGGCGCTTGCTGCTGCAGGCGCCCCAGCAGGCTTGGCATCATCACATATTCCACATAGGTGTGGGCACCGATGCGCAGTACTCCCTCGAACTGGCTCGGGTCGTGCTGTTCGGGCTGGCTGAAGGTCTGCTCTATGTCGTGCAGTATTTCCCGCAGTGGCAGCAAGAGTGCCTGTGCCCTTGCGGTAGGTTCCATTCCCAGGGGGGTGCGGATCAGCAGGGGATCGTCATAGAGCAGCCGCAGGCGGGCCAGAGCCCGACTGACGGCAGGCTGGCTCATGGCGAGTCGCTCGGCGGCCTTGGTGGTGTTGCGTTCCTCCAGCAGGGCCTTGAGCACCACCAGCAGGTTGAGGTCGACGCCTCGTAAATTCATTCTGTGCATAATGGAATACTAATAAATCATTTCCTTAAGCAGGGCCTTCACTTTAGTCTCACTCCCCGTCGATGGTCAGCATGAAGCTTGGATAAATCAGCGATTTATACAAACCCATGTTGTCCTGTTACCTCTTTCGCGTGGTGCCGGGGGTGGCAAGATTCGACAGCCTGAACTCTTTACTCTGGTCATCCAGAGCGTTGCTTGCTTAGTACCCGCCTTTGAGGCGGGTTTTTTTTGCCTGCGGTTCAGGAAAGCGGGCCCGAAGAAGTACAAAACGCGCCAGCGGGCGCGTTATGGTGATGAATGTCTGGATCAGGGGGCAACAGGCCATTGGTAGTCAAACACCCTGGCACGCTCCCAAGGAGCGTCCGGCAGGCCGGAGGAGAGGCCGGTGTATTTGCCCACATCGTCCACCACTATGGTGGAGAGGATCGGCAACTGGTGTTCGGTGCAGTACATGCGGATGCGTTGCAGCAGGGTGCGCAGCTCATCCTGGCTATTCTCCAGCCCGGCCTGCCTGGCCAGTTTGGAGTAACGAATGGTAGTGCGTTCCTTTGCTGACTCGACGAGGATGTCCCATAGCTTGTAGTCGCAGGTTGTGGTGCCTGCAGTGGCTTGGTTTGTCATAACTCTCTCCGGCGCGAAATGGTCGCTGTATGTCGATGGGCATCTTGGCCAGTTCACTGGCCCCTGACGTTGATCCAGAGCAAAAAAGCCTGAGGTTCCTCGCCAGAATGCTTGGCAAAGGGATTCTAAAGCTTTGCTATTAGTTTAAATTTCCATTTTTTATTGTTTTTTTGGAGTTTTGTTCTGGCGAAGTGAGGCTCCGTCATGGTTGGCGACCAGGAGCAAGGGAAAACGGTGCCGTCTATGTCTGTATCCTCCTATTGCTGGCTCATATGGCCCTTTACCAAACCGCGACCGGATCAACGATTGAACCCGCTTGTTTGCCGCCAGAAGAAGCTCCTGCCTTCACCGCCGCCCGGCTATTCCTCCTTTTCTGTCAGGTAGGCCAGGTGTGCCTGCGCTGCCAGATGCCAGCCATCAAGCCCAAGAGGGGCGGCAAAGCCCGGGCCGTCGGTCACCATGGTGTGGTATTCCCCTTGTTCCCCACACAGATCGAACCCCTGCCGGTCTGCCAGCGCTTTCAATTCAGTGATGGCGGATGCGTCCAGCACACGACCGACCCAGTCGGGTGCCAGCGTGCGGGTATCGACGCAGGAGAGGTGGGCGACGATGCCGCGCCCAAGCATGTCGCTCAGCAGTGCTTCGCGAGATTGCTGCCAGAGCGGTGTGTGTACCTCAAGCCCCAGCGGGCGGCAGCGTTCGCGGATCCAGTTGCTGGCGCCCCCCACGCTGTCGATATCGCCGGTGACCACCCCATCGAGTTTCCACTCCTGCTGCAAGTCGGCCAGTGCCCTTTCGTAGCTCTGATCGAATGGCGCTTCTATGGTAACCAGCTGGTGGGGCAGGCCCAGCGCCTCGGCCTGACGGCGTACCAGTGGCAGGGGATGAGCGAGAAAACGGGGGGATGGCGGGGCAAAGGTGACCAGTGCCACCACCTGATGCCCCTGCTCACGGGCACGACAGAGGGCCTGCATGGCATCTTTGCCGCCGCTCCAGAGCAGGATGACGCGAGACATGGAGTCGATTCCGATGGTGAAAGAGGGAGCATGCTACCCAGTGGCGGGGTCGCAGGTAAAGCCGTGGCGTGAAATCGTAACGGGAATAGGCAGGGGGAGAAAAGAGCAGGCCCCCGAAGTTGGGGGCCTGTGTGGCAATGGTGCGATAAACACCGCTGCGATTAGAGCAGAATGGTGGTCAGCACGTAACCCAGGGCGCAGGAGCTGCTCACCCCGATCAGCCCCGGAATGATGAAGCTGTGGTTGATGATGAACTTGCCGATGCGGGTGGTGCCGGAACGGTCGAAACCGATACAGGCCAGATCGCTCGGGTAGGTCGGCAGCACGAAGTAACCGTAGCTGGCCGGCAGGAAGGCGATCAGCAGCTTGGGCTCCACCCCCAGCGCCAGACCCATGGGGGCGATGGCGGTCAGGGCGGCAGCCTGGCTGTTGACCAGCTTGGAGATGAGGAACAGCACCAGGGCGTAGGTCCAGGGCTGGGCCTGTACCACGTGGGACAGGGTTTCTTTGAGCAGCGGCATGTGGGCCTGGAAGAAGGTTTCGCTCATCCATGCAACCCCGAACACGGAGAAGATGGCGACCATGCCGGCCTTGAAGACAGCCCCGTTGGCGATCTCACCCGGTTTGACCTTGCAGCGCATCAGAATGATGGCACCGGCGATCAGCATCATCATCTGGATCACCAGGTTCATGGAGAGAGGGCCTGTCTTGTCCTTGATGGTGAACACGGGGCGCAGCCCTTCGTTGGCGCCAAGCAATACTACGGCAGCGATGGCGGCGAAGAAGATCCAGGTAGACCAGTAGGCCTCTTTCGGGAACTTGGTGTTGAGCAGGGTTTCACCGCCGCCATAGATGAAGGCGTGCTGCTCCGGATCCTTGATCCTGGCCTGAAACTCTTCATCCTTGTCCAGATCCTTGCCGCGACGCAGGCTCCACAGGGCCGCCATCATCACGCCGGTCAACGAGGAGGGGATGGCAATCATCAGGATATCCAGCAGGCCGTAAGCCTCACCGATACCGTGTCCGGCTGCCAGTATGGAGACCATGGAGACCACGGCGACCGAGACTGGCGAGGCGCAAATCGCCATCTGGGAGGCGACGGAGGCCACTGCCATCGGCCGTTCCGGGCGGATGTTCTTTTGCAGCGCTATGTCGGAGATGATGGGGAACATGGTGTAAACCACGTGGCCGGTACCGCACAGGAAGGTGAGGGTCCAGGTGGTGAGCGGGGCCAGTATGGTGATGTATTGCGGGTGACGGCGCAGCAGACGCTCGGCCACCTGCATCATCAGGTTGAGGCCGCCGGCGGTCTGCAGGGTGGCGGCGCAGCCGATCACCGCGAGTATGGTCAGCATGACTTGCACCGGCGGTTCGCCCGGTGCAAGGCCGAACACGAAGGTCAGCAGGAACAGACCTATGCCACTGATGAGACCCAGTCCCATGCCCCCAAATCGGGTACCCAGCAACAAGCAGCCGAGTACCACCATAAATTCCATCAAGATCATTCCATTACCTCGCGTGATTTAATCCATATCTGTGCTGTGTTGAGCTCATGGACCGGGATTGTCTGTTTTTATTTAGCCCTAAAGGGTTAGTGGGTATTGTGCCCTTCTCAAAGGGGCAAAAAATTGAGGTACTTCAATAACTCATCGCTTTTTGATTTAACTGCATAAAAACCACGTATTAACATGATTGTTATTTGAAGGGGGCCTGGTTGGTATCATACGGGGCTGGTATCTTGAGGTGCAGTGCAGCAAGGCTGCAGCCAGAAGGGGAAGTGAGATTAATTGTGGTGGCTGCGAGGGGCGAATGCCGTGGGGCGGGCAACAAAAAGCCGACCCTGAGGTCGGCTTTGTCGGCAAAGGGCCGTTATCAGAATTCGGCGGTACGGGGTGTACGGGGGAAGGGGATAACGTCACGGACGTTGCCCATACCGGTCACGTAGACTACCAGACGCTCGAAACCGAGGCCGAAACCGGCGTGCGGGACTGTGCCGAAGCGGCGCAGATCGCGATACCACCAGTAATCTTCCTTGTTCAGACCCATTTCGGCCATGCGCTGATCGAGTACCTCGAGGCGCTCTTCACGCTGGGCACCGCCGATGATCTCGCCGATCCCGGGGGCCAGTACGTCCATGGCGGCAACAGTCTTGCCGTCATCGTTGAGACGCATGTAGAAGGCTTTGATGTCTTTCGGGTAGTTCTTCACCACTACAGGAGACTTGAAGTGCTCCTCGGCCAGATAGCGCTCGTGCTCGGAGGAGAGATCGATGCCCCAGGAGACAGGGAACTCGAACTTCTTGCCACAGTTTTTCAGCACTTCGATGGCATCTGTGTAGTCGATCTGGGCAAAGTCGGAGGAGACGAAGCGTTCCAGACGACCGATGGCATCCTTGTCGACGTGCTGGGCAAAGAACTCCAGATCGTCACGGCGCTCGGCCAGTACGGCGTTGAAGACGTACTTGAGCATGGCTTCGGCCAGGGCGGCGTTATCGTCCAGGTTAGCGAAGGCAATTTCCGGCTCAACCATCCAGAACTCGGCCAAATGGCGGCTGGTGTTGGAATTCTCGGCGCGGAAGGTGGGCCCGAAGGTGTAGACCTTGGAGAGGGCACAGGCGTAGGTTTCGACGTTGAGCTGACCGGAAACGGTCAGGAAGGTCTCTTTGCCGAAGAAGTCCTTGTCGTAATCGACCTTGCCAGCGTCGGTGCGCGGCAGGTTTTCCAGATCCAGGGTGGAGACGCGGAACATCTCGCCGGCACCTTCGGTGTCAGAGGCGGTGATGAGCGGAGCCGCAATCCACAGATAACCCTCTTCATGGAAGAAGCGGTGGATGGCCTGGGCCAGGCAGTTGCGCACCCGGGTCACGGCGCCGACTATGTTGGTGCGCGGACGCAGGTGGGCCTGTTCACGCAGGTACTCTATGCTGTGGCGCTTGGCGGCCATGGGGTAGGTGTCCGGATCTTCGACCCAGCCTACGACCTTGACGTCGGTGGCTTGCAGTTCGAAAGCCTGACCGCTGCCCTGGGAGGCGGCAACCACACCGGTCACTTCCACGGAGCAAGCTGTGGTCAGACGCAGCACTTCATTCTCATAATTGGCCAGGGTATTGGGGACAACTGCCTGTACCGGATGGAAACAGGAGCCGTCGGATACGGCCAAAAATGAGATCCCCGCCTTGGAATCACGGCGAGTCCGGATCCACCCTTTTACTGTCTGGGTGGTGCCAACCGCATATTTACCGGTCAGCACATCTACTACGGATGCGTGCGTCATCGAAATATTGTCTCCAGCTTGTTCTTGCAGCGCTATTTGCAACACTAGGGGTCTGGCCCGGGCATTCACTGGCCCATCATGGCAGACTAAGCCGACAATCTTACCCGCGCGGGTTTGATAAACAAGCAAAAATGTCGGACTCTGGAGGGGATTTATGCCCGGATCACCTGATGGCCGGGCCAGTGGGGCAGGGGATGGACGTGAAAGAGCGGCGACAGGGACCGGACTGGTTGACCAGAGGGCTGCAGGGCTTGGTGATCCTCTGCTGGGCGGGCTTTATCGTGCTGCTCTCCCTCTATCACTATGCGCGCCCGGAAGTGGCGTACGGTTTTCTGGTCTACGGGGGGATAGCAGTTCGCGATTATTGGGATCCCGTACTGACTCCCTGGCTGGTTTATTGGCTCTGGGGTTGTTGCCTGTTGACCCTGGCGGTGTTTTTGCTGGAGCGTAAACGCAGCCGACGACGGGAAGACTCACTGCACGTCAATCTGACCATACTGCTGCTGATCTTCATCGCCAGTTTGCTGTTCTACTATGCGGGCTAATCCTGCTTTTTATCCGGCTTCGCCTGCGCGGCAGGGCGCTTGCCGAGCTGACGTTCCACGCTGTCGAGCATCTGGTTGTAAGCCAGTGCCACCCGGCCAATCTCGTCCCCTTCATCCCCTTCCAATCGGTGACCGAAGTCATGCAGGTCGGTGGCCTCTTCCATGGAACGGGTCAACTGGTTGAGGGGGCGAACTATCCAGGTGCGAATGACCCAAAGGGTCAACAGCAGCCCCAGCCCGAAGATACCGGTGAGAATAAGCGCCGACGTGAGAATGTTCTGCTCGACCCGGGTAAAGAGGGTGTCGAGGGAGTAGTCAAAGCGCACAGCCCCCAGCACAGTGTTCTCCGGTACCAGATGGCAACTGGTGCAGTCTGTACCGCGAAAATCTTTCTTGGCCAACAGCGGTCGGGTTACCACCAGCTTGCTGTGCATGCCGTCGTGCACCACCTCCAGGCTGCCCTTGCCCGCCAGCGCCAGTCGATCGTACTCATCCTTGCCCTGCTCTGTTTCGCGGCCCGGCCCGTATTGCTTGCTGATTGCATCACCGCGGACGATGCGGGCATCTTCCACGTGGGCGTGATCGAGGAACTTGTTTCGCAGTGTGTCGCGAGCGTCCATCTTGCCGGTCAGCATCAGCATGTTGAGGCCGTCGAAATAGGCTTCGGTCTGCTCGCGGCTCTGCTCCTTGATAAGCGTCAGGATGAGGTCGCGCTCACGCACCGCCTGATAGGCCGCAGAGAAGACCAGCACCATGGAAAAGATGAACAGCAGGAAGAAGTTGATTTTGGCAGCAATGGAGAGGCGCATGGGAGCAGTACATCTGTTGGGTAAAACCCGCGCAGTCTACTCGTCATGGTCGCCCGGGTCTGGTGTCTTGCTCACATTCTGATAAAAAAGAGTCAAAAGGCCCTGCATTCTCATGCCGGGCCTTTTCATGCCGGCTTAGAACTCGCCGCTGGCGATGGCTTCATGGATGGCCTGGGTCAGCACACTCAATTGTGCCGGTGTGATGACGAAGGGGGGCATCAGGTAGATGAGTTTGCCAAATGGCCGGATCCAGGCACCCAACTCCACAAACTTGCGCTGGATACGGGCCACATCTACCCGCTCCTTCATCTCCACCACGCCGATGGCGCCAAGCACTCTCACATCGGCAACCAAAGGGTTCAGGGTCAGCCGCACCAGCTCGGTTTTGAGCTGATGCTCGATGGCCTGCACCCGTTCCTGCCACGGCGAGGCCAGCAGCAGATCGATGGAGGCACAGGCCACGGCGCAGGCCAGCGGATTGCCCATAAAGGTAGGCCCGTGCATAAAGACCCCCGCTTTCCCGTCGCAAATCGTGCGGGCGACATGTTCTGTGGTGAGGGTGGCAGAGAGGGTCATGTAACCGCCGGTGAGCGCCTTGCCAAGGCACATGATGTCGGGGCTGATGCCAGCCCAGTCACAGGCAAACAGCTGGCCGGTGCGACCAAACCCGGTGGCAATCTCGTCGGCAATCAGCAGCAGGCCGAACTCGTCGCACAAAGCGCGTACCCATTGCAGATAGCGGGGGTGGTAGAAGCGCATGCCGCCCGCTCCCTGCACTATGGGTTCGAGGATGATGGCTGCGATCTCTTCATGATGGTCAGCGACGAGCGTGGCGAGATCCACCACACACTCTTCGTCCCACTGGGCGTGGAAGCGGCAGCTGGGGGCCGGGGCAAAGTAGTGCTCGGGCAGGAAGCCCTGGTAGAGCTCGTGCATGCCGCCATCCGGGTCACAAACGCTCATGGCACCGAAGGTGTCGCCGTGATAGCCGCCGCGCAGTGTGACGAACTTGGCTCTGGGGGGGCCTTTGGCGTGCCAGTACTGCTGGGCCATCTTGAGCGCCACTTCCACCGCCACCGATCCCGAGTCGGCCAGAAACACCCGATCCAGACCGGCCGGTGTGATCTCCACCAGCTTGCGGCACAGCTCGACCGCCGGGGCATGGGTCAGGCCGCCAAACATGACATGGGACATCTTGCCGAGCTGGGCGGTGGCGGCCGCATCGAGTTCAGGCACCTGGTAGCCGTGGATACAGGCCCACCAGGAGCTCATGCCATCCACCAGTTCGCGACCATCGGCGAGAGTGATGGTGACTCCTTTGGCGCTGCCCACTTCATAGCAGGGCAGGGGATGGGTGAGAGAGGTATAGGGGTGCCAGATGTGATTCAAGTCGAATTCTTGGTTGTTCATTTTATGTTCTGTTGTCAATGGATTTGATCTGGTCGGTGTTGACAGTCTACGCGCGCTCTCTACACTAGCCAACAATTTCAGCCACTTGGCTCCTCACTCGCTGGATGGCGCGGGGGCAAAGTGGCGGGTCCGGGGCTCGGCCATCCAGGATGGCGGGCGCAGGATCCCACTTATAACAACCGGAAGCCATGTATGAATGCTTACACCGCGGGCGGCCACGCCCTTCGTCACGACTGGACCCTCGCCGAGGTTCAGGCCCTGTTTGCCCTGCCATTCAATGATCTGCTGTTCCAGGCACAGACGATACACCGCGCCCATTTCGATCCCAACGAGGTGCAAGTGAGCACCTTGCTCTCCATCAAGACGGGTGCCTGCCCGGAGGATTGCAAATATTGTCCCCAGAGTGCCCGCTATCACACAGGGCTTGAGACCGAGCGGCTGATGGAGGTGGAGAAGGTACTGGAGCGGGCCCGTGAGGCCAGGGCCAACGGTTCGTCGCGCTTTTGCATGGGGGCCGCCTGGCGCAACCCCAAAGAGAGGGACATGCCCTACATACTGCGGATGATTGAAGAGGTGCGAGGACTAGGCATGGAGACTTGCATGACGCTAGGGATGCTCACCGCGGATCAGGCCGCCCGTCTCGGTGCCGCAGGTCTTGACTACTACAACCACAACCTCGACACCTCGCCGGAGTTCTATGGCGAGATCATTTCTACCCGTACCTATCAGGACAGGCTCGATACCCTGGAGCATGTGCGCGGCGCCGGCATGAAGGTCTGCTCCGGTGGCATAGTCGGCATGGGTGAGCAGGCAAAAGATCGGGCGGGTCTTTTGATGGCGCTCGCCAACCTGCCGCGCCACCCGGAGAGCGTGCCCATCAACATGCTGGTGAAGGTGAAAGGGACGCCGCTTGAAAACGAAGCGAACCTCGATTCGTTCGAATTCATCCGTACCATAGCCGTGGCACGGATCATGATGCCTGCCTCCCATGTGCGCCTCTCCGCCGGGCGGGAGAAGATGAACGAACAGATGCAAGCCATGTGCTTTATGGCAGGTGCAAATTCGATTTTTTATGGCTGCAAGCTGCTGACCACGCCAAACCCGGATGAGAACAGCGATATGCAGCTGTTCAAACGGCTCGGCATTCGCCCCGCCCAGCGAGCCCAGAAGCCGGATCAGGTTCAGACATTGGAACTGGAAGCCGAGCTGCTGGCCGAGGTGAGCCGCCAGAACGCGCCGGATGAGATGTTTTACGATGCTACCCGTCCCCGTGCAGGCGTCGTGCGTCCATGAAGAGCCCTGTGGTAACGGGCCCTTTTGGTCTGGGTAAGGCTCTGGCCGGGCGCGAGCAGGCCGCCTTGCTTCGCCGCCGCACTGCCACCGATGGCTGCGTGGGGGGGAGGCTGCAGGTAGCGGGCCGCGACTACCTCAACTTCTGTGCCAACGACTATCTGGGACTGGCCGATCATCCTGCCATCAAGGCCGCTTTCAAGGACGGGATTGACAGCTATGGGGCTGGCTCCGGTGCCTCGCCCCTGGTGACCGGCTACAGCCGTGCTCACCAGCAGCTGGAAGAGACGCTCGCTGACTGGTTGGGGGTGGAGGCGGTGCTGCTGTTCAACTGCGGATTTTCCGCCAATCAGGCGGTGCTGAAGGCCTTGCTCGGCAAGGAGCATCTGCTGTGGCAGGACAGGCTCAACCACGCCTCCCTGCAGGAGATGGGCAGCCAGCTCCCCTGCAAGATGCAGCGCTTCGGTCACAACGATATGACTGCTCTCGAGCGCCAACTCGAACCAAACCGGGGTTTGATCGTCTCGGAAGGGGTGTTCAGCATGGATGGGGATCAGGGCCCCTGGCCTGAGCTTGCCCGCCTGGCCGCCCAGAGCGGCAACTGGCTGATGATCGACGATGCTCACGGCCTTGGCGTGCTGGGGCCCGAGGGGCGCGGCACCCTGGCGGCGCAAGGGGTGGCTCCTGCATCCGTACACATCCAGATGGGCACTTTTGGCAAGGCGCTCGGGGTGGCCGGGGCCTTTGTCGGCGGCAGCCGCGAGCTGGTGGATTATCTGGTCAACTTCGCTCGCCACTATGTCTACAGCACCCATATGCCGGCCGCCCAGGCCTGTGCGGTCAGCAAGAGTATCGAACTGGTGCGGGTCGCCGACGATGCCCGCGCTCATCTTGGCCAGCTGATCGCCCGTTTCCGGCAAGGGGCACAGGCGCAGGGCTGGCAACTCGGTGCGAGCAACACCCCCATACAGCCGCTGCTGGTGGGGGAGAGCAGTGCGGCCCTGCAACTGGCCGAGCGGCTGCGGGATCGCGGCGTCTGGGTGAGCGCCATCCGCCCGCCCACTGTGCCGGTCGGTACGGCGCGGCTGCGCATCACGTTAAGCGCGGCTCACAGCGAACAGGATGTGGACCGCCTGCTCGAGGCCCTCGGCCCTTGCACCCTGACGGCCAGTAGGCGCGAGTCTGCCGCAGAGCAGAGAGGTGCTCGCCATGCATGAGCGCTTTCAGCAGGTTGACAAGGCGCAGCTCGCCCGCCGTTTCGGGGCGGCGGCCCGCCACTACGATGCCCATGCCCGTTTTCAGCAGGAAGTCGGTCTGGCGCTATTGGATCGCATGACTGGGGAGCCGGTGACTCCCGCTTCCTTGTCAACATCTCCCATATCCGGGCTGGATCTGGGTTGTGGTACCGGATTTTTCCTGCCCCACCTTGCCAGTCGTTGCCACCAGTTGCATGGACTGGATCTTGCCCCCGGCATGTTGCAGCAGGCGGCTCTGCGTGGCAGCGGTGCGCAACTTGTGTGCGGCGATGCCGAGCGTCTGCCGTTTGCCGACGGGAGTCTGGACTGGGTCTTCTCCAGCCTCGCCCTGCAGTGGTGTGAACGACCGGCGCAGGCGTTTGCCGAACTCCACAGGGTACTCAAACCCGGTGGACAACTGCTGTTCTCGACCCTGCTTGTCGATTCGCTCTGGCAGTTGCGTGAGGCCTGGCGCACGGTTGACGACCATCCCCATGTCAATCGCTTCCTCAGCCTGCCACAATTGCAAGATGCCGTTGCCGCAGGGGGCTTCACAGCGCCTTGCCTTGAGAGTCTGGCCTGGGCGCTCTCCTATCACGAGTTGAGCGGTCTGCTGCGCGACCTCAAGGGCATAGGAGCCAGCCAGCTCAACGATGCGCGTCAATCAGGTCTGAGCAGTCGGCTGCGCTTGCAGCGCCTGACGGAGGCTTATGAAGCCTACCGTCAGCCGGATGGCCTGCTGGCCGCCAGCTATCAGGTGTGCCTGGGGCGCCTGATCTGCCGATAAGCTGGCCTGAGTCGCCCCTTGCCGGGTCTGTCCGGGGGACGCGATGTGCGAACAAGTCGGGCTGAACTCATCTTCTGTCCCAGATACTTGATATGCAGGTGATCTGCCCCTATAAACGGCGGGCTGTCGCCTGATTTGTGTTGAGGAGTCATCATGGTTAAATCCTTCTTTATCACCGGCACAGATACCGATGTGGGCAAGACGCTGGTCGCCCGCACCCTGCTGCTGGAGTTTGTCGCCCATGGCATTCAGTGCGCCGGTTACAAGCCGATCTCCGCTGGTTGCGCTCGCACCCCGGATGGGTTGCGCAACCTGGATGCCGTCTTGCTGCAAGAGGCGGCCAACCTGTCGCTGCCTTACGATATGGTCAATCCGTATGCCTTTGAACCGCCCATTGCGCCCCATATCGCCGCCAGCGAGGCCCGTGATGCCATTACCCTGAAGGGACTGTCTGACGGTCTGCGCCAGATAGAGCAGGCGGGGGCCGAGCTTGTCGTGGTAGAGGGGGCGGGCGGCTGGTTTCTGCCGCTGGATCGCAAGCATCTGCTGTCGGATTGGGTCAAGCAGGAGAACATGCCGGTGATCATGGTGGTGGGGGCCAAGCTGGGTTGTCTCAACCATGCGCTGCTCACCTTTGCCGCCATTCGAAACGACAATCTGCCGGTAGCAGGCTGGGTCATGAATCGGCTGTACGGATCCATGAGTCACTACCAGGAAAACCTGGACACCTTGAGGGGCTTGCTCCCCGCGCCGTTTTTGGGTGAAATACCCTTTGTAAACAATCCACTTGAGGCTGATTTGCGCGGGCGTCTCGATATATCCCCTCTGCTCTGAACCCGACATTCAGCGAACATTCATCGAATCTATCTATTATGCGGAACAGGTGTGATACCGACCGGCTGTGAACCGGAACGGGAGGCACCTATCCATATCTCACAAGGAGTCTATATGAAGCGAATTATGCTATTCCTGGTGACCAACCTGGCCGTCATGCTGGTGCTGGGGGTGGTACTCAATATCCTGTTCTCGGTTCTGGGGATCAACAAGTCCAGCATTTCCGGTCTGTTGATGTTCTGTGCCGTGTTCGGTTTTGGGGGTTCCTTTATCTCCTTGCTGATGTCCAAGTGGATGGCCAAGCGCAGCTATGGCGTCCAGGTCATCGAGCAACCCCGTAACGAGACAGAGCACTGGCTGGTCAGCACCGTTGCCCGTCAGGCCCGTGAAGCGGGTATCAAGATGCCGGAAGTGGGGATCTACGACTCGCCGGAGATGAACGCTTTTGCGACCGGCGCCCGTCGTGACGACTCCCTCGTCGCTGTTTCGTCCGGCCTGCTCTACAGCATGAGCCGCGACGAGGCGGAAGCCGTGCTGGCTCACGAGGTGAGCCATGTGGCCAACGGTGACATGGTGACTCTGACCCTGATCCAGGGGGTGGTAAACACCTTCGTGATGTTCTTCGCCCGTATCGTGGCCGGTGTCATCAGCAACTTCTTCAGCTCCAACAACGACGAAGAGAGCAGCAGCTCCGGTGGTTTTGCCTACATGATCACCGTGTTCGTGCTGGAGATGGCATTCGGTGTGCTGGCCTCAATGATCGTCATGTGGTTCAGCCGTCAGCGTGAGTTCCGCGCCGACGCAGGTGCCGCCAAGCTGGCGGGTCGTGACAAGATGATTGCAGCGCTGCAGCGCCTCTCTCGCGGTGCCGAGCCACAGATGGAAGGCTCCATGATGGCGTTTGGCATCAACGGCAAGCGCTCCATGAGCGAGCTGTTCATGAGCCACCCGCCCATCGAACAGCGCATCGCCGCCCTGCGTGGTTGATGCCATCCGGTCTTGAATAAGACCTTGCTAAACAAACGGCTGCCCAAGGGCAGCCGTTTTGCTTTTCAGCGTTCTTTAAAGCTTGAAGCGACCCATCTCTTGGCGCAGCAGCCGTGACAGCTGTTTGAGTTTGGCGGCCTCCTGCGATACGTGACGGGCCGCATCCCCCGACTGTTCGGAGAGGGAGGTAATGTGGCCGACGGTAGAAACCACCTCGTTGGCGGCGGTGGATTGCTCGCGCAGTGTGTGGCTTATCTCCCCCATCAATCCGGTCAGGTTGGCTGCATGACTCTTGATGCTGGTGATGGCCTCGCCGGTCTGGTTGGCCAGACTCACGCCGCGAGAGACGTTGTTGACCGTGTTCTCCATGCTGCGGATGGAGGCATCCGCCCCGCTCTGGATCTTGCTGATCATGCCGGTGATCTGCTGGGTCGAGGCCGCCGAACGACTGGCGAGATTGCGCACCTCGTCGGCCACCACCGCAAAGCCCCGCCCCTGTTCTCCCGCCCGCGCTGCCTCTATGGCGGCGTTGAGGGCCAGCAGGTTGGTCTGATCGGCGATGCCACGGATCACCTCAATGATGTCCGAAATCTGCTGGGTGTGGCTGTTGAGCTCGGAGAGGCTGCTGGCCGCATCCCCCACTGTGCTGGAGATGTTCTCTATGCTGTCCAGGGTCTGCTTGATGACGCCGGAACCCTCTTCCAGGGTGTTGGCCGACACCTTGCTCAATTCGTCGGCATGGGTGGCGTTGTCGGAGAGGTGGCTGATGCTCACCACCAGCTCCTCGATGGCGGCCGCCATTGTCTGGGTACTGGTCTGCTGGGAGGTAGCAAACTGGGCTGTCTGCTCTGCTATCTGGGCTATGCTGTCGGCCGAGCCTGACAGCTCCTCGCTGGAGTGGGAGACCTGGGCGATGATCCCCTTGAGGGTTGACTGCATGGTGGCCAGCAGGCCGATCAGGCTCTCTTGTGCGCCAACGGGTACATGGATCTGACGGGAGAAATCCCCTTGCGCCAGACTGTTGAGATCGCTTCTGAGCTGGCTGACCGAGGTGCCGGTCAAGTCGAGCAGGGCCCGATAGGTGCGCCACAGGAAGAACATCAATACCAGGCCCAGGGCGATAAACAGATAGCGCAACATGGCAGACTGGCTGGTGGCATCGTCCACCGCCTGCTGGGTGCGGGTCTCCATCATGACGTAGAAGTCATCGATGGGGGCCATGATGCGCCCCTTGTTCTGGTGATAGGCCTTGTCATGCATCATGGCGATGGCTTTTTGCTGGTTGGCCGCGAGATCCCCCTCCTGCTGTTGTACCAGCTTGAAGGCGGCGACTTCGGTACTGACCAGGGCATCCGAGTTGTTCTTGGCCTCGTTGAGCTTGGCCAGCTCACCGTCGGTAAAGCCGGCATCCTTCATCAGGTCGATGAGGCCACGCCGCAGCGAGGTGTCGGGTCTGGGGTTTTGACCACTGGCCGCCACGAAATCCCAATAGATGCGGTTGTAGCCTTCCGGTCTGTTCTGTTCGCCGTTGCGTATGGCCAGGATCCGCATGTACTGCTGCTCATAGGCGGGATCCTTGGTGATCACATAGGTGCGACCGAGCCGGGTCAGATCGTCGGAGGATTGCCTTAGCTCATCGGCCAGCAGATAGGATTGGTAGCGTTGTTGATAACTCTGCTCGAGTTTTGTCCCTGACCAGGTGTAGGCAAAAAATACCAGCGATAGCAGGATCAGGGTGACAACGGAGAGCAAGAGATTGAGTTGAAAGGCAGGTCTGTTCTGTTCCATGGTTTGAGCGTCCTTATTCTCACCAGAATAACCCCCTTTGTCACACGGCGAAGGCCGGTACTTCTGAAGGTTTTTATTGTTCTGCAGTGAGTATAGGGGGCCGGAGAGGCTGCATGGCTCGGGTATGCCGAGAAAAGGGAAGGGGGTAAAAACAGCGGGGAAAATAAGGGCCGGGGGGCGCTTAACCCATGATGCTTCCGGCCCGCACTATTATCGCGGCCCGATCACCAGATCGGTCAATGGCACGGCGCAGCAGGTGAGGATCTTGCCTTCGGCCCGCTCGGCTGCCGTGATGGCCGGGGCATCCGGGTGATCCACGTCCCCCGAGACGAGGGTCTGCTTGCAACTGCCGCAGATGCCGGCGCGGCAGCTCCAGGGCAGCTCCACTCCCTGCTTGTGGGCCTGATCCAGGATGGTGCCCTGATTGTTGCCAACAAAGGTCTCTTCACCGATACGCAGTTGCACCGCCTGATGGGGGCGAGTCACCGAAAGAATGGCGCCGCCAAAGCTCTCCTGCTTGATGCGGTCCGCAGCAACGCCGAGCGCGCACAATCTGGCGGCCGCATCGGCCATAAACCCGTGAGGACCGCAGATAAATACCTCGCGCCCGGTCAACCCCTTGACCTGGGCCAGATGATCATCGCACAGCCGCCCTTTGAGCCCCTGCCAGTGAGCATCCGGCTGGCTCAGGATCAGGGTCAGTTGCATGCCTGCCCGGCTCAGGGCGTGCAGCTCGGCGGCGGCCGGTATGTCTGCTTCGCTGCTGCACAAATGCATAAAGTGCACGTCGCCGAGTTCGTGTCTGAGATACAGGGTGCGGGCTATCGACAGCATGGGGGTGACGCCCGAGCCGGCCGAGAGCAGCAGCAGGCTGCGCTCGGTGCCGAGGTGAAACTCGCCAGCCGGTGCGGCCGCCAGCAGGGTATCCCCCACCCGCAGCTGGTGGTGCAACCAGGGGGAGATGCGCCCTTCACCCAGGCGCTTGACGCTGATGCTGTAGCGCTCCGGCAGATCCGGGCTTGAGCTCAGGGTATAGCGCCGTTGCAGCCGCTCGCCCTTGATATCCAGACTGATGGGCAGGTGCTGGCCCGGCAGGTAGTCGGGCAGCGGCTCGCCATCGGCAGCTTCGAACCAGAATGTTTCCAGATCTCGCGCCAGCGGCTCGCGGGCGACGCAGACCAGCTCCCGCTTCTTCGGCGCCGCATTGGGGTAGACGGGGGGACGGGCGGTTTCCAGCACCTCTATCTCGCTGCCCGCCTCAATCCAGCCCTCGTTCAGTGCCACCAGATTCTGGCCGAAATAGACCTCGCCATCTTGGCCGCGACGATAGCGGGTGAGGGTGGCCAGCGGCTCTTTCAGGGCATTGAAGCGATCCGTGCCCGCCTCCACCGTGGTCATGATGCAGCGGCTGCAGGGCTTGGCCACACTGAACTCCACCTCGCCGATGCGGATGCGGACCCAGCTGTCCTCCTCGAACGGCCGGGTACCGGTTGCCACCAGGTTGGTACGGAACTGGCTCATCTGGTGCAGGGCATCGGAGCGCAGGTTGAGGTCATCGAGCGAGCTCTGGCTGATCAGCAGCAGGGGATAACCGTCGGCGAAGCTGACCCGGGTGCCGGTTTTTTCCCGGAAACGATCCGATTGCTCGCCGAGCCAGAGCAAGGCGACCGGCTCACCCGTGACCTTGCTCAGCCAGAGATCGGCGCTGATATCGGTATGCAGGGCGGTGAAGCTGTCGCGCCAGACGCCGGTAGTCCGAGGTGTGCGGGAAAAATCCTGTTCTCGCAGCGTGAGCGGTTTAAATCCCGGATAGCGCAACTGCAAGCCGCCCTCTATGGGGGTCGCCACTACTTGCTGTAGCTGAGGATGGGTACGGGCTGTGATAAAGGTGCCGTCCGGTTTGACCACCATGTAGCGGCGATCTCCCTGCAATCCCTCTTCGGTCACCAGAGCGCGAGTCAGTGGCATGCCTGCCGTTGATTTGATGGGGTAGAGATGAATGCTGTCGAGTATTGGCATGTCCTGATCCTGTGAAGTGCCCTGTGTCAACGAGGGGAAGAGCGCAGTGACTGTCGTGGCAGCCATCCCTGCAGTGTGCTGCGCCGGTTGTCGAAGGTGCGACATGGTCAACCCAATCACATCTTCAATCGGGCAAGATGTTACAGGGGTCACGTTCTGTTCTCCATACCCCATAAAGTGCAACATTATTTGATCCTGATCCGTCAATCAGTACAAAAATCAGTCCACTATCGAACCAGCTTCCAGTTTCTAACGCTTTCGCTTCTTCCCCATCCGGCCACCGTCCGCTTCGGCTAAACGGTATCAAGTGCCATCGGATGGGGCCTGTCACACAAAAAGAAGAAAGCAATGTATGAGCAAACAACTGGATATGACCCCACAGCCGGATCTCTCCCAGAAAACGGGAACAGGCCCGGTCCGTACCCGGCTGCCCGTCTGGCGGCCGGCCCTGCCACCCTGCAACCACGCCTGCCCGGCTGGCGAGAACATCCAGGCCTGGCTCTCCCTCGCCGAAGCGGGCCGCTTTGAAGCGGCCTGGCAGACGCTTATCGAAGAAAATCCGCTGCCCGCCGTTCATGGCCGGGTCTGCTATCACCCCTGCGAGAGCGCCTGCAACCGCGCCCAGGTGGATGATGCCGTCTCCATTCACGCCATCGAGCGTTTCCTCGGCGACGAGGCGCTGGCCAAAGGCTGGCTGCCCGCGCCGCCAGCTCCAGCCAGCGGCAAGAAGGTGCTGGTGATCGGCGCCGGTCCCTCCGGTCTCTCCTGTGCCTGGCACCTCAACCGGCTCGGCCATCAGGTGGAGATCCGCGAAGCGGGGCCGCTGGCTGGCGGCATGCTGCGCTTTGGCATTCCTGCCTACCGGCTGCCCCGCGATGTGCTGGACAGGGAGGTCGCCCGCATCCTTGCTGCCGGAGTGATCCTCACCCTCAACCACAAGGTGGAAGACGTGCTCAAGGCGCGCGATCAAGGGGGCTTTGACGCCGTCTTTATGGCCATCGGCGCCCATCTGGCCAAGCGGGTCGATATTCCGGCCCGGGAAGCGGGCAAGATCCTCGATGCGGTGAGTTTCCTTGAGCAGGCCAGTCTGGCCGAAGAGCAGGGACTGCCGCCCCCCAAACTGGGACGGCGGGTAGCGATCTACGGCGGCGGCAATACCGCCATGGATGCAGCCCGCACCGCCCGCCGTCTCGGAGTGGAGGAGGCGATGATCATCTACCGCCGCGACCGGGACCATATGCCGGCCCACGCCTTCGAAGCCCTTGAGGCCGAGGAGGAGGGGATCAAGATCAACTGGCTGCGCAGCATCCGCCAGCTCGACAACACCCATATCGAAGTGGAGGTGATGGCGCTGGATGAGCAGGGCAAGCCGGTGCCCACCGGCAAGTTTGAAACCCTGGAGGCGGATTCACTCATTCTGGCGCTCGGTCAGGAGGTGGACTTGAGCGTGCTGGAGAACATTCCCGGCGTGCGGGTCAACAAGGAGGGAGTGGTGCAGGTGGCCGACAACCTGATGACAGATGTGCCGGGCCTGTTTGCGGGGGGCGACATGGTGCCCTCCGAGCGCACCGTCACCATAGCGACCGGCCACGGCAAGAAGGCGGCACGCCATATGGATGCCTGGCTGCGCGGTCGCCACTACCACAAACCGCTCTCCTACCCGCTGGTGGTGCCGGAGCAGCTGCAACTCTGGTTCCAGACCCACGCGCCCGCCAGCAGTCAGCCGGTCAAACCGGCGTGGGCGCGGGATGATTTTGGCGAGATCATCGGCGGGCTGGATGAGGTGGCCGCCCGTTACGAGGCGGCGCGCTGCTACTCCTGCGGCAACTGCTTCGAGTGCGACGGCTGCTACGGCAGCTGCCCCGAGCAGGCCATCGAGAAGCTGGGGCCGGGCAAGGGCTATCAAGTGGATGCGACGCGCTGCACCGGCTGCGGTGCCTGTCACGACCAATGCCCTTGTCACGCTATCGAGCTGCGCCAACCGGAGGAGTCCCAATGAAACATGAACTGATCATGGTCGATGGCAACGAAGCCGCGGCCCGGGTGGCGTACCAGCTGAGCGAAGTGTGCGCCATCTATCCCATCACCCCCTCCTCGACCATGGCCGAGCTGGCCGACGCCTGGGCGGACGAGGGGCAGACCAACCTGTGGGGCAACATCCCCACAGTCGTGGAAATGCAGAGTGAAGGGGGGGCGGCCGGGACTGTACATGGCGCCCTGCAGGCGGGGGCGCTCGCCACCACCTTCACTGCCAGTCAGGGACTGATGCTGATGCTGCCCAACATGTACAAGATCGCCGGTGAATTGACCGCGGCAGTGTTCCATGTGGCGGCCCGCTCGCTGGCGGCGCAGGGGCTCTCGATTTTTGGCGATCATCAGGACGTGATGGCGGCGCGCAGCACCGGCTTTGCCATGCTCGCCTCCGGCTCGGTGCAGGAGGCGCAGGACTTGGCCTTGGTTGCCCACAGCGTCACCCTGCAGTGCCGGGTGCCCTTTATCCACTTCTTCGACGGTTTTCGCACCTCCCACGAGGTGAACAAGATCACGGCCCTGCATCGGGACGAGATCCGGGCGCTTATCGACAACGACTGGGTGCGGGCCCACCGCGCCCGGGCGCTCAACCCGGATCATCCCGTGATGCGCGGCACGGCCCAGAACCCGGACACCTATTTCCAGTCCCGCGAGAGCGTCAACCCCTTCTACGAGGCGGTGCCGGCCCGGGTGCAGCAGTGCATGGACAAGCTGGGATCCCTCACCGGCCGCCACTACCGGCTGGTGGAGTACCACGGCGCCAGCGACGCGACCGACGTCATCTTGCTGATGGGATCGGGGGCGGCCACCGCCCGCACCACGGTGGATTGGCTCAACCGGCAGGATCGCAAGACAGGGGTCCTGGTGGTGCGCCTCTATCGCCCCTTCCCTGTGCAGGCGCTGCTCGATGCGCTGCCTGCCAGCGTGCGCCGGCTGGCGGTGCTGGATCGCACCAAGGAGCCGGGCGCCGGCGGCGAGCCGCTGCTGTTGGATGTGCAGAGCGCCCTGATCGATGGCTTGCAGCGCGGCCTTATCAAGCGGCTGCCGTGGCTCAGTGGCGGTCGCTACGGTCTCTCTTCCAAGGAGTTCACCCCGGCCATGTGCGCCGCTGTGTTTGAGGAGCTGGCATCCGATGCGCCGCGCCCACGTTTCACCGTGGGGATTGTCGATGACGTCTCGGGCCTCAGTCTGGCTTGGCACCCCATCGGTGATTTGGAGCCTCCTAGCCGGGTGCGGGCGCTCTTCTTCGGTCTGGGTGCCGACGGCACGGTTGGCGCCAACAAGAACAGCATCAAGATCATCGGCGAGCTGGATGGCTTCCACGCCCAGGGCTACTTCGTCTACGACTCCAAGAAGTCGGGCTCGCGCACCGTCTCCCACCTGCGTTTTGGCCCCGAGCCCATCGACGCCCCCTGGCTTATCGAGCAGGCGAGCTTCATCGGTTGTCACCAGTGGAGCTTCACCGAATCGGTGGACTTGCTGGAGCACGCCGCCCAAGGGGCGACCCTGCTGCTCAATGCCCCCTATGAAGCAGACAAGGTGTGGGGCCAGCTGCCCGAGCGGCTGCGGGCCCGCATCCGCGCCCTCAATATCCAGCTCTACTGCATCGATGGCGATCGGGTGGCCGAGCAGAACGGCATGGGCAATCGCATCAACACCATTATGCAGACCTGCTTCTTCGCGCTGGCCGGTGTGCTGCCGCGGGACGAAGCCATTGCGCTGATCAAGGAGAGCATAGAGAAGAGCTATGCCCGCAAGGGGCCGCAAGTGGTGGCGCGCAACTTCGCCGCGGTGGACGATACCCTGGCTCACTTAAGCAAGGTGGTGATCCCGGCCGGTGACGAGCAGATCAGCGATTATCCGCTGCCACTGGCCCCCGGCGGCAGCGACTTTGTCCAGCGGGTCACCGGCGAGATGCTGGCGGGGCGCGGCGATTTGATCCCTGTCTCCATGCTGCCGGTGGATGGTACTTACCCCACCGCCACCAGTCGCTTCGAGAAGCGGGATATCGCCCGTGAGATCCCAATCTGGCAATCCGATATCTGCATCCAGTGTGGCAACTGCGTCTTTGTCTGCCCCCACGCTGCGCTGCGGGCCAAGTTCTACCATCAGGACTGGCTGGCGACCGCCCCCGAGGCGGCCCAGTCGGTGCCCGTCACCGCCAAGGGCTTCCCCGACAGCCGCTATACCCTGCAGCTCTATCCGGAGGATTGCACCGGCTGCGGCCAGTGCGTGCAGGCCTGTCCGGTGCGGTGCGGGGCTGATGAGGAACACGAAGGCGAGCGTGCCATCACCATGATGGACAAGGCGCCACACCTCGCCGGTCAGAAACAGGCGCTGCGCTGGTTCGAGAGCCTGCCCTGGCCTGCCCGCGAGCGGGTGGACTTCTCCACCGTGCGCGGTGCCCAGTTCCTGGAACCCCTGTTCGAGTTCTCCGGCGCCTGCGCCGGTTGTGGCGAGACCCCCTACCTCAAGCTGCTGACCCAGCTGTTTGGCGATCGCATGCTGGTGGCCAACGCCACCGGTTGCTCCTCCATCTATGGCGGCAACCTGCCGACCACCCCCTGGGCCAAGAACGCGGAAGGGAAGGGGCCCGCCTGGTCCAACTCCTTGTTCGAGGACAACGCCGAGTTCGGCTTTGGTTTTCGTCTCACCGCCGATCAGCATCACGGTCAGGCGGTGGCCGCCCTCAAGGCGATGAAGGGGGAGCTGGGAGAAGCGCTGGTCGAGTCGCTTATCAGCGCCCCGCAGCGGCTGGAGTCGGAGATCCGCGCCCAGCGAAATCGGGTAGCGCAAGTGCGGGAACGGCTGGAAGAGGTGCGATCCGGTAAGGCCCGCGAGCTGCTCTCCTTGATTGATCAGCTAGTGCGCCGCTCGGTCTGGATCGTTGGCGGCGACGGCTGGGCCTATGACATAGGCTCGGCGGGGCTCGATCACGTGCTCGCCTCCGGGCGCGATGTGAACGTGCTGGTGATGGATACCGAGGTCTACTCCAACACCGGCGGCCAGATGTCGAAATCGACCCCGCTCGGTGCCGTCGCCAAGTTCGCGGCGGGAGGCAAGACGCTGGCCAAGAAGGATGTAGCCTTGCAGGCCATCTCCTACGGCAACGTCTATGTTGCTCGCATCGCCTTTGGTGCCAATCCGCAGCAGACGCTGCAAGCCTTGCGTGAGGCTGAGGCCTATCCTGGACCGTCCCTCATCATCGCCTACAGCCACTGCATCGCCCACGGCATCGACATGGAGCTGGGGCTGACCCAGCAGAAACGGGCGGTGGACTCGGGTCACTGGCCGCTGCTGCGCTACAACCCTGTATTGCGCAGTGCGGGGCAGAACCCCTTCAGCCTCGACAGCCTGCGCCCCTCCATTCCGCTCGCCGAATACAGGGCAGAGGAGAACCGCTATCAGGTACTGGCCCAGAGCCACCCCGAGGAAGCCGAACGGCTGATGCAGGTGGCGCAAAAAGTGGCGTGGCAGAAGTGGGCCACCTACGAGGAGATGGCCACCCGCGAGGCCAGCCATTTCCATCCGCCGGTGTGATTGTGGGGTGAAATCGATATAACCAAGCGGGCCACTAGCCCGCTTATTGGTATTTTTAATGCACGTTATATCTGTTATCGCTATCTGACAGTTTGGACACTTTTAGTTGTTAAATATCAAAGATGATGTGTTGATATGTTAGGTAAGGCTGGGCAGGATGTACGGGGCTGAATCCACCACCGCAGCATGTTGTTATATAAAAATTCATTTCGTAATGCATAGTTATTTATATAGGGGAGAGTAATATAATTATGAATGGTTTAGAGAAAATTGAGCTTATTGATGCGATTGCTGTTGAATTACAATCTAGAATGACGTTTTCAGATATTGATGTTTATTTTTCTGGACATAAAGTTCCAACAGAGGCTAGTTACCCAACTAACAGTAAGCGCTCATATTCAAAAGATATGCTTTCAAAGGTTAGTGATGAAGTTCTTTTTAAAATTGCAGAGGAACTCTCACTTGAAATACCGATGATGAATGCTATGTCTACAAAAGAAGTAACTTTTTGGAAGGCCGGGCATTTTAAATTGTTCATTAGTCATTTAGCTTCATTCAAAGTGCAAACATCTCATTTACAATCGGCTTTAAGGAAATATGCAATTTCTAGTTTTGTTGCACATGAAGACATTGAGCCAACGAAACAGTGGCAAGAGGAAATTGAAGCTGCCCTCCATACTATGGATGCCTTAGTGGCAATTCTAATGCCTGGTTTTCAAGAAAGTCGTTGGTGTGATCAAGAAGTTGGCTTCGCCGTTGGTCGTGATGTTCTTGTGATACCTTTACGCAAAGGATTAGATCCGTATGGTTTTATTGGTAAGTACCAAGGCATTCAAGCTCAAAATAAAACTATTGGTGATGTGGCGGAAGCAATATTTCAAACCTTGATCAAATCGCCAAAAACGAAGAATAAAATTCTAATGGCAATGTCAGGAGCAGTGTCTAACGCCAGCTCACCTGAAGAAGCTCTTGATAAAGTTGCCATCCTTAAATCGTTGGATAATATATCAGTAGATTTACTTGATAGCTTAAAAAAACAGGTGTCTGATAATTCTTTGTTGATGGAATCACAAGGGTTTATTAATTCATTTAATGCTTTGCTTTCTAAATTCGGTATCCAAAAATTAAATCACTCTAAGCAAGAACCAGAAATGGAGTGGGAGGATATTCCGTTCTAGTAAATACCTGAACAAGTATCAAAAAGGGATTTATATATCGTGGCATGTTGATCACGTATTGAGTTCTGTAGGCCAAAGCTTTTTTCTCTCCAAGGCAGGTAAGCTGCGGGGCACACGGCGTCAAGCAGGAGAAGGGATGATGACAGAACAATATGCAGCCGGGACGATCGGTATTTTGGGGGCGGGCGGGCGGTCTCGGGCTGCCGCTGGCGCGGGCTCTGCTGGCGGCAGGCAAGCCGGTAGCGGTGACGGTCTGCAGCGCCGAGAAGGCGGCCCGTCTGCAGGGGGAGGGGATCAATGCCCATCCGCTGACGATCTCTGCCCATATGCCCGCTACTGATAAACAAGAGCTGTGGCCCATCCCCTGCGAATCGCTGGTTATCTGCGTACCGCCCAACAAGACCGACAATGATCCGCAGGCGGTGTCGGCCTGATATGGTCTGCGCCGCTCCGTCGTGAGCGGGCGATAAAAAGCCCGGCTTGAGCCGGGCTGGAGGGATAAGTTGCTTATCCGGGTATTCGTCGAGGCGTCTAATGTGGATGTTGTTTGAGGATGTCGTATATCTCCTCTTTCAGTTTGAGTTTCTGTTTTTTCAGATCCTTCACCTCGGAGCTGTAGTCGCTGGCATGATGCTTTTCCAACTTTCTAATCTCCGCATCCAGGTCGTTGTGCAAGTCAAACTTCTTCTGGAAATGGACATCACTGCTCTTCAGTTTCGAGATGAGATCTCTGTACTCTGGGAACATGTAATGAAGCCTCCTTGGTTTCGTTTGATTGTGCCTTCAAAACAAAAGTACCCCTTCCCCCCAGAGATAAATGTGATCCCGATCGAATTCGGAACCAATGATTTGCTGCATGGGGAAGATGATTTTTAACTCATTGAATCACAAGCTGATAAGTCATTTGTAAGTAAGGTTTTGAGCTTCAAACTGGAATCTCGATCACAGTTGTGACGGTTTGATGACGGCGGCGGGCTGGCAAGGGGGTAGCAAAAAGGGGCGCAAGGCCCCTTTTCGTAACGGGTATGGCGTTTACTCTTTTTTCTTTTTCTTCTCGGGCAGCGGCTTGCCATCGCGGGCGATGACCTTGCCCACTTCGAAGCCTATCTGCGCTGCCAGCTCTTCCAGATCCGGCGCCTTGGCTTCGTTGCCGATGGCGTACTGGTAGTTGGCTATGGTGATCTTCTCGGCCACCGGGGTGCCCGGGACTATGGGCTCACGCCAGCCCTGCCCCACATGAGCGACGAGCGTGCCGTTCATGATGAGCTCGCCGACGATTTCCTGGGTGGGGATGCCCTTGCCGTAGGTGAGACCCTGCGGGTGCTTCTTGCCGACCAGCGGCTCCGTGCTGGCAGGCATCAACTTGGTGCGGATCAGCCACTTGGGATCCTTGGTCTTGCCGAGTGCTTTGCCAGTCTGGTATTCGTTGATCTTGATGGTCTTGATCATCTGGGCCATAAAATCTTTGGTCAATGCTTTCTGGGCTTCACTCGTCTCGTCGATGGCGATGGCGATGGGTGCCACATACCAGATTTTGGAGGCCTGCGCCTTGGGAGCCGCGGGCGCGGTTTGCGCCATGGCCAACGGGCTGAGCAGGATGGCAGCCAACAAGAGTCCGATTTTCTTCATTGTGATTCCGCTTATGTTTCAACAAGAATTTTGTTTTGCCAGCGACGACTGCGCCAGCGCCAGAACATGGCCAGACCGCGCACCCACTCATCGCAGGCGAGCGCCAACCAGATGCCGACCAGTCCATAACCCTGCATGATACCAAGGAAATAGGCGAGCGGAACGGCAATCCCCCACATGGAGACGAGCGCCATGTAGAGCGGGAAACGGGCATCCCCGGTGGCACGCAGGGCGTTGATCACCACCAGATTGAAGGTGCGGCCGGGTTCGAGGATGAGGCTGATGAGAAACAGCTGTGCCACCTGGGTGATGATGTCCGGATCGTCGGTGAACAGGCTGATGATGGCGCGGCCGTTCAGGGCGGCGGCGATGGCGATCAGGGTCGTGACGATGAGGCCTAACTTGAGGCTCTTCATCAGCTGGTTATAGGCCTGCTCGAAGCGGCGCGCTCCCGCCAGATGGCCGATGATGATCTCGTTGCCAAGGCCGATGGAGAGGCCGAACAGCAGGATGAACAGGCAGATCTGGAAGAAGTAGGACTGGGTCGCCAGCGCCTTGTCACCGAGCAGGCCGACGAAGGCGGTGACCACCATGAACTGCAACATCCAGGAGAGGTTCTCCCCCGCCGCCGGCAGACCTATGTGCAGCACCTTGTCCAGCATGACCTTGCTGGGGCGAACTATCTCGGGCAGACGCAAGCGGATGCCTGTCTTGCGCGTCACCAGCCACACCAGCAGCACTACGCCAACGATGCGACCCGCCACAGTGCTGATGGCGACCCCGGCTACCCCAAGCTGGGGCAGGCCGAACCAGCCGTAGAGCAGCAGCAGGTTGCCGACGAAGGTGATGAGGTTGACGGTCAGAGTCACGTACATGGCCTGACGGGTATGACCGTGGGCGCGCAGGGTGGCGGCCAGACAGAGTGCTGCCGCCTCCGGCAACAGGCACAGGCCGATGATCTGCAAATAAAGGGTGGCATCGCCCATCAGGTGGGCGGGCAGGTTCATCAGGGAGAGCATGGTGCTGGCACCGGCGAGCACGCCGACCGCGGCCACCAGCCCCACCAGCAGGTTGAAGCCGATGGCGGTGTGGATGACGATGCGGGCTTTTTCCCGATCGCCAGCCCCCAGATACTGGGTGATCACCACGCTGGTGCCTATGCTGACGAAGCTGAACAGGGTGATGGCCAGATCAAACACCTGGTTGCCGACCGCCAGTGCGGCGACGCCCTGATAGGAGACGTGGCCCACCATGAAGGTGTTGAGGGCCCCGGTCAGAAAGTGCAGGGCGAGATCGATAAATAGCGGCCAGGTCAGGGAGAAAAGTGTGCCCGGGCCCGCGTGGGGTTGAGTTTGCATGGGATGTCCAAATACTGGGGATGGCCCTCGTCAGCGCCATCTGGACGGGCATTTAACACCAAGAGCCTGCGGGGTGCAATCTTGCCTTGGGAGGAGAGTGTGTCAGACCAGCTCTGGGCATGGTCTGGCAACCGATCAGGCCAGGGTGGCACCCGCCTCCTGCTCGGAGGGCAGGGTGAGCCGCGCCGAGTCCGGCAGGGCATCATCCTGGGGCCAGTGGGAGAGGATGGCGTCCGTGGTGCTCTCCACCACGGCGTCATCCTTGAACACAGGCTCGCGGTAACAGCGGGTCATGCGCAGCGCCTGATACATGTCGGGGCAGAGGATGACACCCTCGTCGCCCACCCGGATCCCTGCCTGCTTGAGCCACTGGCTCATCTGGCCGTGGCGACCCGCCATCACCATGTGAATGCCGCGCCGTTTCAGATCCCTGTGCAGCTCCCCCACCATGCTCATCACGCTGATGTCCTGATGGGTGAAACAGGCCACCGCATCCACCACCAGGCATTTGGGATTGTGGGGATCCTGTACCAGCAGCGCCAATACCCGCCGTTTGAAGTAGGGGGCGTTGAAGTAGGTGAGCGGCGAGTTGAAGCGATAGACCAGGATGCCGGGAATGGCCTTGGCCTGTTCGTTGTCCCCCAGGGTGCGTACTACCCCCTCGTCATCCATGCCGAGCAGTTGATCGGTGGGGCGCATCACGTTGCGCAGGAACTGGAACAGACCCAGCAAGACGGCGAGGGTGATCCCAGGGATCACCCCCATGGCCAGCACGCTGATGAAGGTGATGAGCGCGAGCCAGAAGGCGGATCTGTCGGAGTGGCGCAGGGCCCAGAGGCTGCGAAAGTCGGTGAGCGACAGCGCCGCCATCACCAGCACAACGCCGAGGGCGGCCGTGGGTATGTATTGCAGCGGCGCCGTCAGGTAGAAGGTGATGATGGCGATCACGGCGGCGGCTATGATGGAGACCAGCTGGCTCTTGCCGCCGTTGGCGTCGTTGACCGCGGTGCGAGAATCGGCGCCGCTGATGGCAAAGCCCTGGGAGGCGGCGGCCGCCAGATTGGCCATGCCAAGGGCCCGAAACTCCTTGTCCGCATCTATTTCGTAGCCGTTTTTGGCGGCGAAGCTGCGGGCGGTGAGCATCATGGAGACGAAGCTCACCATGGCAAGGTTCAAGGCGGGCAGCACCAGTTCGCGCATCAGACCGGGAGGAAACTGGGGGAGCTGAAACGCGGGCAGGCCCGAGCCCACCAGACCGAGGGTGGCGATTTCGTGATCCCCAAGGCTGAAACCCCATACCAGCGCCCCCGTCACCACCATGGCTACCATGGAGGAGGGCCAGGCAGGCTTGTAACGTTTGGCCAGCAGCAGGGTGAGCAAGGCGGTCAGGCTCATGGCCAGGGTCGGCAGATGGGTTTGAGTGATGTAGTAGGCCCCGCTGGCGATCCGCTCTATGAGGTAACGCTCATCGAAGGTAAACCCGAAGATCTTGGAGAGCTGGCCCACCATGATGGTGATGGCCACCCCGTTGAGCAGCCCCATCAGTATGGGGCGGGAGAGAAAGTCTGCCAGCACCCCCAGCTTGAAGCGGCTGGCGATGAGGCACCAGAAACCCGTCATGGCGGTCATTGTCATCACCAGTTGCCAGTGGCGGGTCGCATCACCGGCGGCGAGCGGGGCCACCACGGCGGCGATGACGGCGCAGGTGGCGGCATCCGGGCCGACGATAAGCTGGCGGGAAGTGCCAAACAGGGCATAGACCAGCATGGGCAGTATGCAGGAATAGAGGCCGACCAGGGGCCCCACGCCGGCGAGCTCGGCATAGGCGATGGCCACGGGCAGCGCCACGGCCGCCACCGACAGTCCAGCGCGCACATCCGGCATCAGCCAGGCCCGCTGGTATTGCAGCAGGGCGGCGAGACCCGGTAGCCAGCGTTCGAGAGAGAAGAAGTCGCGCATTATTTAACCCATTGAGTTACAAACAGCTTTTCCCTAGTGTGCCCAAGGTTGCCGAAACATTGCAATGCGGTTATGGCCAGTTCACTACAAGGTCAGGCCAGATGCTCAGCCAACGTTTTTCCTGGATGCGCTGCACAAACACCTGGCTCTCCTGACGACAGCGCGGATTGGCACTCACCTGCAGGGACCAGTTGTGGGCAAAACCGTAGGGGGCCAGCCACTCGAACTCCTCGTCCGGCAGCAGCCTGACCCCGATGCAGGTAGATATCTCCACCCAGTGGCTGAGGGCTTCCAGACTGCTGGCAAAGGGGGAAACCCGCTGGCGCTGGTGCATGCGGGCCTGATTGCGCACTTCCCAGCGCTGGCCGGGCAGGCGGGCCGTCAGCCACTGCTCATGTTCAGACTCTGCCAACCCTTGCGGGTCAAGGGGGTCTAGGTAGATGAGATCGATATCGTTGAGCGGGGTAGGTACGGCTTTACCGTGCAGGTGATCCCAGATGAGGTTGCGGATAAAACCGGCCCCCAGCGCCCAGTCGGGCAGGGCCAGCTCGGCGGCGGTCTGCAAACAGGCCATCCGCTGGCGATCGGCCCGCAGCAGGCGTTCTGTCTGCACTCTCAAGTCAGTGTCGTCTTGTGCCAACGGGGCCAGCACCTCAACCTGCATTGCGGCGCAGCCAGACGTCTATGTAGCTGCAGCTGGGCACTATGGTGAGCCCCTCGGCCTGGGTCCAGTCGTAGAAGGTGCGCGCCAGCTGATCGGCGATGCCCTGTATCCTGAGCTCCGGCGGGACGAAGGTGCTGTAGGCATCTATGGTCTTGGCATCGAGCCGGCGGTAACGCAGCCTGGACTCCTTGCCATCCACCACACAGATGAATTGTTGCTGGTTGGCCTGATGAATGATCTCGCTCATGCTTGCTCCTCGATACGGGGGATGGGGCTATCTGACCATGTTGGCAACCCTTTGCCAACTGTGCGGGCTCGCTTACACTGCGAACCCCATCGGGTGCATACCCGCTAGCCAAGGTATAGAACAGTTAACAGAGGATGGATCCCATTATGGCCTTCGCCACGCTGGAAGATCTGATTGGCAATACCCCCTTGCTGGCCCTGCGCCGCATCAATCCCTGGCCCGACGTCATCCTGCTGGTGAAGCTGGAGGGCAACAACCCGGCTGGTTCGGTCAAGGACAGGCCGGCGCTGAACCTCATCAGGGCGGCGGAAGCGAGTGGCAAGTTGCGCGCGGGAGCCAGGCTGATTGAGGCCACCTCCGGCAACACAGGCATCGCCCTTGCCATGGTGGCGGCGGCGCGAGGTTACCGGATGCGGCTCATCATGCCGCGCACCATGAGCCAGGAGCGGCGAGATGCCATGCAGGCCTATGGCGCCGAGCTGGTGCTGGTGGAGAACGGCATGGAAGAGGCGCGGGATCTGGCGCTGGCCATGGAGGCCCGCGGCGAGGGGCTGGTGCTCGATCAGTTCAACAACCCGGCCAACCCGGATGCCCACTATCAGTCGACCGGCCCCGAAATTTGGCGCCAGAGCGAGGGGGCGGTCACTCACTTCGTCTCCGCCATGGGCACCACTGGCACCATAATGGGGGTCTCCCGTTATCTGAAGGAGCAGAACCCGGCGGTGCAGGTGATAGGCCTGCAACCGGCAGAGGGGAGCCAGATCCCGGGCATTCGCCGTTGGCCTGCAGCCTATCTGCCCGCCATTTTCGAGCCACAACGAGTCGATCGGGTGCTGGATGTGACGCAAGAGGAGGCGCTGGTCATGATGCGCCGACTGGCGCGGGAGGAGGGGATCTGCTGCGGAGTCAGCTCAGGTGGTGCTGTGGCCGGAGCCCTGCGGGTGGCGTCAGAGATCAAGCAGGGGGTGGTGGTGGCCATCATCTGTGATCGGGGGGACCGCTACCTCTCCACCGGGGTCTTCACGCCGCCAGAGCAGGTGGCCACCTAGCGTGGCGCTCGGTACTGCCTGAAACCAAGATGTTATTAATCAGTACCTTGCTGATAGTTTTCTTCATGTACAACTTGTAACAATCCATCCGGTTCGCAAGGTTGAATCCCTCTCTCTCCTGTTTGACACTCGGCGCCCTCTCGTCACCGATGCAAACAGGAGCGTCACATGATCTTGCCTTCCTCTCTGAGCATTTTCCTTATTGGCCTGAGCCTGGCCCTGACAGGCTGCGCCGTCGAACCCTACGCCTACCAGTGCGGCGAAAAGCACTGCTCCGTCATCGATCACAAGGGGGAGAAACATGAGCGGCCGCTGGATGAGATGAAACCCGTCTGGGAGCGCAACCAGGAGCGGGAAGAGGCCATCCGCCGCAACAAGGAGTCCATCTGGCGCGAAAAAACGCCTGAAGAGAACGGCAACTACGGCGCCGGTGCCACCATCCGCTGGTAACTGAGGGCCCCGCGATGCGGGGCCCTCAGCCTGATTACTCCCACGCCCGTTCCAGCAGGTCGAGCAGTTGAGCCCGGTCGGCATCCTTGCGGTTATAGAGCAGGGCGCCGTCATTGATGGCAAGATCCCGGATCTCGGGCAGCAACCCCTTGTCGGTGACGCCTGCCTCACGCAAGGTGCGCGGCAGCTTCACCGCCTGCCACAGGTTATCGCGCAGGGCGCACAGAGCCTGGATGGCCGCCTGGGCCCGTTCTGTGGCCGGGGTTGCCGCAAAACGCTCGGCGCCGACCAGGGGCAGCAGCAGGCGGGCCAGCTCAGGGTCTATGCCCGGGCGGTTGTAGTCGAGCACGGTCGGCAGGAAGAGGTTCATGCACAGACCATGGGGCAGGTGACAGCGGGCCCCCAGGCTGTGGCCGAGGGCATGCACCAACCCCACCATGGAGTTGGAAAACGCCATCCCCGCCAGGGTGGATCCTTCCGCCAGTTGCAGCCGCAGCTGCTTGTCCTGCGGGCTTTGCAGCACCTTGGGCAAGGCGTTGGCGATTTTTTCTATCGCCATCAGGGCCAGGGCGTCGCTGACCGGATTCTTGGCATTGCCGATGAAGGCCTCGATGGCGTGGGTCATGGCATCCATGGCGGTGGCGGCCGTGATGTTGAGGGGCAAGCCCTGGGTGAGGCGCGGATCCAGCACCGCCAGCTGGGGCAGCAGGAAGGGGGAGGTGAAGGGCACTTTGCGCCCGCTCGCCTCATCCTTGATCACCGCCACCAGCGTCACCTCGGATCCCGTACCTGCCGTGGTGGGCACCACCGCCAGTGGCTGCAAGGGCCGGGTCAGACAGCCTGCACCGGCGTAATTCAGCAGCCGATCCCCGCCCATGGAGGCGAGGATGTTGACCGCCTTGGCTGTGTCGATGACGGAGCCGCCGCCCAGCGCCACCAGGCTGTCGCATTCGAGCTCCCGATAGCGGGCCGCGATCCGCTCCACCACGGCGGTGGAGGAGTCGGCCGGGATCTCGTCCCAGATGTCGGCGACCGGCAGCTCCCCCTCGGCCAGCACATTGGCCAGCAGGGTGGCGAGCCCTGTGCCGCTGACCCCCTTGTCGGTGAGCAGCAGCGGACGGCGTGCCCCCAGACCCGCCAATTCGCCAGCCAGCTGTTCCAGCGCCTGCTCGCCCGCCATCAGTTTGACCGGACAGAAGAAATCGTAATAGCGACTCATGTTGTTCATCCTTTTATTCAGCCGGTCAGCAGACCCAGGTAGATGTGGCAGGCACGCGCCAGCTTGTTGCGCGGGCTCGGATAGTGGCGCAGCAGCGGCCGCGCTATGAAGGCGGGCAGGATCAGGGCCTGCAATTGCTCCAGTGCCCGCACCAGGTGCATGGCGACGGTGAGATCCCCTTCCACCAGCAGGCGGTTTTCACTGAACGCCTGATTGACCCCGAGCCGAAAGCTGAGGGCACGAAAGGCGATACCCGGATGTTTGAAGCGCACCCGCAGCGGGTGCAGATCGCTGCTGGCATGTGCCGGTACGCCGCACTGCCAGCGACCAGCTGCTTTATGGATGATCAGCGCCTGGGTGAGGCCCGCTACCTCCAGCCGTATGGTGAGGCCGTCGGGCAGGGGGGCGAGTTCACGCCGCACCGCCTCATCGACCCGGGCGGCGCGGCACAGGGTGCGCCCTATGACCCAGAGCAGGGTGGCCATCCAGAGACGGCGGCCAAGGGCCGCCAGGGATTCAAGCGTCCGGTTTTGCATGAGGATTCACTCCCGAGATGGCAGACCAGAAGAGGGCGAAGGCACTGGCTTGCCAGTGGGCGTCCTGCCCCAGTTCAGGTTGATCGACAAACAGGGAGGCGCACGCCAGAAACTGGCTCTGGCATACCTCCAGCATCAGGGCCGGTGGGGCTTGCATCAGCACCCCGCTGGCCTGGCCCTGGGTCAGCAGTTGCGGCAGAAAACGCAAGGTCTCGCTCAGGATCTGGCTGCGCAGGGAGCGCGCCAGCAGGGGAGAGTGGAAGAAGCCCAGCACGAACTTGAGCTCGTTGGGATGGGCCTGCATCCACTGCATGGCTTGCTGCCAGTAATGACGGGCCTGCTCGCACAGGGGCAGGGCGGCGTCCGCCTCCGTGATGGCAGCGCCGAGGCGCAGTTTGATGTCCTGATAGAGGCACTGGATCAGCACCTCCTTGCTGGGAAAGTGGTGAAACAGGGTGCCATTAGCCACCCCTGCCGCCTTGGCGATGCGGGCGGTGGCGGCGCCTTGCAGCCCATCCTCTGCACACAGGGCAAGGGCAGCATCCAGGATCTGGCGGCGTTTGTCGGTCATGGGTTTGTTCATGCTGGCCTCGTCACGGGCGGTTAGCGTAAAAACAGCGCCATCATCAGCCGCTGGTGCCAGCGCCGATAAGGGGGATGAACCAGGGAGCCGGTACTGAATTTGCCACGGCTGAGCACGGTTTTGGCCTTGGAGAAGGTGAGAAAGCCTTCATGGCCGTGGTAGTGGCCCATGCCGGAGGCACCTATGCCGCCAAAGGGCACATCATCGGCCGCCACCTGGAACAGGCTCTCGTTGATGGCCATGCCGCCGGAGTGGGTCTCCCGGGTCACCCTGGCTTGCAGGGCCGGATCCAGGCTCATCAGATAGAAGGCGAGTGGGCGGGGGCGGGCACCTATGTAGGCGAGCGCCTCGTCGATGCTGTCGTAGGGCACCAGCGGCAGCAGGGGGCCGAAGATCTCCTGCTGCATCACCTGACAGTGGTTGGGTACCCCGGTCAATAGATGGGGCACCAGTCGGTGGGCTATGTCGTCCCGGGCCGGGCTGCCGCAAGGGTGCACCTGGGCACCCACCTGTTCGGCCTCGGCCAGCCAGCTGGTGATCCGTTCATATTGGCGCACATTGATGATGGAGCCGTAATCCGGGCTGGCCAGTCCCTTGGGATAAATGCGGGCAAAGTGGTTGCGATAGGCCTCGATGAAGGCCTGCTCCTGGCCCCGTGGCAGCAACACATAGTCGGGGGCCACGCAGATCTGGCCGGCGTTGAGGCTCTTGCCGAAGATCATCCGTTCCACTGCGAGTGCGATGGGCATGTCGGGGGCGACAAGGCAGGGACTCTTGCCGCCAAGCTCCAGGGTGAGCGGGGTGAGCTGGGGGGCGGCTGCGGCCATCACCAGCTTGCCCACCGCGGTCGAGCCAGTAAACAGCAGGTGATCGAAGGGGAGGGCGCTGAACGCGGCGGCCACTTGCGCATCCCCCTCGACGACCGTCACCTCCTCTTCGTCGAACACGCCGTCCAGCAACTCGCGTAGCACGGCATTGGTGTGAGGGGTGAATTCGGAGAGCTTGAGCATGGCCCGGTTGCCGGCGGCGATGGCGCTGATGAGAGGTCCCAGGCTCAGCATCACGGGGAAGTTCCAAGGCACTATGATGCCGACTACGCCAAGGGGCTGGTAGAACACCTCGACTTTGGCCGGTGCCAGCAGCAGACCGGTATGGCGGCGATGAGGGCGCATCCAGCGTTTGATCCGCTTCTGGGTGTAGTTGATCTGCATGACACAGGGCAGGATATCGGCGATCAGACTGTCGTAGTCGCTGCGCTGGCCATAATCCCGGGCCAGGGCGTCGCACAGTTGCTGCTTGTGGTCGAGCAGGGCGCGCTTGAGCTGATTCAGATGGGCTCTACGTTCACTCAGGCCAGGCATGGGATTGGCCTGACAGGCTTGCCTGAGCCTGGCCAGCTTGTTTGGTAGCGACAACTTGTCTGTGGAGCTCTCTTGCGACTGAACCAGGTCCATGGCCTACCCCGCTTGTTAATTGAC
This sequence comes from Aeromonas salmonicida, assembly GCF_028355655.1. Taxonomy (NCBI): domain Bacteria; kingdom Pseudomonadati; phylum Pseudomonadota; class Gammaproteobacteria; order Aeromonadales; family Aeromonadaceae; genus Aeromonas; species Aeromonas salmonicida. The sequence goes on along the minus strand of NZ_CP110645.1, from coordinate 3,256,736 downwards.
CGACTGATTGGTCGGTCTAAATCTAGCGGCTTGTTAACCGGCTGTAAAGTTATCTCATCTGGCTTGGCACTGGGTCGCGGATGACTCACCTGTTAACTGTGCGACCCACCACACTTTCAGGGTTTGAGGGTTGGTGGTTTATCCAATAAGGGGTAGTTTTTGGTTATCAACCTACAAGGAGTGAGCGATATGACCAGGGAACTGAACAGCTTGTTGGCCCGGCTTGATGATGTGGTCGAGCGGATGCCGGATTGCTTCAATACCTATGAGTTTGCCCAGAAGCTGGCACTGCAACATCAGCGCGAGTTCTTTGCCGCGGGCCACTCCCTGGCCGAGCAGGAGGGGCGTCTGTTGCGGGTGCTGCACCAGAAGATTGCCGAGGCGCTGGCCAGCAGCGATGTGGTGATCGAGGGGGCACTCTTGCCATGCGTGACCCCCTGGGGTGAGAAAGCCACCTCGCCGCGCTGGCATCGCAAGCACTGAGTCTGAAAACAGACAATGAGAAAGGCCCGTCACGGGCCTTTCTCATTTCTCATGGCGAGCGGGGCTCACTGCGTCAGGCGGCGAGCCTGCCAGTAGCGACTGTTCCAGTAGACATTGTCGAGGCGCGAGCGGATCACGCCCTTGCTGGTGGAGGCGTGGATAAACTCACCGGCACCTGTATAGACACCGACATGGTATTGCTGCCAGCCGGTTTTGAAGAAGACCAGATCCCCGTGTTGCAACCGGTAGCGATCGACCGGCGTGCCGAGACTGGCCTGGGATTCTGTGGTTCTGGGCAGGTTGAAGCCCAGTACCTGGCTGTAGGCAAGCTGGGTGAAGGCGGAGCAGTCGAGGCCCGCCCGGCTGGATCCGCCCATGCGATAGGGCACACCACGCCACTGCTGATAAAAGCTGTCGAAGGCACTGCTCTGACGAGGTGGCGGCGGTTCGGGCGTGCTGGAACAGGCGGCCAGCAACAGGGCCAGCAGGGGTAGCAGTAACTTGCAATCCATAGGGGCTCCCTCGATGCGACAACCTGCTCATCATAAACGGGGTTTGGGGCTCGAACATAGCCTTGGCCGTGATAAAACCCATTTTAACAAGGCATGTTGAGTATAAAGGGGGTCGTATGGATTTCATTTATACCATCAAGTACCACTAATTGAATAATATCATCTTGCTTACTTGAATGAGCATTTCAATATTAACGCGTTTATTCTAATGCGATTTAAATAAGTTTATTATTATCCTTGTTGACGTCACTGCGTGATCTGTGTCACGTTCTGATTTCAGGTTAATTCGTTATGATGTTCCTGCGTAATATATACAGTCATGCTGATTACCTGAATGAAGAAATAACAGTATCAAGCTGGATATATAGGGAATTAATTTGTAACAGGCTGTAAATGATATTAACCCCTGGCTGACATTGATTAATTATGGCGCCAGAGGAATAATTCCACCAGCAAAGAGGAGGGTAGCATCATGATCGCAAGCCCATAGCAGTCAGTGTTTCCTCGCACCCTGTCGCCCGTGCAATCCGGGTTACAGGCAAGGCAGACACGATAGACATATGAGTCAGGCCAGTATGTCATATCCGTGATGGCGAGATTCATGACAGATGTCACCCGCATCATAAATGGGGCGCGCACCAGAGCGCGACAACCGTGTAATAGCATCGGCGAACGCCGAGTCGTCCACCCTGGACTGCATTGCGGTCCTTGCTCTGCCATATGAAATGTCACCCATCAATCCGTTGTTAATTCACAGCAAGAAAAATGGAAAATACAGCTTGGCTGGCAAAGAGAATAACGCCTCCATATAACCATTGATAACAGGGTTATGCTATTTCACTGCATGGGAAAATAGTCTGGCGGGATTCGATCAGGAGATAACAATGAAAAACAATAAACCACGCAAATTAGTCACTCATATTCCCGCCCTCAGTCTGCTCGCGCTGGCCTTGCTGGCTGGCAGCGTTCATGCCGAAGACATAGGTGAACGCACCGATCAGGGCACAGCCATGCTGGCCAGCCTGCAATCGGAGCAGGGACTGGTCTACCTCAACGCCAGCAGCTGGCTGGATGAACAACAGGCAGCCAAGGCGTTGACCCGTGACCAGTTGCGCGAGCGTGTGCTGGGGCAGGGGGAGCGTATCTTCATCGATTTCAGCGGCATCACTGACAAGGCCGAACGGCAACAGGCCAGAAAAGCCATGGAGCAGCTGGCAGGCATCTCGTTTGATGCCAATTGGGTGCTGGTCTCCGCCTACAAGGGGGAGCTGCTGTTTACCCCGCTGGGGGGCGCGGATGATCCTGCCTTCTATCAGGTGATGGAGCGAATCGACACCCTGGCAGGGCAGGGCAAACGCCACAAGCGCTCCCTGACGCAAACCGCGACGGCGGAAGCGGGCCTGCCTCACGTGGCTTTTTATCTCAACGTCAATCGCAAGATCAGCGATGGCGAGTGTACCTTCCCGCGCTCACGCACCTGGGATCGGGGGGCTCGCCTCTTTTGTGACTCGCCAAACATCTCGCTGGTCTATCGGGTGAATCTGGAGCGCTCCCTGCAATTTGGCAACACGGGGTCAGCTACGCCGGATGCCAAGATAGTGCGGATCTCGCTGGATGACGAGTCGGCAGGTGCCGGTATTCAGCTCAATGAGGACCTCACCTGGAGCGAGAACATCGCAGATTATCTGCTGCTCGATGGCTGGGCGCGGGACTATGCCACCGATGCCATCGCCCAAGATTATCGCTTCACCATCGACGCTTCCAATACCAAGGCGGCTGTGCTCAAGAGTCTGCCGACCAACCTCAACAGCAAGTATGAGCATCGCGAGATCTCGGGTTTCGAGGTGGGGGTGACCGGCGGGGTTGAAGTGAACAAGGATGGGCCCAAGGCCAAGCTGGAGGCGTCAGCCAAGTTCAGCCAGCAGCGTCAGCTAGCCTACAACACCCAGGATTATCGGGTCGAACGCTCGGCGCCGAGTGCCCAGAAGGTGAGTTTCAGCTGGGTGCGGGATCAATACGCGACGGCGGAGTCACTGCTCTCCTCCAAGACCGCCACCGTCTGGGGCATGGGGTACGATGTGGATCACAACCGCATCCAGCCGCTGAGTTACAAGGGCTTCGTGCCGAATCTGGATGTCATCTACAAGGCGGCGCCCGACGAGACGGGCAGTACCGAGTTCAAGATCGACTCTTCGGTCAACATCCGCCCCATCTACACCGGCATCTACAAGCACTACTACGTGGTGGGAGGGCATGTCTCCTTCCAGGGGTTCGAGGATGTCGACAAGCGCAGACGGGTGACCGCCTCAACCAGCTTCAAGGTGGATTGGAACCATCCGGTATTCACCGGCGGACGCCCGGTCAACCTGCAGCTGGGGGGCTTTGACAACCGTTGCCTGAGCGCCGGCGCCGAGCATGGCCTGAGCGCCGTGACCTGTGACGAGACTTCGGCTGCCCAGTCCTTTATCTATGACCAGTACGGCCGTTATGTCAGTGCGCTGGATACCCGTCGCTGCCTCGATGGCAACAACCTCGGCCAGTTGCAGAGCTGCAGTCTGAGTTTGGGCCAGCGCTGGGAGTGGAAGGCGGACAGCGATGCGCTGAGCAACCTGAGTGCTCATCAGCTGCTCGGCCACAATAAGCAGACTGGTGAGCTGGCGCTCTATGACGAGAACGGCAATCCGGCGGATGTGAGCGTACGGACCCTGACCTCCTATACCCGCATCTTTGGGCCACCGGCCGGCAACTGATCTGCCGATGTGTTTGAACCAATGAAAACGCCGGCAAGCTGCCGGCGTTTTTGTGGGTCAGAACGTGACTCCGGTCTTGGGCTCGATGAGCGGAGTGAGCAGCTCGGCCAGCTTGTAGAAGGTCTGTACCCGGGTGGTGCTGGGGCGCCACACCAGGCCTATCTCGCGATACGGTTTTTCACCCGGCAGGGGAATGGCCACCAGGTCGGTGTTGTCGAGAATGCCGGAATCTATTGCCATTTGGGGCAGGAAGGTGGTGCCAAGCCCGGCACCGACCATCTGCACCAGGGTGTGCAAGCTGGTGGCGGCAAAGGGGTTTATCTTGCTCTTGTCCCGCAGCCGACAGGCGCTGACCGCATGTTCGGTGAGGCAGTGCTCCCGTTCCAGCAGGAAGATGCTCTGGTTGGGCAGTTCCTTGTAGTCGAACGGCGTATGCAGACCGGCCGCCATGCTGGCGGGCATCACCATGTGGAAGGGATCCTGGCCAACCATCTTGCAGTGGAAGCCGCCGATCTCCACCGGCAACGCCAGGATCAGCAAGTCGAGCTGACCCTGTTCCAGCTGCTTGAGCAGGTTGGTGGTGGTGTCTTCACGCAGCAACAATTCCAGTTCAGGATAAGCCTTGCCGCACTCCTGCAGCAGCTTGCTGAGCAGGAAAGGGGCTATGGTGGGGATGCAGCCGAGCCGGACTGTGCCGTGCATGACGCCGCCCTGATGTTGCCCCAGCTCCATCAGATCTCGCGCATCCGAGAGCAAATTGCGAGCTCGCTCGACGATTTCCATGCCGACCGGGGTCATAATGAAGCTCTTGTGGTCCCGCTCCACCAGTTGCAGGTTCATCATGTCTTCCAGCGTCTGGATCCCGGTACTCAGGGTGGACTGGCTGACATGACAGGCCTTGGCGGCACGATTGAAGTTCTTGTGCTCGTCGAGAGCGACCAGATATTGCAGCTGTTTCAGGCTGGGCCAACGTTGCATAGGAAAACCCGATGAATGCTATCTATTTAATTTGATTTAACTAATCTACCACTGGGTATAGGGTTTGTCGCTTGAATTAGACGGACTTGGCTCTAGGTAGCCCAATCCTGACAGGATTGTTCACTTCACATAATGAGGAATTGAATATGGTATTGGTAGGCCGTCCCGCACCTGATTTCACCGCTGCTGCCGTTCTGGGCAATGGCCAGATTGTTGACTCCTTCAACCTGGCGTCCCACATCAAAGGCAAAGCAGCTGTCCTGTTCTTCTATCCCCTCGATTTCACCTTCGTCTGTCCGTCCGAGCTGATTGCCTTCGATCACCGCTATGAAGAGTTCCAGAAGCGCGGTGTGGAAGTGATCGGTGTTTCCATTGATTCCCAGTTCTCCCACAACGCCTGGCGTAACACCAAGGTGGAAGATGGCGGTATCGGTCAGGTAAAATACCCGCTGATCGCCGACGTGAAGCACGAAATCTGCAAAGCCTATGACGTTGAGCACCCGGAAGCCGGTGTTGCCTTCCGTGGCTCCTTCCTGATCGACAGCCACGGTATGGTGCGTCATCAGGTGGTCAACGATCTGCCCCTTGGCCGCAACATCGACGAGATGCTGCGCATGGTCGATGCCCTGCAATTCCACGAAGAGCATGGCGAAGTGTGCCCGGCCCAGTGGGAGAAGGGTAAAAAAGGCATGACCGCTTCTGCTGATGGCGTTGCCAAGTACCTGTCTGAGAACGCTGCCTCCCTGTAATCGGGTCTGCGTACCGGATACCGAAAAACCGATGCCAAGGCATCGGTTTTTTTCTGCCTGCCGCCAGCCAAATCATGTAAAAGGCCGAATGCCAGCCATAAAAAAGCGCGCCTCGGGGCGCGCTTTTGCTATCAGGGTGGTAGGGGCTACTCGTCAAAGATACCGAAGTGATCCTTGGCGAAGCTGACCCTCTGCTCCACGTTCATCTTGACCTGACCCAGCTTCTCGATGGTCTTGAGATTGGGCACCAGGCCGCGACCGTTGGCGATCTGGATGGCAAGGCCGGGACGGGCGTTGAGCTCCAGCAGCATGGGGCCGCGGAACTTGTCCAGCACCATGTCGGTACCTATGTAACCCAGACCCGACATCTCGTAGCAGGAGGCTGCCAGCGTCAGCAAGGTATCCCAGTGAGGCACCTTGAGATCGTACAGATCGAGGCCGGTATCCGGGTGGTAGCGCAGCGGATTGCCAAACTGTACCGCCCGCAGCGCCCGGCCGGTGCGCAGGCACAGGCCCACACCCACGGCGCCCTGGTGCAGGTTTGCCTTGCCGTCGGAGGCGGCGGTGGAGAGACGCATCATGGCCATCACAGGGAAGCCCTTGAAGATGATCACCCGTGCATCGGGCACCCCTTCGAACGAGTAACCGTCGAACACATCATCAAAGTTGATGAGGCCTTCTACCAGTGCCACGTCAGGCTTGCCGCCGAGGGAATAGAGCCCCGCCAGAATGTTGGAGACATGGCGCTCCAGATCCTGACCGGTAGACGCGCTGCCATTCGGTTTGAAGAAGAGACCATCTTCCTGACGGAGGATCACCAGGATCCCCTTGCCGCCGGAGCCACGGGCCGGCTTGATACAAAAGCCAGGCCAATCTTTTACCAGTTCGGTAATGCGGCCAACGTCATGCTGCTCGCGGATGGTGCCGATAAGCTCGGGCACTGTCACACCTGCATCCAGCGCGATGCGCTTGGTCTGCAGCTTGTCATCCACCAGCGGGTAGAGGCGACGCGGGTTGTAGCGGCTGATGTAGGAGTGGTTGCGCTTGTTCATGCCGAGGATGCCTGCCTGAGACAGGCTCCACGGGCTGGTGTATTTTTCCCAGAACCACATCTGTTACTTGTCCTTACCCGGGGTGGCGCCAGACTTGATCTCGTTCACCAGCGGCTTGAAACGCTTGAGCTCGCTCAGCTTGTAGCCGGTGTAGTTACCCAGCAGCAGCACGGTCGCCATCAGCACCAGCTGCAGGCCGAGGAAGTTGAAGGTCAGATGACGGATCAGCTCGTTATCCATGGCGAGGTAGGCGATGACCGCCACCAGCAGGGAACCACCGCCCTGACGCACCACCTCTTTCGGACCCTCTTCTTCCCACAGAATGGACATCCGCTCTATGGTCCAGGAGAGGATGATCATCGGGAAGAAGGTGATCTTCATGCCGTCGGTCAGTCCCAGCTTGAAAGCGAAGGCGGAGAAGATACCGATCATTGAGATCACCATTATGATGATCGCCGATATTCGGGCCACCAGCAGCAGGTTGAGCCGCGACAGATAGGAGCGGATGACCAGACCCGTGCCGACGATCAGCAGGAAGCCGACCAGGCCGGTAACCAGCGAGGTCTGGATGAAGGCGACCGCGATCAACACAGGCATGAAGGTGCCCGAGGTCTTGATACCGACGATAACCCGCAGGAACACCACCATCAGCACGCCGATGGGGATCAGCAGCAAGCCTTTGAACAGCGCCTGCTCTTCCAGCGGCAGACTGTGGATGGAGAAGTTCTGCATCTCGGACTTTTCGAACTTCTGCGCCAGCGCCACGTTGACCGGTTGTTCCTGCTCGATCATCGAGAAGGTGACCCGGGAGTTGTGGCCGCCGGTGACATCCAGCAGGGCGCCCGAGTTGTATTCCCACAGCAGCAGATTGGCAGGGCGACCCTGCTCACCGGTTTGCGGGTTGAACAGCTTGTAGTCGGTCGGGCTGTTGAATACCTGCAGGTAATCCACCAGCTCCTGGCGACGACGGCCGTCTTCCAGACTCAGTGCATGGACCACGCGCGCCGGGACGTCAGCGTTGCTCAGCAGCTCTGCAATCAGGCTGGCCCGGCTCTTGTGAGATTTCAGCAGCTCGGCGTTCTGCTCCTGCTTCTCTATTTCCTTGATGATCTCGCGGGTCAGGGTGTAACCGTCGGCGGAGCGCTCCTGGGCCCGTTCGGAGATCTGCTTCATGGCGGTGGCGTAAGGCTCGCTCTCGATCTGCTTCTCGATGACGGGAGGCTTTGCCAGGGCAGCCGGTTTGGCATGCTCGTCAGCCATCATGTCGACGCGGTAGTAGAGCTCCTGGCGGCCGGAGGCGGAACGGATCGACCACTCGGCGCGGGCATCCCCGTCCTTCTCGACAAATGACAGGCCGTAGCCCGGGCTCGCGGCGTTCTCGTTCATCAGGGTGAAACCGGGCTGGGTGCCCGGAATGGCCAGGGAGGCGATCACCGGCTCACCGGTGGCTTCAAATTCGAGCTTGGCCTCGATGGACCAGATCTGGCGTTTTTCACCTGGCGTCAGCGGTACATCCAACGCTATGTGGTGATAAAACGTCATCCCCAGGCCGACAATGAACAGCAGGGCGACCAGCAAATAGAACGGCTTACGGGAAACCATGGATTATTTCACATCCTTGAGCTTGGGTTTTGGTTGGATATATTCGCGGGCCACATCAACCACGGCGATGTCTTTCAAAAATTCGCGACCCAGCAACACGGGGAAGGTCATGTCGCTGCGATCTTTCAGGGTAAATTCGGCCTTCTCGGTCATGTCGCCGATCCGGACCGCCAGACGTACCACGGGACGACGGTCGAGATCGTCGGCAGACGCCTGACGTACCCGCACGTGGCGTACCAGCGGCGCTTCGATCTGGATCTTGTCGTCCATCTCCTGGTGGCTCAGGAAGAAGCGCACCCAGTTTTTGCCATTGCGCTCGAAGATAGTGATGTCCTGGGCGCTGATGGAGGAGGTGGTGGCACCTGTATCGACCCGCGCCTGGAAGGCGTCATTGGCGGCGTCAACCCAGATCCACTCGGCTTCACCCACCAGCAGTTTGCCGTCGACGGTATGGCCCTGGCTTGGTGCCTGGCATTTCTCGGTCGGGATCGCCATGGGTTTGGGCGGCTCGGGTGGCAAGGCTTCGAGCTTGCTATCGACTTTTTTCACAGACTCTTTCATGTTGTTGACATCAGTGTTGAGCTGAACCAGCAGATGCTGTTGCTGCACATACTGCTTCTGTTGCTGTTCCATGGATGTTTGCAGGCGTTGCTCGCTCAGATTGATCTCGGTGCGAAGCTCGGCCAGCGTCAAGGTTGGTACCGGGGGCGCTTTATCCACACTGACACACCCGCCGAGACTGAGCAGGGAGAGCAGGGTCATTCCTTTTAATTTGCTTTTCATGTCATTCATTTAACTGTGCTTCCTGGAATTGGGTCAGTGTAACTTCCGCTGGCGCCATCGGCTAGTCTTTGGCCTTTCTGGCAATCAGTACGGCACGTTTCGGCGCCGGGTGTCCTTCTACCGTGAGCGCGGGATCCGCAGGATCCAGATAATCGCTCAGGGATTCATTAATCATCCAGTCGGTACGACGCTGTTCGTCGGTGCTGGTCATATTCTCGTCTACGATCCGCACATCGGTAAATCCGCAGCGCTCCACCCAGAGTTTGAGGGCTGCGCTTGAGGGGATGAACCAGACGTTGCGCATCTTGCCGTAACGGTCGGTGGGCACCAGCACCTCATTGACGCCGCCGTCGACAACCAGGGTCTCCAGCACCAGCTCGCCATCGTCTTTCAGCTGGTTACGCAACTGTTCTATGTGCTCTATGGGGGACTTGCGGTGATAGAGCACCCCCATGGAGAAGACGGTGTCAAAGGCGCGCAGGTCAGGCAGCTCCTGAATGCCCAGCGGCAACAGGTGAGCGCGCTGATCGCCGCCGGTGAAGTGACGAATGGCCTCGAACTGGCACAAAAACAGCGGGCTCGGGTCTATGCCGACGGCCAGTTTGGCTCCTTCGCCGACCATACGCCAGAGGTGATAGCCGCTGCCGCAGCCCACATCCAGCACATAGCGGCCAGCCAGCGGGCTGATGTGGGGCAATACCCGATCCCACTTCCAGTCGGAGCGCCACTCGGTATCGATGTGGATGCCGTGGACCGTGAAGGGCCCCTTGCGCCAGGGCATGAATTGGCGCAGCAGACTCTCGACTTTTTTGCGCTCACCTTCACTCAAGCTCTGGCTATTGCCTATCTCGACGCCCTGTTGCAGCTCGATATGGCCGGGCGCTGTGGTGGGTAGCTTGTTGAGGGCGCGATTCCAGCGCGGCAGGTCCCCATGCAGGTTGTCGTGCTGCCAGGCATGCAGCTGAGCGGGCAGGGTATGCAACCAGTGGCTCAGCCGGTTCTTGGCGATCAGTTGATAAAAATTGGCAAAGTCGATCATGGCTTAGTTGGCGTCGCTGGATTTGATGGCAATCATGGAACCGAAGTTGAAGCACTGGAACCAGAGATCCTGATGAACGAAGCCGGCGCTTTGCAGGCGTGATCTGTGGGTCTCCAGGCTGTCGGTACGCATCACGTTCTCTAGGGCGTTGCGCTTCTGGCTGATCTCCAGCTCGCTGTAGCCATTGGCGCGTTTGAAGTCCAGGTGCAGCTCGATGAGCAGATCGTTGACCGGTTCATCCTCGAAGCGGAACTTCTCGCTCAGGATCAGGATGCCGCCCGGACGCAGACCATCAAAGATGCGCTGGATAAGGGCCATCCGCTTTTCGGGGTCCACGAACTGCAGGGTGAAGTTGAGCACCACCACAGAGGCGTTTTCGATCGCTATGTCGCAGATGTCCGCCTCGATCAGCTCCACCGGCACCTCGGATTTGAAACCCGAAAGGTGGGCACGGGCGCGCTCTATCATGGGGTGAGAGAGATCCACTGCCGTGATGTGGCAACCCGGTTGAGTCAGGTGGCGACGCATGGCCTGGGTGGCGGCGCCGAGGGAGCAGCCAAGATCGTACAGACGGCTCTGTGGCTGGGCATAACGAACAGCCATCATGCCGATGGCGGAGATGATGTTGCTGTAGCCCGGCACCGAGCGCTGGATCATGTCGGGGAAGACGTCGACGACCTGTTCGTCAAAGCAAAAGTCCCCCAATCGGGCGATAGGGGCAGCAAAAATTTGGTCTTTGGTATGCATGCTTGCGCAACCTGACAGCCGGGGTGTAATCCGGCTGTATTGTTCAATTGAGTCGTTGGGTGATACCCATCAGAGTAGATATATCACCTGTTTACGAACGGGGTGACTGGCCTTGAGTTCCTTCGGGCCGTCCCAGTTCGTATGGGTCATGTTCCGGACCCTTGCTTGGGGCGCTAGTGTAGAGGATTGATGGGCATTTGTCTTGACGCCGAGCCCTGTCCGGCCACAAAAAAGTGGCTTTTTTTGCGCCTGATGAATGGCTGGTGCAGTGGCTGGCTAAAAGCGCAGCACGCCCTGGCGCGCGCGATCGTTTTCCCCCGGCCAGGGGGCCATCTCCTGTCCCAACAGGTGTGTTATCTGACGGGCCAGTTCGGGTGACTGGGCATTGTCGGCGGTATGTATAAAGAGGTAGAGATCCTTTCCCTCCGCCAGCCATTGACGCCAGTGGGGCAACCAGCTTGGCAGGAAGGGGTGATTGGCGGCCGGTTCCGGCAGACCGATGAGCCGCACCACGGGGGCGCTGGCGGTAGCCAGCAGGTGCACCGGCAGTCTGGGCTTCTTGCCCTGTGCATCTATCATGGCCGCCGTGGTAGCTGGCACAGAAAACAGTGGCCGGCTGTCGAGCATGATGCGGTTGATGCCTTTTTCCATCAGCATGCGGTTGAGGCTGCGCTCTGCTTCCCCTTTGGCGAAGAAATCGGGATGACGTACCTCGAGGGCATAGCGAAACTGTGTCGGCAGCCGGTTAAAGAATTCAGCGAGGCGGGGAAGGCCGCTCGGGCCGAAGCGCGCGGGCAGTTGCAGCTTGAGCAGTCCCAGCTTGTCGTGCAGCGGGGTGAGCAGGCGAATGAACTCGGTCACCTGCTTGTCTACGCTCACCAGATCGCTCTGGTGACTGATTTCTTTCGGAAACTTGAAGCTGAAACGAAAGTGGGCAGGCACCGCATCGGCCCAGCGCTGCACTGTGTCAGGGGTGGGCGAGGCGTAAAAGGTGGTGTTGCCTTCCACTGTGTTGAACACCCGGGCGTAGTGGGCGAGATGTTCGGCGGGTTTGGCGCCCACACCCAATAATTGACCGGGCCAGGCCGGGTGCGACCATTGTGGCAGGCCCAAAAAGAGGCTCATGGCGGATCCTGTCTGCGGGTTTATCTCGGTTTATGCCCATTTTTTGCCTTGAGACGCAAAAAACAGGGCAAAGGAGGCTGCTGGCCATTTTACCCAAATGGGGGTTTTCCTCTATAATGCCAGCCCTTTTGTTTGCCAATTTGTTGTGACTCGCCCCGCTGTGCGCATATTGTGGCGACGGTAGCGGCCATGAATTGGCCAAACAACGATGCTTTCCGATGCCCTCTGACCGACTGCCCGGCCGCTTGCCAGCCGCCTCTGGTCGAGCCGATATCGGTGGCAGGTGTCCGATCCAGGGGGTCGGACGGTACGAGACAGATTTCAAACCGGGCAAGAACAAGACTCTGGCCAGCTGTGAGACGGACTGTGCTGCCAGTCGTGCCCGGCGGCTCAGGTTAACCGTCTCTCTACAATTTCGAAGGAAGAAGTCCATGCGCTCTATCTATTGCGGACAGGTCAATGAGGCCCATGCCGGGCAGACCATTACATTGTGCGGTTGGGTCCATCGTCGTCGCGACCTCGGCGGTCTGATCTTTATCGACATGCGTGACCGGGAAGGGATCGTGCAGGTGTTCTTCGATCCGGACAAGCCGGACGCCTTCGCCCTGGCCTCCGAACTGCGCGGCGAGTTCTGCATTCAGGTTTCAGGTGTGGTACGTACCCGCCCTGACTCCCAGCGCAACAGCGACATGGCCACAGGTGCCATCGAAGTGTTCGCCCATGAGCTCACCATCATCAACCGCGCCGAGCCGTTGCCGCTGGACTTCAATCAGGTCAACAGTGAAGAGCAGCGCCTCAAGTTCCGTTATCTGGATCTGCGTCGCCCCGAGATGGCCAAGTACCTGAAGACCCGTGCCAAGGCCAGCGCTTTCGTACGTCGCTTCATGGACGAGCACGGCTTCCTCGACATCGAAACCCCCATGCTGACCAAGGCCACCCCGGAAGGTGCCCGTGACTATCTGGTGCCGAGCCGGGTGCACAAGGGCAAGTTCTACGCCCTGCCGCAGTCCCCGCAGCTGTTCAAGCAGTTGCTGATGATGTCCGGCTTCGATCGCTACTACCAGATCGTCAAGTGCTTCCGTGACGAAGACCTGCGTGCCGACCGCCAGCCGGAATTCACCCAGATAGACGTGGAGACCTCCTTCATGACCGCGCCGCAAGTGCGCGAGCTGATGGAAGAGATGATCCGCAACCTGTGGCAACACGTGCTGGCCGTGGATCTGGGCGACTTCCCTGTTATGACCTTTGACGAGGCCATGCGCCGCTTCGGCTCCGACAAGCCGGACCTGCGTCTGCCGATGGAGCTGGTCGATGTGGCAGATCTGCTGACCGCCGTCGAGTTCGCCGTGTTCGCCGGCCCCGCCAACGACCCGAAAGGCCGTGTGGCTGCCCTGAAAGTGCCGGGCGGCGCCGAGCTGTCCCGCAAGCAGATCGACGAGTACACCAAGTTTGTCGGCATCTACGGTGCCAAGGGCCTGGCCTGGATGAAGGTCAACGAAGCGGCTAACGGTATTGAAGGCGTGCAGTCCCCGGTGGCCAAGTTCCTCTCCGATGAGATAGTGCGCGAAATCCTGGCCCGTACCGGTGCGGCCGACGGCGATATCATCTTCTTCGGTGCCGACAGCAAGAAAGTGGTGGCCGATGCCATCGGTGCCCTGCGTCTGAAAGTGGGCCGCGATCTGGGTCTGATGGAAAACAGCTGGAAGCCGCTGTGGGTCATCGACTTCCCCATGTTCGAGGAAGACAGCGAAGGCGGCCTGGCGGCCATGCACCATCCCTTCACCGCCCCGAGCAACCTGGGCCCGAGCGAGCTGAAAGCCAACCCGCTCAGCGCTTATGCCAACGCCTACGACATGGTCATCAACGGCTACGAAGTGGGTGGCGGCTCTGTGCGTATCCACAACAGCGAAATGCAGGCCACCGTATTCGACATCCTCGGCATCACCCCGGCCGAGCAACGCCTCAAGTTCGGCTTCCTGCTGGATGCGCTGAAGTACGGTACCCCGCCGCACGCCGGTCTGGCCTTCGGCCTGGACCGTCTGAGCATGCTGCTGACCGGTACCGACAACATCCGGGACGTGATTGCCTTCCCGAAAACCACGGCGGCCGCTTGTCTGATGACAGACGCCCCCAGCTTTGCCAACCAGGTGCAGATGAGCGAACTGGCAATTGCGACGACCGTCAAGGGTGATGAATAAGCCGGCATCCGGCACAGTCCCGGCCGCGCCCAGCGCGCCCTACCCGGTCACTTTGTGTTATTGAAATCTAAAAAATATAACGGAGAGTCTCTATGGCAGGTCACAGTAAATGGGCCAACATCAAACACCGCAAGGCAGCTCAGGATGCCAAGCGCGGCAAGATCTTCACCAAGCTGATCCGTGAAATCACTACCTCGGCTCGTATCGGCGATCCGGATCCTGCCAACAACCCGCGCCTGCGTGCGGCGGTGACGGCAGCCCTGACCAGCAACATGACCCGCGAAACCATCAACCGCGCCATCGCGCGTGGGGCCGGTGGTGGCGACGGTGAGCAGCTCGAGACCATCGTTTACGAAGGTTACGGCCCGGCAGGCTCCGCCGTGATGGTGGAGTGTCTGACCGATAACCGCAACCGTACCGTGGCGGAAGTGCGTCATGCCTTCAGCAAGAGCGGCGGCAACCTGGGCACCGATGGTTCGGTCGCCTACCTGTTCAGCAAGAAAGGGCTGCTGACCTTCGTCGGTGTCGACGAAGATGCCCTGATGGATGCGGCACTGGAAGCGGGCGCCGATGACGTGGTGACCGAAGAAGATGGTTCCATCGAGGTGTACACCACCCCGAACGATTTCGGGACCGTGCTGGATGCGCTGGAAGCCGCCGGCTTCAAGGCACAGAACGCCGAAGTGACCATGATCCCTTCCACCGAAGCCGAGCTGGATGCGGAAACCGCCCCCAAGCTGATGCGTCTCATCGACATGCTGGAAGATCTGGACGACGTGCAGGAGGTGTACCACAACGGCTCCATCTCTGACGAAGTCGCCGCGACCCTCTGATCGCCAGAGTGCACACGCGAGGAGATGGCATCACAACGGTGCCATCTTCCTCCGACGACGTCGCCGCGACCCTCTTATCGTCAGGGTGCACACGCGAGGAGGTGGCATAACAACGGTGCCATCTTCCTCCGACGAATTGGCTACGACCCTCTGATCGTACGCTGAGCACATATTAAAAACGGCAGCCTTCAGGCTGCCGTTTTTGTCTCTTGTTCTCTTCCCGCCAAGATACTCGCTCCCCTTAACTCTCCCTTAAGTTTGGCTTTTTAAGCTGCCTGCAGTATCCGGGCCCCCTGCCCATTATCGCTATCGCCTTCAAACAGCGTCGCGCGGTAAGCGAGATGCCAACAACGGGAGTGCCCATGCCGGGCCCCCAGTCCTGCCTGATTTGTCGGAGTATCGTTATGCGCATCACCCTGGGCGTGATGAAGGTGAATCTGTTGCTGGTGCTGCTGTTTGCACTGGTGTTCAACTGGCCCATCTTCCTGCACTTTTATACCATTCTCACTCAGCTGGATCACGTCAAGGCGGGCTTTGTCCTCTCTATCCCCCTGGTATTGCTGGCTGCACTCAATGCGGTGTTTCTGCCCTTTACCTTCCGCTATCTGCTCAAGCCCTTCTTCGTGCTGCTGATCCTGCTGGGCTCTGTGGTCAGCTACGCCATGCTCAAATATGGCGTCATCTTCGACAGGGACATGGTACAGAACATGGTTGCGACCAATACGGGGGAGGTGAGCGCCTACCTCAATGGGTCGGTCGCGCTCTGGTTCCTGCTGACCGGTGTGCTGCCGGCGCTGGCCTTGTTGTGGGTGAAGATTGAATATCCCAGCCCTTGGTATAGAGGCCTTGGCCTGCGACTTGGCTCCATCGCCCTGTCACTGCTGTTTCTGGTGGGGGTGGCTGCGCTCTATTATCAGGATTACGCCTCGGTCGGGCGCAACAACAAGTCTCTTGGCAAGGAGATAGTGCCAGCCAACTATGTACACGGCTTCTATCGCTATGCCAGAGATATACTGTTTGCCACCCCCATTCCTTATCAGCCGCTGGGGACGGACGCCAGGGTGGTGGGGCAGGGGAACAAGCCGACCCTGATGTTCCTGGTGGTGGGGGAGACGGCGCGTAGCCAGAATTACTCCCTCAACGGCTATCGCAAGCAGACCAACAGTTTCACCGAGCAGGAAGCGGGAGTCATCTCCTTCAAGGACGTGCGCTCCTGCGGTACGGCCACGGCTGTCTCCGTGCCCTGCATGTTCTCCAATCTCACCCGGCGCGGGTATGACGACACCCTGGCCCAGTCCCGGGACGGCATGCTGGATGTGCTGCAACACGCAGGTGTCTCTGTGCTCTGGAAGGAGAACGATGGCGGCTGCAAGGGGGTGTGCAAGAACGTGCCCACCATAGATATCGAGGCCAAGGCCTTCCCGCAGTATTGCCAGCAGGGTTCATGCTACGACGAAGTGATGCTGGAAGGGCTGGATCGGCAGATTGCCGACATGAAGGGCAAACAGGGCAACAAGCTGGTGGCTTTTCATCTGATGGGCAGCCATGGTCCGACCTACTATCGCCGTTATCCTGCGTCCGAGCGTTTCTTCGTGCCGGACTGCCCGCGCAGTGACATCGAGAATTGCAGCAACGAAGAGCTGGTCAATACCTATGACAACACCATTCGCTATACCGACAAGGTGGTGGCGCAACTGATAGAGAAGCTCAAGTCACTGCAAACGGATTACAACGTGGGGTTGGTCTATCTCTCCGACCATGGCGAATCCCTCGGTGCTATGGGGCTCTATCTGCACGGCACTCCCTACCAGTTTGCGCCGGATGATCAGACCCGGGTGCCGCTGCTGACCTGGTTTTCTACGCAGTTGCAGGCGGATCGCCAGCTGAACATGGGGTGTCTGCAACAGGAGGCGAGCAGCAAGCGCTTCTCCCATGACAACTTGTTCCACTCCATGCTGGGGATCATGGATGTGCAGACCAGCGTCTATGACGGTGCGTTGGACTTGTTCAAGCCCTGCCGGGCGGGGTGAGCCAGACTGAGCGAGCGCGACAACTTGTTGCCCCGCACCATGCTGGGGATTATGGATGTGCAGACCAGCGTCTATGACGGTGCGCTGGACTTGTTCAAACCGTGTAGGGCGGGGTGAACCAGGCTGAGCGAATGCGACAACTCCCGCACAATGCTGGGGATCATGGATGTGCAGACCAGCGTCTATGACGGTGCGTTGGACTTGTTCAAGCCCTGTCGGGCGGGATAAACCGGCGAAAAGCGCACAATAAAAAACGGCAGCCAGTGGCTGCCGTTTTTTGTCTCGCAAGGCCAGCGCCTTACTTCTGCTCCATGATGATCTGCAACAGATCACCCTCCAGCAGGGCCCGTTTCACCAGGGCGAAGCCACCTATGGTGGGCTGATTCTGGAAGCGGGCCTTCACGATGGGCAGGCCACGGTGGAAGCTCGGCAGTGACTGGTGTTCGACACAGCGGCGAATGGCCGGGAAGAGGATCTCTTCGGCGGCGGTGATTTCGCCTGCGATCAGCACCTTCTGCGGGTTGAACAGGTTGACCGTGATGGCCACCGCCCGTCCCAGGTGCTCACCCACGTTCTCGATCACGCTGCGTGCCAGCTCATCCCCGGCCATAGCCGCCTTGCACACCTCCTGTATGGTGATGTGCTTCTCCTGCAGCGAGCTCAGGTGGCCGCGACTGATCAGCTCTTTTACCTTGTCGACAATGGCCTCGTTGGAGGCGATGGTCTCGAGGCAGCCGAAGTTGCCGCAGTGGCAGCGCTTGCCCAGCGGTTCGACCTGGATGTGGCCGATCTCGCCAACGTTGCGGTTCTGACCGAGGAACACCTTGCCCTTGGTGATGATGCCGGAGCCGGCACCCTGGTGCACGCTCACCAGAATGGAGTCCATGCAGTCGCGGGACTCGCCGAAGAAGTGTTCGGCCAGTGCCAGCGAGCGGGTGTCGTTGCCCACGTAGCAGGGGAGGTTGAAGTGGTTTTCCAGCAGCTTGGCCAGGGCCAGATTGCGGATCTGGTACTTGGGGGTATAGATGACCATACCCGATTCCGGATTGACCAGACCCGGCATGGTCAGCGCTATGCTGATCAGGTTGCGGTTGCGCTCCTGCTGGGAGTCCATGAAGGCACCAATTTCCCGCAGCAGCATGTCGACCACCGGCTGTTGATCGATCTCGCTCACCTGGGTGACGTGTTGATCGAGCTCCTTGCCATCGAGATCGTACAGGCTCAGCTGCAGATAGCCGCGGCCGAGCTTGGCGGACACAAACTGAAAGCGATGCTTGATGGTGGTCAGGGAGATGGCACGCCGCCCGCCGGTAGAGGCTTGCGGTGAGGTCTCCTTGATCAGGCCATGCTCGATCAGTTGCCGGGTTATTTTGGTCACGCTGGCCGGGGCCAGCTGACTCAGCTCGGCAATTTTGACCCGCGAGATGGGGCCTTGCAGGTCGATGAGCCGATATACGGCTGCACTGTTGACCTGCTTGATAAGATCTACGTTTGCTATTTGTCCGCCAGTCATAGTGTCACTGTGTTGTGTAGTGTCCGTTAACCACGGTCCCGCAGACCGTGAAGGTCTGATCAAAGACAGTCAGGTTGGCTATTTTTCCGACCTGGATACTACCGAGACGTGAGTCCCATCCAATGGCGCGAGCGGGATAAAGAGTGGCCATTCTCAGTGCTTCATCGAGCGGTAATCCGACCTGTTTGACCAGATTCTCCACCCCCTCAATCATGGTGAGGGCAGAGCCGCCGAGTGTACCATTCTCGTCGACGCACTGACCATCGCGGAAATAGACGGTTGCGCCACAAAAATCAAACTTCTCAAAGCCTTCCGGCGCACCGGCGGGGGCGGTCGCGTCGGTAACCAGTACCAGTCTCTCCCCCAGCATCTTGTGGGCCAGTCGTACGTTGGCCCAGTGCACATGGTGTCCATCGACAATGACGCCGGCATAGACATCCTTGCGATCATAGATGGCACCCACTACGCCCGGCTCGCGGCCGTTCACGGTCGGGGTCATGGCGTTGTAGAGGTGGGTGGCAAAGCGGATGCCGTCATCAAAGCCGGCCATGGCCTGATCGTAGTTGGCGGCGGTATGGCCAGCGGAGACCAGTATGCCTGCCTCTACCAGCTGACGGATGTGCTCGGGCTTGTTGCGCTCCGGTGCCAGGGTGATCTTGGCGATGGCATCGCTGTTGGCGCAGAAGAAGTCGATCATCTTGTCGGCGGGCTGGCGGATCTGGGCGGCCGGGTGTATGCCTTTGCGCTTGAGGTTGGTGTAGGGGCCTTCCAGATGCACGCCCAGTACTTCATTCGGGTGCGCGGCCATGTAGTCGCGGGTCACGGCGACGGCCTGCTTCATGTCCGAATCCGGGCTGGTGATCAGGGTCGGCAGGAAGCTGGTGGTACCGGATTTGAGGTTGGCGGCCTGCATGATCGCCAGTGTCTCTGTGGAGATGTCGGTGTTGAACATGACGCCGCCACAGCCGTTGAGCTGCACGTCGATAAAGCCGGCGCTCAGGTTGGCGCCATGCAGATCATGTCGCTCTATGCCGACAGGCAGCTCGGCCTGACGCTGGATGGCGACAATCTTGTCGCCCTCGATCACGACCCCGTAACCGGTCAGCACACAGCTGCCGGTGTAGAGGGTGCAATTGGTCAATGCGTACATGGTGGCTCCTTACAGACGGCCGATGTTGGCGGCTTCGAGCTGCTGGAAGTAACGCACCGTCTTGACCTTGAGCTCCATGGTGGAGGGCTCGTCGCACACCATCATTCCCTTCGGATGCAGTTGCAGGGTGGAGATGGTCCACATGTGGTTGACGCTGCCTTCCACTGCTGCTTGCAGGGCCTGGGCCTTGCCGTGGCCAGTGACCAGGATCATGATCTCTTCGGCGTCCATCAGGGTGCCGACACCCACTGTCAGCGCCAGCTTGGGCACCTGCTCCATGTCACCGCCGAAGAAGCGGGAGTTGGCGATGCGGGTGTCCTCGGTCAGGGTCTTGACCCGGGTGCGGGAGGAGAGGGAAGAGGCCGGCTCGTTGAAGGCGATGTGACCGTCATTGCCGACGCCACCCATGAAGAGGTTGATCTTGCCATAGGACTTGATTTTGTCTTCATAGCGCTTGCATTCGGCCACCAGATCCTCGGCGTTGCCGTTGAGGATGTTGATGTTTTCCGGGCGGATGTCGATGTGACAGAAGAAGTTGTTGTGCATGAAGCTGTGGTAGCTCTCGGGATGCTCTTCCGGCAGGCCGACATATTCGTCCATGTTGAAGGTGACCACGTGCTCGAAACTTACTTCACCGGCTTTATGCAGCTCGATCAGGCGCTTGTAGGTGTTGAGCGGGGTGCCGCCGGTGGGCAGGCCCAGTACGAAGGGGCGATCGGCCGTGGGTTTGAACCCATTGATACGGTCAACGATGTAACGGGCAGACCACAGACCCACTTGGCTGGCAGATTTCAACGGGATCAGGCGCATTGTAGATACCTCTGTACGGGTTGCTGCCGGGGTGTCGGCGGCAAATAGGCTAAGACGGATTCAAGTTGTTTTATAGCGTAAATAAAGATTGCGAACTAAGCCACATGTATCCGCTACCTTTATCTCGTTTGGGTGATAATGATCACGATTACAGGTTTATTAATTTGCGCAGCGAAATAAAAGCCCTAGACTGCCAATCAAGCCTTGATGGCTTATGCGTCAAACGTGATAAGCACTTAATTTCTAGAAAAACATTAACTAAGGAGAGGAACCGTGAACATTCTCGGTTATTTGCAAAAGATCGGCCGTGCCCTGATGGTGCCGGTAGCGGTATTGCCTGCCGCCGCGATACTGATGGGGGTTGGCTACTGGATTGACCCTAACGGTTGGGGTGGTGACAGCGCGCTGGCTGCCTTCCTGATCAAGGCCGGTGCCGCCATCATCGATAAGATGGCCATCCTGTTTGCTGTCGGTGTTGCCTACGGCATGTCCAAGGACAAAGACGGCTCTGCCGCACTGGCCGGTCTGGTCGGCTACCTGGTCGTGACCACACTGCTGAGCCCGGGTGCCGTGTCGCAAATCCAGCAGATCCCGCTGGATCAAGTGCCTGCCGCGTTTGGCAAGATTGAGAACCAGTTTATCGGTATCTTGACCGGTGTGATTGCCGCCGAGCTCTATAACCGCTTCAGCAGTGTTGAACTGCACAAGGCGCTGGCTTTCTTCTCCGGCCGTCGTCTGGTACCGATCGTGACCTCAGTGGTGATGATCGTCGTTGCCTTCATCCTGATGGCTGTTTGGCCTGTCATTTACGGTGGTCTGGTGAGCTTTGGTGAATCCATTGTCAACCTGGGCTCTACCGGTGCAGGTATCTACGCCTTCTTCAACCGCCTGCTTATCCCCGTGGGTCTGCACCACGCCCTGAACTCAGTGTTCTGGTTTGACGTGGCTGGTATCAACGACATCCCGAACTTCCTGGGTGGCCAATCTTCCATTGACGCGGGCAAAGCTGTCGTGGGTGTCACTGGTATGTACCAGGCTGGCTTCTTCCCCATCATGATGTTCGGTCTGCCGGGCGCTGCCTTGGCCATCTATCACTCCGCCAAGAAAGAGAACAAGGACAAGGTTGCATCCATCATGATCGCCGCCGCCTTCGCCGCTTTCTTCACCGGTGTGACCGAGCCGCTCGAATTCTCCTTCATGTTCGTGGCACCGGTACTCTATGTCATCCACGCCCTGCTGACCGGTATCTCTGTGTTCATCGCCGCCAGCATGCAGTGGATCGCCGGTTTCGGCTTCAGTGCCGGTCTGGTGGATATGGTGCTCTCCAGCCGCAACCCGCTGGCGACCCAGTGGTACATGCTGCTGGCACAGGGTCTGGTGTTCTTCGGCCTCTACTACGTGATATTCCGTGCCGTCATCGTCAAGTTCAACCTGAAAACTCCGGGTCGTGAAGATGATGAAGCTGTACCGGCACAGGCTCAGACCACTGACCGCACCGAACTGGCTCGCCAGTATCTGGAAGTGCTGGGTGGCCAAGACAACCTGGTTACCATCGATGCCTGCATCACCCGTCTGCGTCTGACCCTGAAAGACCGCAGCATAGTGGATGAGCGCAAGCTCAAAGCCCTGGGCGCGGCCGGTGTGGTCAAGCTCGGTGAACAGAACCTGCAGGTGATTCTGGGCCCCTTGGCCGAGATCATTGCCGGTGAGATGAAGGCCCTGCGTTAATCGGGCGCCAAGCTCGCCTCAAGTCTAAGTCCATTGTTGACATAACTAGGGCCCCGCCACGGGGCCCAATATAAAAAACGCCAAGAAAATCCAACCTTTACTTCAAATGAGAGCAGCAGTTATGAACTTGAAACATTCTCTGTTAGCCATTGCCATGTCTACTATTTTTGTCAGCCAGGTACAGGCAGCCGATGCCGCCAAGCAAGCCGTGGTCGACTCCCTCGCCAGCAACCTGGTGGTCAAGTACGAAGTCGTCACCAACGACGGTGCCGGTGCTGGCCTCGATTGCCAGGCGCTGGGTTCCGAGTGGGCGAGCTGTGGCGTTGCCAAGCTGCACCTGACCAATACCGGTGCTGACGTGACCTCCAAGGATTGGGGTATTTATGTCTCCTCCATCCGCCGTATCCAGCGCGTCGACAACGACCAGTTCACCATCACCCATCTGACCGGCGACCTCTATCGTTTGACGCCAACCGAGCAGTTTAAGGGCTTTGCCAAGGATGCCACGGTCGAAGTGCCGCTGGTGGTGGAATACTGGGTATTGTTCGAATCTGACATCATGCCTAGCTGGTATGTGGCTGCCGACGGCGCAGAGCCCAAGGTGATTGCCAGCATGAGCAACATCGACGACGCCAGCACCTACGAGAAGCCGATGCCGGCCGATGGCTGGAAGCGTACCAAGGATGACAACAACATCCTGATGAACAGCGAGACCCGTTTCGATGCCAACCTGACCAGCAGCCTGCTGCCGGCCAGCAAGATTGATGATCAGATACTGCCGACCCCGCTCAAGCAAGTGATCAAATCGGGTCCGCAAGTGGATTTCTCCACCATCAAGCTCAACGCGCTGGACTTGCCAAGCGATCGCGCCGAAGCCCTGAAGGCTCAACTGACCAAGCTGGGTGTTACCCTCTCCGACACCGGCTATCCAGTGACCGTCAAGCTCGGCAGCAAGCTCAAGCAGGCCGAAGGTTATGACATGACCATAGGCAAGCAGGGCACTGTGATCCAGGGGAACGACATCGAGGGTGCCTTCTGGGGCGCGCAATCCCTGCTCTCCCTGCTGGGGGTGAACGACAAGCTGGTGAGCCAGATGAGCGTCGAGGATGCGCCGCGTTTTGAATACCGCGGTATGCAGACCGACGTGGCCCGTCACTTCCGTAGCCTCGAAACCATGAAGAAGCTGGTTGACCAGATGTCAGCCATGAAGCTCAACAAGTTGCACCTGGGTTTGACCAACGATGAAGGCTGGCGTCTGGAGATCCCGGGTCTGCCGGAGCTGACGGATGTAGGCAGCCAGCGTTGCCACGATCTGTCTGAAACCAAGTGCCTGATGCCGCAGCTGGGTTCCGGCCCGACCAGCGACAACCAGGGTTCCGGTTTCTACAGCAAGTCCGACTACATCGATTTGGTGCGTTATGCCAAGGCCCGTGGTGTCACCGTCATCCCCGAGATCAACATGCCGGCGCACGCCCGTGCTGCCGTGGTCTCCATGGAAGCGCGTTACCAGCGTCTGATGAGCGAGGGCAAAGAGGCCGAAGCCAACCAGTTCCGTCTGACTGACCCGGCGGATACCTCCAATGTCACCTCGGTCCAGTTCTACGACAAAATGTCCTTCATCAACCCTTGCCAGCCGGGTGCAGCCACCTTCGTGAGCAAGGTGATGGATGAAGTGGCCCAGATGCACCAGGCCGCCGGTCAGCCGTTGACCGCCTGGCATTACGGTGGTGACGAGGCGAAGAACATCATGCAGGGCGGTGGCTATCAGGATCCGGCCGTTACCCAGAAAGCCGATCTGGTCGCCTGGAAGGGCAACGTCGATTCCAGCAAGCAGGACAAGCCGTTCGGCAAGTCTCCGGTCTGCCAGAAGATGATCGATGATGGCAAGATCAAGGACGTGGCCGAGCTGCCGGTTTACTTCGCCAAGGAAGTGAGCGAGCTGGCGAAAGACCGTGGCTTCTCCACCCTGCAGGCATGGGAAGATGGCCTCAAGTATGCCAATAGCGCCAAGGATTTCGCCACCGACAAGACAGTGGTCAACTTCTGGGAAACCCTCTACTGGGGTGGCTTCAACGAAGCGATGAAGTGGGCGCACAAGGGCTATGACGTTGTGCTCTCCAACCCGGATTACCTCTACTTCGACTTCCCGAATGAGGTACACCCGGCCGAGCGTGGCTACTACTGGGCAACCCGTTTCAATGACACCCGCAAGGTGTTCGCCTTTGCCCCGGAAAACCTGCCGCAGAACGCCGAGACCTCGGTTGACCGCGACGGCAACGCCTTCGTGGCCAAGGGTGACCAGGATCCGGTCAAGTTCCGCGGTATCTCCGGTCAGCAGTGGAGTGAAACCGTGCGGACCGATGCCCAGTACGAGTACATGGTCTACCCGCGTATCTTCTCCGTGGCCGAGCGTGCCTGGCACAAAGGTGGCTTCGAGCTGAACTATGTGAAGGGACGCGAGTTCTCCGGTGAGACCAAGCATGTCAACAAGGCCACCCTCAATAAAGAGTGGAACCAGTTCGCCAACCTGCTGGGTCAGCGCGTGCTGCCGAAGCTGGATCAGGCCGGTGTTGAATACCGCCTCTCAGTACCGGGCGCCAAGGTCATCAATGGCAAGCTTGAAGCGAACGTGGATCTGCCGGGCTTGCCCATCCAGTACAGCCTGGACGGCACCACCTGGACTGCCTACGACGCCGCGGCCAAGCCGAGCGTGACCGGCAAGGTCTACCTGCGTACCACCAGTTTCGATGGCCAGCGCACCAGTCGCGTCACCGAGCTGAACTGATAGCAGCCAACCGCTAACACCTGGCGGGTCGCAAGACCCGCCTTTCCCAAGGCCGACACTGCATCGGGTTTGGGAAAGGTTGACTGTGCGTGTGAGCCTTTGTTGTGTGTGTGTATTGTCTGTTTTTGTTTTTCATCACCTTGAACCCCGCCCAGTGCGGGGTCTTTTTTATCCGCGAGCAGATGATGGCGGCTGGATCACTTCGTTTTGGCGTGCCAAGGGGCCGGATTGGCCAAATTCAGGTTGAGGCAAGGCGCGTAATGAGGGATCATAACCGGCTTGATGGCGGGGGGATGAGGGTGCCAGCCGGCACAACTTCCGCCAGTGACGCATTTTTGAGGTGAGCCATGAGTCAGGCGAACAGCCCAACTAACTTTATTCGTCAGATCATTGATGAAGATCTGGCCAGCGGTAAGCACAACCACGTGCATACCCGTTTTCCGCCCGAGCCGAACGGTTATCTCCATATCGGCCACGCCAAGTCAATCTGTCTGAACTTTGGCATCGCCCGTGACTATCAGGGCCAGTGCAACCTGCGTTTCGATGACACCAACCCGGTGAAAGAAGACATCGAGTACGTGGAGTCCATCAAGCAGGACGTGCAGTGGCTCGGCTTCCAGTGGAGCGGCGAGATCTGCTACTCCTCCGACTATTTCGACAAGCTGCACGGCTACGCCATCGAGCTTATCGAAAAAGGTCTGGCCTATGTGGACGAGCTTTCTGCGGAGCAGATGCGCGAGTACCGCGGCACCCTGACCGAGGCCGGCAAGAACAGCCCGTTCCGCGATCGTCCAGTGGCCGAGAACCTGGCGCTGTTTGCCAAGATGAAGAACGGCGAGTTTGCCGAAGGCACCGCTTGCTTGCGTGCCAAGATCGACATGGCATCGCCATTCATGGTGATGCGCGATCCGGTTATCTATCGCATCAAGTTTGCCCACCATCACCAGACCGGTGACAAGTGGTGCATCTATCCGATGTACGACTTCACCCACTGCATCTCGGACGCGCTGGAAGGGATCACCCACTCCATCTGTACCCTGGAGTTCCAGGACAACCGTCGTCTGTATGACTGGGTGCTGGACAACATCACCATCGACTGCCACCCGCGTCAGTACGAGTTCTCTCGTCTGAACCTCGAATACACCGTCATGTCCAAGCGCAAGCTGAACCTGCTGGTGACCGAGAAGCACGTGGATGGCTGGGACGATCCGCGCATGCTGACCGTTTCCGGTCTGCGTCGTCGTGGCTACACCTCAGCCTCCATCCGCGAGTTCTGCAAACGCATCGGCGTGACCAAGCAGGACAACATAGTCGAGATGAGCATGCTGGAAGCCTGCATCCGTGACGATCTCAACGAGAACGCACCGCGCGCCATGGCCGTGCTGCATCCGGTGAAGGTGGTCATCGAGAACCTGGCGGCCGACGAGGTGTTGACCGCACCGGCGCACCCGAACAACGCCGAGATGGGTACCCGTGAACTGAACTTTACCCGCGAGATCTTCATCGACGAAGCGGACTTCAAAGAAGAAGCGAACAAGCAGTTCAAGCGACTGGTGCTGGGCAAGGAAGTGCGCCTGCGCAACGCCTATGTGATCAAGGCCGAGCGGGTCGAGAAGGATGCGGATGGCAAGGTGACCTGCATCTACTGCTCCTACGATCCCGAGACCCTGGGCAAGGATCCGGCGGATGGTCGCAAGGTGAAGGGGGTGATCCACTGGGTCAGCGCCACTCACTCCCTGCCGGCCGAGATCCGTCTCTACGATCGTCTGTTCAAGATGCCGAACCCGGGTGCCGAGGATGACTTCGAAGGGGCACTCAATCCGGATTCGCTGGTGATCATCGAGGGGGCCCGCGTCGAGGCTTCCCTCAAGGACGCCAAGCCGGAGTTTGCCTACCAGTTCGAGCGCGAAGGCTACTTCTGCGCCGACAACAAGCTCTCCAGCGCCGAGCACCTGGTGTTCAACCGCACCGTGGCCCTGCGGGACGTCTGGGGCAAGGCCGAGGCCTGATGGCCAAAGTCTGACAAGCAGAGGGCAGGGGAGACCCTGCCGCTCTTGTCCTGATTACGGACACAAAAAAAGCCAGCGCTATGCTGGCTTTTTTATTGACCGGTGCAAGACGCCATCAGTCGTCGTGCTTGCAGTCGCCGTTGGCGCAGTGGCCGTACAGATAGAGGCTGTGATTGGTCAGGCGAATATTGTGATGCTTGGCGATATCGCGCTGGCGCTGCTCGA
Organism: Aeromonas salmonicida; assembly: GCF_028355655.1. NCBI lineage: Bacteria > Pseudomonadati > Pseudomonadota > Gammaproteobacteria > Aeromonadales > Aeromonadaceae > Aeromonas > Aeromonas salmonicida. Next base: position 3,229,635 of record NZ_CP110645.1, on the reverse strand, counting down.
TCACCTCATCGGAAAACTCGATCACCTTGCCACAATCGAGGCAGACCAGGTGGTCGTGGTGTTCCTGGGTGGCCAGCTCGAATACCGACTTGCCACCTTCGAAGTGGTGACGGGTAACAATACCGGCATCATCAAACTGGTTGAGAACGCGATATACGGTAGCGAGACCAATCTCTTCACCCTGGTCGATCAGTCGTTTGTACAGATCTTCCGCACTGGTGTGCTGGCAATCCGGCTGTTGCAGGATTTCCAGAATTTTGACACGGGGCAAGGTGATCTTGAGCCCGGCCTTTTTTAACGCTTGGTTGTTGTCTGCCATATTCTACTTATTCGCATTCTCGAAGGTGTGGTTATTCTGATTGACTGCCGCTGGAATGGCAACCACGAACTCGCTTGGCCTGTCATTATAGGTCGTAGCCAACCTAAAAATAAACCCAGTAATTCAAGGGCTTTAGCGCAAAGTCCGCCATCTGGCCGAATTGATCAAATCCTGTCGCCGGCTTGCTCAGCGGACGAATGTTGATAAGATGTAACCTTCTTCACTGTCTGGTCGGATGAGATCCATGGATTGGCTTTTTGACAACGCGGCCTGGGTGCGGCGCGCCCTCAACGCCTGGCCTCCCTTCTGGGGCGCCGGCATCAAGATAGAAACCCTGAGTGATGACTTCCGTTTTTGCCGGGTGACGTTGAAGTCACGCTGGTGGAACAAGAATGCCAACCGGACCCAGTTTGGCGGCAGCATGTTTGCGATGACGGATCCCATCTATCCGCTGATGCTGATGGGGTACTTCAAGAACCGCTATTACGTCTGGGACAAGGCGGGCAGCATCAACTACATCAAGCCGGGCAAAGGCAAACTGGTGGCCGAGTTCAACCTGACCGACGGCAAGCTGGCGTCCATAGTGGCCGCGACCGAGGGGGGCAACAAGCACTTCCCCGAGTTCGAGGTCACGGTGCAGGACAAGAGTGGCGAGCTGGTGGCCCAGGTCAAACGCACCCTCTATGTGCGTGCCAAACCCGAGCACAGAGGTGGCTGAAAAGATCGGATCGCAAAAACAACAAGGGCCCCGTCGGGGCCCTTGTTGTCAGAGGTAGCTGGCTTGCCGGATCACTCCAGCTCGGCCAGGCACATCTCTTCATGCAGCTGCTTGCACCAGCCCTTGACGCGCTCGGCGGTCAGTTCCGGCTGGCGATCTTCGTCGATACCCAGACCCACGAAGTGCTTGTCATCCACCACAGCCTTGGAGGCTTCAAACTCGTAACCGGCGGTTGGCCAGTTGCCGATGATGATGGCGCCTTTGGCTTCGACTATGTCACGCAGTGTGCCCATGGCGTCGAGGAAGTACTCGGCATAGTCTTCCTGATCGCCGCATCCGAAGATGGCAACCAGCTTGTTGGTGAAGTCGATCTCTTCCAGCTCGGGGAAGAAGTCATCCCAATCGGCTTGGGCTTCGCCGTAATACCAAGTCGGGATACCGAACATCAGCAGATCGAAGCTGTCGATGTCGGCCTTGCTGCTCTTGGCAATGTCACGGACTTCAATCAGTTGTTTGCCCAGTTCTTTCTGGATCATCTTGGCGACAGCTTCGGTATTACCGGTATCGCTGCCGAAAAACAGACCTACACTAGCCATAGTGTTTAGTTACCCGTATCTGGTGTTAATGCTTAACGGTCAGATTGCGATGCCTGCTGCGAAAGCAGACTCAATCTGTTGCTTCAGGATAGATTGGATCAGCTCGGCTCGGCTGACGTTCTGTTGTAACGCAAGTTGGTTCAGGCGCTCCAGCAACTCGGCCTCCACCTTTAACTCGACCCGTTTCAAACCGTTCTCGCGATCGCGCTTAAGCTGGTTGCGCTTGTTGATCTTGAGTTGGGTCTCACGGGGGAGTGGATTGGTCTTTGGCCTGCCGGGGCGCTTCTCATTTGCGAACAGATCCAGTGTTGTTCGATCAGTTTGCTGTTTGGCCATACATCACAGATGAAAATAAGTTAGCCGATCCCTGAGCCTTCCCAGCCCAATTCGATCAGCCCCTTGGCGACAAAACCCGCGCAACCCAGACAGAGTACCAACCAGACGATGACTCGACCAAAACGGGGCACATTGCCGCGTTTGAGTACGTCGTGAATGGCTAGGCCAATCAATATGAAAATGGCCAGCAAGAATAACTTCAGGCCCAGACTCTCAATCAGATCGATATGTTCACTTAGCATGGATTGCGCACACTCCTTATGACGGGCGCACTATATCACAAAGGATTTGAAACTGTTAACCGCCTGTCGACAGGAAATCCACAACCAATTTGTTGAACAAAACCGGCTTTTCGGCGTGCAGCCAGTGGCCTGTTCCGGCGATGATGCGCGCCTTTGCCGCCGGGAATTGTGCCATCACAGTGTCGGTATATTGGGGCTGCATATAGTCCGAATCGCCGCCCTTGATAAAGAGTGTCGGTCCTTCGAATCGACGCTGGTTGTCGGGCCAGCCCATGATGTTGGCGTAATTGCGCTCAAGGGCCGGTACGTTGAAACGCCAGCCCCAACCGGACTCTCCCTTGGCGAAGGATTTGAGCAGGAACTGGCGTACGCCGGCGATCTCGATGTGCTCGGCCAAAATGGCCTCTGCCTCGCTGCGGCTCTGCACCGGCTGGTTCAGGGTGGCGTTGAGACCGGCGAACACATTCTGATGGCGGGAGTGGGGATAGGCGACAGGGGCTATGTCGGCCACCACCAGCCTGGCAACCCGGGCGGGAGCCTGCTTGGCCAGTTGCATGGCGACCTTGCCGCCCATGGAGTGACCGACCAGAGATACCTGATCCAGTGCCAGGGCATCGAGCAGGGCGAGCACGTCGGCAGCCTGCTGGGGATAGCTCATCTCGTCGCTGTGGAACGAGGCGCCGTGGTTGCGCAGATCCACGCTGATGACGCGATAGTGTTCGCTCAGGGCGCGTGCCAGCAGCCCCAGGTTGTCCAGGCTGCCGAACAGGCCGTGGATCAGCACAACGGCCGGGCCCTGGCCCTGTTCCTTGAAGTTCAATAATGAGTTTTGTTGCAAAATGACACCTTGTCGGTCGTGGGCTTTTTTGCCTTATTTTTAACACACTGAAAGAAAAGGATTTCATTCCTTGAGGGGCATTTTTTTGTGGTTTTTTTTCAAAAAAATGACCCCGGATGCGCTATCAGTGCGGAGGATCACACACTTGGCCCCGTATTATGCCGTATTCTCGATGAGATTCATGCACATCTGCCAGCCCTTGGCTTGGGCTGCCGGGTTTGCCTATGTATAATCGCCGCATCCGAATTTCGACGAGTCCAGCGCATCCCTATGAAAACCATCGAGCTTGATGACGATCTCTACTTCTATATCGCCAGCCAGACCCGGCACATTGGTGAGAGTGCCTCCGATATCCTGCGCCGTCTGCTGGAACAGCCCACGCACATAACAGTGCCGGTTGCCGAGCCTGTGGACCTCCCCCAGCCGAGCGTCGCCACCGATGCCATGGGGCTGCAGGCCCTGCTCGACTCTGGCGAGCTGCAAAAAGAAGAGAAGTCCATCAACCGCTTCATGCAGGTGCTCAGTACCCTCTATCGGGATAATCCGGTCGGGTTTACCCAGGCCACCGAAATCAAGGGGCGCAAGCGCGTCTATTTCTCGCGGGATCCAGAGGCACTGCGTGCCAGCGGCAGCACCACCAAGCCCAAGCCGGTGCCGGATACCCCGTTCTGGGTGATCAGCAATACCAATACCAGTCGCAAGCAGAACATGGTGGCCCAGATGATGGCCAGCATGGGCTACGACGAGGCGCTGATCGCCCAGGTAAGCAGCGCGATTTAACGGTTCATCAAGTTCAGGCCTTGCCCGGCAAGGCCGCCATCAAGCAAGGATAACGCCATGGCTCAGCATTCCCAAGCCGGTCAGCCGGCTCGTTTAAGTGACCTGACCAACATTCCCCGTCTGGTCAGCGCCTACTACCTCAACAAGCCTGACATGAGCCGCCCCGAGCAGCGGGTGGCCTTCGGCACCTCCGGCCACCGTGGCAGTGCCTTGCACAATGCCTTTACCGAATCTCACATCCTGGCGGTGACCCAGGCGCTGGTGGAGTATCGCCAGCAAGCCGGCATCACGGGCCCGCTGTTTGTCGGCATGGATACCCATGCCCTGTCTGAATCTGCTTTTGCCAGTGCGGTGGAAGTGCTGGCGGCCAACGGCGTCGAGACTCGCATTCAGGCTGGTATGGGCTTCACGCCGACGCCGGTCATCTCTCACGCCATCCTGCGCCACAACGCTAGTAAACCCGCTGCGCGTGCTGACGGTGTGGTGATCACCCCGTCCCACAATCCGCCGGAAGATGGCGGCTTCAAGTACAACCCGCCCCACGGGGGTCCTGCCGAAGGGGAGATCACCAAGTGGGTGGAAGACAGGGCCAACGCCATTCTGGAAGCCGGTCTGGCCGGCGTGAAACGCATGCCATTCGCCGATGCCCTCAAGAGCCCCTTCGTGGTTGAGCACGACTATGTCACCCCCTATGTGGACGACCTGAAAAACGTGCTGGATCTGGATGCCATCAAGAAAGCGGGCATCAAGATAGGTGTGGATCCGCTGGGCGGCTCAGGTGTCGCCTACTGGGACGTCATCGCCAAGACCTATGGTCTGAACATCGAGGTGGTCAACTATCGTGTCGACCCAACCTTCTCCTTCATGACCCTGGATAAAGACGGCAAGATCCGGATGGACTGCTCCAGCCCGTTTGCCATGGCGGGCCTGATTGCCCTCAAAGACAAGTTCGACATCGCCCTTGGCAACGACCCTGACTACGACCGTCACGGCATCGTCACCAAGGCGGGTCTGATGAACCCGAACCACTATCTGGCGGTGGCGATCCAGTATCTGTTTACCCATCGCACCGGCTGGCCCAAAGCGGCTGCCGTCGGCAAGACGCTCGTCTCCTCTTCGATGATCGACCGGGTTGCCAGCGAGATTGGCCGTACCCTGAAAGAGGTGCCGGTCGGCTTCAAGTGGTTCGTGGATGGCCTCTACAGCGGCGAGTTTGGTTTTGGTGGTGAGGAGAGCGCAGGCGCCTCCTTCCTGCGTAAAGACGGCACCGTCTGGACCACCGACAAGGATGGCTTCATTCTGGCGCTGCTGGCGGCCGAAATTCTGGCGGTCACCGGCAAGGATCCGCAGGCCCACTACGACGCGCTGGAAGCCAAATTCGGCCGCTCCAGCTACCGTCGTATCGACGCCCCCGCCAACAGCGCGCAAAAAGCCGTGCTCTCCAAGCTGGATCCGGCACTGGTCGAAGCCTCTACCCTGGCCGGTGAGCCCATCATTGCCAAGCTGACCCGCGCGCCGGGCAACGATGCCGCCATCGGTGGCCTCAAGGTAGTGACCGAGAACGGCTGGTTCGCGGCGCGTCCCTCCGGTACCGAGTCCATCTACAAGATCTACATGGAGAGCTTCAAGGGCGAAGCACACCTGGATCTGATCCAGCAAGAAGCCCAGCAGATTGTCTCTGCTGCGCTGGCCAAGGCAGGCGTCTGACCCATGCCGTTGGCGGGCTGAATTGAAGATCGGATAGATAGCAAGAGGAGCCACAGCGGCTCCTCTTTTTTTATGGTTCTTTTTCTCGGTTCAGGGTTTCCCTGCCCGGCCTCAGGCCTTGTCATCGGTGATCGCCGCCCTGCGGGCTTGCCAGCGCTTGAAGAAGGAGCGCGCCGGCAGCTTCATCAGAAACAGGGAGAGCAGGATCACCCCTATGCCGAGCCACTGCCGGCCATCCAGGGTTTCACCGACCATCAGCACACCCAGGGAGACCGCCACCATGGGGTTGGTGAGAGCCAGCATGCCCATTACCTCGGGGCCATGACGCTTGAGCCCCCACAGCCAGGCCCAGTAGGCCAGCGCCGTGTTGAGCAAAATGAGCCAGACAAGCCCGGGTGCTGCAGCTGATTGGGGCAGTGGCATGGGACCGGCCAGCCACCAGGCGAGCGGGATCAGCATCAGGCCACCGAGCAGCAGTTGCCAGGCGGTGAGGGCCAGCAGATCGCTCACCGGCCAGCGCTGCATCCAGCGGCTGGATTGGCCGATCAGCAGGGTTGCCAGCAGGGCACATGTCACACCTATGGGATCCAGATTGGCGGAGGGATTGAGCAGCAGCAAGACACCGGCGAGACCCATCAGCCCCAGCAGCAACCACTTCAGGGTTGGCCGCGTGCCATCCTGCAACCAGGCCAGCAGCATGAGTACCAGCGGCAGTGTGGCCCCGAGCGTGCCTGCCACTGCCCCCGGTAGCCGGAAGGCGGCTACAAACAGCAGGGCAAAGAAGGCGGCTATGTTGCAAAACGCCAGCAGGAACTGCTTGCCCCAGGGCAGGGGCGGTAGACGCGGATGCAGCAACAACAGGAGCAGCCCGGCCGGCAGCGCCCGCCACACGGCCACCCAATAGGGGGAGTAGTCAGTCAGGTAGAGGCTGACGACGGCATAAGTACTGCCCCATAGCAGGGGGGCCAGCAAGGCAATCAGCAGTGGCATGGCTTATCTCTTTATGAAGTATCTTTTTGTGAAGATAACTTAGTCTCAAATTGGTTTACTATCAAGTATCTCGATAAAAAGATAAGTGACCAAGATGAATAGTGATCATGTAGACCTGTTGCTGGCCCAGTGGGCGCGGCAGAGACCGGATCTCGACTGCTCCCCCATGGGGGTGTTGGGGCGGGTGGCGCGCATGGCGGCCATCGCCGGGCGCGAGGTGAGTGAAGAGCTCAAGGCGTGCGGCCTGCTGGGCTCAGACTTCGACATACTGGCGACCCTGCGCCGGGCCGGTGAGCCGCTGACGCCGACCGCGCTCTATCAAGCTGCCATGTTGAGCTCCGGGGCCATGACGGCACGGCTCGACAAGCTGGCAGAGCGTGGCCTGATCGAGCGACAGGCAGCGCCGAGCGACAGGCGCAGCCTGCTAGTCTGCCTGACGGCGTCTGGGCGCGAACTGGTCGATCGGGCCGTTGAGCGGCATGTGGCGAACGAGCGGCGTTTGCTGGCGCCACTGACCGAGGCTGAACAGGCTCAGTTGGCTGCCCTGCTCAAACGCTGGTTGCTGGAAAACGAGTAATAAAAACGGGCCCGCGGGGCCCGTTTTTATTGGCAAGCAGCCTGACTCAGTAACCGCCTCTGGCAGCTTTTACCGCCAGCCCCAGCTGCCACACCGCCATGGCGTAGTGGGTGCTGTGGTTGTAGCGGGTGATGGTGTAGAAATTGGGCAGGCCGTACCAGTATTGATAGCCAGTGCCGACATCCAGGCGCAGCAGGCTTGCTTCGCTGTGGTTGCCAAGGTTGCTGATGGGATTCAGACCGGCGCGGTGCAAGGTGGTGATCGGGTAACGGGTCTGAAAGCCATGCTCATAGCCGGGCAGCTGGCCCTGACCACGCACCGCTACCGGTTGACCCTGCTCCCAGCCATGCGCCTTGAAGTAGTTGGCCACGCTGCCGATGGCATCCACAGGATCCCACAAGTTGGTGTGGCCATTGCCGTCGAAGTCCACCGCGTAGCGCTGGAAGCTCGATGGCATGAACTGGCCATACCCCATGGCGCCGGCGTAGGAGCCCTTGGGTTCAGTAGGGTCCATTCCCTCATCCCGGGTCATCACCAGGAAGGCCTCCAGTTCGCCGGTAAAGAATTCGGCGCGCCGCGGATAGTCGAAGGCCAGGGTCGCCAGCGCATCCAGAATGCGGGTCTTGCCCATTACCCGACCCCAGCGGGTCTCCACGCCTATGATGCCGACGATGATTTCGGGCGGCACCCCATACTCCTGCTCGGCACGGTTGAGCTCGCTCTCGTACTCACGCCAGAAGTTGACGCCGTTTTGCACGTTGTCCGGCGTGATGAACTTGGCGCGGTAGCGATTCCAGGCGCCGGTCGGTCCGATTGGCTTGGCGGTGGTGGGGGCCTGGGCATCCATCAGCCGTATTATCCAGTCATAGCGATCCGCCTGTGCCAGCAGTCGATGCAGCTCGACGCTGTCAAAACCGTGCTTCTCGACCATGCGTTGGACGAAGCTGTCCACGTTGTTGCGATTGGCGAAGTCTCCCTTGCTAACCCCTTGGCTGTAAGCAGGTTTTATTTGTGGCGTCTGATTGATGAAGGCACTTTTGAACGGCTTGGCCACGGGTTTGGGGGCAGGCGTGCTGCTGCAACCGTAGAGCAGGGGAAACAGGGAAAGAGTAAGCACGGAGACAAGGCGACGCATAAGGTTCTCATGAGCCTGAAAAAGAGTGTCGACATGGTAAAACATTGTCATCCATGCGCAAGTGCTCAGTGCATGGATGAGGGCTCAAACTCGTGGCCTGTCGATGGGTTGGTGCGCTCCGCACCCCTATGTCCTAAGCCCGAATAACGTTACTCGCCAAGGGTATGGTAACCGCTCCAGAGCCGCGTCAGGGTGGTGACAAGACAGAGCAGGGCAAAGCCGTAGGCCAGGGTTGCAAACCCGGCGGGCCAGAGGCACATCAGCACGAACAGGGTTATGGTCTCGCTCCCCTCCGTCAGGCCCCCGAGATAGTAGAGGGACTTGTGGTGATAGACGGGATTTTCAATCCCCCGCTTGCCCGCCATGATGGCAAAGGCCAGAAAGCTCGACCCCGTGCCCATGAAGGCGAACAGCAGGGTGGCGGCGGGCAGGGCGTTGGCGGGGGCGCTCAGGGCAAACCCTAGTACTACAGCGGCGTAGAAGATGAAATCGAGGGTGATGTCCAGAAAGCCGCCGCAATCCGTGATCTTCGTCTCTCGCGCCACAGCGCCATCGAGCCCGTCCAGCAGCCGGTTGAACAAGATGACGAGCAGCGCCCAGGAATAGAGCTCCAGGGCCAGCAGTGGCAGTGCCAGCATGCCGATGGCAAAGCCGGTCAGGCTTATCTGGTTGGCGCTGATCCCGGCTCGGCAGAGGGGTTTGGCCAGCCGGGTGAGGGGACTGCGAATAAGGGGGATCAGATGGCGGTCAAACAAGGTCGGTGTCCTCTTTGGTAAAACAAGGAGTGGTGAGCGTCAGGATAGCCCCCGGCGCATCCTCCTCGTCGTGGGTGACCAGCAGGGCGGGTATACCCAGCGCCTTGAGTCGCTCGAACACCAGGGTGCTGAAGGCGGCGCGCAGCGGTTTGTCGAGGCGGGAGAAAGGCTCGTCCAGCAACAGGGCCCTGGGCTCTGCCAGCAAAGCCCGCAGCAGACTGACCCGCGCCCTCTGGCCGCCGGAGAGTGCTCCAGGCAGCTTGTCGGCCTGATCGACCAGCGCTACTTCTGCCAGCGTGTCCAGCGCCTTTGCCCGTCTGGCCGCCGCGCCCTTGAGGGTGGCAGGCATGCCGAACATCAGGTTTTCAGCCACCGTCAGATGGGCAAACAGCAGGTCATCCTGAAATAGCATGCCGATACGCCGGGTCTGGGGAGGCAGTGAGGTGAGCAGCCGTTCACCCAGCCGTATATCCCCTTCCAGCCGGATCGGCCCCCTGGGCGGCAAGACGCCCGCCAGCGCCGCCAACAGTGAGCTCTTGCCACAACCACTGGGGCCCATCAGGGTCAGCACCTCACCGGGGGCAATCTGTAGCGCAGGCAGCGACAGCAGCAGGTTCTCATCGAGGTAGAGATGAAGTGGGGTTGTGCTTAACATCGGCAGCTTCTCGTGTTCATCGGGCGTCCTTGAGCGCAGGGTTGAGCCGGGCTGGCAGCCAGAGTGCCAGCAGATAGATGACAAGGGGCAGCAGCAGTTGCAGCAGGCCATAGAGGCCAGCCAGCCGCCGGTTGAGGCCGCTGCCAATGGCCACCGCCTCGGTAGTGATGGTGACCACTCGGCCTGCGCCAAACAGCAGGGTTGGCAGGTATTGGGACAGACTCACCGCTGCCCCCACCGCAAAGGCAAAGAGCAGCGGACGTGCCAGCAATGGCCCTTTAACCCGCCACCAGACGTGCCAGGGGCGGGCCCCCAGGGTGAGCGCGGCCTGAGTGATGCGCGGATCGAACTGGCGATAGGGCCCCTGCAGGCAGAGATAGACATAGGGGAAGACAAACAGCAGCTGGCTCCAGAGCACCCAGTCCCACCCAATCCCGCCCCCCAGCCAGTCAAGCCCCAGCCGGATGCCAAACAGCAGGCTGGCCTGGGGCAGCAGCAGTGGCAAACAGATGAGCCAGAGGGGCCAGGGCCGACGGCCTTGCTGGGCCTCCAGACTCAATACCGCCATCAGCAGCGCCAGCAGCCCGTTCGTCAGTGCCAGCAGGGCACTCGTCACAAGCAGGGGCATCAGGCCCGGCAGGAGTGCATGCCAATGGTGGCCGCTCCACTGACCAGGCAGCAGGTCGGGGAATGACCAGCGCCGGGTCAGCGACCAGATCACCAAGGCTGCCAGCACCGCCAGATTGATGACCATCAGGGTAAAGGTTGTGATGCAGGTCAATCTGGCTGTCAGCGGATTTGGCTCGGCGCGCCGGCCATCGAGCCAGGCGTGCTTGCCGACAGTCGTGTGGCCCCACTCCAGCAGCCGCAAACCGGCGAGCAGCAGCAGGTTGATGGCGAGCAGCAAGAGGGCGCCGCTGGCGGTGGCGCCGCGCCAGCCAAGGTCTGGATCCTGATACCAGAGCCAGAGCCGCACGGCCAGCGGGGCAGGGGCATCGGGCCCCAGCAGCAGAGCGAGATCCACCACGGCCACCCCGTACGCGGCCACCGCATAGAGGGGCAGGCGCAGGGTGGGCCAGAGCGCAGGCAACAACAGGCGCCACCAGATCTGCGGGGCACTGAAACCCAGGCTGGCACCAAGCCACTGCTGGCGGGCCAGCTTGGCGGGTTCTTGCGCTGCCAGTGCCATCAGCAGCAGGAAAGGGGTCTCTTTGAGGATCAGCGCCAGGATCAGACCCAGCCCGACCGGGTCTTTGATGGTCTGCCAGTCCGGGGGCAGCTCAAAACCGCTCAAGGAGGGAGAGACGAGCCGTAACAACCAGCCGGAGGGGGCGAGCAGGAAGGCAAAACCGATGGCAAAGGCGACGTGGGGCAGCGCCAGCAGAGGGGAGAGCAGACGGCGCAGCAGCCGAAAGCTGCGGCTCTCCTCCCCGTTCTTGACGCTGTGTGCCAGCAGCAGGGCGGTCAACAGCAGGCTGCCCAGGGTGGAGGCCGCCGCAATCCAGAAGCTCAAGGCTGCCGAGTGCCAGAGCCCAGGCTGGGCCAGCAGCCGCTGAAGATGCGGGCTGAGTGTCCCCTGTGTCACCAGCAGCCACAGCCCTCCCAGCAGGGGGGCGGCCAGCAGGAGGGCGCAGAGGAGGGTAAATATGGGGCGCCAGCCGAGAGTGCGGCGGATGGTGTTGCCGAGTCCTGCCGTCATCAGTGACTGTAACGCTCGGCCCAGGCCGCTTCGAGTTTGGTCTGCCAGCTGGGATGGGGTTCAGCCACCGCCTTGAAGCGCAGGGCTGGTACCTGTTTGGTGGTCGCTGGCAAGGCATCGCTGCGCAGCACGCTGGGATCGCCCCAGAAGGTGGGCTCTGCCTTGCGGGCCTGGGCTGCCGGGCTCAGCAGAAAGTTGGCTACCACCTTGGCACCCGCGCGGGCGTTGGCGTTGAAGGGGATGGCGAGAAAATGGCTGTTGGTGAGCGCCCCTTTCTCCATGGCCACGGCCACCACGCTGGGGGGCAGTGCGCCGTTTTGCACCGCACTCTGCGCTTCTTGCGGGTTGAAGCTGATGGCCATGGCCAGCTCACCGTCATCCAGCAACTGGCGGGTCTCGGCGGCGCCGGTGGGGAACAGCTTGCCCTTGCGCCAGAGTGCGGGGTGAAATGCATCGAGCCAGACCCAGAGCGGCGCTGTGAGTCTGGCAAAATCGGCATCGGTTGCCTCCCGATAGAGGGGGGCCGGATCCGGGGTCAGCTCCAGCAATATCTGTTTGAGAAAGCTGGAGCCATGAAACTGGGGTGGCTTGGGATAGCTGAAACGACCGGGATGGGCCTTGGCCCAGGCGAGCAGCGCCTCTGCGGAGCGGGGGGGATTGCTCACCTCGTCCCCATTCACCATCAGGTTGAGCTGGCCTATGCCCCAGGGTGCCTCCAGCCCCTCTACCGGTACCGTGAAGTCCTCACTCACCGGCAGGCTCTTGTCTACCAGGGCCATGTTGGGCAGCTCATGGCTGAAGGGGGCACCCAACAGCCCCTGCTCCTTGAGCGCCTTGAAATTCTCGCCGTTGACCCAGAGCAGATCGATGGGGCCGCCCGTGGTTTTGCCGGCCTGTTTGTTGGCCAGCAGCTGGCTGACGCTCTGGGCTATGTCATCCACTTTCACCTGTACCAGCTTGACCTGAGACTGGCGCTCAAGCTCCTGTCCCGCCCACACCAGATAGGTGTTGATCTCCGGGCTGCCGCCCCAGGCGTTGAAGTAGACGGTCTGGCCCTTCGCCTGATCAAGGGTCTGCTGCCAACGGGATCCCTCGTCGGCAGTGTCATCGGCAAAGAGTGTGCCGCTTGCCAGCAGGGGCAGGGCGCACAACAGGGATTTGAGCAAAGGCAGGGTCTTGAACATGGGCGTTACCTTGGGCAAAGGGTCAGGCGCCGCGGCGCCAGTGGTGATAACGGGCCAGCAGGGCCAGCACCCGAGTGGGCTGATGGGCCCGTTTCCATTCACCGGCCACGTACTTGTTCCCCTCCATCAGGGTGGGATAGGCGTGGATGGTGGCGAGTATCTTGCCAAGCCCCAGCTGGTGGCGCATGGCGAGCACGAATTCGGCGAGCCGCTCACCGGCGTGAGTGCCCACTATGGTGGCGCCGAGGATCTTGTCTTTGCCGGGCACCGTCAGCACCTCGATAAAGCCATGGCGCTCCCCATCGGCAATGGCGCGATCCAGCTCCCCTAGCGCGAAGCGGGTCACCTCGAAGGGGATTCCTTGAGCCATGGCCTCCTTGCGGTTGAGACCCACCCTGGCTATTTCAGGGCTGGTGTAGGTCGCCGCAGGGATCACGCTGTAATCTGCCTTGAAGCGTTTGAACTGGCCGAACAGGGCATTGACGGCGGCATGCCAGGCCTGATGGGCGGCAAAATGAGTGAACTGGTAGGGGCCTGCCACGTCCCCCACCGCCAGTATGCTGGGGTAGTTGGTGGCGAGAAAACCATCGACAGTAATGGTGCCGCGTGGAGCCAGCTCGACCCCCAGCGTTTCGAGGCCGAAGCCGCTGACATTTGCAACCCGTCCCAGTGCCAGCAGCAGTTGATCCCCTTCAACCATCAGGCGTTGATCGCCCCGACACAGGTGGAGCCGGATGGGGAGGTGTTCCCCTTGCTCACTCCCTTCTTGCGGCACATAGTCGACCCGCTCGGCACGCCAGCCGGTGAGCAGGGTGACGCCGTCCGCTACCATCTGGTGTTGCAGGGCATCGGCTACGTCGCGCTCTTCACGAGGCAGCAGCTGATCGGCCAGCTCCACTTGGGTGACCGGTATGCCAAGCAGGGCGAAGCTCTGGGCCAGCTCGCAGCCGATGGGGCCACCGCCAAGCACCAGCAGGCGGCGGGGCGGGGTGCGCAGCTGCCAGAGGGTATCCGAGGTGAGATAAGGCGTGTCGGCCAATCCGGGCAGGTTGGGCACCAGGGGGCTGGCCCCGGTGGCGAGTACGATATGGCGGCTGGTGAGGCGCCGGCCATTCACCTCCACCTCCCAGGGGGAGACCAGTTTTGCTTCGCCCTCGATGCACTCCACACCCAGGTTCTGATAGCGCGCCACCGAGTCGTGGGGCTCGACCTCCTTGATCACCTGTGCCACCCGCTCCATCACGGCGGTAAAATCGGCGCGGGAGTGACTCGGGCTAAAACCCAGTTCCCCGGCCCTGCGCTGCTCCGCGGCAAAGCGGCTACTTCGGATCAGTGCCTTGGAGGGAACGCAGCCGGTATTGAGGCAGTCCCCGCCCATCCTGTGCTTCTCGACAAGCGCCACCTTGGCCTTCACCGCCGCGGCGATATAGCTGGTCACCAGACCACCGGCGCCGGCACCTATCACCAGCAGGTTGTAGTCATAGCGGCTTGGTTTTTGATAGGGGGCATGGAGGCGACGCAGGGCCAGCCATGTCATTGCCCTCTTCATCAAAAAGGGCATCAGTCCCAGCAAGGTCAGCGCCACCATCAGGCCGGGGGAGAGAATATTGCCCGTGCTGGTGAGGGTCGCCAGCTCACTACCCGCCAGCACATAGACGAAGGTGCCGGGCAGCATGCCAAGCTGGCTCACCCAGTAGTAGGTACTGACTCTGATGGGGGTGAGCCCCATCAACAGATTGACCAGAAAGAAGGGGAAGAGCGGGATGAGGCGCAGGCTCAGCAGGTAGGCGGCGCCGTCTTTTGCCATGCCGGCCTGAAACGTGGCCAGCTTGTCGCCAAAGTGCCTGAGTACCCAGTCGCGCAGCAGGAAGCGGGCGCTGAGAAAAGCCAGTGTGGCTCCGATCGTACTGGCAAAGGAGACCAGCAGCAGCCCCCAGCCAATACCGAATACAGCGCTTCCCCCCAGGGTCAGCAGGCTGGCGCCGGGCAGTGAGAGAGCGGTACTGATCACATAGAGAGCCACAAACAGCAGGCTGGCGGAGACAAAATGGGTGTTGACCAGTTGTGCCAGTGCATCCTGGTGGGCCTGCAACTGGGACAGGCTCAGGTAGCGGCCGAGATCGAGGGTGAAAAAGGCGCCAATCAGGCATCCCATCACCAGCAGGAGCAGCAGGCGGGCGCGCTTCATCAGGCGTCCTTGCCGGGCTGCTGTTCTTGAGCTGCCACGGGGCGCTCAGGTTGCACCGGCAACTGGCAGAAACCCTGGGGGGCAATATCGAGGGCCGCATTGAACTTGGCCGACATGTTCTGGAAGGCGACAAGACCGGTCAGCTCCACCATTGCATCGTCATCGAACCAGGGCTTGAGGCAAGCCGCCTGCTCGTCGCTCACCCCATCGAGCCCTGTCATGGCTTCGGTGTAGTCGAGCACCGCCTTTTCCCGTTCGTCGAACAGGGGGCTGGTGCGCCAGTGGGCCAGCGCCTCCACTTTGTCGCTGGAGCCCGCTCGCTTGATGAGGGTCATGGCGTTGATGTCGACGCAGAAACGGCACCAGTTGAGCTGGGAGACCCTGACCGTTACCAGAGAGCGCAGCACGGGATCGATGGGAGAGCGCTTGCGGTTGATGACACCATACAGGGTGGCCACGGCGGCAAACAGCCGTGGTGAGCGGCCCCAGCATTTGCCCGGGATCAACACCTGACCGTAGTTGCGTTTTTGCAGCCAGAAAAAGGGGCGGATAAACCAGGCATATTCCCGATCCGGTTTGACCTCAACGCGCATACTGATCCTCTTCAATTTTCTTCATCTTGGGTTTATAGGCGCCGCCTAACCGTTCGTTGAGCAGATCCAGAAATGCATGGATCCGAGCCCGATTCGCCCCCAGATCGCTGCGTCCCTGACGGGAGGCAGAGCGCATGTCGACTCGGGTCTCCTTGGGGCCCGCAAAGACCCTCAAGGCCACGTCATCCTGAAAGCCGAACCAGCGAGAGGTGACGACGGCATCAATGCCGGTTGGGCTCGGTCGTTGCTGCCAGCCGAGCTCTTCCATCAGCTCGCTCGCTTCCGTGATCACCTCGACCGGGGAGGCTCTGGTATAGAGAGGACCGGGATTTTTCTCAAATACTTGCAAAGGGGCCGGATTTATCGGCAGATCCTGCGGGCTTCTCAGTTCGGCAGCCCAGGCAAGGGCGGGGGGATGATAGGGATCCGTGCTGACATCGTTGGTCAGCGGCATGCGCAGTGCTTGCACCACAAACAGCAGGGGCAGCAACAGAGGAACTATGCCCCACAGGCTTGGCACCTTGTGCCGGCTCCAGGGCAGGCGCAGCAAGAGACCAAGGGCTATCAGGGCGCTGACGAGACAGAGGGCGAAGCCTGCCCACCAGGGCCAGAGATGCATGCGACTGCCGAGGGCGCCAGCGAGGGGCAGCATCCAGGCCAGTAGTGGCCACCACAAATAACTGGGCATAACGGGGATCCACTGGTTATGATGGACATGTGCCCAGAAGGATAAACTTAATTGACTGATAACGTTAGTAAATTTATCTCAATCCTGCTGCTTTTCCAAAGCACACCGCTCTGGGCGGACACGGCTGTCATGGCGGCGGGGGACATGTGGCGCGCCGAGATCATTTATGAAGCCGTGCCCGGCGTGACCCGGGTCGAGCCCGGTTATGTCACACCCGAGCCGAAAGGAAACCCGGACGCTGAAAAGAGGGCGATGCGGCGTCAGGCGGTACGCATCGAATACGATCCGGCTTTGGTGGGATATGGGGATCTGCTCAACATTTTCTGGCAACTGGTGGATGGCAATGATGGGGGCGGACAATATTGCAACCGTGGTCAGGCATTTGCCCCTGTGCTGTTGCCAAGAGATGATTTTCAATGGCGTCTGGCTGACATCAGCCTGACCCGCTGGCAGGCCCTGCATGGTCGGGCTAGCCGGGTATCGCTCTGGCCGGACAGCCGGTTCACGCCGGCACCCGAGATGGATAACTGGGCACAACGCCATCCTTGGCGCTTTGGCTTCTATGCCCGCCGGTGCGGCGGTTGGCCCCTGGTGTTGTCACCCGAGCTCTGAGCCATCAGTTTACGAGCGCTCAGTTGCGGTATAGCACCTTGATGAGGTGAAAGCCGAACTTGGTGCGCACAGGGCCGAGTACGGTCAGCAACTCACCCTTGAACACGGCATCGTCAAACGGCTTGACCATGTCACCCTTCGAAAATTCCCCCAGATCCCCCGAGCGCTTGGATGAGGCGCAGGTGGAGAAGCGCTTGGCCATCTGGCCAAAGTCGGCTCCCTTGGCAAGTTTCTCCTTGATCTCCAGACACTGCTTCTCGGTCTTGACCAGGATGTGCTGGGCACAGGCTTTCTTCATTCGGGTGCTCCTCGGCGGATGGCAAATCGGGGCGCAAGATTACCCCAATTCATCGCACACGTCAGCCGGACTCTGGCATTAGCCACGCAGGTGAGCCGTCAGATGCGCCCTTGGGCGTGATTGCCACAGTATCTCCAGGCCCAGCAGGGCATGCAGGCTCCAGATGGCCAGGGGGTTGAGCCAGTTGCCACCCAGTTGCAGGGTGGCTAGCGCACTGCCTGCCAGCAGCAGGGTGACACCCGGCAGGCGCCAGTGTGCCGGCAGCGGTGCCAGCATGGCTAGCCCCAGTAAAATGGCGAGCCCGAACGGCAGATTGAGCGCGGTAAAGGCCAGCGCCTGCTGGCCGTTCATGCCCGTCAGCAAGGCCAGCATGGCGCTGCAACAGGCGAGAAAAGTGATGAACTCGAGACGATCGGCAATATAGTCAGCCATCTGTTCGCTACGTGCATGCATGATGTGTCCCCTCAATGAATAACGCCAAGGCTGGCGAAGATGATGTGCGTCCCTTTGTTGATAGACCCAGTGTGGTGGAGGGAGAGGCAAGGTGGCAGCGGGATAAATCGATTGAGGTGAACGAGGCTTTGATTATTGTTACTCAACCAATTGATTTATATCGTCTAAATAGACATGTCTTCAAGGGAGGGGGACGCCAGGGCCAGTGTTTGGGGGCAGGCCATGAGGGTGGTGATGTCATTTTGACCGTTTGCCGACAATGGATGTCGCATCATCCGGAGCGCCTTGAGAGTGGGCTCCTGGCGTGAATCGCCGTCGTTGAGGCGGTACTTCATGGCCTGACGGGCGAGGAATTCCCCTTTTTACCCGCAATGGCGCAGGTCAGCGTGGCCGGCGCGGGGGTAAAGGGGGTCACCCGGTCGGCAAAGGCTTCAATAATATGGTGAATTTCAATGCCACCCCGCTCTGATGTTGGGCTGGGGATATGCTAGGATGAGGCGCGCTTGCCATCGAGTGAGCCTCATTATCGTTCTGAATACTGCATTATTTTAATCATGTTCTTCGGGGAAATTGACGTTTGACAGGATGCAATCCGCCCCTGCCAGCAGGGATCTCACCGCCCGGACGGGCGTTCCGTCGCGGGCTTCGCGCACTTGGCCTGAGCCTATGTCTGCTGCTGGTTGTCACGCCCGCCATGGCGGCCAAGCTCACCTATCAGATCAAGGGTCTGAGAGGGGATAACAAGAGCAACGTTGAAGCCTACCTCAATGCCCTGCCTGTCTATCAGGAACGCCAGTTCCGCCCCGCGCGCGCCAAGATCACCGAGAGCGTGCAAAAAGCCTTGCAGGTCTATGGCTACTATCAGCCCAAGATCACCCTGAGTCGCGACAAGCAGGCTCCCTCCAGGGTGGTGATAGAGGTGGATCCGGGCAAGCCTGTCATCATCTCTCGCCTCGATATTTTGCTGGAAGGGGACGCGGGCAGCGACGAGGTTTACAGCGAGCTGCTGGACAAGCTGCCCTTGAAAGAGGGCGATGCCCTCAACCACGGCAAGTACGAATCCATCAAGGCGGATCTGGGTAACCTAGGGCTGGCCCGGGGCTATTTCGATGCCAAGATCAGCAAGAGCCAGGTCAAGGTGTTCCCGGATCAGGGCACGGCCGAAATCTTCATTCTGTTCCGCTCCGGCCCCCGCTATCACTTTGGCGAGATCCACTACGACGCCACTCCGGAGGCGCTGCGCCTCATTCGACCGCTCATCAACATCAAGCGTGGCGACCCTTATCTGGCGATCCGGATGGCCGAGATGTCGCAGGATGTCTCCTCCACCAAGCTGTTCAAGCAGGTGGATATCAAGCCCATGATCAGTCAGGCCGAGGGCAACCGTGTACCTGTGCAAGTCACCTTGTCCAACCGGGTTGACCACGAGATAGAGACGGGTGTCGGCTTTGCCACCGACGTGGGCCCGCGCATGAGTGCCACCTGGGAGAAGCCCTGGGTCAACCGCTATGGTCACCGCCTCAACGCGACAGCCAATGTCTCCGCCCCTCAGGCCGATCTCAGCTTCGATTACCAGATCCCGGTGGGCAACCCGCTGCGGGATTATTACTCCCTGCAAACCGGTTATCGCTATACCAACAACAATGACACCCGCTCCGATCTCGCCACCTTCAGCGTCCACCGCTGGACGCGGCGTCCGGAGACATGGGACCGCGACGTCTTCATCCGGCTTGAAAACGAAAGCTATGTGCAGGGCAAGGATGAAGGGAACAGCTTGCTGCTCATTCCCGGTGTCTCCTGGTCGCGGCTGCGGGTGCGCGGCGGTCTGGTACCGGACTGGGGTGATCGCCAGCAACTGACCCTGGAGTTTTCCGACCCTTACTGGGGATCGGATATCAGCTTCATGCGGGTGTGGGGCCGCAGCAAGTGGCTGCGCACTTTGGGGGATGATCACCGCTTCCTGCTGCGGGCCGAGCAGGGCGCCATCATAGGGGACAGCTTCTCGCTGGTACCCCCCTCCTTGCGCTTCTTTACCGGGGGCGATCAGACGGTACGTGGCTACGGCTATGAGACCATCTCGCCGCGAGACAGTGATGGCAAGTTGCTGGGGGGACGCTACGTGAGCGCCGCCAGTGCCGAATACAACTACCGGTTCAGCGACAAGTGGCTCGGCGCCCTGTTCGTAGATGGCGGCACGGCGACCGAGGATTACAGCGAAGCCTGGAAGATAGGAACCGGTGTAGGTGTGCGCTGGGTGACCCCCATAGGTCAGGTCAGGCTCGATCTGGCGGTGGGTATTTCCGAGGAAGACAAGCCGCTGCGGCTGCATTTCGCGCTGGGGCCTGAATTATGATTTCGTTTGAACGCACGTTTCTTTGGCCGCTGCGGCTGCATGTTTCGCGGGGGTCTGCATTGTGATCTGGGTAAAACGCATTTTTCTCTGGCTGATGGGGCTGGTCTTCTTGCTGCTCATCGGCGTCAGCCTGCTGGGGTTCACCCACCAGGGCAACAAGTGGCTGTGGTTGCAGGCCAGGGCTGCGCTGCCTTCTCTCAAGGGGGATCTGGTGGCTGGTCAACTGGGCTACGGCTGGACCCTGGAAGGGGTCGGCTGGCAGGATGAACTGGTGGATGTCACTGTGGATCGGGCCGTGCTCGACTGGGATCTTGGCAAGCTGCTGCAGGGCAAGCTCTGGATAAAATCCCTGTCGGTTACCCATCCCGTGGTGAAGGTTGCCGAGTCTGAACCGACACCGGAAACACCATCGGAGCCTTTTGTCTGGCGGCCCTTGCCGCTGAAAATTCAGATCGACAGCCTCAAGGTGGCAGATCTGGATCTGGCGGTACCCGGGGTCGCGGTAACCCTCACGTCGCTGGATATCGGTGCCTCCCTCAATCGCAAGGGGCTCATAGTGCGTGGGCCCGTGCTCGATGGCCTGAGCGTGATTCTGGCCGAGACACCGCCTGCCAATGCAGCCAAGCCAGCTGCCGACAAGGCTGCCAGGGAGAAAGCGAGCAAAGACAAGGCGACTGCAGACAAGGCCGCCACCCAACCCATGCTGAGCGCCAAGGCGCAGCAGGCGGGCAAGGGCAAGGCAGAGCAGACAGCCCCCATAACCTTGCCTGCCATTCACTTGCCATTCCCGATCCAGCTGGAAGGTTTGCATGCCACCAAGCTGCACTACCAGCAAGGCGAGCTGATCGAAGGGCTCGATTTTCTGCGGTTGTCGGCCACGGCAAAAGAGGAGCGCATCGAGGTGCGCGAGCTCTCCATGCGCCATGCCATGGCGGATCTGGCGCTCAAGGGCCATGTCCGGCTGACCGAGGATTATCCGCTGGCGTTGACCCTGGATGCCAAAGCCCGCAAGGGATTGCTGGATGGTGAACTGAAAGGGGAGCAGGCGACCCTGACCCTGGGTGGCTCAGTGGGCAAGCTGGCGCTGGCACTGCAAGCCAAGGGGCCTGTGGCCGCCAACCTCAAGGGGTCATTGGCCCCCCTCAACCCTGACTTGCCGTTTGACCTGGCGCTGGAGTGGAAGCGCCTCGGCTGGCCCCTGCACACCGTCACCAAACAAGCAGCCAAGGACGAGCCCGGCTATCAGCTGGACAAGGGCAGCCTGACCGCCAAGGGCAAGCTCTCTGCCTACCAATTTGCCTTGAATACCGCCGGCAAAGGCACGGATGTGCCCCCCTTCAAGCTGGCGCTGACGGGCAAGGGGGATCTGGAACAACTCAACCAGATAAACCTGCTGCTCAACGCCCTGAAGGGGGAGCTCAAGCTCGATGGCAAGCTGGCCTGGAACAAGGGGGTTCGCTGGCAGGGCACCACCGAATTCAAGGAGATCAATCCCGCCGAACTGGTGCCTGAACTCAAGGGCAAGCTGGCGGGCAAGATAGTCAGTCGTTTCGAGCTGAGCGAGGCGGGTCACTGGCAGTTGCAACTGCCCGAGCTGAAAGTCGAGGGCAAGCTTAATCAGTATCCGCTCGCCATCCAGGGCGAGCTCAGCGGCAACGACAAGATGGAGTGGCAGATCCCGGCTCTCGCGCTGCAAAGCGGTCCCAACCGGTTGCAGGCCAAGGGCAGCCTCAGCCAGCAGGCGTGGCGACTGGATGCGGATCTCGATGCCCCCAATCTGACGGGGCTCTATCCTGGCCTGAAAGGGGACATAAAGGGACAGGTGCGTCTGACCGGTAATCAGAAAGCGCCGCGGGTCACTACTGAACTGGTCTCCAGCCGTCTCTATTATGCGGGCACGGATCTGAAAGGGATCGCCATCAAGGGCAATGCCCTGGTCGGTGACAAGCCGGCCGGTGAACTGGCGCTGACGGTGGCGAGTCTGGTGCAGGGAAAAACCACCCTCAGTCAGCTGGCCCTGACGCTCAGTGGCGACCTCAACCAACATGTGCTGAGTCTGACCATGAAGGGCGATCCGGTTGCGGCCAACCTCAACCTGAGCGGCGGGCTGCGCGGAGATCGCTGGCGTGGTGCCTTGTCGGAGCTCAAGCTGAAGACGCCGTTGCGGCGCTGGGAGCTGACCGACCCCTGGGCCCTTGATCTCGATCTGCCACGCCAGCGGCTGACCATGGGGGATCTCTGCCTGACCTCCCAGGGGGCCAGCCTCTGCGTCAAGGGGAGCCAGGTCTCGGCCCAGCAAGGAAGCCTGGAGTTTGCCCTAAGCGAGTTTGATCTCAAGCGCCTGCGTCCCTGGCTGCCGGAAAACTTCCGCTGGCAGGCGGTGCTCTCAGCGGATGGTCGCGCCAGCTGGCGTGGCAATCAGCCGACACTGCATGCCAATGTGCGCACCACACCGGGCACCTTCGTGGCTGACGGGCTCAAGACCGATTATCAGCGCCTCGAACTGGGGGTGGACTTTGAACGCCAGCAGGCGGCGATCCGGCTCGACTTCGTCTCCAAACAGATAGGTCATATCGATACCGATCTGCTGATCAAGGATCCGGCCGGTCGTGGCACTCTGTCGGGCCAGCTCAAGTTTGATGACCTCAAGCTGACGACGTTTGCACCCCTCATTCCCGAGGTGCGCTCCCTGCAGGGGGTCATCTCGGCCGATGCCCGCTTCGATGGCACACTGGCGTCCCCTCTGCTGTTCGGTCAGCTCAACCTGCTTGATGGAGAGGTGCAGACCCACTCCGACATGGTGACCCTCTCCAAGCTGGTGACCCACCTCAAGATAGAAGGCAACCGGGCCGAGCTCGACGGTACCATGCTGGTGGGCAAGGGCCCGCTGGCGCTGGGTGGCTGGCTGAGCTGGGCCAGCATGCCGGTGACGGGCAGTCTCACCATTCAGGGCAAGGAACTGGAAGCCCAGTATCCGGGCATGGGACGGGTGCGGCTCTCCCCCGACATCGCCATCTCGCTGGGAGAGGAGACCCGGGTCAGTGGTCAGGTCGATATTCCCTGGGCTCGGATCCTGGTCAAGAGCCTGCCGGAGAGTGCTGTCTCTGTCTCCGACGATGTGACTGTGATCTATGACGACCTGCCGCCTGTGCCCAAGGCGGCGCCACTGCCGATGGCAATCAAGCTGGCCGTTCGGCTCGGGGACGACGTTCGGCTGGAGGCCATGGGGCTCAAAACCCGGGTAGGCGGTGGCATCAATATCAGCCAGGAGCCTTCCCGGCCACTGGCGGGCAACGGTCAGCTGGTGCTCAACGATGGCCGGTTCAAGGCCTATGGTCAGAACCTCATCATCAAGGATGGCCGCATCCTCTTCTCCGGCCCGCTCGATCGACCTTTCCTCAACATAGAGGCCTATCGGGATCCGGATACCATAGAGGACAAGGTGACGGTCGGGGTGCGGGTGACCGGGCCGGCGAGCAAGCCCAAGATCACCGTCTATTCCGAGCCGCAGATGGCACAATCCGAACAGCTCTCCTATCTGCTGCGCGGCAAGGGCCTGCAGACCAGTGGTGAAGATGGCGGTTTCAACGGCCTGCTGGTGGCCGGTGCCGTCAGCCAGGCCAATGGCGTGGTCTCCAGCCTGGGGGAATCCCTCGGCATGAGCGATGTGGCGCTCGATACCGCCGGCAGTGGCAACAACACTCAGGTGACCCTGTCGGCCTACCTGTTGCCCGGTTTGCAGTTCCAGTACGGGGTCGGCGTGTTCAGCCCCATCGCCGAGTTCAAGCTGCGTTACGAGCTGATGCCCAGACTCTATCTGCAGGCCATGAGCGGCGTCGCTCAGGCGGTGGACATCTTCTACCGCTTCACCCTGTAGGGCAGGGGGATGCAAAAACGGGAGGCCTTGGCCTCCCGTTTTCATGGGGCAGTGTGATGGTGGGTCACACGACATCCTGATGGCCAGAAATGCGAAAACCCGGCGCCAGGCCGGGTTTTCTGAAGAGTGGTGGAGGGAGAAGGATTCGAACCTTCGAAGGCAGAGCCGTCAGATTTACAGTCTGATCCCTTTGGCCGCTCGGGAACCCCTCCACGGGGTATTGCATACTTTTATTGGCCTGACTTGCGTACTGGCTGCACTTGAAATGGTGGAGGGAGAAGGATTCGAACCTTCGAAGGCAGAGCCGTCAGATTTACAGTCTGATCCCTTTGGCCGCTCGGGAACCCCTCCACAAGTGCGAGGCGCATACTAACAGATCTTCTGTCGTTGTGAACCCCTTGGCGGGATTTTTCCTGCTCAAAGGATCCGATTTGCGGCCGATAAGCAATGAAACCACTATTTCCAAGAGTTATCTCATGTTACCCAGCGCGATTCGTGATCAGCTGTTGGTTGACGAGGCCCAGCTGGGGCAGCGTCTCAACCGTGATCTCCAGCACGGAGACAGGGCCGACTTTCGTCTGCACCTGGCCCTGCTGACCGATGCTGTGGAAGAGCAGCCCTGGTTCGATCCGGTGCGGGTTTCCAAGCCAGATACCCGGGTCTGGCGCAGCCATTTTGAACTACCGGCCGTAACCCCCTTGCAAGGAGGCGAGGATGATGGGGGCTCTGCGCACCTCAATGAGCGGTTGCAGCAGGGGGGATCCATGGTGGATGTGAGGCTGTGGCTGGCGCTGCGATCACCGCCTTTGCTCGGCCCGCAAGCTGCGCTGGATCCTGCCGTCTATGACAACCTCTCGCCCCTGGGTCGCGAGCGCTGGCAGCACAAGCTGGCGGATCAACCAAGGCGTGACGATCCCTTGCTCATGTTGCCAGTCCTCAATGCACTGCAAGAAGGGGTGGATACGCGCTTGCACTGGTTAAGTTGAGGACAGCGGCACAAGCATGAAGGGGATAGTACAACAGTCAGCATGCAAAAAGGCGGGAAGATCCCGCCTTTGAATTCGAATTGGTGTGATGTGATTGCGGATTATGCGTCGGCTTCGTCCGGCTGGGGAATTTCCTTGGCACTGGCCGCCGCCCGACGGGCAATGGGTTTTTCGATGTGACGGGTGAGCTGACGCTCCAGCTTTTGCCCCAGTTCAGTGATGGCGGCGTAGAGATCCTCGTGTTCTGCCTGGGCAAACAGTTTGCCGTTGGGGATGCCAGCAGTGGCTTCAATGATGAACATCAGACGCTCTTTGGAGACAATCACATGAGGTGTGATGAGAGGCACCTGAAGACGTTCGAGCTTTTCAAAGCGGGATTCAATGCGCTCGCGGATAGCCGGGGTAATGTCGATGATTTTGCTGGTAATTTCGATTTTCATATTGGCCCCCTTCGGGTCGTCTTGCTTGTGTCTTCACCTTCAGATTACTCATGGGGGAATAATGAAATGTGATCTGGGTCACGAAATGAGCCCTTTACTATCACGGGACATATAAATTGTGATCTTTTCCCGTTCTGCACCAAAAAGCGCTTGAGCTCCATGAAACAGGCAGGCAGTATGGGAAAACTTGGATCGTTTCTGTCCCTTCTTGGCAGCGCCGCATGTCGACCTCATGTCCGGTTTCCACCGCTTAGTCTCGCATCTTTCGCACTTCCCGCCGCACCTCGTCATGCCGTAGTGCGACCTGTGAATGTGGGCGCTATCAAGTTATTCGGGCATTGAACGTGGTTGTTGTGGTGTTGGAGTAGTACATGAAACAGCAAGCCACTCAAATGATGTGGTTTTATGATCGACAACAGGAGCAGTGGAGCCTGTCCGATCATGCCTCTTACCAGCTTTGGCAAGGGGAGGGCGCACACCCCTGGGCCGGTCAGCTGGCAGCAGATGATGAACCCGGATTCTCCGATTTTCTCTCCAGACTCTATCACTCGCACCAACCGGCCCAGTTTATCGGCCATTTGAACGATGAAGAGGGGAGCGTACGCCACGTGCTCTGGAGCGGCCAGTACATCCCCGCCCAGCAGGTTTGCTGTGGCTGGCTTGCACCGCTCGATACCACCCGCAGCACCCCCTTGCCTGCCGAGTTATCCCAGCAGCTTCCTCTGTTGCAAGACCCCCTGCTGGCCCAGCTGGCCCAGGCCCTTTCCGCCAGAACAGGGCTCGATTTTTTCGATACCCTGGTCAATCAGCTTGCCCATATTCTGGTTGCGGATGCGGTCTGGCTGGCAGAGCGCACCGGCAGCGATCGCCTCAAGGTGCTGGCCTGTCACGGCATCGACCTCAAGGAGTACGAGCTCGCTGGCATGCCCTGTCAGCAGGTTTATCGGTGCGGTGAAGCCTGCGTGGTCACCATTGAATCTCATTGTCAGCTCAACCCCCAGCTAAAGGCGGGGCAGCGTTATTACGCCCAGCCGCTGTTTGACCGAAATGGCCAGATCCTGGGTCATCTGGCCCTGCTTTTCTCCGGCGAGATTGAGATCCCCAATCTGGGCTCAGTGTTGACTATCTTCTCCGTGCGTATGGTGGCCGAGTTGGAGCGGCTGCAGAGCGACGCCCAGTTGCGGCTCTCTGCGGTGGCGTTTGAAACTCATGAAGGCATCATCATCACGGATCCTGATTTCAAGATCCTGCGGGTCAACCATGCCTTCAGCCAGATCACCGGTTTTGACAGCCAGCGGGTGATAGGTCTGCATTTGGGCAATGAGCTTTGGTCAGGGCTTGATGGCCTTGGCTACGAGCTCAATACCCTCAACCGCTGGCAGGGGGAGACTCAGCGCCTGCACCTCGATGGTCACACCTATCCCCAGTGGGAAATCGTCACGCCTGTGCAGGATGACAAAGGCGTTATCAGCCATTTCGTCATCTGCTTCGAAGACATCTCTGAGCGCAAAGCGGCTGAGCGCCGCATTCAGGATCTTGCCTACTACGACGAGCTGACCGGCCTGCCCAATCGCCGCCAGTTGCACGAAACCCTGGCTCAGGCATTCAGCGAAGCGAGCCGTGACAACCTGATCGGGGCCCTGTTGTTCATCGATCTGGATCACTTCAAGACCATCAACGACTCCCTCGGTCACGCTACCGGCGACTGGTTGCTCAAGGAGGTATCCAGCCGCCTCAAGCGATTGGTGCGTCAGGGGGACTGCCTGGCCAGACTCGGCGGTGACGAGTTCGTGCTGCTGCTGCCCTCGCTCTCGGCCAGCCCGCCTCAGGCGGAGATGCAGGCCGACCTCATCGCCGAGCGGCTCATCAGCGAGATTGCTGCGCCTTACAACCATGGTGTGCAGGTGCTGCACATAGGTGCCAGCGTCGGTATTACCCTCTTTCCTGGGCGTGAGCAGGGGGTGGATGACTTGCTCAAGCAGGCTGATACCGCCATGTATCAGGCCAAGTCGGCGGGCCGCAAGACCCGGCGCTTCTTCGATGCCTCCATGCAGCAACAGGCGGATCGTCGCTTGCTCATTCATAACGAATTGCGCAATGCCTTGAGCCAGCAGGAGCTGACGCTCTATTACCAGCCTCAGCACATGGTGGAAGGAGGCGATATCATAGGCGTTGAGGCGCTGATCCGCTGGCAACCGCCGGGGAGGGCACTGGTCTCACCCGCCGAGTTCATTCCCATCGCCGAGGAGACGGATCTCATCGTCGACATCGGCAACTGGGTGCTGCACGAGGCGTGCGCCCAGTATGTGCTGTGGGAGGAAAACGGCATCCATATCCCCCAGCTGTCGGTCAATGTGAGTGCCAAGCAGTTCCATGCCACCGATTTTGTCGAATGCATTCACGACGTACTGGCGGCTACCGGCATGGACCCCGCCTGCCTGAATCTGGAGATCACGGAGTCGGTGGTGCTTGGGCATGCGGAAGACACCATCAGCAAGATGAGTGAGCTCAAGGCCATTGGCATCAGCTTCGCCATCGATGACTTCGGTGCCGGCTACTCCTCTCTGAGTTACCTGAAACGGCTGCCGGCCGATGAGCTCAAGATCGACCGCTCCTTCATTCAGGACATTCCCAAGGATGGCGACAACATGGCCATCGTCGAGGCCGTCATCGCCATGGCGCGTCACATGGGGTTCAACGTGACGGCAGAGGGGGTGGAATCCCGCCAGCAGCTGGAGTTCCTGCAAGCTCAGGGCTGCCATTTCTATCAGGGTTACCTCGCCTCCAAGCCGCTGCCTGTGCCCTATCTGGAGCGCTATGTCCGGCGTCTGACCCACAACGACAATACCTGTGTGGTGGCAGAAAAATAGTATCGTGGGCGAGCTGTAGCCCTTGATGTTAACGGGTAGAATGAGTGGACATGACACCACCGCCAGCGGGCGGTGGCATTGCTGCTCAATGGAGACGTCTTTGGTGAAAGCCGTGCAGGGAATCATATTATCGGCGCTGTTCGTGCCAGGACTTCTGATGCCAGTCGCGGCACAGACAATGGATCAGTCCCTCTATCGTCAGGCTTATGACGCGGTACGTGCCAACGATCAGGCTCGTTTCCAGCAAATTCGTGCCCGTTTGACCCATTATCCGCTGTTGCCCTATCTGGATTATTACCAGTTGGCCTTTCGGCCCGGGGCGGCAGACTATGACAAAGTAACCCGTTTCATTCGCGAACACGGCGATACGCCGCAATCCAATCGCCTGGAGCGCAGCTACCTGACCCATCTGGCCCTGAGCCAGCAGTGGTCCCAGTTTCTGCGCTTCTACCCGGCCAAGCCGAGTTCCACCGATCTGCTCTGCATGCACTATCAGGCCCGCTACTACACGGGACAGCAGACCCAGGCCTTGCAGGAGGCTGGCAAGCTCTGGTTGAGCGGCCAATCCCGTCCCGATGCCTGTGCCCCTTTGTTCCAGCTCTGGCAGCAGGCCGGATTGCGCACTCAGGAGAAGGTCTGGACCCGCATGACCTTGGCGTTTGAAGCGGAAAACCCCAACCTGATCCGCCATCTGGGCGCCCAACTTGGCAGCGGTATGCAGCCTTATGCAGACCAGATGATCGCCTTGTTCGAGCAGCCTGCAAGGGCGATGAATCCGGCTTACTTTTCCACGGCAGCGCCCTCGCGGCGACTGCTGTCACTGGGACTGGCCCGTTATGCCAATCAGCAGCCCGAATCCGTGTTGCGCCAGCTTGCGCAAGCTCGCTCCCGCTTTGGTTTGACGCCTGCCGAGGTGGCTCCGGTGGAGCGGGCTGTGGCCCGTCGCCTGCTGCTGGATCGATCCATTGCCCAGCGCAGTTGGGTGGATGCCACTGTCGTGCGGCTCGATGACCCGGATCTGCTGGAGCTCAGAGCCCGTCTTGCCATCTGGGAACAGGAGTGGCGCGGCCTCTCCGGTTGGGTCAAGCGCATGCCGATGGCCTTGCAGAAAGAGGACCGCTGGCGTTACTGGCTGGCCCGCTCGCTGGAAGTGCAGGGGCAGAAGAAACCGGCGCGGGATCTCTATCTGGAAACGGCCAACTTGCGCGGCTTCTATGGCTTCATGGCGGCTCAGCGTACCGGCGTGCCTTATCGCATCAAGAACCAGAGTGCCGGCACCAAGGTGCCTGACTGGCGTACCGCAACTCACCGCTGGCCCTTCCTGCTGCGGGTGCGTGAGCTGCTGGACATGAACGAAATCACGGCGGCGCGCGCTGAGTGGGTCCACAACATGGATCGCAACCCGGTTGCCCAGCGCATCGAGTTCGGTCATATAGCGCTCAATCAGGGTTGGCATGAGCTGGCTATTCTGGCCAGCATCCGCGCCGAAGCCTGGGATGCGATCGAGTTGCGTTTTCCCAAACCCTACAAGCAGACCTTCAGCCAGATGGCGCGGGAGCGCTCGGTCGATATGAGCCTGCTTTATGCGGTGTCGCGCCAGGAGAGCGCCCTCTACCCGCGGGCAGAATCGCCGGTGGGCGCGCGCGGCCTGATGCAGTTGATGCCGGGTACCGCCAAGGAGACAGCCAGCAAGCTGGGGGTGCCTTATCGCAATCCCGAGCAGTTGTTCGAGCCTACCCTCAATGTCAGGTTGGGGAGTGCCTACCTCAAGCGCTTGCTGGATGTGTATGACGGCAACCGTATTCTGGCGACGGCGGCTTACAACGCCGGGCCGGGGCGGGTGAAACGCTGGCGGGAGCAGAGCCGCAATCGGCCAATGGATGTCTGGGTCGAGAGCATCCCCTACAAGGAGACGCGCAACTATGTGCAGAATGTGCTGTCGTTCGATCTCATCTACCAGTACAAGCTGCAACAGCCGTTGCGCTTCATGTCCGAACGCGAGCTGAGTCACGCTTATTGAGACGGCAGCCGCCCTGGCGGCTGCCCAATTCCCTTTCCTTCCCCAAAATGGTTATTATCCCACAAGGTTTTGTTACAAAAGGAAACCTGTCAGGTGATCGGGCGCCACGTCTTGGTCTGACAGGTTCGATATAATCGCCCGATCAACACAGACAGGCTTCCCCAACAAAGGAATTGATAGTGGCAACGATTAAAGACGTTTCTCGGTTGGCCAATGTGTCCATTTCAACTGTGTCGCGGGTGATTAACAACACGGCACAAGTGGCACCAGAAAAGCGTGTGGCCGTATTGGCGGCCATGAAGGAACTGAATTTTCGTCCCAACAGTTTTGCCCAGGCGCTGGTCAGCAAGCGATCCAACTGCATCGGCGTACTGGTAGGGGACCTGTGTGGTGGCCCCTTTTTCGCCCAGATGATGCGCGGCATCGAGACCATGGTCGACAAGGCGGACAAATTCACTATCGTCATGTCCGGCAACCATGATGCGGCACGTGAGCGTCATGCCATTCAGGCGCTGCTGCAGCGCCAGTGCGATGCCTTGATCTTGCACAGCAAGGCACTGCCGGACGAGGAGCTGAGCGAACTGGTGGCAGGCAATACCCCCATCGTCTTCATCAACCGACAGGTACCGGGTGCAGAGGATCGCTGTGTCTGGCTGGATAACCAGGCCGGTATTACCACAGCGTGTCAGCATCTACTGGATGCCGGGCATAGCAAGATTGCCTTCGTGACCTCGGATGACGAAGAGTTTGTGGATGGCTTGCAGCGGATGGCGGGCTACCGCTACGCCCTGCAACGGGCGGGTATTGAGCTGGATCCTGCGCTGATTGGCCGTGCCTTTGCCGATGAAAACGGCGGTTATGTGGCCATGGGCGAGCTGCTGGAGCGGGGCGTAGAATTCACTGCCGTGCTCGGTTTCAACGACGCCATGGTGGCGGGAGCCATCTCCTGTCTGCTGGAGCGTGGCTACAAGATCCCGCAGCAGATCTCTGTGGTGGGTTTTGATGACATCCCTTATGCCCGTTACATCTACCCCAAGCTCACGACAGTGCGCTATCCCATCGAGGAGATGGGCGGCCGAGCGGCCGAGCTGGCCTTGCGTCTGCTGGATCACAAGCCGGTTGACGGACTGACGCTCAAGTTCGAAGCAGAACTGGTCAGTCGCGAATCTGTCGCCTGATGAGATGAAATTGGCCCTGAATGGGCCAATTTTTTGCTGACTTCGCATTAAAAATTGAAACCGTTTTCAGAAATCCTTTTCAACTGTGATCCGCTTCAAAGCTTTTTGGCCAGCCTGCCACTAGCATAGGCCCCATGAATTAGGAGCCTGCGCTCCCGATTTTCCCGCTGTGGGAGGTAACTGGTCAATCCAGCTATTTCCTTCGTTACTTTCGACGGTCATCATGGATGGCCGTTTTTTTTTGCCAGGATTTTTGCCAATGACAACAGAATGCAGGAACCAGACGGGAATAGTGGGAGCCGGTTGGCTGGGGTTGCCGCTGGCGCTGGCGTTGCAGGCGCAAGGCCAGGCCGTGGTAGTGACGGTCAGCTCGGCCGAGAAGGCCGA
This sequence comes from Aeromonas salmonicida, assembly GCF_028355655.1. Taxonomy (NCBI): domain Bacteria; kingdom Pseudomonadati; phylum Pseudomonadota; class Gammaproteobacteria; order Aeromonadales; family Aeromonadaceae; genus Aeromonas; species Aeromonas salmonicida. The sequence goes on along the minus strand of NZ_CP110645.1, from coordinate 3,198,161 downwards.
GCGCTTGACCGCCGAAGGCGTGAAGGCCTGGCCACTGCAGCTGTCGGCCCGGCTGGATGTCTTGCCGCTGGTCTGCCGCGAGCTTGTGATCTGCGTACCACCGAGCAAGACGGAGGATTACCCTGCGGCCATCGCCCGGCTATGCCAGCTGGCAAAAGCTGCGGGTGTGCAGAGAGTGCTGTTCGTCAGCGCCACTTCGGTATGGGCGCCAGGGCAGGGGGAAGGGGAGCAGCCCAGACCCGGCCACGCCAGAGGGGAGCGAATGCTCGCTGCCGAGCAGGCTGTGTTGACCGCCGGTTTTGAGTGCGCCATGGTGCTGCGCCCCGCCGGTCTTTACGGCCCGGATCGCCATCCCGGTCGTTTTCTGGCGGGCAAGACCCTCGATGGCGGAGCCCAAGCGGTAAACCTGGTGCATCTGGATGATGTGGTGGCGGCCTGTCAGCTGATGCTGGCGCACGCAGAGAACGGGGATGCCTATAACCTGAGCGCTCCCGTGCATCCGCGCCGCGAGCAGTTCTATCCATTTGCGGCTCGCCTGCTCGGTTTGCCGGCACCCAGCTTCATCGAACCAGCCGGGACCTTTGCCCCCATCGAGGGCCAGCTTATCTGCCTGCGCCTCGGTTTTAGCTACCGCTGGCCCGATCCGGCCCACTGGTTTGCCGAGCAGGCCGCACTGGGTCACTGAGGCTGCCTAGCCTTCGTTCAATTGTGTTTCCCTGCCGGGTAACATGCGGCTCCAAAGGCCCATTTTGGCTGAGAACGCAGGGCAATTGAGGTTTGCCAAGGCGGGGCTCGCCCCCTATCATGCCGCCATTCATGATAGAGAGAGCGGTAATGATGGTAGATACAAAACGTCACCCTGACGGGGAACTGTTGCTGAGAACCCTGGCGATGCCAGCCGATACCAACCCCAATGGCGATATCTTCGGGGGCTGGATCATGTCCCAGATGGATATAGGTGGGGGCATCATGGCCAAGGAGCTGGCAAAAGGACGTATTTGTACCGTTTCCGTCGAAGGCATGACCTTTCACAGCCCGGTCAAGGTCGGTGATGTGGTGTGTTGCTACGGGCGTTGCCTGAAGATTGGCCGCAGCTCCATGCGTCTGAAGCTGGAGGTCTGGGTCAAGCCGGTGCTGCGTGCAAACGAGGCTCAACGTTACTGCGTGACCGAGGGGATTTTCACCTATGTTGCCATCGACGAGCAGGGTAAATCCCGTCCGGTACCCGTCTGATCCGGCTCAGACAAGTCGGGCGTTGATGATGGATATTTCCTGCTCAAAGCCGGTTTTTTGCCGTATCATGCGTTCCAGCATCTCTTCCGAGCCGACACACTGCTCGGTGTCGAACAGGCAGAGATCGCACTGGGGATCCCGTCTGATCTGATAGACGGTGGAAAGCTCTACTTGATGACAATTTCCTTGTTGATCATAAAATGTCACGCGGTACTGGTGCTGTCTCGCCATCGTTGAATTCCTTCTGGATGAGCCGGGCCGGACACGAGCTATGAGCCTAGTCGGCAGCGGTGACGTTTGTGATGGTCATGACACAATGCAGAGGCAGGTGGTTGTTAGCCAATGAAAAATAGTTATCGCATTCTGGGTACGTCGCTGTTGACGTTGGGGTTGGTTGGCTGTTTCGAGGTACCGGATCAGGATCATATGATCACGGCGCAGGGCATCATTCCCGGCGTCAACTGTCAGAAGCCGCCACTGGTGGCGCTGGCCTCCACCGCCTTGCCCCGCGAGTTTGGCATCACAGTCTGGAACCTCTACAAGGGTCAGCGTAAAAACTGGCGCGAGGGGCTGGACGAGTATGCCAAATCCCAGGATCTTGTGTTGTTGCAGGAGTCGGCGACCCGTCCGGACATGCTGGACTGGCTCAAGGCCGGTGAGTTTCAGTGGCAACAGTTGCAAGCCTTTACTCAGGGCGGCGTTTCATTTGGCGTCATGACGGTCGCCAAAACGCCACAGGCCTTCGTCTGCGGCGTTCGTTCCCCCGAGCCTCTGCTACGCATTCCAAAATCTGGTCTGGTCAGCCTGTACCCCTTGCAGGGCGATCCTGACGGTGTGCTGGTGGTAAACCTGCATGCAGTCAACTTCGAACTGGGCATGGCCACCTTCCGTGAACAGCTTAATGACCTGACGGCTCTCATTCGCCGTCATCAGGGGCCCGTCATTCTGGCCGGGGATTTCAACACCTGGAGCGACAAGCGGGAATTCTGGTTGAACAAGCTGGTGGGGGAGCTGGGGTTGCAGGAAGCCATTCCTGTGCCGGATCTGCGCCGTACCGCATTTGGCCGTCCGCTGGATCATCTCTATTACCGCAATCTGGATCTGGTGGAAGTGAGCAGCCCGGCCACCGATGCCTCAGATCACAATCCCATCATGGCGCGCTTTTCGGCCCAGGCCATCACCCCCTGATGGATGTTCCCGGATAGGAGCAGCCAGACCCGATAAAAAAACACCCCGCACTTGGCGGGGTGTTTTTTTATGGAGTGGTGAACAATCAGCTGCTGTTTTTCACGAACAGGGTCAGTTCCTGACCCGGCTTGAGGTTGTCACTCTTGCCGAGCTGATTCCAGCGCATCACATCCATTACGGCTACCTGAAAACGGGCCGCAATGGCGGAGAGGGAGTCACCGCGGCGTACCTGATAGACCATGGACTTGTTGCTGCTCTTGCCCTGCTTGGGCCAGATCACCAGCTTCATGCCGGGTTTCAGGGACGATTTGGCATTGAGACCGTTCCACTTTGCCAGCTCGTCATGATTGACCCCGTGAGCCTGGCTGATGCTCCAGAGGCTGTCACCGGAACGCACCTTGTACTGGAGCTTGCCACCGCTGCGCTTGGCGACTTGCTGCGGCTTGCTCTGAACGGCCGGACTGACAACAGACTTGCTGCTGCCGGTCGGGATCATCAGGGTCTGGCCACGGCGCAGATTGTTGCCACGCAGGTTGTTGGCCAACTTGAGCTGTTGCACGCTCACCCCGTTGTTCTGGGCGATGCGGGAGAGGGTATCGCCACTGGTGACCTGATAGGAGCGGGTGCGTATACGCTCGCTCTGTGGCAGATCGGCCAGCGCCAGCTCCAGGGTATCGGCATATTCGACCGGTACCAGCAACCGATAGGGGCCCTGGGGAGACGTCGACCAGCGGCTCAGGGCCGGGTTGACCTCTTTCAGCTGAGCCGGACGCAAGCCCGCCAGCTGAGCAGCCACGTTCAAGTCGATCTGGCCTCCGGTATTGACCACCCGCAGCTGCGGTTTGTTGGCCAGTACCGGCAGGGTGACATTGTAGTTGTCCGCATTGCGGATCATGTCAGCCATCGCCAGGATCTTGGGGACATACATCCGGGTTTCGCGCGGCAGATCGAGAGACCAGTAATCGGTGGGACGACCGGCCTTCTGGTTGCGCACAATGGCGTTTCGCACGCGCCCTTCACCGGCATTGTAGGCAGCCAGAGTTTGCAGCCAGTCGCCATCAAAGAAGCGGTTCAGGTATTCCAGGTAATCCAGCGCGGCATTGGTGGAGGCCAATACATCGCGTCTGCCGTCATACCAGCTGTCCTGGCGCAGACCGAAGTTCTTGCCGGTCGCAGGCACGAATTGCCACAGGCCGACCGCATTGCTGCGGGAGCGGGCGTGGGGATCGAACATGCTCTCGATCATGGGAATGGTAATAAGCTCCATTGGCAGCTCACGCCGTTCGATTTCCTCTACCATCAGATACAGGTAGGGCTCAGCCCGGCTGGCAATGGTCGCCAGATGCTTATCGTTGCGCAGTAACCAATCACGCTGTTGGCTGACACGGGCATTGTCCTGTGGTTCAAACTGCATATCATCGCTGATACGCACCCACAGGTTATCCGTGTCATCCAGTGCGTCGATCTGTTCGTCACCGAACAGGAAGCGCGTCGAATGTTTTTTATACGCTTTTTTGTTGACTTGGGGGGACTTGATCGGCTCGATTGCCGTTAGCGCCCGGTCATCCTGATGGCTCAGGTTTTGGCAGCCGCTGAGAAACAGCGCCGCCAATAAGGCCGTTCGTACCTTCATCTCGCTCAGGTCATCTCTTGAAAAACAGCTGGCATCATAAGGGGCAATGGCCCCCTGATCAAGGTTCGTTCAAAAAACGTCCTTCCAGCTGCGCAGGACGGCGAAGGTATCCTCTGGATTTTCCAAGCATTTTAAGGCGTGTTTTTCAGCAGAAAATTTCACGGAATCCTGCTCGCAACGCAGAAAAACGTTGAAATCGCGCTCATCGCCCAGGCGAGAAGGGAGACTCGGCAGGCCCTGCTGGCGCAGTTTGCTGATCATGCCGATCCGCTGCTGGATCGCCTTGTTGTCGGGCTCGACTGCGTAGGCGAAGCGCAGGTTGGAGAGAGTGTATTCGTGGGCACAATAGATGAGGGTGTCGTCGGGCAGGGCCGCAAGCCGCTGCAGCGAGTCATGCATCTGGGCCGGGGTGCCTTCGAACAGGCGACCGCAACCGCCGGAGAAGAGCGTATCACCGCAAAACAGCATGCCATGGCCGTGGTAGGCGATATGGCCATGGGTATGACCGGGCACATGAATGACATCCAGGCTCAAACCATGCCAGTTGATCTGATCCCCGTCATCGAGCCACTGGCCATGGTGATCGGGCATGGGGTCATGTTTGGGGCCATACAATCTGGCATGGGGGAAATGCTTGAGCAGGGCAGTGACGCCGCCCACATGATCCTGGTGGTGGTGAGTCAGCAAGATGGCATCGAGCTGCAAGTCCAGTGCAGCCAGCCGATCCAGCACGGGGGCCGCATCGCCCGGGTCGACCACCAAGCAGTGATTTTCGTGTCTGATCAACCAGATGTAATTGTCGGTAAAGGCAGGAACTGTGATAACGGTATACATGAGTTAGCTTCTCTTTAGGGAGGGTATCTTATATAACTGGATGGCGTTCGCACCCCAAGTTGAGCCCCATTATGCAGTTGGCACGTACCGAACAACAAATCGAGGTCCCGACCAGCTGGTCGGCGTTACCCATGGGGGACTGGGTGGCTGCCGAGATCCAGGAGCGGCTCGATAGCTGGTGCCCACATCTCTTTGGTTATCATCTGCTTAAAGTGGGCGCTCTGAGCGCCGAGCTCTCTTGCGGTTGCTCTTCCATTCGTCACCAGATAGGGGTGGCGACCAGTGGCCGCTTGCTGGATATCAAGGGCGATCCGCTGGCCTTGCCGGTGCGCACCGGCAGTGTGGATGCCTGTCTGCTTGCCCATTGCCTCGACTTCTCGCCCGATCCCCACCAGGTACTGCGTGAAGCAGAGCGGGTGCTGACTGACGATGGTTGGCTCATCGTCAGCGGCTATAACCCGCTCAGTCTGGTCGGTATTGGTCATTGTCTGCCTTTCCTGCGCCAACGTCTGCCCTGGTCGGCACGAATGTTCACCCCGGCACGGGTCACCGACTGGTTGCAACTGCTCGGTTGTGAGGTGATGTTTGACGAACGCTTCGGCTATTCGTTCATGGGCAAACAGAGCCGGATCGGCTGGTGGCGGGAGAGTGTGGGGCGGGATTACTGCAGACCGTTTGCATCCGTCTATGTAATAGCGGCGCGCAAACGGCGTTTTCCGCTCATCCCGGTGCGTCGTCGCTGGCGTTTGCCTGAGTCGATAGCGGCACCGGGCATGGCACGTCAGGGCTGGTAGCCGATGTCTTCGGCGAGTTCCTTGCCGCTGGCGGCATCGCGCGCCAGTTCATCGCAGCGTTCGTTCTCGGGGTGACCCGAGTGCCCCTTGACCCAGAGCCACTCGATCTGATGGCGGGCCACTTCGGCATCCAGCTCTTTCCAGAGATCGACGTTCTTGACCGGCTGACGATTTGAGGTCATCCACCCCTTCTTCTTCCAGCCGATGATCCACTGGGTGATCCCCTGACGCACATACTGGCTGTCGGTGGTAAGCCGTACCTGGCAGGCGGCATTGAGGGTGCGCAGCCCCATGATGGCGGCCATCAGCTCCATCCGGTTATTGGTGGTCAACCGAAAACCGCCAGAAATCTCCTTGCGGTGATCGCCATAGACCAGGACGGCGCCATAGCCACCCGGGCCGGGATTACCGAGGCAGGAACCATCCGTGTATAAATCAATGTGTTTTAACATGAGCAATCGATCTTTTTTAGCGTGAGTCTTGGGGTAAACTAGCGGGTAAGGCCGAAGTTTGACATAGATTGGATCATGAACACACCCCAACTGAATCGCCAGATCATTCTGGATACTGAAACCACAGGTATGAACACAGCCGGTGGCCCCATCTATCTGGGACACCGCATCATCGAGATTGGCTGTGTGGAGGTGATCAACCGCAAGCTGACCGGTAATCACTACCACGTCTATATCAAACCGGATCGGCTAGTGGATCCCGAGGCCATCCAGGTGCATGGCATCACGGATGCCTTCCTGGCGGACAAGCCCTCATTCAGCCAGATCGCCAACGATTTCATCGAGTTCATTCGTGGCGCCGAGCTTATCGCCCACAACGCCCCCTTTGACGTGAGCTTCATGGACTATGAGTTCGGCAAGCTCGGGCTCAACTTCAAAACCAGGGATATCTGCAGCATCACGGATACCCTGGCGATGGCGCGGGATCTTTTCCCGGGCAAGCGTAACAACCTGGATGTGCTGTGCGATCGCTATGGCATAGACAACTCTCACCGCACCCTGCACGGCGCCTTGCTCGATGCGGAGATCCTGGCTGACGTTTACCTGCTGATGACGGGTGGCCAGACCAAGCTGAACCTGGCCACCGAAAGCAGTGAGAGCGAGCGCAATCAGGACACCAGCATTCGTCGACTGGAGAGCAATCGTCCGCCGCTCAAGGTAGTGCGCGCCGGCGCCGATATCGAAGCGGTGCACGAGGCCAGGTTAGACCTGGTCCAGAAGAAGGGAGGTGCCTGCCTGTGGCGGCAATGAGCAAGCTATGGAGTGGCCTGCTGCTGTTGACTTCATTGACGGTCACGGCCAACGAGGTGTTTGCCCCCTCTGACATTCCCCTGCTCGATAATCGCTTTCGCATCGATTATGGCGTGAAGGAGATTACCTTCATCGTGACGCGCAAGCCGGGCACCTCCTCCGTGATACTGGTGCGTCCCGATGGCAGCAAGCTCTATGTCGGCAAGGTCACACCACCCGAGGTGGGCTGGCTGGCGCTCAAGGATCATGATCTCATCACCATTCGTGATCCCATGCCGGGTCCTTGGCAGGCCATCGGCGAGGTAGACCCTGACAATCGGGTGCGGATCCTGTCGAACATCAAGCTTGAAACCGAGCAGTTGCCGACCCAGCTCTATCAAGGGGAGGTGATCAAACTCAAATCCTGGCTGTTGATTGACGATGCGCCGCCCAAAGACGGGTATTACCTCACGGATCTCGGCATGACGGTGAAGTTGCAGCGTTTCAACGATGATACCCAGCAGGGTGAGCCCATTCTGGATGAAGTGCTTGGCCACTACCTTGATGATGGCAAGGGGCTCGACGAGGTGCCGGGAGATGGCGTCATGACCGCCGAGGCTCTGCTCGATGTTCCAGCCGGCAAGTATCGGGCTTTGTACAGCACCGGCAATCAGGTCTTCTCCCGGGCCAGGTCTCAGGATGTCCTTGTCTATCCGCTCCCCGTCAACTTCACCTTGACGCCCCCGTCACAAGAGGTTGGTGCCCGGCTCTCTTTTTTGATCGACGGCGATGAGCTGGATCCCGCCTCCGTGGTCGTCAAAGGCAAGGCGATGAACACGACCAATGAGAGTCTGCCTTTCAGTGCTGTGGCGACCGGGTTCAAAGTCGAAGTGGATCTGTCGGCGCTCAAGGCGGTTGGTCAATATGAGGTGAGTGCGACTCTGTTTGGGACAACCCGGTTGGGCCGCGAGATCCAGGTCATACTGCCGGTCAAATCGTTCAATATTTTCCCCGTGCAGGCGGCTCCCCCTCCGGTTACACCTGTGGCATCGGTTGCGGTTCCGACCCAGGTCAAATTTGAGGAAAAAGAGAGCAGCGGCTGGTTGATATGGTTGCTAGGCGGGGCTGGGATACTGGTTGTCCTGCTCGGCGGGGTGGGATTCATCTTGCTGCAAAAGCGCCGTGCGATGAAGAAAGCGATGGCCGCGCACAAGGCCGAAAGCGAAGGGGCCAAACCCGAGGCCAAGCTAGACCTGAACCTGCCCGAACAGTAACGAGCAGGCCTTCACTAAAAAGCCGCCTGTTGAGGCGGCTTTTTTATATGCGGCAGTTGGTGCACGGGTGTGAAAGGGGTCAATGATCCCCGACGTAGATATCCTTGTGCTGATCGCGGATCTCGAGGAACTTGTCCAGATTGGCCAGCATCAGCTCCACCAGTTGGGGATCGAAGTGCTGTCCCTTCTCTTCTTCTATCAGCGCCAGTACCTTGTCCAGCGGCCACGCCTTCTTGTAGCAGCGATCCGACCCGAGAGCATCAAACACGTCGGCCAGCGCCACGACTCGTCCCTCCAGCGGAATATCGTCTCCCTTGAGACCGCGGGGATAACCGCTGCCATTCCACTTTTCGTGGTGGTTACCGGCTATGGTGGCACCTATCTGGAACAGGGCCAGGTCGCTGCCGGAGAGCATGTCCTGCCCCAGTTGGGCATGGGTCTTCATGATCTCCCACTCTTCCGGGGTCAGTTTGCCTGGCTTGTGCAAAATGGCATCCGGGACCCCGACCTTGCCGATATCGTGCAGAGGAGAGGCGCGCTTGATGAGCTCGCTCTGCTCCTCGCTCATGCCAAGCAGCTGGCAGAGCAGCTCAGTGTAGAGGGCGACCCGCTTGACGTGCAGGCCGGACTCCTTGGAGCGGGTTTCCACCAGCTCGCCGATGCGATAGATGATCTCGCGCTGGTTATCTGCAATCACCTCGTTGAGCCGGATGTTCTCCAGCGCCACTATGATGTTTTCGGTAAACAGGCTCAGCAACCCCATGTCCATCTGGCTGAGCTGACGGGTGGTTTCGATGTGAAACAACAGGTGATGGCGGGGGTTCTGACAGTAGAGCACCATCTGGTTGCCATCATAGACGTTGGCGCGATTGGTCATGGCCTGACGCAAAATAGCAGGAGCATCGACAAGCCGCACGGATGGATGGCCGGGCAGCAGAGGCTCCAGGATCTGATCCCTCACCTCATAGGCAAGCTGCTTCACGTCATAGATCTGGGACTCTTCCAGATTGAGCAGAGCGCTGAGCTGTTCCTGCGCGCCCTCGACAAACTGGCGTAGCGCCCGTTTTTCGAAGATCCCCTTGGAAGCCTCAATGACCTTTTCCAGTCCCTGGCGATTGCTCTCCAGGGTGCGAATATCGCGGTACGAACGCAGGCTGGCCCGCAGCAGGGTGCGCAGCTTCTGGGAGGTGAGCTCTGTCTTGTCCTTGTAATCGTTGATGTCGTAGTTGGTGACCACATCATCTTCCGGCGCTTGCCCCGGTTGCCCGGTTCGCAGCACGATGCGCACCATCTTGTTTTGCAGATCTTCGCGCACGAATTTGACCACATCGAGACCGGCGTGATCGACTTCCATGACCACGTCGAGCAGCAACAAAGCTACGTCCGGGGTCTTGGCGAGCAACTCCTTGGCCTTGGCAGCTGAATAAGCATGCAAAAATTCAATGGGTTTGTTATCGAATTCAAACTTGCTCAGGGTGATCTTGGTGATGCGATGCACTTCGGGCTCATCATCCACAATCATCACCTTCCATCCAGCTTGCTGCTGTTCCTGAAGGGGCAGATCGTCATCGTCAATAATCAGGATTTGGTCATCCATCATGCAATCCTGTTTGGGATCCTGTGCTTACATTAACTGCTTCACTAAGGATAGGAAACTTATTGAGAAATAAAATTTGATCTGTGAAATCTCTTTGTTGTCATCGTGATCCAGGTCCATAAAAAACGCCTCCACATGGGAGGCGTCAGGTTCGTTTTCTGTGTATCAGGCTGCTCTGTGATAGGCCGATGGTTCGAACAGGGTCTTGTTGGCAACCAGGTCGATGGGGTCGAAATCATCGACGTTGATGGTTCGCAGGCGGCTCTCTTCGGCGCGACGCAGCAAGTCGGCCTCATTCTGGTTGAGCACACCGAGCGCCAGACCCGCATCCGCCACCTTGTCCAGTTGCATAAACAGACGCTTGATACCGTCAGCTTTGCATACTTTGTCAAACAGCGGTTCGGCTGCCAGCACGTCATCCAGCGCCTGTTCCAGCAAGCCGAAGGGGTTGCCCTCTTCGCGGGTCAGGTATTGACCCTGTGCCAGTCGGCTGCGAGTCTCGCTCGGCGTTTGCAGCAGGCGAGCTACTTGCTGGTCCAGCTTGTCGCTCGGGCGCTTCATGTCACGGCCAAGGGGCAGCACTATGACGCGCAGCGCAAGGCCAATCCAGCGGTTCGGGAAGTTGCGCAGCAGCTCGTCGATAGCCTCTTGCGCCTTGAACATCGCATCTTGCAGTGCCCAGTGCAGCAGTGGCAGATCCGCCTGCTGACGACCCTCATCCTGATAGCGTTTGAGGGCACTTGAGGCCAGATAGAGCTGACTCAACACGTCGCCCAGGCGAGCGGAGACGCGCTCCTTGCGCTTGAGCTCGCCACCCAGGGTGCCCATGGCCATGTCTGACAGGAAGGCCAGGTTGGCCGAGAGGCGGGAGAGCTGCTGGTAATAGCCCTTGGTCTGATCCTTGTAAGGGGCTGCGGCGAAGCGAGCACCGGTCAAGCCCAGCCAGAAACTGCGCACCAGGTTGCTGATGGCAAAACCGACGTGGCTGAACATGGCTTTGTCGAAATCCTTCAGCGCCTGCTCCTTGTCCGGATGGCTGGCTGCCAGCATCTCCGGCAGGACATAGGGGTGGCAGCGGATGGCGCCCTGACCGTAGATGATCATGCTGCGGGTCAGGATGTTGGCCCCTTCTACTGTCACTGCGATCGGGGCACCCTGATAGCCACGGGCCAGATAGTTGTTCGGGCCCATGCAGATGGCCTTGCCGCCGTGGATGTCCATGGCATCTATGATGCACTTCTGGGCACGGTCGGTGAGGTGGTATTTGACGATGGCGGAGATGACCGAGGGTTTTTCCCCCAGATCAATACCGGTCACTGTCAGGTTGGCGGCAGCGCCCATTATGTAGGCGTTGCCACCGAGACGGGCCAGCGGCTCTTCAATGCCTTCCATCTTGCCGATGGGCAGCTTGAACTGGCGGCGGATGCGGCTGTAGGCGCCGGTCGCCAGGGCCAGCATCTTGACGCCGCCCGTGCTGTTGGAGGGCAACGTGATACCGCGGCCAACCGAGAGGCATTCGACCAGCATGCGCCAGCCCTGACCGGCCATGGCCGGGCCACCTATGATGAAGTCGAGCGGTACAAACACATTGTCGCCACGGGTCGGACCATTCTGGAACGGCACATTGAGCGGGAAGTGACGACGGCCTATCTCTACCCCCTTGATGTGGGTCGGGATCAGGGCACAGGTGATGCCCAGCTCCTCTTCGTCACCCAGCAGGTGATCCGGGTCGCGCAGCTTGAAGGCCAGACCCAGCACGGTAGCAATAGGGGCGAGCGTGATGTAGCGCTTGTTCCAGGTCAGGCGCATGCCAAGCACCTCTTCTCCTTCCCATTCACCCTTGCAGATAATGCCGAAGTCGGGAATGGAGCCGGCGTCGGAACCCGCTTCCGGGCTGGTCAGGGCGAAGCAGGGGATCTCTTTGCCTACCGCCAGGCGGGGCAGGTAGTGGTCTTTTTGCTCATCGGTGCCGTAATGTTGCAGCAGTTCACCCGGGCCGAGGGAGTTGGGGACGCCTACTGTTGAGGCCAGCACGGCGCTGGCGCCACACAGTTTTTGCAGCACACAGGACTGGGCATAGGCGGAGAATTCCAGACCACCGTATTTCTTCTTGATGATCATGGCGAAGAACTTGTTGTCCTTCAGGTATTGCCATACCTCGGGGGAGAGATCGGCCCGCTCGTGAGTCACTTCCCAGTCGTTGACCATGCGGCAGACGTTTTCAACCGGGCCATCCATGAAGGCTTGCTCTTCGGCTGACAGAACGCTGACCGGGATGGCGTGCAGCTTCTTCCAGTTCGGGTTGCCGGCGAACAGGTCTGCTTCCCACCAAGTGGTCCCGGCTTCGATGGCTTCCTTCTCGGTGCGGGACATCTCCGGCATGATCGACTTGTAGATCTTGAACAGCGGCTTGGTCAGCTGATTGCGGCGAAAATCCACCAGGTTGAGGGGGATGGCAATCACGGCGAACAGTGCCCACACCAGCAGGGGGACATGGCCATAGAGGGTGCCAGCGACCAGGGCGGCGGCCGTGGCAAGCGTGGATGTGAACAGAGACGCCCGGCGATAAGCCATGGCGCCGATCACCAGGATCACCCCGAGCAGAGTGAGGGTCGTCGTCATTTTTCGCTCCTTGCATGAGTTGCCGAAGTTGGCTAAGCAGTAGATTAACTGATCCAGAGGTCTGACCTGTTGGATATGGCCCCTGTTGTAATTCATACGCACAAACTTATCAAGCTGTTTACAAGCTCGTTACCTTCACGCTGTGAGCGGCATAACGTCCTGCAGGCGGCATCTTGGCTGGCTGGGGGGCGACGATTGGATTGGCTTGTGCGACAATGACGCCGCCCACATTTTGGAAGAGACATCATGTACCAAGAACTGATCCGCAATGAATTGACCGAAGCTGCTGGCGTGCTCCAGGCGTTCCTGGCAGATGAGCAGAATCTGAAGAACATAGAGGCAGCCGCCAAACTGCTGGCAGACTCCTTTAAACAGGAAGGCAAGGTGCTCTCCTGTGGCAATGGTGGCTCCCACTGTGATGCCATGCATTTTGCCGAGGAGCTGACGGGCCGTTATCGCGAGAACCGTCCAGGCTATGCTGGTATTGCCATTTCCGATCCCAGCCACCTCTCCTGCGTCTCCAACGACTTTGGCTACGACTATGTGTTCTCCCGTTATGTGGAAGCGGTCGGCCGTCGCGGTGACGTCTTGCTCGGCATTTCCACCAGTGGCAACTCGGGCAACATCCTCAAGGCCATCGAAGCCGCCCATGCCAAGGGCATGAAGGTGATAGCGCTGACCGGCAAGGATGGTGGCAAGATGGCGGGTCTGGCCGATGTCGAGATCCGGGTGCCGCACTTTGGTTATGCCGACCGCATTCAGGAAGTGCACATCAAGGTGATTCATATCCTGATCCAGTTGGTCGAAAAAGAGATGGCCAAGTAATAAGGAGTCCGCTGGTTATGTGCGAACTGCTCGGCATGAGTGCCAATGTGCCGACCGATATCTGCTTCAGCTTTACCGGTCTGATGCTGCGCGGCGGCAAGACGGGGCCACACAAGGATGGCTGGGGGATCACCTTCTATGAGGGGAGGGGGTTTCGCACCTTCAAGGATCCCGAGCCCAGTGCCCAGTCGCCGATAGCCAAGCTGGTACAGGCGTTGCCCATCAAGAGTCGCGCCGTGGTCAGCCATATCCGGCAGGCGAACCGCGGCTGCGTGTCGCTGGAAAACACCCATCCGTTCACCCGTGAACTGTGGGGCCGCTACTGGACCTTTGCCCACAATGGCCAGCTGACTGGCTACAAGCGACTTGCAACCGGGCGGCACCGTCCGGTGGGAGACACCGACAGCGAACATGCTTTTTGCTGGTTGCTCAACCGACTGGAGCAGAAATACCCCAAGCGTCCCGCCAATTTCCCCGCCATGTTTCGCTATCTGGCGACCCTGTGCGATGAATTGCGCGGACTCGGGGTATTCAACATGCTGCTGTCGGATGGGGAGTTCGTGATGACCTATTGCAGCAACAACCTGCATTGGCTCACCCGGCGTGCTCCGTTTGGCGAGGCCCGGCTGCTGGATGAAGATGTGGCCATCGATTTTCAGAGCGAGACAACCCCGGATGACGTGGTCACCCTGGTGGCGACCCGCCCGCTCACTGGCAATGAAAATTGGGTCAAAATGGCGCCCGGCGAGTTCAGCCTGTTTCGCCTTGGTGAGCGAGTATGCGGCAGTTAGATTCGGTAATCGTCTGATTTAAATGTAAAAAATACCAGGGTAGAATCCTACCCTGGTTCTTCGCAGCAGCCATACAGGCAAAAAGGGATGAGAGAGGTGTTGCTGAGCTGCATCATTCTCACGGCCTTTATTGTTATTTAAATGTTAATTTATTGGCAATGTTTATATTTCAATAACGCCTGCCTCTCACCAAATTAATAGAGCTCGATCACACTTTCCTTCTCTCCACCGTTTGCCGGTCAGCAAGTGAATATGGGCGAGGGATGACGCTGTCACGTTGGGCATCTATAGTATGGTCTGTTTGAATACCACCAGAGAGGGCTGAGGGATGGAATGGTTGGATCAGAAAGTGTTGCGACAGCTGGCGGAAGATATAGGTCAGGAGATGATGCCGGTCGTGATCTCGGTGTTCATCGAGGAGGTGGGTGAGCAGCTCACCCAGCTTCGGCCTCTCTACGAACGGCGGGACTGGCCCGCGCTGGCCCGGCTTGCCCACAGCATGAAATCGTCCTGCGGCAGCTATGGTGCCCAGCTCAGCTATCAGCAGGTGGTGGCACTGGAGCTGGCCTGCAAGCACGAAGATGCCGACGAGGTTGCCCGCTTGCTGACCCAGCTGGAGCAATCCCTGCCTCAGGTCCTCTCCCACCTTGCCAACTATCACTGAGCTTGTTGCGCAGTGACCCCGTGTTCATCGCTGCGCGTCTTTGCCAGTTACTAGCGTTGATTGATCAGTTGCTGGATAACCCTATCCAGCGCCAATTTTAGTTTCAGCCGATCGTGGCGATGGGGGAGGTCAGCCTCACCCAGTTCGGCCTGGATCAGCTGGCTGGCCAGCTCGACAGGATATTCCCCTGCTGGCGCCAGAATGGCATCGACACGGCCTGCACCGACCCGTGATTCCAGCCAGCGCCATTGATTGAGCAGACTCAACTGGCTGGCAGGGCCATTTTCGGCCACCAGATTGCAGATGAACACCAGCATGGCATCGCTCTCGTTGATGGCTTGTGCCACTTCGGCCAGCAGCAGGGGCGGCATGATGGAGGTGAGGAAGCTGCCGGGTCCGAGGATGATCATGTCGGCCTGAGCCAGGGCTTGCACCGCCTCGCGGGTCGCCGGCACTTCCGGGCTCAGGCTCAGGGAGAGGGGAGGCGTATCGAGTTGATCGATGGAGACCTCTCCCAGGATCTGGTTGCCACAGACGGTGTGGGCACACAGATCGGTGGGAAATTCTGACATGGGTAACAATTGTGACTCTATTTTCAGCATGTCGCTGATGAGCTTGATAGCATCAAGAGGGCGTACGCAGAGGTTGTCGAGCGCCAGCAGCATCAGATTGCCGAGGTTGTGGCCCGCCAGCTCGCCGCGGCCGGCGAAGCGGTATTCGAACAGCAGGCTGCCAATACTGGGGTCGGTGACCAGTTGATTGAGGCAGTTGCGCAGATCTCCCCAGGCGATGCACTCCTGGTTCTTGCGCAGCCGTCCTGTGGATCCGCCGTCGTCCGTGGTGGCGACGATACCGGTCAGGCGCTGGCCGAGAAACGAGAGTGAGGAGAGCACACGGCCCATGCCGTGGCCACCACCGATGGCGACGACCCGGTCAAAGTCATTGATATTTTTCTGCCACATGCAGCTGTCCTGTGGTTGGGCTCAATCGAGGGCCATTCTAGCCGACGAAACGGGATAATTGTTTGATTAAGGTATGATTTTTGCTTACCTCCAGCATCATGAACAACTAGGAGATGGTGTTGAACTTTCTGACGGCTCACTCTCTTGAAGAGACCTCCCTGCTGGCTGCGCGGCAGGTCAGTGAGCGGCTGCTCGCTCAAGCACCCCATTCCCCTTCGCTGTTATTGGTCTATTTTACCCAAGCCCACGATGCCGAGGAACTGCGTCGCCACCTCAAACAGCAGTTTCCAACCACTCGACTGATAGGGTGCAGCTCCTGCGGCGGTGTCATGACCCAGACTGGGCACCACGCTCGTCAGGGATTCGGGCTGGCGGTGGCGGCTCTCTATGATGGCAAGGGCGCCTACGGGGTAGCCGGGCAGACGGGGGATGACGTGGATGTACGCCAGTTGCTGCGCAGTGCCATCGCCGATGGCGGGCGTCCTGGCGAATTGCCCCAGCTCATCTTGTTGCACGCAAGCCCAGGTCAGGAGGAGGCGATGCTTGCCAGCATCGAAGCAGAGCTGGGCACGACCGTCCCTGTCGTGGGGGGCTCGGCGGCAGACAACAGCGTCGGCGGTGACTGGCAGCTGTGCTGGGATGAGGGCAGTGCCCGCGAGGGCGTCGCGCTGGCCGTGCTCTATCCTGAGTGCCAGCTGGCGTTCCAGTTTCACTCCAGCTATGTCCCTACCGAGCATCGTGGCACCATTACCGCCCTGGCAGGACGGGAGATCCTCACCATTGATCATGCGCCTGCCGCCGAGGTCTATGCCCGCTGGATTGGACGAACCACACCCTGGCCTGTGGGGCCCATACTGCGGGAGACAACGCTCTCGCCGCTGGCCCGTCAGGTGGGCACTCTGGACGACATGCCCTACTACAAGCTCTCCCACCCGGAGGCGGTGACAGAAGGGGGCGGTTTGCGCCTCTTTACCGATACCCAGATCGGGGAGAAATTGCTGCTGATGTACAGCAGCCAGGAGGGGCTGTTGCAGCGGAGTCTGAACGCGACCCGCATCGAACCCGAATACGGCATGACCACAGAGATGCGGCCGTTCGGGGCCCTAGTGATTTTTTGTGCTGGTTGTCGCTTGGCTCTTGGTGATAGCTTATGCCAATTCGTCGACCAATTTCACACACGGCTGGGGGATATCCCCTTCATTACCCCGTTTACCTTCGGTGAGCAGGGGCGTTTACCCCACGGTGAGCTGGCACACGGCAACCTGATGGTATCGAGCGTGATCTTCCTCGACAGCTGATATATGGCGCTGGAAACAAGATGATAGGTAATACCGAACTGGAAGCCCTCGGGGACAAGCTGCAGACCACGCTGGTGGAGCTGGTGCGTTGTCGGGAACGCGAGGCCAAATATCGCCAGGAGTCGCAGACCCTGCTGTGTGGCGTGGCTACGTTGGCTGATGCCCAGACCCTGGAGCAGGTGCTGGACAGCCTGATCCAGGTGCTCAAGCCCTTCATCGGTTTCGAACATGCAGACGTGGTGGCCTGGGAGGGGGATGTCGGCGTCACTCACCTCAGCACCCAGGATGGCGAAGTGGGTCGGGACTGGCAACTGACGCCCCTCTTCTCCCGCGCCATCGAGGGGGAAACACTGGTCATCTATGATCCCACCCAATTGCCTGAGCTGGCGCCGCTGGCCCACGTATCCGGCTGGGCCAGCGTCATGATGACGGGGTTGCGTGCCCCCGGTTTCTCCGGTGTCCTCATCTGCCGTCACGCCGTCATGGGTACCTTCGATCTCAAGAGCAAGGCCGCGATGCAGCGCTGCCGCCCGCTCATCTCCCAAGCCCTGGTCAACATCGCCTATCGTGCCCGGTTGCAAGAACAGGTTGAACTCAAGACCCTGGCATTGCAGACCAGCGAACAGCGCTTTCGCAGCTTCGCCGGCATGGCCTCCGACTGGTTCTGGGAGACGGACACTGAGCACAGGCTCAGCTATGTGTCGGCGCCCGGCTATCACGGGGACGTGCTGGTGCATCAGCCCGGCCAGAGCCTCTACGATTACGCCTATGACAGACGGGATCCAGAGTGGGGCAAGTACCGTCGTCTCATCGCGCTGCATCTGCCGGTGCGGGCGGTACGGGCCCAGGTCAGCCTGGTCAAGGGCCCCTGCTGGATGGAGATCAACGCCGAGCCCTGCTTCGATGCCGCCGGTGTATTCATCGGCTATCGGGGGACTGCGCGGGATGTAGGCAACCAGATCCGCCGCGAGCAGGAATTGGCACGGGCCCGAGATGAGGCCGAGGCAGCCAACCGCGCCAAGTCGCAGTTCCTGGCCATGATGACCCACGAAATTCGTTCCCCCATGAATGCGGTGCTGGGCATGCTGGACCTGTTGCAGCACGCCCAGCTTGAACCCCAGCAGCAGACTCTGCTGGGACATGCCACCCACTCGGCACGCCTGCTGCAAACCATCATCGACGATGTGCTCGACTTCTCGAAAATCGAATCCCACACCCTGGAATTTCATTGCGAGACCCTGCACCCGACCCAGCTGTGCCAATCCCTGATCGAGCCGCTGCAAGCGCGTGCCAGTAGCAAGGGGATTATCCTGCGCTGGTTGGTGGATGAGGCAGTGCCCCCCCAGTTGCAGGGGGATCCGGTACGCCTGTCACAGGTCATCAGCAACCTGCTCGGCAATGCGGTGAAGTTCACCAGTCAGGGCAGCGTATCCTTGCAACTGGGTTGGTGCCATGAGCGGCTGCGAGTCTCGGTCACCGACACCGGCATCGGTATCTCGGCCGAAGATCAGGCGCTCCTGTTCGAGCCTTTCTCTCAGGTCGACAGCTCGGCGACCCGCCGCTTCTCAGGCACCGGCCTGGGGTTGGCCATCAGCAAACGGCTGGTGGAGCTGATGGGTGGCGAGATCCGATTGCAGAGCGCTCCTGGTCAGGGCAGCTGCTTCTGGTTCGAGCTGCCCGGCATGGCGCTGCCATGCGAGTGCAGCAGCCGGCCCGAGCCGGATCAACTGCCCATTCAGGATCTGGATGTGCTGGTGGTGGAAGACAGCCCGGTCAACCAGCTGGTGGTCTCGCTCATGCTGCAAAAACTGGTGACCCGGGTACGGCTGGCGGCCAATGGCCTGGAGGCGCTGGCCCAGGTGGCGGAGCAAAAGCCTGATCTCATCCTGATGGACATGCGGATGCCGCAGATGGATGGATTGGAGGCGACTCGCCGCTTGCGGGAGCTGGGCTGCAAGGTGCCCATAGTGGCCTTGACGGCCAATGCCATGGCCGAAGACAGGGCCCGTTGCCTAGCCCAGGGAATGGATGATTTTCTAGCCAAGCCCATCAGCCTGATGCGACTGAGAGAGTGCCTGCAACGCTATTTTCATCCCGAACTGCCGGATCGCAGGTAAAAAAAATGGTCAACCTGGGTGGTTGACCAATTCTTCAGCAAATACTGAAGAGAGCACGGGATAAATCGGGTTGTACTGTTCTATATGAAAAAGTCGTGCCAACTTTTTCAGAACCTGTTTATGCGGCTTGCAGCGGTATTGTCTGTTTTTATTGCTATCCGCTGTTTGCAAAATGCGAAATTGTTATTTTCATTGTGGGAATATTCGCATTTTGCAAAGACTCTTTGACTCACTGTGCGATCAGTCGGCGCAAGAATTGACGAGCCGCTTCGCTATTTTGTTTGGCAATCAACATCTGTTTTTCATAGATCGGCATGGGTAGGATCTCGAGCCAGCGTTGGCAGAGCCAGGCCGCATCGTCAAACTGCTTGTCCGGATAGAGCTCATCGAGCTCGGGATACTGCTCGAACACTTCCCGCAGCCGGGTGACCAGCGGCTTGTCACTGAAGTCTGAATGGGCGCTTGGCCAGTTCGGCAGGGCTTCGACCCTGGCACGGCGCAATCCCATCTCGTCCGTTTCCATCTCATGAATGCAGAAGCGTTCCATGCCGAGCACCGTGACGCCGAGCAGACCATCATTCAGGGTATAAAAATCGGTCACCTTGACCCGGGTACCGACCGGCAGGATCCGCCCGGATTTCCCCGTGGTGGTCGCCTCTTCCATCACTATGCCGAACCCCTGGTCATTGATGAATGACTCTTTGAGCATCTGCAGGTGGCGCGGTTCAAACAAACGCAGCGGAAGCTTGCCACCAGGCAGTATGTGGGAAGGCAAGGGGAACAATGCCAAAGGTTGAAGTTTCATGTTCCGTCCTCCATTGAGTAGTTGCTGAATAGGACAATGCAGCGACTGTGCCAGAGGATGAAAAAAGCCACCGAATGGTGGCTTTTTGTGGGGAAGGGGGAGGTTAGTTGCGCTGCTCCAGGTACATGACGGCTGCTTCCACGCGGCTTTGCGCCTCGAGTTTCTTCAGCAGGCTCTTGACGTGAACCTTGACCGTGCCTTCGGAGATATGAAGCACGGAAGCGACCTGTTTGTTGGAGAGGCCCTTTGCAATTTCGCGCAGGATTTGCATTTCGCGACGCGTTAAGCTTTCCAGCTTCTGTTGCAGGTGGTCCAGCTCGTAGATGTTCTCGAGGTAGGGACGCAGCGGCTCGCTCAGGATCTGCTTGCCGGTCATCACGTCTGCCAGCTGGGCCAGCAACATCTCTGGCTCGGTATCTTTCAGCAGGTAGCCATCGGCGCCGGCCTTGAGCAGGGCGACCACGTCCTGGCGAGCATCGGAGACGGTCAGGATCACCACGCGGGAGGTGACTTCCTCGGTGCGCAGCGCCTTGAGGGTATCCAGACCGGAGAGCCCCTTCATGTTGAGATCGAGCAGGATCAGATCCGGTTCGGACTCTTTGGCCATGGCGACGGCATCGGTGCCGTTGGACGCCTCGCCAATCACCTCTATGTTCTCTTCCAGGGCCAGCAGTTGCACAATCCCTTTGCGCATGAGGGGATGGTCATCCACGACCAGAACACTATATTTCATCTCGTCCATCAGGCATCTCTTGTTAGGCTGGTGGGAAAGGTCAGATGTACGCAGGTGCCTCTGGGCGGCTGTTCGCTGATGGTCAGCAGACCATGCAGCTTGCTGGCACGCTCATTCATGATGCTGAGGCCATAGTGGTTGACCGCCGAGCTTGCGATCCCTATTCCAACACCGTCATCTGAAATCTGAACCTGAATGTTACCATCGGCGAGGGTCTCACAGCTAACATCAATCACTTGCGCGCTGGCATGTTTGATGGCATTGAGCACTGCCTCACGGATCAGCTGCAGAATATGAATGTGCTGACCCGCTTCAAGATCCGTATCAGCAAGACCGTAATGGAGCCTGATCTCGGCCTGGGTCTGAGGCTTGAGCTGCTCCAGCATCACCCTGATGGCTTCCCCCAGATTGGCATCGCCGATGCTGAGGCGGAAAGTGCCCAGCAGCTCGCGCAGCTGGGTGTAGGCGCTGCTGAGTCCCTCGTCGATCTGCTGCATCGCCGCTTCTGCCTTGGCGGTATCGCCCTTGGCAAAAGAGCGTTTGAGCAGGGTGGACTGGATCTTGAGGTAGGAGAGCGCCTGGGCCAGCGAGTCGTGCAGCTCGCGGGCGATGACGGCTCTCTCTTCCATCAGCAACAGCCGCTGATGTTGCAGCAGGGTCTGATCCTTGTGCAGCACCTGGGCCAGCAGCATGGAGAAGTTTTTCATCAGCCGCTCGTCGATGGGGTGAGTGCTTATCATGTCGAGCCGGCCGTACTCCTGCTCATCCATCTGCAGATGAAAGCTCACCACTGAGTCGAGATCGCCGGGCCAGCCCTTGCGGCCTGTGATGTAGTCCGGCATGGCGTTGTGTTCAAAGCGGGTCAGCCGGATATGGTCTATGTGCTGATGGGCCGCGGCCCGCTCCAGCAGTTTGAGCAGAGTGCGCCGACTCAGCGGCGCCGCATGCAGCTTCTGGGCGGTGGAATAGAGAAAGGAGAGGGTGTCGTTGGCCTGTTGCAGCTTGGCCGTTTTCTCTTCTACCTTGCTTTCCAGCTCCCGATAGAGCTTGCCGAGCTCATCTGCCATGGTGACGAAGGCGGCCGACAATTCTCCCAGTTCATTCTCGCAATGGGGAGGCAGGGTGAGATCGAACTCCTGGCGCTGGATCTGGCGGGCGCAATAGACCAGCTGGTTGAGCGGGGCCACCACCTGCTGACGGGTGAAGCGTACGGTAAACCAGGCGATGGTGATGATGGAGAGCAGGCCCAGCCCCTCCGCCAATGCCAGCATGCGCACCTTGAACTCCACGTGGTACTGCATCTGATTGACGAAATCATCGATGGCCGCGACAAACTGTTCCGCATTGTCGGTGTAGCGTTTGGGGGTGGCGTTCTCGATGTGCTCGCGCATCATCTGCCATTGCAGCAACACCTCGCCATAGGTACGGCGCAGGGAGGCCGGAGTGATCCAGCGCTGTGTCTCTTGCAGCTCGCGTGCATGCAGGGTCTGTTCGAACTGATCGAGCCGTCCCAGCACTGGCTGGCCCTGCTCTATTTCATAGGCCATGCGATAGGCCTGCATCCGCAGCGAACCCGACAGGTTGATCGCCTTGGCATCGGGCACCGAGTAAAACAGGGTCACCATGGCCACGACGGCGATCAGGCTCGCCATGAACAGAATGAGTACCATGGAACGCCCGATGGCGCTGCTGACCGAATGTACTTTGAACCATTTTCCCATGCTGGCTGGCGTCCCCGACCTCTGGCAATAACCCCATAAAGTTGCGTGGGAGTGTACTCCAACTTGTGCTAGCATCGAAAAACTAGATGAACTCCGAGCTGTTTTGCCTAAGTCCTTGGGATAGGGGAAAGCCGCCGTCAGCCGATGTTCGAGCTGTAAGGGTCAGGAAAGAAATGCCCTGGCCTCCCGTATTTGGAAAGGTGTTTATGTTGCCACTGCAAGATGGTTTTTCCCGTCGTTTTTACTATTTGCGCCTGTCGGTTACCGACGTGTGCAATTTTCGTTGTACCTACTGTTTGCCCGACGGTTATCGTCCCGAGGGTAGAAAGTCGTTCCTGTCTCTCGATGAGATCCGCCGCATTGTCTCCGGCTTTGCCGCCATGGGCACCCGCAAGGTGCGTCTGACCGGGGGGGAGCCGTCACTGCGCCGTGATTTCACCGCCATCATAGAGACAGTGGCCAATACCCCGGGTATCGAAAAGGTGGCCATGACCACCAATGGCTATCGCTTGAAAGAGCGGGCCCGGGAGTGGTTCGATGCTGGCCTCACCGCCCTCAATGTCAGCGTCGACAGCCTGGATCCCCGCCAGTTTCACCAGATCACCGGTGAGAACAAGCTGGCGGAGGTGATGGATGGCATTGAGGCTGCACTGGCCGCCGGCTTCAAATCGGTGAAGATCAATGCGGTGCTGCTCAAGGGGCTCAATGACCATCAGCTGGATGCATTTCTGGCCTGGATCAGGCATAAGCCCATCGAGTTGCGTTTCATCGAACTGATGCAGACCGGCGAGATGGACACCCTGTTTCGTGACCACCACGCCAGCGGCGAGCTCATCAAGCAGCGGCTGCTGGATGGCGGCTGGGTACAGCAGTTGCGCGGTACTGATGACGGTCCGGCGCAGGTATTCATGCATCCGGCTTCGTTGGGGGGCGTGGGGCTCATCATGCCCTACAGCAAGGATTTCTGCGCCGGTTGCAACCGGTTGAGGGTCTCCTCGGTGGGCAAGCTGCACCTGTGTCTGTTCGGTGATAACGGGGTGGAACTGCGTGACTTGCTGTCAGCCGACAGCCAGCAGGATGCGTTGCAACAGCGCATTCGTCAGGCCCTCATCGGCAAGGCGGCCACCCACAGGTTGCATGAGGGGAATGCCGGTATGACCCCTCATCTGGCTTCCATCGGCGGTTAAGCCGCCAACCCTTCCGCAAAAATAGCCATCGATTAATAAGCAATCCTCAAATGGGGGTATTTTGACCTGCCCCCATTCTTTGTTCCTGCGCCAAGGGTTTGATCCAGCGCAATAATCCCCCCTGTTTATCTCCCTGGTGGTATATCCCTGAACTTGTCAGGGCCGCAATATACACCCACTCTTATAATAGGTATTGAAAATGCCTGTCATGAGACTCGCTTGTGCGCTATATGGCACCAGACGTTACCACCAGGAAGGAGTCGATATGCCGGATAGGGTCAACCTGTCACGTCGTGGTTTGTTTCGGGGACGCCTGACATCGAGCGAGCCTCAGGTGCAGTTGCCCTGGTCCGTCGCCTGGCCCGATTTTGTGGCCGACTGCACCCGTTGTGGTGACTGTCTGACGGCCTGTCCGGAGCAGATCCTCATCAAGGGTGATGGTGGTTTCCCTGCGGTGGACTTCCTGCGCGGTGAGTGCACCTTCTGCGGTGACTGCGTCACAGCCTGCAAGGTGCCGGTATTTCGTTCCGTGACGGAGGCGCCCTGGCAATACATAGCCCATATTGAAGCCAACTGTCTGGCCAGTGCGCAGGTCTTTTGCCAGCGCTGCCAGGACAGCTGCGAAACCCGTGCGATCCGCTTTTCTCCCATGCTGGGCCGCGTGCCGACTCCCAGCATAGATACCGCCTCGTGTACCGGTTGTGGCGCCTGCGTGATGGATTGCCCGGTGGGCAGCATCCGGGTGGGTGCGCCCAGATCCGAGGCTCCAACATGAATCATGTATGTGTGAAGCAGGAGCCACAATGAACCAAGAGTTCCATGTATCGAGCCTGGTGGTGCTGACCCAACCCCCCTTTCGTCACCAGCTCGCGCAGCAGATTGCGACCCTTGAAGGGGCCGAGGTCCACGCTGTCAGTGACGAGGGCAAGCTGGTGGTGACGCTGGAAGGTCCCAGCCAGCGCCCCATCATGTCAGCCATTGATGCGATACAGGCAATGCCGGGCGTGCTGTCCGCTGCCTTGATTTACCACCAGTTCGATGAGCTCGATGTCGAATGCAAAGAATAGAAACGCCGTGAGGCCGGAGCCGCGAGGTTCACGATGCCCGATAAAAGCAATAAAGCGCCATGAAGCTGAGCCAGCGCGGCTCGTCACAATGGCTGTCATTGATGTGATTACGCAATGCGAGGAGATGTCATGAAGCTGAGTCGACGCGACTTTATGAAGGCCAACGCGGTGGCAGCTGCCGCAGCCGTGGCCGGTGTCAGTGCCCCCACCCTGGCGGCGAACCTGATCACCAGTACCGACAAGACCGCCATCAAGTGGGATAAAGCCCCGTGCCGCTTCTGCGGTACCGGCTGTTCCGTGCTGGTGGGTTCCCAGGATGGGCGTGTCGTGGCGACCCAGGGTGACCCGGATGCGCCGGTCAACCGTGGCCTCAACTGTATCAAGGGCTACTTCCTCTCCAAAATCATGTATGGCGAGGATCGTCTGACCCAGCCCATGTTGCGCATGACCAATGGCAAGTTCGACAAGAATGGTGACTTTGCCCCCGTCAGCTGGGATCAGGCGTTCGACATCATGGCCGAGAAGTTCAAGGCGACCCTGAAAGAGAAGGGCCCCACCGCCGTCGGCATGTTCGGCTCCGGTCAGTGGACAGTGTGGGAAGGCTACGCCGCCGCCAAGTTGATGAAGGCGGGTTTTCGTACCAACAACCTGGATCCCAACGCTCGTCACTGCATGGCTTCCGCCGTGGTTGGCTTCATGCGTACCTTCGGCATGGATGAACCCATGGGTTGCTATGACGACATCGAGCAAGCTGATGCCTTCGTGTTATGGGGATCCAACATGGCCGAGATGCACCCCATCCTCTGGTCACGGATGTCCGATCGTCGCCTCTCCAACCCGGATGTGCAGGTGCATGTGCTCTCCACCTTCGAACACCGCAGCTTCGAACTGGCAGACAACGGCATGGTGTTCACGCCCCAGACCGATCTGGCGATCCTCAACTATGTCGCCAACTACATCATCCAGAACGACAAGGTGAACTGGGAGTTCGTCAACAAGCACACCCAGTTCCGCAAGGGCACCACCGACATCGGCTATGGCCTGCGTCCGACGCACCCGACCGAAGCCAGGGCCAAAAACCCTGGCAATGGCGACTCCACGCCGATGAGTTTCGATGACTTCGCCAAGTTTGTAGCGGACTACGACCTGGAGTCTGTCTCCCAGCTCAGTGGCGTGTCGAAAGAGAAGCTGGAAAAACTGGCTCAGCTCTATGCCGACCCGAGCAAGAAGGTGGTCTCCTACTGGACCATGGGCTTCAACCAGCACACCCGTGGTGTCTGGGCCAACAACCTCTGCTACAACATCCACCTGCTGACCGGCAAGATCTCCACTCCGGGCAGTGGTCCCTTCTCCCTGACCGGCCAGCCCTCTGCCTGCGGTACCGCGCGGGAAGTCGGCACCTTTGCCCACCGCCTGCCCGCCGACATGGTCGTGACTGATCCCAAGCACCGCGCCATTGCCGAGAAGATCTGGAAACTGCCGGAAGGCACTATCCCTGAGCAGGTGGGGTATCACGCCGTGCTGCAAAACCGCATGCTCAAAGATGGCAAGCTCAATGCCTACTGGGTGATGTGCAACAACAACATGCAGGCTGGCCCCAACATGAACGAAGAAGCGCTGCCCGGTTATCGCAACCCGGCCAACTTCATCGTGGTGTCCGACCCTTACCCGACCGTCACGGCGCAAGCGGCTGATCTTATTCTGCCTACCGCCATGTGGGTGGAGAAAGAGGGTGCCTACGGCAATGCCGAGCGTCGCACCCAGTTCTGGCATCAGCAGGTCAAGCCGCCGGAAGGGGCCAAGTCCGATCTGTGGCAGCTGATGGAGTTCTCCAAGCGCTTCAAGGTCGAGGAAGTATGGCCCGCGGAGCTTATCGCCAAACAACCCGAGCTCAAGGGCAAGACACTGTTCGATGTGCTCTACGCCAACGGTCAGGTCGATCAGTTCCCCAAAGAGCAGAGCAAGGGCGAGTTCAATGACGAGTCCGAGTCCTTCGGTTTTTACGTCCAGAAGGGGCTGTTCGAGGAGTACGCCAGCTTCGGCCGTGGCCATGGTCACGATCTGGCGCCGTTCGATCAGTACCATGAGGCGCGCGGTCTGCGCTGGCCGGTAGTGGATGGCAAGGAGACTCTGTGGCGCTATCGCGAAGGGTTCGACCCTTACGTGAAGGCGGGCGAGGGGGTGCGTTTCTACGGCAAGCCCGATGGCCGCGCCGTTATATTCGCACTGCCTTACGAGCCGGCCGCCGAGGCGCCGGACAAAGAGTACGACATGTGGCTCTCCACCGGTCGTGTGCTGGAGCACTGGCACACAGGCACCATGACCCGTCGGGTGCCCGAGCTCTATCGCGCCTTCCCGGATGCGGTGCTCTTCATGCACCCGGAGGATGCCAAGGCCCGTGGCGTACGCCGTGGCGAAGAGGTGATCGTCTCCTCTCGCCGTGGCGAGGTGAAGACACGGGTCGAGACCCGTGGTCGCAACCGTCCGCCCAAAGGCCTGGTGTTCATGCCCTTCTTTGACGCAAGCCAGCTGGTCAACAAGTTGACCCTGGATGCGACGGATCCGCTCTCCAAAGAGACGGATTACAAGAAGTGCGCCGTCAAGGTCGTCAAGGCGTAAGGCGGGGGAGCGCGAGATGAGTCGTAGTCGCCGCCAGTTTCTGGCCGACATGGCCAAGGGGGCCTGCGGTGTGGGACTGCTTGGTGTCGGTCTGGGCGGAATGGCGCGTCAGCAGGCAGCGGCGGTGCCCGCCCAGGCACTGCGTCCGCCGGCAGCCCTCGACGAGGCCGAGTTCCTCAGTGCCTGCGTGCGCTGCGGGCTCTGCGTCGACGCCTGTCCCTACGACACCCTCAAGCTTGCCCGGCTGTTTGAACCTGTCACCACGGGCACCCCTTATTTCCAGGCGCGCGCCGTGCCATGCGAGATGTGTGACGACATCCCCTGCGTGGTGGCCTGCCCAAGCGGAGCCCTAGATCAGGGGATGACCGACATCGATCAGGCACGAATGGGGGTGGCTGTGCTCATCGATCACGAGACCTGCCTCAACTATCTGGGTCTGCGCTGCGATGTCTGCTACCGGGTCTGTCCCTTGATTGACAAGGCCATCTCACTCGAACTGGTGCGCAACCCGCGCACCGGCAAACACGCCATGTTTTTGCCGACGGTGCACAGCGACATCTGCACCGGTTGTGGCAAGTGCGAGCATGCCTGCGTGCTGGAGGAGTCCGCCATCAAGGTGGTGCCGCGCCAGCTCGCCAAAGGGGAGCTTGGCCATCACTACCGGCTCGGCTGGGAAGAGAAGCGCAAAGCGGGCAAGTCACTCATCGGTGAGCGGCTCACACTGCCGACCCGTAAACCGGAGGGGTTATGAGTCGTTATCCGGGAGCAGAGGCCAGCGCCAGGCTCGGCTGGTGGCGTTCACACCGCTTCTTGCTGCTGCGTCGTCTGACCCAGTTCAGCGTGCTGGGGTTGTTTCTGCTGGGGCCGCTGGCGGGTGTCTGGATCCTCAAGGGCAATCTCTCCAGCTCGTTGTTGCTGGAAACGGTGCCGCTGAGCGATCCCTTGACCCTGCTGCAGTCGGTGGCGGCGGGTCATTGGCCCATCACCACCCTCTGGATCGGGGCTGTCATTGTGCTCTTGGGGTACTGGCTGGTCGGGGGGCGGGTGTTCTGCTCCTGGGTCTGTCCGGTCAACCTCGTCACGGATGCCGCCGCCTGGGCCAGGGCCAGACTTGGCCTCAAGGGCAATGGCCAGTTCAGTCGCAATACGCGCTACTGGTTGCTGGCCATGGTGCTGGTTGTGCCAGCCGTGGTGGGTGTGATGGTGTGGGAGCTGGTCAATCCGGTGTCCCTGGCCATGCGCGGCCTGCTGTTTGGAATGGGGGCTGGCTGGGCACTGTTGGCGTTGATCTTCCTGTTCGACTTGTTCGTGGTGGAGCGGGGCTGGTGTGGTCATCTCTGTCCTGTGGGGGCCTTCTACGCCCTAGTCAACCGGGTCGGGTTTATCAAAATTTCTGCCAAGGGACGCGAGCGGTGCAGCAACTGCATGGATTGTTATGCGGTCTGCCCGGAGCGCCCCATTCTGCGCGGCCCCGTTCACGGTGCCAAGCGTGGTCACGGGCCCCTGATTGCGGCTCAAGAGTGTACCAACTGCGGCCGTTGCATTGATGTCTGCGCGGAGCAAGTTTTTGAAATCACTGTAGGTTTTGCCGTCAAGGCAGAGAAAATGTCGGAGAACACATAATGAAAAAGCTGATTGGAGCAATGCTGGCCTGCCTGATGGCGGGTTCCTTGATGGCCGCCATCCCCGAGATCACCAATAGCACAGGGGGGATCAAATCCGAGCGGGGGAGCACGGATCTCACCACGGAGGCTGAAGCCGCCCCTTTGAAGAACTTTCGCAAGGACGGGGATCTCTACGATCGCCAGTACATGCATCAGCCGCCGCTGATCCCCCACGATGTTCGCAACTATGAAGTGGACACCAAGGTCAACAAGTGTCTGGCCTGCCACAGCTTCAAGAATGCCAGCAAGATGAAGGCCCCCAAGATCAGTCCCACTCACTTTGAGACCCGTGACGGCATGACCCTGGGTGAAGTGTCGCCGCGTCGCTACTTCTGCCTGCAGTGCCACGTACCGCAAGCGGATGCCAAGCCGCTGGTGGAAAATACCTTTAAACCGGTTGAAGCACTGAACTGAGGAGTTCGCAGATGACATTATTCGGCGTTGTTCAGCGAGTCTGGAACACCTTTAACACTCCAGTGAACGAAGCACTGAACTGAGGAACCCATAGATGAAATTACCCGGCTTTATCCAGCGTCTGTGGACCACGTTCAAGTCACCGTCAAAGGCGGCACTCTGGGTGCTGCTGCTGATGGGCTTTTTCGGTGGCGTCATCTTCTGGGGCGGCTTCAACACCGCCATGGAAGCTTCCAATACCGAGAAGTTCTGTGTCGGTTGCCACGAGATGAAAGACAACGTGTTCGTGGAGTACCGCGACACCATTCACTATGCCAACCGTTCCGGTGTGCGGGCCAGTTGCCCGGATTGCCACGTGCCTCACGAGTGGACCTACAAGATCATTCGCAAGGTACAGGCCTCGAAAGAGCTGTGGGGCATGTTGACTGGCAAGGTGGATACTCGCGAGAAGTTCGAGTCGCACCGGCGCGAAATGGCTGAGCGGGAGTGGCAACGCATGAAGGATACAGACTCGAGGGAGTGCCGCAATTGCCATAACTTCGAGTACATGGACTTCTCTTTGCAAGGCAAGCGGGGTGCCCAGATGCATTCCACCAGTCTGGCCAGTGGCGAGAACACCTGCATCGACTGTCACAAGGGCATAGCTCACCAATTGCCTGACATGACGGGGGTAAAGGGCTTTTAAGCCATCTTGAACAGACCGGGGTTGGCCGGTCTGTTCATATTCCCGCCAGCCAGCTTGAAACGGTATTTGTGCCTCCTTTAAATCCCCCCTCTTGCGCGAGTTTTGGTAGAATCGGGCCGCCGTGAGTCGCAGGGAGTGAGCGGGTGGTCAAGGTTGTGCCCGAGCAGGCACTGGCCATCCCGAGAGCAGGTACCGCAAGCCGGGATCCTGACCACTCTCTTCTTCTCTTTTCTCACGGTCTTTTGCTATCAGGAGCTGCCCATGGGACAGAAAAACAGCGCATTCATTCCTCTCAAGATCGCCGTGTTGACGGTCTCCGACAGTCGTACCATTGCCAATGACAGTTCGGGCGATTACCTGGTGTCTGCCGTGACAGAAGCAGGTCACCAGCTGGCCGATCGTGCCCTGCTCGCCGACAACCTTTATCAGGTTCGTTCCCGGGTCAGTCAGTGGATTGCCGATGAAACCATACAGGTAGTGCTGATCAATGGCGGCACGGGTTTTACTGATCAGAACTGGGTGCCGGAGGCGGTCGGCGTACTGTTCGATCGCACCGTCAAGGGCTTTGGCGAGTTGTTCCGCCAGCTCTCGTTTGCCGAAATCGAAGGGTCGGCCATGCAGAGCCGTGCCCTAGCCGGGCTCGCCAACCGTACTCTGGTCTGCTGCCTGCCCGGTTCTCCCGGTGCTTGCCAGCTCGGCTGGGAGCAGCTTATCCGGGATCAGCTCGATGCCCGTACCCAGCCCTGCAACTTCGTGGCCCATCTCTGAGTCGCGAGTCATTGATCCCAACACTATGTCAGCCTTAAAGGGGAGCGTGATGAACCTGACCCATCTCAACCAAAGCGGCGAAGCCCACATGGTGGACGTGACCGACAAGCAGGTCACCGAACGTGAGGCCCGCGCCGAGGCCTTCGTCGCCATGGCATCTGACACCCTGGCCCTGATCCTGAGCGGTCAGCACCACAAGGGTGACGTGTTCGCTACCGCCCGCATCGCCGGCATCATGGCGGCCAAGAAGACCTCGGATCTTATCCCGCTCTGCCATCCGCTGGCATTGACCAGGGTCGAGGTGGAGATAGTGCCGTTACCTGAGCAAAACAGGGTTCATATCCGCACCCTCTGCAAACTCTCCGGCAAGACAGGGGTGGAGATGGAGGCACTGACGGCCGCATCGGTTGCAGCGCTGACCATCTATGACATGTGCAAGGCGGTGCAAAAGGACATGGTGATCGAACAGGTTCGACTGGTGGAGAAAAAGGGCGGCAAGTCCGGCCACTTTCAGTTGGGATCGAATGCAGGAGATAACGCATGATCAAGGTACTGTTTTTTGCGCAAGTAAGAGAGCTGGTGGCCTGTGATGAGCTGAGCCTGCCCTGTGACTACGCCACCGCTGAAGCGCTGCGCAGCGGCTTAAGCGAGCGCGGCGACAAGTGGGCGTTGGCGCTGGAAGCTGGCAAGCTGCTGGTAGCGGTCAACCAGACCCTGGTGCCCCTCGATACCCCCATCAATGATGGCGATGAAGTGGCCTTCTTCCCCCCAGTGACTGGAGGTTAAGGATGAGCGAGATAATGACCGTGGATCGCACCACTGAGCTGTGCGGTGGCGACGAAGTGGCCTTCTTCCCTCTCCCACCAGTAACGACCGGAGGTTAAGGATGCGCGAAATAATGACCGTGGATCGCACTACTGAGCTGTGCGGTGGCGACGAAGTGGCCTTCTTCCCTCTCCCTTCAGTAACGACCGGAGGCTGAGCCATGTCTCCAGCAACCACGACACCCATAGATCGCATTCTGGTGCAGCGAGAGGACTTCTCGCTGGCCGACGAGTATGCCCGTCTCGCCACCCGCCCCGACAGTGGCGCCATCGTCACCTTCGTTGGCAAGGTGCGCGACTTCAATCAGGGGGAGGAGGTGAAGGGGCTGGCCCTCGAGCACTACCCCGGCATGACAGAGAAGGCGCTGGCCGATATCGTGCAGGAGGCCCGCGAGCGCTGGCCGTTGCAGGAGTGCACCCTGATCCACCGCATCGGCGAGCTGTGGCTTGGCGATCAGATAGTGCTGGTGGCGGTGAGCAGCGCCCACCGTGATGCCGCCTTTGATGCCTGCCACTTCATCATGGATTTCTTGAAAACCCGGGCGCCGTTCTGGAAAAAAGAGCTGACCGCCGAGGGTGTACAACGCTGGGTCGAGGCCAAGGAGAGTGACAACGCCGCCGCCGCCCGCTGGCAAGCCTGACCTGTTCATCACGAGGGGCGCAGGTTCAACGGGAACCACGGCCCCGCTTAGGGGCGCGGATGTTCGGGCCCCCATCAGGAGAAAGGGAATGAAACCGCTGTTATCTGTTGTCATCGCAGGGGTCTGCGCCGCCACCTTGCATACCGGTGCCGTGCAGGCCGATGAAGTGAAGGTGGCCGTGGCTGCCAACTTCAAGGGCACTATGGAGCGTATCGGCAAGGCGTTCACGGCCAAGACAGGCCACACTCTGGCCATCTCGTCTGCCGCGACCGGGGTGCTCTACACCCAGATCAGTCACGGCGCGCCGTTCGATCTCTTCCTCTCCGCCGATGTGGCGACTCCCGAGAAGCTGGAAAAAGAGGGCAAGGGGAGCGATCGCTTCACCTACGCCATCGGTCAGCTGGGACTGTGGAAGAAGGGGGGCCCGGCTCCTGACGAGGCGACCCTGCACAGCTGGAAAGGCAACCTTGCCATCGCCAATGCCCGCACCGCACCCTATGGTGCCGCTGCCATGGCGACCCTCGCCCATCTCAAGATCGACCCCAAGCAGTACCGGCTGCTGACCGGCGCCAACATCGGCCAGACCTGGCAATTTGTCGACACCGGCAATGCCGAGCTGGGCTTCGTGGCCTGGGCCAATCTGGTGGAAGCGGGCAAGACCGGCGAAGCCTGGGCGGTGCCAGCGAGCTTTTATCCCGCCATCGAGCAGCAGGGGCTGGTGTTGAAGAAAGGGGCCGCGGTGGAGGCGCTGGTCGCCTGGCTCAAGGGGCCGGGCCAGCACATCATCAAGGAAGCGGGCTATGCCCTGCCTTGATAAGGGCATGGGATTGGCACGATACCCTGAGTGGTCGGCCTTCGGGTCGGCCACTCTTTGCAATGAGGATAGGCACCATGCCGTTGGCTGCATTCAACCGGGAGCCGGACGATGAGTAGAGATCAGTTGGCGATGGCTTGCCTGACTCAGGAGCAGGTCTTCTGGGAGTGCGGCTCGTTTGCCGTGTCTGGTGCTGAACCAGGCGTTGGGAGTGAATCTGATGAGTGAAGGGGATCTGCTGGCGATCTGGCTCACCCTCAAGCTGGCAGCCTGTACCACCGGCATATTATTGCTGCTGTCGCCGCCGCTGGCCTGGTGGTTGTCCCGCAGCCAGCACAGATTGCGGCCGCTGGTGGAGGCCTTGGTGGCCTTGCCGCTGGTGCTGCCCCCCACAGTGCTAGGTTTTTATCTGTTGCTCGCCTTCTCCCCTGAATATGGCTTTGGTGCCTGGTGGCGTGACACCTTCGGCGCCCCGCTTGCCTTCAGTTTTCTTGGCCTGCTGTTCGCCTCCATCCTCTATTCGCTGCCGTTCGTGGTACAGCCGCTCACCTCCGCCTTCGTCAACATGGGTAACAAGGAGCTGGAGGCCGCCGCCACCCTGGGGCTGGGGCCGGTCGAGCGCTTCTTTCACATCATCTTGCCGATGACCCTGCCCAGCTTCGTGATGGCGGCGGCCCTCGGCTTTGCTCATACCCTGGGGGAGTTCGGCGTGGTGCTGATGATTGGCGGCAATATCCCTGGGGAGACGCAAGTGCTCTCCATCGCCCTGTTTGATCACGTGGAGGCGATGGATTACCGACACGCCCACTATCTGGCGGGCGGCCTGATGGGCTTCTCGCTGGTGATGCTGGTGCTGGTCTATGGCGTATTGCAGCGCCGGCAGCGGAGATTGTTCGGATGAGCCAGCCAGCCACTATTCCGCAAGACAACGCCCCGTGCCGCCATCCCCTGAACCTCCATGCCCGGCGCGAGTTTGGCCCCTTTACCCTCGATTGCGAACTGGCGCTTGAGCTGGGGGGGATCCTCGGTCTGTTTGGCCCCTCCGGCTGCGGCAAGAGCACACTGCTGCGTATCATCGCCGGGCTCGATCGCCAAAGCGAGGATCGCTTGCTGTGGCGCGGGAGGGAGTGCGCCGCGCAGCTGCCCGAAGCACGCCGTATCGGACTGGTGTTTCAGGATTCGCGCCTCTTCCCCCATCTGACGGTGCTCGGCAATCTGCAGCTGGCGGCCCGCAAGGGGCGAGGGCGTTGGCAGCCCGAGGCGCTGGCGGCGAGGCTCGGCTTTGCCGATCTGCTGGCGCAGCCTGCTCATGCGCTTTCTGGTGGTCAACGCCAGCGGGTAGCATTGGGGCGGGCGCTGCTGGCCGAGCCCGATCTGCTGCTGCTTGATGAGCCCTTCTCGGCGCTGGACAGCCGCAGCCGCATCCATCAGGCCCACGTGCTCAAGGGGTTGCAGCGCGAAAGCGGCATCCCCATGATCTTCGTCAGCCACGCCATGGAGGAGGTGAGCCTGCTCTGCGATCAGCTGGTGCTGTTGGAAGGTGGCAGGGTGGAAGCGCAAGGCAGGCCGAGCGAGATCTTTGCCCGTACCGATCTCTCGCTCGCCAGTCGCGACGATGCTGGGGTGATGCTGGATGCCACCCTGGCCCACTACGATGACGACGAGCAGATGGCGACCCTGCAGCTCGGCGAGCAGACATTGCGGGTCACCATGAACCGGATGCCGGACGAGAGTGGCCCCTTGCAGATCAAGGTGGCTGGGCGGGATGTGGTGATCGCCACGGCGCCTATCGAGCACTCCAGTCTCTCCAACTGTCTCACCACCCGATTGATGGCGGTGCGCGAGGTGCGCCCCGGCCAGACCCTGTTGCAGTTGGCGCTGGGTGAGCAGATACTGCTGGCCCGGATCACCAGTCGCTCCGCCACCCGTCTGGCGCTGGCGCCGGAGCAGCAGATATACGCCTATATCAAGGCGGTCAGTCTGGTCAGTGAAGGTTGAATGGGTGGTGATCTGATACATTGTGGGGCGGCATACCCGGCTAGCGCAGAGGACATGCCCGCAAGCTGGCTGGTGACTATCGGGATAAACAGGGCATGGTTCAGGCAATGAGTCGAGAGGCGATGAACTGATGCGTCGCAATCAGGTAATGAAATCCAACGGTCTTGCCCTGCGCAGTGCGGGGGAGGGTCCCTTGCTGTTGCTGTTGCACGGGCTTGGCTCTTCCAGCCTCGACTGGCAGGCGCAGATAGAGCGTTTTTCCGAACACTACCGGGTGGTGGCGCTGGACTTGCGCGGCCACGGCCAGAGCATGCAGGAGGGACCGTTCGACGTGGCGACCCTGGCGGCCGACGTGGTGAACTGGCTTGATGAACAGCCTGAGCCCGCCTGGGTGGTGGGATTGTCGCTGGGGGCCATGGTGGCGCTGGAGCTGGCCTTGCAACTGCCGCACAAGGTGCGAGGTCTGGTGCTGGTCAACGGCTTTAGCGAGTTTTTGCTGGAGACCCCCAAGGAGCAGGAACGCTACGCCCAGCGCCTCAAGTGGCTGCGCTGGTTTGGCATGCGCCCGCTTGCCTGGTGGCTGGGGCGCGAGCTGTTCCCGGGACCCGATCTCACCCAGGTGCGCCACACCTTTCGGCTGCGCTTCGTGCGCAGCAACAAAAAGAAGACCTATCGGGCGCTGCTCGATGCGCTGCCAGGCTGGTCGGTACGCGCACGGCTTGGCAGCATCTGGCAGCCGGTGGCCATCATCTCCACCAGTCACGACTACCTGCCGCTTGCCAAACGGGTGGAGCAGTTCGCCGCCCTGCCCAACGCCAGTATTCATACCCCCAATGGCCACCATGCCTGGCCGGCAGAAGATCCCTCAGGGTTCAATCACCTGCTTCAGCGGATCCTCTCGACCCATTGAACAGATCCTGCCAGATAGAAAAAAGCCGAACCTGCAGGTTCGGCTTTTTTGTGGGTATCAACCGGGTTCAAGGGTGAGAGCAGACCGGGCAGTCGGGGCGCTTTGGCAGCTTCATCTCGCGGAAGGTGCCAGTGAGGCCGTCGATCATCAGGAGGCGGCCGCTGTAACTGCTGCCCATCCCCGCCAGCAGCTTGATAGCCTCCAGCGCTTGCAGGCTGCCGACCAGTCCGACTACGGGGGCGAGCACCCCCGCTTCGACGCAGGTCAGCGCTTGCTCGCCAAACAGGGCGCTGAAGCAGGCGTAACAGGGTTCACTCTCCTGCCAGGTAAAGCTGCACAACTGCCCTTCGAGCCGGATGGCGGCACCACTGACCAGCGGTACCCCGTGTTTGCGCGCGTATTGGTTGAGCAGATTGCGGATGGCCAGGTTGTCGGTGCAATCCAATACCAGCTGGTGCCGGGGCAACAGGGCATCGAGCAGTGCTTCGTCGGCAACCGCGGCGTGAGTCTCCACTTTGAGCCAGGGAGTGAGGGCGCGCAGCGCCTCTGCCGCTGACGCCACCTTGAGCTGGCCAATGCGCGCATCCGTGTGCAGTACCTGGCGTTGCAGGTTGGAGAGTTCCACCTTGTCAAAATCCACCAGCGTGAGCTGGCCGATCCCGGCCACCGCCAGATACTGGCTGGCGGCGCAGCCCAGGCCCCCCGCGCCAATGACCAGCACGCTGGCCTGTTTGAGCGCCTCCTGCCCCTCGAAATCGAAGGATTTGAGCACTATCTGGCGGTTGTAGCGCAAGAGTTCTGCGTCAGAGAGAATGTCGCTCACAACAGCAAGCTCCCGAACGGCTCGACGGTGACGGTTTCCCCTGCCGCCACCTTGCCCCGCTCACGCTCCAGCACTATGTAGCAGTTGGCGTGGGACAATGAACTGAACACGGCGGAATCCTGGGAGCCTGTGCTGCGCACTTCCAGGCCGTCTGGCCCCTGGCTCAGGATGCCGCGCTGAAAATCGAGCCGACCCGGGGCTTTCTTGAGGGGCTCGGCAGCGACGGCCAGCAGTTGCAGCGGACGCTCGAATTGCTGGCCGGCCAGCTTGGCCAGCGCAGGCTGTACCAGCTGATCGAAGGTGACCATGGCAGAGACAGGATTGCCCGGCAGGCCAAAGAACCAGGCGCGGGGCAGGCGGCCGAAGGCGAATGGTTTGCCCGGCTTGATGGCCAGTTTCCAGAAGCCGATCTCGCCGAGCTCCTCCAGCAACTGCTTGGTGAAGTCTGCTTCACCGACCGACACGCCACCCGTGGTAATGAGGGCATCGGCCTCGCTGTCGGCCCGCAGGAAGGCGGCGCGAAGGGCGGCAGGGTCGTCCGGTATGATGCCAAGGTCGAGGCACTCACAGCCAAGGCGCGCCAGCATGGCCTTGACCCCGTAGCGGTTGGAGTCATAAATGTCGCCGTGGGCGAGCGGGGTACCGACCGGCTTGAGCTCGTCCCCCGTGCTGAAGATGGCGACTTTTAGCGGGCGGCGCACCGGCACGGTGGCGATGCCCAAGGAGGCCAGCAGTGG
This sequence comes from Aeromonas salmonicida, assembly GCF_028355655.1. NCBI lineage: Bacteria > Pseudomonadati > Pseudomonadota > Gammaproteobacteria > Aeromonadales > Aeromonadaceae > Aeromonas > Aeromonas salmonicida. Next base: position 3,160,678 of record NZ_CP110645.1, on the reverse strand, counting down.
CAGCTCTCGCGGGGTGAGGCGGCAACCCGCACTCAGTACGCTGGCCCCCTTGTGAATGTCTTCCCCGCGGCGGCGGATATTCTGGCCCGGGGTGGGCGGCACCAGAAAGGTGATCTGGTTGCCGTCGGCCTGCGTTTCTTCCTGCATCACCACCGCATCCGTGCCTTCTGGCACGGGCGCGCCAGTCATGATCCTCACACAGTGACCGGCGGGCCACTCCCCCTGATAGGGCTGACCGGCAAACGCCTTGCCTGCCATGGTGAGCGGAGTGCCGGTAGCCAGATCCGCCAGCCGTACTGCGTAACCGTCCATGGCCGCGTTGTCGAAGGGAGGCACTGACATAGGGGAGGCGATATCGCCAGCGATCACGCGGCCAAGGGCGTGGGGCAGGGGCACTTGCTCAGTGTCGCAGCAGCAGGCGAGTTGGTCCAGCATCCCTTGCAGGGCATCGCTCAGGGGGAGTAGTCCGCTGGTATCAAATCCCATCGTCATTACCTCTTTGGTGTGGTTGAGGGCAGATTATCCCAAAAATCAGTGTGGATGGGCAGGCTTATCAAGGGCTGGCACCAGGTTGTCTGGCACAGGGTGGTGGTGGAATGGCGGCGGAATAGAGGTCGTTTGTCGCAATCCTCCCCGTATGGGGTGGGTCATCAAGGGGTAAAACCCGACGGATTGGCATAAAGTCAGGAGACGGACTTGAGTTAGCTTGAATTATGGCAATAATCGCCGTTTACTATTGCGCCACAACAAAGTGCCGCCACAGACAAGGTGGCCATTACAGTCCCTGAGCGTGGGAGAGGAACAAGATGACGAGCTTAAGCCAGGAAGCCCTGTTGGTCAGGGCAGCCCTCGAGGCCGAGGGCCTCGAGACACCTCTGGTGGCCAATGCGTTGAATGGTCAGCAGAAGAAGGAGAAGATCGAAGGCCACATGCGCGCCATCATGGAGACGCTGGGGCTGGATCTGACCGATGACAGTCTGGCGGAGACGCCGCACCGCATCGCCAAGATGTACGTGAACGAGATCTTCTCAGGCCTCGATTACACCACCTTCCCCAAGGTGACTGTGATCGAGAACAAGATGAAGGTGGACGAGATGATCATGGTGCGGGATATCAGCCTCACCAGCACCTGCGAACACCACTTCGTCACTATCGACGGGCTGGCCCATGTGGCCTATATCCCCCGTGGCAAGGTGATCGGGCTGTCGAAGATCAACCGCATAGTGCAGTTCTTCGCCCGCCGTCCCCAGGTGCAGGAGCGCCTCACCCAGCAGATCCTGCTGGCGTTGCAGACCCTGCTTGGCACCAAGGATGTGGCCATCAGCATCAAGGCGACCCACTTCTGCGTGAAGGCTCGGGGCGTGATGGATTCCACCTCCTACACCACCACCACCTCCCTCGGTGGTGTGTTCAAGACCCAACCCGATACCCGCGCCGAGTTTCTGGGCGGTTTGAAGGGCTGATCTGTCAGGAGGCATGGCGCCATGGTGGCATGCCTCCTTTCTCCCTCTTCAGTTCATGGGGCCCGTCGGCCATATCTCCTGTTTCATCCACAAATTTCCTTAAGGGATTGACCGGTGCGGTCGATATACCTCGGTATGGTTCACTTTGGCTCTCTTTTGGGCCCATGCTGAGCCACAAGGGACGGGCATCCGTGGTTATGTTGGCCGCCGCCATGCCTCCCAGCGGGCCTGAACGGGCTTGTCAGGCAGGCACCCCGCACCCTTGAAAAGTTCTCGCCTCGTTCATGTAAGGATACATATTCATCAGGGCTGGATGAGCCGCCATGGATGGCAGTCACACAGATCCGTGCCGACAGGCGCGGATCAAACGGGCGCTATCTGTTCACTCATATCCAGGACATGCCATGAATACCAGTACCATGACCATAGGCAAGAAGCTCACCGCCGGCTTTGCCGTGCTCGGCCTGATGGTGGCCTTTATTGGCGGCTTCTCGCTGCTCGAGTTCAGCAACATGAACCGGGCCGCCATCGGTTTCACCGACAGCATTTTGCCCGCCGTCAACCGCACCAGTGCCATCGGCGAGAGCATCAGCGAGCTGCGCCGCTATGAGCTGGGATTCTTCCTGGTGGCTTCGGATCCGCAGAAAAAAGCGGAGTATCGCAGCGAAACCAGCCGCAGGTTTGAACAGGTCGCCCAGCAACTGGTCGAGCATGACGCCACTATCTGGGCGGAAGATGTGGAAGAGCGCCGCACTTTCGATACCGTCAAGGCTGACTGGGCCCGCTACGCGGCGCTGCACCAGAGGGTGAAGCAGTTGCAGGATAGCGATCAGCTGGCCTCTGCCCAGCAAGTGTTCATGAGCGAGGGGATCCCGCTCTACCTGAACCTGACCAAGTCGGTCAGTGACCTCATTCGCATCAACCATGGCTATGCCAAGGCGTCGCGCAAAGTGGTGGTGGCCGCTTATGACTCCGCCAAGTTGAGCGTCACAGTGTCGCTGCTGGTCGGTCTGGTGCTGGTGGTCGGCCTCTCAGTGGTGCTGACCCGTCAGATCCGGGACCCGCTCATCATGCTGGCCCGTCAGGCTCAGCGCATTGCCAACGGCGATCTGGGCAAGGGAGAGTTGCAGGAGTGGATCCAGGACCACCGCTTCAACCGCGACGAGCTGGGTCAACTGGGCTCGGCGCTCAACCGGATGCAAAACGCGCTGGCCAATCTGGTGAGCGAAATCGCCGGCTCAGTGAGCCAGCTCAGCAGCGCTGTGGAGGAAGTGAGTGCCATTTCCGAGCAGTCCGCTACCGGCATGGCTCGCCAGCAGAGCGAGGTTTCCCAGGTGGCTACCGCCATGAACGAGATGCAGTCCACCGTCAATGAAGTGGCCCGCAATACCACGGATGCCATGAGTGCGGCCAAGGATGCTTCCCATACCTCGGCCCAGGGCAACCAGGTGGTGCGCAGCGCCATCAGCAGCATCGAGGATGTGTCGGTCAAGATTGAACAGGCGGGCGCCGTGGTGCAGCAGCTGGAGACCGACAGCGCCAACATCAGCATGGTGCTGGACGTTATTCGCGACATCGCTGGTCAGACCAACCTGCTGGCGCTCAACGCCGCCATCGAGGCCGCCCGTGCGGGTGAGCAGGGTCGCGGTTTTGCGGTGGTGGCAGACGAAGTACGCTCCCTGGCGCAGCGTACCCAGGACTCCACAGCCGAGATCAGCAAGATGATAGAGCTGCTGCAGAGCCGCGCCGCCGAGGCGGGCAGCGCCATGCAGCTGAGCCGTCAGCAGATGCAGGCGAGTGTCGGGTTGGCGCGGGATGCGGGCAGCAGCATAGATACCATCAATGGGGCCGTCACCCAGATCACCGACATGAACACCCTGATCGCTACCGCCACCGAGGAGCAGAATGCGGTGACCGAGGAGCTCAACCGCAGCATAGTCAACATCCACAATGCCGCCGACGAGAACGCCCAGGGGGCGCAGCAGACTGCCCAGGCCTGCGTCGAACTGAGCAAGCTGGCCACCTCGCTGCACCATATGACCCAGCGCTTCACCCTCTAGGGGCAAATCCGCCACTTAACGGGTGACCGCTGTTATAAACCAAGGCCCCGCCAAATTGGCGGGGCCTTGTTGTTTCTGGCGATCTTGAGCATGGAGAACGTCAGCTCAGTCCGACTATCTCGCCGTCCTCGCCGATATCTATATGGCGATAATTGGTGGCAGGCTGCCGAGGTGGTGGCTTGGCCTGCAACTGCTGCCACTGCCATCAACCATCAGCTCAGTCCGACTATCTCGCCGTCTTCGTCGATGTCGATATGGCGATAGGCAGGCAGACTGCCGAGCCCCGGCATTGTCATGATGGGGCCTGCCAGCGCATAGACGAAACCGGCACCGGCGCACAGCTTCACCTCGTCGATGGGCACCTCGAAATCGGTCGGCACTCCCTTCCTGGCGGGATCGTGGCTGATGGAGAGCGGCGTCTTGGCCACGCAGATGGGCAGGTGATCCCAGCCTGCGGCCGAGAGCGCGGCCAGCTGTCGGTGCGCCTTGTCAGAGAGGATGACACCACGGCCGCCATAGCCGCACTCCACCAGGGTGGCGAGCTTGGCACACAAGCTCATCTCATCGGGATAGAGCAGCTGGATCTGGCTTGGCATCTCGCAGGCGGCGACCACTGCCCTGGCCAGTTCACTGGCGCCCGCACCGCCCTCTACAAAGGCGGTAGATATGGCTGCACCACAGGCACCGGCTTGGCGCGCCTCGCGCATCAGCAGATCCAGCTCGGCCTGGCTGTCGGTGGGGAAGCGATTGACTGCTACCACAACGGGCAGTCCATAACGGCGGGCGTTGTGGATGTGCCAGGCGAGGTTGGCACACCCCTTTTCAAGGGTGGGCAAGTCTTCCCCCAGCAGGCTCGCAGGCAGCGGCTGGCCCGGGCGGATGTCGAGCAGGCCGCTGTTGGCCTTGAGGCCGCGCACCGTTGCCACCAGTACCACGCAGGCCGGTGTGATGCCGGACTGGCGGTGCTTGATGTTGAAGAACTTCTCCAGCCCCATATCGGAGCCAAAACCCGCCTCTGTCACCACATAGTCGGTCAGTTGCAGCGCCATGCGATCGGCAATCACAGAAGAGTTGCCGTGGGCTATGTTGGCAAAGGGGCCGGCGTGCACCAGCACAGGGGTCTGTTCCGTGGTCTGCATCAGGGTCGGCTGCAGCGCGTCTTTGAGCAGCACCGTCATGGCGCCGGCGACTTCCAGCTGCTCGGCGGTGATGGGGTTGCCCTGGCTATCGAGGGCCAGCTGGATGCGGCCGATGCGTTCGCGCAAGTCTTTCAAGTCGCTTGCCAGCGCCAGAATGGCCATCAGCTCGGAGGCGGCGGTGATGACGAAGCGATCCTGGCGTTCAACGCCATCGGCGGCGGCCCCCTGCCCAATCGTGAGGTGGCGCAGGGCGCGATCGTTCATGTCGAGGGTGCGCGGCCAGAGGATGTTGGCGGGATCGATATCGAGCCGTGCCAGCCCCGTCCTGGCGGTGAACTGACTGCCGAGTTTGGTCTCATGGAACAGGCGGGCATCCAGCGCGGCGGCCGCCAGGTTGTGGGCGGCGGTGAGGGCGTGGAAGTCACCGGTCAGGTGCAGGTTCATCTCCTCCATCGGCACCACCTGGGCATGGCCGCCACCGGCGGCGCCCCCCTTGACCCCGAATACGGGACCGAGACTCGGCTGGCGAATGGTGGCGATGCTGGGCTGGCCTATGTGGTTGAGCCCCATGGAGAGGCCCAGAGTGGTGACCGTCTTGCCCTCGCCAAGGGGTGTCGGCGTGATGGCGCTCACCAGCACCAGCTTGCCCGCTTTTTTGCCGGGCTTGCTGGCGGCTTGCTTGAGCAATTCGAGACTGAGCTTGCCCTTGTAGTTGCCGTGAGGGCTGAGCAGATGGGCCGGGATGCCCAGGCGCGAAGCCAGGGCCTGGATGGAGAGACGGGGGGACTGGCGGGAGATCTCGATATCGCTTAGCATCAGCACCTCGTTGGCATGTCAGGTCAAATATGCGGCGCAGTCTAGTGGAATCAACAAGGTTATCCAATGAGTAATGACATTTTATCCGGCAGTCGTGAGCTGCATCTAACACCCATACTGCTGGATCTCAATGCGCTCTACCATCCGCCCAAGCAGCCACTCACCGCCCTTGGCGTGATCAGCGCCTTCATGCCGCTGTTTGGCTATGGCTGGCAGGCGATGACCCAGGATCCCGAGACCCACTTTCGCCATGAGCTTGGCAAACGCATCAACAAGCACAAGACGGATGAGGCCAACCTCATCCTGATGTTGCAGCTGGCCGGCATGCTCGATTGCCACTGCCTGCACATCACGCTGCCCTATGCCCTCGGCGAGGAACAAGTCGCCACCTTGCAGCGCCGTCTGCCGCGCTGGCAAATAACGCAGACCGATCAACTGCTGGTGGCCGAGCTGCCGTTGCCCGCCGCACCAGCATCCCCACAGTCCGACACCTCTGCATCATAAATCCGGCATAGGCTCACGCTTTGCGATCCCAGTAGTGAGGCGCCAGGTAGCGCTCCTGCACGAACTCGATAAAGCAGCGCACCTTGCCGGAGACGAATCGGCGATGAGGGTAGAGGGCATAGAGACCCACCTGCCCCTTCTCCCACTCCGGCAGCAAGGGGACCAGCTCCCCCGAACGAAGCGCATCCCCGACGATGAAGGTGGGCTGCAAGATAATGCCTTGATGATCGCAGGCGGCTCTGGTCAGGGCCACGCCATTGTTGGCCCGAAGCGGCCCCTGCGGGCGCACGCTCAGCTGTTCTCCCCCCTGCTTGAAGACCCAGTCCGGCTGGGTCAGGGTATAGATGAGGCAGTCGTGCTGCTTGAGATCCTCGGGGCTGTTCGGGGTGCCCCTGCGGGCCAGATAGGTGGGGCTGGCACACACCTCCAGCTTCATCATGGCCAGCGGCTTGGCGACCAGAGAGGAGTCCGGCAGGTTGCCGATGCGCAGCGCCAGATCGAACCCCTCTTCCACCAGGGCCACCCGCCGGTCGCTGTACTCTATTTCCAGTTTCAGATCCGGGAAGCGTTCACGAAACAGCGGCAGGGCAGGGGAGAGATGCAGGTAGCCAAAGTCCATCGGTACCGACAGCTTGAGGGTGCCCTGGGGCTGCTGGTTGTTGCGGGTGAGCTGGCTGTGGGTCTCTTCCAGCTCTGCCAGCAGGGCCTGGGAGCGCTGGTAGTAGAACTGTCCCGCCTCAGTGGGGTTGACCTGACGGGTGGTGCGCGACAGCAAGCGGGTGGAGAGGGACTCCTCCAGTTGCTGCATCAGCTTGGAGGTCATGGCGACCGAGATGCCGAGCTGGTTGGCGGCCTTGGTAAAACTCTGACATTCCACCACCTTGATGAAGGTGCGCATGGCGGCTATCTGGTCCATCTTTCACTCTCAGTTGATAATTATTTTAATAAATCGCTGATTATCTATTCCGATATGGAGGTTAGCATCTTGGTTGTTGTTGTGAACCCCCAATATGAAGGAACGAACGGATGAAAATGACTCAGGCCCTGCTGGCCTCCTGCCTGTTTATGGCGGCTCCCCTGATGGCGGCCGATTACGACGTCGATGCGGCTCACACCACAGTCCAGTTCAAGGTGGGGCACCTCGGCTTCTCCGAGCTGGTAGGCCGTTTCAACACCTTCAGCGGCACCTTCAGCATGGACGATGCCAACCCGGCAGCGGCCAAGGCGAGCTTCGAGATCGACGCCGCCAGCGTGGACTCCAACCATGAAGCCCGCGACAAACACCTGCGCAGCCCCGATTTTCTGGACGTCAAGCAGTACCCCAAGATGACCTTCGTCAGCACAGCGTATGAAGGGACCAAGGAGAAGGGCGTATTGAAAGGCACCCTGACCCTGCACGGCGTTGCCAAGGAAGTGGCGTTTGACCTGGTCAAGATTGGTGAAGGCAAGGATCCCTGGGGCGGCTATCGCAGCGGCTTCAACGCCTCTACCACCATCAAGCGCAGCGACTTTGGCGTGAACTACATGTTGCCGGGTATCCCGGACGAGATGAGCATCAATCTGTTCGTCGAAGGTGTGCGCAAGTAATGGGCGCAGCACTCTTGCTACAAACCCTGGCGGCCCCTTTGGGGGCCGCTTTGCTGTCATGGCACTGGCCACGACTCGGGTATCTGTGGGGCGCCCTGGCGCTCTGGCTGGTGGGCTGCCTGCTGGGTGGCGTCTATGGCGTGCCGGTCAAGGCGTGGCAGTGGCTGCCACTGGCCTTGCTGGTGCCGGCGATTGCTGCGCAACTGGCAGACAAGCGGGCCGCGTTGTTGCTGTTCGCGGGGCTTGGTGCCCTGGTGTGGTGGCAGGGGCTCGCCTCTGTGCTGACCAGTGAACCGCGGATCTGGCTGGCGTTGCTGCCTGCCATCGTCTGGGTTGGCTGGACTGATCTGCGTGGTGACAGCCGGGAAGGGCTGGGTTTTGCCTTTGGCTTTATCTGGTTGGCGCTGGTGATCGGTATTGATGGCAGCCTGCTGATTGCCCAGCTGGCCGGGGCGATCGCTGCCTTTGCCGGTTTCCGTGCCCTGATCGCTGTGTTTGCGGGCGTGACCGCCACCCCTGCGGCCCTGGCCCTGGCGCTCGCCTTTATGCAGATGCTTGCCTGGCAGTATGTGGAAGTACCACTTACTGTCTTGCTGCCGGTCTGGCTGCTGCCCCTGCTGGAGTGGACCCTGCGCAACAAGCCTTGGCTACAGCGCTGGCTTGTGCTGATCCTGCTGGCGGGTGCGGGCACGGGGTTGAGTCTGTGGAAAGTGTGGCCCGAGGCCTCTCTTTACTGATTTTTAGCATAAAAAACAGGCTATTAACGCTAAAGTTGCCGACCTCGTCATAGTCTGTACAGATAAAGATTGAGCCACTTGGTGGTTTCAGATAAAAAGGATTTTCAATTATCTGGACACACACAGAACCCGGTCATGCCGGGTTTTGTTTGCCTGCATGTTTGCGGCGCGCTAAGGAGGCCACAGTTGCGCAGTCAAGGATCTGAGCATCTGTTTTTTCGCCATTTCACCGAGCAGGGACGTCTCGACGGTCTCTGCATCCTGCTGGTTACCCATCTGCTTCCCGATCGCCCCCAGTTTATCCAGGCCCTCGCGCAAATCGGGCGGATCGGCGCCATCTTGCCCAAACCCAAGTCAGTACACGGACCGACCCTGACCTGGGCCCAGCAGCACTATCCCGTGCTGCCACTGAACCGGCAGTGGACCAATGCGCCGCAGGGGGTGATCGATCATATCGCCCCCTTGGTCGCCCCCCACGAGCGGCTCATCATACTGGATATAGGCGGCTACTTTGCCAAGACCCAGGCGACCCTGAGCGAGTATTTCGGTCCCCGTTTTCTCGGTGTGGTGGAGATGACCGAAAATGGTCATCAGCGCTACGAGCAGGAGGTGCTGGCCACCCCTGTCATTTCGGTGGCGCGCAGCCCCCTCAAGCAGGCCGAGGATATCCAGATTGGCCTGAGCGTTGTCTATTCCGCCGAGTCTCTGGTCCGTACCCTCAACCGTACCTTCAACGTCTGCCAAGCCGCCCTGTTTGGCTATGGCAAGGTGGGGCGCAGCATTGCCCGCGAGCTCAGGTGCCGCAATTTGCACCTGGAGCTGGTGGAGACAGATGTGCTGCGCCAGGTGGAGGCGCTCTCCCACGGCTTCAAGCTGGTGGGAAAAGAAGAGGCCCTCAGCCGGGCCGAGCTGGTGATCTGCTCCACCGGCAACGGCTCGCTGGACCTGGCCGATTTGCAGCGATTGCGCCCCGGCACCATGCTGGCGTCGGTCACCTCGGCCGATGACGAGTTTGCATTTTGTCTCTCCCAGTTGCCCTGGCCAAGCCAGGAGGTGTGCCCCCATGTACTGGCGCTGACGCGCCCGGATGGCAGCCAGATTTTTTTGCTCAATCGGGGGGAGGCGGTCAACTTCGTCCACGGCGCCGTCATCGGCGAATATGTCTATCTGGTGCTGGCGGAGATCATCGAAGGGGTGCGCCAACTGGCGCAGCAATCCATGGCCCCCGGCTTGTTCGATCTGCCGCAATCGACCATGCGCACCATAGCCCGCCACTGGTTGGCCGATTTTCACGGGGTCAGCCAATAAGCGAGGCAGGTCGCGCATCTGCTTTTTGAGCAAGGCATGGCGGGCTGTTATTGGTTTATCATCCGCTGGCCGATTTTTATGGAGTGATTCAATGACCGACGTACAGATCCCCATCAGCAAGCCCCGTATCGAAATTCGTTACTGCACCCTCTGTCGCTGGATGCTGCGGGCTGCCTGGCTGGCCCAGGAGTTGCTATCCACATTTGACAGCGATCTTGGCGAGGTGGCGCTGGTGCCTGCCAGCAAGGGGGAATTTCGCATCCTGGTGAATGGCGTGCTGGTGTGGGACCGGGTGGCCGACGAGGGTTTTCCCGAGGCGAAAGAGATCAAGCAGCGGGTGCGCGACATTATTGCCCCACAGCGGGATCTGGGTCACTCGGATCGCAAACCTGCCGGTGAGTGATGGCCGGGGATCGAATATAACAATGTGGATATGAGCGATTCGGATACAAACAGGGAGGCGGCGGCCTCCCTGTTTGCTGTCTGCCCGTCACTGTCTGTGGCGTATGCTCAGGCGCGTGCCGCTGTGGCAGCGGGTGTCCTGCCTTGTTCATCCAGATGGGGGCCGTCGGGCTGGTCGCCAATCTGCTGGCTGCCGATATAGCGGGCCCGCTTGTGGGGTTTGATGCGACTCACGTCCACCCACACCAGGCCATCGATGCAGTGGTTGAAATCGGGGTCGATGCCAAAGTCCATAAACTGTACGCCTCCCGGTTCGCACAGCTCGGAATACTGCTTGTAGAGGGTGGGGATGGCACAACCCAGGTTATCGAGCCGGGCCTTGAGCGCCTTGAGATCCGTCCCGTAATCCTGCCCCTCAAATAGCGGCAGCGTCTCGGGATAGGGGCGACGGGAGGGGGCCAGCGCCAGCTCGGGGGCAAAGTGCTGGCGATAGAAGCTCACCAGCAGATCCTTGGCCGCTGGCGGCAGGCTGCCGGAGAGTGAGACGGGTCCGAACAGGTAGCGGTAGTGGGGATAGCGGGCCAGATAGGCGCCGATGCCGAACCAGAGGTAGTCCAGCCCCCGTTTGCCCCAGTAGGCGGGCTGAATAAAGCTGCGGCCCAGCTCTATGGCCAGCTCAAGTCTTGGCAGCAGCCTGGTTTCAAAGCCGAACAGGGTGTGGCTGTAGAGGCCATCCAGCCCCTTGCTTGCCATCAGCTCGGCCACAGGGGCGAAGCGATAGGCGCCTATGATCTCGAGCCTGGCCGGATCCCACAGGATCAGGTGGTGATAGTCATCGTCGAAGCCATCGAGGTCCCGCCGTTTGCCCGAGCCTTCCCCCACGGCGCGAAAGGCGATCTCCCGCAGACGGCCGAGCTCGCGCAGTATCACCGAATGGCTCAGTTCATGGCGCCGGTAGAGGTAGATCCCCTGACCATCGGGGGTGTGGCCGAGAGCTTCACACGCCTCTATGGCCTGCTTGAGCTGACGGCGCTCCTCCGGCTGAGCAATGGGGGCCTCTGTCGCCAGCTTGCCCTTTTTTCCTCTCCCGATGCGATAGAGGTGGCTGCGCACCAGTTGCGCCGCCGTCTTGGCGGGCAGGTCGCGAAAGCTGTCGACGGGAATGCGCGCCCCTATGGTGACGGGGATGCGCCCCCCTTGCTGGCGAAACAGTTGCTTGACCAGCAAGAGCCCTGCCCAGGCGTTGTTGAGCCAGGCGCCGAGATAAAACCCCAGGCCATTGCGCCCGCCGACGTGAATGGGCACCAGCGGGGTACGGGTGCGTTGGGCCAGCTTGATAAAGCCCCCTTGCCAGGGGCCATCCTTCACCCCCTTGATGCCGAGTCGCGACACTTCGCCGGCGGGGAAGATCACCAGGGCCCCCTCGCTGGCCAGATGCTCGCCCATGGCCAGAATGGCGCGCCTGTCCGTCTTGCCATTCAGGTTGTCGACCGGCAGCAGCAGCGGGCGCAGCGCCGTGAGTTGTGCCAGCAGCTGGTTGGCGACTATCTTCACATCCGGCCGGATGCGACCGAGCAGGCGCAGCAGGGCCAGCCCGTCCAGCGACCCTATGGGATGGTTGGCCACTATGATGACCCGGCCGCTGCTGGGTATGTGCTCCAGCTCCGCCTCGCTCACCTTGTAGTCAAAGTCGATCTGTTGCAGCGCCTGCTCGACAAAGTCGAGGCCGCGCAGATGGGGGTAGCTGCTGGCAAAGTGCTGGAAGGCCTTCTCGTGCAGCAACCAGCGCAGGCCCTGGCCAAGCAGGGGGCGCAGCACTGGGTTGTTCGAGAGATGGGGGAGGTGCTGTCGTAGCAGGGTATCGACGCTGAACATGGGGCTGGGCTCCGGTGATCCTTTGCCCCAGCATGTGCCGCCTCTGTTCCCGCTGTGTGTCGGCGGTATGACAAATTTGTGGCAGGGGCTGCCTGTTACCCCGGTGCTCGCATTTCCTGTTCCCCCTTTTCTTGGTGTGGGCAGGATAACAATTTTGTGGCAGTGGCTGCTTGTTACCCTCGTTCCCTCTCTTTGCTGGCCGCGAAATGGCGGTGTGATGGCGGGGCGAGCCCATTGTCTCGCCCCGCACGAACCCGGGTTATCCCCGCCAGGCGGAGGTCAGCCGCACCAGCGCCACCAGGGTGGCGACCGCTTTTTCCATGGATTGCAGCGGGATGAACTCGTGCTTGCCGTGGAAGTTGTGACCGCCGGTGAAGAGGTTGGGGCAGGGCAGCCCCATAAAGGAGAGGCGGGCCCCATCCGTGCCGCCACGGATGGGTTTGATCTTGGGCACCACGTCGGCCGCCAGCATGGCAGCCCTGGCCAGCTCGACTATGTGCATGTGCGGCTCTATCTGGCTGCGCATGTTGCGATAGCTGTCGGTCAGGGTGAGCTCGATGCGGGCCTTGGGGGCATCCAGCTGCAGGGAGGCGACCCGCTCCTTGAGCTGGGCCTTGCGGGCGGCGAAGGCGTCATCATCAAAGTCGCGGATGATGTAGTGCAGGGTGCTCTCCTCCACAGTGCCGCTCATCTGGGCCAGGTGAAAGAACCCCTCGTAACCGTCAGTACACTCCGGGGTCTGCTCGGGGGGCATGGCGGCATGAAAGCGGGCGGCCAGAGTCTGGCTGTTGATCATGCTGCCCTTGGCGGTGCCGGGGTGAACATTGTTGCCCGTGATGCGCACAGTGGCGCTGGCGGCGTTGAAGTTCTCGTATTCGAGCTCCCCCAGCTCGCCACCATCGACGGTATAAGCCCATTTGGCCGGGAATCTATCCAGGGGGAAGAGATCGGCGCCACGGCCTATCTCTTCATCCGGGGTGAGACCGACCCAGAGATCGCCGCGGGGGATGTCGGGGTGGGCCAGCAGATAGTCGATGGCGGTCAGGATCTCGGCGATCCCGGCCTTGTCATCGGCCCCCAGCAGGGTAGAACCGTCGGTGGTGATAAGATCCTGCCCCAGGTAGTTTTTCAGGCAGCGGTATTGGCGAATGGCCAGCACCTCATCCCCCTTGCCAAGGCAAATATCGCCTCCCTGATAGCTTTCGATGATCTGGGGCACCACCTGCTCGGCGGCGTAATCGGCTGTGTCCATGTGGGCGATGAGGCCGATGGCAGGGGCATCCGGCTGGTTGCCCGGCAGGCAGGCAGTCAGGTAGCCGTGCTCATCCAGGGTGACCCGGGTCAGTCCCATTTGCTCCATTTCATCTCGCAGGGCCCGGGCAAAGATCAGTTGCCCCTCGCTGCTGGGACAGGCGGGATTGGTCGCATCGGAGCGGGTATGAAAAGTCACGTAACGCAGAAAACGCTCAAGCAGGGTATCCATTGGCAAGCCTCACACTTCAAACCGGTAATGAAGGGCCATTTTGGCCAATCAGGTTGCCTGTCTTATTGCGTCAGCGCAGGTTTTCCCCATTTTCTGACGCAGCGGCCTGGGAGGGATTGAGTCGGAGGGGGCAGTTTGTTGCCATTTTTCATGCATAAAAATAGCGTTTTTATTGATACGCAAGCATCGCCATAACGACAGGAAATCCCCTGAACTGCCCCCTGACAAGGCATGCAGCCTGCCATGCCCCGAGAGCAGGCTTTTCATGGGGAACAACCGCAGGGGAATATTCTGCGCCATCCCAGAGCCAGCCTGCCTGGCAGCAAGATTTGCTCACCTTATTAAAAGCAGTTTTTGAACACTATTTTTTATTGTCACCGCTGGCGGTAAGTGTGTACACTCCGCGCCGATCCAAGGGTAACTCTGAAGCAGGCAGACGCCACCAGAAACCTGAAAGATCATACGCCTATAGGGCGAGGCACGCAGAAACGACAGACACTGCTGGGGTATGGTTTCTTTAATACCGGTTAGGCTCCGGTATCAGGGAGAACAACGGACACTCATTAACCATCTGACCGAGTGAGCCAGCGGCTCATCATCTTCCCTTGTCATGGGCGGTCACTGGTGTTGGGTAGGCTGTGGTTGTTGTCGTCTATCAACACGCTTGCGTGCTGACGCCTTCGCTTCTCTTCCTTGAAACCTCCCTTGTCGTTGTGATGGTGCCGAATGATGAACTGACGGCGTGGCTGATGCTGTCTGTCATCAAAGTACCGCGGCGCCCCTAAGGCGGCACCGCATACCGTTGAGCTTGATGTAAAGCCACCAGCCCCACATCAAGACTCGTTACTTCCCAAGATCCACCAGGCAGCCTTTGGCTTGCCGCGATGTGCAATAGCTGGATGTGATGGAAGGTAACAAGTGGTGAAACGAAGGCGGTCATCCGTCGCGCTTTCATGACTCGTTGCTGTTCAGATCCCACCAGGCAGCCTTGGCTTGCCGCAACTTGCAATCGATGGTCTGGATGTGATTGAGGGTAACGAAGGCGGCCACTGGTCGCTCATTTGCGAGGCATAGCCCATGACTAACTGGTCCAGCAAGGACTCCTTGAAGGTCTACAACGTTCCCTACTGGGGTGCGGGTTTTTTCAACATCAATGACGCCGGTCATGTGACCGTCGCTCCCGACAAATCGCGCCCTGATGCACACATTGTCATCTCTGATGCCATCGAACAGTTGCGCCAGTCCGGTTTGACCACTCCCGTGTTGCTGCGTTTCCCCGACATCCTCAAGAGTCGGGTCGATGCACTGTTCAACGCTTTTGGTCAGGCCATCGAGAAGTCAGGCTATGAAGGGGATTACCTCTGTGTTTACCCGATCAAGGTAAACCAGCAGAGTCGAGTCATCGAGACCATCAGCCAGTCTTACAGCGACAAGCCACGGCTTGGCCTGGAAGCGGGTTCCAAACCGGAGCTGCTGGCCGTGCTCTCCCATCACCATGAGCAAGGCTCGGTGATCGTCTGCAACGGTTACAAAGACCGCGAATATATCCGCCACGCCCTGCTCGGCAACCTGATGGGCCACAAGGTCTACATAGTGGTGGAAAAACCCTCCGAACTGGAAATGGTGCTGGACGAGTCAGCTCGCCTCAACATCAAGCCCAATATCGGGGTGCGTGCCAAGCTCGCGTCCACCGGCTCCGGCATGTGGGAATCGAGCGGCGGCTCCATGTCCAAATTTGGTCTCTCCGCCTCCCAGATCCTGGCGCTGGTCGAGCGTCTGCGCAGCCTGGACAAGCTGGATTGCCTGCAACTGCTGCACTTCCATCTGGGCTCCCAGATCGCCAACATCCGTGACATTCAGGGCGGTATCCGCGAGTGCGGTCGCTTCTATTCCGAGTTGCGTCGTCTGGGTGTGCCCATCGACGTGGTCGACGTCGGCGGTGGCCTGGGTGTGGACTATGAGGGCACTCGCTCCCAGAGCCACTGCTCCGCCAACTACAGCCTGTCCGAGTACGCCAACAACGTGGTGTGGGGCATCGGCGATGTGTGCCGCGAGTTTGACTTGCCGCACCCGACCATCATCAGCGAGTCCGGCCGTGCCCTGACCGCTCACCACGCCGTGCTGGTCACCAATCTGATTGGTGCCGAAGGGGTGGAGATGAGCGACATCAGCGCGCCGGATGAGGATGCGCCGACCCTCTTGCAGAACATGTGGCAAGGGTGGCTGGATCTGCGTGGTGAAGATCCCTCTTTGCTGGAGATCTTCCACGACTCAGTGGCGGATCTGGGCGATGTAAACACCCAGTACACCATGGGCTTGCTCAATCTGGAGCAACGTGCCTGGGCC
Source organism: Aeromonas salmonicida (assembly GCF_028355655.1). Lineage (NCBI taxonomy): Bacteria > Pseudomonadati > Pseudomonadota > Gammaproteobacteria > Aeromonadales > Aeromonadaceae > Aeromonas > Aeromonas salmonicida. Next base: position 3,144,958 of record NZ_CP110645.1, on the reverse strand, counting down.
GAGATGCTGCACCAGAACACCTGTCTGGCACTGAAAGAGATGCTCAACCCGGTCAACCGCAACCACCGCGCCCTGGCCGACGAGCTCTCCGAGAAACTGGCCGACAAGTGCTTTGCCAACTTCTCCCTGTTCCAGTCCCTGCCGGATGCCTGGGGTATCGGTCAGGTGTTCCCCGTGATGCCGCTGACCGGGCTCGATCGTCCGCTCAGTCGTCGTGGCATCCTGATGGATATCACCTGTGACTCCGATGGTCAGGTTGAACACTACGTCGACGGTCTGGGGGTCGAGAGCACGCTGCCGATGCCGCAGTATGAAGAGAACGAAGTGTGCTACGTCGGTTTCTTCCTGGTCGGTGCCTATCAGGAGATCCTGGGGGATCTGCACAACCTGTTCGGTGACACCCACTGCGCGGAAGTGTGTCTCGATGAAGAGGGCAAGATGGACATTCGCAATGTGGTGCGCGGCGATACAGTCGACCAGCTGCTGCGTTACGTCAATATCGACCCCTCCGTCATTCGCGAGAACTACCAGCGTATCGTCTCCCACCCGGCGCTGGATGACGCGACTCGCAAGGCCCTGCTCGACGAGCTGGAGCTGGGTCTGCAAGGCTATGCCTATCTGGAAGACGAATAAGCCTCTGGCTTGTTCGCCCCGTCGGTGGAAACAAAAAGACGGGAATGAAAAAACGGCGCCTTCGGGCGCCGTTTTTGTTGATGGCATCTTATCCCCTTCACGAGAGCAGGGAGGCGGACAGCCATCTTTATATGAGTGGTGGATGGCGGTAGTGCGCGGCTCAGGGCCCGGATCCGGCAGATATCCGTCTCAGCCAGCCTCTTCCCTTGATCTGCATCAAACCTGTGGTGGGCGGGTTATTTTACGGTCAGGAGTGATGTGGGTGGTATGTAACAAAAGGATGTGACTATGGAACTGGAAAGGGACCCGAGATGCTATACCGACCTCTGTATCGACGGTAAGTGGTATCACTATGACCACTGCAGCACACATGTCTACATGCTGATGGGGGGCGCGGCCCCGAGTCTGGAGCTGACCCATGAGCCCCGCAGTGAAGAGGAGCTGATCGAGATGCTCCAGCAACTGGCCCGCTTCTGACGCAGGTTGTCTCCTGCTCGTCACATGGCCATCGGACACCTTGCCGCGATGGCCACTTATCTTCTCTTGTTGGTTTTCTGCTAACGATGCCTGCTGGCGACTTCTGTCAACGAGTCTTGTCAGCGCGTTTTGCCGCCCAACAACCCCTTGCCGACGTCCATCAGGGCGATCGCCGCGGCGTAGCCACTGTCTGACTTGCCCATCTCGTCCGCCACGTAGAGGAAGTTGGATTTGTATTTCTCGACGGCCTCACTGCGACTCGCGGCATCGATAAAGTCTTCCTGCACCTCGAATCCCTGCGCCAGCAGCGCCTCTTTCTCGGTCAGAAAGGTGGGGGATGCCATGTCGATAAAGGTGTACTGCTGCCGGTTGGATGCCGGAATGGAGAAAAACTGGTATCTAGCCATGTGCGATTCCTCGCCTGAACGGGTGATAAATGATGTGACCTTCTTCTCGTCGAACTGTCCCCTTGGGCGCCGTGATAAGCGGCCATAAAAAGTAACGTTCGAGTCTTGTATTTTTGCTCGAGATTACCCTGACCCAAAGCACGGCACAACGAAAATGTGCGACTTTTTTCGCCAAGAAAAAAATGAAGTGTTTTCCTCCTTCTGACGGTGAAAATCAGGCCCACTCTGGTCAGGTTTTCATGGTCGCCCTGTTTCAGCGCGCATAGCTTGGGGGATCTCCCCGGCCGATTGAAGCCTGGGTCCTGCTCGTCTTGTCCCGTTTGTATCTGTGTCCGTACGGCACATCTGTTATCATCATGGCCTTTCATGCCACTTATCTAATTGAACCTGCTGGAGAAACCATGTCTCTAACCCTCTATCTGCTTCGTCACGGCCAGACCCGCTATAACGCCGAGCAGCGGTTACAGGGGCGCTGCAATTCCGACCTGACTGACAAGGGGGAGGCGCAGGCCACCGCCATGGGGGCTCGTCTGCGCGATGTGCTGGACGAACCCGCACGCTGGACTCTCTACGCCAGCCCCCTTGGCCGAGCTCGGCAGACGGCGCTGTTGGTGTGCCAGCAGCTGGGGCTGGATAGTGAGCGCATCGTCTGGGATGAGCGACTGGTGGAGTTGAACATGGGGGAGTGGGAGGGCTGCCGGGTATCGGATCTGGTGGCAGCTCACCCCAAGCTTGATATCAGCCAGCCGGACTGGTATCTGCAGGCGCCCGGTGGTGAAGATTTTCAATGTATTCAGCGCCGGGCCCAACAGTGGCTGCAGGATGATCGCATTGCCGAGCGTGCCATCGTGGTTTCCCACGGTTTGTTTGGCGCCATGCTGCGCGGTGCTTATGCCGACATCGACTACACCACCACCTGGTCACAAGACCTGCCGCAGGATGCTTTCTTCAAGCTAAATGACGGCCAGATCGAGCGGATTGAGTGCTGACCCCGACGAAAAGGGCTCGCCACTGGCGAGCCGTTTTCTTTAACAGGAGTTAGCCAATCGCCAACTTTGCTGCTTCTTTCCACATGAAGGGGGGCATCGGAGTAGTCAACCGCCATTTGATGTTCATCGGCTGGCTGCCGCTATGGGAGATGTACTCCACTTCGCCAAAGTTCACAAAGCCAAGGGTGCGGCCAAATTCATCTTTGCTCTGCTCACGGACGAACAAAAACAAGCGCTTACCCTCCGCTCTGTGTTGAATGTAACTCAGGCCCTTACCCCGCTCGGGGCGAGCGCTGTTTTGGCTCTGCCAATGGAACAATGACTCATTGATGGCGTAGTCGTGATAACGGGTGGTAGGGGAGAAGTGCTGCTCCGTTTTGTTCAGGGTCACGAACAGCAACTCGATATTTTGCTCTGCGATGACATACACCCCTTCTCTGGCTGGTGGTTGCTGCTCGAAACTGGTAGCACCAAAGCCAACCAGCACCTGCTCTCTGGCATATCGGGCATGCAGTTGCAGCGGATTGCCGGGAAGGTCAGGCATGGCTAGTTGTTCGTGCTGCACCCGATTGATCAGCATGGGCAGCAGGTCTGCCAGCTCGGCCCTTAACGCTGGTTGATTGAGTTGTTTCAGGCTGTGCGCCAAGGAGCTAAAGCCTGCGTTGGGGCCGCTCTGTTGCCAGAAGTCGTAGTGGCACATCAAGGCCATACGTTCATCGTGCTCAGCCGTTAAGGTAAAGGCGTCTGCCACCAAGGTTTGTAAGAATTTCAAGTAATGGAGTGCATCGCAGCCTAATAGCCGGGTTTTGATGGCCCGGGTGTAGAGGGTAGATAGCTTCTCATCGCTCATTTCAGAAACGCTATGGTTGCGGGCCTGTTTGACTAAGGTGCTCCAATTGCCGCGCTTGTAGATCTCCTCAAGGCTGATATGAGGGTAAAACTTCAAAAAGTTCGCCAACGTCAGCGGTAAATCACAATCCTGCGAGAAACGGCGGATCAGGCCCATGAGTCGCGAGGTATTGGGGGTCGCCTTCTTGATATTGCTCAGAATTAACTCTTGGGTCTGTTTTGAGAGTTCGATGCGGCAGCCCAAGGGGGCATGAGGGAAGCCCTGTTTGATTTCGTGGCTAATCGCCTTATTGGTTTTACCCACCAGTGCCCGAAATTTCTGGGCAAAGTCATACTCCGCGCGAGCATTGCCAACAAAATCCAACACGGTGCAACATTCTTTATTGCTCGCCAGCCGTAGGCCGCGCCCTAATTGCTGCAAAAAAATCGTGAGGCTTTCCGTTGGCCGTAAAAACAGCAATGTATCGACTTCCGGGATATCGACCCCTTCGTTGAAGATGTCCACTACGCAGAGAATATTGATCACCCCAGTACGCAAATCTTGTTGTTTGCTATGCCGATCGTCTCGGTTATCGCTGGTGAGGAGATCAGCCTTGATGCCCTTCAGTAAAAATGTCTTGCACATAAAATCAGCATGTTCACGGCTCACACAAAATGCCAGGGCTTTGATCTTGGTAATATCGGTGACGATCTCATCGAGGCTCTGTACTATTTTCTGCACCCGCTGCTGATTGTGGGTGTAGATATTGGTGAGCTCACTAATGTCATAACGGCCATTTTTCCAAGCGACTTGGCGCAAGTCTGTATCATCATCGATGCCAAAATATTGGAATGGACAGAGATGGCGACGATTGATGGCCTCGGGTAAGCGGATTTCTGCTGCGATGACACCACAAAAGTCAGCGAGAATATCACCGCCATCATGGCGCTCTGGCGTTGCGGTCAATCCCAACAGAATGTGAGGATCAAAGGCTGCGAGCAAACCACGATAACTGGCCGCCGCAATATGGTGAACCTCATCGATGACGATGTAATCGAAATAGTCAGGGCTAAGACGCAAACTAGCCAGCTGGTTATTCAAGGATTGTACTGAGGCAAACAGTTGATGGTAGTGGGTTGGCACGGCGCCACCGACCAAGAGTTCACCAAAATGAGATTGCTTGAGCACACCGCGGTAAGAGGCCAATGCTTGGCGCAAGATCTCCTCTTTGTGGGCGACGAACAGAAATTTGGCGTCGGGTTTGGTTTTCAGAAAACGCGCAAAATCAAAGGCGGAGATCAGGGTTTTGCCCATCCCTGTGGCCGCCACCACCAAGTTACGAAAACGCTGGTGTAAAGAGCGCTCCATCGCCAATTGCTCAAGGATCTCCTGTTGATGGGGAAATGGCGTGAGATCAAAGAAATAGGCAGGGCTATTTTTGTCCCCATCCCCACGGGCATCTTGCAGCGCATGCTGTAATTTTGTACGGCTTTCGAGCTGGCCATCAAACAGCTCAAAATCATCGGACTCCCAATAGGTTTCAAAGGTACTCAGGGATTTCTCGATAATATGCGGGATCTCTTGCGAGGTGATTTTTAGGTTCCACTCCAAGCCACTGGTGAGGGCAGAATGAGAGAGGTTAGATGAACCTATATAGCCGGTATGAAAGCCAGTATTTCGGCAAAAGAGATAGCTCTTGGCATGCAACCGCTCGCGCTGGGTGTTATAGCTGAGTTTGACTTCGGTGTTGGGCAGGTTGGCTAAAAACTCGACTGCCTTGGCGTCGGTTGCCCCCATATAAGAGGTGGTAATCACTCTTAATTGGCGGCCGCTGCGGGTGAACTCCTCCAACTCATGACGGAAAATACGGATACCTGCCCATTTAATAAATGAGACCAGCCAGCAGATGCTATCTGCCGATAATATCTCCCGTTTAATCTCCGACTCCATCGACAAACCCGCATTGCTGCCGCAGAACAGCTCACTTTGCGTCAGACCTGTCAGAGGGAAAACATCTTCGGCATATTGCTTTAAATTGGCTGAGATGGGGTTATCCAACTGGTAGAGCGCCGTCAGGATTTTCCCCTGACTATCGATGAGGTTCTCGCCAATAAAGTCTGGGTCTTGCGTGCGATCCTTTAGCCAAAGCAATAACTGGTTAGCCAGCTCAATCTGCCGTTGCAGCTGATCCTCTCCAGTGACCGAGCCCACCGCATATTCCAAAACCCGGCTCAGAAATCGCGATAACCAGACTGCCGCTTCGGCAGGTTCAAGCTGGCGTTCCCCTACGTAAAAGCGCTCGCGGTCGAGTCGAGATGTCAGCAGTTGAGTAATGAGTTGTTCATAAATACCGCATTGTTGCATCGCACACAGGCCTTGAACGTTGTACATGAGGGTGGCGAGAAGAGTATCATTTTTTCCAACTAAATCAGTAAGCTGTTGTCGCCTGTTACTCGTTTGAAAATCGCCCCGGTTTTCGGTAATAGAGCCCGGCAGTGACAACCACAGGGAGGTGGTGATGGATCCGGTTTCCTATCTTTTTTCGGCTTATCTCAATCTGGTACAGCAGCAGGTTGCGGATATCTATGGCACCGAGGCCAAGACGCTGGTGGTGGAATATGAGGGGGAGCAGGTGCCCTTTGCCTTCCAGTTCTGGCAGATCCAACCCAAAAGCGTCTGCCGTCCCTACGAGCAAGATGTGCGGCGTTTCAGTCAGTGCACGGTCAAGGCGGCTGCTCTGTTTCAGACGCTCTGCGATGATCTGACCCGACAGGATGACAGCAGCTGGCAACTGCCCAAATTTCGCACCATGTACTGCTCGGCGGCCATCAGCTATCGGCCGATGATCGCTGAAATTGGGGATGCCAAGCAGAGTCCTGCCAAGCTGGCGGAGCGCGCCTGCAATCAGGCGATTCTGGCTGCGATGGACAGTGACGATGAGACCTTACTGGCCCAGCGCGACAAAGCGTGCGCCGCGGTGCAGTGAGGCGGATTTATCTGACAATATACTCATTTGGCCTGTCTGTGCGTGCTACGACACACATCTGCTCCTCCTTGCCGGGTATGATGAGGTTGCCCACGGTTGTGAAAAGCGTCGGGCATTCATGGGCATATGGCTGCTACATCAGCCAGATCACCACCAGGAGGAACCATGATCAGCCACATCGACCATCTGGTATTGACGGTCAGTGATATTGAACGGGCCGTGGCGTTTTACAGCTCTGTGCTCAATATGGAGGCCATCACCTTTGGTGCGGGGGCGCCGGGCGCTACGTTTTGGCAACCAGAAGATCAATCTGCAACTGCTTGGGCAGGAGCCGCGCAACCGGGCGCAGGTGGGGTCGGGGGACGTCTGCCTCATCACCCGTTGGCCGCTGGCACAGGTCATCGCCCAGCTTGCCAGCCACGGGGTGGCGATAGTCGAAGGGCCCGTCACCAAGAGCGGCGCCTGCGGGCCCATCGAATCAATCTATTGCCTCGACCCGGATCAGAATCTTGTCGAGATCAGCCGCTACCCTTGAGCCCGACTACCAGCTGATTGCCAACTCCTGCTTCTTGTCGCTTGCCTAAAAGGGTAAATCCGGCGTGTCTGTTTCCTGTAAAAACGCCTCTATCTCTGCCTCATAGGCGGCATCCGTGTGGTTGTCGCTGGCCGGTTTCGCTTGGGGTGAGGCGAGTGGCGATGGGGGCTGAAGGGGCGCCGCCAATGTCTCCATGACCCTCTCTTGCAGATAGGGATAGAAGGGGTTGGAGGAGGTGCGGGTGAGGGCACCTGGATTGACGATCAACATACCGCGCTCCCCGCGCAGGGCCAGCCCGCCCAGGTTGATACCGTACTGGTTCAGCTGCTCCGGGCGCGGCGCCATGCCGTAGAGGGGATCGTCCATGGGGAAGGGCAGCGCCACGTGGGAGAGGGAGTAGATCTCCTTGGGGTAGTCGATGCCAAGGGGGCGAACTTGCTCGAGTGTGCTGCCTGCGACCATCGTTTTTGCCTGGGTCTGGGGGCGGGACGCCGCCTCGTTGCCTACCACCGTCAGCGCATAGGGCTGGGGCTGGCTCGGCAACAGATGGCTAAGGGCCAGCTCGGAGGCTGTGTTGAGCAAGGGGCCGAAAACAGAGCCGCGATTGATGTCGAACAGCACCAGCTCGCTGCCGTTGTTCGGCAGGAAGTGGTAGAGATCGGCGATGATGGAGCGGGTGCTGACTGTGTAATCCATCACAGACTGGAAGGTGAGTGTTGGCGGGAAGGCCGCCAGTTCACCGCTGGTCGCCAGTTGGCGCACCTGCTGCTGAATGGCGTGGGTCAGCCGGTAGGATTGACGTGCCCCGTTGACTGGGAAGGAGTTGTATTTGAACGGGTTGAATTCGGGCATGATGCCAAGCCAGGCCGCGTTGGCAAAGGCGGGCAGCAAGGCGGGCACCGCCTTCAATCCGGCGAAACGGGCAAAGCGGGTCACCCCTATCATGGGGGAGATGAGCACCAGTCGATCCGGCCTTGCCACTGTCCCCGTTTTGTCTTCCAGCGCATCCAGCGCGTATTTCACCGCCAGCGCGCCGCCGTTGGAAAAACCCACCAGATGCAGTGGCAGCGGGCTTGGGGCTTGTGCTCTGGCCTCGCGCACCGCCAGTCGCGTAGCCGCCAGCCAGGTCTCCCACTCCATATTGACCAGCCCGGCGGGCACTGTGCCGTGGCCGGGTATGCGCAAACCAAGGGCGATAAAGCCCCGCTCGCGATAACGCTGGGCCAGGTGGCGCAGGCTGTAAGGGGAATCGGTCAGGCCGTGCAGGAACACGGCTACTCCCTTCACCTCGCCCTCGGGGCGCAGCAGGTAGGAGCGATTCCAGTCGTCTTGAAAGTGGGCAGGGTTGATGGGCGAGCCCTGATAGTAGCGATTGCCCGCCAGCTGTTGCTCCGGCGGCGTCTTGGCGACCACCTCCTGCTCCACCAGGTCGAACAACTGTTGCTCGCGGGCCTGATAGGCTGGCCAGTCGCTGCTATCCAGTTCGTCGGCGCTGAGCTCGGGGGGAATAAAGGTATGCCACAGCTGCAGCGGCGCAGCCTGCCAGGCAAAGTAGGCGATCACCCCCCAAGCGGCCAGCAGCGCAAGCAAGAGGGTCAGAAGAGAGCGGCGAAGGAGGCGACGGGTACGAGCCAGCATGGTGTGATCCCTGGGCGATGGCGGTCGGGGCGAACCGCAGTCAAGCTGGCTCGCCGTGTCTGTCTGAACAGTTCAAACCTTGAAGCAAGGCTTAAAGCCTAATGTAAACAAGGTGATAAGTACAGGTGGCGGGCTCTGGTCAAGACCATGAAAAGACGGCAGTCCATGGGCTGCCGTCTGGTGTTGCACGTCGCGGTCAATGCTTGCTGATGGCACATCCTTGCCGGGACTAGCAGACTCCCTGCGCCAGCATGGCATCGGCCACCTTGACGAAACCGGCGATATTCGCGCCGCTCTCATAGTTCACGTGGCCCTGCTCCTCTTCACCGTAACGCACACAGGTGGCGTGGATGCTGGTCATGATCCCCTTGAGGCGGGCATCCACCTCCTCCCGTGTCCAGGAGAGGCGCTGGGCATTCTGGCTCATCTCAAGCCCGGAGGTGGCGACGCCCCCTGCATTGGCCGCCTTGCCCGGGGCAAACAGCACCTTGGCCTCATGAAAGACCTTGATGGCGGCGGCGCAGCTCGGCATGTTGGCGCCCTCTGCGACCAGTTGCACGCCATTGGCGACAAGTGCGGTGGCGTCCTCTTCCCCCAATTCGTTCTGGGTGGCGCAGGGCAGCGCTATCTGGGTCGGCAGGTGCCAGGGTGTGCGGCCACTGAAATACTCCAGCCCCTGATCATGGGCATAATCGGCGATACGCTGGCGTTGCTCGTTCTTGAGCTCCATCAATCTGGCGAGCTTGTCGGGGGTGAAACCGTCAGGATCATGGACTGTGCCACCCGAGTCGGAGGCAGTGATCACCTTGGCACCCAGCGCCATCGCCTTCTCGATGGCATATTGCGCCACGTTGCCGGAGCCCGACACAGAGACAGTCATGCCCGCCAGCGACTGGTCACGGTTGGCCAGCATGGCCTCGACAAAATAGAGCAGGCCGTAGCCGGTGGCCTCGGGGCGAATGAGGCTGCCCCCAAACGAGAGCCCCTTGCCGGTGAAGATACATTCGGCGCTGTTGGTGAGCTTCTTCATCATGCCTGCCATGTAGCTCACCTCGCGCCCGCCCACCCCGATATCGCCGGCAGGCACATCGGTATTGGCCCCCAGATGACGGTAGAGCTCCAGCATCAGCGCCTGACAGAAGCGCATCACTTCCCCCTCGCTCTTGCCCTTGGGGTCAAAATCGCTGCCGCCCTTGCCGCCACCCATGGGCAGGGTAGTGAGGGCGTTCTTGAAGGTCTGCTCGAAGGCGAGGAACTTGAGCACAGAGAGATCCACAGAGGGATGAAAACGCATGCCCCCTTTGAAGGGGCCGATAGCCGAGCTGTGCTGGATGCGATAGCCGCGATTGACCTGCACCTGGCCCTTGTCATCGACCCAGCTTATCCGAAACTGGATCAGCCGCTCCGGCTCCACCAGCCGCTCCAGCAGGCCCTGTTGCAGGTAGCGGGGGTGACGTTCCACGTAAGGCCAGATGGAGGCGATCACCTCGCTCACCGCCTGAATAAATTCCGGCTGATGGGGATTGCGGCTGGCCACCTGGGCCAGAAAATCCGCCTGGGATAGGGAATGACTCATCTGTAACTCCTGTAGTGAATGATGAAATTGGCCTCTTGCCAGAGAAAAGCGCATGCCGTGCATCCAAATTTATGATTTGTGTTGGGGATGAATGCGGACAAAAATTCTATCTTGTACCGAGTTTGCCAACGATTGTTGGATTAGCCGCCGAAAACGACAGAATGCCGACAGGGTCATGGCAAGATAATTCGCGCAGATTCGAATCTTTTTATGCGTTTTTATTTAATAAATAGCAAGGTGCTTCTTTATCGGATGTGGCGTGATGGCAAGCTGGCTGCATATTGTGTGAATGTTACATGCCCGCGCCGAGCGCTGTTTTTCTGTCCGGCCTGCGACCGTATTTTGTGTTTTTTTCTCAGCCCTCTGGATCCTGACCCCGTCGTCTGGTCCGCGTTATCAGGAAATAGGCTTGCGGTATGCGGTGATGAGAGTGGGATCCAGGCACACAGGACCGGAGTGGGTGACAAGTATCCGGCGTGCTGGACGGGGCAATATGCTACTGTATCGGCGTTTTTTGATGGTTAAGCTGGCCTTGGCCTTTTTGAAGATGGAATGGTATGCAGAACTTTGACGAAGTGAACCGGCTGATGCAGCAAACAGCCTCCCCGACGATGCCGGCACCGGCAACCGTGCAACTGGATGGGGCTATCAGCCTGTGGCAGGTGACCCATGCTGGCTAATGAATCCATGCGCCTGAACAAGTACATCAGCGAGAGCGGCATCTGCTCGCGCCGCGAGGCTGACCGCTTTATCGAGCAGGGTCAGGTCTTTATCAACGGCAAGCGGGCCGGAATAGGCGATCAGGTGTTTGCCGGGGATCTGGTCAAGGTCAATGGTCAGGTGATCGAGGCGCGGGAAGCCGACAGCCTGGTCTTTATCGTGCTCAACAAGCCGGTGGGCATAGTTTCCACCACTGAGGCGGGCGAGAAGGACAATATAGTCGATTTCGTCAACCACAGCACCCGCGTCTTCCCCATAGGGCGGCTCGACAAGGACTCCCAGGGGCTCATCTTCCTGACCAACCACGGGGATCTGGTCAACAAGATACTGAGGGCGGGCAACGATCACGAGAAAGAGTACCTGGTGACCGTCGACAAGCCGGTGACCGATGACTTTATCAAGGGGATGGGGGCCGGTGTGCCTATCCTCGGCGCCGTCACCAAGAAGTGCAAGGTGAAGAAAGAGGCGCCCTTCGTGTTTCGCATCACCCTGGTGCAGGGGCTGAATCGCCAGATCCGCCGCATGTGCGAACACTTCGGTTTTGAAGTGACCAAGCTCGAGCGCATTCGCATCATGAACGTCAGCCTCAAGGGGTTGCCGGTGGGCGAGTGGCGCGATCTGACCGACGACGAGCTGATCGAGCTGTTCAAGCTGATTGAGGACTCCTCCTCCGAAGTGAAACCGGCCAAAGGCGACAAGCCCAAGGTGGCCAAAGCCGCTGTTGCTCAAACCGGCAAAGCGGCGCAAGGCAAAAAGCCGCGCCGGGATGATGACCACGAGATTGGCGGCCGCCCCAATGTGCCGGGCCCGGAAGCCTTCGAGAAGAAGAGCCCAGTGGGCAAGGGCGTTGTTGGCAAAGGCGGCGCTGGTAAAGCTGCCGCAGGCAAAGGCAGTGCAGGTAGAGGGGCGCCCAACAAGGGCAGCAAACCGGCCGCAGCCAAACCGCGCGCCGGTCAGTCCGGCCGCCAGAAGAAGGGGCGCTGAGGCGTAACCCTGAGCTGCGTCAGCCTCCCCTTGCTATCCCCAAAACACCGGCCTCAGGCCGGTGTTTTGGTATCTGCATACAGGGATTACAGCTCGTCGCGGGGTGTGGTGACGTAGTCAGGTAGTGTGCTGATAGCGCGCTCCTCTTGTAACACAGTGGCAGGTTCAAGGTTTCCACCCACGTTGCGCGGATCCGTCGGTATGGTGGAGGGGATCACCACCGCCTGCTCCGCCAGGCGCCATCCCAATATGGTTTCGAGGCGTCCACCTTCTTCTTCCGGCCCTGTGATGGCGTCCAGTTGCAGCGGCAAGGGGTGCCCAATCAGGCGACTGACCTCATCAACGGCATCAGGGGACGCCAGTGTCAACGAAGTGGCATAGAGACGGGGCAGGGCGGTACGGGGAACATAGACCCGTAACAGGACGCCATTGCGGATCCGTCCCCGCTCATCTGCGTCCTGATCCTGGGCGTAGCCATAGGCGAGGGCAGGATCCCCTGCGACATAGAAGCCTTGCCAGGGGGCTATCGAGGATTGATCGCGCTCGTGAACACCTTCAAACACTATGCTGTGGGCCGCTTCGATAAAAGTGCCGTGGTAGCCGACAAAGGCATAGCCACTGTCAATCAACTGTTGATGGGCCTGGCTTAGACGGGCCATCGACCAATTCTGGGTGCCAGCCGTTGTAAAACGGACGCTCTCCCCCTCACCCAGGAAGTTGGCACCATTCGGATAATCTCGTTCTTGCAGGGCATTGGCACTGTCGGCCGGAGAAAGGCAATTGAGATCTGCAGCCGGACAGGTGAGATTGACCACATCTGCGCTCGCGGCTTGCTCTTGAGTATTGTCTGCATGCTGTCGGGTAAAGGCGTCACTCTGGGCGGCGGCCATGGTCAGGGCCAGTCGCGCCTGGGCCGGGTTTTCACGAATGGCTTGTGCCAGCTGCCCTCGGGGGGTTGAACCATCCTCGGGAGTGGTGTGGCTCAGCGCCTGGGCAATCACGGAATCAAGCTGGGACCATGGCAAGCGTGTCAGGATATAAAGAGTGATCAGATTGTGGACCGGGTAGCCGCATTGGCTCAGTTCTTCCCAGCCTCTGGGTTGACGACTGCGCGCCAACGCTTCGAGCGGAATGGCACACACCTGATGGGTGGTCAGGGCTGCTAGGCTGTCGGCCTTGGCAAAATGAAGGCGATGGCTGATGGCGGTAGGGACAATATGGGTGTCGTGAGAAGCCGGAGCCCCAGCCAGTATCCGATAAACCTTGCCTTCCCAGGTATCGCCCAGATTACAGCTGCGCTGAGATAGATAGTTGTAAACCGCATCCAGCGGGTCCAGCAGGCAAAGTACCTTGCCGGTATGCCACTCGCTCCAGCGCTTTTGGCGACTGTGATGGGTCGGCGCGGCCACGAAGCCGACTCCCGCAGCGCTGAGAGTGAGCGTGCGGTTGACTTCGTTGTTTTCAACATGTCTGACATAGAGTGTCGCGTTTTTTGCCATGTTGCGCAGCAGAGCGTCACTGACTTCGATGCTGTAGATGGGGGAGATGTGGCTGATGTCGGAGCTTGCATCCAGTTCATGGAAGAATACCTTGATGCTGGCGGGCGCTTCATCCCCGACGGGCACCAGCCAGTGCAGGGACCAGTTGCCTTTCCCTTGTCTGTGGTAGCTGTAACTGCGAGGTTCCTTGCCTGCGGTGGCGCTGGTTAGCGTGATGCTCGAGCCATCGCTGCGCAGGGTCAGGGCATTGTCGATGGCGAGTTTGAGGCTGTTGCTTCCTTCACCCAGCACCATGGAGTAGTGCAATACGCCTTGTTCTGCTTGTTCATCAAGCAAAGTGGAGAGATCGAGTTGGCTGGATCTGACACCTTGGCCAAGGTCCAGGTTGCAGCGGGTTGCACACTCCTGCCACAGATTGAATGACTCTTCCGCCATGGCCGGTGAGATGACACCGCCTAGCATGGCCAAGCCACTGAGTAGAGAAGCCCATTTTGCATTTTTCCGCATGTCTTTACCTTCTGGTGATATCAGGGCCACTGGTGTGTGGCGTTGTCTTCCTTGGTGAATACGACATCATCCCTGCCAGACGAAATGAGAATTATGCTCGTCTGAGCTCCTCACCATAACGGCCCATAATGCTGGGGCAATCCTCCATATGGGGTCGGTTAATATGTTTAAAATCAATGTGATATGAAATTACTTGTTGATGGTTTACACAGCTGGCAGTGGTGAAGGGCAACCGCTTTGTCAGCGAGGAAGCTGGCAGGCAGGAGACATCCTCACCCGGTCGGGGTGAGAATGTGCTGACGCAGAAGGGTCAATTGACGGCGACGTGGTTGGGGGCCGGCTTGGCCAGCCCCATTACGCTGGGGTAGTGGCGGGGATCCAGGCGCAGCACCAGCAGGCTCATCAGCGCCAATCCCCCCAGTTGCCACTGCCAGGCGGCCGCGAAGTCGCCACTCAGATGATGGAGGCGGGCCGCAACCCAGGGGCCGGTCGCTGCCAGCATAAAGCCAAATCCCTGCATCAGGGCGCTGAGGGTACCCGCCCGGCGTGGGTCGGGCAGGTGATCCAGCGCTATCACCATGATGAGGGAGAAGCTGCCGCCAAGCCCGGCGCCGCACAGCATGCACCAGAGGATGGGGGCGGCTTGTGGCGCGAGCCAGAGGCCGCCAAATCCTGCCAGCTGCATGACAATCGCCAACCCCATCCAGGGGCGACGATCCAGCTTGCGAGCTGCCAGCAGGGGCAGGCCGAGACCGCTGGCTGTCTGCGCCAGCGCCAGCCAGGCCACCAGCTCGCCCCCTTGCTGGGCGCTCCACCCTTGCGCCATATAGGCGGGCGCCAGCCAGGCAACGACGATGCCGTAGCCGCTGTTGATGATGCCAAAGCAGCCGATCAGCAACCAGCTGCGGGGCAGGGTGATAAGCCGCTGCTCACCGTGGGGAATAGCCACCACGGCGGCGCTTGGCAGGCGGACTTTCCACGCCAGCCAGACCATGGCCAACAGCACCGGCAGACTCCACAGGGCAAGCGCCCGCGACCAGTCGAGGCTTGCCGCCAGTTGCGGGGTGAGGCTGGCTCCCAGCGCTCCGCCCCCCATCATGCAGGCCGAGAAGATCCCCATCACCAGTGGCACCTTGTGGGCGAAGCTCTGCTTGATAAGGCCGGGCAGCACCCCTTGCACCAGCGCCGAGCCGAGGCCACAAAGCGCCGCGCTGGCGATCAGCAGGGCGCCGCTGGTGGCATCGAAGCGTATGGCGTTTCCCATCCCCAGCAGCAAGAGAGCGGCCCCCAGCAGTTGGCGCGGGCCTGTGAGGCGGCGCAGGCCCGGGGTGAGCAGCACGCCGACCCCGATAAGCCAGAGGGGCAGCAGGGTGAGCCAGGCCAGGGTATCCATGTCCAGCGCCAGCGCGTCGGCAATGTCGCGGCTCAAGGGGCCTATGGCGGTGAGAAAGGGGCGCAGGTTGAGGCCAATCAGGATCACCAGCACCAGCAGGGCCAGATCCTGCTTGCGGTGGTGCGGGGTGCTGGCGGGCAGGTCCTTACCCATGGGCTGGTTCCGCCTCTGAGTTGTCTCCATAGAGCGCGGCGGCGCCGAGGGAGACTGGCAGCTTGATGAGGGGCAGGGGCGGCGGGTTGAGGGGCAGTCGCAGTTTGTCATAGCTCGATGTGCTGTCAAAGCCGAAGGGGGCCGCATCATGGTTATCAAAGGCGTAATAGACGGCGCGGATGCCATTCATCACCAGCGCACTCAGGCACATGGGACAGGGGTGACCGCTGGCGTAGACGATGGTCCCCGCCAGCGACCCGGATTGGCTGGCCTGGCGCAGGGCTTCCAGCTCCGCATGGCGGGTGGGGTCACCCTCCAGATGCATGGCATTGACGGCGCTTGCCACCAGTCGGTTATTTTGCACCAACAGGGCCGCGAAGGGGCGACCTCCTCGCTGCCGATTCTGCAGGGCCAGTTGCAGCGCCTGCTCCAGCCACTCCTGATGGCTGGGGTTAGCGGTCAGCGACTGGATCAGGCGAGAGCCAGCGGGGTCGACAGGGGGATGAGACATGAGAGGGACCTTGAGCCAATGAGGGGAGCAGACCAGCCTAGTGGTGCCATCAATCATTTGGAAATTAAATGATATAATGACATCCAGTGGTTTTGTAAATGGAGTGCCCCATGCTGGATCCCCTGTTGCTGCGCAGCTTCGTCGCCATCATAGACACCGGCAGCTTCACCCGTGCCGGTGAGCGGGTGCACCTGACCCAGTCCACCATCAGCCAGCAGATACGGCGCCTCGAGCAGCAGCTCGGCTGCCCGCTGCTGGACAGAAGTGGTCGTCAGGTGGTGACCACGGCGGAAGGTGAAAAGCTGCTGGGGCTGGCCCGCCGCATTCTGGCGCTGCTGGCAGAAGCCGAGGCACAGGTGACAGAAGCGAGCCTGCAATTGAGCCTGGGGGTGCCGGAGGATTTCGCCGCTGGCGCCATTGCCCCCGTGCTGGCCGCATTTGCCCGCCAATATCCACAGGTGCGGCTGGAGGTACAAAGTGGCCTCAGCCACGGGATTTGGCAGCGCTTCGAGGCCGGCGAGCTGGATCTGGCGCTGGTCAAGCAGGGCCGGGGGCGAGGAGCACCACTCGCCAGCTGGCGTGAACCCCTAGCCTGGGTCGACAGCCGCGACTGGCCTGCCTGTGATCGCGATCCCCTGCCGCTGGTGGTGTTCCCAAGTGAAGGGCTCTATCGACGCCAGATCACGGATGCGCTCGATGGGCAGGGGCGGCGCTGGCGCATCGCCTATGTCAGTGCCAGCCTCGCCAGCTTGCAGGGTGCGGTGAGCGCCGGGATCGGGGTCAGTCTGTTGCCAACACGCCTGCTGCAACCGGATCAGGTAGCCCTTTCGCACTGGCCCAGGATCAATCCGGTCGAGTTGGCCCTGCATCTGGGGGCGGAGCGGGGCGAACCCCTGGCCCGCCTCAGCGAGGCTCTGATCGCCCTGTGTGACCAGGTGATGGGGCCAGCCTGAATGGGTCGGGCACGCTGTTGAGGGGCCAGCTTCAGGCCATGGCCTGGCGCGGCACAACGGCGAGCCAGAGTTCCACTTCGCCGCTGCCGGTGTGGGGGTCATATTCGGCGCCATAGCGCTCGAAGTCGGGCTGGTGGGCAGACTGGTAATCCGATTGCGCCAGCCAGTCCAGCGCCTGCTGCCAGGTGTGTGGCATGGTCGAGACATGACCCTGATGCAAAAAGACGGCATAGGTCTGGGGCTGGATGCGCATCCGCCCCAGCGTCTTGGGCAGTACCTCCAGCGCGGCGACTTCCACCGCGCACATATATTCGCATTCCGTGGCGGTCACGCCGCAAATGACGCCATAGGCATGCTCCCCCAGCTGGCCCGGCAGCGGACCCAGGGCGCTGAAATCGCGCCACTGACCGCCGAAGTCGGCGTGCGCGAATGCATGCTGGCGACGCAGGCCGCCAAACAGCATGGGGCGGCCACTTTCGAAACGTATGGGATCTGTCATCTTGCCTCCTGTGCTGGGTGAGGCGGCAGCGCTGCCGCCCTCAGTGATCCTTGCCTTCCTTGAGCTTGCGTTGATAGTCCTCGGATACGATAGCCAGCGCCGCCAGCGCCAGCGCGGGATCGATCCGGTTGGTTTCCAGCAGCTCGATGAGATCCACCGCCAGCTTGACCTCGGGCGGGGCATTTTCCAATGACATGACAGACTCCGTAATGGGAAAAGTGCCATTATACAGAGCCGCACTCGGATAGGGACCGGCCCTGTATCACGGGCGATGAAGGGCTCAGAGGTGCTGACGCATCTCCTTGTCTATCTCCTCGCGCAGGGCCATCAGCTTTTTGGCGTATTGCTGCAAGCTCAGATCGGCGGCCGAGACAGGTTGCCACTGGGGCACCCTGGTCGGCGTGCCCGTCTCGTCCATGGCGACGAAGATGATGATGCAGTGGGTAGTCTTGTGGCGCTGCCGGTCCGCTGGATGGCGACTGTAGACATCCACCGCCAGGTGCATGCTGGTGGTGCCTGTGTGGATCACCTGGGCGTGTACTTCCACAAGCTGGCCTATCTGGATGGGCCGCAGGAAGCGGATCCCCCCCACGTAGACGGTGACCGCATAGCCGCTGCACCAGCCGGCGGCGCAGGCGTAACCGGCCTGATCGATCCACTTCATCACCATGCCGCCGTGCACCTTGCCGCCGAAATTGACGTCGGCGGGCTCGGCCAGAAACTGCAGGGTCAGCTCGCGGGGTGGGGTCATGCTCTCTCCTTGTCTTGACATAGTCGCGGTGCCGGTTGGTTCATTGGCGCCATGGCGGGCCTGAGAAGCTTGCCAGCATTTATGTCAGGTATACCGCGAATGGCGACAAGATGCACAGCGCCCGGCGTGATATTGGGCCCGTATTCACTCTTGGTTCATAAACTCGGCGCAAGCATGGGGGGTCAATTGCGAGGAGTCATGATGAAACAAATGCTGGATCAGTTGTTGGGCGCTGGCAAAGGTTGGCTCAACGAAGGCGGCGACAGCCGCAAGGCGCAGATGAAGGGTGTGGCGCAGGGCGGCCTGGCTGCCGGTGCCATGGCCTTGCTGCTTGGCAACAAGAAGATCCGCAAGTATGGCGGCAAGGTGGCGGCGGTGGGCGGTGCAGCGGCCCTCGGCGGGCTGGCCTACAAGCTTTATCAGGATTGGCAGGCCCAGCAGTCGAGCCCGGCGCAACCGACCCAGCCCCTCGATACCCTGCAGGGCAATGCGCTGGATGCCCGTGCAGCCTTGCTGGTCCGCGCCATGGTGGCGGCCGCCCGGGCCGACGGTCATATCGACAGTGCCGAGCGCGAGAAGATCCAGCAGTACCTGACCGAGCAGGGTCAAAGTGATACGGCGCGCTGGATTGACACCGAGCTTGCTCGCCCCCTCGACCCTCATGCCCTGGCGCGTGAGGTGACCGACATGGAGCTGGCCACCGAGGTGTACCTTGCCTCCCTGCTCGCCATCGAGACGGATCACTTTATGGAGCGCGGTTATCTCGACGAGCTGGCCCGTGCGCTCAAGCTTGATGACAACCTCAAGAGCAGCATAGAGCGGCAGGTAGCCCAGCTGGCGCAGCCGGTCTGATCCCCGTTACGTACAAGGATTGTCGACAAGGCCCCGTGACGGGGCCTTGTCGTGTCTGGCCACCGGCCGAATGCCGATCGCGCCACTTCTTATCGGAGTGGGCAGCCACTATGATGGATCTTCGACCAAAAGGGATCAGATGAGACCGTCTCATCGTCAGGGCACAGAGGCAAGGAGCATCCATTGGAAATACGCAAGGCACAGGAGCCGGACATCGACGCCATCCTCGAGCTGAACCGGCAGATAGGAGAGATCCACTATGAGCACTATCCCGAGGTGTTCTGCCCGCCTTCGCCAGAGGAGCGGGCATTCTTGCTCACTGCCATCGCTGCCGAAGGGCGACTGTTTTGCGTTGCCGAGCTGGATGGCGCTGTGGTGGGTTTTCTGACCGCGCGCATCGACATCAACGAGAGCATCCCGTTTCTCAGCAAGCAACCCATCTGCCGCATCGGCTCAGTGGTGGTCGATGAGGGGCACCGCTCGCAAGGTATCGGCAGGGCGCTGATTGCTCACTGCGACCACTGGGCCAGGGCTCACGGTGCCCACCAGATCCGGCTGGAGGTGATGGCCTTCAACGAGCACGCCAAGGCGCTTTATGAAACATTAGGGTTCAAGGTGCAGTCACAGATCATGGCCAGATAAGTCGCGTTATCTCCCACACAAAGGCCCGTTACGGGCCTCTGTTGTTTGCTTTTTCTGGTGAGTCATTTTCTGCCGGGCTCTGGTTATACGTTGTCGATATTGAGTGGCAGAATAATATCTAGCTGTGCTGGTTTTAATGAACAAATGAAATTGTAATGCAGGGCTGGAACATTTTGTAACAATTCATGTAGTTGTAAAGGAATGTAATTCGACTCTTTACTTGTGGCAGGTGTGATCATACGTTTAAAATGCACTGCGCATATCGTAGGCGCTGCTAACCAAAATCAACCACTGTGCAAGATAATATTAGCTAGTTACCTTTATGCTTTTCTTGTCAGAAACCGGATTGGTTTTACTTTCGTATTGTTTGTTCTTTTATTGGGAGATTGAGATGAAGATTTCTATTATCGCAACAGCATTGGTACTGGCTGGTTCAGGTTTCGCTGCAAACGCCTCAACGGTTGGGGACATCGCCGTATATGCAACAGAAAAATCGCAAGGCTCAATATCGATAGGAACCAAAGATGCTTACACAAAAACCTTTGAAATTGCTTTGGCAAAGCTATCTGGCAATGACATCGACTTATCAAAAACTTGCTTGAAAGCATACGCCAAGAATAATCAGGAGTTCAAATTAGACACCGTTGATGAAGCACTGGTTTCAGGTGTTCTGAAAAAGGGTGATATGGTAAAAGGAATTGCAGTATTTGCTGATAATAATGATGCTGTCCTTAACGCTGCACTGGTAAAAATATCTGATAACTGTCATTAAACTTCACCCTCAACTTATGATGTTGGAATGCCAGTCGCATACGCGACTGGTTGGGAAGATTAAATCGTGATTAAGGTTTATGCCGTTTTTTATACGCATACGTTAAGCGCATTTTCCAAACATTTCATATGCCACGGAAAGTGACGCTTATTCATACGAAGAGCTTTGCTTAAGTGTGGCGTCGATAAGCCCAGCCAGTTTGATCAGGGCGCTCTCCAACTGCTCACTCCAGGGATGGGAGCTGTTGAGGCGCAGGCAGTGGTTGTACTGCCCCTGACTGGAGAAGAGTGCACCGGGCGCCAGCGAGAAGCCGCAGGTGAGCGCTCGGGCATGCAGTGCCCGGCTGTCGAGACGGGGGTCAAACTCCAGCCAGAGGAAGTAGCCGCCATCGGGGGCGCTGATGCGCACTTCATCCGGAAAGAGGCGCAGCAGGGCGGCCCGCATCTGTTGCTGGCGCTGGGACAGGGTGTGGCGCAGACGGCGAAAATGGGCATCTACCCCGCCCTGGCGCAACATCTCGGCCAGTGCCAGCTGGCTTGGCACATTGGTCGACAGGGTCGACATCAACTGCAGCCGCTGAATGCGCTCGGCATGAGGCCCCGCCACCACCCAGCCGACCCGAAAACCTGGCGCCAGGCACTTTGAAAACGAGCTGCAGAGCAGGCTTTGCCCCCGTGTATCCCAATACTTGATGGGCTTGGGGCGTTCGCGGCCAAAGTAAACCTCCGCATAGACGTCGTCCTCCACCAGCGCGACGTCGTGTGTATTGAGCAACAGCATCAGCTCGCGCTTGTGCTCATCCGGCATGGTGTGGCCAAGAGGATGTTGCACGTTGCCCATCAGCCAGCATGCTTTGATGGGACGCTGGGCCAGCGCTTCTGACAGCTGCGCGAGATCTATGCCCACCCCCGGGATCACCGGGATCTCCACCGCTTTCAGTTTCAGCCGCTCTATGGCCTGCAGGGCGCCGTAGAAGGTGGGGGTCTCCACCACCACCCAGTCCCCCGGCTCGGTCAGCACCTGCAGGCTGAGGGAGAGCGCCTCCATGGCCCCCGTGGTGATGATGATCTCCTGCGGGTCGACCGCCAGCCCGTCGCTGGCGTAACGCTGGGCGATGGCGCGGCGCAGCGCCTCGTTGCCTGGGGGAAGGTCCGCCACAGTACTGAAGGGATCGAGCTTGCGCATGCAGCTGGCCAATGCCCGCCCGAGCTGGGGATGGGGGAACAGGGTCGGATCCGCCACCGACATGCCAAGGGGCACCAATTCCCGCGACTTGCTCGCCTGCAGTACCTCGAACACCAGATCGTTGATGTCCACCGAGCCGCTGTAGTGGGTCTGTTGCGGCGCATAGTGCTGCAGGCGGGAGGGGGCGGCCTTGACGTAGTAGCCGGACTGGGGGCGGGCGAGGATCCGCCCCTGGCTCTCCAGCAGCTGATAGGCCTGCAGTACCGTCATGGGGCTGAGTCCGTGGGTCTTGCAGCTCTGGCGAATGGAGGGGATGCGCTCCCCCGGTTGCCAGATACCTGTATCTATCTGGTGTTGCAGGCGGTCGGCCAGCTGGCGGTAGAGGGACATGGGATAACACAACTGTTATAGGTGTAATTCACTATAACTGCATCTGTTATAGGTGTCATGCTCCGTGGTGTACTTGTCTCGCACAAAACGTGCAAGACAAATACAACAAAAGAGAGTGACGCATGATCAATCTGGATGACGTGGTCAGCCTGTCGCGCCTGCAATTTGGCGCCACGGCCATGTTCCACTTCCTGTTTGTGCCCCTCACGCTGGGGCTGTCCTGGATCCTGGTGATCGCAGAGTCGGCCTATGTGATGACCGGCAAGGTGATCTATCAGGACATCACCCGCTTCTGGGGCAAGCTGTTTGGCATCAACTTCGTCATGGGGGTGACCACAGGCATTACCCTGGAGTTCCAGTTCGGCACCAACTGGGCCTACTACTCCCAGTACGTGGGGGACATCTTCGGCACCCCGCTGGCGGTGGAGGGGCTGATGGCCTTCTTCCTCGAGTCGACCCTGGTCGGGCTCTTCTTCTTCGGTTGGGACAAGCTCTCCCGCGGTCAGCACCTGCTGGTGACCATGCTGGTGGCGCTCGGCTCCAACCTCTCCGCGCTCTGGATCCTGATCGGTAACGGCTGGATGCAGAACCCGGTGGGGGCCGAGTTCAATCTGGTGACCCAGCGCATGGAGCTGGTGGATATCGCCGCCGTGCTGCTCAACCCTGTGGCCCAGGTCAAGTTCGTGCACACGGTGGCGGCGGGCTATGTGGCCGCCTCCCTGTTCGTGATGGGGGTGAGCAGCTGGTATCTGCTGCGCCGCATGGAGGTGCGCTTCGCCCTGCGATCCTTCGCCATCGCCTCCGGCTTCGGGCTGGCCGCCATTCTCTCGGTCATAGTGCTGGGGGACGAGTCGGGCTACCGCACCGGCGAGGTACAGAAGGTCAAGCTCGCCGCCATCGAGGCGGAGTGGGAGACGGAACCTGCGCCTGCGTCATTCACCCTGTTCGGCTTCCCGGATCAGGGCGCCGAGACCACTCATGCCGCGGTCAAGATCCCGTATCTGATGGGGATCATCGCCACCCGCTCTCTCGATGAGGCGGTGACCGGCATCAAGGAGCTCAAGGTGCAGCACGAGGTGCGCATCCGCAGCGGCATGGTGGCGGCCGGGGCGCTCGAGCAGATCCGTGCGGGCAACGACTCGGCCGAAAACCGTGCGCTGTTCGATCGGCACGGCCAGGATCTCGGCTACGGGCTGCTGCTGACTCCTTATGCCAGCGACATCGCCAAAGCCGGTGAGGCCGAGATAGCAAAAGCGGTGGAGGACTCGGTGCCGCAGGTCGCGCCGCTGTTCTGGGGCTTTCGGATCATGGTCGGGTTGGGCGTGGTGATGCTCGGGCTGTTCGTGGCAGGCTTCGTCCAGCTCTGCCGCAACCGGCTGCTCGCCTCGCCCCGCCTGCTCAAGGCGCTGTTGTGGAGCATTCCGCTGCCCTGGATAGCCATCGAAGCGGGCTGGTTCGTGGCCGAGTTCGGTCGTCAGCCCTGGACCATCAGCGACGTGCTGCCGGTATCGGCCTCCGTCTCTTTGCTGCAGCCGGGCCAGCTCTGGTTCAGCCTCATCGCCATCTGCCTCATCTACTCCTGCCTGCTGGTGGTGGAGCTGTTCCTGCTGCGCCACGTGATCCGCCAGGGGCCCGCCATTCTTCATACCGGCCGCTACCGCGGTGAACAACCTGAACTTGCGAGGATCGCCTGATGGACTACGCAACCCTGAAACTCATCTGGTGGGGGCTGGTGCTCTTCATGATGGTCGGTTTTATCGTGATGGATGGCTTCGATCTCGGCATCGCCATGCTGCTGCCCCTGGTCTCGAAAGATGATGAAGACAGGCGGCTGGTGATCAACAGCGTGGGGCCGGTGTGGGAGGGCAACCAGGTGTGGCTCATCGCCGGTGCTGGCGCCCTGTTCGCCGCCTGGCCGCTGGTCTATGCCGCCGCCTTCTCGGCGCTCTATGTGCCCTTCATGTTCCTGCTGTTCGGCCTCTTCCTGCGTCCGGTCGGTTTTGACTATCGCAGCAAGCTTGCCGACCCCGTGTGGCGCCGCTGGTGGGACAGAGCCCTGGTGGCCGGTGGGCTGGTGCCGACCCTGGTGCTCGCCGCCGCCATCGCGCTGGTGATGCAGGGGCTGCCGTTTCGCTTCGACAGCGCACTGCGCCTGCATTATGGCCCGTTTAACTGGCATTGGGGTTGGTTCGCCAGCGTGGTGGCGACCGGGGTGAGCCTGCTGTTGCTGCATGGCGCCAGCTTCCTGCAAGCCAAGGTGGAGGGGACTCCGGCGCTGCGTGCCCGTGGTCTCGCCATCCTGCTGGCCCCCCTGGTGACCCTCTGCTATCTGCTGGCCGGCTGGCATCTGCTGGACTTGCCCGGCTATCAGCTGACCGGTCTAGCGGGCCAGCCCTTTGACCCCAATGCGGCCATCAGTCCGCTGATGAAGGGGGTGATCCCCCAGTCCAGCGGCTGGCTTGGCAACTACTTCGACTACCCGCTGCTGTGGTTGGCGCCGCTTGTCGGGGCATTGGCGCCGCTGGCAAGCGGCATCGCCGCCTGGCTGGAGAAGGGCCGCCTGGCGCTGCTGGCGAGCGGCCTGACCTGCGCCGTCATGCTCTGCTCGGTGGCCATCGCCCTGTTTCCCTTCGTGCTGCCCTCGTCGCTGGATGCCGGCAGCAGCCTGACCCTGTGGGATGGCACCTCCAGCTACAAGACTCTGGCGATCATGTTCGGGATAGTGCTGGTGCTGATGCCCATCAACCTCGGCTATACCGGCTGGGTCTACCGGGTGGTGCGCGGCAAGCTCGACCGCGCCCGCATCAAGCGTGACAGCCATCAACTCTACTGACCTCAAGGGAGCCCCTATGTGGTACTTCACCTGGATTCTGGGCCTGGGTTTCGCCCTGCTGCTCGGCCTGTGCAACCTGCTCTGGCTGGAAGCGCGCTGGGAAGCCGATGAACGGGACGACAATCCGCCCCACCTCTGACCCGTCGGCTGGGGGATGCACCCAGGTGCAGCGCCCCGGCCAACCTCTCTTGTCATACAACCGACAGGTAATCCGTTATGAAACAGACATTGAAAGCGGTGGCGCTGGCCATCGGCTGCGCGCTCGCCGCCGCCCAGGCGAATGCCGAACCCGTACAACTGACCCCGCTGGACAAAGCCTTCACCCTGCAGGTGCTCGGCAGTGGCGGCCCCATCTCCGACGATCTGCGCGCTTCCTCCAGCGAGGTGGTCTGGTGGAAGGGGAAATCCCGCATCCTGATCGATGCCGGTGGCGGCGTCTACCTGCGCTTCGGCCAGGCGGGGGCCAAGCTCGAAGAGGTCGATTTTATCGGCATCACCCACTTTCACACCGACCATGTGACCGACCTGCCTGCCCTGCTCAAGGGGGCCTATTTCTTCGAGCGCAGCGATCCGCTGGATCTGGCGGGGCCCGAGGCGGGTTCGGCCTTCCCCAGCATGAGCGGCTACTTTGATGCCCTCTTCAACAAGGACAAGGGCGCCTATGCCTACCTGAGCGGCTTCAAGGATGGCACTGATGGCCTCTTCCCCATCACCTTGCACGATGTGCCCTACCAGACACCCAAGCCCCACACTGTCTATCAGCAGGATGGGCTGACCATCACCGCGCTCGGCATCCCCCACGGTGACGTGCCCTGTCTTGCCTATCGCATCGAGAGCGCCGAGGGGACCATCGTCATCTCGGCGGATCAGAACGGCAGCAACCCGGCCTTTGTACCGTTTGCCAAGGGGGCCGACATTCTGGTGATGCCGCTCGCCATCCATGAAGCGGCCGACCTTGTCTCCGCCTCGCTCCATGCCAAGCCGTCGGTGGTGGCCAAGATTGCCGCCGAGGTGAACCCCAAGCTGCTGGTGCTGAACCACTGGATGGGGGTCGGCCTCAATCACAAGAAAGAGGCGATGGCCATCGTCAAGCAGCAGT
Organism: Aeromonas salmonicida; assembly: GCF_028355655.1. Lineage (NCBI taxonomy): Bacteria > Pseudomonadati > Pseudomonadota > Gammaproteobacteria > Aeromonadales > Aeromonadaceae > Aeromonas > Aeromonas salmonicida. Next base: position 3,119,145 of record NZ_CP110645.1, on the reverse strand, counting down.
TCCACGGCCAGATCGTGGCCGCCCGCGATCTCTCCAGCTACCCCGTTTCATCCGTCAAGGAGTCCGTTCATGAGTAACTCAAGCAGCAACAAAACCACCGGCAAACTGACCCTCTCCATCGCCATGACCAGCCTGATTGCCCTGACGCCGGGACTGGCGCTGGGGGCGACCCCGAGCGATGCGCCGGTGAAGGCCGCCCCCGGCGAACAGCACGGCGGCAAGTGTGCGGCGGGCAAGTGCGGCACCGAGAAACGCTTCGAAAAGCAGGCTTTAGACAGCGATCCGCAAGGTCGGCTGGTGCGTGCCCGCGATGGCAAATGCGGCGTGGCGGGAGAGGGAATTGATAGCGATACATCCAGCAAGGGCAGCAAGATGACGGAGGGGGTATGCGGCCAATAAGCTCCCGCAGTCGGGGGATCGGGCTGCGTCAGGAGCATCTGGATGCGCTCTGCTCCGGCACCATACGCCCCGGCATCGACTTTCTCGAGCTGGCGCCGGAGAACTGGATGGCCATCGGCGGTGCCAAGCGGGCGCAGCTGCATCAGCTGGCCGAGCGTTACCCGCTGGTGGCCCACGGCCTCAGCCTCTCCCTCGGCGATTGTCAGCCCCTCAATCGCACTTTGCTCAGCCAGATCCGCACCTTTCTGGATGAGTTCGGTGTCGACATCTACAGCGAGCACCTGAGCTTTTCCCGCGATGGGCAGGGTTATCTCTACGAGCTCTTACCGGTGCCGCGCCAGTGGGAGAACATCCCCTATCTGGCAGAGCGGATCGAGCAGGTGCAGGAGGCGCTGGCCCGCCCGCTGGTGCTGGAAAATATCTCCTACTACCACGACTATGACCACGAGATGCCGGAGGAGGATTTTCTCGCCGAGCTGGTGGCGCGCAGCGGTTGCGAGCTGCTGCTCGATATCAACAACGTTTTTGTGAACAGCCGCAACCACGGTTACTGCCCCAAGCGGATGATCGCCGGGTTGCCGGGCAGTGCGATCCGCTACTTCCATATCGCCGGTCATCTGGAAGAGGCGGACGGCACCCTGTTGGATACCCACGGCAAGCCGGTGTGCGAGGAAGTGGTGGCGCTTGCCCGTTATACGGTACAGACCCACGGGCTGCGCCCCCTGCTGCTGGAGCGGGATCACCATCTGCCACCGCTGGCAGAGCTGGAGACCGAGCTGGCGCGGGTGCATGGCGCCTGTTGCGAGGCGCTCGACAGTCAGGTGTGGGAGGTGCGCTATGGATAGGCGGTTATCACTGATCACCGCGCCCAAAGTGGCCCCACAGCGGATGCAGCAGCAGACCGCCTGGCTGGCGAGCCGGGTGCGGTTGCCGCAGGATGGCATCGCCAGCCAGTATGCCCGCAGCGTGCGCGCCAATGTGGAGTCGGTGCTGGAGAGCGCGTTTCCGCTCACCTACGGCCACTGGGCGCCGGTGGACAGAGGGCAGCTGGTGGAGGGCTTTGTCGCCCACCACTGCGCCGAGGCCCCCGAGTTTCACCATATCGCCACCGAGTTTGTCCGCTATGTGCAGCATCGCCACGGCGAGGGCTCCCTCAACTGGCCCAGGCAGCGGCTGGCGCTGCTGGAGTACGAGTGGGCCTGCCTCTGTGTCGAGATTGACGAAGGGGTGGTGTCGCAAGTTATGCCGGGGGTTGAGGTGACGGCGGAGAGTTCGTTTGTGCTCAATCCTACTCTGCAACTGCTTGAGCTCCCCTTTGCCATTCGTCGCAGCGGGGTGGTGCCGACCCGGCAGGGCAGCCACTGCTATGGCCTGTTTCGCAGCCCGGATCATCAGGTGGTGACCCAGCGCTTACGCGAATGGGATGTGGCGCTGATCCAGCTGTTGCAACAGCAGCCGGGGATCACCCAAGCCGCGTTCCAGCAACAGGTGCAACAGGTTCGCCACGATTTTGATCTGACCGAGTGGGCGCGACATTTTCACCGGCTGGGTCTGTTGACGCAGCCCGTTGGCGAGCGTCAGCACGGCGCCCCTGTGCCCTGACTTAGGCCCTCATTTAGCAAACACCAAGGAAAATTCCCATGAACAACATCCTGATCCAGTGGTACGAGCGGGCGGTAGCCCAGTGCAAGCGGCTCGATTTTCTGGCCCTGCTGGCTATTCGCCTCTATCTCATCCCAGTCATCTATGTGGGGGCCCACTCCAAGGTGATGGGCTTTGCCGGCACGGTCGCCTGGTTTGGCGCGCCGGTCTCGGAAGGGGGGCTCAACCTGCCGTTCCCGACCCTGCTCGCCTTTCTGGCGGCGGGCACCGAGGTGCTGGGTTGTATCTGCATCGCCCTTGGCCTCTTTACCCGCATCATGGCCATTCCCACTATCTTCCTGATGAGCGTGGCGAGCGCCATGGTGCACTGGAAGCACGGCTGGGACGCCATCGCCACCGGCAGCATGGAGGCCACTGTGCGCCTCAACGGCTTTATCGAGTGGCTGGCTGCCAACTTCCCCGGTCGCTACAACTACATCACCGAGCTTGGGGATCCCGTGATGCTCAACAACGGGATGGAGTTTGCCGCCACCTATTTCGTGATGCTGCTGGTGTTGCTGGTTTACGGTGGCGGTCGCTACGTCAGCCTCGACTACTGGCTCAAGCGTGCCGTGAACAAGGGGGCAGTGGTTTCTCGCACGGCATAACAACCAACAAAAATAACAGAGCGTGAAAAGAGACGAGCGGCATAAGCCGCTCGTTTTTATGTGATGAAGGAAGAGACAGTGCGGCCTGCTGGCGCAGCTTATGCCTGACAGGCGGCGAGCCGGACGGCTTCGCGGCGCTCGCTGACATGGGTCAGCCCGTAGGCCAGCAGCACGATAAGGGCGCCGATCCAGGGGGTGTGCATCAGGCCGAGGTGCTCCACCACCAAACCACCGACGATCGATCCTAGTGCAATGCCGACGTTGAAGGCGGCGATATTGAGGCCCGATGCCACATCCACCGCGTTGGGGGTGTGCAGCTCGGCCTGCTTGACCACCAGTACCTGCAGACCTGGCACGTTGCCGAAGGCAAAGGCGCCCCACACCAGCACGGTCAGTACCGCCAGCACCGGATGGGGTGCGGTGAAGGTGAGGGCTAGCAGCACCAGCGCCAGACCGGCAAACAGCAGCTTCAGCGCGGGCAGGGGGCCCATCTTGTCGGCCAGCTTGCCACCCCAGATATTGCCGATGGCAACCGATACTCCGTAGACCAGCAGGATCAGACTCACCGCACCGGCACCAAAGCCGCTGATCTGCTGCAGGATAGGGGCGAGGAAGGTGAAGGCGGTGAAGGCACCGCCGTAACCGAGGGCGGTCTTGGCGTAGACCAGCAGCAGCGGCTTCTTGGTCAGCACCGAGAGTTGCTCGCGGATGGTCGAGGCCGCCCCCTTGGGCAGGTTGTTCGGGATCAGCAGCAGGCTGCCCACCATGGCGACGAGGCCGAGCAGGCTCACCACCAGAAAGGTTTCACGCCAGCCAAAGACCTGACCAATCCAGGTGCCAAGCGGTACGCCGGTCACCAGTGCCACGGTGAGGCCGCTGAACATGATGGCGATGGCGCTCGCGGCTTTCTCTTTGGCCACCAAGCCGGTGGCTATGGTGCTGCCCACCGAGAAGAAGACCCCGTGGGACAGACCGGTCAGCACCCTAGCGACGATCAGGCTCTCATAGCCAGGGGCCTGCCAGGCCAGCAGGTTGCCGGCAGTAAAGAGCGCCATCAGCCCCACCAGCAGCCACTTGCGTGGCACCTTGCCGGTGAGCGCCGTCAGCATGGGGGCACCGATGGCGACCCCCATTGCATAGAGGCTGACCAGCAGGCCCGCCGAGGGGAGCGAGACATTGAGTTGTTCTGCGATGGTGGGAATAAGCCCCACGATCACGAATTCGGTGGTGCCGATCGCAAAGGCACTCAGGGTGAGGGCAAATAATGCCAGTGGCATACAAACTCCTTGGATAGGGACTCCCTATGGGAGAAGGGGGCCAGTATGCCGATGACCTTTGTTGGCAAAAATGACGATGACATCAAATTACTTTTGCCAAATCAGCATCAATAAGCGGCTCTGCTGTGCCCCGTTCGACCAGGGATGACGGCAGGCTGGGAGCGCGAAGGCGAGATAAAGAGGGTTTGAGAAAAGAAGTCTTGAGAAAAGAGGGGAAAGGCGGAGAGGAAAGCTGGGGTTGGGCATGGCTGGCGGATAGCCGGGGTCAGGATTGGAAGAGGGGTAACAAAAAACGGGAGGCATTGTGCCCCCCGTTTTGGTGCTTTCTGGCGCTGTCGTCATGAGTGAGTCCCTATGACCCTCGCGCCTCACAAGGGGGCCTTTACTCTCCCTGGAGCAGGGAGAGATCGTGATGACCGAGTTTAATCCCAGGCCGGTGCAAAGTCCGGGTCGACGCAGCGCTCACCCCGCTCCAGGGTGGCGATCTGGGCCATCTCTTCACTGCTTAGGGAAACCTCGAGGGCAGCCAGATTGGCGGCCTGATGCTCCCGCTTGGTGGAGCTCGGGATCACCGTCATGCCCTGGGCCAGCAGCCAGGCCAGCGACACCTGGGCTGCCGACACCTCGTGGTACTTGCCTATCTCCATCAAGATCGGCTCACTCAGCACCTTGCCGTAAGCCAGCGGCATATAGGCGGTGATGGCGATGCCCTGCTCCTGTCAGAATTCCACCACCTTGCGGTTTTGCAGCAAGGGGTGGATCTCTACCTGCTGGTGAGCGATGGCGCCGGGACCCAGAATGTCGATGGCTTCTTTAAGCTGGGTAACCGTGAAGTTGGAGACCCCAATTTCCCGGGTCAAGCCCAGGGATTTGGCTTCGGCCAGCTGCTCCAGATAGACCGCCATCGGCACCTCGTCGTTGGGGGAGGGCCAATGGATCAACGCCAGATCCAGATAGTCGGTGCGCAGTTTCTCAAGGCTGGTTTTCAGGCTAGGGATCAGCTTGCCTTCGGCAAACTCGCTGGTCCACACCTTGGTGGTGAGGTAGATATCCGAGCGGGGCACCGAGGTCGTCGCCAGCACCTCGCCCACTTCGCTTTCGTTGTCGTAAATCTGGGCGGTATCGATATGGCGATAGCCGAGCGCCAGGCCGGTATTCAGGGTTGCAAGCAGTGGCTCACCTTTCAGGCGAAAGGTGCCCAGACCCATGGCGGGCATTTTCATCATATATTTCCTCAAATGGGGTGGTTTGCCCTTGCCCAGAGCAAAGGCGTTGGCTTGGTGCAAAGGCCGTGGCGGCGGTGCAAGTTGGCAGCGCCATCGTCAACGAGTCTCGGAATACTCAGGCCGGCAGTCGGCGGTAATTGCGAATATTGCTGCTGGCAAACCAGGGCTCGGCCCTGGCGATAAAGTCGAGGAAGTGAGCTTGCTGCTGGTGGGCCTTGAGCGCGGCTTCGCTCTCCCACTCTTCGTGCAGCATCCAGCTATGGGGATTGTCCCTATCCTGATGCAGCTGGTAGCGCTGGCAGCCCGCCTCTTGCAGGGTGGCTGCAATCAGCGGCTCAACGGCGGCCCGGAACTGGGCGGAAAATTCGGGTTTGGCTTCAAGTTGGGCAATCACAATCACGGGTGATGACATCTGAACCTCCTTGCTAAAACGAAGGTCAGTATGCCTGCCGCAAGGGGAGGGGAATAGGGCAACAGTCGCAAAACACTATTGAGAAAAGAGCAGCAATGAAAGAGCAGACGCTGCGCCAGAGGCCGATATGGGTGAAGGGTTAATAAGGGGGAAATAGAGAAGGGGACGGCTGGCGCGCCCCCTTGCCATCAGGCATTGGCTGGCTCGGACCAGACCGCAAATTCATTGCCACTGGGTTCAACAAAGTGAAAACGGCGGCCACCGGGGAAATCAAACAGGGGGCGGTTGATGGTGCCGCCATGCTGGCTCACCTTGGTCTGGGTTGCCTCTATATCGGCGCTGTAGAACACCAGCAGGGCACCGCCTTGCGCACTCTGGCTGCACAGTTCGGCGCGATAAAAACCGCCGTCCAGCCCCTCATCGGCAAAGGCGCAGTAGTCGGGACCGTAATCGACAAACTGCCAGCCAAATACGGCTTGAAAGAAGGCTTTGGTGGCCGCGAGATCACTGGCCGCAAACTCCACATAGTTCAGTTTTTCATGGGTTTTCATCGTGTTCTGCTCCCTGGGCGTTGGTTGGGCTGACGGGCTTATCCAGCTTTGCCCACGGGGTCAGCTTAAGCTGTTTGCTGCGAAACCAGAACATGCTCGCCATGGTCAGGCCAAAAAAACTGGTAAACAGGGCTGTCTGACGTAGAGCTGATATCGGTTCTATCGCGCCTCCATGCCAGCTGAAAAACCACATAAACAAGCCCCAGATCAGCCCGGCGCTCACGCCAAACCAGAGCGTATTGCTTAGCCAGCCCTGATAGTGAGGCGGTTTGACTGGGCAACCCAGCCTGCGCAGCAATCTGCACAGTGGCGGATTGTAGTTGGCATGCCATACCCCTTTGCTGGCCAGCTCCTGATGGGCTGCGGTCAGCTGCTCTTTAAATGTCATGGTGTTCGTCCTTGTCACAACTTAGTGTCATACGATGCCGTTTTGGCAGCATTGTACCGGCAAAGGGAGAGTCTGGTTTGAGCTGAGCATCACGTTATTTATCTGTGGAAATAAAGAATTTGGGATCATGACGACCTTGCCAACCCTGAGCGATTACACCTATAAAGGCCCAATACTCTTGCCTGGATAACAGCAATGAAGACCCATTCTGATGAACTGACCTTGTTTGTGGCCGTGGTGGAGGCGGGCAGTTTTCGCCAGGCGGCGGAGAACCTCGGCATGGACAACTCCGTGGTGAGCCGCGGCATCAAGCGGCTCGAGGAAAAGCTCGCCACCCTGCTGCTCAACCGCACCACCCGCCGAGTCAGCCTGACCGAGGAGGGGAGCTGGTTCTATCAGCGGGCGGTAAATATCCTGACCGAGATGAGCGAGGCGGAGGGGCATCTGTTGATGCGCAAGGAGCAGCCGGAGGGAATATTGCGGGTCGATGCGGCCACCCCCTTTATCCTGCATCGACTGGTGCCCATCATAGGCGAGTTTCGCCGCCGCTATCCCGCCATCGAGCTGCAACTGCACAGCTCGGAAGGTTTCATCAATCTGATGGAGCGGCGGGTGGACATGGCCATCCGGATCGGCGAGCTGACGGATTCTTCCCTGCGTGCCTTGCCGCTGGGGCGTTCGCGGCTGCGGCTGCTGGCATCCCCTGCGTATTTGAACGAACGTGGCACACCGCGCCAACCGGCGGATCTGCTGGTGGGCCACGAACTGCTGGGCTTTTTGCATCCCGATCACCTCAACCACTGGCCGCTGCTCAGTGCCGAGCAGGGGGATCGCTTCGCCATTACCCCGACTCTGCGGGCCAGCAGCGGCGAGACCCTGCGTCAGCTGGCGCTGGCGGGGCAGGGGATCGTCTGTCTGTCGGACTTCATGACAGGGCCGGATCGTGCAAGCGGGGCCCTGGTGGAGGTGCTGGCTCGCAGCAACAGCGGTGCCTCGCGTCCCGTCAATGCGGTCTTCTACTCCGATGCCCAGCGGGATATCCGGTTGCGGGTCTGGCTCGACTTTATCAAGGAGCAGATCGGCAGCCATACCCTGTGAGGGGGGAGTGTGAAGGGCCGACCCCTCCCGGCTTCCCCTTTGCAGGGGGAAGACGTCGCTGGCACCCAGCCGTGACAAGGGAAGGGATTTGACTGGCCGGCAGATATACGTTGCCAATGGCCGGAGTGGATAAAGAGCTCAAAGAAGAGGCCGACATCGCTGTCGGCCTCTTTGTATTTTCATCTCGGAAAGATGTCGGTTGCCCGATTAATCCTCTTCAGCCCAGCGGCGTGAGCGTTCAACCGCTTTCTGCCAGCCGTGATAGAGCTTGTTGCGCTCTTCGTGGCTCATCTGCGGGATGAATTCACGATCCACGCTGAACTTGTCTTCCAGCTCGTCAGAGCTCTTCCAGAAGCCGACGGCCAGACCGGCCAGGAAGGCGGCGCCCATGGCGGTGGTCTCGATGCGGGTCGGACGCACCACAGGGGTGTGCATCATGTCGGACTGGAACTGCATCAGGAAGTCGTTGGCAACCGCGCCGCCGTCTACCTTGAGGGCGGCCAGCTTGATGCCGGAGTCCTGCTGCATGGCATCCAGCACATCGCGGCTCTGGTAGGCGATGGATTCCAGCGCAGCACGGATGATGTGGTTGCGGTTGGCGCCACGGGTCAGGCCGACCATGGTACCGCGAGCATAGGGATCCCAGTAGGGCGCGCCCAGACCGACGAAGGCCGGTACCAGATAGACGCCGTTGGTGTCACCCACCTTGGAGGCGAAGTAGTCGGTATCGCGGGCATCGTGGATGAGTTTCAGCTCGTCACGCAGCCACTGCACGGTGGCGCCGCCCATAAAGACAGCCCCTTCCAGCGCGTAGTTCACTTCCCCTTTCGGGCCGATGGCGACGGTGGTCAGCAGGCCGTTGTTGGAGCGAACCGGCTCTGTGCCCGTGTTCATCAGCAAGAAGCAGCCGGTACCGTAGGTGTTCTTGGCCATCCCTTTTTCGAAGCAGAGCTGACCGAACAGGGCAGACTGCTGGTCACCGGCAATGCCGGCGATGGGGATGCGGGAGCCGCCGCCACGGGTGGTGTAGCCATACACTTCGGAGGAGGGCTTGACCTCCGGCAGCATGGACAAGGGAATGCCCAGCTCGTCCAGCATCTTCTCGTCCCACTTCAGGTCGCGGATGTTGTAGAGCATGGTGCGGGAGGCGTTGGTCGGGTCAGTGACGTGCACTTCGCCGTTGGTCATCTTCCACACCAGCCAGGTGTCTATGGTGCCGAACAGCAGTTCGCCGTTCATCGCCTTCTCGCGGGCCCCTTCGACGTTGTCGAGGATCCACTTCACCTTGGTGCCGGAGAAGTAGGCATCCAGCACCAGGCCGGTGTTCTCGCGCACATACTCTTCCAGGCCACGGGCCTTGAGCTCTTCGCAGATGGCTGCGGTACGGCGGCACTGCCAGACAATGGCGTTGTAGATGGGTTTGCCGGTGGCCTTTTCCCATACCACTGTGGTTTCACGCTGGTTGGTGATGCCGATGGCGGCAATCTCTTCGCTGCGCAGGCCAGTCTTGGCCAGTACTTCGGTGAAGACGGAGGACTGGGTCGCCCAGATCTCCATGGGGTCGTGCTCTACCCAGCCCGCTTTCGGGTAGTGCTGGGTGAATTCGCGCTGGGAGGTGCCGACGATGTTGGCATCCTGGTCAAACACGATGGCGCGGGAAGAGGTAGTACCCTGGTCCAGAGCGACGACATATTTTTTTTCAGCAGACATGATGTTCTCCACGTTTTTATTTTCCACGTTGTTACACGTTGGGGAGGGCCGCTCTTATGCGGCGGCCTCTTCTTTGGCGGTTTGGGCAGCTTGCTCGGTGGCGGCAACACGGTTGCCAGGCACACAGGGAGCCAACACTTTCACATACAGGGCGGTACCAAGCTGGGCACCGACGATGGGGCCAAGGATGGGCACCCAGAAGTAGGGGTTGTCACGACCACCTGTCATGGCCACGTCACCCCAGCCTGCCAGGAAGGCAAACAGTTTGGGGCCGAAATCACGGGCAGGGTTCATGGCAAAGCCGGTTAACGGGCCGAGGGAGGCACCGATCACGGCGATCAGGATACCGATCAGCAGGGCGGCGGCGAAGCCTTTGGGGGCGCCGTTGTTGTTGTCACCCAGTGCCATGATGCCCAGCATCAGGACGGCGGTGATCACCAGCTCGACCGCGAAGGCTTGCATGTTGGAGAGCAGGGCGTTCGGGTAGGTAGAGAAGATGCCGGCGGAGCCGAGGCTCTCGACGCTGCCGCGTACCACGTTGTGGGTCACTTCCCACTGGGTGAACAGGCCGCCGTAGAGGAAGTAGACAAGGGCGGCGAAGCAGAAGGCGCCAGCGACCTGGGCGATGATGTAGGGCACCACTTTGCGCTTGTCGAACCCGCAGAAGGTCATCAGCGCCAGGGTCACGGCCGGGTTCAGGTGGGCACCTGAAATACCGCCGGTCACGTAGATGGCGATGGCGACACCCAGACCCCAGGTAATGGAGATTTCCCATTGTCCGAAGTTGGCACCGGCCAGCACCAGGGCGGCCACACAACCGACGCCGAAAAATATCAGCAGGCCGGTTCCGATAAACTCGGCGATGCACTCGCCAAGCAGGGTATTGGGTCTTTGTATGCTCATACTTTTATTCCTTATATCCACCCAGAGTAGGTTTGATGTTCCGTTTTGTTGTTTTTTCAGTCCCATTACTGCATCCGAAAACGTTTTTTCTTGTTTTTTGAGCTGACGCAAACGTTATGCTCGTTTGCGCTCGTTCTCGGACGAGAGAGAAAATAAACCTAAATCGAACATTCACCACTCCCTCCCCGCAGGAAGTGTGGACAAGATCCCACTCATTGCTAAGAAAATGTGACGGAAAGCAAGTTGCAACAGGGGTTATACCACTTAGTGGGTAGCTGAAAGCCTTGCTATACAAGGGATTGCGGCTGATGAGTGACTACTCACTTGACACTTTCTTTTGTAATAAAACTGCAATATTTGAGCCTCCATCACAGATTAAATGTTCACATGTGAGCACAATAGGCTCGCTTTCGAATCAGGACTCCTCTGGTTGGTCAGCATGGACAGGGCACCCTCAACCGCCCACAACAACAATAAGGAAGCAGAACATGCTTAGTCTCTTCAGGCCTGCACCACACATAGACAGGCTCCCGGCCGACAAGGTCGATCCCTTCTACAAGCGCATGCGTTGGCAGGTGTTTTTCGGGATCTTCTTCGGTTATGCCGGTTACTACCTGGTACGGAAAAACTTCAGTCTGGCGATGCCTTACCTGATCGAACAGGGATTCTCCCGCGGTGATCTGGGCCTGGCCCTGTCCGGGGTTTCCATTGCGTATGGTCTGTCCAAGTTCCTGATGGGGAACGTGTCTGACCGATCCAACGCCCGCTACTTCCTCTCTGCCGGTCTGCTGTTGTCGGCCGGTATCATGTTCATGATGGGGACTGTGCACTGGGCTACTTCCAGCATTGCCATCATGTTCGTGCTCTTGTTCCTGAACGGTTGGGTACAAGGCATGGGCTGGCCTCCCTGCGGTCGCACCATGGTGCACTGGTGGTCACAGAAAGAGCGTGGCGAAGTGGTCGCGGTCTGGAACGTGGCGCACAACGTCGGCGGCGGCATGATAGGTCCACTGTTCATCCTGGGGATGGGCTGGTTCAATGACTGGCGCAGTGCCTTCTATGTACCGGCTGCTGCTGCTGCCGCCATTGCGGTGATCGCCTTCTTCGTGATGCGTGATACCCCGCAATCCGTTGGTCTGCCGCCCATCGAGGAGTACAAGGACGACTATCCGAAGGACTATGACGCCAGCCACGAGAAGGAGTTTTCCGCCAAGGAGATCTTCGTCAAGTACGTGCTGCACAACAAGCTGCTGTGGTACATCGCCATTGCCAACGCCTTCGTTTACCTCATTCGTTACGGTGTGCTGGACTGGGCTCCGACCTACCTGAAAGAGGCCAAGGATTTCACTGTCGACAACTCCTCCTGGGCCTATTTCCTGTACGAGTGGGCCGGTATTCCGGGCACCCTGCTGTGCGGCTGGATCTCTGACAAGATGTTCCAGGGCCGCCGCGCCCCGGCCGGCATCCTCTTCATGGTACTGGTGACAGTGGCTGTGCTGGTCTACTGGCTCAACCCGGCGGGCAACCCCACCGTCGACATGCTGGCTCTGGTCGCCATCGGCTTCCTGATCTATGGTCCCGTCATGCTGATCGGTCTGTATGCACTGGAGCTGGCACCCAAGAAGGCAGCCGGTACCGCGGCAGGCTTCACCGGTCTGTTCGGTTATCTGGGTGGTGCAGTGGCGGCCAACGCCATGCTGGGCTATACCGTTGACCACTTCGGCTGGGATGGCGGTTTCATGGTGCTGACCGCGTCTTGCGTGATCTCCATCATACTGCTGGCCATGACCCTCAAGCATGAGAACATCGCCGTCGCTGCCAAGAAAGCGGCTGCCGATAAGGCATAAAACGTGATCCTGCCCTTATCGATCCGAAAAGGGATCAGGTAAACTGCCAAAGGCCCCGCATTTGCCGGGGCCTTTTTTCGTCCCATCATCGGAGTTCAAGCGTGAAGCAAACCCAACGACATCTGGAGATACTGGACGTCCTGACGCGGCAGGGCTTTGTCTCGACGGAGGATCTGGTGACCCACTTTGACGTCAGTCCCCAGACCATTCGCCGTGATCTGAACGATCTCGCCGAACAGAACAAGATCCGGCGCCATCATGGCGGTGCCTCCCTGCATTCGAGTACCGTCAATACCGCCTACAGCGCCCGCAAAGTGATGCAGCTCAAGGAGAAAGAGCGTATCGCCCGCGAAGTGGCCGCCAATATTCCCGATGGCTCTTCCCTCTTCATCGACATAGGGACCACCACAGAGGCCATCGCCCGCGCCCTGCTCGATCACCGCGAGCTGCGCGTGGTGACCAACAACCTCAACGTCGCCAGCATTCTCACCGCCAAGGATGACTTCACTGTCATCATCGCCGGTGGCGAGATCCGCAACCGGGATGGCGGCATAGTGGGGGAGGCGACCCGCGATTTCATCGGTCAGTTCCGCATGGATTACGGTGTCATCGGTATCTCGGGCATCGACAATGACGGCTCTCTGCTCGATTTCGACTACCACGAGGTGAAGATTGCCCAGGCCATCATAGCCCACTCCCGCCAGGTGTTTCTGGCCGCCGACCACACCAAGTTCGGTCGCAATGCCATGGTCAATCTGGGTAATCTCAACCAGATCCACGCCCTGTTCACCGATCAGGAGCCACCGGAGAAGCTGATGCGACTCATGTCCCAGCACCAGATCGAATGCCATATCTGCTGAGTCACCGTTAACCCCTATCTGGCACCAGGCCGCCATGACGGCGGCCGCTTTTTCCCCTGTCTTCCCCTTCCTTCCGCTGTTTTCCTGCTCACCACCACTCTGGGTATGAGCGCGATCACGCGCACGCTTTTTTGCCAGCCAGCCCCTTGCTGACGTCCTGATCACCGACTGGCAGCATTTTTAGCATTGCCAAAACAATCGCGATCACATTTTCTCCATAAAATGTTCGTTTATCATTTTTTCATGCTCTAATATGAGCGAAATCAAACATTGCTGTCATGGCAACACAAAATAAGAAAGAGTAGGTGAACATGAGCGAACATTATGATCTGGTCGTCGTTGGCGGCGGCATCAATGGGGTGGGCATTGCGGCTGATGCAGCGGGTCGGGGTCTGAAGGTTGCCCTGTTCGAGGCACAGGATCTCGCCTCTGCCACCTCCTCCAACTCCAGCAAGCTGATCCACGGCGGCTTGCGTTACCTCGAACATTACGAATTCCGGCTGGTGAAAGAGGCCTTGGCTGAGCGGGAAGTGCTGCTTGGCATGGCTCCGCATATCGCCCGCCCCATGCGTTTTCGTCTGCCGCACCGCCCGCACCTGCGTCCGGCCTGGATGATACGTGCCGGCCTCTTCCTGTATGACAACCTGGCCAAGCGTGACAAGCTCAAGGGCAGTTGCGGCGTACGCTTCCTGCCCCAGGACGGCTTGACCGCCGGTATCAACAAAGGCTTCGAGTACTCGGATGCCTGGGTCGATGACGCCCGCCTTGTAGTACTCAACGCCATGATGGCTCGCGATAAAGGGGCCGAGGTGCAGACCCGCACCCGCTGCATCAAGGCGGTGCGCGGCTCCAAGCACTGGACGTTGACTCTGGAGCGGGAAGGGGGCGAGCAGTTCACCGTCACCTGCCGTGGTCTGGTCAATGCAGCCGGTCCCTGGGTCAAGACCTTCTATGATGAGAGCCTGCACGAGAAATCCCCGCGCGGCATTCGCCTCATCAAGGGCAGCCACATCATAGTGCCGCGTATCCATGAGCGCGAAGAGGCCTATATCCTGCAAAACGAAGACAACCGCATCGTCTTTGTCATCCCTTATCAGCAGGATTACTCCCTCATCGGCACCACGGACGTGGAGCACAAGGGCAGCCCGCGCGAGGCGAAGATCAGCGACGCCGAAATCAACTACCTGTGCAAGGTGGTCAACGCTCACTTTACCCGCCAGATAGCGCCCAAAGATGTCATCTGGACCTATGCCGGTGTGCGACCGCTCTGCGATGACGAGTCCGATTCACCGCAGGCGGTGACCCGTGACTATACGTTGGAGCTCTCCGGCGAATCCGACGGTGCGCCGCTCCTGTCCGTGTTTGGCGGCAAGCTCACCACTTATCGCAAGCTGGCCCAGGCCGCCTGCAACAAGCTCAAGCCCTGGTTCAGCCAGATGGGTGAGGACTGGACCGCGAGCAGCCGTCTGCCCGGTGGCGAATTTGATTGCTCCACTACCGAGCTGGCGCGCGCCTATATGCTCGAATTCGACTGGCTGGATGAGCGCAACGCCCGTCGCATCGCCGAGGCCTATGGCAGCCACGCCCGCCTCTGGTTGCACGAGGAGCGCGGCCAGCACTTTGGCGCCGGTCTGTACGAATCGGAAGTGCGTTATCTGATGAGCCGCGAGTGGGCCCATTCGATGGAAGACATACTGTGGCGCCGCAGCAAGCTGGGGCTGCGCCTGTCTCAGCCTGAGCAGCAGCAACTGCACGCCTGGCTGGAACAACATCAGCACGCCTTGCCCAAGGCCAGCTGATGAAGAAGCGGGCGGCCCCTTGGCCGCCCGTCGTTAAAATGCAATAAACCTCTGCTATAACAAACACCTACACCAAATAAACAATAACAAAGAGCACCTCGCATGAACAAAATCTCTCTCTCCCTGATTGCCCTTGGCCTGGGGGCCGCCTTTGCATTGCCCGCTCTTGCTGCCGATGAAGGTAAAATTGTGATCGCCCACCGTGGCGCCTCAGGTTATCTGCCCGAGCACACCCTGGCATCCAAGGCGCTGGCCTATGGCATGGGAGCCGATTATCTGGAGCAGGATCTGGTGATGACCAAGGATGACCAGCTGGTGGTGATGCACGATCACTTCCTCGATGGCATCACGGACGTGGCGACGCGCTTCCCCGGTCGGGCCCGCCCGGACGGTCGCTACTATGTGGTGGACTTCACCCTGGCCGAGGTGCGCTCCCTGAGCATGACGGAGCCGTTCCAGCTGGTGGATGGCAAGCAGGTGCCCGTTTATCCGGCCCGCTTCCCGCTGTGGAAGTCCAGCTTCAAGATCCACACCTTCCAGGAAGAGATAGAGATGATCCAGGGGCTCAACAAGAGCACCGGCAAGAACATCGGTATCTATCCGGAGATCAAGGCCCCCTGGCTGTTTCGCCACGAAGGCAAGGACATATCCAAGGCCGTCTTGAACGTGCTCAAGGAGTACGGTTACACAGGGAAGGATGACAAGGTCTACCTGCAGTGCTTCGATGCCAACGAGCTCAAGCGCATCAACAGCGAGCTGATGCCCGCCTTAGGGATGGACTTGAAACTGGTGCAGCTGATGGCCGAGACCGACTGGAACGAGACTATGGTCTATGACGCCAAGGGCCAGGCAACTCCTTACAGTTATGACTGGATGTTCAAGCCGGGCGCCATGAAGACCATCGCCGGCTACGCGGAAGGCATAGGCCCCTGGAAGCCGATGATAGTCACGGAGCCGGGCACCCCGGGCAAACCTGTGTTTACCGGCATGGTGAAAGAGGCCCACGCCGCGGGTCTTAAAGTACACCCTTATACCTTCCGTCAGGATGAGGGGCAGATCCCGGCCTACGCCAAGGATTTCAGCGATCTGCTCAACATCTTCCTCTATCAGGCCGATGTGGACGGGGTGTTCAGCGACTTCCCGGACAAGGCGGTCGACGCCATCAAGGCACACGGCAAATCATAAAAGAAGAGCAAGACGGGAACGCAAGCGGGGCCAGGTGCCCCGCTTTTTTTATAAAATGGAGGCAAGGGCAGGGATGGGATAGTGGTCGAGCAGTGCTGACGGCAGTGTTAGGGTGTAACCATATCTTTACGATTTTATCGAGTCAGGGGCTTTTTTCTCGCTACTTTCTGGCTGTTTAGGTCGCCTTGCCGGTTGTTTATCCACCTGTCAGACAGTTAATCCGCTAGTTTCACTTGATTGTTTGTTTTTCCTTGGTAAGGTGAGGGCGGTTGCGTAACAAAGCACTGACTTGTGTAAATAAATAAATACAGTCGTGCAATTGGCTTAAATACTGTAGAGAGAATGAGAAAATGCAAAGAGACCCCCTGAACAACATCCATATCCAGTCCGAACAAGTGATGATCACGCCTGCCCAGCTCAAGGAGAAGCTACCCATCTCCGACCAGGCGCTGGCTTTCGTGCAAGGGGCCCGCACTACCATCGCCGACATCATCCACCGTCGTGATCACCGCCTGCTGGTGATCTGTGGACCCTGTTCCATCCACGACATGGACGCCGCCAAAGAGTACGCAACCAGACTCAAAGCGCTGCATGATGCCTATCAGGATTCTCTCTACATTGTCATGCGGGTCTACTTTGAGAAGCCGCGCACCACGGTCGGCTGGAAGGGCTTTATCAACGACCCGAACCTGGATGGCACCTTCGATGTGGAGCTGGGGCTGCATCGCGCCCGCGAGTTGCTCTGCTGGCTGGCGGAGCTGGAATTGCCGCTGGCGACTGAGGCGCTCGACCCCATCAGCCCGCAATACCTGGCCGAGCTCTTCTCCTGGTCGGCCATCGGCGCCCGTACCACAGAATCCCAGACCCACAGGGAGATGGCGTCCGGCCTCTCCATGCCGGTCGGCTTCAAGAACGGCACAGACGGTAACCTGGGTACCGCCATCAATGCGCTGCAGGCGGCCTCCAGCCCCCATGCCTTCATGGGGATCAACCAGCAGGGCCAGGTTGCCTTGCTGCAGACCCAGGGCAACCCGGATGGCCACGTCATCCTGCGCGGTGGCAAGCACCCGAACTACGACTCGGTCAATGTGTCGCTGGCGGAAGAGGCACTGGAAAAGGCGGGCCTGCTGCCCGGTCTGGTGGTGGATTGCAGTCACGGCAACTCCAGCAAGGATCACCGCTTGCAGCCCAAGGTGGCCGACAACGTCATCCACCAGATCCAGGAGGGCAACCGCTCCATCATAGGGGTGATGCTCGAATCCAACCTGTTCGAGGGCAACCAGTCCAGCGAGCAGCCCAAAGAGCAGATGCGTTACGGCGTCTCCATCACCGATGCCTGCATCGACTGGGATAGCACAGCCGCTCTGCTGGAGCGATGCCATCGCGAGCTGGCGGCGCCGCTCAAGGGCAGAACTGCACGGTAAGCCGTGGTATCTTGTCGTAACTGATTGAACCATAGAGGTATCACTGCCCACGCAGTGATACCTTGTTGCCTCTTGAATCACAGGGCGCCGCCGCCAGCGGCGCCAGCAGGGACTGGATATGGCTGAAGAGTTGAATGCCCTCAGGGACAAGATTGATGCGGTGGACAGACAGCTGATCGATCTGCTGGCCGCACGACTGGCCCTGGTGGGGGAAGTGGGTGAGGTGAAGAGCCGCCACGGCCTGCCCATCTATGCACCGGACAGGGAGGCGAGCATGCTGGCCCGCCGTCGCACCGAGGCCGAACTGTTGGGGGTGCCGGGCGATCTTATCGAGGATGTGCTGCGCCGTGTCATGCGTGAATCTTATGCCAGCGAGAAAGACACCGGCTTCAAGTGCATGAAACCGGATCTTGGCAAAGTGGTCATCATAGGCGGGCAGGGTCAACTTGGCCGCTTGTTCGGCCATATGTTCAGCCTCTCCGGCTACCGGGTCGAGACCCTCGAACAAGCAGATTGGCCGCGAGCTGACGAGATCCTGGCCGACGCGGGTCTGGTGATGGTGGCCGTGCCCATCGACATCACCTGCCAGATCATCGACCGCCTCGGCAACTTGCCTGCCGATTGTCTGCTGGTGGATGTCACCAGCGTCAAGAGCGAGCCGCTTGCCCATATGTTGGCAGCGCACAAAGGTCCTGTCCTGGGGCTGCACCCCATGTTCGGACCCGATGTGGCGAGCCTTGCCAAGCAGGTGATCGTCTGCTGTCAGGGCCGTGATGCGGCCGCCAGTCAGTGGTTGCTGGATCAGATGACCATCTGGGGCGCGCGCTTGCAGCAAGTTGAGGCCAAAGCCCACGACGAGGCCATGACCCTCATTCAGGCGCTGCGCCACTTCGCCACTTTTGCCTATGGCTGGCACCTCTCCCGGGAGCAGGCCAACATCGACCGCCTGCTTAACTTAAGCTCCCCCATCTACCGGTTGGAGCTGGCCATGGTGGGACGGTTGTTTGCCCAGGATCCTGAGCTCTATGCCGACATCATATTGTCGTCACCGCAGAATCTGGCGATGATCCGCCGCTACTACCAGAACTTCGGCGAGGTGCTGGGGCTGCTGGAGCAGGGGGACAGAGCCGGCTTTATCGATGCCTTCTCGCAGGTATCCGGCTTCTTTGGCGAGCATGCCGACGAGTTTCTGCGCGAGAGCCGCATGTTGCTGGCCCAGGCCAACGATCGCCGCCAGCACGGCTGATGCGATTGCACGCAAGCACCATAAAAAAGGGGCCTTTTCGGCCCCTTTTCTGTCTGTGCTATCGCCCGAAGTTATTCAGTCTGCGGCAGGCGCAGATCGGCACCATCCCAGCCAAGGGGCAGGGTCAGTAGCCGATCGATCAGCTCCCGACGATCGGACTTCTCCAGATAGGCGAGGTAGAGCGGGCGGCTCAGTGGCTGGCCTCCCTCCACCAGATGCAGCTGCCCCTTTTCCAGGAAGGGACTCACCATCCGCCGTGGCAGATAGGCGGCGCCCCCATTGGCCAGCACGAACTGCAGCGCCATGTTGGCGGAGCTCGAGTGTAGCACGGGTGTTTTTTGCAGGCTCTGCAAGCGGCTGGGTTGCGGCTCCAGGCTGGTGCCCCAGTCGAGGTGAATATGGGGCATTTGCATCAGGCTGTCGGCGTTGGCTGTGCTATCCCGGCTCACCAGTTCAAACACCAGTTCGCCGATGGGATGCAGGGCAATCTCGTCGATCTTGGTTGGCTCGGAGAGCAGGGCCAAGTCGAGGGAGCGCTCCAGCAGCTGGCGGCACAGGTGCTCGCGGGATGCGGTTTCGAGCCGCACGGCGAGGCCGGGAGCCAGCGCATAGACATGGTTGAGCCAGTCGTTGAAATCAAGCTCCCAGAACACGGCGGGCGCGCCTATGGCGAGCTGCTGGCTGAAACCGGGGGAGAGTGCCACGTCCTGCTTGGCCCGACCCAGGGTATGCAAGATGGCGTCTGCATAGGGCAGCAGACGCTCACCGGACGCGGTAAGGCGGATGTTGTTGCGATGACGGGCAAACAGACTGACCCCGAGTTGCTGCTCGAGCTGGCGGATCCGAAAGCTCACAGCCGACTGGGTCAGATAGAGATTCTCAGCAGCCCGGCCAAAGTGCCGGGTCTTGCTGACCTCGATAAAGGTCCGAAGCAGTTCGGTATCCATTAATCGATGGACTCGTCGCTGCCGCCGCCGTTGCCGCCGTCAAAACCACCGCCGCCGGTTTCCTCGTTGGCGCCGCCTGCGACTGTGCACAGACGATGCACGCGCTTGGGACCTATCACCTTCAGATACTTGAACCACACCTTGGCGTGGGGATTGCTGCCGGCAGCGCCGGATTTGACCTGTTCGATAAAGGCGCTTTCTACGTCATCGCGCGGCGCCAGGTTGCCCTGATAGAGCGCCAGCATGGCGGTGCCGTATTTTTCCAGACTGTCCGCTTCGGCAACAGTGAATTCACCACTGCGACGCAGGCCACGGGGAAAATGTTTGAAGTCGTTGAAACGCTTGTCGGATTCGAAGCTCATAGTGCTCTTTTTCTGGTTAGTTTGACCTTTGCGGGCAAGTATCATCAGGCCGTCGCAGAGTGCAAAATCAATTTTTTCACTATATGGATAAATAATTTTCATTGAAAGTGATTTAGCCATGATCCAGTGGATATTCGGGGAGGGCAGGAGCAAAAAAGCGAGAAAAAAAGCGGAGTTATGTCAGGTTATGTCAAGGTTCGGCCGTCTGGGGCGACGAAATTTGGTTAAAAATAAAGCGCCATTTGGCGCTCTATTTTGTGTCGTTCATGAACCAAAGCGGGAGGTTTGGTCTCGATGGAGACTTACTCTATCATGGCTGGCTGAGCCAGGTTGTCCGCACGCCACAGACGGTAGCGCACTTCATACTCCTGCGGGACGTAAAGCACGAACGGCAGCTTGGAGTTGTAGTTCACGAAGAAGCCCTGACCGTAGATCTGGACGAAGGTCTCTTTCTTCTGGACATCCGGGCAGGCCATCAGGGTGCTGATGGGGTCGGATACCTTGCCGAGCATCAGGTAGTTGTAGCCCCAGCCCTTGACGCTGTGCTGCTCAAGGTTGCCGGCGAAACGCGGCACATTGCAGTCGACCATCATTTTCTTGCCGACCTGCAGCTCGACCATCATGTCGGCTTCGTTCTCGACTTCCGGCAGGCGGATCACGACACGTTCCTGGTTTACTTCGGCGGCCGGAAACATGCTGATATCAAATTTTTTCGGTTCGGCGGCGAAGGCATGGCCGCCCAGCAACAAGGCGCCCAGCAGGCTAAAACGCAATACGGTTTTCATCTGTACCTCATGGGGATTGGTTCAACGCCGCTAGACTAACCGCTCTGCCCGTTTCATGCCAGCGATCCGGGGTGCAAATCCTGCCAGATCCGGCACAGGATGACGTCTTCTGGCTATTTTCTGACAAGGCGCACATTCGGTGTACAGTGCTTCCGCACAGCTCGGAGGTGGCCGGACAAGGATCCGCTTTTCAGCGGGATCCTGTGGCCACCCCCGCGCAATCAACGCACCAGGAGCAGCTGTTTGGCCCAGGCGCCGGGCGCCCGCATGCCGACGGCGCCGCTGGTGATATCCAGATAGGCGACGCTCTTGCTGGCCGGTACCGGGGTGGAGGACCAGAGATAGACGTAACCGTCGTTCACCTCTTTTCCTTCACCGGCCATGGCGCGGGGGAAGATGGTTTCGTTGAGCGCAGGCTTGTAGCAGGCGGACTCCAGCACGCTGGTCAGCTCCTTGATGGTGGGCAGGCGCCAATCCCGGTAGCCGCCAAAGCCGTACAGGGTATGGCTCGGTTCGGTTCGGATCCGCTCTGCCGTCAGCAGGGCCTGCTGCCAGTAAAGCCGGGTTGGCTCGCCGCTGCAGCTCTGGTTGCGCCAAGTCTGGCCAAGCTGGCAGCGCATCCAGGTCAGGCCCGTGCTTCTGTCCGTGACTGTGCCGTTGCCGCGATCGATGAAGCGGGCGGTGGGGCTGGTTCTGGGCATGGTGTCGTCGCAGATGGCGGTGGCCAGGGCGAGAGGGCTGCCGAGGGTCAGCAGCAGGGTCAGCATCAAGCGGTTCATCGGGTTACCTCCGCCACCAGTCGCAGTTGCAGACCGTTGGCATCATTGCTGTTTTGAACTGTGGTGGCGTAGTCGGTGCCGGCGTCATCGCCGAGGAAGATATGGGCGATGGCGCTCAGGGGGGCGCTCTCCAGCCGACGGGATGGGGTCAGGGTCTGGCTCCAGTAGTAGCCGTTGAAAACCATATTGGGGTTGGTGCCGACATCGGGGAAGTAGCGCACATCCATGGTGACCAGCTGGCCATACTGGCGGGCGAGTGAGCCGTAGTGTTGCAGGCTCATCAGCTCGCGCGAGTGGGGCATGCGCCAGCTGGTGATGCCGCACAGCTGCTGGGTGTTGAGCCACTGGCGATATTGCTCTGTGGTGCAGATGGCGTCGCCTTGCTGGCAGGCGTAGTCAAGCTCCTGCTGGGTGGGGTGATAGTCGCCAAGCTCCCAGGCGAAGGTGCGATGCAGATCGCGTGGGCTCTTTGCATCATTCAGCTTCCTCTCCCAGACGAGGCGGGTAGTGAGATCCTCCACACATTCCCACTGGGGGGCATCATCCGGCAGGGGCTGGCCCTTGCCATCCAGCTTGCGATAGCGCAGCGGGGCCTTGCCTAGGCTGGCTTCCTGGCCCGGGTGGTCGGCGGGCTCTTCGGTGAGCAGGTAGTCGACACCATCCGTGTAGGTAGTGACGCCGCTGCCGGTGACCAGGGGATGGGAGTATTGCTGTTGCAGCAGGCGGGTGACGCTCTCTTGCAGGCTGGTCAGCTCGCCGTGCTGGGCAAAGTGGCTGGCCAGCTCGTGCAGCAGGCTGCCGAGGGCCGGCCACACCACGGCTTGCAGGAGGACGGGCGAAAGGTCCGATATCTCCGGCTCTGCATCGATCACCGCCAGCAGCAGTTGCCCCAGCGCCAGGTTGAAGTCGGCCAGTTGCGACAGGGCGGCCAGCCCTTGACCTGGTTGCAGCGGCGCCAGCGCGGCCAACATCTCGTCGAGTGCCTGTTTGGGCGGATGTCCCTCGGCGATGCTGCTTTGCAGCAGGGTGCTGAGCAGGCTGGGGGTCAGGGTCTGGCCATCCAGTCGGGCGGCCGGGTGCAGCAGCGCCGGCGCTGCCGGGTTGGTTGGCAGGAACAGCAGCGGACTGGTCAGCAGGGCGGGGGAGGTGCCGCTCAGCTGACGGGCACCGGCTACGCCGCTGACGCTGGGCTCCCCCTCGTCACAGCGGGTGTTCTGGTTGAGATTGACGCACAGGGTGCCACTCTCGGGCAGACTGACGTTCAGGGTATAGGCAGGTGCCGCCAGCGGCGCCTCATCCGAGCCGCCGCCACCGCAGGCGGTGAGCAGGGGGGCCAGCAGGCAGGCCAGGCGGGAATAGGTTGGATTCATCTCTTGTCCTTGGGAAGGGGCCAGGGCCCCTTCTTCTTATATATGGGTGGGTTACTCAGCCGCGCTGGCGAAGGCGGCGCCAGAGTGCCAGCGGCAGCAGCCAGAGCAGGTTGGCCGCACCGCCGCCACTGCTGTCGTCCACCGGGAAGTGGATGATGCCGTCATCCGGCGGGGCTATGGGTTCACCACACTGGGCGCCGGTGCGCTGGCTGATGCTCCAGCCATTGATGCGGCCCTGATGCCCGGGTTTGCTGTCCACCACTTCCAGCGTCCATCTGCCGGCCAGCGGCTCTCCCAGCAAGGGGGTGAAGGGTTGCAGGGGCAGCAGCTCGGTAGGGAAGACACCTTTCAGCCGTGGCAGTGGGCTGTAGCCCTTGTCCCAGATCTGGAGGCGGGTGCCGGAGGGGGAGTTGAGCCAGATCTCCAGCTCATCCAGGGCGTCGTGTTGCAGATCCAGGGTCAGTTGCAACTGCTCGCTCACTTTGGCGTTGGTCTTCTCCAGCTGCAGGCTGGCTTGGCTCAAGCCACGTACCTCCTCGCTCTGGGCATCGCTGAGGAGCAGCGGCTGGCCAGTGGCGCGGCTGATGATAGGCGTGCCTATGGGCAGGCTCAGTGGCTGCTGCCACTGGCGCTCGGTCGGACTGGTCCCCGTCATGACGAGGCTTACCGGCAGGCTCACCTCATCGCCGCAGGCCAGCGGGCTCTGGGCCAGCAGTCGCAGCGTGGTAGTGGTGCTGGCACCTGCCGCCAGTGTGGTGGCTTGCCATTGGTAGGGATCGGCCTGCAGCCCGGCGGGCAGGGTCAGGGTCAGCGCATTGAGGGTCACCGGCGCCGAGCCCTGGTTGGTGAGGGTCAGTTGCACTGATTGACGCTGTCCCAGCTCGATGGCGCTGCCCTCGACCAGCGCGATATTGACCGGCGCCAGCAAGAGGCCGTGCTGACGGAAGGCTTGCTCCAGATGGCTGGCGTAGTGACGGGCCGGGTAGAGCCGCGCCGCCGTGTCCACAGTGATGCGGGCCAGTTGCGGCATGCGAATGGCCGGGCCCAGCCCGAAGTGGGATTCGATGATGACGCGGTCAAACTCGTCCCGGGCCACTTCGCCATGCTCGGTCACCGACGCCAGCAAGGCCTGGAACAGCGGTGTGCCCCACAACTGATCACCGTTGCTGCCGTTGATGGTGCGGTGGGCCGGATAGCTGTAGTCCGGGTGGTAGCGGGCCCGCAGATCGTCCAGCTGACGCGGAGTGCGGTCGGTGAAACGGGCATCCCAGTTGAACACTATGGCCGGTTCGAACTGGCGACCCGCCTCGCTGCGCTGGCGGTGGCTGGCGGCCAGGTAGTCGCTGAAACCCTCGCCGATGGCGCCCCAGTCCGCCTCGTCCCCGAGATCCGGCACTATGTGGTGTTGCACTGCATGGCCGAACTCGTGCCAGATCACCATGGGATCCTCGGCATCGGGCACACCGCTGCGGCCCAGCTCCAACCTGCGCTCGAACGGATCATAGAGGGAGTTGTCCTGATAGCCGGCCTCTGTGTCTATGTCGAGTGCCCCCGGGATAAGCCCGCTAAAGCCCAGCTTCTTGATGTGGCGCTGGGCCAAGTCAAGGTGGTAATAGGCGTTGATGTCGGCAAAGCCCCGATCGTCCCGGGTCAACCGGAATGCCTGCGGGTCATCACTGCTGAAAGGCGCGGTATCGGGCTCCATGGCATCCACCACCCGGGCGTGAGGGCCGCTCAGCAGATAGCGTCCCCCTTGCAGTGTGACCGGCAGGGGAACTCTGTCCTGATAGGCGGCGTCCGCCAGTACCAGTTCGTCGTGCCAGACCAGGCTGGCGTCTTGCAGCTGGGTGCGGGGATCCGGGTCGAATACTCGTGCTTCCACTTGGGTGTCGCCGGCGTCGGCTGTGCGGCTGGCCTGGGTGCTGGCCGCATCCATCCAGCGGCCCAGCTCCCGGCTGCCGTCGCAACTGGCGAACAGCTGTACATAGGTAGCCTTGGCGTTGCCTGCCTGGTGTTCGCGCACCCGCTGGCGCAGGGCGGGCACCAGGGTATCGCCGTCGCGCCAGTACCAGGCTTCGACCGCTCCCAACGGGTCGATCTCGCTGCCCGCTGCCCGCAACTCTTCGATCAGAGGAGCCAGGTTGCCACCGGCATCACAGCCTGGCTCGCTGCTCTGCAGCGGCCGACTGTTGTGATAGATGCGCCAGGGCTTGCCGGTCTTGTCGACACTGACGGCAGCCTGGATGGTGGCCACCGGCAGGCCCTTGACCAGTTGGCGGAAGCTGTAGTGATGGCCGAGCAGGCTGGCCCTGTCGTAGTCGGGGGCGAGCGTGACGCCGAGGCGCTGCTCGAGCCACAGCTGCGGCGTGGTGGTAATGGTTTTTTCATCGACAAACTGCAACTCGGCCGCCAGCAGAGGCTGTGAGAGCAAGGTTGCCGCCAGCCAGAGGGCCAGGGAAGAGGGTTTCATGGTTTACTCCAACACAAAAATAAGAAAAGGATGCGCCATCAGCGGGTAACGCCAGCCAGGGTGAGCAGGAAGGCATACTCGCGCGCTGCCTGCTGGTGGGCCTTGCCGGTGCTGGCCTGGTGGCCGCTGTCGAGAGCCGTACTCAGCAGATAGGGGCCCGTGCCCGTGCTGTGCTCCCGCAGCCGGGCGACCCATTTGAGCGGCTCCCAGTAAGGCACCTGGCTGTCGTGCAGCCCGGCCGTCACATAAACCGGGGGATAGGGCTGCCGTTGCAGGTTGTCATAGGGGCTCAGGCGACGCATGGCCGCATAGTCGGCGGGAATGGCCGGATTGCCCCACTCGGCGTACTCCTGGCGGGTGAGCGGCAGTTCGGGATCGCTCATTGTGCCGAGCAGATCGACGAAGGGCACCTGCAACACGGCGCCGGCAAAGCGGGTTGGCGCCTGATTGAGCGCCGCCGCCACCAGCAGACCGCCGGCACTGCCGCCCATGGCGAACAGCCGGGCAGGATCAATGGCCGGATCCCGGGCCAGCGCCTCTGCCACGGTCAGGAAGTCGTCCACGCTGTGCTGTTTTTGCCGGCCGCGCCCTGCCAGATACCAGTCATCTCCCAGCATGCCGCCGCCGCGCACGTGAGCGATGGCGTAGACAAAACCGCGATCCAGCAAACTCAGCACCTGGGGCTGGTAGTAGGGGCGCATGGGGGTGCCATAGGCGCCGTAGCCGTAGAGCAGCAGCGCCTTGGGCTTGGTGATGTCGGTGCGCCACACCAGAGAGACGGGTACCTTGACCCCATCCTTGCCCACCACCCAGCGTCGCTCGCTTCGGTAGGGGGAGGGGGCCTGCGCCTGGGCGCCAGCTTGCCACTGACCGCTGGCCAGATTGAGCCAGCGCTGGTGGGGCGGCTCGGCCATCCCTTGCCTGCGGATCAGGATCTGCTGGCTGGCCGGGTCATGAGCGCCCTGGATCCAGGCCGTGCCAGCTCCCTCGGTGAGATGCACACGCTGGCTGAGCTGGCCGCTTGAATCCAGCACATCGAGCCAGTCGTCCCCTGCCTTGCGATATTGCAGGACCGTATGGTCGGCAAACAGGCGCCACTTCTCCAGGCTCTTGTCCTCGCCGGACCAGAGGGGTTGCCAGTGCCCCTCGGCCACCTGTGCCAGACTGGTCACCTGATAAAGGCTGAGGGCACCATCTTTGTTGCTCTTGATGAGCACTCGCTCCCCTTGGGTATCCAGGTAGTACTCGACACCGGCCTGACGGGCCTTGAGCAGAGAGGGGGTCCCCTCGTCCAGCAGGTATTGCTCAGAGCTGTCGTGGTTGTTGCTCTGCAGCAGCAAATGGCGTTTGTCCGTGGTGCCATAGAGGCTGAGCAGCCAGGCGGGATCGGCCTCCTGGTGTACTAGCCGCTCCTTGCCATCCTGCCAGGCCCACAGTTGCCAGGGGCGCAGGGTGCGGCGCTCGTTGGCAAGGGTGTAGAGGGTCTTGCCATCCAGACTCCAGAGCAGATCGGCGGCCCTGTGCGCCAGGGTGGTGAGGGTCTTGCCGCTATCCAGATCCAGCAGGGTGATGCGGTAGTCCAGATCGCCGCGCAGATCTTCGGCCAGGACCAGCCAGCGTCCGTTCGGGTGCAGTGCCCAGCCGGCGAGCTCGTAATAGCCGCTCGCCGGTTGACGCGGCGCCAGTCGCTGACGGGGCTGCGCCTTGTCATCAGCCCGTTGCCACAGGCTGCCGTCGGCCTCCATCCGCCACTGGCTGCCCGCTTCAGTGTGCCACTCGGCGGGCATGGGCTCGCCGCGCTGCTGTGTCTGCCACTCGGCTTGCAGCGCCTGCTCCAGCGGCCGCTGGCTGGCGAGCTGCTGCTCGGTCCAGCGGTTCTGCTCGGCCAGCATGGCCAGCAGGGCGGGATCCTGGCGGCTGTCGTCACGCCAGCCGCCATAGGGATCCCACCGCGCTACCTTGCCCTTCATCAACAGGGGACGCTTGGCAATGGCTGGCGCGCTCTGTGGCGCCGTGGTGGTTGCCGTCATACCTGCGGCCTCGGTGGGTGAGGCCACCGGATTGGCCAGCAGAGCAGTCATTATCAATAGCGCGTGCATCAGATCCCCACGAAGGTGTAGCGCAGGCTGGCGCTCAGGTAGCGGCCCGTCTGGGTGTAGAGTCCCGCATCGCTGCCCGCTTCCTGCCCGGCTACATCCTGATAGCGGGTGTAACGGGTATCGAGCAGGTTATCTAGCTTGAGGTTGGCCTTGAGGGCGTCTGTGATCTGCCAGTCGGCGGTCAGGGCGAAGCTGAGCCAGCCCGCACTCTTCATGCACTCGCTCTGCTGCTGGGTCAGGCTGTTGCCGCAAGTAGGTACCCGGCTCATGGCGGCGGCATAATCGGCTTGCAGCCCCAGGCTCCAGTCGTTGGCCTGATAGCTGAGGCGGGTATTGCCCTCCAGCGGGGTCAGGTTGCGCGGTGACTCGCCCTGGCTGTCCTTGCCATCCACCCAGCCGAACTTGGTGGCCAGTTCCCACTGCTGGGTCAGCCAGTAGCTGGCGGCGATCTCGGCGCCCCAGGTCTCGGACTTGGCCACGTTGCGGTATTGGCGCAGCATGACGCCGTCGCTCAGACGGAAGCCCACCTGGCGCCAGTCAACGAAGTTGTAGTAGCGGTTGTAGAAGAGCGCCGGCTTGATGCTCCACTCATCCCCTTCACCGCTCACACCCCACTCGAAGCTGTGGCTGGTCTCCTCCTTGAGGTCCGGGTTGGCGATGATCTCGAACGGCGGCAGGGCAAAGTAGTGGGGAATATTGCCGTACACCTTGTCGTAGGAGGGGGCACTAAAACCGTTGGCATAGCTGAGCCAGCTGCGCCACTGATCGTTGAAGCGATAGCTGGTGGCCAGACTGGGGGATAGGTGCCAGCTGTGGTTGCTGGCACCCTTGCCATCTTGCGGGCTCAGCCACTGGTGATCCATGCGCAGTGTAGGGGTGAATTGCCACTGGCCAAGGCTCGCCACATCCCCCAGCCAGATGCCGGCGCGGTCCGTGCGGGCACTGCTGAAGGGGGCTGATTGGCCGGGCTGGGGAATGCCCGCCTCCAAGGTCAGCTTGTCGACCGGTCGCTCGTGGCTTGCGCGCTCCAGTTCGACGCCATAGCTCAACTTGTGTTCGATGGCGCCGGTTGTCAGATCGCGGCGAATGTCCAGCTCGCTGCCGATCAGATCCTCGGTAAAGGTGGCCAGCTCCCGTTCGCTGCGATAGCGGGGATAGCCGCTCAGCAGGTCATTTTGCAGCAGGCTGCGTTTGTTGGCGCTGTTCTTGGCGTGATTGCCGTGCAGGCTCAAGGTGAACTGATCCGTCAGCAGATGGTCAAGGCTGCGCGCCTCCCAGCTCAGCTTGGCGCCCTGGGAGCGCTGGGTACTGTCCTCGCGATACTGGCGAACCTGCCATTTGCCATCGGGCTGGGGTACTTCGCGCGGCCCCTGATCCCGCTTGGCGTTGTCCTCGAAGTAGTCGAGTTCGAGGCGCAGCAGGTGGTGCTCGTTCAGGGTGAAGCGAGAGCTGGTGGAGGCACTCAGGCCATCCAGATCCGCCGGGATGCGGCTCTCGTCATAGTTGGCGGTCTCGTGCCCCTGCCAGCCGGAGAGGCGCAGCAGGTGTTCTGTTTCTGCCCAGCGGGCGGCACCGGTGGCGCTCAACTTCTGCTTGTTGCTGCTGCCATCATGCAGGACTTTGCTGCTGAGGTAGGCATCCTGCCCCTGCAGATAATCCTCCGGCTGCTTGGTGGAGATGACGATGGTGCCGCCGATGGCGTCTGATCCGTGCAGGGCGGAGCCTGCCCCCTTGGCCACCTCAATCTGCTTGACGTCATCCAGGTCGAAGCTGAAACGGCCCACCTTGTCGTTGAGATCGTCGGCACCGAAGCCGTCGCTGACCCTGACCCCGTCCTTGATGATCAGCACCCGGTTGCCGCCAATGCCGCGGATGCTTATGTTTTGCGGACGCCCTGCCGAGCCGGTCACAGAAACGCCGGGTTCGTTCTTGAACACGTCGGTGAGTTCGGTGGCGATCTGGCGATCCAGATCCTCTTCGGTGATGACTGTGATGGCGCCCGAGATATCGGACAGCTTCTGTTCGACCCGCTGGCCTTTGACCACTATGGTCTCGCGCGCCTTTAGGTGAGGAAGTATGCCAGTTTCGTCGACCCTGGCCGGATCGCTGGCGGCCAGCGCTGTGCCGGACAGCAGCATGGGCCAGTAGTGCAGCAGTATTTTCATTTTGAGAATGATTGTTATTTGAGCCTGAAGGGCGCGAATTATTGCAGAGTGGTCCATCCAGATCAACGATTGATAATCATTATCATTTTGTTTTTATGATCTTGATCAGATTGATGTTTTTGATGGAAGAGTCAGTAGTGAAAAGAAGAACGTTTGCGCCGGCAAGTGAGAACATGAAGGGGAGAAGAGGGCTATCTGGCTGGGCATAAAACCCGTCCCCTATGGGTTCCCTTGGGCATAGATGCCCAGCTGTTGTTTTCTGGCCCGTGCTGCACGCAATAAAAAGCCCGCTACGGGAGCGGGCTTGGTGAGTGTGGTTTTCTGGCCGTCAGGGGGCGCGATAGAAGCGGTTGAGCTCGTTCATCACCTGGATCATGACACCCATGTCGGGGGTGCCGTGCTTGATGGGACGGTAGCTGTTGCGCTCCAGCAGTTCAAAGTCACCCTGCTTGTTGAAGTGGGTGATGGTGTTGCCCTGATAGATGGCAAAATCACGCTGATCCCCGGCCAGCAGCCAGTTGCGCGGGCTGTTGTCGAACAGACTGCGGCCTGTGCTGTAGTCCCGCGCCGGATTGCGCACCCCCAGCATGCCCTGCATCAGGGTGGGCACCAGATCCAGATGGCTGCTCAACTGGCTCTGCGCCAGGGTGTCGTTGCCCGGCCAGGCCAGCACGAAAGGCACCTGCACCTGATAGGGCGAGTAGTTGGTACCATAACCCCAGCTGTTGCTGCGAGTATCGTTGAACTCCTGACCGTGGTTGGAGGTCACCACGACTATGGTCTGCTCGTTCAGGCCCTGCTGTTGCAGCTGACTCAGCATCTGTTCCAGCAACTGATCGGTGTAGAAGACGGTGTTTTTGTAACGGTTCTCCAGCTTCTGCAGGTTTTTGGCCTGATAAGCGGTGGCCGGATTGAACTTGGTCAGCTCGGGCTGGAAGGGGCCCTTCATGTCGGCCGGCAGCTGGTAATCACCGGGGCTCGACAGATAGACCAGCGAGAACCAGGGTCTGTCCGGCGAGCGCTTGGCGAGCCACTGCTGCCAGTCACCGATCAGCAGCTGATCATTGGTCTGCTCGGAGACAAACACCTGCTTGCGCAGACCGGAGAGGATGCTCTGGCGATACTGCTGCGCATCTTCCAGTGCGCCAAACAGGCCGAACTGGTAATCCTGGCGCAGCATCTCGTCGAACAGCACCGGCGGTGTCTTGTCGTTGCGGATGTCGTCGTAATAGTGGCCGGGCAGTCCATAGAAGAGGCTGAACATCCCCATCACATCGTCATTGCCGCCACTCATGTGGTTACGGAAATTGAGATGGCTGTCTGCATAACGCTGCAGATTGGGCATGTTGATGCTGTTGAGCATGTCGGCTCGCAACGAATCCACCACCACCACCAGCAGGTTCTTGTGGGCAATGGGGGCGTTGACGCTGAGCGGGCGCAGGGGGTAGCGCAAACGGCTCTCGCTTTCGCCATCCTGGGATTCTGCCTTCTTCTCGTACTGATCCAGGTCCAGCCAGCCGTGCTTGGCCAGGAAGCTCTTGGCGGTCATGGGGTAGGAGAGCGGGAAGTTGGCGCGCTGCATGGTAATGGGCTGATACAGGGTGGCATCGGCCCAGCTGTTGACCACGTGGGTCAGAATGAAGCAGACCAGCAGGGCCAGCCCCACCTGATTGCCATACTGACGGCGCTTGCGCTTGTTGATCTTGCGCCACACATAGGCCGACAGCAGCAGTTGCAGCAGGAAGATGGTCGGCACCGCCACGAAGATGATGCTCCAGATCGAGCCCTCCTCGGTCTGGGCCTGATCCAGCAGCAACTGCCACACCTGAGCGTTCAAGTGGAACTTGAACAGCTGGAAGACCTGGGTGTCGATGAGCAGGAGCACCAGCGCCAGGGTGGCGATGATGGCCGAAATGAAGCGCAGCAGCTTCTCTTTGGGCAGCACGAAACTCAGCGGGAATATGGTCAACAGGTAGGTGACAAAGCTCAGAAACGAAAAGTGACCTATCCAGCTGATGATGAGATAGGTCACGCCGAGCGTGGTCGATGGCCAGCTGATGGCACCCAGATAGCGGGTGGCAATCAGCATGGCCAGAATGATGTTGAAGAAGGAGAACCAATGCCCCCAGGTGATCAGGCGAGAGACATTATCACGATAGGGGTTGCCGGTTTCGACCATAGTGATCCATCTGCTTTGAGAAACGTCAAAAAAAGGCGGCGACTCAGTGAGTGTCGTGGCGAGTGTCGACCGAGGAAGTCAGTGCCTGGACATATTTTTCAGTGATCGCCTGGCGTTGTGCCGGGGCCATGCCGTTGATGATATTGGTCGTCACGTTACCCAGCACCATGAGGCTGAGGTCGACTGGCGCCTTGTGCTTTTCCAGTACAGTGATCAGGTCATTCATCAGGTCATCAAATTGCTGGTTTGTGTACTTTGATACGATGGGCATAATCTTCAGTTCATCTCGGTTCAAAGCGCCTTATAATACTTCACCCTTTCGGCTAACACTATGGCTTTGTGACATGAGTCTCGATATCGACAAGATCATTCTTCACTCCCTGCGCCAGGGCGGCGATGGTCAACCTCACGCCGACACCCGCAGCCAGACCCTGCCTGCTGATGAGGCGGTTCAGGGGCTGATGGCGGAGCTGCATCGCATTTACAACGGCAAGGGTGGCAAGGGCTTTGGCTTTTTCGCTGACCCCGAAGCCGCCGTCGCCGAGCTGGCCGACGGTGAGGAAGCCCCCAAGCAGCCTTCTCCCGCCTTTCGCATTGCCCTCGAGCAGCTGCTCGGCGATCAGCTCGAATTCGTCCCCTTCTCGGTCAATATGACTCAGCTGCTGGTCAAGAACCTGGTGGATCACGCCCTCGACGAACAGGGTGTATTGCTGTTTGCCAAATACAACTATGTGGGGGTCGATTACCTGATGGTCGCCCTGCTGGAAGGCAAGGAGAGCGTCACCGTCAGCGAGGCGCTGGACTTGCGCCATATCCATTATCTGGATATCGGCAAGCTCAATCTGGTGGCCCGCATCGATTTGACTGAATGGAAAACCCAACCAGACTCTCGCCGCTATATCACCTTCAGCAAGGGGCGGGTCGGTCGTAAACTGGGGGACTTTTTCATGGACTTGCTGGGTGCCCGCGAGGGCATGGATGCCAAGATCCAAAATAAAGGGCTGCTGCAGGCGGTGGACGATTATTGCGACAGTCGTCAGCTCGAACCGGCCGAGCGCAACGACTACAAGAAGCAGGTCTTCAAATATTGCACCGAGCAGGCCAGCGCCGGTGAAGAGATCGAAATCAAGGCGCTTTCCGCCGAACTCTCTGCAAGAGAAGCGGGCGACGGCGACCTCGATTTTTACAGCTTCATCGGTCAGGAGTATGAGCTGGAAGAGCGCTTCCCCGCCGATCGCTCCACCCTGCGCGGCCTGACCAAGTTCGTCGGCTCCGGTGGCGGTCTGACCCTGAGTTTCGAGCAGAAATTGCTGAACAGCCGGGTGTTTTACGATCCCCAGACAGATACCCTGACCATTCGCGGCGTGCCACCCAATCTCAAGGATCAACTGCTGCGCCAGTCGTAATGTGATCTGCTTTCCATTTTTGGCAAAAAGACACCGCACTTCGCTGCGGTGTCTTTTTATTTAAGGGGGTAAGTCGCCTCGAAACCAACTCGGTGCTTTGTTAACAATTTAAACAGAATAACCACCGTGAAAGGGTTTTCAATGCAGTGAAAACCCTTTCATTTGTGTTTTTTTATTTCCATTTGGTAATTTAATTTCTGTTTTTGGCGAGAAATATGCCAATAAATGGCGATAACCCCCTGAAATAAGAAAATGTTTTCATAACTTTCTGGAAGAAAATACGTAATTGCATTTCAAAAATGCGAGTTGCGTCATGTGAGGCAGTAGCGGCTTGGGATAATATTCATCTCGCACACAATGCTCTTACAGCGCGGAACTAATACAAGGAAAGGCTCATGAAAAAGAAATTGCTGTCATCCCTGATCGGTCTGGCTACTCTGGGCGTGGCTTGCTCTGCCACCGCCGCCATTGACGAAGGTCAACTGACCATCTGGATTAACGGTGACAAGGGATACAATGGTCTGGCTGAAGTAGGTAAGAAGTTTGAAGCCGAAACCGGCATCAAGGTGACGGTTGCTCACCCTGATCAGGTGGAAGTGAAATTCCAGCAAGCCGCTGCCACCGGCAACGGTCCGGACATCTTCTTCTGGGCTCACGACCGTTACGGTGAGTGGGTCAAGGCCGGTCTGCTGGTACCTGTTACCCCGAACGCAGCCACCAAAGCCAAGTTTGAACAGTTCGCCTGGGATGCCATGGCAGTGGATGGCAAGACCTACGGTTATCCGGTTGCGGTAGAAGCCGTGAGCCTTATCTATAACAAGGATCTGCTGCCCGAGCCGCCGAAAACCTTCGAAGAGATCGCCAAGATCGACGAAGCGCTGAAGAAAAATGGCAAGCGCGCCATCATGTGGGCCTATGACACCCCCTATTTCAGCTACCCGCTGGTGGCTGCCAACGGTGGCTATGCCTTCAAGAAAACCGCTACCGGTTATGACGTGAAAGATACCGGCGTGAACAACGCAGGTGCCAAGGCCGGTGTTGGCTATATCTCCGAGATGATCAAATCCGGTCACCTGGAAAAAGGCATCGACTACGGTGTGATGGACGCCAAGTTCAACAAGGGCGAAGTGGCCATGATGATCAACGGTCCCTGGGCCTGGAGCAACCTGGACAAGAGCGGCATCAAGTACGGTGTAGCGTCCCTGCCGACCCTGAAGGGCAACCCGGCCAAAGCCTTCGTTGGCGTACTGGGTGCGACCATCAACGCCGCCAGCCCGAACAAGGATCTGGCTATCGAGTTCCTGGAAAACTACCTGTTGACCGATGCTGGTCTGGCGCCGGTCAACGCCGACAAGCCGTTGGGTGCCGTGGCACTGAAGTCCTTCCAGAAGACCCTGGAATCCGATCCGCACATCAAGGCAACCATGGTGAACGCCCAGAATGGCGAGCCGATGCCGTCCGTGCCTGAGATGAGCCGTTTCTGGTCTTCCTTCGAAACTGCCCTCAAGAACGTGACCTCCGGCCGTCAGAGCGTTGACGAAGCCCTGGATACCGCTGCCAAGCGTATCGTTCAGTAAGCATGCACTACCCGGGAGGCCGCAACGGCCTCCCACTCTCTCAAATCTCTCTTGGCGTTATAAAGGTTAATTGGCATGGAAGTAGTACCTTCTATTGAATCCTATGCCGGTCCGAAGGATAAGCACACCTGGCTTAAGTGGACCATCGCTGCTCTGGTAGCCATCCTCAACGGTTATGCGGCCGTGATGATGTACGCCAGCGGTGAGTGGGTATTCGCTCTGCTCGATCTGGTGGTGGTGTCCGTCGGTCTGTATGTCTTCATGAACAAGAAGACTTATGCCCACCGCTATATCTTCCCCGGTGTGGCTGGCATGGTTGTGTTTATCATCTTCCCTCTTGCCTACACGATCGGCATCGCCTTCACCAACTATTCGGGATCCAACTTGCTCTCCCTTGAGCAGGCACGGGATTACCATCTGAAAAAAAGCTACAAGGTGGCTGGCGGTGAATTCGATTTCACCCTGCTGGGTGGTGAGAACAATCAGTTTCAGCTGTTGCTGAAACAGGACGACCAAGCCTTTATCAGTCAACCCCTTATTCTGATGAACAACAAGGCCCGTGAACTGGCTGTCCGCGAGGGCAGAGTCCATGACGCGGTCCAGGTTGTTCAGTTGCAGCCTCTGGCAGAAGAGGCCGTGGACAAGGTGGCCCCCATTCGTGCCATCGTCGATCATCGCACTCACCTGAGCGCGCTGGATCTGGTATTGCCGGAAGGTGGCATTCACCTGACCCTGAGCAGCCTGCGCAAGTTTGCCGCCCAGAAGCAGCAGTACACCCGGCTGATGGATGGCGCCGTGCTCAAATCCGGCGTGGTGATCAAGGACAGCAACCTGCTGCGTGACACCCAGACCGGCGAGCTGATGCTGCCCAACGGTGACACCGGCTTCTATCAATACATCGACGAGCAGGGACAGTTTGTCGGCAAGGGCATGGCCCCCGGTTTCGTGGTGAGCGTGGGTTGGAAAAACTTCGTGCGCATCATGACAGACCCGGGTATCCAGGGTCCCTTCATGCAGATCTTCGTCTGGACCGTGATCTTCTCCGCCGGCTCAGTGGGCTTCACCCTGGCCATCGGCATGGTGATGGCATGTCTGGTGCAGTGGGAACAGCTCAGAGGTCGCGGCTTCTACCGGGTCATGCTGATCCTGCCCTATGCGATACCGGCGTTTATCTCCATCCTGGTGTTCAAGGGCTTGTTCAACCAGAACTTCGGCGAGATCAACCTGTTCCTGGAGGCGGCGTTCGGCATCAAGCCGGACTGGTACACCACCCCCTTCCTGGCCAAGGTGATGATCCTCATCGTCAATACCTGGCTTGGTTACCCCTACATGATGATCCTCTGCATGGGCTTGCTCAAAGCCATTCCGGATGATCTCTACGAGGCGTCCGCCATGGACGGTGCCGGTCCTGTGCAGAACTTCTTCAAGATCACGGTTCCGCTCTTGATGAAGCCGCTCACTCCGCTGCTGATCGCATCCTTTGCTTTCAACTTCAACAACTTCGTACTCATACAGTTGTTGACGAACGGGGCGCCGGACATCATAGGCGCCAGTACCCCGGCCGGGACCACGGATCTGTTGGTGAACTACACCTACCGGATTGCGTTCCAGGGCTCGGGTGGTCAGGACTACGGTCTGGCCAGTGCCATCGCTACCGCCATCTTCCTGATCGTCGGCGCGCTTGCACTGCTCAACCTGAAATTGTCCAAAGCCGACAAGCAACAGTAAGGAGGCTTCTCAATGGCTATCGTACAACCCAAATCAGTCAAATACCGGGTGTGGGCAACCCACCTGGTCATGTGGGCCTTTCTGGCGCTGATCATTTTCCCGGTGATCATGGTCATCGCCATCTCGTTTCGTAACGGCAACTTCTCGGTGGGGGAAATCATCCCCTCCGATCCGACCCTGGATCACTGGAAGCTGGCGCTGGGCATGTCCATCACCAACGCCGATGGCAGCATAACGCCGCCGCCGTTCCCCGTGCTGACCTGGCTGTGGAACTCCATCAAGATCGCCGGCATCACGGCCCTGATGATAGTGACGCTGTCGACCACCTGTGCCTATGCGTTTGCCCGCCTGCGTTTTCGCGGCAAGCAGACCATATTGCAAGGGATGCTGATCTTCCAGATGTTCCCTGCCGTGCTGGCACTGGTGGCCATCTATGCGCTGTTCAACAAGATAGGTGACTATGTGCCCTGGCTGGGTCTGAACACCCACGGTGGCCTTATCCTGGCTTACATGGGCGGCATAGCGCTGCATGTCTGGACCATCAAGGGCTACTTCGAGACCATAGACTCCTCTCTGGAAGAGGCGGCAGCCATCGATGGCGCGACCCCGTGGCAGGCGTTCCGCCTGATCCTGTTGCCCCTGTCGGTGCCCATTCTGGCGGTGGTGTTCATTCTGGCCTTCATCGGTACCATCACTGAGGTGCCCGTGGCCTCCATCCTGCTGCAGGATGTGAACAACCTGACCCTGGCGGTCGGTGCCCAGCAATACCTCTATCCGCAGAACTATCTGTGGGGTGACTTTGCGGCTGCAGCCGTCCTGTCGGGTCTGCCCATTACTGTGGTCTTCCTGATGGCGCAGCGCTGGCTGGTGGGTGGCCTCACTGCGGGCGGTGTGAAAGGCTAACGTTTAACGGCTAACGGTTTTAATGGCCGGGGGAGCTGACTCCCCCCGCCGTCACGATTTGCAAAGATTCAAGAGCGGAGCTCGTCATGGCTGAAGTAGTACTCAACAACGTTCGCAAGAACTACGATCCGGCGGTCCACAAGGACACGCTGCGCAACATCAACCTGGCCATCAAGGAAGGGGAGTTCATCGTCTTCGTGGGCCCGTCCGGCTGCGGCAAGTCCACCCTGCTGCGGATGATCGCGGGTCTGGAAGACATCACCAGCGGTGAGCTGACTATCGGCGGTCGTTACATGAACGACGTGCCGCCGGTGGAGCGCAACGTCGGCATGGTGTTCCAGTCCTACGCTCTCTATCCGCACATGAACATCTACGAGAACATGGCCTTTGGCCTCAAGCTCAAGAAGATGGACAAGGAGAACATCCACAAGCGGGTGATGCGCGCCGCCGAAATCCTGGGGCTTGAGCCATTGCTGGACAGAAAGCCCAAGGCGCTCTCCGGCGGTCAGCGCCAGCGTGTGGCCATAGGTCGTTCCATAGTGCAGCAGCCGCAGGTGTTCCTGTTTGACGAACCCTTGTCCAACCTGGATGCCGCCCTGCGGGTCAAGATGCGCATCGAGATCGCCAAACTGCACAAGGAGCTCAACTCCACCATCATCTACGTGACCCACGATCAGGTGGAAGCCATGACACTGGCCAACCGCATCGTGGTGCTGAGCCCGCTCAAGGGCGAGGCCCAAACCAACCTGGAGCAGTTCGGCACCCCGCTCGATCTCTACCACAACCCGGACAACAAGTTCGTGGCGGGCTTTATCGGCTCACCCAAGATGAACTTCCTGTCGGGCGAATTGCTGGAGATTGGCAAGCAGGAGTGTGTGGTCAAACTCACCTCCGGCGATACGGTGCGGGCGCGGGTCGATGCCCGTCGTGGCTCGGTCGGTGACAAGGTAGAGCTGGGTATTCGTCCCGAGCATCTGTTCCCGCTCGATCATCCCCATGCTCACAGCAAGGTGAGCGGGATAGTGCAGGTGGCTGAACACCTGGGCGCGGAATCCTTCGTTTATATGGATGTGGATGGTCATGACTTTACCGTCAAGGCCACCTCGGACGTGGATGTGGCAACCGGTCAGACCTACAGCGTGGGTATCCCGGCTGAAGCCTGTTATCTGTTTGACGCCAAAGAGCAGGCGTTCCCTCGTACCGCCAAGTACATTCGTACCTGATTTTTTGCGCTGGTTTTCCTTAGTATTCAATGCCTTTTTGCCGGTCGTCAGACCGGCTTTTTATTGCCTGCCGTTCGGGAACATGGCAGGCAGGGTGATGGTGATCAGGCCTCCAGCTCGGCGGTAATGTCGGGTACAAAGGTCTGGCTGGCCAGCGGCGGGCGTTCGTACCCCTCGGTCGTGATGGGGGGCAGCTTGATGGGTTCGTAGTGGATCGCCTCGTAGGGCACCTTGCCGAGCAGGTGGGCGATGCAGTTGAGGCGTGCCCGGCGCTTGTCGTCGGCATCGACCACGAACCAGGGGCAGTCTTCCGTGTCCGTGTAAGTGAACATGTCATCCTTGGCGCGGGAGTACTCCACCCAGCGCGAGCGGGATTGCAAGTCCATGGGGCTGAACTTCCAGCGCTTGATGGGGGTGTTGATCCGCTCCTTGAAACGCTTCTCCTGTTCTTCGTCCGAGACCGAGAACCAGTATTTGATCAGGGTTATCCCTGAGCGGATCAGCATGCGTTCAAACTCGGGACAGGCCCGTAAAAACTCGCGATACTCCGCATCGCTGCAAAACCCCATCACCCGCTCGACCCCGGCCCGGTTGTACCAGGAGCGGTCGAACAGCACCATTTCACCGGCGGCGGGCAGGTGGGCGGCATAGCGTTGAAAATACCACTGGGATCGCTCTCTATCGGAAGGGGCGGGCAAGGCTGTGACCCGGCAGACCCGGGGGTTGAGCGGTTCTGTGATGGCCTTGATGACGCCGCCCTTGCCGGCGGCATCGCGCCCCTCGAACAACACCACCACTTTCAGCCCCTCCTGCTTGACCCACTCCTGCAACTTGACCAGCTCCTCCTGCAGATGGGTGAGGTGATGCTCATAGCACTTCTTGTCCAGACGCGGGCGCTTCTTACTTTTTTCCTTCGGCATGGCTTTCTCCTTTTTGAGTCCTTTCCTTGAGTCATCTTCAGCTTGCACCAGGGAGGCGCCACTGCCAAGGACTGCGTGTTACACTGCCGCCCCGTCGCTGGCAGCAAAACAGAATGGCGATTTACACTGCCGCCTCATCAGCCGCTGGCAATAGAAAAACATGAAGCCATTTATGGCGATTTGCACTGCCGTCTCATCATCAGCAGCTGGCAACAGGAGAAAACATGAAGCAATTTATGGAGATAGCGGGCCGCCAAATGGCCTATCTGGACGAGGGGCAGGGCCCGGTTCTGTTGTTTGGCCACAGCTACCTGTGGGACAGCGCCATGTGGGCGCCGCAGATTGCCGCGCTCAAAGGCCAGTACCGCTGTATCGTGCCCGAGCTGTGGGGCCATGGAGATTCCGACCGGTTGCCGGAAGGCCCCTGCACCCTGGCGACCCTGGCCCGGGATCATCTGGCACTGCTCGATGCCCTCGGGGTCGAAGAGTGTGTGCTGGTGGGTCTCTCCATCGGTGGCATGTGGGGTGTGGAGCTGGCCAGGATGGCACCGACCCGTCTCAAGGGAGTGGTGCTGATGGACAGCTTCGTCGGTCTCGAGCCCCAGATCACCTGTGAGCGCTACCTCGGCATGCTGGGCATGATTGGGCAGCTCGGCACAATACCGGCACCCATAGTGGAGCAGGTGGCACCGCTGTTTTTTGCCAATCAGCCGAATGCGGCCTTGATTGACGGATTCAAGGAACGCCTGGCCTCCTGGCCAGGGGAGAAGGTAGCCGCCATGGTGGCGGTGGGCCGCAGCTTTGTGACCCGGGAAGATCGCATCGACTGGCTGGAAGAGATCAGGGTGCCGGCACTGGTCATGACCGGCTGCGAAGACAAGGCTCGCCCAGTGCTGGAGGGTTATCTGATGGCCGAGGTGCTGGGGTGCCCCTTCAAGGAGATACCGGCTGCAGGCCATATCTCCACGCTGGAAAATCCCGCCTTCGTCAATCAAGCCCTGACGGCATTTCTGGCCGGGCTCTGATATCGACAACCGCAATTGCATGACAAAGAAGGGAGCCGTGGGCTCCCTTCTTTGTTTCCTGATTGCTGGTTATCACTCTCTGTGAGCTGAGAGGGGTGTGCCCTCAGACGCCGGGCAGGGCCGGATCATCCCGCTTGGGCCAGGCATTGATCACCGCCTTGACCAGGGTGGCGAGGGGGATGGCAAAGAAGACGCCCCAGAAACCCCACAGGCCGCCAAATACCAGCACGGCTACGATGATGGCCACCGGATGCAGGTTGACTGCCTCGGAGAAGAGCAGAGGCACCAGCAGGTTGCCATCGAGGGCCTGGATCACCAGATAGGCCACCATCAGCCAGGTGAATTCCGGGGTCAGTCCCCACTGGAACAGGGCCACCATGGCCACAGGTACAGTGACCGCTGCCGCGCCTATGTAAGGAATGAGTACGGAGAAACCGACAGCCACCGCCAGCAACGCCGAGTAGCGCAATCCCATCAAGGCAAAGGGGATGTAGGTAGCCACCCCGACGATAAGGATCTCGATCACCTTGCCGCGGATATAGTTGATGATCTGGTCGTTCATCTCCACCCAGACCCGGTTGACCAGGGTGCGATTGCGCGGTAGGAAGCGGCGCAGGCCGCCCATCAGCTCCTGTTTGTCCTTGAGCATGAAGAACACCATCAACGGCACCAGGATGAGATAGATGAGGATGGCCACTACGTTCACCAGCGAGCTCAGGGAGGCGCTTACCAGATGCTCGCCGCCGCTCAGGATGCGTTGTCGGATGTTGTCAATGATGGTTTCGACCAGGGTCACGTCGATGACTTCGGGGTATTTCTCCGGCAGGGTGCGCACATAGTCCTGGGCATGGGCCAGCATGGAGGGGGACTCCTTGGCCAGATTGATGCCCTGGCTCACCAGGGTCGGGATCAGGCCCAGCAATGCCATCACTGTCACAGCTATGAACAGCAGCAGCACCAGACTGGTGGCAAGAGCGCGGGAGAGCCCGGCTCGTTGCAACCGGCTAACTGGCCACTCCAGCAGATACGCCATCACCAGCGCGACCAGCAAGGGAGCAAGCAGGCCGCCAAACAGCCAGAGCACGGCAAAGCAGGCAACCAGCAGCAGGAAGAGGGTGACGGCATCGGGGTCGGAGAAACGGGTCTGATACCAGCGCTTGAGAACTTCTAACATGACAGCATCCTTTCGTGACAGGGGCTCATGATGGCTGCTTGGCCCCGACAACCAATTGCAAAAAGATCGTATTGTCCGGCCCTTGCTGCAAGGTGACTGTGTGTCCCTGGCGTTGCAAGTAGGCCGGAATATCCTGCCGGGAGCCCGGGTCTGCCAGCTGGATGGACAGGGATTGA
The DNA here is from genome assembly GCF_028355655.1 of Aeromonas salmonicida. Lineage (NCBI taxonomy): Bacteria > Pseudomonadati > Pseudomonadota > Gammaproteobacteria > Aeromonadales > Aeromonadaceae > Aeromonas > Aeromonas salmonicida. Next base: position 3,077,283 of record NZ_CP110645.1, on the reverse strand, counting down.
CCGGGTGTCGCCTGACGCAACCAGAGCTTGAGCCGGATCAGTGGCTCGGGGCAGCGCCAGGGGGTCAGATCGAGGTGTTCCATAGGGGCTCCATCGGGCATGAGGCGGCTATTATGGCCGTGATAAGAGCATGAAACAACGCTTGTGGCCCTTGAGGGGCAAGGGTATTCTGCCGGTGTCCCGGTAGGGTCTGATTGGAGATAGAGATAACGTGGCACGCTTTTCCCCTTTGATGGCATCGCTTCCCCTGCTGGCTTCCCTGATGGGGGCGACTTTTCATGCCCAGGCGAACAACCAGCTTCCCGACATAGGCACAGCCGGGGTAGCCGCCCTGCCCATCGAGCAGGAGGTGCGCTATGGCAATGCCTTCATGCGTTTCGCCCGTGCCGGCTTGCCGATCATCGATGATCCCGTGCTGAGTCAGTACATAGACGATCTGGGGCAGCGCTTGCTGACCAACGCTGACGGGGTGCGTTTTCCCTTTACCTTCTTCCTTGTCAATGATCCCAGCATCAACGCGGCCGCCTTCCTCGGCGGTCGGGTCAAGGTGCACACAGGCCTGTTCCTCTATGCCGACAGCGAGAGCGAGCTGGCCTCGGTACTGGCGCACGAAATCACTCACGTGACCCAGCGCCACATTGCCCGCTACATGGAGGCGCAGGCGAGTAGCTCCGCCATGACCCTGGCCGGGCTGGTGGGCTCCATTGCGCTCGCGGTGATCAACCCCACCGCCGGTATCGCCGCCTTGCAGACCACCCTCGGATTGTCGATGCAATCGGCCATCAACTACACCCGCGACAACGAATATGAAGCGGACCGGATCGGTATGAAAACCCTGTATGACGCAGGGTTTGACCCCATGGGCATGGCCAACTTCTTCCAGAAGCTGGCAGCCGAGTATCGCTACGCCAGCAAGCCGCCCCAGATGCTGCTCACTCACCCCCTGCCCGAGACCCGGATCTCAGAGGCCCGTGGCCGAGCCAACAGCTATGGGCGCCGCAACTTGCCCCCCAGCCTGGACTTCTGGCTGGCCAAGGTGCGCATTCAGGTGCGCTATGGCACCGAGACCCCACAGGCGTTGCTCAGCTACTTCGACAGTCGTCTGCAAAAAGGGGATTACCCCCTCAAGGATGCGGCCACCTATGGCAAGGCGCTGGCCTTGTTGCAACTCAAGCGCACCGATGAGGCTGACACCCTGATGCAGGAGTTGGCCACGCGTCATCCGGAAGACTTGTTCGTGGTCGATGCCCTGACCGATATCGATCTCGCCAAGGGACGCAGCGCCCAGGCCATTGCACGGCTGGAGAAGTTCCGCGCCCGCATGCCGGATAACGAAGTGGTGGTGGTCAACCTGGGTAACGCCTATCTGGAAGGGGGCGATTACAAGAAATCCATCGCCATACTGGACCCCTATGCCCGGGATCACGAAGAGAACAGCCTGGCCTGGAACCTGCTCTCCGATGCCTATCGCAAGGCGGGCAGAATGACAGAGTTGCACATGGCGCGCGCCGAGATGCTCTCCCTGCGGGGGGATTATCAAGCCGCCATCGACGAGCTGATCGTGGCCCGTGGCACCACCAGCGACAAGCTGACCTTGGCCAGACTGGAGGCGCGTATCACAGAGCTGGAGCGCGCGAAAAAGGATCTCGACAGCCTGAAAGGGTGATGACTCAGACAAACGGTGAAACGGGGTGCTCCAGCAATGGCGCGCCCCGTTTTCTTTCCGGGCGGAAGACTCTTCTCTGCCACCCCTTCACAAGAGAGCGGGGCGGCAGACTAGTAATGAAAGAGAAGCGTCGCAGACGCTCAAATGTCAGGAAGGCGCATCGGCGCTTCTCCTGGCAAGGGGAGGGTTGGGGTCTTCTCTAACGAAATTGCGCAGCCCGCGCCTTGAGGGCGGTAATCTTCTGCTCGTCGAGCTCTCCCACCAGCGTCGCTTGCAACATGCCCTCGCCATCGAGCAGATAGCTGGTGGGCAGCCCGGTTGGGAGAGAGAAGGGGAGGTGCGCCTCTTTATCGGTGATCAGCAGCGGGACTTTGATGTGATGGCGACTGGCCAGTGCTCCCAGCTCGGCCGGGGTGGCAGGATCGTAACTGATCACCACCACGGCTATCTTGCCCTCCTGCGCCAGTGTCTCCAGCAGCGGCAATTCCCGCAGGCAGGGGGCGCACCAGGGCGCGAAGTAGTTGACCAAGAGCGGTTTGCCGGCAAACTGCGCCAGCGTCACCGGCTGGCCCTGGCCGTTGCTGAACTCGGGGGCCGGGGAGCAGGCTGTCAGCAGAGCCGCCACAATCAGCCAACAAATTCGTTTCATTTCCTGTGCCCTGCCGCTTACCCTGACCATCCGTTTCCCCTACAATAGCGCCGTTTCTTGTCCCATCTTGCCACATCAGGGAGTTACCATGAGCGAGACCCAAATCTACCACAATCCGCGCTGTTCAAAGAGCCGTGAAACCCTGGCCCTGCTGGAACAGCACGGGGTCGCCCCGGATGTGGTGCTCTATCTGGAGCAGGCGCCGAGTGAAGATGTCATTCGCACTCTGCTGACCCAACTGGGCTTTGCCGATCCGCGCCAGCTGATGCGCACCAAGGAAGATCTCTACAAAGAGCTGGGGCTGGCGGATCAGAGTGGCGATGCCCTCATTCGCGCCATGCACCAGCATCCCAAGCTCATCGAGCGCCCCATCGTCATCAAAGATGGCAAGGCTCGCATCGGCCGCCCTCCCGAGCAGGTGCTGGAGATCCTCAAGTGACCACTCGCTTCGCCCGTCTGCTGACCCTGGTCGGCTTCTTTGGCCTGCTGGGTTGGGTCATCCTCTGGCACCTGTTTCTCTCCCCCCACCCTGACCTCAATCCCTGGTTGCTGCCGGTGATCTGGACTGTGCCGCTCCTGTTCCCGCTCAAGGGCATAGTACAGGGCAACCCTTACGCCCACGCCTGGGGCAACTTCGTGCTGATGCCCTATTTCCTGCACGCCCTGACGCTGATCACCACGGATGAAGGGGAGCGTTGGCTGGCTGTGGTTGAACTGGTGTTCACCACACTGGCGTTTGTCGGCACCATCTATTACGCCCGCCTGCGTGGCCGGGAGCTGGGCCTCAGCATTCGCAAGAAGAAGGGTGAGCTGTCACAAGAAGAGAAATAAGGCACTGGTTCAGTGCGCCTTTATCTGCAAACCGGACCCTGGGGCCGGTTTTTTATGGCCGCAATCCCGCGTGGCCGCCCGTCTCGCGATAGTGGGCGAGCTGCTGCTCGCTAAATGCCATCAGCTGGGGATAGAAGCGCAGAAAGCCCAGCTCGCAGGTGTGCCAATCCATCTCATCCAGGGTGGTGAGGGCATTGCCGAGCAACACAGGGCGGCGCAGACGATGGCCTATGCCGTTGAGGGCACGGCCCAGCCCCTCTTTGTGACGATAGGAGGCAATCCAGTTCTGCTCCGCCATCCGTTTCAGTGCCGCTGGCAAGCCGTCTGCCAGCAGCAGGTGATCTGCCAAAAGCTGGTCATAGCTGTGCTGCAAAAAGCGGGGTAGAGGCTCTGCACAAAACTGTGACCAGTACACACTGAGCCAGTGGTCGTAGAGCATGTCCACCAGTATGCCGCCAAAGCGGCGCCAGGGCGCCTCAAAGCAGGCCACAGCTGCCCTGTGCTCCGGGTGTGCATCGGTGAAGGCATCAATCTTGCGATGCAGCCAGATCCCCTCGTCGAACTCGGGGGCGAGGGCGCTTGGCAGTGGTCCCTTGATAAAATCCCCCAGCAGATTGCCGGTGAGGGAACTTCGGGTATGGGCAGCCAGATGCAGATGAGCCAGATAATTCATGGGGCTAGGGTTGACCAGCAAATGAAAACTGAGGGTGAGCCTAGCGGATCCGGCTCTGCTTGCCTATGGCTGGCGAACCGGCGGCAAGGAGTTGGCACAAAAAAGCCCGACACTCGGGTCGGGCGTGATGAGGTTGGCAGGTTTAAATGGCCAGGAAGCCCAGGATCAGGATGGGGCCGAGCAGGCTCAGGATAAAGCCGGAGACAATCGCCACAGGTACTACCTGGATGCCACCGGATTTCTGAATGACCGGCAGGGTGAAGTCCAGCGCAGTGGCGCCACCGTAGCCGATGGCGGCAGAGGGGTGGCGGCGCATCAACATGGGGATGATGAGAATGGCGATAAGCTCGCGACCCAGATCGTTGATAAAGGCGGCGGAGCCGAGCACAGGCCCCAGCTTGTCGGCCACCAGAATGCCCGACAGCGAATACCAGCCGAAGCTGGAGCTGATCGCCAAGCCATGACTGAATGGCATGCCGAGCAACTGGGCTGCCAGCAGACTGCCCAGCCAGCTGCTGACGATGACGGTAAAGGCGATTTTCATGCCCCAGGGATTGAGCAGGATCTGGCGCAGTCGCATGCCGGAGTTGCGCATCTGCACCCCGATCAGCAGCAGCAACAACATCAGGGCCCACTCACTCAACTTGTCGATGGGCAAGATCCGCAGATCCACCAGCAGTCCCAACAGCACGCCCCCCAGCACCACGAAGCAGAGCTGAAGTGATTCCCACAGCAGGTGCAGCTTGCTCGGCATCTTGGCGTCACTCGCCTCATGGGTCGGCGGGCTGCGTTTGTCGAGCCACCAGAGCGCCAGCAGGTTGCAGAAGGTAATCGCGGCCAGCATGACACCGGCCACCTTGAAGATCACCGCCAGGTTGCTGCCCAGGTTCTCCACATAGGCGAGCCCCAGCCCCATCAGAAACAGGATGAGATAGACCATCTTGCCCAGCGACTGATTGACCAGCTTGATGAGCCGGGCGGAAGAGAGGGGGATCAGATAGCCGATTGCCAGCGGCAGCAAGATCAGCAATACATTGAGCAACATCGGGGCCTCGATCACAAAACTGATAAAAATGACACCTTATCACTACTTATTGGCTCTGTGTCACATATCTGTGGGTTTGGATGTTTCATCCGGGGCTTTTTTATCAAGTTGTTATGTTTTTGGTGCAAATCCATGCACTGATGTGGCGCAGTGGCTCGCCTTGGTGCAGCAGGAGAATTGACGAGTCAGCCCACTTTTCAACAAGATGCAAACATCCGCAGGGTGAATAAAGCTGCTTGGGTACGGTTATGACCATGATGCAGGAATTTTCTTGCCACCCTTGCGATGTGGGTATAAAAAGGCGGTGTTGCCGTACTGGTCTGGATAGGGTTTTATGCAGACAAAGTGCTGAAAAATACCGATTAGACCAATAAAAATACAGACAAAACACCAAAGACCACCGTTCTGTATTGTTTTTTGACTAGTCGAGTGATATTTTCGCTGAAGGTTGCCATCGGTTAACTTTTTGTTAAATGGACGATGGCTGAGTCACGCCGTAGCGGCGTCTAGGGACAGACAAGGTTGTAATGGATGAGCGACGTTGCCGCACTGGAAGTTCGTGAACTGCACAAGTATTTCGGCACCCACGAAGTGCTCAAGGGCATCGACATGACCGCCCACAAGGGAGACGTGATCTCCCTGATCGGCTCCTCCGGCTCGGGGAAGTCGACCTTTCTTCGCTGTATCAATTTGCTGGAAACACCCTCTTCCGGCACGGTTTCGCTTCATGGCGAGCTTATCCGGATGAAAACCAACCGGGCTGGCGAGCGGCTGGCGGAGGATGTGCGTCAGGTGGAGCGTATCCGTAGCCGTCTGGCCATGGTGTTTCAAAGTTTCAACCTCTGGTCGCACATGACCATCATGCAGAACATCATCGAAGTGCCTATCCAGGTGCTGAAGATCCCCCGCGCCGAAGCCATCGCCAAGGCGGAGCATCTGCTCAATCGGGTGGGCCTGTGGGAGCGCCGGGATTACTACCCGGGTCACCTCTCCGGCGGTCAGCAGCAGCGTGCGGCCATTGCCCGGGCGCTGGCGGTGGATCCCGAAGTGATGCTGTTTGACGAACCCACTTCTGCGCTCGATCCCGAGCTGGTGGGTGAGGTGCTCGGCCTGATGCGTGAGCTGGCCGAAGAGGGGCGCACCATGCTGGTGGTGACCCACGAGATGTCGTTTGCCCGTGATGTGTCGAACAAGGTAATGTTTTTGCATCAGGGGCGCGTGGAAGAGGAGGGCAACCCCAAGGAGATTTTCGCCCATCCCAAATCGGAACGGTTCAAGCAATTTATCTCTTCCATCTATTGATGGGCGGGATCCAACGTTAACAGTCGACGATTTTATCAAGGAGAGATACATGAACAAGCTGATGCTGGCGACTGCCATAGTGACTGCCCTGTCTTCCGGTAGCCTGATGGCCAAGGAGTGGAAAGAAGTGCGGATCGGGGTGGAAGGTGCTTATCCTCCCTTCTCCTGGACCGAGCCCAGTGGCGAAGTGAAAGGCTTTGACATCGATATCGCCAACGCCCTGTGCGCAGAGATGAAGGTCAAGTGCACCCTGGTCAAACAGGATTGGGACGGCATCATACCGGCGCTGCTGTCGCGCAAATATGACGCCATCATCGCCACCATGGACATCACGGAAGAGCGCAAGAAGAAGGTGGACTTTACCCAGAAGTACCAGCACATTCCGGCCCGCTTCGCCGCAAAGAAAGGCACTGACGTCCAGCTCGACAAGGCCTTCATGGATGGCAAGGCCGTGGCGGTGCAACGCGCTACCTCCATGGATACCTACATCACCGACAACTTCCCCAACGCCACCATCAAGCGTTACGGCACCGCCGATGAAGCCTACCTCGATCTGAAATCCGGTCGTGTCGACTATGTGCTGGCCGATTCCGCTGCCATCACGGATGGTCTGCTGAAAAAAGAGGGCGGTGACGGCTTTGAGTTCGTCGGCCCGAAACTGACCGATCCCAAGTGGTTTGGTGAGGGTGCCGGCATCGCCGTTCGCAAGGCTGACAAGGATCTGAAAGAGAAATTCAACACGGCGATCCTGGCCCTGCGCGCCAACGGCAAGTACAAGGAAATCAACGACAAGTACTTCGAGTTCGACGTTTACGGCGAGTAAGCAGATAGACGTTTACGGCGCGTAAGAAAGCGACGTCTACGGCGAATAACAACCGAACGTCGTCTACGGCGGATCATCAAAACCCCCTCCTGGCCTCCCCTTCACAAGGGGGAGGCGTTGCCAACTTCCTCCCTTGTATGAAAGAGCCAGGAGGAGGCTTGGGGTCCTTGCGGTGCCGACGGCGAACCAGGAACGACAGGCTGACTCCCATCAGTCGTCATATCGGGCCCGTTATCTCCTGCAAGGAGTGATGGGCCTGCTTGATTGCAATGGAGCTGCATATGTGTGGTTTTAAAGAATATGGAGCCTCTGCTTGGGAGGGGCGAGCCCACTCAATGTGCAATGGAGCTGCATATGTTTGATTTGAAAGGATACGAAGCCTCCCTGCTGGAGGGCGCCTGGGTCACTCTGGAAGTGGCGCTGGCCTCGCTGCTGCTGGCGCTGCTGCTGGGGATGCTGGGAGCGCTCGCCAAATTGTCGCCCTACAAGTGGGCCAGGGGCATTGCGACCACTTACACCACCGTCATTCGCGGCATTCCCGATCTGGTGCTGATGATGCTGCTGTTCTTCGGCGGCCAGGTGCTGATCAACAGCGTCTGTACCTGGGTCAACGAGACCTACAACAACTTCTTGCTCGAGAGCAATCCCAATCAGGAGTGGGTCTCCCTGCTGCCTGATTACATCGATATCAGTCCGTTTGCGGCCGGGGTCGCCACCATAGGTTTCATCTTCGGTGCCTACATGACGGAGACATTCCGCGGCGCCATCCTGGCGGTGGACAAGGGGGAGCTGGAAGCTGCTCGCGCCTTTGGCATGCGGGCAACCCAGGTCTTTGTCCGGATCCTGTTTCCCCAGATGATGCGCCACGCCCTGCCGGGGTTTGGCAACAACTGGCTGGTACTGCTCAAGACCACGGCGCTGGTCTCCATCATCGGCCTCGATGACATGGTGCGCAAAGCGTCCCTGGCGGCAGGCTCGACCCAGTTGCCCTTCACCTTTTACATGGCGGTGGCCCTGATCTTCCTGATCTTCACTGCGGTTTCCACCTCGGCACTGAAGTGGGCCGAGCGTCACTATGCGATAAAGACGAGGTAAGCCATGGATTTCTCAATCATTCTCAAAGAGTGGCCTACCTACTGGCAGGGGCTTTACACCACAGTGCTGCTGGTGGCGGCATCCCTCATACTCGGTCTGGCGCTGGCGGTACCCATGGGGATACTGCGCAACAGTCGCAACTGGCTGATCAAGGGGCCGATCTGGGCCTATATCTACTTCTTTCGTGGCACCCCCTTGCTGGTACAGCTCTTTATCATCTACTACGGCGCTGCCCAGTGGGAGTGGCTGAAAAACAGCGCAGCCTGGATCCTGTTTGCCGAAGCCTGGTTCTGCGCTTTGCTGGCGTTCACCCTCAATACCGGCGCCTACACCGCAGAGATAGTGCGCGGCGCCGTGCTCAACATGCCCAAGGGGCAGATTGAAGCGGCCAACGCCTTTGGCATGAGCCGCTGGCAAACCCTCACCCGCATCATTTTGCCCAACTCGTTTCGCCGTGCGCTGCCCGCCTACAGCAACGAGGTGATCTTCATGCTGCAGGGCTCGGCGGTGGCTGGCATCATCACCATCGTCGACCTGACCGGCGCCGCGCGGATCATCAACTCCCGCTACTACAGCCCGTTCGAGGCCTTCCTGACCGCTGGCCTGCTCTACATGCTGCTTACTTTCGTCATCGTCTGGCTGTTCAATAAGTGGGAAGCCCGCTGGCACGCCCACCTGCGCCCCCGCAGCCTGTAACGACCATAAAAAAAGCCCGCAATTGCGGGCTTTTTTGTGGGTGAGTGGTGGTCTAGAGCAGCGCCATCGGTGTCAGCATCTCCTCTGACAGCAAGCCAAAAGTACCCAGTGCACCTATGGCCCCGATGAGACAGGAAGATAGCCGGGAAGAGACCCCCTGCTTGGTGGGTGTTACTTGTTCACTGTGTCGATGGATCTTCTGCATCACTGCCATGGCGCTGAGTTCCAGATGGCGATAGAAGCTGGCATTGAGCTGGGTCAGATGCAGCAGGGATTGTCGCATGCGCTCGAAGGTGTCGCTGCACACCGGGCTCTGCTTGTGCCAGAACTTCTCAAGGGTGCCACGGGTGGTGAGACCCGGCAGATCGTACAGGGCGCGTCCCATGCAGAAGGTCGGCACATCGTGCAGCAGGGCGGAGAGGCCAACCGTGCTGTTGATGGTGATGACCCCCTTGAGCAGGGGATAGAGGGTCGGCAGCGGCAAGTCATAACCGTAGAACACCCGCCCTTCCAGCCCGAGCAGCGTCACCAGGCGGTTGATCTGGGACTGGTAGCTGACGTAACCCCTGTCCATGGGATGATGTTTGAACAGCAAGATATCCTCACTGCGAGCATGTCGGGCAAAGGAGTTCATCACCTGGGCGACCATCTCTTCCACTCCGCTCAGGTCAGAGTGCTCCCTTATCTGAAAATCTTCGGTGACCTGCAGGGGCACGAAGAAGATATGGCCCTTGTGTTGGGGCAAGGCTCTGAGCAGGCTGCGGTCAGACCATCTGTACCGCCACTTGACCAGACCGCCCGCCACCCAGCCTTTGGCCTCCTGATAGAGGCTCCAGGGTCTGTGATTGACAAAATGGGGGTAGCGCCAGTGAAACAGATTCTTGCTGATGTGATAGCGGCTGGCATACCAGGCGCGGCGACCAAAGGTCTTGCCCACCTGCAATGGCGCATCATAAGGGGCGGGCCACTGCATCTCGGCCAGCTGGTCACGTTTGGCATAAAGCGGGCTGAAGGCATTCACCCCCCCTTGCTCCAGCGTCACGTAGTCCGGGCGCAGATAACCCTCTTCCATGGCCCAGACGGCGATCTTCTTCAGCTTGCAGATGCGAATGGCCTGCAGATGGTAATAGCGGCAATCCCCATAGCAGATCAGGCTGTCGATACGATGGCGCTTGATGAAGCGGCGAAAGAAGGTATTCCAGGTGTCCGGCTTGCCGGTGAAACGCTCGTTGTGACCGACGCAAGGCCAGCACTCATCCCCGCCATTGAAATGGATCTTGTAAACCTCATGGCCCGCTTCGCTCAGGGTCTGGCTGAGGGTTTGAAAGAAGGGGCCAAGCGGTCCTTGCAACAACAAAATCTTCATGTACGGCTTATCTCATGAGCTGGGGGAGGGAGGGACGTTGCAGCAGCGTCTGTGTCAGATAACTCAACTTGATCTGCCAGCGCTGCCAGAGGCTCGACTTGCGGGTCGATGACTGCCCCTGCTCTGCCAGCTGGCGGATCAGCTGCTCCGGGCTTATCCAGAGCCCGGTCTGCCAATCGATATAGAGCGGATAGGCGACCAGCGTCAGATAGACCAGCGCCGCCAATGGCAGGCTGCGCTGGCGCCTGGCAGGGGGATGGGCATCTGTCGTCAGCCCCCAGCCACTGTAGAAGGGCTGACCCCAGGTCGTGACCTTGACACCCTGTACCAGCGCTTCAAACCCGCTGAGCGAGGTCATGGTATGCAGCTCATCCACGTGGGGATAGAGACTGGTCAGCCCTATGTCCAGCACCTGGCTGTCCACACACTCCGCCAGACAGGCAGCCGAGATGGCGCCCGCCCGATTACCGGCCACCACATCCGGGTGCGGCTTGAACAGAATGTGCGCCTCCGGTTTGGCCGCACGTACGGCCCACAGCAGTTGTTCATTGCTGCGAATTGTCGGGCTGCCGGTCAGGATAGAGGCATCCCCATCCACCTGGCCGACTACCAGCACCAAAGTGCGACCATCCGCAGGGGGGGTATAGTGCTGTGGCGCGCTTACGTTGTATTTGCTGACCCTGTGTTGGCGCAGCAGATCGATCAGTGCACTGCCCCGATTGACGTCGGCCTCGGTCAGCTGCTGGTAGTTGAGCAACTGTTCGAGCCCGCTTGGCATGCGGCTATCGAAATAGATCCCGACCGGATCGATGGACAAGGAGGAGGGGCGACAGAGGTTGGAGCCGAGCCCTCTTGATCGGATAAAGCCATCTTCCACCCGGATGGCCGAGGTCAGATCCGGATGGCGGCTGCCCCATACCAGCACCTGCTCATCGCCTGTCAGCCGCTTGGGCGGTGTGCGCACAAAGCGCAGCTCATCGGCCAGGTGGTGACAAAATGCCTGCATAAAGGCGCGCTTCCACAAGGAGAAACCAACCAGATAGAGTCTGCGCCAGCGCGGCGCAGCCTTCTGCTGACGGGCCACTATGGTCAATACCTCTTCCACCTCACAGCGCTGGCCCAGCACGGGATCCAGATAGCGCGGATAGAGGATAAGGGCGGCGGCCGCCAGCTGGGGCAGTGATACCTGAACCTTGCGTCGCTCGCACTGTTTGCTATCAAAAGTCAGCCCCCAACCGGCGTAAAATGGCATGCCGAAGCAATACACCGGCTTGCCGAGCAGCAAGGCCTCAAATCCGAGCTGGGAAGAGACGGTGTAGACAGCCTCCACCCGGTTGAGCAGGGCATGGGGATGGCAGTGTTCGGCAACCACTTCCACATCGTCCAGTTGCAGTCGGGCCAGCACGCCGCTCTTCTTGCCAAAGCGGGTGTCCGGGTGAGTGCGCAGCAAGAGGCGGGCATCGGGGTGATTGCGGCGTGCCGCTTCCACCATGGCCACAAAGTCCGCTTCACTGGCCAGCGCCCCTGGAATGGAGAGATCGCCGGCCACCTGATCCACCAGCAACACTCTGGGTCTGGCATCTTGCAACAGGCGCTGTGCCAGCGCGGCTGGCAAACCGCCATGCTCACCTCGTGCAGAAAGACCGGCAGAGGCATTACCCGCCGGGTGAGCCGGGCGTGAGGCGTAGCAGTTGTACTTGGTGACGCCGAGGCGCACCAGCTCACCCATCAGCCGCTGCGCCCGCTCAAGCATGGCGGCGTCACAGGGCGTTGCAATAAGCTGTTCAAGCTGGCTGGGTTGGCGTGCATCGTAATAGATGCCGACGGGGTCGGCGATAAGCGACACGGCCTTGCCACCGCGGGCAGGGTGGCCGATATAACCGATAAAGCCATCTTCCAGCTGCCAATAGGGCAGACCCAGGGCCTGGGCTGTTTGTTTAATCTGACGGGTATTGGCCTTCTGGCCCCAGCCCACCAGGGCATCACCGGGCTGGGGAGTGGCATCAGGGTTGAGACGCGCCAATGGCTGGTCCAGGCAGGCGCGGATCTGCGCGTCGCGGGCCAGTATGCCGCCAGATTGTGTCCATAGAGTCATGCAAGTTGCTCAGATAAAAAATGAAGTTCAGTGAGATGCGGGTTTGAACATTTCTCTTAAAAAGCTTGCGCCAGAGGAGGCGTTTGACAGTGAGCCCGTCCTGCCAGCGCAGCAGCCCTGGGAAGATACTGTGCCTCATAGGGTATAGGCTCCCTCAGTCACATTCCATTATTTAGTCATTCAGTGTTAATTGATTTTTAGCAAACATGACGACTCAGAGTTTAACTTGCCAATCCCTATCATATTTTATATTAAAGTGCTCTAGTACTGGCTGGTTTATAGATTGCCATCTTCTAATGCCAACTTTTTTAATCGATATGGAGTTTTTTATTGTTAATGAAAAGAATCCATCCTCGTTAAAATTATCAATGTATTTATATGGGCATTGTAACGAATCGGAATACCATAACCCAGCTTCCTTTAATTTTATGGTGGCTAACTCATGACACTCAAACAGCAATATTGCCGGTTTTTTATCGTTGTCAGGGCATAGATTGGATAATAAAATGGAGAATTTTATTTCACTGTTGTAAGCAGCATCATCTATATCAAACCATAAAGTATTATCGCTAAGGTTAAGTTTATTTTCTTGGTTTCTTGTTGAAATATGTGTGGTTTCAGTTTCAGTGAAATTACTCAGTGCAAATGATACTTCATTTAAAAATTCACTTTGATTAGAAATGCTGGAGTGGCCGTCCTCATGATTGAACAATCGAACATGTAGCTTGTTTTTATAATTACCAACATCTCGTGTCATTTTAACATAAAGATCATGGAATGGAATGTAATGATTATTTAAATGAAATGTATCCTGAGTGTTTTGTATATATATTACATTGGGTAAATATGATGTTCTTTTTATAGCTTCTAGAATTGAAAATCTATCCAAATAAGTGAGAACTGATTCATGTATAGCATTATTAATAGAAAAGAAATTATTTAACACTGTTTCATGTGGTTTCTTATTGTATTTTAAAATATTAGTTTGTGGGTTGAGGGCAATCGCTGTAGATCCACGGAGTTTTATGGCCGCCATAATGGCAGCAAAACCACCGCCAGATGAACCATAAAAAACAACTCTATTAAGAGGGATGTTAAACTTATCACAGACATGTAAAAGTATTTTATTTATTATGTCCTGAATATCCGTGTCCTTGGTTCCAATGTACCATCCCAAGTTAGTTAGTCTTGTGCAGGAGACAATTGGATCATCAAATGAAATAAACGAAGTGCCAGTATTGTATCCCCAACTCCATCTTGAATATATTTTTTTACCATCTAGCGGACTAGTTGTTGCCCCGTTAAAAAATACAACAACCTTATCTGTATCATTCTTTATATAGTATAAGCCTGATAGTGTCAAAGAGTCATCTATTTTCAATTCACATATGGTAGCATCTTCACGCTGGATGTTTATGTTGCATATATGATCAACTGCTAACGTTTTAAATGATTTCATGTTTACAACCGAAAGCCACTTTAAAGTATAATTAAGGGAGAATGACAGATAATATTTTAATAGTTATTGAAATATTCAGTGCCGTATCTATCTCAGTACCAAGAATCGGTAGAGAATGACTGGTATTGCTCTTAATCTTATTTTTGTTAATTATTTGGATGGTAATTGATCTCAGTGAGATGCGGGTTTGAACATGTCTCTGAAAAAAGCACGTGGGTTGAGGTAAAGCTTGCGCAGTTTTCGCCACAGGGGGCGCTTGGGGCCTATGCCATCCTGCCAGCGCAACAGCCCCGGGTAGTCACGGACGGGATAACCCGCCTCTTCCTGCAAACGGATCATCCACTCCCGAAAGTCCGGCAGCTCTCCATTGAGGTCATTGCAGGGCATGATCGCTCCTTTCAAGGGGCCTCGCTCTGACTCGGAGCGTGACAGCATCTGTTCCAGCAGCTGATCGTTGCCCGCCCTGCGCTTGTGATAGGGGTGCGTCAGGGGGCGGGGGTGCCACTGATGCACCAGAAACCGGCCGGCAAACAGATGGGGCAGGGCATAATAACTGAAATAACGGCGAAATCCCTGATAATTCCCCGGGTGCTGCGCCTTGATATTCAAGCCATAATCATCGGGCCTTGGCCCTATGGGATAATGGCGAGTCAGCCGGTCAATCAGTTCCAGATCCTCGCCACCGTGGCCGACAAACTGTTCGTCAAAGCCTCCTAACTGCAAAAACCACTCGCGCTGGATCAGCAAGCAACTGCTGGCCAGGGCAATCCCCTCCACCCTGTGATTTTCACCGCGCAGAAAGGATTCGAGGCAGCCTTGAAAATCCCCGTCAAACCGCTCTGTTTCTTCCTTGGTTAGATAGAGACAGGGGTACATCTCAAACTCATATAGTCGATGTTGAGTTAGGGGATGAACTCTATTTGATAAATAAGAAACTAATGTCGGGCTGGACAATAAATCTACATCCAACAAGAAAATATATTTTCCTGTTGCATTATTTATTAATTCATTTCTAGCTTTCCCTGGTGAGAAAATCCCCTCTGGATTGAGGAGAGGGGAAACGATTATGTTATGGGTATGCTCACCATTAAGGTGAGCTTTACATTGCTGTAGTCGGTTCTTTCTGATGGGATCGGATGCTTGGTTACTTAACGTGCATGGGATTATGATGTCAAGGTAACTAGACATATTATAGAGCTATCTTATAATGAGAGTTAAAATGGTTTGTAACTACCAAGAACTCATCCGAATTGTTTTTTGCATACGGTTTTAGACCAAACATTATATATTGTTGATAGAAATTAGACTTTAGGCCTTCAGGCAGACTAAAGTAAAAATTGGTATTTATTTTATCAGTGATTCCTGTCATTTAAAGGACTCTCTAGAGATCTGTTCTAAAATGCTAGTTGCGGTGCCGACATCTCCAGCTTGACTCATATAGTGGATTCCTTCAATCTTTGAAAGTGCGCTCTCTTCTTCAACAATTGCCCATATAGAAGATTTAACCCCCATGTAGTCACTGAGTTTTGAAGGAAGATAAGGATTAATTCCCTTTTCTTTTTTTACTATTGAGTCGTTAACTATTAGGCAATCAAACACATTGATTACTTTGAGAAAATCCAAATAATCCAAATAACCATTAATCTTAATGTATTCACTAAGATCATTGTCTTTAACAAAGGCTGTAGCATCATCCTTCTGCTCTGTGAAAACATGGAGAATAATATTTTTTTGCCCATTATTCTTATAGGCTTTTAAAGCCTGAACTACATCGTCTAGGTTTCTTTTAGAGTAAAATGCTCCAAAGTAACCTATATTTTTTACTGAGTTATCTATAGGGTAATTAGCACTTCCAAGAGTGTAATAGAATGATTTCAATGTTGGATGTTGTGAGATAATTGATTTATCTAACGCGATTTTTCTAATCTTTTCATCGCTAATCTTTGACAGCATATAGTCGCGTTGATTAGTACAAGTGAAAATTATTTCATCAGCATACAGATAAGGTAGGAGTTCACACCAAAAATAGAGATTGTCATTATCTTTGTACTTTAAGAGAAGGGAATCGATCTTTTCTGATTTACCGAATACATTCTCGTTGATAAAGTCGAGGTCTAGTTTTGCATATCTTTCTTGGGACTTAATATCCCACTGTATTGGATCAGAAAATTCTGCTATCCATTTTAGTTCTGGTTTAGCTCTTTTTACCAAAAATGCAGCAAAGTGTGATGCTGGCCACATTGCCCTACTATATATCGATTCATAGGCAGACTGTTTTCGTGTAGCCCACTTTAGCGTTTCGAGAGCAAAACTATATATACCTGACCAATTAGCAAAGGTAGATGGCGTGTTGACAACTTTTCTTTGTTCTATAAGATCGTTGACGAGCAGATTAAGATCGTTAGAAACACTTCTCACTTTGCTCATATTGTTATGTACAACATCAACAACTTTTCCTTCAGCTCTGAGCCGCTTTGCCATAACACAAGCACTTGTATCTACATACGGCGGGAAGCAATAGGATATGACTAAAGACTTTGCTTTCCCTCTATTTATTACTTCATATGAAAAGTCCTCAAGCGATAGGGCCTTCAGCTCTAGAAGCAACTCTTCTTTATATTCTGGTGATTCATCGAGGAATTTTTTAATAAATGTACACTGAGCATTTATTTTTGACTGGATAAAACTTACTTGTTTGCCATCGTCAGTGATGGCTTGTAGTGCCTTTAGTTCTTTTATAACCTGAAGCCGTTGACGAACACAGAAATCAAAGGTGGATTTTTGTCGTGATACAGAGTTTTGAGTTATTCGCCTAATATAGAAAGCATTATCTGATTCTGCAACCGCTCTGATTTCTGGTTTAAATTTCGCCATGTAGTCACAAAAGAATACAACGTCTTCACCACTGCGTAGATGTGGTACAAAATTGACCTTTTTAAGGTGATGAGTAGGTAATAGTTTGCATGCAATCATAGTTGTAATTGCAGTGACATCATTGTAAGAAATGAATGGCTTAGTTGATGCTAGCAAATATTGGTTGTTGGCACTGTTATCTTTAATTACATCCCCAAGTTCGTTAATGTCATGGATACCACCTATAACAATAGCGCTAGGATCCCTTTTGTTATACAAAGCTTGGATATAGTTCTCAGACAACATGTCATCGTTATCGAGGAAAAGTGTGAACTTCCTGTCAGCATAGCCAATACCAACGTTTCTTGCATTTGATGCACTAGGGATAGACTCATGATGTACGACTATATCCATATCCCTATGGTTTTTTTTAAATTTCTCATACAGAGAGAGTGAACTCGTGTCATCACCGTTAACGATGATAACAACTTGCATCAATGATTTTGAAAGTGACTGCTCAACAATCGAGTTAAGCATATCAGGTATGGTCTCATTTCCCTTAAAGCTAGGGATAATAATACTTACCCCGTCTTTTAAAGATATGAACTCTTCATCAGCATCATGGTTAATTGAATTGCTTGTTTCTGAGGCTGATTCAAAACGGTTTAAGACTCTAATTTCATTTTTGGACTGCCAAGTTTGGAGGCCAATTAGTATTGTGCCTACTACAGAAGGTGGGGTAAGTATCAGTTGTGCCTTACTTTCTTCGTCTATAGTATCAAGATACACATATCTTCCTACTGTGGCGGATATGTAGGTATTGGAAATCTCCCCAGATATATCATTACCATCCATACCCAAGTATCTGATGCGGGCAAGAAGGTCCTTGTATTTAACATTTTCTGATTTATGAAGCGAGAATAAAAGTCGGATTTCACCAGAATCATGCGGTGTAAAGCTGAACCAAGATGGTCCCTTATCTAGTGGTAAGTATTCATCCTCATTAAGAGTCGGAATTATCTTTAGAGATGAATCAGAGTATCTGTGGGTAACGCTAAGGTTGCTTTTAAAAGAGGGGGAGGCCGGCATTATTACAGCACTATCAGGCGCTCGGCGCGCTTTTGCAGTCTTTTTAATTGCGGATAGTTTTTTGAACAAAGATAATAAACTTTCATTGTTCTTGCGGTACATTATTAATGTGTTTCCCAGCAAGAAAGAAAGCGAGCTTTTTACTTTTATAGTCCGTTCTTTTTCTTTTTCTAGTTCTATTTGTAGCTCATAATTCTGTCTTTCTAATGTGTAGATTTGTTCTCGGAAAGCATTAAAAATAGACTTGTTTAGACTCGTCCTCTCAAGAGAACTGATCAAGTGTTGATTTTCGGCGATCAGTGGTTTTAAGTAGTCATGTTGATTTCTTTGAGAAAGTTTAGAAAGTGTATGAATATGGTCTTGTTGATTCATTATTTCACTGTGAATCTGAACAAGCTGTGTCCTTAATGAAGTGATGGACTGTTCATCTACAATATTATATATTTGATGGGGTGGCGCAGTTGTTATTAAGGGGCTTTGAGTATTCAGAGACGCTACAATGTTCTTTTTTAAAAGTTTCTTTTTTTGCCGTGCATTCATAGTAAAAATAGTGGGCATTAACACCCACTTTTCCTTATAAAGTTGTTTTTATGCGTTAACAAAATTTAGGATTTTTGCATTTTTGATATCAGATGCGTTGATGCCAATAAACTGCTTGTGCTTGACAAGAATGAGCACTAAATCAGCACTATTTAATGCATCAGAAACCGATGCCAGCTTGACGTTATTACGATTTTCCAGCGCAGCCGGCAGCGCTTCAATATTGGGTTCCACCGCCAGGATCTGATAGGCCGGGTTATTGGCCAGGGTCTTGGTGATATCCAGGGCCGGGCTTTCGCGCAGATCATCGATGTCCGGCTTGAATGCCAACCCCAGGCAGGCGATCTTCGGGTTGTTGATACCGGCGATCGCACTTTCTACCTGCTCCACCACATAGTGGGGTTTGTAATCATTGACCAGACGCGCCTGGTGGATCATGCGGGCCGTGTCCGGGTTCTGGTTGACGATGAACCAGGGATCGACGGCGATGCAGTGACCACCCACGCCGCAGCCTGGCTGCAAAATATTGACACGGGGGTGGCGGTTGGCCAGGGAGATAAGCTCCCACACATTGATACCCTGCTTGTCACAGATGAGGGACAGTTCGTTGGCAAAGGCGATATTGACGTCACGGAAGGCGTTTTCGGTCAGCTTGCTCATTTCGGCAGTGCGCGCTTCGGTCGCGATGCACTCGCCCTTTTTGACAAACATCTTGTAGACCTGGGTGGCAGCGGCAGTACTGGCTGCGTCCATGCCACCGATAATGCGATCGTTCTCAACCAGCTCGCGGATCACCTGACCGGGCAGTACGCGCTCCGGGCAGTGCGCCACAAAGATATCAGGGGTCTGGCCTTCAGCAACGGTATGCGGGAAGGTCAGATCGCTGCGTTCTTCGGCCAACCACTTGGCCATCTGCTCGGTCGCGCCGACCGGTGACGTGGATTCCAGCACCACCAGGTTGCCTTTTTCCAGCATGGGGGCCAGTGCGCGGGAGGCGCTCTCGATATATCTCAGGTCCGGCTCATGATCTTCGCCCTTGAACGGGGTCGGTACGGCGATCAGGAAGGCATCAGCCTTCTGCGGGCTGGTGTGGGCGCTCAGATGGCCATCTTGCACGGCTTGCTTGACCAGGTCTTCCAGACCCGGCTCAACAATGTGGATCTTGCCCTGGTTGATGGTGTCTACCGCATGCTGGTTGACATCCACACCTACGACACGAATGCCGTTGCTGGCGATGACTGCTGCAGTTGGCAAACCGATATAACCCAGACCAACAACGGAGATGGTTTCAAATTTCATTATTTTGTGCTCTCGATAGTAAAACAGGGGGCATCATGCATGCCCCCAAAGACAGGTATGTAATCTGTAAATCAGGCAACTTGCAGGCTGCTGTCAATCTGCTGGCCCAGGGCGCCGCTCATGCCAGTGACGGCCTCAACGATACGCTGGCTGGTTTTGCCATCCCCATAGGGGTTGTTGGCATGACTCATCACTTGATAGGCCAGCTCGTCATCCAGCAGACGCACTGTCTCTGCCACTATGGTCTCGTCGCAGGTACCGACCAGGCGCACAGTGCCGGCCTTGACGGCGGCAGGGCGCTCAGTGGTGTCGCGCATGCACAGTACAGGTTTGCCCAAGGTCGGCGCCTCTTCCTGAATGCCGCCAGAGTCGGTCAGGATCAGGTAGCTCTGCTTCATCAGATAGACGAAAGGCAGATAATCCTGCGGCTCGATCAGGTGCACGTTGTCGAGCCCCTTGAGGTTGCGGTTGACCGGCTCTTGTACATTGGGGTTGAGGTGTACCGGATAGACGATCTGTACGTCATCCCGTTGGGCCAGCGCTGCCAGCGCCTTGCAGATGCGCTCAAAGCCGTCGCCGTGGTTCTCACGGCGGTGACCCGTCACCAGGATCAGCTTCTTGCTCTTGTCCAGGAAGGGGAAACGGCTGGCCAGCTCGGTTTTCATGCCGACGTTGTTATCAATGCGGTGGGAAACCTCGATCAGGGCATCGATCACTGAGTTACCAGTCACGAAGATGGTCTCGGGGGCGATGTTTTCCATGATGAGGTTTTTCAGCGAGCTGATGGTCGGGGTGTAATGTTGATCGGCAATGCCCCCTGTCAGACGACGCATACCTTCTTCCGGCCAGGGTGAGTAGATATTGCCGGTGCGAAGGCCTGCCTCGACGTGACCGACCGCGATGCGGTGGTAGTAGGCCGCCAGCGTTGCCGCAAAAGAGGTGGCAGTGTCACCGTGCACCAGAATGCGATCCGGCTTGAACTCGGCAAAAACTGGCTTGAGTCCTTCCAAAATGGCGGTGGTGACATCGGTCAGATCCTGACCCGGTTTCATGATATTGAGATCATACTCCGGCTCGATCTCGAACAGGTTGAGAACCTGATCCAGCATCTCCCTGTGTTGCCCGGTGACACAGACTCTGACGTCAATCTTGCGATTGGCCTGGAAGGCCTTGACGATCGGAGCCATCTTGATTGCTTCCGGTCTGGTACCAAACACAATCAATACCCGCTGCGCTTTTATCGGCATAATAATCACTCCCGTGTGAGTTAATTGGTTTTTCGTATTGTCCCGAAATGACTAATAAAGACTGAGCTCACTATTGAGCTGTGTCAGTCGGTGTTGCCAGGTGTGTTGGGCTAGCACTATTTCCCTGGCTTGCTCGCCCAATTCGTTTCTCTGACGAATATCTCTTTGTAATTGCACACACCACTCGCGTGCCGCGGTACCATCCTGTACCGCGACGATACTCTTGCCAAAAATGCTCTCCATCGCTATCGAGGGGGTGCTGATAATGGGGCAGCCCGCTGCCGCCAATTCGAACACCCGGCGGGATAACATGGTCGGCGATTGACTTATCGTATTGAAATTCAAATAAAGCTGATATTGCCGATACGCCTTGGCGACAGATATTGGCGAGATGGCGGGTTTGCAGTATGGCTGAAGTTTATCCGGATAACTGCAACCGTTATTTTTCTGCCAGAAGCGATCGAAAATAATCAGGCCTCTGTCCCGCAATGCATACAGCACATCTTCTTGCGTTCGGCTACGCTCGGCCAGCTCATTGCCATAATAGCCCCCCAGAAAGGCGATCCCTGGCCCCCGTTCACCGCTCACCGCCGGTTGATACCAGCTGGGTTGTGCGGCAAACATCAGGACACCAACATGCACAAAGGCCTGATGGGGAAGGGAATGGTACCGTTCAAGGGAACCGGCATCCGTGGTATAGACCACATCGAACAGCGCAGCCGCATCGGCAAAACGCTCGAAATGAAATGGGTCCTCTTTATTCCAGAAGATGGTTGTAATTTGCCGTTTTCGGCAAAATTCCAGTAATTTTCTCAGTTCTGGTTTATTGGGTGAACTGTGCGCATAACTGGCAATCTTGCCTTGCCAACTATTCTTGTAGCCACGCCAGGTTGACTCCACAAACAAAAAATCAGGTTTGAAAAACCTGAGTTTCCATTGCCAGTCGAGCGGGGAGATCTGAATAAGGTCGGCATCGGGGGCCAAGCTGAACGTCGTGAACTGGTCTGCCACTAAAGCGATACGTGGTCGTTTATTATTATGCAAAGGAATTGACTCACAAGTGAAATAGAGTGGCAGCCACTGCCACTCTATTCTTGTTATTACAAGAGCACCAGGGCTCTTGCCGAAATGGCGATTTGATAGAGCACCTCGGTAATATCCTTGGTGATCTGCAGTGATTTGGTATCGACCTGAGGCAGGACGAAAATCTCGTCACCCGGCTTGATGGCGATCTCTTTATTGTCCAGATCGCCCTTCTCAATCTGGCTGAAGGTGCCGTCACGATGCAGCAGCAGAATACGGGAGTTGCTGGCTTTCTGGGTAAAGCCGCCGGCCAGATCGATGTAGTCGGCCACAGTGCGCTTGCTGTCCATCAGGATGGCGTTCGGGAACATGACATCCCCGTGCACCATGATGAGGTTGGTCTGGCGCGGAATGCGGATGATATCGCCCGGTTCGAGCCGCACATCTTCCATATTGGTGCCATTGGCGAGCACCACCTGACCGTTGGGCTGAATATCCTTGGCGCGCTCGACCCATTGCATCAACAATTGTGCTTCGCTGTTGCGTAGTTTGGCTTCCCCCTCGGAAGAGGAGCGGGCGGTC
This sequence comes from Aeromonas salmonicida, assembly GCF_028355655.1. Taxonomy (NCBI): domain Bacteria; kingdom Pseudomonadati; phylum Pseudomonadota; class Gammaproteobacteria; order Aeromonadales; family Aeromonadaceae; genus Aeromonas; species Aeromonas salmonicida. The sequence continues at coordinate 3,054,950 of NZ_CP110645.1, read as the reverse complement.
AGGATACTGGCTTCCAGCGCCTTGAGGGAGGAGTTCAGCATCTCCTTCTGACGCACCTTGACCGAGTCACGATAAAGCTGGATGGCGCTCAAGTCCGCATCCTGGGTCAGTTTCAGGCCATTGAGGATATCGCCGAGGCGGGCGCCGTACTTGAGCACATACTCCTGGGCACTGTCGTGTTCCCCTTCAACCCGCACTGCTATGGAGGCATATCGCTTGTCGGCGATCACTTCCACTGTGTCACCCGAGCTGATCATGTTTTTGGCCAGTTGGGCGTCATTGATGGGGTAGTAATCCATGTGGATATCTTCCCCCTGATTGCGGCTCACCCGAATATGGGTCGCATCGGGATCGGGCCTGGCCATCTGCATCAGCTCGGCCAGGGTAACATGGGGTTTGCTCAGTTCGAACTTGTTGGCGTTCGCTACCTTGCCCCTGACCGTGGTCTGATAGCGCAGCGGTGCCACCACTATGATGTCGCCATCGCGCAGCTGGGTGGGCAGCAGGGTACCATTGACCAGAAACTGGTAGAGGTTGTAGTGGCGCAGTGTCTTGCCATTGCGCTTGAGGGCGACGTCAAGATAACTGCCGCGCTCGGCGGCAATACCGCCCGCCTTGTCCAGAAAATAGAGGATGGAATCCCCTGACTGGCCGGCAAACAGGCCCGGTTGCTTGACAAAGCCGGTCACGAAGATCTTGACCGGCTGGCTCACATCCAGGGTGGCATAAACGCTGACATTCTTCTGATAGACGGTGGTGACGGCGCCAAGCAGGGTGTCATTCAGTTGTTCGTTACGAACCCCTGCCACCTTGATGGGCCCAACCTTGGGCAGGAAGATATTGCCCTGGTGATCGACCGTCAGGGGCTGATCGAATTCGACCCCCCCCCACAGCTGCACCTGCAACCGATCGCCGATGGCGATGCGGTAATCCGGGTTGAAGCCATTGAAGGATTCCCGGGCAAACTCACCGCGAAACAGCCAGTTGCCAAACACAGGATCCCGGGTCTGGGTATCCGTGATGACCTTGCGCACCGGGGCTCCTTCCTGGGAGATTTCCAGCGCATAAGCGGGTTGCAACAAGAGGCCCAGACTCAGGGCCAGCAGACTCGGCTTGATAATGAGTGATCTAGTAAAGAAGGTATTCAACGACATACTCCTGTCAGTCTTGGTGTTCGCGCAGGGTGGCAAGACCCATCACGACCAGACCATAGAAAAGGCAAAGCAGAACACCGATGGTGGCCAGGTTGTAGAGACGACGGGGATATTCGGCCTCTTCGGCCTGACTGGGCTGGCTCACCACCAGCAGGTGTTTCAATTTGCGGTACGCTTCGACGCGCGCCTGCTCCATGCTCACCAGCCCTGTCTTGTAGACGTCGGCGGCCAGCTGGGTTTGAACTTGTACTGCCTGATAGTCGGCGTTGACCTCGTTGAGGGACTGCTTCTCGCTGCCGGTCAGGCGATTTTTTTCTTGCGCCAGCTGACGGGTGAGGGCATCTACCCTGTCTCTGACCGCCACCACGTCTGGGGCATTGGCATTCATATAGATTTGCAGCCGTTTAAGCTCGGCATCCTGGCGTACCAGCTCGGCTTCCAGTTCAGACACCACTCCCATCATGGCGGTACTGGTGGCCTCGGGGCTCATCAGCTGGTGCTGGTTCTGGAAGGCCAGCATCTTGGCCTGCTCCCCCAGTAGCCGCTCGTGGGAGCGGGCAACTTCGGTCTCTACAAACTTGAGCTGCTCCATGGCCACCTGACGGCTCAAGCGGTTGATAAAGCCCTCGCTCTCTTTGAGCATCAGGCTGACAACCTGTTTGGCATAGTCAGGATCGAAGGCTTGCAGGCTGACGGTCAGCACACCCGAGAGCTCATCCAGACTGACGGTGAGGTGATCCCGATAAAACGCCAGAAACTCTTCGCGGGTGGCATCTTCAGGCAGGCGGGAGAACGCGTCGGCATTGTCGCTCTGATAGTGTTTTTTCAGTTGCAGCGCCTTATCCAGGGTGTTGAGCATATCCCAGGACTTGAGATAGTCCTGGATCACCAGCACATCCTGATGATTGCTGCCCCCGAGCCCCAGCATGGAGAGCGCATCTGGCAGCATCTTGAGCTGGTCTGCCTGCTTGACTATCAGACTTGCCTGGCTGACATAGCGATCGCTGGCAAGGGTGCCGTAATAGAGTGCTGCCAGGCTGAAGCAGATCACCACCCAGAGAAAGCTGCCAAGCTTGATGGCTTTTTTCCAGGAGTGATGGGCGACTTGATAGCCCTTTGAATCGATAAGAAACAGCTTGGGGTCACGCTTGAATTTGCGCAACTTGCGTTCAAGCAGGGCGGTCAATTTGGCTTTGGTCATAAAGGTCCGTGGAGATACTTGAAATGGAATATCAGAGCGTCTGGTAGATGGCGATGGCGTCTTCGATGTCGTCGTGCAGGGTCAGTTGCCCGTTTTGCAGCACTATGCCCATGTCACACTGCTGGCGCAGCGTCTTCATATCGTGGGAGACCATGATCAGGCTGGCGGTTTCCCGCTTCTGGGTGAAGACATCGATGCACTTTTGCCTGAATCTGGCATCCCCCACCGAGGTGATCTCGTCGGTCAGATAGATATCAAAATCAAAGGCCATGCTGACGGCGAAGGAGAACTTGGATTTCATCCCGCTCGAGTAACCCTTGATGGGCAGCTCATAGTGCTGGCCAATCTCCGAGAACTCTTTCACCCACTCCTCTACCGCTTCTGTGTCGTGTACCCCATGGATACGGCAGACGAAGCGGGTATTTTCACGCCCCGTCATGCTGCCCTGAAAGCCGCCGCTCAGAGCCAGAGGCCAGGAAACCCGGCTGTGGCGGATCACCTTGCCCTGATTGGGCATATCCATACCGCCGAGCAGGCGCAGCAGGGTGGATTTTCCGGCGCCGTTTGCCCCCAGAATGCCGATGTTGCGATCCCCGGGCAGGATAAAGTTGACATCCTTCAGCACATAATGGCGGCCAAACTTGGTGGGGTAATATTTCGAGACGTTATCCAGAGTGATCATCTTGTTAACTTGCGATTAGTCGTCGATGGCTGAGGCGATAGGCACTCATGGCGAAAGTGAGCAATATCAATGTAATGCTCACCAGATAAGACCAACTGCCGCCCTGGGTCTGAAAACCGGCAATCCAGCCAGAGCGAATAAGCTCCATGGCATGCACGATAGGGTTCCACAGCAGCAGGTGCTGATAGCTCTGGGGCACGGCCGCCAGCGGAAAGAATACCGCCGAGATCCACATCATGGGGCGCATCAGAATGGGGATCAGTTTTTTTGCCTCTTCGGAGAGGGAGGTGGCGATGCAGAACAAGGTCCCCAGCGCAAAGGAGAAGACCATCAGCAGGCCATACCCCGTCAGCACGGCCAGCGGGTCTGCAGGCATGGCATCAAAGCCGAACCACATCAGCCCCAGGATCAGTACAAAGGCCACCAGCACGCCGATCAGGGTTTCCAGCAAGAAGCGAGAGAAGAGGGTGGCAAAGGGGGTTACTTGTCGATAACAGAACAGCCCCTTGTTGGCGCTGACGGCAGACTGCAACTGACCGACCACGTTTTGAAACATCATAAATGGCAGATAACCCGCTGCGATAAACACAGGCGCTTCAACCCCGCCAAAACCGCTGCGCTCACGCATCCCGAAGATGAAACAGAACACAGAAATTGCGACCAGAGGATCGAGTACAGCCCATGTGTAGCCCATGCGATAGCTGCCGAAACGGGTCTTGAGCTCACGCATCAGCAGGCCGAAGGTGACATCCTTCAGCACTGTCATGGGTGAGCGATGCTGGCTGGATAGAATTGGCTTGTTCAATGGTTGGTCTTTTCTTGCAAAATGGAGTGGCGTTGTCTTGCTGACATCAAGTGAGGCGCGAGTCTACCATGTGCGTTCGATGCAAACGTAACAGCCTGCTGCTGCATCCAGAATGGCAACGGAATTGATTGTTGATTTTTTGTTTCTTCATGGTGTCTTTTTTGGTTAAAAAAGGTGGTGTTTCACCATGGCTACCGCACGGAAATGACATAGTCCCGTTCTAAAAACAATCAATTCGTGGTTTTTCAAAACATGAGGTTAATAGGAGGGCGCTGAACAACAATGTTGTTCAGAAAATGATCCTGCTGTGCAGGTTGATTACCCCGTGCCCTCTGCGCGTCAATCTGTGACGAGCATCATGCTTTATTTTATTTGAGGCGCATCTTACTTATCAGGCGCGATTGAGTCAACACTCAATAATCAATCCGAGGAATTACGATTAATTCATAAGTTATTGTTTTATAAGGTTTATTTAAGCTGTTATTTAGGCTTAATACTTGTCGGATGAGTATCTATGGCGAAAAAACGACTAATTCAGAATGCTCTTACATAGCGCAGTTTTTTGTATGGTTGTTATTTGGCCGATAAATCTGGCGAATAGAGCATAAACGTTAATTGGTTATTTAGTGAGCTCAACAAATAGACTGTCGCGGGCTTTTATACTGTGCTTCAACTGAAACACCTTTGCCAGCTAGACCAATTCCCTGTAAAAATCTTGTTTTTTAGTTTTACCTGTTTTGTTGACAACTCTGCTCCCCACTGACTATTCCTGAGGTGTGCCCATTTGAGTTTGAGAGGGCATGTCGGATAACAAGGACGATAACAAGGATGTAGGAGGGGACATGCGCGCTAACACACTCTTGCTCTCGGGACTGCTGGCTTCGTTGATAGCCAGCACCGGAGCCATCGCCAATGACAACATTGTTGCCCTGCAACTGGGCACACCATCCGAAAACGAGAAACTCAGCATCTTCACGGCAGACGCCAAATATCACCACATGTTCTGGCGCTGGGGGGATTCTGGCTGCCAGTTTGGTCTGGGCGTGCGTGGCGGCATGCTGAAGGTCGGGGATGAGCGCACGGCCAGATTGGGCACAGGGGCGCGCGCCGAATGTCTGTGGGGGAACTGGGTAGTATGGTTGCCAGCGGAGATGATCTGGCTGGCTGATCATGAGTTCGGCCATCGCGGCAATGGCTTCAAAGATTACGGCGGCCCTTTTCAGTTTGTCACCGGTATTGGTCTGGGGTATGCGATCACCAAGAACTGGCTGATTGGCTATCAGTATGAGCACATGTCCAACGCCAACATGTATGAGCAAAACCCCGGCCTGGATACCCATACTTTGCATATCGAATACCGCTTCTAAGCTCTCCTCCTCTTGTTGCCCTGCCCCTGCTCGTCAGGGGCTTTTGCTGTCCATGGGTGAGTACTGAGCTACGGGCAGGTTGGCCACAAGCATGGCGTACGCGCTTAGCGCCCCAGGTATTCCCGATCGAAGAAGGTGTTGACCCAGTGTGGGCGGTAGACGGCAAGCAAGGTCATGGTCATGCCGTTGAGCAGGGCTTCGGGGAAGAGCAGCAGCGGCCAGATGGAGAGGTAGTCGGCGCTGATGGTATGCCACGGATAGGCGCCGCTCATCCCCATCAGCAGGGCGCTGGCGATCATCTTGACCGAGATGCTCAGCGCTCCGCCAAAAAAGGCGACCACGAACAGATAGACGAACAGATGGCGGGGCATCCAGGCCCAGCTCGCCAGGAACAGCAGCCAGCTGGTGGCCACTGGCAGGGCGATGCCAATCAGTGCCTGCCAGCCGAAATCGGCGAGGGAGGCAACCCCGAAGTAGCCCAGAACAAGCAGTGTCAGGCAGGGAGCAAGCAGTGCCAGACGCCACCCGAGCAGCAGGGTCAGGCTGGTGAGGCCGAGAAAGTGCACCTCCAGCCCTTCATGCAAGCCGGCGCGCAAGGTCCAGAGCGGGACCAGCACGATGGCGCCGCCAAGGCAGAGATGCTGATAGAGGGGTTGATCAAGCAGGGTACGCAGCAGGGTGCCACGCAGGCTGAATATAAGCAGCAATACCCAGAGCAGGAGGGCGGCCGCTTGTCCTTCACTCATGGCATTTCCTTGTCATGTGATGGCGTGCAGTGATGCAGTGTCAATATCATCAGAGCTGGCGTATTCCTTGCCAGCCCTGATGAGGCATCAGTATTTGACGTTGTTGTGGTACTTGGCGAGTATGCCCTGAACTCTGTCCATGGTCTCCTTGCTGGGGGGCTTGATCCCGGTCAGATCATAGTTTTCACCCAGAACGTCCCACTTGTGCTTGCCCAGCTCGTGATAGGGCAGCAGTTCCACCTTCTCGACACTATCCCCCAGTTCGGCGATGAACTGGCCCAGTCCCTCGGCGCTCTCGTCATCGTCTGACCAGGTCGGCACCACCACGTAGCGGATCCACATTGTCTTGCCTTTGGCAGCGAGATAACGGGCGAACTCCAGGGTGTACTTGTTGCTGACATGGGTGAGAGGGATGTGCTTCTCGTCATTGATCTGTTTGATGTCGAGCAACACAAGGTCCGTGTTGTCGAGCACCTTGTCGAGCTGTTCGTCGTAGTGACGCACAAAGCCGTTGGTATCGAGGCAGGTGTGAACACCTTTCTCCTTGCAGGCGGCAAACAGTTCGGCGATAAAATTTTGTTGCAACATGGCTTCGCCACCGGAGGCGGTGACACCACCACCCGAGGCATTCATGAAGTGGCGATAGCTGGTGATGTCGCTCATCAACTCCGGCACTGTCACTTCGCGGCCACCCTGGGTATCCCAGGTATCCCGATTGTGGCAGTACTTGCAGCGCATCAGACAGCCTTGCATGAATACGATAAACCGTATTCCGGGGCCATCAACGGTGCCGCAGGTTTCAACGGAATGGATCCGGCCAATGACACCGGATGCACTGGTTTCAACGGCAGGGATCTGATTACTGACAGACATAGACGACTCCAACGATTCGAGCAGGCCGTGATTTTATTACATAAATCCCTATAAATCCTACCTGTTTAGCCCGACTGGGCCGCGCCGAGCAGGCTCTCCAGGGCTTTTACCGTCAGCGGTCGACTGGTCAGGAAGCCTTGATAATGCTGGCATCCCAAGGTTTTGAGGATGGCGAGCTGCTCCTCATCTTCCACCCCTTCGGCGGTGACGGTAAAGCGGAAAACCTTGGCCAGATCCAGGATGGCCTTGACGATGGCCTTGTCCTGTTCGCTGTGAACCAGGGTTTGAATGAAGCTTCGGTCGAGCTTCACTTCGTCCGCCGGCAGATCCCGCAGATAGGCCAGCGACGAGTAGCCGGTGCCGAAATCATCGATGGAGAGCAGTATGCCGAGATCCTTGAGTTGCCGCATGCGGGCTATGCTCTCCAGCCGGTTTTCCAGCACCACGGATTCGGTCACTTCCAGCAGCAGGCGGGAAGGGGGCACCCCTGTGTCGCGCAGTATGTATTCCACCTGCTGCACGAAGCCTGCGGTGTGGAACTGGCGGGCGCTGACGTTGACCGACAGATGGGGAATGGCAAAGCCGCGATTGAGCCAGAAGCTGTACTGGGCACAGGCGGTCTTCATCACCCAGTAACCAATGTCCTGGATGAGACTGGTCTCTTCGGCGATGGGAATGAACTCGGCCGGTGGCACCATGGTGCCGTCGCTGCGCTGCCAGCGCAGCAGTGCCTCTATGCCGGACAAGCTGCCATTGTCGACCCTGTATTGCGGCTGATAGTGCAGTTGCAGCTCATGGTGGCGCAGGGCATCGCGCAGCTGGTTGTTGATGGTGAGCTTGCTCTTCTCTTTCTCGGCCATGGCCTCGCTGAAGAAAACATAGTTGCCCTGACCGGCCCGCTTGGCCATGTGGGTGGCGGTGTCGGCCTGCTGCATCAGCACCAGATGATCCTGGTCTTCGCTGGAAAACAGGCTGATCCCCACAGACGCGCTGCAATGGAGTTTGTGATCCTCGATGTCGAACGGGGTGCGAAACAGCCCCATCAGCTCGCGGGCGAAGTGCTCGGCCAGGATCTTGGCAGTGACATAACCCTGACCCAGGGCGGTGAACAGCAGGGCGAATTCATCCCCCGAGATGCGGGCCAGCACCAGGTTGTCCTGAGGCAGTCCCTTGAGCCGCTCGACCACGGCTTGCAGCAGCTGATCGCCACAGGCATGGCCGAGGGAGTCGTTGATCGATTTGAAGTTGTCCAGATCCACCAGCAGCAAGGCGCCCCATTGACCGTTCGGTGCCTGCAGGGTGCGTTGCATTATGTTGTTGAGGCTGCGCCTGTTGTAGAGGCCGCACAGATCGTCGTAATAGGCGAGCTGCTCTATGTGGCGGGCGGCGTCTTTTTCCTTGGTGATGTCGTAGAAGCTGCAGACGTAGTGGCTGAATTCGCCGAGTTCATCCTTGACCCCGCTCACCATGAGACGCACCGGGAACAGATGCCCATCCTTGTGCAGGCAGCGCTCCTCGCCCATCCAGAACTCCTGCTCACCGATGGCCCGTCTGACATCCTCTTTCAGGTGATCGCCATAATAGGTCGGTCGAAGCCTGACAATATGCTGGCCGATCATCTCATCGTTGCCAAACCCCGTGATGCGGCCAAAGGAGTGATTGACCTTGAGAATGATCCCCTGGTGATCCATGACCAGCAGGCCGTCGTGGGTGTTGAAGGCCACCTCCGCCAGGCGCAGAGCATCGTCGGCGGCGAGCCGCTGCAATTCGATGGCGGCCCGTTCGTGCTGACTGCTGAGGGCATCAAGCAAGGGCATGGGGTCGGCTAGCGGCGTGTCGAGCAGCAAGGTGAGCTGTCCCATGGGGGCGCCGCTCGGACCGTGCAACGGCACACCGACATAGGCCTTGGCATTGAGGGCCAGCAACTGGGTGGCTAGGGGATAACGCAGGGGCAGGTCTTCCACATAGAGGGCTTGACCGTGCTGGAACAACTCCTGGGCGGGGCCGGGATCCAGCTGTATGGGTTTGAGGATGGAGAAGGTTTCTCCTTCCAGCACGCAGCGCGGAATGATCCAGAGCTCCTGGCCTCGCGGCTGGTATTCGCCGACCCAGCCGATGCGGGCACCACTGATGGTGACGGCCCAGTTTACCAGTGCACGGCAATAGGCGATGCCGGTCAACAGGGTCAGCTCGCCGGGCAAGGCCAGCACAGGATTGATGAGGGGTTCAGGCTCTGGCTGCCAGTGGCCGAGCAATTGGGCGCTGTGGCGCACCAGTTGCAGCATCTCTTCGCTCAGCACGGTGGCGCTGAGGTACTCAAGGCTCAATACGCCGATGAGTTTTTCCTGCTCCAGCAGGGCGCCATCGAGGCGCGAGCTCACCCCCGCATTGGCCAGATAGTAGTGCTGGCTCAGCATGGGCTGGTGGGCCGCCTCGGAAAAACTCAAGGATTTGCGGGTGCGCAAGGCGCGAATGTAGCGACTGTCACCGCGAATGGCCGAAAGCCCCTCGGCGCCGAGGGCAAAGACAGGGGTCAGCTGTTCGCTGCCGAGGGAGCCATTGGCCTGATAGTGCCAGAGGATCAGGCGATCGGCCCCGAGGCTCTCCTTGAGGGCTTCCAGCATGGCGACGAACTGTTGCTGGCTGGCCATCTGGCTCAGGCGTGGCAGCTGCAAGGCGAGATCGGCGATGGGTTCCTGGCGCTGGGTCTGCAGGCAGATGAGCCAGAAGGCATCCTGTTCATGGGAGAGGGCGATATGCCACTGCTGTCCGGCGAAGCGCAGCATCAGCTTGCCCCCCTGACCCTTGGCAAGGGCTTGCTCTATGGGCAGTCGCAGGGCATCCGGCAGTTGGGCCGGCCAGGCACTTCTCGGTTCATCCAGCCAATGAAGCGGGGTTTGCATCACATCGGTCAGGGCGACCAGCCGTTGGCTGCGCACATCCAGACGAAAGAACAGCGGTGTCTGGCTGGCAGGAGGAAGGTGACTGAGCGCGGTAGACGACATGAACTGATAACATCCTGTTGAACAACTGTCGGGTGGCAAGAATACTGCAAAATCGGTGCAAACAAAATTTCATTGAAATCTAAATTAGAGATCGCTAATTTAATGGCAATTTGTTGTTCACCGGAGTCTTGCTGATGAAACGGATCCTGATTGTAGGCGGTGTGGCTGGCGGCGCCTCTGCGGCGGCCAGAGCTCGCCGTCTGAGCGAAGAGGCCGAGATAGTGGTGTTCGAGCGTGGCGAGTTTGTCAGCTTCGCCAACTGCGGTCTGCCTTACCACATAGGGGGGGACATACAGGATAGGGATGCCCTGCTGTTGCAGACGCCCCAGAGCTTCAAGCGTCGTTTCAATGTGGATGTGCGAGTCTTTCACGATGTGATCGAGATAGACAAGGCTGGCAAGACACTGCTGGTGCGTCATCTGCAAACCGGTGAAGAGCGGCGAGAGCCTTACGATCAACTGCTGCTGAGCCCGGGGGCCGCGCCAATCCGTCCTCCGTTCCCCGGCATCGACAGCCCGCATGTGTATACCCTGCGCAATATCCCTGACATGGATCGCATCCTTGCTGCCCTGCAGCATGATCATCCGCGCCATGTCACTGTGGTCGGTGGCGGCTTTATCGGGTTGGAGATGATGGAGGCACTGCATCAGCGCAAGCTGGAGGTCACCTTGCTGGAGCTCTCCGATCAGGTGATGGCGCCGGTGGATAAAGAGATGGCCAATATGCTCCACGCCCGCATCCGGGAAGAGGGCATAGATCTGCGGCTGCGTACCGGTCTTGCCGCTATCGAGAGTCTGGATGTGCTGGCTGAGAAAACCGCCGCCGTGGCGAGCGCCACGCGCAGTGGCTTGCGTCTGACCCTGAGTGATGGTTCACATCTTGAAACCGGCCTGTTGATCCTGGCCATCGGCGTCAAGCCAGAAACCCTGCTCGCCGCAAAAGCGGGGCTGGAGTTGGGCCCGCGCGGCGGCATCAAGGTAGATGCCGGCATGCGCACCTCGGATCCTTTCATCCATGCGGTGGGGGATGCGGTGGAAGAGACAGATTTTGTGACCGGCGAATCCGTGCTGATCCCCCTGGCGGGGCCTGCCAACCGGCAAGGGCGCATCGCCGCCGACAACATGCTGGGGCGAGCCGAAACCTACAAGAAGACCCAGGGCACCGCCATCTGCAAGCTGTTCGATCTGGCGGTGGCCAGCACGGGTCTCAACGAGAAGCGACTGGTGCAACTGGGTTTGCCGTTCGAGAAGGCTTATGTGCATCCAGGCAGCCACGCCGGTTACTACCCCGGTGCTCATCCGGTCAGCCTCAAGCTGCTGTTCGCCCCCGATGGCAAGATCTACGGTGCCCAGGCCATCGGCAAGGACGGGGTCGACAAGCGCATCGACGTACTGGCGGTGGCCCAGCGCGCCGGGCTGACGGTGTTTGACTTGCAGGATCTGGAGCTCACCTATGCGCCGCCGTTCGGGTCGGCCAAGGATGTGATCAACATGGCGGGCTTTGTGGCGAGCAACCACTTGAAGGGGGATACCATCCTCTGCCACGCTGCCGAGGTGCAGGCCCGTTACCCCCATCAACAGGTGCTGGATGTGCGCAATGGCCCCGAACTCGACAAGCTGGGTCGCATCCCGGGTGCCCTGCACATTCCCCTCGATGAGCTGCGCGCTCGCCTGAATGAATTGCCCAGGGATAAGGAGCTGCTCATCAGCTGTCAGGTGGGCTTGCGTGGCCACGTGGCTTGCCGCCTGCTCAGCCAGCACGGCTTCAAGGTGAAAAACCTCTCCGGTGGTTTTAAAACCTGGCAGATGGCGGTGATGGACTAACCGACTCACCGCTGCCGTGAAACGCCGACCTCAGGGTCGGCTTTTTGTTATCTGTCTGGTGGCAATCGTTCTCGACATTTTGCAATGAGTTTTGTGTCAAGCGAGTCGGATGTCTTATCCTGTTGCCTATCGCGCTGCTATGGCAGCAATCCAATCCGGGATGGAACCTATGCGCCCTTTCGACCCTCGCCCTGCTGCTCACCAATGTGCCCATGCTCTCGTCTCACCACTTAGGCGCCGTTGGTCAGCCCTGTTGCTCACAGGGCTGACCGGTCTGCTCTTGGCCGGTTGCGGCCCAGACAAGCCAGCGGCAACCGCCGATCAAGCGTCCGCAGCCCGGCAAGTTGCGGGGGCGCCAGACACTGTAGTGCAGGCCAATGCCCGCCAGTATCGGGATGCACCGGCGCTGGCGCTGGTCTTTTCCGGCCCGCTGGCGCCCAAGTCCAATTGGCAAACCTGGCTCAGTGTGAGCGAGGGGGGCAAGCAGTTGCAGGGGGAGTGGGTTCTGGCCGAGGATGGCCGCACCCTCTACTTCCCGCAGGTAGCGCCCGACAAGAGTTACAAGGTGACCCTCAAGGCTGGGCTGGGGCCCGAGGCGCAGAGCTGGACCCTCAAGACCCGACCACTGGAGGCGGGAGCCTCCTTTGCAGCGAGCGGCATGGTGCTGCCGCTTCGTCAGGAGCTGCGCCTGCCCATCAGCGCGGTCAACGTGGATGAGGTCAATATCGATTTCTTCCGGGTCGATGCCGAATATCTGCCACGTTTTCTGGCCGAATACAGACCCGGCGCAGGCATGGGCAACTGGGAGCTGGAGCAGATCACCAGCCGCGCCAAGCGGGTGTTCAGCGGCCGTTACGCCCTTGAGCTGGATCCCAATCGCCGCGAGACCCGCCTCATCAACGTCAAGGAGCCGCAGCTGGCCGAGGCCGGCGTCTACTTTGCGGTCATGTCCCCCCTGGGCAACTACGACTGGCGCAAGGAGACCACCTATTTCGCGGTGAGCGACATGGGGCTCAGTGCCCGTCGCTATCGGGACCAGCTGGAGGTGTTTGTCAGCGCGCTCTCGAGCGCGGATCCCCTCAAGGAGGTACAACTATCTTTGCTCGACGAGAAGGGCAACCGGCTGCAGGTGCAACAAACCGATCTGCGGGGGCATCGCCGCTTCGATCAGGTGCAGGGCGCGCGCCTGCTGCTGGCCGAGCAGGGCAAGCATCTGGCTGTGCTGCGCCTCGATGGCGCCGCGCTGGATCTCTCCGCCTTTGAATTGGGCACCCAGCCCTGGCAGGCCCAGCAGCTTTATCTGTTCAGCGGGCGGGATCTCTACCGCCCCGGCGAGCGGCTTGACAGCGAAATTTTGCTAAAAGGGCAGGATGGCCAGCTGCTGCCGGGCATGGCGGTGGAGCTGGATGTGAAACAGCCGGATGGCCAGCTGCTGGAGCAAAAACGTCTGCTGCCGGACAGCCTGGGCGCAGCCCATTACGGCCTGCGCCTGCCAGATGATGCGCCGCTCGGCCGCTGGACCATCACCCTGAAAACCGCCGCCGGCAGCCGCTTCGAGTGGCCCTTCCTGGTGGAAGAGTTCCTGCCGGAGCGGCTCAAGCTGCAACTTGGCAAGGGACCGGATGGTGAATTACTGAACCCGCAGGAGGCACTCACCTTGCCGTTGCAGGGGGATTATCTCTATGGCGCCCCGGCGAGCGCCACCAAGGCCAAGGCAGAGGTGAAGATAAGTCGCGCCACCATGCCCTTCACCCAGTGGCAGGAGTTTACGCTGGGGGATGTGCTGCTGACCGAGCAGGCCAGGGATCTGGAGCCTGTCACGCTCACCCTGGACAAGCAGGGGCATGGCGCATTTTCGCTGGTGGATCAACTTGCCAGCGTGGGGACCCTGGGGCCGCTGGAGGTGGCTTATCGGGTCTCTTTATCCGAGCCCGGTGGCAGGGCGGTCAATCGCAGCCGTACCCAGTACGGCTGGCCCACCGGTAGCCAGTGGCCTGCGCTCAAGGCCGATTTTGTGGCAGACAGAGTGGAGGGGGGCAAGACGCTGCCTTTCCAGATCCTCAACCTCGATGAGCAGGGCCAGCCGGTGGCGGGCGAGGTGAAGGTGCGTCTGGTCAACGAATACCGTGACTACTACTGGCACTACGCCGATGGCGAAGGGTGGAAGTACGAGTTCAACAGTCAGCCCTATCTGGAGCAGGAGCAGACACTGCAACTGGATGGCAAGGGGCCGACCACCCTCAGCTTGCCCTTGGCGGCGGGCTGGTATCGGTTGGAGGTGGAGAACAGCCAGGGCCATCAGTCCAGTCTGCGGGTCGAGATCGGCAGTTACGCCTGGGGTGGCGGTGGTGAGCAGGCGCGGCCTGACAAGATTGCCATCACCCTCGATAAACGCGCCTATCAGGCGGGTGACAAGGCGAAAGTGACTCTGGTTGCCCCCCGTGCGGGCAAGGGGCTCTTGCTGGTGGAGGATGGTGACGGCCTGCGTTGGTGGCAGCGTATCGAGCTGCGAGCCGAAGGTGGTGGATTGGCAGAGGCGCGTGGCGAGTTCGAGATCCCCGTCAGCCCTGAGTGGCAGCGCCACGATCTGCATATCTCTGCCCAGATTGCCGCCCCTGACAGCGAATCAAAGCCGGTGAGCCAAAAGAGTGTGCAGAGCCTGCGCTCGGTCGGTTTGGTGCCGCTCGCGCTCGACCGTGAGGCCCGCCGCCTGCCGCTCACCTTGAGTGCGCCGGACAAGGCGGTGCCTCTCACTCGCCTTGAGGTGGCGGTGACCTCGACACCAAACAGCCAGGGCCGGGTGGTTCTTGCTGCGGTGGATAGGGGAGTGCTCAATATCAGCGACTACCAACCCCTCGATCCGTTCGAGATCTTCTTTGGCCGCAAGCGCTTCGCGCAAGACTTGTTCGACAACTACGGTCAGGTGATCCCGCCGCAGGATGGCAAGCTGGCTCGCCTCAACTACGGCGGTGATGCGCCGGCCCTGAAGAAGGGAGGGGCGCTGGAGAGCCGGGTCGAGGTGGCGGCGCTCTGGAGCGGCGAGGTGAGTTTTGACGAGAGTGGCAAGGCGGTGATCCCGCTTGATCTGCCCAACTTCAACGGCGAGCTGGCGCTGATGGCGCTGGCCTGGAACGAGCAGCAGGTGGGTCAGGCCGAGCGTGCCGTCAACGTTGTGGCGCCGCTGGTGGCCGAGATAGGCTGGCCGCGTTTTGGGGCCAGAGGGGATGAGACCCGTGCTCTGGTGCAACTGCGCAACATGAGTGGTGAAGATCAGAGCCTGTCGCTGACCTGGACCCTGACCGGTGGCTTGCAGGCGGGCGGCGAACTGCCCGAGACGCTGGAGCTGAAAAACGGCGAGGAGCTGTGGCTGACCCTGCCGCTCACAGTGACCGGGGCGAGCGGTGTGGCTCGCCTGCAATTGGCGGCCAGCGGCAAGGATTTTGCGGTAAACCGCGAATGGTCGCTGCCGCTGCGATCCCCCTGGCCAGCCCAGACGCGCCAGCGCTATCAGATGCTGACCCCAGGTCAGCAGATGAGCTTTGCCCAGAGCGAGCTGGCCGGGCTGGATCCCGCCAATCTGCAAGGGCTGCTCAGCCTCTCCGGCACTCCTCCCTGGGATCCGGCCGGCCAGTGGCAAGCGCTTGCCCAGTACCCCTACGCCTGTCTGGAGCAGACCCTGTCTCGCGCCTGGCCTTACTTGCTGACAACGGCGGATGAGCGTGCTGCCTGGTCAAACAATCTGCCAAACGTGGACAAGCCGGTGAGCGAGGCGGACCTGCAGCGCGCCCTGCTGCAACGGTTGCAACGACTGCAATTGCCCGGCGGCGGCTTTGGTCTGTGGGATGGCCGCTCCGATGAGGAGCAGTGGCTCACCGCCTATGCGGCCGATTATCTGCTGACAAGAAAAGAGGCCGGTGATGCCGTGCCCGAGGCGATGCTCAATCAGGTCATCAACCGTTTGCAGAGCTATCTCACCGACAGCCAGTATGGGGAGCGCTGGAGCAGTGCCCCTGAACACAGCCGGCTGGCTTATCAGGCTTACAGTGCCTTCGTGCTGGCGCGAGTAGGCAAGGCGCCACTTTCCACCTTGCGCCTCATCTGGGAGCAGCAGGCGGATCATGCCCGCTCCGGTTTGCCGCTCTTGCACCTCTCGCTGGCGCTTTCCGCCATGGGGGATGAGCAGACGGCTGCCAAGGTTTTGACTCGGGCGCTGGCAACCCCGCGCGGCGATGACTATCTGGCCGATTACGGTTCGCCCCTGCGCGATGGGGCGTTGGAGCTCGCCCTGCTGCGCCAGCACAAGCTGGCCGAGGATCGCTGGCCCGAGTTCAGCGCCAAGGTGGCCGACACCCTGGCCCATCGCCAGTGGCTAAGCACTCAGGAGCGGCTGGCCCTGTTGCGGTTGGCACAGGTCGATCCTGCGGCTGACTGGCAGGCCAGGGTAGTGTCAATCAGTGGCAACCAGGCCATTGCCGGTAAAAACAGTGTGCAGATCGGTGCCCCCGAGGCCTTGGCGGCCACTGGCGTGACCAACGAGGGCAAGGGCTCCCTCTATGTGCAGCGCACCCTGGTAGGCTATCCCGAACAGGCCCCCGTACGCATCAGCCAGGGCATGAGCGTGACCCGCAGCTGGTTCAATGCCGATGGTAAGCCGCTCGATCCTGCCAAGGTCAAGGTGGGCGATTTGGTGGTGGTGCGGCTCAATGTGAGCAGCGAACAGACGGTGCCCGATGCCTTGCTGGTGGAGATGCTGCCGGCGGGATTTGAGCTGGAAAACCCGTCCCTTGGCACCAGCATCAAGCTCGAGGAGCTCAGTATCGAGGGCAAGCCTGCGTGGCAGAGTGAGTGGAGCGATTACCTCAAACATCAGGAGTTTAGAGACGATCGTTATACGGCCGCGCTGGATCTGAGCGAGGGGGGCAATCAGCAACTGGTCTATCTGATGCGAGCAGTGACCCCGGGCCGCTATCAGGTGCCGCCGACTCAGGTGGAAGACATGTATCGACCCGAACTGAGGGCGGTGGGCCAGGATATCCATGAGGTGACCATTTCTGAGTAATTCGCCTTTGCAGGACGAGGCGCGTCCAGCCGTTTTTTGGTCGCGCGCTCGCCAGTGGTTGCATCAGGGCAGGCTTGCTTTGCCAGGTTTACCTCGCTGGCTGCGGCTGACGGGGTTGGGAATGGGGGCTCTCATCCTGGTGTTGCTGGTGCTGGATCGCGCCTTCCCGCCGCCACCGCTGGATCCTGCCTATGCGCGGGTGGTGCTCGATATGAAGGGGCGTCCCCTGCGCGCCTTTGCCGATACCAGCGGGGTGTGGCGCTATCCGGTGACCCTGGAGCAGGTCTCTCCCCGTTACATAGAGGCATTGCTCGGCTACGAGGATCGCCATTTCTGGCGCCATCCCGGGGTCAACCCTGTGGCCATGGTACGCGGGGTCTGGCAGTGGCTGCGTTACGGGCGGGCGGTATCGGGGGGCTCTACCCTTACCATGCAGGTGGCCCGCTTGATCGAGCCCTATCACAGGAGCGTACCCGGCAAGCTGCGCCAGATGGCGCGGGCGCTGCAACTGGAGTGGCACTACGACAAGCGCACCCTGCTCACCGTTTATCTCAACCGTGCTCCCTTTGGTGGCAATCTGGAAGGAGTACAGGCGGCCAGCTTTGCCTATCTGGGCAAGAGTGCGGCCAAGCTCACTCATGCCGAGGCCGCCCTGTTGGCGGTGCTGCCGCAGGCCCCCAGCCGTTACCGACCCGATCGCCATCCGGATCGTGCCCGCGCCGCCCGTGACAAGGTGATGCAGCGACTGGTCAAACAGGGAGCCTGGCCAGACGCCGTGTGGCGTGAAGGGCGAATAGAACCCGTGCTGGCGCGCGGTCACTTCACTCCCATGGAGGCGCCGCTGTTTGCCCGTCTCGCCGCTGACAGCCAGCCGGGCGCCCTGGTGCACACTACCATAGACGGCGATCTGCAGCGCTGGCTGGAGGCGCGGGTGGCGACTTATATCCGTCGTTTCCCGGAACAGACCTCCGCCGCCCTGCTGCTGGTGGATAACCAGACCATGGCGGTGCGCGCCTACGTGGGCAGCGCCGAATATGGCAATTTGCGCCGTCATGGCTACCTCGACATGGTGCAGGCGATCCGCTCACCCGGCTCCACCCTCAAGCCGTTTATCTATGGTCTGGCCCTCGATGCTGGCCTGGTTCATTCGGCCTCCCTGCTCTCCGATGCCCCCAGGCTGGGGTCGGACTATCGACCCGCCAATTTTACCGGCGCCTTTCAGGGGCCTGTCACCCTGACCCGGGCGTTGCAGCAATCCCTCAACGTCCCCGCCGTGCAGGTACTGGAGGCCCTGGGGCCCGATACTCTGGTCAATCGACTGGATAACGCCGGGGTCAGGCTGGCCCTCTCCGACAAGCCTAATCCGGCTATTGCGCTGGGGGCGGCCGGCGTCAGGCTGGAACAACTGGTGGCGCTCTATAGCTCCCTCACCCGGCAGGGGCAGGTGGCGATGCCGGTCTGGCTGGCGGGGCAACAGGCAGTCTCGCGCCCCTTGTTGAGCCCCGGGGCGGCCTGGATCACCTGGCAAATTTTAAGCTCGCAGGGGCGGGCGGATCAGCCCTTTGCCAGCGAGGCGACCGGCCGGGTCAATCGGCTGGCCTGGAAGACGGGCACTAGCTATGGCTATCGGGACAGCTGGGCGCTGGGAGTCTCCGGCCGCTGGACCCTGGGGGTCTGGCTGGGGCGGCCCGATGGGACCCCCTTGCCCGGTTTTTATGGCCAGAGCGCGGCTGTGCCGCTGCTGCTCTCCGTCTATTCGCGACTGGGGGACAACAGCCCCCTGCCAGCGCAACCCAATACGGTGAGCGAGGCCGAGATCTGCTGGCCACTGGGGCGGCGGGTGAGTGCCACCCTGCTTGAGGCCTGCTTGCAGCATCAGAGCGCCTGGCTGCTGGATGAGCGGGATCCCCCTACCTTGCCAGACCCCATGGATTGGCCTTCCCCCCTGCGCCAGGTGGCACTGACCAGTCAGGGCAAGCCGACGCTGACCCGTTGTGACGATGCCAGCCAATCTGTCTGGCGGGCGCTGTGGCCCTTGTCGCTGGAGCCCTGGCGCGTGCCTGGCGAGCGGCGCAAGGCGCTGCTCGCCAGCGGTTGTGAGGGAGAGGCACAGTGGGCGGATCTGCAGGCGCCGATTCGCATCGTCGCCCTGGGGGAGGGCAACCTTATCCGTAGCCAGCGCTATCGCCTGCAACCCAGGGTGCTGGGTGGCGTGGGCAAGCCATTCTGGTTTCTCAATGGCCAGCGCCTGCGCTGGGATGGGGATCAGGTATTGAGCAAGGCAGGCCGCTACCAGCTGGTGGTGGTCGATGAGGCGGGCAACAGCGACAGGGTGGAGTTTCGGTTGGAGAATCCCTCCTGAAGAGGGGGATCCTCCTGATTTGGCCGGGCAGCGCGCTGGAATATTGGCGCCGCCTTATATCATCACGGCGGACTCAGGATTTGACCTGGCCCAGCCGGGTGAAGAAGTGCTGGCTCTTGCGCTGGTGAAAGTGGCTCTTCTTGATGGGATGGAAGATGAGGTTGCTAGTCGGGTGGCTTGCCTTGAGCTGATGGATCATCGCCATGGCGGGCAATGAACAGCTGATCAGGGTGGTGAGCGGCAGGCTGTGGGTCGCTGGCCCCAGCAGCTGATTGAGCCCTTGCTGCGCCAGCTCGAAACGGGTCAGGGCTGCTGGCTCGGCATAGCCGCTGCCCAGCATGGTGAGCATGGCATCGAGGGCCTGATGGAACTCGGCCAGTTGCTGGCGAAAGCCGCTGCGGGCACGCAGTGCAATCAATTCATCGAAGGAGATTTCGCTCAGGTGAGTGGGCACTTGCAATGGTATCTCGAGGTGGAAGCAATCCTGGCCGCCCCGATTGTGGTAGCGGGATTCGAGCAGGTGCAGCAGCCTGTCCAGATAGTCGTGATCCGTGATGAGCGCCCCCTCATTGGCGAGTGCCCACTCACGGGCGAGGCGCATGGAGAGCAGATTGGCAAAGCGCCGCGCCATCTTGATCCCCCCCTCATCCTGGCTGGCAAAGCCGTGGGCGAGGCAAAAGCCGTGCAGCCGCTCAAGACCGGCCTGGGTCGGGCAGAAGCAGTCGTGATTGGCGCTTTGACGCCAGCGAGTGATGAGATCTCTGTTGCCAAATACCTTGTGGCGGGCAAAGTCGGGTGCGACAAGACCGCCGAGCTGACTCTCCAGCTGAGGGGTGATATCTGCAAAGAAAGCTGGCTCAGGCCGCTCTGCCAGCAGGTCGGTTCGCTGCTCCAGCGTACTTAGCAAAGTGGTGAGGCCGCTTTTCTCACTGATGGTGAAGACGAAGGCGAGTCGCTCCAGATAGAGCAGGGCAAACTTGAGCCAGAGTTCGTCACGTACCTCCATGCCGGGGTAGTAGATATAAGTCTTCATCGGATCTTCTGTGTTGAAGCATCTTGCCAGGGCGCAGGTTCGGGAATATACGCAAGATTGCCGCCGGGCCGCAAACATTGAGTGGGAGAATATGGGTGAACGCTCAGCCTGTAGGCGCTGGCAACAAAGTTCTGATATAATCCGCGCCCTTAAATCAAGGCCACCCGAGTTGAAACCATGAAGTTCATTATCAAGCTGT
Organism: Aeromonas salmonicida; assembly: GCF_028355655.1. NCBI lineage: Bacteria > Pseudomonadati > Pseudomonadota > Gammaproteobacteria > Aeromonadales > Aeromonadaceae > Aeromonas > Aeromonas salmonicida. The sequence goes on along the minus strand of NZ_CP110645.1, from coordinate 3,034,641 downwards.
TCCCGGAAATCACCATCAAGAGCAAGTCAGTGCGCCAGCGTTTCACCAAGATGTTGCAGGGCAACATTCGCAACGTGTTGCGCCGCTTCGACGAAGATGCCCGCGTACGGATGGATTGGGACAAGCTGGTAGTGAGCTCCCGCAATGATCAGTTCCACGCCCAGTATCTGGAAACCCTGGCTTGTATCCCTGGCATTCAGTACTTCCTCGAAGTGAAACTGAGCAACTTCACCGACCTGCATGACATCTTCGAGCAGACCCGCGCCGTCTGGGGCGATCGCCTGAAAGGCAAGACCTTCTGCGTGCGTGCTCGCCGTGTCGGCAAGCACGATTTCAGCTCGCTGGAGCTGGAGCGTTATGTGGGTGGTGGCCTCAACCAGCATTGCGAAACTGCCGGCGTACGTCTGAAAAAGCCTGACATCCAGGTCAACCTGGAAGTAGAAAACGACGAGCTTTACATCATCAGCGCCGTTCACCATGGTATGGGTGGCTTCCCCATGGCGACCCAGGAAGACGTACTGAGCCTGCTCTCCGGCGGCTTTGACTCGGGCGTAGCCTCTTACCAGTTCATCAAGCGCGGTTGCCGGGTGCACTATTGCTTCTTCAATCTCGGTGGTGCCGCCCACGAGATCGGGGTCAAGCAGGTGGCCTACTACCTGTGGAGCAAGTTTGGTGCTTCCCATAAGGTACGTTTCACCGCAATCGACTTTGAGCCCGTGGTCGCCGAGATCCTGGAAAAGGTGGATAACGGCCAGATGGGGGTAGTGCTCAAGCGCATGATGATGCGTGCCGCAGGCCAGGTGGCTGACTACTTCCAGATCCCGGCCCTGGTGACAGGGGAGTGCGTGGGTCAGGTATCTAGCCAGACCCTCACCAACCTCAACGTCATCGATCGGGTGACCGACAAGGTGATCCTGCGCCCGCTCATCACCTGGGACAAGCCGGATATCATCAGCGAAGCCCGTCGTATCGGCACTCTGGAGTTTGCCGAGACAATGCCGGAGTATTGCGGCGTCATCTCCAAGAAGCCGACCATCAAGGCTGTGCTGTCCAACATCGAGGCGGAAGAGGCCAACTTCGACTTCGCCATCCTGGACAAGGTGGTGTCCGAGGCCCGTTACCTCGACATTCGCCGCATAGGTGAAGAGACCGCCGCCGAGGTTCAAGAGATAGAGACCACAGAAGTGCTGGCTGCTGACGAGGTGATCCTGGACATTCGCTCCAGTGATGAGCGCGACGAGAAACCTTTGGTGGTGGAAGGCCGTGACGTGCTGCACATCCCCTTCTTCAAGCTGGCCACCGCCTTTGGTGATCTGCCCAAAGAGCAGACCTATCTGCTCTACTGCGATCGCGGCGTGATGAGCAAGCTGCAGGCGCTCTACCTGAAAGAGAAGGGCTTTGACAACGTCAAGGTGTACCGCCCCTAATCAGGGGTGACGTTTCGAATAAAAAATCCGGCCAATGAGCCGGATTTTTTATTTCACTGCGCATCACGCTCTGATGGCGCGTCGAGATAAAGTGGGGGTCAGGGGCAGGGGACAGGGGTAAAGGTTGACTCGCCCTGGCAACGCCAGCCCATTTCGGCCTGCTTCATCTGCCACAGATTATTGCTGCGAAACAGGGTCAGGATATAAAGTATGTCACTCTTGTTGCCATCGAGGGCAACCGACAGCACCAGATCATTATCCAGTTGCTGTGCCTGGATGCGACTGGGTATGTCGCTATGGCCGACAAAACGCAGTGCCACTTCACGATAATCATTGACCCAAGTTTGCCGGGTCGTGCTTGCCTGACGGATCTGCTGGTTGAACTGCTGCACCGGGGTAGAAGCCAGTCGTCCAAACAGTACCTGTGCATCGGCGTGCGCCGTTGCCACATTCATCAGTAGCAGGGAAGTAATGAGCCCAAGTTTTTGCATGAGGGATTCCGGCTTACAACGACTGGATCCTATGACAACAGAAAAGCCCGCTTGGTTCAACGTAACGAGGCCGGGAGTGCGACATGCCCCCCGGCCCGAACATCAATGGCGTTGCAGCGAAAAGGTGGGCAGTGACAGGTGCCAGTAAATGGCAGCGACCCGCAGACCAAATACCCCCAGCATGCTGATCAGCATGGCGGTCACCCTGTCCACGTTGACCTCCAGTGCCAAGGTATAGAGGATGCCCCCCAGAATGCAGGCGGTGGCATAGATCTCCTTTTGCAGCACCATGGGCACCTCCCGTGCCAGCACATCGCGGATCATGCCGCCTGCCACACCCGTCATGGTCCCCATGATCACCGCTATCAGACCTGGGGTACCGAAGTTGAGAGCCTTCTGGGCACCGATCACGGTAAAGAGAGCCAGCCCGAAGGCGTCCGCCACCGGCAGCACATACCAGGGCATACGCTTGGGTAGCTTGACCATCCACATACCCACCAGCGCCGTGGCAATCACCACCCAGATATAGAGAGGGTCACGCACCCAGAACACAGGGGTGGCACCCAATATCATGTCGCGGATGGTGCCGCCACCAATGGCGGTTACTGCCGCCAGTACCATGACGCCGAAGGCATCCATCCTGAGCCGCCCTGCCACCAGGACGCCCGAAAACGCGAATACCGCAGTACCAAACATGTCGCTGATGTAAACAATCTGCTCAACCAGTGTCTGCATGGAGAACAACTCACGTCCAATTGTTGATGGGGTCGCGATTTTAGGGGGTGGACAGGCTTCTGACCAATGATGGCCTGCAAAAATGAGAGCCAGCCCCAGTTTTTGCAAACGGGATGTGGGTGCGCGGATGAGCGCTGACACCTTGCAGGTCAGGGCACTTGCTTTGCCATGGCCTTTGGCCTGTGCGGCATCCTTCTGATAAGGGGAACTTTTTGGATTTTTTCTCTTAAGTAAAATGGGAATGTGCCGATAAATAGGGTAAGCGGCGTTAATGCGATGAAGCGTTAAAAATAATGCTAAAGACATCGAAAAAGAGGCCGTTAAATAAGACGCATCGGACAGGAAAGACAATAAAGTCCGAGCAAATTAGATAGTAAATTTAATAGCTTAGGAGAATGGTTATGGCACTTTATATCAATACGAACGTTTCATCGCTTAACGCCCAGCGTAACCTGATGAACACCAACAAATCTCTGGATACTTCTTACACCCGTCTGGCATCTGGTCTGCGCATCAACAGCGCAAAAGACGATGCGGCAGGTCTGCAAATATCCAACCGTTTGACCTCCCAGATCAATGGACTGGACCAGGGTAACCGTAACGCCAACGATGGTATTTCCGTTGCCCAGACCGCAGAAGGTGCCATGGATGAAGTGACCTCCATGCTGCAACGGATGCGGACCCTTGCTCAGCAATCTGCCAACGGTTCCAACAACACCGATGACCGTACCGCTTTGCAGCAAGAGTACACTCAGCTGATGACTGAAATCGACCGGGTGGCAAAAGACACCACCTTTGGTGGACAGAACTTGCTCAGTGGTGGCTATGTAGGCTCCTTCCAGGTTGGCGCTGATGCAGGTCAGACCATCACCTTCCGGATGACCACTGCCTTCACCATCTCGGGCATGGCATCTGCCACCAGTGGCAGTGCAACGGTCACGACGACGGCATCCGGCGAGCCTTACCTGGTTACCAAAAACCCGGGAACTGCAGTCACCTCTGCCAGCATGTCGTCCATCCAGGCGGCCAGTTCAGCCCAGTCAGCCATGGCTAACTTGGACTACATGATCAAGGTGGTGGACAGCAAGCGTGCGGAATTGGGTGCGGTACAGAACCGGTTTGACTCAACCATCCGCAACCAGGCGAACATCTCCGAGAACGTCAGTGCAGCTCGCTCACGTATTCGTGACGCAGACTTTGCGACCGAAACGGCCAACCTGACCAAGCAAAACATTTTGCAACAGGCGGCATCCACCATACTGTCGCAGGCAAACCAGCGTCCCCAGTCTGCACTCTCGTTGCTGCAGGGCTAACAAAAGAAAACAGGGCGGTTGTTCAGGCCGCCCTGGTCAAGAGATGGAACAAAGGGGTGTTCGGTTTGCACTCTGTTCTATCGGGAGAGAATCAATTCTCTATATTAGTAATGCCAAGTGTTGTACAGCTGTTCAGTTCTGTCACCCTTGGTCATATTCTCCTGAGCGTATGCTCATTTTAGGCCGGTTTTCCGGCCTCTTTTTATTGTGCCGTCAAATTGACGCCACTCGCCCATATCAAAGCACAAACCGTGCCAAAAGCAATTAACGCCTCTATCCGGCTCCTTGGCCAACTCTAGACCCCCTGGCTACTCTCCTGTCCTCTTCCCCTTTGCCGTCTGCCGGATAAAACTTGCCGCCTTCGGCAATTATTTTCCTAAAGCTTGTGTCCCTGCGGCCGCTAAATAAAGTGAAGCAATCGAGGGGTGTTCGGAATCCAACGCTTGCACTACTGCGGGTGGCCTGTTCGTTCAAACAGACACCCGCCAGAAGACACAGGATTGTTCAACCTGTTCTTCTAACGGTGGGACGTCGCTTTGTCGGCGCAACCCGCAGTCGCATGTTCTTCGGGAGAATATTTTTATGGCCATGTACATCAACACGAATACTTCATCACTGAACGCCCAGCGTAACCTGATGAACACCAACAAGTCCTTGGATACGTCCTATACCAGACTGGCATCCGGTCTGCGTATCAACACTGCTAAGGACGATGCAGCCGGTCTGCAGATCTCCAACCGTTTGACCTCACAAGTCAATGGTCTGGACCAAGGTAACCGCAACGCCAACGATGGTATCTCGGTTGCACAAACCGCTGAAGGCGCCATGGATGAAGTCACCTCCATGTTGCAGCGTATGCGTACCCTGGCCCAGCAATCAGCCAACGGTTCCAACAACACTGACGACCGTACTGCACTGCAGCAAGAGTTCGATCAGCTGACTACCGAAATTGACCGCATCTCCAGCGATACTACCTTTGGTGGCCAGAAATTGCTGGATGGTAACTACAAGGGTTCCTTCCAGGTTGGTGCCGATGCCGGTCAGACCATCACCTTCAAGATGACATCCGCGTTCACCATCAGCGGTATTGCGTCATCGACCAAGGGGAGTGCTACCGTTGCCACGAGTTCTACTGGCGAACCCTACACTGTGACCAAGGGCACCACGGCAGTGACCTCCACCAGTGTGAGCAGCATCACCACTGCCAGTGCCGCCCAACTGGCCATGGCCAACCTTGATTTCATGATCAAGGCCGTTGATAGCAAACGGGCAGAGCTGGGTGCGGTGCAAAACCGGTTTGACTCGACCATTCGCAACCAGTCCAACGTCTCTGAAAACCTGAGTGCAGCACGCTCTCGTATTCGCGACGCAGACTTTGCGACTGAAACAGCCAACCTGACCAAGCAGAACATTCTGCAACAGGCGGCCTCCAGCATCCTGGCGCAAGCCAACCAAAGACCGCAGTCTGCTCTGTCCCTGCTGGGTTAACAGGCAGTGATGAGATAGAAAGAGGAGCGACGATATGGCCAATGACATTGGAATACCCTCATCGGTCACTCCTTCTTCTCTTCAGTCAAGTAGCAAGAGCGGCCAATCGGCCGCTCAAGTGCTATCTGGCACGACGGAAGAGCAGCGGGTGATGGCACAGGATGTGAAGAAACAGCAAGAGGAGAAGGCACAAGCAAAAGCCAGCAAACAGGATATTTCTGAGGTTGATATTGAAAAGGAGGTCCAAAACTTGCAGGAGTTCAGTAAGTTGCAAGGATGGACTGTCAACTTCAGTGTCGAAAAGGATCTCGAGCAGGTTGTCATCAAGGTGATGGATGCCCACACCAAGTCTATGATCCGCCAGATCCCGAGCGAAGAGTTACTGGCCATCAGCAAACGGATCAAGGATCTGCGCGAAGGTGATGCGACCGGCGGAGGTTCCCGTGTCGGGCTGCTGCTCGATAACGAGATCTAATACGCAAGCATAACGAGGAGAGTGAGTATGACCACGATTACTTCTGCAGGTGCCGGCTCGGGACTCGATCTGGAGTCTGTGATTGCTGCCAGTGTGGATGCCAAAAAGGCACAACTGCTTCAGCCAATTACCACCAAGAAGACCAATGCTCAAATCACTCTCTCAGGTGTTGGGCAACTGAAATCAGCCATCGCTTCCTTTGTGACCACGCTCAAAGCGATGTCCAAGGATGATGCATTCAACAAACGCGCCATCAACATCACTCAGGACAAGGACAATCCCGTACTCAAGGTGGAGAGTAAAACGGGTGCCTCCAACGGGCAGTATGATATTAGTGTCAAAAAATTGGCAACTACCAGCAAGTTTGAAGGCGTGTTCGACAAGTCCACCGACCCTATGGTCACCCAGGACGGGAAACTGACCTTCAAGGCGGGTGACAAAACTTTTGATGTGGATGTCAAGGCGGGTGATACGCTGCAATCCATCCGCAAACGTATCAATAATGATGGCGATAACTTCGGTCTCAGCGTCAACATCATGAACACGTCCGATGGCAAGTCCAAACTTGTTATTGACTCCGGTGTCAGTGGTACTGGCAAGGACTTGCAGATAACTGGCAACACCACAGAGTTGACCGACAACTTCATTTCCAAATTGACCAAGAAACAAGATGCTCAGGATGCTGAGATTAGCGTGGACGGGAGTACGCTGACCAGTGCGACCAATACCTTTGATGGTACGATTCTCGGGCTCAAGGTAACAGTGTTGAGAGCGTCAGACAGCACGACAGATGGAACTACGACTACCTACAAATCGAGTAAGGTCGATGTGACTACTGACAAGGCTGGCATCAAGGACATGGTCAAGAGCTTCATCGATGGCTACAACGCCCTGGTGAAGAAGAGCGGTGATCTTGGCAAGCGTAGTTCAATTGTGGCCGGGGTCAGTCAAAATGATGGTGGTGCCTTGGCTGGCGATGCCACCACGCGCGCCGTGATAAATATGATGAATGGTGCCATCACTGAGCCCTCCAAAAACTCCTCCACGTTTTCAAGCATCTTTCAGCTGGGTGTCAAGATGGACAACAAGGGAGTGCTCTCCCTTGATAGTGAGAAATTCGATGAGGCAGTGGACAAGAATTTCGATCAGGTCGTGGCTCTGTTTGGTGGCAAGGATGGTGTGGCCGGCAAGATGGCCGGACAGCTGGAGAGTTACTCCAAGACTGGTGGCTTGCTTGCCAAGCGGGAAGATAGCCTGAATTCGGATCTGCGTGATGTCAATCGCAAGCAGTCAGATGTCTCTGCCCAGCTGACCAAGTACGAAGAGACACTGCGTGCCCGTTACGGGAGCTTGGATAGCATGCTGGCCAAGATGAACAAGTCGGCCTCATATTTGAACCTGCTCAATACCAAGAGCAGCTAATTTGTAGTCAGGATCGGTGTTTCATATGTATCGGAAAAATATCAAAGCCTATACCACCCAGAGTCTGCAATCCGAGCTGGCAGTGGCCGACCCTTATCGTGTCATTCAGCTACTGATGCAGGGATGTCTCGAACGTCTTGCTCAGGCGCGTGGCGCGATTGAGCGTCGCGACTTTGAGCACAAGTCTCTGTCCATCTCCAAAACGATGGCCATCATCAACGGTCTGCAGGACTCGCTGGATCTCTCTTATGGCAAGGTACCCGAGGATTTGTTCGCGCTTTATGATTACATGAAGGCCCGGATGATGGATGCCAGCCGCGATATGGATATCAGTGCGGTTGACGAGGTGATTAACTTGATGCTGACCGTAAAAAGCGGGTGGGATGCGATTCCCGTCGAAGAGCGCGACAAGGCGCTGGCACAGCAAAAAGTAGGCAGGGCGGAATGAACCGCCCCCCTCTTATTGTATTGATGGAAACCGGTAACCAGCTGTTGTCGCTGCTCGAGCAGCGCCAGCTGCAGGCGGCTGACAAGCTGGTAGAGCCTTATCTCGGTGCGCTTGATAGTGCGTTTCAACACATTCCATCGGGTGCTGTGCTTGATGCGGAGCACCGTCAGGCCTTGCAGCAGTTTCAAGCCATCCATGAGTGGGTGGGAAAAGAAAAACATCTTGCAGAAGAGGAGTTGCTGCAGTTTTCCAAGGCGGGTCGCGCATCTGATCTTTACAAGCTGAATGCAGGTTAGGCATATCATGGATTTTAATAAAAATATTGCCGATGTAGAAAATGAACTCTCTCGCCTCGAGCGGCAAAAAAAACAGGAAGCCGCCATGCTGGATGTGCTGCCTGTTCGTCATCAGCTCAATATGGCTGCTTTCGCAAAACACATGCCCGGCATTCATGATTATTTCAAAGATTACCAGCCCGTCCGGCCATTTCGTTTTTTCTGCAATGACAATGGTATTCCCAATATCTTGTGGCTTGATGATGGGGTGTCTCTCTATGGTGAGGACCCATTTGCCGAGGTACAGGCACAGATAGCAGAAGTGATCGATCAGAGTGTGTTGCAGTGCATTGATTTTATTCCTCAATGGCATATCGATGGCCAGATCCACATCAAATTTAATAATGAAATATCCAAGTTAAAAGAAAAGTCGGCCTTGGAAGGCTTGCGGTTGAACAGTGCCCTGCACTCAGATATTCCGTTGTCACTGATGTACGGGATCGGCTTGGGATACCAGCTGGGTTATCTCTATGAGCAGTGCAAGATCAGGAACCTGTTTGCCTTCGAGCCCGATCTCGATATGTTCTATGCCTCACTCTACTGTTTCGATTGGCATGAATTGTTCGAATATATGGAACGCGAGTCACTTAGCTTGCATCTGTTCATCGGTGTCGACGAACAACTGCTGGTAGCGGATATGATGGAAGCCCTCCATCGCAAGGGGGCATTTTGGTCGGCTAGCTACTTCTCTTTTTGCCATTACCATTCTCCCAAGCTGCACGCGCTGATAAATCAAGTAGAGAGCGAGTTTTACCTGCTCAAAACGGGCTGGGGCTTCTTTGACGACAATATCTACGCGCTGGCTCACAGCCATAATCATCTGCAAGAGGGAACCCCGTTCCTGAAGCGGCAACGTGATACATCGGCATTCAGCCAGGTGCCTGTGTTTGTTGTGGGCAATGGTCCTTCTCTGGATCAGAGCATTGACTTTATAAAGCAGCATCAGCAACAGGCTGTCATCATCGCCTGTGGTACGGCTGTCAGTGCGCTTCACAAGGCGGGCGTCAAGCCAGATATCTATGTGGCCGTAGAGCGTACCAAGAGTTCGGCAGATTTCCTGCGCATTCTTGATGCGGATGACTTTATCAAGGATACCGTCTTCCTGAGCGTTGATGTTATTCACCCCGAGTGCAAAGGATTCTTCCGCAAGACGGGATTGACGTTCAAACCCAATGAACCCATGTTTTCCATGCTGATCAGTGCCTTTGGTCAGGCATTTGAATATGACACCATTGAGTTTTCCAACCCGTTTGTGGGGAATACCGGACTCAACTATGCCGCTTTGCTGGGCTTCAAGCAGGTGTATCTATTTGGCATCGATAATGGCTACAAGTCGGCAGGCAAACACCACTCCAGTTTGAGCTTGTATTACAACGACAAGAAAGAAGCCAAATATAACGAGAATCTGAAAGATACCTTCCCGGCACCAGGCAATTTTGGTGGGGAGGTGCGTATCAATCATTTGTTTGGGCTCGCCATCCATAATATGGAGCGTGTGCTGAATAATTATCCTGATTTGCGCTGCATCAACAGCAGTGATGGGGCCTATATCGAGGGCGCCATACCTCAAGGTGTCGAATCCTTGCAGCCATCTTGGCCCGAACTGGATAAAGTACGATTGATGGATGAGGTGATGGATCGCTGTTTCCAGCCTTTCGACATGACCAGCATTGACTTCAATGCCGCGCTCAATGCATCGCTTTTCGATGAGCTGATAGATAAATTTCAAGCGGATTGGCAACAGGTTCCGCGTGAGCACAATGCCGTGTTGGCACTTATGCAACGACACCATGACTATCTTCTCTACTTGCTCATGAGCCGTGAATGCCATCTCTATCGTGTGATGATAGGCTCGATAAACTATTTCTATGCCAATATCATCAGCCTGATGATGGCCTTGGTAAATGCAGACTCTGACGAGTTTGAAATAAAGCTGAAAGAAGCTGAATCAATACTCGGGCGCTTCTTTGAGGAGAGCAAGGTCATGTATGCAGATGCATTCCAGCGGCAGGACTCCACCTACTTTGCTGGGCTCAATGTGTTCAAACATACCTGACCAGCAGGTAATGCCTTTCAGTGAAGAGATAGTTTTCAGACACAACAAGACGCCGGCGGATGCCGGCGTCTCTGTTTTCAATATCGTTGAGTTATTGCCAGTGGCTATTTTGCTTGCACGCGAGCGATGGCATTACATACCTGCTCCACGGCATTGAGCGCCCTCGGGGTGAAGCGGTGCAGTTCATCCGAGTTGATGAGTTGCAATCGTTGATGTTTGACTGCATCGACCATGGGCCATTGTTGCCAGTGACGTAAAGCGTCAGGATCCTGACTACCAGCCAGAATGAGCGCAGGGTCAGACTTGATCACCTGCTCCAAATTGACCTGAGGGTAAGGGGTTCTGGCGCCAGCCATCAGGTTCTCTGCACCGCACAGTTCGATGGCTTGGGCTGGCCATGCCGAGCCGCTGACGCTGGTCAGGGGCGGATACCAGAGCTGATAAAACACCTTGATATGGTTGGGCTGACCATAACGTTGCTTGAGCGCCGCCAATCTGGCGAGGTAGGCCTCGGCCTGAGTGTTCGCTGTCTGCTCCAGGTCCAGCAGTGCTCCCAGCGCCCGAATTTCGGTGGCCAGAGAGGCAAAATCCGTGGGCTCAGAGTAGAACACAGGGATCCCCAGCTGTTCGACAGGTGCCAGCATACGGGATTGGGCAGAGCGCCAGGCCACCACCAGATCCGGTTTCTGGGCCAGCAGGGCTTCAAGGTTGATGCTGCGGTAGTTGGCCACGTGCGGGCGATCGTTCACTTCTGGCGGAAAATCCGATGCATCATCGGTGGCGACGATGCGATCGCCTGCCCCGACGAGGAACAATAGCTCGGTCAAATGGGGGGTCAGACTGACGATGCGCATCGGTGTTGCAGCCTGCAGCGTTAGCGAACAGCAGAGCAGGCAAAGCAGGGCGAAATAGTTAGCCATGGAGTTGCTCCAGCACTGTGAGCAATGCGGCCAGTGCGAGCCAACCCCAGCCAATCAGTTGCAACCGGTTGAGTACGCGTAGCGCAGTGGCGGCGGCAGGGTCGCATGGTGCATCAAATACCGGGAAGCGAAACAGGGTGTCCTGATAATAGCGGGGGCCACCCAGCCGGATGCCAAGCGAGCTGGATAGCTGGGCGAGCAAGATGCCCATGGCGGGGTAGGGCCACTGAATGGCAGTGCGCATCCTGGCGCCCAGCTGGCGTAGTTGAGTCAGGCACAGGGGCAGTGTCAGCAGCAGTATGGCTGGGGTGCAGAGGGCCTGATAAAGCACGGCGGCGGCGCGGCCGAAGTGGCTGAATGTCGCTTGCTTGGGGCTCCAGCCCTGATCCATCAATTGGGCGAGTCGCCACAGCAGGGCACCCTGAACGCCTGCCAGTGCAAACCCGAGCAAGGGACCGGCCCATTGTCCTGCCAGGCGCAGTGCGCAGGTCTCGCTGACGGCCTTGGCAATCCCCATCACGGAGAGCTTGCCGGTATCGCGCCTGAGCCAGGGCGTTGCCTGCAGGCGGGCAACGATCAGCGTCTCCTGGCTTGCCAGAGAACGGGTTGCCTTGGCCAGCTCACGCAACGGACGGGACTCTATCATCAGCAACAGAAACAACAGGTCAAACAGCGGCTCGGAGAGGGAGAGGTTGCGCACAGCCCAGAGTCCGGCGGCGCATGGCAGCCAGACGACCAGCAGGGCCAGCAGGCCGGCCCGAAATTGTTGCTGGGGGGAGCCATCAGGGCGGTGAACCTTGTGGCCCAGGCGGGTCAGCAGGGGTACCAGGGCAGAGAGTCTGAACTGGGCAGGCCAGGGCAGTATGGCTTCCAGCAGCACGGCCCCGAGCAAAATGGCCGCCGGAGTGGCGGCCATGTGTTCCAGTGTGGCGAGGTCGATCACAGTTTGCCGAGCATCTTGATGATCATCTCGGCGGAATGCTGGCCCGCCACCTCGATGAAGGCGTCGAAGGATTCAACCTGTTCCTTGCCGGCGATGTCCGACATGGCGCGCACCACCAGATAGGGCACCTTGAACATGTGGCACACCTGGCCGATGGCGGCCCCTTCCATTTCGACCGCCAGCATCTGCGGGAAATCGGCACGGGCCTTGGCGATGGCGTCTGGTTTGCACATGAACTGATCACCGGTGCAGATGAGGCCAACTTTGGTTTGATGCTTGCCTTGCTCTGCGATGCAATCCTGCGCCACCGCGATCAGTTTCCCATCGCAGGGGAAGGCGGCAGGTTGCTGTGCCATCTGGCCCATCTCATAACCAAAGGCGGTCACGTCCACATCGTGAAAGCGCATCTCATCGGCGATGACCACATCACCGATGTGCAGATCCTGAGCGAAGCCACCAGCTGAGCCTGTGTTGATGACACAATCCGGGGAAAATTTTTCCAGCAGCAGGCTGGTGGCGACACTGGCGGCGACCTTACCGATGCCGGAGCGAGTCAGGATCACCTCTTTGCCTGCCAGCTTGCCTTGATAGAATTCGCAGCCGCCCAGTTGCAGCGTGGTTGGCTCGTTCATCTGGCTGCGTAGCAGGGCCACTTCCTGTTCCATGGCGCCGATAATACCTACTTTCATCACTCACCTCGTCTCGATGGCCGCACGGCCGAATAAGTTGTTGTGGATCATAACAAAAGTTGGTGATGGCGCCGAGCATTCAGATGACATGGGGGAAGATACGCTAGCGGTAATGCTCGACCAGGCTGGCCAGCTCCCCGCTGTTGGCGACTTGCTGCAGCGTGTTGGCAAACAGGCCAAGCCGCTCGGGCGAAGTCTGTTGGTAAAACAGGATATAAAAGGGCGTTTCCTCCATGACTGTCGGGAGTACGCGGATCTGGCTGGCGAGGTTGTGCTGGCGGATATCGAATTCAAAACCCGGTGAGCGGTAATAGACGAAACGTCCCCGTTTCATCAGCAGCTTGTGGTAATTGGCGGAGCTGCTGATCCCGCCGCTATCTATGATGAGACCGCCTATGGTTTGCAGCCGCTCTATGGCGCCGCTGCCATGATTGATAAGGATGGTGCCCTCCTTGCCGAGTGCTCTGACATCATCCCAGCCCTTGACCTCGACAGTGTCGTCGCTGCGCACCGCCAGGTGGTAGCGCACGGTAAACACAGGTGGTTGCAGATAGATGAACTGATGCCGACGCGCCGGGTTGTCGCCGACACCACAGATAAAATCGAGCTGGCCATGCCGCACGCTCTTCTCCAACCGCTTTAGCGGCAGGAAGGCTTGATCGCCCTGGATGCGCAGGGCGGGCTCTCGCTGCTCCATGAGACGAAACAGGTCGACGCAAATGCCGCCGATCCGGCCATCCGGGTTTCCAATGTACTTGGGCGCCGATTCCGGTTGCGCCGCCGTGTGATAAACCTCGGGGGAACTGGCTGCCCAGAGTGCAGGGGCAAGCAGGCAAAGCAGTGAGGCCACCCAGGATCTCATGTCATGCAGGCCCTTGATGAAGGATCGGGGAGATCCCGATGCCAGCTATGTCAGTATCGTCAACGAATGAGATATCAGGCTATTTATCAGCATGTTATCAACCCAAGGCGGTGTCGAGGGTCATCATCAGGGCAAAGCCGGCCATCAGGCCCAGAGTGGCGTGGGTCTGGTGACCATTACGGTGCGTTTCCGGGATCACCTCGTGGGAGACCACAAACAGCATGGCGCCTGCGGCCAGCCCCAGCCCTATAGGGTAGGCGATGGCCATGCCGCTGGAGAGGCCGACCCCAAGCAGGGCGCCGAGGGGTTCGAGCAAGCCGCTTGCTATGGCGACCAATACCGCAACCCAGGGTCTGAATCCGGCGGCGCACATGGCCAGCGCCACCGCCAGCCCTTCCGGAATGTCTTGCAGGGCGATGGCCGTGGTCAGCGGCAGTCCCACCGACATGTCCCCCTGAGAGAAGCTGACCCCGATGGCCATCCCCTCCGGCAGGTTGTGCAGGGCAATGGCAAACACGAACAGCCAGACCCGGGAGCACTGCTGGTGGCCTGGGCCGCAGGGGCCTGTCTTGTCGTGCTCATGGGGGGTGAACTGATCCAGCCCCAGCATCAGCAGTACCCCCAGGGTCATGCCGGCTACCACCACGGCAGCGGCGAGAAAGCCATCCCCTGTGATCCCTTCTGCTGCTTCGAGCCCCGGCAGCAGCAGGGAGAAGGCGCTGGCGGCCAGCATCATGCCGGCGGCAAAGCCCAGCATGGCGTCTTCCACTCGTTGTGGCACGGAACGCAAGAAGAGTGCCGGCAGGGCGCCGAGGGCGGTGGCGGCAAAGCCCGCTACTCCGCCGATGAGACCATAACGGACGCCTGTGCTCATATCGTCAGTCGCCAGCATGATGAGGCTCTGCAATAGCAGCAGCAAGACGGCGGCCAGCGCGATGAGCAGACCGAGGGCGGTCAGTGGGCGAGCCTGCACCTGCTCGCGCAGTTGGACTGACCAGGAGGAAACCGGCAGGGCCGACACGTTATCCATAAACTTGACCTCTCTACAGCAGATGAGGATGGCTTGTAACCATCCTGTGCATTACACCCAGCCTGACCAGCTTTGTCCATGCCCGCCCGTCGATTGTCTCCATCGGCTAACTATTTGAAATGATTTGGTCGCTATAAAAAGTGCGTGATGAAAGTCTGGTTATGGGGAAAAACAACTTGCTTTCTCGCCGATAAATCCGGTGAAGGAGTGAGCGGTTTTATGGTAAAGTGCCGCCCTCGCGAAACCCGCCCTTCCCTTGGTCTTTCGCAACGCCCCACCTCCCGGCAGGAATGCCCGGGTATCAGCTCATACGGATGTGATCGCCACAGTGCACCTGCTTGTCAGCAGTTGAGGATCACCAGCCACCATGTTTTATAAAAATCTGTCTATCGGCAAAAAGATTGCCGTGGTTTTTGCGGTCATTGCCGCCGTCAATGTGATATTCGGTATTTTCCTTTCCAGCGAGCTGCGCGGCGTGCGCGACCGCGTGCTGAACTTTACCGATTCCACCCTGCCGAGCGTGCTCTCGGTAGAAAAATTGCTCTACGACGTCTCCTATGTGCGTCGTGCCCAGTTTGCCCTGTTGATGGTTGACGATGCCGCCGATCTGCAGGCCCGTCGTGGCCGCATCCAGGACAATGTCCAGAAGGTCGAGCGTGCTTTTCGTGCCTACGAGGCAACGGTCGGCGCCGATCATGAGCGTCAGGTATTCAATCGTGCTAAGCAGGACTGGCAACAGTACCTGAACTCGGTCAATGCCGTTGATCAGATGCTGGTGCAAGGTCAGCCTGCCGAGGCCAAGGCGTTGCTATTCCAGTCAAACGCCGCCTATGGCGCCCTGGAGCAGTCGGTCAACAACCTGGTGGAGGTGAACCTCGGCTTCGTGAAAGAGAATCGGGGCAGCCTGCTCGACAGCGTCAACATGGTGACCAGTTTTGCCATGGTGAGCATCGGTGGCCTGCTGCTGTTCATGATGGCCATGACCTGGTTCCTGACTCGCCAGATCTGTTTGCCGCTGCACGCCGTCGTGGCGCAGGCCAACGCTATCGCCGCCGGTGACCTGACCCATCAGCTGGATCGTCAGCACATAGGTCGCGATGAGCTGGGTATGCTGGCCAAGGCATCCCTCAAGATGCAGGACAATTTGCGTGGTCTGATTGAAGAAGTGGTGGCTGCCGTGACTCAGCTTGGCGCCGCCATCGAAGAGGTGAGCGCCGTTTCCGAACAGTCGGCGCAAGGGATCCAGAGCCAGCAGCAGGAGATCTCTCTGGTCGCGACCGCCATGACCCAGATGAAGGCGACCGTGGCCGACGTGGCAGGCAACACAGAGACAGCTTCCGAATCTGCCAGCTCCGCCAACGCCCTGGCCCGTCGCGGCAATCAGGATGTGCAGAGCTCGCTGGTGGCCATTACCCGGGTTGCCGAGGAGATTGAACAGGCAGGGACCTTGGTCGCCGAGCTGGAGCGTGAATCTGCCCAGATCAATCTGGTGGTGGACGTGATCCGCGGCATCGCCGATCAGACCAACCTGCTGGCGCTCAACGCCGCCATCGAGGCGGCTCGTGCCGGTGAGCAGGGTCGTGGCTTTGCCGTGGTGGCCGATGAGGTACGCACTCTGGCGGGGCGTACCCAGGCATCCACCGGCGAGATAGTGGCCATCATAGAAACCTTGCAGGCACGTGCCAACCAGGCGAAAGAGGTGACAGGCCAAAGCTGTGACATGATCCGCCAGTGCGTGGTGCAGAGCGAGCAGACCAGCAACGGCATTCAGCAAATTGAAGAAGCGGTTGCCCAGATTGCCGACATGGCCATCCAGATTGCCAGTGCCTGTGGCGAGCAGGATGCTGTCTCCGATGAACTGGGTCGCAACGTGGAGCGGATCAATGAATCCTCCAACGAGGTTGCCATCGGCGCCGATCACACCGCCCGTGCCTGTCTGGAGCTGAGCCAGCTGGCCGCCGGCCTGAAGCAGACCATGGGTCGCTTCCGTCTGGCTTGATGACAGGAGGGCAGTGCCGGGTCGGCTCACGCTGAACTGGCACTGCCCCCGTTGGATTGATAACAAAACCCGGCTCATGCCGGGTTTTGTTATTTGGCAAAGACAGTACTGAAAAGGCCGGCACTCAGTGGATAAGCCCCCCGCTTGTGGCTGATTGAGCTAAGGCGGGCAGGCTGCAAAGGGGGAGGGGCTTGATATCGGTTGCAAGACACTTGCTGAGTGCATGTGTATAGCAAGCTTCCGGCTGAGGGTATGGTACGTGCCGGGCAGGATTGTTTTGCGGCTTTGCAGATAAATTGCTTTGCAATAGACATAAAAAAACCCGGCCTGGGCCGGGTTCAATGTGTGTGCGCTGCGGGTAACGGCTTACTTGGCCAGAGATTCCGGCAGGTTCTCACGGATCTTGCCGAGCATCTCTTTCAGGACACGCGGGTTGGCAACCACTATGTTGCCGGAGTTTTCGTAGTTGTGACCACCCACGAAGTCGGTGACGATGGCACCGGACTCTTTGGCCAGCAGTTCACCGGCTGCGGTATCCCAGGGCTTGAGGCCGATCTCCCAGAAACCATCGACGCGACCGGCGGCCACATAGGCCAGATCCAGTGCGGCAGAGCCGGAACGACGGATGTCGGCACATTCGATGAACATGCTCTGGAACATCTTCAGGTAGGGCTCGATATGATGCTTCTGCTTGAATGGGAAACCGGTGGCCAGAACGGTGCCAGCCAGCTCTTTGGCCTTGCCGACACGGATGCGGTAGCCGTTCAGCTGAGCGCCGTTACCACGGGTCGCGGTAAACAGCTCGTCACGGATGGGATCGTAGACGACGGCTTGTTCTGTCTTGCCCTTGACGCGCAGGGCGATAGAGACGGCAAAGTGCGGAATGCCCTTGACGAGGTTGGTCGTGCCATCCAGTGGGTCAATGATCCATTGGTAGTCCGGATTGGTACCGGCAATCTCACCAGACTCTTCAGCAATGATGCTGTGTTCCGGGTAAGATTTTTTGATGGTGTGAATGATGGCCGCTTCGGCGTCACGGTCAACGTTGGTCACGAAGTCATTGCTGCCTTTCTGGATGGCCTCGATGTTTTCGGGCTGGGAAAAGGCTTTTACTACTACTTGACCGGCGTTGCGCGCAGCGCGCACGGCGATATTCAGCATCGGATGCATAGGTTCACCACTGGATGTTAAAGAACGGGGGATAAAAGGACGCGGTATGATACCAGTCTTTTCGATAATGGCAACCGTTATACGCCTTCTCCCCGACCTTGGCGACTGCCAGATCTGACGGCTCCAATACAGACTCTTTTTGGTCTAGTCTTATGGCAGTAGCCGAATAACAGGCTGCATGAGCATAGGGATGTGGATCATGAATTTGTCATTAGTCAGTCAAAAACCGTCGGCAGCAACTACCCAGGGACTGCTTGCGGCGCTGAGAGCATCAACCGGATATGGCGCCTACTTCGACGAGGTGAATATTACCCAGCCATCGCAATGGCAGCCGGGTAAAGAGGAGGCGGCCATTCTGCTGCTCGATGGCGATACTGTCTGGCCCGAGTTCGGTTGGCAGCGAAGTGGCGATAGCTTCGGCTTGCCGGTATTGCCGCTGCTGATGCACAGGGGGGATGATTCCCTCACCATTCAGGGGCCGGATGTACGGGATCCCCGTTTTTATTTTGTCTCCAATGGCATAGCGCTGGCCGAGTCTGAACTGGCTGATCCCGCCTGCAGCCGGGTGCTATTAAACAAGCTTGAGTCCTACTTTCCGCTGCTGTCCCGCCTAATTCTGCTGCGCCAGCGCCAACCCATGGGGTTGTGCAGCTAACCTGGCGTCCTCTTTTATCGGGCTGTTCAAGCGGCGCAATATTTGTCATAACTGGCCGATATTGTGCCGCTGCTGCGAGATGCGCAGCCCACATCCAAGTTGTCTTGCTGCATGTGCACATAACACCAACCCGGATCCGGCATAAATGGGCCGAGGTTAGCCTCTGCGCCCGGGCCTGAATCACAAGGAGTCCATGATGATCGATTTTTATACCGCAGCCACCCCCAATGGTTTCAAGGTGGCGATTGCCCTCGAAGAGCTGGGATTGCCCTATCGGGTGATCCCGCTCGATTTGTCGGCGCTGGATCAGAAAAAGCCCGAGTTTCTGGCCATCAACCCCAATGGTCGCATCCCGGCCATCGTCGATCGGGATAACGGCGATTTCGCGGTGTTCGAGTCCGGCGCCATCCTGCTCTATCTGGCAGAGAAGGCAGGCAAGCTGTTGCCGCAGGATCCCAAGCGTCGCTCCCAGGCCATCCAGTGGTTGATGTTCCAGATGGGCGGTGTCGGTCCCATGATGGGGCAGGCCAACGTCTTCTATCGCTATTTCCCGGAGAAGATCCCGGCCGCCATCGAGCGCTATCAGAAAGAGGGGCGTCGCCTGTTCGAAGTGCTCGACACCCATCTGGCGGAGCACGAGTATCTGGCGGATGAGTACAGCATCGCCGATATCGCCACCTGGCCCTGGGTGCGCATCTATGACTGGAGCGGTATCTCCATCGACGGGTTGACCCATCTGCAAGCCTGGATGGCGCGTATGGCGGCTCGCCCCGCGTGCCAGAAAGGGATTGCCATACCGCCGCGCAACGAGGACCCGGCCGATCTGGTCAAGCAAGCCCAGCAGATGGTGACTCGCTAAGCTGACAAGATGGCCCCGTGACGGGGCCATCTTTTTCTCGCTTCTCCGCCTTGTTTTTACATCACCCCGCCACATCATCCATGCCCTTTGAGAAGGGGCGTCTGGCCCCACTATTTACTCCCCACAAACGAGTGACTCATCAAGAGTGGAAAGTCATTCTGCCTGATTAATTGTTATGTTATAACGAAAGCCTTTCGGTTGATGACAATGATTATTCGGATGGAGACGATGACAAAAAAATACGCCTATTCAGGATGGTGTGCCCTGGCGTTGCTGGCAGGCATGAGTGCTGGTGCCCATGGCAAGCCGCTGACCATGGTGGGACCATGGGAAATCCACAGTATCGACCCGGCCAGCAACGGTGTCTTTTTTACCCGTTTGCAGGTAGCAGAGACCCTGGTCGACGTTGACAGCCAGGGAGGCTTGCAGCCGGGGCTGGCCAGTGATTGGTCCCGCTCAGAGGATGGCTTGCAGTGGCGATTCACACTGCGCCCCCACGCCCATTTTCACGATGACAGCAAGGTGAATGCCGAGCAGGCTGCGTTTGCGTTGCAACAGGCCTGGCGCAAACCAGGGGTACTGACCAGCGCACCGATTGTCGCTATTGAGGCCAAAGAGGGGGCGCTGCTTGTCACCCTTGCCCATCCCTTCGCCTCGCTGGCGGCTGTGCTGGCCCATCCCAGTACCCAGGTCCTGGCCAGGGGGGCCTATGACGACAAGGGGGAGGTGACGCAGGTGATTGGATCCGGCCCCTATCGCATTACCCGTTTGCAGCAGCCTCAGCGGATCGAAACAGCGCGTTTTGACCGCTGGGATGGTCCAAAGGCCGCCATTGAGCAGGTCAGCTACCTGACGGTCGGCCGCGCCGAGAGCCGTACCCTGATGGCAGAGAGTGGTCAGGCCGACATCGTATGGGGGCTGGATCCGGTCAGCATACGCCGCTTGCAACAAGCGCCCAGGGTGAGCATCGCCTCTGTGACCTTGCCACGCACCATACAGCTCAAACTCAATGGGGCCGATCCACGCCTGAGCGATCCGGCCGTGCGGCGTGCGCTCAGTCTGGCCATCAACCGCAGCGGCATGGCGGCAGCCCTGCTTCGGGATCCCGAGATGGCGGCGACCCAGCTCTTTCCTCCCAGTCTGAAGGAATGGCATCAGCCCGGCTTGACACCGCTTGCCTATGACGTGCAGGCGGCGCAAGCGGCCTTTGCTGCGGTAGGCTGGCAGAAGGGGGCAGATGGCGTGCTGCACAAGGGGAAGGAGCGCTTCACTCTGACTCTGCGCACCTTCCCGGATCGCCCCGAGTTGCCTCAGCTGGCGACGGCGTTGCAGGCTCAGTGGAAGGAAGTGGGTGTCGAGCTCAAGGTGGCGGTGGGCAACTCGAGCGAGATCCCGGCAGGTCATCAGGATGGCTCGCTCCAGCTCGGTCTTTATGCCCGCAACTATGCGCTGGTGCCAGATCCGCTGGTGACCCTGCTGGGGGACCTGGCCCCTGCCGGTGCTGACTGGGGGGTAATGAACTGGCAATCCCCTGTACTGACAGCTCAACTGGCGCGGCTTGGTCGTGAAGCCTTGCCCACGCAAGAGGCCGCCATGCTGAGGCGCGACATCGCCGCTACCTTGCAACAGGAGTTGCCGCTGCTGCCCATTGCCTGGTATCGCCAGAGTGCAGCCGTCAGCCGCCAGCTCAAGGGTTTTGAACTGGATCCCCAAGAGCGCAGTTATTACCTGACCAGGCTGACTTGGGGTGCGCAATGACAGGCTTGCCCTTGTCTGCTGTCGTGGGCGTCCTGAGTCAGCGCTTGGTACAGGCACTGATGGTGGCGCTGCTGGTGGCCGGGCTCTGTTTTCTGATGGTGCAATCCCTGCCCGGGGATATCGCCTTTCGCATCGCCGCCGGTCGCTACGGCTATGACTATGTCACCGCAGAGGCGGCGAGCGCTGTACGTCATGAGTTGGGGCTGGCCGAGTCGGCCCTGTCCCGCTTCGGCGACTGGCTTGCCGCCTTGCTCCAGGGGGATCTGGGCAGCTCGCTGGTCACCGGGGCTCCGGTCGTCAATGAGATTGGTCATCATCTGGGGGCGACTTTGTCGCTGGCACTGGCCGCCGTTGTGCTGGCCCTGTTGCTGGCGCTGCCCCTTGGCAGCCTGAGCGCCTTGCGTCCGGGGGGGCTCTGCGATCGGCTGACTCTGGCCTGGAGCGTACTGATGCGGGCACTGCCGCCCTTTCTGCTGGGTCTGGTGCTGATGGTGCTGCTCTCGGTGGAGCTGGGCTGGTTCAGTGCCGCCGGGCACGGGGAGGGACACAACCTCTGGCTGCCCGCCCTTACCCTGGGGCTCGGCCTGTCCGGCGTGCTGGCCAGGGTCGTGCGAGAAAGCGTGCTCACTGTCGTGCAGTCCGATTATTACCGCTTTGCCCTCACCAAGGGGCTGTCGCCAGCACGGGTATTTCTGCGCCACGGATTGCGCAATACCGGAGTCAGCGTCATTGCCTACACCAGCGTACAGCTGGTGCTCCTGATTGAAGGTGTGGTGGTGGTCGAGAGTCTGTTTGCCTGGCCCGGCATCGGCCATGCGCTGGTGCATGCCATCTTCTGGCGCGACGTGCCCATGGTGCAGGGCACAGTGCTGGTGCTGGCTGCGCTGTTTGTGCTGCTCAATACCCTGACCGATCTGCTCTGCCTCGCCATTGATCCTCGTGGTCCCAAGGAGTCTTGATCATGTCTCTCTCATTGAAAGCCGGCGCGAGCCTGCTCCTGCTGGTGGTGCTGTTTGCCTTGCTGGCACCCCTCATCTGGCCCGATCCTGCCGCCCAGGATCTGGTCAACTTTCTGGCCGACCCTTCCTGGCAGGAGCCCCTCGGGCGGGATCAGTTGGGGCGCAGCCTGATGGCGCGGCTGGCCGCTGCTACCCGCTTGTCGCTGCTGCTGGGGATCCTGTGCGTCATGACGGCCGCCCTGCTCGGTTCTCTGCTGGGTTGGCTCTCGGCCTGGCGTGGTGGTTGGGCAGACGGGCTGCTGCGCAGCCTGGCCGACGGTGTGCTGGCCCTGCCCAGCCTGCTGCTGGTGCTGTTGTTCTCCGCCATGGCTCAGGGCGGCTTTGCCATCCTCTATCTCGGTCTGGCCATGGCGCAGTGGGTGGAATACTACCGGGTGGTGCGGGCCCGCAGTCGCACCTTGCTCGCATCACCCCAGGTGGAGGCGTCCCGTCTGCTCGGTTTTGGCAACGGCTACATAGTGCGCCGCCACCTCTGGCCCGAACTGGCCCCCCAGTTGCTGACCATGATGGCGTTCGGTCTGGCGGGGGCCATTCTGACCCTCTCCACACTGGGTTTTGTCGGTGTGGGCATTCAGCCTCCCACCCCCGAGCTGGGGCTGATGATGACGGAGGCGTTGCCGCACTATCAGGAGGCACCCCGTTTGCTGCTGGCCCCCATCATGGTGATGGGCTTGATGCTGCTGGCATTGGTGCTGCTCAACCAGAAGGCAGTGCCCCATCCCCGTTCTTCACAAGGAGCCAGGTCATGACTGCTATTCACATCAAGGGCGTGCAGGTTGGCGATGGCAAGCAGACCCTGCTGCAAGCGCTGGACTTGACCCTGACTCCCGGCAGTGCCCTGACCCTGGTGGGGGAGAGTGGCTCGGGCAAATCCCTGCTGGCCCATGCCCTGATGGGCACGCTGCCTGCACCGCTAATTGGGCAAGGCCAGCTTGAGGTTGCCAGTCATCACTACGACCTGGCCGAGCCCCATCGACTGCGTGCCCTGTGGGGGCGGGAGCTGGCGATGTTGCCGCAAGAGCCTGTGATGGCACTCGACCCTACCATGGGGCTGCTGCACCAAGTGGAGGAGGGCTGGCTTGCGGGAGGTCAACAGGCCCGCTCGCGGGCGAGAGCCTCCCTCGAGCACCTGGGGCTTGCAGGGCGTGAGCGTCATTTCGCGCACCAGCTTTCCGGCGGCATGGCCCAGCGAGCCGCCTTTGCGGCCGCCACCCTGGGGCAGGCCCGACTGCTCATTGCCGACGAGCCCACCAAGGGCCTAGACAGTCTGGCCCGCGCCAGGCTGCAAGGGCTGCTGCTGGGCTATCTGGCGCAGGCTCGTCAGTTGTTGACCATCACCCACGACCTGACTCTGGCCCGGGCGCTGGGCGGCTGGGTGCTGGTGATCAAGGGGGGCGAGATAGTGGAGCAAGGGCCCGCCGAGCGGGTGTTGCATCACCCGGCTCACGCCTACACCCGGGCCCTGCTGGCGGCAGAGCCGGCGGCCTGGCCCAGGAAAAGTGCACCGGCCACAGGCGACTGGTTGCTCAGGGGGGAGGGGCTGACCATGGGGTATGGCGAACAGACCCTGTTTCAGGGTCTCGATGTGCAACTGGCAGAAGGGGAGCGCCTTGCCATCATGGCGCCGAGCGGTGCGGGCAAGAGCACCCTCGGCAATGTGCTGCTCGGTCTGCAGCGTCCTTTGCAGGGGCATGTGCTGCGCCGGGAAGGGGTCGCTCACCATCGCTGGCAGAAACTCTATCAGGATCCTGTGCAGGCGTTTGCCAGTCGGGTGCGCCTCGGGACCCTGTTTGACGATCTGCTGCGCCGCCATCGGTTGCCCCGTCAGCGTCTCATCGATTATCTGGCGAGGCTGGGGCTCGATGAGGGCTTGCTGAGGCGTCTGCCGGGTCAGGTATCGGGGGGCGAGTTGCAGCGCCTGTCGCTGATCCGGGCCCTGTTGCTGCGCCCCGTAATGCTGTTTGCCGATGAGCCCACTTCCCGGCTCGATCCCCTCAGTCAGCAGCAGACCATGACCTGCCTGCTGGAGGAGCTGGGAGAGATCGGCTGTGCCCTGCTGCTGGTGACCCATGACGAAGCCCTGGCCGACAAGGTGGGGGAACGCTGCCTGCGGCTGGGGATGACGGCAGGCACCCAAGATGAGGGGCTGGATGTTGCCCGCGTGCGGCGGACAGTATGATGATGAGGTCTGAAGGCATCTTGTCGATGATAACCCCTTGATTTGTGTCGCTGACGGGGTGAACAACCCCGTCACATTAGGAAAACTAGGGAAAGCTGATTATAAAGATTCGTTCGTTTTTCGTGATCTGAATCACTAAGATCACCCCAAGCCAAGGGAGTGTCCTGCTCCCGGCCGGTGCGGGTTCTCCGCCTTGTATTTTCACCTTTGATTGACTCTGTTTTTTGGATCCCCTCTGCAGATTATCTGCCAGGGGTGCGGCAGCTTTTGATGATTTGCGGGACTGAGATATGTATCGGCACAGTTTTTACCCTCTGTTTTTTCTGACCATTCTCATGGTCGCTGTGGGCCAGATGACCCAGACCCTGTATGTGCCCTCCATTCCCATGATGGCGGGGGACTTCAACGTGGCCTCCGGCCAGTTGCAGGCGGTGATGGCCTGTTACCTGATCCCGTACGGGCTCTCCCAGTTTGTCTATGGTCCGCTGTCGGATCGCATCGGCCGTCGCCCCGTGCTGCTTATCGGCATGATGGTGTTTCTGGTGGGGACACTGACCATTCAGCTGCTCCCGAGCTTCACGGCCCTGCTGATTGGCAGCCTGATCCAGGGGCTGGGTACCGGTGCCGGTGGTGCCATGAGCCGGACCGTGATGCGCGACCGCTACAGCGGTGCCGAGCTCAACCGGGCCAACAGTCTGGTGAGCATGGGGGTGATCTTCTCCCCGCTGCTGGCCCCCGTGCTGGGCGGCTGGTTGACCGAGCTGTTCAACTGGCGTGCCGGCTACTGGTTCCTGTTTGGTTTTGGTGCCGTGACTACCTTGGCCCTGCTGGCCTGGTTTGGTGAAACCCTGCCGGTGGCGGCGCGTCAAGAGCGGCTGCGGGTCGGCGCCGCCTACCGCCATGTGCTGGGCAATCCACGCTTCCAGGGCAACCTGCTCTGCCTGATGGCGACCTTTGCAGGACTTGCCGTGTTTGAAGCGGCGGCAGGCGTGCTGCTGGGCGATGTGCTCAAACTGAGCGCCCGCACTGTCAGCGTATTGTTCGTGCTGCCGCTGCCCGGTTATCTGTTCGGTGCCTGGCTCTCTGCCAAGCTCAGTTTTCGCCTGAGCCAGGGCAAACTGATGCGCCTTGGCATCGCCTTCCTGGCGCTGGGGTCGCTCATCATACTGCTGCCAGGCCTGTTCGGGGTGGTGAGTGCCGCCTCTTTGGTGGGGGGAGCCGCTGTTTACTTCATCGGTAGCGGCATTCTCTATCCGACCGCGACTTCCTGCGCCATCGAACCCTTCCCGGGTCAGGCAGGAACGGCTGGTGCCATTCTTGGCGGGATGCAGAACCTGGGGGCGGGGATAGTCACTCTGCTGGCGGCTTGCTTCCCGATGGAGGGCCAGGTGACCCTGGGGGCCATCATGACGATCATGGTCCTGCTGGTAGCCCTGAGCTTTGCCTGGCTGCGCCACCATGGATCGCCCCACGAGCAGATGGCGACCTGATCCTGTCTGTGCTCCTTGCATAACGAAGAAGCCCGCCATTGGCGGGCTTCTTCGTTATGGCGCCCGGCCTATGGTGGCGTCTTCTGCCACCAGATCCAGAAAGGCCCTCATGGCGGGGGTGATGCTGTGCTGGCGAGTGAGGAAGACGGTGCTGCCGGCTTCGATCGGTTCTAGGGGATGACACACCAGATCAGAGAGCTGGCTGGCGGAGTGGGCGAGGCCAGCGCTGACGATGGCCCAGCCCAGCTGGTGGCGCACCGCACTCACCAGATGGAACAGGGAGTCTGTCTCCAGCACCACATTCAGGTTTATCCGTGCGCGTTCGGCGGCGAGATCCAGGTATCGGCGAAACTGCATGGAGCGGCTTGGCAGCACCAGTGGCCGGGTTTGCAGACTGGCTAGGGTCATGGGCGCAGAGGAGGAAAGAGGCTCCGCCGCGCCGCGGTTCATCAGCACCGCCATCCAGTTGTGACCCTGAGGGTAAAGGTTGAAGGCGTGCCTGCCGGGTTCACCGGGGGGCTCGTCAAACCTCAGACCTATGTCGCACTGGTGCAGCGCCAGCTGTGACAGCAGGGCTTCGTTGCTCAGCACCGACAGGCGAATGACGATATCTGGGTAGCGCTGCTTGCACCTGGCAATAAGCGGCATGATGTCGACATTGGATTGGGGCACTATGCCGATGCGCAAGGTGCCCGACAGTTCGCCGTGAAACAGTGCCAGCTCCTGCTTGAGCGCCTCCTGTTCCAGCAGCATCCGCTCGGCGTACTGGCGCACCAGCTCGCCCGCCTCGGTGAGGGCGACGAACTGGCTGGTGCGCACCACCAGATCCGTGCCCAGGTTTTTCTCCAGCGCCGTGATGCTGGCCGACAGGGTCGGCTGGGTGATGTGGCAGGCTTTGGCGGCCTTGGCAAAATGCCGATGCCTGGCCAGTTCGTGGAAATAGTGCAGTTGCTTGATGTTCATCGCGATCTTGCGAGGCGTCTGGCGGGGTGATAGTTCAAATTAATCAATTGAAAATTCATCGTCAATAGAGTGATTCTATCGAGAGATAGATTTAATTCATTGGTTTTGCACCGCCGGGCTCTCTAAACTTGAATGCAGTTTGCATTTTTAGGCCAACCTTTCATGCCTGCAGCCAACCCCATGGTTCAACCTGCCGTCCACCATGCCTTGCCCTCGCTGGATCATCTGGTGGAGGAGGTGGCGGTATCCATCAATATCAATGGCATCAACCATGCGGTGATGATGGCGACGCCGGACGATCTCGACGATTTTGCCATAGGATTTCTGTTCTGCGAGTCGATCATCCGGCACAACCACGATGTGCACGATATCCGGGTATCCCCCGCTGAACATGGCTTTGTGCTGGATGTTACCATTGCCAATCGCTGCATGGCGCAGCTACAACTGCGTCGGCGCAGGCTGACCGGCGCGACCGGCTGTGGCATCTGCGGGGTGGAGGCGGTCGAGCAGGCATTTCCCCCCTTGCCAGCTCTGCCGCTCACCCCACCCCTTGATCTCGCCTTGCTTGCCGAACTGCGCCCGCAGATTGCGCAGTGGCAGCTCAAAGGGCAGCACTCTGGCGCCCTCCATGCTGCGCTGGCGCTGGATGAGCAGGGGCGGATCCTCCACTGCCGCGAAGATATAGGGCGCCACAATGCCCTCGACAAGCTGATTGGTCTCCTGTTGCGCCAACCACAGGCCTGCGACACCCTGCTGGTGACCAGTCGCTGCGGCAGCGAGCTGGTGCAAAAGGCGGCGCTATTCGGCGCTCGCCACCTTGTCTGTCTGGCTTCGCCCAGCCAGCTGGCGGTCAGGCTGGCCCTCAAATACAACCTCAATGTCGTCCATATTCCCAAGTTTGATGCCCCGGTCAGCTACTCCAGCTATCGCCCGGCGGATCCCATCGGAGAGTGCCATGAGTCATATTGAAAAACCTGCCAAAGCAGGCGGTTTCTCGTCCCTGCAGTCCACCATGAAGCAGGTGTTGCGCAGCCAGAAGACCCGCCAGAACATCAAGAATCTGCTGCGGGTCAACCAGACCGATGGCTTCGACTGTCCGGGCTGCGCCTGGGGCGACAACGATCACGGCGCCTTCCAGTTTTGCGAAAACGGCGCCAAGGCGGTGGCCTGGGAGTCCACCGGCAAGACGGTGGGGGCCGCGTTTTTTGCGGCCCACTCGGTGCGCCAGCTGGCCACCCAGAGCGACTACTGGCTGGAGTATCAGGGGCGGCTGACCGAGCCGCTGCGCTATGACCCGGCGACCGATCACTATGAACCGATAAGCTGGGATGAGGCCTTTTCGCTGATCGCCGACACCCTCAAGGGGCTCGACAGCCCGGATGAGGTGGAGTTCTACACCTCGGGCCGCGCCAGTAACGAGGCTTCTTACCTTTATCAGCTGTTTGGCCGCCTGTTTGGCACCAACAACTTCCCCGACTGCTCCAACATGTGCCACGAGGCGAGCGGGGTGGCGCTGACTCAGTCGGTCGGCGTCGGCAAGGGCACTGTGGTGCTGGATGATTTTGACCGTGCCGAGGCGGTGTTCGTCTATGGCCAGAATCCGGGCACCAACCATCCGCGCATGATGAATGCCCTGCGCAAGGCGGCGCGCAACGGCTGCAAGATTGTCAGCTTCAACAATCTCAAAGAGGTGGCCCTTGAGCGCTTTGCCAGTCCGCAGAGCCCGCTCGAGCTGCTGACCCCGGCGGCGACCACCATCAGCCACCAATACCTGACGCCCAAACTGGGCGGCGACATGGCTGCCATCCGTGGCATGGCCAAGTACATGCTGGAAGAGGCGCCCGAGGTGGTGGATCGCGACTTTATCGCCCGCCATACCCGCCACTTTGATGAGTACGAGGCGCAGGTGCGCGCCACAGGCTGGGTCGAGATCGAGCAGCAATCCGGCCTGACTCGCGCCGATATCGTGCAGGCTGCCCGCGTGTTTGCCGCCAGTCGCAGCGTCATCAGCTGCTGGGCCATGGGGCTGACCCAGCATCTGCACTCGGTCGACACCATCCGCGAAATAGCCAACCTGCACCTGATGCGTGGCCAGATGGGCAAGCCGGGGGCGGGGCTCTGTCCGGTACGGGGCCACAGCAACGTACAGGGCAACCGCACCATGGGGATTAACGAGAAGCCGACCGCGGCCTTTATCGACCGCCTAGAGCATCACCTGCAGGTGAGTCTGCCCAGGGCGCGTGGTCACAACGTCTATGAGGCGCTCAAGGCATTGCACGAGGGCAAGAGCAAGGTGCTCATCTGCCTGGGCGGCAACCTGGCCGCCGCAGCACCCGACACCGACTTCACCTACGGAGCCATGAAGAGGGCCGCGCTTAATGTACAGATCAGCACCAAGCTCAACCGCAGCCATCTGCAGGTGGGCAAGGCGGCGCTGATCCTGCCCTGTCTGGGTCGTACCGAGCTCGATATCCAGCGCACGGGCAACCAGAAGATCACGGTGGAGGATACTTTCAGCATGGTGCACGCCTCGACCGGTACGGCCGAGCCGGTGTCGCCGCTCTGCTTGTCAGAGACCGACATAGTGGCGCGGATGGCCCACGCTACCCTTGGCCGCGAGCGGGTCGACTGGTTGGCGCTGCGCGATGACTATGGCCGCATTCGCGATCTCATCGAGCAGACCATCGCAGGTTTCACCGATTTCAATGCCCGCATCCAGCAGCCGTGTGGCTTTCATCTGGACAACGCCGCGGCGCAACTGAGGTGGAATACCGCCAGCGGCAGCGCCGAGTTTCGTGCCAGCACCCTGCCGCGCTCTGTGTTGCCGGAGTGTACCCGCCATGCCGAACAGATGAGCGATCAGCCGGTCTTGCTGCTGCAGAGCCTGCGTTCCCACGATCAGTACAACACCACCATCTACGGCATGGACGATCGCTATCGCGGCATCAAGGGCCAGCGCAACGTGGTATTTATGAACGGGGCGGATGCCCACCGTCTCGGTTTTGCCGAAGGGGATCGGGTCGATATGGCGGCCATCTGCAACGATGGGCGCGAGCGGATCGTGACCGGGTTCAACGTGGTGATTTATGAGATCCCGCAGGGCAATATCGCGGCCTACTATCCCGAAACCAACCCGCTGGTGCCCATCGACAGCATAGGGGAGGGCTCGTTTACCCCCACCTCCAAGTCGATACCCGTGCTGGTGAGCGCCTCTCGTCAGCAGGAAAATCTGCTGCTGAGCAAATGAGATAGCGCAGCTGTGCCGGTTGGTGAGTGATCTTCAAGCAAAGAAAAAGCCCGTCATCGTGATGACGGGCTTTTTGCTGTTGGTACCCCGGAGATGCCGTTGCCGGTTTGGGCCCTTGAACCGTAGGTTCAAGGCGGGAATCGAATCTGACCGCAGGCTTCTCGGTCGTGCCGAGCATGCGCAATAGCCAGAAGGCCGATCCCCTGTTGGGTATGATTATCGGCTCGGGGACTTGAACCGGCTGACGCACATCCCAGGGAATTTTAAAACGTTGCGCGATTAGGGCTGCTGGCCCTGTTCGCTGGATTCGCCATACTGTCCGTGTTCGATCAGCGCCGCTTCTATGGTGCGTTGCAGCATCTTGATCCGCTTGTCCATGGTCTCAGAGTATTGGTGATTCTTCTCTTTTTCAAGGCATAGCTCATGGCAAAAATTGAGTGCTGCCATTACCGCCAGCTGTTCGTTGCTGGAGACCTTGGAGCGCTGACGCAGCTCTATGAGTTTGTCAGTCAGCTGGTCGGCGGCCTGGCGCAGGGCGTCCTGCTGTCCCAAGGGACAGGATACCTTGTAGGGACGTCCCAAAATGACGATTTCTACGGCCTCTGTGCTCATGCCTTCCTCAATACGGCGGTGCTGATTTCCGCCTTTATCCACGTGGACAACTGGGCGGGACTATATAGCGCAGATGCAGAAGTTTCAAGGCCTTGCTGGCTCTGGAAGGGGGAGAATGCTAGGATCCTGACCATTAATTCTGCATATTTGCCTGAACTTTGAGCGGATCTTCGATGAGCAAAACGAACCCCCTGAAATACACGGCCGTGGCCGACCTGATGGAACAGCATGAGCTGATGGCAACGGCGGTGGAGGCCCATGGCGTGATCTGCGGTCTCGTCTGCGGTGGCGTGGCACTGGATGACAAGAGCTGGTTGCCGCCTTTCAACGACCTGGTCAACGACGGTTTCGGCCTGCCGGCCCCGGTGCGCCAGGTGATGACAGATCTCTATCATGAGATAGTCGAGAGCCTGATGGCCCAGAAGGGTGTCGAGCTGCTGCTGCCAAGCGACGAGGCGCCGCTCGATGAGCGTATCGATTCGCTGGTGGACTGGTCCCAGGCATTCCTGGCCGGTTTTGGTGTGGCGCAGCAGGAGCTGTCCAAAGCGTCTGAAGAGTTGCAGGAGATGATCCAGGACATCGCCAGCATCACCCAGGTTTCTGCCGAGTTCGATCAGGAAGATGATGAAAACGAAGCCTCCTTCCTGGTGCTCTACGAGCATGTGCGCCTGGGGGTCATGATGACCTTCGAGGAGTTTGGCAAACGCCCGGATACCCCGATCGCACCGCCGACTTTGCATTGATTGGCCCTTGCGGTCGTCACTGCGACAGAAACAGCATAAAACAACGCAGAGCGCCCAGGTGGCGCTCTGCTTTTATCCGGCCTTGTTGCAGGTGTCGGCTTGCCGACATAGTCCGGCAGGTTTTCGATTGCGTCATGGCTGCCCCCCGATTTTTGCCCGTGGCTTCGCATCCTGGCCCACTGCTTTGTGATAGCATGAGGCCACGTTTTAGCTTCTCCCTCTCATCTCATGTCTCAATCTGATCTGGTTCACGTCGATGTGGCTATCGTCGGCGGTGGAATGAGTGGCGCCGTGCTGGCGCTCTCCCTCGCAGCGCTACGAGGTGCTGACGGCAAACCCCTGCAGATCCTGCTGCTGGAGGCGAGCGCCCCCGAGCTCACGCTTCACCCTGGCTTCGATGCCCGTGCCATAGCGCTCTCTGCAGGCACCTGCGAGGCGCTTGCCCGCCACGGACTCTGGCCTCGCTTCGCCCCTCACTGCTCCCCCATCACCCAGGTCCATGTCTCGGATCGGGGCCATGGCGGTCAGGCCAGACTGTCGGCGACGGAATATGGTTTGCCCGCGCTTGGTCAGGTGATCGAGCTCTCGGCGGCAGGGATTGAGCTGCAACAGGCGATCGCGGCCTGCCCGCAGATCCGGATGCAGTGCCCGGCCATGCTGGCCAGGGTCGAGCCGCTGGAAGAGGGGGTGGATTTACTGCTGGCCAGCGGTGAGCGTTACCAGACCCGACTGCTGGTGGCGGCCGATGGCGGCAACTCCTTCGTGCGCCAGCACTTCAAGATGGCGGTGACCCGCCACGACTTTGAGCAGAGCGCCATCATAGCTACCGTCAAGACGGCGCAGGATCCTGCCGGTCGGGCGTTCGAGCGCTTCACCGAGGGGGGCCCGCTGGCCTTGTTGCCGATGCAGGAGGGGCTCTCCTCTCTGGTGTGGAGCGTCGGGCGGGATCAGGTGGATGAACTGATGGCGCTGGATGAGGCCGCCTTTCTCGCCCGGCTGCAACAGGCGTTTGGCTGGCGGCTGGGGCGCTTCGAGCGGGCCGGTCAGCGCCACGTTTATCCGCTGGTGCTGACGGCGGCTGACTATCCACTGGCCCAGCGCACAGTGCTGGTGGGCAATGCCGCTCACCTGCTGCACCCTATCGCAGGGCAGGGCTTCAACCTCGGCATGCGCGACCTTGACCTGCTCACCCAGGCGGTTGCTCGTGCGCTTGCCGTGGGGGAGGACATCGGCAGTTTCGGCGTGCTCAACGGCTACTGGCAGCAACGCAAGGAGGATCAGGCCAAGACCATCTGGCTCACCTCCTCGCTGGCCCAGCTCTTCTCCAATAGTCATGAGCCCCTGGTGGCAGGCCGCAACCTCTTGCTCTCCCTGATGGGGCGGCTGACTTGTCTCAAGGCGCCGCTGGCCTCCCGCACCTTGGGGTTTGTAGCCGACCTGTGCCGTAAATAAGGTGTGCCGCCCATAGGCGGCAGCAAACCGCGTATTGAACGGGGTCGATGCCAATGGGCGCCCCCTGCTGACCCTGTCGGTCAGCCACGAAAGGAACAGATGATGCAGATGCAAAACGTGGATGTGGTTATTGTGGGAGGTGGCATGGTGGGCCTGGGGCTCGCCGCCGCACTCAAGCAGAGCGGCCTCAAGATTGCCATCGTGGAGGGGCAGTTGCCCGAACCCCAGCTCGGCGAGGCACCGGACAACCGGGTCAGTGCCCTGAGTCTGGCCAGCCAGCGC
Organism: Aeromonas salmonicida; assembly: GCF_028355655.1. Classification (NCBI taxonomy): domain Bacteria; kingdom Pseudomonadati; phylum Pseudomonadota; class Gammaproteobacteria; order Aeromonadales; family Aeromonadaceae; genus Aeromonas; species Aeromonas salmonicida. The sequence continues at coordinate 3,001,579 of NZ_CP110645.1, read as the reverse complement.
ATCTTGCAGCAGGTTGGTGCCTGGGCCGGTATCGAGGCGCGCCGCCTGCAGCCCTACGAGAAGATGCAGGTGTGGGAGCAAGACAGCTTCGGCCAAATTGGTTTTGATGCCGCCAGCCTGCGCCAGGCGGCGCTCGGCCACATAGTCGAGAACCGGGTCATCCAGCTGGCGCTGCTGGAGGCGATCCTCGGTGACAGTAACGGGGAGGCGAGCAACATCAGCCTGCTGAGCCCCGTCCGGGCAGCCAGCCTGCAAAGTGGCGAGGCGGGATCACTCCTGCTGCTGGATGATGGTCGTGCCTTGTCGGCCAAACTGGTGGTGGCCGCCGATGGCGCCCACTCCTGGGTGCGCCGCCAGGCCGATATTCCGCTCACCAGCTGGGATTACGGCCACCATGCCCTGGTGGCGACGGTACGCTGTGCCGAGCCCCATGAGGCGGTGGCCCGCCAGATCTTCACCCCGGATGGCCCGCTCGCCTTCCTGCCCCTGTGGCAACCCAACCTCTGTTCCATCGTCTGGTCCGTGCCCGCCACCCGGGCTGAGGCGCTGTGCGCCTGCGATGATGAACAGTTCAACCGCCAGCTCACCACCGCCTTCGATGGTCGGCTGGGATTGTGCAAGGTGGAAGGGGCGCGCAGCGCCATCCCGCTCACCGCCCGCTATGCCCGCGACTTCGCCCGCGAGCGGCTGGTGCTGGTGGGGGATGCGGCCCATACCATACATCCGCTGGCGGGGCAGGGGGTCAACCTCGGCCTGCTGGATGCCGCTGCGCTGGCCGAGCAGATAGTGCAGAGTCAGCGCGCTGGCATTGATATCGGTCTGCTGGCCAACTTGCGTGGCTATGAGCGCTGGCGCAAGAGCGAGGCGGCCCGCATGCTGGCGGCGATGGAAGGGCTCAAGCGACTGTTCAGCGGGGCCAACCCCCTCAAGAAGCTGGTGCGCGGAATGGGATTGTGCGCCTTCGATGCGCTGGTGCCGCTCAAGCAGGGGGTGATCCGGGCCGCCATGGGGCTCGATGGCGAACTGCCTGGGTTGGCCAAGGGTGAAAAAATCTAATACTACTCAGGTTTTTTTACAACAAAACTAATGTGACGAGGCTGATGACCCATTTTGGGCATCAGCCTTTAATCTGGGTGGTGGGCGAAACGTTTTTCTTCAAATTGTGACGAAACGGTAAAAATCAAAATTTAATCTCGTGTGAGTCGCTGTTCGACTGTTTTTATCACTGTTTTTACCTTAGTGTCTGGGGTCTGTTTACTGGCGGTGGATTAGTTTTTTTTGAGCGGCGTGCTCGCCCTCTTGTCATATAATCCGCTGCGTTCAAGGAATCACTCTTGCCCCGCGGGGCTGGAACGAGCACAGACTCCGACTGTCTCTTCTCTTTCTGTTGCACAGGCGATTGACCGTACTGTTGGCTGTCAGAGGAAGGCGGATTGCGAGTGTTGTCGCGAACGCTTAAGGAAACACAGCGATGATCCAGACTACAGTACTGCATCCCAAGCACCTGGAAGCCGGCGCCAAAATGGTGGACTTCCACGGTTGGGAAATGCCCATCAACTACGGCTCCCAGCTGGAAGAGCACCACGCGGTGCGCACCGATGCCGGCATGTTCGACGTCTCCCACATGACCATAGTCGACTTGACCGGCGAGCGGGTCAAAGCCTTCCTGCAACACCTGCTGGCCAACGACGTGGCCAAACTCACAGTCCCGGGCAAGGCCCTCTACAGCGGCATGCTCAACCCCGATGGCGGCGTCATCGATGACCTCATTACCTATTATCTGACCGATACCTTCTACCGTCTGGTGGTGAACTCCGCCACTCGCGAGAAGGATCTGGCCTGGATCCGCCACCACGCCATCGATTTTGCCGTGAGCGTGACCGAACGCCCCGAACTCGCCATGATCGCGGTACAGGGCCCCAACGCCAAGGCCAAGGCGGCCAAGGTGTTCACCCCTGAGCAGAACGCGGCAGTGGAAGGCATGAAGCCCTTCTTCGGCGTGCAGGCAGGGGATCTCTTTATCGCCACCACCGGTTACACAGGTGAAGACGGTTATGAAATCGTGGTGCCGCAAGAGAAGGCGTGTGACCTGTGGCAGGCGCTGCTGGATAACGGCGTGGCCCCGTGCGGGCTGGGAGCGCGGGATACCCTGCGTCTCGAAGCCGGCATGAACCTCTACAGCCAGGATATGGACGAAAGCATCAGCCCGCTCGCCGCCAACATGGCCTGGACCCTGGCCTTCAAACCGGCCTCCCGCCAGTTTATCGGTCGCGCCGCGCTGGAAGCACAAAAAGCGGCGGGTACCCAGCCCAAGCAGGTCGGTCTGGTGATGGAAGAGAAGGGCGTACTGCGTGCCGGCATGCCAGTCACCTTCACCACCGCCAGCGGTGAAAAACGGGAAGGTGTGATCACCTCCGGCTCTTTCTCGCCGACCCTGGGCTACAGTATTGCCCTGGCGCGGGTGCCCCGCGATATCGGCGAGCAGGCCGAGGTGGAGATCCGCAAGAAGCTGGTCACCGTCAAGGTCACCAAGCCCGCTTTCGTGCGCAACGGCCAGAAACTGGTGTAACAACCCCATTGCGGCGAAGGGGATCGCCTTCGCCAGTACCCCTTGTACCCCCTCCAGGTACAAGTGATCCAAGTGAATAAGGAAGCACAAATGAGCCATATCCCGAGCGAACTGAAATATGCCACCTCCCACGAGTGGATCCGTGTTGAAGCCAACGGCGAGGCCGTGATTGGTATCACAGAGCACGCCCAGGATCTGCTGGGAGACATGGTATTTGTCGACCTGCCGGAAGTGGGCAAGCAAATTGGTGCCGGTGATGACTGCGCCGTGGCCGAGTCGGTCAAGGCCGCCTCTGACATCTACAGCCCTGTGAGTGGCGAGATTGTTGCCGTCAACGAGGAGCTGGAAGGCAGCCCTGAGCTGGTCAACTCAGACCCCTACGGCGCTGGTTGGCTGTTCCGCATCAAGCTGGACGATGCGGGTGAGCTCGCCAACCTGCTGGATGCCGAAGGCTACCAGAACCTGGTGGACGAAGAGTAATGCCCCTGGGCCCTGCCAACACGGCAGGGCCCGTTTGTATGTCTGCCAGCCGGACCCGTACCGGCCGGCATCAGGGTGAAGTCGCCCGCGCCCGCCGCTTGCAGGCATGGCCTGCCATCGGGCCAGTCTGTTTGTGCGCCAGGTTATGCGTAACAAGGTGACCCCCTGTCGATGCTGTCGCAGCATCCGGTACTGCACTGTGCACACTGCCTGCGGTATTCAGAACATGAGTGGAGTCGGTATCAGCCGGCTATCAGGAACATCAGGTCTTGGTTACCAGGACTTATTACCAGGAATAGGGAAATGACCCAGTCACTGTTTGAACTCGAACAAAAAACCGATTTCATCCGCCGCCACATAGGCCCGGGTGAGGAAGAGCTGCGTGTGCTGCTGGCCGAGGTGGGCGCCGAGAGTCTGGATGACCTGATTGAGCAGACGGTCCCCGCCGCCATTCGCCGTCCGGGCCCGCTTGGCATTGGTGCCTCCATGACCGAAGTGGAGGCACTGGCCAAACTCAAGGGCTACGCCGCCCAGAACAAGATTGCCAAGAGCTACATCGGCATGGGTTATCACGATACCCATGTGCCCCATGTCATCTTGCGCAACGTGCTGGAAAACCCGGGCTGGTATACTGCCTACACCCCGTATCAGCCGGAGCTGGCTCAGGGCCGCCTCGAAGCCCTGCTCAACTTCCAGCAACTAACGCTGGACTTGACCGGCATGGATCTCGCCAGCGCCTCCCTGCTGGATGAAGCCACTGCCGCTGCCGAAGCCATGGCGCTGGCCAAGCGCATGGCCAAGTCCAAGTCTCATCTCTTCTTCGTGGCCGATGACGTGCATCCCCAGGTGATCGACGTGGTCAAGGAGCGCGCCGTGCACTTTGGCTTCGACGTGGCCGTCGGCCCTGCCAGCGAGGCGGTGAGCGAAGAGGTGTTCGGTGCCCTGTTCCAGTACCCCACCACCACGGGGGAAGTGAAGGATGTACGGGCGCTGGTCGCCGCCGTGCAAGCCCAGAAGGGGCTGGCCTGCGTCAGCGCCGACCTGCTCTCCCTGCTGTTGCTCAAGTCCCCGGGTGAACTGGGCGCCGACGTGGTGTTCGGCTCAGCCCAGCGCTTCGGCGTGCCCATGGGTTACGGTGGCCCTCACGCCGCCTTCTTCGCCACCCGCGACGCCTACAAGCGCTCCATGCCGGGTCGCATCATAGGCGTTTCCAAGGACGCCCGTGGCAAGAGTGCCCTGCGCATGGCGATGCAGACCCGCGAGCAACATATCCGCCGCGAGAAGGCCAACTCCAATATCTGTACCGCCCAAGTGCTGCTGGCCAACATGGCGAGCTTCTACGCCGTCTACCACGGCCCGGTGGGACTGAAAACCATCGCCTCCCGTGTGCACCGTCTCACCAGCATCCTGGCGCAGGGGCTTAAAACCAAGGGCGTGGCCCTCAAACACGCCAGCTGGTTCGATACGCTTACCGTACTGACGGGCGACAAGGCGGCACTGATCGCCCAGGCCGAAGGGCTGGGCATCAACCTGCGCGCCGATCTGGATGGTGCCGTAGGCGTATCTCTCTCCGAGACCACCACTCGTGGCGACGTGGCCGAGCTGTTCGATCTCTTCCTCGGCAAGGGCCACGGCCTGGACGTGGAGGCGCTCGACAAGGCGGCCCAGACCCATCAGGGCATCCCGCAGGATCTGCTGCGCACCGACGCCGTGCTGACCCACGAGGTGTTCAACAAGTATCACTCCGAGACCGAGATGCTGCGTTACATCCACCGTCTCGAAGCCAAGGATCTGGCGCTCAACTACGCCATGATTTCCCTGGGTTCTTGCACCATGAAGCTCAACGCCACCGCCGAGATGATCCCGGTGACCTGGCCCGAGTTCGGCAAGCTGCACCCCTTCGCTCCGCTGGCCCAGGCCAAGGGCTACCAGCTGCTGCTGGCAGACCTCGAAGACTGGCTGGTGAAGGTGACAGGTTATGATGCGGTCTGCATGCAGCCCAACTCTGGCGCCCAGGGTGAATACGCAGGCTTGCTCGCCATCAAGAAGTACCACGAGTCCCGTGGCGACGGTCATCGCGATATCTGCCTGATCCCTGCCTCTGCCCACGGCACCAACCCTGCCTCAGCCCAGATGGCGGGGCTGCGGGTCATCGTCACCGCCTGTGACAAGTCCGGCAACGTGGATCTCGACGACCTGCGCGCCAAGGCCGCCGAGGCGGGGGAGAAGCTTAGCTGTCTGATGGTGACCTATCCCTCCACCCACGGGGTGTACGAGGAGACCATCAAGGAGGTGTGCGACATCGTTCACCAGCACGGTGGTCAGGTCTACCTTGACGGTGCCAACATGAACGCCCAGGTGGGCCTCACTGCCCCGGGCTTTATCGGCGCGGACGTGTCACACCTCAACCTGCACAAGACCTTCGCCATCCCTCACGGTGGTGGCGGTCCGGGCATGGGCCCCATCGGCGTGAAGAAACACCTGGCACCCTTTGTGGCCGGCCACGCCGTGGTCAAGACCGACAAGGAGAGCCGCAACAACGGCGCAGTGTCGGCGGCACCGTTCGGTTCGGCCAGTATATTGCCCATCAGCTGGATGTACATCGCCATGCTGGGCGACGAGGGGCTGAAGAAATCCACCCAGGTGGCCATCCTCAACGCCAACTATCTGGCCAAGAAGCTGGGGGAGTCCTTCCCCGTGCTCTATTCCGGCCGTAACGGCCGGGTGGCTCACGAGTGCATCCTGGATATCCGTCCGCTGAAAGAGGCGTCCGGTATCAGCGAGATGGACGTGGCCAAGCGGTTGATGGACTACGGCTTCCACGCGCCGACCATGAGCTTCCCGGTAGCGGGTACCCTGATGGTCGAGCCGACCGAATCCGAATCCAAGCGCGAGCTGGATCGCTTCGTCGAGGCGATGACCGCCATCCGTGCCGAGATTGCCAAGGTGCAGGACGGCCACTGGAGCCTGACCGACAATCCGCTGGTCAACGCGCCCCACACCCAGGATGACGTGATGGATGCAGAGTGGTCCCGTGGCTACAGCCGCGCCGAGGCGGTCTTCCCGTCCGACGCAGTGCGCGCAGCCAAACTGTGGCCGTCAGTGAATCGCATCGACGATGTCTACGGCGATCGCAACCTGTTCTGCTCCTGCATCCCCACCGAGGATTACGTCAAGTAAGCGCGGTACGCTGCGGACAAGAGCAATAAACCACAGGGCCACCCAAGCGGGTGGCCTTTTTTTCAATGCAAAGAGCTCATTTCTTAAATTGTTGTTTTAAATCAATTGGTTATTGATTTACTTACCGGTTAATCGAGATTTGTTGCCCCCATCTTTCGTAAGATACGCTTAGTACCGCCAGCGGCAGTTTGAAGCTCTCTTCTCTGCTTATTACTGTCATCCATCTAGCAGCACTCAGCGAGCAGTCATGATCGAACGCACTTTCAAAGATATTGATGAAAAACAAATATTTGATGCTGATAAGCAATATTTTCTGACTCAGCTAGGTTGGTCTGACGGTCTCACCTGGGAAGCGTTATTACGCTCAAAACGTATCCTGCTTATTTCCGAGGCGGGGTCAGGCAAGACCCATGAGTGTCGCGAGCAAGCCCGTCTTTTGGCTGCAAAGGGTGAAGCCGCATTCTTTGTTGAGTTGGCCAGTCTGGCATCCACACATTTGCGGGATCTGCTGGGTTATGAGGAGAAGACACGTTTTGATCTATGGCTGGCCTCAGAGTCTGAGATGGCCACCTTTTTTCTGGACTCTGTCGACGAATTACAGCTGACCAGAGGCAGCTTCCGACAAGCGTTGGATCGTTTCGTAAGGGGTATTGAAAATAACTTGGGAAGGGTGCGTGTGGTGGTGACGACTCGCCCCATCCCTTTTGATATGCAACTTGTTCGCAGCAAACTGCCGGTACCGCTTCAGATAAAGCCTCGGTCGACGGAAGAAAAGGAAAGAGAATTTGCCAGCATGGCATTGGGCGAGCATATGCCTATCTCCTCTGGCCAATCGAATGAAAAGCCCATTCCCGATTGGCGCACAGTTGCGCTGATGCCGCTTTCTAATCCACAGATTGTCGAGTTTGCCGAGCAGCAAGGTGTCAAAAATACAGCCGAATTGTTTAGTGACATTGAGAGGCAAAACGCCTTTGAGTTTGCCAGACGTCCTCAAGATCTTATTGAACTCTGCGCTGATTGGCAGGCGGGATTTCAGCTTCGAACCCACCGCCAGCAAGTTGAAGCCAGTATTCGAATCAAACTTAAGCCCCGAGATAGGGAAGAGCGGCATGAGCTTGCCGAACTTTCTATAGATAAAGCTATCGAGGGGGCGAGCAGGCTGGCTCTGGCCATGTGGCTGACCCGTCGTTTGACGATCAGACACAGCGCCAAATCGGATAATGGTCAACAGGGTGAGGCTGCGCTTGATCCGTCGATAATCCTGTCAGACTGGACACAAGAGGAACGACAAACGTTATTGGAGCGCCCCCTGTTTGGGTTTGCCTCCTATGGGCGAGTACGTTTTCACCATCGTTCAGTGTCAGAATTTCTTGCCGCAAAAAAATTGCAGGAAATGAGGGATAAAGGCATGTCGCTTCGTGCCCTCAAGCGGCTGCTCCTTATTGAGACCAAGGGTAATACCATTGTACTTCCTTCCAAACGGGCGATTGCGGGCTGGTTGGCAGCATTGAATGACGACATTTTTCAAGCAATTCGTGATCATGAGCCGACGCTGCTACTGGATGAAGGTGATCCTGCATCATTGACTCTTGCTCAGCGTAAACAAGCTCTTGGTGCATATATTCAGCGTTATGGAAAAGGAGGGAGGCGTGGTTTACACACTCCATCTATCCAAATTAAACGCTTTGCGACTCCTGAGTTGACTGATGAGATTAATCTGCAGTGGCAGCAAGGTATCGATAATCAGGAAGTGCGATGTGTTTTGCTGGAGCTCATTGAGCGAGGAGTGATTTGTGGCTGTTCTGATCTTGTATATTCAGTTGCCACTGATTCAATGCTTGTTGAGGTGGAGCGTATTTATGCAATTCATGCACTGCAAGCGCTGAACGACCCAAGATTGGGTGAAATAGCTGCACTTATGGTTTCTCAACATCCTGACTGGCCTGACGAAATAGTGCGTGAAGCAATTCTTGCTCTGTTTCCAAGTTATCTTTCTGTGTCACAGCTCTGTCAGTCATTAGGCTGGCTGCAATGGAAAAAGCGGTCAGTTAGCAACCTGAGTTGGCGACTGCCATCGCTAATCAAAAATGCACCACTAGTCATGTCACAACAGGAGGAGCTGCGGGACAAATTAGTAACCCTCATCTCGGATGGGTTGCAATGGCGGCAAGAGCAATGGCCACATATGGTCTCTTCCCACCAGTATCTGAGTAGTGCTCTAGCTGCGACCTGTATTCGAGGGCTTGAGTACCAGTGTTCCGGCCAATGGATCCATGCCAGTGTACTTGCATCACGCCTGCGGCAGCGTGAATACGATGATGATAAAATTCATCAGGCGTTAGCACAGCGGATAAATGAACTTGATAGCAAAAATAGGAAGCTTGTTTTTTGGACAACTGACGTTTTGGTACAATCTCTGTGTCCAATCGATGATATATGGCAACGGGTGGGTGAAATCATTCCTTATGATTCGCTTATTAATCTCACGGTACAGCTGGATCAGGCTTGGGTAGTCAATGACCTTCAAGATAAAAATAAGTCATATTTTGAGCATCAGATACTCATGCATATTGCGATCTATCGATTGCGAATCCCATTATCAGATTTGCGAGAGTTAGTTGCAGACCAACCAGATTTGCTCTCATTACTTGATGAAGCAATAAAGCCATCCGAGCATGATAAAGCCTGTGAAGAGTTACAGCGCCAAGATGCGGAACTGCGTAAACAGCAAGAGATGGATGCAGCAGAGATACGAGCCAGTTGGATGATGTTGCATCGTGAGATCTCAGAATATACTGAAAATGTATTCTTAGATGACCATTATAAAAATATGGTGTGGGATTTATTCAGGGTAATGATAATAACCGCTGATGATAATAATTTATCTGGTTGGAACCGTCCCTTCCTTGAATCTCATTTTGGAGGCATAGTCACCGGTCGGCTTCGTACGCTTTTTATGGCTTCTTGGCGAGAGCATTGTCCGATGCTGATTTGTGAGAGACCAGAAGATCAGCGAAGCACATATCTGGAGATATGGCGACTCGGCTTGGCCGGACTCTATGCAGAAGCAGAGGATACTGACTGGGCGAGCTCGCTGACTCAGGAGAAGGCAATGCTAGCCGCACGTTATTCATTACTTGAACTGAATAAATTACCGGACTGGATTAATGACTTGGTGAGGTATCACCCATCGGCTGTCAGTGAAATTTTTGGTAAAGAGCTTGAGTGGGTACTATCTACCTCTACCCATGAACTTCATCACTCCATGCTGTTGCAACGCCTCCATCATGCCCCCAACTCAGTGACTATGCTTTTTGTTCCTCGCCTTGTTACATGGTTGAGTGAAATTGGACTTCTAATCGATGATGAATCGCAATCATCAGATTTTATGTCTCGTTATTCTCGAGTGATTGAATTAATTTTAATCCACGGTGATGTTGACCACCAAGCCAAGTTATGTTTCATGGCTAAGGAATATGTAAGTAAAGAGCTGGCAGAGCCGGTTATGCTGATCTGGTTATCAACCTTGATACGTTTAAATCCTGAGTCGGGTGTTGATGTACTTGAAGGAAAGTTACGAGATATTGAACCTGAACCCTTAAGCAAGCCCGTGGAATGGTTTACAAAATTATTTAATGAACGCCATGATGGCATTAATATAAGAAATAATGGTTTCACACCTGAATTATTGCTCAGGCTTGCCCGTCTGGCTTACCGGCATGTAAGGCGTCAGGATGATGCTGAACATGAAGGTTGTTATACACCCGATATGCGTGACAATGCCGAATATGCACGCAATGCAATTCTGACAGCATTATTGGAGTCACAAGGGGAAGAAGGATGGCAAGTTAAACATGATATGGCTATTGATCCCCTATTTACTCATTTCAAAGATAGAATTCTGGCATTAGCTCAGGAAGCATGGGCTAAAGAAATTGATTCCGAGCTCTTGAATGAACAACAATGTTGTGAACTCGCAGAAAAATGTGAAGCACCACTGACAACGAATGCGGCTATGTTCACCTTGCTGCGTGATCGTTTGGCTGATCTTGATGAATTATTAAATAGCGATGAGTCGCCACGTGAACTGTGGGCTGAAATCAATCAGGAAAAGCTAATGCGCCGCGAGATCGCGCGCGAGTTACAACATGCAGCCAATGGCATCTATAAGGTGGATCAGGAGTCAGTAACCGCTGATGAAAAGGAGACCGATATTCGCCTTCGTTCGACTGCTTCTGAATATGAGACAGTAATTGAGTTGAAACTTGGCGATAATCGCACGGCTCGTGACCTGCGTGACACTATCGAATTTCAATTGGTAAGAAAATATCTGTCGCTTGAAACTCGCCGAACCGGTGCATTACTGATCACCTTGTCCAAGGTGCGGGAGTGGGATCATCCTGATAGCGGGGAAAGAATCGGCTTAGAAGAGCTCAAGGAGCTGTTGGGTGATGAAGCCAGACGTGTAGAGCGGGAGATGGGAGGTGCAGTTTCATTGACCATACATGTGCTGGATCTCAGGCCGAGGCTGCTGACAGAAAAGCAGTCTCGACCTAGGAAGGTGAAGAAGTTATAAGCTCTGCGTAAGTTGGCGGGGGCTTGCTCTTTTTGAGTCACATACAGGTGCTCTGCATCGGGGCAACCTCAGTCGTGGGTTGCGTCAGGACTTGCCCGGTGCGAGCAGCGCCAGGGCTTTGGCCAGGGTATCGACGGATGCCTGATGCTTGCCTGCCTTGTGCAGGGTTTCCCCTTCGGCGCGCAGCCTTTTCACCTCGGCCAGTTGCTCTGCACTGAGAGCCGGGCCTTTGGCGAGGGCGTCATCGATGCTCTTCATGTCTGCAGGGCAGTGAAAGGCGAGGGCGTTGCCGGCAAAGAGCAGGCCGATCATCAGCAGTTTGGTTTTCATGTTTGTTACCTCAAGGAGGGGGCTCATCAAGGATAGCGCGCCCCTTGCAGGGCCGGTTGGGTTGATGTGGGCAGGAAGCAAGCGGTACCATGACTGTTTAGCTCATTAATGAGCCACACAGGGAGACCCAATGTCACTCACAAGGTTGCTGTCACCCTTGGCCAGTCTGGTGATTTTTATCCTGGGCCACGGCATGTTCAATACCCTGCTGACGGTGCGCCTCTCGGCCGAGCAGGTGTCGGTGCAAGCCATAGGCCTGGTGTCGGCCGCCTATTTTGGCGGTCTGGTGCTGGGAGCTTTCGTCAATGCGCGCCTCATTATCCGGGTGGGTCATATCCGGGCCTATGCGGCCTACGCCTCCCTGCTCTGTTTTCTGTTCTTGCTGCACGGCATGGTGGTGGAACCCGTCAGCTGGGCGGCGCTGCGGCTGGTGGGGGGCTTTGCCACCGGCGGTCTGTTCGTGGTGCTTGAGTCCTGGATGCTGGTTTCTAGTTCCCCGGCCAACCGGGGGCGGCTGATGTCGCTCTACATGATCCTGCTCTACGGCTCACTGGCCATGGGCCAGTTGCTGCTCAAGTGGGTGGATCCCATGGTGCTGACACCGTTTGCCCTGTGTGCCATGGCGGCCACCCTGTCGGTGGTGCCGCTTGCGCTCTCCCGGGTGGCCACACCGGCCATGGTTGCGCCCCAACCGGTCGGGGTGATTGAGCTGGTGCGGCTCACCCCGGCGGGCATGGGCAGCAGCTTCACCTCCGGTCTTATCCTCGGTGCCATCTACGGTCTGTTGCCGCTTTATTTTACCGACAGCGGGGCTTCGCTTTCGCGGGTGGCGGACATGATGGCGCTGGTGATCCTGGGGGGCATGTGCCTGCAGTATCCCATTGGCCGCATCTCTGATCGCTATGACCGGCGGCTGGTGATCCTGCTGCTCAGTGCCGTGCTGACCCTGCTTGCTTTGCTGATGGTGTTGTTGCCCGAGGATTGGCGCGAGCCGATCGCCGGCGTCCTGGTGTTCTTGCTGGGGGGAATGGCGTTCTCCATTTATCCCCTGAGTCTGAGCCATGCCTGCGATGAGCTGCGCCCGGATCAGGTGCTGGGGGCCAATCAGGGGTTGCTGCTCGCCTACAGTCTGGGTGCCATGATAGGGCCATTGCTGGCGCCTTTTGTCATGATGCAGTTCGGGCCACAGGGGCTGTTTGTCTACTTTGCCCTGTGCGGCGCTCTGCTGACGGCGTATCTGGGCTGGCGCAAGCGGCAGCGGGCACCCATTCCACTGGCCGAGCATCAGGTGTTCATGCCGGTACCACCCAATACCCCCATGACAGCGGAGCTGGAGCCGAGAACGGATCTGGAAGGGGAAGCTGTGCCTGCGACCTTTGCCACGCCCGAGGCGGAGGATGTGAAGGCCAACTAGCACTTGGTGAATAACACGGATAAAAAAAGCCGACTCCAGGGAGTCGGCTTTTTACTGGCACGAGGGCCGTTATCAAGCGGTCACGGCATCGGCCTTGGCGGATGTTTCTGCCGCTTCCGGCGCCGCATTACGGATGAGGTAATCAAATGCCCCCAGCGCTGCGGTTGCACCAGCTCCCATGGAGATGATGATCTGCTTGAACGGCACTGTAGTGGCGTCACCGGCAGCATATACACCGGGCAGGGAAGTGGCGCCCTTGGTGTCGATCTCGATCTCGCCGAAGCGGGTCAGTGCCACCTCGCTCCCCTTGAGGAACTCGGTGTTCGGCACCAGTCCGATCTGGACGAAGATGCCAGCCACCGCCAGGTGCTTGATTTCACCCGTGGTGCGATCTTCATAATCCATCCCCACCACCTTGCTGCCATCACCGATCACTTCCGTGGTGCGGGCGCTCATGATGATGTCGATGTTGCCCATGGAGCGGGCTTTTTTCTGCAGCACTTCGTCGGCGCGCAGGGTATCGGCAAATTCCACCACTGTGACGTGCTCGACAATGCCGGCGAGATCGATGGCTGCTTCGATACCGGAGTTACCACCACCGATCACTGCCACCCGCTTGCCCTTGAAGAAGGGACCGTCGCAGTGGGGGCAGTAGGCCACGCCCTTGGTGCGGTACTCGAGCTCGCCTGGCACGTTCAGGTCACGCCAGCGGGCACCGGTCGCCAGGATCACGGCGCGGCTCTTCAGAGTAGCGCCAGAGGCAAGCTCCACATTCACATAGCCGTCCTTGCTGATGGCGGCGGCGCGCTGCTCGGTGATCACTTCCACACCGTACTGCTTGACGTGCTGCTCCAGGCTTGCAGCCAGCTTGGGACCTTCGGTGTAGGGCACGGAGATGAAGTTCTCGATCCCGACCGTGTCCATCACCTGACCACCAAAACGCTCTGCGACGATGGCGGTACGAATGCCTTTACGGGCGGCATAGATGGCTGCTGCGGCACCAGCCGGGCCACCACCCACTACCAGCACGTCATAGGGGGCTTTTTCGCTCAGTTCGGCGGCCTTGCGATCGGCCGCACCGGTATCGAGCTTGGCAATGATCTCTTCCAGCGAGATACGGCCCTGGCTGAACGGCTGACCGTTCATGTAGACGTTCGGCACCGCCATGATCTGGCGCTCGTTCACTTCGTCCTGGAACAGGGCTCCGTCGATCATGGTGTGGGTGATACCGGGATTCAGGGTCGCCATCAGGTTCAGCGCCTGTACCACGTCCGGGCAGTTATGGCAGGAGAGGGAGATATAGGTCTCGAAGTGAAACTCGCCCTTCAGCTGCTTGATCTGCTCCAGTACGGCCGGATCTGTCTTGGAAGGGTGGCCGCCGCTTTGCAGCAAGGCGAGCACCAGAGAGGTAAATTCATGACCCATGGGGATGCCGGCAAAATGAACGCGCGGGGCTTGGCCCTGTGGTGCAACGCTCATGGAAGGCTTGCGGGCATTACTGCCATCAGTCATGGCAATTTTTGGGGACATCTCGCTGATCTCGCGGGCCAATGCCAGCAGTTCTGCGGATTTGTCACTGTCGTTGCCGGACACGCTGATCTCGATGGGATTGACGATGTACTGCAGATAGGTGTTCAGCTGTTGTTTGAGGTTGGTATCCAACATCTTCGAATTCCTTCTTAATGATTGCGGGTCGGCGATGACTGGCCTGGTGCTCCAAGAGGAGGCCAGAAAGCAGACCGGCCCTTGAATGGGCCGGTCTTGGAAGCGGGAGGCTTAGATTTTGCCTACCAGATCCAGGGACGGGGCCAGGGTGGCGTCGCCTTCTTTCCACTTGGCCGGGCACACTTCACCCGGGTGGGAAGCAACGTACTGGGCCGCTTTGACCTTGCGCAGCAGTTCCAGCGCGTCACGACCGATGCCACCAGCGTTGATTTCAACGATCTGGATGATGCCTTGCGGGTCGATAACGAAGGTGCCACGGTCAGCCAGGCCAGCTTCTTCGATCATGACGCCGAAGTTGCGGGTGATGGCGCCGGTCGGGTCACCAATCATCGGATACTGGATCTTCTGGATGGTGTCGGAAGTGTCGTGCCACGCCTTGTGAGTGAAGTGGGTGTCGGTGGAGACGGAGTAGATCTCGACGCCCAGCTTCTGGAATTCGGCGTAGTTGTCAGCCAGGTCACCCAGCTCGGTCGGGCAAACGAAGGTGAAGTCAGCCGGGTAGAAGAACACCACGGACCACTTGCCTTTCAGGTCTGCGTCAGACACCTGAACGAACTTGCCATTGTGGTAGGCGGTGGCGTTGAACGGCTTGATTTCAGTGTTGATATAGGTAGACATGTATTAGCTCCTTGGTGATGTACATGTGCCTGTCTGGTATTGAAGAGTCTGTCCGGACCAGGCGTTTAACGTTCGATGGATTCATCATAGGGGCTTTTCTTAATCGATTAAAGCCGCAAAATTGAATCACTTCAATCTATCTATTAGATAACCTATCGCTGCTGTACCTAACATGAATATCTCTGACGTACAGAGGTAACTCCTTGTCGAGGTTCAACATCTGTGCGGCACATCGGCTTTTCAAGGTCCGAATGGCTATTTGTTTTGTGAGGCGGCAGGACGGTGCAGTGGCGTGCTACGCAATGGGAGCAGGAAGGGCAAGGCCGGGCAGGATAGTGCAGATAAAAAAATCCCGGCGTTGTCGCTATGACAAGGCCGGGTCATCAAACAAGGAATGGCTATATAAACAAAAGCTTTACAGCAAAGACTAACTACGGGGTGTGCAAACTTGCAGACATATGAGAGGAAGAGGCTGGGTGCACAATCCCTCGTCTCCCCCTCGGCAACTATTGCATGGGGGAGATAATAGTGTGATGCAGATCACAAAGCAAGGTTGTGGTGTAAATTTTCAATCAAAATGAAAGTCTTTCAGCTTTAATGTCGATTTAATATGCCGAAAACGCTTTTATTGTAATTTTATTACATTATTTTTAGATCAGAAGTCGCTGGGTGGCTCCTGTTCCTCCATCAGTTCGAGCAAGTTGATGGCGACCGCAATGAAATCCGACTCTGTCACTATGCCGATCAGCTTGCGCCCCTTGAGAACCGGCAGGCAGCCATATTTGTGGCGCTGCAGGTAGAGGGCCGCCTCTTTGATGCCGGCGTGGGGATCCACGCTCGCCACCTGGCGGGTCATGATCTCGTCGAGCTGGACACTGTCGGTGAATTCCGCCTCCCGCTCCGGGTTGATGAGCAGCAGTTTGGACTCGCGGGTGGCCAAGATGTCGGTGAGAGTGACCAGACCCAGCAGATGATGGTGTTCGTCGACGATGGGAATATGGCGGATCCGCTCCTGCTGCATCAGATCCATCGCCTGCTTGACGCTGTTTTCCGGACCCAGAGTGAAGGGATGTTCTGTCATGATCTCGGATAAGGTCATCATGGTGGGCCTCCTTGTGTATCTGCTTTCACCCTAGCCCAGCCCCCGCAGGTAAAACATGATCAGGGTCAATACAGATCATTAAAGAATCATTAACCGGATGGATGTCGCAATATTGCTCGCTATCCCTTGTCTCTCTTGGGTTTTTGGTCTTTTGGGTTGCCTTGGAAGAGGGGGATAACTAGACTAGCCGCCGATTCCCCCGAGGTGAAAGATGCAAGTATCCGATTTTCATTTTGATCTGCCAGACGAGCTGATTGCCCGCTATCCGATGGCAGAGCGCACCGCCAGCCGCCTGTTGCAGCTCGATGGTCAAAGCGGCGCCCTACGCCATGGTCAATTTGTGGATGTGCTGGACCAGCTCAACCCCGGCGATCTGCTGGTATTCAACAACACCCGTGTCATTCCGGCGCGCATGTTTGGCCAGAAGACCAGCGGCGGCAAGCTGGAGGTGCTGGTGGAGCGCATTCTGGACGAGCACAGCGTGCTGGCTCATGTGCGGGCCTCCAAGGCGCCCAAGCCGGGCACCCGCCTCATCCTGGATGGCGGCCCCGATGGCGAAAAGGTCGATGCCGAGATGCGTGCCCGCCACGATGCCCTGTTCGAGATCCACTTTCTCGACCCGCGCCCCGTGCTGGAGATTCTGGAAGCCATAGGCCATATGCCGTTGCCCCCCTATATCGACAGGCCCGATGAGGACGCCGACAAGGAGCGCTACCAGACCGTTTACAATCAGAAGCCGGGCGCCGTGGCGGCGCCGACCGCCGGCCTGCACTTCGATGAGCCGCTGCTGGCAAAGATCCGCGCCAAAGGGGTTGAAACGGCCTTCGTCACCCTGCATGTAGGGGCGGGGACCTTCCAGCCGGTGCGGGTGGACAAGATTGAAGATCACCACATGCACTCCGAGTATGCCGAAGTGCCGCAGGAGGTGGTGGATGCCATAGCCGCAACTCGCGCCCGGGGTGGCCGGGTGATTGCGGTGGGGACCACCTCGGTACGCTCCCTGGAGAGCGCAGCCAAGGCAAGTCTGGCCCAGGGCAAGCCGCTGGCGCCCTTTTTCAGCGACACCGACATCTTCATCTTCCCCGGCTACCAGTTTCAGGTAGTCGATGCCATGGTCACCAACTTCCATCTGCCGGAGTCGACCCTGATCATGCTGGTCAGCGCCTTCGCCGGGTACGATCACGTGATGGCGGCCTATCAGGCGGCCGTGGCCGAGCAGTACCGTTTCTTCAGCTACGGGGACGCCATGTTCGTCACCCGTCGCCGGGCAGTGGCATAAGCCTCGCCCTTTATACCGGGCCTTCGGGCTCTCTATTGTCAGACTGTTTCTCTGACGCAACGAGGTAGCAATGAAATTTGAACTGAAAACCACTGACGGCCGTGCCCGTCGCGGTCAACTGGTCTTCGAACGTGGCACTGTGCAGACTCCCGCCTTCATGCCGGTCGGTACCTATGGCACCGTCAAGGGGATGACCCCGGAAGAAGTACGCGAGACCGGCGCCGAGATCCTGCTTGGCAACACCTTCCACCTCTGGCTGCGGCCGGGGCAGGAAGTGATGCGCGCCCACGGCGATCTGCACGACTTCATGAACTGGCAGGGCCCTATCCTGACCGACTCGGGTGGTTTCCAGGTATTCAGCCTGGGGCATATTCGCAAGATCACCGAAGCGGGCGTGCACTTCCGTCACCCCATCAACGGCGAGAAGATCTTCCTGGACCCCGAGAAATCCATGGAGATCCAGTACGATCTGGGTTCCGATATCGTGATGATCTTCGACGAGTGCACCCCGTACCCGGCTACTTACGAAGAAGCGCGCAAGTCCATGGAGATGTCCCTGCGCTGGGGCAAGCGCTCCCGCGACAAGTTTGATGCCTTGGGCAACAAGAACGCCCTGTTTGGTATCATTCAGGGTTCCGTGTATGAAGAGTTGCGGGATGTGTCCCTCAACGGCCTGCTGGAGATCGGCTTCGACGGTTATGCGGTTGGCGGTCTGGCGGTGGGTGAGCCCAAGGAAGACATGCACAGGATCCTCGAGCACGTCTGCCCGAAAATTCCGGCTGACAAGCCGCGCTACCTGATGGGCGTGGGCAAACCGGAAGATCTGGTGGAAGGGGTGCGCCGTGGAGTCGACATGTTCGACTGCGTGATGCCGACCCGCAATGCCCGCAACGGTCACCTGTTCACCACGGATGGGGTGGTCAAGATCCGCAACGCCAAGTATCGCAGCGACACCAGTACCCTAGATGCGGACTGCGATTGCTACACCTGCAAGAACTACACCCGCAGCTATCTGTATCATCTGGACAAGTGCAACGAGATCCTCGGTGCCCGTCTGAACACCATTCACAACCTGCGTTATTACCAGCGTGTGATGCAGGGTTTGCGGGACGCGATCGAGCAGGGTAAATTAGACGACTTTGTAACTGAGTTTTACCGTCGGCAAGGGAAGCCTGTGCCTCCGTTAGCTGAAAATGACGTGAAATAACAACGATATATAAGTTAGTTATCAAATCTACATCAAATAAGAGGTTGTTAAATGAGCATTATCTCCAAGGCGTATGCAGAAGGCGCAGTTCCGGGTGCACAGGGTGGTGGTATGGAAATGATCATCATGCTGGCCGTGTTCGGTCTTATTTTCTACTTCATGATCTATCGTCCCCAGGCCAAGCGCGCCAAGGATCACCGCAACCTGATGAGCTCCCTGGCCAAGGGTGATGAAGTACTCACCTCAGGTGGCCTGGTTGGCAAGATCGCCAAAGTGTCCGCCGATAGCGAATACATTGTGCTGTCCCTGAACGATCAGACCCAGGTCACCATCAAGCGTGACTTCGTCTCTGCCGTACTGCCCAAGGGTTCTATCCAGTCCCTTTAATCTCCTGAGGAGCACAGCGTGTTAAATCGCTATCCGCTGTGGAAATACCTGATGGTGGTCTTCGTGATCGCCATCGGTTTTCTATATGCAGCCCCCAATCTTTACGGCGAAGACCCGGCCTTGCAGATTTCTGCCAGCCGTGGTGCCGAAGTCAAGTTAGAGACGCTTGATCAAGTGAAGGAGACGCTCGAGGCGGCTCAGATCCCGGTCAAACATGCTGCGTTCGAGCACGGCTTCATTCTGATCCGCTTCAAGAACACTGAAGATCAGCTCAAGGCGCGTGATGTCGTTGCCAGCAAGCTTGGCGATAATTTCATTACTGCCCTTAACCTGGCGCCTTCTACCCCCGCCTGGCTTGAAGCCATCGGTGCGGCACCCCTGAAGCTGGGTCTTGACCTGCGTGGCGGTGTGCACTTTCTGATGGAAGTGGACATGGCGGAAGCACTCACCAAGCAGCAAGAGCAGATGGTGCAGGATTTTCGCACCGAGCTGCGTACCCAGAAGATCCGTTACTCCGGCGTACGTCGGGTCGGTGATCAGGTACAGGTTCTGTTCCGTGATGAAGCGGATCAAGCCAAGGCGGTGTCTCACCTGCGTCGCCAGAATCCGGATTTGACCTTCACCACAGAGCAGAAGGGGGATGAGTTCATTCTGCTGGCTGGTTTGAGTGAAGCCAAAATCAAGGAAGTGAAAAAGTACGCCCTCGAGCAGAACATCACCATTATCCGCAACCGGGTGAATGAACTGGGGGTGGCTGAGCCGCTGGTACAACAGCAGGGTGCCGAGCGCATCGTGGTGGAACTGCCCGGTATTCAGGATACGGCCCGTGCCAAGGAGATCCTGGGTGCGACCGCGACCCTGGAATTCCACATGGTCGATGAAACGGCCGATATTCAAGCTGCTGCCGATGGTCGCGTACCGCCGAGTTCCAAGGTGTACAACGACCGCAACGGTCGCCCCGTTGTGCTGCAAAAGCGGGTGATCCTGACTGGTGACCACATAGTGGGTGCCCAGTCCGGTTTCGATGAGTACAGCCGTCCCCAGGTCAACATCAAGCTTGATGGCCAGGGTGGCAACAAGATGGCCAACTTTACCAAGGACAACGTCGGTAAAGGCATGGCCACCGTCTTCATTGAATACAAGCCTGTCGGTCAGCCAGGCCCGGATGGCAAGCGCAAGTTCCGCAAACAGGAAGAGGTGATCAACGTCGCCACTATCCAGTCGCGCCTTGGCAGCCAGTTCCGCATCACGGGTATCGACAATGCCAACGAAGCCCACAACCTGGCGCTGCTGTTGCGTGCCGGTGCCCTCATTGCACCCATCCAGATCGTTGAAGAGCGGACCATTGGCCCAAGCCTGGGTCAGCAGAACATCGACAGCGGTATGGAAGCCATCGGCTGGGCCATGCTGGTTATCGTGCTGTTCATGGGGATCTACTACCGCGCGTTCGGCTGGGTGGCCAATCTGGCGCTCACCATGAACCTGGTACTGATCGTCGGTATCATGTCCATGATCCCCGGAGCCACCATGACACTGCCAGGCATTGCCGGTATCGTCTTGACGCTGGGGATGGCGGTGGATGCCAACGTGTTGATCTATGAACGTATTCGGGAAGAGATCCGGAACGGTCGCGGGGTACAGCAGGCCATTCATCTGGGCTTTGATCGTGCATTCTCGACCATCGCTGACTCCAACGTCACCTCGCTCATCACCTGTGTGATCTTGTTCGGTATCGGCACTGGCGCCATCAAGGGCTTCGCCCTGACGCTGGGTATCGGTCTGAGTGCTTCCATGTTTACTGCCATCACAGTATCCCGCGCCATTATCAACCTGGGCTGGGGTGGACGGCGCATCGACAAGCTGCCGATCTAAGGAAGAGACATGTTTCAGATTCTACATTTTGAAAAACCTATCCCGTTTATGCGCTATGCCAAGCCGGGTGTGGTTTTCTCTGCCCTGTTGATGGTGATCTCCCTGTTCTTCCTGTTCGATCGGGGCCTGAACTGGGGGCTGGACTTTACCGGAGGTACCACTATCGAGGTGGGGTTCCAGCAATCGGTGAGCCTGGACAAGATCCACGAGGTGCTGGATGAGCAGAAGATTGAAGGGGCAACCCTGCAACACTTCGGCTCCAGTCGCGACGTGCTGTTTCGCCTGACCCCGAAAGAGGGGGTCAAGGTCGAGCAGCAGGGCAATGAAGTGCTGGCGGCTGCCAAGCAGCTTGATCAGGGTGCCGTGCTCAAGCGCGTCGAGTTTGTCGGCCCCTCAGTGGGTGACGAACTGGCAACAGACGGTGCGATGGCCATGCTGGCCTCCATTATCTGTATCCTGATCTACGTAGCAGTGCGCTTCGAATGGCGTCTGGCATTGGGGGGCATTATTTCCCTGGTGCACGACGTGGTCATCACCCTTGGCGTGTTTGCCTACTTCCAGTACGAGTTCGATTTGACCGTGCTGGCGGCACTGATGACCCTGGTGGGTTACTCCTTGAACGACACCATAGTGGTGTTTGACCGCTTGCGGGAGAACTTCCGCAAGGTGCGCAAGGGGGATACCGAGTACATCCTGGATCTCTCCATGACAGAGACTCTGAGCCGGACCATCATCACCTCGGGTCTGACGTTCGTGGTGGTGCTGGCGCTGCTGCTCAAGGGCGGTCCGCTGATCCACGGTTTCTCGGTCGCCATGGTGATCGGGGTGGCCTTCGGCACCTACTCATCCATCTATGTGGCGAGTGCCTTCGCCATGTTCCTCGGGGTCAAGCGGGAGCACATGCTGCCGACCCAGGTGGAAAAAGAGGGCGCGGATCAGCAAGAGATCCTGCCGTAATTGACAAGGGCGCCGCGAGGCGCCCTTTCTCTTATGGGCCGGGTGAGTCATTATGCTCCCCATCATCGATCTCCTATTACTCAAGGCAAGGAGCAAGCCATGCAACATAATCCCCGTTTTCTGGCCCTGGTCGAGGCTATTCGCACCCAGGTGAAAGAGACTGACGTGCACCAGATAAAGCGCTGGCAGGATGAGGGGCGAGCCTTCCACCTGATCGACGTGCGGGAAGAGAGCGAGTGGGCCAGAGGTCACCTGCCAGGGGCTGCCTACCTCGGTCGTGGTGTGATTGAACGGGATATCGAGACCCGCTATCCGGATCCGCAGACTGAACTCTATCTCTATTGTGGTGGGGGGTTCCGCTCCATCCTGGTGGCGGAAAATCTGCAAAAAATGGGTTATAGCCGGATTGTCAGTGTCGATGGCGGTTTTCGGGGCTGGTGTGATGCCGGATACCCTGTCGAATCCTGATTTATTTGAGGGAGAGGGGAACCGCCACATGACAAAGTGTCGGTGGACCTTTACCATATGCGGGGTCAAGCGTAAGCGTCGGAGTGTTCATTGAACGTCAGGAAAGGGATTGGATACCTCCTTGGTGTCCTGTTGTTGCTCCCCATGTGGGGTTGCAGCAGTAGCAGTCAGGTTAAAGCGCCTCAAGTTCCTAAGCCGCAACCCGCTTCACTGGTATTGGCGACCCCCCTGCAGGTCTCTTACCAGAGCGAGTTGGCGTTGGCGCGACTCGGTCAGATGCTCGGTGAGATGGAATTGACCACCGAGCAGCGTGCCGAACTGTTTTATGAGCGTGCCGTGGTGTTTGATCGGGTCGGTTTGCGTTCCCTGGCGAGGCTGGATTTCAACCGTGCCTTGCGGGAGAAACCGGATTTTGCCGAGGCCTATAATTTCATCGGCGTTTATCTGGTGCAGCAGCAGAATTATGACGAAGCCTACGAGGCATTTGATTCCGCCCTCGAACTGGCTCCCGACTATGACTATGCCTATCTCAACCGCGGGATCGCACTCTATTACGGTAATCGCCCCGAGCTGGCCGCCGCCGACATGAAACGCTTCTATGAAGCACAGCCGGAAGACCCGTATCGGGTGATGTGGCTCTATCTGGCGGAGCAGAAGCTCAATGCGCCGGCTGCCATGAGCCGGATGCGCGAGCGTCTCAACAAGTATGATGACGACGCCTGGAACTGGGATCTGGTTCGCCTCTATACCGGTGAGCTCAATGCCACCCAGTTGATGGGCAATGTGGTGAAAGGAGTGAAGGATAACCGGGAGCTCGCCGAGCGCCTGTGTGAAACTTACTTCTATCTGGGCAAGTTTGAACTGGCCAAGGGCAACCGCAAGGAAGCTATCAGCTACTTCAAGCTGGCGCTCGCCAACAACGTGTATGACTTCATCGAGCACAGATACGCCCTGCTGGAGCTGGAGCTGATGGCGCGCAAACCCTTGCCGCCGGGCGCCCAGAGCTCACAGGGCAAGAGCAGCAAGCAGGCCTCCTGATTTGCCTGTGTCTGCGATGTAAAAAAGGCCTCTTGATGAGGCCTTTTTGCTGTCTGTGTTCTGGTATTGGTACGGCGTTATTCCATCAGGGCTCATGCCGGGGATATTTGACACCAGCAGCCGTGGCCGCCCCGCTCAGGCACGGCATTGGCGCTGTGTCATTCCACCAGGACTTATGCCGGGAATATTTGACACCAGCCGCCGTGGTCACCCCGCTCAGGTCCGGCATTGGCGCTGTGTCATTCCACCAGGACTTATGCCGGGGATATTTGACACCAGCAGCCGTGGCCGCCGCGCTCAGGTCCGGCCTTGGTGCTGTGTCATTCCACCAGACTCATGCCAGGGATCTGGCGCCAGTAACCGTTGCAGTCCCGCTCTTGTTGCAGGGTCAGAGGGGCCTGCCCCTGCTGGTTGGCCTTGAAGCGAGCCAGCATATCAAGGGTGTCCAGTCCCTCCGGGGAGAGGCGTACCACATCCACCAGGTCCGCCATACCGCCAAGCTCGTTGCCGAGGTTGTAACAGTAACCGGACTGGGTCTGGATGCCGTTGAGATTGAAGACCTTCTGCCCCTCGCGGCTGCTGGCCAGCCGGCCAGTGGGGTAATGGATGCAGGCGAGCTCGCAGTTGTCTTTGGGCTTGTCGAGGGATCGGGCGGTAAAGCAGCGCGCCGAATAGGCGAGCGGCAGATGGCCGTAGGCAAACACCTCCACTTCAAACTGCTGGCGGGCAGCGCCCAGATCCTGACTGAGCTGAACCAGCCAGTCACGAGAGAGCTCCACCGGCATCACCCAGCGTGTCATTCCCTGTTTGAGCAGCATGCGCAGCACATCGGCATTGTAGGCGTTGATGGCGGGGCCACAGACAAACGGGAGCCCAGCCTCGCTGGCGAGTTGAACTGTGCCGAGATCGTTGGCTTCGACCAGCAGGTCGCCGTTGTCGACCAGCCGCTTCACCTCCTTGAGTTCGGAGGGGGCAGAGATGAGGGCCAGGGTCGAGAGCACCACTTGCTTGCCGGTGCTGGCTACCTGGCGGGCCAGGGCAATCCAGTCATCTGCTTTCAGCTCGCGGCGTTTGCTGCAGACGGTTTCTCCCAGATAGATGATATCTGCCTGACTGTCGGCAGCGGCTTGGTAGAAGGCCTGGGTGTCGGCCTTGGGCCAGTAGAAGAGCAGGGGCCCGAGAGAAAATTGCATTAGTTGTGCTCCTTGTGGCGACTGAAGGGGCTGAAGGCAGAATCGGTTGTTTCGGGAAGAAATGGCATCGGGCCTCCTTATTGCCACTGACGGTGATAGGCACCCAGGGTAGTCTGGCTCCCTTCGGAGAGGCGGGCGAGCTGGGCATCCCACTCGGCCTTGACCTGATAGGCTTCGGGATTGGCCTGATAGGCATCGATGGCCGCACGCCAGACCCGGGTGACCTGCTCCACATAGGCGGGGCTGCGCTGGCGCCCTTCAATCTTGACTGACTGGATGCCGGTCTGGAACAGCTCGGGCAAGAGGCCAAGGGTGTTGAGGCTGGTCGGCTCCTCCAGTGCGTGATAGGTCTGGCCATCTACCTCGAAGCGCCCCTTGCACAGGGTCGGATAACCGGCGTTTTCACCAGGGCCATAACGGTCGATCAGCACCTCGTTGAGGCGGGATTCGAGGCCCAGTGGCGTCTCTTCCCAGCGCACGAACTTGGCCGGTGAGCAGGCACCGACCGTGTTGGGGCTCTCCCCTGTCATGTAGGAGGATAGGTAGCAGCGACCCTCCGCCATGATGCAGAGGCTGCCGAAGGCGAACACTTCCAGGCCGACATCGGTCTCGCGGGCCAGCTGCCGGACCTGGTGCATGGAGAGCACCCGTGGCAAGACCACCCGGCCGACGTTGAAATGCTGCTGATAGAAACGGATGGCGGCGGCGTTGGTGGCGCTGGCTTGCACAGAAACGTGTAGCTCCATGTCCGGATAATGGCGGCTGGCGTAATCGAGCACGGCGAGATCGGCGATGATCAGTGCATCTGCACCGAGGGCAACCCCCCTGTCTACTGCCTGTTTCCATCTGGTATCGGAGCCCGGGTGGGCGAAGGTATTGATGGCGATGTGCAGCTTGCGGCCATGTTGATGCACGTAGTCCACCGCCTTTTCCAGCTTGCTGTCGGTGAAGTTGAGACCGGCAAAGTGGCGGGCATTGGTGTCATCCTTGAAGCCGATATAAACCGCATCGGCCCCGTTATCCACGGCTGTTTTCAGTGCCGGCAAGCTGCCTGCCGGACAGAGTAATTCCATCGGGTACGCTCCGAGAGGGGAAAAATGCAAAAGTGGCCCGATTGTATTCATCGATGCCTTCCCACTTTTTGACCTGAGGCAGCTTTGTGTGGCTTTACCCTTCTTGAGGTAAGTCGGCACAAGTTTGATTTCCAACAGGATCCAGAGTGCAACCCTGTGCTTGAATGCGAAAAAACTTGGGAGTTTATCGTGTTTCAACAACTGCAACGTCGTCTGGTCGAACAGGCCCCCCGCTTTTTGCGTCACCCCCTCAAACTGGTGCCTTTTACTCTGCAGCAGAACCTGATGGAGCGCCTGCTGGCGCGGGTGTTCAAGGAGGCCATCCAGGATGGTGACTTCGCGTTTCTGGCCGGGAAATGGCTGAAAGTCGAGGTATCGGATCTCGAGCTTTGCTGGTTTATCAGCGAACAGGATGGAAAGCTGGTGGTGGCACGCCATTGCGATCGTGCGGATGTCTGTTTCAGCGGTACCACCAACGACCTCATCCTGATCGCTGGTCGCAAAGAGGATCCAGATTCCCTTTTCTTTCAGCGCAAGCTGAAGATTGAGGGAGATACCGAGCTGGGACTGGAGGTGAAGAATCTGATGGACAGCCTGGATCTGGACGGTTTGCCGAGCCTGATGCGCTATTCCTTGATGGATCTCGCCACCTTTATCGAAGGTGCGCGCACCCTGTCAGCGCAGGAGTCGCACTCTGCGCCGACGGGCGGGATCCCGTCTCAAGTGTGAAGCCAGGCCAGCGGCATGGTGGCGGTAGTGACTGCGAACCCACAGGCAGCGGCATGCCCAGGCACAAGGAAGCAAGGCTACCAGGGCCATGGTATTAGGGAGGTGAGAGAGCAGCAACCCCAGCGCCAGCCAGATAAAGGGCTGGGCCTCGTAGAGCCATTCCGGCTGGAACCAGCGCTTGGTCGGAAAGATGACCAGGTCGGTACGCCGATAGCTGGAGCGCATCATCCAGCTCGCCGCACCGGCTACAAACAGCAAGGCACCTGCCAGCCAGAGCAAAGGGGAGTCAGTGAGCATGATCATGCCGACCGCCGTCAACAGATAGCAGGCAGGCAACTTCTCATAAAGCCAGCGTGGGCACATGTCGCCTCCACTCGTTTCCTTCACCATCCTCCAAGTTTAGCCAGCCTCCCCGGTTGGCTAATGATGCTTTGTTCTACAAAATGACGGTTTTGTTGTGAAATGGGACGCCATTTACGGTGCCAAAATAGCGATTGGCTATGTTACAATTGCGCGCCATTTTTGACTGAAGATTGACTGGGCATGTTGGATCAGATTCGTATCGTTTTGGTAAACACCTCTCACACAGGCAACATGGGATCCGCGGCGCGAGCCATGAAGACCATGGGGCTGACCCAATTGGTGTTGGTTGATCCGCAAGCCTTGCCTGATGACGGCGCTCATGCGCTGGCTGCAGGTGCCAGTGATGTGCTCGCCAATGCCCGTATCGTATCGACCCTGGATGAAGCCATTGCTGACTGCGGTCTGGTCATCGGCACCAGTGCCCGTTCCCGTACCCTGAGCTGGCCCATGCTGGATCCCCGTGAAGCAGGGGAAAAAGCCGTGGGGGAGGGGATGAAGCATCCGGTTGCCCTGGTGTTTGGCCGTGAACGTACCGGCCTGACCAACGATGAGCTGCAGAAATGCCACTACCATGTGGCCATTCCGGCCAATCCGGAATACAGCTCCCTCAATCTGGCCATGGCGGTACAGACTATCTGCTATGAAGTGCGGATGTGCTGGCTGCAGGATCAGGCTCCCGAGGTGGAGAGCGAGGCGGATTATCCCAGCGCCCATCAGCTGGAAGGCTTTTATCAGCATCTGGAGCAGACTCTGCTCAAAACAGGCTTCATTGCCGACGACCACCCGGGTCAGGTGATGAGCAAGCTGCGCCGCCTGTTCAATCGGGCCCGTCCGGAAGCGATAGAGCTCAATATTTTGCGCGGCATTCTGACCTCGATCCAGAAGCCAAAGCCGCAGGATTAAACCCGACTGTATTACTCAACCATATACTTGACTGTTTTAGTCGGGTATGTGACCATGTGCCCATATTGATTGGTTCGCAAGACGGTAAGGCATATGAGACTGACCTCAAAAGGACGTTACGCTGTGACTGCCATGCTCGACGTGGCGTTGCATACAGAGCAGGGGCCCGTGCCCCTGGCTGATATTTCGGAGCGCCAGGGCATCTCCTTGTCCTATCTGGAGCAACTGTTTGCCCGCCTGCGCAAGCATGGTCTGGTGAGCAGTGTGCGTGGTCCGGGCGGTGGTTATCGCCTCGGTCTGGCCCCTGATGCTATCTCTGTCGGTCAGGTGATCACTGCAGTCGACGAGTCGGTTGATGCCACCAAGTGTCTCGGCAAAGGCGGCTGCCACGGCGGCACCCAGTGTCTCACTCACTCCCTGTGGCGTGATCTCAGCGAGCGTATTTCCAGTTTCCTGGGGGATATCACCCTGGCTGAGCTGGTGGGTCAGGCGGACGTGCGCCGGATTGCCGGCAAGCAAGATGAACAAATGAAAACCGTGTTGTCCCTGGTTGATCGGGTAGAACACGGCGATGTGAGCTTGAAAGTCCAACTATAAACAAACGTGCTTTCCACAGCCGGTCGATGTGTGACCCTGGCTGTAACGGAGAAAAACATGAAACTGCCTATTTACCTTGATTATTCGGCAACCTGTCCGGTGGACCCGCGTGTCGCAGAAAAAATGATGCAGTGTCTCACCATGGATGGCCTGTTCGGCAATCCAGCTTCCCGTTCCCATCGCTTTGGCTGGCAAGCCGAAGAGGCGGTGGACCTGGCCCGTAATCAAGTGGCAGAGCTGATCGGTGCAGACCCGCGCGAGATCGTCTTTACCTCCGGCGCGACCGAATCCAACAACCTGGCCATCAAGGGCGTTGCCCATTTTTATGCTGGCAAGGGCAAGCACATCATCACCTCCAAGACAGAGCACAAGGCAGTACTCGATACTTGCCGCCAGCTGGAGCGTGAAGGCTATGAGGTGACTTACCTCGAGCCGATGCCGAACGGCCTGTTCACCTTGGAGCAGATCGAAGGCGCCCTGCGCGATGACACCATCTTGGTGAGCATCATGCACGTCAACAACGAAATTGGCGTTGTGCAAAATATTGCCGCCATCGGCGAGCTGTGCCGCTCCCGCAAGATCCTGCTGCACGTGGACGCAGTCCAGAGCGTGGGCAAGATCCCGGTGGATGTGGAAGCGCTGAAAGTTGACCTGCTCTCTGTTTCTGCGCACAAGGTATACGGCCCGAAAGGGATCGGTGCCCTGTTTGTGCGTCGCAAGCCCCGCGTTCGTCTGGAAGCCCAGATGCACGGTGGTGGCCACGAACGTGGCATGCGTTCAGGCACACTGCCGACTCACCAGATCGTTGGCATGGGTGAAGCTTTCCGTATCGCCAAAGAAGAGATGGCGAGCGAAGGCCAGCACATCATGGCCCTGCGTCAGCGTCTGTGGGATGGCATCAAGGATATTGAAGCCGTCTACATCAACGGTGACCTGGAACAGCGTGTACCGGGCAACCTCAACGTCAGCTTCGCTTATGTGGAAGGGGAATCCCTGATCATGGCGCTGAAAGATCTGGCGGTCTCTTCCGGTTCTGCCTGTACCTCGGCCAGCCTGGAGCCCTCCTATGTGCTGCGCGCGCTGGGCCTGAACGACGAGCTGGCGCACAGCTCCATCCGTTTCAGCCTGGGTCGCTTTACCACAGAAGAAGAGATTGATTACGCAATCAAGCTTATCCGTGACTCCATCGGTCGTCTGCGCGAGATGTCTCCCCTGTGGGAGATGTACAAAGACGGCGTCGATCTGAACACGGTCGAATGGGCTCATCACTGATCCATCGGATCAGTGATCAACGGAATTAGCAGGAGTTAGATATGGCTTACAGTGAAAAAGTAATCGACCACTACGAGAATCCCCGCAACGTAGGTGGCTTCGACAAGAACGATCCCAACATAGCGACCGGTATGGTCGGTGCTCCGGCGTGTGGCGACGTGATGAAGCTGCAATTGAAGATCAGCGACGACGGCATCATCGAAGACGCCAAGTTCAAGACCTACGGCTGTGGCTCCGCCATTGCCTCCAGCTCCCTCGTGACCGAGTGGGTCAAGGGCAAGACCCTGGACGAAGCCGCCGGCATCAAGAACACTGACATCGCCGAAGAGCTGGCTCTGCCACCGGTGAAGATCCACTGCTCCATTCTGGCTGAGGATGCCATCAAGGCCGCCATCGCCGATTACAAGCAGAAGAAAGGTCTCTAAGGTCAGGAGAGCAGTATGGCCATTACCATGACAGATGCCGCAGCGGCACGGGTTTCCTCTTTTCTGACCAACCGGGGTAAGGGCATAGGCCTTCGCCTCGGCGTCAAGACCACCGGCTGTTCGGGTCTTGCCTATGTGCTCGAGTTTGTCGATGAGCTGGCGGATGAAGATCAGGTGTTTGAGCAAAACGGTGTCAGAATCATCGTCGATGCCAAGAGCCTGATCCATCTGGATGGCACCGAACTGGACTTCGTCAAGGAAGGCCTCAATGAGGGCTTCCAGTTCAATAACCCCAACGCCAAGGGCGAGTGTGGTTGCGGCGAAAGTTTCAGTGTCTGACAGGTTTGACATACATGATGTCCTGCCGGTTGAACTGGTCGAAAACGACCAGTTCAACAACACCCGGCTCAGCGAGTTTGGTGGCGGTGAAAACGTCTGTGTCTAAGAGGTTTGCATGAATCATTTCGAGCTGTTTGGGCTGGTTGAAGGCTTCGAGCTCGATACCCGTCAGCTGGCGGAAACCTACCGTCAGTTGCAAACCCAGTTCCACCCCGATCGTTTTGCCACGGCGCCCGAGCGGGAACAACTGGTTGCGGTGCAACGAGCCGCCCAGATCAACGATGCCTACACCACCCTCAAAACGCCCCTGCGCCGAGCCGAGTATCTGCTCTCCCTGCGAGGCACCGATATTCGTGGCGAGCAGCAAACCCTGCAAGACACCAGCTTCCTGATGCAACAACTTGAGTGGCGTGAGCGCCTTGCCGACTTGAAAGGGGAAGCCGACCCTGAGGGGGCCATCAAGGATTTTCGCCAGGAAATAGGGCATGATCACCAGCTGTTGATGCAACAGCTGACACTGACGCTTGCCGCTGGCGATGATCTGATCGCGGCTGATTGCGTCCGCAAACTCAAGTTTGTCGACAAGCTCCTCGAAGAGCTGGAACGATTCGAAGACTCACTGTTCGAGTCTTGATCCTTTAACGCTGGAATTTTGATTACCCATGGCATTACTGCAAATCGCCGAGCCCGGCCAGAGCGCCGCACCTCATCAGCATAAACGTGCCGTTGGCATCGATCTTGGCACCACCAATTCTCTGGTCGCGGCAGTGCGCAGCGGCCACGCCGATACCCTCTGTGATGAGCAGGGGCGGGATCTGCTGCCCTCAGTGGTGCACTATCAGGTTGATGCTATCCGTGTCGGCTTTGACGCCAAGCGTGAAGCCTCACTCGATCCTCACAACACCATCGTCTCCGCCAAGCGGATGATGGGCAAGGCCCTGGCCGACATCGATACTCGCCAGCAGCCTTACCAGTTTGTGGCCGCCGATAACGGCATGCCCCAGCTGCAGACCCGTCAGGGGCTGGTCAACCCGGTGCAGGTTTCAGCCGAAATTCTGAAGAAATTGGCAGAGCGTGGCGCCGCCGCACTGGGTGGCGAGCTGGATGGCGTTGTCATTACCGTGCCCGCCTATTTTGATGATGCCCAGCGTCAGGGTACCAAGGACGCGGCCCGTCTGGCCGGTCTGCATGTACTGCGCCTGCTCAACGAACCCACTGCCGCCGCGATTGCCTACGGCCTCGACTCCGGTCAGGAAGGGGTGATAGCAGTGTATGATCTCGGCGGCGGGACCTTTGATATTTCCATTCTGCGTCTGCACCGCGGTGTGTTTGAAGTGATGGCTACCGGCGGTGACTCGGCGCTGGGAGGCGATGATTTCGATCACCTGCTGGCGGACTGGATCAAGGCACAAGCCGGCCTTGAAGGTCAGCTCGATGCCAGCACCCAGCGCGAATTGCTGGATGTAGCTGCCGCCGTCAAACACGGCCTGACCGATTCTGATCTGGTGCCCTGTGCCTTTGCCGGTTGGCAGGGGGAGGTGAGCCGCCACCTGTTTGAGGAACTCATCACTCCGCTGGTCAAGCGTACCTTGCTGGCCTGTCGCCGCGCCCTGCGTGATGCGGGGCTGGAGCAGGTGGAAGTGCTGGAGGTGGTGATGGTCGGGGGCTCTACCCGGGTGCCGCTGGTACGCGAGCGAGTGGGGGAATTCTTCCAGCGCACGCCGCTGACCAGTATCGACCCGGACAAGGTAGTCGCCATTGGCGCCGCCATCCAGGCCGATATCCTGGTGGGCAACAAGCCTGATGCCGAGATGCTGCTGCTGGACGTGATCCCGCTCTCCCTTGGCCTTGAGACCATGGGTGGCCTCGCCGAGAAGGTGATACCGCGCAATACCACGATTCCGGTGGCCCGCGCCCAGGAGTTCACCACCTTCAAGGATGGCCAGACCGCGATGGCAATCCACGTGGTGCAAGGGGAGCGTGAGCTGGTAGCCGATTGCCGCTCTCTGGCCCGTTTCACCCTGACCGGGATCCCCCCCATGGCGGCGGGTGCCGCCCACATCCGTGTCACCTTCCAGGTGGATGCGGATGGTCTGCTGTCGGTCAGTGCCATGGAGAAATCCTCCGGCGTGCAGGCCGAGATCCAGGTCAAGCCTTCCTACGGGCTGGGGGAGGAGGACATACTCACCATGCTGAGTGCCTCCATCGCCAATGCCCAGCAAGACATGGATGCCCGCATGCTGGCAGAGCAGCAGGTGGAGGCCGACCGTGTGGTCGAAAGTCTCAATGCTGCCCTGGCCGCCGATGGCGATGCGCTGCTGAGCACCGCCGAGCGCGCTGCCATCGACAGTGCGATCACCCATCTGCTGTCTGTGCGCGCAGCAGGGACAACCAATCAAATCAAAGATGCCATCGAGGCGGCGGACGCTGTCAGTGGTGAATTTGCAGCCCGCCGGATGGACGCCTCCATCCGCAAGGTGCTGACCGGACAAAACGTCAACAAGGTGTAATATGCCAAAACTGATTATTCTGCCCCATCCCGAGCTCTGTCCGGACGGTGCCGCGCTCGAAGGCAAGAGTGGCGAGACCATCCTGGATGTGGCGCTGCGCAACGGCATCGAGATCGAGCATGCTTGCGAGAAGTCCTGTGCCTGCACCACCTGTCATTGCGTGGTGCGAGAAGGGTTTGACTCCCTCGAGCCGAGCGATGAGCTGGAAGATGACATGCTGGACAAGGCATGGGGACTGGAGCCGGAATCCCGTCTCAGTTGCCAGGCCAGACTGGCAGACGAGGATCTGGTGGTGGAGCTGCCCAAGTACACCATCAACCTCGCTTCAGAACGCCATTGATGGCACCTTAATTACACATGAGTGAATTGAGCGTGCAGCATCTCATGGTGCAGTAATGATATGGTGAAGGCCGTGACCCTTGAGGGGAACGGCCTTTTTTGTGCTCGTTATTTCCCTATTGATTAATGAAAAGTGCCAATAAAAAGGAAGCAAGAGAACATGGCTGACATGATGAACGTATGCTTGTCCCTCCAGGCCGCCGCCGCCCATTGGGGCGAAGGTGCCCAGCTCAGTTTCAACGGTGACGAGACCCGCATTCATCTGGGCGCTATCGCCCAGGAAGATGACGCCTTGCGCACCATACAGCGTGCGGCCCGCCGTCTCGAGTCCAGCGGTATCAAGCGAGTGAAGCTGGCCGGTGATGATTGGGATCTGGAACGCCGTTACGCATTCGCCCAGGGCTTCTACGCCGCCAAGGGGGCGCGTGAGCTGGACTTCGGCCCACAGAGCGAGTCGGATGCCCGCGAGCTGGATGCGCTGATCAAGGCGACCCGCTGGGTACGCGAGGTGACCAACGGTTGTCCGGAAGCCATTTATCCCATGAGCCTGGCGGAATCAGCCTTGCTGCTGATCCGTGGTCTGGGTGGGGATCAGGTCACTGCCCGTATCACAGCCGGCGAGGCGTTGCGTGAGGCCGGCCATATCGGCATCTGGTCGGTAGGTCGTGGCAGCGAGCGAGAGCCCGTGCTGCTGGAGCTCGACTACAACCCGACCGGGGATCGTAATGCCCCCGTGGTGGCCGCCTTGGTGGGCAAGGGCATCACCTTCGATTCCGGTGGCTATTCCATGAAGTCCTCTGACAACATGCTGCCGATGAAGTCCGACATGGGCGGTGCAGCCATGGTCACCGGTGCCCTGGCGCTAGCCATCAGTCGTGGCCTGAACAAGCGCGTGAAGCTCATTCTCTGCTGCGCCGAGAATCTGGTCTCCGGCCATGCCTTCAAGCTCGGCGACATCCTCACCTACAAGAACGGCATCTCGGTCGAGATCCAGAATACCGATGCCGAAGGGCGTCTGGTGCTGGCCGATGGTCTGATGGCCGCCTCCGACAGTGGCGCGACCTATATCCTGGATGCCGCTACCCTGACCGGCGCCGCCAAGACTGCGCTAGGCCGTGACTACAACGCCGTGTTTGCCCTCGATGAAGTCGAGCAGCAACGGGCACTGGCAGCCGCTAAAACCGAACATGAGAAGGCCTGGGCCCTGCCACTCGAACCCTGGCACGTGGGCCAGCTCACATCTGCCTTTGCCGAGCTGGGCAACGTAACCTCTGCCGAAGGCACGGCCGGGGCCACCACGGCGGCCGCTTTCCTGTCCCGTTTCGTGCGTGACGAGGGCAAGGGCTGGGTACACCTGGATCTGGCGGCTTCTTATCAAAAATCAGGTAATGATCTCTGGGCAACCGGGGCCAAAGGCCACGGTCTGCGCACTATCGCACGCTGGCTGCAGGAGGTGAGTGCATGAAGGTCAGCTTACATTGCCGGTTGCAGGAGGTACTTGGATGAACGTCTGGTTAAGCCGTGAGTTTGCTCCCGCAGAGTGGGGGGAGGGGGCACTGCTCTCTCACCGTGCCGATGGCATGGTGATCCATCTGGTGACAGCTACGCCGCTGATCGATATCCAGCAGGCGGCGCGTCGCCTGTGCAACCAGGGGATCCAGAAAGTGGCCCTGGCCGGTCATTGGGAGCGCGAGCAGCAGTGGGCCTTCGCCCAGGGGCTGCAGACCCCCAAGGCCGAAGTCGAGCTGCAGTGGGCCACCTCGTCCGAAGAGGACAGGGAGGAGCTGGAGGCACGCTGGCTGTGCGGACGCTGGGTCCGCGAGATGACCAATGCCACCCCGGAGCAACTGGGGCCGCTGGAGCTGGCGGTGGAGGCGGCAGCCTTTATCACCGAGCTGGCGCCGGACAGGATCAGTCATCGCATCCTGAAAGGAGAGGCGTTGCAACAGGCGGGCTGGGTCGGTCTCTATCAGGTTGGCCGTGGCAGCGATCGCGAGCCCGTGCTGCTGGAGCTGGACTACAACCCGACCGGGGATCGTAACGCCCCGGTGGCGGCGGCCCTGGTGGGCAAGGGTATTACCTTCGACTCCGGTGGCTACTCCATGAAAACCTCCCAGGGCATGCTCACCATGAAACATGACATGGGGGGGGCGGCCATAGTGACTGGTGCTCTGGCGCTGGCCATACTGCGCGGCCTCGACAAGCGGGTGAAGCTCATCCTCTGCTGCGCCGAGAACCTGGTCTCCGGCCATGCCTACAAGCTGGGTGACATCCTCACCTACAAGAACGGCACCACGGTCGAGATCGTCAATACCGACGCCGAGGGGCGCCTAGTGCTGGCCGACGGCCTGCAACTGGCAAGCGACAGCGGGGCGCCGCTCATCATAGATGCAGCCACCCTGACGGGCGCCGCCGTCATGGCGCTGGGGGGGCGTTACAACGCCCTGTTTGGCCTGGACAAGGGACTGGTGAGTCGTGCCATGGCTTACGCCGATGCCGAGCAGGAGCCCGCCTGGCCGCTGCCGCTGGAGCCCTGGCACCGCCAGCAGTGCCCGTCTCACTATGCCGACACGGCCAACAGCCGCCCTGTGCCGGGCGGTGGCCCGGGCGGCGCCTCCAACGCGGCGGGCTTCCTCTCCCGCTTCGTCGGCAATGAAGGACGGGGTTGGTTGCACGTCGATCTGGCCGCCTGTTTCAGCGAGAACGGTGACAGCCTGTGGGCGCCGGGCGCCAACACTCTGGGGATGCGCACCATAGCGCATACCCTGCTGGCGGAAGCGCGCTGAGCAGGATGACAATCGTCAAGGAAGGGCACCTGAGGGTGCCCTTTTCAGCAGTGCTGCATTAGTGAGCAATAGGCAGGGTTTCAGGGGCTTAACACGGCTATCGTGCACAAGCGCACATTTTTTCCTGCCGCACTGGGCCAAGATGAGTGGTGATGTTGTTTTAAGGACGTGTTTGTTTAATAAAAAGTTGCTTTTTTGTGTGTTATTTCGGTTTTTGTTTACGTATAATCGCCGCCGAACATGGATTCTAACAATAAAACTCTGTAGTTAAGGAAAGATCTCAATGGCCATCGAACGTACCTTTTCTATCGTCAAGCCGGATGCAGTCAGCAAAAACTTGATCGGTGCCATCTATAACCGCTTCGAGAGCGCGGGTCTGAAAGTCATCGCCGCCAAGATGCTGCACATGAGCAGCGAGCAAGCCGCTGGTTTCTATGCCGAACACCAGGGCAAGCCTTTCTATGACGGATTGGTCAGCTTCATGACGTCTGGTCCTGTCATGGTACAGGTGCTGGAAGGGGAAGACGCCATCCGCCGTCATCGTGAAATCATGGGGGCGACCAACCCGAAAGAGGCCCTGGCCGGCACCCTGCGTGCCTGCTACGCCGAGAGCATCGACCGCAACGCCGTGCACGGTTCCGACGCGCCTGCCTCTGCCGCCCGTGAAATTGCCTACTTCTTCTCCGACGACGAGATCTGCCCGCGCGGCTGAGTCTGGCGTTTGAAGATGATCAAGGGAGCCTCGGCTCCCTTTTGTTTTTTGGCCTTTTGGTCAATATCCCCTTATTCTCCGGGTAGAAAGCCAGACCCATTATTTGTACAATGCCGCCCCCTGACATCGTCAGCCAATAATTTATGTAGTTTGTGGACTGAGGCCTTTGATGAGCGAAATAAAAACCAACCTGCTGGATCTTGATCGGGATGCCATGCGTGCCTTCTTCGTCGAACTGGGCGAGAAGCCATTCCGGGCAGATCAGATCATGAAGTGGATTTATCACTTCGGTTGTGATGATTTCGATCAGATGAACAACGTCAACAAGGTACTGCGCGAGCGCCTGAAGGCGATCGCCGAGATCCGTGCGCCGGAAGTGAGCCGTGAACAGCGCTCCTCTGACGGTACCATCAAGTGGGCGCTGCAGGTGGGCGGTCAGGAAGTGGAAACCGTCTACATCCCGGAAGAGGACAGGGCGACCCTGTGCGTCTCCTCCCAGGTGGGTTGTGCGCTGGCGTGCAAATTTTGCTCTACCGCTCAACAGGGTTTTAACCGCAACCTGAAAGTGTCCGAGATCATCGGCCAGGTGTGGCGCGCCGCCAAAATCGTCGGTGGCAAGCGCCCCATCACCAACGTTGTGATGATGGGTATGGGTGAGCCGCTGCTCAACCTCGCCAATGTGATACCGGCCATGCGCCTGATGATGGATGACTTCGGTTACGGCATCTCCAAGCGTCGTGTCACCATCTCCACCTCGGGTGTGGTGCCTGCGCTGGACATTCTCGGTGATCAAATTGATGTGGCCCTGGCCATCTCCCTGCATGCGCCGAACGACAAGCTGCGCTCCGAGATCATGCCGATCAACGACAAGTACAACATCGAGGACTTCCTCGCCGGTGTGCGCCGTTATCTGGCCAAGTCCAATGCCAACGGCGGTCGCGTGACCGTGGAGTATGTGCTGCTTGATCACATCAATGATGACATGCAGCATGCCCATGAGCTGGCCAAGGTGCTCAAAGACACCCCGAGCAAGATCAACCTGATCCCGTTCAACCCCTTCCCGGGCAATCCCTATGGCAAGCCGAGCAACAGCCGCATCGACCGTTTCTCCAAGGTGTTGATGGAATATGGCTTCACCGTCATCGTCCGCAAGACCCGTGGTGACGACATCGATGCCGCCTGTGGTCAGCTGGTGGGTGAGGTCATCGATCGCACCAAGCGCACCATGAAAAATCGGATGCAACAGGATGGGATTTCCGTCAAAATGGTTTAACTTGCTAAGCCATTGTATAGTCAGGGAATGGATACACGTACATTGATCGTAGTGGCAGCGCTCAGCGCGCTGCCCGGCTGTGTTACCGAGACCACTTACGCTGGCCAGAACTCTACCCAGCGTGAAGTGGGTCCCGACCTCAAGGCGGCTGCTCAGACCCGTCTGGATTTAGGTATTCAATATCTGCGGCAGGGCAATGCCGAACAGGCCAAGTTCAACCTTGATCGCGCCCTTCAATACGACCCCGACAACCCCAAGGTCCAGATCGGCTTCGCCTACTTCTACCAGCAGGTAGAGGACTACAAGGCGGCCGAAGAGAGCTACAAGAAAGCCCTCGCCATGGATCCGTCCAATGCTGACGCAATGAACAACTATGGTGCCTTCCTGTGCAACCGAGGCCGCTTCGACGAGGCGGAGAAGGCATTCCTGCAGGCCGTGAGTCAACCCGACTATATCCGGATTGCCGATACCTATGAAAATGCGGCACTTTGCGCCGCTCAAAATCGCAGAAATGATAAAGCAAGCGAGTACTATCGCTTGGCCTTGGGGTATAATCCCCGCAATCCAAGGTTATTGCTGGACATGGCTGAGCTTTCCATGAAAGATGGCAAGCTGCCTGATGTGCAGGCCTATCTCGTTCGTTTTGCCGATGTGTCAGACGAGAATGAAAGCAGTCTCTGGTTGAGATTGCGGCTGGCTCAGGCCATGGACAAACCGGCACTCCTTCACCAATTCGGGACTGAGCTGGTAAGGCAATATCCCACTTCGCAACAAGCCAAGCGTTACTTAGCCAATGACTACTGAACAGCCACACGATATTCAAGACGACTCTCAGGCAGCAGGCCCAGGCCAGCTGCTGCGCAACGCCCGTGAACAGCTTGGCTGGACACGAGAACAGGTTGCGTCCCGCATTCACCTTCGTCTGACCCTGATTGCTGCGATCGAATCAGATACGTATGACAAACAGACTTCCCATACTTTCATTCGGGGTTATCTGCGCACCTACGCCAAGCTGGTCGGCATCCCGGATGAAACCATTCTGGCTGCCTACGACAAGCTGGGGCTGACGCCACCTGACAACATCGACATGCAGAGCTTCTCCCGCCGTTCCCGCCAGCAAGCCAACGACAGTCGGCTCAAGGTGGTGACCTGGCTGGTGATCCTGGTGCTGATCGCGCTCTCCGTCGCCTGGTGGTGGCAGAGTACGGCGCGTCGCTCCGCTGGTGACGAGGCTCTGGCGGCAACAGAAATGAGCAGTACGACTGACATGGGTGTGACTGGCAATATGCCGGGCGCCACCCTGGCCCCTGCGATGGAGATGGCGGATCCGGCGGTCTCTGATGCGGCGGCAACTGCCGTTGAGCAGACCGTGAGCAGTGCTGCTGCAACCGCTGCGCCAGCGACCCCAAGCAGTGCAGCTGCAACGGATGTGTCCGCTGAGGTGGCAACATCGGCTGGGGAAGGCGAGACAGTGAGTGATGCAGCCACTGCCTCCCAACTCAAGATGAACTTCACCGCAGACTGCTGGCTTGACGTCAAGGATGCCAATGGCAAGACGCTGTTCAGCGGTCTGAAAAAAGCAAATGATCAACTGGTATTGGAAGGATCCGAGCCGCTCAAGCTCATCATTGGTGCGCCCATGGCGGTCAATATCGAGTATCAGGGCAAGTCCATCGACATGAGCCGTTACAACAACGGCCGGACTGCTCGCCTCTCACTGCCGCAGGAGTAATCTGTCCGCCATGTCCGCTCACGAATCTCCCATTATTCGTCGTAAATCCAAGCAGATCATGGTCGGTAACGTGCCGGTTGGGGGCGATGCCCCCATCACTGTGCAGACCATGACCAACACCAAGACCACGGATGTGGCCGCCACCGTCGAGCAGATCCGGCGGATTGAGCGGGTCGGCGCCGACATAGTCCGGGTCTCGGTGCCCACCATGGAAGCGGCCGAAGCCTTCAGGCTCATCAAGCAGCAGACCCGTATTCCCATCGTCGCCGATATTCACTTCGACTACCGCATCGCCCTGAAAGTGGCCGAGTACGGCGCCGACTGCCTGCGCATCAACCCGGGCAACATCGGCAACGAAGAGCGGGTGCGTGCCGTGGTCGATTGCGCGCGCCACTACAACATCCCGATCCGCATCGGCGTCAATGGCGGCTCTCTGGAGAAAGACATTCAGGAGAAGTACGGCGAGCCGACCCCGGAGGCCTTGCTCGAGTCAGCCATGCGCCATGTGGACTACCTGGATCGCCTCAACTTCGACAACTTCAAGGTAAGCGTCAAGGCGTCTGACGTCTTCCTGGCCATCGGTGCCTATCGCCTGCTGGCCAAGCAGATCGAGCAGCCGCTGCACCTTGGCATCACGGAAGCGGGAGGTTTTCGCGCTGGCGCGGTGAAATCCGCAGTTGGGCTCGGCATGCTGCTGGCGGATGGCATCGGCGATACCATCCGCATCTCCCTGGCGGCCGACCCGGTGGAAGAGATCAAGGTGGGCTTTGATATCCTCAAATCCCTGCGCATCCGTTCCCGCGGCATCAACTTCATCGCCTGTCCCTCCTGCTCCCGTCAGGAGTTCGATGTGATCGCCACCGTCAATGCCCTGGAAGAGCGGCTGGAAGACATCATCACACCGATGGATGTTTCCATTATCGGCTGTGTGGTGAATGGTCCGGGTGAGGCGCTGGTCTCTGATCTCGGGCTGGCGGGAGCGGCCAACAAGAGCGCCTTCTACGAGGGGGGCCAGCGGGTCGACCGGCTCGACAACAAGGATCTCATCCCGATCCTGGAGCGCCGTATTCGTGCCCGGGCGGCCATGCTGGATCCAGCCAACCAGATCCAGGTGGATAAAGGTTGAGCCAATGTGGGGCCACCTAGGGTGGCCCCGTCTTTAGGTTGCTGATTTTAAATCCCGCTTTGGAACACCCTGATTTTACCTCGGGGTCGAAAATCCCTATAATGCGGCCAAATTTCACGTCTTTTCTCGAGTATCAACGTGGCAAAACAGATCCA
Organism: Aeromonas salmonicida; assembly: GCF_028355655.1. Lineage (NCBI taxonomy): Bacteria > Pseudomonadati > Pseudomonadota > Gammaproteobacteria > Aeromonadales > Aeromonadaceae > Aeromonas > Aeromonas salmonicida. The sequence continues at coordinate 2,960,850 of NZ_CP110645.1, read as the reverse complement.
AGCTATTCGCGGTATGAACGATTGCCTGCCGGAGCAGAGCCCGGTATGGCAGAAAGTAGAACAGATACTGCGCCAGGTGGTTGCCAGCTATGGCTACAGCGAAGTACGCATGCCGATCGTCGAGCAGACTCATCTGTTCAAGCGTGCCATCGGTGAAGTGACCGATGTGGTCGAAAAAGAGATGTATACCTTCGAGGACCGCAACGGCGACAGCCTGAGCCTGCGTCCGGAAGGGACAGCCAGCTGCGTGCGTGCCGGCATCGAGCACGGCCTGCTCTATAACCAGGAACGCCGGATGTGGTACATGGGCCCCATGTTTCGTCACGAGCGTCCCCAGAAGGGCCGTTACCGCCAGTTCCATCAGTTCGGTGTCGAGCTGTTTGGCATCAACGGGCCAGATATTGACGCCGAGCTCATCATGCTGACCCACCGTCTGTGGCGTCTGTTCGGCATCAGCGATCACGTCACCCTGCAGCTCAACACGCTCGGTCAGAGCAGTGAGCGCGCCGCTTACCGCGATGCGCTGGTAGCCTATCTGGAGCAGTACAAGGATCAACTGGACGAAGAGAGCCAGCGCCGCATGTACAGCAACCCGCTGCGGGTGCTCGACTCCAAGGATGAGAAGGTACAGGCCATTTTGGTGAAGGCTCCGCGCCTGTTCGACCATCTGGGGGAAGAGAGTCTGGCCCATTTCGAGGGGCTCAAACGCCTGCTCGAGTCTGCCGGCATCAAATATGAAGTGAACGAGCGCCTGGTTCGGGGTCTTGACTACTACAACCTGACCGTGTTCGAGTGGGTCACCACCAGCCTGGGTGCCCAGGGGACTGTCTGTGCCGGTGGCCGTTACGACGGTCTGGTGGAGCAGCTCGGTGGTCAGGCGACGCCGGCCGTGGGCTTTGCCATGGGCATGGAACGTCTGGTGCTGATGCTCGAAACGCTGGAACTCAATGCCGATATCCGTCCTGCGGTGGATGTGTATCTGGCCATGGTGGGTGAGGGCACCGAGCAGGCAGGCTTCCAGCTGGCAGAGCGTCTGCGCGATGCCCTGCCGGATTTGCGCCTGATGAGCCACTGCGGTGGCGGCAATTTCAAGAAACAACTCAAGCGTGCCGACAAGAGCGGCGCGGCCATTGCCCTGATCCTTGGCGAGACCGAGGTGCAAAACGGGGAGATTACCATCAAATACCTGCGTGGCCAGGCTGAGCAACAGACCGTCACGGTCGACGCCGCCATTGCCCTGCTGGCAGCCAAAGGAGACTAAGCAGTGGAAGTTTATACCACCGAAGAACAACAGGTTGAGGTCATCAAGAGCTGGTGGAAAGAGAACGGAACCTCGGTGCTCGCAGGAACTGTTATCGGTCTGGTCGGACTCTTTGGCTGGCGCTATTACAACGACTATCAGCTCACCAATCAGGAAGCTGCCTCCCAGGCTTACAACGAGATCTCGGCCCAGCTGGCCAAGGGTGATGCTGCCACCTTCGAACAGGTGCAAGCCTTCATCACTGATCACAAGGGTGAGGCTTATGCCGAGTTGGCTGCCCTGCAACTCGCTGCGGCTGCCGTCAAGGCGAACAAGCTGGATCTGGCTGCCGAACAGCTGACTCAGGTCGCGAGCAATGGCGATGAGAGCATTCGTCCCATCGCTGCTTTGCGTCTGGCCCGTGTGCTGAACGATCAGGGCAAGGCTGACGAGGCCCTGACCCAGCTTGGCAAGATCAACAACGATGCCTTCAAAGCCCAGGTGGCGGAAGTGCGTGGCGACATACTCTACAAGCAGGGCAAGGCCGAAGAGGCCCGCGATGCTTATCAGGCAGCGGCTGATGCCGGTGGTCTGCAGGGCAGCGCCGAGCTCAAGCTGAAGATGGACGATCTGGCGCTGCCAGCCGTGACCACGGGTGGTGCTCCGGATGCGTAATTTGTTCAAAATGGTGGCCTTGGGGGCGGCAGTCTCCTTCGCCCTGCAGGGGTGTTCCCTGTTCAGCTCGGAAGAAGATCTCAACCCCATGGCGCCTTTGCCCGTGGTTGAATCTGCCTTCACCGCTGATACCGCCTGGTCCTCGTCTGTCGGCGATGGCATCGGCGACTTCTACTCCCAGCTCAAGCCAGTGGTGGAAGAGGAGCGCATCTATGCCGCAGCCCGCGATGGCGACGTAACGGCCTTTGATCGTGCGAGCGGAAAAGAGTTGTGGAGCGTGGACCTGGCCGATTTGCCGGTCAATGCCGAGAAGCGCAGTGCCCGTCTCTCCGGCGGCCTGGTTGCCCGTTATGGCAAGCTGTTCCTCGGATCCGAGAACGGGGTGGTTTACGCCCTGAACGAAGAGAACGGGGAAGTGCTGTGGCAGACCACTGTGCCGGGTGAAGTGGTGGCCAGCCCCGCCGTCGAAGACGGTCGTGTGGTGGTGCTGACGACATCCGGTCGTCTGGTGGCCCTCGATACCGATGAAGGCAAGTTGCAGTGGACCCTGGCTGAAGAGCAGCCGCCGCTGACCCTGCGCAGCGCCGGTGCTCCCGTCATTACCAACGGCGCCGTGCTCTATGGCCGCGCTGATGGCAAGGTGGGCATAGCCCTGCTGAGCAACGGTCAGCCGGTGCGTCAGTCCAAGGTGGCGGATCCGCGCGGTGCGACCGAGCTGGATCGCATGGTGGACGTGGATGCGACGCCGCTGATCGCGGGCGATGAGCTCTATGCCATCGCCTATAATGGCCAGCTGATGGCACGCAAGCTGATGACCGGTGACGAGGTGTGGAAGCGCAAGTATTCCGGCTACCGCGACATGGCGGTGACCGGCAATGCCATAGTGCTGACCGACAGCCGCAGCCATCTGTTTGCGGTCGACCGTCGCAACGGGCTTGAGTTGTGGTCCAACACCCAGCTGGAAAATCGCACCGTTACGGCCCCTGTCATCCTGGGTGACTATGTGGTGGTCGGCGATGTGGAAGGTTACCTGTATTGGCTGGATCGTACCGACGGTACCATCAAGGCCATGCAGCAGCTCGACAGCAGTGGTCTCTACGCCGCCCCCCTGGTGGACGGTGACACCCTGTATGTGCAGAGCCGTGGCGGCAAGTTGTACGCTATCCCGCGTCCCTGATCGTCCGTCAATGTGAATATCCGGCTCCTGGTCTTCGGACCCGGAGCCTTTGTCGTCTTGAGAATGAGGCTTTTATGACTCCTGTAGTAGCCCTGGTGGGCCGCCCCAACGTGGGGAAATCCACCCTGTTTAACCGCTTGACCCGTACCCGGGATGCCCTGGTGGCCGACTTCCCCGGTTTGACCCGGGACCGTAAATACGGTCAGGCGAAGTTGGGCGAGCTGGAATTTATCGTGGTTGATACCGGTGGTATCGATGGCACCGAAGAGGGGATCGAGCTGAAGATGGCCGAGCAATCCCTGCTGGCCATCGAAGAAGCCGATGTGGTGCTGTTTATGGTGGATGCGCGCGCAGGATTGACGGCAGCCGATCAGGCTATCGCAGCGCATCTGCGCAAGACCCACAAGAAGGTGTTTCTGGTGGCCAACAAGACCGACGGCATCGACGGTGACTCCGCAGTGTCCGAGTTCTACAGCCTGGCGCTGGGCGATGTCTACCAGATCGCGGCCGCTCACGGTCGTGGTGTGCTGAGCCTGCTGGAACTGGCCCTGGCTCCCCACCTGGAAACCCTGGTCGACGCCGCTGCCGAAGAAGATGCGCAGGATGAAGAAGAGGAGGACTTCGACGAAGAAGCCCTGCTGCGCATGGTAGCCGCCGGTGATCTCGATACCAGGGAAGATACCAAGGAGACCCCGTTCGCCGACTTGCCCATCAAGTTCGCCATCGTCGGTCGCCCCAACGTCGGCAAATCGACCCTGACCAACCGCATGCTGGGTGAAGACCGCGTCATCGTCTATGACATGCCGGGCACCACCCGCGACTCCGTCTATGTTCCGATGGAGCGTGACGAGCAGAAGTACGTCATCATCGACACCGCCGGTGTGCGTCGTCGTGGCAAGGTGCACGAGACGGTGGAGAAGTTCTCCGTCATCAAGACCCTCAAAGCCATTGAAGATGCCAACGTCTGCCTGCTGGTGATCGATGCCCAGGAGACCATCACGGATCAGGACTTGAGCATCCTCGGCTTCGTGCTCCACTCAGGCCGCTCGGTGGTACTGGTGGTGAACAAGTGGGACGGCCTGGATCAGAAGGTGAAAGAGGACGTCAAGAACGAGCTGGACAGACGCTTGGGCTTCATCGATTTCGCCCGTGTCCACTTCATCTCAGCCCTGCACGGCAGCGGTGTCGGCCACCTGTTCGAATCCATTCAGGAGGCGTACCAGTCCGCCACCCGCCGTACTAGCACCGCCATGCTGACCCGCATCATGCAGATGGCGCAGGAAGATCACCAGCCGCCCATGGTCAACGGTCGCCGCGTCAAGCTCAAATATGCCCACGCCGGTGGTTACAACCCGCCCCGTATCGTGATCCACGGCAACCAGTTGAATGACCTGCCGGATTCGTACAAGCGGTATCTCATCAACTACTTCCGCAAGTCGCTCAAGATCATGGGCTCCCCGATCCGGGTCGAGTTCCAGGAGTCTGCCAACCCGTTCGAGGGTCGGAAGAACACCATGACCCTGAGTCAGGAGCGTCAACGCAGGCGCCTGCTCAAGGCCAAAACCAAGAAATAAGGCCCAGCGGCTGCCCTCACCGGCAGCCGTTTTTTCTTGGGAAGAGGCGAGGGGGATCTGCTGTGGGTTGGCCCACAGCAGATCCACTTTGAGAGGAGTCGAGTATGAATTCCCTGATTTGCCCGGCCTGCAACACAGCGCTGGACAGCCGTAGTCGCGAGGTGAGTTGTAGCCAGTGTCAGGTCCGTTATCGAGTCCGGGCTTTGTGTCCTGCCTGCCAGCAGGAGCTGGAGCGGCTCAAGGCGTGCGGCGCTGTGGATTACTTCTGCAATCACTGCAACTGCCTGGTATCGAAGCGGTCGGTGATCTTTGAGGCGACCCCGGCCGCGCAACCATAAGAGAATAAAAAAACCCGGCAAATGCCGGGTTTATGCTGTGTGTTCTGCTATCAGCAAGGTGTAGGAGCGGTTTCTGCGCCAAATCTTGCGTTTGATGTCATTGAGCTTGAGTTTGCGTCTGGGGCTCCAGGCGCTCTTGGCTTTTCTGACCAGAGTGGTTCTTCTGCGAGCTCGCATCTTGGTCTCCTCCCATTGGGTGGCCATTTGGCATTACGAATGGAGCCTATCCGAAAATGCTGTCTACCAGTAGTTAACTTGATGAAATAAAGCGATAAAAACAATTTCGGACAGGCTCCGGTCTGTCTGGATGGTAACAGAGAACTCACTCGGAAAACAAATCAGTCAACAAGGGCTCAACGCAGTGTGATCTGCTTGACCACTTCGGCGATGACGGTGGGGCGCTCTGTGCTCTGTGGCTCGCTGCTGTCGTCCTCATCCAGCTCTTCACGTCTGTGTGCTTTTTGCTGTTCGTTGTCGAGCCAGAGCAGGCTCTGGTAGTACTGGCGCACGTTGTTGACGTAGTTGCGCGCCTCACCGCCACGGGCATAGCCGTAGCGGACCTTGCGGTGCCAGCGTGCCTGCTGCAGCAGAGGCAGCACCTCTTTCACATCGCTCCAGGCATCGGGATTCTTGCCCAGCTCCTTGGTCAGACGACGGGCATCCATCATGTGGCCATAGCCGATGTTGTAGGCGGTGAGGGCAAACCACACCTTCTCATCGGCGGGCACTGAGGCGGGCACCTTCTCCATCATATGCTGCAGATAGCGGGCGCCACCCTCGATGCTCTCCGCCGGATGAGTTCTGTCTTTGACTCCCATCGCCTTGGCGGTGGGCTCGGTCAGCATCATCATGCCGCGCACCCCTGTGTAGGAGCGGGCCTGCGGGTCCCAGTGGGACTCCTGATAGCTGATGGCCGCCAGCAGGCGCCAGTCCACCATGCGGGCATGAGTCTTGAACAGATCCTGATACTTGGGCAGCAGGCTCTTGGCCCGCTGCAAAAAGGTGCGGGTGTCGACGAAGTCGAAGTTCTGTACATGGCCGAAGTATTTCTCGTCCAGCTTGGCGATGGCGCCATCCATGAAGCGCTGGCCGAAGAAGTCGATGATGCTGGCGTAGAGGCTGTCGTCGGGCAGCTTGGTCATGGCCCAGGCCACCGTCTGGTTCTTGGAGAGCGTCAGCCCCTCGGTGAGCTCGGGGTAGTAGCGCTGGGTGCGGGCCAGCACCGTATCCTGCACCACCGTATAGTCAATCTTGCCGTCGGCCACCTGCTTGAGCAGCTCTTCCACGTCAGCGTCCCGGTTGGTACTCCATTTCAGCCCGGGGTACTCCTTGGCCAGCTCCCTGAGCAGATCCTCACCGGTGGAGCCTGCCGGTACCACTATAGAACCTTTCAGATCACCAATGTCCTTTGGCTTGGGCGAGCCATAGCGATACACCAGCTTGGGGGAGACCTGATAAAAACCGGGGCCGAAGCGAAACAGGGCACGCCGCTCCGGGGTAACGACGATAGCGGCGGCGGCGAGATCCAGCTTGCCTTTCTCAAGCAGCTCGACCAGTTCGGCGATGGAGTAGACGGGGACTATGGTGAGCTTGACCCCCAACCAGTCGGCATAGCTCTTCGCCAGCTCGTAATCGAACCCCTGGGCGAGGTCGTCACGCTGGTAATAAGAGGTGGAGCCATAGATGGTGCCAACCCGGATCTCGCCCCGTTGGCGGATCTGTTCCAGCTGGCTGGAGGGGGTGTAGAAGTCGCAGCCGACCAGGGTCAGCAGCAACATCAGCCCGATAAACAGTCGAAAAATGCAGCGCAAGTAGGTGAGTACCCTTGTTGAAAAAATCGGCATTTGTCAGAAAAGAGGGACCTTTATACCAGAGAGTGTGCACCGAGTCACACTCGGTAAATCAAGAAAAACGTTTGTCCGGCGTGAGCCAGATCCCTATAATACGCGCGTCTCAAATCCCCCCACACTTTAAAACTTGGTGAGAAAGGTCATATGGAAATCTTGCGAGGTGCGCCTGCACTGTCTGAGTTTCGTATCCAAAAACTGTTGCAACGCTTTGCACAGATGGCAACGGCGAGTGGAGTAGAGAGCGGAGTAGAGATAGAGAGCGTTTACGCGGAATACGTGCATTTTGCCGAGTTGTCGGCCCCCCTGTCGCCGCCTGAGCGAGCGACCTTGGGCCAGCTCCTGCGCTATGGCCCGACCATTCCTGAACACACCCCCAGCGGTCAGCTGTTTCTCGTTACCCCCCGTCCCGGCACTATCTCCCCCTGGTCTTCCAAAGCAAGCGACATCGCCCATAACTGCGGCCTGACCCAGGTCAAGCGGCTGGAGCGCGGCATTGCCTATTACGTGCAGACCAAGGGTGAATTGAGCGCAGCCCAGCGCAATGAGGTCGCAGCCCTGCTGCACGATCGCATGATGGAAGTGGTGTTCGGCGACATGGAAGAGGCGAGCGCCCTGTTTGCCCACCAGGCGCCGCGTCCCTTCACCCAGGTGGATGTACTGGGTGGTGGTCGCCAGGCGCTGGCCGAGGCCAACGTGGCGCTGGGTCTGGCCTTGGCCGATGACGAAATTGACTACCTGGTGGAGAACTTCACCAAGCTGGGTCGCAACCCCAACGACATCGAGCTCTATATGTTCGCCCAGGCGAACTCGGAGCACTGTCGTCACAAGATTTTTAACGCCGACTGGACCATAGACGGCGAGCAGCAGCCCAAGTCGCTGTTCAAGATGATCAAGAACACCTTCGAGCAGACGCCGGATCATGTCCTGTCTGCCTATAAAGACAACGCCGCCGTGATGGAAGGGAGCCTGGGTGGCCGCTTCTTCCCGAGCCCTGCCAGTGGTGAGTACCAGTATCATCAGGAGCAGGTCGACATACTGATGAAGGTGGAAACCCACAACCACCCGACCGCCATCTCCCCCTTCCCGGGGGCGGCTACCGGCTCAGGCGGCGAGATCCGCGACGAGGGTGCAACCGGTCGTGGTGCCAAGCCCAAGGCGGGTCTGGTGGGCTTTACCGTCTCCAACCTGCGTATTCCCGGCTTCGAACAGCCCTGGGAGCAGGATTTCGGCAAGCCGAGCCGCATCGTCAGTGCCTTTGACATCATGCAAGAGGGGCCGCTCGGCGGCGCCGCCTTCAACAATGAATTCGGTCGCCCGGCCATTCTCGGTTACTTCCGTACCTTCGAAGAGGAGGTGCCGAGCCACAACGGCATCGAGGTGCGTGGTTATCACAAGCCCATCATGCTGGCGGGCGGCATCGGCAACATCCGCACCGATCATGTTCAGAAAGGGGAGATCCCGGTCGGGGCGGCCCTGATAGTGCTGGGTGGTCCGGCCATGAATATCGGTCTGGGTGGCGGCGCAGCCTCCTCCATGGCATCCGGTCAGTCAGCCGAAGATCTCGACTTTGCCTCGGTGCAGCGCGACAACCCCGAGATGGAGCGTCGTTGTCAGGAAGTGATCGACCGCTGCTGGCAGCTGGGCGATGCCAACCCCATCGTCTTCATCCACGACGTGGGGGCGGGTGGCCTCTCCAACGCCATGCCGGAGCTGGTCAATGACGGTGAGCGCGGTGGGCGTTTCGATTTGCGCGCCATCCAGAGCGACGAGCCGGGCATGAGCCCGCTGGAGATCTGGTGCAACGAATCCCAGGAGCGCTACGTGCTGGCGGTCGCCCAGGACAAGCTGCCACTGTTCAAGGCACTGTGCGAGCGTGAGCGCGCGCCTTATGCCGTGATCGGTACCGCCACCGAAGAGAAACATCTCACCCTCTCTGACAGCCACTTTGACAACCAGCCCATCGATTTGCCGCTGGACGTGCTGCTGGGCAAGGCGCCCAAGATGCACCGCGATGTCACTACCCTGCCAGCTCAGGGCAAGCCGCTGCAACTGGACGGCATCACGCTGAACGATGCAGCCGAACGGGTACTGCGTCTGCCCACAGTGGCGGAGAAATCCTTCCTCATCACCATCGGCGATCGCAGTGTGACCGGTCTGGTCAACCGTGACCAGATGGTCGGCCCCTGGCAGATCCCGGTAGCCGATTGCGCCGTTACTGCGGCGACCTATGACAGCTACCACGGCGAAGCCATGTCCATGGGCGAGCGCACCCCGGTGGCGCTGCTCTCCCACGCCGCATCCGCCCGCATGGCGGTAGCGGAAGCGCTTACCAACCTGGCGCCGACCCATATCGGGTCACTGAAGCGGGTCAAGCTCTCCGCCAACTGGATGGCCGCAGCCGGTCACCCGGGGGAAGATGCCGGTCTCTATGAGGCGGTGAAAGCGGTGGGTGAAGAGCTCTGCCCGGCCCTTGGCATCACCATACCGGTGGGCAAGGACTCCATGTCCATGAAGACCCGCTGGCAGCAGGATGGCAAGGAGCAAAGCGTCACCTCGCCGCTCTCCCTGCTCATCACCGCCTTTGCCCGGGTGGAAGATGTACGCAACACGGTGACGCCGCAACTGCGTACCGATCTGGGTGAGACCGACCTTATCCTGATTGACCTTGGCAACGGCAAGCAGCGCCTCGGCGCCTCGGCCCTGGCGCAGGTCTACCGTCAGCTGGGTGACAAGGCGCCGGATCTCGACAATCCGGTACAACTGAAAGGCTTCTTCAACGCCATTCAGGCGCTGGTGGCCGATCGCAAGCTGATCGCCTACCACGACCGCTCCGACGGCGGCCTGTTCGTTACCCTGACCGAGATGGCTTTCGCCGGTCACTGCGGCCTCGACATTCAGCTCGATCGCATCGGTGGCGAGCTGTTGCCTGCGCTGTTCAATGAGGAGCTGGGCGCCGTCATTCAGGTACGTCGCGACGACAAGGAAGCCGTGATGACACTGCTGGCCGGTCACGGCCTGGCTGCCTGCTCCCATGTGCTGGGCACAGTGCGCGAGGGGGACCTCATCACACTGCAGCGCGCGGGTACAGAAGTGTATCGTGCCAGCCGCACCGCCCTGCGCACCCTCTGGGGCGAGACCAGCTGGCAGATGCAGCGTCTGCGGGACAACCCCGAGTGCGCGGATCAGGAACACGCGGCTCGTCAGGATGCCACCGACCCGGGTCTGCAGGCCAAGCTGACCTACAACCCGTCCGAGGATGTGGCCGCGCCCTATATCGCCAAGGGGGTTTCCCCCCGTCTGGCGGTGCTGCGCGAGCAGGGGGTCAACTCCCATGTGGAGATGGCGGCTGCGTTCGATCGTGCCGGTTTTGCCGCTGTCGACGTCCATATGAGCGACATTCTCTCCGGCCGGATCAAGCTGGAAGAGTTCCAGACCCTGGTGGCCTGTGGCGGCTTCTCCTACGGCGACGTACTGGGGGCGGGCGAGGGCTGGGCCAAGTCCATCCTGTTCAACGACAACGCCCGTGAGCAGTTCCAGCGCTTCTTCGAGCGTGGCGATACCTTGTCGCTGGGCGTGTGCAACGGCTGCCAGATGATGTCCAACCTGCGCACCCTGATCCCGGGGGCCGATCTGTGGCCGCGCTTTGTGCGCAACCGCTCCGAGCGCTTCGAGGCGCGCTTCAGCCTGGTGGAGGTGCAGGACTCTCCGTCCGCCTTCTTCGCTGGCATGGCGGGCTCAGTAATGCCTATTGCCGTCTCCCACGGGGAAGGACGGGTGGAGGTGCGCGACGCCGCTCACTTGAGCGCGTTGCAAGCCAGTGGTCTGGTGGGTCTGCGTTTTGTCGACAACCGTGGTCAGGTGACCGAGCAATACCCGGCCAACCCGAACGGTTCGCCGGATGGCATTACCGCCGTGACCACCACGGATGGCCGGGCCACCATCATGATGCCGCACCCGGAGCGGGTGTTCCGCACCGTGGCCAACTCCTGGCACCCGGACAACTGGGGCGAGGATGGCGCCTGGATGCGGATGTTCCGCAACGCCCGTGTACGACTGGGTTAAATCCCGTCACCCACGCTGCAGCGCATCAAAAACCGGCCACTTGGCCGGTTTTTTTATTGGCGGAGGCGTGGCGCAGGCATGTTCAGTGTGGGCATCCCTGCTATCTGTGGAGGAGACGAGCGTTGGTTCGATGCAGATAAAAAATCCGGAACCAACCGGGCTGGTTTCGGATTTTGTGCATCGGCCGCAGGGAGCAATGGATCTTGGCGCATGGCATCCCGGCTTGGTGAGCCATTTCTCTATGACGTGGTTTTCATGGACTAAAAACCCGAGCCGGGTTGCTGCAAAAAATCGGCTTCTTGTGGCGTGTCTGTGCGACCCAGTATGGCATTGCGATGGGGGAAGCGGCCGAAGCGTTCGATGATCACCTGATGGCGGCGGGCAAAGTCGGCAAACCCTTCGAAGGTCGCTTGGGCCGGGGTTGCTGACTGTTCGGCCGCCAGCGCTTCGAACAGGGTCACGCTCCTGGCTTGCTGCTCGCGAGACTCGGCGTGCTCCAGCGGCAGGTAGAAAAAGACCCGTGCCAGCGGGGAGAGCGCCCTGTCTGCTCCAATAGACAATCCTTTCAGGCAGAGGTCGCGAGCATGGGGATCCCGGGCAAAGGCGCCGGGTGTGCCGCGGTGTACATTGCGCGGCAGCTGGTCCAGCAGCAGGATCAGTGCCAACCGACCGACGGGGACCTCGGCCCAGTGGGCCAGGCTGCCAGCGGCCGCTGCCTCGGCCAGTTCGCCAAAGCGGCTCGCCAGCAGGGAATCGGTTTCGTGGCTTTTTCCCCACCAGAGGGGGGCTTGCCGCGCGGCACGGGTGGCATCGTCGGCATCATCGCCAAACCAGAAATCGAGCAGAGGCTGCCAGGGTTGCATGTGAACTCCTTGGATCAGAGGGTCTGGGAGGAAAACAAGGCCAATTGACCCTGATGTGGTAGCTGCCGAAATGGCGGCTTCTCGTTACACTGTGCCATCTTTTACCCGAAATGAGGAACCCCCTCTGGTCGGCATTCGCCTGTGGCGCCTGCCCGGCGAGATGGCCTGCGTGCCCGGGGGGAGTTTTCCACTGATATGAGGAATGCCTGATATGGCCGGAACCAGTTTGTTGGCCCTGCTCGATGATATTGCCAGCGTGCTCGATGACGTGGCGCTGATGACCAAGGTTGCTGCCAAGAAGACGGCCGGCGTGCTGGGGGACGATCTTGCCCTCAATGCCGAGCAGGTTTCCGGCGTGCGGGCAGAGCGGGAGCTGCCTGTGGTGTGGGCGGTGGCCAAGGGATCGTTTCGCAACAAGCTGATCCTGGTGCCTGCCGCCATCGCCATCAGTGCCCTGGTGCCCTGGCTCATCACCCCCTTGCTGATGCTGGGGGGCGCTTATCTCTGCTTTGAGGGGGCGGAGAAGCTGGCCCACAAGTTGTTGCCACACGATGCAGCAGAAGGTGAGCCGAGCAGCCAGGTTGTTCCCGACGATCTGGTGGCCTTTGAACAGCAGAAGGTGAAGGGGGCCATTCGCACCGACTTTATCCTCTCCGCCGAGATCATCGTGATCGCGCTCGGCACTGTGCAAGGCAGCAGCCTGGGTTTGCAGATCTCCGTGGTGGCAGGCATAGCGCTTTTGATGACGGTGGGGGTCTATGGTCTGGTGGGACTTATCGTCAAACTCGACGACATAGGTCTGCACCTGCTGCAAAAGTCCGACGGCAGCGCCTTGCGCCGCGCAGTCGGGCAGGGGCTGCTGGTGACGGCGCCCCGTTTGATGCATCTGCTGGCGCTGGTGGGGACCATCGCCATGTTCATGGTAGGGGGCGGCATACTGGTGCACGGTTGGCCCTTCGCCCATCACCTGATAGAAGGGGCGGCCGGGGCACTTGCCACCTTGCCAACAGTGGGTACAGTGCTGGCCGCCATCACGCCAACCCTGCTCAACGCCGTGGCCGGTGTGGTTGCAGGCCTGCTGCTGGTGCTGGCGATGACACTGGTGAGCAAACTCAAACCCGCCAGATAACGGCGGTTTGTCCACTCTCGGTGTCCGGCCGACAGAGGCCGTCGCACAGATGATTGTTTGTCCTGTTTGTTGACTCGGATGGGGGCTAGGCAAGTGCCGGCCCCCTTCGTACTATCCGAACTGGCACCCGCCCATAGAGGCAGGGTCACATGACATGGATGCAAACAAACAAGGACTACTATGAACCCACCCGAATGGCTGGATGATCACATCTATGCCGCCCCCGACTGCCCGGCGGTCGACGCCGATTTTCATCAGGCCCGCCTTACGCTGACGACCTTGAGTCAACTGCTGGACGAGCTTCCTCAAACCACTGACGTCAATGGCTTGCGCCACCTGCTGCGGGCCATCAGATCCTGCTGGACCGATGTGAACCGGTTGGTGTGGAACAGCCAGACCTATGCCTACAACCGGCTCAGTCGCAATGGTTGCGACGAAGCTGCCAAGGTGCTGCTATCCCGTGGCCAGCAGTTGCAGGCGACCCTGGCCCAGCTCAGCAAGCCGGTGACCCTGTTCTGGGCAAGTGCCCCCGAGGGGCAGGTTCGAGCCTTGCTGCAGGATGCCGAGCTGTTCGAGCTTGCTTACCTCATCCGTCATGATCGCCGCCTGCAGGATCAACGGCTGTCGCTCGAGAGCGAGCAGCTGATCGAGGGGCTCTCGGTGGATGGACTGCAAGGCTGGGGGGATCTCTACGACAGTCTGGTGGGCCGACTCAGGCCCGTGGTGGACGGAGAGCCCATGGGACTGGCCCAGGCGGACAACTTGCTGGCTCACCCGGATCGGGCGCGCCGTGCCAGCGCCTGGCACGGCATCCAGGCCGCCTGGCAGGCAGAGCAGGAGACGGTAGCCGCCATCCTCAACGCCATCAACGGCTGGCGCAACGAACTCGCCGCCCAGCGTGGCAAGACGCGTCGGCTCGATGCGCTGGATGTCTCCTGCCATCAGAGCCATATCGAGCGCGCCACTCTGGATACCCTTATGGCCGAGGCTGACGCCCACAAAGCGCTGGGACGGCGAGCCCTGCGCGCCATGGCCAGCGCCCAGCAGATCACCGATTTTACCCCCTGGGATCTCTATGCCCCTGCGCCCGCCGCGCCCTCGGCCCTGCTCAGCTTCGAGCAGGCACTGACCCTGGTGGCAGATGCCTTCGCCGGGTTTGACCCTGAAATGGGGGCCTTTGCCCGCATGATGGCCGAGAAGGGCTGGATTGATGCAGCCCCCAGCGCAAACCGGCGCAGCGGTGCCTACAGTACCGAATATGCCCATCCTCCCGAGCCTCGGGTGTTTCTCACTTTCGAGGGCACCATGGACAACCTCATCACCCTGGCCCACGAGCTCGGCCATGCCTGGCACAGCTGGCTGTTGCGGGACTTGCCGCTGGAGCAGCGCGACTACCCCAAGACGCTGGCCGAGACCGCCTCCCTGTTTGCCGAGGCCCTGGTGCGTGATGCCCTGTTGGCCGCCACCGACAACATGGAGCAGCGCAGGGCCATCGCCTGGCTGGACGGGGAGCGCGCCGCCAGCCTGCTGCTCGACGTTCCGGCCCGCTTCACCTTCGAGCGGACCCTGGTAGCGGCGCGGGAGCAAGGCTATATGGGGGCAAGCCAGCTGCGGCAGATGATGAAATCCGCGCAGCAGCAGTGCTATGGTGACACCCTCAGCCAGTACGACGAGCTGTTCTGGGCCAGCAAGGGCCACTTCTCCATCACCGAGCTCGGGTTTTACAACTACCCCTACCTGTTCGGCTACCTGTTCAGCCTGGGGCTCTATGCCCAGAAGGAGCGGGCCGGGGGCGAGTTTGCCCACGCCTATCGCGCGCTGCTCATCGACACGGGCCGTATGAGCGCCGAGGATCTGGTGGAGAAACACCTGGGGGTCGACATTCGCGAACCCGCCTTCTGGCAGGAGAGCCTGCGCTATGTGGAGGAGGCGGTCGACCGCCTCGAGCGACTGGTGTGACGGGCTGGCCCGTCTATCGCATTGGCTGATCAGACCGGCCGTTCGGGGGCGCCCCGGCGGCCCCTGTTTCTTTCGTGGCGGGCCCGCAGCGGCCCGGCCATGCGCATTTCACCCAGGGCAGCCTCTGCCCCTTGATATTGATGACGAGCGTTTGATGCAACAAAGAGTCTACCCACAGCAGTGGCACAACCAGCATATCTATCCCGCCCTTGATTGCCCCGAACTGGACGCTGACATGAGCCTGGCCCGAGCCAACCTCGTCGAGCTTGCCGGTTTTATCGACGGTCTTGAGCAGGTATTGGGCAATACCGACGCCTTGCCCGATTTTTTGCGGGAAGTGCGCCTGCGGGCCCAGCGGATCCGCAATATCGGCTGGAACGTCGCCGTGCTGGCGGCATCAAAGGGCAGTCAGGATGCCTGCGATCCGCTCGCCAAGCAGCTGGCCTCCCGCGCGAGGGCCCTCAATGCCGACCTGTTCAAGATACTGGCGCCGGTCGAAGACCTGATGCTGGGACTGCCCGAGCCCGAGTTTGAGCGGCTGATGCAGGATCCCTTGCTGGGGGAAGAGGCGTACCGACTGCGCCATGAGCGCCGGCTGCAGGATCAGCGCCTGCCGGTGGAGGCGGAGCAGTTGGTGATCGGGCTTGGCACCGATGGGCTGCATGGCTGGGGCAACCTCTACAACGATCTGGTGGGCAAGATCCGCCTCGTTATCGACGGCCGCGAGATGGGGCTGGCCGAGGCGAGCAATCTGCTCTCCAGCCCTGTACGGGCCCTGCGCCGCGAGGCCTTTGATGCCATCAGCGCCGGCTGGGAAGGGGAGCAGGAGACGGTGGCCGCCATCCTCAATGCCCTCAACGGCTGGCGGCTGGAGCTGGCGCGCCAGCGTGGCAAGCAGCGTGTGCTCGATGCGCTGGATCTCTCCTGCCATCAGAGCCACATAGAGCGCACCACCCTGGATACGCTCATGGCCGAGACGTATCAAGCCCGGGGTCTGGGCCAGCGGGCGCTGGGGCTGATGGCCCGGCAGCTTGGCATCACAGATCCGGGGCCGGAGGACTTGTTTGCACCACCCCCGGCGGCCAGCAGTCGCGAGATCCCGTTTGAAGAGGCGATCGAGATCATAGCCGCGGCCTTTGCCCGCTTCGATCCCGAGATGGGGGAGTTTGCCCGCATGATGGCCGAGAAGGGCTGGGTTGATGCGGCGCCCACCCCGAACCGGCGTACCGGTGCCTACTGCACCAAGTTTGCCGAGCCGGTGGAGCCGAGAGTCTTTATCACCTATGCCGGCACCATGGACAACGTCATCACGCTCGCTCACGAGTTGGGTCACGCCTGGCACAACTGGCTCATTCGCGATCTGCCCATGAGTCAACGCAGCTACCCCATGACACTGGCGGAGACCGCCTCCATCTTCGCCGAGACTCTGGTGCGCAGCGCCCTGTTCGAACAGGCGCAGACGCCGGAGCAGCAGCAGGCCATCGCCTGGGCCGAAGCCGACGGTGCTGCCACCTTCCTGGTCAACATTCCGGCCCGATTCGACTTCGAGCAGGCACTGGTGGCTGCCCGTGGACAGGGCTATGTGTCGGCACAGCGGCTAAAGACGATGACGGATGAAGCCTGGGGTCGCTGGTATGAGGGGAGTCTGGTGCGCTATCACCCTCTGTTCTGGGCGGCCAAGGCGCATTTTTCCATCGCCGGACTCGGCTTTTACAACTATCCGTACCTGTTTGGCTATCTGTTCAGCCTCGGGGTCTATCAGCAGTTGATGAGCCGCAAGGCGGCGGGGGAAACGAATGTGGCGCAGGCTTATCGCGCCTTGTTGCGGGATACCGGCCGTATGAGCGCCGAAGATCTGGTGGCAAAACACCTGGGTCAGGATATCCGCGAAGCTGCCTTCTGGCAGGGCAGCATGGAGCTGGTGGCGGCGGCGGTGGATCGCTTCGAGCAGACCTGCTGCTAGGGGTCTTTGCCGCGTAAAAAACCGCCGGGCAGTGTGTCTGCCCGGCGGTTTTTTCATGGTTTCCCACAGATGATGCTGTGCAGAGCGTGGGGCTGATCATGGCTGATAAAGAGGGCGGCCTTGTGGTACTGAACAACCTTGGTAGGCAATCGTTTGCTGCCCCATGGCACAGCCACTTGCCTCGCTGGCCAGGTGATCCCTTCGCCACAGCGGGTGCCCACTTTCATTGTCGAACGGAGCAGGTGAGGTATCTGATTGACTTAATCTGGTTTCATCCGCAACTGGAGGCGTGATCCAAAGCAAGAAAGTGGGATGTTTTGGTGGCGCAAGGCCCCGCCGCTGGGGTAGTTTCGATAGAACCGACACAGTTTTTGAGGTCTTGTCCATGATCATCTATCTGCATGGCTTTGATGCCACCAGCCTCGGCAATCATGAAAAAGTGCTGCAGTTGCAGTTTATCGATGATGATGTGCGTTTTGTGCACTACAGCACGGTTCATCCCCGTCATGACATGAGCCACCTGCTCAAGGAAGTGAAAAAGCAGCTCGACATGAGCACAGACCCCAAGCCTCTCATCTGCGGGGTGGGGCTGGGAGGTTACTGGAGCGAGCGGATCGGCTTCTTGTGCGGCATCAAACAGGTGATCTTCAACCCTAATCTGCACCCCGAGATCACCATGCAGGGCAAGATAGACAGACCGGAAGAGTACGAGGATATAGGCACCAAATGTGTGTCTGAATTTCGTAGTAAAAATTCAGGAAATTGCCTCTGCATCCTTTCCGTTCAGGATGAAATCCGCGATAATGGCGACATTGAGCGTGAATTGAAGAATTATTACAACATCGTGTGGGATGAGCGAGAGACTCACAAGTTCAAAAATATCTCTCATCACCTGCAACAGATGAAGGCTTTCAAAGAAGCCTGATCGATTGTCACGTCATGGATTCAACTATCAAGGGAGCCGATGGCTCCCTTCGCTTTAATGGAACCGAGGTAATTAACCATGACCAATATTGTTGTCGTCGGCGGTGGAGCTGGCGGTCTGGAGCTGGCTACCAGCCTGGGTCGCAAACTGGGCAAGAAGAACAAGGCCAAGATCACCCTGGTCGACCGTAACCGTACCCACCTGTGGAAACCCCTGCTGCACGAAGTGGCCACCGGATCCATGGATGCGGGTATCGATGCCCTGAGCTACCAGTCCCATGCCAAAAACCATGGTTTCGATTTCCAGCTGGGCAGCCTGACTGACATCAAGCGTGACGAAAAACGCATCGTGCTGGGGAAGATCGTCGATGAGAACGGCGACATAGTGGTGCATGAGCGGGAGGTGCCGTACGACATCCTGGTGATGGCGATCGGTTCCGTTTCCAACGACTTCAACACCAAGGGCATCAAGGATCACTGCATCTTTCTGGACAGCCCCTCCCAGGCGCACCGTTTCCACAACAGCATGATGAACCGCTTCCTGCAGTTCGCCACCGAATACCAGCCTGGTGACAAGGTGAAGATCGCCATCGTTGGCGGCGGTGCCACTGGCGTCGAGCTCTCTGCCGAGCTCTATAACGCTGTGGAGCAGCTCTATGCCTACGGTTTCAAGAACCTCACCACAGAGAGCCTGAAGGTGACTCTGGTGGAAGCGGGCCCCCGCATACTGCCAGCGCTGCCGGAGCGCATCAGTGGCGCGGCTCATCAGGAACTGGTCAAACTGGGGGTGGATGTGCGTACCGCCACCATGATCACCGAAGCCACCAGCGATGGGCTGCACACCAAGGATGGGGAGCTCATCGAAGCTGATCTCATGGTGTGGGCTGCCGGTATCAAGGCGCCGGATTTCATGAAGGATATCGCCGGCCTTGAAACCAACCGCATCAACCAGCTGGTAGTGAAAGAGACACTGCAAACCAGCCGTGACGAGAACATCTTCGTCATCGGTGACTGCGCTGCCTGCCCGCAGCCGGATGGCAAATTCGTGCCGCCACGCGCCCAGTCCGCCCACCAGATGGCGACCCAGGCATGCAAGAATATCTTGGCCAAGCTGGAAGGCGGCGAGATGAAGCCTTACCTCTATCACGATCACGGCTCCCTGGTCTCTTTGAGCCGCTTCTCCACAGTGGGCAGCCTGATGGGCAACCTGATGCGCGGCTCCATGATGGTGGAAGGCTACATAGCGCGCATGGTTTACATCTCGCTGTACCGGATGCACCAGGTCGCTCTGCACGGCTACATCAAGACGGGTCTCATCATGCTGGTGGGCCGCATCAACCGGGTACTGCGCCCGACCCTGAAGCTGCACTAAGCTGCCATCAGCACACGAAAAGGAGAGGCCTGGCCTCTCCTTTTTTTATCGTTCGGGCCCAGGTTCCGGCGATGAGCGCGAGCCAAATGGCGGCATGGTCGCCTGCAACGGCAACCATTATCGTGCAACTGGCTATTAGGGGGCGGGGGATGTTGTCCGGTAGAAGTTTGGGGTAGTCTGAAACCCATTTTCACCTCAGGAGCGCAAGATGATCCTCTCAACCACCCCCACGCTGGAAGGCAAAACCATTCGTGAATACCGCGGCATCGTCGTTGGCGAAGCCATTCTCGGCGCCAATATCTTCAAGGATCTGTTTGCCGGTATCCGCGATATCATTGGTGGCCGCTCCGGTGCCTACGAAAAAGAGCTGGCCCGCGCCCGCGAGATTGCCTTCGATGAACTGAAAGAGCGCGCGCAGGCACTGGGCGCCAACGCCGTGGTCGGTATCGATATCGACTACGAGGTGGTGGGGCAGAACGGCAGCATGCTGATGGTCAGTATCAGCGGTACCGCCGTTGTAATCTGAGCCCTGTCAGCCATTGAAAAACCGGCAACCTTCTGCCGGTTTTTCTGTTTCTGCCCCGGCGTTGACCGGAACTGTGACAAATCCTGTGATCTTGCTGGCCAGCCTGCATACGCAGGGTTGCCCACTGCCGCCATACTGAAGCAAGGGAAACAGGCAGAGAGGTCAATCATGTGGCATTTTCGCTGGTTATTGTTGTGGTGCTGGCTGGGCAGCGCCGGAGGAGCCAACATTCAGGCGGTAACAGAGGAGCTTCCTCCTTACAACTATCGGGACAGAGACGGTCTGGTAACGGGTCTGTCGGTGGATCTCCTGCAACGGATGGTCGACAGGAGCAAGCTTTCGCTCGACAGCAAGGGGGTGCAACTCCTGCCCTGGGCGCGGGCCTATCAGATGGCATTGCATCAGCCCAACACCGTCATCTTCAGCATTGTACGTCTGCCGGAACGAGAGGATCTCTTTCATTGGGTTGGCCCCATAGCGCCTCGCACCCTCTGGTTTTATCGCCTGGCGAAACGGGAAGAGGTGACGGCCAGCCATCTCTCTGAGCTGACGCCCTGGCGGATTGCGGTGGTGCGTAATTCCGCAGCGGCACGGGAGCTTGCCGAGATGGGGCTCAACCTGGTGCTGGTGCACGATGAGGATGACAAGTTTCGCATGATGCTGCGCAGGCGAGCGGACATAGCACCTGCCCTGCAGATGGGGGCGGCCTATCACATAGAGTCGCTGGGCCACAGCTATTCGGATTTTGTCCCCCTGTTTCAGTATCAGGACACCAAGCAGTTCTACTTTGCCTTCAGCCTGGAGACGGACGAGGCCATCATCAAGGCACTGCAAGGGACCCTGGACAGCATGCGCGCGGATGGGACTTACGATGAGATCACCCAGAAATGGGAGCGTCGCTTCTGGATCAGGCCGGCGAGCGAATGAGCGTCTGCGCGGCGGCCCATTTCAGTACTGAGGTGGCAAGGGGGTTGTGATGGTTCGCCGCGTTTCGCCGAATCGCTCACCGGGGCCAAGCAGCTTATCCTGATGGCTTTAGGGTCATTTGAGGGTTACTATGAGTCCTTAAAGGTCGGCGCCATAATGCCAGATGGCCGCACTCGGGACATGACACCTGACAATGACATCACTCAAGCCGCCAGGGCTCAAGCCTGGCGACACCATAGGTTTTTTCTCCCCCTCCAGCGCGGCCACGGCCTGGGCGCCAAACCGCTTTGCCCGTGCAAAGCGGTTTATGGAAGCGCGGGGCTTCAGGCTCAAGGCGGGCAGCCTCACCGGCCAGCAGGATCACTGGCGATCCGGCACCATCGCCGCGCGGGCTGCCGAGCTCAATGAACTGATTCGCGATCCGCACGTGCGTTGCATCATGTCGGTGATTGGCGGCAGCAACTCAAACTCCCTGTTGCCGTATCTCGATTACGAGGCGCTCAAACGGGATCCCAAGATCATCATCGGCTACTCGGATGTGACGGCCCTGCTGCTCGGCATTTATGCCCAAACCGGCCTCGTCACCTTTTATGGCCCGGCGCTGGTGGCCTCGTTCGGTGAATGGCCGCCCCTGGTGGATGAGACCCTGGCCGGGTTCAGCCAGGTCTGCCTGGCGGGTGGGGGCGCCGTGCCTCATACCTTGCCGACCCCTGCTTATTGGACTGACGAGCGGCTCGATTGGGAAAACCAGACTCGGGCCAAGCAGTGTCAGCCCAATCGGTTGATCTCGGTGGGGACAGGTCGGGTGCGGGGACGGCTGCTGGGTGGCAACCTCAATACCCTGACGGGGATCTGGGGCTCTCCTTACATGCCTGCCATAGCGCACGGGGATATTCTGCTGCTGGAAGACAGCCTCTTGACAGCTGATACGGTGGAGCGCTCCTTCGCCCATCTCAAGCTGTGCGGTGTGTTTGACCGCATCGGCGCCCTGGTTCTCGGCAAGCACGAGCTGTTCGATCATCAGGGCAGTGGCAAGCGGCCGCTCGATATTCTGCTGGAGGTGGTGGGGACGCCGCGTTTCCCCATATTGGCGGAGTTTGACTGTGCCCACACTCATCCCATGCTGACTCTGCCTCTTGGCATAGAGGCTGAGCTGGATCTCGATGCCCGGACCCTTACCCTGTGCGAACCCTGGCTTGGCGAGTGAGTTATCCCGTCAACCGCATTATGCAAAGAGGCCGCAACAGCGGCCTCTTTCACTTTCTCAGGTCCGGGATCAGGGCAGGGCATTGGCCCTGAAGCTGGCCCGGATCTGGGGCACAAGGGGAGAGACGTCGAAGCCTTTCTCCTCCCCCAGCACAGGGTGGAGCAGGGGGAGATCCGGGATCGGGGTCAGATCCCCTGCCAGCAGCTGACGGGTGGCCTGGCCCATCTGGTAGAGCTGGCGCACAGGGGCGAATTGCCGTTCGAGAGAGAGGGCACCATCATCGCGGGTAAAGGCCATCATGGGGATCTGGTAGCTGGCATCGCGGAGCGGTTTGTCGCCGTGAATGCCCTTGCCAGCCGACATCAGAAAGGGTTGATGATCGCCAAAGGCCACCACCAGATAGCGTTTGCCAGAATTGTCCAGCCGTTTGAGCAGCCGCTCTAGGGAAGCCATGGCATCCACCACCCCCGTATAGTAGGTGTTGAGCAGCTGGCGGTCTGCCGCACTCTGATCCGGACAGGCCTTGTCGAGCTGCTGGGCCTGATAGCGATCCCCGTCGAAGGGGCCGTGGCCCTGCATGGTAACCGCGTAGGCAAAGAGCGGTGAGGCGTCCTGCTCGCTGCGTCTGAGCAGATGGTCGATCAGCGCATCGTCCGAGATGTAGAGCCCCTTGTGCTCGAGACTGGTAAAGCGGGTATCGAACCAGCGCTCCTCATAGCCAAGGGCCGGCATCGCCTTGGCACGGCCCCAGAACTTCTCCACGTAAGGGTGGGCAAACAGGGTGTGATAGCCGCTTTGCTTTGCGCTTTGTGCAAGGCCGGGCACCTGCTCGGACAGGTAGTAATAGGGCACGACCCCCTGCTTGAGCAGGCCCACCGGCAGACCCGTGTTCATCTCGAACTCGGCCAGCACCGTCATGCCGCCTGTGGTGGGGGAGTGGATGGTCTTTTGCCACTGCTGCACGCTGGCGGGCAGGCTCAATGTGGGAGGCGGGGCGCAGATCCTGCCCTGCCAGCCGAGCCAGAGCGACTCGTATTGCAGCACTATTACCAGATCGAAGCGGGGGGGCTGTCCCTGGCTCACATGGCTGATCTGTGGAGTGAACTCATTGATCTGCAAGGGATAGCGAAACACACTGCCGCTTTGCAGCATCTCGTCCACCAGATTGAACAGATAGAGGCCGGGCCCGGAGCGGATGAGATCCCTGTGATAGTTTACCGCTCTGTCCACGTAGCGAATGTTGGCCCCCAGCAGCTTGTTGCCGGTCTGGGTCGCGAATACACACAGGGCAAAAAAGGCGGCGGTGGCGGCGGTCGTGCGAAACAGGCCGCGCAAGACCCAGCGTGACAGGGCGAAACGCCAGCAGACAAACAGCAGCGCAGCGACGCCGAGCACAGGCAATACCGGATGCTGATCCAGCAGGATCCGCAGCAGTGCCAGCAGATTGCCAAGGTCGTCACCCCCCAGCGGCACACCGTAGATGGCGATCTTCATGAAGTTAGCGAGCAGGCCAATGCCGGAAAGCGCCGTGAACACCAGTCCCATATAGAGATTGAAGCCCGCTAGGGCACAGAGGCTCCAGCCCAGTACCATGCTGCCCCAGGCGAGGTAGTAGTGCTCGGGCCTGAAGCCGGACCAGAGCAGAAACTCCCCCAGTTTGAATACCACAAAGCCGTGCAGCAGCACGAAGGTGAGGTTGCCGAGCAGCAGGCTGCCGATGATCCGCCAGCGCAAACTGCGCCTGAGCTTGGGCAGCAAGGCTTTGAGCACGGCGGCGCTCAGTGCCAGTACCAGTACCAGGCTGGTGAAGAGGTAGGTGAGGTTGAAACCCTGCTCCGGCAGAGTCTGCAGGATCTGGCTGAATTCAGCGCTCTCGGGTCTATCTGCCAGCAGCAGGCCGATCCGCAGCTGATAGCGACTGGCGAGGGCATCGTCCGGTGCCCGCAAGGTGCTGTTGAGATCCAGGGTGCAGCGCCCTTTATTGCATCGCTGGCGTTTTTCTACCGCCTGGCTCAGCTGATCTATGCGCTCCCCTTTGTCGTTGAGCAGCTCCACCCGCACCTTGTCCCCCGCTTGCAGCGGTTTGAGCAGCTGCCACTGGCTGCGCACCACCAGATAGAGGCCACGGTTGTCACTCTTGTAGAGCAGAGAGTGACGAGTGAGCGTCGCTATGGGTTGGTCAGCAGGTCCCAGCACCAGCGGCCGGGCCTGGCCGAGCCAGCTGCCGGGATTGATCTGCGGCAGTATCAGGGTCAGCAGCAGCAGCGCAGCCAGCAAGCCAAGCAGCAGGGAAGGCAGGCTGGGGATCCTGGCTGACCGGCGTGCGGAGGAGGGGACTTTCATATGAGCTCATCCTTTGAGCGAGTAACGACGAATGGCTGCTGCATTTAATGTGACCCGATGGTGAGGGGCTTGTTCCTTGTTGTCAATTTAATGACCAAACAATGAATATTTCGTGACCATGAAGCCATGCAAACTGTGATCCGGATCGGGCCGTCACACTCATTCTGTGATGAAAGCGTCATCATGACGCTTTGCTGCTGGTCTGCACCTGCCTTGCTGCTTAGTCTCTCAATAATGGATGGAGGTACATGTATGAATCCCAAGGTAGCGGCACGTCAGGCAAGATTGCTCCGCATGCTGGAGAGCAAGGAGGAGATCCGGATCGGGCGCGAGCAGGATTGCCCCTTGCCACTGGCACAGCTGGTGAGACTCAGAGAGGATCATCCCGCCGTGCTCAAGGTCTATCGTCACGGGCTCACCGCCGAGGTGTTTCACCTCAAGGTGGAGGGGCATCACTGGTGTCTGAAACGGCGCAGGCATGACTCTCTGGTGGCCAATATCGACGGCAAGACCGCCTTCCTGACCGAGCTGGAGCGGCGCCGCGAGATAGAGGCGCTGCGTGAGCTGCATCCCACCATTCTCTCTCACGTGGTCTGTACCTGCTTTGGCTCGGCCAGGGCAGGGGTGCTCGTCTCCCCCTGGTTGCGAGGGGTGCCGGTACACGACCTCAATGAGCGCAATCTGGCCCAGATGCTGGCGGTGCAGGCCGAGCTCGCCCATTGGGGCTGGTTTGACTGGGATCCGAGCCCGGGCAACCTGCTCGATGATGGCCAGCAGATCGCCGTGTTCGATTTTGGCTACATGTGGCCGTTCGATCCCCGCCATGAATTCAATTCAAACGGCCTCTCCGATCCCCAGTTTCATGTGCCGGAACGGCTGGAGACCCGCACCCTCTCGGGTCTCTGGCTCGACGAGCCGGATCCGTTGCCGCAGTTTCGCTACTGGCGTGGCCTCTGTCTGAGCTGGGTGCAGCGCGAATTGCAATATCTGACCCGGGAGGGGGCAAGCTCGGCAGTGCTGGCTCGATTGCAGGGGTTGCAGGGGGAGTGGCGCTCGGCACTGGCAAGCGACGACGCGCTGGCCGCCAACTGGTGGCGGGACATGTATCGCAGCCATCGGCTCGACATCATGGATGACCTCAGCGGCAAGAGCTGCGGCCCGCTCACCCTGCGCCGGCTCGACTGGCTTGAGAAGGCGGTGACCGACCATTTCGCCGAGCTGGCGGATAATCTGGGGCCTGACGAGGCAGGCTATAGCCAGGCAGCGCTGCTGGCCAGACTCGCGGGTCTGCGTGAGGAGATCCGCACCTGCCTGTTGCCGGTGCCGACGCTGGCGGGGTAGGGGCTGGTATCTGCATCGATGACATGGGCATCAACGACAAGAGGGGCACCCTGAGTGCCCCTCTTTTATGCTGTGTCAAACCTCGGCTGGCTCAGTCGAGCAGCTCCTGGTGGAGGCGGTTGACGATGTGGCCCGCTTCCTCTTCCTTGACCAGGAAGCAGAGGTTGTGGGCACTGGCGCCATAACAGATCATGCGGATGTTGTGCTCGCGAATGGCGTCAAAGACCTGGCTGCCCACCCCGGCCGCCTCGCTCATGCGGTTGCCGATAAGCGCCACCAGTGCCAGACCGGTTTCCACCTTTACCTTGCACAGCTGACCCAGCTCGGCCAGCACCTTGTCGCTGAGCACGGGCTCGCCGTTGCTCTGGCTGCCGGTGTGATCCAGGGTGAGCGACACGCTCACTTCCGAGGTGGTGATGAGATCCACCGAGATGCGGTGGCGGGCCAGGATACCGAACACCTCGGCCAGGAAGCCGTAGGCGTGGAACATGTTGAGGCTGTGCAGTGTGACCAGCACTTGCTGGCGGCGCAATGCCACGGCGCGAAACAGCGGGTTGGTGCTGGTGCTGGCACGGATCCAGGTGCCGCCGGCGGCGGGATCCTTGCTGGAGCCGACAAAGACAGGAATGTCCTGGCGCACCGCAGGTTGCAGGGTGGCCGGGTGCAGCACCTTGGCGCCAAAAGTAGCCATCTCGGCCGCTTCCACGAAGCTTATTTCGGGAATGGGGCGTGCACGTGTCACCAGTCGCGGATCCGTGGTGTAGATGCCGGGCACATCGGTCCAGATCTCTATGCTGCCCGCATCCAGCGCTTCGGCGAGCAGTGCGGCGCTGTAATCGGAGCCGCCGCGACCGAGCGTTGTGGTGCGGCCATCGGCATCCGAGCCGATGAAGCCCTGGGTGATGATGAGGCTGTCGCCGAGCAGAGGCCCCAGCGTCTGTTGGCAGAGGTCGCGAGTGGCGGCGAGATCCACGGTCGCCTTGCCAAAGCGGCTGTCGGTGCGCATCAGCTGGCGCACATCCTGCCAGTGGGCCTTGATGCCACGCTGGTGCAACAGCTCGGTGAAGAGGCGGGTAGACATCAACTCGCCACAGGCGATGAGCCTGTCAGCCAGTTCCGCATCCGTATGCTGACTGGCCTGGCGGGCCATGGTGCGGATTTCGCCGAGGGTGGCATGGATCAGGGTGCTCATTTCGGCGGGATCGCCCAGAGCCGTCAGTATGGCCTGCTGGATCTCGGCCAGTTTGGCCAGCTGTGCCTCCTGGCCTGCCTCGTCCAGATCGCCCTGGGCCAGTGCCACCAGCAGATTGGTGACTCCGGCGCTGGCGCTCAGTACCACCACCCGGGTTGCCGGATTGGCCAGCACCACGTTGGCGCAATTGTTCATGGCCGCGGCATTGGCGACACTGGTTCCGCCAAACTTGGCGACATTGATCGGGCTCATTGCTTACTCCTGTCTTAATATAAAAATCCGGTTCCATCGGGCAAAAAGAGAGGAGGAGGCTGAAAATGGCAGGAATGAGAGAAGCTATCCCGGCCAGAAGCACTCCACCCGCAGAGCCCATCCCGTACCCGCCCCTGATGGGGCGCGGTGGGGGATGACCACTACCGATGACAACCCGGGGGATTCAGCCCCCGCAGCCGACGTTGAGGTATCCAGTTGCCTCACACGTCTCGGCGCTGCTCCCCCTGACCCAAGTTCATCGGACGCTGGTGTCCTCCCTTGGGCTGCCTGGGCAGCGCTCCTCTTCTGGCTCCACCGCAGGCGGTGGAGTGCAATTAGAAATACCCTGTGCTGGATTGCACTGTCAATCGAGATCGTGAAAAAGTTAACAATCGACGACAACTCGGCACAAGATCAACAAGTTACGAAATGGTTTTTGACAAAACCTTGGAGCGGCGCTGCCAGTTGTAGAGCCGTTGCCGTTCCACCGGCAGGTCTTCCACCTCCAGCGGATCGAAGCCCCGTTCCCGGAACCAGTGAATGGAGCGGGTGGTGAGCACGAACAGGCGACGAATACCGAGCCGCTTGGCCCGCTCGGCCACCTTGGCCACCAGCTGATCCCCCCGATTGGAGTTGCGATACTCGGGGTGAATGGCGACGCAGGCCATCTCCGCCATCGCCTCTTCCATGAAGCAGTAGAGCGCCGCGCAGCCGATGATGAGGCCGTCGCGCTCTATGATGGTGAACTTGTCTATTTCCATCTCCAGCTGCTCACGCGAGCGGCGCACCAGAATACCGTCCTCCTCCAGCGGGCGAATGAGATCCAGAATGCCGCCAATGTCTTCGATGGTGGCGGCGCGGGCCTGCTCGGCGCTTTCCCGCACTATCTGGGTACCGAGGCCGTCACGACTGAACAGCTCCTGCAACATGGCGCCATCATCCTGATAGCTCACCAGATGGGAGCGGGGCACGCCGCCCCGGCAGGAGGCAATCGCCGCACGCAGGTAACGGGCGGTGCCGGACATCTCTTCACCCGCCTGCTCCAGCTCCACCAGCAGCTCCTCGGCCTGCTCGGGGAAGAGCTCCGAGATGGCTTCGCCGTGTCTGTCCATGACGCCCTGGGTGCTGCTGAAACAGATAAGCTTGTCGGCTTTGAGATCCACCGCCACTCGGCGGGCGACCTCTTCCGAGCTCAGGTTGAAGCTCTCGCCGGTGACCGAGCAGCCGATGGGGGAGATGAGCACCAGCCCCTTCTGATCCAGCTGGCGGGTGATCCCCTCCACGTCGATGCGGCGTACCCGACCGCTGTGGCAAAAGTCGATGCCATCATCCACCCCCAGCGGCTGGGCGGTGACGAAGTTGCCACTCACCACGCTGATGCGTGCCCCCTGCATGGGGGTGTTGGCCAGCCCCATGGAGAGCTGGGCCGTGATGTCGTACTGCAGGCCGCCACACACTTGTTTGATGATGGCGAAGCTCTCGTCATCGGTGACCCGGATCCGCCTGTGGTACTGGGCTTCGATGCCCGCGCGAGCCAGTGCCTCGTCGTTTTGCGGACGTGAACCGAACACCAGCACCAAACGAATTCCCAGCGTCTGCAGCAGGGCGATATCGCTGACGATATTGGCAAAATTGGGGTGGCAGATGGCTTCCCCGCCCATCATCAGCACAAAGGTGGCACCTCTGTGCACATTGACATAGGGGGTAGACTGCCGAAAGGCATAGACCAGGCTGGGTTCGCGTTCACGCACTTGAGGCTTCTTCCATAAAAAAACAGCAATGGGCTCAATATATGAAAATAAATTCACAAATCAAGACTAAATATTGATTTTGCCATTTTATGCCACCATTTTGTCCACTTGATGACGCAGAAGAAAAACGAGAGACGAGAAGGTGGCGAAAAATACAGCAACACCAGTCTGGCTGTGGCCTTGGTTGATCCCGGCTCATAACCTGTTATCTTCGAGACTCCTTTTCGTCAGCTGTGCGATGACACAGGTTTTTATACAAGGACAGGGTTCATGGAACAGATTATTTCACCGGCAGATGCACTGCCGGGACGCCGCGATGCGATGGTGATTGGCCAGCAACATGCCGTCAATGGTCACCCGACTCAGGGCCCCTGGCCTGAAGATATGGCAGTAGCCTGGTTTGGCATGGGGTGTTTCTGGGGTGTTGAGCGTCTGTTCTGGCAGCAGCCCGGCGTCTACTCCACCGCCGCTGGCTATCAGGGTGGCGTCACCCAGAATCCCACCTACAAGGAGGTGTGCAGCGGTCTGACCGGTCACGCCGAAACGGTACAGGTGGTATTTGACCCCAGCGTCATCAGTTATGCCGCCCTGCTCAAGCTGTTCTGGGAGCAGCATGATCCGGCCCAGGGCATGCGTCAGGGTGGCGATGTCGGTACCCAGTACCGCTCGGTGATCTTCTATGGCGACGAGACCCAGCAGGTCATCGCCCAGCAGAGCCTGGCCGCCTATCAGCAGGCCATGATGACCAGTGGCGACAGCCGTGCCATCACCACCCGCATCTTGCCGCTGGCGCCCTTCTATTACGCCGAGGATTACCATCAGCAATATCTGGAGAAAAATCCGGAAGGGTATTGCGGGCTGGGGGGGATCGGAGTCTGTTTGCCGCCGAGCCTCAATCGCTAACAGATGGCGCCATGCTAGATCACCCCTGCTTTGATACCAAAAGAGGCCGCATTTGCGGCCTCTTTTGCACCTGATCTCGACTGACTGTCGGCGCAGTGAAAAAAATCGTAAAAAAATATGTCATGAACGGGAACTAAATAGAATTGGCCCTGCCGAACTAAGTAGCTTCCAAGGATGGCAGCCAAGACCAGACACATTTCTTGCCTCGACCTTCACTGAACGCCACTGAAAAGCTGGATAGATTGAAATGATAGCAAGCAGGGCTGCCCATTGAGGCGGCCCTTTTCATGTGTGCTGTGTGCGGAAAAATACGGGCGTCTAGGTCGGCGCCACGGCGATCAGGTGTCTCGACGGATTAGCTGATGGCGCCGTCAAACAGATTCTTGATGAGGTCAATGAACTCTTCGAGGAAGGCTTGCTGGGCCGGGGTAGGGGCACGCAGCCAAACGGCGGAGAGCACCTCTTCCAGATCGGCGACCACGGCATCGGCTTCCTGCATGATCATGAAGCGCAATTTGGGATCGAGCTGCGGGTTCTGCTCGCAGATGGCCATCAGGTTGCTCGCCACCCGGCTGCTCACCAGATCTTCGATGGTCTGTTCACCACCGCTCTGCTGCTGGGCTTCAAACAGTCCCAGACTCTCCACCAGATACTCAATCAGGGCGATATAGCCTTCGCTTTCTACAACCATGGCGGCCTCAATCCTCAACAATACGAAAAAACTGTGCGTATTTTAGTGGCTGGTCCTAGCTTGGCAAGCGGCAGTGCAGACGATAGCGGATAAAACTGACTCCACCCCGTTCCACACTTTCCAATCCGGTCAGCTCAAAGCCATACCGTAAAAATAGCCCATAGCTGAAGGCGCTGGCTTCCGTCGTCAGGGTCTCGATGCCGAGCCGACCGGCCTGACTGAGGGCGGTGGCGAGCAAGAGGCCGCCCAGCCCCTGGCGTTGATGGTCGGCGCTCACATAAAGCAGGCTCAGGTGACCATCGTCGCTGAGGGTGACGAAGCCGAGCACGGTGCCGGCTTGCTCCAGCACCCAGCCGTGGTGCTCACGCAACTGGCTGACAAAGCCCGGATGATGGGCGCCGAGTGCCCACTGCGCTACCTGCGCCTCGCTGTAGTGCTCGGGGCCGCGTTGGCGCACCGACTGCTCGAACAGGGTAATGAGGGCGGGGATATGCGGCTCGCTCAGCGGGACTATTTTTGGCTGCTCTGGCATGGAGTGGCTCACAGTGTCGGCGCTTGCGGCCGTTTGGTCTTGGGCAGGCCGGCGACCACCCGCTCATAGGAGTGGTGCACCCAGCCTTGCCAAAGATCGCTGGCCAGGGTGTCGCTCAGGGTAACCGTGTTCCAGTGCTGCTTGTTCATGTGCCAGCCGGGTTTGACCTCGGGGTGGATCTCCCGCAGCAGCAGGGCGAGCTCGGGCTCACATTTGAGGTTGATGGTGAGCGGCTCTGCCTGCCAATCCACCAGCGCAAACATCTTGCCTGCGATGCGATAGACCAGGATCTCCGGGCCGAAGGGGGTGTCCTCCTGAGTGCCCGGCAGGGTCAGCAGAAAGGCTCTCAAACTCGTCAACTCCATGGTCACGCTCCTCGCCAGTTGCCATGCAAACGTATTTTTTAGGTGAAAATATCTGCTAAGATGCGCGCCTACTATACCCCAATGCCGTCGATGAGGGAGTCGCAAGATGCTGTATCACAAGACGTTCGAGCTTGGCCCCGACAGGGATTGGGTGGTATTCGTGCACGGCGCCGGTGGCAGCTCCTCCATCTGGTTCAAGCAGCTGCGCGCCTATCGCGAGCACTTCAACGTGCTGCTGCTTGACCTGCGTGGCCACGGTCAGTCCCACCAGTTGCAGCAGGTGGTCAAGGGGCACTACAGCTTTCGGGCCGTGACCGAAGACATAGTGCGCCTGCTCGATCATCTCAATATCCGTTGCGCCCACTTTGTCGGCATCTCCCTTGGCACCATCCTTATTCGCCATCTGGCGGAGCTCTGCCCGGAGCGGGTCAAGAGCATGGTATTGGGCGGTGCCATACTGCGCCTCGACATCCGCTCCCGGGTACTGGTACAGCTGGGGCGCCTCGGCCAGCACATCCTGCCCTACATGTGGCTCTACCGCCTGTTCGCCTTCATCATAATGCCGCGCCAGCACCATCAGGAGTCGCGCAACCTGTTCGTGCGCGAGGCCCGCAAGCTCTGCCAGAAGGAGTTCAAACGCTGGTTCCGCCTCGCCACCGAGGTCAACCCCCTGATGCGCTACTTCAAGGAGCGAGCCTTGCCAATCCCGACCCTCTACGTGATGGGGGAGGAGGATCATATGTTCCTGGCACCGGTGCGCGAGCAGGTGGCCCGCGATGCCAGCTCCTCTTTGGCGGTGATCGAACAGTGCGGCCATGTCTGCAATGTGGAGCAGCCTGAGCAGTTCAACCGCCGCACCCTGGCGTTTCTCAAATCCCTGGCTCGCGGCCGAAAATAAATCTTCGCCCAATCCCCTGCACAGGCAAAGCAGGGGATATAGTCAGCGCTTATCCAGCATCTTCGATGCTACTGGAATAGCCGTACCAGCGAGGTGGGGCTCAGCCAGCACGCCAGCATTCCCTATCACAGTATTCTATATCTGGTTGATCTGGCGACAAGATAAATAAAACCCCGTCAGGACCTCCTCTACCGAGCATTCCTCCCTGTTCTAAATTTGCATAAAGAAGACACCGGTTTGAGGCCGGTGTCGGGTGATAACTAGATCTGTACAAACACATTAATGAAAGTCACGGATAATATAGAGGTGGTTGGAATTAAATTTTACATCCTAATCGCTTCTATTATATCCATTTACTGACATGCACTCTTGGAGAGCAAAGGAGAGGCTGTATCAACAAACCATTTTGTTGCAGCTACAAAAATGGTTTTCTCGCTTAATCTATCTCCATTAAGGCTATAACGCTGTGTCACCACGCGACCAGAGCTATCTATTATACTTTCTGCTTTATACATATCTGCTGCATTTTTTGTATTTTGAAAGTCAATTAATCCTTGTTCATTGAACTTTTCAGAAAGACTAGGGGCAGCTCTGGCATAAACATAACTATCTTTAAAAGAAATAGCTGATGGGTATATGGACGCGCTCCAGTAATTATTGTATGGTCCATTTCCAGAAATAATTACTTTTACATCATAACCATTTTCTATGTATGTTTTTAATATACAGAGCTCACCATAAGTAACATTACCTGAATTGTCTGTCTCATATGCTTTATGCCAGTCAGCTTGTGTAGAAAAAGAACATGCCATCATAATAAAGAATATTGATTTCCTCATACTTCCCCCGTTGTGATTAATTACTCCGCATAGAGTGTTTTTTTGTGAAACAGTGCAAACTTTCTTTGTAGTGTTTTACAGCTACACTTAGCTTTAATTTAAATGGCTCAATAGTTTATAATGACTGCTTTTACCTATAGGGTAACAAACTGTCGATATTTTTAATATATATTAAACACCTTAAAGTATTATATAATTTTTATATGCCTTCATCGTGATCCTGTCTATGGATATTAAGAAGTGACCCTTATTATCCAATCATATGCTCACATGGACTTCTTCTACTCACACGAATGGGCTTCACATGGGTATCGTATCAAGTCCTTATCTATTTAGTAAGCAAAACACTAATTAATATTTTTGTTGAATGTTTTTTGACGTGGTTCAGGAGCGTAGCGCTGGGAAGAAAGGTAAGTACTATGGGTCAGGTGGCTACTATGCAATAAAAAAGCAAGGGCCGCTATGTTATATCTGTCGGCGTTGGGTCGTTCATAAAGCCTACTAGCTTAGTAGCCGGTAATCTCCAGATAGCCAACGCGACTGGCGTCTCCTAGGACGGAAACGGCACCCTCCCGCTAGTCAGAACAGCCACTCATGGCCCACGGTCACTCGGTTCAATGGCGCTTACTGTTGGGCACTTATCATAACTGTACCCATCAATGCCTTGTAACAGCTGGTTACAGATCTTGAGTCGATCGGCGAACCTTCCTTCCAGTAAATTCAGCGGCGATTGAATGCACCTCACATAACAAAGCAATTGCAAGGAACAAGCGTCAATGAGAATGCACCACAAAGCCATGCTGGCCATCGCCTGCACCGCCGCCCTGTCTGCCTGCGACAGCGAGAAAGCCGCCAACAGTATTGCCAAGCGCGCAGCGCTGCCACTGCCTGATGCGGGCCTTTACGAGGCCAGCCTGTTGAGCCGCGATAATGACAAGGCGTCGTTCAAAATGATCAAGGGGCTGGAAGGGATGGCACTCATTTATCCCAAGGCGGATCGCGAGCAGCGTTGGGGTGTCTGGGTCGATAAGGATGCGGGCAAGGTGGCAACCAACAGCCAATGGATCGGCAAGGCGGCTCAGAAAGAGAACAAGGATGGGATATACCCCGTCTTGCTGGAGCGTACCTCCGAGCGTGGCAACAAGGTCGATAGCCAGAACAACGACCACAACCTCATCACCTTCCGTGATCAGTCGGTGATTGACGTGAATGGTAAAGAGGCCAAGCGCTGGACCTTTGACTTTACCCGTACCGGCACCCGGTTCCGGGAGCCGGATCAGAGCACGACCCTCTACCCATCCTGGAGCGGCCACGTCGCCGTCAGCAAGCTGACTACCCGGGCGATCAGCAGCGACAGCTGGTCAGTTGCAGACGATGAGGGCTTCACCGACGCCATGGTGGGCCAGATCAAGAGCACCAACAACAGCGGCTCCCTGACGGTGGAGATGGAATTCCCCAGCGCCGGTTGCACCCTGACCGGCAAGGGCAAGGCCGATCAGCACAATGGCCTGAGCAAGCTGACCGTGAGCGGCTTTGACAAGTGCCGCTTCAAGGCCTCGAGCGATTTCACGCCGATTGAGAACAAGTGGGTGCTGAGCCTGGCCAACGCCAGGGACGGGGCTCTGGCCTATGCCGCCGCGTTCACCATCCCCAATACCAAGCAGACTGCATTGGTGGTTGGTTTCCCCGAGCAACACGGTCTGGTGCTGATGGCGGACAAACAGCCCTGAGCCACTGTTGAAGCCGCCTTGGCTGACGCATAGCGCAGCCAAGGTGTAGACCAAAGTGTTTTATGTTCCACCCCGTGTTTACCCCGGCCATGCCGGGGTCTTTTTGCTGGAATGAAAGCCTGCGTCGGTGAGAACAGGACGTTGTTAATTCGCAACCGTATGGGGGGATTGGGTGTGAGCATTCGCAGCCATTGCGCTCAATACCCCGTCATCTCCAGATACCCCAGCCCCTTTGCATCCCCTGATATCGTCACGGCCCCCTCCCAGTAGTCAAAGCGCCCTGTCATGGCCTGATTAGGCTGGCGGGCACGAATGGTGAGGTTGAGATCCCCAGCGCTTAGTTGCCACTCGATGGGGTAGGGCTGCCCCTTGGGGCCGCGCCAGGTCTTGCCTGGAGTCAGTGTGATGGCGTCAGGGGAGAGCACCCGGCTGCTGCCGTCCTGCTCAATCAAAATGCCGTAGCGGTTCTCGGGCTGGTTTTCGGGATTGGCGCGGCCCGCCTTGGTGCGCAGGCGAAACAGCATCAGCTCGCGGCCATCGGCAAGTTGCAGCGAGAACCAGTCCCAGCCTGACTGCCAGTCGGCCAGCACCGAGCTGCTCCACTCATGATCAAACCAGCCCTGACCCGTGACCTGGCGCGCCTCGCCATCGAGGGTCAAAGTGCCGGTGAGCGTCAAGCGCGGGTAGGAGTAGTAAAACGAGGCGTTGCCCGGGCTCTTCTCGCTGTAACCCTGCTTGCCCTGCATGACCACAGGCTTGGCGGCATCGACCTTGAGGTTCAGCTCGCCTATCTTGCTCTGAACATCCAGGGTGGCGGGAAAGAGTGCCTTCCCTTGTGAGGTAAGCACCCATTCCCTGAGCCAATACTCGCCGCTGCTGGCACCCGCGAGCCCGGGGCCCTGGCGGCTGGTGCGCTCATCTTGGCGGTGGCTGCCTTTGCCGAGGTCAGTGATGGCAAACTGGGCCAGCCAGAGCTGGGGAGTGAGCCAGGGGTTGTCCGATTTTATCGCTTGCTCGATGCCTTGCCGAAACAGGGTCCACTGCAGGCCATATTCGCGCCCCTGCTCATCTTTGAGGTTGCCGGTGAGATACCACCACTCGGATCTGTAGTCGGGGTGGGCCGCGTGATCGGCGGGCAGTTTGATGGGCTGGCCCGGCAGGGCCTTTTTGAACTGATCGCTGCCGCCGCCGAGGATGGTGCCCAGATCGTTGGCCCAGGCCGCCCCGCCATACAGGGTGCAGGTGAGCAGCAGTAGCCAGACATTGCGTTTTTTCATACCACTTTCCTTGCGGCAAACCAGGATGCGAGCGCCGCGCACACAGGGGCCAGCAACAGGGCCGTGACGGCATGCAAGGGGGCGGCCTCGAAGGCGAGACGCCAGCCAAAGGCGCGGGGGTTGACCACCTCGATCAGCACCCAGGCCAGCCCATAACCCACTGGCAGAGCCAGCAGCGCAGTGAGCAGCCCCAGGCCCGCACCTTGCCACACCAGCAGGCGGCGACAGTGACGCGGGCTCAATCCCAGACTCTGCAAGGTCTGCAACTCGCTGCGCCTTGCCAGCCCCAGCACCATGAAGGCCGAGCCGATGCCGACAAAGGCGATGCCCAGGATCAGCAGTTTAAGCAACTCGGTCACCACAAAGGTCTGGTCGAACACCTTGAGGGCGGCGGCGTGAATGGCAGGGGCCGCCAGCAGGTTGACCCTCTCGCCAAAACGGGTGCGCAGGCTGTCGGCCAGCTGCTCCGGCGTTTTGCTAAAGAGGGCGAGGGATTGCACTGGGCCATCTTCGAAGGCGTGCAGAACTTGCCCCTTGTCGCTGCCGTAATCCTGATAGACGCCGGTGACGGTGAGCTCCCTTGGCCCCTGTTCGCT
Organism: Aeromonas salmonicida; assembly: GCF_028355655.1. NCBI lineage: Bacteria > Pseudomonadati > Pseudomonadota > Gammaproteobacteria > Aeromonadales > Aeromonadaceae > Aeromonas > Aeromonas salmonicida. Next base: position 2,924,354 of record NZ_CP110645.1, on the reverse strand, counting down.
GGTGATGCTGAGCGTCTGGCCCACCCTGACTCCGAGTCGCACCGTCAGGGGCTCGCTGGCCAGCACCTCGTCTGGAGTGGCGGGCCAGCGCCCGGCCAGCAGGGGATAGGCCGCCTTGAGGGGCGGGATAAAATCCATATGTGCCCACTCGATGGGCTGCCCCTGCCAGCGGGCGGGTTGCACAGAACGCCGCGAGGCTTGAGCCACGGCGGGGTTGGCGAGAATGGCATCCAGGGTGGCCTGGTTCAGTATGCCCCTGCTGCCCGCCGCGCCCTTGGGGGCGGTGACATAGAGATCGGCGGCCAGACGCTGGTCCAGCCAGATCTCCACGCTCGAGCGAAAGCTCGATACCATGACCCCTATGCCGATGGCTGCGGCGATGGCCAGTTGCAGTGCCATGACGGCGATGGCGGTGCGATCCAGATGATATTGGGTCTCGGCCACCGCCAGTTGGGCTGTCAGGCTACTGCGCCCGTGCTGGCGACCCATGCGTTGGCGCAACTGACCCAGCACCCAGCGCAGGGCATCCGGCAGCCAGAGCGCCATGGCCAGCAGCCAGCCGCCGGCGATAAACAGGGCACCCGGCAACCCTGTCCGGGGCAGGGCGAGGCAAAGGGCGCACAGCAGCAGTATGACGATGGCGAGCCAGCGCCGACGCCACGGATGGGTGGCGTGGCGGCTGTTGCCCTCACGAAGCTCAAGGGGGGACTGGCGCAGCAGTTGCCACCAGCCGGGCAGGTTGGCGGCCAGCGTCCCGCCAAGGCCAATCAGCAGCGCCTTGAACAGGCTGATGGGGGAGAGGCGCAGCAGATCGATGGGATTGGGGCCATAAAGGTCGGCCAGCGCCTGGGTCAGTTGTCCCATGAGGGTGAGGGCCAGGAGGCTGCCAAGCACCAGTCCGAGCAGGGTGCCCAGAGTGGCGAGAAGGAGCAGCTCCAGTACCAGCCAGTGCAGTACCCGGCGAGGCGGCAGCCCCAGAATGATCAGCTGGGCCAGCTGGGGGCGACGCACGCTCTGTACAAAGCGCTGGGCATTGAACACCAGAAACAGTCCCACCGCCATGGCGAGCAGGGAGAGGGCGGTGAGGTTGAGCGCCAGCGCATCGCCGAGCTGGCTGGCATCGAGCGCCGGGCTGATGGGCTCTAGCCAGAGCGGCTGATGGGGGCGATAGGTTTGCAGCAGTGCTTGCAGGACTCGGGCCTCGGCGTCACTTAGCTTGAACACGATGCGATCCAGCCTTCCTGCCTTGCCCAGCATGTGTTGGGCCAGACCTATGTCGGTCACCAGCAGCCGCTCCATGGGCACGGCGCCGGGCTCGAAGGTGCCCGCCAGAGTGAGGATCAGCGGGTGCTCACCCTCGCCACCGCCGCCCAGCACAAAGGTGCGGGACTGGCCCGGCAGCCAACCTAGCCGTTTGGCCTCCGGCGTCGCCAGCCAGACGCTGTCTGCCTGGTTCAGGGAAAAAGAGGGGGCTTCTTTACTCGCGCGGGTAAACAGCTGGCTCAGGGGGCCGGGGTTGAAGAGATCCATCCCCAGCAACTGGACGCTGCGACCCTGCTCATCTTTGAGCCAGGCGTGCAGCTGCGGCATGGCATTGAGGCTTGGTTGGCTGCGCACCAGTTTGACGTAAAGCTGCTCATCCAGGCCGCCGCTCGGGGCCAGTCGATAGTTGGCATCTCCTGCCAGCTGGGTGCGGGCGGCGACGAAGTTGGTGCTGGCGCTGTGGTTGAGCAGATCAATGGCCACCACCAGCGAGACCCCCAGCATGAGCCCGGTCAGACTCATCAGCAGCAGCCAGGGATGCCAGCGATAGAGGCGCAGCAGCGCCTTCAGCGGCAGCATAAGGCGGCCTCGCGATCACGGTTGGCCTCACTCATGGTGCGCCCCCTTGAGCTCAATCAGCTGGCCCCCTTCGAGGCGAAGCACTCTGTCTGCCAGGGCGCCATAGGCGGGGTTGTGGCTCACCAGCAAGAGACCCGCGCCGGTTTCACGCACCGCTTCCATCATCAGTGCCATCACCTGCTCGGCGTTGTGCTCATCGAGGCTCCCCGTGGGTTCGTCGGCCAACAGCCAGCGGGGCTTGTGAATGAGGGCGCGGGCCAGTGCCACCCGCTGGCGCTGGCCGCCGGAAAGTTGCTCCGGCCAGGCGTTGCGCTTGTGGACGAGATCGAGCCTTTTCAGCAAATCGTCAATCTCTGTCTCATGGCGTGGCAGGCCGTTGATCGAAAGGGGCAGGCAGAGGTTCTCCTCCACTGTCAGGGTCGGCAGCAAGTTGAAATCCTGATAGACGATGCCAAAATGCCGGCCGCGCAGGCGGGCCCGTTCATCCGGGGACTGGGTGTCGAGCCGGGTTTCCCCCAGCCAGATCTCCCCCTCATCCGGGGGGAGCAGGCCTGCTATCAGGTTGAGCAGGGTCGACTTGCCACAGCCGCTCTGCCCCAGCAGCAAGCTTGTCTCGCCAGCGGTCAGAGTGAGGTCCAGACTGTGGAACAGCGGCAGGCGTTCGCTGCCGTTATCAAAGCTCTTGCAGAGGTTGCGCAGGGTCAGCATGGGATAACCGCTTGATGGTCAATGGCTTTCATTATGTCATCTACGCTACCACGGCTGGGAATGATCAACACGCCTTGCAACTGATCAAGAGAGCCAGTTAGTGATCACCCCAGCAAAAGAGGTGAGGATCCTCGCTGGATCCCGCTTGGCAGAGGTGGTTAGAATAGGAGCTTCCATGGGTCACAGGATGAGCAAGGATGTTACACAAGCAAGTCAGTTTTATCATCGATAGCAAGGGCAACAAGCAGGCTGCCGTCGTCCCCATCGAGATTTATAACGAGCTGATGACCCTTCAAAAGGCGCTCTCCGACAACAAGCCCGGGGAGCGCGAGCTCTACCACTTCAACGGCAAGGGTGCCGAAGCTCACGGTTATCCTGTGGGCAAGCGGCAAAATCCCGGCTTCATGGTGCTGGCGGGATCCACCGCCAATGGCGAGGATGCGGCCTCCCTGCGCGAAGCCGTGATCGAACTGCGCCAGGAGCTGCTGGGCAAGGGGATCCTCACCCCGCGCAGTGAAGGGGGGTTTGTGTTCACCGCCGATCAGCTGTTCAACAGCCCGAGCCTGGCTGCCAGTCTGGTGGCGGGCAACAACCGCAGTGGCCTGGATGCCTGGCAAAACAGCGCTGGCTACACCCTCAAGCTGTCGGGCTTTGGCAAGAAGTAAAGGTTTGGGTCCGGCCGCACATTAATTGATAATTCATTGACCTGGATGAACTTTTGTTTTCATCCAGGTGCTAGCATCACAGCCAGATGGTTCCAAAAGGAAGAGGCCCATGTCTGTGCTCACCCGCTTTGCCGTATTGCTGTCCCTGTTCATCTCTCCTGCCCAGGCCAGTAGCGGCCCCATTCCGTTAACCCTGTCCACTATCGGCCTGTTTTGCGTGGGCCTGTTCGTATTGGCCTATGCGCTGGTGATGGCCGAAGAGTATCTGCAACTGCGCAAGTCAAAACCCGTGCTGGTGGCTGCCGGCGTGATCTGGATCCTGATCGGGATTGCCTACGCGCAAAATGGCATGAGCCCGGCCGCAGAGCAGGCATTTCGCCACACCCTGCTCGAATATGCCGAGCTGATGCTGTTTCTGCTGGTGGCGATGACCTACATCAACGCCATGGAAGACAGAAATCTGTTCGATGCGCTCAGGGCCTGGCTTATCCGGTCCGGCTTTCAGTTGCGAACCCTGTTCTGGCTGACGGGGGGGCTGGCATTTTGCATCTCGCCGGTGGCCGACAACCTCACCACTGCACTCTTGATGTGCGCCGTTGTGCTGAAAGTCGCCAACGGGGATCGACGCTTCATCAATCTTGCCTGCATCAATATCGTGATCGCGGCCAATGCCGGTGGCGCCTTCAGTCCCTTTGGCGACATCACCACCCTGATGGTGTGGCAGGCTGGCAAGGTGCAATTTGGCCAGTTCTTCGCCCTGTTCATTCCGTCCCTGCTCAATTTCCTGGTGCCAGCCCTGCTGATGAGTCTGATGGTGCCTCGTCATGTGCCCGATGCCGCCAGTGAGGATGTCGATTTGAAGCGGGGGGCCAGGCGCATAGTGCTGCTGTTCCTGCTCACCATCACCACGGCTGTGCTCTGCCACAGTTTTCTGCATCTGCCCCCTGTGCTCGGCATGATGCTGGGTCTGGGATACCTGCAATTTTTCGGCTTCTATCTGCGTAAGTCACTGCCGCACTCCCTGGCACGCAAGCGGGCACTCTATGAGCGCACCGGGGATCACGAACGGCTGCGTCGTCTCGGCTCCATAGTGCCATTTGATGTCTTCAACAAGGTGGCCAAGGCGGAGTGGGACACACTGCTGTTCTTCTATGGCGTCGTGATGTGCGTGGGGGGCCTGGGGTTCATGGGCTATCTGGAGCTGGTGTCACACTTGCTGTATGACGGTGGCAACCCGACGATGGCGAACATCTTTATCGGTTTGCTCTCCTCCGTTATCGACAATATTCCTGTGATGTTTGCCGTGTTGTCGATGAACCCGGACATGGCGCTGGGTCAGTGGCTGCTGGTGACCCTTACCGCCGGTGTGGGGGGCAGTCTGCTCTCCATCGGCTCTGCGGCCGGGGTCGCCCTGATGGGGCAGGCGCACGGCATGTATACCTTCTTTAGCCATCTCAAGTGGTTACCGGCCATCCTGCTCGGCTATCTGGTGAGCATAGGTGCGCATCTCTGGCTCAACAGTGCCATGTTCTGATATACGCAGGGCGCCTGGCCCGACCGAGGCAAGAGTCGGTTGTCCCAAGCCGACTCTTGATACGAAAAAGCCCTGTCATGCAGACAGGGCTTTTTCAGGATCAGAGTGAGGTGCAGATAATCAGGCCACAGCAGATCGCTTGCCGGTCAGCAGCCAGTAACTGATGGCCGAACCAAAGCCGCAGCCGGCGATGGCGATGGCCATGGGCAGCGGGGATTGCGGTGGGTCGAGGTTGACCAGGATGCCGACCACGGCGCCGATGCCAAAACGCAGGGTGCCGGCCAGCGCGGAGGCCGTGCCCGCCGATTGGGGGAAGTGCCCCATCAGGCCCGTCATGGCGTTGGCCCCCACCAGACTGATGTGACCGACGAACAGCACCACGGGGATGACGATGCCCCACAGGCCGCCGGTCTGGCTCCAGGCGTTGTAGATGAGCAGGGCGCCGGCACAAGGCAGCATCAGCAGCCCGTATTGCAGCATGCGCTCGGCGCCCACCCCTTTCACCAACCGGCTGTTGACGAAGGTGACCACCATCATCAGCAGGATATTGAGGCCGAACAACCAGCCGTAGTGCTCGGTCGGCACCTTGAAATATTCGATGTAGACGTAAGGGGATGCGCTGATAAAGGCAAACATGCCGGAGCTCGACAGGGATCCGCACAGCACATAACCCATGGCACCGCGATGGGAGAGCACACTCCAGTAGTTCTTCAGGATCTGGCCCAGCTTGAGCGGTTGTCTGTGCTCAGGCTTCAAGGTCTCCTGAATTTTCCACTGCATCACCACGCAGACCAGCAGGCTGATCCCCACCAGCAGCCAGAAGATCACGCGCCAGTCACTGTGGGCGCTAATGTAGCCGCCGATCACGGGGGCAACCAGCGGTGCCAGTGTCATCACCAGGATGACAAACGACATGGCGCGGGAAAATGCATCCTTTTCAAACAGATCTCGCAGCAGTGCATTGACCACCACCGAGCCCGCCGCCCCGCCTGCCGCTTGCAGCATCCGATAAGCCAGCAGTTCGGGCAGGGAGTCTGCCATGGCGCAGCCTACAGACGCGATGGCAAACATGGTGAGCCCCGCCAGGATGACCGGTTTGCGGCCATAGCTGTCTGCCAGCGGGCCGTAAAACAGCTGGCCGATGGCAAAGCCACCGAGGAAGGCACTGATGGTGAGCTGGGCCCCATCTATGCTGGTGGCCAGATCCCGGGCGATGGCCGGAATGGCGGGCAGGTACATGTCGACCGCCAGCGGGGTCAGGCCCGCCAGAGCGCCAAGCAGGATAAACAGAAAGCGGGGAGATAGGGGTAAGGGTTGGGGCATAGGATGTCCGATCGTGAGCAAGTTCGCGTGAAATAAGGTAACAGGGGTGAGTCTATCAGTTTTGGCAGACTTGGGCAGGACTATGCCCAAGCCCGCCCCCCGTCACGCTATCACCCCTGTCCGGGTCACACTCTTTTTGGGGTGTTGGCCCCCAGGCAGGCGAGCACCAGCCAGCACAGCCAACCGAACAGGGAGAGCCCAATTCCCCACTGCTCTGGCCAGCGTGCCGCCAGCTTGAGAGTGAGGGTGTGCTGACCCGCCGGTATCCAGACCTGCAGCAGTCCTTGCCGGTTTGCACTGACAGCGAGTGCCAGCGAATCATCCAGTCTGGCCTGCCAGCCGGGGTAGTCATATTGGTGCAGTATGAGCTTGGTGGGCTGCTGCGCCTTCACGTCCAGCTCCAGCCATCTGGGTTGCCAGCGAATGATCTTCCACGCAGCGCCCGGCTGCTCTGTGGTGACGGGGGGTTGAAACTCCCCTTTCCAGGCGAGCAAGGTCGGAGTGAACTGCCCTCTGGGTACCTGATTGGGGCGATATTCCTGGGCACTGCGCTTGCTGTCGAATTCGCTCTCAATCATGTCCTTGCGCGGTGCCTGGGTGAGAGGGGAATAAGCCACATAGGCAAGGCTGGAGACGAGCGTGACCAGCAGCAGGCCCCACCAGATCCACTGCCAGGGCCGGTCGACAGGGGTGCCCAGCGCCACTACGGCCACCGTTGCCAGGGCCAGGATCAGGTTGCACCGCCAGGGAAATTGCACCCGTTGCAACGGTGGCAGCAGATGCCAGATGGGCTCGCCCAGGGGCAGCATCATGAGAAAGGAGACTGTCCCTATGATCCCCCATATCAATAATTCGGGATGACGTGGCTCACGGGTCGCCGCCCAGGCGACCAGCAGCAGCCCCATGGTCAGCATGCTTTGCCAGGCCAGGTGGCCGCGAAAGCGCCAGTCACCCCAGCCAGAGGGCAAACGGTCGAGAAAGTTGCGTCTGAAGTCGAACATGCCGCCCCGCATCAACTCCATGGAGATGGCGCCTTGATCCAGCAGGGCTGGCAGCAGCAGGGTCGCAGCCATGACCAGCCCCAGCACTTGGGCCGTTGCCACTAGCTGGATCGGAAACAGGATGCGGGATCGCCAGGCTTGCAGCAGGGCGCGCAGTGTGATCAGCCCCATCATCAGCAGCAGGCTGGGGAGGTGAGAAAACGCCAGCAATGCCAGCGCCAGAGTCAGCAAGGGGAGTCCCTTGCGACTGCGCTGGTTGGCGAGATCTTGTCCCAGCAAGATCAGGGGGGCCCAGACGAAAGCCCAGAATTCGGCCAGGGCAAAGCGGGCATAGAGATCCATGCCCAGATGATAAGGCAAGGCGAGATAGAGCAGGGTGGCGGCCAGGGCCCGCAAGGGAGAGGCAAAACTGCGCAGCCAGAGATAGGCAAAGAGGCCGGATAGCAGCAAGGCCAGACTGGCGCTCCAGAGCAAGGGCGTGATGGCGTGATGAAGGGGGGCCTGGGGGCCGGCAAACAGGGCGCTGACATAGTAGGGCAAGGGGGGATAAAAGAAGAAGGTGGGGCTGCCAAAGCCGCCATTCATGGCCATCAACCAGCGTGGATAGATCTCCCCCTGCCACAGTTGCTGTGCAAAATAGTGGCCGGAAAGCAGATGATGAAACAGGTCATGCCCCTGGCTCCCCCCCTGTAACCAGAGTGGCAATAGCAAGGCTCCGCTGGCCAGTATCAGTGCCAGGGGGATGAGAAACCACTCGCTTGATCTCTTCATGGATAGACTCACTTGTCACGGATGCGCAGTGAGTGTAGCCGACCAGGGCGCCAGAGCCGCTAGTCAAATGGTCGCCAAAGTGCGTTGCACTGCCAACTAAGGAGAAAAATAGGCGGGTATTCCGAGCCAGATGCCTGGTTCAGCATGAAAGCGAGGTGAAAACCAGTGCTGCTGGTTTGGTACCGGCATGTCACCGGTGGCGATGGGGCGTCGGCTGAGGCGGCAGGCCCCCAGTGCCAGTGCGAGCCTTGCATCCCCCCGATACCAGCCATCGGTGACGGCCAGGGGAGTGGTCTCTCGCAGCAGTCGTACCCCCCACTGAGTCACCAGCGCAGGACACGCTTTCTCTGCTACCCTGGCCGCTTGCACCATGGCAGGTAACGCAGGTGGGGTCAGGGTAACGCAGAGCAGCAAGAGGGCAGCCAGGGTTGTGAGCATGTCACCGCGCCTTGGCGACCAGCCTGCCAGCAGAACTATGCCGAGCAGGGTGATGGGGGCCAGATGGCGGGGATTGTCGGGATTCTGGCCAAACAGGGTCCAGAGCAGCAGGGCGAGCCAGTAGAGCGTCCAAAGCGGCGAGAGGGCGGTCGCTTGGCCTTTTGCTCTTTGCCAGAGCGGCAGCACCAGCAAGGCTCCGACAGCCAGGGGCCAGAGCGGGGTGAGCTGATCGTTGAAGGTGCGCGCCCAGCTCAGCAGTCGATCGCCGTGGGCCGCCGCCGTGTTGCCCCACAGGGTAAAGTGGCCGTCGGTAAAGCGCCGTCCCTCGCTGAAATAGGCCCAGCCATCGGCCTGCCAGACAAAGAGCAGGCTGGTGAGCCCCACCAGCGCGATGGGGAGCACAAACCTGACGCGCGTTCCCTTCTGCGCCATCCCGAGCCAAAGGGGCAGCAGGGCCAGCACAAAATAGGAGGGGCGCAGGGCCAGCAGCAGCCCGACCAGCAGGCCCGCCAGCGCCATCCTGCGCTGCTGCAAGGCCAAGAGAGCCCCGAGCCATGCCGCCAGTGCCGGTCCGTCCGAGAGACCGGAGAGGGCGAGCGTCGGGGTGAGCGGCAGGGCCAGCACCAGCAGCCAGATGGGGGTGAGCAGGGCAGGGCGATGCCACAGCCTGACCGCCAACAGTGCCGCCAGCGGCGCCAGCAAGCTGGTGCCGAGCAGGCTTGCCCACTGCACAGCGCGGGCCGGATCGTCGACCAACAGATTGATCAGCCGCGCCAACCAGATAAAGGCGGGGTAGCCCGGAAAGTGGGGGGAGAACTCCAGTACGCTGAAACGTGTTACCCCGTGGGCGAAATTGAGGGCATCGTCGGAATCCAGGGCTATGGGAAAGGCAAAGAGCCAGCCCATCCAGACCCCTTGCAGCAGGATCAGCAGGTAGGGTCGATTAGCGAAGCGTAATCGGCCGTGGCGAAGCCCCCCTTCTCCCCTTGCGGGAGAAGGGCCGGGGATGAGGGGGGCCGTCGTCATTAATGAGAGGCCATCAAAGCGGCGCCAGCACGGCCATCAGCGCTTTTTGTGCCTCGGCGAAGGCGGTCGCGTCGGCAGGCTTGGCCCCCACCCCGAAGACACCCGGGTTGCCGATGGCGTCCAGCACCTTGGCCAGCGCCTGTTCGGCCGCTTTGCGATCCCCTTCACTGAGGGAGGGGAGGATCAAATCGAGGAAGCGCTTGCTCTTGACCACCAGCACCTTGGCAGTCTGGTAGTCGCCAAGATTCTGGCTGGCCCCTTCGAGGCGGCGCTCGATCTCCGCCTTGTATGCCCGGTTGAGCAGGGCGGCGGTGGCGGCAGCGTCTTTCCCCTTGATGGCGGCGGCCAGCGGTGCTTGCAGTTCGACCTTGTGGTGCTGCTCCAGATAGAGCAGCTCGTCGGCAATCTCGCTCAAGGTGGTGCTGGCATCTTTGCCGTCAGTGGCGGCGCCGAGCAGCGCCTCACGGGCGTCGATCAGTGGCTCCTTGCCGGCGGCGGCGTAGGAGTAAGCCTGCGCCTGACCGCTCAGGGTCAGCAGCAGGGTGAGGGCGAGTAAACCCGGGCGGATGGTCATCCTGTTCTCCTTACTTATGCCAAGAGGCTATGCCAATGGCGCGGCCATTAGGCCACGCGCTGGGTTTCGATCACGGTATTTTCATTGCGGTGGTTAAAGGTGTTGCGGCGTCTGTTTGCCGGTTAAGCACCTGCCATCGTTCTCATGCCACGCTCTGGGTTTCAATCACGGTATTTTCGTTGCGATGGTTGAAGATGGCGTGGCGTCTGTCTACCCCGTCGATCACCATGTCGGCGGCCATCATTCCCATCTCCATGGCGGTGTCGGTGAAGATGTAGCGGAATGTCCCCTGACGGCCGGTCATGATGAGGTTGACTATAGGCATCAGCGCCTTGATGGCTTCGTTGCGGCGCGCCTGATAACCGAGATCCATCAGCGGGTAGGCGTACTCGCTGCGCGCTTCGAAGGTCTCATCGCCAAGCTTGGTGGTGTCCACGCCAAGGCTTGCCAGATCGGCCGTGACCCGACCGCGCAAGTCGGCAAGCGGTGCCTGCCAGGTGGCATCCCCCGGATTGCAGGGGATCTCCAGCATCACCGATGTCTGACCTTGGGGCGCCATAAAGGGGCTGCGGCGGCGCGGCTCCTGCAGGCGGGTGGCCAGAATATGGGGGTCGGAGAGGTACTGCCAGGTGTTGTCCGACAGGTTCTCCTGTTTGAGCGGCATGTTGACGAAGCGAAGCGACCGGTAGTGCAGATCGCACGGTAAGCCGAGATGCTGGCAGGTGAGCGGCAGCGGCAGGGTGGAGATCACCAGATCGAAGGCGGCGCTCTGCTCAACGCCATCTTGTGACCAATAAACCCGTTCGATCCGGCCATCGGCCTGCTCAAGGCGAGTGATGGTGGCGCCGGTTTTCAGCAGGGCCCCCTCTGCCACCAGCCGCTCCCCCAGAGTGGTGAAGATCTGGCCGAAGCCATATTTGGGGTAGCGGTATTTACGGGCATAGGTGCGCACCGAGAGGTTGCCGTTGCGTCTTGGCAGCAGGCGGCGCGCTACGTCTTTGAGATCGATGAGGCTAATGCGCTGCCCTGCCCAGTCGGCGGAGAGCTTGTCCGGGTTGATGCCCCAGAGCTTGCCGGTATAGCCCTCGAAGAACTGGCGGTAGAGGGTGCGGCCAAAGTGACTCTGGATCCACTCGGCAAAGCTCGCCTTGGCGAAATCATCCGGCTTCTTGGCAAAAGGCAACAGCAGCAAGTCTTTCACCGCACCCGCCATCAGCGGCAGCGGGGCTGTCTTGATCAAATTGGTGAGGTTCAAGGGGTAGTCATAAGTGCGCCCGCCAAAGCGGATCACGCTCTTGCGCTCGGCGTGGAGCAGGTCGTCCCCCATCAGCTCGTCGATAAAGGCGAGCAGCTCGGGGTTCTTGGTGATAAAGCGGTGACCGCCGTAGTCGAAGCGATACTCACCATCGCGCCCCTTGAAGGTCTGGGTGGCGCACATGCCGCCGACGACCGGCTCCTGCTCAAACAGGGTGACCGCAAAACCGGCGCGGCGCAGGCGCCAGGCGGCCATCAAACCGGCGGGACCAGCGCCCAGAACCGCAATTTTCTGCTTGTTGTTATCGCTCATGACCTATTCCGAAACTGCTTGATAGATAAGGGAATCGCGCCAAGGCGCGGTCCCCGAATGATATTGTCACCGCAGGGGGTGAGGACTCAGCCCTTGCTGGGCGCGGAGCTCACTTGCGGCCGATAGCTGCGCTGCCAGAGGGTAACGAAGATCGCCAGATAGAGGGCCCAGGTCAGTAGCTGCAGGCCAGCCGGTGAGGCATTGTAGCCAAACAGGGCGCGCAGGAAGGTACCAAATACCCCCTGATCGTCGAGAATGTGGCTGATGTTGAACACCGGCGTGGTCCAGAAGGTGATGATGTCTGCCGCCTGCAACATGTTGACGGCGGACGACAATAGGCCTGCGGCTATGATGATGATCAGCAGCCCGGTCCAGCGGAAGAAGGGGGCCAGCGCCACCTTGCGGGTGGAACGCAGCAGTCCCCACACCAATGCTACCGACACCAGCAGCCCCGCCAGCGCGCCCATCAGGCCGGATTGCAGATCCACCCCTTGCCCGGAGTAGAGCAGGGCGGAGAAGAACAGCACGGTTTCAAACCCTTCGCGCATCACAGCCAGGAAGGCGAGCAGCACCAGACCAAACAGGTTGCCGCCATCGATGGCCGCATCGATGCGCGCCGTCATGGCTCCCACCTGGGATTTGGCCTGCTTTTGCATCCAGATCGCCATATAGGTGAGCACCAGAGTGGCGAAAATGAGGATCCCCGCCATCAAGAGGTGGTTGTAGCGCTCGCTCTCGAACTGGCTCACCACCACCTGGAACAGGAAGGCGACGATCAGGGAGGCGATAAGGCCAAGCCCCACCCCCAGATAGATGAACTTGTTGTAGCGGCTCGCCCCCAGCTTGGCGAGGTAGGAGAGGCAGATGCCGACCAGCAGGAAGGCTTCCAGCCCCTCGCGCAGGGTAATGAGAAAACTTGCAAACATCAGGATTGAGGCTCCGTAGCGGGCGTGACGGGGAGAGGCTGCAAGGTAAGTTGCAGCCGATTGAGTTGAAGTCGATTGAGCAGCACTATGGGTGGCTCCGGCAAGCTGGGCTCGGCGGCGCGCACCGCATCATTGACCCACTTGGGGTAGGTGCGGAAATTGAGTTTGATATCGGCCTTGAAGGGCCCCCGGGCATCTGCGGGCAGCGGCCAGGCTTCATCGCGCCAGCCATCGGCCGGAATGCGGGTATCTTCCAAGAGCTTGGCGTAGCGCCAGAACTTGAGCCCCACCGGCTTGCCCTCGGCATCGCCGAACACTTTTCTAAACAGCCGCGCATCTTCAGGGACAGCGCCATCCACCGGCTGGCCGCTTTTGAGCACCAGCTTGCCGGTGGCGTCGGTGACGGTCAGTTCCAGCCAGAGTTCACGAAAATCGGCGACCCCTGTGGGCAGGGCGTGGCCTGCGCCTGTATTGGTGACTCGCACCACCAGTTGCTGTGCATTGGCAGCCTGTTCGATACGGGCAGAGAGGGTAGCGCTGGAGCGCAGCAGGGCCAGACTCTCCTGCTCAAGGTCGGGATTGCGCAGCCCCACCAGCTGGTGCTGGGCGCCGGTAAAGTTGTGGCGATAGAGCCGCGCCTTCATGGTGCCGTTTTCGGTGGAGTGGCCCGCCACCGGTGCGCCGCCGTTGCCCGGCTCCGGGTTCATATGGCAGTCGATGCAGGTGCGCCGCTTGGCAGGATCCTCGGCCTTGGCAAAGCTGGATTTTTCCCACTCGTCCCAGGTGTTGACGATATTGGCGCCGGTGCCCGGGGCAAACTCGTTGTGGCACGACTTGCACAGGGCCGCGTCGCGGTAGAAATCCTTCTGATAGGAGGCTTTGTGGGCCGTCGGACGGGCGTTAATCTGCCGCTCGGCCAGCCAGTGCTGGAGGCTGCCGCCCGGGGCATCCTCGAACACATAGCTCTCGCGGTCTTTCAAATTCACGGTAAAGGCGCTGTTGCCGCCCGCATCTTCCACTTTGGTGATGCGATGGCAGAGCACGCAGCCGGTGCCTTCCTCAACCACAGGTTCACCAGCCTTGTGGGCTGCAATCAGCGAGGCGCCGCCTTGTTCGAACATGTGGGAGCCCTTGGGTAAATTCTGCTGGCCGGTCATCACCTGCTGGGGCATATGGCAGCCCTGACACCACTGGCCGAACGCTTCCCCTTCGGTTTCGCGGGCCAGCGCCTGCACCACCTTGTAGTAGGGGTGGGAATTGCCCATCAGCCGGTGGTTGCTCTCGCTCCAATCCTTGAACGCTTGGCTGTGGCAGTTCTGGCAGGAGGCGGAGTTGAGCCACTCTTTCGGGTGGGTGGTCGGTGCCTTGGCGGGATCCGTGCGCGGGGCATCGAGCCGCAGCCAGTTGGCGAGATAGGGGAGGTTGCCATCTGCGGTGACGAAGGCGTGCAGATCTTCCATCATCGCTTTCACTTCCGGTTGGGGCTTGGCGGGGTCAACCGCCTCGGCCCCATCGCGGGTGTCATGGCCCATGCCGCCCTGGGTCTGCTGGGTCATGCGCAGGTATTCGCCGACAAAATCCCCCGCCACCATGTTGGTGAGGTTGGCGTGGCCGTTGATGGCGTTGTCGCCGCTCTTCTGGCGATGGGCCGCCATCAGATGGCGATTGGTGAAGTTGAACCCATCCAGATGGCAGGAGTTGCAGCTCATCCAGTTGTCCCCCGCCATGGGGAGGCGACTGTTGGCCGCGGTGTTGCCGAGGTTGAATAGCCGCTCGCCGCGCTTTAGCGGTTCGGGGCGCGGATCCGTCTCTACCAGTTTGGCGAAGTGGGGCACATCGACGGTGACCCGGGCAAACGGGCCGCTGCCGCCGCTATTGAGGCGGGTAAGATCCTGCCCCATGGCGTTGTGCACCAGAATATGGTCGCCATCGATCAGCAGATCCCTCGGATTCTGGCCCGGCAGGTGACGCAAGAGCTGGGTCGCCTTGGCGCCCCCCTGAAACTTCTTGCGACGGTGGCGGTTGTTGTTGGACTTGCCGCTGCGCGACAGGTCAAACACCAACAAGTCTTCCGAGCCCGCCAGGGTCAGATAGACCCGCTTGCCATCGGTGGCGAAGCGCGCAGCAAAGGGGTTGGAGACGATCTGGCTGCGGTTGCCGACGCTTGGCAGATTGATTTGCAAAAAGAGCTGCTTGCGCTCGTCGACCCGCTCTTTCTCCTCATCCAGATCGATGATGGAGACGGCCGGAAAGACGGTGCTCTGAAACTGGAAGGGGTGGCCAAAGCTCCACAGCACGTGGGGCAGCCAGGCTTCGCTGCCATCGGGGGAGAGGGCGATGCCATCGAGCAGGCGCGGCAATCCCTGCGAATCGCTAGCCGTGTCGCTGTGGGTTTCTGCCAGGGTGATGAGTCTGGGTTTTGGCAGGGTGGTTTTGAGCGGAGTGGCGCCCTTGGCTATGTTGCCAAGCTTGGCGAGATCATAGATGGCGAGCTGGCCGGTCATGGCGTGGGTGAGCAGCAGGCGATCATCGTCGGTCAGGGCCAGTCCGCGCGGAGTCTCGGCGGTCTTTGTATCCAGCTGCAGGTTGCCCGCTGTGTCGTAGGCTTGCAGGCGAGCTGATTCGAACAGCGTGACCCAGAACCACTGCCGCTTGGGATCGAAGATGACCCCATAGGGTCTATGGCCGGTGGGGATCGCCTTTTCCAGGTCGAGATCATCATCCAGCAGCAGCAGGCGATCGCCGCTGTAATCGGTGACCAGCAGGGTGCCGTCATCGGCGCGGGCAATCTGGCGCAGATCGCCCCCCAGCTGCACCTCCTTGAGTCGCTTGCCGCTATCGCGCTCAAGAAGAGTGACCGAGCCTGCGCTCAGGTTGGCGGTGACGAGGCGTGGCGTGCTCCCCTCTTCATAGGCGACCATCCCAGCGCCCATCTGCTGGGAAAACGCAAAGGGGCTGACCAGCAGGAGGAGGAGGGCCAGCAGGGCTGGCAAAAATGCACAGAACGATGACTTCAACATGGGATCAGGCGCGCCATTTCAAGATGGTCCAGCGCCAGGCGTGGCGCAGCACCAGAGGAGTTAACGCCAAAGCGCTCAGCCAGTGGGCCCAGCTGGCGAGGCTGCCCATGCTGTCGCCCGGGGTGCCGTGCAGCAGCAGCAGCAGACCGCTGGCCAGACACACCAGCAGCAGCCCTTCGATGATACGACCAGTGATCCGCAAGAAGGGTTTGTGGCTCTTGTTCAGCAGGCTGCGATGAGAGAGCCAGAAGGCGCCAAACAGTAGGGGAAACAGGGTGAGCGAAAGCATCACGTGGAGAAACAGATTCCAGCGCGCCAGGAACCAGAGCGGGGTCAGCGGCTCCCACAGCAGCAGGCCGGAGAAGAACATCAGATAGAGGGAGCCCTCGGCGGCCTGATGGTGATAGGCAAGCCACTGCCAGCAGTGTCGGGGTGAGAGAGAAAGGCTTGTCATAGGTGCTCCAGCGCCCGGGCAATGCAGCCCGGGGGAGCAAGTTTACAATGGGGTAAAGGTAATGAAAAGAGTTATCAATTCCGGTCTTGATGAATCAATCCTGAATGAAAACAGGGGCTGGCTACTTGTGGTCTGCCAACCTTTCTGTGATTGCATAGATAAGTGCTGCCACCGAGAAGGCCAAAAAGACAATGACTGACCACTTCATCTCGACTTCATTGCCGGTGCCATCGTCCAGAAAGGCCTTGAGCACCTCGATCCCGGCGATGGTCACCAGGGAGTTGATGACGATGAGCTTCAGGGAGGCGAAGTTGATCTTGCTGAGCCAGTTGTTGCCGAGCGCCTCGCGCTGCTCCTGAGTCTGAATAAACTGCACATAGCCGCAGATGGCCACCAGGATCAGCATCTGCGCCACCAGTACGAAGTCCACCAGAGTCAGCACCCCTGTGATGAGGTCAAGATAATGGATGTCGATGATGTCGCGGCACAGCGTATAGAGCTGCATGGCAAACTTCACCATCAAGAGCGCCACGCACACCAGAATGCACACATAAAACGGGAACATCATCAACCGGCTGCCATTGAGCATAAAGTTGAATCGACGCATGAGAACTCCTGAGTAGGGTGAGATTGGGCTGATTATCGCCTGAGTCAGGCGACGAATGCATGTTTTACTGATAAAGCCTGCATGGCCGCTTGCTCGGTAGAAGGTGTCGCATCGGTGGGGCCAGCCCTGACAGTCGATATGCCACTCTCACAGATGGCAAACGCTCGGTACTGATGCAATGCAGTCAGAATGCAGAACAGGCGCCCGGTTGCGGGCCGGGCACCTTGGTTATTACTCGATATTGATGGGGCCCTTGGTGCCCGCATCACTGTCGATCCAGACATCTTCCCCCTTCAGACGGCGATCGCCTTGAATGGTAAATGTGATGGTGCCCTGCTTGAACAGCAGTGCACCGTCAGCCCGCTTTGCCTTGACCTGTTTGCCATTGACCCAAACCTGCTCTTTGCCATCGATACGGATGGTGGCAACTGTGGCTCCTTCGTTGCTTTTTGCCACCCATTGTCCAGCATAGGGTGTGGTATCTGCTGCGGCCTCCGTGCTCGCGGGAGTGGCTGCCTCGCCAAAACCAGCCTTGGCATTTTCGGCCTTGCTCTTGGTGATATCGCACCCTTGCAACTCGGAGGCCTGGGTGCAGCCGGAGTTTTCGAGTTGCTGGCGGTATTTGGCACTGATGGCGTGGGCAGGGGACTGGATCAGCAGGGCCAGCGCTGCCGCCGTAATCATGGTTTTGTGCATCATATTGCTCGCTTCTGTTGTCAGGTTATTCACCTCGTCCACTTTAGTACTGCGTGCGACCAAGGGCTACCTGCTTGCGTCCGTCTCCTGATCGGGAGGCGAGAGCCAGCTTTGCAATGGGGTGCTAGCCGTGATGGAGAGGAAAGGAGGGGGAGTAAGTGGAGGATGTGGCAGACATGAAAAAGCCCAGCCAAAAGGCTGGGCTTTGAAATTTGGCTCCCTCGACAGGACTTGAACCTGTGACATACGGATTAACAGTCCGCCGTTCTACCGACTGAACTACGAGGGAATTGGCTCCTCCTACTGGACTTGAACCAGTGACATACGGATTAACAGTCCGCCGTTCTACCGACTGAACTAAGGAGGAATTGCCTGTCTCGTTGAGACGGTGCGGATATTAATAGCCTGTCGGCTGGGTGTCAACCCGCGATCCGGCGCCAAAAATGGAATTCCGCCCTGTTTGTCCAAAACTTGGTCATTATGGACTATTTTCAGCACAATCAGCAGCTTGAGATTGGCCTTTTGCTGCCACGTTATCAATTTTTGCGCTAGTGGCGGATTACGTTCTGGCTGCTCAGTGATGGCAAACCATTCCTGCCCGTTCAATAAAAATGGGGTGGGTGAATGGGAGGTCCCATGCCTCATGAACCGCCTCTATGGGGAAAGAAGTGTCTGCCGCGGGTTGCGTGCATTTGGTTAGCAGGCGAAGTGAAAAATCTGAGTAATGGTGATAAAAATCGGCGATATGCCAGCAAAAAACCGCTATTTTGCGGTGTAATGGTCATTCATTGATCCTGCCCATCGAAATATTTCCTCGGCTGGAGTATGGTTGCCCCGGATACCATCGCCGTGTCGACAGTTCTGCCGGCCCTTGATGATGATCGGGCGCCGGTTCAATCCGGCCTTTATCTCCCTCTTCTGGTATTACGACATACATGCACAACCAAGCTCCCTTGCAAAGCGTGAAGCTGGCCATTGCTTTACGCCAATCCTGTATTGATGAACCCTATAGCATCCCTCGCTTTGGCCGTGACCTGATCGCCGGCGTCACGGTCGGCATCATCGCCATTCCGTTGGCCATGGCGCTGGCGATTGCCAGCGGCGTGCCACCGCAACATGGTCTCTATACCGCCATTATCGCAGGTATCGTCATTGCCGTGACTGGTGGATCCCGTTTCTCCGTGTCGGGGCCGACCGCCGCCTTCGTGGTGATCCTCTACCCGGTGGCCCAGCAATTCGGGGTCGGTGGCCTGCTGATGGCGACCCTGATCTCCGGCTTCTTTCTGGTCGCCATGGGGATGGCCCGACTTGGGCGCCTGATTGAGTACATTCCGCCGTCAGTGACCCTGGGCTTTACCGGCGGGATCGCCATCGTGATCGCCACCTTGCAGATCAAGGACTTCTTCGGGCTCCAGGTGCCCGATATGCCGGAAAATTACATAGGCAAAGTAGAGGCGCTGGTACATGCTCTGCCAAGCTGGCAATGGGGTGACACGCTGGTCGGGATTGCTACCCTGGCCGTGTTATTGCTCTGGCCACGGCTGCGCTTGCCGGTGCCCGGACATTTGCCCGCCGTGCTGGTGGGTGTGGGGCTGGGGTTTGGTCTGCACTACTTTGGTGTCGATGTGGCCACCATTGGCAGCAAGTTCAGTTATACCCTGGCCGATGGCACACAAGGCATGGGGATCCCGCCCATAGCGCCGACTCTGGTAATGCCCTGGGCACTGCCGGGGCCGGATGGTTCACCGGTCGAATGGAACCTGGCGGCCATCGAGCGCTTGCTGCCGGCTGCGTTTTCCATGGCCATGCTGGGGGCCATTGAGTCGCTGCTCTGCGCCGTGGTGCTCGATGGCATGACGGGTCGCAAGCACAGCTCCAATGCCGAGCTGGTGGGGCAGGGGCTGGGCAACATATTGGCGCCTTTCTTCGGTGGCATCACGGCAACGGCGGCCATTGCCCGTTCCGCCGCCAACGTACGGGCGGGTGCCACCTCGCCGGTTTCCAGCATAGTGCATGCGCTTGTGGTACTGGCCGCCATTCTGGTGCTGGCACCCTGGCTCTCCTGGTTGCCGCTCTCGGCCATGGCCGCGCTGTTGCTGATCGTGGCCTGGAACATGAGTGAGGCACACAAGGTGGTGGAGCTTGTGCGTCGCGCCCCCAAATCCGATGTGCTGGTGTTGGTGGTGTGTCTCTCCCTCACCGTCATCTTTGACATGGTCATTGCCATCACTTTCGGGGTGATCCTGGCGTCGCTGTTGTTCATGCGTGAAATTGCCAAGATGACCAAGCTGCACGATTTGGCCGATCACAAGCGCTATGCCGACGAAGTACCGGCGAATGCCTTGCTTTACAAGATCAACGGCCCGCTGTTTTTTGCGGCAGCAGAGCGTGTCTTTGGCGAGCTGGTGGCTCAGGTTCAGGGGCACAAGCTGCTGGTATTGCAGATGGAGGCTGTCTCCATCCTGGATGCCGGGGGACTCTCTGCTTTCCTGCAGTTTGAAAAGCAGATGGCCAAGGCCGGAGTGGAGCTGCGGGTAGCCGAGTTGCAGTTTCAGCCGTTGAAGACACTGGCGCGTGCCAAGGTGCGCCCTGTGCCGGGTCAGTTGGAGTTTTATGGCTCTCTGGAAGAGGCATTGAAAGGCGAGCAGAGTCACGAGCAGGCCGCCAGTTGATTGTATGGGATGCAGAGGTGGAAAGATTTTGCGCAGTTGGCTCGGTTCTTGAGCAAACAGATTGAAAACCGCAAAATTGCATTGACCCCAACACAATGCATCCCTTACATTACGCCCCGTCGCTGCGGCATGGTTCGCAACCGACGGTGCAACTCAGGCACCTGAAAATGTGAGAAAAAATTTGGTGGGATGTCAGAATGGCTGCCCACCGACGAAGTCGGCAAGAAAGCACGCGTAGCGTGCTCCGAAAGCCACTTCAAAGAAGTAAAGATTTGGTGAGGTGTCCGAGTGGCTGAAGGAGCACGCCTGGAAAGTGTGTATACGGCAACGTATCGAGGGTTCGAATCCCTCCCTCACCGCCAAATAAAAGAAAAGGGCCTGTCGCAAGACAGGCCCTTTTCTTTATGCCCGTTTGACGGACTGCCCGGTTCGAACGTGATTTGTGTACAGATCTCGTTATCACTGACATGCAGCAAACCCCCAGGCAATCTGATTGTCCGGGGGTTTTGTTTTTCCATGGCAGCCATTCGACCCCATATCGGTTCAGCTATTCACCCATCCTCTTCATTACTCTGATCGCATCGGGTGATCTGGCCGTCATCATTGCCAGAACCTTGTTCGTATGCGTCATCAGTGGATTACCTCAGCTACTGCTCTCCTACTAATTGATAGCTCAGTGGGAAGGTCAGCCACAAGAGGCTGTCACTTGCTTAACGGGGTTAAGTGTCATTATGAGCAAAGTATTGCTTTAAATTTGGTTTTAAATGCTGGGTGTGCAAACTTTTGCAGTGTTATATGCCGCTCGCGCAACTTGTTGCGCTCTCTTTGTGAGGGTATAGACCTGAGTTTTTCGTAAGAGTTTGTTTTTTATGAGTAAAAATGTTTGGCATGGTCACTGCTAATGGTTTCGGTCGAGTGTCATTACCGTTCAACCAATCAGGAGCATACACATGCCAACTCCATGTTATATCAGCATCGAAGGTAAAACCCAGGGCAACATCACCGCGAGTGCCTTCACCTCCGATTCCGTCGGCAACATCTTCGTGCAGGGCCACGAAGACGAGATGCTGGTACAAGAGTTCCAACACGTTGTGACCGTACCGACTGACCCGCAATCCGGTCAGCCTGCCGGCCAGCGTGTCCACAAGCCGTTCAAATTCACCGTTGCTCTGAACAAGGCCGTACCGCTGATGTACAACGCCCTGGCCTCCGGTGAAATGCTGCCGAAAGTGACCCTGAAGTGGTATCGCACTTCCGTGGAAGGCAAGCAGGAGCACTTTTTCTCTACCGTGCTGACCGATGCCACCATAGTCGATATCGACTGTCAGATGCCCCACTGCCAGGATCCGGCGAAGTCTGACTTCACCCAGCTGATCCAGGTCTCTCTGGCCTACCGCAAGATTGACTGGGAACACACGGTCGCCGGTACCTCCGGCTCTGACGACTGGCGCGCACCCAGCGAAGCGTAAGTTGATACAAAGGGGCACTGCTTGTCGGTGCCCTTTGCTATCTGCGCGATCGACGAGCATCCATTTGAGGATATCTCGCCGACTGTCTTCTACTCCCCCGTTCTGCACCGCCCCGAGTTTTTCTTGTACCCGTTTGCTCTTTTCGAGTGGGTACAAGAAAAAAACCGAATTCACGTCTTGTCGCACGCCGTCAAGGGCGTGCGGTAGCCATGGTGTCAGAAAAACCAGGGCGATGGCGGATCTCTCACACAGTTTGAAAAGCCCCCGAATGTACGGGGCTGCACCATATCTCAGAGGCGCTCACCGATGGCAGACAGCACAGGATTACAATTTACCGTCAAGGTAGGGGCGCTGCCCGAGAGCACTTTCGTGGTGGCCGAGTTTGCGCTGGAAGAGGCGCTGAATAGCCCGTTCCAGTTGCGGTTGGAATTGGCCAGCCCTCAGCCGGATGTCGATTTTGCCGATGTGCTGGACCAGCCGTGCGAGATCATGGTGTGGTACAACGGCGAGCTGCAGCGGCGGGTGTGTGGGGTAGTGAGTGACTTTGCGCAAGGGGATAGCGGCTTTCGCCGTACCCGCTATCAGCTGCGGGTGCAGCCGGCGTTGTGGCGGCTTGGTCTTCGCCAGAACTCCCGCATCTTCCAGGCGCAAAAACCCGATGAAATCCTCTCCATCCTGCTGCAAGAGCACGGCATTACCGACTACGCCTTTGCCCTCAAGAATGAGCACGCCAAGCGGGAATTCTGCGTGCAGTACCGGGAAACCGACCTTGCGTTCGTCAACCGGCTCGCCGCCGAAGAGGGGCTCTTCTATTTCCATGAGTTCGACGCAGGCAAGCACCGCATCGTGTTTGCCGACGACGCGGCTGCATTGACAGCTGGCCCCGAGCTCTTTTTCAATCTTGGCAACCGCTCGCTGGAGCAAGGCCCTTATGTACGCCAGTTTCACTACCGCGAGGCGGTGCGCCCGAGCGATGTGGAGCTCAAGGACTACAGCTTCAAAACCCCGGCCTACGGGCTCTCCCACAAAAAGCAGGGCAGCGAACTGGAGCATCAGCGCGATACCTATCAGCACTTTGACTTTCCCGGTCGCTACAAGCAGGACCCGAGCGGCAAGGCGTTTGCCCAGCACCGACTCGATGCGCTGCGCAACGATGCAGTGGCAGGCAGCGGCAAGTCCAACAGCGCGGCCCTGCTGCCGGGCCAGTTTTTCTCGCTGACCGAGCACCCGAACGGCAATCTGAATACCGACTGGCAAATCGTGCGCATCAGCCACACCGGCTTGCAGCCACAGGCGCTGGAAGAGGAGGGGGGCAGCGGTCCGACCGTCTACCACAACGAGTTTGGGGTGGTCAAAGCTGCGACCACCTGGCGTGCCCGCATTGGCAGCCCACAAGCGCCGCACAAGCCCATGGTGGACGGCCCGCAAATTGCCATCGTGGTGGGCCCCGAGGGGGAAGAGATTTACTGCGACGAACACGGCCGGGTGAAACTGCAATTCCCGTGGGACAGATATGGCAGCTCGAACGACCAGAGCTCCTGCTGGGTGCGTGTCAGTCAGGGCTGGGCGGGTGGCCAATACGGCATGATGGCCATCCCCCGTATCGGCCATGAAGTTATCGTTTCATTTTTGGAAGGGGACCCCGACCAGCCTATCGTCACCGGTCGCACCTTCCACGCCACCAACCGTCCGCCCTACGACTTGCCTGCCAACAAGACCCGTACCGTGCTGCGCACCGAAACCCATCAGGGTGAGGGCTTCAACGAACTGCGCTTTGAAGACCAGGCAGGGCAGGAAGAGATTTATATCCACGGCCAGAAAGACCTGAACGTACTCATCGAAAATGATGCGGCCTGGCATATCAAGCACGACCAACACACAGATATCGACAATGAGCGAGTCACTCGCATCAAGGCCAACGACCATTTGAGCGTGGAGGGGGAGAAGCGGGACCATATCAAGGGTGACCTGTCGCTGACCGTCGATGCATCCATGCACCAGAAACTGGGGCAGAGCTGGCTCACCCAGGCAGGGCAGGAAGTGCACGTCAAGGCCGGCGCCAAAGTGGTATTGGAGGCGGGATCTGAGATCACCGTCAAGGTGGGCGGCTGTTTTATCAAGGTCGATGGTGGCGGCGTTACTCTGGTCGGCCCCACCATCAAGATGAACTCGGGTGGCAGCCCTAGTTCAGGTGCTGGCTGGGCGGGGAAATCCCCTATTGGTCCCAACGGTGTTGCTGTGCCTCCCCCCCCCAAGGTACCCCTTAGCCCAGCCCAGCTTGCCACAATGAAGAGTGCGGCTCCTTTCTGCGAAGAGTGCGAGAAGTGCAAGGAGGGCAGCTGTGAAATCTGAGGCCATGTCATTAGCCGAATGGGTTGCACTACCTCGATTGACCCCCCTGTATGCCGTCTTGGCAGGTGCCAGTGATGCTGCCCCTGTGCAGCATTACTATCAGCTGGATGGTCGCAGTACTCCCCGTGGTTTGTATCTCGGCACTGCCTATGAGGATTGGCATCCTGTTATGCCCTATCTGGTTGAATTGGATGAGGGGAGCGCCTTTATCGAATGGGCTGCTAATACAGATGCCCGTGACTGGGGATTTTTGCTGTCGACAGCACAATCTGTTCATACCCTCTATGCCCATTTGCAGGGACTTACCCAGATCTGGCATCAAGGTGAGACAGTGTTCTTTCGCTACTGGGATGGTGCCTACCTTGCCCCCATTGTTGAGCAGCTTGGGGATAGTTTTACCCATCTATTGCCCGAGCTAAGTTCACTGTGGGTCAGTGGCCGGGCTTTCAGCTGGGAGAGTTCTACTCCCGAAGTGCCACGCCCATTTCCTTGGTGGAGCTTGCCGCAGACCCTGGCTGCCATGTTGGCAACGCGAGATACCAGCCCCCTTGTCAACAACCTGATGCAGCAGTTGGCCGACCAGAATGGCCAGCTCTACTGGTCCTTTCCCGAGGCCAATTTACGGTTCAAGGTTGCCCGTTTCATCGCCCGTCACCCATCTACTGATATCGATTTATTTCCGGCGCTGGAAGCCGCGTTGTGCAAAGAGGTTCAAGTATGAGTAATGCCGGCCAGGCTGTCTTCACCCAGGTGCTCGCTGATTATCGCAATGCTTTGAAAGAGTATCGTAAGGATGCCGAGAGCTTCTTTCTTGGCGATATGCTCAGCATGGATATGGAGCAGACCATCAAGGTCGGCGACAAGACCATAACGGCTTCATCGGGTAGCAAAAAGGTACAATCCGTTGTGACTCAGTGCCCACTGAGCGGCACCCTGCGGCTGGTTCACATGTTTGAGTCCGTGCGCTTCATTCCCATTGGCGATACCCCTTACAAGGTGGAAGCGGGCAAGATGGTTCGTGGGCGCTTTGTCAGTGAAGCAGTAGCCAAGGAGGGAACGCTGGATGCCAAGGGGATTGCTGAAGTTGGCAACCTTGCACCGGGCAAGTCCTATCGGGTGACCTTTTACCCCAATGTGAAAAAAAGCGATCTTGATGCCTTGTTTGCATCCTATGTTCCGGTACAAAAAGACCTCGAAGCCTGGCTCACCAAGGAGTGGAACAGCGAACACAAAGCCGCCTGGAGTCGTTATAACGCAGCAGGTGACGGATTTGGCAGTCATACCCTGGCTGCCGCCAGCGGCATTGGCAAGGCACTCGTCGGGGTGTGGGACGATCTCAACACCATCTACAACCTGCTGGCCGATCCGGTGGGCAATGCCAAAAAGCTGGCTGAATTTGGCGTCGATGCCGCAGCCATGGCCCAGGCCGGCGCCTCTCAGATGGAGGCAGCCATGCTGGTGCTACAGGATGAAGCGCTGCTCTATCTCTATGCCTATGCTCTGGTGAGCTGGGTCAAGATGTTGCCGCCGGATCAGCAGACCGAGTTTGGTGCCCAGGTGATTTCCTCCGTACTGATCGACGTCATTATTGGCGTTGTGCTGACGGGGGGAGCCGGGCTTGCTGCCCGCTATGGTGCCAAAGCTGCCTCCGCTGCCAAGAACAGCGATAGGGTGATGCGCCTGGTGACCTCGCTGGTCAACCTCTCCAAAAAACATAATCTGGCGCAACATGCCCAGATAGCCAAGAAAGTATTGATTGCCGGATCGGCCAAGTTTAATCCGGCCAAGAAGGCCGATCTCAAGCTGGTGGATGGCAGTGCCAAAACCCTGGTTGAGAAGGGCACTGCTGCCAAGCGCCAATTCCGGTCTCACTCCGAGATAGAGCAACTCAAAACAACACCTGATGTCTCCAAGCAAGCCAAGACACCATCCGGCCAAGCCCATCAGCCGGAAGCGCAGACCTGCAAGAATAAATGCCCGGTTTCCATGGTGACAGGGGAGGAGTTGCTGACGCTGGAAGATGCACATCTGCCCGGCATGTTGCCGTTTACCTTCGGTCGCCTTTACCGAACCTCAGCGGTAGAGCAAGCATGTAGCATGGGGGGGGGGTGGAGCCACTCTTTGGCCCATCGGCTTGAACGCCATGGCGAAACGCTGACCTGGTGGGACGATGAGTCCCTTGCCATCGAGTTGCCCTTGCCATCGCTAGCCAGACCAGTGGTAACCAATTTGCTGTCAGAAGCAGCCGTCTATCTGGGAGATGAGGTAGACGAGGTGATCGTTGCCAAGGCAGGGTCTCCCTTCCTGCATTTCACCTGGCATGGCAACGCCGGGCGATTGACTGCTATGTCTGACGTCTATGGCAATCGGCTGATCGTTCGTCCTGACCGTCAAGGTCGCCCCTGCTGGGTTGAGAACGATGCCGGGATGGCTCTTCGGATTGTCTATCAAAAAGCCTTTCTTACTGCCGTTGAATTGCACCATTTCGATGGGATTAACTGGCAGCCACAAGCCACGCTGCAACGTTATTACTATGACGAGGCCGGGCATCTGGTCACCGCCGAAAACGGGGTGGGTGAGTGCGAGCGCTACCGTTACCGCCCTGATGGAGTGATCCTGGAGCGCCGTCTCGCGGGTGGAGCCGGTTTCTTCTGGGAGTGGGAAGGAGAGGGGGGTGTTGCCCGAGCAATCCGTCACTGGAGTGACGTCGCCCGTTTTGATGTCAGCTATCGCTGGGATGATGCCAGGGGGGAGGTGAGCGTCAGCAATGCGGATGGTAGCCTGGAAGTGTATCAGCATGACAGCAATGCTCGCCTCGTCCGACAGCAGGATCCTGACGGTGCAGTCACCGAGTTTGGCTACAACGACAAGGGTCAGAAGGTACTGGCCCGTGATGCACTCGGTGGTGAAACCCACTACCACTACGACGAGCAAGGATTGCTTGCATTCGAAGTAGCTCCGGATGGCAGTCAGACCGCCTATCACTATTGGGATGGGCGTGTCCGCAAGGTGGTGCAAGGGGATCGTGAGTGGCGTTTCGATCGCGACGAGTATGGGAATGTGGTCACAAAAAGAGACCCCCTAGGTCGTGAGACTCGTTACGGCTATACCGCACAAGGCAAACTCTGTTCGGTCGTACAACCGGATGGCAGTCGTGTCGAACTTGTCTGGAATCGCCAGGGACAGCTGATCGAGGAGAAGGGGGCCGATGGTGCGCTAACTCGTTGGCGTTATGACGAGCGTGGTCGTCAGATCGTGCGACGCGATCCGCGTGGTGGCATCACCCGTTATGAGTGGGATGCCGCCGACCGTTTGCAGGTGGTACACCTGCCTGGTGGTGGTACCCGTCGTTTCGAATACAACGCCTATGGCAAGGTGACGGCCGAGTGGGACGAGCTGGGCCGCGAGACCCGCTATGAATACCACCCCGGCCTGCATCTGATAAGTCGTCGCATCAACCCCGATGGCAGCGAGCTCAAGTATCGCTATGACAATGCCAAGTTGTTCCTGAGCGAAGTCGAAAACGAGCACGGCGAGCAGCATCGCATCCACTACTACCCCAATGGTCTGGTTGCGCGGGAAACCGGCTTTGATGGCCGCACCATCGCTTATCGCTACGACCTCAATGGTCACCTGAGCGAGAAGATGGAGCTGGGCAAGCAGGAAACCGAGCTGGTGACTCGCTATGAGCGGGATGCTATGGGGCGCCTGCTCAAAAAATGCCTGCCAGATGGTCGTGAAATTCAGTTTAGCTATGACCAATATGGCCAGTTGACCCAGGTTGATGATGGCGCTTGGCCATTGGCCTTTGAATATGACACCGGCGGCAATCTGGTAGCGGAGCACCAGGGCTGGGCTTCCAGCTATTTCAAGCACGATGCCATGGGGCAGCTTGTTCATTGGCAGTTGCCGGATGGCAATCAGCTCGATTACCTCTATCAGCACGGCACATTAAGCGGCATCGATCTTAATGGGAGCGAGCTGACCCGCCACCAGATGGTGGGTGGGCTCGAGATGCGCCGCAGCCAGGGGGCGCTGACCCAGCAATATGAATATGACGAGCAGGGGCGCCTGACCGCGATGCGTGTGCAGCGGGGCAAGCAGGTAGCCCGTGAGCGACGTTACGGCTATGACAGCACCGGTAACCTGCTGCAGATCAATGACAGCGTACAAGGGGAGCAGCACTACCGCTACGACCCGCTGGATCGGTTGCTGGAGGTGCGCGGTGAACTGACCGAACGGTTCCTGCACGATCCGGCGGGCAATCTGTTGAGCCAGACCCTGGGGGGCCAGTTTGATGGGGCGCGTACTCAGGGAAACCGGCTGTTGTTTAGTGGCGATCGCCATTTTGAGTACGACGAATTTGGCCGACTGGCAGTAGAGCGACGTGGCAAGGGCCAGTCGTTGCTCACCCGCTATCACTACGACTGTCAGCATCAACTTATCCGGGCCGAGTTACCTGATGGCAGCATAGCCCGCTATGACTACGATGCCTTTGGCCGCCGTATTCGTAAAGCAGTCAGCGGGCATAAAGGGCCATCTGGCGAACAGGTTACCGAGTTTTTGTGGCAGGCCAACAACCTGATTGCCGAGAGCCGTCGGGATGGCGGATACCGCAGCTTTATCTACCAGCCGGGCAGCTTCAAGCCATTGGTGCAACTGGAAGGAGAGGGGCAGGATGCAGAGGTTTTCCACTATCAGCTGGATCATCTCGGCACCCCGCTGGCGCTGACCCGCGACAATGGGGCGACCGCCTGGCTGGTGCGTTATCGCGCTTATGGCAATGTGTGGCGGGAGGAGGTTGCTGAGGTGGCAACTCCCTTGCGTTTCCAAGGTCAGTATTATGATGCCGAGACAGGGTTGCACTACAACCGTCACCGTTACTACCAACCTGAAACGGGTAGATTTATCACCCCCGACCCGATAGGCTTGGCTGGCGGGCTCAACAACTACCAGTATGCCCCCAACCCGACCGGCTGGGTTGATCCGCTAGGGTTAAGTAATGTACCGGGGCAATGTCCTGATGTTAATGAGGTTGCTCGACCTAAGCAACAAGGCGGGCCGGAAGAGCCGCCGAGTGTTGATGGTAGTAAACCTGACTTTTATGTTGGACCAAGTGGCTCGGATTCGACTTTGCCGAGTACTGGGTATCGGTATGATAGATATTTAAATGATGATGGCTCATTATATAAATACGGCCAAGATGCAATTAATACGGGAGAGGCTCGGCTGTCATACTTTGGTTTTGATAAATTAGATACAGGTGATCAGGTTACAGAGGCGTTCCAGATTCGAGCACCGAAACACACGACCCTAAAAGACCCTGGAGAGTCATGGAGTGATGGGCGCTTACGTATCAAGTTTGATACCTTGCAGTTATATGATGAATCAGGTGTTCCAAGGGTAAAAGTGCCTAAAAGTCATGGAGGAGAAGGGCCTGAGCTAGAACCATTTACTGAGGCTTATCCACAGTATGGAAAGGGTGGGGCTAGACAATTAGTACCTAATACAAGAGAGCCTATTTATATAAAGGCTGATGAAATAGATATCTTACCAAAGGAGTGATTATGACTGAGGGTGAGTATTTTAGCGAGCAGTTAATAATTTTTATAGAAAATCATAAGGATGATTTCACAGATAGCTATGAGACTTTCATAGAGATCCTTAGGGACAAGGATAGTGGCATCCCCATTAGAGCTATTTGGGAGAGAGTTAGAAAATGCGACCCGTCAAAATATACTGATGAAGAGAAAGATCTGCTTCGTGAAGCTATGCATAATTATGGCTAAATATAATTATAACCTAAGTTATTACAGAATGTGATGATACCATTTTAGTGCAGTAGGCTCGATTAGCGCAGTGTAATCGGGCATTCACGGATAAGTATCATTATAGCCTGACTCTAGACTAGCCCTTTATTAAGAGCCGCTTACAAAACCGAGTTGATTTGAACGATGCCAATCCCCACATAGCAGGTATGACACGAAAAATCATCAGTAAGCAGCTCTGGAAATCCTTGCAGCCACTTCTGCCACCCCAACATCATTTGCCATGGGTGGCCGTCCACGCCTCGATGACTATGCCGTTCTCAACGGTATTCTGGACTCCCGTGGGAGGACTTGCTCTTGGCAAGTTCAAGGAATCTGGCAACTTAATATGGCGCTGCTGACCTGGTTACACCAAGCTTGCTACATTGACTGGAGTAGAGCGAGCCTTTATGGCGCAAGCATCGCCAGCCCCCGGTGGGCCAGGAAACAGGACACAACCCGACAGACAGAGGTAAGCTGTGCGGTAAACGGCACATAACTAAATGAAAGGGATAGATTATGAAAAATGTGCGTTTTTTGCATGGTGAGGGAGGATGGTATGTTTTTGTCGATGAAGGTGGGGATAACTATTATTTAAATGTTGATAATATGGATTTTAAAGGGGGTGAATAAAATTTATTTGATTCATTTTTTTTGTAAAAAAATAAAAATTATGTTTCGTGAGTAAGATGGGAAGGAGTTAATTGCAGAGGTTATTTCATTTAAATGAAAATTTAATGATTTGATTGTCAACGGTCGGGTATGTCCAAGGTTGATTTGTTTCCCTAATTAGCCATCGAGTTATCACTTTCCCAATACTCGCTACACTTGGGAATTTCTTACAAGATCAAAAATACTGAGGCAGACATCAAAACTGTCGGTCTATCGGACTCGTCTATCAAAAATACGGGTTACATGACACATGTGAGTGGGTGCGTGCCGTAGACCGCCTACAAGCTGTGTACCTGTCCGACGGTGGTTCCCGTCATTTCGAATATGACGCTTATAGCAAGGTGACGGTCGAACGACCTAGTAGTATGACCTGGGCCGCGAGATGCGCTATGCATATTACTCTGGGATGCATCAGGTGAGCCGCACCATATTCATTATTTCCCCAATGGTTTGGTGGCACGTAAACCGGCGTTGATGGCCGCACGACTGCTTACAGCTCAACCCCAACGGTCACTTGAGTGAGAAGGTGGAGTTTGGCAAGCCGGACACCAGGCTGGTTACCCTCTATGAGCGCGATGCCATGGAGCCCTTGCTCAATAATATCTGCCAGATGGCCGTGAAATACAGTTCAGCTGTGACCAAAACAGATCGATGATGGCGCTTGGCCACAGGCTTTTAAATATGCACATCGGTCGAAATCGGGTAGCGGCACAGCATAACGGGCAAGCCTGTAGAATGGCCATCGTCCATCAATCCATTAATTTCACTTATCGTAGATAGAAACCATGAACCATCGAATTTTATGGCTTGCACTGGCGAGCAGCTGGTTAACCGCCTGTACCACAACTACATCACTCACTGAGTCAGAGCTATCTCAAACAGCCCAACAGGGCCATGGCAAAGCCCAGTATGAACTGGCCAAGCGTTTGGCGGCCAAGCCTGATTATCCCGAGGCGATGCGCTGGATGAAGCAGGCGGCGCAGCAATCTGGCCCCTTGGCGGCGGATAGCGATATTCGGGGTGAAGCGGCGTTGCAGGTGGGTCGCTGGTATCAGTCCGGCCTGGGTGAGCCGAAGAGCCTAACGTTGGCCAATGACTGGTGGCAACGTGCGGCCAAACTGGGTAATCGTGAGGCCAGTTATCAGCTGGGAATGGATTGCCAGCTCCACCATAAAGGCAAATTGGTCAGCGAGTGTCTCGACTGGTTCGAACAGGCGGCCAAACAGGATCATGCCCAAGCGCAACTGATCCTGGGGCAGTGGTATGCCAAGCAGTCAGGTGCCGATACAGAGGCCATCAAATGGCTGGAAAAAGCGGCCGAGCAGGGCAATCGTGACGCTCAGTACCAACTCGGGCTGCGTTACGAGCAGGGGAAGGGGGTAAACAAGCGATCCGATATTGCCCAGCGCTGGTTTGAGAAGGCTGCCGCCCAGCAGCAACCGGACGCCTTGCTGGTGCTTGCTCGCCAGGCAAGTTCGGCAGAGGCATTTACTGCCTATCAGCGTGCTGCTAACGCGGGTTCTGCGCCTGCCCAGTTGTGGTTGGGATTGGCCTATCAGGCCGGCGATCTGGTAGCTCAGGATCTTGCGCTGGGTCGATATTGGCTGGAGCTGGCGGCTGGTCGTGGTTCCCATGAGGCTGAATATCAGTTGAGCTTGCTGCAGACCGATGTTGTTTCACGTGAGCATTGGTTGACGCTGGCGGCCCAGGGAGGGTTCAGTCAGGCACAAGTTGCATTGGCGGAGCTGCAACAAGAACGGGGGGAGCTGGCCTCAGCCCGTCAGAGTTTTGCGCAGGCAGCCCAACAAGGCAATGTCGATGCCCGGTACGCTTATGCCGAGATGCTGCGACTGGGGTTGGGCGGCAAGGAGGATTACAGTCAGGCACTGCAGCAGTATCGACTGGCAGCCAATGCCAATCACAGAAACGCGCAATATCGTATGGGGATAATGCGTGAGCAAGGGTGGGGAGCACCACGTAACAGATTGCATGCTTATGCATGGTACTTGCTTGCTGCAACGGATGGTAATAGTGATGCAACCAAGGCGCGCGATGAGCTGGAAAAGGGGATGACAGAAAAAGAGAAGAGTACCGGTCAGAAACTGGCGCAGCACTGGTTCGTTAAGTTGAAAGGCGCGATTTAATCGAATGAATTTTTTATTAAAAGCGTTGTAAATCATATGCCTGTCATCTGGGGGTTGAGTGTCACCTCTTATTATATTCATTTTGTTTTAACGTATCTTTTTACCCTTCCATTGGTAATTCCTGTGTCAGATGAGTTTTAAAATGAGTGAATGAACATATGTGACAAGGGTTGACGCAGCAACAGGTGCTTGGCGTCAATACCTGTCGCGTCGTCATTGCTTTATTGGATGTTCTTTTATAATAGTCATCTCGAATATCTTTTGTTTCATCTTGCATATAGGTTTTAATATTTTTTGTTTTTTTCAGTGGTAGTTCGTAAGTATTTGTTTTTTAACGTAAATATTTTATTTTAATCATGTCTTATTGACGTTGCTGAATGGATGAATATACCATTCTCCGCAATTGGCACTTTAAGCCAACATGACCTCTGACAAAGAGCAGAGGCATAATCGGGTTGTATAGATAACAAGGTGTATATTGTGTTTTTGATTATTAGAGTCTCTGCTCTTTTTGTATCAAAAACATATCAGTCGGCCTATGGAGTCGCGTGTCGCTATTCAGCAACACAGTCAACTGTCATTTTTGACAGTTGTTGGTTAATCCATCGGCTATAAGCTTTTGGGTCTTGGCAGATCCACAACTTGGTATTTAGAGCATGGGAAAGAGTATCGATGGCGCCACTGTTGCGCCCAAAGAACGCATCAATATCAAATATGTGCCGGCAACCGGTGGGCAGCAGGGAGAAGTTGAACTTCCGCTGACCATGATGGTGGTAGGCAATATGAAAGGCCGTACCGAAGAAACCCCTATCGAGGAGCGTCAGACCGTCTCCATCGACAAGAACAACTTTTCTTCCGTCATGAAAGAATCTGCACTGGAACTGAATTTTTACGTTCCCAACCGCCTGGAGGAGAACAGCCAGGAGGAGATGCCGGTTTCGATCAAGATCCAGTCACTGGATGACTTCACCCCTGACAGCGTGGCCCAGCAGGTACCCGAACTGCGCAAGCTGCTGGAACTGCGTGAGGCGCTGGTTGCCCTGAAGGGACCGCTGGGAAACATTCCCTCCTTCCGCAATCGTTTGCAGGACCTGCTGTCCAGTGATGAAGCTCGTGAGCAACTGCTCAAGGAGCTGGATTTGATTAAGCCTGCCGAGTGATCGGTAGGTTGGATTGATTGACGAGAAAGGAAAACAACATGTCTTTGGTCGAAGAACAGGTTCAAGCGGGGGCCAATACCGCCTCCCCGTCCTTGCTGGACGAAATCATGGCGCAGGCCCGTATCAGCCCGGTTGATGAGGGTTACAGTGTTGCCAAACAAGGCGTTGCCGCCTTGATCGCCAATATTCTTGATAACGGTACCACCAGCGATCCTGTCAACAAGGCGTTGGTAGACAGCATGATTGTCGAACTCGACAAGAAGCTGAGCAAACAGATGGACGTCATCCTGCACGCCAAAGAATTGCAGGAGATGGAATCTTCCTGGCGTTCACTCAAGCTGCTGGTGGATCGCACTGATTTTCGTGAAAACATCAAGATCCAGGTACTGCATGCGACCAAGGAAGAGTTGCTGGAAGATTTCGAGTTCTCCCCCGAGATCACCCAGTCCGGCCTCTACAAGCATGTTTATTCCAGTGGTTATGGCCAGTTCGGTGGCCAGCCCGTCGGTGCCGTGATAGGTGATTATGCTTTCACCCACAGCTCACCCGACATCAAGTTGATGCAGTATGTCAGTGCCGTTGGCGCCATGGCGCATGCCCCCTTTATCTCCTCGGTAGCACCCGCCTTCTTTGGGGTCGACAACTTCACGGACTTGTCCTCCATCAAGGATCTCAAGTCTGTTTTCGAAGGCCCGTCCTACACCAAGTGGCGCGCACTGCGCGAATCGGAAGATGCTCGCTATCTGGGGCTGACCGCACCGCGTTTTCTGGCGCGTCTGCCGTACGATCCGACCGAGAATCCCATCAA
Source organism: Aeromonas salmonicida (assembly GCF_028355655.1). NCBI lineage: Bacteria > Pseudomonadati > Pseudomonadota > Gammaproteobacteria > Aeromonadales > Aeromonadaceae > Aeromonas > Aeromonas salmonicida. The sequence goes on along the minus strand of NZ_CP110645.1, from coordinate 2,890,118 downwards.
GGGTTTCAACTATCAGGAAGACATCAGCTCGGATCACGACCACTACCTGTGGGGCAATACCGCGTATCTGATGGGCACCTCCCTGACCGACAGCTTTGCCAAGTATCGCTGGTGTCCGAACATTATCGGTCCGCAGAGCGGTGGTGCCATCCACGATCTGCCGGTACATGTCTACGAGGCCATGGGTCAGCTGCAAGCCAAGATCCCGACCGAAGTGCTCATCACCGATCGTCGCGAATATGAGCTGTCAGAAGAGGGTTTCATCACCCTGACCATGCGTAAAGACAGCGACAATGCAGCCTTCTTCTCCGCCAACTCGGTTCAAAAACCCAAGGTGTTCCCCAATACCAAGGAAGGCCGGGAAGCTGAGACCAACTACAAGCTGGGTACCCAGCTGCCCTACATGTTCATCATCAACCGCCTAGCGCACTACATCAAAGTGCTGCAGCGCGAGCAGATCGGCTCCTGGAAGGAGCGTCAGGATCTGGAGCGTGAACTGAACGGCTGGATCAAGCAGTTCGTCGCGGATCAGGAAAACCCGCCGGCAGAGGTGCGCAGCCGTCGCCCATTGCGTGCCGCCCAGATCAAGGTGCTGGACGTGGAAGGGGAGCCGGGTTGGTACCAGGTTGCCATGGCTGTGCGTCCGCACTTCAAGTACATGGGAGCCAGCTTCGAGCTGTCTCTGGTAGGTCGACTGGACAAGGAATAATGCCCGATGCCGTATCTCTCTTCCTGGGATAGAGGAAATGCGGCCAGTCTGTTTGATCGTATCCGGGGGGAGGGGCTGAGCTCTTCCCCCCGCACGGAGTCTGAGGAACTGATCGCATCTGTCAAACGGCAGCTCGAACAGGTTCTCAATACTCGTCCCGGCAATTGCCGCAGCGCGCCCGATCTGGGTGTCATTGATCTCAATGACGCTACTCAGGGCAGTGCGGATATCAAGGGGCGGATCCGTGAGGCGATCCGGCAGTGCATCCGTCGTTATGAACCTCGGATCATTCATGTGGATGTAAGGTCACCCGACTATCAGGCGAGTCCGCTTGAGATGTCGTTTCAGGTGACGGCCCACGTGAGGCTGGAGCATATCGAGCAGGTCACCTCGTTCAACGTCCATATGGACAGTCACCGTCACTACCGCATGGTCTGATCAATGTCGCTGGAACATTACTTCAGGGATGAATTGGCTTTTTTGCGCCTGCAAGGGCGCGAATTTGCCGATACCTATCCCGAGCTCACCCGTTTCCTGTCGGAGCAAAATACCGATCCGGATGTGGAGCGCCTGCTGGAAGGCTTCGCGTTTCTCACCGGCAATTTGCGCGCCAAGATCGAGGATGAGTTTCCCGAGCTGACCCATGGTCTGCTCAATATGCTCTGGCCCAACTATCTGCGTCCCGTACCCAGCATGACCATAATGCAGTTTTCGGTTATTCCGGGGGCCATCGCTCAACCGGCGCTGGTCAAGCAGGGGTGTCAGCTCGACAGCCTGCCCATCGACGAGGTGACCTGTCACTTTCAGACCTGTCACGATGCCTGGGTCTATCCGGCAGATATCCGCCATATCTCGGCGCAAAGTGGTAACGATCTCTCCACCATCTCGCTGGATATTGCCCTGCATGCTCCCTTGCCGCTCTGCGAGTTGCAGCTGGACAAGCTGCGTTTCTTCCTCGGTGGCGACAGCTATACCGCCTATGAGCTCTATTTCTGGCTCGCCAACCAGCTCTCCCATATCGAGCTGGAGATCGATGGCAAGCGCTTTCGCCAGGAGGCCAAGGCCCTGAAATCGGTCGGTTTCGAGCGCGACGACGCGCTCCTGCCTTATCCGAACAATGTCTATTCCGGCTACCGGATCTTGCAGGAGTATTTCTGCTTCCCGGAAAGCTTCCTCTTCTTTGAACTCAGCGGCGGCGACTGGCCGAAACAACCCTTGCCGGTGAGCGAATTCAAGCTCCATTTCTGTTTCGACAGGCCCTTGCCTGCGGAGCTCAAGATCCGGCCCGACTCCTTCATGCTCAACTGTGTGCCGGCCATCAACCTGTTCCAGCACGACAGTGAGCCGGTCAACCTCAATGGCCGTCAGGCGGAATATCCCCTCAAGGCGAGTTATCGCCATGCGGACAGTTTCGAAATTTTCTCGGTGGATCAAGTCGAGGGCTGGGTGGAAGGCAACCTGGGACGCTCCCGCGGTACGCCGCGTATCTACCAGCCGTTTGAAAGTTTTCAGCACCAGATCGAACGGGCCAAGCACAGGTTGGCACTCTATTACCGGGTGCGGGTCAAAGAGTCGGTCAGCGGGGATGGCTTCGAGCACAACCTCTCGTTTGTACGCGGGGATGAGACCACCACGGTCGAGCTGGACGAATCCATTTCGGTCACGCTCACCTGCACCAACCGCTCCCGAGCTGCCCGTCTCAAGGCTGGCAGCATTTGTGTGCCCACCGGCAGCTCGCCTTCCTTTGCCACCTTTCGCAATCTGATCCGGCCGACCCGGCCGCTGCGTCCGGCGCTGGATGGCAGTCTGCACTGGACCCTCATCTCCAATCTGTCGCTCAACTATGTCTCTCTGCTGCGTCGGGATGCCCTGGTGCAAGTGCTGCGCACCTATGACTTCCCCGCACTCCATGACAAGCAGGCAGAACAGGCATCGCGCAAGCGACTGGCGGGGATTGAGGAGATCGAGACCAAACCGGTGGACAGGCTGGTGCGCGGCATGCCGGTGCGGGGGCTCAAGTCGGTACTCTCCATTCGCCAATCCGCCTTTGGCAGCGAAGGGGAGCTTTATCTCTTCAGCACCGTGCTGGCTCACTTTTTCTCCCTGTATGCCAGCGTCAATGCTTTCCACCTGCTGGAGGTGGTCAATCTCGACAACAAGGAGCGCTATCAATGGCCAGTCCAGATCGGTCAGCACTCCCTGATGTGACCTCCACCAGGGACGCGCCCCGTTTCAATTTCTTCCAGCTGGTTGAACTGCTCAACCGGCTGGACGGTGCCGATCAGGAGCGCGGCCTCGACCATTTGCCGAGTGACGAAAATATCCGCTTCAAGGCGACCGCGTCTCTGGGTTTTCCCACCAGCGATGTATTGCAGGTGGGGCGTGATGGCAAGGGTCGCCATGAGCTTGAAGTGGCGTTTCTCGGCTTGCACGGCAGCCAGTCACCCATGCCCGGTTATTACCTGGATTCGTTGGCGTGGGAGTACGCGCAAGGGGAGCAGAAGCTCGGGTTGTTTCTGGACTTCTTTCACAACCGCCTGCTGACGCTGCTGCACAGGATCTGGCGCAAGTATCGCTATCACGTGCGCTTTCAGGACAACGGCGAGGATGGTTTCTCCAGCCTGATGTTTGCCCTGGTGGGGCTGGGCAATGAGGCCGTCTGCCAGAGCCTGCCGGTCAATCGCGCCAAGATGCTCTCTTATGCAGGCATGTTGGCCAGCCCCAGCCGCTCGCCCGAGGTGGTGGCCGGTCTGGTGGCGCACTGTTTCGATCTGGCGGATGTGGAAGTGAGTGCCTGGCAGTGGCGCAAGGTACCCATCCATCAGGATCAGCAAAACCGGCTGGGCGGAGCTTGCGCCACGTTGGGCGGCGACTTCGTCATCGGTGACAAGGTGAACGATTGTGCGGGCAAGTTTTTATTGAAGATCAATGACCTGAGTTTTGGCCAGTTTCTCGGTTTTCTCCCGAACGGGGAACACTTCCATGCGCTGGTGACCTTTGTCTCCTTCATCCTGCGCGACCAATTGGCCTGGGATCTGCGACTCGGCTTTGGCCAGGAGCAGGCCAGGGGGTTGCGATTGGGGGAGGAGCAGAGTGCGCGCCTGGGGTGGAGTACCTTTCTCGGCCAACCGCCGAGCGACCCGTTTGTGACTATCTGTGTACAGGAATAAACGCAGGAAATTCGGTGTAGGAATCAGTGCAGGAGTGAATGTGGACGATTTTAATCAGCAACTTTCCCTGGTGGTGCTCAACAGCGAACAGCTCGATGGCAGCCAGCAGGTGCAGTACCGCTTCGACGAGATGGGGGGCACTCTGGGTGCCTCAGAGCAGGATGATTGGCAACTGCGTGACAGGTTGGGCTCGGTCATGCCAGCCCACGCCCGGATCGAGTTGAACGATGGCCGTTTCTGCCTGTGCGATCTGAGCGGTCAGACCTACATCAACGGCGCGACCTCGCCCATAGGGCGGGCCCGCAAGGTACACCTTGAGCAGGGTGACGAACTGATCGTCGGTCCGTTCCGGATGCGCGCCTATCTGGGGGCAATTTCCCCCGAGCAGAACCTGCACCAGGTGCTGGGCAACCGGCCCTCCGAGCAGCTCGATGAGTGGCTTGCCGGGGAGGAGACCGGTCAAGCCATGGAGGATCCACACGCCCTCGCAGTCGACCCCTTGCTGGCACTGCAACATGAACGCTCGGTGCTGACCCCGCTGGTGGATCCTCGCCAGCCGTCACCACTGCGTTCACAACCGGATATGGATGCCGTATCCCTTGCCCCTTTTTCTGCTGTCGAGAACACCATGAACCAAGAATTTCTGGATATGCCCACCATAGAGAATCACCCCGATTACCACCCTCCGCTGGAGGGGGTGGACCACGTGGCGCTGACCCCCTTGATGCGCGGCCTGGGTCAGTCCCTGCAGTTGCAGGATACCCAGCAGGCTCACGACATGCTCGAAGAGATGGGCAAAACGGTGCGCGCCATGGTGGAAGGACTGCTGCAGTTGCAAACCGATCAGGCGGCGCTGGCAGACAAGCACCTGCGTCCCATTGAAGACAACCCGCTGCGCCTTGGCCTCGACTATGACGAGACCCTGGCGGTGATGTTTGCCGAGCAGAAGAGTCCGGTGCACCTGACGGCGCCTGCGGCCGTGGCCGAGAGCCTGCGCAATGTGCGCATTCATCATGTGGCGAACCAGCAGGCTATTGGCGCGGCGCTGGACAGCATATTGCAAGCCTTCTCGCCAGAGGCACTGATTGGCCGTTTCGAGCACTACCGCCGTACCGGCGCCCCCGGTGTAGCCGACGAAGGCTGGGCCTGGAACATGTACCAGCACTACTACCGCGAGCTCACTTCTGCCCGTCAGCAGGGGTTCGACAAGCTGTTCCATCAGGTCTATGCCCAGGCATACGACCAGGCCGTGCGTCAGCAACAGGGACTGATTTGATGATACGTGCGCTGATGCTGGGGGCCTGTCTGCTGGCCCTGGCAGGCTGTACCACCATGGGCAAGATGGCCGATGTGGCCATGGACCCGGATATCCAGGTGGGCAGCAATGATGAACAAGCCACCACCCTGGGGCTGAGCCTGCTGGCCGAGCGGGATGTCAATCCCAACGAGAGCGGGGAGGCGGCACCCATCGAGTTCCAGGTGGTGTTGCTGGCCGAAGACTCCAAGCTGCTTGCCACTGATTACGACCAGGTGACCGAGGATGTGGAGAAGGCCCTTGGCAAGAACTACCTGGATCATCAGGACTACACACTGCTGCCGGGCCAGTTCAAGTATCTGCCGCCCATCAAGCTCGATGAGAAGACCCGCTACATCGGCGTGATTGCCCGTTATGCCGATCCGGACAGCGCCGAGTGGCGCAAGGTCATCAAGGTGAAGAGCATGGGGCGAGCCTATCAAATCCTGGTTCATCTGCGTCTGGATGAAGTAGAACTGCAAAAAGAAGAAGAATAACCATGTCGAGTCGAAATCGGGTTATCTGGCGTGAGGGGCTCTTCATCAAGCCCCAGCACTTCCAGCAACAACAAAGACATTCAGAGTATGCGCTGCACGCCAGACTGAGTGCGCTCAGCGACTATTTCTATGGCTTGCAGTCGCTGGCCATCAACGAGGACTACCTGGGGTTTGGCCGTATCGCCCTGGTAGGTGCCACCGGCATACTGCCCGATGGCACCGTCTTCAATATTCCCAATGACGATGTGCTGCCGGCGCCCCTGGAAATTACCGACGCCTCGGTCGCCAACCAGAAGGTTTACCTGGCATTGCCGCTCTCGGTGAACGGGGTCAACGAAGTCAATCAGGGCGGCCAGGTCGCGACCCGCTTGCAGGCCCATCGCCACGATGTGCGCGATCTGCACAGCGAAGGGGGGGATGTTGTCTCCCTGGAAGTGGGGCGAGTCAGCCTGCGGCTGATGCTGGAGCGCGAAGATCGCAGCGCCTATGCCTCGCTCGCCATCGCCCGCATTCTGGACAAGCGTCCGGACGGTGGTCTGGTGCTGGATCCCAACTTCATGCCCTGCAGCATCAGCGTCTCCGCCATCCCGACCCTCAAGCGCTTCCTCGGCGAGTCGGCTGGCCTCGTGGCCGAGCGGGCTCGCAGCCTCTCCCAGCGTATCGCCGCGCCGGGTCAGCAGGGAGTCGCCGATGTGGCCGAGTTCATGATGTTGCAACTGCTCAACCGCGCTCAGCCCCAGCTTTCCCATCTGGCGCGTCTTGGCACCCTGCATCCGGAACGGTTGCACGAGGCCCTGGTGCAGATCTGTGGCGAGCTGATGACCTTCACCGATGAGTCCCGTCTGCCACCCGAGTTTGCCGCCTATCGTCACGACGATCAGCAGGTGAGTTTCGAGCCTGTGATGCTGGCTCTGCGTCAGGCGCTGAGCACAGTGCTGTCGCCACGTGCCGTCTCCATCCAGCTGCGCAAGCACCAGTACGGCGTCATGGTGGCCATGATCAACGAGAGCGAGCTGATGCAAAGCGCCGACTTCGTGCTGGCGGTGCGCGCCCGCATGCCCCAGGAGCAGCTGCGCAAGCAACTGCTGCAGCAGACCAAGGTTGCCTCCAGCGACAAGATCCGCGAGCTCATCAGCCTGCAGCTGCCCGGCATTCCGTTGTTGCCGCTGCCGGTGGCGCCGCGCCAGCTGCCCTATCACGCCGGTTACAGCTACTTCCAGCTCGATCGGCAAAGCCCGGCCTGGCAGATGCTGGCGGTCAGCAACACGCTCGCCTTCCACATCGCCGGTGATTTCCCCGAGCTCGACATGCAGCTCTGGGCCATTCGCAGCCAGTGATCGCATCAAGGAAACAAGCAGAGATGACCACGGACATTATCAAGAACGAGCAACTCAGCGATCTGCTGTTCGATCATGCCGAGCAGCTGGACATGGACTCGGACTACTGGTTCCGCCTGCGCGGCCAGAGCATCAACCCCATGATTGATGCGGTGACCCCCTTGCTGGGGCTGGTGCAGCGGGTGCGCCTGCTGTCGCGCTACGACCGGGTGCCCGAGCTGTACCAGCGGGTGGTGACCGAGATCCAGGCCATAGAGCAGGAGCTGATGGCCCAGGGCTACGAGAACGGTGTGGTGTTGTCGTTTCGCTACATCCTCTGCACTTTCATCGACGAGGCCGTCATGGGTCGCGACTGGGGTAGCCAGAGCGAATGGTCGGAACACTCCTTGCTGACCCGTTTCCACAACGAGACCTGGGGCGGGGAGAAGGTGTTCGTGCTGCTCGCCCGTCTGCAGGAAGACCCGGTGCGTTATCGCGACATCCTGGAGTTCATCTATCTGTGCCTGTGTCTCGGTTTCGAGGGACGCTACAAGGTGATGAGCAAGGGGCGGGATGAGTTCGAGCGCATCGTCAAACAGTTGCACAAGCAGCTGGCCCCCGAGACAAGCGGTGAAGCCCCCAGCGTCTTTCACCTCGATCTCGGTCGTCAGGCTTCCCGTTACAGACTGCGCAAGCAGATTTCCCTGCGCAGCCTGTTCATGGGGGGCACGCTGATCCTGGCCATTATCTTTGGCCTCTATCATCACCAACTCAATAACCAGACCCAGGACGTACTGCGTCAACTGGGCGAATTATTAAAATAATTATTCTGAGGAGAGCACGCCTTGATTCGTATAGAGCTACCCGTACTGGTGGAAAGACTCAACCCCATCTGTCGTCACATGCTGGAGGAGGCTGCGGCCCTCTGCGTCAACCATCAGGGGGCGGAGATCCGCATCGAGCACCTGCTGCTCAAAATGCTGGAGACACCACTCAGTGATGTGCGCCAGATCCTCAAGCGGGCCGACGTCGGGGTCGACGAGCTCAAAACCCTGCTTCAGCCTGCCGGTGCAGACAGTGGTTATGCCCAGGGTTACCCCTCCTTCTCGCCGCTCCTGGTGGAGTGGTTGCAAGACAGCTGGCTGCTGGCTTCCGCCGAGCTGCAGCACGCCCAATTGCGCAGCGGCGTCATGCTGCTGGTGCTCTTGATGACTCCCCAGCGTTACCTGCCAGGCTCTGTGACCCGGCTGCTGGCCAACGTCAACCGCGAGCTGCTGCGCCAGCAGTTTGACGAGTGGGTGAAAGAGTCCGCCGAGACCCAAGTTACTGTTTCTACAAACGGCACCTCAACTCAGGCCGCCCTGCCAGCCGATGCCAGCCTGCTGGCCCGCTTTACTATCAACGTGACCGAGCAGGCACGCCAGGGCCGTCTGGACCCAGTTTTGTGTCGGGATCACGAAATCGATCTCATGATCGACATCCTGTCGCGGCGCCGCAAGAACAACCCCATCGTCGTGGGGGAGGCCGGTGTCGGCAAGAGCGCACTCATAGAGGGATTGGCGCTGCGCATCGTGGCGGATCAGGTGCCTGAAAAATTGCGCGAGGTGGAGCTGATGACGCTCGACCTTGGTGCCATGCAGGCCGGTGCGTCGGTCAAGGGGGAGTTCGAGAAGCGCTTCAAGGGGGTAATGCAGGAGGTCAAGGATTCGGTGCGTCCTATCATCCTCTTTATCGATGAGGCCCACACCCTGATCGGGGCTGGCAATCAGGCCGGTGGGCTGGATGTCTCCAACCTGATCAAGCCGGCGCTGGCCCGGGGCGAGCTGCGTACCATAGCCGCCACCACCTGGGGTGAGTACAAGAAATACGTGGAGAAAGATGCCGCCCTCTCGCGCCGCTTCCAGCTGGTGAAGGTGGGCGAGCCCAATGCCGATGAGGCTACCGTGATCCTGCGCGGCCTGCGCAGCATCTACGAGAAGGCCCATGGTGTGCTGATCGACGAAGAGGCGCTGCAAGCCGCTGCCCAGCTTTCCGCCCGTTATATTTCAGGTCGCCAGTTGCCGGACAAGGCGATCGACGTGCTCGATACCGCCTGTGCCCGGGTGGCCATCAACCTGACTACGCCGCCGCGTGCCGTCAGTCATTTGCAAAACGCGTTGCGTCAGCGTGAGCTGGAGATCCGCCAGCTGGAGCGCCAGAGCCTGATCGGGCTGGGTGACAACACAGAGCGACTGGCCGAGCTGCAGTCTGCCCAACAGACCAGCCGTGATGCCCTGCGCGAGCAGGAAGCCAAGTGGCAACAACAACAGGGGCTGGTGCATAAGATTGTCGAGCTGCGCGCCGCCCTGCTCGCCGATCAGCAGGATGAGATGCTGACCAGAGAGGCGCTGGATCTCGCTGATGCGCCTCTGGATCCGCAAGCGGCCGCCGAGCAGCTGGCCGGGCTTGAGCGCGAGCTGGCCGAGCTGCAACAGGGTGAGGTGCTGGTCTCGGCCCATGTCGACAAAACCCAGGTGGCGGCCGTGATCGCCGAGTGGACCGGAGTGCCGCTTAATCGCATCTCGCAAGGGGAGCTGGACGTGGTGACCCGTCTGCCGGAGTACTTGGGCGAGCTTATCAAGGGGCAGGATGTGGCGGTGGCCCATCTGCACAAGCACCTGCTCACGGCCCGCGCCGACTTGCGCCGCCCGGGCCGTCCGCTGGGAGCCTTCCTGCTGGTGGGACCGAGCGGAGTCGGCAAGACCGAAACCGTGCTGCAGATTGCCGAGCTGATGTTTGGCGGTCGCCAGTATCTGACCACCATCAACATGTCCGAGTACCAGGAAAAACACACTGTCTCCCGCCTCATTGGTTCACCTCCCGGCTATGTCGGCTTTGGCGAAGGGGGCGTGCTGACCGAGGCCATTCGTCAGAAGCCCTATTCGGTGGTGCTGCTGGACGAGGTGGAAAAAGCCCATCCGGACGTGCTCAACCTCTTCTATCAAGCGTTTGACAAAGGCGAGCTGGCCGACGGGGAAGGGCGCATCATCGACTGCAAGAACGTGGTCTTCTTCCTCACCTCCAACCTCGGCTTCCAGACCATAGTCGATTACGCCGAGCAGCCCGACGAGCTGCTCAATGCGCTGTATCCGGAGCTGGCCGCCTTCTTCAAGCCGGCCCTGCTGGCACGGATGGAAGTGATCCCCTATCTGCCGCTGGGTCACGATACGCTGGTGCAGATCGTGGGTGGCAAACTCAACCGACTGGTCAAGCTGCTCAAGGAGCGTTTCGGTGCCGAGGTGGTGCTGGAGGACGAGGTGGCTGAGGAGATACTGCGCCGCGCCAATCGCAGCGAGAACGGGGCCCGCATGCTGGAATCCGTCATCGACGGTGCCCTGCTGCCGCCAGTCTCCCTGCAACTGCTGCAGCGTCTCTCGGCCGGTGAGCCCATCAAGCGGGTGCGTTTCTCTGTGAGCGAGCGCCAGTTCGTGGCCGAGGTGGAGGGCTGAACATGGAACAAGCCCTCGCATTTGCCCTCGCCTTGACCCAGCAGCGCGATGAGCAGCACCTGTGCCACTGGTGGACCTCGACCCTCAATGCCAGCTTTCAGCCCAAGGGGATACTGCTGGGCATGCTGGATGTGAGCGGGCGCCAGCTCGAATGCAGCGGTTGGGTCAAGGGGCAGGCGGTGTCGCTGGCGCTGGCGGTGGATGATTTTTCACATCCGCTCGCCTATGTGCTGCACAAGGCCCAGTCCCGTACCTGGGACTCCCTGCACGGCGGCGCCCGCATCGAGCACGTCGCGTTTCGTACCTTGCTTGCCAATCTGGGCCAGCAGTGCGGCCTGCATGCCTTTCCCCTCAATGATGGCAATGGCAAGCCGTTCGCCGTGCTGGCCATGATGGACAGCGGCGATGTGTTGCAAGAGTGGGCGGCCCGCCCCGAGCTGGCCCAGTTGTCACAGGTGTTCTGCAACCAGCTCACCCTTATCCGCGATCTGGGGCTTAGCCGCCGGGATCAAAGCGTGCTGCGCGACTCCTTGCGCCAGATGAAGGGGGAGGGAGAGCGCCAGCGCCAGCATGAGAAGCTGCTGGGCGATCAGTTGATCGGCCAGTCGGCGGTGATCCGCGGGCTGCGCGAGCAGATAAGCCTGGCGGGCCGACACAAACTGACCGTGCTCATTCAAGGGGAGACAGGCAGTGGCAAGGAGGTGGTCGCCCGGCTGGTGCACCAGTGCTCGGATCGCGCCGCCAAACCGTTCGTGGCCATCAACTGCGCCGCCATTCCGGAGAACCTCATCGAGAGCGAGCTGTTCGGTTACCAGAAGGGGGCCTTCTCCGGCGCGCTGTCCAACAAGACAGGGTTGGTGGCCCAGGCCAATGGCGGCACCCTGTTTCTGGATGAAGTGGGCGACATGCCCGCCGCCATGCAGGCCAAGCTGCTGCGGGTGCTTGAGACTCGCAGTTACCGGCCGCTCGGGGCCGAGCAGGAGTGCCACTCCGATTTTCGCCTCATCGCCGCGACCCATCAGCCGCTCACCCGGCATGTGGAGGAGGGGCAGTTCCGGGCCGATCTCTATCACCGCCTCTGCCAGTGTCTGCTGCTCATCGCCCCCCTGCGGGAACACATGGATGACATCCCCCTGCTGTGCCAGCACTTCATGGCCCAGTTTGCCGCCCAGGATGGCAAGACCCTGGCGGGGCTGCAGCGCAAGTTCTTGAAGCAACTGCAAAGTTATGACTTTCCCGGCAATGTGCGCGAGCTGCGCAATCTGCTGGAGGTCGCCTGCGCCCACACCCGTCACGGGGAAGAGGTGGTACTGGAGGCGCTGCCCCCCGAGCTGCGCGAGCGAGTCTGCGTCGAGTTGCCCGGGTCGCTGGATGATTACAACCACATTCGGGATCTGCGCCGGGCCATGCAGCAGTACGAGGCTTCCGTCATCGAGGCGCGTCTGCGCTACTTCCAGGGCAATCGCATGCTGGTGGCCGAGAGCCTGAATATTCCCAAGCGCACCCTGGATCACAAGTGCCAGAAACTGGAGGTGAACTGATGAGCGCCCTTGGCCTTTTGCCCCTGTTGCTGGCGACCGGCAGCGCATTACCCCCACAAGACATGGCCAGTTTGCAGGCGTGTCGCCGCGAGCCATCGCCGCTGATCCGGCTGGCCTGCTATGACGCCATCGGCAATGGCCTCGCCCAGACGAGCGAGGGCGGTGCCTCCAAGTCTGCCGCCTGGCAGGCCATCTGGGCACAGGAGCAGGCCCGCACGCCTGAGAGTGCTACCTTCCTGCTGCAAAGCGATGCGGGGCGTGGCAGCGAAACCCTCACTCGCCCAGCCTTGCGCGGGGCGACCCTGGCCATAGGCTGTGTCGACAGCATTACCCATATCCGGTTAAGGCTTGATGCCCCCTGGGTTGGTGAGCGGGTACAGATTGAACTGGATGGCCAGCCCAGCCGCAACGCCCAGAGCTGGTTTATCCGGGATCAGGGCCTGCTGCTGGAATATGGCCGCGGCTTGCCCGCCATCGAGGAGCTCAAGCGCTGGATAGGTCATCGCGAGCTGCAGGTGAAGGCCGACAACGGCGCCTTGCTCCGGGTCGATCTCAGCGGTTTGAAAGAGGCGCTGCAGCCCCTGCGCCAACAGTGTCGCTGGTAGGGGGCGCCATGAGCTATCAACACCCCTGGTGTGCCCGCTTGCTCACCAGTTTGCCGGAAGAGCAGATAAAAGGTGCCGTGCTGGCCGACGAGCCGCGCTGGGATTACGTGGAGACCGAACTGGTCAAGCTGGGCTCTCTGGCCCACAGCCAGGTGGATCTCAATGCGGTGGCCGAAGCCTGCCTTGGCTTGCTGGAGAGCCGTACCAAGGACATGCGGGTGCTGGCCCAGCTGCTGCGCTGCCTGCAACATCCGGCCAAGGCGACCCCTCTGGGGGCCGCGCTCAGTTTGCTGGAGTCCTGGATCCGGGCCTACTGGCTGCAAGCCTGGCCCGGTAATACCAGCCAGAAACAGCGGCTGATGGTACAGATCGTCAAACGCTTTGAAGGGGCCTTGCCGCGAGTGAGCGAGAGCGCCTCGCCGGCTGAACTGGCCCAGCTGCTGGCCCAGGCCGAGCAGCTGGAGGCTTGCTGGCTGGCCCAGTGCCCGGACAAGGGCGAGCTGCTCGCCCCCTTGTTGATGGGGCTGAAACGGGCCCAGCGCCAGCAGGTTGCCCAGGCCCAGGCAGATGCCGGTGGCCAACCTTCAAGCAGCACTGTTGCTGCCACAGCCAGTGCGAGCGGCATGTCGGGAACCATGGTGCTCAGTGGCAGCAGCAAGGGCTCCGGAGTCGAGATTGACAGCTCCAACGATCGTGCCTGGCGCCAGACACTGCTCAAGGTGGCCGAGTTGCTTATCGAGCGCCAGCCGGAAGCGGCGGTGGGCTATCGTCTGCGTCGCCACGCCATCTGGGCCGGGATCACCACGCCACCCATGACGGCTCAGGGCAATAAAACCCAGCTGGCCCCCATGTCGGTGGACATGGTGGATGAGTACCGCGCCGCTCTGGCCACACTGGAGCGGTCCGCGCCGGATCTGGCGCTCTGGCAGCGGATCGAACAGAGCCTGACCCTGGCGCCCTACTGGTTCGAGGGGCATCGGCTCTCGGCCGAAGTGGCCCATAAGCTGGGGTTTGGCACCGTTGCCCAGGCCATCATGCAGGAGCTGGATGGTTTCTTGCAGCGTCTGCCGGCGCTGCGGGATCTCACCTTCAGCGATGGCAGTCCCTTCCTGTCACCCGAGTGCAGCCGCTGGTTGCAGCCTGCCAAGGTGGGTGGTGCAGGTGGGGACGGGGAGTCCAGTCTGGCCGAAGAGGTTGCCCTGCGTCATGGGGAGCTGGGGGTGGCTGCGGCCCTCACCCTGCTCGATGAAAGGATGGCGCAGTTGAAAGAGCCAAGAGCCCGCTTCCATGCCCAGTTGGTGCAGGCGGAGCTGTTGGCGCAGGAAGGCATGAATTCGCTGGCTAGCCAGCACTATCAACACTTGAGGCAAGAGGCAAGTCGCCTGGGATTGGCGCAATGGGAGCCCGGGCTGGTCAGTCGCCTGGAAAGCCATGCGGCCCCGTTGTCGAAATAAGTGCCGAAATGAGTCATTGAGTCGGAGTTGGATCACATTTTATGTTCAAAACCATCTTAACTTTTCTGCGGCAACAGCTGCCGAAATTGAAACCCTCTTGGCCCCTGCTCGGCGTGGTGCTCTGGGGACTTGCCCTCATTCTGGTGTGGTGGCTGGGTCCTCGCCTCGAGATCCGCGGCGCCAAACCGTTCGAGCCGCTGTGGGGGCGGGTGGTATTCACCCTGCTCTGGCTCTGGCTGATGCTGGGGATCCTCTCCTGGCGCGTGTGGCGCAAGATGCAGCAACTCAAGGCCGAGCGTCAGCATGAAACCGTGCTGGTGCAGGATCCGGTGAAAGGACTCATCGACAAGCAGGCGCTGTTTCTCAATCGCTGGTTGCAGGCCCTTGGCGAACACCTGGGCAAGGGGGCGCTCTACGCCATGCCCTGGTATCTGGTGCTGGGTCTGCCCGGCAGCGGCAAGAGCAGCCTGATCCACAGAGCCAATCCGGCCAACAAGCTCAACCCCAGACTCGATACCGAGCTCAGGGACGTGGCGCAGGATCAGCTGATCGATTGCTGGCTGGGGGAGCAGGCGGTGATGCTGGATCCCGCCGGTGAGCTCTTGTCTCAATCCGAGCCGGAACTCGATCCGCTGGCGCGCAAGCATGAGCGGCTCTGGCTGCACCTGTTGAACTGGCTTTCCGAACACCGCCGCCGCCAGCCCCTCAACGGTCTGGTGCTGACCGTGGATCTGGCCTGGCTCTCCGGCGCCAGCGTGGCCGAACGCAAGGCTTATGCCCAGCTGATGCGCTCTCGCCTGCAAGAGGTGTCGGCCACCATGAATACCCGGTTGCCGCTCTATGTCACTTTTACCAAGCTCGATCTGCTGCGCGGTTTCGATGTGGTGTATGAGCAGCTCGACAAGGAGGCCCGCGAGGCCGTGCTGGGGGTGACGTTCAACCCGGCCGACAGCCGTGGAAAATCCTGGCAGCAGGATCTGGCTCTGTTCTGGGATCAGTGGGTGGACAACCTCAACCAGAACCTGCCCGAGCTGATGCTGGCACGGCTCGATGCCACCCAGCGCAACGCGCTTTTCTCGTTCGTGCGTCAGCTGGCGGGGCTGAAGGATTATGTGACAGCGCTGCTCGATGAGACGCTACAAATTGAGGAGAGCAAGCCACTGCTGGTGCGCGGCGTCTATATCAGCTCCGTCTATCAGCAAGGGGTGCCGTTCGATGCGTTTGCCCAGGCGGCATCCCGCCGCTACAACCTGCCAGAGCCCATTCACTCGGCCCTGCGCGGGGAGTCCAATACCTATTTCGTGCGCAGGTTGTTCTCCTCCATCATTTTCCCTGAAGCCCACCTGGCCGGGGAGAACCGGCTGCATACTCTCTATCGTCGTCGGCGCATGGCCATTGGCCTCGGTTGCCTGTCACTCTTTTCGGCGGCGCTGATCGGCGGTTGGCACTACTTCTATCGGGTCAACGAAGAGGCCGGTCGCAACGTGTTGACCAAGGCACAAGCCTTCATGGAGACCAACGAGGTCGTCGATGAGCATGCCTTCGGTGTGAGTCAGTTGCCGCGTCTGAACCTCATCCGCGAGGCGACCCTCGCCTTTGGCAACTACCGCGAACGCACGCCGCTGGTGGCGGATCTGGGTCTCTATCAGGGGGACGAAATCGGTCCTCATGTGGAAGGCTCTTATCTGCAACTGCTGGGTCAGCGCTTTTTGCCAGCCCAGATGCAGGGGCTGCTGGAGGATCTCAATCAGGCGCCGGCCGGCAGCGAGGAGAAGCTCTCCATACTGCGGGTGATGCGGATGCTGGATGATGCCTCCGGTCGCAACAAGGACCTGGTGGAGCAGTACATGGCAAGCCGCTGGCAGCGCGCCTTCCCGGGGCAGGGCGCTGTGCAGGAGCAGCTGATGGGGCACCTGGATTACGCCCTCGATCATACCGACTGGCATGGTGCCAGGGTTGAACGTGATCAGGCCGCCATCATCGCCTTCGCACCGTTCAAGGAGCCTGTCTACGGCGCCCAGCGCGAGCTTGGCAAGTTGCCCATGTATCAGCGGGTCTATCAGAACTTGGTGGTGAAGGCGAACGACGTATTGCCGCCGGATCTCAACGTACGTGACGAAGTGGGGCCAACCTTTGACACCGTGTTTGCCCTGCGCAGTGACAATGCAGGGCAAGTGCCACGCCTGTTGACCTGGCCCGGTTTCAACGACTTCTTCCTCAAGCAGGACAAGGCGTTGATTGATCTCACCGCCATGGATGCCTGGGTGCTGGGTCAGCGCAGGCTGAGTCAATTGAGCGAGGCGGATCGCAAGGAGATCGGTCGTCAGGTCAACGACCGTTATGTCACCGATTACGTCAACCAGTGGCAGAAACTGCTGACCAATCTGGACGTGCAGACCCTTGAAAGCCCGGAGCAGGCACTGGACGTGCTCTCTGCCATTACCGGCAACGATCAGCCGTTCCAGCGGGTATTGGCTTCGTTGGATGACAACACCCGGATCCGCAAGATATCGGATGTGGAAGGGGACCCGGCTCAGGCCATCACGGCCCGCATCGGCCGTCCCTTCATGGCGACCAATGCCGCCCTTGGCGGTCGTGGCGAGCAGGGGCCGCTTATCCAGGAGGTCAATCAGAAGCTGGTGGAGCTGCAGCACTATCTGGAACTCATCGTCAACGCCACCGAGCCGGGCCAGTCCGCCCTCAAGGCGGTGCAGCTGCGTCTGACCAACAAGTACGCCGATCCCGTGTTCGCCCTGCAGCAATATGCCCGCAGCCTGCCGGCCCCGCTGGATCGCTGGGTGGGTCAGCTCTCCGAGCAGAGCTCTCGTCTGGTGATCGACTTGGCCATGTCGTCCCTTAATCGAGAGTGGCAGGACAAGGTACTGGCACCGTTCAACAGCCAGCTGGCCGGTCGTTATCCGTTTGATCCGGGCTCAACCAAGGATGTGCCGCTGTCCGAGATGGAGCGCTTCTTCGCGCCGGGTGGCACCCTGGACAGCTTCTATCAGGTCAACCTCAAGCCCATGGTGGAGAGTGGCCTGATGGAGGGTGAGTTCAGCTCGCCTATCCAGACCGAGCTGGTGAAACAGCTGGACAGAGCCGCTCGTATCCGCCAGATCTTCTTCACCCAGCAGGGCAACCTGGAGGTGCAGTTCGCCCTCGAGCCCATCGAGCTCACCGCCAACAAGCGGCGCAGCGTGCTGAACCTGGACGGTCAGTTGCTGGAGTATGCCCATGGCCGTCGTACCAAGGTGCCGTTGGTGTGGCCAAACACCATGCGTGACGGTGCCGAGAGCAAGATCACCCTGGTGCCGGCAGCGAGGGAACGTTCACCGCGCAGCGAAGGCTTCGTCGGCCCCTGGGCCATGTTCCGACTGATGGACAAGGGGGAGCTGACCCAGGTCAATGAAGCCACCTTCGATGTGCGCTTCCCGGTGGATCAGGGTTCCATGACCTATCGCGTCTACACCGACAGCGCGCAAAACCCCTTCACCGGCGGCCTGTTCAGTCAGTTCAGATTGCCTGAGTCTCTCTATTGATAAAGTGGGGGCACTGTGTGCCCCCTCAAGCTTTGGAAGCCGATATGTCACAGAATCAACAAGGCCAGCAGGCGCTGAAAGTGGGGCGCGATCCCCGCATGTTGCCGGAATACGAGGCGTTGCGCAGCGAGATCAACAAACTCAGCCATGCCTCCCGCCCCGAGGTGGACTGGCTCAAGATCCATCGGCTCGCCAGCCTTATCTTTGAAAAGCACGGGGTGGACCTGCAAACCGCCATCTACTTCACCCTGGCGCGGTCGCGCCTGCAAGGGCTGAACGGCTTTACCGAAGGGTGCGAGTTTCTGGCCAACCTGATAGTGACCCAGTGGGAGAGCTTTTGGCCACCAGTGCATCAGGAGCGAGCCCGTATCGAAATGCTGGACTGGTTCATTGCCCGCATCAGCGACGTGATCCGCCAGTACCAGATCAGCCACGAAGACAAGCGCCTCGTCTATCGCTGCGAGCGGGCGTTGCAGCTTATCAGCGAGAAGCTGCACAACGTGGGCTTGAGCCGCATTCCCCGGGTTGAAAATCTGGTGCACTTCATCGAGGGGTATACCCATCTGTTCGACGAGACCGAGATCGTCATCGTCTCCGATGAGCCCGGTCTCAAGGAGGAGCTGCAGATCCCGCCCATGGTGTTCTTCAAGTCCGACATGGAGCACGACAGCCCTTCTTCTTCAGCGCCCTCTTCCAGCACGCCACACCTGCCCCAGGGCAGCATACTGATTGGTCGCGAGAAGGGGCAGGTCAAACCCACAGTGCTCAAGATTGAACCTCACCGCAAGCAGCGCCCTGCCTGGTTCTGGTTTGGCTGCGGTCTGATCAGTTGTGCCCTGCCAGTGATGAGCTGGCTGGGTTGGCAGCATCTGCAGCAGGAGAAAGCCGTGGCTGCCCAGCGCTTGCAGCAACCGGCCGCCGAGTTGCCACGGGCTCTCAGTTATGACGATATCCGCCAGGCACGCATCGTACTGGGGGAACAGACCCTGCAAGGTATGGAAAGCGAGCTGGTGGCCCGTTATCAAGCCCAGCTGGGACGGCTTGAGCAGACCTCGCCGCTCTACTGGTATCGCTATGGGGAAGGGCTGCGCAACTCGCTGCAGATGCTCTATCCCGACTCGCTGGCGGTCAAGGCGCTGGACAAGCAGTGGCAGACGGCGTTGGCAGGTCAGCAGGGGGATGTGATCAGCGTACCGACCTATCTGGATGCTCGCGCCGGTGTCGACGCCTTGCTCGATCAGTTGCTGGAGCTGGAGCGCCAGCGCAAGACGGTGACCATCTCCTATCTCAAGTCCCAGCTCTATGAGGTGCAGAAAAACCTGATGCAGGATATCCCGTTCAGTCTGCGCCTGAGCGAACTGGAGGCGAGAAAGGCATCCCAGGAGCCCGTCACGGCAGCCGAGCTGAAAGGTCTGGAGAACGACCTGAAAGCACTCAATATCCGCCTCTACCAGTTGCAGCAGAGCAGCGCAGGCAGTTGATCATGCTGCGCTGAGCAACAAGTTGCGTGCATTATGGTGTGTTTGACTGCCAACGCAATATCTGGCCTGGCGATCACACTGTATTGCGCAAGCTATTGCAGCAGCCCCTGCCAGCCTTGTGGTCCATAAACCTAATAGGCTGATTTAAAACAGTATTATTGGCATCTTTGTCATGGCACAAAGGCTGCTGGGTAGCCACCCCAAGTGTATCTGAGCCCATGGTCACGACGGTGAGCACGAGGCATGGCGGGAGTCCCTCGGGTGGCTCCCTTGCCCATACGGAGAGTTCATATGTGTCCCTCTATTGCATTGCTCGGTGACATAGGCACCGACCACGATGGTTTTCACCCATCCCCCGTGATTGCCGCCAGCCCGGATGTCTTTCTCGACGGCAAGCCAGTGGCCCGGCAGGGCGATCCGCTGGCGCCCCATGACAAACCCAACAATCCCCCCCATCCGCGCAGTATCTCGGGGGGCGTCGGCACAGTTCTGGTCAACGGCAAGCCCATCGCCGTGACCGGTACCGCCATCGGTTGCGGTGGGGTAGTGATTGGCTCGGGCAGCGGACAGGCAGGATAAGGAACAGCGTTATGGCAGACAGCACAGGATTACAATTCACCGTCAAGGTAGGGGCGCTGCCCGAGAGCACTTTCGTGGTGGCCGAGTTTGCGCTGGAAGAGGCGCTGAACAGCCCGTTCCAGTTGCGATTGGAATTGGCCAGCCCCCAGCCGGATGTCGATTTTGCCGATGTGCTGGATCAGCCGTGCGAGCTCATGGTGTGGTACAACGGCGAGCTGCAGCGGCGGGTGTGCGGGGTAGTGAGTGATTTTGCGCAAGGGGACAGCGGTTTTCGCCGCACCCGCTACCAGCTGCTGGTGCAGCCGGCGTTGTGGCGGCTTTCGCTTCGTCACAATTCCCGCATCTTCCAGGCGCAGAAACCCGATGAAATCCTCAGCATCCTGCTGCAAGAGCACGGCATTACCGATTACGCCTTTGCCCTCAAGAATGAGCACGCCAAGCGGGAATACTGCGTGCAGTACCGGGAAACCGACCTTGCGTTCGTCAACCGGCTCGCCGCGGAAGAGGGGCTCTTCTATTTTCATGAATTCGACGCAGGCAAGCACCGCATCGTGTTTGCCGACGATGCGGCTGCATTAACAGCCGGCCCCGAACTCTTCTTCAATCTCGGCAACCGCTCGCTGGAGCAGGGCCCTTATGTGCGTCAGTTCCACTACCGGGAAGCGGTGCGCCCCTCTGATGTGGAGCTCAAGGACTACAGCTTCAAGACCCCGGCCTACGGGCTCTCCCACAAAAAGCAGGGCAGCGAGCTGGAGCATCAGCGTGATAGCTACCAGCACTTCGACTACCCCGGCCGCTACAAGCAGGACCCGAGTGGCAAGGCGTTTGCCCAACACTGGCTCGATGCGCTTCGCAATGACGCCGTGGCGGGCAGCGGCAAATCCAACAGTGCAGCCCTGCTGCCGGGCCAGTATTTCTCGCTGACCGAGCACCCGAACGGGGCGCTCAACACCGACTGGCAAATTGTGCGCATCAGCCACACCGGCTTGCAGCCCCAGGCGCTGGAAGAGGAGGGGGGCAGCGGCCCTACCGTCTACCACAACGAGTTTGGGGTGGTCAAAGCTGCGACCACCTGGCGTGCCCGTATCGGCAGCCCACAAGCGCCGCACAAGCCCATGGTGGACGGCCCGCAGATTGCCATCGTGGTAGGCCCCGAGGGGGAGGAGATTTACTGCGACGAACACGGTCGGGTGAAGCTGCAATTTCCGTGGGACAGATATGGCAGCTCCAACGACCAGAGCTCCTGCTGGGTGCGTGTCAGTCAGGGCTGGGCCGGTGGCCAATACGGCATGATGGCGATTCCGCGCATCGGCCACGAAGTTATCGTTTCATTTTTGGAAGGGGACCCCGACCAGCCTATCGTCACCGGTCGCACCTTCCACGCCACCAACCGGCCGCCCTACGACTTGCCTGCCAACAAGACTCGTACCGTGCTGCGCACCGAAACCCACCAGGGTGAAGGGTTCAATGAGCTGCGTTTCGAAGACCAGGCAGGTCAGGAAGAGATTTATATCCACGGTCAGAAAGACCTAAACGTGCTCATCGAAAACGATGCCGCCTGGCACATCAAGCATGACCAGCACACAGATATCGACAACGAGCGCGTCACCCGCATCAAGGCCAACGACCATTTGAGCGTGGAGGGGGAGAAGCGGGACCATATCAAGGCAGACTATTCGCTGACCGTCGATGCCTCCCTGCATCAGAAGCTGGGCCAGTCCCTGCTGGTGGAAGCCGGTCAGGAAGTGCATATCAAGGTGGGCGACAAGCTGGTACTGGAGGCGGGCTCCGAGATCACCCTCAAGGGGGGCGGCAGCTTTGTGAAGGTTGACCCGAGCGGCATCAAGCTGGTCGGCCCCGCCATCAAGCTCAACGCAGGCGGCAGCGCAGGTTCAGGATCCGGCTGGGCGGGTCAGGTGCCCGTCATCCCCAAAGGGGTGGAAGTGGTGAAAGCCCCCGAACTGGTTGAGCTGGGCAAAGCGATCGCCACCGAGAAGGCGATGGAGGCGTTGCTCAAGGCGCTGGAGCCCGATAGCGATTATCAGCCCTCCGCTTGATGTTCGACGAATAACACAGGATTGAATAGCAAAGATGAAAATCGTCTATCCCATGCAGCTGGAAGGTGAGAATGGCCCTAGCGAGGTTGCATCCCTTGATGCGTTTATCGAGAAGATCAACAGTCTCAAGAGCGGCACCTTCTTGATTGGTCGCAACCGCATCTGGCACGGCGGCATCCACCTCAATGAGAAAGGGGGCTGGCACCCGAGCGGCGCTGTACGCTCCATTGCGGATGGGGAAATCGTGGCCTACCGGCTGGCGACCGAACCCGCCAAGGCGACCCGCAGCCCCGAAGCAGGAAAACCGGGGGAAGGCATTGACTTGTATACCTCCCAGTCGTTTTGTCTGGTACGCCATCACTACGAGGCGGGTGAGCAAAACAAGAACCGTCTGACCTTTTACAGCCTCTACATGCACATCGCGTGTGAGAACACTTACAACAGCCCAGAGGCGGCGCGAGTGACCGTCAAGGGGACAGGCGTGTCCACCTATGAACCGGTGGCGGAGGGGGATCCCCTCAAGCTGACACGTCGACTGTCGGGCAATAACCCTGTGCATGCGAAAACGGGGGCTGAGGTGAAGTTGCTCCAGCAAACTCCGAGCAATCTGCAAAACCACAGAGATGAGGTCCACAATTACTTTCTGGTGCACTACGTCGATGAACCGAACAGCCCGTTCTATATCGCACAAAGCCAGTTGCAGCAGGAATATCCGCAAAAGCCGAAGTGGATGACCCCACCAGAAGGCAAACCGGCCCGTCATAACATCCCCAGTAACACTTGGTTACGGCAAACGGCTGACACCACGGCGGGGAGCCTGGGGCTGCCTGCTGGCAGTGAGGTGGTGGTATCTGGTGAGTCACAGATGGTGACCGTCGGTGGCGGCCCGACCGAGTTTCGTAAAGTGCAGGTGTTCAAGGCGGGCAGCGGCTCCGTCAAAGACAGCGCCAATCGGGTGATGACCAATGCAGGCACAGGGTCGCTTGGTTGGTTGGCAAAAAGCAAGATGGGTGCGGGACTGGCCACCGAGCCGTGCCTACCCGTCGAATTCAAAGAGAATGCGCCCGTTGTTGACCGAAGTGATAATCCGATAGCGGTGCAGGCCGGAGAGGTCATCGGTCACTGGGGCGAACATCAGATAGCCACTGCCGGTGCAAGCGGCTTCGTGAAAGGCGCCGACAGTAAAGCCGTGCACTTTGAGGTGTTTGTTGCAGACAGCGACAAGCAGGCGCTGGAAGATTGTATCAATAACAAGGCGCGGGTAAGCGGTGGCCAAGGCTACCTGCTATTGAACCAAGAGGTCACCACCTATCGTCTCACCAGCGATAGCCAGCATGGTTTTCACGATGTTGCCAAATTTGGGCCACTGGTCTTACCGTTGGCCGTGAAAGAGTCCGATAAAGTCAGTCACGGTGCCAACAACTTTGTGAAGGTGCGTGAACGGACGGCGGCTGACGGGGAGCTGGCGGGCGAGTTTGTATTGCTGGCCGATGGTGTCGAGGTGGTCAGCCAGCATGACTGGCACAAGCTGGGCGTCAAGCTGGTCGATGGCAGCAGTGATGAAGATGGCTTTTTGGACAAGGCGGATACGGCCACTGACAGTGAAGAGTCCCAGCAGAAAGAGGCGAGCGAATTTTTCAGCACCCTCTATGACAAACTGGTGACAGACAGGGACAACGATGGCACCCTGAGCGGCAACGATATCAAGGCCGCGCTGGCCGATGAGGAGTTGGCGGGCAAGTTGCGCATGTTGTTTATCAAGCACAAAAGCGAATGGGTAAAGCCAGGCGAGTGGCCGCGTTTAGAGCAGGAGTTAGCTGACCAGCCGAAGCTCTATGAGTACGCAAAGCAGGTACACAACAATATGGCGTGGATGGAAGATGCCAGCGCGATATTGGGTGATACCAAGCCTTGGTTTATTCATCCTGCGGGGATGATGGGGTTGGTGGGAAGAAAAAAACGTGGCTTTACATTTACTCTCGATGTAATGAAACGTATATACTCCAATTTCCAGAGTAACAATAGTAAGGATAATGAGTTACAAGGAATAGCTGATGAACTGAATGAACATATTGAATTTTACCAGCTTGACACCCCGTTAAAGAGAACCCATTTTTTTGCACAAATCCTACAGGAAACAGGGCCGGACTTGAATGTTATTGAAGGAGGGGTTTGGAGTGTTAGTGCTATAAAATCTTTTCGGGGGGGGAGAACTCGTCGCTATCCAGATGGGCGTCTTTATGCAGATGTCCATGGATATGTTACAAAAACAGAAAGACCACGTAGATATATTAAAAACGATGGCAACGATGTTACCATTGATGATCAAATTGCCATTGTCAATACAATATATGGTAATAGAGCTGAACTGGGTAATGGCTCCTATAGCTCTAATGATGGGTGGAACTATAGAGGAAGAGGCCTGAAGCAAGTCACAGGAAAAAGTAACTATACAAGTTTTAATTACTGGCATCAAAACAATCAGTCGAAATGGCCTAATGATATAATTAATGCTGTTGATGATTTTGAAATACTATCCAAAATGAAGTTTGCTACAAGGTCAGCAGCATGGTTTTGGATAAGCAATAGTAGTAATGCAAATCCAGATTCACGCGCAAAATGCTTTGATTATGCAAATGAAGCAAGCGATGCAGCAGTGGATAGAATTACTAACATCATAAATCTTAATACAGATTCCAGACAAAAAAGAAAAAATAACTTTTGGCGCCTATGGAATGAGGAGGTTCTCCATGATCAATAAATATATATTAATCCCCCTTGTCATTTTCTCATCGCATTCTTATGCGGGCGATTATATCTTAGGCTCTCTGTGTAGCAGCCAAGAGCAAGTATATGCGTCATGTACACTTAAAAATAAAAAAATAGTTTCATTTTGCGGTGTCCCTGTGGGCGATAAAAACAAAGATATGACATTGGTTCAATATAGATACGGTACACCTAAAAAGATAGAATTAATATATCCTGAAGAGGCAATGAGCCCAGAGGGGATTTTTTTTAAAATTGATGGTTCGTGTGGTGTTATTGGTGGCCCAGATGAGAAAAATAAAATGTGTGGTGAGGGTGGAATTAAACGCTCTGTTGCTTTAACATTTTATTCTGGATTATTCAGATATTCATTTTTCTATCAAGGTAATTTTAATGACCATACTTTAGAGTCAGAAAAAATGGGACTAAAGGTTGACAGAAAGGAACGTAATGAATATAAAAAAAATGTTTTCTCTCAACTTTGTGATGAGAACCATAGCGAAACATTTAATGTCGATACAGGCATGTTTGAGGAATTCAAGATAAATTGACAAAAATAGTATTCCCCAAGGCAACAAGGGGGATGTTTTTGGGTTAAGGTTTTCTTTCCGAATGTCTGGTCTGTGGCGTGATGGTGATCACGCCATGGCTGCTGATCTCGCTGAATTAATTGTTAATGATTAGCGACATAAAGAAATTCTAGGACACCCACCTTTCTGAGCAAGGCGTTGTTTGGCCCGTTATCACCACAGTCGCTTTTCAAGATCAGGGATGACAGCTGGGGGAGGCAGTCCCCCAGCGAGGTTGCATCCCTTGATGCGTTTATCGAGAAGATCAACAGTCTCAAGAGCGGCACCTTCTTGATTGGTCGCAACCGCATCTGGCACGGCGGCATCCACCTCAATGAGAAAGGGGGCTGGCACCCGAGCGGCGCTGTACGCTCCATTGCGGATGGGGAAATCGTGGCCTACCGGCTGGCGACCGAACCCGCCAAGGCGACCCGCAGCCCCGAAGCAGGAAAACCGGGGGAAGGCATTGACTTGTATACCTCCCAGTCGTTTTGTCTGGTACGCCATCACTACGAGGCGGGTGAGCAAAACAAGAACCGTCTGACCTTTTACAGCCTCTACATGCACATCGCGTGTGAGAACACTTACAACAGCCCAGAGGCGGCGCGAGTGACCGTCAAGGGGACAGGCGTGTCCACCTATGAACCGGTGGCGGAGGGGGATCCCCTCAAGCTGACACGTCGACTGTCGGGCAATAACCCTGTGCATGCGAAAACGGGGGCTGAGGTGAAGTTGCTCCAGCAAACTCCGAGCAATCTGCAAAACCACAGAGATGAGGTCCACAATTACTTTCTGGTGCACTACGTCGATGAACCGAACAGCCCGTTCTATATCGCACAAAGCCAGTTGCAGCAGGAATATCCGCAAAAGCCGAAGTGGATGACCCCACCAGAAGGCAAACCGGCCCGTCATAACATCCCCAGTAACACTTGGTTACGGCAAACGGCTGACACCACGGCGGGGAGCCTGGGGCTGCCTGCTGGCAGTGAGGTGGTGGTATCTGGTGAGTCACAGATGGTGACCGTCGGTGGCGGCCCGACCGAGTTTCGTAAAGTGCAGGTGTTCAAGGCGGGCAGCGGCTCCGTCAAAGACAGCGCCAATCGGGTGATGACCAATGCAGGCACAGGGTCGCTTGGTTGGTTGGCAAAAAGCAAGATGGGTGCGGGACTGGCCACCGAGCCGTGCCTACCCGTCGAATTCAAAGAGAATGCGCCCGTTGTTGACCGAAGTGATAATCCGATAGCGGTGCAGGCCGGAGAGGTCATCGGTCACTGGGGCGAACATCAGATAGCCACTGCCGGTGCAAGCGGCTTCGTGAAAGGCGCCGACAGTAAAGCCGTGCACTTTGAGGTGTTTGTGACCGAGCAGGGTAGCAAAGATGATTCTGAGAAAAGGAATGAGCAGGCGAGGGGGTAATGGGGTGGCTGATGGGGCTCGAACCCACGACAACCGGAATCACAATCCGGGACTCTACCAACTGAGCTACAGCCACCACTGAAAATATCCATTAATACCATCCATCCCGGGGAGAGAGGATTTATTAATGGTGCGCCCTGCAGGATTCGAACCTGCGACCCACGGCTTAGAAGGCCGTTGCTCTATCCGACTGAGCTAAGGGCGCTCTGTATCGATTAGCCAAGGTGGCTCATCGATGAACTTGGTCGGTGATAAAGGATTCGAACCTTTGACCCTCTGGTCCCAAACCAGATGCGCTACCGGGCTGCGCTAATCACCGAAAATTTCCTGTCCAGCATACCGATAGCGGCGGTACTGGGCAACGGGCGGGCATCATACCCAAGCGGGAAAGGCAGCGTCAACGTATTTTTCCGCTAGTAAATTCAAGTGCCTACTTATTGCCCGCCCAGCGAGCGCTGCTAACACCCGCGCCAAAAAAATGCGACAATGCGCGGCAGTTGAACACATGGTGAGTGAAGAACGATGTCTGCCAAAATCATTGATGGAAAACAGGTTGCGCAAACGATTCGCAATCAGGTCGCAGCGCAAGTCCAACAGCGGTTGGCACAAGGTAAACGGGCGCCAGGTCTGGCGGTGATCCTGGTCGGGGTGGATCCAGCGTCTCAGGTCTATGTCGGCAGCAAGCGCCGCGCCTGTGAAGAGGTTGGGTTTATCTCCCGCTCTTACGATTTGAGCGCGACGGCGAGCCAAGAAGAGCTGCTGGCCCTGATCGATCGGCTCAATGATGATGCGGATGTAGACGGCATTCTGGTGCAACTGCCGCTGCCGGCTCATTGTGATACGACTCAGGTGCTGGAGCGTATTCGTCCCGACAAGGACGTGGATGGCTTTCACCCCTACAACGTGGGCCGTCTGGCGCAACGCATTCCGGCACTGCGCCCCTGTACGCCCAAGGGCATCATGACCCTGATAGAGACCACTGGCGTCAAGACTCATGGTCTGCATGCTGTGGTGGTCGGTGCATCCAACATAGTGGGGCGCCCGATGACGCTGGAGCTGCTGCTGGCTGGTTGCACCACGACCACCTGCCACCGCTTCACTCAGGATCTGGAACAACAGGTGCGTCGTGCCGACTTGCTGGTCGTGGCCGTGGGCAAGCCGAACTTCATTCCAGGAGAGTGGGTCAAGCCGGGGGCCCTGGTGATCGACGTGGGCATCAATCGTCTGGCTGACGGCTCTCTGGTGGGGGATGTGGAGTTCGAGACGGCGCGTAATCATGCCTCTTTCATCACACCGGTTCCGGGTGGTGTCGGCCCCATGACGGTAGCGAGCCTGATGGAAAACACCCTGAGTGCCTGTCAGGACTATCACGACCAGGCACTGTGATGATGGGTGAAGCCTGCATCTGATTGGCTTCACGCTCGCACTCAAAGCTCACAATAAAAAACCCGGCAACCTTGCGGTTCGCCGGGTTTTTTATTTATCCAGTTTGACTCTTACATGTTCTGTGCTTCGTTTGGCACGATGACAGAGGCGTGATTTCCTTTCGGCCCCTGCTGCAGTTCGAAGTTGACTGCCTGACCTGCTTTTAAGGTCTTGTAACCTTCCATTTGTATCGTGGAGTAGTGGGCGAAGATATCTTCACCACCCCCTTCCGGACAGATAAACCCAAATCCTTTTGCGTTGTTAAACCACTTGACTGTTCCGGTTGCCATACATCTACATCCTTTTATTGATTACCCTGAAGTCGTTGAGTAACCTGCGCCAGCCCTTTATAACTAGTAGCATACGTCTATAGCAGACGGGCGCCGATTAGCAAGTAACCAATCTAGTCTAACTTTTGAGCGAGTCAAGGAGTTGTTAACAACTGATGTGATCTGGTTAACAAGTCTATTGACAATCTTGTGTTAGACGGTAGTAATCTAGAGGTACCGAAGCGCGACTATGAGCAAGCAGAAAGAACTCTTTGCTAATGAAGAGATTGCACAAGCAGAGAAAACGAAGCTGCAACCGCCACCCATGTACAAGGTCGTCCTGAACAACGATGACTACACACCGATGGAGTTTGTGGTGGAGGTGCTGCAAAAGTTCTTTGGTATGGATTTGGACAAGGCAACCCAAGTGATGCTGAGTGTGCATTATAGTGGTAAGGGAGTCTGTGGTACGTTTACCGCCGAGATTGCCGAAACCAAAGTGGTCCAGGTCAACACCTATTCACGTAACAACGAACATCCACTGCTGTGTACCATGGAAAAGGCTTGAATCTGATGACTTGATGGCGAGAACGACACCACATTGTTGCTGTACTAGGGGAGGTGCCTATGTTGAATAAAGATCTAGAAAAGACGCTGAACGAGGCTTTCAAACTGGCCCGTGACGAGCGCCACGAATTCATGACTGTCGAGCACCTGTTGTTAGCCCTGCTGGATAACAGCTCAGCCCATGAGGCGTTGAGTTCGTGTGGTGCTGATGTGGAACTGATGCGCAAAGAGATCAGCGCATTCATCGGTCAAACAACCCCGCTTATTCCCCGCGATGATGAAGACAGAGAAACCCAGCCCACGCTTGGCTTCCAGCGAGTGCTGCAGCGTGCTGTCTTCCATGTGCAATCCTCTGGCAATACTGAGGTCAGCGGCGCCAACGTGCTGGTAGCAATCTTCAGTGAGCAGGAATCTCAGGCGGCCTATTTTCTGAAAAAGGCCGAGATAAGCCGGCTGGACGTGGTCAATTTCCTCTCCCACGGGGTGCGAAAAGATAGCAAGCCGGACAACAGCAGTAACAATGCCGAGTCTGACGATGATGTCTCTGCTGCCCAGATAGAAAGCTTTGCCACCAACCTGAATCAGCTGGTGCTGGAAGGGCGTATCGACCCGCTCATCGGCCGCGATCAGGAACTGAGCCGTACCATCCAGGTATTGTGCCGTCGCCGCAAGAACAATCCGCTGCTGGTGGGTGAAGCCGGTGTTGGCAAGACAGCCATCGCCGAAGGCCTGGCCTATCGCATCGTCAAGGGAGATGTGCCCGAGGTGATTGCCGGTAGCACCATCTATTCACTGGATATGGGGTCCTTGCTGGCGGGCACCAAGTATCGTGGTGATTTCGAAAAACGCCTCAAGGTGTTGCTCAAGCAGATTGAGCGCCAAGAAGGGGCCATCCTCTTCATCGACGAGATCCACACCATTATTGGGGCCGGTGCGGCTTCGGGTGGCCAGCTTGACGCAGCCAACCTCATCAAGCCGTTGCTCTCCAATGGTTTGCTGCGCTGTGTCGGGTCGACAACCTACCAGGAATACTCCCAGATCTTCGAGAAAGACCGTGCCTTGGCCCGTCGTTTCCAGAAGATCGATGTCGTCGAGCCGAGCGTGGATGATACAACCCGCATTCTGATGGGGCTCAAGAGCCGTTACGAATCGCACCACGGTGTGCGTTATACCGTGAAGGCGATCCGTGCTGCGGTCGAACTCTCGGCCAAGTACATCAACGACCGCCATCTGCCTGACAAGGCCATCGACGTGATCGACGAGGCCGGGGCAGGGCAGCGTCTGCTGCCGGTGAGCAAGCGCAAGAAAGTGATCAATGTGCCGGAAATCGAAGCCATCGTTGCCAAGATTGCCCGTATCCCGGAGAAATCTGTTTCTTCTTCCGACAAGGAAGTGCTGAAGAACCTGGAGCGCAATCTCAAGATGGTGGTGTTTGGCCAGGACAAGGCCATAGAGGTGTTGACCGATGCTATCCGGCTGTCACGCTCAGGTCTTGGCAATGAACGCCGCCCGGTGGGTTGCTTCCTGTTTGCCGGCCCAACCGGGGTGGGCAAGACTGAGGTCACCCAGCAACTTGGCAAGGCGCTCGGGGTGGAAATGCTTCGTTTTGATATGTCCGAGTACATGGAGCGCCATACCGTCTCACGTTTGATTGGTGCCCCTCCCGGTTATGTCGGTTTTGAACAGGGCGGCTTGCTGACCGACTCAGTGCTCAAGCATCCCCACTCGGTGGTGTTGCTGGACGAGATTGAGAAGGCGCACCCGGATGTGTTCAACCTGCTGTTGCAGGTAATGGACAACGGGACCCTGACGGACAACAACGGGCGCAAGGCGGATTTCCGTAACGTGATCCTGGTGATGACCACCAACGCCGGTGTGCAGGAGACCCAGCGCAAGTCCATTGGCTTCCAGCAACAAGATATGAGTCACGATGCCATGGCGGTGATAAACAAGACGTTCAGTCCTGAGTTCCGCAACCGGCTGGATCACACCATCTGGTTCAACCATCTGGATATGCAGGTGATCCACCAGGTGGTCGACAAGTTCATTGTCGAGTTGCAGGTACAGCTGGATGCCAAGGGCGTGTCTCTTGAAGTGTCCGAGGGTGTCCGCCACTGGTTGGCCGAGAAGGGATATGACAGGGCCATGGGAGCCAGACCCATGGGACGGGTCATCCAGGAACACCTCAAGAAACCACTGGCCAATGAAATCCTGTTTGGATCACTGGTTGATGGAGGGGTAGTGAAGGTTGAATTGGTAAATGACAGCCTCAGCTTTGACTTTCAGGTCAATATTGAAGCTGTCTCCCACTAAGCACTGATAGTTAGAAAGCGACAAAAAACCCCAGCCGAGAGGTTGGGGTTTTTTGCTGAATTCCTGGCTTAGCGAGAGCGGAAAACAATACGTCCCTTGGAGAGATCGTACGGAGTCAGAGCTACCGTTACTTTGTCCCCAGTCAGGATACGGATGTAGTTTTTGCGCATCTTGCCGGAAATATGAGCGATAACCACGTGACCATTTTCCAGTTCCACACGGAACATGGTATTGGGCAGGGTTTCGAGAATGGTGCCCTGCATCTCAATACTGTCTTCTTTAGCCATTGAATCCTCTTGATAAGCCACAACAAAAATCCGCTGGATCATGCCGGATTTAAGGCTATGTGTAAAGTTTACTCGGGCTTGGTGTCGATATTTTTCCATTCCCCCTGTATCAGCCGCTCGTGAGGCAGGTATTGGCGCTTGTAATTCATCTTGCGGCACGCCTCTACCAGATAGCCAAGATACAACCAGGTGCGACCTGTGCGCTTGGCCAGATCCAGCTGACTCAGAATGGCAAAGGTACCGAGGGAGCGATCGGCGTGAGCCGGATCGAAAAAGGTATACATGGCGCTCAAGGAGTGGGGGAGCAGATCCGTAGTAGCGACCCCGATCAGCCGGTTGTCCTTGCGCATTTCGAGGTAAAGTGGCGGCATCCAGTCGCAATGCAAAAAGCCCTTGTATTGGGTCCGGCTGGGGGGATACATGCTGCCGTCATGGTGACGCTCGCGAATGTAGCGCTCGTAGAGCTGGTAATACTCGGGCTTGTCGTCATAGCTGAGCACCAGTTCAAGGTCCTGATTCAACTGCCGGATCCGCTTCTGGCTGCGGCTTGGCACAAAGCGTTCGCTGTGAATGCGCAGCGACTGGCAGGCACTGCAGGCCGGGCAGTGGGGCCGATATATGTCATTTCCGCTGCGCCGAAATCCCGCCGTCAGCAACCGCTCATAGCCGCTGGCATTGAGCAGGTTGTGGTCCATCAATACCAGCAGTTGCTCCTGTTCATGGCCCAGATAGCTGCATTGATGCTTGGGGGTCAGACCTACTTTTAGGATCACTTCTTCTGTCATAGGCTGATGCTCCCCGCTTGCCAGCAGTTATCTGCCAACGGCTGCCGGCTCAGTTTGGTCAGCGCCGTCAAAAACGTCTCTCTTGGCCACTCCTGGATCCCCATGGTAGCCAGAAAATCATTCTGCATCTGGCAATCGATCAGTGCACCACCGTGGCTGGCGAAGTGGTGACAGAGCGCCACCATGGCTAGCTTGGCGCCGTTGTCGATGCGGCTGAACATGGACTCACCGCAGAAGAGGCGGCCGAGGGAGAGGCCATAGAGGCCAGCTTGCAACTGGCCATGCTGCCAGATCTCGACGGAGTGGGCATGGCCAAGGCGATGAAGTTGTCGATAGGCGTCGATCATGGGCGTGCTTATCCAGGTTCCACTGGCGCTGCGACGGGGGGCGGCGCAGGCCGCTATTACCTCATTAAAGGCGCGATTGATGGAAATATCGAATGAGGTGCGGCGGATAAATTTGCGCAGGCTGCGACCTATGTGCAGCTGTTCGGGGATGATGACCCCTCTGGGATCCGGCGACCACCACAGCAACGGCTGGTGGGGCTCATTCCACGGGAAGATCCCCTTGTGGTAAGCTGCCAGCAATCGTTCAGGGGAGAGATCCCCGCCGATCGCCAGCAGGCCGTTGGGTTCATCCAGTGCGTGCTCGGGGTCGGGAAACCAGCACAGCGCATCATCCAATTGGGTAAGATAGCGAGACATAAGGCGAAGAGGTTCACAGATGAAGGCCATTATCCTGATAGTATCCAGCTTGCTCTGCTTTGTCACTGCGCCTGCCGGGGCCCAGGTTTACGAGCGCAACACGGCGCGGCCCGTCAATCAGGTGGTGTTTGGCCAGGTGGAGACGGTACGCAACATCACCCAGCGCCAGATCCTGGAGTCTGAACATTCCGGCTGGAAAACCCTGGGCGGGGCCGTCCTGGGTGGACTGCTTGGCAACCAGTTTGGCGGCGGCCACGGCCGTGAAATTGCCACCGCCGTGGGGGCACTGGCAGGGGCCGCTGCCGCGCAGCATTATCAATCAGGTGGATCCGTGGTGGAGAACAAGCTGGTAGAGCTGCTCATTCGCAACGAGCAAAACGGTTTGGTCAACGTTATCCAGGATTACGATCCGGCCATGGTGTTCATGAACGGAGACAAGGTGCGCATCCTCTATTTCGACGATGGGGTACGAGTCGACAAGACCTACTGAGACAGGGCGCATCGAGCGAAGCAGGGAAGAGGGAAGGGGAGCAACCCGACGGTCTCCATTGACAGGAGCCAGTCGGGCGGTACTACACGGAACTCATCTAGCTCATGCAGATGAGCCCTGAGACACTATCTTGTCGCGACCTGTGTTTTTTGCCTGATAGAGCAGGCGATCCGCTTCACTCAGTGCCTCGTCCATGGAGACTCGCCCGACATTGATCACCCCGAAACTGGCGCGAACGAACAGCGGCGTCTCCCGTGACAAGGGTTGCTGACGCAGTTGTTGGCGCAGTCCCTCCAGCCGTTTGAGCAGCACTGGCACTGTGCAATGGGGCACCATAAGGGCAAACTCCTCTCCCCCAAAGCGGGCAATCATGGCATCGGGGAAGAACTGGGTCAGCAACCGGGTGAGGTGGCAGAGCAGTTGATCGCCGATGGCATGACCCCAGTGATCGTTGACCTGCTTGAAGTGATCCACATCGAGGACACACAGCGCGAGCGGCGTCTGCTGGCGCTGATGCTCCTCAAACCACTTTTGCCCCTCGTTGAACCAGTAGCGCCGGTTATAAAGCCCGGTCAGGTAGTCGCGGTTGGCGGATTCCTGAATGCTGTTGAACTGCTCAAGCGCCTCCAGGTTATGGCTGACCCGACACTGCAACTCTTCCGGCTCGAACGGCTGGTTGAGAAAGTCGTTGGCCCCTTGCTTGAGGTAGCGGGCAGACAAGCCCCGTTTGTCCGACACCGAGATCCCTATGATGGCGAGCTGCTGCTTGCTGTAGCGCTCTCGCAGCATCCGCACCAGGCTGATGCCGTCAATTTCCGGCATATAGTAGTCGACCAGTACCAGCCGGATGGCCGGATTCTGCTCAAGGATGGTCAGGGCTTCGCGGGCATGGCTCGCCTCGTGGACCAGCAACAACTGCTTGCGTAGCTGTGCCATAGTGCGGTGGCGGGAGGTGCGTGAATCATCGACGACCAGCACTTCAATCTGCTGATTGAGATAGAGGCGATGCACCAGACCGACCGCGTATTGCAGGGAGTGACGTGAATCTTTCATCACATAATCCAGCACCCCTGCTTCCAGCCAGGCCTCCCGCTTGTCTTCGCTGATGTCGGCGGTGAGGATCACCACTGGCAAGCCTCGTTCCAGCAGCACCTTGACGGCTTCCCCGCTGGGAGCATCAGGCAGGGTGAGATCCACCAGCGCGACCACGTATTCGTCTCCCTGGCAGTGACGTGCCCCCTCCAGGGTATCGAAGGCATCAATCTCCAGGCCAGTTTGCTGCGCGATGGCCTGGATCAACATGCGACGGATCGTCATGCTATCTTCGACAATCAATATTTTCTGTTTCATCCGGCTCCTTAACGTAAAAAGGCATGCCTCACGGCATGCCTTTTATATCCCTTGCGCTTATTGCGCGTCCAGATATCGCTCGGCATCGAGGGCGGCCATGCAGCCGGTGCCGGCAGATGTAATGGCCTGACGGTAGTTGTGATCGGCCACGTCACCGGCGGCAAATACCCCTTCAATGCTGGTCTGGGTGGCAAAGCCGTCCAGCCCGCCACGGACGATCAGGTAGCCGTTTTGCATCGCCAGCTGGCCCTCGAAGATCTGGGTATTCGGCTGGTGGCCGATAGCGATGAATACGCCCATCAGCGGCAGATCCGTGGTGGTGTCATCCTGCGTGCTGCGCAGGCGCACACCGGTCACGCCCATCTGATCCCCCAGCACTTCGTCCAGGGTCTGGTGGGTGTGCAGCACTATGTTGCCGCTCGCTACCTTGTCGTGCAGACGCTTGATCAGGATCTTCTCGGCGCGAAACTCATCGCGGCGGTGAATGAGGTGCACCTTCTTGGCGATGTTGGCAAGATAGAGTGCCTCTTCCACTGCGGTATTGCCGCCGCCGATCACCGCCACTTCCTGGTTGCGATAGAAGAAGCCGTCACAGGTAGCGCAGGCGGAGACGCCGCGTCCCTTGAAGGCCTCTTCGGAAGGCAGTCCCAAATATTTGGCGGAGGCGCCGGTGGCGATGATCAGCGCATCGCAGGTGTATTCGGCGCTGTCGCCCTTGAGGCGGAACGGACGCTGGGTCAGCTCCACTTCATTGATGTGATCAAACAGGATGCGGGTATCGAACTTCTCCGCATGGGCCTTCATGCGCTCCATCAGGGCTGGACCGGTCAGACCTTCGGGATCACCGGGCCAGTTTTCCACCTCTGTGGTGGTGGTCAGCTGACCACCTTGCTGCATGCCTGTGATGAGCAGAGGATTCAGGTTGGCGCGGGCTGCGTAGACGGCGGCAGTGTAACCGGCCGGGCCTGACCCCAGGATCAGCAGTTTGCTGTGAGTGACTTGGCTCATGATGTGATTTCCGAGACGTGATGAGTTTGCGCGATTGTAGGTAATTCGTGATATGGGGTCAAAGGTCAGTGAGTCGATTGTGCCAATCGATGATAGGTGCAGGCTGATGCTCATTTTGAGGTGAAAAGAGTCCATTCTGGACGGATCCTGACTCAGAGAAGTGCGTTTGCCGACGCCATGTTGGGCGTGGCTTGCGAGTTCGCTCGGGATGGCCTTGGTTACCCCGGTATTTCGGCTGCGTTGTCGTGTCTTGCCTCGTTGGAGAAGCCGTCAACCGGATGTGTACGGGTGAGGGGGCTTCTCGTCTTTGCCCGTATCTGTGTCATGTCGACGATGGCCGAACCCGGCTTCATGCGGACAATATGGTCATGGTTGACAACT
Organism: Aeromonas salmonicida; assembly: GCF_028355655.1. Lineage (NCBI taxonomy): Bacteria > Pseudomonadati > Pseudomonadota > Gammaproteobacteria > Aeromonadales > Aeromonadaceae > Aeromonas > Aeromonas salmonicida. Next base: position 2,854,058 of record NZ_CP110645.1, on the reverse strand, counting down.
CTTGGCGCAGTGGCGCCCGGTGCCATCATTGCGTAGCTGAACACTGTCTTGACCACTTCAACAGCAAGATGACCCTCAGCAGAGCACCAAGACAGTCAGGCAGAAGAGGAGCATGCGGGCTATTCAAATGAATAGAGATGCGTTCAGCCACTTTCTTCGTCATGGGCGGCAGCGTCAGGTCATTTCGGGCGGATGGTTTAGAGGGGGCCGCGATTGACGGATAGGGTCAGTGCCCGGGACCCAATGCAAACAGGTGGCACAACGGGATTAAAAGAGGGGATGTTCCCCGCGGATCAGGCATGCTTGATGTGCGGAGTTATCTGGTCTGGATGATCATCCGGTCTGGGCGAAAACGGCTGCTGCAGAGACCAAAATATCGGCACCGACAGCGCGATAATCTGCCTCATCCAAGCCAATGCCGCTTCCTGCGCCGCTTTGGACGAAAACAGTATGGTTTCGTGCTGTCAGTTCACGTACACTGGCCGGAACCATGTCTAGGCGATATTCATGGTTTTTTATTTCTTTAGGTACACCGATAATCATGCTATCCCTCGTCTATCGACCGGTGTTTTATGTTGCTTCAAGGTTACGTAACATTTGCGCCTAGCATATTCAGGTATTGACAGGATTTGTGACCATAATTATAAAATGACTGGTGATTCTTACCAAAAAATAGCCAAAGGATGGAATAAAATGATGGAAGCTAAGAGTCGGCTAAAGGATTTGGACAGGATTGACCGCAACATTCTGAATGAACTGCAAAAGGATGGCAGGATTTCGAACGTTGAGTTGTCCAAGCGAGTTGGCCTGAGTCCTACACCGTGTCTGGAACGGGTTCGTCGCCTCGAGCGACAAGGTTATATCGAAGGATATGCCGCTATTCTGAACCCTCATTATCTGGATGCGTCTCTGCTGGTGTTCGTGGAAATTACCCTCAATCGCGGTGCGCCGGATGTGTTTGAACAGTTCAACAAGGCTGTTCAGGTGCTTGAAGAGATCCAGGAGTGCCATCTGGTCTCCGGCGATTTCGACTATCTGCTCAAGACCCGCGTCAGCGACATGTCGGCCTATCGCCGCCTGCTGGGGGAAACCCTGCTGCGACTGCCCGGCGTCAATGACACCCGCACCTATGTGGTGATGGAAGAGGTCAAGCAGAGCAGTCGTCTGGTGATCAGCACCCGTTGAGTTGGGTTATGCTGTGGCTTGCCAGGCTAATGACAAGTCACGACAGTCAGAAACGAGCGGCCGGTCCGCTCGTTTCTTCTTATCGAGTTGGTTGTGAATATGGCCCAGCCCATCAGGCACTGGCTGACAATCGGTGGGCTTTTCAGGGATACTAGGCCCCCTTATCCCCCCGCATTATATGTTTTCAGAAAGGAGCCGGAGTTTGGCCGATAAAAAGCTGTTTACTCCTTTATCAGGTACACAACGGATCTTCGAAGCCGTCTTGATCGCCATCACTCTGATGGCTGCCTATCTCTTGCTTGCCCTGTTGTCCTATCATCCCGCCGATCCCGGTTGGTCGCAGACCTCCTGGCAAGGGGAGGTGAAGAACCTCGCCGGTAGCGCGGGGGCCTGGCTCGCCGATATCACCATGTTTACCTTTGGGGCTTTCTCCTATCTGGTTCCCCCCCTGGTGGTTTTATTGGGCTGGAGCCTGTTCTGGCGTCCGAGCCGGCTGCTGGATGTGGACTATCTCACCCTGTCGGTGCGCATCGTCGGCTTCGTGCTGACCGTGCTCGGCATGTCCGCCATTGCCAGCATGAACTTCAATGACATGCAGAATTTTTCCGCCGGTGGCCTGGTGGGGGACGTGATCGCCTCCGCCGTGGTGCCGCTGTTTGGCGGCGTCGGTGCCAATCTGATGCTGCTCTGCTTCGTGGCAACCGGCATCACACTGTTTACCGGCTGGTCCTGGCTCACCATAGTCGAGCGGATTGGCGCCACCTGTACCGGTTCGGTCAGCGCCATCTACCACTTCCCCACTACACTGGGTCGCTGGTTGACCGGTGGCTGGCGTCAGCCCCGTTACGAGGGAGCCGATCCCTTACTGGAAGGGGGTGTCGGTGCCCTCGAGCTCGATGATGAAGACGAGGATGAGCCGCACTCCAGCTGGACCCGTCGTCCCAAGGGTAACGGTACCGCCAAGGGCCAGAAGGCAACCTCCGATGAGTGGCTGCCGGAGCTCGATGACGATACCTTCCAGTTCGACCCGCAGTTTGATGATGAAGATGACGAGCCGGCACCCGTGGCCAAACCCAAGCGCGCTGCCGCTGCCAATGCCCGTCGCCAGCCGGCCCTGACCACGGCAGATGACGAGGATGACGAATTCGATCTGCCCTGGGCCGAGGGTGAGGATGAGCCGGTCGCACCGGTTGCCGCCGCGCCGGGCAAGCCCAAGCGCCGTGTGCAACTGAGCATGCCTCCCTTGCCGAGCATTGAGCTGCTGGACAGACCGCCCGCAAAGACTCAGATGATGAGCAAAGACGAGCTGGACCGTATGGGCCGTTTGGTGGAAGCCAAGCTGGCCGACTACAACGTGCAGGCCAAGGTGGTCGGTGTCTATCCGGGCCCTGTCATCACCCGTTTCGAGCTGGATCTGGCCCCTGGCATGAAGGCGAGCAAGATCACCAACCTGTCGCGGGACTTGGCCCGCTCCCTCTCCGCCAGCAGTGTGCGGGTGGTGGAAGTGATCCCGGGCAAGACTTTCGTCGGTATCGAGTTGCCCAATCGGGTGCGCCAGACCGTTTACCTGCGCGAGACCCTCGATTGCGATGCTTTCCGCGATAGCCGCAACCCCCTTACCATGGGGCTCGGTCAGGACATTGCAGGGGAGCCCGTGGTGGTGAATCTGGCCAAGATGCCGCACTTGCTGGTGGCCGGTACGACCGGTTCGGGCAAGTCGGTGGGGGTCAACACCATGATCATCTCCATGCTCTACAAGTCGTCCCCGGACGATCTGCGTTTCATCATGATCGACCCCAAGATGCTGGAGCTCTCTGTCTACGAAGGGATCCCTCATCTGCTGACCGAGGTGGTCACCGACATGAAGGATGCTGCCAACGCCCTGCGCTGGTGTGTGGGCGAGATGGAGCGCCGTTACAAGCTGATGTCGGCGGTCGGGGTGCGTAACCTCAAGGGCTACAACGACAAGGTATTGGCCGCGGCTGCTGAGGGTGAACCGATGCGGGATCCCTTGTGGCGCCCGGGTGACTCCATGGATCAGATGCCGCCGGAGCTGGAAAAACTGCCCCACATAGTGGTGGTGGTGGACGAATTTGCCGACATGATGATGATTGTCGGCAAGAAGGTCGAAGAGCTCATCGCTCGTATTGCCCAGAAAGCGCGGGCCGCCGGTATTCACCTCATACTGGCGACCCAGCGTCCCTCTGTGGATGTGATCACCGGTCTTATCAAGGCCAACATACCGACCCGGATCTCGTTCCAGGTGTCGAGCAAGATCGACTCGCGTACCATTCTGGATCAGGGCGGTGCCGAATCCCTGCTTGGCATGGGCGACATGCTCTACATGCCGGCCGGCACCTCCAACCCCACCCGTGTCCACGGCGCCTTCGTCGATGATCACGAGGTACACAAGGTGGTGGCGGACTGGAAACTGCGCGGTGAGCCCAACTACATCGAAGAGATCCTCTCCGGTGAGTCGGGCGGCGAGGGCGGCAGCAGCGAATATGGCGGTGGTGGCGACGAAGAGCTCGACCCCCTGTTTGACGAGGCGGTGGCCTTTGTGGTGGAGTCGCGCCGTGGCTCGACGTCCAGCGTGCAGCGCAAATTCAAGATTGGTTACAACCGTGCGGCTCGTCTCATCGAGCAGATGGAAAATCAGGGTATCGTCAGCTCGCCGGGCGGCAATGGTCAGCGCGATGTGCTGGCACCGCCGCCGGTACGGGACTAAGGCTCACCCTTCCTCTACCCTGGCCATGCCCTCACCGGGCGTGGCCTTTTATCGAGAGCGTCTTCATGAAAAGCGTGATGAAAAAACAACTGTTGATAGGGTCTGTATTGCTGGTTGCCAGCAGTCAGGTGTGGGCGGATGCGGCCAGCAGCCTCAAGCAGAAGCTGGCCGATGTGAGCCTCTTCTCCGCCAAGTTTGCCCAGACCGTCTACGACAGCAAGGGCAAGGAGCTGCAAAAGGCCGGTGGCGATCTGCTGGTGCAGCGCCCGAATCGTTTCAACTGGCATACCACCTCGCCGGACGAGAGCCTGATAGTGGCGGATGGCAAGGACGTCTGGGTCTATGACCCCTTCGTCGAGCAGGTAACCGCCCTCAAACTCAAGGATGCGGTCCTCAATACCCCCTTCATCCTGATCGCCGGCAACGATGACAAATTCTGGAAGCACTATGACGTGACCCAAGAAGGGAATGTCTACACCGTTACCAGCCGCAACAAGGATGAGCTGATCGCTTCCTTTCGCGTCACGTTCGACAGGCAGAACAACATCAGTCGTTTCGATGTGAAAGAGGCACAGGGGCAGTGGAGCGAATTCACCCTGAGCAGTTTCAACCGAAAGCCGGTGCTCAAGGGCAACGAATTTGTCTTCAAGATCCCGAAGGGGGTCGAGCTGGACGACCAGCGCTGATGAGCAATTTCTCTTTGGATGTCTCGTCGGGCCATCACCTGCTGGCGGCCCGCATGATGTCTTTGGATCTATCGTCGAGCTGTCCGCCACTGGCGGTCGGCATGACGCTGGATGGTCAATGCAGATGAGCAATTTATCGCTGGATTTTTCGTCGGACTTTCGTCCGCTGGCGGCCCGGATGCGGCCGCAAAACCTCGACCAGTATATAGGTCAGCAGCATATCCTGGGGCCTGACAAGCCCCTGCGCAAAGCGATCCTGGCCGGTCACTGCCACTCCATGATTTTTTGGGGGCCGCCCGGCACCGGCAAGACCACCCTCGCCGAGCTGATGGCCCACTACTGCCAGGCCGAGGTGGAGCGGCTCTCCGCGGTGACCTCCGGCATCAAGGAGATCCGCGCCGCCATCGACAAGGCGAAGGAGAACAGCTGGCGCGGGGTGCGCACCATCCTCTTCGTCGATGAGGTGCACCGCTTCAACAAGAGCCAGCAGGATGTGTTCCTGCCCCACATCGAAGATGGCACCATCACCTTCATCGGTGCCACCACCGAAAACCCCTCGTTCGAACTCAACAACGCACTGCTCTCCCGGGCCCGGGTCTATCTGCTCAAGCGGCTGGAAGAGGACGACATCCTCGCCATGATCGATCAGGCAATGACAGACTCCCGCGGCCTCAATGATCCGGCACTCACCTTTGCCCCCGGAGTGAAGGAGGCGCTGGCCAAAGCCGTGGATGGTGACGGGCGCAAATCCCTCAACTATCTGGAGCTGCTGGCCGACATGGCCGAGACCAATGGGGCAGGGGAGAGGGTGATCGACAGTGCCCTGCTCGCCGCCGTGGTGGGTGAGCATGTGGCGCGCTTTGACAAGGGCGGCGATCACTTCTACGACCTCATCTCGGCGGTGCACAAGTCCATTCGCGGCTCTGCCCCCGATGCGGCGCTCTACTGGTATGCCCGCATGGTGAGCGCAGGTTGCGATCCCCTCTACATCGCCCGCCGCTTGCTGGCGATTGCCTCGGAAGATGTGGGCAATGCCGATCCGCGTGCCATGCAGGTGGCGTTATCGGCCTGGGATTGCTTCCACCGCATCGGTCCTGCCGAAGGGGAGCGGGCCATCGCCCAGGCCATCGTCTACCTCGCCTGCGCTCCCAAGAGCAATGCGGTCTACACCGCCTGGAAAGCGGCGCTCAACGACGCCAAAAACCTGCCTGACTTCGAGGTGCCGCCGCACCTTCGCAACGCACCCACCAAGCTGATGAGCGATCTGGGCTATGGCGCCGAGTATCGCTATGCCCACGACGAACCCGGGGCCTATGCTGCCGGGGAGAGCTATTTCCCGCCACAGCTGGCTGGCAAGCAGTACTACCAGCCCACGGATCGCGGTCTCGAGAAGCAGATCGCCCAGAAGCTCGATTATCTCCACGAGCTGGATAAACAGAGCCCACGCAAGCGGGACACCTGACAGGGCGAGCCAGCCTATGTGCATTCGACTAAGTGTGCTGGGTGATCCCCGGTGCTATATGAGCCTTGCATCGTCAAGGGGCCAGCAGGGGGCGTATTTGCCCTTACATGGCAGGTAACGTCAGTAAAAACGACATAAATAGTCCCTGTTCGCGCGGGGGGGCGGTCTGATACACTGCCCCTCTGACCCCGCTTGTCTTGGCCTTGCGCCATCTTCTTGATTTCGAAGGCCTGATTTTGAAGGCCCGAAGCTGAAGACGATAGGGGTGCGCCAACCGATGTTAACTTCCGGATCTGTTTTCTCGCCCGGTCTGATGACCCAGGCCCAGATCCCATTTTAAAAAAGTAGGTAAACCATGCTGGATCCCAAATATCTGCGTAGCGAGATCGATGAAGCTGCCACTCGTCTGGCGACACGTGGCTACGTTCTGGACGTAGCGGCTGTCAATGCTCTGGAAGAGAAACGCAAGGATCTGCAGTCCCGTACCCAGGAGCTGCAGGCCGAGCGCAATGCCCGCTCCAAGTCCATCGGTGAGGCTGCCCGTCGTGGTGAAGATGTGGTCCCGCTCAAGGCCGAGGTGACCAAGATCAACGACGAGCTTGAAACCAGCAAGGTTGAGCTCGACGCGCTGCTGACTGAGATCAAGTCCATCTCCGATGCCATTCCCAACCTGCCGAGTGACACCACACCGGTGGGTCGTGACGAGAACGACAACGTTGAAGTGCGCCGCTGGGGTACCCCGCGTGCGTTCGACTTCCCGGTGCGCGATCACATCGATCTCGGTGAAGCGGCCAAGGGCGTTGACTTCAAGAACGGCGTCAAGCTGTCCGGTGCCCGCTTCGTGGTGATGAAGGGCCAGATTGCCCGCCTGCACCGTGCGCTGGCGCAGTTCATGCTGGACTTGCACACCCTGCAGCACGGCTACACCGAGTGCTACGTGCCTTATCTGGTGAACCCGGACAGCCTGTACGGTACCGGCCAGCTGCCCAAGTTCTCCCTGGACCTGTTCAATACCGGTATCGAGGGCGAAGGGGAAGACGAGGGCAAGGTGCGCAAGTTCTCCCTGATCCCGACCTCCGAAGTGCCGCTCACCAACATGGCCCGCGACGAAATCTTCGATGAGCAGGAGCTGCCCATCAAGATGACGGCCCACAGCCCCTGCTTCCGTTCCGAAGCCGGTTCTTATGGCCGTGACACCCGCGGCCTCATCCGCATGCACCAGTTCGACAAGGTCGAGATGGTGCAGCTGGTTCACCCGGAAAAGTCCTGGGAAGCGCTGGAAGAGATGGCCGGTCACGCCGAGAAGGTGCTGCAACTGCTGGAGCTGCCGTATCGCGTGATGGCGCTGGCCACCGGTGACATGGGCTTCTGCGCCGCCAAGACCTACGATCTGGAAGTGTGGCTGCCGGCCCAGAACACCTACCGCGAGATCTCCTCCGTCTCCAACTGCACCGATTTCCAGGCGCGCCGCATGCAGGCTCGCGTGCGTATCGATGGCAAGCCCCAGCTGCTGCACACCCTGAATGGCTCCGGCCTGGCAGTGGGTCGCACCCTGGTGGCCGTGATGGAGAACTACCAGCAGGAAGATGGCCGCATCGCCATCCCGGCGGCGCTGCAATCCTACATGGGCGGTCTGACCCACATAGGCTAAGCGCACTCGCGTAAATACAACGCCATGGCCATGCCATGGCGTTGTGCGTTTGGGCGCCAAATCTTCGCGTTGGCGCCGAAAAAAGTGCTTCATCCGGCCCCCGGTCGAACATTTAACACATTTTTATCAAGCATTGCGCAATCGTTTTTGTTAGACTGCGCCGCAATTTCGCAGGACACTTTTTCCTATGGTCTGGATTGATTACGCCATCATCGGCATCGTCGGTTTCTCCGCCCTCATCAGCCTGGTGCGCGGCTTCGTCAAGGAGGCCATGTCCCTTGTCACCTGGTTTATCGCCTTCTTTATCGCCAGCCATTTCTATCCCGATCTCGCCGTCTATTTCACCTCGTTCTCCGATCCCCTGATACGCAACGGCCTGGCCATTGCAGCCCTGTTCGTGGCTACCCTGATCCTGGGCGGCGTGGTGAACTACGTGGTGGGTTTGCTGGTGGAAAAGACCGGCCTGTCAGGAACGGATCGGGTGCTTGGCATCTGTTTTGGCGCCATTCGCGGAGTGCTGATCGTCAGTGCCCTGCTGTTTTTTATGGATACCTTCACCAGCCTCTCCCAGAGCGACTGGTGGGTGGCATCCAAGCTGGTACCCGAGTTCAAACCGGTTATCCAGTGGTTTTTCGGGTTCATGTTGAACTCATCCAGTTTTCTTAAACAGGTATAGTGACTTCGAGGTAGCAAAGACATGTGTGGTATTGTCGGTATAGTTGGCACCACCCCCGTCAATCAGGCCCTCTACGACGCCTTGACGGTGTTGCAGCACAGGGGACAGGATGCCGCCGGGATCGTGACCATAGACAGTGGAAACTTCCGGCAACGCAAGGCCAACGGCCTGGTGAAGGACGTGTTTGAAGTGCGTCACATGCAGCGACTGAAGGGGCATATCGGCATAGGTCATGTCAGATATCCCACCGCAGGCAGCTCAAGTGCCGCTGAAGCCCAACCTTTTTACGTGAACTCTCCCTACGGCATGGTGCTGGCCCACAACGGCAACCTCACCAACGCCAAGGATCTCAAGGAGCAGCAGTTCAAGGTGGCCCGTCGTCACATCAACACCACCTCCGATTCGGAAGTGCTGCTGAACGTGCTGGCCCACGAGCTGGATCTCTGCGACAAGATGGCGCTGCGTCCGGAGGATATCTTTTCTGCGGTGCGCAAGACCCATCAGCAGATCCGTGGCGCCTATGCCGTCGTCTCCCTGGTGATTGGTCATGGCCTCATCGGATTTCGTGATCCCAACGGCATTCGTCCGCTGATCCTGGGTCGTCGGGCAGACGAGCAGGGCCAGGTGGAGTACATGCTCGCCTCCGAGAGCGTGGCGCTTGACGCCATCGGTTTCGAGACGGTGCGCGATGTTGCGCCGGGTGAAGCCATCTACATTACCGAGCAGGGCCAGCTCTTCTCCGAGCAGTGTGCGGAAAACCCGCAGATGAGCTCCTGCATCTTCGAATATGTCTACTTCGCCCGTCCCGACTCGTGCATCGACAAGGTCTCCGTCTACGCCGCCCGCCTCAACATGGGTCGCAAGCTGGGCCAGAAGATTGCGCGCGAGTGGGAAGATCTCGATGTGGATGTGGTTATCCCCATCCCGGAGACCTCCTGTGACGTGGCGCTGGAGATAGCCCATACCCTGAACCTGCCGTACCGTCAGGGCTTCGTGAAGAACCGCTACATAGGCCGTACCTTCATCATGCCGGGCCAGACCCAGCGCAAGAAATCGGTACGCCGCAAGCTCAACGCCATCAGCTCCGAATTCAAGGGCAAGAAGGTGTTGTTGGTGGATGACAGCATAGTGCGCGGTACTACCTCTGAGCAGATCATCCAGATGGCCCGAGAAGCGGGCGCGGCCAAGGTCTACTTCGCCTCGGCGGCACCGGAAATCCGTTTCCCCAACGTCTATGGCATCGATATGCCGACCGCCAACGAGCTGATCGCCCACGGCCGGGAAGTGGAAGAGGTGTGTGCACTGATTGGTGCCGATGGCCTGATTTTCCAGGATCTGGAAGATCTGGAAGAAGCGGTGCGGGAGATCAACCCCGAGTTGCGCCACTTCGAGACCTCGGTGTTCAACGGTCACTATGTCACCTCCGACGTGGATCAGTCCTATCTGGATCACTTGAACGCCATGCGCAGCGATGACAACAAGGCGGTGCGTGAGTGGCAGGAAGGCACCAGCAATCTGGAAATTTTCAACGAAGGCAGTTAAACGTTTTCGTTGTCAATGACAGAGATGAGATGGGGGCTGCGGCCCCCATTGTTGTGTCTGGGCAATGGGGGAGGGATTTTATCTGATTGAAAAAAAAGCACTTATGCAGCCGGGTATGGGCAGTGGCGGCGGGATCCGCTAGCATAGTAGCCCTGTCGCGCCCTTCGCGCAGTCGTATCCACTCGACTAAATGCCGTATCAACCAGAACAGACGAGAATTCAGATGGATGACTTGTTAGCCCCCGTGCGCCAGTTTTTGCAGTGTGAGACCCCGGACGAGTGGGTGGCAATGGCGCGCGATCCCGCCCATCTGCCCACCCTGCTTATCGATCACGCCAACTGCGAGAACAAGGCTGCGCTCACAGCCCACAGCCTTGTGCGTCGCTATTGCCTGCCCAAGGGAAAACGTCATCTGCTGCCCAAGCTGGAATTCTATCGGGAGCTGGATGCCATCCCGGAGAAGGCCGAGATCCTGGGCAAGCGCAGCATGGGGGAGTCCGATCGCACCGTGTTTGAGGAGCTGGCCCGCAACCCGCTGCTGTTTCCCATGGTGCGCCTCATCCAGGAGGAGCTGCACCACTTTGAGCAGGTACTGGCGCTGATGGCCGCGCGCAACATCCCCTATGGCCCCGTGACCGCCTCCCGCTACGCCCGCAACCTGATGCAGCATGTACGCACCCACGAGCCTGCAACCATAGTTGACAAGCTGATCATCGGTGCCTACATAGAGGCGCGATCCTGCGAGCGTTTTGCCAAGCTGGCGCCCCATCTGGACGAGGAGCTGGGCCGCTTCTATGTCTCCCTGCTGCGCTCCGAGGCGCGCCATTATCAGGACTATCTGGCCCTGGCTGAGCAATATGCGGGTGAGGATATCAGCTCGCGGGTCGCGTATTTTGGCAAACTCGAAGCCGAGCTTATCTGCTCGCCGGATCCGCAGTTCAGGTTCCATAGCGGGCTGCCTGTCAGATCTGACAGTTGTTGATGTAAAGGGGGCTGCCTACCATGACCCTGTTCCTACTACGAGCGACGCATCATTTTTGAGCGCAATTCCCGGCCCCTGAGCCGGGATTTTTTTGCGCGTTTTCAAGCAGGTGAGCAGGGGTGAGTGCCGGTGCCTGGGCTGGCACCGGCCACGGGATCAGCGGCGGTATTCGTTGTTGTAGTTCTGGATCAGGCGGCGGGTCACCTCATGCTGGGGATCGGCGAACACCTTGAGGGTTTTGCCGCGCTCCACCACTCGTCCGTCGTGCATCACCAGCACCTCGTCACTGATGTGGCTGACTACCCCCAGATCGTTGGCTACCAGCACATAGCTCAGTCCCATGGTCTCCTGCATCTCCAGCAGCAGGTTGATGATCTGGGAGCGTACCGAGATATCCAGGGTGGAGAGCGCCTCATCGGCTACCACTATCTTGGGATTGAGAATGAGCGCCCGTGCCAGCGCCACCCGCTGTTGCTGACCGGCGGAGAGCATCTGGGGGTAGAAGAGGGCGTGATCCGGCAGCATGCCCACCATGCGCAGGGTCTGTACTACCTTGTCGTGGCGCTCCTCGTCACTCATTTCGGTGTTGAGCCGCAGCGGTGTCTCCAGGATCTGGCCGACCCGGATCTTGCGATTGAGGGAGGAGTTGGGGTCCTGGAAGATCATGCGCAGCAGCTTGCAGCGGGTCTGGTAGTCGCCGTGGACCAGGGTCTGACCCTCGATGGCGATGTCGCCGCTGGTGGGCTCTATCATGCCGGCCAGGATCCGTGCCAGGGTACTCTTGCCGGAGCCGGCTTCACCGACGATGGCTAGCGTCTGGCCCACGTCCAGATCAAACGAGAGCGGCTTGATGGCTTCCACCGCCCGGCGGCGAAACAGGCCGGTGCGGTTTTGATAGGTCTTGCTAAGGCCTCTGACCTGCAACAGGGAGGGTTCAATCACAAGCTGTGCTCCTTGACGGGGGCGTTAACGAACATCATTTTTTCGGCTCCTCCATGTTCAGCGGGAAGTGGCAACTGAACTGGTGGCCCTTGATCTTGCTCATCAGCGGCGTTTGTACGCACTGCTTCTGGGCATAGGGGCAACGGGGACCGAGTCGGCAACCTATGGGCAGATGCTGCAGCGGTGGAATGACACCGGGCAGGGTTTCGAGTCGCGACTTGTGGCGCACCAGCTTGTCAAAGTCGGGAATGGACTTGAGCAAGGCATCGGTATAGGGGTGGTGCGGGGTATCCAGGATCTGATCCCGGGTACCAACCTCCACCATCTGGCCGCAGTACATCACGTTGATGGTGTCGGTCAGGTTGGCGATGGCGGCAATGTCGTTGCTGATGATGAGAATGGTGGTGTTGCCCAGCTTGTTCATCTTGTCCAGCAGCCGCAGGATCTGGGAGTGGGTTGTGGACTCCATGGCGCTGGTGGGCTCATCGGCTACCAGCAGGCGCGGCTTGTTGGCAATGGCCATGGCGATCATCACCTTCTGACACATGCCGTCGGAGAGCTCGTGCGGATAGGCGCGCATCACCTTGCGGTGATCCTTGACGCCGACCCTGTGCAGCAGCGCGATGGCTTTTTTCTTGCGCCACTGGAAGCGTTGCCAGAATTTCCCTTCAAACGAATCGGTCGGGATAGCCTCTTCCAGTTGGGCGCCAATCTCCCCGGACGGATCCAGGCAGCTGATGGGGTCCTGAAAGATCATGGCTATCTCGCGGCCCATGATCCGGCGCCGCTCCTTGGGGGCCATGGTCAGCAGATCCATGTCGTTGAAGCGCATCCGATCGGCACGTACCGTCCAGTTGTCTTTCTGGATGCCGACGATCACTTTGGCAATCAAGCTCTTGCCGGAGCCGGATTCCCCCACCAGGCCGCGGATCTCCCCCTCGGTCAGGGTCAGGCTCACCTTGTCCACCGCCTTGACCTTGCCCTGTGGCGTGTCAATTTCGATGGTAAGGTTGCGTATGTCGAGCAAGGGCATTAATCATTCCCCTCTTTGAGTGCTTCGCGAATGCCTTCACCCACTAAATTGGTCACCAGTACGCTGAACAGTATGGCCATGCCCGGCAGGGTCACGGTCCAGGGGGCGAGATAGATGAGATCGCTCGAGTCGGCCAGCATGGCACCCCACTCCGGTTGGGGAGACTGGGCACCGAGACCGAGAAAACCCACCGCCGAGATATCGAGGATAGCGGCAGAGAGGGTGCGAGTGGTCTGGGCGACCAGGGTCTCCACTATGTTCGGCAGTATGGCCAGACGCATGATACGAAACGGGGGCGATCCATCGAGGCGGCTGGCAATGATGTACTCCTTTTGCATCTCGGTGTGAACGGCGTTGTAGGTCGCCCGGATGAAGGGAGGGATCAGCGCCAGCGTGATGGCGATCAGGGTGTTGAACAGGCCGGGCCCCAGAATGGCGACCATGATGATGGCCAGCAGCAGGGAAGGGATGGAGAGCAGGGTGTCGAGCAGGTGGTGCAGTACGCTCGATTTGAGCCCCTTGCTCATGCCGCCCAGGATGCCGATGGCGGTGCCGGCCACCATGGCGATCAGCACCACCAGCAAGGCATTGCCGAAGGTGAAGCGCGCGCCCACCACCAGACGGGAGAGGATGTCACGGCCCAGATCGTCTGTGCCAAGGAAGTAGTCTATGTTGCCGCTGTTGGCCCAGGAGGGGGCCAGCAGCAGGCGGGAGCTGTGTTGATCATCGATGCCGTAGGGCACCAGCAATGGGCCAATGAGGGTGATGAGCAGCAGGATCACGAAGCACCAGAGTGCCCCCATTGCCAGTGGATTGCGGCGATAGGAGGCCCAGGTCTGCTCCAGCGGGGAGAGGATCTTGAGCTCGGGGTAGAGGCTAGTCTTGTCTTGCATAGGATTCCTGGCTCCAGGTCATGCCATGAGCACGTTCAGTCTTGTTTTGCATAGAGTTCTTTGCGCCGCGCCGGATAGATGATGGTGGTGAGCAGCTCTGTACTGACGCTGGTAAAAATGACGAAACCAGCCACTACCAGGGTGGCGCCCCGGATGGCGGCATAGTCCTGCAGGGCTATGCTGCTGATGAGCCAGCGGCCGATCCCGTGCCACTCGAACACCACCTCCGTGATCATGGCGGAGGTGAGCACGCTGCCCAGCTGCAGACCCAGCAGCGGCAACACGGGGGGCAAGGCATTCTTGAGGCCATGGCGCCAGACAATTTGCCGGCGGGAGAGACCACGGCTCGCGGCTGCCTTGATGTAGTTCTGCTTCATCACGTCGATGAGGGAGCTGCGCACGTGGCGGATCACCTCTGTGGTGGGCACCACCGCCAGTACCAGCGAGGGCAGGATCAAGTGGCGCAGGGCGTCGTGCAGCGCCGCCTGGCGCCAGGGTTCATGGCTCATCAACACGTCGATCAGTGCTATGCCGGTAATGGAGGGCACGTCATAGAGCAGACTGATCTGGCCGGAGGCGGGCAACCAGCCGAGATCCAGCGAGAAGAACATCACCACCAGCAGCGCCAGCCAGAACACAGGTACCGCGTAGCCGATTAGGCCGGCGGTCATGATGGAGAGATCCAGCGGCTTGCCTTGTGAGAGTGCCGCCAGGGTGCCCAGCGGAATGCCCACCAGCAGCGAGATGGCAAATGCCGTTGCACAGAGGATCAGGGTGGCCGGGAAGTAGTGGCGGATCTCGTCTAGCACAGGCAGACCTGAGACACTGGAAAGCCCCAGATCCCCGTCCAGAATGTTGCTCAGAAAGTCAGGATAACCGCTCCAGAAGCTGGCTTGCAGGCCGATGAGCCGATAATCCAGCAGGTAGGCGACAAAGGTCAGCGCCAGCAGGGTAATAAGCAGCAGGCTGATGCGGCGCAGAATATAGAGAAACATGCTTACTCCCTGTGTGCTTGGTAGAAGACGGTGCCGCCAAAAGGCATCAGGGAAAGTCCCTCAATGTCGCTGCGACTGACCTGGGTGCGCAGGGCATGGGCCAGCGGAATGAGCGGCAACTGCTCGTTGAGCAGGGTCTGGGCGTAATAGTAGTTGCGCAACCGGAACGCCAGCTGGGGTGTGGTCACAGCGTCATCCAGCAGTTGATCGAAGGCCGGGCTGCACCAGCGGCTGTAGTTGTTGCCACGCTCGACGGCGGTGCAGCTCAGCAACTGGCGAAAGAAGTTGTCGGGGTCGGCGTTGTCGGCAATCCAGCCCGACAGCAGGCTGTCATAGTGGCCATGGGCGAGGCGCGTCTCGATGACAGGCCACTCCTGCTGCACGATTTTCAGCTTGATGCCGACCTTGGCCAGATCGCTGCGCATCAGCTGGGCTGTCTTGAGGGCATCCGGATTGTAGGGGCGCGAGCCCGGCTGTACCAGCACCTGCATCTCGAATCCGTGCTCAAGCCCGGCTTCCTTGAGCAGCTGACGTGATCGCTTCAAGTCTTGCTGACGCATAGGCAGAGAAGGATTGTAGCCCCAGGAGAGGGGAGGGAGCAGGCTGTTGGCCGGTTGTCCTGTCTCGAAGTAGACCGCTTGCAACAGGTTGTCGATATTGATGGCACTGGCGATGGCCTGACGTACCTGTACCTTGTTGAAGGGTGCCTTGCGGGTGTTGAGGGCAAGGAAGGCCACGTTCATGCCCGACTGTATGGACAGGCTCAGTTTCGGGTTCTGCTTGATCACCGACAACTGGCTGGCAACGGGGGTACTCATCACATCGCACTCGCCCGTCAGCAGCTTGGCCAGTCGCTTGGCAGACTTTGGCGTGATGTCATAGACCAGTTGTTCAATCTTGGCTTCGCCGCCCCAGTAACCCGGGTGGCGCAGGTAACGCACATATTCGTTGTGGCGATACTCCTTGAAGCTGAACGGACCTGTTCCGACCGGTTGGGTGTCCAGCAGTGCCTGTGTGCCAGCGCTGCGCATCTGGTCGGCATATTCGGCGGAGAGCACTATGGCGTAGTCGCTGGCCAGCGTGGCGAGGAAGGAGGCATCCGGCCGATTCAGTTCAAACACCACCTGCAGCTGTCCCTTCTTGTAGACCCGCTTGATAAGTTGATCCAGCCCCAGGCTGTAGAAGTAGGGATACTCGCCCCCCGAAATGGCGTGATAGGGGTGCTGCTTGTCCAGCAGCCGCTGCCAAGTGAACAGCACATCGTCGGCATTCAGGTTGCGTGAGGGATTGAACCAGGGGGTGTGGTGAAAGGTGACGCCCTTGCGCAGAGTCAGTGTGTAAGAGAGACCATCTTCACTCACGTTCCAGCGGGTGGCGAGCCCCCCTTCCAGCGCCAGCGTGTTGGGGTTCACCTCCAGCAGACGATCGTAGAGCGGGCGGGAGCTGGCATCCAGGGTCACCCCGGAGTTGGAGACCTGGGGATTGAAGGTCTGGGGCGAGCCTTCCGCACAGTAGATGAGTCCCGTCCTGGACGCGTCGTCTTGTTTCTGACAACCGGTAACCAGCACCAGCAATCCAAGCAGCAAGGGTTTGAGCATTCTCATTGTAGAACCATGTTTTTATACAAATGTGCCAGCATCGGGGCTGGCGAGTTGCAGGAGTCGGCCTGAACCGGGCTTACTGTGGTTTCAATCCGCATCGTTATCACTATCCTGCAGCGGGTATTTGCGCCGTATGCCACGGCACTGGTGATAGCGCAGGGCCAGCATTTCCTGTGGCGTCAATCCGCATCGTTATCACTGTCCAGCAGCTGGTATTTGCGCAGCATGCCACGGAACTGGTGATAACTCAGGGCCAGCAACTGGGCGGCTTTGCGCTGATTATACTGGGATTGCTGCATGGCTTGCTTGAGTAAATTAATCTCGTACTCCGCCACCGCGCTTTTGAGATCCAGCGGCAGGCTCTGAGCGGCCGGGTTAGTCTGTGGCAGGCTCTCACTGGCGATGTGCATGGCAGGGGCGCCTTGCGCACGGGGCCGCCAGGGGGAATCGAACGGGTTGAGCACCAGATCCGAGAGCGGCAACTGGGGATTGCCCTGACGATAGATGCTGCGCTCCACCACGTTCTTGAGCTCCCGCACGTTGCCGGGCCAGGGGTAATCCAGCAGCAGCTGGGTCGCCTTGCGCGAAAATCCGGCAAACAGGGGATAACCCAGCTCCCGGGTCATGCCGTGGGCGAAGTGCTCCGCCAGCATCAGTATGTCCTCGCGCCGCTCCCGCAAGGGGGGCAGAGTGATGACATCAAAGGCAAGCCTGTCCAGCAAGTCGTGGCGAAAGTGCCCCTTGTCGGCCAACGCGGGCAGATCCTCGTTGGTGGCACACACCAGCCGTACATCCACCTTGAGGGCTTTGGCTCCACCTACTCGCTCGAATTCACCGTATTCAATGACCCGCAGCAGTTTTTCCTGTACCCGGGCGCTGGTGGTCGCCAGCTCGTCGAGGAACAGAGTACCGCCATCGGCGCGCTCGAACCGGCCCTGATGGCGCTTGGCTGCGCCGGTGAAGGATCCTGCCTCGTGGCCGAACAGCTCGGTTTCCAGCAGGCTCTCGCTCAAGGTGGCGCAGTTGATGGTGACAAAGCTTTGATCCCAACGCCCCGAGAGATAATGTAGGCGATGGGCGATGAGCTCCTTGCCCGTTCCCCGTTCGCCGATGATCAGCACGGGTTTGCGCAGCGGTGCGAGGCGGGAGGCCTGCTCAATGATCTCGAGGAATGCGTTGGATTCCCCCAACAGGCTTTCCGTGGCCGTGCTCATAGTGATCCCTGTCAGTTGTAAAATCTGGTCAATCTTACCAAAAGTTGGTGATTTTAATCATCACTTGCATGGGGTATCTTGAAACTCGACCCATAGGCCCCATATAAATCAACAAGTTAAATTCTGTTCCAGATTGGCACACAAGTTGCCATTGTCAATGGAGAAACAACGTATGCCAACCACAGGAGTTCTATCATGAGTATTTTTTCCCGTCTGGCCGACATCATCAATTCGAACCTGACGTCCCTGCTCGACAAGGCAGAAGATCCCCAGAAGATGGTGCGCCTGATCATCCAAGAAATGGAAGATGAACTGGTGAAGGAGCGCTCCAATCTGGCTCGCTTCCTTGCCAGCCAGAAAGAGATAGGCCGTCAGGTCAGTCGCCATCAGGAGCGAGTGAACGAGTGGCAGGGCAAGGCCGAGCTGGCGCTGGCCAAGGGGCGCGAAGATCTGGCGCGTGCCGCCCTTATCGAGAAGAAGAAGCAGAGCGAGCTGGCCGAAACCCTCTATCGCGAGCAGCAGGCAGTGGACAGCGGCATCGAGAAACTGGGTGACGAAATACGTCAGCTGGAAGCCAAGCTGGAAGATGCCCGCAGCCGTCAAAAAGCGATGGCGATCCGCACCGAAGCTGCCAGCAGCCGCCTCAATGTGCAGAGCCAGGTTGCCCGTGGCGACAGTCAGGCCGTGGTCAGCAAGTTCGAGCGCATGGAGCGTCGCATCGACGAGATGGAAGCCCGTGCCGATCTGGGACAATCGGACAAGGCCCTGGCCCAGCAGTTTGCCGAGCTGGAAGCCGACGATCAGATAAGCAAAGAGCTCGAGGCCATGCGTCAGAAGCTGGGCCAGGGCGACACCACACCAAAACAGGGAGAGTAACGGATGGAAGATCTGCTGGGCGTATTGATGGTTCCCATGGTGGTCTTCATGGTGGTGGTGGCCCCTATCTGGCTGGTGCTGCACTACAGAGCCAAGGGGCGGATCGGTACCGGTCTCGCCGATAGCGAACGGGAGCAACTGCAAGGCTTGCTGGCCCGCGCCGAGAAGATGCAGGAGCGGGTCGGCGCGCTGGAGTCCATTCTGGATGCGGAAGTCCCGGGCTGGAGGAACAAGGTATGAGTCCATCGAATCGGGAGGGGCGCAATCTCTATCGCGACCCCCAACAGGGCAAGATAGCCGGTGTGTGTGCCGGCCTTGCCGACTACTTTGGGGTGGAGACCTGGATCGTGCGGCTGCTGGCCATCAGCGGTCTCATCTTTGCAGGTTTCATCACCTTAACCGCCTACATAGCAGCCTGGTTTCTGCTCGATAAAAAGCCGGTCACCCTCTATCAAAACGAGGAGGGAGATTTTGCCGAGGTGCGCATGAAGGCGCGCAGCTGGCAGGCGGGGATCACGCCCCATCAGGCACTGGGCCGTATCGCGCAGGAGCTCGATACTCTGGAGCCCAGGCTGCAGCGCATCGAGAAGCTGGTGACCTCCAAGGAGTTCACCCTGCAACGGGAATTCAGCAAGCTGTGAATCCGTGACGGTTCGATGAGGCCTGCCGGACTCATCGAACCTGCATGACCAATCTGGTTGGCAGGTTCGGTGAGTGCAACCGGGTCGTACGATCGAGAATAAATGGGACAAACGGGAGAACGGGATCCGCTTTGATACGCAACAAACTCGAACAAAAATGGTCGCTCTTGCAGCACAAGGCCACCGACGTGGTGAACCGGGTACGGGATCGTCACATACGACTGGCAGTGACGGGTCTTTCCCGCAGCGGCAAGACCGCCTTCATCACAGCGCTGGTCAACCAGCTTGAACATGCGGCCATCGATGGCCGCTTGCCGTTGTGGGATGCCCAGCGGCAGGGGCGGATCCTGGGCGCCCGTCGGGTGCCCCAGAAAAATGCCCATATTCCCACCTTTGCCTATGAGCGCGGGCTCGATGCCCTGTTTGGCGATCCCCCTGCCTGGCCCGATCCCACTCGCGGGGTGGCCGAGGTTCGCCTCGAGATCCGCTATCGCACCCGCCATCCCTTGCGCAAGCACCTGGGAGACATGTCCACCCTCTATGTGGATCTGGTGGACTATCCGGGGGAGTGGCTGCTCGACTTGCCGTTGCTTGAACTGAGTTATGAGCAGTGGAGCGAACAGGTGCGTGATCAGCTGCGTCGCCCCGAGTTGCAGGCGCTGGCGGCCGCGTGGCTGGCGACTGAGTGGCAGGCCGAGCAGACCTTCGAAGAGCGGCCTGTGGCGGAGCTTGCCGAGCGTTACACCGATTACCTCCATGCCTGCAAGCGCGAGCTTGGGCTGCACCTCATCCAACCCGGTCGCTTTGTGCTGCCGGGAGAGTATGCCGGTGCCCCCATGCTGCAGTTTGTGCCATGGATGTGGGCCAAACCTGCTGGCGAGCCCGCCGATGGCACCCTCTATGCCACCCTCAAGCAGCGTTTCGAGCAGTACAAACAGCATCTGGTGCAGGGTTTTTATGAGCAGCACTTTGCCGGTTTCGATCGTCAGATAGTGCTGGTGGACTGCCTGCAACCCCTCAATGCCGGCGCCGCCAGCTTTGGTGACATGCAGCAGGCCATCGCCCGCATCATGGAGAGCTTTGCCTACGGCAAGAGCAACTGGTGGCGACGGCTCTTCTCGCCGCGCATCGACAAGCTGCTGTTTGTGGCGAGCAAGGCCGATCACGTCACCCCCGAGCAGCACGGCCCTCTGGTCTCTTTGCTCCAGCATCTGGTGCGCAGCGGCCGGGGTCAGGCACGCTTTGAGGGGATCACCACAGAGTGTCTGGCGCTGGCTGCTATCAAGGCGACCGAGGTGGGCAAGGGAGTGGCCAATGGCCGTGAGTTTCCCGCCATCCGCGGTACCAGCCTCTCGGGGGAGCCGTTATTGCTCTTCCCGGGGGAGGTGCCTGCCCATATCCCGCCCGCACAGTGGTGGAACAATCAGGGCTTTGATTTTCAGGCATTTCGCCCCTTGGCGATGAGCGCCCATCAGGCGCTGCCCCATATCCGGCTCGATGCGGCGCTGGAGTTTCTGCTCGGGGATCACCTCGAATAACCCAGGCTCTGTGGCAATGGATACAGATCAGGCATGGCTGCACAGCCGCGTGGAGGAACAAGCAAAAAGATGAACGATCAGACAAAACACAGGGCCAATGAGACTGCGCCGTTGCAGGGCAAGGTGATCCTCGAGCCCAGCTTGTCGGTGGCGAGCGAAGAGCGGCCGCCGGCTCCGGCCCAGCAGCTGGAAGAGGCTAGCTTCGAGCGCCTCGACGAGCTCGATGATTTCACCGACGTGGAGCCCGCCCTCACCATCAAGCCGCGTCGTCGCCATCGGCTGCTCGCCTGGGGGCTGGGGGCGGTTGGCCTGCTCTCTTTGGGGCAATATGGCGTCTTTCTTTATGACCAGTTGCTCACCACCCCGCTTTGGGGCAGCGCCTGGTTGCTGGCCTCCGGTCTGGTGGCCGTGGGTACGGCCGGCGTAGTGGGGCGCGAGTGGTTGCGGCTGCGCACCCTCAAGCGGCGCCAGGATGTGCGCTCGCGCGCCGACGATCTGCTGGCCCGTCAGGGCGTCGGGCAGGGGCAGGCTTTTTGCGAGGCGCTCGCCGAGAAGAGTGGCGACAAGGGGCGCGAGGGGTACCAAAGCTGGCTGAGCCAGCTCGACGAGAGCCACAGCGATCGGGAAGTGCTGACCCTCTATAGCCAATTGGTGCTCACCGAGCGAGACAAGCTGGCCCAGGCCCGGGTGGCCAAATGGTCGGGGGAGGCCGCCGTGCTGGTGGCCCTGAGCCCCCTTGCCACCGTCGACATGATGCTGATGCTGTGGCGCAACCTGCGGATGATCGAGGACATCGCCGACGTCTATGCCATTGAGCTCGGTTACTGGAGCCGCATCCGCCTCATTCGTCAGGTATTTCGCAACATGCTCTATGCCGGTGCCACCGAGTTGGTGACCGAGGTGGGGATGGACTTGCTGGGAGCCGAGCTTGCCGCCAAGCTCTCCGCCCGCGCCGCGCAAGGGGTGGGCGCGGGTCTGCTCACTGCCCGCCTTGGCCTGCGTACCATAGAGGCGTGCCGCCCGTTGCCTTGGTGTGGTGACGAGAAACCCAAGCTCGGTGAGCTGCGCAAGCGGCTCATCGGTCAGCTGGCGGGGTATCTCAACAGGGGGTGACGGCCCGGGCCTCGACTGTGGTTGTCACAAATTGTTTACAATTTGCGTCGATAGTCGACCCCGGGGTCGGCTGCTTTTTTGAGGGGCAAACCGTTACAGTGATCCTGTCAGTCAACGATGAGTCGCCGATGCTTGGATGTCCGGGCGTGCGCACAGGATGGAACCGCTCATGGCAAGTCTCTACACAGCACACCAGCCAGATTCCCTGGGTCTTGTCCATTACTCGAATGAGGAGCATGGGACCTGGCAAATCCTGATCGAGCGCCAGCTCGCAGCCCTTGCCGGCAAGGCTTGTGACGACTATCTGGCGGGGCTGGAATGCCTGACGTTACCCCGTGATCGCATCCCCCAGCTGATGGATATCAATGCCGTGCTGCAACCCGCCACCGGCTGGTCGGTGGCTGCCGTGCCCGCGCTTATCTCGTTCGACCGCTTCTTTGCCCTGCTGGCCAATCGCCAGTTTCCGGTGGCTACCTTTATCCGGCGCCGGGATGAACTCGACTATTTGCAAGAGCCCGACATCTTCCACGAGATCTTCGGCCACTGCGCCATGCTGACCAATCCCGCCTTCGCCCACTTCACCCATGTCTATGGCCAGCTTGGCCTGCAGGCGAGCAAGGAGGATCGGGTCTTTCTGGCCCGGCTCTACTGGTTCACGGTGGAGTTCGGTCTGCTCAATACCCCTGCCGGGCTGAGAATTTACGGTGGCGGCATTCTCTCCTCCATCGGCGAGACCACCTATGCCCTCGGTGGCCAGCCTGTGCTGCAACCCTTCGATCCCATAGAAGTGCTGCGCACCCCATACCGTATCGACATCATGCAGCCCACCTATTTTGTGCTGCCTGAGCTGGCGGCGCTCTACCGTTTGGCGGAGCAGGACATCATGACCATGGTGGGGGAGGCGAGGCGCCTCGGCCTGCGCCCGCCACGCTTTGAGCCGGCGGCCGGCAAGCAGGCGAGCTGAACTCACCACGATTTTTCGTTATCTCATTCCCATTGATGAACAAGGAGAGACCCATGTCCGAACTGGCCAGCCAGCAGTGTGAAGCGTGCCGCGCCGATGCCCCCAAGGTGAGCGAGCAGGAGCTGAGCGAACTGATGCACCTCATTCCCGACTGGCAGCCGCTGGTGGTGAAAGGAGAGCTGCAACTGAGGCGGGAATTTACTTTTCGCAACTTCAAGGAGGCGCTGGCGTTTACCAACCGTCTGGGTGAACTGGCGGAGGCTGAGTTTCATCACCCTGCGATCCTGACCGAATGGGGCAGGGTGACCGTCAGCTGGTGGACCCACAAGATAGGCGGATTACACCGCAACGACTTCATCATGGCGGCGCGTACCGACCAGTTGCTCAGCGATCCGCTGCACAAATAAGCCTCCTCCAGTGACTCGGGCCTGCCCGGCGAAAGCGGGGCGGGCCCGCATTTTTATGGGCCAGCGCTCGCACTGGCGGGATCGAGTCTGTATTATCCGGTCATTCATAGAGTTAGCTAGGAAGTGTGTCCCGAATGCGTCTTGAAGTCAGCTGTGAAGACCGCCTGGGCCTGACCCGGGAACTGCTCGACCGTCTGGTGGAGCACAACATCGATCTGCGCGGCATCGAAATCGATACCTCAGGCATCATCTATCTCAACTTTCCCGAGCTGGAGTTTCGCGATTTTCAGCACCTGATGCCGGAGATCCGCCG
This sequence comes from Aeromonas salmonicida, assembly GCF_028355655.1. Classification (NCBI taxonomy): domain Bacteria; kingdom Pseudomonadati; phylum Pseudomonadota; class Gammaproteobacteria; order Aeromonadales; family Aeromonadaceae; genus Aeromonas; species Aeromonas salmonicida. The sequence continues at coordinate 2,830,616 of NZ_CP110645.1, read as the reverse complement.
CATTCCCGGCGTCTATGACGTCAAGACCATCCCCTACATGCCATCAGAGCGTGAACACCACGAGATTGAGGCCCTGCTCAAGGCGCTGCCGGATCTGGTGTTCTCTCTCGACGCCAAGGGCAAGGTGACCCAGGCCAACCAGTCTGCTCTGACGACCCTGGCCCTGCCGGTGGAAGAGATACGTGGCATGGCCCTTGGTTCTCTGGTCAAGGGGTTCTCCTTCAGCCGCTGGCTGGAGGCGAGCGAAATCAAGCCGCAGACCTGCAAGCTCAGCTTCAACGGCGAAGAGTATCTGGCGGATCTGATGCCGCTGTTCGTGGCCGAAGAGAAGGGCCGCCAGGCCCTGGCCGGCGCCGTCGTGGTGCTCAAATCTGCCCGCCGGGTCGGCATGCACTTCAGTGCCTTGCACGCGGTGGAAGTGGGGGGCTTCGAGCACCTGCAGGCCGAGAGCCAGAAGATGAAGCAGGTACTGGTAGAGGCGAGCAAGCTGGCGATGCAGGATGCGCCGCTGCTCATCGTCGGCGAGACTGGCACCGGCAAGGAACTGCTGGCCCGCGCCTGCCACGGTGCCAGCCTGCGTTCCAGCCACCCCTTCATGGCCCTCAACTGCGCCGCCATGCCGGACAACGTGGCCGAGAGCGAACTGTTTGGTTACGCCCCCGGGGCGTTTGGCAACAACACCGAAGGCAAGCGCGGCGTGCTGGAGCTGGCCAGCGGCGGTACCCTGATGCTGGACGAGATCGGCGACATGTCTGCCCATCTGCAGACCAAGTTCCTGCGGGTGCTGCAGGACGGGGTGTTTCGCCGGGTCGGTGACGAGCAGGAGGTGAAGGTCAATGTGCGCTTCATCTGTACCACCCAGAAGCAGTTGCTGGATCTGGTGCACGACGGCAAGTTCCGGGAAGATCTCTACTATCGCCTCAACGTGTTGAGTCTGGCGCTGCCCCCTCTGCGCGAGCGCAAGGCGGACATCATGGCGCTGGCCCAGCAGTTTGTTTCCCGCTTCGCCAGCGAGTTGCAACGGCCAAGACCGCGCTTTACCCGCAACATGGCCGAGTACCTGACGGCCTACCGCTGGCCCGGCAACGTGCGTCAGCTGCGCAACTGCCTCTACCGCGCCATGACGTTGCTGGAAGGGGACGAAATCGGCCCGGAACACGTGGACTTGCCGGTGGCCGCCGATGCCATGCCGCTCATTGACGAGTGGTTCGAAGGGGGCCTGGACGAGGCGGTGAAACGCTTCGAGAGCCGGCTGCTTGAACGGCTCTATCCAGCGTTTCCTTCCACTCGTCAGTTGGCCAAGCGCCTCGGCGTGTCGCACACCGCCATCGCCAACAAATTGCGTGAATACGGGATCAGCAAGAAGTAAGCGAATGAATTCAAGTGATATATCGGGGCTCACGCCAGCGTGGGCCCCTTTTCTTATCGCGACAATTGCTGGCGCACCCCCTTGCTCTGTCGATGTTGCCTTGTCATGCTGCTGACAAGTTCAATACTACATTCATCCGGATCTCCCTGAACGGGCATCAGCCCTTCAAATAGACCGCATGTTCAATAAGCGCAGGCATGATGCACTTTTTTTCTCTGACCCGGTCCCTGGCGTGGTTGACGCTCCTGTTCTGCTCGCTGGCGCTGGCCCGCGAGCACCTTCCTTTGACCTCTGCCGAGCTGCGCTCAGAGCAGGTGCGACAGACGGTGCTCGACATACTCAGCTACACCCGCTGGCCCACCGAGCCAGAGGAATTGCGCTTATGCATCGCCGCGCCGACGGAATATGCCACAGCGCTGTTTGCCATCAAGCAGCAGGCCAATGGCCGGCCGGTCAGTGTGCGCCGTTATGATGTCGAGGATGAGATGCTGGGGCGGCAGTGCGATGTGCTTTATCTGGGAGTGCTGGCGCCGGAGCGGCGCCTGCCATTGTTCCAGCGGCTGCGCGGCCATGCGATTCTCAGCATCAGCGAGCAGAGCGCCGAGTGTACCGCCGACGCCGTATTCTGCTTGCAGATAGGGTCGGAGCGTATTCGCTTTCGGGTCAATCTGGATGCCCTCGCCAGGAGCGGAGTGCGGGTCCACCCCGCCGTGCTGAAGCTGGCCAGAGCGGATGAGGAGACACCATGAAGGCGTTTTTTCGTTCACAGGCGCAGCGGCTCACCTTGCGACAGAGCTTGGGACGCACCCACATGGTGACGTCCCTGACCGCTGTTTGTATGGCCGGTCTGCTGTTGACCGGTATCGCTTTGCTGGCCCTGCGTATCTATGCGGACCACAATCTGGAGCTGGTGGCGCGTGCCATCAGTTACACCAGTGAAGCGGCCGTGGTATTCCATGACGAAGAGGCCGCCAAGGAGGCGCTGCAGGCCATTGTCACCCGCGAGGATGTGGCCCAGGCCAGTATTCAGCTGCCCAGTGGCAGGCCGCTGGCAAGCTGGAGCCGGGCCATGACCACCCCCTGGTCGGGTCTTGAGCAGTATCTTGCACAGATCATCCTGCCCGGCCCCATCGAGCAGCCCATCATGCGGGGCGGCGTCGAGATAGCCCGCGTCCATCTGGTCGGCCACGGTCAGTACCTGCTGCTGTTTCTGCTGCAAACCCTGATGGCCATGCTGGTCTGCCTCATCCTCAGTGCCATGGGATCTATCTATGTGGCGCGCTGGATGCAAAACTCCATCACTGTGCCGCTCAAGAAGCTGGCTCAGGTGGCCCACAGTGTCAGTCGTCAACGTACCCTTGCCATGCGGGTGCCCGAGGCCGACATCGCCGAGTTGCACGAACTCGGCCAGGATTTCAACTCCCTGCTCGATGAACTGGAGGCCTGGCAGGCCCACCAACGGCGGGAGAACGCCAGTCTGCTGCATCAGGCCACTCATGATGCCTTGACCGGTCTGCCCAATCGTGCTCTTTTTGAGGCTCGTCTGGATCAAGCTGTGACCACGGGCCGTTTGCAAGAGGAGCGGTTTGCGCTGCTCTACCTCGACTGTGATCGCTTCAAACAGATCAACGACACCCTGGGCCATGCCGCCGGGGATGACGTGCTGATCGCCTTGGCCAGACGGGTACAACATCAGCTTCGGCCGATGGATCTGGTATGTCGGCTGGGCGGCGACGAATTCGCCATCTTGCTGACGCCTCTGTTGCAAGAGAGCGAAGCGCAGGATGTGGTGTCCCGCATCCAGCAGGCGATGGCTGACCCCGTGGTACTGGGGGATGGTCGTCAGCTGGTGGCCGCCATCAGCATAGGCCTCGCCGTGTATCCGGATGAGGGACTCACTGCCGGTGAATTGTTGCAGCAGGCTGACAATGCCATGTACCAATCCAAACGGCTGCGTCGGGAGCTTGCACTTCATGACCAGCTGGAATTTGATGTTTCTGCTGAGGAAAAATAACAATGAAGATCACTGTCCTGATGAAAACCGGCCTGATAGGCCTGCTGTTGAGCGTGTTGGCGGGCTGTCAAAGTGCCCCTCGCGGTCTGACGGCGGAGCAGATCGGCGTACTCAAGGAGCAGGGCTTTCGCCTGACCGACGAGGGTTGGACTCTGGACTTCTCCAACCGGGTGCTGTTTGCCAACGATTCGGAAACCCTTAACCCTGACACCCGTGTCCTGGTGGAAAAGCTGGGCATGACCTTGCTGGGGGTTGGCTTGAACAAGGCGCGGATCGATGGTCACACCGATTCCAACGGACCTGAGGCTTATAACGATCAGCTCTCTCTGAAGCGGGCGAAATCGGTGGCCGATGTGCTGGTGTCGGTCGGCATGCAGCCAGCCAACCTGGATATCCGTGGTCGCGGTGAACGGGATCCGGTGGCAGACAACAAGACGGCTGCCGGTCGGGCAGAGAACCGCCGCGTTGGCATCATCATCAGCAACGAATAAGCCGGTTGTGTGGATAAAAAAAGAGCGCCTGATGGCGCTCTTTTTTGTGGCTTGTCCGCTTACTGTTCGAGCTTCTTGCTGTCGTGGTGACTGCGCAGACGGATGTTGATCATCTCCACCGTCAGCGAGAAAGCCATGGCGAAGTAGATGTAACCCTTCGGAATGTGCAGATCCATCCCCTCGGCCATCAGCGCGAAACCAACCAGGGTCAGGAAGGAGAGTGCCAGCATCTTGATGGTGGGGTGGTTGTCGACAAAGTCCCCGATGGACTTGGCGGCGAACATCATGATGAAGACGGCGATCATGATGGCCAGCACCATGACGGGCACGTGATCTGCCATGCCGACTGCCGTGATGACCGAATCCAGGCTGAACACGATATCGAGGATGGCGATCTGGATCAGGGTGCTGACGAAACCGGAGGCGACCGCCATGGAGCCCTCCGGCTCGGCGGCGCCTTCCAGGGTAGCGTGGATCTCGTGGGCACTCTTGCCGATGAGGAACAGGCCTCCCAGCAGCAGGATGAGATCGCGCCCCGAGATGGCCTCACCCAGTATGGTGAACAACGGCTCGGTCAGGCGCATGACCCAGGCAAGCGACAGCAGCAGCAGGATACGGGTACCCATGGCCAGCCCCAATCCCAGGATCCGCGCCTTCTGACGTTGCGCCTCGGGCAGGCGGGCAACCAGGATGGAGATAAAAATGATGTTATCGATACCCAGCACGATTTCGAGCAGGGTAAGGGTTGCGAGCGCAACCCAGGCAGAGGGGTCAAGAGCCCATTCCAGCATGACTGAACCTTGGTTAACAAAATGAGAGGAAGCGGATTCTAGCAGGCGCAACATGGCTTGTCCCCATGCCTTGAAAAGATAAAATGGCGGCTGACCAGAGGGAGAAATCTATGTTTCGTTTAGGGCTCATCATTAACCCGGTCGCCGGCATTGGTGGCGCGGTTGGTCTCAAGGGCAGTGACGGCGTGGTGGCTGAAGCGCTGGCTCGAGGGGCCGTGCCCAAGGCGCAGGAGCGGGCACGACAAGCCTTGTTGCCCCTGTGCGATCTTGCCACCCCATTTGAGCTGTTGACGGTCGCGGGCGAGATGGGGGCCGATCTCGCGGCGTCTCTTCAGTTGCCTTGTCGCATCGTCTATCAGCCCGTCTCTGGTGCTACCACGGCGGCCGACACTCGCGCCGCCGCCGACTTGATGCGTACGGCCGGCGTCGATCTCTTGCTGTTTGCCGGCGGCGATGGTACGGCACGGGACATTTGCGCCGCTGTCGGGGAATCCTGCCATGTGCTCGGTATTCCGGCGGGCTGCAAGATCCACTCCGGCGTATACGGCGTCACCCCCGCCGCCAGTGGTCGTGTGGCAGCCCGCATGATCGCCGGCGAATTGCTGAGTCTGGTGGATGCCGATGTGATGGACATCGACGAAGAGGCATTTCGCCTGGGCAAGGTGCGAGCCCGCCACTATGGCCAACTGCTGGTACCGGGAGATCTGCGCTACGTGCAGGCGGTCAAGCAGGGGGGGCGGGAGTCCGAAGAGCTGGTACTGGCAGATCTTGCCGCGGGTGTGGTGGAGCAGATGGAGCCAGATACCCTCTACCTGATGGGCTCCGGCAGCACAGTCGCTGCCTGCATGGCGGCGCTGGGGCTGGAAAATACCTTGCTCGGCGTGGATCTGGTGGAAAATGGCCGGCTTATCGGGCAGGATCTGTCCGCCGCCGAGATCCTGACCCGGATTCGCGGTCGTCACTGTCGTCTGATCATTACCCTGATCGGCGGTCAGGGACATCTGTTCGGGCGCGGAAATCAGCAACTGAGTCCAGAGGTGATCCGGGCTGTCGGGCGGGACCAGATCCAGGTCCTGGCTACCAAAGCCAAGCTGGCTGCCCTCGGGGGCAGGCCGCTGCTGGTGGATACCGATGATCCGGCACTGAACCGGTCGTTAAGTGGTTATCTGCGCATAACCACGGGATACAAGGATAAGGTCATCTACCCGGTGGCCAACCCGGAATAGGACATCAAGGATGCGGCTGGCCTTGCGCCAGAGAGCCGCGATCAACCGGATCGCGGTTCCACTCTCCCGAATTATTTTGCCGGCAATTTTTTGCCAGCCACTCTGAAAATGAGGCTGCGTTACATGACGATTCATGAATTTGAGCACAAGTTGTTGGGACTGATAGACGCCATGGTGGCCACGGCGACTGAAGATGAGCTGTTTGCGGGGGGGTATCTGCGCGGTCACATTTCGCTGGCGGTGGCGCGTGCCGAGCTGGAAGGCAAGACACTGGTGCGGGATGTAAAGAGTTATGTACTGCGTAGCCTGAATGAGGCCATCCTGGAGGGGGAGCTCTCCGAGCAGGATGAAGAACTGGTACAAGCCATGTGGAAGGGCTTGCAGCAGCAAGCGGAAGCTTGATCGAATACACATTTCAAACAGAAGTTTTAGTTGACGCTTCCCTGAAGTTAGTGAAAGGTTAATAATAAGTTTCGCCTTTTGTTTCAGGGATTAAACTATGGCTTCCTCTTCACGTATTGCCAATAAACTGCCGCTCGAGATGCTCTACCATTGGGAGCGGCAGTGTCCTGACCGAGTCTATCTTCGTCAAACCATCAACCGCGAATACGTCGACTTTACCTGGGGTGAAGTGGCTGACGAAGCGCGGCGCATGGTGACGGCGCTGCGTCATCTGGGGCTGGTGCCCGGTGACAAGGTGGCCCTGCTCTCCAAGAACTGCGCCCAGTGGTTTATCGCTGATCTGGCCATGCAGATGGGGCAGTACGTGAGCGTGCCCATCTATCCGACCGCCAACGTCGATACCATCGAATATGTGCTGCGTCACAGCGAAGCCAAGGCGATCTTCGTCGGCAAGCTGGATGACTGGAAGAGCCAGGAGGCGGGTGTGCCTGCCTCCCTTCTGCGCATCGCCATGCCCTATGAGACCATGCCCGCCAGCCATCAGTGGGACGATCTGCTGGAGGCGCACGAACCTATCCCCGACAGCCCGGAGCAGGTGCCGGATGCGCTGCTGAGCCTGGTCTACACCTCAGGCAGTACCGGCAAGCCCAAGGGTGCCATGTTGAGCGTCGAGCGTTATGCCTGGTCCTGTGAAAAGCTGGTGGAAGCGGTGGAGCTGACCGCCACCGATCGCGGTTTTTCCTATCTGCCGCTCGCCCATATCACAGAGCGGGTTTACATCTATGGAGGCAGCCTGTTCAGCGGCGCCACCATCGCTTTCCCCGAGTCGCTCGACACCTTCATTGATGACGTCAAGCGTTGCCGTCCCACCGTCTTTATCTCTGTGCCCCGGCTGTGGGCCATGTTCCGCATCAAGATCCACGAAAAGCTGCCCCAGAAGAAGCTGGAACTGTTGCTCAAGATCCCGTTTGTCTCGGGTCTCATCAAGGGCAAGTTGCAAAAAGGGCTGGGGCTGGATCAGGCGCGGGTGCTGGGTTGCGGCTCGGCGCCAGTGTCACCGGCCCTGCTGCAGTGGTACAACAGCATCGGCATCAAGATAACCGAAGCCTGGGGCATGACGGAGAACCACGCTTTTTCCACCCTCAACTACCCCTTCCGCGCCGACAAGATAGGCACGGTCGGCAAGGCGGGGCCCGGGGTGACCATCAAGATTTCCGATGAGGGGGAGATCCTCTGTCGCTGTGACGGCATGATGCTGGGGTACTACAAGGACCCCGAGCACAGCAGCGAAGCCATCGACGCCGACGGCTGGCTCCATACCGGCGACATGGGCAAGCTGGACAGAGAGGGCTACCTCACCATCACAGGCCGCATGAAGGATGTGTTCAAAACCGCCAAGGGCAAGTATGTGGCACCTGTGCCCATTGAAGGCTTGCTGGGACAAGAACCCATCATAGAGCAGCTGTGTGTGATTGGTTACGGCATGCCCCAGCCCATTGCGCTGGTGCAGCTGGCCGAGAGTGCCATGAAGGGTAATCGGGAAACTATCAATGCCCAGCTGGAGGCGGCGCGCAACCGGGTCAACGATCAACTGGAATCTCACGCCAGAATTCGCGGCATCTTGGTGGTGAAGACGCCCTGGAACATTGAAAACGGTGTACTCACCCCCACCATGAAGATCAAGCGCCACCTGCTGGAGCAAAAATACGCAAACATCGGCGAGCAGTGGTCCTCCTCCCAGAGCATCATCTGGGAATCCTGACGGACTGACGTGACTCAGCGATCAACAGCAACAACAAGGGGAGCCAATGGCTCCCCTTGTTGTTGGGCGTCATGTACCTCAGACGGCCTGGTATTCCAGCTCGACCGAGCCCAGCGCCTTGAGGGTGGACTGGGCGGAATCCCGCTGGCTGATCTGGCCGTTTTTGCTCTCCAGCAGCACGGCGCGACGGATGCTGGCGAGATCTTCGCCGCACAGCACAGCGTGGGCGCAGGCCATCTGCATCGGCGGCAGGCTGGGATTGAACGCCGCGTTTTCAGCGTAGCGACCACAGAAGAGGCGGCCATCGGCAAACAGCAGCGCCACGGCGGCATAGCCCTGACTGTAGGGAGCGTAGCTTTGACGGGCAGCCGCCAGTGCCGCTCGCCAGATCGGATCCTCGCTCTCGAGCACCAGCTCGTCATGGGCTTGCGGGCTCATCAGGGCATCGGTGATGTCGAGATCGGCCGGGCCAAAGGAGTGGGGCAGGAAGGATTGCAGCGCGCTCAAGTCGTCAGGCAGGGAGACTTGCAGCGTTTTGGCCGTGCTCAGCTCGTTCATGAACTGGCGGCAATGGCCGCAGGGGGTGTAGTTGACCGTGATCTCGCTGATCCCTGTCTCACCGCCCAGCCAGGCGTTGGAGATGGCGGATTGCTCCGCATGGACCGAGTGGAACAGCCCTTGTCCGGCAAATTCCATGTTGGCGCCGAAATACCAGGTTCCGCTCAGGCCGCAGGCAATGGCACCGACGAAGAACTTGGAGATGGGCGCCACCGAGCAGGCGGCGGCCAGTGGCAGCAGCGCCAGACGCAGGGCGCGATCTTCCAGCCCTGTGGCGGCTTTCAGGGTCGCCACCTGCTGTGGCGTGAAACAGGCCTGGAAATCGTTGTCCAGCATGGGCAGCAGCGCCGCTTTGAGCGGGGCGGACAGGGTATCGAGTGGCTTGGCAAAACGGGGATGCATAGTGTGTCCTCAAAGGCCAATTGGGGGGCCATTGTAGGGAGCAAGCTCGGCAAAATGTGTGAGCGCGCTCACGCCCTGACGGGCAAAAGGAGGAGGAGGATAAAGGAAACGTTTGTCTTGCGCAAATTGTGCGTCAGCTCGCACAGTGGCGGGCCAACAGGCCCGCAGCGCCAGCAAATGGGTGACCCTCAGGTCAACCAGTGATAAAGAGCAAACAGCAGGGGGGCGACGGCGGCGGTGAGGATGCCGCACACCACCATGGCCAGCGACGAGAAGGCGCCCTGGGTAATGCCCTTCTCGGCAGAGGTGGCGGTACCGATGGCGTGGGCGCAGGCTCCCATGGCCAGTCCCTGGGCCTCGGGGTCTGTCACCCGCATCAGTTTGAGCAGCGGGTACCCTATCAGAGCGCCGACGATCCCGACCACCACCACCACGGCCGCCGCTATGGCAGGTATACCGCCGATGGACTGGCTGACGCTCATGGCAAGCGGGGTTGTGATGGACTTGGTGGCGAGCGATGCCAGCAACGCCGGGTCGGCGCCCATAAAATGACCGACAACCAAAGTAGTACAGACTGAGATCAAGACGGAGGCCAGAGTACAGACCAGGATGGGCTTGAGCCTGGCCTGGATCTGGCGGGCCTGCTGATACAGCGGCAGTGCCAGTGCCACCACGGCGGGTTCCAGCAGGGCCGTGATGGGGAGGGTGCCACTCTCGTACTGCTCAAGGGGCAGATCCAGCCAGAGCAGCAGGCCTATGATGACGGCGGTGGGTACCAGCACGGGATTGATGATGGGCCAGGGCAGGCGGCGATAGAGGGCCCGGGTGGCAAAATAGAGTGCCAGGGTCAGGGGAATGGCAAGCCAGAAGATCATTTGTTCATCCTCTGGTACAGGCGCCCGACAGTGCCCAGGATCAAGACTATCCCGAGCACTATGCAGAGCATGATGAGACCGAAGGACTGGCGCAGGGGCTCAAGCCAGGCGACCAGGCCGACGGCCACCGGCACGAAGAGGACGCCCATATGCCGCAGCAGCAGGCCAGCACCGAGCTCGACCCAGTGCAGCTTCACCAGCTGCAAGGAGAGCAGCACGAACAGCAGCAGCATGCCGATGATGCTGCCGGGGAAGGCAAAAGGCAGTATGGCGGCCAGGGTTTTACCCACCAGCAGGCAGGCGACTATGACCATGAAGTCGCGAAGGTAGAGCAAGGCACGTTGCGCAATCACCTGAGCCTCAACTTGGAAACTGTGAATGAATGGGCAGTTTACCAGAGAGGCAGGGGCGCGGCATTAAAACAATAACAGCTGAAATTAGTTCGATGATGGCTGATTTCATTGAAGATTCTTTGATAGCAGACCTTTCTGAACCATGGGTTTTCAAGACCATGGCGTGCTGAACACATATTTTACAATTACAAGGAGTAGCCATGACATCCCTCTTGTCCCGCGTGCGTCAACTGGCGGCCGATAGTGATCTGCCCCCTCAGTTGTTGCAGACCCGTCAGTGGGACGGGTCCCTGTGCCGGGTCCGGCTCGACAACACGGGCAGTGACGATACCCGGGTCGCTCGCTGGGTACTGTTTGATGGCAAGCTCGGCCTCCCGCTCGACACCCCTCTCTATGGCGAAGGGTTCCAGATGCTGGCCCAGACCATGGGCAGCTGGCAATCCCCGCAACCGGTTGGCCGTTGCCCCGATTCAAGCGTCTATCGCATCACGGACGATGATGGCTATCACACAGTTCATAACCTGTTGCTGGTGGAGCATGACAAGGGTTGGCTGCTGCTCGCCTTTGCCAGTTGTCACCGTTTTGGCGGCGAGTTTCGCCTCTATCCGGATGGCCGCTTGCAGATCCTGATGAACTGCGAAGAGCGCCTGTTGTCTGCCGGCCAGCACTGGCAAAGCGAGGCGCTGATCTGCCTGGAAGGGGCGGACAGGGAGGCGCTGTTGGCTGAACTGGCGGAGCGGATCGCCGCCGAACACGGCTCGCTGATCGGTCAGGTGGGCGAGCGCCCCAATGGTTGGTGCTCCTGGTATCACTATTATGCTGACGTCAGCGCCGATGACATTCGCGAGAATCTGGCGGTGCGTGCCGAGCGTTTCCCGGCCCTGCGCTACGTGCAGATCGATGATGGCTATCAGGCCAAAATGGGGGACTGGCTTACTCCTTCGCCCAAGTTCGAGCAAGGGGTGGCTGCGCTGGCGGCCGAGATCCACGCCGCCGGATGCGAGCCCGCACTCTGGGTTGCCCCCTTTATTGCCGAGCCAGGTTCACAGGTGTTTCAGGATCATCCCGACTGGTTCGTGAAGGGGGAAGATGGCCTGCCGTTGCCCTCCGAGCGAGTCACCTATGGCGGCTGGCGCTGCACCCCCTGGTACGTACTCGATGGCACCCACCCCGAGGTGCAGGCTCACCTCGAGGGCGTGTTCCGCACTCTACGCGAGCAGTGGGGCATTCACTACTTCAAGCTGGATGCCAACTTCTGGGGCGCCATCCATGGCGGCCGCTTCCACGATACCTCCGCCACCCGGGTGGAAGCCTATCGTCGTGGGATGGCGGCTATCTTGCGCGGGGCGGGTGAGGGGGCTTTCCTGCTTGGCTGCAACGCGCCCATCTGGCCGAGCCTGGGACTGGTACATGGCATGCGGGTGAGCGACGACGTGGAGCGCAATGGCCACCGTTTTCGCCAGATCGCCCGCGAGGTCTTCTGCCGTGCCTGGCAGAACGACAGACTATGGGCGCTCGATCCTGACTGCATCTGCCTGCGGGATCTGCCGAGTCAGCAGGCCAGCCCTGCGGATTACAGCTTCCATCTGGCGGCGCTGGTGGCAAGCGGCGGCATGATGCTGGCGGGAGACAGACTGCAAGCGCTTGATGGTGAGCAAGGGGGGCAACTGCAAAAGCTGCTGGCCTTGTGTGCAGTCCGTGCCCCGTCTGCCCGTTTCGAGTCGATGGAGTTTGTCTGCGGCGAAGTGGTGTTGCCTGAAGGGGGCAGCCTGCTTTGCCTGTTCAACTGGGAAGCGCAACCCCAGGAGTGCCTGTTGCCGGAAGGTGGGCAGGATTTCTGGGACGAGGGCGCCATCGGTACCTCGCTTACTCTGCAAGGGGGCGAGGGGCGGGTGATCCGCTACCTCTGATCCTTTGCTGCCATAAACAATTCAGGCTCCCATCGGGAGCCTGAATTGTTGGTAAATCCTGTCAATATGCTGACCGCGTGAGGTCAGTAACGCCACTCGAAGCCGATGGCGTAGTTGGCGGCGCCATAGCCGGGGATCTCGTTGCTGGAGAGCAGCGCCTTGAAAGTGAGCCGGGCGCTGAGCGGGATACCGAGCCCCAGGCCGATGGCGACCTCATCATTGGGGTTGCCAATCACGTCGGCCCGGATCATGCGATAGAGCGACAGATCCTTGCTCATGTGCACATAGCTTTGTGAACTTTGGTTATAGAGCTGACCAAAAACCTCGAGCTGGAAACCGGCCTGGGGGGTAATGGCCAGCGGCACCCCCACAAAGTTGTAGAGATCGGAGCGGTTGAAATAGCTGTTGGTGATCTGGGGGGTGAAGTCGGTCTGCTGGTAGAGGTGGTTGAAGTTGCTTTCGATCAGTTGATAGGTTTGCTGCGGCAACCGCAACAGGTAGTCGGGGACATCAAAACGTACTGCCGCCATGCTGGCCGATGGCAGCAGGGAGCAGACGAACAAACCGAAACCGGGCAATCCTGAGCGCATCAGATGAAGCATCTCCAAGGGTCGATAGCCAAACACAGTCAATGCAATGTTAGTGCACAAATAGTTGAAATTTCGGGAGTCTTTACTCCCCTGCCCATTATGAATGGGGTGAGGGGAGCATACAGTCATTTAACTGTGAAACCGATCACATCTCATAGATCTTCGAGGTAGCGATAGAGACTCTTGAGAATCGCAAAGTTCCGTTCGTTCCCCTGATTCTGCTCCGCCAGTGCCTCGAGACGAGGGGCATAGTCCGGCAGGCGGCGGCTGAAATAGTCGCTGCAGTGCAGACGCCAGCGTTTTTGCTCCGCCTCACTCAGGGTATGGGGCCAGTTGCGGGCGCGGTAGCGAAACAGCATCTCTGGCAGTCGCGCATCTGTGAAGGCAAACTCACGCTCACCCAGCAGGTCGGCCGGGGTGGCCCGTACCAGATCCATGGTGGACTTGTCGCCGTGGCCGAAGAAACCGGCGTAGAGCTGGGTATCGGGGTCCGGGTCATTGCTGCCCGCGAACTCCTGATTGAACACCTCCACCAGTTTTTCACGCACCTCGGGGTGAGCGCGCAGCAGGTTCAGGCTCTTGCGGCACTGCTCCCGGTCGATGGTGAGCTCATCGGCACGTTCCGGTGTCAGGGTGGCGGCTGGCGCCAGCACAGGGCATTTGTTGATGTGCACCAGTTTCACCGGAATGGCGGCCAGATCCCCCAGCTCGTCCTTGCGGGTATAGAGCCGCTCGCGGATCTCCTCGCTGGAAAGCTCGATGAGCGGGGTCGGGTCGCGGGTCAAATCCACCATGATCACCGCATTCTGGTTGGTGGGGTGCCAGGCGAGTGGCGATACCCAGCTCACGCACCCCTGCCAGGGGGAGAACATGCCGGAGACGTGGACCAGCGGCTTCATGGTCACCACATCGATGAGCGCCTTGACATTGTTCTTGTTGCGCAGGGCAAACAGGTACTCAAACAGCTTGGGCTGGGCCTTTTTCACCAGCTTGGTCATCTCTATGGTGGCCAGCACGTCCGAGAGCGCATCGTGGGCATTGGCGTGGGCCACACCGTTGGCCACCGTCAGCTTCTCCAGCCTGAAACTCGGCTTGCCCTCCTCATCAAAGGCCCATTCGATCCCCTCCGGGCGCAGGGCATAGCAGGCCCGCAGCATGTCGAGGATATCCCAGCGGGAGTTGCCGTTTTGCCAAGCGTAGGCGTAAGGGTCATAGAAGTTGCGATAGAGGGTGTAACGGGTCACCTCATCATCGAAGCGGATACTGTTGTAGCCCAGCACGCAGGTATTCGGTGTAGCGAACTGCTCGTGGATCTGGCGGATGAAATCCGCCTCGCACAGTCCGTCTTTCATCGCCTTTTGCGGCGTGATGCCAGTGATGAGGCAGGCTTCCGGATCCGGCAGATAATCCGCCGGCGGCTTGCAATAGATGACCAGTGGCTCGCCGATGATGTTGAAATCCGCATCGGTGCGAATACCGGCAAACTGCGACGGCCTGTCCTTCGCCGGACTGATCCCGAAGGTCTCGTAATCGTGGAAATAGAAAGTAGGATTTGTCTGCTGGCTCATTTCGTGGTTCTGAATTGTGTTTATATGCTTGAAAAACAAGTCGTTATACGGTGCGTCATCTCAGATTGTCTCACTTTGTCCGATCTTGATTCAGTCCGTTTCAGACCAGTTTGGTACGTATCTGTGTACAGGTCAGGACGCGTTAATGTGTCAGTGAAAAATCAGATGACCAATCACAGGAGAGTCATATGCCACTTACTGATGCGAAGCTACGGGCCCTCTATGGTAAGCCCTACTTTGGCAAGACGGAATTGTCAGATCGTGATGGATTGTCAGCTCGGGTCACCGAGCGTGGCACCATTTCATGGCAATATCGCTATCGCTGGCAAGGAAAGGCGGCGAGACTCAAAATTGGACGCTATCCCGACCTTAAACTCGCTGATGCCAGGGCATTGATCCCTGCTATCCGTGGTGCACTGGAGCGTAACGAACACCCCAGAGTTTTCTGGGATAAGCTCCACCAGAAGCATGATGTCACACTTAAACAGTGCTGCGAGCATTTTCGTGAGCACCATCTGCCCAAGCTGCGGCCTCGTACGGTCATGCTTTATGAGCATACCATGCAGCGCTATTTCGAACCTCTGTTTATTGGTATTCCGGTGGAACAGATCCCGTTTTCGAGCTGGCTGGAGTGGTTTGATAAGATTGGCAAGAAAAAGCCCAAAAATGCGGGTCATTTATTGCGCAGATTAAAGTCCATTCTTAGCTTTTGTATTCGACGTAATCTCATTGGCGGCTCCCCGGTGTTGCAATTACGCACCGAAGACGTGGGCTCTCAACCAGAGAGAGGCACTCGCGTACTGACCATGCGTGAACTCGCTCAGATTTGGATTGCATTTGAACAGAGTAGGGCCAGCCGCGGATTAAAATTGGCCGCCAAACTGGTGATCCTGCTTGGCTGTCGCAGTGGTGAGGCATTGGGTGCGCAGTGGAGTGAGTTCAATATGGAGGAGCAAATTTGGACGGTTCCCGCTGCTCGTGCCAAAAGTGGGGCGCCAATACGTCGACCTATTCCTACCCGGGTGATGATCTTGCTTCAAGAAGCGGCGGCGAAATCTCGGCTCAAGGGCGGCCCTGTATGTCGCTCACCGGTGAATCCAAAGATGCCATTAAGTAGTGCATCTCTCATCCAGCTAGCAGAGCGGGTGAGAGATAAACTGGATCTGCCGTATTGGCGTATGCATGACATGCGTCGGACGCTGAGTACGCGTTTATCGGAAGAACGCGTCATGCCTCAGGTAACCGAGAAAATGCTTGGCCACCGAATGGCGGGTGTGATGGCTATTTACAATCTTCATGATTGGACCAATGAGCAACGTGAGGCATATGAGTTATGGGATAAAAAATTAATGGAAGCTGTAAAATCCTTGCAGGAACTAAAAATATAACCGAACCATAAAATGGTGTAATTCATCATCTAAGATGAGTGCTTTTCACTTGATATCCAGCTATTTACCGCAGCGGTCGAATAAAAGCCTTTATTGAGAGGTGGTGGGAATTTGTCTTCTTTAATCCATCTATACAGCGTTGATCTAGATATGCCAAGTATTTTTAATAGTATTTTGGTTTTTATTAGTGCTGGTTCATTGTTGTTCATATATCCTCCTGTTTTTTAGGAGGTTAAACATGATTGGCACATGTGTCAATTTGCCATATTTTTAGACGGCTTGCTTTTATGATATATAAAAACAAACCACCGCCTTCATACTGTAAAAATCAATTTAATAATTGTTTTTGTGTATTATAAAAGCAATGAAAATGGCTATGGAACAATTTGGCTTATGGTTATGACATGTAAATTTCAATAACAATTTTGGTGTATGGAGATGGTATTCACCTGACAGTTGCCCACAAAAGGGAGTGGTCATACGGCTTCAAACCGGATAACAAAACGGTACCCCTACCGTGTTATCTGGAGTCATCATATGACCACCAACTAGAAAGTAGCACGTCGCAAACTCAGCCTGCTAGAGCTCGCCAAAGAGCTCAATAACGTCAGCAAAGCCTGCAAGCTCATCGGCTACAGTCGTCAGCAGTTCTACGAAATCCGGCGCAACTACCAGACCTATGGCGCCGAGGGCTTGTTCGACAAATTGCCCGGCTGTAAAGGCGCTCATCCCAACCGGGTTGCGCCCGAGATTGAGCAGGCCATCCTCGATTACTCCCTCACCAGACCAACCCATGGCCCGCTGCGGGTCGCGCAAGAACTGGCTCTGCAAGGTATCAACGTCAGTGCTGGTGGGGTTCGTGGCGTGTGGCAACGTCACGACTTGCTCTCCAAACACGACCGCTTGTTGCGCCTCGAGAAAACCCACAGGGAGCAGACCATTGAGCTCAATGACGAGCAAATTCGCCTGTTAGAACGTTTCAGTCCCGAGTTCCGCGAACGCCAGATTGAGGTTCACTACACAGGGGAACTGGTGGCGGTCGACACCTTCTTCGTCGGCGCGCTCAAAGGGGTTGGCAAGGTTTATCTGCAAACTGTGCTGGATTGCTACAGCCGCCACGCCTGGGGACGGCTCTACACCAGCAAGCTGCCGGTGACCTCGGTCCATGTACTCAACGAAACGGTGCTGCCGGTCTTTGAAGCCCATGAGGCACGGGTCTATACCATCCTGTCGGACAACGGGCGCGAGTTCTGTGGGCGCCCTGACTACCATCCCTACGAGCTGTTCCTGCAACTGGAGGGGATTGAGCACCGGACCACCAAGGTACGCAGGCCGCAGAGCAACGGCTTTATCGAGCGACTGCATCGAACCTTGCTGGATGAACACTTTCGTATCAAGGGGAGAACGATCTGGTATGAGTCGGTAGAGCAGATGCAGACAGACCTGGATAGCTACCTGGAACACTACAACACCCAGCGGCCACATCAGGGCAGGATGATGGAGGGTCAGACCCCCTACAGCATGTTCAAGAAGGGTCTGAAATTGATACCGAAGGAAGTGCGCACTAAAGTAGCGTAAACAAGACACCGGTTTGAGGCCGGTGTCAGGTGATAACTAGATCTGTACAATGATTTTGTTGATGGCAATAAGATAACAACTGAGCCATTGGGAATATGGAGTGAAAATCGTGTGTTAACTAAAGCTGAAAGTGCTACCTACTTATCATCTTATGGTGCTGGTTTATATGGGATGTTAGCTCGGAAATGGAGCGGGTTTGTTCCTATATTTAATCGCGATTTTCGCGATTGGCAAGATAAACATCATTCGGGAGGAGATTTTATAGTATTTTCAGATGTGCTTTGGTTACATCCTCTCCCAAATCAGAGGATTATATATTTATGAAGAAGCTTGCTATGTTTTTGACGGTGATATTTGTGGCATATTGGTTACTGCTAGCACACGTATCATGGGACATCTTTGACAAGACTCCATCTGTTAGTGTGGTGTCAAAAAATGGAAAGTACAAAGTGTTTTTAAAAGCAGTATACCCAGTGAATCCCACTGGTATATATTGTCAGCTCACTACAGAATCGCCAATATTTTTTGAATTATATGATGCAAAGGGAGAATATGTAGGTCAATCATCCCCCTTTGTATGCTACGGAGAATGGCGAGATGTTCCATATCGATTTCCAGGGGAAGAGTTTACATCTGATATTGACAGCTTCGTTGTTTTTGATGACGAATATAATGGTAAGTTAAATATAAGCACCAAGCAAAAAAAATGGTGGAGCATGATCCTATCTCCATTTCATACAAGGGGATGAGTTGCTAATGGGCTAGATGTATGAAAACGAAAATAATGGATTTTTTTATGCGGCTTTTGTGGCGAAGCCAGACGTCACATCCCCCTCAGATACGGGACGTATTTAGAGGTTCTGGATTCACGATGGCTCCAGACCAAGCATACAGTCGATACCCCAAACCATTGCCAGCAGATCCGGAGACTGAAGCTTACATCATTCGGTTTCTTGTATCAGAGGACTACAGAGACACCCTGATGCAGTTGCTTGCTGGTTTAAGCTATGAAGTCCTTGAGATACCTACTCAAGTCGTGAGGCGTTCTGCGGATGAGACAGGTCAAAAGTTGATGTTATTTCTACATCAGTCTTTCTCTGGAACAGTAGTTTCGATTGCAAGTGACGACCTAGAAGTATTGGAGTTGCTGCAAACAACAAAACTATATCCGCCCCTTCCTGGAGACTCCTTCCCCTGGATTGATCCTGAAACCATGGGTGCTCTACAAGGGGACATCGAATACTGGTGGGATCATTTTTGGTTACCATTCTGGGAGTTGTTGAGCCAAGACGAGCAATCGGCCTTAGACCTAGAACCTGAGTGGCGAGAGTTCATTGTTAGCCATCAATCAGTGTAGGTCATGGCCACATGAATCACGCTATAGTTCAAAGATTTAGAGAGCTGATGCGTAGATTCAATACACCAAACTAAGGCGAGAAACATGTTCTATGGGAAAAACAATGTTATCCCTATACTATTTGTAGGCGTAGCGTCAGCACTGTCATTTCTCTTGGTAGAAGAAGTTGGGCGCATTATTTACATGACGCTTTTCACACCTACATCTGGGGGGCGTGAATTGTACTATGCGATTTGGCTGTTCAGTATGTAATTAGCACCAGTTGGTATAATGTTGAGCTGCATTTTAAAACTGAAATAAAATTGGAATACCTTTTTTTAGCATGCTTTTCATTTTCAGTTGTTATGTATTTAGAGATAATCCACTGTGGGCGACTCTATTGCTTGTATCGTATCTGGCTGCCTTGTTTGTCGCCTTTGTTTTAAGGGTGGCTATAAGCAAAATCTCCATCTTTTATGGTCGGCGTTGCTGATTTTAATTGTCACCCCCTACGCTTGTTGAAAGTTTGTCTTTGGAGCGTTAGCCATCTTTCAATGATGGCCAGAGTCTTACCGACCCTAGCCTTTTTGTTTCTAGCCCGCCTCGTGCGGGCTTTGTCATTTCTGGGGGGGTGATGAGCAAAGAAGAAGGGGTAGCTACGGCCACAGTGGTTTCAGTGATGGTTAGACCACTACAGTCGCGATGTGTGACGGTGCTGCCGAGCGACTTTATAGCAACGCACAGAGTCGGTTTGCCCCCATGCTGGATCAGTGGGTTAGAAGGTAACCGGACGTGAGCTCTATGAGTGCTTGAGTCAAGGTGAGTTATAGCGACTGAAATACCGGCGATGACAAGTCCGTAGCCTTGCTGGTTGTCCCGGGTGTTAAGATTGCCTGATTGACCCGCTTGTTTTTGCAGCGATGGGAAAGTGACAAGCGCGGTTTTCCCCCAGGTGGCGTGACGCGCTTTATCGCCGAGCTCTCTTGCAGTTTCCATGCATCTCGGTGAGCCAACCTTGCTTCATTATCAATCATCATTGGAGTGTCATGACATTGACGCCGGGATCGGATCTGGTGGCCCTGGGGAAGCTGTTGCCTGCTGTCAGCCGAGCGAGTAACGGCGCTGACCACTTTATTAGCCAAAGATGTATTTCACCAACAGGGTGAGACTTCACCGCTGGCGGTTGTGACGGCATTGGCTCTCCATGTTGAGCAACATCGGCTGGATCGTACTTCACAACCTATCTACCAAGGGCGTGAGCAACTGATGGAGGGTGCTGCTGATTTGCTGGGGGAGGATGCCAGCTTTGAAGATCAGGATGCATTTCGCCTGTTGGCGTTACTGCTCGACAAGTTACAGCGGGGAGGGCGTGGCAGTCGTCAGGCAATTGGATAGTCTCACGATAAGCGTCATGGAGCAGCGGTGCTGGCAGCCACATCTCCGAATAGCGGCGCTGTGGTGCGTGGCAGCTGGCGGCGCAAGTCACGCAATCAGCTGGGCCATGCCAGCTGGTTGGATGTGGTAGAATCCGCCCTCTGGTGCTTTTGGCATGGTGACTCACTTGCCAGCGGTGAAGTATTGCTCGGCGTACTGTTGGGCCGGGATGAGCGAGTGCGATTGGTCTATGGTCTGTTAGTTGGTGCTTTCTACATGGATGAGTCCTTCAGACTCGGATAAGGTTGTTTCAATGCTGCAGCAAGCGATTGAAATATAAAACAAAAATGAACTTCTGCAGTTTGTGACCACGAACTTCTGCATGCTGTGTTTCACATATGAAATAGCTGGACGGGTCTGGCTTGGATCTATTACGGCAAAAGTGGATGAAGTTCTGACGGTCAAGTTACTCAAACGAACATCGTTGCTATTTGTAGCAATAGCCCTCAAATTTCATATTGTCCCCATTGTGTACCACACCCATCTGCATAAGCTAATATAAATCAGTCTATTAAAAATAGGCATATTGCAAAATGTAGATAATGGGGGGGGGCTGCAATGGCTTTTTGTGCACGAGCGGTGAAGCTATCTTTACTCACCATGCTTCTGTTACTCCGCGCTTCAGCACTATGGATACGAAATACGGCTTCTGGGATCATTGTTTTTTTATTGCTCATCATAGATCTCCCTGTTATCTCCAGTGGACTTACTGGATAGCGACAATGTATGAAAATAGAAGCCATCTGACAGGGGACAAAAAATGGAAATTTTTCAGGGTTATGACTCAAGGCTGAGTTGAAGGTTGGATTGGTGAGAAGCTGCGGCTCCCTGAAAAAACGACCATGTGTTTGATCTGTGCCGCCTGTGTTCACACCTCTTGGCAGTTTTGCGCCAGAGTTCGCCAAGTTGAACAGGTCTAGATAGTGTGTTCACGGGAATTCAGCATTGATGAGTGCTGTGTCTATTTTCGATACTCATATTCTGTTTTCTTCATATTTTAATTCAAGATTAAAATAGAGGCCGCATTTATATGTTATCAACAGTGTTATTTTGATACCTACTATAAGTATTAATCTGATAGCTAACTAAAATAGTTAGCTACAGGGTGATGATAAATAAAGAGATCTGAACCATCACTTAATATTTTCAATATGGTTCTCTAAATGGGTAATTTTCATCCTGAGATACAGATACAGATACAGATACAGATACAGATACAGATACAGATACAGATACAGATACAGATACAGATGTAAATGAAGATCAGGATGAAAAGATGTTTTTTTGAGCATCGATCAAGGTAGCGTCGAAGACTTCATAATATGCATAAAAAAGCATCCACGATAAAGGGTTCGTTTGAGGCTCAGCAAGGTGTCCTGGTTATAATTAATGGTATCCCATTGTACTATCGTTGAACAATGCTTGGAGGTGAGTGTTGGAGTGGCTTATTTTGCATAAACATCCACTAAAATCTCATTTTTAATGGGTTTCGTGAATTGTCTGTGTAGCAAGCCGGTTCAGCAAGGCGTTGTGTAGAAGTGTCTGCCACCATATGGCAGCGCCAAATGTTCATTGCCATATAGTGGCACGGATTTTTGACATTGAGATAGTAGTTTTGCTAGCTTAATGCTTTGTTTTTTAAAGAAATATTATTTAATGGTTAGGGTTTGTGTACATGATAAAACCATAGCGATTTGCATGCAAAAATCTGGAAAAGTCTCCGATAAAAATTGCCATAATATGGCAATGGCCTCGCTATATGCCATCAAGCAAGGCTTGTCATTAACTTGCATGGAGGATGGTGTTTTAATGGTGGTAGCTTGGTTTGTTGATGTCGCTTGCTGCACAACAGTTTGTTGAAACAGGGCGTGATATAGATTTTTTTATGCGTCTGCATTGTGTTAATTTTTAAGAGAGAAATTCTACGAAAACGAGAGATAACAACTTTTATTTTAATAATGGGTCTAAGGTCGCTTGGGAGTTAGATAGCAATCGATTTGCTATTTATTTAGAGCGAGTTTCTTTACTGATAATGGCGAAAGAAAAAGCAACTCAGAGCGTGGCAACTCTGTCTTTTTCAATGTTTTTGGTGGGGATTGCCATGTGTAACTTAATAGTTTTTAACTGCTGCGAGGATAAGTTAACGTCACGGAAGATCTCATTCATAATATTGCATCTAAATAATTTAAAACTGCATGGGAACACAGAGGGTAATAGTAAGCGCTCAGCATTCGTTGTATCTTAACTTGCCAAATAAATAGTAGTGAGTTCGGCGGCTAAGCTGTGGATTAAGCTCTGAAGTTCAATGCCAGATTAAAAATCAGGTATCTTCGAACAATTTCTCAAAAACGATCTGAGGTTGTCTGAACTCCAGACATTTACGGAGCTTTGTGTTAAGCCTTTTTTCGAATCCTGAAAGTACCTTCTTTGTCACCAATCTCAAATAATTATCTTTGGGCACATACTGCCGCAGCAAGCCATAACTGTTCTCATTTTTGCCTCGCTCTCATGAACAATAGGGGGGGGCAAAATAGATCTGTACCATCAGCTCTGCGGACACCTGCTCGTGTTCAACAACCTCGGTTCCATTGTCGACAGTAATCGTATGAACATGCTGATAATGGCGTCAGCCACCGCATTGGCCGTCTTGTTGTGAACATATATCATCAGATGGAACCTGCTTTTACGCTCTACCAAATTGACGATGGTGCCTATGCCTTGTTTGCCCAGGACGGTATCATAACCCCTTGGTCAACTGCTGGTATTTTATTATGTATCAGTTTTTCTTTGGCAAGAAGAAGCGTACAAAAATAGGCAGTTGACCTCATCTCGCCTATGTACCATGGGCATTGCACTTATTATCTGAACTCACGTAGTTATGTCTTATTAACTCGTTAGACATGCTTTTATTTATTTCATTGACAAGCGTTTCTTTATTTATAGGTTTGGTGATATATCCATTCATACCATGGGACAGATAGTATTGCTTGGATTCGGGCATCGCATCAGCCGTCAGTGCAATGATGGGAATATGTGCCCACTGCATCTGAGAGGTGCGGATCCGGGTGGTTGCCACCAGTCCATCCATCACTGGCATCTGGACATCCATCAAGACCAGATCAAAGGCTGTGTGACCCAGTTTTTCCAGCGCCTCTTCACCCTGAACGGCCAGTGTGACGTGATGGCCCACGGAATCGAGCATGGCGCCGATCACCTTGCGGTTGGTGGCATTGTCATCAACCAGCAAGATGCGATAGCTTTCCTGATCCATCGGTTTGTATGGCAGGCAAACAATCGATGGGGTCGTGGCTCTGGTGGGCCAGATATAGGTAAAGGTACTGCCATGCCCTTCGTTGCTTTCTACCGAGATATCACCGCCCATCAAGCGCGCTAGGTTACGTGATATTTCAAGACCCAAGCCCGACCCACCATATTGGCGGGTGATAGACACATCCGCCTGGGCGAAACGTTGAAACAGGTTCTTCAGCTGATTTTTGCTCATGCCGATCCCGGTGTCTTGAATCGAGATGCGTACCGAGTGGCGATCCTGCTCTAACAGGGTGCTATCAACGTGGATCTTGACTTCACCCTGATGGGTAAACTTGATGGCGTTGCTCACCAGATTGAAGAGGATCTGGCGCACTCTCAGCGGGTCGATCATCAACCACCCCGGCGTATCGGGGGCAACGGTCAGGGTCAGCTTGATCCCTTTTGCATCGCAGTTGCTCTGCATCAGGGCCCGAATATCCTCCAACAGCTGGGGCAAGTGATGGGGGATCAGTTGCAGCTCGATCTTGCCCTCTTCCAGTTTTGATACATCCAGAATGTCGTTGAGCAGGCCTAATAGATGGTTAGCCGATTCGCGTGCCGTCTCTAGGTAGTCTCGCTCCCTCGGATCCATATCCCTGTCGGCCAGCAGTGAGAGCATGCCGAGAATGCCATTCATGGGGGTGCGAATCTCATGGCTCATGTTGGCCAAAAAGCTGCTTTTTGCTCTTGTGCCAGCCTCTGCCGCCTGGTTTGCTCTGAGCAGTTTGTCATTGAGTTGCTGCATCAGTTTGTGTTGTAGAAACGAGATATTCATTTGCCGCCAGATCAGCAGGGCGAGCACAAAGAGCAGGGCAAATTGCAAGGTCGCGATGAGTGTCGTCGTGATGATCTGCTCTCTTACGCTGTCGCGGCGGGCCACATCAAACAAGGTTGCCTGCTGGTTGACCTCCAGGGTCAGCTGATGTAGCAGGGGGAGCAGCGAAGCGAGCTGTTGGCGCAGCTCTTGATGGGCCAGCGTGTCCAGCGGCTTGGTGGCATTGGGGCCGAGCCAGATATCAGCCAGAGAGATGTAGGAGCGAATGGCTTTGCTTGCCTGCTGGTAGATCTCTGTTTGCTGAAGCAGGCTGCGATCCTTGCTCTCCAGCACCAGATCCATGCGACTGACCAGGATATCGTATCTCAGCTGAAACGCTGGTTGTGACTCATGGAGCAACGAGCTTTGAAAGCGTAACGCTTCGTTATAGAGCTGGAAATAGTTCCACATCACGTTGTCTTCGCCCTGGCTGGTGCTGCGTTGCAGATCCTGAAATTGCCGGTACTGGATGGTACCAATACCGGCAAAGGCCAGGAGCAGTACGCAGAGCACCACAAACAAGAAACGTTGACTGGCCGCCATGGAACGCATGATGAGATCTACTCCACTTTTATCGCACTGATCTGCCAGATAGCCCGGCCGTAATAGAGCTTGTTTTGCAGTTCGGGATATTGATCGAACGGATAGACAAGGAACAGGGGGCCTTTGTCGCGCACTGACAGTGGCTTGCCATTCATCGTGCGGGCTAGGATGACCTGATACTGCTCGGCATCGCTTGCCGGCACCTGTACCGAATAGTCATTCAGCGCGGTAATGGTGAGCTGTTTGCCGGTTGCCCCGACTTTGGCCAACACATCTTGCAGCAGGGGGCCGCGAAAGGTTTTGGCTTCGTCATACCAGGGGGTATGGGTTTTGATTTCGTGTACCGGCAATTGATCCAGCATGGCGCTGTCCCACAGGGCCAGGGCCTGATGTGTGGGGCTGCTGATGGCGCCTTCTACCTTCAATACTGCGCTGTCAGGCGAAGGTGCTGCGTGTGCTGCACCACAAAGGGCTGCCAGCAGCGGTGCAATATAAAGGCCTGCTTTCATGATGTCTCCTTCCTGGAATAAAGCGGCATGCGTGCCGAGCGAACGTTGGCTTGTGAGGTGTTTCCAGAGACAAGCAATAATCGGGCCCGGTGCAATGATCGCTAATTATCCGCTTTTTAGCCGGTTACCTGGTTACTTCGGATAAGGTGAGTTGCAGTTTGCAACATTTGGCATGTTTTATTTGCAATTTGGCAACAAAAATGAGGTGTTGGGGTAGGTAAACAAGGCGCAAAGAGTATCATTTGGAGAACAAGCACAGTGGTGCTTCTCGGCATAACATTTGCAGCGTGGTGGATGCAGTAACAGCGCAGAGTCTTAGAATCGACAAGGAGCTAGCGATGGAAAGCATGACTTACACCCTTAATGATACCCAAGTTGTGGTACTGGAAAACGAGTTTGACGCGATGGCCGTCAGTGAGCTCCGCCCGTTGTTTGAAACCCTCTCGACCCACCCAGGAGATATCCTGGCTGATATCAGCGATGTCCATTTTATCGACTCGTCAGGTATCGGAGCCTTGGTATTTCTGTATAAAAGATTGATTATGAACGGGCATCAGATGGCGCTTGTGTGTGGCCCTGGCCAACCCCATGACCTTCTTGAAATGCTGCATATCGACAGGGTGATCCCCTGCCATGAGAGCGTCAAAGCCTATATGCGCTCCCGTGGCATGATGGCAGTTGCGTCATGAAGCGGTGGGGTCTCCTGTTCTCTTCCATTGTCCTGTCGGGTTGCGTGCAATGGCCGCCGGAGGGGTATGGTGGCATGTCAGAGGCAAGACCCACCCGTATTCCGGTCAATGAGGATGAACGGCGGGTCTGGTCTCGTTATGATGAGCGTCAGAAGGAACTCGACTTGCAGCTGACGCAATTAAAGCAAGCGAGTCTGCAGGGGTGTATGCCTGCCGAGTTGAAACGACTACAATCTCAACGTATTGATATCGAACGGGATATGCACGGACGGCTCTGGGAAGATGTAGCCTGGCGTCAGACCGTGTTGGCACAATCACTACAACAAGTACGTTTGCGGCTGCAACAGACAACAGCGGATGGCTGTCGTGCTGATTGGTCAGGGCTCCCCTTACGCCAATGGGGGCAGACGTAACAGACGAAAAGGATGTCTATGAAACGGGGCGCTCTCGAAGGATTGATCTGTGTTCTCTTGCTGTTGTTCACCTGCCCGTTACTGGCCTCCACCTTGTTGGCTCCCGGCGATCGGTTGGCCATCGTGCAACCCGGTGAGCCTGCTTTTGATAAGCCTTTCCAGATCAACAAGCAGGGTGAGATTGTACTGCCTGAAGTCGGCAACGTCGTGGTGGGGGGGAAGACCCTACCACAGGCGGATGAGCTGATCCGCACCGCCCTCAAACCTGTTTACAACAACCTCTCTCAATTGACTGTCACCTTGCTGGAGAAGCGGCTGCTGATCAGCGTGATGGGCTATGTCAAAAAACCCGGCAGTTATGATCTTGCGCCCGATGGCAACGTGCAGATGGCCCTCGATGCCGCTGGCGGGCTGGTGCCCGGTGCCCAGCTCAACAATATGCAGGTGCGGCGCGGCAACACGGTCTCGAGCTTTGACTACAAGCGTTATCTCGATACCGGCGATGCCAGCGTCCTGCCGCCATTGCAATCCCTCGATGTGGTGTTCGTGCCAGCTTCTCCGTTGATCGGCAACGTGCAGATCGATTTTGATGCCGCGACGCTGGCAGCAGGGGGCGATGGCGATACCGGCAAGGCGATCAAGGTGTTTGGGGAGGTCAACAGCCCCGGCGCCTTCAGCTTCAAGAGTGGCAACTCCATCGTGGATCTACTGATGCGGGCTGGCGGTGTGACCCGCTTTGCCGGGGTGGAGCGGATCCGGGTGATCAATGGTGATGCCCCCGAACTGTTCGATCTCAAAGCCTACCTAGACTCCGGCAACAACAAGCTGCTGCCCAATCTGGCGCCGGGCGCCACCATCTTCGTGCCTAAGGATGAAGAGCAGATAAAACGGGGGGCGCGCACTATCTATATCATGGGCGAGGTGTTCAAACCCGGTGCCTATGAGGGGCGGGAAGGTGACTCCTTCCTCGATATTCTGGCCAATGCAGGTGGCCCGACCCGCTATGCCGAGAGTCGCCAGATCCGTTTGTTGCGCACCGATGGCACGGTTGAGCCCATCGATCTGCAGGCTTACACCGAAGGCATGAAAAAGGCGCTGCCCCAAGTCAAACCTGGTGACGCCATCTTTGTGCCGGAAAAGACCGATATCAACGAGAAGTCCTGGTTGAAGGTGGCGCCCGGTCGGGCGGTGATGGTGATGGGCGCGGTGCGGATCCCGGGCCGTTATGAATGGTCTGACGAGATGTCGCTGCTGGATCTGATCGCCCACGCCGGTGGCCCCAACGAGCGAGCCGATATCGCCAAGGTGCAGATCCTGACCGCTGAAGGGGGGCAGGCCACGCCGACGCTGTTTGATCTCGACAAGTTCCTCCATCAGGGGGGGGCGCTGGCCAGCCTGCCGAAGATCCGTGCCGGATTCACCATCATGATCCCCGAGCTGCCCACCGATCCCAGTGACAACAAGTCCCAGTGGGTGCGCCAGTCGCCGGACAGCTCCATCTACATCTTCGGTCAGGTCGGGGCGCCAGGTCGCTATGCGTTCAACGAGCAGATGGGCTTTATCGACATTCTGTCGGCAGCCGATGGCCCGACGGCGGCGGCGGATTTACGCAATGTGCGCATCGCCCATCGCAATGGCAGTACGGCCCGGGTCAGCAAGCTCGACCTTGCCATGTACTTTGAAACCGGGGATGAAACCTTGTTGCCCAAGGTACTGCCAGGTGACTCCATCTACCTGCCGGAAAAGAATCGTCCCTGGCTCGATGAGCCCAAGGAGAACACCATTCGGGTGCTGGGGGCGATAGCTCGCCCTGGTCGCTACCGCTTTGACTCCTCCATGACCCTGCTGGATCTGTTGGCTGAGGCGGGAGGCCCGACCAACACCGCCTATATCAAGAAGATTGTGGTGATCAACATGGCCACCAGTGGTCAGGGGGATCAGGCCCGCAGCTTCGATCTCGATGGCTTTGCCAAAGAGCCTGATTTTAGCCAGTTGCCGGTGCTGCGCGCGGGTGACACCGTCTTTATCCCTGACAGCAAGAGCAGCAACTGGGCCATTTTCATGGATGGTATGCGCGACATTCTGACCACGATTTCGGTGGTGGCCCTGGTCGGGACGCTTTGATATGAGCATCCCCATTCAATATCTGGAGCTCGAATCCCTCTACGCGGCGACGGTCGCCCGGGGGATCCGCTCGTTGGCAGTCACCTCGTCGGAAGGGGGAGAGGGGGTGAGCTCCATCTGCGATGCGCTGGCAAGGCGCTCGGAGGCGGATGGGCTGCGCACCCTGCTGGTGGATCTCAATCTCTATCACCCCGGCCGCGCCCCGGCGGTTGCCTGGGGGCCCAATGATGTGCCTGAGCCTGTAGCCAATGGCCGCTCCTTGTCGCTGCTCCCGGCGCCGGGCAAGGATCTGATGGCCTTTCGCAACAAGGATACTTTGCGCCAGCTGCTGGTTCGCTGGCTGGAACATTACGATGTGGTCATCTTCGACACCTCGCCACTCACTGCCCTCAATCGGGGCAATATTCCGGCCGATCAGGTCTGTGGTGCCTGTGAAGGGGCGCTGCTGGTGGTACTGGCCGGGGTGACCCCGACGACAGTGGTGCAAAGTGCAGTAGATAAACTGACTCGTGCCGAAGCCAATCTGATTGGCGCTGTCTATAACGACAAGCTCAACCCGGGGCTGGCCAGCGAGCTCCTGCGTGAACTCAACCGGCTGCCCAGTAACCGGGTGACCGAATGGCTCAAGCGCTGGTGTCGGCGCAGTGCCTTGCTCAATTTCCGGATCTGATCGCCCGCTGATGGAGGCATGATATGGATGACTGGTTGCGATCTGCTCCGGCAACCCTGCAGGCGGTGCGCGAACTGCGCAACCGGCTGGCACAGGGGCTGTCCCTGTTTCAGGTCTCCACGCAGGATCAAGCCAACTGGCTGCTCTGTTTCAGTGAACTGGCTACCAATAGCGTCAAGCACACAGACCCTCCCGCTACCCACCTCTGGCTCACCCTGAAAGCAGATGAAACGGGGTTGAGTTTATTGCTGGAGGATGATGGCGGCCCTCAACCCGGTCTTGCCAGTGCCCCTTTGCCCGATGAGCTACAGGAGGGGGGATACGGGCTGGCGTTGGTGCATCAGCTGTTTGCCGAGGTCCACTTTTCCCGCGAGGGGGCGCGCAATCGCGTGACTCTTCGCCAACACGGCACGGTCAATCAATTGCCGGTTATTGCGGTGATAGACGATGACAAGGTGATGCGAGCACTGCTCACGGCCTATCTCCATGAGCACTACCGGGTTGAAAGTTATGCCGACTCCCATGCGGCCCTGTTGGCGCTGGGGAAGCAGCCCCCCGCACTGGTGCTCTCCGACATAGAGATGGAAGGGATCGATGGCTTTGGGCTACGCCAGCAGTTGATGAAGGATCCCAAGATGAAGGGGGTGCCCTTTATCTTCCTGACCGGTCATCAGGATCAGTGGACCCAGAGTCGGGCGGGGGCTTTGGGGATCGATGATTTTCTGGTCAAACCCATCACCAAACAGGATCTGTTGTTGGCAGTTTCACGGGTGCTGCAACGCTCGATACAGCTCAGGTCGCAATGGGGTGAGCAGCTGGATCAGCGGATGACCTCGGCGCTGCGCCCGTTATTGCCCGCCACCTCGATAGGGGAGTTCCAGCTGGCGTTGCAAACCCGCGCGGCCACCGTGGGGGGCGGGGACTTCCTGCTGGTCAAAGATCGGGTGTTGTGGCTCGGGGATGTGATGGGCCACGATGCGGAAGCCAAGTTTTTTGCCCATGCCTATGCCGGTTATCTGCGTGGCTTGTTGACTGCACACGATCTGGAGCGTGCCCCCGCACGCTTGCTGACCATCTTGTCCAATGCTGTCCACAGTGATCCGCTATTGGGAGCCACCCTGCTCACCACCCTCTGCATCGAGCTCGGGAACGAGGGGCGGGTGCAGTGGGCCAGTGCGGGCCACCCTGCGCCCTGGCTGGTCGGGCCCGGCTCCATTCGTCAGGTCGGCGTGACCGGCCCCTTGCCCGGTTTGCGCCCAGACCCCCATTTCGTGACCAATCAACGTCAGCTCAAGCCCGGCGAGATACTGTTGTTCTGGACTGACGGCTTGCTCGATAGCCGTGATGCCGTGGAGCGTCAGCGCTGGGAGTCGCAGCTCAAGGAGATCTGCCTCACCTCGGGTCCCGGTCTTGAGCAGCTGGCTCATCGTATCGCCCGCTGGTTTGATGAGCGCATCAATGATGCCGCCCTCGACGACATGACCCTCTTGCTGGTTGCCTGTTCAGGATCCTGATTTTTACCCTCTTTGCCTAACTGACTGGCCCGCTCTATGCAGTGTTCAGTCTCAAGTGGCATGGTGCCACGGGAGGAGGGGGCTTATGTTACCTACACATCAGATCTGGCTTGCCATTGATGCGCGTCAGGTCGGCGGGATCGAAGTTCACATCATCCATCTGGCCAACGATCTGCTGGCAAGAGGGCTGTTCCCCACCGTAGTGCTGGTGAGCAACCATGGTATAACCCCCTTTACGATCCTGCTCAAACAGCAGGGTCTGCCGTATGAGGTATGCCACAACAGTCGCGACTTTATGCGCCGTCTGGCCCGCCAGCCTGCCTCAGTATTGCTCCACACCCATGGCTATAAAGCCGGGATCTTGGGGCGTCTGACAGCCTGGTGTACCGGAAAATCGGTGGTGTCCACGTTTCACAGTGGTGACGAGGGAGAAGGATTGCTGAAGTTGTACAGCTGGCTGGATCGTATCACAGCGCGTTTTGCGAAGTGTATTGCAGTCAGTGAGCCGATTGCTCGCAGATTGCCAGTGCCGAGTACGGTGATCAGCAACTTTGTGCCGATGCCTGCGACGCCGGCATCAGTTGCAGGTAACCGGATTGCGTTTGTCGGCCGCCTCTCGCCAGAAAAGGGGCCGGAGGCGTTCTGTCAGCTGGCCGCCTTCTGTCCGGACGGGGAATTTCATCTTTACGGGGATGGCCCCTTGAAGAGCGCTTTGTGGCAGCAGTATGGCGATCGCGTGCAGCTTCATGGCTTTCGAACCATGGCCAATGAGTGGCACAACATAGACCTGCTCTGTATTACCTCACGCTTTGAAGGACTGCCTCTGGTTGCCCTTGAGGCGATGGCACATGGCATCCCAGTTTGTACCTTTGCGGTGGGGGGGTTGGTCAACCTGATTTATCACAAATCAAATGGTTGGCTGGTAGAGCCCGGCCATGTTCGCGACATGGCGGAACTGGTCAATTACTGGCTGCGCAGCGATGAAACGACGCGCAGCAGAATGAGCCTGGCGGCGCGCAACACCATCGCCAGAGGTTACAGCGTAAACAACAGAGTGACCGATATTCTGGCCGTCTACGGGGCCTGAATAACGGGGGATACCCGCTAAAACGAGTGGCCGCTGGCCACTCGTTTTTTATGTGCCGGGGCAGGGGGGATCTGTGATCATGTGATGCTTGGGTTTCTGCGGTTGGTCAAGATGGCATCAATGCCTGCGGATTGATCGCCCACATGATGGCGATCACGCCGTCGCCTCGTGCTTGATCACTGTGGATGCCCTATAAAAAAGGCCATTGCAGTGGCAATGACCGGATAGTAGTTGAGATGTTGCTGACGTCAGCGGCGGGATTAGCGTCCCTTCTTGCCAACCATGATGGCGATCGTCTTGCCTATGATATGCACATCCTGCACCAGCCAGCGCCAGGGGTGGAGCAGCGCGACCGAGTAGGCAAGGTCAAACGCCAGCTTGCTGCGCACATCATCGAGTGACTCGTCGTAGCCCTGATTGACCTGAGCCAGACCTGTGATACCTGGCGCGACCTCATAGGTGCGTTCGATAAAGAAAGGCACCGCATCTTCCAGCCGGTTGGCGATCCCAGGTCGCTCCGGACGGGGGCCGATCAGCGACATCTCCCCCTTGAGCACATTGATAAACTGCGGCAGCTCATCGAGTCGGGTTTTGCGCAGAAAGTCGCCGCTTCGGGTGATCCGGCTGTCCCCTTTGCCGCACCAGACCGGCCCCGTACTCGCTTCGGCGTCGGCGCGCATGGTGCGAAACTTGATCATGAAAAACAGCTCGGTATGGCTGGCGTGGCTGCGCCCGATCCGCAACTGACGAAAGAACACAGGCCCCGGGCTATCGAGCCGGATAGCCAGCATGATCAAGGGCCACAGCGGCAGCGTCAGCAGCAGGCCAAGGCTGGCACCGAGAAGATCCATGCTGCGTTTTACCACCAGGGTCAATCTTGGAATAGGGTGTCTCATGCTGCTTTCTCCTGTGACAGGAAGCGTATGGGGGCTCGCAGGCAGTAGCGCAGGGTGCCAATGCCGTTGTACCAGTGTCCGAGTACCAGATAGTGGATTTTGCGAAACAGGTTGGGCCAGGGGGACATGGGGGTCAGCTGGATCAACATGACCAGCAGATATCCCAGCAGTTGCAGCGCCAGCAGCAGCTGAAACAGCAGGGATTGCGTTGCCAGCGGGATGGCACAGAGCCACAGCAGGGCCAGGCAGAGCGGCATCAACACGCGCAGCCCCTTGCCGCTGGCAAAGTTGAAGGCAACCCAGCCGAATTTGGGGTGTAGCAGGGGCAGTAAGCGCAGCAACTGCTGGGTGTTGCCAGCCCCGATCCGCTTGCGCCGTGTTGCTTCCAGCGCGGCATCCGAAATTTCCAGCTCCAGTGCGGCGCAGCGATTGTCATAGACCGCCCGATAACCCTTCGCGATGGCCTGCATCGGCAAGATAAAGTCGTCGTTGATGGTATCTGCAGCCAGCGGGGTGAGGCACTCCCGGCGCATCATGTAAAACGCTCCGTGGGCACCCAGCATGCCACCAAGGGCTGATTCACAGAGCTTGATCTGGCTTTGATATTGCCAGTAACTCTCCTCGCCCTGGGAGCCGGGTTGCCAGAACCGGTATGCTTCCCCGACTACGCCCACTTTGGGATCGGCAAAATGGGCGACCGCCAGCAGCAGACTGTCGATGGGGAGCAATGCCGAGACATCGGTAAGTGCAACCAGATCACTGTGAACCTGTGTCATGGCCTCGTTGAGCACGGCGACCTTGCCGCGATTGTGACTGTGATCGAACAGGCGGATCTGCAGCTGTTGCAAGGCAGGATCACCGAGTTGGCTGAGTGCAATGGGATAGCTGTTGTCGCGACAGCCGTCGAAGTGCACGTGAACCCACAGCTTGTCGGCGGGGTAATCGAGACTGGCGAGGTTTTGCAACTTGGCCGCCAGGGTTGCCGCCTCGTTGTAAACCGGCATCAGCAGAGTAATGGTCGGCAGCGCCTCATCGCCCGCTTCGGCTTTGAATCCCCGATCCATGGGGCTGGGGTGATTGACCACCTTGCGAGCCCGCCGTCCACCGAATTTGAGCAGCAGGGGATAACCGACATGGTGGTAGACCACCAGTACAGCACATAGCCAGAACACGATAATGGTCCACTCCATGGGATACTCCTCTGGTCACTGGGTCGTTATATCAACGGCTGTAAAGCTGTTGATAGGCTTGAGCCATCTGGCTCAAGCTGCTTTGCTGGCACACAAATTCACGGGTGACGGCTCGCAGGCTATGGCAATGCAGCAACCCTTGTGCCAGAAGCTGGGCGAGGCGAGCTGGATCCCGCTCAGACAAGATGTGGCCACTGGCTTGGCAGACAATTTCTCTGGCCGCGCCCACATCGCTCATCACCACCGGCACCCCGCAGGCTTGGGCTTCCAGCACGCACAGCGGCATGCCTTCTGCCAGCGAGGGCAGGCAGAAGAGATCCAGTCCCTGATAGAAGCGAGGCATATTCTCTACCAGCCCCAGAAAATGAACGCGATGGGCGATCCCCAGTTGCTGACACTGTTGTTGCAACGCATTTTGCAAACTACCGACCCCTGCCAACGCAAGATGCACCTCCTCCGGCAAGGCACGGATCGCCTCCAGCAGCAAGGTATGCCCCTTGACAGACTCAAGGCGAGCGGCGCACCCAATCAATTTGACCTCGTGCGGCAGTCCCATCTCCTGGCGGGCGAGGGCGGCGGCGCCCGGGGCAAAGCGCTGCTCATCGATGCCGTTGGGGATCACGGTTGGCGACAGCTTGCCCAGCCTGGCCAGCAGCTGGTTGGCCACCGGGGTGGCATCGGCCACCAGAATCGGCTTGAAGACGCGCAGCCCCAACAGGGCCAGCATGCGCTGATGGGGATCATCGAGGTACCAGGCATCGTGCTCGGTGTGCACCAGGGTGGGCACCCGAGCCAGCCGACTGGCCAGGCCGCCATAGAGCATGGGCCCCAGATGGTGGGTATGCACTGCGTTTGGCTTGAGCTGGTACAGCAGCCGTGTGAGCCGCCAGAGGGTCGCCAGCGACCAGCCTGCGGGTTTTTCAAGGCAGTGAATGTTGCCTGCGAAGGGATGCAGGGCAGGCCACGCCCTCAGCACATCCTCTTTGCGCCCTTCGAGGGAGATGATGTGCACCGGCTGATCGGCAGGGCTCGCCTGAGTGAGGTTGAGCACCATGGTTTCCAGTCCGCCGGGCTGCAGGTGCTGTACGATTTGCACGACAGGTTGAACGATGGGCTGGGCGATGGTGCCCCTGCTGGGATGGGGTCTGTGCGACGGGGTTGATGACAACATGGTTCGTGCTCCGGCAAGGGAAGGGGTGGCACCCCGGATAGCGGGAGAATGCGAATCTTGTACCACTCTTGCGATCTGCTCACAGACGCGATCAGCCCCTGTAGTGGCACTGCCTTTGCATCGTACCGGGGGAGGGCCTTTTTCCGGGAGTGATGCCATGCCTGTCCAGTTCTATTACAACCTCTACATCATTCTCTTTGCCGCCTGGCGCCGTCGCTATCTGCTGGTGATCCCGGTGCTGGTGATGCCGCTGGTAGGGGTGACGGTCGGTCTGCTCACCCCCAAGGAGTTCGAGAGCCGTACCACCTTTATGGTGCCGCAAGATGCCAACCAGACCCCGACCCTCAAGGATCTGATCACGCAAGAGAGCCTCAAAGATCGCTTTGCGGTGCTCGAAGCCTTGCTGCGCAGCCGCTACGTGCTCGATGGGGTAGCGCGGGATCGCGGTCTGGTCAATGACGAAACACCACCGGCCAAGCGTGATGCCATCATGGACTGGCTCTCAGGTGCCGTCTCCCTGCGCCTGATCGGGGACGAGGTAATTGAAATCAAGGTCAGGGCCGATTCGGCAGCCAACAGTGCCGGTTTGCTAGAAGCCATTTCACGGCGCTTTTTCTTCAATCTGCTCAGCAAGGGGCGCCAGTCGGCGGAATCGTCAGAGCGTTTTTTGCAAAGCCAGCTCGACAGTCGCCGCAGTGAACTGCAAGGGGCAGAGCAGCAGCTCGCCGATTTCAAACGGGAGCATGCCAGTGCATTGCCCCAGCAACAGAGTACCAACGTCGCCCGGCTCTATGGCTTGCAAGAGCGGTATGCCGAGAGCCTGCTCACCTTGCAGCAGGCCAGGGCCCGGGTCGATCAGTTATCGCTGGGGCAGGAGAGTCAGCTCGCCCGCCAACTGGATGAGAAGCTGCAGCTGATGCGCACCGAACTGGTGTTGCTGCGGGCCCGTTACAGCGAAGAGCACAGCAAGGTGCAGAGTCTGCGCTATCAGATAGACCAGTTGCAGCAGGAGTTCGAGCAGCTCAAATCCCAACCGGATATGGCGCGGGGGCCCGAGTGGCAGCTGGCCCAGACGCAACTGACCGACGCAGAGCAAAACGCCGTCGGCTTGAAGACCCAGCTGGATGGACTGGACAAGGTGGTCGATTCCCAGGGTGATACCGAACGCCAGCTCGCCGAACTGGAGCGGGATCTAGCAGTCAAGCGCACCCTCTATCAGGACTTGCTGCTGCGTTATGAGAAGGCCAAAGTGACTGGCGATCTGGGCAATTTTGAGCAAGGGGAGCGGATCAAGGTGATCGACAAACCCTTTGCCCCCAGCAAACCGAGCAACTACCCGCTCTGGCTGTTTCTGCTGGCGGGCATTGTTGGCGGACTGGGGCTCGGCTGCGGTCTGGCGCTGGTGGCCGAACTGGCGGATGCCAGCCTGCGCCGCTCCGATCAACTGGCCGCCCTGGTCAAGGCACCGGTGCTAAGCCGTATTCCCTACTGCGAGCCGGTGCCGGACTATCCATCCCACAGTGATCAGGCGCTGGATGGGCAGGTGCTGCCCCTGGCACCTGAGCCGGGTTGATCGCCGCAAAAGCTGGCTACCGCCCTGAACCTGAATATTTCTGAAAAGGCCTTGTGATAAGGCCTTTTTTATATCGTGCAGATGGCTGGGTAAAAATCGCGGCAGGCCCATAAAAGAGGATAGCGACAGCATTTTCTATTTCCGTTTCTTGACTGTGATTTTACCCAGTGATACAAGTGGAGCTGGCTTAAAGCGTTGATAATACACTGATAAATCATAATTTTGTTGTTAATGCATTGACTTTTAAATGATTTATTGGTTGTGATGATGAGTGGTTGGGTGTTAGATGGAATGCGTTACTAACAAATTAATAGTAGCCTTCCATCTAATTACTGTTATGTTTCAGAACGGGGTTTGGCGTGAAACCGGAAATAATAAATGGTTTTTTTGCTTTAGGTGGTGCATTGATTGGTGTGCTTGGCTCTTGGATAATAGCTCGAGTTAACAAAGAGAAACAAAGAATCACATTGCTAGTTTCACCCTGCTCAAAGTTACTAGATGTTGGAGATCTTGCAAAATCCGATGTACAAATTACTTATCGTAACACAATAATTTCAGATCTATCAGCAGGAGAGTTTGCAGCTCAAAATACTGGTACGAAACCCCTAGAGAATATTGAGATAAATGTTATACCTAACATCGCATCACCAGTGCTTGATTTTGATGTTTCATCGTTAAATTTTTCAGCAGAAGATGATTTTATTGGCATTGAAAAAGACACTGACGGTCGGTACAAAGTGATTATTCGTTACCTTAACCCAAAAGATCGAGCGGTGTTTAACTACCGGGTTGGTGGTACGGGATCTCCAGAAATATCAGTAAGGCAGCTTGGGCTTGATGTACAAGTTCGCCAAGAGTCAATAAGTGGCATACCAGATGTACATATGGAATTGTTTTTTGGAATAATTGAGAAAATCCCTCTTCCCGGCTACTCATGGTTATTATCACGTATGAATAAGCCATATAGACTATATTTAGAGGCAAAACGAAAAGAAACATAGAAAACTGTTTAAGAGTGATTGGGAACGCGTAGCTTTTTTTGGTTTGCATTGGCTTAAGCGGTTAAGGTGGCATGCGGCAGCATCGGTATTACGTGCCTCACACCTTAATTGGGCATTATGCGCACAGGCGAAAAACGATGATGAAGATGTTTGATAATAGTAAAGTTTACCTGGGAATGTCGGGTGTCAAAATCGGTTTTAATGAGTTAGTTTTACCTAAAGGTGTCATTGCTAGACGTGCGTATGCTCACTTTATGTCACCTCATATGGTTGCGCTTGAATCGCCAACTAGAGAGAAACTAGCTCCTTCTCTGTGGAAAACGGCAAGAGGTTCAAGTGACAAAATTATCTATTGGGAGCTTGAAGTCGATTTAACTCAAAAGCCGGAAGGGGTTGAGGCATATGATTATGTAAAGACTATTGTTAGTCTTTTACGCTTGGGGTTATCACCACAATTACATTGTTTTTTAATCTCATCGGTTTCATTTGCATCAAAAGCCGAGTTCAATGATTGCGATCCAGAAGTTTCTTTGTGGGAGACTAACCGAGTATTAGTCCTTAAAGGTGCAAATGATGAACTTTCTCAACATACGTTCGGTTGGATCGCTGAAAACTTAGAAAGGTGCATGGGTCTTATTTATAAAAATCATGAGCTTAAATTAGCGGTAAGTTCATTGGATGAAGTTCATTTTCAACAATCTCTTCCAATGAGTCTCGTATTGTTGTGGGGGGCTTTAGAGGCTATTTTCACAAAAGACAAAGCAGAATTACGTTTTCGAGTTTCTGTAATGGTCGCATCTTACCTAGAGCCTGATGATGGTGATAAAGCTTATCTGTTATATAAAAAGGTCGCAAAACTGTATAACGAACGTTCAAAGGCTGCACATGGTGACAATTCAGTAAAGCAGGAGACCTTGCTACAAACATATGAGCTTCTTTACAAATCTGTGGAGAAAATGTTTGAACAAAACTCGGTTCCAACGAAAGAAAGCCTAGAGCGAAGCTTGTTGGGTTAAGTGCGCATAACAAACGCTTCAACCTGACTGCCAACCTGTGGCATTTTTGGTTCGGTTTGGCTTTAGTGATTACGGTGGCCTGTTTGAGTTCGGTGCAGTTGGCAGCAAGTTAAGAGGGCGTTATATTTACAAAGTTATTTGCAACAGGAGTAGTAAATGCAAAATAGAAAAACACTCGGAACCAAATCGGGGTTTAGCTTGGTTCAAGTAGATGAATTAGATGAAAATGGAAATATTGTAAGCGCTTCCTATGAGGTCGTAGATCCGGATGGAGATGTTATTGGGCGATTCGGCTCGTTGAAAGAGGCCCAAGATTTCCTCAAGACAGTTTTACCGCAAGAACCAGAGCCACCTAGACCTTCTGGCCCAAGAATGTAAATATAACAAGTCAAGTAAAAGGGGCGCCAAAAAGCGGCACCATTTCTTGAAGCGTTATTTTGCTTATTCAAATTATGGAGAATAGCGGTAAGTTTTATATGCCAAAGCATTAAGTATTGGAGACGAAATTGGATTTTTCTCATCGTCTTCACCGGCCACAGCTTTTGCTCCAAATCGATTTCAAAGAGAAAAAGCTTACCTTGAGGCACAGGAATTTTAGTTGGTTAAAGGTTCGCTGACGGAAAAATCTGATTATTACCGCTCAGGCTCGATTCGTGAGCTCGTAGGTTCGATTAGCCGGTAGGCGTAATCGGACGCTCGCAGTGATATTCCCCCGCTAATTTAGCAAGTACGTCCCGACCGGTGCCAGTTCGAGAGTGAGTTTCGGGAGGCGGAGAGATGGCAAGATGGGAGGGTTTTGGCGAGTTAAATAGGCATATTATTGAAAGGCCGCTAACGTCCGATTACGCTTCGTTAATCGAGCCTACAGCCCTGCGGCGGGTTAATTCAAACGTTAGGTTTTTATGCATTCTGATATAGTAAAACTGTTGAAATACATGAATGAAGCTATCGAGTTGCTTCAATCTGTAAAAGAAAAACATTGGATCACATGGCTTGCTTATGATGCTGCGCTTATAGAAAAGCAGGATTTTCGAGGCATTGAGCATTTACTCTCAGCCTTCGGTGGTATGGGAAGCATAAATGATCTCGTTATTCATCCTATTAACGGACATGAGGTGCAAGACTCTACCGTAGATAAAACAAACAGAATGTTACAAAAAATACTTGGTGAAATCTGGTCGCTGGCTAAGCAACTGTACAATGATGAATTACAGGTAAAATAACACCTAATTCCAATTCAGCATGGCCGGTATATTCGTTTGTATTCGGACTTGCTGCCTGCCGGTTAAATCGAGCATTCAGGTCATCGCCGCCACAAAAAATCAGGGAGCCATGGCTCCCTAATCGCAACACACGGGGTGATTAACTAGCCGATGGCGGGGGTCTGCTGCCAGTTGGCTTGCTGCGGTCGGCCTTGAGTTCGGCGCTGATAGCGCCAGGCCAGTAGTAGCGGCATACCGAGCAGCAGCTGGGCGGCCAACGGGATCTCCTCGAGGGGGGCGGCCAGCGCACCTTCCGGGATAATTCCTCCCTCAATTTCGGCCGCCAGTTTGAGCTGCAGCGCATTGCCAAAATCGGCGAAGGTGGTGGCGTTGATAACAAACGCATCCTGACCGCCCGCCACATTCTCCACATACCACTCTTGCAGCACCCCATCGGGATAGTCCTGACCTATGGTGATGCCGTTGATGGTGTCGATGCCGGAGGCGAGCTGTTGGTCTCGCACGGTAGCGGTATCCAGCCCGTTGTTCTGGATGCCGTCACCCGACACATCCATCACCTGGCGGGCGGCGGTGTAGTTGTTGGTATCAAACTGTTGGGCACCAAAGGCCATGGCCGAACCGGGGGCCGTCATCCCCGCGTAGGGGCGTACCAGGTTGTCCAGCGTGGCGGCGAAGTTGTTGATGGAGGTCATGTCATAGAGGTGGAACCAGTCGGTCATCAAACTTTGCTGATTGCTGCTGCTCCACATCACCATCTGCACGGCGATGGACCCCAGCTTGCCGCTGCTGGTATCGAGGATGGCGCTCTGCACCTCCTGGTTATAAAAGGCGTCCACATAGCCCTGTAACTGCAAATTGAATTCCGATGAACTGACGCTGCCCGACACATCCATCAGCAGTTGCAGTTCGGTATCGACTTGGGTCAAGGCGTATGCGGGGGAGGTTACCAATAGCATCCCCAGCAGCCCTGCCAGCGGTTTGAGTTTCATCGCTCACTCCTTTCCTTGGCTGTAGTGCCAACAGGGTGAAT
Source organism: Aeromonas salmonicida (assembly GCF_028355655.1). Lineage (NCBI taxonomy): Bacteria > Pseudomonadati > Pseudomonadota > Gammaproteobacteria > Aeromonadales > Aeromonadaceae > Aeromonas > Aeromonas salmonicida. Next base: position 2,789,797 of record NZ_CP110645.1, on the reverse strand, counting down.
GAATAAACCGTGCCAGCTTTGTTGAATCCTCTGACTTGGCTTGATCAGTGTGAGGCCGGTCAGGCATGAAACTTGCGACAGCGGTCAAGAGAGCTGATAACCGGCAGGAGTCGCGATGCAGATACGTCCCTGGCAGTGGGCACCCAACTGGCTGCTGCTTGGTTTGGCCAATCAGTGGGGTATGGTGTGGCTCAATATGGGCCACTTCAACCTGCTGGTGGTGTTGCTGATTGCTATCTGGTGGCAAATTGCATCGCGGGTTGCGCCAAGCTGGCGCCCGCATCCGCTGGCGCTCACCCTGTTTATCCTGCTGATCCTGATCCCCAGTGCCAGTTGCAAGGCGCTGGCCTGTCTGCTGTTGGTGGCCTCGCTGTGGCGCCGCGGCCAGGGTAGTGATGAGCGGGCGGTGTTGCAGATTGTGCTCGCCTTCACCGTGGCGGTGTTGTGGGGGCAGCAGGTGTTTGCATTGCTCTCCGGCCCTGTGCTGACGCTCGATGCCTGGGGGGTTGGCCAGTGGTTGCGGTTGCTGGGCTGGGACATCCGGCTTGATGGCAATCGCATCGAGCGGTTGGGGGGCCATGCGCTGATCGTGCTCAAGGGGTGCTCCTCTTTCTCCCAACTCTATCTGGTGGTGCTCTCCTGGCTGGTCTCCTGCTGCTGGCTGGCACCGGAGCGCCCCCTGCAGCGGCAGTGGCTCATGTTGCTGCTGGTCTGCCTGCTCTATATCGGAGCCAATCAGTTGCGGTTGGTGTTGATGAGCCTGGATCTGCGCTGGTATGGCTGGCTGCACACCGGCACGCTGGCCCAGCTCTATCAATGGTTCATCATGCTGCTGGTGATGAGCATCCTGTTTATCAGGGGGCGCCATGATGCAGCTCTCTAGGAGATACCTGCTGCTGGCGCTATCAGAACCGGCAGCTGGTAATGATGACAATGCGGTTTATCAGGGGGCGCCATGATGCAACTCTCCAGGGGATATCTGCTGCTGTTGCTGGTGGCGCTGCTCAGTGCTGTCGCCATGGGCTGGCGTTATCAGAACCGGGTGGTCAATGAGGGTGCCAAGCCCATGCTGATGGAGCTGGTCCAACTGGGTTGGCGCTTGCGGGTGCCCACGCCGGTATTGGGCGGCACCTATGTCAGCTATCAGCTGGCCCATCCCCGCTGTGATGGCCTGTTGCAGGCCATGCTGGTGGCACCTGATAGCGAGGCGATGTCAGTGACTCTAGCGGGTGCCGGGATGAGTCAGGGGGTGATGTTTTTAGGCGAGCTGCACCAGCGCCCGCCGCTGCTCTCTTACCGCCTCACCCAGGGTTGGCGCAAATTGTGGGGACTGGCTCCTTATCCGCTCTATCGGGTGGCCTTGCCGACCTCATGCCTTGGCCTTATTGCGCCGCCGATGGGGTGACAGGTGACTGTGCTCCGCTTGGCAGAATGCGGATCAGCAAGGTATTGGGGACCAGCATGGGGTCATAGCGGGGCTCCAGCTCAATGGCGCGAGACCCCAGCAAGCGGGTCAGGGCCGTCAGCCGTATGCTCGCCATCCGCGCACTCTCAAGCATGTCTGTTTGCAGTCCGGGGCCGCTCACCAGCGCAATCCGGGCCGGGTCCTTGCGTCCCAAAAACTGATGCAGCTGCTGCTCCTGATCGGCCGCAAGTTGCGTCTCCTCTTGCTGGTATTGCAGTTGCAGCTGGGGCTGTTCGGCCAGCTGCTGATCCCGTAATTGGTTGAGGATCGGCAGGGTCTCATTGACCGGCTCCTGACGGGCGCAACCGGTGAGGATCAGCAGCGGCAGCATAAAGGGCAACAGGCGGCGCAGAGCGCTGTCTTTGGCTGTGGAGTGGGGAGTCTGGTTGGCCATACGCAGTCACTTCAGGAGGAGGAGTTGGCACCAGTTTGCAATGTTTTCAATCGCTTGGCCAGTTGTTCAATCTCGCGGCGCCACTGGATCCAGGTGGCAGAGGGCAATTGTTCTGCCACCTGCCAGCGGGTCGGCAGCTGTTCGTGCAGGCGTTCCAGCAGCAGGGCGGCTTCTACCTGATAGCGGGCCTCCTGCTCCAGCCAGGCGAGCCAGCGCAGATCCTCTATAGCTTGCTGCAGCAACAACAGGTCGTGAGAGAGGCGGTGCGCCTCGCAGGCTTGCGGGCCGAGCAGCATAAAGTCGCTCTCCCGTCCGTCGGTGGGGTCGTAGGGCAGGGCGGTGGGCATGCGGCCATGCCACTGCAAATAGCCCTCGGCGCCGCTTTGCCACAGGTAAAACCCGGCGGCTCTCGGGGTACCCAAGTTGTAAAACCAGGGGGTGACCTTGTGCTGGCGCACCCGCTCCACATCGGTCTTGTCGGCGCCAAAGCCTGCGTTGATCAGGGCAATCTCCACCTCTGCCAACAGACCAACCTGACCCGGGTGGTTGAAGTGGCCCGCGCGGATCACCGCCGGATCCCGCCGTTTCATCTCCCGCGCCAAGCTGGTGATGGCGGGCAGGGTGGCGAGATCGGGCTCATCAAACAGGCTCCATGCCAGTGGGGGCAAGCCGCTGGCGGTCAGCGCCTGTTGCCGTGCCTGCCACTGTTCGAGCTGGCTGGCAGGGTCGCCCCCCCAGCGTTTGAGCGGTGTATAGGCCAGTAGAGGCGGCACAAACCCGAGCCCGGCCGCTTCTCCCATGATCTCCTGCATCCCCGCTTCATCTTGTGGCAGGGCGGGCGAGAGACCGCTTATGCCGAGCTTGGCGAGCCGCTGCAGATCGCAACTGCTCGCCGCGGCAAGCTGCTGTTGCAGCGCCTCGGGGTTGGGGCTCAGCCAATTCAGATAAGGGGGCGCTTCGACATAGATGCCGATCGGCTTGCTGGCCGCGGGCAGAGTCAGCGGCAGCACCTCGATAGTCAGCGGCAACTGCACCAGTTGTTGCTGGCTGAGCAGCTGAATATTGCCCAGATAGAGCCCCGCCGGGGCGTCGCGGGGGATGGTCACATGCAGCACCAGACGCCGTGGCACCCCCGCCTGCAGGGTGAGCCCGGCGATCCCTTCGACCAGCTCCTGATCCGAGGGGGCTAATAAGGTGCCGCTCGCCTGTGGGCGAACAAGATGCCACTGACCGTAATAGGGGGTCAGCGTCAGCGGCGAGCCTGCGCGCTCGGGGGGCTGGATCACCAGCAAGGGGGCCGGATCGTCGGTTGCGGCGTGGATGGCAAACTCCAGCAGCAGCTGGCTGCCACGGGCGGCCAGTACAGGCAGGGAAGCGTGCTGCAATGCATCGGCGGCGGATGCCGGTGCGATCTGCAGGGTCGGGGCGGCATCCGCAATCGGCGTGAGGCTGAGCTGCGCCGGAACAGGCGCCGGGGAATAGGGGGCCAGGGTCCACTTTTCCGAAAACAGCTGGCGCTGCTTGGTCAGCACCCGGGCGGTGGCATCGGCCATTATGGCGCGACCTTTTCCACCATTCGGGAGAGCCTCTTTGCTAGTGGGCTCCGGATAGGGGGCAAGCAGCAGGCCAGCCAAGTATTTGGCATCCGGTGAGTGGCCAATCAGGGTAAGGGTGAGCGGGCCGCCGGGGTGGTTCAGGATGACATGGACTGGGCCCCCCTGACGTGCCCCGAACAGCTGCCAGGGATCCGGGTTTGGCAGCGCCTCGCGGGATTGCCCCGCCAGATAGCGCTGCGTTAGCCACTCCTGCGGTTGCCACTGCTCGGCCCAGATGGGTTCGCCATTGACCAGCACGCTGCGCTCGAAGGGGTGGGGCAGATACTCCCACTCGCCGGGATCATCGAGCCAGAGGGTGAGCTGATAGCGCCCCTTGGCCACCGCCAGCCGCACCCCGTCGAGATTGCGCAGGCCATCGCGAACAAGGGCATCACCAGAGGGGCGCAAGATGGGGGTGGGGTGACCAATCAGCCGGGGATCCCCCGGGTTCAGGGCCTCAAAGCCGGTAAAGCGGGGAGCGGCGGCCGCTCCCAGATCCAGTGCAATGGTGCCCTCGGGCAGGGTCAAACCGGGCTCCCAGTGCCAGCGGTGAATGGTCAGTGGGGGGGCGTTATCGGCCATAAAGAGATAGAGCTTGGTGAGCTTTTCCAGCGCCAGCGCTCTGGGCTGGCTGGTGCGCCACTCGCTCAAGGCAAAGCGTTGGGTGAAGGGGCCGGGGGCGACAATCCGCTCAAGATTGACCCGGCTGCGGTAGTTGACCGACGCGTCATCATCGATACGCAGGATCAGGGTTTGCGGGCGGGAGCTGGGGTTATCGCCCTCGATCACCAATTCATCGTCGCTGCCCACCGACCAGCTGTGGCCACTCAGATCGAGCCGCTGGGGTGTCTGGTTGCCTGTCAGGGGCAGCGGGAGCGTCCCCTCCAGCCGGGTGGTGGCCATCGCTGCACTGCTGCAGAGCAGGATAACCAGCCAGATCCCTCTGCTCATCCGAGCAGCCCTTTCAACCAGTTACTCAGTTCGGCAGCCCTGTGATCCCAGCTCTGAAGGGCCACCTGCTGCTGGCGAGTGTGGCGCCCTTCGCTGCGGGTGAGCCCCTCCCAGCCGTTCTCCTGAAACCAGCCCGGATTGGGTTGATCAAAGGCGGCCCGGTTGATGGCCTCGGCCAGGCTCTCCCCACTGCGGGGCAGCTGGATCTGATCCCGATAACCATCGAGCGCCGGAAAATCGGTGCTGACGATGGGTCGCCCTGCGGCCAGATATTCGCGCAATTTCAACGGATTGCAGGCGCGGATCTGGGCGTTGTCGACAAAGGGCAGCAGGCTCACCTGCCAGTGCTGGGCATAGGCCGCCAGGGTGTGGTGGGGACGGGGCCCCAGCAGATGGATATTGGGGATCCCCTTGAGGGGGGAGATATCGGTCTGGACCGGACCAATCAGCACCAGATCCCAGTGGGGCAGGGCGGCGGCCGTCTCTGCCAGCAGGGGGATATCAATCCAGTCGCTGAGGCTGCCGTAAAATCCGGCGATGGGGCGCCCGGAGGGGAGATCCGCCGGGCGCTCCCTGGGGGGCATAAACAGGTCGAGATCCACTCCGTGGCTGAGAAGCCGGGTTTTATGGGGCGGAAAGCGGCTGGCCAGAGCGGGGCTGGCGGCCAGGATGAGATCGGCTTTTTCCACCAGTCTGGCCTCGCAGTGGGCGATGGCCTGATGATCCACCCCCGCCAGCGCCGAGAAGTCATCGCCGCAGTAGTAGATCACCGCCCGTTCCTCCAGCTTGCCGATAAGATCGACGGCGCTGGGCAGGGAGATCCAGAGCAAGGGGCGATCCAGCTCGGGCAACTGGCGCCGGATCTGCGCTGCCAGCCAGTGGCCATTGATCTTGCCCGCCAGCCGACTGCCTGGCAGTGGCAAGGCCAGCGGCGGCAGTACCCGGGGGCTGCTGGCTTCGGATTGCGAAACCAACTGGCAGCCCGAATGGCGCGCACCGCCTAATACCGCTCCCAGTTTGCGGCCGATGCGGGTCAGGTCATGGAGGGTAAAGCGGGGGCAGCGCATGCCGATGGAGTTGACCCAGAGCACCTGATAATCGGGCAACAGACGTTTGATCAGGTGCTGGGTGCTGGAAGGGTGCTGGCCCCAATCCTCGCCCAGCACCACCAGTTGCGGCAGTGAGTGTGTTTTCATGCAAAGGTCTCCGGGGCGTGTGCGGGGTCGCTGTGATCCTGTGGTTGCAAGGGGCGTAGCACGGTGGCAGGCACTCCTGCCGCCAGCACGCCTGCTGGCAGATCCCGGGTGACGATGCTACCTGCGGCGACAATGGTACCAGCGCCGATGGTGACGCCGGCCATCACCATCACGCCGGTGCCGAGCCAGACATCCTGCTCCAGCACAATGGCCCCCACCTGCTCATCGAGATCCGGCAGGCCCTGGGCGCGATCACGGGCATTGATCGGGTGCCCAGGGTAGCCCGCCAGAAAGGCGCGCCCTGCAATCCTGACGTTATCCCCCAGCACTATCTTGCTGCCCACCGCCAGGGTGGTCTGCCAGCCAATTCCGACATTGCGGCCTATCACCAGCCGTGGTGTCTGGCTCGATGCCCGGCCGCTGATGGTCATGGCGGCGCTGAGGCGGCAGTCGGCACCGATTTCGATGGCGACCGGGCCGCTGATATAGGGGATACCGCCATAGAGATAGAGGCGCGGGGCGGGGGCCGTCAAGCGAGATTGAAACAAGGGGGTCCACCAGAGGGTGCGGGTCAGGGTCGCCACGCTCTGGCTACCCAGCAGATAGAGCCGATAAAGCAGTCGGTGCAGGGGGGGTATCAAGGGAAACGACCATTGGCGTGCGCTTTTGGCCAGCCGCCACACCCTGCGAGCCAGTGGCGTCTCCCCCTCTTTGGCCCAAATTTTCATCCTGTGCAGCTTGATGGTGTTCATGGTGACCTCTCCCTCTGGTGCAGTCCGTTGTCCGTTGCTCACTCAGCAATAAGCAGGGATCGGGCCAACAGGATGGCCCCAGCGGGAGCAGGCTAAGCGGGGCTAAGAGGGGGCCAAATTGAGCTGGTCGGTGCAATTTGCAGCCGATGTTGTGCAAAACGCAAATGTCAGTCTCATTCTGGGCTTGTTCTGGCCTTGCCAATGCGGTTAAGCCACACAGAGGGGCTATCGCTTCAGGGCGGGAGCGAGTGGCGTGGGCTTTGCATTAGCGGTAGCTGACCCGGAGCAGGATGCTCCTGGTGGCTGGGAGGCCCTATGAAACTTGGTGTGAACCAGATAGCCATGCTCTATTACGCCGTCGGCTTGCTGCTTATGAAGGGGATCTCCCTGCTGATGCTGCCGGTGCTGACCCATCAGCTGCTGCCACGCGAGTACGGTCAGTTGGAGGTGCTGCTGACCCTTATCAATCTGGGATCCCTCGTTTTGGGCTTCGGGCTGGTGGATGCGCTCTACCGCTTTGCCGGACTGGCGAAAGATGAGCAGGAGCGCCAGCAGGTGGTGGCCCGCATGTTTGGTCTGGTCTGGTTGATCGCTCTCGCCAGTCTGGTGCTGCTCTGGGTGCTGGCGCCGGTGGTACAAGCCTGGCTGCCGGTAGAAACCTGCCTCTCGGATGTGCGCTGGGTGCTCTGCGCCCTGCCATTTGAAGGGGTGATCGGCGTGCCGCTGGCGTGGCTGCGGATGCGCAATCAGGCGCGCCTCTTCTTTGCCGCGACCGCAGGCAAGGCGATGATCCAGTCCCTGCTGACCGGCTGGTGGCTCTGGCTGGGGTGGGGAGTGAGCGGGGTGCTGGCCTCCGGCACCCTGACCTGCGTTGCATTGGCTCTGCTGCTCAGCCTGTGGCAGTGGCGAGATAGCGGGATCCGCTTTGACTGGCAACACTATCGGCCGCTGCTGCGCTATGGGCTGCCACTGGTAGTGAGCGGGCTGGCGGGGTTTGCCCTGAGCGGGCTGGATCGCCTGCTGCTGGCCGATGTGGTGGGGGAGGCATTGCTCGCCTACTACGCGGTGGCGGGCAAGCTGGCGCTGGCGGTGGGACTGTTGCTGCAGCCCTTTGCCCTCTGGTGGTATCCCCGCCGTTTCATGCTGTTGCGCGAGCCGGATGGACTGCGCCTCAATGCCCACTACAGCGTGCTTGGGTCGGTACTGGGGTTTGTCACCGCAGGTATTGTCGGGCTTACCGCCCCCTTGCTCATTCGCTGGCTGACCCCGGAGAGCTATCACGGGGCGATCGCCTATATTCCGCTGCTGGTGCTGGGGATGGCGGTACGCAACGTCTCGGATTTGCTCAATGTCGGCTGCTTTAGCGGCGAGAAAAGCAATGCCCAGATGGTGATCAATCTGGGCTGCGGCGCCCTCGGCGTGGCGGGCTTTCTGTTCGCCATTCCGCTCTTTGGGGTCGCCGGGGTGATCTGGACCCTGCTGCTGGTCTATCTGGTACGGGCCCTGGCCTTTTATTTGGTGAGCCAGCGGTTGCTGCCGCTGCCCTATCGTCTCTCGACCCTTTGGGCCAGCTCCCTCGGGGCACTGGCGATGGTCTGGCTCGGTCAATGGTGGGCAGGATCATGGCTCGTCTGACCCCGGCCCTTTGGGCAAGCGCCATTTGTCTGGTATTGGCGCTGCTCTGGTGGCGGCTGCCCCATCCCTTGCTGCTGCCGGTGGTTGGCCTTGCCATTCCCGCCATCTGGTTTGCCCTGCGCTGGCCCTTCCTGATGGTGCTGGGGTTTGTCACCTTCTCCTTCTTTCGGATACATGAGGTGTTCCCCCAGCTCTATCCCCTCAAGATCCCGCTGCTCTTTTCGCTGGCCGCCATCGGCGCGCTGGTCTGGCACATTTTGCTGACCGGCCGGATCAAGCCTTACTGGAGCCAACCCCTGAGCTGGTTGACGGCCTTCTTTGTGATGGTCTCCATCGGCGTGCTGTTTGCCAGCAACCGGGGCGAGGCGATCGCCACCTGGACCGGCAGTTACAGCAAGATCTATCTGATGACCCTGGCCACCGCCTGGCTGGTGCGCACCCCGGGGGATTTTGCCCTGGCGGTGCGGGTGTTTGTGGTGGCGGGCTGTCTGGTGGCGCTGGTGGCCCTCTACAACAAGGCAAGCGGGATCGGGCTGGTGGAGGAAACCCGGGTGACCATAGGGCGCGAGCTGGGTTCAGTGCTGGGGGATCCCAATGACCTGGCGCTGGTGCTGCTCTTTCCTGCCGGTTTTTCCCTCAGCTTGCTGCTCAATCAGGGCAATGGGGTGGGGGGGCGCTTGTTGGGTGGGCTCGGCTTTGCGTTGACCGCCGCCGCTATTATCGCCACCCAGAGTCGGGGTGGCTTGCTGGGAGTGTGTGCGGTCAGCGGCCTGTTTGCCTGGCAGCGGGTAAAGTCCAAAGCCTTGCTGATGATGGTAGGCGGGTTGGCGCTCAGCGTGTTGTTTGTGGCTGCCGGGATCAGCGACCGGGCATCTGGCGGCGCCGCCGAGAGCGGGGTCGATGCCTCGGCCATGGGGCGGATCTACGCCTGGCAAGCGGCCTGGGGCATGGCGCTTGGCCATCCGCTGGTGGGGGTTGGCTTGTCCAATTTCTATTACAACTACTTCTTCTACAGCCCCCATTGGGATGGACTGAATCATGCGGTGCACTCCACCTGGTTCGGGGTGCTGGCTGAAACCGGCTTTGTCGGTCTTGTGCTGTTTATCGGCATGGTGACGGTGACCCTGCGCAGTTGCTGGCGTTGTCAGCTTGCTGGCATGCCTCCTGCAGTGATTACGGCGATGCAGGGGGTGATGGCCAGCATGGTGGGGTTTGTGATTTCGGGCTCCTTCCTGACCCAGGGCTTTACCTGGCCCATCTATCTGGAGCTGGCGCTGGCCGTCGCCACCATCAAATACGTGCAACAGGCGGCTGTACAAGCAAATTTTGCCGCAGGTGATCACCAAGAGGTAACCCTGTTGCCGGCAGTGCCACCCAAGGGAGCAAGAGGATGAGTACAACCCCTGTTTTGCTGGTTCACTACGGTGAAGACTGGATCCGCGGCAGCGAACGTTGCCTGCTGGATCTGCTGGCCCACCTCGATCGCAGCCGGTTTACGCCGTTGCTCTGGTGCAATAGCCCGAGTCTGGCGGCAGAGGCGGCCACCCTCGGGGTCGAAACCCTGGTTGAGCCTTTTAGCCTGCTGTTAGGATGGCAGGTGCCCCGTTTTGATTTTGCCGCCCATCGGCGCCTGTGTCAGCGGGCCAGCGCGCTGATGACCGGACGGCAGATTGGGCTGGTGCACGCCAACAGCGCGGCCCCTTGTCAGTGGCTGGCGGGGGTCTGTCGGGCGTTGCAGGTGCCGCTGGTGTGCCACCTCCATGCCCGTTACCAGCCCAGAGATAGATTCAGCCTGCGGGTGCATCAGGCAAGCGTGCTGATTGGGGTGAGCGAGCCGGTGTTGACCGGTTGGCGCCAGGATGGATGCGCGGCCGATCGGTTGATCCGGGTACCCAACGGGGTGGATGCCGCCAGACTGAATGCAGGAGTTCACTGGCCTGTCGTCGACATGCTGGGCTTGTCCCCGGAGGAGTTGATCATTGCCACCGTCGGTTCCCTGATCAAGCGCAAGGGGATTGATCTGCTGATCCGCTCGCTGGCTGCCTTGACTGAGTCGGGGGAAGGGGCCCGCTTGCTAGTGATTGGCAGCGGCCCGGAGCGGGAGGCGCTGATGGCGTTGGCCAGCGAACTTGGGGTGGCCGAGCGGGTGCACTTTCTCGGCGAGCGGCCAGACAGCGCTGATATATTGCGTGGCGGGGTGGATCTGCTGGTCTCCGGTGCCCGTGAGGAGGTGTTTGGTCTGACGCTGGCGGAGGCGGGCATGTTGGGGCTCGCGGTCAGTGCCTATCGGGTGGGCGGTATTCCCGAAGTAGTGGCGGAGGGCGTGAGCGGTTTGCTTGCGACGCCGGGGGACTGGGTCGAGATGGCTGACCACTGGCGGCAATTGAGCAATCCGCAAACCCGATGTGCGATGGGACGGGCCGGTCAGCAGCGTGCCGCACAACTGTTCACTGTAGATCGCTATGTCGAAAAGATAACGGCAGTATGGGGTGATGCCCTGGCTGGCCGCTGGCGCAGCACATCTCAATCATCCTATGGCACGCCTTATGCGTCCATTGTCCGCTGGGCGTGGCAGCGGCTTGTCGCCCAAGGGCGCCGCATGCTGACTAGAGGGTTGGCAAAGGTGGTGGAAAAAGTGCAGGCGGGGTTCGGCCGAAGCAAGTTACCAGAGTAAGGAGCACCACCAGATGACAGCAGAGATGAAAGCAGTGAGCGGCAAGATCCTGGTGGTGGATCCCATCCCCTTTCGCGGGGGATCCAAGGTGGCGACCGAAGTGCTGCTTGATGAGCTGAGCAAGAGGATGCCTGAGCTGACATGTCATGTGTTGACGCAAGATCCCGACTCCTGGCCCCGTTGCCAGCATCACCCTCTTTGGCTACCCCGGATATTGAAGGGGCGGGAATCCGGCATCGGCTATCTCCTCAAACAGGGATGGCAGACCATGGCCATAGTGTTGCTGGCGTGGCGTTTGGGGGCTGTCAAGTGCTTGCTGGCCGCGTCAGGACCCGGGGTGGATCTTTGCTGTTACTGGGCCGCACGCTGGTTTCGGTGCCGGGTGGTGCAGCTGATCCATGGGCCGGTGGGTTGCTCGGGGCTCTCTGCCAGAGCACTGCAACGCGCGAGTTTTGTGTTTTATCTGGAGTCTGCGCGCAGCTCTTTGGCGGCTTTATTAGTGCGGCTTGGAGAGACCGATTTCCCATCACATTGGAAGCCATTTACCAACGGCTTGAGCGAGATTGATTGGCCCACCGCCACTTTGGGTGGCTCCCGTATTTTATGGGCGGCATCTTTGCTGCGGTGGAAGGGGTTGGAAACCATGCTGGCAGCCCATCAAATGATCTCTGACGCTCGCCCGACATTAATGGTTTGTTATCTGCAACCCAAAGGCACTTTGCAACCCAGTAGCCAGCCCCAGCCACACCTACCAGACACCTACTGGTATCCAAACCCGCAGAACCTTGACGAGATAAGGTCTCAATGCGGTATTTTTGTCTCAACCAGCCACCAGGAACCTTTCGGGCTATCCATTCTGGAGGCAATGGCCGCGGGATTATGCGTGCTGATCCCGGCCGATGGTGCTTGGTGGGATCGACACCTCACTGATGGCGTGGATTGCCGCAAATATCAACCGAACGATCCTGGCGATCTGGCACGGGTGCTGGCAAGCCTCAATGCCATGCCCGATGTGGCTATGAGACTTGGCCACCATGCTCGATTACATGCCAAGGCCCATTACAGCGCGGCGGATACCTACCAAAGCACGCTGGAACAGTGGGAAGAGCTGTTGCGATGGGATGCATTGAGCCGTTCAGTGAATGGTTAGCCCGGAACGATCCCGATCCATTGCAGGGATGATAAGAAGCTCACTCCTACTATGGGGGAGGCTTATGGGCAGGTTGGGAGCGGGAGGCTGGGTGGCTCAGCCAGTCTGATGCAGTTACGGCCGGATGACTTTGCTGTGTAGAGCGCGGAATCAGCGAGTTTGAATGTTATTTCAAAGCATTGAAATGTAAATGTAAATTGAACTTCTGCAGTTTATGACCACGAACTTCTGCATGTTGTGTTTCACATATGAAACAGCTGGACGGGTCTGGCTTGGCTCTATTACGGTAAAAGCGGATGAAGTCCTGACGGTTAAGTTGCTCAAATGAAAACCGTTGCTATCTGTAGCAATGGCCCTCAAATTTCATCATGTCCCCATTGTGTACCACGCGCATCTGCATCAGATACATAAACCCATATAAATCAGTCTATTAAAAAAGACATATTGCAAAACGTGGAAGTAGAAGGTGGGCTCAATGCCGGATTGTGCTGTTTTGCTCATAAGTTCCGAGATAGGGTGTCCGGGATGGCGACGGCGCCAAAGCACCTGAGTGAGCGGTGCCCTGCACCACAATTGCCTGCATGGTAAACCATAGTGCAGGCAGAGCGAAGGGCAGCTCGTCTGGCTGCTGGTTTAATGAACGCTCAAGGGCGTCGGATCAAGGGGCCGGCATGATCGCGGATTGCATGGTGAAACATCGCATGCTCAGGTGGCTCATCGGGATGTCCCAGGGCGACCGGCATCAGGGTATGCAGATCCAGCAGGGTGAAGTAACCGCCTTCATCGGGATACCAGCCGCCGGTGTCTATGTAGTACACATTGCCAAGGCTGAGCGGGATGCTCAGCGGGGTGTGGCCCACCACCAGGGCGACGAGATCATCGACACCGCTCTCGTCCAGCCGCTCGATGCGGCGTCGTGACCAGAGGCAGACGTTCTTGATGGCCCTAAGCCTCCCGCCGCTCACCCTCGCATCCAGTTTGTCCAGCAGCTCCTGCCAGGAGGAGAAGGGGCAATCGGCGTGGAGCAGCCCGATCGGGCCGGCCGGAGTGGCCACCTCGATGGCGATGGGCAGGGTGCGGTAGTGGGCGGCGAACGCCGCCTGCTCGCCCGGGGTCAGTTGCTGAAACCAGCCGCCGCCGTTCTGGATCCAGTTTGCCCGATCGCAGCTCTCGTAGCGGCAGACGTAGTCGTCGTGATTGCCACAGACAGGGTGAAACCAGGGCTTGGCCAGCCACTCGAGCACCTGGGGACAGTCGGGGCCGCGATCCGTCAGATCCCCCACGGAGAAGAGGCGATCCCGAGCGGGGTCGAATCCAGCCTGGTCCAGCGCCCCTTGCAGCCGTGAAAAGTAGCCGTGGATATCGCCGACGGCGAGATCCCGCCCCAGAGGATTGCGGGAGAAGCGTCTGATCAGCGGGGATGGGTTCATGGCTTGCCTCCTTGTCTGGTGTGACCGGCTCGCGGCGCCACCAGATGGCCGATGGGGGATCCGGGGCTCGTGGATAAGTGCAGCATGGCATGCTCTGTCTCGTCATAGTAGAGGCAGGTGGGGGAGGCTCTCCCGCGTCGAGGTGACAGGCGGCCTGCATAAAGGAGGGCAGTTTGCCGCGTTGCCAGCAGAACCCGGGTAAAAGAATGCCAGTCGGAGCTGACTGGCATGGCAGGTATGATCTGATGGATGCCTGGCGTCGGGATCAGAGCAGATCGTCGAGCTGGTACTTCTTGAGCAGCTGATCGAAGGTGCCATCGGCCTTGACGCTCTCGATGGCGGCATCGAATTGGCTCTTGAGCTTGTTATCGTTTTTACGCAGGGCGACCGCTACCCCTTCCCCGAGGATCTTGTCCTGGGTGCCGTTGAACTGTGGGCCTACGAAGGCGAACTGCTTGCCCATCTCCTTGTCGAGGAAACCGACCTTCAACTGCACCATGTTGCCGAAGGTGTAGTCGGCGCGGCTGGACTGCAGATCCAGCATGGGGGACTGGGCGTTGACGTAGCGCTTGATCTTGGCCACGTCGCCGTAGCGGGCCGTGATGAAGTTGTCCTGAGGTGTGCCCTCCTGCACCGCGATCACCTTGCCCTTGAAGTGCTCAGGGGTGTCGGCAAAGTCGGCCGCCTTGTCGCTGCGCCCCACGAAGCGGTTCTGCATCATGTAGTAGACCTGGCTGAAAGCGACCTTCTGACGCCGCTCGTCCGTGATGTTCATGGAGGACATGATGGCGTCGTACTTGCGCACCTGCAGGCCGGGGAGCAGGGCATCCCAGGGCTGGTTGATCACCTCGCACTCCGTCTTCATGGCCTCGCACAGGGCATAGGCCAGATCCACTTCGAAGCCTCCGAGCTTGCCGCTGCTGTCGACCATTTCGAAGGGAGGGTAGGTGGCGTCGGTGGCGATCACCAGGGGTTTGGCGGCGGCCTGGCCTGCGGTGGCCAGGGCCACCAGCATCATCAGTGTGTTGAGTTTCATGGTCAGTCCCTTGCGTTTGTGGCGTCATGCCGATGGTCGTGAAGGATGCCTGCCTCAAGGGCCGACGGCTATCTTGCGATGGGTGAGGGCCGGCAGCTGGCTGCGTACCTTGCGCTGGGCCGCCAGCTCCAGGGTGGCGATGGCCATGCCCTGACCCTCCTCTACTTGGGCCAGCACCTGGCCCCAGGGATCGATGATCATGCTGTGGCCGAAGGTACGGCGCCCGCCGGGGTGCTCACCTCCTTGGGCTGAGGCCAGCACGAAGGCCAGATTCTCCACCGCCCGGGCCCGCAGCAGCAGCTCCCAGTGCGCCAGCCCGGTGGTGTGGGTGAAGGCCGCGGGCAGGGCGATGAAATCGGGGGCAGGGCTCAGGCGAAATAGCTCGGGAAAGCGCAGGTCGTAGCAGATCCCGACGCGCAGCACGCCCCAGGGCAGGGGATGGCTCACCACCTCCCGGCCCGGGCTCATGGTCGCGGCCTCGTCATACTGCTCCTGCCCGGTGCAAAAGCCAAACAGGTGCAGCTTGTCATAACGACTCACGAGCTCCCCTTGCGGGTCGATGAGCAGGCTGCTGTTGTGCATCTTGCCGGGCTCATTGCTTTCAAGGGGCAGGGTGCCTGCCAGCAGCCAGATCCCGAGCTCCCGGGCCAGCCCCTGGGCCCAGGCCAGCAGGAGGTGAGCCGTGACGGGGGCGGCCAGGGTAACCCGTGCTCGCTCGTCGGCAGGCATCAGGTAGAAGTATTCGGGCAGCAGGGCAAACTCGGCCCCCTCGGCCGCGGCCTGACGCAGCAGGGCCTCGGCTTGTGTCAGGTTGTGGTCCAGATCATCCCCGGAGACCATCTGCAGGACGGCAACGCGCACTGAATCCATGGTGCCTCCTAGACGCCGCACAGGCGCTCGGCGCCCGCCAGCAGGGTGTCCTCATCCTTGGAGAAGGAGAGGCGGATGACCCGTTGATCCGTGCCGTCGTGATAGAAGGCGGAGACTGGAATGGTGGCGACCCCGTGGTCGCGGATGAGCCGCTGCACGAAGAGGCTGTCGGGCTCGTCGCTTACCCGCTCGTAGCTCGCCAGCATGAAGAAGCTGCCCGCCGAGGGGAGCAGGGTAAAGCGCGAATCCCCTAGGGCTGAGACCAGCAGGTCCCGCTTGTGCTGGTAGAAGGCCGCCAGCCCCTGGTAGTGGGCCGGTTGCTGCAACAGGTGGGCGAAGCCGTACTGCATGGGGGTGTCGGCGGCGAACATGGCGAACTGGTGCACCTTGCGGATCTCCTCCATCAGGGGGCGGGGCGCCACGCAGTAGCCCACCCGCCAGCCGGTGACGTGGAAGGTCTTACCGAAGGAGAAGACCGCAACGGAGCGTTCTACCAGATCCGGATAGCGGATCACGCTCTGGTGCAGGGCGCCGTCGAACACCACGTGCTCGTACACCTCGTCCGAGAGGATCAGGATGTCGGTGCCGCGCACCAGGCGGGCTAGGTGTTCCTGATCCCCTGCCTGCCAGACGGTGCCGGTGGGGTTGTGGGGGGTGTTGAGCACTATCATGCGGGTGCGGGGGGTGATGCGGGCCGCCACTTCATCCCAGGGGATGGCGAAATGGGGCGCCTTGAGGGCGATCACCACAGGGGTGGCGCCTTGCAGCTGGATCATGGGGCGGTAGCTGTCAAATGCCGGCTCGAACATGATCACCTCGTCCCCGGGGTGCACCAGGGCGGTGATGGCGCAGAACAGGGCCTCGCTGGCGCTGGCGGTGATGGTGACTTCCTCGCCGGCATCATAGTGGTGGCCATAGCTGGTCGCTATCTTGGCCGCCAGTTGCTCGCGCAGGGTGGGCAGCCCCGTCATGGGGGCATACTGGTTCTCCCCGGCCAGCATGGCCTCGTGGGTTACCCGGATGAGCTCGGGATCGCAGGGGAAGCTCGGCGCCCCCTGGGAGAGGTTGATGCTGGGATGGCGGGCGGCCAGATCCCCGATCACGCTGAAGATGGTGGTGCCCACTTGGGGCAGTTTGCTGACAATGCGGGGGGAAGACATGACGTCGTCACCTGAGTGTTTGAAAGATGTCCCTTTTTAGTACTCGCTCTCTTGCCGGACAACGGATTATTCGGCATGTTATGCATGAGTTTTTCTCAAGCATGGAGGCTTGTATGTTGTCCACCCAACCCCGCAGCCAATTGCCCCTGTATGGCTTGCAGGTTTTCGAGTGTTCTGCCCGCCATCTGAGTTTCACCCTGGCCGCTGACGAGCTGTGCGTGAGTCAGGGGGCGGTGAGCAAGCAGATTGCCCAGCTGGAGGCGCGCCTCGGCCACCTGCTCTTCGTGCGCGGCACCCGCTGCCTGGCCCTGACCCCTGCCGCCGAGCGGCTGCTGCCTTTCGTCCGTGAGGGGTTGGCCCGCATAGGGGAGGGGCTCTGCGCCCTGCAAACCCTGCCCCACGAGCAGGCCATCAGCATCAAGGTCCCTTCCTGCGCCAGCCGCTGGTTGCTGCGACGGTTGCAGGACTTCGAGGGGGAGGCAGTCGAAGTGCGCGGCAGCCACAGCCATGGTATCGACTTTTCCCGCGAGTCCTTCGATCTCGCCATCGTCTATCAATCCTGTCAGGCCAGATACCCCCACAGCCAGCCCCTGTTTCAAGAGCAGCTGACCCCCGTCTGTGCCCCCGCCTTTGCCGCCAAGCACCGTTTGTTCGAGCGCACCATTGAGGAGTTGCCCCTGCTGCCCCTGCTTCATGCCAGCGCGGATCGGCGGGATTGGCGCAACTGGTTTGCCGCCTTCATCGCCACCCCCTGGCAGTCCCAGGGAGGCCAGCTGTTCGATACCCTGGATCTGGCGATGAATGCCGCCTTGCAGGGATTCGGCCTCTCCCTCGGGGATCCCACCATAGTGGCCGAGGAGCTGGAGAGCGGTGCCTTGGTTGCCCCCTTTTCCCCCGTACTGGAGACGGACCACGAATATGCCCTGCTCGCCCGTCCCGACAGCCAGCGCCAGGGGGTGGCCCGCACCTGTCACTGGTTGCTGGAAAGCCGCGACCATCCCTGATCCCCGTCAGTGCCTCGCCTGACGGGGCGAAATCGGCCCGAGCATTGCGCTGCTTCCTCATAAAAACAGCCCCGCTGGCGGGGCTGCTGTCATGCTGGTGGCTGCTGGCCGAAGAAGTGAGTCAGTTGCAGATCTTGTAGTAGACCTCATTCCAGCGAAGCGTCTCTTTGAGTTCGGGGATGCGGGTGTGCTCGTCAATCACCACGAACTCTATGCCCATGATGTCGGCGAAGGTGCGCAGCTGCGCTATGTCTACCGACTGGGTGAACACAGAGTGGTGGGCGGCGCCCGCCAGGATCCAGGCCTCGGCGCTGGTCTGAAGGCTAGGCAGGGGCTTCCACAGGGCGCTCGCCACCGGTAATTTCGGCATGGCTTCTGGCAGGTCCACCACTTCCAGCTGATTGACCACCAGCCGGAAGCGATTGCCCATGTCGATGAGGCTGGCGTTGACCGCCTTGCCGGCTGGCGCAGCGAACAGCAGGCGGGCAGGGTCGGCCTTCTTGCCGATCCCCAGATGCTGGGCATCCAGAACGGGTTTGTCGGCGGCGATGGAGGGGCACACCTCCAGCATGTGGGATCCCAGTACCAGGTTGTTGCCCGCCTCCAGGTGGTAGGTGTAGTCCTCCATGAAGGAGGTGCCACCCGCAAGGCCTGTCCCCATCACCTTGATGGTGCGCAGCAGGGCCGCGGTCTTCCAGTCCCCTTCGGCCCCGAAGCCGAAGCCTTGCTGCATCAGGCGCTGGCAGGCCAGCCCCGGCAGCTGGTGCAGGCCGTAGAGATCCTCGAAGGTGGTGGTGAAGGCGCCAAAACCGCCCTCGGTGAGGAATTTCTTCATCCCCAACTCCTGGCGGGCCGCCTCGTAGAGGGACGCGCGCAGCGGCCCACCTGCCTGCACCGCCTCGGTCAGGGTATAGCTCTGTTCGTACTCGGCCAGCAGCGCCTCGATATCGGCGGCGGGCACGGCGTCGATGACCTTTACCAGGTCGCCGACCGGGTGGTAGTTGACCTGATAGCCGAACTGGATCTGGGCTTCAATCTTGTCGCCTTCGGTGACGGCCACGTTACGCATGTTGTCGCCAAAGCGGGCAATCTTCAGGTGGCGACTGTCGTGAATGGCGGCGGCGATGCGCATCCAGTTGCCGATCTTGCTCCTGGCTTCCTCATCCTGCCAGTGGCCGACCACCACTGTGCGTGGCAGTCGCAGGCGGGCCCCCATGAAACCGAACTCGCGCCCGCCGTGGGCGGTCTGGTTCAGGTTCATGAAGTCCATGTCGATCTCGCGCCAGGGCAGATCCCGGTTGAACTGGGTGTGAAATTGCAGCAGAGGCTTTTGCAGCTGACTCAGGGCCGGGATCCACATCTTGGCGGGGGAGAAGGTGTGCATCCACACCATGAGCCCAACGCATTGCTCGTTGTGGTTGGCATCGCGAGCGACGCTGCTTATTTCATCGAGGGTAGTGCCGGTGGGCTTGAGCACTATCTTGATGGGCAGCCCGGCCCCCTCGTTGAGCTGGCTGGTCATGGTATGGGCATGATCGGCGACCTGCTTCAAGGTGGTCGCGCCATACAGGTGCTGGCTGCCGACCAGAAACCACACTTCCAGCTGTTTCATAAATTCCATGATCTTGTCCTCTTGATTGATTAAGTCTCGGTCTGGCCGTAATAGGCGTGCTTGCCATGTTTGCGCTGGTAGTGTTTCTCCAGCAGGTAGTCTGGCAGGGCGTGCGCCTGGGGGTTTATCTGGCCGGTGAGCCACGCCATGCGCGCCACCTCTTCCAGCACAACGGCGTTGTGCACCGCCTCATCCGCATCCTTGCCCCAGCTGAAGGGGCCGTGGTTGGCCACCAGCACCCCCGGCATGGTGAGAATGGGGGTCTGTTTGAGGGTCTCGACGATGAGATGACCGGTCAGCCCCTCGTAATCCTCTTCGACCTCCCTTGGGGTGAGCAGACGGGAGCAGGGGATCTCGCCGTTGAAATAGTCGGCCTGGGTGGTGCCAAAAATCGGGATGGCGCGGCACGCCTGGGCCCAGGCGGTGGCGTGGGTGGAGTGGGTATGCACCACGCCGCCGAGTTCAGGGTAGGTGCGATAGAGCACCAGGTGAGTGGCGGTATCGGAGGAGGGGCGCAGGGCCCCCTCCACCTGTCTGCCGGCGAGATCCAGCACCACCAGGTCCTCAAGCTGCATCTTGTTGTAACTGACGCCGCTCGGTTTGATGACCACCAGACCCCGCTCCCTGTCGATGCCGCTCACGTTGCCCCAGGTGAAGGTCACCAGATGATGGCGCGGCAGATCCAGGTTGGCGGTCAGCACCTGCTCTTTGAGAGATTTGAGATTCATGCCAGTGCTCCCTGGTTGTAGAGGGGCTCGGCGGCATGGCTCCATTGAAGGTAACGCTGATAGAGCCGCTCATATTCGGCGACCCGTTCAGGTTGTGGCTGGTGGGTGCGCTCCACGGCGCTCGCCATGTCCCGCTGGGCATCAGCCACATCCGCGTAGATACCGGCCGCCACGGCGGCAAAGATGGCCGCGCCCAGGGCGCAGCACTGATCCGATGCCACCACCTGGATGGGGCGATTCATCACGTCGGCGCAGGTCTGCATCACTGTGGTCGACTTGCGGGCGATGCCGCCGAGCGCGATCACCTGGTCCACCGGCACCTGTTGGCTAGTCATGCACTCCATGATGCTGCGGGCACCGAAGGCGGTGGAGGCCACCAGGGCGCCGAACAAGTCGGGCGCATCCGTGCCCAGGTTGAGGCCGGTGACAGTGCCCTGCAGGCGCTGGTTAGCGTAAGGGGTGCGGCGTCCGTTGAACCAGTCGAGCACCACCGGCAGGTGGGCCAGATCGCGTTGCTGATCCCAAGCGGCGGCCAGGCTTGGCAACAGCTGCTGCTTGTGGGCCTCGATGGCGGTATAGAGCTCCGGATACTGAGCGGCGAACCGGTCCAGCGGCCAGCTCAACTGGCGCTGATACCAGGCGTAGATGTCGCCGAACGCCGATTGTCCCGCCTCCAGCCCCACCATCCCCGGCACCACGCTGCCGTCCACTTGGCCGCAGATCCCGGCAATGGCACGCCCGCCTATGGTGGCTTCGTCCGCGATCAGGATGTCGCAGGTGGAGGTGCCTATCACCTTGACCAGCGCATTGTTGCCGGCTCCGGCCCCGACCGCGCCCATGTGGCAATCAAAGGCGCCGCCCGCTATCACCACCTCGCAGGAGAGGTGCAGCCGCTCTGCCCATTCGGGCGTCAGGGTACCGACCGGCAGATCGGCGGTCCAGCTGTCGGTAAAGAGCGGGAAGTCGAGATCCTGGGTCAGCAGCGGATCCAGCGCATTGAGAAAATCGGCAGCTGGCAGGCCGCCCCAGCTCGGGTGCCAGAGGGACTTGTGGCCGGCGGAGCAGCGCCCGCGCTTGATATTGGCAGGGGCCTGGGTGCCGCTCAGGATGGCGGGTACCCAGTCGCACAACTCGACCCAGTTGCAGGCGGCGGCGCGCACCGCAGCATCGCTGCGGGAGACGTGCAGTATCTTGGCCCAGAACCACTCGGAGGAGTAGACACCGCCGATATAGCGGCTGTAGTCGGGGAACTGGCCGCCGTGGCAGAGCGCAGTGATGGCTTCTGCTTCCTCGATGGCGGTGTGATCTTTCCACAGCACGAACATGGCGTTCGGGTTGTCTGCAAATTCCGGGCGCAGGGCCAGCACCCGGCCCTCTTCATCAATGGGGGCGGGCGTCGAGCCCGTACTGTCTACCCCTATGCCGTGCACGGCGGCGCGCTGGGCGGGGGAGAGCTGGCCCACCACCTGCACCACCGCCTGTTCCATGGACTCCAGATAGTCGAGGGGGTGGTGGCGGAACTGGTTGGTGACTGGCTGGCAGTAGTGGCCGGCTTGCCAGCGCGGGTAGTAGACGACATGGGTCGCGAGTTCAGCGCCGTCGTGGCAACGCACGGCAAGTGCCCTGACCGAATCGCTGCCGAAGTCGAGTCCGATGACGATGTGCTCGGACCTGGGGTGCTCAGACATATGTGCTCCTGACCATCAATGAAGGGGTAACAGGGAGGAACCATAGGGGATGCACAGAGCGGACGGTTAGCCATTGGCTGCTGGAAATATGGATTTAAACGCTGTCAGTGCAAGAGGGTGACGACCCTCTGGAATTTGATATGTGACTATTTTGCTAAATATATAGACAAAATGGCTGCAATTTCATGGCGTGATCCTGCTCTCCATTTTTTCATGTGAAAACGATTACAACTTGGTTCGCTCATCTAGCGACAACAATAACGTCATGTTTGAACGTGCTTTTATGCGGCTACGGAGTGAATCAACTGAGCAGCCGCACTTCGTTGATACATGGATTGATAGAACAGTTGGAGACACTCGCATGAACAAAATAGTTAAAAGCATGATGGCAGTAGGGTTTGCCCTCGGTATAGCAAATTCTGCTTTCTCTGCTGAGGCATTGAAGTTGGGCTACCTGGTCAAGCAGCCGGAGGAACCCTGGTTCCAGACCGAATGGACCTTTGCCGACAAGGCCGGCAAGGATCTCGGTTTTGATGTCATCAAGATTGCCGTGCCCGATGGCGAGAAGACCCTCAATGCCATCGACAGCCTGGCGGCCAACGGCGCCAAGGGCTTTGTCATCTGCACCCCTGATCCCAAGCTGGGCTCGGCCATTATGGCCAAGGCCAACAGCATGGGGCTGAAAGTCATCACGGTGGACGATCAGTTCGTCAACGCCAAGGGCAAGCCCATGGACAATGTGCCGCTGGTGATGATGGCCGCCACCAAGATAGGGGAACGCCAGGGGCAGGAGCTCTACAAGGAGATGCAAAAACGCCAGTGGGACGTGAAGGCGACAGGGGTGCTTGCCATCACGGCCGATGAACTGGATACCGCCCGTCGCCGGGTTGAGGGTTCTCTGAGCGCGCTCAAGGCCGCCGGTTTCCCCGATGCCCAGATCTATCGTGCGCCGACCAAGGCCAATGACATTCCGGGGGCACTGGACGCCGCCAACTCCATGCTGGTGCAGCATCCCGAGGTGAAGAACTGGCTCATCGTCGGCATGAATGACAACACTGTGCTCGGCGGCGTACGCGCTACCGAAGGGCAGGGCTTCAAGGCCGGGAACGTCATCGGTATCGGTATCAATGGGGTGGATGCGGTGAACGAGCTGTCCAAGTCCAGCGCCACCGGTTTCCTCGGCTCTCTGCTGCCAAGCCCGGATGTGCACGGCTACAAGAGCATCCAGATGCTCCATGACTGGGTGGTCAATGACGTAGAGCCGGCCAAGTTCACCGAAGTGACCGACGTTGTGCTCATTACCCGCGACAACTTCAAGGTCGAGCTGCAGAAAAAAGGTCTGTGACAGGCGCGGTTTAACCCCTGACATCTCTACAGGCATGGCGCAAAACCGCCCATGCCTGTTACCTGGAGTAAACACATGGATCAGTCAGTTCCTTATCTGGAGTTTTGCGGCATCAGCAAGGAGTTTCCTGGCGTCAAGGCGCTGCAAAACGTCTCCTTTTCCTGTCACCGGGGCACAGTGCATGCGCTGATGGGCGAAAACGGCGCAGGCAAATCCACCCTGCTCAAGATACTGAGCGGCTTTCAGGCCCCCACCACAGGGGTGGTGAAGCTGGATGGCCAGGAGAGGGTGTTTCAAAACACGGTCGATGCGCTGGAGAGCGGGATCGCCATCATTTACCAAGAGTTGCATCTGGTCCCCGAGATGACCATCGCCGAGAACATCTATCTGGGCCAGCTGCCCACTCGTCACGGTGTCATCGATCGGGAAAAACTGTACCGGGATGCGACCAGACAGCTGGCGCGCCTCGGCATGGATGTGTCGCCCGAGACGCCCCTCAAATACTTGTCGCTGGGCCAGTGGCAGATGGTGGAGATCGCCAAGGCCCTGACCCGGGATGCGCATATCATCGCCTTTGACGAGCCGACCAGCAGCTTGTCGTCCCGCGAGATAGAGCAGCTGTTTCGGGTCATTCGCCAGCTGCGCGATGAGGGCAAGGTCATCTTGTATGTCTCCCATCGTATGGACGAGATCTTCGAGTTGTGTGATGCCATCACCGTTTTCAAGGATGGCCAGTTTGTACGCACCTTTGACGCTATGGCGGAGGTCAGCCGGGATCTGCTGGTCAAGACCATGGTGGGGCGCGAGCTGACGGATATCTATGGCTACAGCCCTCGTCCATTGGGGGAAGTTGGCTTGCAGGTCAGCAACCTGATGGGACCCGGCCTGAAGGCACCCATTTCGTTTGAAGTGAAACGGGGAGAGATCCTCGGCATTTTCGGTCTGGTGGGCGCGGGTCGCAGCGAGCTGATGAAGCTGATTTTTGGTGCTGACAAGATGGTGTCCGGCGAGATTTCGGTGTTCGGCAAGCCGGTGCCCATCCGCAATCCCATCGATGCGATTCACAGCGGCATCATGCTCTGTACCGAGGACAGAAAGGCGCTCGGCATCATCCCCATCCACTCTGTGCAGGAAAACATCAATATCAGCGCCCGGCGCCACAAGGCGTGGGGAGGCTTCTGGATCAATCAGAAATGGGAAGACGAGAACGCGAGGCTGCGGATCCGCGACATGCGCGTCAAGACACCGTCTCCTCATCAAGCCATCATGAACCTCTCCGGCGGCAACCAGCAGAAGGCCATTCTGGGCCGCTGGCTCTCCGAAGACATGAAGGTCATCTTGCTCGACGAGCCGACCCGCGGCATCGACGTCGGGGCAAAAAATGAAATCTACAACGTGATTTACGATCTGGCCAAGGTAGGTATTGCTGTCGTGGTGGTCTCGAGCGAATTGCCGGAGGTACTGGGCATTGCGGATCGGATCATGGTCATGCGGGAAGGGGTGATCGCAGGGGAGCTTTCCCACCATGACGCCAATGAAATCAAGGCGCTAAACCTGGCCATGCCGGCCCGTTGATAACCCATGACAGCGATGTAACAGCATCCGGAATAATCAGGAGAAATACCATGACAACAACGACTTCTGTCGGTCAGGCCGCGACTGTCTCGGCGGCCACCGGCACCAGAGTGCAACTGGCTCGAGTGTGGGATCAATACGGGATGCTGGTGATCTTCGCCATCCTGTTCCTGCTGGCCTGCGTGCTGATCCCCAACTTTGCCAGCCTGATCAACATGCGTGGCTTGGGCCTTGCGGTCTCCATGTCCGGCATGGTGGCCTGCGGTATGCTGTTCTGCCTCGCCTCTGGTGAATTCGACATGTCGGTCGGCTCGGTCGTCGCCTGTTCCGGCGTGGCCTGCGCCGTGGGGATCAACGCCACCGAGAGCATCACGGTCGGCATCCTGGCCGGCATGTCGGTCGGCGTCCTGTTTGGCCTCATCAACGGCATAGTGGTGGCCAAGTTCAAGATCAATGCCCTGATCACCACGCTGGCAACCATGCAGATGGCGCGCGGGGTGGGCTACATCATCTCGGACGGCAAGGCGGTCGGCATAGTGGAGGAGGGCTTCTTCGAACTTGGCAGCTCAGCCCTGCTGGGGATCCCGACGCCTATCTGGCTGACGGCGCTGTGCTTCGTGCTGTTTGGCCTGCTGCTCAACAAGACCACCTTTGGCCGCAATACCCTGGCGATGGGGGGCAATGAAGAGGCCGCCCGGCTGGCGGGGGTCAACGTGGTGCGCACCAAGATCATCATCTTCACCATGACGGGGCTGATCGCCTCGATTGCAGGGATCATTCTCGCCTCCCGCATGACCTCCGGGCAGCCCATGACCTCCATCGGCTTCGAGCTGGTGGTCATCTCCGCCTGCGTGCTGGGAGGGGTCTCCATGAAGGGGGGCATTGGCAAGATCTCCTACATCATCGCCGGTGTGTTGATCCTGGGCTTGATGGAAAATGCGATGAACTTGCTCAACATATCCCCGTTCGCCCAGTACGTGGTGCGTGGCTTGATCCTGCTCGCCGCCGTCCTGTTCGACCGCTACAAGCAGGTGCGCAAGGCACGAGTCTGACCCTGGTTTTCTCACGCCATCTCAGGCCAGCATCTCGCTGGCCTTGTTGTCTGGTCCTCCCCCTGCGCGCAGCAGACCCGACTGTGAGCCAGTTCAATAAATTCACACTGCGCTGGCCGTCAGATAGCGTGTTCCCAAAGCGAGTCTCTACAATGGCCCATGCCGATTTTTTTACCCAAGCGCTTTTTTGTGCCATGTCATCAATGCAAAAAGAGAAGCCAAAACAACTCAATCCCCTGTTGCCCGGATATGCCTTCGATGTCTTCCTCGTCTCTGGCATGACACCTATCGAGCAACACAGCCCGCTCGACTTCATCATCGACCGACCTGATGGCATGAAGGGGTTCATCGTCAACTTGACCATCAAGGGCAAGGGGCAGATCTTTCAGGGTGATCAGGCGTTCACGGTGGAGCCAGGCGACTTGCTGCTCTTCCCGCCCGCGGCCGTGCACTATTACGGCCGGGCACCGGATGCCCGGGAGTGGTATCACCGCTGGGTCTATTTTCGGCCAAGAGCCTATTGGGCCGACTGGCTCAAGTGGCCGCGGGCGGTCGCCAATGTGGGGCGCCTGAATCTGGCAGACGGCCAGTTGCTAGAGGAGTTTGATGCGCTGTTTCTCGATATCGAAGAGACCCACAAACAGCTGAGGCCCATGTCGGAGCAACTGGCGATGAACCTGCTGGAGCGGCTGCTCATCCGCTGTTACGAGGCGTCCTCCCTGATGGAATATCCCGCCATTGATCACAGGGTTCACGAAGCGTGCCAGATCCTGAGCGACTCGCTTTCGGCTGAGATATCGGTCGAGGCGCTGGCCGAGAAGGTGTTTTTGTCTCCTTCGCGGCTGGCCCACCTGTTTCGCGAGCAAGTGGGGGTGAGCATAGTGCGTTGGCGCGAAGATCAACGGATCATGCGGGCCAAGCTCCTGTTGCAGACCACGCCCATGTCGGTCGCCGCCATTGGCCAGCAGGTAGGCTATGACGATCAGCTCTACTTCTCACGAGTGTTCAAGAAACGGGTCGGTGTCAGCCCGACCGAATATCGCAAATGCGCCACCCCGCTCTGACAGGGGGATTGCAGACAGGTGAAGCAAAGCACGGGCGAGTTGCATCAAAGCACCGGGTATTGGCCGCAAACAGGGACGTCACTGACGTCCCTGTTTGCCGATTGACCTGCTGGTGTTGAAGAGGATGGGAGAGATGACGGTGCCATGTTTGCCCATGTCTTTGCTGCCAGAGCCTGGCTAGGGTGCAACGCGTTCAAACCGGCGTCAGTTCTCTCCCGACGATGTCACTATTCGTGATGGCTACGAAGAGTGCCCGATAGCGACATCGTCAGGGACATCAGAGGATACCGGCGCCTGCCGAGGGTTTACTGATATAGATGCTGGGTTGCAACCCGCTGACCTGGGGATAGCGGGCATTGACCTGTTCACAGACTATCGAGGTCAGTGAATGTGGCACCAGCGCCACAACGCAGCCACCGAAGCCGCCACCCGTCATTCTCACACCGCCGCGACTGCCGATGATCTCCTTGATGATGTCGACCAGGGCATCAATGGCGGGCACGGTAATGGCAAAATCATCCCGCATCGAGGCATGGGAGAGCGCCATCAGCTCTGCCATCATGAGCATGTCTTCATTGGCCAGGGCATCGGCTGCGGCCAGGGTCCGTTCATTCTCGGAGATGACATGCCGTGCGCGGCGGGCGACGACGGGATCCAGCTCATCGGCTCGGGAGACAAACTGCGTCATGGTCAGATCGCGCAGCGCCTTGACGCCAAAATGGCGGGCCGCCTCTTCACATTGTGCCCGGCGGGCATTGTATTCACTGTCGACCAGTCCGCGGCGAACATTGGAGTTGATGATGACAACATCGATGCCAGCCGGAATACGGACGGGGCGAGTCCTCAGGCTGCGGCAGTCGATCAGCAGGGCGTGATCCTGCTGACCCAGAGCCGAGATGAACTGATCCATGATGCCGCAGTTGCAGCCGACGAACATGTTCTCTGCCAGTTGCCCATTGAGGGCGATATCGGCCTGACTGATGTCGAGGTGATTCATCTCCTTAAATATCTGCCCCACGGCCACTTCCAGAGAGGCGGAGGAGCTCAGGCCAGCGCCCTGCGGGACATTGCCACTGAGCACCAGATCGGCACCGGTCAGTTCGCAGCCCCGCAGCAGCAGGTACTTGATGACTCCCCGTACATAGTTGGCCCACATGTATTCAGGGCGTGACGCTATGGGACGGCTCAAATCAAACTCATCCTGCTGATTGTTGTAGTCAGCGGCGATGACTCGCACCAGGCTGTCCTGACGAGGAGCCGCACTGATCACTGTCTGATAGTCAATGGCACAGGGGAGCACAAAACCGTCGTTGTAATCCGTGTGTTCACCGATCAGATTGACGCGACCTGGCGCCTGGATGGCGAGGGTCGGATGGTAACCGTATTGGGTGTAAAACGTGGTATCAGTCACGCTGCGTGGTGATTCAATACTCATAACTCAACCTCAAACCTGTTCGCGAAAATGGACATCACTGACAGCACGCAGTCGTTCGGCCGCTTGCTCTGCCGTTAGATCACGCTGTGTTTCTGCCAGCATTTCATAGCCGACCATAAACTTGCGCACGCTCGCAGAGCGCAGCAGGGGCGGGTAGAAGTGGGCGTGCAACTGCCAGTGGTCATTCTCTGCGCCATTGAAGGGGGCGCCATGCCAACCCATGGAATAGGGGAAAGAGCACTGGAACAAGTTGTCATAACGGCTGGTCAGTTTCTTGATCGCGAGCGCCAGGTCTGCCCGCTGTTGCGGGTTCAATGCGGGCAGGTGCGCCACCGAAAACTTGGGCAGCAGCAAGGTCTCGAACGGCCAGGCGGCCCAATAGGGCACGACCGCCAACCAGTGCTCCGTTTCAACCACGGTGCGACGGCCATCGGCTCGCTCGCGCTCGACATAATCGAGCAACATGGCGCGGCCATGTTTGGCAAGGTATTCCCGCTGGGCGTTGTCTTCTTTCACGGCTTCGTTGGGCAAGAAGCCGTTGGCCCAGATCTGTCCGTGGGGATGTGGATTGGAGCAACCCATCATGCTGCCCTTATTTTCGAATACCTGGATCCAGGGATAATCATGTCCCAGCTCTGCGGTCTGCTCGCACCAGGTATTGACCACGGCGGTGAGTGCCGGGAGCGGCAGCTCGGGCAGTGTCTTGCTGTGATCCGGTGAGAAGCAGATCACCCGGCTGGTACCACGGGCACTCTCCAGCTGGAACAGGGGATCGTCACTGGCCGGTGCTGCCGGTGTGTCTGTCATCAGGGCGGCAAAGTCGTTGGTAAAGACGAAGGTCTCCTGATAATCCGGATTCTTGTCACCGGTGACACGGGTATTGCCTGCGCAGAGGAAACAGCCAGGGTCGTGGGGGGCTCGCAGGGTACGATCCGGCTCATCCTGCTGACCCTGCCAGGGGCGTTTCGCCCTGTGGGGCGAGACGAGTACCCACTGCTGGATCAGCGGGTTATAACGACGATGCGGGTGATCGGTTGGTTCAAATTGCATGGATAAATGCTCCTCGTGCTGGCCACTCATAGGGTCGGATAGCCGTTCGGATTTTGTGATTGCCAGCGCCAGGTATCGGCGGTCATGTCATCAAGGGTACGATGAGCTTGCCAGCCCAGCTCGGTGAGGGCCCGGCTGGGATCTGCCCAGCATTGGGCGATATCTCCCGTGCGCCGTGGCACTATTTCATAAGGCAGGTCACGGCCACAGGCCCGGGAGAAGGCGGCATGTATGTCGAGAACGCTGTAGCCATGTCCTGTTCCCAGGTTGTAGACATGAACGCCCGACTGCCCGAGCTTGGTCTGCAAGGCCGCCACATGCCCGTCGGCCAGATCCATCACATGAATGTAATCGCGCACGCCAGTGCCATCCGGGGTGGGATAGTCATCCCCAAAAATGGCGAGTTTGTCACGGCGTCCTACCGCCACCTGGGCAATATAGGGCATCAGATTGTTGGGGATCCCCTGTGGGTCCTCACCCATCAAGCCACTGGGATGAGCGCCCACCGGATTGAAATAACGCAGCAGGGTCAATGACCAATCGGGCGCCGCATTGGCAAAGTCCTTGATGAGGCGCTCAACCATCAGCTTGCTCTGGCCATAAGGATTGGTGGCTTGCAGGGTTGGGCTCTCCTCTCGGACAGGCATGGCATCCGGCTCGCCGTAGACGGTGGCCGATGAGCTGAACAACAACGTCTTGACCCCGGCACGCTGCATCGCCTGCAACAAAACCAGAGTGCCGCTGACATTATTGTCATAGTACTCAAGGGGTTTTTGCACTGATTCCCCGACGGCCTTGAGTCCGGCGAAATGGATCACGGCATCAATCTGCTGTTCCGCGAACACCCGATCCAGCAAGCTGGCGTCACGCACATCCCCCCGATAGAGCACTGGGCGCTGTCCACTGAGAGTTTGGATACGTTCGAGAACACTTTCTTTGCTGTTGGCGAGGTTATCTAACAGTATGGGGGTCATACCGGCAGCGATAAGCTGCAGACAGGTATGACTTCCTATGTAACCAGTTCCACCGGTGACAAGGATTTTCAACATGTGGCGCTCCTTGGTGCTCATTCCTGTTGGTGTTTTTGTTGTGTAACCGCTTTCCCTTATTGTGCTCTTGCCGGGAAGGGGAGGGA
The DNA here is from genome assembly GCF_028355655.1 of Aeromonas salmonicida. Lineage (NCBI taxonomy): Bacteria > Pseudomonadati > Pseudomonadota > Gammaproteobacteria > Aeromonadales > Aeromonadaceae > Aeromonas > Aeromonas salmonicida. Next base: position 2,759,801 of record NZ_CP110645.1, on the reverse strand, counting down.
AGATGACTGTGCATTTAATGTGATTTTTGTCACAAATGGTCTTCGGAAAGCTGGCTTGTCGGGATTTTGTGTATGTAAGCGAGTTACACTGCCGCCGACATGTATTGATAGGATGCTCCCGCTTTTTAGATGAAAGCCGTGTCAGGCATGGGAAATGCCGGTAGTATCTTGAACCCATGAAATAATGGTTTTTATTTGTACCGTTCACCGGAAAAGCTAATCCATGGCAACAATCAAAGATGTAGCACTCCTGTCTGGCGTATCTGTCGCCACAGTCTCACGTGTCATCAATAATTCTCCCAAGGCGAGTCAGGCATCCCGTGATGCTGTCTTCAAGGCGATGAATGAACTCAACTACCATCCCAACGCCAATGCGCGGGCCTTGGCCCATCAAAGCAACGAGACACTGGGGCTGGTTGTTGCAGATGTGTCCGACCCCTTCTTCGGCACCATGGTGAAAGCCGTAGAACAAGTGGCACAGTCGACGGGCAACTTCCTGCTCATCGGGAATGGCTATCACGATGCCGTCAAAGAAAAGCATGTGATAGAGCAATTAATTGGCCATCGCTGTTCGGGGCTGGTTGTGCACGCCAAAATGCTGCCGGATGAAGAGTTGATCCAGATGATGAGTTATGTCCCTGGCATGGTGCTGATCAATCGCATCGTCCCCGGGTACGAGTCCCGCTGTGTGGCGCTGGACGATCGTTATGGCTCCTGGTTGGCAACTCGTCATCTGATCCAGGAAGGGCACAAGAAGATAGGGTTTCTCTGCTCCAATCATCAGATCTCTGACTCACAAGATCGCTTGCAGGGTTACCTTGATGCGTTGCAAGAGCACGAGATAGCCGTCGATGAGCGCCTGATCTCCCGTGGCAGTCCGGATGAACTGGGCGGTGAGGCGGCGATGACTGAACTGCTGAGCCGAGGCCAGCATATGACGGCAGTGGTCTGCTATAACGACTCAATGGCAGCAGGGGCATTGTCCGTGCTGAGCGACAATGGTATCGAGGTACCGCAGGAGCTATCACTGGTCGGATTTGATGATGTCCTGATTTCTCGTTATTTGCGCCCTCGCTTGACGACGGTGCGTTATCCCATCATCGCCATGGCCACCCAGGCTGCCGAGCTGGCGATCGCCTTGTCAAAAGGGGGACCCCTGCCCCAGACGACCCATATGTTTAGCCCTACTCTGGTTCGCCGTCATTCGGTCCGGAGTATTGACTGACATTCCCCTGATCCCCCGCTGTTGATAAGTCATCAGGCAAGGCCGTCAAGGCGCCTTGCCTTTTTTGTCTCTTCCTTGTCTGTGTACTCTTCCTCTTGTTGCTGCGTATGGCTGTCCAGATGCAACAGCGCCATCATCCATCCATGTCTTGCACCAGGTGATGCTGCTCACATTTTTGATGGACCCGTTGCAATCTCCGTATGTCGTCATCGCCGTTGATTTTCTGAATGCATAAAAAGTGTAATCGATAACACCTTAATTTATGTTTTTTATTCCTTAATAATCATAAACTTAAATAGAGTTCATTATTGTTTGTTTAGTAATTAAATGCTTTGTTTATGTAATAATTACAATTATGTGAGTTGCATCATGTCAGTGCTGGCTTGAATCTTTCTATAATCCACCCCGGCTAGTGAAAGCGCTTTCCCTCTGGATTGGTGAGCGTTCATCAAGATAACAATGCAACAGTGGAATAAAGGAATGACTATGAAAGTGAAGCTACTGACTACATCCGTTGCCCTGGCACTGTCAATGACAGCATTTAGTTCTAATGCTGTTGATTTTTCTGGTTATTTTCGATCCGGCGTAGGTGTGTCCCAAGATGGGGATATGCAAACCGGCAATCAGAGCCTTGTCGGACGCCTGGGTAACGAAAGTGATACCTATACCGAAATTGGTATTGGTCAGGAGGTTTACAACAAGGACGGCAAGGTTTTCTACGTTGACAGCATGTTCAGCATGCAGAGCAATGGTTCCAATGATTATGAAAGCACGGCAACTGTCTGTGACTTTGATAAAAAGCAGTGCAGTGAAGATGCGACATTTGCCCTGCGTCAATTCAATGTGAAAGCCAAGGGGCTGATCTCTGCTGCCCCCGATGCTGTGGTCTGGGCGGGCAAGCGCTTCTATCAGCGCCACGATCTTCACATCATCGATACCAAATACTGGAATATCTCGGGTGCAGGTGCCGGTATTGAAAACCTCAAGGCGGGTCCGGGTGCATTCTCGCTGGCGTGGATCCGCTCTGATGGCAACGATATCGATAACTCGATTGTCGACAATGATCTGAACGTCAACTTCCTGGATCTGCGGTATGCCGGCTGGGCACCCTGGGAAGGGGCCTGGACTGAGGCGGGCGTCAGCTATGCCATGCCCAATCCGACCGATGAGCAGAAAGCCACAGGTGGCAAGTACGATCCCGAGAACGGTGTCATGTTGACGGCAGAAATGAGTCAGTATTTTGCTGGCAGCGGCATCAACGAGAAGCTGGTGCTGCAGTATGCGAACAAGGGGCTTGCCCAGAACATGATCTCCCAAGGGGGCGGTTGGTATGACGTTTGGCAACTCACTGATGACGCCAAGGGTTACCGGGTGATCCTGACCGGTGATATTCCCCTGGGTGACAAGTTCTCTGTCAACCATGTCTTTACCTATGGTAAGGGTGAAAAACTGCAGGAATGGCACGACAACACTGAGTTGTTCAGTGCAGTGGCTCGTGGCGGTTATGCCTGGACCGATATCATGAAGACGCTGGTTGAAGCCGGTACATATGAAAGCACCAAGACCTGGACCAGTGGTTCTGAAGACAAGTCCAGTGGTCAAAAATACACCCTGGCGCAGGCCTGGTCTGCCGGCCCCAGCATGTTTGCCCGCCCAGAGATCCGTGTGTTTGCCAGCTACCTGAAAGATGGTGAAGGCGAGTCATTCAATGGGGGGGAAGATGACAGCACCTGGAACTTCGGGGTACAGGCCGAAGCCTGGTGGTAAGCGCCACACAGGTTGAACAATCAGGGAGCCATTGGCTCCCTTTTTTGTCCCGGACAAGGAGATCGCCGATGGGTTGGAAGGGGTGGCAACCGTTGTTGGGAGCCATGTTGCTGATGAGTGCATCGTCCATGAGCAAGGAGGGGGAACCCATGATTATCGGGGCGGATGTCTCCCATTTACCGCAGCTGGAAGCGGCCGGTGCCCGTTTTTATGATGGTGCGCGGCCAGAAGACTTGCTGGTTATCCTCAAGCGTCATGGGATAAATGCCATTCGTATCAAGGTCTGGAATGAGCCCGGCGAGCATGATCGCTTCCCGGCGGATCAGAGCGGGGTTGAGGGGTATAACAACCCGGATCATGTGATTGCTCTGGCCAGGCGGGCCCATCGGATGGGATTCAGGATCATGCTGGACTTCCACTACAGCGACTGGTGGGCCGATCCAGGCAAGCAGCATATGCCGGTTGCCTGGCGTGACAAGTCCGTGGCTGTGGTCAGCGAGCGGCTCTATCAATTTACTCACCAGCTGATGAGCCGTTTGCAAAGGGAGGGGATCACCCCGGCCTGGGTTCAGGTGGGCAATGAGATCTCCAATGGCATGATGTGGCCGCTGGGGCGTTTGCCTCACTGGGATAATCTGGCCCTGTTTCTTACCGCAGGCGCTCGCGCCGTCAAGGCAGTGTCACCCTCGAGCCAAGTCATACTGCATCTGGATGCGGGTGGCGATAACGTGCGTTGTCGTCACTGGTTCGAAGAGATCCTCGTCCGCAAGGTTCCCTTCGATGTGATGGGACTCTCTTATTACCCGGTGTGGCATGGCGCCATGAGGGATTTGGCTCGCAACATGGTTGACCTTAGCAGCCGTTTTTCCCGTCCTGTTATCGTGGTTGAAACGGCTTACCCCTGGACACAGGGCAATGGGGATCAGCAGCAAAACATCTACACCCATACCGGACCAGAGACCTATCCGATGACCCCGGTGGGGCAGCGCGACTTCCTGTGGCAGTTGCTGCGCGAGATCCATGGTGTACCGCAGGGGCGAGGGTTAGGTTTCTTCTACTGGGAGCCCGAGTTCATTGCGGTAGCGGGGGCTGGTTGGAAGCGGGGGGCGGGGAATGAGTGGGATAATGTGACCCTGTTTGATGCCGATGGCCGAGCTTTACCGGCGCTCAGATCCTTGGCTCTGGCGGTGAGATCGGTGACGAAAAAAGAGTAAGGCTTGTTTGAAGCGCAGGGGGATGCCAAGAGATCCCCCTGCTATCAGTGGTGATGTTGCGATCAGTTTTGCAGGAACGCATCCATGGCATAGGTGGGTTTGCCACCTTGATCCATCAGGCCGAGCGAGTAATTCTGCCAGCCGTTATGGCTCTGGGGTTCCCAGTAGAAGACGCCCAATCCCTTGTTGTCCGGGATCCATTTCATCTTGTTGAGCAGGTCGACCAGGGTGTCGTAGCTGTTTTTCGGATCATCCCAGGGCATGCCCACCTCCACTATCATTACCTCCTTGCCATGGCGGCTGACCATATCGGCAAGGTTGTCATAGCAACGGTTGTTCATGGAGAACCAATCGCCATTGCCGGTCTGGGTGGGGTAGATGGATGCGCCGATCACATCCCACTTGGCGCCATTGGCCTTGAGGCCGTCAAACATCCAGCGGTAAAGGGCATTGTTCTCGCAGTTGGCGAGATGGACTATCACCTTGGTCGACTTGTTGACGGCCTTGACGGCGTCATAACCACTGTTGATCAGCCAGGCAAAATTGCGCATGTTGGCCGATGCCTTGCCGTCATCCCACAGCATGCCATTGTTGGTCTCGTTGCCAACTTGTACCCATTTTGGCGTGATGCCGGCCTGCTTCAGGGCGACGAGCGAGTTGTAGGTATGCCAGTAGACGTTGGACATCAACTGCTCGAAGGTATAGCCCTGCCAGGTGGCCGGTTTGGTCTGTTTACCCGGGTCGGCCCAGCTGTCGCTGTAGTGAAAGTCGATCATGATATCGAGGCCCGCCGCCTTGGCCCGTTTGGCTTTGGCGATGACATCGTTGAGGCTATTCCAGCCTCCGGCCGGATTGACCCAGACCCGCAGCCGGATGGCGTTGATGCCGTGCTGCTTCAGGGTGAGCAACAAATCTTGCTGCTTGCCACTGTCGTTGTAAAACCTGTAGCCGGACTGCTCCATCTGGGTTAGCCAGCTGACGTCAGCTCCCTTGACCATGGCAGTACTTTCTGACGGGTAGAGCATGCTGGCGCCAAGCACCAGAGCACTGATCAAGCTCAGTTTCATCCTTATTTCTCCGTAATTGAAAAGGGGTCGGGCTCATGGCTGAACCCGGGGCAGGGGGGAAGGTTGTAGGGCAATCGCCTGCCTGGATGCGCCATGGCCATGGCACATCCAGGCAGGTGCTGGGCAAACGTAATATGGGCCGGAGACGGCCCATGGGAGCGTTACTGCGCCTTGCTCACCGTCAGCTGGATGCTGGCGGGATCGCGGCGATCCAGGGTAAAGAGGTAGGCCCCATCCTCGAGGGGGGTGAACTTCATGTCGCTCCACTGGTAACCGGCCTTGACGATGACTGGCTTGCCGGCTTCCACCTTGCTGGCGGGGTCGAACTGGCCGTAGGTGGTATCACTCTTCCACTTCTCATCGGCAATCTTGAATTTGTAGGCGCCGTGGCTGGCTTGCAGGCTGGTGGTGACGGTGAGCAGATCAGGTTGACTCTGGACCAGTTGCTGGGCGGCCGGGGCCTCCCAGTTGTTCATCTCCCCGCGCAGGAAGAGAGGACGAGTCTGCGCCGTATCGGCCTCGGCGGCCCAGACTGGATGAAGGCAACCAAGCAGGGTAGCGGCCAGGAGCGTGTGTTTGAGCATTGTCGTTTCCTTGTGTTGTGTCTCAGTGGCGCCGGCCGGTGTCGACCGGCAATAGGTTACAGGCTGAATCGTTGTACCAGCGTGAGCTGCTGTTGTGAGAGCTGTTGCAACTGACTGCTGGTGTGGGCAACGCGGGTCAGCATCTCCTGGTTATCGTCGGAGATGCTGTTGATATTGTTCATGTTGCTGGCAATTTCTTGACTGGTGTTCTGCTGTTGCTGGGCAGCAATGGCGATCTGGATGCTGAGATCCGCCACCTGTTGCAGCGAGCTGGCGAGGTGGATGAAGGTGTGACGGGATTGTTCGCTGTCATCGGCGCAAAGTGCCATCACATCGGTGCAGCCACTTATGGTGGTGACGGCCCTGTGCACGCTCTGCTGTAGCGCCGTGATCATCGCCTGAATGGTGGTGGTGGATTCTGTGGTGTGCTTGGCCAGCTGGCGTACCTCGTCTGCCACTACGGCAAAGCCTCTGCCCTGTTCTCCGGCTCTTGCTGCCTCAATGGCGGCGTTGAGTGCCAGCAGGTTGGTCTGTTCCGCAATCCGGCTGATGAATTCCAGAATGCTGCCTATGTTGTTGCCCAGCCCGTGGACCTCCTCGACGATGCGGCGCGAATCCGCCAGACGATGGGAGAGCTGGGTCATGCGCGTCAGGGTGTTTTCACTCATGGTGCTGGCGGAACGGGCTTGCGTCGACACCTCCTTGATCGTTTGCTGGGCATGTCCGGCGCTCTCTGCCACATCGCGTACCGTGTGCTCCATCTCGAGCATGGCGCTGGCAACACTGGCCGTTTCACTGCGCTGCTGCTCCAGTTGCCGCTGCGCATTGAGCTGGGCACACTGGTTCTGGTTGGCCATCTCCCCCAGCGAGCTGGCGGCCATCACAATTTGCCCCAGCATGTTGCTCATCTCCTGGGCGAGGGCATTGATCCCCTTGGCCAGTTGACCGAATTCATCCTGTTGCCGATGGCTGATGCGCCTTGTCATATCACCCCGACTCAGGGCTTCGAGCACCGTCAGGGTCTGCTTGATGGGGGTTCGGATGGAGTGAATGATGCGCCAGAGCACCAGTGCGCTGACGGCCAGCGACAGCAGCAGACCGACAAACAGCAGGGATTGCAGCTGGCTCAGGATCTGTTTGCTGCTCTGTACTCGCTTGGCAAGCTGGGTATCGATACTGTTGTCGATCTCCGCCAGCTCACCCAGCACCGAGTCGATGATACGGGTGGCCTGAGTGCTCTGGTTGCGCAGTTGATCGCTCTCTTGTGCCAGGCGAAGGTGGGTTGCCAGCAAACCTGCGTTGCCTGCGCTCTGTTGTACAACCCGGTCAAACAGGGTGCCCACCGACTGCTCCAGATCGATCTTGCCGCCAAAGGCGCTCTCCTGCTTGAGCAGTTCTGCCGCCAGTGTCTGGCGTTGGCGCTGGATAGCCTTGCTGAGTGTCTGGTTGCTGGTCAGTTGCCCCGCAATACGGGCCGCATCCTGCAGCTTCATCGCCGCCTGTGTATTGGTGAATAACAGCTCCAGCTGGTTGACCAGCGCATTCTTGAGTCCGGCTGTGTAGTGGGCGCCCAGTGTTTCAACCAGCATGGCGAGATCTCCCTGCAGGCGCTTGTTGTCACGGGTCAGGGAGGTGTCTTCTGTCAGGATCTGCTGGCTCTTCAGGTTGGCGGCACAGCTGTCAACAATCTGGGTTGCAAGCTGCCAATAGGTCGTCTGCTGCTCGGTGAGGGCATGGATGCGGCTGATCATGGCCGGGTGGTGCGAGGCCTTGTTGCCAAGCAGTGCCAAGTCCTGTTCAAACGCCTGCTGCCAGCGTGCAAGCTCGGCTCGTCCCTTGCTGACGTCATCGCTCGCCTGCAGGGTGAGCAGGCCACGCAGCGCCTTGTCTTGCATAAACAAGTCTTTGGTCACCGAGCGACTTTGAACCAGAGTGGGAGCAACCTCGCCAGTCAGGATGTCGACCTGCATGGCCAGCTGGTTGCCTGCTCGTAACGAGACCATTACGGCTAGAACCAGCAGAGTGATGATCAGACCAAAGCCCAATATCAGGCGCTGGATGATGGATATCTGTGGTATTGGTATTTTCATTGGTATCGCTTACATACTGAGAGTGACATGGCTGACCGTCGATGAGGATCACCAATATGGTATTCTTAGCCAGCTTTATCAGGAGGTTGGTGAGTGTGAGTCATACTTCACGACGCTTTATAGAGGCGTGTCTTTGTACTAAAATTCACTGATTTTGTGTAATGTTTCACTATTTGTGGTTATTGTTACACCGCCATGGTGCTCAACCAAATAGGATTTAAACAGGGTTGAGAGCCGGCTCTCATTTCGCTGGTATTTTGTGCTGCAGGAAGGGAGTGCTTTGGGTCTGAGGTTAAGGGTGAGCGGCAGGGCATGGGATCAGGGAAGAAAAAAGCCCCCGGTATTGGCGGGGGCAAATCTGGCATGGATAAAAGCGGGTGTAGAGAAGGCAGAGGGGTTAGCGGCTGATCCGGGTGCCATCGGCGGCAAAGACAAGGCAGTGCTCAGGTGAGAAGAAAACATCGAGCTGCTGGTACGGTTTGAAGGCATTGTCACCGGGCAGCAGCAGCTTGAAGCCGTCGATGCCACAGCATTGGCCGAACAGATAAGTACTGTTGCCAAGGCGCTCAACCACTTCACAGGTGAAGGAGAGATGGATGCCATCACCGCCAGGAACCAGGTGCTCTGGCCTCAGGCCCAATGTGATAGTACTGCCAGCTGCCAGCTCGTTGGTGATGATGGGCAGGGTGATGGTTCTTTGCTCTGACAGTGCGAGCTCCAACTGGCTGGGAGACCAGCTAATGACCTGGGCTGGCAGGAAATTCATCTTGGGTGAACCGATAAAGCCGGCCACAAACTGATTGACTGGTTTGTAATAGAGATCCATGGGTGAGCCGACTTGCTCCACCTTGCCGTAGTTCATCACGACTATCTTGTCTGCCAGTGTCATGGCCTCGATCTGGTCATGAGTGACATAAATCATGGTGGTTTTCAGCTCCTGGTGCAGCTTGGCGATATGCAGGCGCATCTCGACCCTCAGTTCGGCATCCAGGTTGGAGAGGGGCTCATCAAACAGGAACACCTTGGGGTTGCGCACTATGGCACGACCAATGGCAACCCGCTGCCGTTGTCCCCCCGAGAGCTGTTTTGGTTTGCGGTCAAGAAGATGGGAGAGTTGCAGCGTCTTGGCAACCATGCCGACCTGATGCTGGATCTGATCCTTGGGCACTCCGTTCACCTTCAATCCATAACCCATGTTTTCAGCCACAGTCATGTGGGGATAGAGGGCATAGGACTGGAATACCATGGCGACGCCACGGTGGGCAGGGGCAACATCGTTGACCACAGTGCCCCCGATGGCGATATGGCCGTCGGAGATCTCTTCCAGACCGGCGATCATTCTCAGCAAGGTTGATTTGCCACAACCTGAGGGGCCGACAAAAACGGTGAATTCACCATCTTCTACCTCCAGATCCACATTGTGCAGTGTCACGTTGGTGCCGAAACGCTTGACAACACTGTTCAGACTGATACTCGCCATACTGCTAACTCCTTGATTATAAATCCAATCTGTCATGATGCTCGATGTCGTTTGTGACACGGGGAACACATCAGGAACCAGACATAAACAGCCGGAAACCCGCTTCGCGACGACTGCATACATCACTTGTGGCGGGAATATAACAGTGGAGTGTAACCGCTTGCACAAAATGCTGTTTCTTTTGTGTATGAGATCACAACCTTTGCATATGCTGCTGGTAGATATGACGTGCTCCGCTTACCGTAATTACATTCGGTGTAACCGTTACCCTTGTGGCGGCCCTCTCGGGTGAGTTCATGGAGGAATGGCCTGGTGAGGTGTACCGGGAAAGCATACCGGATCTCATGGTAAAGAACTGAAAGTGGATTATTAATCAATTAGTTATGTAATTTGTCGCGTTTTTTGGCAACGCAGCCTGCAACCCTTGCTGAGATTGTGTAGTGGCTTGGTAGACAGAGAGTCATACCCGTGTGATTGGAAAGAGTGAAATTATTACACACATTGGTTTGATGCACGGCAAAAAACACGACGGAACAATCATTTTCGCTTGAACAGGGACAAGGATAAAAGATGAAAATCAATAAGTTAACAGCAGTGATTATGTTGTCATTGGGGGCGGGCAGCCTGTTGAGCCATGGGGTGATGGCGGCAGAGGGTGAGCTGCTGGTGTGGGAAGACATCAAGAAGTCCAATGGCATTGAAGATGCGATCAAGGCATTCGAAGCCCAGTACAAGGTGAAAGTGAAGATCCAGGAGATGCCATATGCGCAGCAAATCGAGAAGCTGCGGCTGGATGGCCCGGCAGGCATAGGTCCCGATGTACTGGTCATTCCCCATGATCAGGTCGGTGGTGCCGTGGTGCAGGGGCTGCTGTCCGAACTCAAGGTGGATGCCAAGTACATGGACAGCTTTACCAAGCCCGCCGTGGACGCGCAGACCTATGAAGGCAAGTTGTACGGTATTCCTAAAGCGGTCGAGACCATAGTGCTGGTGTATAACAAGGACATACTGCCAAAAGCACCGGAAACCTTCGATGACTTGATCAAAGTTTCCAAAGAGCAGCGCGCCGCCAATAAATATGGTCTGCTAGCCAAATTTGACGAGATTTATTACTCATATGGCGTCGTTGCCGGTATGGGGGGATATATTTTCGGCCAGAATGCCAATGGTTCCCTGAATGTGAACGATATCGGGCTGGCCAATCAGGGGACGATTGATGCGGTCACCTTCCTCAAATCGTTCTACGCGGATGGCTTGTTCCCGGCAGGGATCGTCGGTGAGACAGGTGCCAATGCCATCGACTCGCTGTTTACCGAGAAAAAAGCTGCTGCCGTTATTACAGGCCCCTGGGCATTCAAACCTTACCAGGACGCCGGCGTGAATTATGGGGTGGCACCACTGCCCACTCTGCCAAATGGCGAGCACATGCGATCTTTCCTTGGGGTAAAGGGATACAGCGTCTCTACTTATTCCATTCAGAAGGAGTTGGCTCAACAATTCATCGAATTTATCAACCAGCCTGAATACGCCAAAATTCGTTTTGAGAAGACAGGTGAGATTCCACCCGTCAAGTCACTGATTGATGATCCGGTTATCAAGGGGGATGAGAAAGCAAGGGCCGTTGCCATCCAGGCAGGTTATGCCGTTCCCATGCCAAGTGTACCGGAAATGCAAGAAGTATGGACGCCCTCCAATAGCGCTCTGCAATTGAGCGTGACCGGCAAGCAAGATGTCAAGGCTGCCCTGAATGGTGCCGTTAAAACCATCAATATGCAGATTGAGGCAAACCACGCAAACCGGGATTAACGATACGCAGGCGTTACGCCTTGCCTGCATGGGTAGTATTAAGCTGCTTGATGCTACCCATGTTTCTTTAAGGATAGGAGGTATATTGTGGTTGTCGATTCCAGCGAAATCGCACAGGTTGGTTTAAAAACCCAGCACGCCAAGATTGCGGCATTATTATCGCTGATCCCGGGCTTTGGTCAGTTTTATAACAAGCAGTTTATCAAAGGTGCGCTGTTTTTTATCGTCATGTCTTGTTTCCTTGGCGTATTCAATGACTTTTTACAACAAGGATTTTGGGGGCTATTTACGCTGGGGACCGAGTTGCCAAGAGATAACTCGGTGTTTCTGCTGGCTAAAGGGGTGATCAGTGTCTTGATCGCGACGTTTGGTGTCGGTATCTATTACTGGGGGCTCCGCGATGCTTATCTCTGTGGTGAAAAGCGGGATCAGGGCTATGCATTATCTGGTATCAGAAAACAATATCAGCTTTTGTTGAGTGAAGGTTTCCCTTATCTGATGATCACCCCGGGTTTTATTCTGCTGGTGTTCGTGGTGGTCTTTCCTATTATTTTTGGTTTTTCTATTGCCTTTACCAACTACGATTTGTATCACACGCCACCGGCCAAGCTGGTTGACTGGGTTGGGCTGAAAAACTTCTTTAATATATTTCGTCTGGATTTGTGGCGTTCCACCTTGCTGGACGTATTGCAGTGGACAGTGATTTGGACCCTGATTGCGACCACATTGCAATGTTCGGTTGGTGTCCTGTTGGCGATCCTGGTCAATCAGAAAGACCTCAGGTTTAAAGCGCTCATTCGCACCATTTTGATATTACCATGGGCAGTGCCCGGTTTTGTCACCATTCTGGTTTTTGCCGGCATGTTCAATGAAACCTTTGGTGTGATCAATAATGGCATTCTGGCGTCATTAGGTATTGAGCCCAAGCAGTGGATGACGGATCCTTTCTGGACTAAAACGGCATTGATCCTGATGCAAACCTGGTTGGGTTTCCCGTTTGTTTTCGCCATGACCACTGGCGTATTGCAGGCTATTCCGGACGATTTGTATGAAGCGGCTACCATAGACGGTGCCAGCACATGGCACAAATTGACCACGATTACCTTGCCGTTGGTACTATATTCGATTGCGCCGATCCTGATTACCCAATACACCTTCAATTTTAATAACTTCAACATTATTTATCTGTTCAATAACGGTGGCCCGGCTGTAATTGGATCCAATGCGGGTGGTACGGATATTCTGGTCTCCTGGATTTACAAATTGACCATGTCCTCCTCTCAATATTCCATCGCGGCCAGCATTACGATTTTGCTGTCCATCTTCGTAGTTGGTATCGCACTGTGGCAATTCCGTGCAACCAACTCCTTCAAGCAAGATGATATGGCCTAAGGAAAGCTGGAATATGAGTGTCAAACACAGTGTTAAAAAGAGTAACTTTATTCGGCTGGGCATCAGTTATGTGCTGCTGTTGATGGTCGCGGTGATCATCATCTATCCACTTATCTGGACTGTGGGGGCTTCCCTTAATCCGGGCAGCAGCCTGCTCAATACCTCGATCATGCCTGACAATCTGTCGTTCCTGCATTACCAGGAGCTGTTTGATGGCCGGATTGATTATGCCGCCTGGTATTGGAACTCCATGAAGATCAGCTTCCTGACCATGGTGCTCACCTTGATCAGCGTCAGCTTTACCGCCTATGCATTCTCCCGCTTCCGCTTTCGCGGTCGCCAGAATGGACTGATGCTGTTTCTGTTGCTGCAGATGGTGCCCCAGTTCTCGGCCCTGATCGCCATCTTCGTACTGGCGCAGATGCTGGGTCTGATCAACAGCCATCTGGCGCTGGTGCTGGTTTATGTGGGGGGCATGATCCCCATGAACACCTATCTGATGAAAGGCTATCTGGATGCCATCCCAAAAGATCTGGATGAATCTGCACGGATGGATGGTGCGGGCAACTTCCGGATCTTCATCGAGATCATCATGCCCCTCTCCAAACCCATCATAGCGGTGGTGGCCCTCTTCTCTTTTACCGGCCCGCTCGGTGATTTCATCCTGGCCAGTACCATCTTGCGTACCCCGGATCAATTCACCCTGCCCATCGGGCTCTATAACCTGGTCGCCCAGAAGATGGGGGCCAGTTACACCACCTATGCGGCCGGTGCCGTGCTCATCGCCGTGCCCGTCGCCATTCTTTATCTCTCACTGCAGAAGTACTTTGTTTCCGGCCTGACCGCAGGCGGAACCAAGGGCTAATCACACAGGACCTCAACGATGAAATTAAAAAACAGTTTGTTGGTGGCGGCCATGCTGGCCACTGGATTGACCATGATGGCCCCCTCGGTTCTGGCGGCTGAAACGGTGCAGATCCAGCCGGTCAAGGTGGCGGCTGACTTTATCAAGGGTGCGGATGTCTCCATGTTGGCCGAGGTGGAAAAGCACGGTGGCAAGTTCTTTGATGAGCATGGCAATCCGCAGGATGCCATGGCCATCCTGAAGGAGAATGGCTTCAACTATATCCGCCTGCGGTTATGGGTCGACCCCAAGGATGCTGATGGCAAGCGTTATGGTGGCGGCAACAATGATCTGGCGACCACCATAGAGCTTGCCAAGCGGGCCAAGGCCAATGGCATGAAGTTCCTGCTGGATTATCACTACAGCGATTTCTGGACGGATCCGGCCCGGCAGAACAAGCCCAAGGCATGGGCCAGCATGAATATCGACCAGCTGACCGAGGCTGTCTATCAACACACCAAAACCACCATGGATGCCTTTGCCAAAGCCGGTGTGTTGCCGGATATGGTGCAGGTGGGCAACGAGATCAACGGTGGCATGCTGTGGCCGGAAGGCAAGAGCTGGGGCCAGAATGGGGGAGAATTCGACCGTCTGGCGGGTCTGCTGAATGCGGGGATCAAGGCAGTCAAAGAGCATGGGGATCAGATAAAAATCATGCTTCACCTGGCGGAGGGGACCAAGAATGACACCTTCATCTGGTGGTTTGACGAGATAACCAAGCGCAAGGTGCCGTTCGATATCATAGGTCTCTCTTACTACATCTACTGGAACGGCCCCATGAATGCCCTCCAGTACAACATGGATGACATCAGCAAGCGCTATGACAAGGATCTGATCGTGGTCGAGGCGGCTTACGGCTATACCACAGCCAACTGCGATAACGCCGAAAACAACTTCACCTCGAAAGAGGCGGATGACGCCGGGTATCCCGCCACGGTGCAGGGGCAGGCCAATTATCTCCATGATCTGTTACAGGTAGTCACCAAGGTGCCGGAAGGGCGCGGCAAGGGGGTCTTCTACTGGGAGCCGGCCTGGTTGCCGACACAGGGCGCCACCTGGGCCACCAAGGCCGGCATGAAATACAACAGTGATGACTGGAAAGAGGGCAATGCCCGCGAGAATCAGTCGCTGTTCGATTGCCAGGGCAAGGTGTTGCCTTCCATCAAGGCGTTCAACTAGTCACCCATGATCGGCGGGCCTGTGTGCCCGTCGGCGATGATGTCCATTATATGGAGATAGTGCATGTTCAAGTTTCCCCCCCTGAGCAGCAAGGTGCCTGTCCTGTTGCACGGTGCCGATTACAACCCTGATCAATGGCTCGATGATCCTGCCGTGCTGGCCAAAGACATAGAGATGATGAAGCAGACCAACAGCAACGTGATGTCGGTCGGCATCTTCAGCTGGTCGGGTCTGGAGCCCGAAGAGGGGCGTTATGAATTTGGATGGCTGGATCGAGTGCTCGATACGCTCTACGCCAACGGCATCTATACCTTCCTGGCCACCCCGAGCGGGGCACGTCCCGCCTGGTTGTCAAAGGCCTATCCCGAGGTGCTGCGCACCGACAAAAACCGGGTCAAGGCACTGCACGGTGGTCGCCACAATCACTGCATGAGCTCACCCGTCTATCGTGACAAGGTGCGCCAGATCAACGGTGCCCTGGCCAAACGCTACGCCAACCATCCCGGTGTCATCGCCTGGCACATCTCCAACGAATATGGTGGCGAGTGTCATTGCGAGTTGTGCCAGCATCAGTTCCGCGATTGGCTCAAAGCCCGTTACGGCACTCTGGATGCACTGAACAAGGCGTGGTGGAGTACCTTCTGGAGCCACACCTTCACCGATTGGCAGCAGATAGAGTCCCCATCGCCCATTGGCGAAAGCACCATCCATGGTCTGAATCTGGACTGGAAGCGCTTTAACACGGCCCAGGTCAGCGACTTCTGTGCCGCCGAAATAGCCCCCCTGAAGGCGGAAAACCCGGCACTGCCCGCGACGACCAACTTCATGGAGTACTTCTACGACTATGACTACTGGCAGCTGGCCAAGGTGATCGACTTCATCTCCTGGGACAGTTACCCCCTCTGGCACAATGCCGAGGATGATTGCACCCTGGCGGCATATACCGCCATGTACCATGACCTCATGCGCACCCTAAAAGGGGGGAAACCTTTCTATCTGATGGAGTCAACCCCCAGCCTGACCAATTGGCAGCCCATCAGCAAACTTAAAAAGCCGGGCATGCATATCCTCTCTTCCCTGCAGGCGGTGGCTCATGGCTCCGATTCGGTGCAGTACTTCCAGTGGCGAAAGAGCCGTGGCTCGGTGGAAAAATTCCATGGCGCCGTGGTCGATCATGTCGGCCATATCGATACCCGGGTTGGCCGCGAAGTGCAGGCGCTGGGAGAAACTCTGAGCAAGATCTCTGCCGTGGCCGGCAGCAAGGTGGAAGCCAGAGTCGCCATTATTTTTGACTGGGAGAGCCGCTGGGCCATGGACAACGCCCAGGGTCCCCGTAATGCCGGTCTCTTCTATGAGAAGACGGTGGCCGAGCACTATCGTGCCTTCTGGGAGCAGGGTGTCGCGGTGGATGTGATCAATGCAGATTGCGATCTGAGCCCTTATGCGCTGGTCATTGCCCCCATGCTCTATATGGTTCGCGACGGCTTTGCCGAACGGGTCGACGGTTTTGTCCAGGCGGGGGGGCGCTTCGTGACCACCTACTGGTCCGGCATCGTCAACGAGACGGATCTCTGTCATCTCGGCGGTTTCCCGGGGCCATTGCGGCCAGTGCTCGGGATATGGGCAGAAGAGATCGATAGTCTCTATGACCATGAGCGCAACGCTATCAGTGGCCTGCCGGACAATGAGCTGGGGCTGAAGGGACCCTATGAGGTGACCCAATTGTGCGATCTGATCCAGTTGGAAGGGGCGCGTGCTCTCGCCAGCTACGACAGCGACTTCTATGCCGGCCGCCCGGCGGTGACGGTCAACGACCATGGCAAAGGACAAGCCTATTACATCGCCTCGCGCAACGATCTGGCGTTCCAGCGTGACTTCTTCGGCAAGCTGATAGAAGAGCTGGGCTTGCCACGGGCCCTAGCCACCGAACTGCCGTCGGGGGTCACAGCCCAGCGCCGCACCGATGGTGAGCAGGAGTTTATCTTCCTGCAGAACTACACCTGTGAGGCTAGAGCGGTGTTGCTGCCATCTGCTTACACGGAGATGAGTACCGGCCAGCCTCTGACAGGGAAACTTGCCCTGGAGGCTTATGGCTGCCGTGTCTTGAGCCGTCCGGTTCAGTAAACCCCGAGCCCGTCTTGTAGACGGGTTCTTTTGATTATTTCCCGGTGCGTGAGCTGCGGGTAAAAAAGGGAGACAAGCATGGTATCCATGCACGATTTCAAGCGTCTGTTTGGTCTGGCACTGGGCTACAAATCGCAAAAAGGGCAGGAACCAGAGGCTGTGTCCGGGCTGGATGAAGAGGGGATCCGGCAACTGGTGGCGGCATTTGGTGGAAAAGAGAACATCGAGTCGTTTGATGCCTGTCTGACCCGGCTCAGGGTCAAGGTCAAGGCGCTCTCGCCGGTGAACAGCGAAGCGTTGCAGCAGTTGGGCGCCATCGGCGTCATCATCATAGGGCAGGAGGTGCAGGCCATCTTCGGCAAGCGTTCTGACAACCTGCGCCGGGATCTCGCAACCTGGTTTGAATAATGTGATCCGGCGCGATAGTGCTGGTCAGCGAGTCTGGCTACGCCTGATTGACTCGCCTGTTCTGCCGTATCTGGTCACTCGCCCATGACGAATTGATCTGTTATGGCTTGTCCTGGGCGCATAAACCACAACGCATTGCCAATTTCTCATCTCAATCATTGGACTGTACATGTCAGTAAATATGAAAAAGACCAAAATCGTCTGCACCATAGGTCCCAAGACCGAATCCAAAGAAATGCTGGCTAAAATGCTGGATGCCGGCATGAACGTCATGCGCCTGAACTTCTCCCACGGCGATTACGCCGAGCACGGTGGTCGTATCAACAACCTGCGCGCTGTCATGGCCGAAACCGGCAAGCACGCAGCTATCCTGCTCGACACCAAGGGTCCGGAAATCCGTACCATCAAGCTGGAAGGCGGCAACGACGTTGCCCTGGTCGCTGGCCAGACCTTCACCTTCACCACCGACCAGACCGTCATTGGCAACAAAGACAAAGTCGCTGTGACCTATGCCGGTTTCGCCAACGACCTGCGCGTCGGCAACCGCATCCTGGTGGATGACGGCCTGATCGGCATGGACGTGATCGAAATCACCGAGCGTGAAGTCATCTGTAAAGTGCTGAACAGCGGTGATCTGGGCGAGAACAAGGGCATCAACCTGCCGGGCGTCTCCATCAAGCTGCCGGCCCTGGCCGAGAAAGACAAGCACGACCTCATCTTCGGTTGCGAGCAAGGCGTTGATTTCGTTGCGGCTTCCTTCATTCGCAAGAAAGAAGACGTGCTGGAAATCCGTGAGCACCTGAGAGCCCACGGTGGCGAGAACATCCAGATCATCTCCAAGATCGAAAACCAGGAAGGCCTGGACAACTTCGACGAGATCCTGGCTGTCTCCGACGGCATCATGGTGGCACGTGGCGACATGGGCGTGGAAATTCCGGTTGAAGAAGTGATCTTCGCCCAGAAGATGATCATCACCAAGTGCAACAAGGCACGCAAAGTGGTTATCACCGCCACCCAGATGCTGGATTCCATGATCAAGAACCCGCGTCCGACCCGCGCCGAAGCTGGCGACGTGGCCAACGCCATTCTGGACGGTACCGATGCAGTCATGCTGTCCGGTGAGTCCGCCAAGGGCAAGTACCCGCTGGAAGCCGTGACCATCATGGCCACCATCTGCGAGCGTACCGATGCCGTTATGCCGTCCAACCTGTCTGCTGCCAACGACAGCAACAAGCTGCGCATCACCGAAGCCGTTTGTAAAGGCGCGGTCGAGACCTCCGAGAAGCTGGGCGCCCCGCTGATCGTGGTTGCCACCGAAGGCGGCAAATCTGCCAAGGCCATTCGCAAGTACTTCCCGCAAGCCTGGATCCTGACCATCACCACCAACAAGAAAACTGCAGCCCAACTGGTTCTGACCAAGGGTGTGGTGACTCATGTGGTTGACAGCATCGCCTCTACCGACGATTTCTATCGCATCGGCAAAGAAGCTGCGCTGGAAAGCGGCATGGGTCTGAAGGGTGACGTGGTCGTCATGGTCTCCGGTGCTCTGGTACCGAGCGGCACCACCAACACCGCCTCCGTTCACCTGCTCTGATCTGCGTTAAACCCATGGTGAAGAAGACGCCGGCCTCAAGCCGGTGTCTTCTCTATTGCCCTTCGACCGGAGGGTCAGTGAAGGGATTGACGTGCTCAGCGCTGGCGGGCTTTAAATCTGGGATTGCTCTTGCAGATCACGAACAGCTTGCCGCGGCGACGGACAATCTGGCAATCCGGGTGGCGTGACTTGGCTGATTTGAGGGAGGAGAGCACTTTCATGACTTGTCTTTTCCTTTGTTGAAGAATTGGCCGAAACGTTGACCAAAGCGGGCGACCTGGCCCTCCTTGCCGATCTGCTTCTGCTTGCCGGTATAGAAGGGGTGAGAGGCACTGGAGACATCCAGCGTCACATAGGGATAGGTATTGCCATCCTCCCACTGCTTGGTGCGGTCTGTCTTGAGGGTGGAACCCACCAGAAAATAGGTATTGGCGGTCAGATCGTGAAACAGGACCTGACGGTATTCGGGGTGAATGTTGGGGCGCATGATACTCGCTCTATGAATTGGTATGTTATCTTATAACAATTAAATCATGCTCCTGTTGAGAATGAATATCAACTATTTTTTAGGGCGCTATCAGGGTAGATGAAGGGGGCATGGAGCATAAAACGGGTGGGTATGAGCCGCCCGGGAGCAGGAAAACCGGTTATCTGCGACGTCACTGCAACTTTGATTGAAGGCCTGCTTGGGGAAGCAGATAATCCCTCCTTTACTTTTGATTTTTACTGTATAAAAATACAGTTATAAATCATGGAGACTTATCCTATGCGTCTGGAAATCATCATCGACAAGAAACATCAGATCCCCACCACTACCATGGAGGCGCTGCGTCAGGAGCTGCTCAAGCAGTTGGGCGAGAAGTTCCCCGACCTGCATGTGCGGGTCGCACCGGGCGGCGCCATGGCGATGACAGTCAGCCGTGCCAGCAAGGAAGACAAGGAGCTGGCGGAGGCCATGGTGCAGGAGGTGTGGGAGAACGCCGACAGCTGGATGCCGGAAAGCGCCGCCTCCTGAAGCCCGATGGCTACCGCGTGAGCGTAAATAAGGCTGGCCAGGCCTGAAACCGGATTATCGGATCAAATGAAACGCAGCCCTGGGCTGCGTTTTCTGTATCTGGCTATGTTACGCCTCGCACTGTTTAGCCTCTGCTGAAGACAGATGCGCTTACAATCCGGCCCACCGTTTGAGGCTGTTGACCTGCACTTTCTGGTCGGCCTGGGTTATCTCGCCATTGGCGCGAAGTGCCTTGATGGCGACAGGCAGGGCGGCGCGCACCTCGGCGGCCGTCATGCCAGCGTGCAGGGCAGGGTGATAGGCGAGCTTGAGCAGCACATAGTCGAGTCCGGTGGGGAAGCTGTCGATGCTGTTGTCATTGAAGATGGATGGGAACACCTTGTCAGAGTCATTGGGCAGCCCCATCACCTGGGTGAGCTCTTCCACCACACAGTCGAGAAAACGTCCCTTGGCGCGGCTGTAATCCACGGGAATGATGATGGTGGCGCGTGCTATCTCGTAACGGGCATTGATGGCAAAGTTGGCCATACAGAGCCCTTCCTTGAGCGCCGTCGTGATGGCCGCACCCTGGCCCATGGTCCGTTTGGCCCAGTTCGCCATCCGGGCACGTTCGGTCATGATGAGCGTGATGTTGGGTTTGTCGTTCACCAAGATGATAGGGTGGCCTATGATGCCAGCCAGATGCTGGCTCTGGATCTTGACCACTTCGGTTTGCAGCGGTTTGTCGCCAAACTCGTTGATGAGCTTGAGGCGGATGGGCTGTTGCCAGCGGGCAAATCGCACGTTCTGCTCCTCGCCATACTCCCGTTTCATGGCGACTTCAAAAAAACTGTCGATGAGATACGCATCGCTCTGCCAGCGCTCGGCGGCAGTGAGGGGCTGCGCCAGTAGCTGCGCCATCATGATCCACACTCCCGTCAGCCATCCCTTGAACATGACGGAACGGGGGCGCGGCAACGGGGGGCGGCGAAATGGGATCATGTTTCCTCCTTGAAACGGCTATCGATCAGCGAGCGGCACGCTCAAGGTCACGCCAGGTAAGCCAGAGCCTGAGATCAAACTCCAGTTGATGATAGTCCGGCTCCATGTGCTGACAGAGCTGGTAGAAGGCCTTGTTGTGATCCTTCTCTTTCAGGTGGGCCAGCTCGTGTACCACTATCATCTTCAAAAAGGCAGGAGGGGCCTCCTTGAACAGGGCGGCGATGCGGATCTCGTTCTTGGCCTTGAGTTTGTTGCCCTGCACCCGGCTGACGTAGGTGTGCAGACCGAGGGCATCCTTGATCACGTTGATCTTGCCGTCGAAGATCACCTTGGAAAGGGGCGCCGAGCTTTTGAGGTAGCGATTTTTCAACTCCATGGTGTAACCCAGCAATGCCTTGTCACTCTGGATCAGGTGACTGTCCGGGTAGCGTTTTTCCAGCATATCCCCAAGCTTGCCTGCCGCGATCAGCTGTTGTACCTGGGCCTTGAGCGGGTCTGGATAGCCCCCGAGATAGGTCAGTTCCACCATGGTTTGTCACTCGTCACATCAAAAAAGAGCGTCATTGTAGTCATCCCGCGTCGGCTTGGATAGAGCTTGCGCTTGCCCGAAACGGGTCGTGCGCCCAAACAAAAGGGCCGTCACTGCATGCAATGACGGCCCTTTTCGGCGATGGAGCGGGATCAGCGCCTGCGATAGAGACCCGGATCCACCTCTTCATACTGGCTCACCAGATATTGATAGAAGGCGAGACTGGATGGAGTGGTCGGTTTTTTCAGCTCGTCTGCAATCCGCTCCGGTTTGGCGATGATGAACTTGGGGCTCTGGCGCTTGATGTCGGCCAGCACCCGCTCACGCACATCGTAGGGAGGATTGACGTTGGCAAAGAAGAGGTAGGCCGACGCTGGTTGGCGATCGGTCCACAGATAGTATTGCGGCTGAATGCCATCGACCCAGATCTTGTCGGTCGGGCCGGTTTCGGCCTTGATCCGGTCGACCCGCACCTGGGCTGGCGGGTTGAACGGCTTGCCCTTCAGGCTGCCCTCCCAGGCGTTGTTGAGCAAAAGGGCCAGCATGGCCAGCGAGGCGAGCCAGGGGGTGGCACTGCGCACATCCCAGGCGCGCCACAGGGGCACCAAGATCAGCACGGGCAAGGCCCACAGCAGGCTGTTGCCGAGCACTTCCCGTACTCGTTCCAGCGACCACTCCTTGGTGCTCCAGCCATAACCGAGCTGCTGGGCCAGCAGCCAGCTGGCAGTCAGCACCACCAGCGAGATGCAGAGCAGACCGAGACCATCGGCCTGCTGTTCGCTGCGATCCAGCAGACAGGCGAGCGGCAGCAGGGCCAGCGGCAGATAGAGAACGTCGTAGTGATCAAACACATGGCCGGAGACAGAGTTGGCAATCAGGGTAAAGATCACGCCAAACAGGGTGGCGCACAGGGCGGGCAGATACCACTCCTGACGCCGGCCCATCATCAGGACGATGAAGGCGGGCAGCAGCATGATGAGGCCGGTGCGCAGCAGGCCGACGCTGCCCACATCCGGCGAGAAGCCTGTGCCGTAGCTGCCCTCGAAGAAGATGTCGAAAGCGTAATACTTGAATTCGGCCAGCAGGCTGTGGTGCTGGAAGTAGGCGAACAGGGGGCCGCCAATCAGGGTTAGACCCAGCAGGCTGGAAAAGAGCAGGGCGAGGGCGCAGCGCCACTGTTCGCGCAGGCACCAATGGCAGAACAGTACCAGATACCAGGCGCCCCAGAAGGCACCGTTGTTGGTGCGCATCCAGGCCACGATGGCAAAGGTCAGCGCCGCCACCAGGGCTGGGCCCCAGCTGAAGCGTTTGTCCAGCAGCATGGTGATGAAGGCCCACTGGGCGATGAGGGCCAGGTGGAATGTCCAGTCCTCTGTCATGTTGCCGTAGTAATAGCGAGTGCTGTAGAGCGCCAGCACTGCCAGCATGGTGCCGAGGCGGGCGCGCAGGGAGAGGCCAAGCTGAGCGAATGCCTGCCAGCTGGCCAGCAGACCGAGCCAGCAGAGCGCCCATTCCAGCAGCCAGATCCCGAAGAAACCGCCCATATGATAACCGAGCGCATCGAGGGCGAAGATCATGGGGCCCTTGATGTCGATCATGTCCCGGTAGAGCACGCCCCCCTCGCTCCACATCTTGCCCATCACCGCAAACAACGAGGCATCGAAACCGGGGGCCATGCCATGAAACAGCGGATTGCGCAGACAAAACAGCAATGCCAGCAGACCGGTGAGCAGGATGACTAGCGGCCTTAGGCCCGGATTGACACGAGGAGCGGTAAAACGGATGGCATGATTCATGGGTGACCTGTTCCTGCTGGGAAGTCTCGAAAGCGGGCCTATCTTGCCGAGCCTGACTGCGCTATGCAATGGGCGAGGGTAATGTGCTTGAAATAATTTGCAAAAGTGCCGCTTCCCGGCAAGAAAGCGGCACTTTTTCTGCCACAGGAAGGAGAAGCGGTAACGTGAGTCCCTTACCCGCTGACTCACGGCATGGCGTGAGGGCCGTGATACTCCACCAGCTCCGGCAGGGTTGCGAGCTCGGGCAGATAACGGGCCCAGCGGATGAAGGCATCCGCCAGCGTAATGCCGAGCTCCTGATTGTGCTGGGTCAGGGTGCGAGCCAACGCCGTGTAGCCCTCTTTGCCGGAGGCGGTATAGGCACTGGATACTCCCCGATAGATGGCGTCTGCCTCGACTGGCTGCCAGCAGCCTGGCGCGCTTTCCCACTCCAGACGGGTGATCCTGGCCCCCTTGGGACGATCAGCCTGATAACAGAAGCGCATCCCGGCTGTGTAGGGGAAGCTGCCGTTACCATTGCCCGTCACGCCGTTGTTGGTGGCGTTGTCGATGGCGCCTTCCAGCGCCTCAGCCAGCTCATGGCCATGCACCCGGTAGAGGGTGAGGGGGATGGCAAACGGGAGCAGGCGACCTGCAATGTCTGCTTCGCTCAAGGGGCCCGGCTCCAGGGAGCAGCGCACCCCTCCTGCGTTGTGCAGGGCGAAATCTACCTGACCAACCTGTTCGCGGGCACCGATCAGCATGGCGTGGGCCACCAGGGGGGCAACCTGGCTGCCGGCGGGCAGATTGGCATCGGGCAGGCGCTGATGATGGAGCGGCCTGGCGAGATGGGTCACGATGCGCTGGGTCATGGTCTCGAGCTCGGGCCGGTAGCGTTTGGCCAGATGCTGCTCGAGCTCGGGGGCCGGCTCGCAGAAGTACAGCCCGGCAGGGGGCTCTGAGGCAAACGGCCAGGGTTGCCAGGGCAACCATTCCAGTTGGCCTTGACTGCGACTCACACGTCCGCGGGCATCAAACTCCAGCTCGCATACCCCTAGGCAGAGCGCGCTGTGGGCGGCATGGAGGATAGCTACGTCGTTCACCATCAACGGATAACTGCCATCGCTCTCGAGCCCCAAGGGCGCGAGAGCCCCCAGTTGACTGTGGGTGTGGCCGCCAATGATGAGGCTCAGTTCCGGAAAGCGGGCAGCAAGGCGCTTGTCTTGCTCCAGTCCCAGGTGGCTAAGCAAAATAATGTGGTGGATGCCCGCAGCCTTGATCTCGCCGATCGCAGCGGTCAGGGTGTCATCGATTCCATGGAAGCGGGTATGGGGATCCGGATTGGCGATGGCGGCCATCTGCGGCAGCGTGATGCCAAGCAGTGCAAAGGGGACGCCGTCTATGATGCGTTTGTGCCAGGGACGGCTGGCATCATGAAGCATGGGCAGGCCCTGCAGGCGCAGCGGGGTATCGGCCGGCTCCTGGCTGCTGTCGAGGTTGGCGGCCAGCACGGGAAAATCGAGCTGGCGCAAAAATTCCACCAGAGGACCGTTGCCCAGATCGAACTCGTGATTGCCGATCACCATGGCATCGGGTCGCAACAGGCTCAGCAAGTCGGCATTGGCCCGTCCCTTGAAGCGGTTGAAATAGAGTGACCCCTGAAAGGTATCGCCACCGTGCAGGAACAGGCAGGTCTGGCCCGCCGCATCAGCCTGCTGGCGCAGGGCGGTGAGTCTGGTAAGAATGCGGGCATAGCCGCCACACGGGGTGCGCCATTCTGACTCGCCAACAGGGAAGAAGCGCATGGGGGCGCCATCGAAATGGGAGTGGCAGTCACTGAAATGGGCAAGTTGAACCGTAATACTCATCTCGGTCCTCCTTAGAGAAAAAGAGCACCGAGTCTACTCCAACCACGGGGGAAGATACTAGCCCGGCAGGACGCCGGGCTAGTAAGGGAAGAGAAGGACCAAGCGGGAGCCTGCTCAGGGAATCCCGTTGGTCCAACGCAGATCTCAGGCGGGAACCATGATCTGGGTGGCGAGGATCACCACCACCAGGCCGACGGCGACCGGTACCGAGGTGCGTTTGACCACCTCGAACGGGGAGAGGTTGCCCATGCCCGCACAGGCAACCACCACGCCGGAGACAGGCGAGATGGTGCGACCCAGGTTGGAGGCTTGCAGCATGGGGATGACCAGATAGGCGGGATTGACGCCGAGGCTGGTGGCCAGGTGCGGGATCAGCTCCACGAAGGCGTAGAAGGGAGCATTGCCGGATCCTGTGGTAAAGGCGGCCAGGGTGGTGATGACCACCAGTACCAGCATGATGACGATACCGCCGGTGCCAAAGCTCTGGGCCAGATCCAGGAGGTTCGCGATGAAGCCCAGTCCCATCAGACCCTGGGCAAACACACCGGCACCCACCAGCAGCATGACCACGCCGGCGAAGGCGTCAGCCATGCTGCGCCAGCATACCTGCAGACCCTCGAGCAGATCCTTGCCATTGCGTTTGCGCACCAGCTCCAGCAAGGCCGTCAGCACCAGACAGATGACGATGATGGTCACTATGTCGAGTTTGGGGCCCACTTTGCCGTCAAACAGCAGCACGCCGATGATGGGGGTAAACGGCAGTATGGCGTAGAAGCCGGGAGCATCCGTGATGAGATCGCTCGGTGCGACAGGCTCGTTGTGCTCGCCCGATTTCTGGTCCAGATAACGCTGCCAGAAGAAGTGGGCGACCGCCATGGCGGCGATGGCCACCAGCGAGATGGGCAGGGTCAGCTTGAAGGCAAAGTCGAGCAGCTCCATGTTGGCGGCCTGGGCGGCCATCACGACGTCACCCGAGGTGGGCGCCAGAATGATGGCGGCAGGAGAAGCACACACAGCGGCTGCGGCGCCACGGGAGATCCCCATGTTGACCATCAGCGGGAACAGGGTGGCCATCAATAGTACGCCCAGACCGGTGGCAGAGCTCACCGCCAGCGACATGGCACAGGCGACCAGATAGGCGGCCACCAGCAGTATGTAGGGGGATTTGATGATGCCGAGCGGCTTGCTGGCCAGCTTCACCAAAATGGTGTTGGCGCCGATGTGGCTCATGTAGCCGGCAAAACCGCACAGCACCATGATCAGCATGCCCAGGCCGCCGCCACGATCCACCAGCAGGAAGCGCACATATTCGAAGATATCGGTGGCGACATGGCCGGTGGAGGTGACGCTGGCGGGCAGCACCGTCTTGCCCATCAGGGCGGTAATGGTCAGCAGCAGCAAACCGCCGCTGAGCAGCACCCCGGTGGCCGAGTAGCCCTTGAAGATGTAGCGCCCCACGGTCAGGGTGACCAGGGTACCAATAAGGAGTTCCATCATAGAGTGAGTTCCTGAGTACGAAATGAAGGTGGATGCATTTCATGGGTTAACTTGGCGGTTAATCTGGTCAATTGCGGAAAGCATCAACAGAAAACTCGGCGATTATTATCTAATAAGGGGTAACTCACCATGATGTTGGTCATCACTTGTGATCTCGCTTGCAAATCAATGGGGACGCGGGGTTGCGACTTGTCTGGCTGGCACATAGTCTTTGTGACGGGAGTAGATGACTGCCGACGGGAACGCGGTTAATCTCTTGTTTCGTCTATTAATACGTTGATTATTAATTAAAATAACACTTCAGTCATCAACGAGGTCAAGGCAGCATAAATGGGCATGGTCAGCAAAGTTTTCATGGTGGCACTCTTGCTCCATGCTGCTACGGTCGGGGCCGAAACGTCGCATTATGCCGGCATCAAGGTGGAGCCGGATATCAAGGTGGATTTCCAGTTTTATCGGGTTTTTGGGCAGGATGTCGCCAGTGTGGCCCGGCAGATAGCAAAACAGGGGCCTGCCCAGGCCAGAGGCCATATCGGCATGGCCAGTTACCAACTTTCCTGGCAACTGCAGACCCGCCCCGGGGTGAGCCGCTGCGAGCTGGAACAGGTCAGGGTCATGACCCGCATCAAGGTGATGGTGCCGAACTGGATGGACAAGGCCAGAGCTTCCGCCGCCGAGCGGCAAAAGTGGGACGCGCTGGTGGGCGCCATGTTCGACTACGAGAGCCGCCACAAGGACATACTGCTGGAGAGCGTCAGCCTGCTTGGCATCAAGCTGGTACAACTGCCGGTGGCGCGCGATTGCGCCGCCTTGCAATATCAGGCCTGGCAGCAGGGGCAGGAGGTGCTTGCCAGCTCCCGTGAGCGCTTCACTCTGTTGCAGCAGCAGACCGATCATGGCCGCAAACTTGGGCTGGTCTGGCCCAAAGGCATCTAGCACATCGACATGCATGACAAGCGATAAAACGGGCTCCCATCGGGGAGCCCGTTTTTATTGTATTCAAGCCGTCAGCTGCACCAATGGGTTAATTGAGGGGCTTGCCCTTGAGCAGTTTGCGTATCCAGTAGCGGGCAGGATGAAGCGCTTCCAGCAGGTCGGTGGCCAGTGGCAAGGGAGCGCCGCAGATCTCGCTGGCGAGCAGTTCGCCGCACAGAGGCGCCGAGCACAGGCCCCGCGAACCGAGTGCCCCCAGCACGTAGAGGCCCGGATGAAGCGGCAGCGGCGCCGGGTTTTGTTGATCACGCTGAAGCCGGGCGTAGTGATCCGCCAACCCTGCCAACCTGACTACAGGCCCTGCTACCGGCAGGTGATCCCGGCTGGCGCAGCGCACGCCGACCCTGGCCTCATTGCTGCTTACATCCACCTCTGCTGGCCAGGCCTGGTCCGGCAGGCAGGCTTGCAGCCGTGCCTGGTTCTGAGCTTGTTCTTCTGCGCTGAATGCCTGTGTGCTCTGGTTGCGGCCATAGCTGGCGCCGATGCAGTGTTCTGCATCATGGGCTGGCGTGAGATAGCCATCGTAACAGAGCACCGTCTTGAGCTGGCTCAGGGTTGCGGTGGTCGGCACATGGCTCACCTGACCGCGCACCGGATAGAGCGGCAGCTCGGCAAAGGGGAGCAGGGCTGGCAACTGATGACCGGCAGCCACTACCAGATTGGGGGCCTGCCATTGACGAGCCTCACGACTTGCAACCAGCCAGCCATCCACTTGCTCATGAACAGCCGTGACTGGGCAATCGTACTCCACTTGCAGCAGACCGCTTGCCTGCGCCTCCTTTATTGCTGCGCGGGTGAGGTCGGCCGGACAGAGCCAGCCCCCCAACGGATAGCTGACCCCGGCATGACCCGAGG
Source organism: Aeromonas salmonicida (assembly GCF_028355655.1). Taxonomy (NCBI): domain Bacteria; kingdom Pseudomonadati; phylum Pseudomonadota; class Gammaproteobacteria; order Aeromonadales; family Aeromonadaceae; genus Aeromonas; species Aeromonas salmonicida. The sequence goes on along the minus strand of NZ_CP110645.1, from coordinate 2,731,454 downwards.
GCAGACCACATTCGTGTTCGGCTTCAACGGTCGTCAGCGGGCGCATCAACGCGGGCGGGAAGGGGCCCAGTTGCATCTTTGCCAGCTTGGCGGTGGATTTGTCGTCATAGCCAAGCTGCACTACACCGCATAAATCAAAGGCGATGGGATGGCGCTCGGCCAGGGTCAGCAGCCGTTGGCGTGCATAGCCGAAGGCCAGTGAATAAAAGCGTGACAAGGCATCGTGCTCGCCGTTGAGCAGGGGATAGAGTGCCCCCTGTCGATTGCCGGAGGCTCCGGTCGCCAGTTCATTGTCCTCGCAAAGCAGAGTGACCTTGCGGCCCCGCTCTACCAGAGAGAGCGCCGTCATGGCCGAGGCGATGCCGCCGCCGATGATCACTACCTCGCCGTCTCGCCCCGCCGGTCTGGCATACCAGGGGAGAATGGTGCGCTGTGGTTTCTTGTCTACCCGCTCGCCAGCCAGCATTGCCCACTTGCTGCCATGGCCCTTGACCTTCTTCATGGCAAAGCCGGCGGCAATCAGGCCACGACGTACGAAGCCGGCGCTGGTAAAGGTGGAGAGGGTTGCACCGGGACGAGCAAGGCGGGCCAGGCCGTCGAACAAGTCTTGCGTCCACATCTCGGGATTTTTTGCCGGTGCGAATCCATCCAGATACCAGGTATCCACCAGCCCCTGTTCACCATGAGGTACTTGCGGCAGCATCTCCTTGATGTCCCCCAGCCAGAGATCGAGTCGAATACGGCCGCCCGCAAAGTGCAGACGATGGCAGCCAGGGACGGGGAGTGGCCACTGTGCTATGAGTGCCTGGCTGAAGGGGGCAAGCTCGGGCCAGGCGGCCAGTGCCTTGCGAAGATCGTCACGGGTGAGGGGGAATTTTTCGAAACTGATGAAGTGCAGACGGGCGCCGTTGCCGGTTTGGGGTGCCTGTTCCAGGAAGGCTTTCATTGTCGCCAGAAAGTTAAGGCCTGTGCCGAAACCTGTTTCACCTATCACGAAACTGTCACTATTGTGGTGCGAAAATCGCGCTGGCAACCCATTTTGCTGCAAAAAGACGTAGCGGGTTTCACTTAGACCGTTATCATTGGAAAAGTACACATCCCCGAAGTCACTGGAGACTGGAGTTCCCGCTTCATTCCAGTCCAATCGGGCATGATGTAAGGATGTTTGACTCACGTTTCCCTCTGCTCGCGTCATAAGAACGTGGGCATTCTACGTGAAAGCAGACCAGTTTGGCAGCCGAAAGCGGGTAGACTTGGCGCCAGTTTTTCCAGACGAGATGAATTAATGAGAAGAGCAGTGATCACCGGTATCGGCGTCATCTCCAGTATCGGCAACAACAAGGAAGAAGTGCTGGCCTCCCTGAAAGCAGGTAAATCCGGCATCACCTATTCCGAGCAGTTCGAGCAGCACAACCTGCGCAGCCGTGTCTGGGGTAACATCAAACTCGAGCCGTCTGAACTGATCGACCGTAAAGTCATGCGTTTCATGGGTGACGCTGCGGCCTATGCCTATCTCTCCATGCAACAGGCCATTGATGATGCCGGTCTGCAGGAAGATCAGGTCTCCAACGAGCGTACCGGCCTGGTGGTCGGTTCCGGTGGTGCCTCCGGCAAGAACACCTCTGAGTCCTGCGATATCGCCCGTGAAAAAGGCGTCAAGCGGGTGGGTCCCTACATGGTGCCGCGTACCATGTCTTCCACCACCTCCGCTTGTCTGGCCACTCCGTTCAAGATCAAGGGTGTGAACTACTCCATCAGTTCCGCCTGTGCTACCTCTGCGCACTGCATCGGTCACGCCATGGAACTGATCCAGCTGGGCAAGCAGGATGTGGTCTTCGCCGGCGGCGGTGAAGAGCTGGATTGGTCTTCCACCATACAGTTCGACGCCATGGGCGCCCTGTCCACCAAGTACAACGACACCCCGGAAAAAGCATCCCGTACCTATGACGCCGACCGCGATGGTTTCGTCATCTCCGGTGGCGGCGGCATTCTGGTGGTCGAGGAGCTGGAACACGCCCTGGCCCGTGGTGCTCACATCTATGCCGAGCTGACCGGTTACGGTGCCACCTCCGATGGCTACGACATGGTTGCTCCGAGCGGTGAAGGCGCCGTGCGTTGCATGAAGATGGCGATGCAGGGTGTTGGCAAGGTGGATTACATCAACACCCACGGCACCTCTACCCCGGTCGGTGATACCAAGGAGCTGGAAGCCATCCAGACCCTGTTTGGCACCCAGGGCCCCAAGATCTCCGCCACCAAGGCGATGACTGGCCATGCGCTGGGCGCTGCCGGCGTGCACGAGGCTGTCTACTCCCTGCTGATGATGGAACATGGCTTTATCGCCCCCAGCATCAACATCGAGACTCTGGACGAGAAGGCCGAAGGTCTGCCCATAGTACGCGAGTACGAAGCGGCCGATCTCAATACCGTCATGTCCAACAGCTTCGGCTTTGGCGGTACCAACGCATCACTGGTATTCAGCAAGTTCAAGGCTTGATGAATTGATGATGTGAAAAAAGGCGCCGAAAGGCGCCTTTTTTATTGGCTGCGGGGTGACCCTCAAGCAGGATCGGGCAGGGGCCGCCGCATGTAAACGGCGCCTTCACCATATTCGTTCAGTGGTTTGGGTGTAGCGGCAGGGACAAAGCCCTGTTTGTGCCAGAAGCGAGCCGCGCCCTGTACCGCTACCAGACCCACATGTTCATAACCTTCCTCACAGGCAAAGGTAAGGGCGGTCTCCAGCAGCAGCTGGCCAACGCCCTTGCCGCGCGCCTGCTTTGAGACGGCCAGATCGTGCAGATAGAACTCGTCGTTTCCCGCCAGGGTCTGCATCCGTACCGACAGGGACGGTGGCTGGTGGGCTTGCCAGGGATGGCAGAGCAGGTAACCCAGCACCTTGCCCTGATATTCGGCCACCCAGCAGCAGTCGGGAGCCAGGTCGGCCTTGTTGCTCATGACCTCGAGGGGCTCAGGATCCAGCTGCTGATAGCACTCGTCCTGAATGGCCATGATAGTGGGCCAGTCGTTGGCCCTGGTGGTACGGATCGTGATCATAGTGAGAGGGCATCGCTGCCTGGGTACGCTGATTAATTAATGTGTGCGTTTGCCAGCCTATCAGAATGCGGCCAGGAACTGAACAATCATTTCCAAACGATGCCTTTGATGGCAAGCCTTTAGCGGGCAGCCTGCTTGCTGACGGTCAAGCGGTACCGGTAGCCGGGTTCAAACTGAAATCCTTCAATCTGTTGGTAGAAGAGGCTCCAGGCTTGCTGTTCATCGTTGCGAACCTGCATGCACTGCATGGGGCCGACACCGACGCAGTCAATCAGCTGGCTGTTGATGTAGAGCGTTTCCCCTTGTGACGGGGCGGGGGCGTTCTGGCAGGCGGTGAGCAGCAGGGCGGCACTGAGGAAGAGTGGTCTCATGATGGACTCCTTTTGATCGAAAAGGGGCATTAGAGCGGCAAATAAAAAGGCGGTCAATGACCGCCTTGGTAACAAACCATGTCGATTCAGGGCATCAGCGCTGATCGATAGGAGTGAATTCCCGCAGTGGTTGCCCTGTATAGAGCTGACGCGGACGACCGATTTTCTGATCAGGATCCGAGTGCATTTCGTTCCAGTGGGCAATCCAGCCTATGGTACGGGAGATGGCGAAGATCACGGTGAACATGGACATGGGGATGCCGATGGCCTTCATGATGATGCCGGAGTAGAAGTCCACGTTCGGGTAGAGCTTCTTCTCGATGAAGTAGGGGTCGGACAGCGCAATGCGTTCCAGCTCCATGGCCACTTCCAGCAGCGGATCCTTGATCTGCAGCTCTTCCAGCACTTCGTGACAGGTCTGACGCATCACCTGGGCACGGGGATCGTGGTTCTTGTAGACACGGTGACCGAAACCCATCAGACGGAAGGGATCGTTCTTGTCCTTGGCCTTGGCGATGTACTCGGGAATGCGTTCCACAGAGCCGATCTCTTCGAGCATCTTGAGGCAAGCTTCGTTGGCACCACCGTGGGCCGGCCCCCACAGGGAGGCGATCCCGGCGGCAATACAGGCAAACGGGTTGGCACCGGAGGAGCCGGCCAGACGCACTGTGGAGGTGGAGGCGTTTTGCTCGTGATCCGCATGCAGGGTAAAGATGCGGTCCATGGCGCGTTCGACGATGGGATTGACCTTGTACTCTTCGGTCGGTACACCAAACATCATGTGCAGGAAGTTGCCAGCATAGGAGAGGGCGTTACGCGGCTGCATGAACGGCTGACCGATGGAGTACTTGTAGCACATGGCGGCCAGGGTCGGCATCTTGGAGAGCAGACGGAAGGCACAGATCTCGCGATGCTCTTCATTGTTGATGTCGAGCGCATCGTGATAGAAGGCAGACAGCGCACTGACCACGCCGCACATGATGGCCATGGGGTGGGAGTCACGACGGAAGCCGCGGAAGAAGAAGGCGATCTGTTCGTGCACCATGGTATGGCGGGTGACCAGACGATCGAATTCCGTGTACTGTGCCTTGGTGGGCGCCTCGCCGTACAGCAGGATATAGCAGACTTCGAGGTAGCTGGCCTGGGTGGCCAACTGGGCGATGGGGTAACCACGGTGCAGCAAGACACCCTGATCTCCGTCGATATAGGTAATGGATGATTTACAAGCACCGGTTGCCATAAATCCGGGGTCAAAGGTGAAGTACCCTTGCGCGCCCAATTTTCTGACGTCAATCACGTCGGGTCCGACAGTCCCTGACAGGATCGGTAGTTCTACCGGGTCTTTACCGGGCAGATGTAGGGTGGCTATCTTATCAGCCATAGCACGTCTCCTTTGCTCTTTTATAATTGGTTCCAGCTCTACTTTATTACGAGTTTGATGACGCTGGCAAAGGTTCTGACCCGTACCAGGGCGGCTGGAGCGCCTTATTTGAAACAGAGTTCAGGGTCGTTGTCAATTTTGCTGGATGATCATTAATGATTTGTTAAATGAGTTGTGAGATCTGGTTTACGGTTTTGAGTTTTCTTTGTAGCTAATTGATTGTCATTGGTTAAGCCCGCCGATATACTGCGCCTCGTGGGTGATGGCTGTCGGTGTTTGAAACGCTTTCGCAAAGCCGGATGTGATATTGAAAATGTTATTTTTGGCTTTCCCGAGTTGTTTTGGTAACAAAAACCTAACAAATGCCACTCCGTGCCCTCATAAGCGTGTAAAAACAATAACTAACGTGCTCAATGGAGCTGAGTGGGCAAAGCCGTGAAAAATAAACAGAGACCTGTAAACCTCGACCTACAGACGATCAGCTTTCCTGTCACCGCCATCGCTTCCATCTTGCATCGTGTCTCAGGGGTGATCACCTTTGTGGCGCTCTCTATCTTGCTGTGGATGCTTGGTACTTCACTCGCCTCTCCCGAAGGATTTGAAACAGTGGTGTCCATCATGGACAACTTCCTGGTCAAATTCGTGTTGTGGGGGATCCTGACTGCGCTGGCTTACCACATTGTGGGCGGTCTGCGTCATCTGGTCATGGACATGGGCTATTGGGAAGAGCTGGAATCCGGTAATCAGAGTGCCCGTGTGGCCTTCGTGATCACCGCGATTTTGGCGGTATTGGCGGGGGTACTGGTATGGTAACCAATTCTGCAACATTCGGGCGCAGCGGTGTTCATGATTACATCCTGATCCGCGCCACCGCCCTCATCATGACGGCTTACGTCCTCTATCTGGTTGGTTTTGTCGCCTTCAATGACATCAGCTACGAGGTATGGACCGGCTTGTTCGCCAAAACTTTCACCAAGGTATTCACCCTGTTGACCCTGCTGTGCGTACTGATCCACGCCTGGATTGGTCTGTGGCAGGTGCTGACTGACTATATCAAGCCGGTGGGACTGCGTGGCGCACTGCAATTTGCGCTGGTCGTGGTGCTGTTTATCTATCTGATGACTGGTTTCGTCGTGCTGTGGGGTGTGTAAGGTGACTATTCCAACTCGTGAATTTGATGCGGTCGTGATTGGTGCCGGTGGTGCCGGTATGCGCGCCGCGCTGCAGATTGCCCAATCCGGCAAGAGCTGCGCTCTGTTGTCCAAGGTCTTCCCGACCCGTTCTCATACTGTTTCCGCCCAGGGCGGGATCACGGTTGCGCTGGGCAATGCCCACGATGACAACTGGCAATGGCACATGTATGACACCGTCAAAGGCTCCGATTACATCGGTGACCAGGAAGCGATCGAATACATGTGCAAGACAGGCCCCGAGGCCATCTATGAGCTGGAGAACATGGGCTTGCCCTTCTCCCGTTTCGACAACGGCTCCGTTTACCAGCGTCCGTTTGGTGGCCAGTCCAAGAATTTTGGTGGCGAGCAGGCAGCCCGTACCGCGGCGGCAGCTGACCGTACCGGTCACGCCCTGCTGCACACCCTCTATCAACAGAACGTCAAGAGCAAGACCACTGTCTTCTCCGAGTGGTATGCGCTGGATCTGGTGAAAAACCAGGATGGTCACATCGTTGGCTGTACCGCCATCGACATGGAGAGCGGCGAAGTCGTCTACTTCAAGGCCAAGGCCACAGTGCTTGCCACCGGCGGTGCCGGTCGTATCTACCAGTCCACCACCAATGCCCACATCAACACCGGTGACGGTGTCGGCATGGCGCTGCGCGCTGGCGTCGGCGTACAGGACATGGAGTTCTGGCAGTTCCACCCGACCGGCATTGCCGGGGCAGGGGTACTGGTGACCGAAGGGTGTCGCGGTGAAGGTGGCTATCTGCTGAACAAGGATGGCGAGCGCTTTATGGAGCGTTACGCGCCGAACGCCAAGGACCTGGCCGGTCGCGACGTGGTGGCTCGTTCCATCATGATCGAAATCCGCGAAGGCCGTGGTTGCGATGGTCCCTGGGGCCCGCACATCAAGCTCAAGCTGGATCACCTCGGCAAAGAGGTGCTGGAATCCCGTCTGCCAGGGATCTGCGAGCTCTCTCGCACCTTCGCCCACGTGGATCCGGTCAAAGAGCCCATCCCGATTATCCCGACCTGCCACTACATGATGGGCGGCGTGCCGACCAACGTGAACGGCCAGTGTCTGGCCCAGGATAAAGACGGCAATGACGTTCCTGTGGTCGGTTTGTTTGCGGTAGGGGAGATAGCCTGCGTCTCCGTGCACGGTGCCAACCGCCTCGGCGGCAACTCGCTGCTGGATCTGGTGGTGTTTGGCCGCGCGGCCGGCATGCACCTGGTCAATACCCTGGGCGAGATGGACCACGGTCGCGATGCCAGCGAGTCTGACATCGACGCGGCCATGGCCCGCTTCAATCGCTGGGAAAACACCCGCGATGGGGAAGACCCGGTCCAGATCCGCAAGGACCTGCAGACCTGCATGCAGAACAACTTCTCCGTATTCCGTGAAGGTGACGCCATGGCCGAAGGGCTGGCCGAGCTCAAGCTTATCCGCGAGCGTCTGAAGAATGCCCGTCTGGATGACACATCCAAGGAGTTCAACACCCAGCGCATCGAGTGCCTGGAGCTGGACAACCTGATGGAGACGGCGTTCGCCACCGCGGTGGCGGCCAACTTCCGTACCGAGAGTCGTGGTGCTCACAGCCGCTTCGATTTCCCGGATCGCGACGATGAGGGTTGGCTGTGCCACAGCCTCTATCATCCGGACACCGAGTCCATGACCCGTCGCGCTGTCAACATGTCTCCGAAAACACGCGAGGCATTCCCACCCAAGGTGCGGACTTACTGACCGATGGTGGAGACAAGCACCATGAAGGGCACATTATCGGCGTATCGCTACATTCGCCGGTCTGTGAAGAGGTGGGAGGCATTCCCATCTCTCTTCTCCAAGGTGCGGACTTAACGATTGCGGAGCCAAACAACATGAACGTCACATTCTCTGTCTACAGATACAATCCGGATGTTGATAACGTCCCCTATATGAAGGAATATCGTCTTGATATTCCTGAAGGTTCCGACATGATGGTGCTCGATGCACTGATCCAGTTGAAAGAGCTGGATCCCACTCTCGCCTTCCGCCGCTCATGCCGCGAAGGAGTCTGTGGATCAGACGGTCTCAACATGAATGGCAAGAATGGTCTTGCCTGCATCACCCCGCTCTCCGATCTGCTGAAGAAGGGCAATAACGTCGTTATCCGCCCCTTGCCTGGCCTGCCGGTGATCCGCGATCTGGTGATCGACATGACCCAGTTCTACACCCAGTGGGAGAAGGTCAAACCCTTCCTCATCAACGATGACAAGTTGCCGCCCGTGCGTGAGCACCTGCAATCCCCCGAAGAGCGCGCCAAGCTGGATGGCCTGTACGAGTGTATTCTCTGTGCTTGCTGCTCCACCTCTTGCCCCTCCTTCTGGTGGAACCCGGACAAGTTCATCGGCCCGGCCGGTCTGCTCGCAGCCTACCGCTGGTTGGCTGACAGCCGCGACACCGCCGCCACCGAACGACTGGGTAACCTGGATGACGCCTTCAGCGTGTTCCGTTGCCACGGCATCATGAACTGCGTGAACGTCTGTCCCAAGGGCTTGAACCCGACCAAAGCCATCGGTCAGATCAAGTCGATGCTGCTCAATCGGGCTGTTTAGTATCAGGGCCCGGGCGTCACGCGCCAGGCCCGACCTCTGGATAGCCATCCGACCCCATGGCTGGATGGCTATTTAAACCCTACAAGCTGCGCTGCAGTGAACAAGATGTACAAGGGATAGAAATGCATAACGGCGTGATGAAGGCCTGGTTGGAGTCATCTCACCTGGCTGGTGCGAATGCAAGCTATATTGAGGATTTGTACGAATCCTTCCTGGAAGACCCTGAATCCGTAGCCGAAGAGTGGCGCAGCCTGTTTAGCGAGCTGCCCCAGGTCAATGGCCACGCGGTTGAACAACCTCACTCCCGAGTCCGCGATTATTTCCGTCGTCTGGCCAAGGATCCCTCCCGTTACAGTGCCCCCGTCTCCGATCCGCAAGTGGATGCGAAACAGGTGCGCGTGCTGCAACTGATCAACGCCTTCCGTTTCCGCGGTCACCAGAATGCCAATCTGGATCCCCTTGGTCTCTGGACCCGTGAAACCGTTGCCGAACTGGATCCTGCTTTCCACAATCTGCAGGGCGCAGACATGGAGGCCACCTTCAATGTCGGCTCCTATGCCATCGGTCGCGAGACCATGGTGCTCTCCGATCTCTACGCCTCGCTCAAGAAAACCTACTGCAGCAGCATAGGTGCCGATTACATGCACCTCACCTCTACCGAGGAGAAGCGCTGGCTGCAGGACAGACTCGAATCCATCGAGGCCAAGGGCAACTACAGCCTCGAAGAGAAGACCCGTTTTCTCGAGAGTCTGACCGCTGCCGAAGGGCTGGAAAAATACCTGGGTGCCAAGTTCCCTGGTGCCAAGCGTTTCTCCCTGGAAGGGGGCGATGCCATGGTGCCCATGCTCAAGGAGTTGATCCGTCGCGCCGGTGAGCAAGGTTGCAAAGAGGCCGTCATCGGCATGGCCCACCGTGGCCGCCTGAACGTGCTGATCAACGTGCTTGGCAAGCGGGCACAAGAGCTGTTCGACGAGTTCGCCGGCAAGCATGGCGAGTCCTGGGGCACAGGGGATGTGAAGTACCACATGGGCTTCTCCTCCGATTTCGCCACCCCGGGCGGCAACGTTCACCTGGCGCTCGCCTTCAACCCGTCTCACCTCGAGATCGTCAACCCGGTTGTCATCGGTTCCGTCCGTGCGCGGATGGACAGACGTGGCGACAAGGATGGCTCCAGCGTCCTGCCCATCACCATTCACGGTGATTCGGCCATCGCCGGTCAGGGTGTGGTTGCCGAGACCTTCAACATGTCCCAGACCCGTGCCTATGGCGTGGGCGGGACTGTGCGCATCGTCATCAACAACCAGGTGGGTTTCACCACCTCCAACATGCGTGACGTGCGCTCCACCGAATATTGCACCGACATCGCCAAGGCGGTGCAGGCCCCCGTGCTGCACGTCAACGGGGATGATCCGGAAGCCGTTGTGCTGGTGACCCAGATTGCGCTGGATTACCGCAATACCTTCAAGCGCGACGTGGTGATCGAGCTGGTCTGCTACCGTCGTCACGGTCACAACGAGGCGGACGAGCCGAGCGCGACCCAGCCCTTGATGTACCAGAAGATCAAGCAGCACCCGACTCCGCGCAAGATCTACGCCGATCAGCTGGTAGCCGAAGGCAGCATCAGCCAGGAGCTGGCCACCACCCAGGTCAACGACTATCGCGATGCCCTGGACAAGGGGGAGCGCGTGGTCAAGGAGTGGCGTCCGATGGAGCTGCATTCCGTCGACTGGACCCCGTATCTGGGTCACGACTGGGCCATGCACTATGACAGCACTGTGGCGATGGACCACCTCAAGTCACTGGGTGAGCGCATCAGCCAGTATCCGGCTGCCCACACGCTGCAGCGTCAGGTCGAGAAGATTTACGAAGACCGCCGTCTGATGGCTGCGGGCGAGAAGCTGCTGGATTGGGGTTTTGCCGAGACCCTGGCTTACGCCACCCTGGTGGACAAGGGTTCCCGCATCCGCATCACGGGTCAGGATTCCGGCCGTGGTACTTTCTTCCACCGCCACGCCGTGCTGCACAATCAGAACGACGCCAGCACCTACACGCCGCTGTGCAATATCCACGATGAACAGGGTCCATTCGAAGTCTTCGACTCCGTCTTGTCCGAAGAGGCGGTACTGGCCTTTGAATACGGTTATGCCAGCGCCGAGCCGGCCGGTCTCACCATCTGGGAAGCCCAGTTTGGCGACTTTGCCAACGGAGCCCAGGTGGTGATCGACCAGTTCCTCTCCTCCGGTGAGCAGAAGTGGGGCCGTATGTGCGGTCTGACCATGCTGCTGCCCCACGGTTACGAGGGGCAGGGGCCTGAGCACTCCTCCGCGCGGCTGGAACGTTATCTGCAGATGTGCGCAGAGCACAACATGCAGGTGTGCGTACCGTCCAACCCGGCTCAGGTATTCCACATGCTGCGTCGTCAGGTAGTGCGCCCCATGCGCCGTCCGCTGATCGTGATGTCGCCCAAATCCCTGTTGCGCCATCCGCTGGCGGTGAGCAAGCTCGAAGAGCTGGCCGAAGGCACCTTCCAGAATGCCATCGGCGAGATCGATGCCCTGGATCCGAAAGGGGTCAAGCGCGTGGTGTTCTGCTCAGGCAAGGTTTACTACGACCTGCTCGATGCCCGTCGCAAGGCCGAACAGCAGGACGTGGCGCTGGTGCGTATCGAACAGCTCTATCCCTTCCCTGAAGCGGAAGTGCGCGCCATTCTGGCCGATTACGCCCATGTCACCGATTTCGTCTGGTGTCAGGAAGAGCCGCAGAACCAGGGCGCCTGGTACTGCACCCGTCATCACTACGATGGCGTGCTGCCAAGCGGTGCCCGTCTGCGTTATGCCGGTCGCCCGGCCTCGGCCTCACCCGCCGTCGGTTATATGTCGGTCCATACCAAGCAGCAGAAAGCTCTGGTGGAAGACGCCCTTACTCTGGCCTAAGCCCTGAACAAGAAGTAACAAGGAACTGATTACATGACTATCGAGATCAAGGTACCGGACCTGCCGGAATCAGTGGCGGACGCCACCATCGCCACCTGGCACAAGAAACCGGGTGATCTGGTTGCCCGTGACGAAGTACTGGTTGACATCGAAACCGATAAAGTCGTGCTGGAAGTCCCCGCGCCGGAAGCCGGTATTCTGGGTGACATCCTGCAAGCGGAAGGGGCGACCGTGTTGTCCCGCCAGCTGATCGCCATGCTCAAGCCGGCTCCCGTGGCCGGTGAAGAGACCAAAGAGAAGCCGGTGGAAGCGGTTGCCGACGACGGCGCAGATGGCTTGAGCCCCTCCGTTCGCCGTCTGGTGGCCGAGCACGCCATCGACGTTGCCAAACTGACCGGCACCGGCAAGGGCGGTCGCGTCACCAAGGAAGACGTGGAAGCCTTCATCAAGGGTGGCAACAAACCTGCCGCCGCGCCGGTCGCTGCTGCGCCTGTGGCAGCTGTAGCGCCACTGGTGGGTCGCACCGAGAAGCGCGTGCCCATGACTCGTCTGCGCAAGCGCATTGCCGAGCGTCTGCTGGAAGCCAAAAACACCACTGCCATGCTGACCACTTTCAACGAGATCAACATGGCGCCCATCATGAAGCTGCGCAAGCAGTACGGCGAGATCTTCGAGAAGAAGCACGGCATCAAGCTCGGCTTCATGTCCTTCTACGTCAAGGCTGTGGTGGAGTCCCTGAAACGCTACCCGGAAGTGAACGCCGGGCTGGACGGTGACGACATCGTTTACCACAACTATTTCGACGTCAGCATCGCCGTTTCTACCCCCCGCGGGTTGGTGACCCCTGTGCTGCGCGATTGCGACAACATGAGCCTGGCCGACATCGAGAAGGCCATCAAAGACTTGGCTGGCAAGGGCCGTGACGGCAAGCTGACCGTGGATGAACTGACTGGCGGCAACTTCACCATCACCAACGGTGGTGTGTTTGGCTCCCTGATGTCCACCCCCATCATCAACCCGCCCCAGAGCGCCATCCTGGGTATGCACAAGATCCAGGACAGACCCATGGCGGTGGACGGCAAGGTCGAGATCCTGCCGATGATGTACCTGGCCCTCTCTTATGATCACCGCATCGTCGACGGTCGTGAGTCGGTGGGCTTCCTGGTCTCCATCAAGGAGCTGCTGGAAGACCCGACCCGTCTGTTGCTGGATGTCTAGGCAATCAGCAAAATTCTGAGCGAATTAGAAAGATAACGAGGGGCCGCCCAGGCCCCCATTCACAGGGGATTGAGAAACACGAGCCCCGGACGGAAATACCTACAACACGGATAGAGCATCTATGAATCTGCATGAATATCAGGCAAAAAAGCTGTTTGCCGAGTATGGCCTGCCGGTCTCCGAAGGTTATGCCTGTGCAACCCCGCAGGAAGCGGCCGAAGCGGCCGATAAAATTGGCGGCACCACCTGGGTCGTCAAGTGCCAGGTCCACGCTGGTGGCCGCGGTAAAGCGGGCGGCGTCAAGCTGGCCAAGAGCAAGGACGAGATCCGCGCCTTTGCCCAGAACTGGCTCGGCAAGAATCTGGTGACCTATCAGACTGACGCCAACGGTCAGCCGGTGACCAAGATCCTGGTGGAATCCTGCACCGATATCGCCAAGGAGCTCTATCTGGGCGCCGTGGTCGATCGTGGCAGCCGTCGCGTGGTCTTCATGGCTTCTACCGAAGGTGGCGTGGATATTGAAAAGATTGCCCACGAAACCCCGGAACTCATTCACAAAGCCGCCATCGATCCCTTGGTGGGCCCGCAGGCCTATCAGGCGCGCGAGCTGGCTTTCAAGCTGGGTCTGGTCGGCGATCAGATCAAGCAGTTCACCAAGATCTTCATGGGTCTGGGTCAGATGTTCCTGGATTGCGACTTCGCCCTGCTGGAAATCAATCCGCTGGTGATCACGACCCAGGGCAACCTGCATTGCCTGGATGGCAAGATCAACATCGATGCCAACGCCCTGTATCGTCAGCCCAAGCTGCGCGAGATGCACGACCCGTCACAAGATGACCCCCGCGAAGCGCATGCCGCCCAGTGGGAGCTGAACTATGTGGCGCTCGATGGCAACATCGGCTGCATGGTCAACGGCGCCGGTCTGGCCATGGGCACCATGGATATCGTCAACTTGCACGGCGGCTCACCGGCCAACTTCCTGGACGTCGGCGGCGGCGCCACCAAGGAGCGCGTGACCGAGGCCTTCAAGATCATCCTCTCCGACAGCAAGGTGCAGGCCGTACTGGTCAACATTTTCGGCGGCATAGTGCGCTGCGACATGATCGCGGAAGGTATTATCGGCGCGGTCAAGGAAGTGGGGGTCAAGGTGCCCGTGGTAGTGCGTCTGGAAGGCAACAATGCCGAACTGGGTGCCCGTAAACTGGCCGACAGCGGCCTCAATATCATCGCCGCAACGAGTCTGACTGACGCAGCTCAGCAAGTGGTTAAAGCAGCGGAGGCCAAATAATGAGCGTTCTGATCAACAAAGACACCAAGGTGATCTGCCAGGGCTTCACCGGCGGTCAGGGTACCTTCCACTCCGAACAGGCGATTGCCTACGGTACCCAGATGGTCGGCGGCGTGTCGCCAGGCAAGGGTGGCACCACCCACCTGGGCCTGCCGGTGTTCAACACAGTGCGTGATGCGGTTGAAACCACGGGCGCCACCGCTTCCGTCATCTATGTGCCTGCGCCTTTTTGCAAAGACGCCATCCTGGAAGCCATCGATGCGGGCATCAAGCTCATCGTCACCATCACCGAAGGCATCCCGACCCTGGACATGCTCGAGGTCAAGGTGAAGCTGCAGGAAACCGGCGTGCGCATGATAGGCCCGAACTGCCCGGGTGTGATCACCCCGGGTGAGTGCAAGATCGGTATCATGCCGGGCCACATCCACAAGCCGGGCAAGGTGGGCATCGTCTCCCGCTCCGGCACCCTTACCTATGAAGCGGTCAAGCAGACCACAGACGAGGGCTTCGGCCAGTCCACCTGCGTCGGTATCGGTGGTGACCCTATCCCGGGCTCCAACTTCATCGACATCCTGGAGATGTTCCAGAACGATCCCAAGACCGAAGCAATTGTAATGATCGGCGAGATCGGCGGCAGCGCTGAGGAAGAAGCGGCGGCCTACATCAAGGCCCACGTCACCAAGCCAGTGGTTTCCTACATAGCAGGCGTCACCGCCCCGGCTGGCAAGCGCATGGGTCATGCGGGCGCCATCATCGCCGGTGGCAAGGGCACGGCAGCAGAGAAATTTGCCGCCCTGGAAGATGCCGGCGTGAAAACCGTGCGCTCCCTGGCCGATATCGGCAAAGCCCTGCGTGAAGTAACCGGCTGGTAAGTTAGCCCGTTATCTCTGATAAAAAATGCCGCCTTAGGGCGGTATTTTTTATGGGGTTTAAACGTTATGTGTCATCTCATTCAGTACAACTCTTAGCTCAAAGAGGGCGATGTGCCCAGATCTTCGGGCGATGAATCGAAGCACATGATGTAAACGATACAGCTATCAAAATAAAATTTGCACATACTGTATGGCTAGCTATATTTTCATGGATTATAAGTGATGTAGATATCAGTACCATGAAGGGTGGTGAGTATGATGACTTCAAAATGCGTGTTTTTTATTTGCTTTTCTTCTGCACTTATCAGTGGTTGCTCTAGTAATCTAAGTGCTGTAGATAAGCTGACTAGTTCGACTCAAAATGATGGTGGCATTTCATCATTATTTTAATGACATTCCATTTCAAAGTCGTTTTCTCGCAATTAATGGCCAGCTTCCTATTGATACTGTTGGAATACCTTGTGTTGCGAGTAGTTATCGCGTGCCCTATTCAATGATATGTTTAAGCACTGATAAGTCGCGCGTCATAGAATATGACTATCCCGTGATTGGAAATCCTGACGAAAAAATTAAGGCTCTTAAAGTTAGCATTACTGATTTAGAAAGAAAATCACAAGAGTTAGTTATCAAGTTACTTGTTAAGGCTACTTGCCAAAATGCAAAAAATGAGGTGTGTACAGCAGAGGTTGATAGTTTTTCTACTGCACAGTTAGAGTTTAAAACGCTACAAAAGGAAGTGTTATCAAAGCTGTCAGATGGCAATGCTTTTATATTTCAGTGGAGTAGTACTGCCGGTGGTGGATTCGATGCCGAAGCTGAACCCTATGGAAGTTTTGGTGGGCAGGGCGGTTATCAGAACAGTGGTATTACAATAGTATCCGGTCTACGCATATCCCAGCTTTTAGTTGGAAATGATATAAGCAGTATTTATAAAAACTTACCTAGTGATACCAAGTTAGCAACATTTGTCATGCAGGCCCAAGGAATCGCGTATATAAGCACCCGAAGCATTAGTGCTACGGTGCAAGCTCGCTTAGGGCTAACGCCAACTCAATTTAGTGACATCATAAGTACTTTGTCTGAGGCACAAAAAATACAATTGGCGGCAGCTTTCAATTATGTAAATAGCTTGAGTAATGAAGGTCAGTTCAGCACTGTAGATAAAAGTATAAGAGATGTTCCAACGTGGGGGGCAACGGGCAAGATAGAAGATCATGGATATCAAACATTCTATGCAACCATGACAAAATTAGATGAACTTAATAAGATGATTGAGAGGAAATAACTTTCTTTCAGGTGAGTGTTGACAGTCCACATGAATTTTCTGTACGTATGGCCACTTTATCAAATATTTTTATGGGTGTAACCCCAAAGTCATTTACAGTAATTGTTCTTACTTATAGAAGAACACAGGTTTTAGGTTAGATTAGCGTGGCGTAATCGGATGCTCGAGACGGCATTATTAATGCTGTTCCATTTCATCGGGTGAGGTGCCAGCCTTCAAAAATCTGGGACACCCACCTTTTTGACAGCGGCGTAATGCGGAGCTTGGCTTGATAAGTCACTGTCGAGGGGATGAGCCATGACCATTGCCCGTTCACGTCAAATCAGTTTGCAGGATACGCCTTACTACCATGTGGTCAGCCGCTGCGCGCGACGGGCCTTCTTGTGTGGCGAAGATGCCCATTCCGGCCAGAGTTACGAACACAGGCGCCAGTGGGTAGTCGACAAGCTGGGTCAGTTGTTAGAAAGGTGGGTGTCCAAAAAAGAAGAATGAAAAAGAATGTCGTAGTACCGTCAGCGGGTCTCATTATGCCAAACCTGACGAAAATGGATAAATGCAGGTCATCTTCTCTTGTCGCCAATCATACCGCCAACCTTGAAAAATCGGGCCATAAGGCGTATAACCACGCGCTTTACTGGTCTATTTAGCGAGCCCCTCCATGCAGCAAGTCGAGAAAATGCAGCCAACTCCTTTTTGGCAGGAAAAGACCCTGCAACAGATGACAGCTGCCGAGTGGGAGTCCCTGTGTGATGGCTGCGGCAAGTGCTGCCTGAACAAGCTGATCGATGAGGACACCGACGAACTGGTGTTCACCAACGTCGCCTGCGATCTGCTCAACACCAAGACCTGCCAATGTTCCGATTACGGCAACCGCTTCCAGAAAGAGCCCGATTGCCTGCAGATCACATTCGACAAGATTGCCGAGTATGACTGGCTGCCCTCGACCTGTGCCTACCGGTTGCTGGCCGAGGGGCAGACCCTGCCCGAATGGCATCCGCTGATCACTGGCAGTCGCTCCGCCATGCATCAGGCGGGACAGTCGGTGCGCGGCAAGGTGATACACGAAGCCCATGCCGGTGAGTGGATCGATCACATCATCACTTGGGCGAGTTGAACCCAGACCGACCAAGCCGTTATCCGGTCCACAGTGCTGTTGATATGCCGCAGGGGCAGGGGAGTCATACTCTTCTGCCCCTGCTGCTATCTGGCGGCTTGCCGCGAGCGATACACAGGCTTTGCCTCACCCTGGTCCTCTCTTGCGGGAGAGGGAACCGAGTGCGCTGTGCCTGTGCTCTGGTGGCCAGTCGATGGCGCTCGTTGCGGCTTTTCGCTTCACTGAAAAGAGGGAAGAGACGGGCAGGAGGGGGAGGGGAGAATCTACTACAGTCACTTCCGGGTGGAGGGAGAAGGCTGCCATATCCCTTTCGCGTTGATGCCTGCTGGCAAGCAGACATAAAAAAACCGGCGCCTGGGCGCCGGTTTTTAGTCACTGCGACTCTTGCTTACCAATAAGCGATTACAGAGAAGCGGTGAAGGTACGGGTGATGACGTCTTGCTGTTGCTCTTTGGTCAAAGAGTTGAAGCGAACGGCATAACCGGATACGCGGATGGTCAACTGCGGATATTTCTCCGGGTTTTCCATAGCGTCCAGCAGCATTTCACGGTTCATCACGTTAACGTTCAGGTGCTGACCACCTTCCAGGTTGGACTCGTGATGGAAGTAACCGTCCATCAGGCCAGCCAGGTTGGCTTTCTGGGATTCCATGTCTTTACCCAGGGCGTTCGGCACGATGGAGAAGGTATAGGAGATACCATCTTTGGCGTAAGCGAACGGCAGCTTGGCAACGGAAGTCAGGGAAGCAACGGCACCCTTCTGGTCACGACCGTGCATCGGGTTGGCACCCGGGCCAAACGGCGCGCCTGAGCGACGACCATCCGGGGTGTTACCGGTCTTCTTGCCATACACGACGTTGGAGGTGATGGTCAGTACGGACTGGGTCGCCACGGCGCCACGGTAGGTGTTCAGCTTCTGAATTTTCTTCATGAAGCGTTCAACCAGGTCACAGGCGATGTCATCGACGCGAGCGTCGTTGTTACCGAACTGCGGGTATTCGCCATCGATTTCGAAGTCGATGGCAACGCCATCTTCGTCACGAACCGGCTTGACCTTGGCATACTTGATGGCAGACAGGGAGTCAGCCGCAACAGACAGACCGGCGATGCCGCAAGCCATGGTGCGATAGACATCACGGTCGTGCAGCGCCATCAGGGAGGCTTCGTAGCTGTACTTGTCGTGCATGTAGTGGATGATGTTCAGGGCAGCCACGTACTGCTTGGCCAGCCAGTCCATGAAGTGATCCAGACGATCCATCACGTCGTTGTAGTCGAGGTACTCGCTCTTGACCATTTCGGTCTTGGGACCGATCTGGATTTTGAGTTTCTCGTCCATACCGCCGTTGATTGCATACAGCATGGTCTTGGCCAGGTTGGCACGGGCACCGAAGAACTGCATCTGTTTGCCGACGATCATCGGGGACACGCAGCAAGCGATGGCATAGTCATCGTTGTTGAAGTCCGGACGCATCAGATCGTCGTTCTCGTACTGAACGGAAGAGGTCTCGATAGATACCTTGGCGCAGTACTTCTTGAACCCGATTGGCAGCTGCTCGGACCACAGTATGGTCAGGTTCGGCTCAGGGGACGGGCCCATGGTGTACAGGGTGTTCAGCATACGGAAGCTGTTCTTGGTGACCAGGGTTCGGCCATCAACGCCCATACCAGCCAAGGTCTCGGTTGCCCACATGGGGTCGCCGGAGAACAGTGAATCGTATTCGGGAGTACGCAGGAAGCGAACCATACGCAGCTTCATGACCATGTGGTCCATCAGCTCCTGGGCTTCTTGCTCGGTGAGCACGCCTTTTTTCAGGTCACGCTCGATGTACACGTCCAGGAAGCTGGAGGTACGACCGAAGGACATGGCGGCACCGTTCTGGGACTTGACTGCCGCCAGGTAGGCGAAGTAGGTCCACTGTACGGCTTCTTTGGCGTTCTTGGCCGGTACTGAGATATCGCAGCCGTATTTGGCAGCCATGACCTTCATCTGTGCCAGGGCACGGTGCTGCTCGGAGATCTCTTCGCGCAGACGGATGGTGGCTTCCAGGTTGACGCCGTTTTCCAGATCAGCTTGCAGGGACTTGAACTGGGCCAGTTTGTCGGCCATCAGGAAGTCGATGCCGTACAGGGCAACACGACGGTAGTCACCGATGATACGGCCACGGCCGTAGGCATCCGGCAGACCGGTGATGACGCCGGACTTGCGGCAGTTCAGGATGTCCTTGGTGTAAACGTCGAACACGCCCTGGTTGTGAGTCTTGCGGTACTCGGTGAAGATCTTCTCGACCATGGGGTCAAGTTGACGACCGTACACTTCGCAAGAGGTCTTGACCATCTTGATACCGCCGTTGGCGATGATGGCGCGCTTGAGCGGCTTGTCGGTCTGCAGACCTACAATTTGCTCCAGGCTCTGATCGATATAGCCGGCATCGTGAGCGGTAATGGTGGAGGGCAGGTCGGTATCAAAATCGACCGGCGCATGGGTGCGGTTCTCGATCTTGATGCCTTCCATGACCTTGTCCCACAGCTTGGTGGTAGCTTCGGTCGCGCCAGCCAGGAAGGACTCGTCACCTTCATACGGGGTGTAGTTCTTCTGGATGAAGTCACGGGTGTTGACAGAGGTCTGCCATTCACCGGCCGCGAAGCCTTCCCATGCTTTTTGGAACTGTTCGTTAAGTTCTGCCATTTTCATTACCTCACACGGTATTGATGTAGTATCCCGCAATCATCCTTAATGATGACGACGGAAGATAAACCAGTAAGTCAGACCAACCATGACGCCACCACCAATGATATTACCTATGGTGACAGGAATGAGGTTGTGTAGGACGAAGTTGGATACGGTCAGATCGGCAAAGGTTGCCGGATCCTGGCCGATGGCCTGCCAAAATTCCGGGCCTGCGACGCTATGGATAGCGATACCGACCGGGATCATAAACATGTTTGCGATGCTGTGCTCGAAACCGGATGCCACGAACATGGCCACCGGGAGCAGCATGACCATCACCTTGTCGGTTGCACTGCGGGCACCGAAGGCCATCCACACGGCGAGACACACCATGAGGTTGCAGAGAATACCGAGGGCGAGGGCCTCGAAGAAGGTGTGGTGGATCTTGTGCTGAGCCACTTTCAGGGCATTGAGGCCCCATTGGCCATTTGCCGCCGTGTACTCGGCCGACATGATGATGAGCGCGACTATGATGAGACCGCCGATGAGGTTGCCGAAGTAGACCAGCCCCCAGTTCTTGAGCAGTTGACCCCAGGTGATGCGGTTGGCGGCCTTGGCCACCAGCGTCAGGGTCGTGGAGGTGAACAGCTCGGCGCCGAGCTGCACACACAGAATAAGACCGAGGGAGAAACAGAGGCCGCCGACCAGTTTGCTGAGGCCCCAGGCCACATCGCCGGCACCCGTGGTGACAGTGATGAAAAAGACAAACGCGATGGCGATGAAAGCGCCTGCTGTGATGGCAAGGGGGATGACCTTGTGTGCAGGCTTGGTAGCCTTGGCATAGGTGATGTCTTCTGCCAATGCTGCGATGGCTTCTGGCTTGAGACAATCAAAGGGAGATTCTGCTTTCAATTCTCATGTACCTGCTGTTTTGCCTGTGGAAATCATAACAAAGGGCCAGATCGTCAAAATTGACTCCGATCAAGAATTGCAGATTGTGAATGTAATTTTACTACAAATATTTGAGTCCTCTGGAAGCCGTTCTTTACACCAGGTTTCAGCTGAAACAGAAATGGTGCTTTTTTAATGCAATGATTTTAAAGAATTTCTTTGTCAAGCCATAAAACAGGCACTGGCAAGGCATCTTTGCATCCGTTCCGCATCATGCCCCCTTGGCTGCCAATCCCCTTAGGGGTATTTTTTGTTTTTTATTTCATCTTTGAATAACAAACCCCTCGCCAGGACGCCATATAACAGAAGGGGCCATCAAGGCCCCTTCAACAGACTATCACATCAGGCCCAGCTATGGGCTCGTTTGGCTTTTTGCAGTTTCTCGTAAGCGGCCAGCAGCTTCTGGTGCAGCGGGAACTGGGCGAGCGACAGATCCGCCGCCTCCAGTCCGTGGAAGCGGGCTTCACCGCGGGCGTTGGCCCAGGCATGGGCCAGGGTCTCTTCCCCGTACATGCGGGTAAAGACGGCGCGGTACTGCTCAGGATCACGCTCCTCGTCGATGAACAGCTCGACACAGGCGCGTAGCGCACGGTAATAGTTGGCGCGATCAGCCGGGAACACGGACTGGTTGAACTCCATGGTCCAGTCAATGAGATCCAGCGCCGTCTCCAGCTCACCGGCGGCCAGCGCCAGCATGGCTTTGAGCTCACCCACCCGCAGGGTGTGCAGGGCTGTGCCCTTGGCGGCGGCGATGCCGAGCAGCTCACGCACCCGGGTACGCTCGTCATGCCCTTCTTCATCCAGTTGATCGAACAACGCCATGTACTGCTCTGCATCCCACTCCAGGGACGGCAGTGCCAGGATCACTTCCCGCAGGTTGGCACCCATGTTGTTGTTGGCCAGCAGCAAGTCTTCGGCCGGGTAGATGTCGGACATGCCCGGCACCAGGATGCGGCAGGCGTAGACGCCCAGATGCTCATAGTCGGCGATGTAGACCGGCTGCTCCAGCTCGTGGAAGATGCCGATCAGGTGGTCGAACTCCTCCTGGGAGGTGCCGCGGAAATCCCAGTCAGCAAACTCGAAGTCCGTATCCTGCTTGAACAGATCCCAGCTGATGAGGCCGGAGGAGTCGATGAAGTGGGTTTCCAGATTATGGTGATCCGCCACCTGCTCATTGTCGAATGACGGCGGCACGAACACGTCCAGATCCTTCAAACCACGGCCTTGCAGCAGCTCGGTGACGGTTCGCTCGAAGGCCACTTCGAAGCGCGGGTGGGCGCCGAAGGAGGCAAAGCAGGTGCCATTGCTCGGATTGAGCAGCACCACGCAGATGACCGGATAACGGCCGCCCAGGGAGGCATCGAAGCTGTAGATGGGGAAACCTTCGGCTTCGAGCGCGGCGATGGAGGCGGCAATCCCGGGGTAACGGGCAATCACCTCGTCCGGGATCAGTGGCAGGCTCAGGGCCTCGGCGATGATCTTGTTCTTCACGTGGCGCTCGAACACCTCGGAGAGTGCCTGAGTGCGGGCCTCGGTGCGGGTGTTGCCGGCGCTCATGCCGTTGGAGACATAGAGGTTGCCGATGATGTTCATCGGGATATAGACGGTCTCGTGGTCAGACTGACGCTCGAAGGGCAGGGCGACGATGCCGCGCTCCTCGTTGTTTGACTGCAGATCCACCAGCATGTCGGCTGTGACTTCACCGTCCGGGTTGTAGAACTTGCGGGTGAAGGGGTCGAGCAGACCGGCCGGGAACTGGTCACCCTCGATGGGGAACCACTTCTCGTTCGGGTAGTGAACGAAATCACCGTTCGCCACCTGCTCGCCCAGATAGAAGTCGGCGAAGAAGTAGTTGGTGGAGAGGCGTTCGAAATATTCGCCAAGGGCGGAGGCGAGAGCCGCCTTCTTGCTGGCACCCTTGCCGTTGGTGAAACAGAGGGCGCACTCCTTGTCCCGGATGTGCACGGACCAGACATTGGGCACAGGGTTGAGCCAGGAGGCCTCTTCAATATCAAACCCCAGGGCTTGCAGCTTGGTCTGGAAACGGTCGATGGAGTCTTCCAGTGCCGCGTCCTTGCCGGGAATAAAAGTGTGGTCGGTCATCACAATATCCTGATTTTTATTGGCTCATGTTTGGCCGCAGATAATAGCAGGGGTCAGCCCGTTTGGCAGGCAAAAAACAGGATTGGAACCCGGGAGCCCCTGTGTTGATCCCGCGCCAACCTTGCGCAAGAAGCTGGGGGATACCCGCTTGGCGGCCAAGGCAGCGGCGGGCTGGCGGATATTGCAGCGAACGGCACAGAATATTGCGCAATTCGACTTGCACCTGCCGTCACAATCCGTAATGTGGACAGACGCATTTTTCGCAACACGTATTTTGTAATCTACTTGTGAACGGCCCGCGTCGGACAAGGGGTTACGGGTTTCAATACACAGTTTCTATAACAGCTATCCAGGGTAGGACATTATGAAAAAAGTAGGTTTGGTCGGTTGGCGTGGCATGGTGGGCTCGGTATTGATGAGCCGGATGCAGGAAGAGAAGGATTTTGCCCGTATTCAACCCACCTTCTTCACCACCTCCCAGGCCGGTGAGGCCGCCCCCAACTTCGGTGTGGATGCCGGTACCTTGCAGGATGCCTTCGATATCGCGGCGCTGGCCAAGCAGGATATCATCATCACGGCGCAAGGCGGCGACTACACCAAGGATGTCTATCCCCGCCTGAAGGCTGCTGGCTGGCAAGGTTACTGGATTGACGCCGCCTCCTCCCTGCGGATGGAAAAAGACGCCGTCATCATACTGGATCCGGTCAACGGTGACGTCATCGAACAGGCGCTGGACAAGGGGCTCAAGACCTTCGTCGGCGGCAACTGCACCGTCAGTCTGATGCTGCTGGCCCTGGGTGGCCTGTTCAAGGCCGATCTGGTGGAGTGGGTCAGTGTGGCGACCTATCAGGCTGCATCGGGCGGTGGCGCGCGTCACATGCGCGAGCTGGTCACCCAGATGGGCCTGCTGCGCGACGAAGTGGCGGTGGAGCTGGCGGATCCCGCCTCTGCCATCCTCGACATAGAGCGCAAGATCACCGAGAAGACCCGCTCCGGCACCTTGCCGGTGGACAACTTCGGCGTGCCGCTGGCCGGTGGCCTCATCCCCTGGATTGACACCAAGCTCGACAACGGCCAGAGCCGCGAAGAGTGGAAGGGCCAGGCCGAGACCAACAAGATCCTGGGGATCGAAGATGCCGCCATTCCGGTGGATGGTCTGTGCGTGCGGATCGGTGCCCTGCGTTGCCACAGCCAGGCCTTTACCATCAAACTCAAAAAAGACGTGCCGCTGGCGGAGATCGAAGCCCTGCTGGCTGCCCACAATGACTGGGTGAAAGTGATCCCCAACGATCGCGACATCACCGCCCGCGAGCTGACACCGGCCGCCGTCACCGGTACCCTCAGCATTCCGGTCGGGCGTCTGCGCAAGCTCAACATGGGCCCGGAATACCTGGCCGCCTTCACCGTGGGTGACCAGCTGCTGTGGGGCGCCGCCGAGCCCCTGCGCCGCATGCTCAACATACTGCTAGCCCGTGGCTGAAGTTGATAGACAATGGATAACGAAAGGACAGGGGGCTCAGGCCCCCTGTTTTTTTGCCTCTTTTTGATATCTACGCTGTGTGCCAGCCAGGGCTATGTCGGCTGTGTTGCCCTTTGTATTGACACCGACAGTTTTGTTATTAAGTGAACGGGTAGCATCACTTCGCAACCCATTATTTTTCTCTGGCTCAATAGCCATGTTTCACTATTTTCATGCAGTATCCGTTCACGGCCTGAGTTGCCGAAAGCAGGGATGATTCATCTTTATTTGAAATAATGGACGGGCTGGCCGCTATTAAGCTACGGCCCTTGTTATCTTATGGTTTGTTACAAATGAAGGCGCCCGCAGGATATCCCTCAAGACTCCGATTGATTACACTGGCGGCCTTGGCCCCTCGTGCCCGCCTGTATGCCGATATGTCACCACGAAACTATGCATCCATGTGGCTGTCAGTGAGGCGAGGGCGTGCTGATCAGGCACCATGGCCAGATATCACTGCGGATAAGCAGATAAATTGCGGCGCAGCTGGCGACTGATATGAATATGAAATAAGTGCAACAACAGAAAACAATAATAATGTTCAGGCTTGAGAATTGGGACATAACATGAGAGTCGTGTGGAGTGTATTGTATTTCTTCAGTGTTGTTGCCCTGGCTGGCCCAGAGCTGGTCAAGGAGCAGAAAAAGGGCAGCAATCCGCTGATCGTCCCTTATCAGCAATATCGGCTGGATAATGGCCTGACGGTGATCCTGACGCCGGATCACTCCGATCCTCTAGTCTATGTAGAGATGAATTATCGGGTCGGGTTGGCCGAAGAGGCGCCGGGCCAGTCCGGTATGGCTCACCTCTTTGAACACATGATGTTTCAGGGCTCAGCCCACGTGGGGAAGCTGGGGCATACCCGTCTGTTGCAACAGGTGGGGGGGCGTGGCATCAACGGGCTGACGACGCGGGATCAGACCCGCTATTACCAGACGGTGCCGGCCAACCAGTTGGAAAAAGTGCTCTGGCTGGAGTCGGATCGGATGGGATTTCTGCTAGATAACCTCTATCAGCAGAAGTTTGATGCCAAGCGTGACGTCGCCAAAAACGAGCGCGCCGAGTTTGTCGACGGGCCAGCCTATGGTCGGGTGCCTGAGGTGCTGAATCGGACCCTTTATCCACCCAATCACCCCTACTTCAATACGCCATTCGGGCGAGTCGAGGATCTGGATCGTCTCACTCTGGAGGATGTACGCCAGTTCTTCCTGCGCTGGTATGGCCCCAACAACGCCACTCTGGTGATAGGTGGCGATATCCAGCCGGCGCAAACCCTGGCCTGGGTCGAACGGTATTTCGGCACCCTGCCTGCAGGCCCCAAGCTGTCCCGTTCAGTGACCAGGCCTGTTGCCCTGAAAAAGAGCCGCTACCGCACTCTGGTTGATCAGGTCACTGAGCCCATGCTGGTGCTGGCCTATCCCACCGTCTCTGCCCGGGAACCCGGCTTTGAAGCCCTGGACCTGCTGGCCGACCAATTGGGTGGCTCAGCCAGTGGCGTGCTGCAACAGCAGCTGCAACAAAGTGGCAAGCTGGTATCTGTCTTTGCCAACCATGAGTGCGGTGTGCTCGCCTGCATGCTGGTGATCAGGGCGATCCCCAATCTGGCGCAGGGGGCGGAGCTTGGGCCCATCAAGAACGAAATAGACAATGTCATCGCCCATTTTGCTCGGGATGGGGCCTCCAAAGCCCAGATCGACCACTCGGCCAATGCCTTGCGTGCCGATCTCATCTGGTCGCTCGACAGCGTGGCCGGCAAGGCCGAGCAGTTGAGCACCGGGCATAGCCTGTTTCAGGATCCCAATTATTTTCATCGCTATCTCGAGCGAATAGCCAGGGTAACCCCCGCCGATCTGCAGCGGGTGCTGCAACGTTATGTACTGCAAAAACCCAGGGTGGTGCTGAGCGTAGTGCCCGGGGATCACCTCGAATGGCAGGCAGGCCCGGCCAATTTTGTCGAGCCGCCCCCCTTGCCACCGACCTTGTCCCACACCCGGCTGGCCCCTCGTCTTGTCGAAGAAACTCTCGACAGGCGCAAGATGCCCGCAAGTGGCGGGGCTCTGGCGGTGCCCATACCGACTCTGTGGCAAGCGAGCCTGGGGGATAGGGTCTCACTGCTCGGCCACTACAGCGACGAGGTGCCGGCCTTTGCCATGAGCATACATTGGCCCGGCGGACGCAGGGCCGAGCCGGATGGCAAGGCCGGACTGGCGGAGCTGACAGCCGGCATGCTCTTTCAGGGCAGTGAGCGTTGGCAGCTTGCCTCCATTGAGGAGCGAGTGCGTCAGTTGGGCGCCAGACTCAGTTTTGGTCATGACGGTAGCCACAGCACTGTCTGGATACAGGGCGTGACCTCCCACTTTGACGAGACGCTGGCCCTGGTGCGGGAGCTGCTGCTTCAGCCGGCCTTGCGCCCGACGGACTTCCAGCGCATCAAGCTCGAGACCCGGCAATGGCTGAAACAACAGGCAAGGGATCCGCAGTGGCAGGCCGACCAGCAGTTTTATGCGCTGATCGACGGACTGGCCAGGGTGCCGGATCCGCAGGCCCAGTGGCAGACGCTGACCCTGGATGACGTGCGAGCCTTCTATCACTCCGTGTATCGCAGCGGTGAGGCCCGGGTCGTAGTGAGCGGCGATCTGGCGCAGGAGAAGGTGATGAGTGCACTCTCTTTTCTGGTTGAGCCAGAGGGGCAGTCGCCCACTTTGCAGCCTCTCGGGTTTACCGGCCAGCAGGCCAGACGCGCCATCTATCTGGTGGACAATCCCGGTGCCAGCCAGAGCCTTGTTCGCATGGGCCGTCGTGCCATGGCGAGCGATGCGGTTGGTGAGCAGTTTCTGGCCCGGTTGATGAATGCTTCCTTGACGGATCGTCTTCATATTCGGCTGCGGGAAGAGCTGGGGTATACCTATGGCATCCACCCCTCATTCAATGGCAACAGCAAGGCGGGTCATTTCTTGCTGGAGAGCAGTGTGCGCACCGACGTCACCCGGGCCGCCTTGCAGCAGATCTTGCAGGAGCTCGATAAATACCAGCGGCAGGGCCCCACCCGGCTGGAGGTGCGAACCCTGCGTGAAGGTGTGCTCAACCGCCAGGCGCTGGATTACGAGACACTGCCCCAGGAGGTGGATTACATGTTGCCCATCTTGCTGGATAAGTGGCCGCAAAATTACGTGGAGCAGCGGGTGCAGGCGGTCAGCCAGCTGTCGGCGTTGACCCTGAGAGACCTTGCCCGGCGCTGGCTCGATCCCGATGACATGGTGATAGTGGTCGTGGGGGATGCCAAGATACTGGCCCCTGAACTCGCGACCTTGGGCTGGCCGGTGCAGAGGGTGGCGCTCGGTTTCTGACATCCACTGTTGGTTCGCCAAGCCATCACCTCGTGCCGGCAGGTCAGGCAGCCATAAAAGAGCCCGCCCCATCACAGCGATGGGGCGGGCTCTTTGTACGTCAGATTGTCTGCCAGCCGTAAAAGCTAGCCTTTGTCCGTCAGACGAGGGCCAGCGCCGCCGCCAGATCGGCGATCAGATCGTCGGCGTCCTCCACGCCAATGCTGAAGCGGATGAGATCGTCATTCACCCCGGCGGCGAGACGGCTCGCTTCGTCCATGGCGGCGTGAGTGGTGCTGGCCGGATGGCAGGCCAGGCTCTCGAGATCGCCGAGGCTCACCGCCTGCACGAACAGTTGCAGGTTGTCGAGCAGGGTGGCGCAGCGCGCAAAGCCCCCTTCCAGCTCGATACTGATCATGCCGCCAAAGCCGCTGGAGAAGGCGCCGAGGGCATCGTGGCCCGGGTGGTTGGCAAGGCCCGGGTAGATCACCTTCTTCACTGCCGGGTGAGCGGCCAGGAAGTCGGCCACTTTCTGCGCGTTGTGCAGGTGGGCATCCATGCGCAGGGGCAGGGTCTTGACTCCGCGCTGCAGCAGGTAAGCCTCCTGCGGGCCTATGGGGGAGCCGATGTGCTTGAGCGCCACTGTGCGGATGGATTTCATCAGCGCGTGGGAGCCGGCCACTACCCCGGCGATGATGTCGCCGTGGCCGCCCAGATATTTGGTGCCGCTGTGCATCACTATGTCGATACCAAGCTCGAGCGGGCGCAACAGATAGGGGGTGAGGAAGGTGTTGTCACACACGCTGATGGCGCCCACCTTGCGGGCCGCCTGCACCACGATGCGTGGATCCACCACCTTGAGGGTGGGGTTGGTCAGGGTTTCGAAGAGTACCACCTTGGTGGCGGGACGAATGTTGGCCAGCAGATCCTGATCGCTCTCGTAGGCGGTCACCTTGATGCCGGCGCGGCTGAAGGTTTGCTTCAAGAAGGCATCTGTGCCGCCGTAGAGCGGACCTATGTAGGCCACCTCATCGCCGCTGTCGGCCAGGGCATACATGATGGCGCTCACCGCCGCCATGCCGCTTGCCACCACCAGCGCCTCGTCGGCGCCCTCAAGGGCTGCCAGTTTTTGCTCCAGCTCGGCTGTGGTGGGATTGCCAAAGCGGCTATAGATGAAGCCGGGGGCCTGACCCGCGAAACGCTCCTTGCCCGCCTGGGCATTGAAGTAGCTGAAGGTGCTGCTCTGGTAGAGGGGGGTGGTGAGGGCGCCGGTCTGGGGATCGATCCGTTGGCCGCTGTGCACGCTCATTGTCTTGAATTTCATTCTATTACTCCGTCATTGCCAGGCTGTGGCTTAACTGCTTGTGTCATCCGGGTGGCGGGACGCCGCGGCGTCCCCCGTTTAATAGGTATGGCAGAGTCAGGCTGGCTGCGGTTCGCGCCGCTCGCTGCTTGTCGTTTGTCCGCCGGCCATCTGTTCGTTGGCCGAAGCCGGGTCGGCGGTATAGTGGCGCGCCGCCACATCCGGGTGAGAGCGCAACCGTCCTTTCAGCACGTTTTCCCCCACCTGATAGAAGAGCGGGTTGGCGGGGTCGCTCTCGGGGCCTTGCGCCTGCGCCGCCAGACTCGGCGACAGGGTCAACAGCGGCACTGTGGCATCGAGCCGCGCCGCCATAAAGAAGGCGCAGGAGAGGCGCGATACCCCCGGCGGCGGGCTCACCACCCGGTGCAGGGTGGCCTTGAGGTAGCCGTTGGAAGCCAGCTCAAGCAACTCGCCGATGTTGACCACCAGGGCCCCCGGCAGGGGCGGCGCCGGGGTCCAGCCCGCCGCCGTCTCCACCTCAAGCCCGGAGTGATCGTCCTGCATCACCAGGGTCAGGTAGCCGGGATCCTTGTGGGCGCCCACTCCCTGGCTGCTGCTACCTGCTTCGCGCCCCGGATAGTGGATGAGCTTCATGTGCTGGTAGGGCTTGCCGCGAATGCTGGCATCGAACACTCCTTGCGGCTGCGCCAGCACCTCGGCGAAGGCGTCGAGCAGGGTGAGGGTGATGTCGCTCAGCCGTTCCTGCCAGGCCAGCAGCTGCGCTTTCATCTCGGGCAGGGCGGCAGGCCACTGGTTGGGGCCTATCAGCCGCTGCCAGGGGGCATGGATCTCGTCCTCTGCCAGCGCAGGTGCCTCATTCATGATGTCGAACTGCTCGCGCCGGTCCGGCCGTTGGCGGGTGAGTTCGGCGCCCACCTGGTTGTAACCGCGAAAATGGGGGGAGTGTACCATCTGCACTGCCCGTTTTTCCTGCTCCGGCAGGGCGAAGAAACGGGCCGCCAGCGCCAGGGTCTCTTTCTGCTGAGTCTCGCTCAGGCCATGGCCTGTCAGATAGAAAAAGCCGATGTCGCGGGCCGCCCGGCCAAGCTTGGCCAGCATCTGGCGACGAGCCTCGGGGTCGCCACCAAGGGCGGCAAGAGCGATGATCGGCAGTGGTGAATGTTCCATGTGCACCTCCTCATTTTCTGAGTACCGGGGCTTTCCCGACGACTCAGTGCAAACATGACAGCGCGGGTCGGTGGTGACACACCGGGCCGACCGGTAAAGATGGCGCCATTTGGATTGAGGGTGATGCTACTGTTCGGCGTTATAAGACGGAAACAACAAATTATTCTTAGTTATATACAAAAATCGAAATAGAATTCGATGTCCATTCGAGTGGGTGTTTATTGAGCGGTTAACGGGGCTGTGTTCCGACTGTCCCATCAGCGCAGCAGGCCCCCGGCTATCGGAGACGAGAAACAAGAAGGGAGGCTGATGCCTCCCTTCTTGTTGTGTGCTTTGAGCAGGGATCAGGCAATGGCCTGATCGGTGAGGGTGCTCAGTTGCCCACTCAGTAGCCCAGAGTAAAGCGTTGGCGCAGGTGGGCCGGTTTTTCCACCTCGTTCAGCACGCCATCGGCCAGATCGCCGACCGTGATCCCGGCAGGCTTGTCACCGCTAAAGAGCACCTGATCGCCACCGAGGTGATAGCCACCGCGCTTGTCGCCGGGTTCGAGGAACACGGGTGGGGAGACGAAACGCCAGTCGAGGGTGGTTTCACGGCGCAGGGCGGTGAGACCGTCGCGGGCCGCCAGTGCGCCCTGTTTCCACTCGGCCGGGAAGTCCGGGGTATCCACCAGCTGTACGCCGGGGGCGACTTCCAGACTGCCGGCACCACCGACCACCAGCAACCAGCTGGGGGCGGTCACGGCCGCCGCGACTATGGCTTTGGCCCCTTTGAGGTACTGGTCGTAGATGTCCGGTGCGGTCCAGCCCGGGTTGTAGGCGCTGATCACCCTGTCGTGCCCCTTGAGCACCTCGGCCAGTGCCTGTGGGTTCTGGGCATCTACCGCCACGGCGGTGACCTGCGGGTGGGCAGCGACTTTGCTGACATCGCGGACGATGGCGGTGACGTGATGGCCGCGGCTGACGGCTTCATTGAGGATGGCTGTACCGACAAAACCGCTGGCACCGATCAGGGCAATTTTCATGGGTGATTCTCCTTCACTGTTGGAATGGGGCTATCCTACTCCGCCAAATGTGATTTAATAATCGACTATAAAATTGATTCACTTGTAAGCTGGATTTAATAATGGAACAGCTCAGACGTTACGCCATCTTCGCCGCCGTGGTAGAGGCGGGCAGCATGACGGGTGCCGCCAAGGCCCTTGGCATGACCCCCTCCGCCGTCAGTCAGCATATCAGCCAGCTGGAGAGCCTGCTCGGCCTCACCCTGCTGCACCGTTCCACCCGTCGCCTCAACCTGACCGAGGCGGGGGAAGTGGTGTGGCAGGGGTGCCAGTCGCTGCAACAGACGCTGAACCAGACCGAGCTGCGCCTCTCCGAGGTGCGCGACAGCCTGCTCGGCGAGGTGCGGATCACTGCGCCCGTGGGGATGGCGGGCCAGCCGCTGGCGCGGGCCTTGTCGCCCCTGTTGCAGGCCCATCCCGGCCTGTGCATCCAGATCATCGCCGACGACGAGAAGCGGGATCTCATCGCCGAGCGCATCGACGTGGCGCTACGGGTCGGTACCCTGTCCGACTCCAGCCTGGTGGCGCGCAAGCTGGGCCAGACCCGTATGCTGCTGTGTGCCTCGCCCGCCTATCTGGCGCGCAAGGGCACCCCGCGCAGTCCGGCAGATCTGCTTGAACACGACTGGCTGGCGGCGGACATGCTGAGCGGGGGCCTGACCTTCTTCGACGACAAGGGACAGGGTCACAAGGTCAAACCCAAGCCCAGGGTGGTGTGCAACAACGTGCTGCCGCTGCGCCAGTTCACCCTGGCGGGGCAGGGGGTCTCGCTACAACCCGAGGGGGAAATCGCCGAGGATCTCGCCCAGGGTCGGCTGCTGGAGCTGCTGCCGGGCTTTCGGGTGCCGCCCATGGAGATCCATGCCATCACCCCGCAGCGGGAGATCCCGGAGAAGGTGCGGCGGGTGATCACGGCCCTGCGCAGCCACTTCGCCGAGCCTCCGGGGGCCGTGCCGGCGCGCCCCTGAGCCGGGTGGTAACTATCTCGTCCCGACTTGCAAACACAGAGGGCAGCCTGTTGGCTGCCCTCTGTCATTCGCCTTGATCCCGGCGCTATTTCATATAGAGGCCGCCGTTGATGGCCAGGGTTTCCCCCGTGATATAGGCGCCCGCTTCGCTTGCGAGGAAGGCCACGGCAGCGGCGATCTCCTCCGGCTTGGCGAGGCGACGCATGGGAATGTCGGCCTTGATGCTGTCGAGGATATCGCTGCGGATCGCCTCCACCATGGGGGTGGCTGTGTAACCGGGGGCGATGGCGTTGACCGTGACTCCGAAGCGGGCTCCTTCCGCCGCCAGCGCCTTGGTAAAGCCCAGCATGCCCGCCTTGGCCGCCGAGTAGTTGACCTGACCGAACTGTCCCTTCTGGCCGTTGACCGAGGAGATGTTGATGATGCGGGCATCGCGCTGCTCGCACATGGCGTCGAACAGCGGCTGGGTCACGTTGTAGAGGCTGCACAGATTGGTGTGGATCACCTCGAACCACTGCTCTGGCGCCATGCGCTTGAAGGCGCCATCCCGGGTGATGCCTGCGTTGTTGACCAGCACGTCCACCCGGCCCTCGTCTTGCAACAGGCGACCCAGGGTTTCACGGCACATGGCGGTGTCGGCCACGTCCAGCGGCAGCAGCCGCACCTGATCCGGTCGATAGCCCTGCTCCCCGTACCAGTCGTGGGCCGCCGCACTGTTGCCGCTGGAGTGGGTGGCGATGATGCGATACCCCTGAGCCAGCAAGGCAGTGGTGATGGCGGATCCGATGCCGCCACGGGCTCCGGTGATCAAGGCAATTTTTTTCATCTTGGCTCTCCCTGAAAAAGATTCGAACGAGGACTTTATGGGCTTTCAAATCTAATTGATATATTTGTTTTCAAACAATCTGACAGGGAAACGCGTCACTTTTGTGACAGTCTGACAACCTGGCTTGACGGCCTCGTTGAAGGCATAGGTGAGAGCGCGGGGTTGAGCCACAAACAGGGCGTGCGCTGTTCGCCGGTGGCCGCAGACCACTTGCCGCCGGGGCAGCGGCCATGTTTAATGTGGCCACTTGGGCGAGCGTGCCCCTCTGCTGGCAGCGATCCCGACCACTCAATGACACCGACCTTCCCCCTCGGATCCCCTGGCCCTGCGCCACAGGCGAGCGCCCATTTCACCCGCATCGAGCGGGTGCTCGACTACATCCACGGGCATCTGGATCAGCCATTGTCGCTGGAGCAGCTGGCCGAGCAGAGCTGCTGGTCGCGCTGGCAGTTGCAGCGGGTCTTCCTGCACGAGACAGGGCAGACGGTGGCCCACTATGTGCGCGAGCTCAAGCTGAGTCTGGCGGCGGAGGCGCTGCTCACGAGCCGCCAGCGGGTGCTGGATCTGGCGCTGAACTACGGATTTGGTTCCGAGGTGAGCTTCAGCCGTGCCTTCAAGCAGCAGTTCGGCTGCTCGCCGCTGGCCTATCGCAAACGTGGTCTGCGGCTGGGGTTGCGCACCCCGCTGGTGCGAGCGCCTATGCCGCTTGCCAATACTCCCCGACTGGTGCAGGTAAGGGTCGAGAGCCAGCCGGGTTTCATGCTGCAGGGGGTCAAGGGACTGATCCGCGGGCTCTTTGCCAGCTCGCCCGATTTTCAGCAGACGGTGCCCGCCATCTGGCGTGCCTTGCGCAGTGCTGGCGGCCTGGACAGGGCCTGCGATCTGATCGGCGTGGTAGATGTGTCAGGGGCGGGGGAGCAGCTGGCCTACTGGGCGGGCGTGGCGGCAGAGGAGGGGAGAGAGCCGCCGAGCGGGCTGGCTCGTCTGGCCATCCCGCCCCAGGAGTACGCCGTGCTTACCCACGTCGGCCCCATCAGCCAGCTGGGGCAGACCCTCAACTGGTTTATCCTGCACTGGCTGCCAACCTCGGGTTATCGGGGGCTGGATGGTTTCGAGCTGGAGCGTTACACCCCCGACTTCGATGGCCAACAGCCTTATGCCCGCATGGAGTACTGGTTGCCCATCGCGCCCCGCTAGGGCTGAACCCCGTTAGCCGTTTAGCGGCAGGGTGCCCATCCCTTGGCCTGCATCACGCAGGGGGACGTCCCGCCATTGACCGCCATCTCATCACAGCCTTCCCTCAGAAAAGATAGCCAT
This sequence comes from Aeromonas salmonicida, assembly GCF_028355655.1. Lineage (NCBI taxonomy): Bacteria > Pseudomonadati > Pseudomonadota > Gammaproteobacteria > Aeromonadales > Aeromonadaceae > Aeromonas > Aeromonas salmonicida. Next base: position 2,696,937 of record NZ_CP110645.1, on the reverse strand, counting down.
TTGAATTCAATGCTTTTTTCCATCGACATGGCAGGTCGTCGTATGGGGCTTGCCTTGTCCCTCTTTTGCCGTTTTTCCTGCCAACATGCCCCAAATTGTTAATTTAAGGGCAAATTGACCCAATAAAATGCAAATGAGATTTGTTACCATTCAATCATTGCATTCGAGGATAAGATGTACGCCACTCACCCCCCTTTGACCCTGGTCGCCGCGACCATCTCCGCCCTGTTGGCCGGCCCAGTGCCGGCCGCACCCACGTCCAATGCGCAAGACGCGGTGGCCGATGAAACCCTGACGGTACTGGGCCAGACCTATCGCAACACGGCGACCAAGACCCGGCTCGACCCCATGGAGACGCCCCAGGCCATCTCGGTGGTGGACGGCGAGACCCTGGAGCAGCGTGGTGTGAGCTCGGTGAGCGAGGCGCTGCGCTACGTGCCCGGCGTCAATACCGAGCTGCGCGGCGGGGCGGTCAACCGGCTGGACCTGTTCAATATTCGTGGCTTTGACAACTACCAGAACTTCTACGACGGCCTCTTGCTGCAATACAACGACTGGAACCTGCAACCCCAGATAGATCCGGTGGCCATCGAGCAGCTGGAGGTGTTCAAGGGGCCGACCTCGGTGCTCTACGGCAGCATGCCGCCGGGTGGTATGGTCAACCTCATTGCCAAGCGGCCCCAGCGGGAGAGCAGGCACAGCGTCAGCGTGGCGACGGGCACCGGCACCCTCAAGGAGCTGACCCTCGACAGCACGGGCGCCATCAATGAGCAACTTGCCTATCGTGTGGTGGGACTGGCCCGCCAGAAGGAGGGGCAGGCGGTGAATTCACAGGAGGAGCGCTATGTGTTCGCGCCATCGCTGGACTGGCAGTTGAGTGATCGTACCCTGCTCAACCTGAACCTCTACTACCAGAAGGATCCGCAGGCGGGCATCTACACCACGGTGCCGGCCAGCGGCTCGGTCAAGTCCAATCCCCTGGGCCAGCTTGGCAGTGACAGCTTCCTCGGCGACGAGAACTGGAACCACTACAGCCGGGAGGTGACCCTGCTTGGCTACAAGCTGAGCCACGACTTCAACGACAACTGGCAACTGCTGCAAAACGCCCGCTACATGGACGCCTCGGCCAACCAGCAGAACACCTATAACGCAGCGCTGGCGGCGGACCACCGTACTCTGGCCCGCAACGCCTATCTGACCGATGAAGACTCCAGAGGCTTTGTCATCGACAACCAGCTGGCGGGCAAGGTGATGACCGGCAGCGCCCGGCACAACCTGTTGCTCGGAGTCGATTACCAGTATCTGGATGCGCGGGTGCTCTACCGGGATACGCTGGACTATTCCGCCCCCGCCATCGACATCTTCAACCCAAACCACAGCCAGATAGTGCCGGGGGCGCTCACCTTCAACTATCAGGACAGCAAGACCATTCGCCAGTCCCAGACCGGCGTCTATCTGCAGGATCAGGTGCGTCTGGATCGGCTGGTGGCCATAGGCGGTGCCCGCTATGACAGCTACCGGATGGACACCGACAGCCAGACCCTCTATCAGGGGGCGGCGAGCAACACCCTGGCCCAGATTGATCAGGACAACCTCTCCTTCCGTCTCGGGGCTCTCTATGAACTGGATGGCGGCTTCTCCCCCTATGTGAGCTATGCCGAGAGCTTCGAGCCGGTAGCGGGGGCGGACAAGAGCGGCAAGGTTTTTGACCCTGCCACAGGCCATCAGTGGGAGGGGGGGCTCAAGTATCTTTCCGAGGACATGAGCAAGACCTTTACCGCCTCGGTCTTCCACATCACCAAGCAAAATGCGCTGGTGACAGATCCGGACAACGTCTATGGGCCCAAGCAGCAGACCGGAGAGATGGTCTCCAGGGGCGTCGAGCTGGAGGGGCGAGTCGATCTCACCAGCCGGCTGGATCTGGCGCTGAGTTATACCCGCCAGGACATGGAGATCACCCGCGATACCACCAGCCTGCAGGGCAAGACCCCGGTCTGGGTGCCCAAACAGATGGCATCCTTCTGGAGCAACTATCAGCTGGATAACGGTTTACGGCTGGGGGCCGGTCTGCGTTACGTGGGGGAGGCCCAGCTTGATGCCGCCAACACGGACAGGGTACCGGATTACCTCCTGATGGACATGGCGGCGTCCTACGATCTGGCCCAACTCAGCCAGCTTCTGAAGGGGGTGGAGGCCTCGGTGAGTGCCAGCAACCTCTTTAACAAGGCCTACTACTCCTGCTATGACCAGAACAACTGCTGGTTCGGGGCAGAGCGCAATGTGGAGGCGCGACTCAAATACGTATTCTGACCTTGCGCCCCGGGCCAGTCCCGGGGCCCGCTGCACCACTGGTAGTCAGCGATAATCGCCAGTTCACAGGGGCCGGTGGGCTTGAGGAACTGACCACGGATACACAGGCTAGTGCGCTTGCGGATCATGGTGCCCTGTTTGCCGTCGCGGCCGGGGTTATTCCTTCGCTCAGGGGGCGGCTGGCGGGAGTGGGGGGCAGGCCTCATCTGCTGGCGGCTCCCCCCCATTCAACCCCGGCCGAGGTGGCGGCGGCGCTATATGATCACTGGCGGCTGGCGCACCCTGAGGCGGGGCCGGCCTACTGGCTGACCCGCAGCTGGGGCATGCTCTGCTGGCAATCCCTCTATCTGACCATGGCGGTTGTTTATCGGTTGGGCGCCGTCCCCGCCGTCGATCGCATGGGGCAGGACTATCAGGATGGCGTAGTATCCGGTTTTACCCTGCCGGCCGACCCCATGATCAAGGGAGACGTCAGTCTGTTGATCAAGGTGGCTGGCGAGCGGCTGCAAGCCCACTGGCAGGCGCTGTTCGCGCTGCTGGGCGGGGTGCAGCGACTCAGACCGGGTTTCGTGCGCCCGCTGCTGGCCGATGATCTGCTGGCGGCCCTGGTGCGGGTGCCCGACTTTTTCACCCATGTCAGCCGTGAGCAGGTGAGCGAACATGCGCCGCGCTGGCTCGCCGCCTGTGGCCTGCCAGCCGAGCATCTGGCGGGGTGGCGTCCAGCATCGATCCCGGCCGATACGCTGTCCCCCGGTTATGTGCGCCAGCGCTGCTGCCTGCACTACAAGCGCCGCGATGGCGAGCTCTGCGCCAACTGCCCGAGGCGACATGGCGCCACCCACTGCCAGGACGACCCCTGAGGGCACTGGCTCCCCGACTCATCGCAAGCCGCCCCAAGGGCGGCTTTTTACGCCTCTTTCTGCTCACCCATCTTGCTGCGAATGCGCTCGAACAGGCTCTGCAAACAGGGCTGGTCCTTGTCGGCGGCGCGCACGGCCCCATACATATGGCGGCGCACACCGTTGCCGAGTGGCCTGGTTTCAAGCAGTCCCTGACGCACAAACTCCTCGCTGGCCCAGCGCGGCAGGGCAGCGACCCCGAGCCCGGCGGCGGCCATCTGCAGCATGACGGAGGTATTGTCCACCAGCTTGCAGCGGGCGGGCTCGACACCGGCCGGTTGCAGGAAGCGGCTGAACACGTCCATGCGGGCCCGCTCCACCGGGTAGACCAGCAGCACCTCCTGCTTGAGATCCTCCGGGGTGATCCGGCCCTGGTGGCATAGAGGGTGATCCGGCGCCATCACCAGGGTGAGATCGAAGGCGAACAGCGGCTCGAAGTGGAGATCCCCGCGGGCCTGTACGTCCGAGGTGAGCAGCAAGTCGAGCTGACCGCCGAGCAGGGCATTGATTGCATCAAAGCCGGGCACCGATTCCACCTCCAGATCCACCCCGGGCCACTGGCGACGAAAATCGGGCAAGAGCGGCAGCAGCCACTGAATGCAGCTGTGGCAGTCCAGCGCCAGATGCAACCGGCCCGCGTCACCGCTGTGCAGGGCCTGCAGCTGTTTCTCGGTCTGTGCCAGGGCGGGCAGCACCTGGCGGGCCAGAGCCAGCAACTGCTGGCCCGCCGCCGTCAGCACCAGAGGGCGGCTCTTGCGAAGAAAAAGCTCCAGGCCAAGACGGGTTTCCAGCTCTTTGAGCTGATGGGAGAGGGCCGACTGGGTCAGATTCAGGCTCTGCGCCGCGCCGGCCAGCGACCCTTGCTCGGCCAATGCGGTCAGGGTTCTCAAATGTTTGATTTCCAGGCCTGAATTGCTTGGCACTGCCATGACGTGGCTCCTTGTTGCATCAGTTGAAGGCGTTCTTGCATATCCGTTGAACGCTCTCTTACATGTCCGTTGAAGACGCTCTTGCACGTTAGTTGCGGATTATTTGAGAGCCAGTTGAAGAGTATTCAATAGCCAAGGCCACCTTATCTTGTCATTTTGGATGTGTAAACATCTGGATGGCCAAATCATCCAGTTTCCCATCAGATGAATGAGCATAAGGAATTGGACCTATGACACGAGCACACACACTGGGCTTCCCCCGTATCGGCGCCAAGCGCGAGCTGAAATTTGCCCTCGAATCCTACTGGCGTGGCGAGACCACTCAGGCAGAGCTGGTCGCTGTGGGCAAGAGCCTGCGTGAGCGCCACTGGCAGGCCCAGCGCACCGCCGGGGTCAACCTGTTGCCGGTGGGGGATTTTGCCTGGTACGACCAAGTGCTCGGCACCAGTTTGCTGGTGGACGCCGTGCCTGCCCGCCACCGCCATGGGGATACCGATCTCGACACCCTGTTCCGGGTGGCCCGTGGCCGTGCGCCGACCGGCCCGTCTGCCGCCGCCGCCGAGATGACCAAGTGGTTCAATACCAACTACCACTACCTGGTGCCCGAGTTCAGCCGTGATCAGCGCTTCAAGCTGGGCTGGAGCCAACTGTTTGACGAAGTGGAAGAGGCCAAGGCGCTGGGGCTGCCGGTCAAGGCCGTGCTGCTGGGGCCCGTCTCCTACCTCTGGCTTGGCAAGGAGAAAGAGAGCGGCTTCTCTCGCCTTGAACTGCTTGACCGCCTGCTGATCGTCTATCAGGAGATACTGGCCAAGCTGGCCGCGCAAGGGGTGGAGTGGGTGCAGATCGAAGAGCCGGCCCTGGCGCTGGACCTGCCGGACGAGTGGCGTCTTGCCTACCTCAACGCCTATGAGCGCCTGAGCGGCCCCTGCAAGCTGCTGCTCACCACCTATTTCGGCTCAGTGGCCCATCAGCGCGACATCATCACCAGCCTGAAGGTGGATGGTCTGCACCTGGATCTGGTGGCCGCCCCCGAGCAGCTGGAGACCCTGGTCCCGCACTTGCCGGCCCAGTGGGTCCTCTCGGCCGGGGTGGTCAATGGTCGCAACGTCTGGCGTGCCAACCTGGCCAAGCTGGCACCGACCCTGAAAGCACTGAAAGAGAAGCTCGGCGAGCGGCTCTGGGTTGCCTCTTCCTGTTCCCTGCTGCACAGCCCGGTGGACTTGACCCTGGAGCACGAGCTGGATCCCCAGACCCGCAGCTGGTTCGCCTTCGCCCTGCAAAAGTGCTACGAGCTGGGGCTGCTCTCCGACTACCTGGACGGAGGGGATCTGGACAAGATCACCGCTTACAGTCAGCCCATCGTGGATCGGGAGTCCGACAGCCGGGTACACAAGAAAGCGGTGCAGTCCCGTCTGGCCAGCCTGACCAACAGCGATTTCGACCGCCAGAGCGCCTATCCGGTGAGGGCGCAGGCGCAGCGCAATGATCTCAAGCTGCCGCTGCTGCCTACCACCACCATTGGCTCATTCCCGCAGACCTCGGAAATTCGGGGGCTGCGTCAGGAGTGGCGGGCCGGTCGTATCGACGACAGTGCTTACGAGGCGGGCATTCAGGCCCAGATCAAGGATGCGATCGAGCGCCAGGAAGCCATCGGGCTGGACGTGCTGGTGCATGGCGAGGCCGAGCGCAACGACATGGTGGAGTATTTCGGCGAGCTGCTGGACGGCTTTGCCATCACCCGCTTCGGCTGGGTACAGAGCTATGGCTCCCGCTGCGTCAAGCCGCCGGTGATCACCACGGATATCGACCGCCCGACCCCCATGACCCTCGAATGGACCAAGTTTGCCCAGAGCCTGACCGACAAGCCGGTCAAGGGGATGCTGACCGGGCCCGTGACCATTCTCTGCTGGTCCTTCCCGCGGGAAGACGTGAGCCGCGAGCAGTCCGCCCTGCAAATTGGCCTGGCCATTCGTGACGAGGTGGCGGATCTGGAAGCCGCCGGTATCAAGATCATCCAGATCGACGAGCCTGCGATCCGTGAAGGGCTGCCCCTGCGCAAGCAGGATCACCAGGCATATCTGGACTGGGCGGTGCGCGCCTTCCGCCTGAGCGCAAGCCCGGTGGTGGACAGCACCCAGATCCACACCCACATGTGTTATAGCGACTTCAACCTCATCATAGAGGCGGTGGCGGCGCTGGATGCGGACGTGATCACCATAGAGACCAGCCGCAGCCAGATGCAGTTGCTTGAAGCGTTCGAGCGCTTCAACTACCCCAACGAGATCGGTCCTGGCGTGTATGACATCCACTCGCCGAACGTGCCGAGCCAGGGCTGGATTGAGGATCTGATCCGCAAGGCAGCCAAGCAGATCCCGGCCGATCGGCTCTGGGTCAACCCGGATTGCGGCCTCAAGACCCGGGGCTGGGAAGAGACGGAAGCCGCACTCAAGGTAATGGTCAATGCCACCAAGGCGCTGCGGACCGAGCTGGCCTGATCCCGGCAAGCGTGCAGACCAAAGAACAGCGCTGCACATAACAAAAGAGAACGGGCATAACGAAAGAGGGAAGGCGCAAGCCTTCCCTCTGTTTTTGTTGCCGCTTGCCCGCACCCGGCCTGCTTGCACTAGGCTCAGGTCAGGCTGATGTCGATGGGGCTGGAAAAGATGAAACCAGGAGTCTGGATCGGGAGTCTATGGGCGCTGTTGCTGACGACCTGCCCGCTGGCAGCGCCTGTTCCTGTGCTCAAAATGGTCTATTTCGATGATTTTGCCCCCTACTCCTGGCGGGACGAGCAGGGCAAGATGCGGGGCATCATGGTGGATGTGATGGACAGGGTTGCCAGCGAACTGGATATCAAGGTGAGCCACGAGGGGTATCCCTGGCTGCGGGCCCAGAAGCGGGTGCGTTCCGGCCAGGCCGACGGCTTTGTCACTGTGCCGACCCTGGAGCGACGGGGTTATACCCGGATAGTCGAAGAGCCGGTCGCCTTCTCTGCACTGACGGTGTTCACCCAGGCAGGACACCCCGGGATGGCGCAGATCCAGCAGGCAAAATCCCTGGCCGATCTCAAGGGGTTTACCATTCTCGACTATATCGGCAATGGCTGGGGCAAGGAGAATCTGGCGGGATTCAAGGTCCATCTGACCATGAATGTGGATAACGTCTTCAAGATGCTCTCGGCCGGTCGGGGCGATCTGATGTTCACCGACTCCATAGTGGCCAACTTCAAGCTCAGCCAGCTGGGGCTGACCGGACAGATAGTCGAGGTGCCGCTCCAGCTGGGATTGACCCCGCTGACCCTCTGCATCGCCAACACGTCTCCTTTCCACCGCCGGGCCGCCGAGTTCTCCCGCGTCCTGGTCATGCTGCGCCAGAGTGGCCAGCTGGCCCTCATCGAAGCCCGCTATCGATAAGGCATCATAGCGGGGGGATACCCCGCCGAGTCATTGTTTCTCTTCATGTTCTCTGGGTCCTAGCGTTAAAACGGCTGGCGTTGGCCGCCCGTTTTAACGCCAAGGGGCAACCCGGTACCGTCCAGCAAGAGAGCCCTGGATGCTTGCTGGTACTGCACGTGGGAGAGAGGGGCTTGCCGCTCCCTGGGTGTTTGCTGGCGCGCCAGCGTCTCGGCAAGCCAGTGGGCATCGAGGGCAATGGCGTTACGATCGTTGACGACCAGGTTGCGGTGCTGGACCCCGAGGCAGCCGTAGCGCGCGGGATCTGTCTGGGTAAAGAGCCCGAGGCAGGGCACACCGCTGGCGGCAGCCAGATGAAGGGGGCCAGTGTCGCAGCTGACAAAGAGGGTGAGGCCGCCGGTGAAGCGGGTCAGTTCGCTTAAGGTGTGAAGGGATACCTGCATGTCGCCAAGCTGGGGTAGAGGGGAGGCAGGATCCGTGAGCTGGATCAGCAGGGCATCCGGGCTGTGGTGGCGCAGATCCCCGAGCAGCCGCTGCCATTGGGGAAGGGAGAGCCCCTTGCCCTTGCGTGCGCCGGTGAAAAAGCCGATGAGGGGGCGGCCGGGATGAGCCTGTGCCAGCGCGGTCAGGTGGGGGCAGGCGGCATGTAGCTGGCTACCCAGTTCAATCTGATCGGCCTGGCTGGCGTGCATGCCCAGCAGCTGCAGCGGTTGGTGAGCGTAGTGGCAGTGAGTGTCGGGCGCGATCAGCCGGTCAAACAGCACATCGCCCCTGGCATCGTCAAAACCCACCTTCTCGCTGGCCCGTACCCAGGCGGCGATCAGGTGATCCGTGCTGGAGGCAAAGGGCACATAGACACTGTCATAGTGTTGGCGACGCAGATGCCACAACCGGGGCAGTGCCGGGATAAGGTGCTTGCCCTGCAACCTGATCTGATGGATGCGCTGCAACTGCTTGTCGCCAAGCAAGGGAAGCAGTTGTCCACCGCTGCACACCAGTTCTATCTCGGCAAAAGGATGGGCGCGGCGTACCTGTTGCAAAAACGGCAGCAGGAACAGATTGTTGCCGATCCGGTTGGTGCTGCGGATGATGAGGATCCGTTGGGGTGGCTGGTTTGAGGCCGGCAGCTTGCCTCGTCTGGCAAGCCAGGCGAGGAGGGATCGCTCAAGCCCGGCCGTCCAGCAACGGCGCTGACCGTCGAAACGACGCAGGGCATTTCTGAGGGTGCTCATACAGGGTGGCTCCGTTCATGACAATGGCTGCAAGGTGACAGGGGATCCTTAAGCCAGTGTTAAGAGAGGAGGAAAAGAGGAAGAAAAAGGGCGGTATCTCGCGAGCCAAAAAGACGTTCATCTGACGCAATAAAAAGAGCAGCCTGGGCTGCTCCTGCTTTCTGGCGTTGGAAAGGCCTGCCGCCTGCATGGTTCACGGCAGGGGTCTTGATGGCTCAGCGAGAGTAGACGGTTTCCCCCTTGAAGACAGTCAGCTCGACCTCGGTCTCGGCTATCTTGGCCGGTGTTCCGGCCTCGACCAGGGCGAACAGATCCCTGTCCAGCACGATGAAATCGGCGGACTTGCCTGTCTCGATGGATCCTGTGACGGCTTGCTGGCGTACTGCCTTGGCCCCATTGATGGTATAGGCCGCCAGTATTTCGGCGAGGGAGGTGCGCTGATGGGGGCGGTAATCCTCGCCATCGCCCGCCGCTTTGGCGATCCCGGCTGCCATGTTGACAAAGGGGCGGGGGTCCCGGCTGTCCACAGGTGCATCGCTGCCTGCCACCAGGATGGCGCCCGCCTTGCGAGCATTCTCGACCGGATAGAGCGCATCGTGCAGGTAGCCGAGGGGGTCATACAGTGCCTCGTTCAAGGATTGTCCTGCTCTGCTCGGGTGGATGAAGGGGGTGACCAGCATGTCATAGGCTATCTGGGGCGTGGTCCAGGCGTAGGTGAAGGTGAGATACAGCCCCAGCTCCCCCAGCCTTTTCTGATCGTCAGGGTGGACAATCTGCAGATGGGCCAGGGTATGGGGGATCCCCTTGTCACCATTGCTGGTACGGGCGGCCTGCAAGGCATCCAGTCCGACCCGGGTGCTGCGATCGCCGATGCTGTGCATATGAATGCTGAAACCCGCGTTATCGAGGGCGGTGACATAGTCCTTGAGGTCGGCATCCCGGTAATTGACGATGCCATTGCTGCCAGCATCCTCGCTGTTGGCGGTGATGGTCACCTGCTCGGTGGCAAGATCCATGGTCAGATGGGGGTGCTGATAGTTTTCAAGCATGCCTGCATTGGGCAGAAAGGGCGGTGTGGTGAAGGGATCTCCTTCCAGCACGCCATCGAGGAAGATCTTCACGGCATCGGCCTTGATCAGCGGATTGTCGGCAAAGGCGCTCCTGACCTGGCTGGCCTTGGCGAGGTGGCCGGCAATATCCAGCTTGCCGCTGTAGTCATCCTGGTGAAAACAGGTGGCGGCAGTGACGCGCATGTGCAGCAATCCACGCTTCTGCATGTTGAGCAGGCGCTGGCGGATGAAATCGGTGGCGCAGGCATCCTGGATCCCGGTTATGCCACGGGAAGCCATCAAGGAAGAGACCGCAGGCAATATCTTGTCATACTCTGCCGCCGCCTGTTCATCGCTGGCGTTGAGCACCGTGGTTTCCGGCACCGGAATGGCGCTGCGAGCCCCCTCCCTGATCACGCCACTGGTCAGGTCAACGTAGGGTTGAAAATGTGCAAACACGCCCCCCGGTGCCAGGGTCACATCGTTGAAACCCACTGTATTGCCATCCTGATCCTGCGCACTGGCCAGCGCTTGCGAGTTGTAGGCACTGGCATGACCATCGACCCCAAAGAGCACCACCGGATTGTCTGGCGCCGCGACATCCAGCGCGGCCAGCAGGGTGGCATGGGTCGCCGTCGGCGTATTGCCATCGTAGGGCGACCACTGATTGACCACCAGCCAGCTTCCCTTGCCGGGGGCATAACGGGGCAGACATGTTTTTATCTTGTCCGCCAGCTGATCCAGCGTGACGCTCTGACCATCGAGATCGCACATGTCCAGTGCCACTGTGCCGAGCAGATGGATATGGTTGTCGTGCAGACCGGGCAATACCATCCGGCCTTTCAGATCCACCGACTGACTGCCGACCGTCTGATAGGCCTTGGCCCCTTGAAGTGTGCCCACATAGAGAAACTTGCCATCGGCAACTACCATGGCCTCGGCGACTCTGCGTTGCTCATCCTGAGTGTGGATCTTGCCGTTGAGATAGAGGGTTCGTTGCGCTGTTGGGTCTGTGCTCTCCTGGTTGCAGCCGGTCAGCAGTCCGGCCATCAGCAGCAGCGCCGCGCTCAGTGTAAAACCTTGTTGCTTGCCATCCATATGCGATTGCTCTCCCTGGTTAGAATGCAGTTTTTACTGCAAATATGAGCACCTCTGTTTATTGCAGCTTCCGGGATAAATGCCAGCAATTACTGAAAATATTCTTTTTGACTTATATTTTCCTTGTTTCATCATGCAGTTATAAAACCATGCTTGGTGACCAAGGTGAGGGAGTACTCATGTCAGAACCGCCATTGCCCACCGATCTCTGTATGCGGCGCCAGCCCAGGCAGCAGCGCAGTCAGGAGACGGTGACCCGGATAGAGCAGGCCACTCTGGCGCTGTTGCAGGAGCAGGGATTTCTGGCAATCAATACCAACGCCATAGCGGCGCGAGCCGGGGTAGGGATCAAGTCGCTCTATCATCTCTTTCCCAACAAGGAGGCCATCATCTGCCGGTTGGCCATGGACTGGCTGGCGGCCGTATGCGCGGCGCAGGAAGTGATCCGCCAGGAGGCCAGCAGCTGGCCACAAACCTTGCAACTGCTGGATCAGGCGCTGGATGAGCTGGATACCCGCTTCGTCGGCTATGGTGCCTTGTGGCAGGCGATGGACCTGGTGCCGGCACTGCATGAGCTGGAGTGTGAGCATGAACGAGGTCAGGTGGCATTCTGGTCCGAGCGGCTGCGCCATTTCGGTTGCCGTTGGCCCGAGCCTGAATTGACCGCTCTGGTGCGATACCTCTACCGGACGGCAGATGTGGTGAAGCAGTGTGCCAAGGAGCAGGGCAGAGAGGGGCCGCAGATGTGGCTATTGCATCGCCAGTGGCTGGAACAGCTGGTGGCGACGGCCATTGCCGAGCCAGACCCCGCCAGGGTGTGGCAGGCCATGCCGGGTTTGATGGTCAAGGCTGCTGACTGATAGTGGCTAAGTGAAAAGAGGGAGTGCCCATGCACTCCCTCTTTTGTGTGTCTGGCCGACGGTCGTGACGGACGCAGGCTTACCCGTAGCGGGCCAGGGTCAGCCCCTCGTCGCTGATGGCCGTCGAGCTGCCGCTGATCAGATCGCTCAGCAGCTGACCCGAGCCGGCTGCCATGGTCCAGCCCAGGGTGCCGTGGCCTGTGTTGAGCCAGAGTCCGGGTACCGGGCTTGGCCCCACCAGGGGAGTGCCGTCCGGTGTCATGGGTCTCAGTCCGGTCCAGAACTCGGCGCGGCTGATATCGCCCCCTTCGGGGAAAAGATCCCCCACCACCATGGCCAGGGTGTCGTAACGCTTGGGATTGAGTGCCAGGTTGAATCCCGACAGCTCCGCCATGCCACCGACCCGGATCCGCTCGTTAAAGCGGGTGATGGCCACCTTGTAGGTTTCATCCAGCACTGTACTGCGGGGCGCCGCATCGGCATCTGTCATGGGCAGGGTCAGGGAGTAACCTTTGACCGGGTAGACAGGCAGATCGATCCCAAGCGGACGAAGGAAGCCGGTAGCATAGCTGCCCAGCGCGCAGACGATGGCATCGGCCTTGAAACGCTGCTCACCGGCCCGCACCGCCACGGCGCGCCCCAAAGAGAGCTCAATCTCGTCGATGGCGCAGTTGAAGACAAATTCCACCCCGAGTTTTTGCGCCTCGGCGGCCAGTGCCTTGGTGAAGCGGAAACAGTCGCCGGTTTCATCTCCCGGCAGGCGCAGACCGCCCACTATCTTGCCACGTACCCGTGCCAATGCCGGTTCAACCCCTTCACAACCATCGGCATCGAGGGACTGATAGGGGACGCCATACTCTTCCAGCACCTCGATATCCCGTTTGCTGGCATCGAGCTGGGCCTGACTGCGAAACAGTTGCAAGGTGCCGAGCTGGCGTCCTTCGTAGTCCAGTGCCAGCTCGTCTCGCAGCGTCTTCATGCAGTCGCGGCTGTATTCGGCGAGGCGCACCATGCGTCCCTTGTTGGTGGCATAGGCCGCCGGGGTGCAGTTGGCGAACATCTTCAGCATCCAGCGCAGCTGGAAAGGATCCGAGGTCGGGCGCACCGTGAAAGGCGCATGTTTTTGCAGCAGCCATTTGGCGGCCTTGAGGGGAATGCCGGGCGCCGCCCAGGGTGCCGCATAGCCGGGGGAGATCTGGCCGGCGTTGGCATGGCTGGTCTCCAGCGCCACCCCGTCCCGTCGCTCCAGCAGGGTCACCTTGTGGCCCGCTTTGGCCAGATACCAGGCGCTGGTCACACCGACCACGCCACCACCGAGTACCACTATGTCCATCTTGTCTCTCCTTGACTGGGGCCATCACCATAATCAGCCGCCACAGGATATTCAACTGGTATAGATATAATCGGAATATACATCTAGTTACAATTATTTAACTGGTTTTCAATGTCGGAATTGGCTGGTTTGATGGCATTAACTGTGGCATCAAAGCTGCTCGATATGGATCAGATGATGGGCCGCGGTTGTCAGGGTTGCCTGCTGCTGCACTTCCGTTTGACCATCCCAGTTGGCATAAGGGAGAGCGAGGCGAGGATTGTTGCCAAGCTTGTCCCGATTGCGCCATAAAAAGTGCCAGTAGAGGCTGTTGAACGGGCAACTGGTGTCACCGCTGCGGGCCTTGACGTCATAGTGACACCCTTTGCAGTAGTGACCCATCCGATCCAGATAAGCGCCGCTGCTGGCGTAGGGTTTGCTGCCCATCAGGCCGCCATCGGCAAACTGGCTCATGCCTCGGGTGTTGGGCAGCTCCACCCACTCGATGGCATCCACGTAGATCCCCAAATACCACTCATCGACCTCGTCCGGATTGATCCCCGCCAGCAGGGCAAAGTTGCCTGTCACCATGAGCCGCTGGATATGATGGGCGTAGCCGTGCTCCAGAGATTGCCGGATAGCGTGCCCCACGCAAGCCATGCGGGTTTCTCCGCTCCAGAAGTAGGCGGGCAGTGGCCGGCTGGCGGCCAGAAAATTGGTGTCGCCAAACTCGGGCATCCGCTCCCAGTAGAGGGCGCGGACAAACTCGCGCCAGCCGAGGATCTGGCGGATAAACCCTTCGACCTGTGCCAGCGAAATGGTGGCCTGATTGGCCTGCCAGTGGGTTTCGGCCGCACGGATCACCTCGAGGGGATGGAGCATCTTGCTGTTCAGGGAGAACGACAAGCGGCTATGAAACAGGCTCCAGCCCCGCTCGCTCAGGGCATCCTGATAGCGGCCAAAGTGGGGCAGGCAGTGGGTCAGAAAGTGATCGAGCAGTTCGCGGCTCTGGCGTCGGGTGATGGGCCAGGGGAGGGCGCCGGCATCGGCCGAGCCCAATGTGTTCACCCCGTGATGCAATAGCATGGCATCGATATCCTGCACATCGTTGGCAAACAAGAGCGGGGCCGGGATGGGCTGGCGCTCGGGCAGTTTGGCCCGGTTTTCGCTGTCAAAGTTCCAGCGCCCGCCAAGGGGCTTGCCCCCTTCATCGAGCAACACACCATATTGCTTGCGCAGAGCGCGGTAGAAAAACTCCATCCGGCTGTGGGGGTAGCGCTGCCAGCCATCGCGGGGGGTGAGAAAATGTTCGCTCTCCACCTCAGTGGCAGGGATGGCGAGGCCCGCTGCCCATGCTTGCAACTGGCTGGCGAGGCGCCACTCATCCGGGCTCTGCCAGGCAAAGCGGCTGGCCTGGTGGTGGATAATCTGGGCATCGAGCAGGGCCGGCAGGTTCGGCCAGTGCCTGGTTTCATCCAGGGTGAGATAGCAGACTCCGTGACCCGCCTTGGTGAGGGCCGCGGCGAAGGCGCGCATGGCGGCGAAAAAGGCCAGCACCTTCTGACGATGGTGGCGGCAGTAGTCGGTCTCCTGGCGCAGCTCCGCCAGCAGATAGCAGACGTCGGGATTAGGGGTACGAAACCAGCTGTGACTGGCGTTGAGTTGATCGCCGAGGATAAAACGCAGTTCCATCAGGTCCTGGCTCCTTTCTGGTGGCGGCAGCGCTCGCTGCAATAGCGAACCTCCTGCCAGTTGCGGGCCCACTTGCGTCGCCAGGCGAAGGGCCGCAGGCAGACGGGGCATATTTTCTCGGGCAGATGGGGTTTGCGATGCATGATGGCTTCCGGGCCTTGGGTAATGACTGATATGGGATGCGCGTAGGGAGCTTAACGAACAAGGAGGGCGGGCGGATCATCTACAACCCTGGCTTGCCGCACGCATGCGTACTTTGTGAGCAGGCGCACAGCGCGTCAGCGTACTAGTTGTCTGCGGGTTAACCAGCCGTTAACGTGGCGAGGCTGCCAGTTGGCAGCACTGCTTGGCAATCAAGATGGTTTGCCACCGACACAGTTTGCAACCAATACGGAGGGGAGTGATGCCTGTCATGACTGCTAGGCCCCGGGCAGCTTGCCTGCTCGCCCACTGGTATACCCGAGATCCCATTCTCACCTTCGATTTTCCTCACCGCTGACACCCTGCCATGCCTGGCGCGAGCGCAGCTCGCCTCTGACAACCTCTTGAACTTCAATGTGTCTGCAACACTGGCCTCGCGCCGGTGAGGAGTATTATATGCGTCGTATACCCGAACCCTTTCGTATCAAGATGGTCGAGCCCATCAAACAGACCACTGGCGCCGAGCGCCGCGCATCCCTTGAGGCCGCTGGCTGGAATCCCTTCCTGCTGCTGGCCGAAGATGTCTATATCGATCTGCTGACCGACAGCGGCACGGGCGCCATGTCCGATCGCCAGTGGGCCGGCATCATGATGGGGGATGAAGCCTATGCGGGCAGCCGCAACTTCGTCGAGCTGGAGCGTACAGTGCGCGAGTTGTTTGGCTACCAGCATGTGATGCCCACCCACCAGGGGCGAGGGGCCGAGCAGATCCTCTTTCCCGAGCTGGTCAAGCGTTGCAAGGGCAAGACTCCGGTCTTCATCTCCAACTACCACTTCGACACCACCAAGGCCCATGTAGAGTTGGCGGGCGCGCGGGCCATCAACCTGCTCACACCAAAGGCCCTCGACACCACTGCGCCTTATGCCTGGAAGGGGGATTTCGATCTCGGTCGCCTGACCGACACCATAGAGACGCTGGGGGCCGACAACGTGGCCGCTGTCATCATCACTGTCACCTGCAACAGTGCTGGCGGTCAGCCGGTCTCCATGGGCAATATGCAGGCTGTTTCCGAGCTTGCACGTCGTCACCATATTCCTGTGGTGATCGATGCTGCCCGCTTTGCCGAAAACGCCTGGTTTATCAAGGAGCGCGACCCGGATTACGCCAAGAGCAGCATCAAGGAGATAGTGCGCCAGATGTTTGACCTGGGGGACATGTTCACCATGTCGGCCAAGAAGGACGGACTGGTCAATATCGGCGGTCTTTGCTGCTTCAAGGAGGATCTCGACCTGTTCCGCTCGGTGCAGGTGCGCTGCGTGGCGATGGAGGGGTTCGTTACCTACGGCGGTCTTGCCGGCCGTGACATGGCGGCGCTGGCCATCGGCCTGCGAGAAGGGATGGACGAGGAGTATCTGACCTATCGCATCGGTCAGGTGGCTTATCTCGGCGAGCGGCTGGCCGAGGCGAGCATCCCCATCCAGACGCCAACCGGCGGTCATGCGGTCTTTGTGGATGCCAAGAAGCTGCTGCCCCATATACCGGGGGAGCAGTTCCCGGCTCATGCCCTGGCCTGCGCGCTTTATCTGGAAGGGGGCGTGCGAGGGGTGGAGATAGGCTCACTGCTGCTGGGGCGCGATCCGGCCACCGGCAAGCAGGAGGCGGCGGACTTCGAGCTATTGCGTCTCACCATTCCGCGCCGGGTCTATACCCGGGATCACATGGACTATGTGGCTGATTGCCTCATTGCGGTCAAGACGAGGGCCAGCGAGATCCGCGGTCTCACCTTCGACTATGAACCGCCGCTGCTGCGCCACTTCACAGCCCGGCTCAAGCCGGTCTAAACAGGGCCGGTTTCTTGACCGGCACCATTGGCCACGCCAACAGCAAAGCCCCCGCACCAGTGGTGCGGGGGCTTTTTACATTGTGGGATGGATGCGGATTACTGGCTGCTGAACAACTTGGTCTGGGGGCTGGATTGAGCCGTCAGGCTGGTGCGACCCGAGCTCTCCAGCCAGGACTTGATACGCTTGGCATCCGCCACCCTGGCATTGGGGGTATCGGCATTGAGCAGCACCAGGATCACCGGTTCGCGGTTGATCTGGGTTGCCATCACCAGACAGCGACCCGCCTCGCGGATGTAGCCCGTCTTGGAGAGGGTGACCAGCCAGCTGCCTTCGCGCACCAGTCGGTTGGAGTTGAGATAGTGCAGCTGGCGCTTGCCATTGCGTACCATACGCTGCTCTGTGGCGGAGTATTGCCGGATCAGCGGGTAGGCCGAAGCGGCCGCTACCAGCTTGGCCAGATCATGGGCGCTGGAGACATTGCGCGGATTGAGGCCAGTGCTGTCTGCAAACTGGGTGCTCCACATGCCAAGCATGCTGGCCTTGGCATTCATCGCTTCGATAAAGGCGCGTTGTCCTCCCGGGTAGTGTCTTGCCAGGGCCGAGGCGGCGCGGTTTTCCGACGACATCAAGGCGATATGCAGCATGTCGGCGCGGCTGAGGCGTGAACCTACCGCCAACCGTGAACCCGTGCCTTTGAGGCGATCTACGTCGGCCATGGTAACGGTGAGCGTCTCGGAGAGACGCTGATTGGCATCGAGCACTACCAGCGCCGTCATCAATTTGGTGATGGAGGCAATCGGCATCACACGGTTGGCGTTGCGCTCGGAGAGCACCTCGCCGGTGCGCGGGTTGGCGACCACGAAGGAGGCCGAACTCAGGGCCAGATCGCTGCGTTGTTCGAGAAAGCGATTGGGGGAGGGAGATGCTGCTGAAAACGGGTTGGCCTGGACGCTCTCCATGCTGACGGGAACGAGGAAGGCACCGAGCAACAGGGTAAGAAAAGGGCGAATAATCATGATTTGACGCTTCCGTACGACTGACAGGGGTATTTGGCTAGTTATATGACGGTAATTGACGCTTCACAACGTTTAACGGCCCGATATTTCATTTTTATGGGGCCTTGCGCCTTGATATACCCACGTTCGGGGCTATATGGCGACCAGTTTCATGAAATATCGAGTCATGTATGGGTCTGATGGTCGTCAGAACCCGCTGTCATTGTGACGCGCTATGGTGGCGCACTATATGCCTGTTATGGCCATTCGTTACCACTTTTTTGTGCCCTGGAGGGGGCTGTCGCTCCCGACAGCCTGTTTATCACCCTGGCGCCGGGTAAAACGGTACCAGCGGGCAACGCTCAACAGACAGGCCGCTACTCGGAGAGGGGCGGTATCTCATCGTCGGAGTTGTGTGATGGCGCAGACGAGAAGAGCCCCCTCTGCGGTTACGAAGGGATAGTCACTTGCATCAGTGCCGAGGGGCTGTTTTCGACAAAATAGTGCCAGATGTGGTCATAGAGCGCCTTCTGCCCGGGAAAGCTCACCAGCGCCTTGGCTTCGGTGAGCGAACACCAGCGATATTCGGTGTGCTCGTCGTTGAGGGTGACCGCTTGATTGGGTGGGCAATAGACCACAAAGACCGGCACCACCATCACGGTATTCGAGGCCGATTCGTAAAACTGCTCAAGGTATTCGCCGCTGTATAGCTCTGTGACGGCGATGCCTGTCTCTTCACCCATCTCGCGAATGATGCCTGTCTCTTCACCCATCTCACGAATAATGGTCTGCCAGCCGGTTTCACCCGCCTCAACCGTGCCCGCCACATGGCACCAGAAGCCGCCCTTGACCCGCTTCATCAGCAGTATTTTGGCCTGGCCATCGATTTCCGATAACACCACACCGGAGACGGCGTGACAGCGGATAGGGATCATGGGGAAGGCTCCGGCGGTGGAATAAAGGGGCTCGTATTGTTTGTCCTGGATTGGCGTGATGGCAAGCCATTTCCTGTTGATATTGGCCTGGACAACAGGGTGAAGGATGGCTCCTCCAACCCGTCAGCCCCCCATTATTCTCGCCGTCTGGATCGCCTCAATTAGCGCCGCACGGTTGATACGGGGACGCTCGCTATCCAGCAATTGTTGCCACAGGTCGATGGCCTGGCGGTAGCGGCCGTGCAGGAAGTGATCGGAGGCGAGCAGCATCAGGGCGCTCACTTCCCCTTTATCCTGCTTGAGGGCGCTATCGAGCAAGTGGCGCGCCTCTGGGGTGATCTGCTGGCCTGCCTGGTAGTAGCGCACAGTCGCCTGGGCGGCCAGGGTGGCGGCACTGGCGCCCCCTTCAAGCAGGGCGAGGCGCTGATAGGCAAGCCAGGCGTTGTCGTATTCATCCCGATAGAGATAGAGCTGCCCCAGTGCCGCCCAGCTGTCGAGGTCTTGCGGGTTGCGCAGCAGGGTTTGATGCAGATCCCCCAGCTCCTTGTCCTGCAGATCTCGCGGACTCAGCCCCGCCAGCGGATCGGGGCGTGACTGATAAGCCTGCCATGCCTGATAGCGGCCGCTGCCGGCATAAAAGGCGGCGAGCCCGCCGACCATCACGATTCCTAGCAGCAGAAGGATGCCCTTGTGCTGCGTGTGGCTGCCGGAGTTGCAAGACCCGTGGGTCAGCCGCTCGCGCAGGGCCAGTTCCGCCGCCGGCGTGGCATTGTCAAGATTGGCTGCGGTCAGCTCCTGATAGAGGGGATGTTCTGGGGGGAAACAGGTCTGCTCCCTGAGCATGATCAGGCGATTCAACTCACTGCGCGGGTTGGCCGCTTGCCTGCTGGCAGAGCCGTTGAGCGGGACGGCCTGATCCCCTTTGGCCTTCAGACGGCGTCCCAGAGTGGTCAGCGCCAGTCCCAGCAGCAGGAGGGGACCAGCCCAGAGCAGCAGGGTGCTGGCCTTGAAGGGGGGATCGTAGCGCACGAAGTCGCCAAATCGGCTGGTCATGCGGGCGATCACCTGCTCGTCGCTCTGCCCCTCGTCCACCCAGCGGTAGACCTCGAGCCGCAGATCCCGGGCGATGGGGGAGTTGGACTCCACCAGGTTCTGGTTCTGGCATTGGGGGCAGCGCAGGGTGCGTGCGAGATCCTGGGCGCGGCTCTGTCGCTCCGGGTGCTGGAACTGATAGGTATCGACCCCGCTGGCCAGGGCGCCCACGCTCATACCGAGTACAAGCAGCAGGGTGCAGAGGATGACAGGGGTCTTCATGGTTTGCCCTCCTGCCGGGTGGTCGTTGAGGATGTCAGGGTCGTGGCGCGGGCGGCCTTGAGCTTTGGCGCAAACTGGCGCTGCCAGATATCGGCTGTCAGCTCGCCCGTGTGGCGGCTGAGCAGGGTGCCATCGGCGGCAAACAGATAGGTCTCCGGCGTGCCGTAGACGCCGAGCTCCAGCGCCAGCTTGCCGTCCGGATCCACCAGTACGGTGCGATAGGGGTTGCCTGCTTCACCAAGCCAGGCGCGTGCCGCTTCGTGCTTGTCTCTGTAGTTGAGCCCATAGAGGGGAACCGTGCTGGCCAGCTCGGCGAGCAGCGGGTGCTCGGCGCGGCAGTTGGGGCACCAGCTGGCCCAGACGTTGAGCACAAAGGGCTTACCCTTGAGCTGGTCGGTGTGGACAAGCCCCCCATCCAGCAGGTTTTCGCTCTGCCACTGGGGCAGGGTACGCCCCAGGGTCGCCTCGTCCTGGCGGTAGGGATTGTTGGCAAGCCCCAGCCAAAGCAGGGTGCCGAGGCCCAGGGTCAGCAGCAAGGGGATAAAAAGGCGCAGGCGCGGGCTCATGGTGCCTCCTGTTCGCGCAGGGGCTGCGGGATCTTGGCTGGACGGGATGCCAGCAACGGCTTGCGCCCCAGCAAACGCAGTGCTCCCCCCGTCATCATCAGCATTCCCCCCAGCCAGATCCAGCGCACCAGTGGCTTGTAGTGAAGGCGCATGGCGTAGGCGTCCGGCCCCATCTTCTCGCCGAGCACCACGTAGAGATCCCCAAACAGCCCCCACGCGATGCCCGGTTCATTCATGTTCATGGTGCGCACGCTGTAGTGGCGCCGCTCCGGCATCAGCCGCGCCACCTCCTTGGCGCCTTTGTGCACGCTCAGCGTAATGCGCTCGGCTGTGTAGTTGGGGCCGAGCATGGGCTCGCTCCCCTCATAGCGAAAGGTATAGGCGCCAAGCTGGTAGGGGCTGCCCGCTTTTAATACTGTGCCCCCCTCCTGGCTGTAGTGGCTCACCTGATTGATGCCAAGGGCACATATGGCGACTCCCAGGTGGGCGAGCAAACTCCCCAGCCGGTTGGCACTCAGGCCATGGGTCTTGAATGAGAAATTGAGCAGCAGGCTTGCCACCAGCCAGAGACTCAGCACGTTGGCGACAAGGCCAACCCAACTGAGGGCGCCAAGATCGCGATACCCCAGGCTAAGCAGGCCGCCCCCGAGCAGACCTAGCAGAGGCGGCACTATCCGTTTGATGGAGGGGCTGGCCGCAAGACATTGCCAGCGCAGGCGCGGGATCTGGGTCATCAGTGCCATCAGGGCCAGGGCCAGGGGTACGAAAACAGCGTTGAAATAAGGCGCACCGACCGAGAGAGAGCCCAGGTGCAGGGACTGGAACACCATGGGGTAGAAGGTGCCGAGCAACACGCAGGCGCAGGCCACGCTGAGCAGCAGGATGGCGGCGCCCAAGAGTCCCTCTTTTGACCAGAAGCCGAAGCGGGCGTAGGGGGCGCGGGTATCGGCCCGCAGCGCAAACAGGGTGAGCGCCGTGGTTAATAGCAGACCGAGCAGCAGCAAGAGGGTGAGGCCGCGATTGGGATCCACCGCGAAGGCGTGCACCGAGGTGAGCACGCCGGAGCGCACCACGAAGGTGCCGAGCAGGCTCAGGGCGAAGGTGAAGATGGAGAGCAGCAGCACGCCGTGGCCGTAAGCGCCGCGCTTCTCGCAGACGATGAGGGCATGCAGCAGGGCGGTGCCGAGCAGCCAGGGCAGCAGGGAGGCGTTTTCCACCGGATCCCAGAACCACCAGCCACCCCAGCCGAGCTCATAATAGGCCCACCAGGAGCCGAGCAGGATACCGGCGGTGAGAAACACCCAGGAGCCCAGTGCCCAGGGTCTGCTCCAGTGGGCCACGGCGCCGTCCAGCCTGCCCGAGTGTAGCGCCGCCATGGCGAAGGCGAAGTTGACCGCAAAGCCCACGTAACCGAGATAGAGCAGGGGCGGGTGAATGATGAGGCCGATGTCCTGCAACATGGGATTGAGATCGCGTCCCTCCAGGGGCCCAGGGAACTGCCGGTCAAACGGGCTGGAGAAGACAAGTGTATAGAGTCCAAACAGCCCCACTATCAGCCCCATGATGGCGAGCACCCGGGCACGGATCAGCGAGTCGACCTGCTGCGAGCAGAGCGCCACCAGGGCGCCCCAGAGCGCCAGCGCAAACACGAAGAAGAGCATGGAGCCTTCATGGCCGCCCCAGACCGCCGCCAGCTTGAAGCCCATGGGCAGGGCGCTGTTGGCGTGCTGGGCCACATAGCTGACGGTAAAATCATCCCGGGCAAAGCAGCTGGCGAGCAGCAGCAGGGCAGCCCCCAGCAGGGCAGCATTGAGCAGTGCCAGCGACTTGGCACAGCCCAGCAGAGGGGGCGATGCCAGCCTCAGGCCCAGCCATGGCAGGGTGCCTTGCACTAGAGAGAGCGCCGTTGCCAGCAACAGTGAGAGATAGCCGAACTCCGCCAGCACACAACCTCCGGTTCCATCATGGGTTCCTGTTATGCCCCAGCGTCCGCAGCAGGCGGGCGTTGGGGCATGACCAGAAGATTCAAACATCCAGCAACAAACAAGCGCCAGTCGCCCAAGGCAGCTGGCGCTTGCGATCAGTTTCTCATACCACCGTCATCTGGCCGGCATACGAGGATGACGCAGCATCAGCCAGCAACCTGCCCATCAGGGTCATGCTACAAGCTGACGTCGTATGGTCGCTTTTGCTACCCATCATGTATCTCCCCTTATACAACAGTCATTTGACCTGCATAGAGCACGAAGTAGCGCAGCAGCAGTATGCCCATCAGGGTCAGGCTGCACACCAGCACCAGATGACCGTTGCGCTGGCGCATTTGTGCTGGTAGCAGTGAGAGCAACTGGGGCAGCAGCATGCCGATACCCACCACGCCAAGCCAGAACACCTGGGCCCAGAAGCCGCTGCCGATGGCGGCCCACATGGCCACCTCTTTCTGGCCGCCACCGAAATAGAGGCCGGTAAAGAAGCAGACCAGCAGCAACACCTCCACCGCCAGCACCGGCCGCTCGAAGCGGTGCACGAAGCTCACCCCCTGGCTGTGATGGTTCTCCTTGAACAGAGTGACCGCCAGCAAGATGGTGGAGGCGATGCCTGAGCTGATGCCGGAGACCAGAAATAGCACCGGCAGCACAGGGTTGTTGAGCAGCGGATAGGTCTTGAGCGCCGAGAGCAAAAAGCCGGTGTAGGCGCCGAGCAGCACGGCCAGCAGCAACAGCAGCGGCGCCAGCAGACGTTCGAATCTGGCCAGCAGGGCTATCGCGCTATCCACAAAGGCGAACTTCTCTTTCAGCAACTGGCTGCGAAGGGTCTCGATCTCGGTGCGAAATACCACCGCCAGCCAGGCGAACAGCACCGCCATATAGACCTGAAACAGCATGACCCCCATCGACATCACTGAGTCGAACTGGTAGTGGAACATCAGCTTCCAGAAGGTCCAGGGACGGGCCAGGTGGAAGATGAGGATCAAGAGCCCCAATATCACGCTTAACGGTGCCAGAATGGCGGTCGCCTTGATGATGCCGCTCTCGCTGCCAGCCCCTTTGCGGCGCAACAACACCGAGAGGCTGGTGGCCCCGGCGGAGATGCCGAGCAGAAAGAGATAGATGGCGATGGGCCAGTCCCAGACAAGGGAAGGAAAATGAAATGCGTCATGCCACATGGTCATTCCCTCCCTGGGTTACTGCCGCTTGCATGGTCATGACGTTATCTCCCCTTTGGGCACACGGTACATCTTGGGCGAGGTGCCGAGCGCCTGCTTGTAGCGATAAGTGGTCTCTTTCACCAGTCGTTTGGCGATGGGGCTGTCCGGATCATCCAGATTGCCGAACACCAACGCCCTGGTGGGGCAGGAGGCCACGCAGGCCGGCTCCTTGCCCTGGGCCAGTTTGGTCTTGCGGCAAAAATCACACTTGTCGGCGACCTTGGTCACAGGGTTGATGAAACGTACCTGATAGGGGCAGGCGGCCAGACAATACATGCAGCCGACACAGAGGTCCGGGTCCACATCGACGATGCCATCTTCCGCTCTGATATGGGAGGCGCCGGTCGGGCAGACATGCACGCAGGGTGCGTTGTCGCAGTGCTGGCAGGACTTGCGAAAGAAGTGGTACTTGGCATCGGGGAAGGTGCCTATTGGGCCGGAGCGGATGATCTCGAGCCGCGAGACCCCTTCCGGCACCTGATTCACCTCCCGGCAGGCATCCATGCAGGCGGTACAGCCGATGCAGGCAGCCTCGTCATGGATCATGCCGTAGCGCACCCCGTCTATGGTCTGGCTGTGGGCTAGGATGGCTGCCCCGGCGCGGGTGTTGGCACGAACAGTCCCCGTCATCATGATCAGCGCCCCCGCGCTCATGCCTGCCACAAAGTCACGACGAGAGCAGCTCATGGTGCCTCCTTGCTCACGCTCGCCTGCTGAGCGGTTGCCTTGGCCTCATGCTGCTTGCTGTGGCAATCGACGCAGAGCTTGATGCGGGTTTTTTCCGGTATGCCCACCATGGGCTCCTTGGCCGGGTGCAGTGCATGACAGCTGGTGCAGGTGAGCCTGGTGGCGTGCACGTCGTGGGCCCAAAGCGCCTCGCGCAATGGCTTGGGTTCGTGGCAGCTCATGCAGACCCCGTTCTGCTCGGCGATGGGGTAAGCCTCATCGCTCTGCTTGTCGTTGAAGCTGTCACTGAAGCGCATCACGTCCTTGACCCCTTCCCTGTGCTGGGGGGAGGGCTGGCCGTGGCAGTTGGTGCAGGTGACCGGCGCCAGGTTGTTGGGGTTGGTTGCCTGGCCATGTTTGCCGTGCATGCCGCTTGCCTGCTCTTTGTGGCAGTCGGTGCAGGCCTTGTCGGGGCTGCGTAAAAATTCCACTTCATGCGTCGCGGGCATGGCGGCGGGCGCGCTCGCGGCGTC
Source organism: Aeromonas salmonicida (assembly GCF_028355655.1). NCBI lineage: Bacteria > Pseudomonadati > Pseudomonadota > Gammaproteobacteria > Aeromonadales > Aeromonadaceae > Aeromonas > Aeromonas salmonicida. Next base: position 2,671,943 of record NZ_CP110645.1, on the reverse strand, counting down.
GCCCGCCTGTCCCTGCAGGCTGGTGAGCAGCATGGCTGCCATCAGCATCAGTCGTAAAAAATCCATTGTTAAATCACCCATAGGAAGCCTCCATCAGCTGCGGGCCCGACTTGGGGCCGGGCCCGTAGTCGCCGTTACTGTGCCAGCCGTCCGGCCGCCTTGGCCTCGGCATCCCAGGCGGGAACTATGGTCTTGAGGAACTGGGCCTTGTCTGAGTTCATCTGTTTCATGTCCATGCCAAGAGCGGCTTGCGCCTTCTCCTTGGTGGAGATGTCCGGCAGGGCGATCTCGTGGCTTATCCCTTTGGTCGCCAAGAGGCGTGCCAGCTTGGTGCGGGCATCGGCGGCTTTATCCAGAGCTGTGCCCAGCATGCGCAGTGCCACTTCCGGGGCGTGCATCTGCACCCCGTGGGAAGCGATGGAGAAGTCCCAGCGCCATTGGGCGTGACGGATGTCTTGCAGTATGTCTTTCATCTGCGCCTCGGTGGCGCCTGCATCCCAGGCCGCCTTGGCCTCGAAGTGGGCGTGCACCAGCTGCTTCTCGACCTTCAACTTGATCTCGGTCACCGCATCCTTGCGCTGCTGGACTATGCCTTGCAGCATCTCCTTGCTCTGGGTGTGGCAGTTGTGGCAGGTCTGCTCGAAGCGATCGAAGGGGTTGCCGACCTTGTGATCCGTGTAGACCTTGCCCTGCTCGTTTTGCACCTTGGGCATGTGGCAGTCGACACAGGCGACGTTGTTCTGGCCGTGAATGCCGGCGCGCCAGGTCTCGTATTCAGGGTGCTGGGCCTTGAGCATGGGGGTCTTGGAGAGGGCGTGGGTCCAGTCGGCGAAACCGATCTCGTCGTAGTACTGCTCCATCTGCTCAACCGTGGTGCCCTTGTCCCAGGGAAATTTCACCGCCTTGGTGGGGCCGCTGAAGTAGTACTCCACGTGGCACTGGCCACACACCTGGGATTGCTGATCGAACCGTCCCTGCTCCTTGAACGGCTTGCCGATGGCGGTCATGGCGCGGTCGGCATAGGGACGGGAGAGGTGCAGGGCGGGTTTGCCCTCCTTGAACTCTTTCGACGCCGTGTCGTGGCAGTCGGCGCAGCCTATGGTGTTGACTATTTCCGGGCCACCCTTGGCCCACATGCCCTTGAAGTAGCCATCTTCGCCTTTTTCATCGATGACGCGGGCCACATCCGGGCCTTTGCAGCTCCAGCAGGCCATGGGCAGGGGGCCATCCTCGGCGGTCTTGGGAGCACCGGTGCGCAGGGTTTCCCGTACGTCGGTCAGGGCATAGAAATGGCCGCGGGGCTTGTTGTAATCCTTGGAGAAGGGATAACCCCCCCAGAGCACCACCATCTGCGGATCTTCGGCCAGGGCGTCGGTGCGCGTCGCGCTCTCGCTGGTGTCTTTCCAGCTGCTGAACTGGTCGACGTGATCCTTGGCGAACAGCTCGCTGCGTGCCTCTATCTTGCCCTTGGAGTTGGCCTCATCGGCCTGTGCCAAGCCGCTGGCGCCAAAGCAGGTGGTAAGCAGCAGGGCGGCGAGGCCCAGTCTGGTCAGTCTGTTGTGTGAACTCACGATCATCACTCCCGAATCGATCTCATTGCCAAGCCTGACCGTTCCATCCTGGATTTGGGCATCAGCCCCCGCACTAGGCAGGAGCAGGCAGGCCGATTAATTGTTATTAGTGAATAAAACCCATGTAATTATGCGATTGCTCGGGTTGGATATTACCAAATGGGTAAAATGGATGATGATTTATCAGGACTGAGCTTGCGCTAGATCAATTGCCTGGGGGAGCAAGTGCCGGAAATGAGATCCCGGTTAAATAATGAGAAAACTCAACTTATTGACGCGCTTTGCCAGCATGTCGTTGCGCCCTGTTGGCAATGTTGGTTGGTATGCCTGATGTGGCAAGGGTTGGCTTGAAATCGAGCATGTGACTTATCTATTTATGGGTACAAATTGGCAGGTGAATATTTATTCTGTATTTGGGTGGATTTTGAACCCGTGAGAGGCACAGGAGAACCAGATTCAATCATCTTGCCTCTGCCTGTCATTCGCGGCAGTTTATTCGCACCGGGTACGTTTGATGGACTTGCTGAAATGAAAGAGCCGGCATGGGCCGGCTCGTTGCGAGTCTGTCTGGGTGATCTGTGATCAGACCAGGGCTTGGGCCAGCAGATGGACGGGATGTTCACAGCGGGAAATCGGAGTGCTCATCTCTGTATCCATCAGCGTGTTGCATCCCCCACTGTGGTTCCTTATGCCAGCGCCTGGGCAAGCAAGTGGATGGGATGTTCACAGCGAAACTCTGTGCTCATCTCGATCTGCCACTTGCAGGTCTCGCAGTCGGTGATGACCAGATCAGGCTTGAGGCGGTTTATCTGATCAAACAACCCTTCACCTATGGCCTGGCTGGTCTCGTAGTTCTCGGACTTGAAGCCATAGGTGCCGGCGATGCCGCAGCACTGGGACTCCAGTACCGTCACCTTGACCCCGGGAATGGCGCGCAGCAATTCGAGGGTATAGATGACGCCGCCCATCTTCTCCATGTGGCAGGGGGTGTGGTAGGCGATGTGCAGGTCCAGCGGCTTCATGGCCGGTTTGTTGCCCTTGTAAAACTCGTTCCACAGGAAGCGGGTCACCAGTGAGATGCGATCCCGCACCTTGTGATTGTCCTGCTCCAGCAGGTGGGGGTATTCGTCCCGCAGGGTGAAACCGCAGGTGGAGGAGGTGGCCAAGAGCGGCATCTCGTTGCCCAGCAGCGTGTTCTCAAGCTGCTTGATGTTGAAGGCCGCCTGCTGCTTGGCCTTGTCCATGAAGCCGTTGGCAATCAGCGGTACGCCGCAGCACTTCTCCCGCTCCAGCAGTTGCACGCCTATGTTCATGGCGTTGAGCACCTGCACCAGCTCTTTGCCGAGCTGCGGGTGGTTGTAGTTGACGTAGCAGCCGTGGAAGTAGGCGATCTGGCGCTCATATTGGGCCTGTGTGGCCTTCTGCTTCTTGTACCAGCCGCGGAAGGTGCCCTGGGAATATTTGGGCAGGTCACGGTGGGAGGATACCCCCAGCGCCTTGTCCAGCACCAGCTTCATGGGCTTGAGGCCGGTGGTGAAGTTGACCACGGGGGCCATCAGGGTGGACATGCTGCCCATCAGGTCGGTGTGGGAGAGCACGAACTCGCGGATCCCGGGTTTGAAGCCGCTGTATTTGTCTTTGGCCTTGGCGATGATGTCGCCGATGCGCACGCCGCTTGGGCAGGCGACTTCACAGCGCTTGCAGTTGGTACAGTATTTGAGGGCGCTGTCGAACAGCTCCGGGCTCTTGATCCGCAGCCGCTCGCCATCCGGGCCCGCCTGTTTGGGGCCGGGGTAGGCAGGGTTGGCCTTGGCCACAGGGCAGTAGGCGGTGCAGACGGTGCATTTGATGCACTGATCGAAAGTTTGGTTGGCGTGATCCAGTAGCATATCAGTTCTCCTCCCGGCGATGATGAAGACACGGGATATGGGACGAAGTAATCATTGGGCCGCGCCCAGAATATGGCCGGCGGCTTGCCAGCCGGTGGCAACGGCGACGCCGGATCCGGAGCCCTCTTTGATGGGGTCATAGTGAGCCAGCACGCTGCCCGCGCCATAGAGGTTGGTGAGCGGTTTGCCGCCGCGCATCACTCTGAGCATGTCGTCGGTCTTGACCCCGAAGCCCATGAAGGGGTGGTGGTCGAACAGGCGGCGACCGGCCCAGGCATCGCGCTCCTCCAGACTCAGCACATCGGCGTCGAAGATGGGCTCGCGAATACCGCGCAGACGGGATTCGAGGCCGCGGCTGAAGAAGCTGCCGGAGGCGAGCACGAAATGATCTGCTTCAAACAGCTGATCGTCGCCGTTCTGGCTGTGCACACCGAGCACCTTGTCCCCCTCGTAACGGGCGCCAAGCACTCGCTCGCTGGTGAGGAAGGTACCACCCAGGGCCTGGAAGCGACGCTTGAGCGCCTCTTGCATCCGCATGCCGATGAGTGACGGCGGCATGGTCGCCACCTCCTTGATGGTGCAGCCGGTGCGTTTTTCCAGTTCCGCCAGACGGGGGCCGACCAGCCCCAGTGACAGGCAGGCGGGCAGCACCACATGGCGGCAGCCAGGATCGCTGCTCTCGTGCACCATGCGGCAGATCTCGCGGGCCAGATCTGCCAGCAGATCGGGCTGGTCGCCCTTTTGTTTGTCAAACAGGCGGGCTATGTCGGCGGAGCGAAACTCGTGGGGATTGCGGCTGAACTCGGCGAGCTGGGGCAGGCGAATTTCCCCTGTCATGATGCGACAGTGGGCGAAGCGCGGATGGGTCGCCAGATTGGCGGCCGCGAGCGCCGGGTGAAAGTCGCGAAACCCTTCCAGGGTCGCCAGCAAGATGGCATCGGGAGCCGGCGCATCCGTCTGGCAGGCGCAGGTGTGGGGCGACAGCCAGGTGGATTTCAGGGTGCCGATGGGGGTCAGCCGCTGGTGGTTGGTCTCCTGGCGAAACAGGGGCAGCCCCTGCTCGTGGCAGTGGCGCTGCAGATCCGCAAGGCTCGCCTCTATGTTGGTCAGGCCTACTTTGCTGTAAGGGTGATCCGGGTGCTCCGCCATGAAGGCGGGCAGGGCGGCGCGGGGATCCCCCTCGCTCTCCAGCAGGTCGATGGAGCCGGAAGAGAAGTGCAGGGCACTCTGGCCAGAGGCCATCAGCAGTGTCTTCTGACCCGCTTCGGCGAGGCGCAGCGCCGCCGAGAGACCCGCCATGCCGCCACCTATCACGATACTGTCGAATTTCATGACTGCACTCCTTGAGTCAATGGGGCCTGGTTGTGATCCTCTGTCCTGGTCACAGGGTCGAGGGGAAAGGGGGGCTCGGCCACCAGATGGGGCGCCGTCCACTCTCCCAGACCAAACAGCCCTTCGTAGATCCAGTAGGTAAACTCCGCTTCCCGCAGGGCATCACCCCACAGCACGGGGCGGGTACCCTTGTAACGCTCCTCCAGGAACTGGCGCAACATGACGCAGGCCTCGCGGCCATCGGCCTTGCCATACTCCTGCATCAGGCCGGCGGCCCGGTAGGCGCACAGCTCTCCCTGACAGGGGCCCATGCCGAGGCGCGTGCGGCGGCGCAGGTCCACCAGGTTGTCCACGTCCAGCTCCCGCAGGGCGTATTCGATTTCACCGGCCGTCACCATCTCGCATTCGCAGATCAGGGCGTTGGCCTTGGGGTTGTCGCGAAAGAAGGCGATGACCCGCTCGCCGTGGCGATACTGGGCCGAGCCTTCTGCCGGGGCCGACAGACCGGGGGCGGAGACTTTCTCCGGATCCCGCGAGCCGGGCAGGCTGAGTTCGGCGGTGCGGCACGGCTTGGTGTTGCCTATCTTCCTGGCGATAAGGTCGGTGGCCCACTCGGCCATCAGCCGGTAGGTCATCAGCTTGCCACCGGTGATGGTGTTGAAGCCCTGAAGCCCGTCGCGCTCGGCGTGATCCAGCAGCACTATACCGCGGCTGATGTTGCGGCCGGTATCGTCGCCATCCACCGCCACCAGGGGGCGAACCCCGGCGTAGGCGCGCAGCAGACGGGTGCGGGCCATGATGGGGGCGAGCTTGATCCCCTCACGCAGCAGCACCTCCACCTCGTCCGGATCCACGGTGAGCTGATCAATCTTGTGATAGTCGATGCGGCTTGAGGTGGTGCCGATGAGGGAGATGGTATCGCCTGGCACCAGAATATCCGCATCCGCCGGTTTGCGAGCGCGGTTGAGCACCATCTGGTTGATGCGGTAATCCATGATGAGCAACGAACCCTTGGCCGGGAACATGCGGATGCCGAGATCGGCGTATTCGCAAATTTGCTGGCCCCAGATCCCGGCAGCGTTCACCACCTCCTGGGCCTCCACTTCGAAGGCTTCACCGGTGCGGGTGTTGATGGCCTTGACGCCATAGACCCTGTCCTGATTGCGCAGCAGCCCCAGCACCTTGCTGTGGGTGAAAATGCGCGCGCCGTGTTCCTTGGCATCCAGTACGTTGGCGGCGGCGAGGCGGAAAGGATCCACAGTGCCGTCCGGTACTTGAATAGCCCCTATCAGGGCCGGGTTGACGTTGGGCTCGAGGCGCAGCGCATCGGCCGGATCCAGCTGGCGTGTATCTATACCCGCCAGGGCGCAGGCATCCATAAAGGTTTTTTGAAAATGTATGTCATCTTCCGGCAGGGTGACGAAGAGACCGCCCGTGTCCTCGACGCAGTGGCTGGCGATCCGCTTGAGGATGCGGTTTTCCTGAATGCACTCGCGGGCGGATTCCGGATCCGTCACCGCATAGCGGGCGCCCGAGTGGAGCAAACCGTGGTTGCGGCCCGTGGTGCCGGCGGCGATGTCATCGCGCTCCAGCAGGATGCAGTCGATGCCGCGCAGTGCGCAATCGCGCATGATGCCGGCTCCGGTTGCGCCACCCCCTATGATGACGACTTGTGTGGTTATTCTTTTCATTCTTGCCCGTCTCATCTTTTCCAGATGGGAACAGTGTCCCTTACTCATGGGATGAAATGTTTGATATGGGCCAAATTAATGTTCGTAAACGCGCATAAATGACAAGGATATGAGCATTATGTGACGGGAGTCACAAGAGACAGCCGCAGGCGTCACCGGCGAACAAAGAAAAAGGGCGCCGAGCGCCCCAAAAGCGTGATGGTCGAGCCTTTAACCGCAGCACTTCTTGAACTTTTTGCCGCTGCCACAGGGGCAGGGGTCGTTGCGCCCTGCCTGCAGCGGTGCCGGATCCTGCTCGCCATCGGCATAGACCCAGCGCCCCTGATGGCGCACGAAGCGGGAACGCTCATGCAGGCAGTGGCGTTCATCTCCCTCCCGGAACCAGGCCTTGAATTCCACCATGCCGGTGTCGTCCAGCGGACCACCCTGAGCGGCGAGGATATCCAACCCGTCCCAGCGGGTGTCGGTCTGGGAGAGTTGATCTGCCGTCAACCCACCCAGATGATCAGGGTGCCAGCTGTGTACCAGATAGTCGCCCAGCCCCAGCACGAAGGCACTGTAACGGGAGCGCATCAGCTGCTCCGGTGTGCGGGCCTCGGCCCCCTGGTGCAGTGATCCACAGCACAGTTCGAGAGAAAGAGTGGAACCACAAGGACATTTGTTCATGTGTCAGCCCATCAGGGTCGATAGATAAAGGTGCGGGGATTGTAGCGAAAGCGGGTCCACGTCGACCAGCGTCCTATACTGGTCAGGTAGGAACGGAACACCAATAAAAACAGCAGCAAGGATGTGAAAAATGACGCTAAAACAGAAAATTCTGTTGTTGGGAGCCGTCCCCGTGCTCCTGATGGCTCTGGTCGTCAACCTCAGCAATTACATGATCTCCAAGAGCGATCTCGAAGCCGATCTGATCGTTGCGCGGGAGAATGCGATCAAGGAGCGCAAGGCGCTGCTCAGCAGCTATCTGATGCTCGCCAAGACGGCTGTCGACACTGTCTACAACCAGCCAGATACCCCGGAAGTGCGCAAGCAGGTAGCCGAAATATTGCGGCCGCTGCGCTACAGCAGCGATGGCTATTTCTTCGTTTACGACTTTCAGGGCAATACCGTCTTGTTGCCGACCCGTCCCGAGATGGAGGGCAAGAACCGTTGGCAGGACAAGGATGCCAAGGGCAAGCTGCTTATCCAGGAGATCGTCAAAGCCGCCCGTCAGGGAGATGGTTTCTCCGAATACTGGACCGCCAAGCCTTCTATCGGGCGGGATGCGCCCAAGCTTTCCTTCAACCTGGTGCTCGACAAATATGAGTGGATTATCGGCACCGGCTTTTATATCGACGACATCGACAACGAGCTGGCGGCGCTGCGCACCGAGCGCGAGAACAACATGCACGACTCCCTGCAGAGCAGTGTGCTGCTGATCCTGGTGATACTGGGCATCACCCTGGTGGCGACAGTGGTGATAGGCAACCGGGTTACCCGGCCGCTGGCAGATGCAGTTCAGGCACTTAATGACATCGCAGACGGTGAGGGGGATTTGACCCAGCGCCTCAAGGTGCAGAGCAATGATGAAATTGGCCAGCTGGCCACGGCGTTCAACCGCTTTGTCGAGCGGATCCAGTCGGTGGTGAGCCAGGTGGGGGAAACCAGCAACCATCTGTTCAGTGCCGTGGAGAAGTTGCACAGCTTGAGCGAACACTATGATCATCAGATGCAGGGCCACAGCAGAGAGACGGATCAGGTGGTCACCGCCGTGACCGAGATGAGCTCCACCGCGCAGGAAGTGGCGGCCAGTGCCTCCAACGCGGCGACGGCCACCAGCGATGCGGCACGGGAGTCCGACGCTGCCCGTGGCGTGGTGGGCACCGCCATCAACAGCATCAACCGGCTGGTGGGGGAGGTGCATACCGCCTCCGGGGTCATCGAGCAGCTGGCCCATGAAACCGGCAAGATTGGCTCTGTGGTGGAGGTCATTCGCGGCATTGCAGAGCAGACCAACCTGCTGGCGCTCAACGCCGCCATCGAAGCAGCCCGGGCTGGTGAGCAGGGGCGCGGCTTTGCGGTCGTTGCGGACGAAGTGCGCTCCCTGGCGGGCCGAACCCAGCAGAGCACCAAGGAGATCAACGAGATGCTTCAACGGCTGCAAAGTGGCGTCAAACAGGCGGTAGACGTGATGCAGGCCAGCGAGGAGCGCAGCCAGGAGACGGTACAGGAGGCAAGCCATATCGCCACCTCACTCGACAGCATGGTGATGGCGGTCAGCACCATCAACGACATGAATATCCAGATTGCCACCGCCGCCGAGGAGCAGCATGCGGTGTCGGAGGAGATCAACAAGAACCTGGTGGCCATCCAGCAGATCGTCAGCGAGCTGACCGATGCGGCTGTGGAGTCCAACAGCACCACCCGCGACCTGGCCAGCACGGGTGACAAATTGCGTAAACTCGTCTCCCAATTCCGTTATTGATCGCATTTTTGCCGTCTGGACGTCATTTCCAGACGGCAAATTTGGGGATCGGCAGAGAATGTGGGAAAATTGCCGCCATCCGTTCCTTTCGTTAACCCGTACCCTATGAATGAGATCGTGAAAGGCAGTATCGATTTGATCCGTCAGCTCAACTATGGCCTGGTCTACGCCAGCCTGGAGGAGCACAAGGAGCTGTCCCGTACCGATCTGTCCCGTTTGACCGGCCTCTCTCCGGCCAGCATCACCAAGATCACTCGTGAACTGCTTGATGGCGGTCTGGTGGTGACCTGTGGCGAAAGCTCGGTGGGGCGTGGTCGCCGTCAGACCCTGCTGCGCATCAACGAACGCCGCTTCCAGTTTCTCTCCATGCGCCTCGGCCGTGGCTATGTGGACATGGCCCTGTTCGATTTGGCCGGTCGTTCTCTCGCCCGTCATCGTCATACTTTCAGCGAAGCGGAACGTGCCGATCTGCTGGCCAGTCTGGTGCGAGCCATTGAGGGTTTCCTGCCAAAGAAGGCGTTGCGCCTTGCCTGTATCGCCCTCTGTCTGCCCGGGCAGGTGGAGCGTCACTCCGGCATGGTGAAACATTTCCCCTTCTATGATCTGCGCAACTGGCCACTTGGTCCGACCCTGCAACAGGCGTTCGAGGTATCCGTGCTGGTCAGTGGCGATGTGCGCACCTGGATCCAGGCCGAGCGCGAGTGGGGTGCCGCCAAAAATTGTGCCGATGCTGTGCTGGTGTTCGTCCACAACGACATAGGTGTCGGCATGGTGGTCAACGGTCAGCTCATCGAGAGCGAGTCAGCCCTGCTCGGCGATCTCAGCCACCTGCAGCTCGAACCCTACGGCCAGCGCTGCTACTGCGGCGGCTTTGGCTGCGCCTGTACCCTGGTGACCAATCAGGCGCTGGAGGCACAATACCGGGATCTGCGCGAGCGTATGCAGGAGTATGATTTGCCGGAGAGTGTCACCATCCGCGAGTTGTGCGAGCTGGCGTTGGCGGGCAACAGCCTGTGTCAGGACATTCTCCATCAGGCGGCCGGTCGTCTCTCCCGGGTGCTATCCAACCTCATCTGTCTGCTCAATCCGGGCAAGCTGCTGCTGGGGGGGGAAATAACCCGCGCCGATCGGCTGCTGTTCCCCATGCTGCACCAGTCTCTGGCCAGCCAGTTGCCGGCCGAATACCTGGTGCGGCTGCAGATCGAATCCACCCATTTCTACGAAGATCCCACCAAGCCCACCTCGGTACAGGTGCACAAGGCACTGCGCGATGGCAGCCTGCTGCTCGACTTGTTGCGAGGCGACAAGGAGGCATGACACTCGGGTTGCAAGGACGCTTCCTGCTCATGCTCTGTCTGGTCAGTCTGCTGCAACTGGTGTTGCTGAGCGGGGCCAGTTACTACTACGTTTCCGAGCAGCGCTACCAGGAGGTAGGCGATCAGGCCCTTGACGTGGCGCGGCTGGTGGCCCGTGAGCCGGGTGTCATTGCCGGTGTGAAGCGGGGGGACACAGCCCGGCTCAATGTGCTGGTTGAGCGGATCCGCGCCGAAGTCGGTGCCAGTTACATCGTCATTGGTGACAGCAAGGCGCGGCGGCTGGTGCACCCCAATGCGGATCGCATCGGCCAGCCCATGGTGGGGGACGATCCTGCCCGAGCCCTGCAAGGAGAAGCCTATATTTCCCGTGCCCAGGGGTCGCTCGGTGTCTCGGTGCGCGGCAAGGGGCCGATCCGCAACGAGATGGGACAGGTCATCGGCGTGGTGTCGGTCGGTTATCTGGTGCGCGACATAGACGCAGATCTACAGGATTTTCTGCGCTTTGGTCTGGCGATGACCCTGCTTATCGTCTTGCTCAACAGCGCCGCTGCCGCCTGGCTGGCGCGGCGCTACAAGCGGGCCATCCTGGGGTTCGAACCCGAGCAGATCGGGCGCCTCTATGCCGAGCTGGATTGCACCCTGCGTACCGTACGCGAGGGGATCCTCACCATAGATGAGCAAGGCAGGCTTACCTCCCTCAACCCGAATGGCATCCGGCTGCTGCGCCTCGATGAGCAGGCGGCGAGGGCGGCCCTCGGCCAACCCGTCACCCAACTGTTGCCTGAAAGCCGCATGCTCTCTCTCATTCAGGATCCGCGCCCCCAGTTTGATGAAGAGATAGTGCTCAACGGCCAGCAGCTCATCGTCAACCGGCTGCCGTTGGTGCGGGACGGCAAGCTGATCGGCGCCGTATCGAGCTTTCGCCGCAAGGATGAGCTGGCCGAACTCAGTGCCCAGCTCTCCCAGGTACAGGCATACAGTGACCTGCTACGGGTACAGACCCACGAACACAACAACCAGCTCGGCACCATAGCCGGCATGATAGAACTGGGTGCTACCCAGGAGGCGCTCGCCTTCATCGGACGGGAAGCTGCTACCGAACAAACCTTGCTCAGCTTTTTGATGGGAGCCATTGCCAAGCCAAAGGTGGCAGGGCTGTTGCTTGGCAAGTATCACAGGGCCCACGAGCTGGGGCTGGTGTTGGTGGTGGACCCAGACTCTCGTCTGCACGACATTCCCCTTCGTGTGAGCGGTTCCCAGCTGGTGACACTGCTGGGCAATCTCATCGAGAATGCCTTTGAGGCGACCCGTCGCCACGGTGCGCCTTACCAGCCGATCCGGGTCTCGTTGAGCGATCTCGGCCAGGATCTCATCCTGGAGGTGGAGGACGGAGCCGGCGGCATAGATCCTGCCCTGGCAGACAGGTTGTTCGAGCGCGGGGTCAGCAGCAAGGTCGAGCCCGGTCACGGTATCGGCCTTGCTCTGGTGCGCAAGACGCTGGATGCCCTGCAGGGGACCATCACCATAGAAGCCACGGCGCAGGGAAGTTGCGTCGTCTGTTACATTCCCAAGGAGGTGTGAGTGATCAAGATCCTGATCGTCGAAGATGATCCGGCCATCGCCGAGATCCACCGCCGCTTCGTTCAGCGGCTGGCGGGCTTCGAGGTGCTGGGGGTGGCGCTCACCCTGTTTGATGCCAGAGAGCAGATTGGCATCCTCAAACCCGATCTGGTGTTGCTGGATGTGTGGTTGCCCGACGGAGAGGGTTTTGCCCTGCTGCGTGAACTGCGTCAGGCCGGGGCCTGCCTGGATGTCATCCTGCTCACTGCCGCGCGGGAGGCGACCGCCTTGCAGGAGGCGATGCGGCTCGGGGTGGTGGATTTCATCCTCAAACCTGTGGTGTTCGAACGATTGCGGGATACCCTCGACAACTATTGCCAGAGCCGTGCCGCGCTGGCGGCGCTGGCTGACATCGATCAGCAGGCGGTGGATGCCCTGTTCGGTACTCCGCTGCAGCAGGTGGCGGCCGGCGGCCTGCCCAAAGGGATAGACGCGCTTACGCTGCAACGGGTATTGGCGGCGCTGACGGGGGTGGGAGCCAGTGCCGAGGAGATAGGCAACCGGGTGGGGGTGAGCCGCACCACGGCGCGCCGTTATCTGGAGTTTCTGGTGGGCCAGCAGCTGGCGAGCCCTGAGCTGGAATACGGCACTGTCGGGCGGCCGGAGCGCCGCTATCAGGCAATACAAAAGCGCCAACACTGACGCATCAGCATGCTACACATCATCTTTGATGTCATAAAAAGAGCGCCTTTGGGCGCTCTTTTACATTGCAAGCTCATGGGGATCAGGTCAGCTCCGAGTGCAGCGTTTCCACTGGCGCCCTGCGAGCCTGCCACCACTGCCAGACCGGCAACAGCAGCATCACCAGGGTGACCAGCGTGAAGCCGAGGGTGATGGGTCGCTCCCACAGGAAGCTTAGTGAACCGTCGTTGATGACCAGAGCCCGGCGCAGGTTGTCCTCCAGCATGCCCCCCAGAATGAAACCGAGCAGCATGGGAGCCATGGGGAAGTCCAGCAGGCGCAGGCCGATGGCGATCAGCGCCACCAGCACCATCACATAGATGTCCATGGTGTTGAACGAGACCAGGTAGACCCCGATCAGCGAGAACAGCAATACCATGGGAATGAGCACGGGACGCGGTACTTGCAGGATCTTGGCCAGATAGGGAATGAGCGGCAGGTTGAGGATCAGCAACACCACGTTGCCCAGATACATGGAGATGATCACCGACCAGAAGACGTCCGGGTGCTCCATGAAGAGGCGAGGGCCCGGCTGAATGCCATAGGCGATGAGCGCCCCCAGCATCAGTGCCGTGGTGCCCGAGCCCGGGATCCCCAGAGTCAGCAGGGGCACGAAGGCACCACTGGAAGCCGCATTGTTGGCCGCTTCCGGCGCGGCAATGCCGGTCAGGCTGCCCTTGCCGAACTCATCCCGCTTCGCTTTGCGAGAGAAATTTCGCTCGGCACCATAGGCCATGAAAGAGGCGATGGTGGCGCCGGCACCCGGCAGCACGCCGATGAGAAAACCCAGCACAGAGGAGCGCACTATGGGTGGGGCTATCTCTTTTACTTCTGCCTTGCTCAGCTTGAGAGATCCGAGTTGCTGGATCTTGTTCGCCTCCTCGTCACGGGAATCTTTGCCCGGGCGCAGTACCGTCATCAGGATCTCTGCCAGGGCGAAGGTGGCCATGGCCAGCAGCAGGAAGGAAAAGCCATCGCGCAAGTCCGGCAGGCCGAAGGTGAATCTGTCCACCCCGACGCTGCGATCGATGCCGACGGTAGAGAGCATGATGCCAAACAGCGCCATGATCAGCGCCTTGAGTACCTGTCCCTTGCCGGCGAAGGCGGCCACGGCAGAGAGTCCCAGTACCATGAGGGCGAAGTAGTCCGCCGACTGGAAGGAGAGGGAGACCTTGGCGAGCAGCGGAGCCGCCACCATCAGGAAGATGGCCGACAGAGTGCCGCCGGTGAAGGAGGCGTAGGCCGCGATGGCCAGCGCCTTGCCGGCCTGGCCCTTGCAGGCCAGGGGATAGCCGTCGATGGCGGTGATCATGCTGGCCGAGCAACCCGGTGTGTTGATCAGAATGGAGGAGGTGGAGCCCCCGAACATGGAGCCGTAGTAGACCCCGGCCATCAAGATGATGCCGGAGGCCGGATCCAGCCCGTAGGTGATGGGGATCATCAGGGCGATGGCGGTGACCGGGCCCAGCCCCGGCAGCATGCCGATGAAGGTGCCGACGAAGCAGCCTACTATCACCATGAAGATGTTGATGGGCATCATGGCGGTGCCCAGGCCTTGCAAGATTCCGTCTAACATGTGATTTCCTTATCCCAGCAAGTAGGTGAACAGCCGACCCGGTTCGAGGTAGACATTGAGCACCTTGGTCAACAGAGCCCAGAAAATGAGGGTGAAGGGCGCACTCACCTTGCAGGCGAAGGAGAGGCTCCGCTCGCCCATCAAGCGGATCCCGCCGATGAGGAACAGGGTGGTGGCGATGACAAAGCCGAGCCAGCCGAGGGCCACCCCATAGATCAGCATCAGCAGCAGCAAGGCAAATACCAGCCGCCAGTTACCGGCTTCTTTATGCAGTCTCTCTCCGCCAGGGAAACAGATCAGCAGCAGGGAGAGCAGGGCGCCGACGCCTGACAGGGCATAGGGCAAGGTGCTGGCGGTAAAGGGTTCATACTCGTCCCCGGGATAACCGGGGATCAGGGTGGCGTGATAGCCATAGGCGAGGGAGAGCAGCAAAAACAGCAGCCCCCCGAGCCGCTCCTTGGTCATGTGCATAACGGTGACTCCAATGGGCGGGCCTCGCCCGCCACTGAGGGATTATTTGATGAAGCCGAGCTCACGCATCAGGCTGCCGATTTGCTGCTCCTGGCTGTTGAGAAAGGCGGTGAATTCGGGACCGGACTGGTAGAGATTGGTCCAGCTGTTGCGGGCGCGGACCACTTCCCACTCCGGCTTGTCATACATCTGCTTGAGCAGGGCGGCAAACTCGGCGGATTTTTGCGCACTGACAGTGGGGGAGGCAAAGTAGCCACGCCAGTTGGCAAAGACAGTCGGATTGCCTTGCTCACTAAAGGTCGGGATCTGGCTGGCATCCGGCATCCGCTCGGGTGCCGTGACACCGAGGATCCGCATCTGGCCGGATTTGACCGCCTCCATTGCTTCGCCAAAACCGGTGGAGAGCACCTGTGTCTCTCCCGCCAGCACTGCCGCCATGGCGCTGCCGCCCGCATCATAGGCCACATAGCGCAGCTTGCTGGCATCTGCCCCTCCATTCTTGAAGGTCATGGCCGCCACCAGGTGATCCAGGCTGCCACGGGCGGATCCGCCGGCTATCTTCACCTTGGCAGGGTTGGCTTCATAGGCCGCCAACAGTTGGGACCAGTTCTGATAGGGCGAGTCCAGCGGTACGGCCAGTGCCTGATAATCGGCAATAATGGCGGCGACCGGCGTGAGATCCCGGAAGGACTGCGGCAACTCCTTGGAGAGGGATTTGACGATGATGGGGGTGGAGTTGACCATCAGCGTCTTGTCGGACTGGGCCGAGGTCTCGATCAGGTGGGCGATGGCCTTGGCGCCACCACCGGCCGAGATGTTCTGATAGGAGGCGGTGGTGATGAGGCCGGACTTGGTCAGTGCCTCGCCGGTACCCCGGGCCGTGTTGTCCCAACCACCGCCGGCACCGCCCGGGATCAGAAAGTGGATTTCATCTATTTTAGCCTGTACGCCGAGGCTGGCGCCAAGCAGGCAGCAGAGCAGGGTGCGCTTGAGGGTTCCTTGCAACATGATGTACTCCTTGTGGTTGTTGCAAAGAGGTTAATTAATCGTATCTGGTTGGAGAACAATCTGGCCGTAATGGCTATTAAGGCTGTTCTGGTCATTTTGTGCATTTTGGTCATGAGCAGACGTTTTGTTGCTGAAAGATGGCTTGATGTCGCGTTGGCAAGAAGCTGGAGGTAAAAAAACATCAGGCTCCCCATGTGAAAAGTGGGGAGCCTGGTTCGTGCTGGCCGCGGCTTGGTCGCCGCTATGTTTTTGTCGCGGAGGAAACCTTGTTACCGATGGTCTCCTGCTGTTTGATGGTTTCAGTGGCCTGCTGTTTGAGCTGCAACTGCTCCATCACCAGCTTGTAGGCGATGTAGTACTTGTAGATGTTGCCCACGTAGGTCACTGTTTCTGGCCCTATTTTCTCGGCCGCCACATACTCGACGTTATGAAACCAGATGTTGGGATCCAGTCCCCGTTTCTTGGCCTCTGTCCGCAGTCGTGCCACCCGTGCAGGGCCGGCATTGTAGGAAGCAAATGAAAACAAGGCCTTGTCGAGGGCCGTCATGGGCTCGTCGGCGTAGTAGTGATCGATCATCCAGCGCATGTATTTGACGCCACCGTGGATGTTGGGTTCGAGCTGGCGAATGTCGCCTACCTTCAGACCTTTGCCGGTGGCGGGCATGATCTGCATGATGCCGATGGCGCCGACCGGGCTGCGCGCCTTGTGGTTGAGTGCCGACTCCTGATAGCCCTGAGCCGCGATCAGCAGCCAGTCCACATCGAAACGATCGCCGTACTGGCGAAACAGATCTACCAGCTGCAGGAATTTCTTGCGCTCAGTCTCGGCGGCAGCGCTCTTGACGAATTTGTTCTGCTTGAGGTAACGGGCCAGGATGTCCTCTCCTGTGGCCTTGCCCCGCTGGGCTGCTATCTGCTCGTTGAGCATGGCGAGCAACTTGGGACTCTCTTTGCGTACTGCCCAGGCGATGACCCCCCCTTCACGGAATGCGGGTTGTTCGTGGATCTGGATGGCGGGAAAAATCTTCTTCCAGAAACGAGCCTTGTGCTCATCCATGACGATGAAGGGCAGCAGGCCAGCATTGACCATCTCCACCAGGTCCTCATCTTCCAGAGATTCCGGTGCCGGCTTGATGTCGATGAGCGGCTCTCCCGCGGCTTTGCGGGCCTGGTTATAGGCGATGAGGCTCTCGAAGTAACTTGAAGAGGGGCGCACATGGACAGTTTGGCCGCCGAGTTCGGCGACACTCTCCACCCTGGGTGAGTGAGGCCCCGAGATCAGCAGTTCCCGCACGTTTTCCAATAAGGGATTGGTAAACGCCACGCCCTGTCTTTTGCGCTGATCCGTGATGGTGAGGTTGGCTGCCGCTATGTCACCTTTGCCGTCGATCAGGGCTTGCAGCAGGGCTTCACGGGCAACCGGAATGAAGACGAACTGCAGCTTGAGGTGGCGCTTGATGGCCTTCTGTTTGCGCAGCTGATCGTTGAGCCGTTTTTCTACCTGCATGAAAGCATCGTAGGTTACGCCCCGTTGGACCCCTTTGTTGATGAAGTAGCCGGTCTTGTTGTAGGTGGTGAGAACCCGGATGGTACGTCGCGCCAGCATGTCATCGAGGTCACCCAACCGAGGGCGGGACAGTTCCTCTGCGCTAAATGCCAGGGACGCCGGCACTTCGTCGGGCGCTGCCGTCGGTTCAGCCGCCGTAGCTGGCGCCAGGCAGCACAGCATCCAGCCCAGAATGATCCATAACCTTTTCATGATGAGTACCTCACTCTTTTCATTGAGTGTAAGTGGCAGGCAAGGGGCTACTTAGCTCATTGAGTTTGGTGCAACGTGTCAGATAGTACCATTGGCTCTATTTTGTGGTGCCGCAGCCGTCTCGTGCGAGATAGTCAAGAATACCTGTTGGGGCAGAGGTGTGATGCGGATGGCTGCGGGCACGAGATGTCGCGGGATCTGTCAGGGGACAGGGAATGGGGAAGCCGTGAAATTGAAATATAGAAGGGGAGCCATAACGGCTCCCCTTCTATTGCAGCAAATCCGATGTGGCGTTAGAACCAGAAGCCGATGATGAAGGACCCCGCCAGGGTCAACATGACGTTGGCAACCGCATAGGTGCCCGCATAACCAAGCGCCGGAATGGAGCTGTTGGCCGCTTCGTTCACCACGTCCATGGCCGGGGCGCAGGTGCGGGCACCCGTGATGGCGCCCAGCAGCAGTGCCGGGTTCATCTTCAACACCCAGACCCCGAACAGATAGCCCACCAGTACCGGCAAGGTGGTCACCAGCATGCCGGAGAAGAGCACCACGGCACCGACCTGGCTCAGGTGATCCAGAATGCCGCCACCGGCTTTCAGACCCGTGCTCACCATGAAGACGGCAAGCCCCAGATCCTTGGCCAGACGCAATGCCCCGGGCGGCACATAGCCGACTGTGGGGTGGTTGGCGCGCAGGTAGCCCATCAGGATCCCTGCCAGCAGCAGGCCGACGGCGTTGCCCAGACCAAACTCGAGCTGGCCGAATACCAGGGAGACGGAGCCAATCAGCAGGCCCAGCACGAAGAAGGTGGTGAAGGCGACCAGATCCGTGGTCTGGCTGTGGATACTGATAAAGCCGATCTTGTTGGCCAGCAGCTTGACCCGCTGCTTCTCGCCGCTGATCTGCAGCACGTCACCCTTTTGCAGCATGATGTTGCGATCAAACGGCATCTCTATCTGGGACCGTACCACCCGGTTGAGGAAGCAGCCTTTCTCGGTGAGGTTGAGCTCCACCAGATGGCGCCCGACTACCCCATCGTTTTTCACCACTATCTCTTCGGTAACTATTTGAAGATCTAGCAGGTTACGGTCGAACACCTCTTTACCGTTGCGGTAATTGACGTCGAGTTTCTCGTGGCTTTCCGGATAGCCTACCAGGGCGATCTCGTCCCCTTCCTGGATGACGGCATCACCATCCGGGCTTGCCAGTATGCCGTTGCGGCGGATCCGCTCCACATAGCAGCCGGTGTGGGGATAGATACCGGTTTCCCGCAGGGTACGACCACCAATCCAGGCTGCTAGCTCGGGGCCGACCCGATAGGCGCGGATGATGGGGAGGTAGGTTTTACGGCTTTCGTTGTCCGACAGTCCACGTTCACGGGCGATCTTCTGCGCTTCTGTGCTCAAATCCAGCCTAGCCAGTGAAGGCAGGTAGCGCACCACCAGCATCAGGCCTACCAAACCGACCAGATAGGTCAGCGCATAGCCAATGCCCATGTTGTCGAGCACGGACTGCATGTCTGTCTTGTGAGGCAGGTTGAGCAGTCCGCTGCGCAGGGCATCCTGCGCACCAACCAAGGCCGGGGTTGAGGTGAGCGAGCCCGCCAGGATCCCAGCGGCCATGCCTGGCCCCAGGTTGAAGAACTTGGCCAGCCCCACTGTCAGCAGCAGCGCCGTCAGCAGGATCACCAGAGTGAGGGTGATGTAGTGAATGCCGTCCCGCAGGAAGACGCTGAAAAAGTGCGGCCCCGCTTCTATCCCCACGCAGAAAATGAACAGCATGAAGCCGACGTTCTCCGTGGTGGCGGTGAACTCGAAACCCATCTGGCCGAACAGCAGGGCGGTAAACAGCACGCCTATGGTGTTGCCAATCTGGAAATTGCCGAGCCTGACTTTGCCGAGCAACAGGCCGAAGGCCAGTACCACGAACAGCAGCAGGGAGTCGCTTTGATGTAACAGTGTCACGAAATCTATGGTCATGCCCGGAAAAACCGAGGAAAAAAGTGGGGCCGATATTGTGCCGGATCCCTTACCAATAAAGAAGCGCCAAAGGAGGATTAATCGGTAGCAAGCTGCCTTGCTGCCCCTTGGTTGAGGGAAAACACGGGGCAACCAGGAAGATCCGCTCTATTTCGCGCTGTCAGCCCCGCTGTCAATTAGTGATTCCTGCTATCTGTGATCCTTGTCCGCATGACCGGCTTGAAAATTTATTCCCTGCTGTTTGGAAGAGTCGTTTCGCTGTTTTTCAGCATATCTGACTGAAGAGCGGGGGTTGAGCCAGGAACCGGTTCAAGGGGCAGGTACGGATGCTGACCCACTGCTCGCGGGATAGCGAAAAGATATCTGGAAAAGGCATCTGATGGCCGGTGTTTCGACCCATTTGGGGGGGCACTCAAAAACAGCAGAAAATGAGGTTGGGAAGAGAAATCGGAGCCGGTCGATGGCAATGGCCTGCCAAGCTAGGCAGTGACTGGGTTTGACTGACTTACCCACAGATTCTGTGGATAACCCTGTGTGTGAAACTTGGCAATCAGGCTACAGGCCGCGCCAATACTGGGTTGCAAGGGCTGTTCAAAAAATACCGGAATAAAAATGTTTCTATAAAAATCAGATAGTTAGACGCAACAGAACAAAACGCTGCTGGCATGGAAAGGGAGAAAAATGGGGGATGTCACCGCAGTGAGCGGCTTGTGCATTAAAATCGGCAGAGGAAAGCACTAAAGTGGATAACTTGCACCGAGATGGTGAGGAATTGGCTCCCCCGACTGGACTTGAACCAGTGACATACGGATTAACAGTCCGCCGTTCTACCGACTGAACTACGGGGGAACATCAGGCAAGGAGGGGCATCATACAGAGGTCGCTTTTTGAGGTCAATAGCCGCTTGGGCAGGAGAGTGGATACCCAGGCCACCCCAACTCGGAGTACACTTCTTCCTTGCCGTTTTTTGCCGGGAGTCGTCATGAGCAAGTTATTTCAGTTGGCCAGCCAGTTTCAACCTGCAGGGGATCAGCCAGAGGCGATCGCCCGTCTGCTTGATGGCATCGAATCCGGCCTGGCCCATCAGACCCTGCTCGGGGTGACAGGTTCGGGCAAGACCTTCACCATGGCCAACGTGATCGCGACCCTGAACCGCCCCACCATGATCATGGCCCCCAACAAGACGCTGGCTGCCCAGCTCTATGGCGAGATGAAGGAGTTTTTCCCCGAGAATGCGGTGGAGTATTTCGTCTCCTATTACGACTACTACCAGCCCGAGGCTTATGTACCGACCACGGACACCTTCATCGAGAAGGATGCTTCCATCAACGATCACATCGAGCAGATGCGGTTGTCGGCCACCAAGGCGCTACTGGAGCGGCGTGACGTCATCATAGTCGCGTCCGTGTCGGCCATCTATGGTCTGGGGGACCCCCAGGCTTACCTCAGCATGATGCTGCACCTCAAAGTCGGGGACGTGATCAACCAGCGGGATATATTGCGTCGTCTCGCCGAGCTGCAATACACCCGCAATGACATGGCATTCCAGCGCGGTACCTTTCGGGTGAGGGGAGAGGTGATCGACATCTACCCCGCCGAGTCGGACAAGCTGGCGCTGCGCGTGGAGCTGTTTGATGAAGAGGTGGAGCGGCTCTCCCAATTCGATCCCCTGACCGGTGCCATCGAACAGACGGTGGTGCGCTACACCATCTATCCCAAGACCCATTATGCCACCCCGCGCGAAACCATTCTGGGTGCCATTGAGCATATAAAGGAGGAGTTGAAAAGCCGCCGGGAACAGCTGCTGTCTCTCAACAAGCTGGTGGAGGAGCAGCGCATCAGCCAGCGCACCCAGTTCGACATGGAGATGATGCAAGAGCTGGGCTACTGCTCCGGTATCGAGAACTACAGCCGCTACCTCTCCGGTCGTGCACCGGGGGAGCCGCCGCCCACCCTGTTTGACTACCTGCCAGGGGATGGCCTGCTCATCATCGACGAATCCCACGTGACGGTGCCGCAGATCGGCGCCATGTTCAAAGGGGACAGATCCCGCAAGGAGACGCTGGTGGAGTACGGCTTTCGTCTGCCCTCGGCACTCGACAACCGGCCCCTCAAGTTCGATGAGTTCGAGGCCCTGATGCCGCAGACGGTGTTTGTCTCGGCTACCCCTGGTCCCTACGAGCTGGGTAAATCCGGCGATGACGTGGTGCAGCAGGTAGTGCGCCCGACCGGTTTGCTCGATCCCGAGATAGAGGTGCGCCCGGTGACCACCCAGGTGGACGATCTGCTCTCCGAGATCCGGCTGCGGGTCGCGGTGGAGGAGCGGGTGCTGGTGACGACCCTCACCAAGCGGATGTCGGAGGATTTGACCGAATATCTGGCGGATCATGACGTTAGAGTGCGCTACCTGCACTCGGATATCGATACCGTAGAGCGGGTGGAGATCATTCGCGATCTGCGCCTCGGCAAGTTTGACGTGCTGGTGGGTATCAACCTGCTGCGAGAGGGGCTCGACATGCCGGAGGTCTCTCTGGTGGCCATCCTGGATGCGGACAAAGAGGGCTTCCTGCGCTCCACTCGCTCCCTCATTCAGACCATTGGCCGCGCCGCCCGCAACCTCAACGGCAAGGTGATCCTGTACGGGGATTCCATCACCAACTCCATGAGGGTGGCCATCGAGGAGACGGAGCGCCGTCGGACCCTGCAGCATGCTCACAACCTCGAACACGGCATCACCCCCAAAGGGCTCAACAAGTCGGTGGGGGATGTGATGGACATGGGAGGCAGCCGTAGTGCAGGCAAGGCGGGCAGGGGAGGTCGCAAGGCAGCCGAGCCACAAGGGGAGTACCATGTTCGCTCCGCCAGCGAGATAGCCAAAGAGATCAAGCGGATGGAAGAGCAGATGTTCCAGCACGCGCGGGATCTGGAGTTCGAGCAGGCAGCCGCGCTGCGAGACCAGATCCAGCGGCTGCGCCACGAGTTGATCGAGAGTTGAACAATAAGCCGAACGGCAAACGCTGGCTCATCTGGCGGCGCATGCGCCGTCTCTATCAGGACTTCCGCCATCCTGCCACTCCCTGGTGGGCCAAGGGGCTGGTGATCCTCATACTGCTGTATGGCCTCAGCCCGGTAGATCTCATCCCCGATGTGGTCCCCCTGCTTGGCTGGTGTGATGACCTGACCCTGCTGCTGCTTTTATTGTGGGGATGGGAGAAGTGCCTGCCCGAACATGTCAGGCTGACACTGGATAAACGAGACTGAATCAGTTTCCCCCTTAATCAGGGGTGAACAGGTGTTGGTTATTTATGATTTTTCGGATAAAAAGGGAATCGATTGAGTTTCGCCTTTCGTTGATTAAAAAGAGCTCTATGGGAAGATTGTGACCCTGAATGCATTGGCGTAGACTCCACGCCGTTCACTTCATGAGTATGAAAAAATGGATCTGATCCTGTTTGCGATTGACTTTATTCTGCACGTTGACGTGCATTTGAGAGAACTTTTTGAAAACTATGGCGTCTGGGTTTATGCCATCCTGTTCCTGATCATCTTCTGCGAGACAGGGCTTGTGGTCACTCCCTTCCTGCCGGGTGACTCACTGCTGTTTGCTGCCGGTGCCCTCACAGTGGGCAGTGTGCTGGATGTTCATACCCTGGCGGCCCTGCTGATCATCGCTGCCGTGCTGGGCAACGTGGTCAACTACACCATTGGCCACTTCTTCGGCGAGCAGCTGTTCCGCAACCCTGAATCCAAAATCTTCCGTCGGGATTATCTGGACAAGACTCACGCTTTTTACGACCGCCATGGTGGCAAGACCATTATCATCACCCGTTTCCTGCCAATCGTGCGCACCTTTGCTCCCTTCGTTGCAGGCATGGGTGCCATGACCTATCCGCGCTTCCTGGTATTCAACCTGGTGGGGGGGCTGCTGTGGGTTATTTCCTTCGTGTATGCCGGCCACTTCTTTGGCAACTTGCCCGTGGTGCGTCAAAACTTTACGCTGCTCATTTTCGGCATCATCTTTATTTCACTGTTGCCCATGGTCATCGGCATGGCAAGGGCCAGGATGCACGCCAGCAAGGCCGCATCCTGATCGGCGCGTCGCTGACGAGCAGGTCATGGAAATGGGAGCCACTGGCTCCCATTTTTACTGTGTATACACTGGTTCAGCCGCATGGGTGCCCCCTGAGCCGGTTGCTGATAGCCAGGATCACAAACGCCAGAGGCAGGCGGAAAAGATGGTATTCAGCCCCATAAAAAAGGGAGCCAATGGCTCCTTTTTTATGCTTGTTACTCTGCATTAGCTGCAGCACCGTCCCTTGACCAGATTGCCGATGGTCACGACCACAAACACCAGCAGGTAGGCGGCGAAGATGGCGACAAGCCACTGAGGCATGGAGAAGCTCAGGAATTGCCAGCTGATCTCGCTGCAATCTCCATCCGGAAAGAATAGCCAGGGCAGCCACTGATCGAGAGGAGCCCAGCTGGGGAAGTCGGCAAAAGGGCTGCAGACGTTGAATGGGGAAGGATTCATCTGATAATCCACGTGCTTCAGTGCCAGCTGAAGGCCACGGAAGGCACTGTAGCCCCAGAGCAAGAGGGCACTCCAGCGGAGATACCACTTCTCTGGCGCTATCATGCCGAGCAATCCTGCCGAGAGCACCCCCAGGATGGCGAGGCGCTCGTACACACACATGACACATGGGTGCAGACCCAGCACATATTGGAAGAAGAGGGCACTCAACTCAAGGAACAAAGCGGACGCGGCAAGCAGACCCCATGCCAGTCGATGGGCGGCAATACGACGCAGGAACTCAATCATCTGGTTGATCTCACAGAAAAAACAGTGGCTGAATTAGAGCAGAGCAGGGGATAAAAAGAAAGGTGCTGTCCCAATCCCGCATGGTGAGACGAATCCATTGTTTGTTGTAAGGCCCATCCTGGGGTAGGTAATTGCTTTGAAGACCGTGCCTAACCGTCAAGTTGAGCGGATACCAGATCCAACATGTGAACAAGTAGCACCGTCAGTTGAAAGCACGGATGGAGTGATGCTATGTAGTGGCACCCATGGCCTGAGAAATTGTCTGGATTAGCGCAGGATGCTGGAACGTTACTGAAAGAGGGGGAATATAAGGCATTGTTTGTATGCGGTGCCCCATACAACAGATAATTGGGAATAGCTAAAAGAAAGGGCCCCTGCGGGGCCCTTGGTCTTTAGTGCAGAGCAGGCAATACAGCGGGGGCACCGCTGTGAGGCAGAAGCCACCCGGCCTGATAAAACCACTCGGTGGCAGGACCGAGCAGCAGCTCTACCGAGAAGAAACCGACCAGACCCAGCACCAGGGTGTAAGGCAGCGCCATCCACACCATACGACCATAGGAGAGCCGCAACAGGGGGGCCAGCGCCGAGGTGAGCATAAACAGGAAAGCCGCCTGGCCATTCGGGGTGGCGACCGAGGGCAGGTTGGTGCCGGTATTGATGGCGACCGCCAACAGATCGAACTGTTCGCGATTAATGGCATTGTTGAGCAGTGCTGTTTTCACCTCGTTGATGTAGACAGTGCCGACGAAGACGTTGTCACTGACCATGGAGAGCAGGCCGTTTGCCAGATAGAAGAGGGCGAGTTGATCATCCGGTTCTGCAGCCAGTACCCACTGGATCACGGGCCGGAACAACTGTTGATCGATGATCACGGCGACCACACTGAAGAAGACGGCAAGCAGGGCAGTGAAGGGCAGAGCTTCCTGAAAGGCCTTGCCCAGAGAGTGTTCGTCGTTGATGCCGGTCAACGAGGTAGCCAGCACTATGACCGACAGCCCGATCAACCCCACGGCCGCAAGGTGCATGGCGAGACCCAAGATCAACCAGATGGCTATCACTGCCTGCACGATCAGCTTGGCCTTGTCCTGCGGGGAGCGCCCGGCTTCCTCGTAACGGTTGTAATCTTCCATGATGTGACGCACGGCATCCGGCAACTTTGCGCCATAGCCAAACCAGCGGCACTTTTCCACCAGAATACAGGTGAGCAAGCCACAGATGAAAACGGGGATGGTCACTGGTGCCATGCGAATGGCAAACTCGCCGAAGCTCCAACCGGCCTGCTCACCAATGATCAGGTTTTGTGGCTCACCCACCAGAGTGCAGACACCTCCCAGCGCCGTTCCGATGGCGGCATGCATCATCAAGCTGCGCAGGAAAGCGCGAAAATCGTCCAGGTGTTGGCGACTGAGTTCGTGAACAGAGTGATCGTCGGTGTGATCATGTTGATGGCCAAACTCCTTGCCGGAGGAGACCTTGTGGTAGATGGCATAGAAACCGGTCGCCACACTGATCACTACCGCGATCACGGTCAGGGCGTCGAGGAAGGCTGACAGAAAGGCAGACACCAGGCAGAATGCCAGAGATAGCAAGGTCTTGGAGTGGATCCGGATCAGCAGTTTGGTAAACACATAGAGCAGCAACTGCTTCATGAAGTAAATACCTGCCACCATAAACACCAGCAGCAGCAGCACTTCAATGTTGGCTACCAGTTCATGTTTGACTTGTTCTGCGGAAGTCATGCCAATGAGCACTGCTTCAATGGCCAGCAGGCCACCAGGTTGCAACGGATAGCATTTGAGCGCCATGGCCAGGGTGAAGATGAATTCGACGACCAGCAGCCAACCGGCAGCAAAGGGATCGAGATAAAAGGCGATCGGATTGATCACCAGAAATAACAGAATTGCGCTCTTGTACCACTTTGGCGCATTACCCAAAAAGTTCTTGGCAAATGCGTTCCCTAAGCTGATTGGCATAATAATGGGTCTCTGTTTTGTTGTTGATTTCTGCGTCTATGCAGTCGAGGCTAGCTCGACCCAAACATCCGGATGCTGTCCCATATCAGATTGATTCTTCATGATTTTAATCAAAAAGAGCTTTAACTATAAATAACATAGTGCCCCTTGCCCAAGATAATGTCTGTTTTATCTACAGACAGTGGGGCTGGTTGGCACCCATCTCGATATTTAATACATTTATTTAACATCAGGTTCTACTTATGTGAGCAGAGGACTGACCTTCTGCTTGCCAGCCTTTCCTGCTTTGCTATTATTCGTGGGCCTTTTTACGCACTACAACAGAGTCACTACATGGTCATAAAAGCGCAGAGCCCTGCAGGGTTTGCCGAGGAATACATCATCGAGTCCATCTGGAACAATCGCTTTCCTCCAGGATCCATACTGCCGGCCGAGCGTGAGCTGTCCGAGCTTATCGGGGTGACTCGTACTACCTTGCGCGAAGTGCTTCAGCGTCTGGCCCGTGATGGCTGGCTCACCATCCAACATGGCAAGCCGACCAAGGTAAACAATTTCTGGGAGACCTCGGGTCTCAACATCCTGGAAACCCTGGCCCGCCTGGATCAGGACAAAGTACCGGATCTGGTGGCCCAGCTGCTGTCGGCCCGCACCAATATCTGCACCATCTTCATACGTGGCGCTATCCGCAATAATCCGGAGCAAGCCGCAGAGATACTGCGCGGTGCCAATGCGGTAGATAGCACCCCAGAAGCGTACGCGGAGTTTGATTATCGTCTGCATCACCAGCTCTCCTTTGCCTCCGGCAATCCCATCTATGCCCTCATCCTCAATGGTTTCAAGGGATTGTATAGCCGGGTCGGGCGTTACTACTTCTCTGACAAGCAAGCTCGTGAAACGGCGGATGCCTACTACAAGACCTTGCTGGGGCTGGCCGAGACCAAGAATCATGAAGCCGTGTTCATGACAGTACGTCAGTACGGTATCGAGTCTGGCAAGCTGTGGACCCGTCTGCGTCAGGATATGCCGAGCAATCTGTGTGACAACTGATTGTTGATGCATAAAAAAACGCGCCAGATGGCGCGTTTTTTTATGGTGGAAAGTGGCCTCAGAGCGGTTTTTTATCAGGACAGCGACCGATAATGTCGGCAGGCAAGTCGCCGTTATCCTGCTCCAGTACCACATCAAATCCCCACAGCTGGTGCAGATGCTTGAGCACCTCGTGGCGTGAATCCCCAAGAGGGATCCGGTTGTGCGGCACATAGCGCAGGGTCAATGAGCGATCTCCCTTCACCGCTACGTTATAGACCTGAATATTGGGCTCCAGGTTGCTCAAGTTGTATTGAGCTGACAGGGTATTGCGTACCAGCCGATAACCCTCCTCATTGTGAATGGCAGATACCTTGAGATAATTCTTCAAGTCATCATCGTCGATGGCAAACAGCTTCATTTCCCGCATCACCTTGGGACTGAGGAACTGACTGATGAAGCTCTCGTCCTTGAAGTTCTGCATGGCAAAATGCAGGGTATCGACCCAGTTGGTGCCGGCATAATCGGGGAACCAGTATCTGTCCTCCTCGGTCGGGTTTTCACAGATGCGGCGCAGATCGGTGAACATGGCAAAGCCAAGGGCGTAGGGGTTGATCCCCGAGTAGTAGCGGCTGTTGTAGGGGGGCTGGTACACCACGTTGGTGTGGCTGTGCAGCACCTCTATCATGAAACGATCGCTGATCTTGCCCTCGTCATACAGGTGGTTGAGGATGGTGTAGTGCCAGAAGGTGGCCCAGCCTTCATTCATCACCTGAGTCTGTTTCTGCGGGTAGAAGTACTGACTGATCTTGCGCACTATACGCACTATCTCGCGCTGCCAGGGTTCGAGCAGAGGGGCATTCTTCTCGATGAAGTAGAGAATGTTCTCCTGGGGCTCGGCCGGGTAGCGTCTGTCTTCAACGCCGGAGGCCTTGTGCTGCTTGGGCAGGGTGCGCCACAGCTCGTTCACCTGAGTCTGCAGATAATCTTCCCGTGCCTTCTGGCGGCGCTTCTCCTCTGCCAGCGAGATCTTCTGGGGCCGCTTGTAACGGTCCACTCCGAAGTTCATCAGGGCATGACAGGAGTCGATCAACTTTTCCACCGCATCGATGCCGTGTTTCTCTTCGCACTCTGTGATGTAGTTCTTGGCAAACAGCAGATAGTCGATGATGGAGGAGGCATCGGTCCAGGTTTTGAACAGATAGTTGTTTTTGAAAAAAGAGTTGTGACCATAACAGGCGTGCGCCATGACCAGCGCCTGCATCGGCATCGTGTTCTCCTCCATCAGGTAAGCGATGCAGGGATCCGAGTTGATGACGATCTCATAGGCCAGTCCCATCTGACCGCGCTTGTAGTTGCGCTCGGTGTGGATGAAGCGTTTGCCAAATGACCAGTGTTGATAGCCGATGGGCATACCGACACTGGAGTAGGCATCCATCATCTGCTCGGCGGTGATCACCTCGATCTGATTGGGGTAGGTATCCAGTCGATAAAACCTGGCGACCCGGGCTATCTCCTGATGATAAGTCTCCAGCAGATCGAAGTTCCAATCCGGGCCATCGTCCAGTGGCGGTATTTTTCTTGCGGTTTCTACCATATGATCTCCCTCACGCCGCTTGCTTCTTGAACAGCTCCCGGAATACCGGATAAATATCCTCAACCTTGCGAATGTGCTCCATCGCGAAGTGAGGGAACTGGCTGGCCACCGACTCGTACTCGTGCCACAGGGTCTGGTGGGCGCGGGTGGTGATCTCTATATAGGAGTAGTACCGCACCCGCGGCATGATATCCCGGGTCAGGATCTCCCGGCATTGCGGCGAATCATCAGCCCAGTTGTCACCATCGGACGCTTGCGCCGCATAGATGTTCCACTGGTTAGCCGGGTAACGCTCGTTGATGATGTCGTTCATCATCTTGAGTGCGCTGGAGACTATGGTGCCGCCGGTCTCCTGGGAGTAGAAAAACTCGTGCTCGTCCACTTCCTTGGCCTGGGTGTGATGGCGAATGTAGACCACTTCTACGTTCTTGTAGGTCCGGCTCAGGAACAGGTAGAGCAGGATATAGAAGCGCTTTGCCATCTCCTTGGTGGCCTGATCCATGGAACCCGACACGTCCATCAGGCAGAACATCACCGCCTGGCTGGACGGCACGGGCCGTTTGACAAAGTTGTTGAACTTGAGATCGAAGGTGTCGATGAAGGGCACAGCTGAGATCCGCCGTTTCAGCTCTCGGATCTCCTTCTCAAGCAGGGCGATTTCGGTGAAATGCTCGTTGGGATCGGTTGCCAGCAGAGCCATCCTCTCTTCCAGTTCATGCAACTGGCGTTTCTTGCCGGCTTGCAGTGCCATACGCCGCGCCAGCGAGTTTTGCAGAGAACGCACCACGTTGATATTGGCTGGCACCCCGTTGGAGGTGTAACCCGCCCGGTAGGTCTTCATCTCCATTAACTGGTTGAGCTGGGTTTTCTGCAAGCGGGGCAGCTCCAGATCTTCAAACAGCAGATCCAGATACTCATCCTTGGAGATCTG
Source organism: Aeromonas salmonicida (assembly GCF_028355655.1). NCBI lineage: Bacteria > Pseudomonadati > Pseudomonadota > Gammaproteobacteria > Aeromonadales > Aeromonadaceae > Aeromonas > Aeromonas salmonicida. The sequence continues at coordinate 2,642,240 of NZ_CP110645.1, read as the reverse complement.
GAACACGAAGTCATCTTCGCCTTCCCCCTGATTGGATGCCTGACCTTCGCCCGCCCCCTGACCACCGCCCCCTCCTTTGGGACGGTCAATCTTGTCACCGGAGACGAACTGGTCATTGCCGGGATGCACCATTTCCCGCTTACCACCTTGCCCCTGATGGAAATGGGGTTCGCCTATATCCTTGGTCGGTATGCTGATGCTCTCGCCCTTGTCCACGTCCTGAATGCTGCGCTTGGAGACAGCATCCGAGACCGCTTGTTTTATTTGCTTCTTGTAGCGGCGGATGAAGCGCTGCCGATTGACAGCGCTTTTGTTTTTGCCGTTGAGCCTGCGGTCGATAAAATGCGCCATAACTCCCCCTTGAACCACGGCAGGGTCAGGATGACTTGCGTACCCTGAGATACCATTCGGAGAGCAGTCGCACCTGTTTGCGGGTGTAGCCTTTCTCCATCATCCGTTCGACAAAGTTATCGTGCTTCTTCTGCTCCTCAGCCGAGGTTTTGCTGTTGAAGGAGATAACCGGCAGCAGCTCTTCCGTGTTGGAGAACATCTTCTTCTCGATCACGGTGCGCAGCTTCTCGTAACTGGTCCAGTTGGGGTTACGGCCTGCATTGTTGGCCCGGGCTCGCAGCACGAAGTTGACGATTTCGTTGCGGAAATCTTTCGGGTTGCTGATCCCTGCGGGTTTTTCAATCTTCTCCAGCTCGCTGTTGAGCGACGCGCGGTCAAACAGCTGGCCGGTCTCGGGGTCACGGTACTCCTGATCCTGGATCCAGAAGTCGGCATAGGTGACGTAGCGATCGAAGATATTCTGGCCGTACTCCGAATAGGATTCGAGGTAGGCGGTCTGGATCTCCTTACCGATGAACTCCACATAGCGCGGAGTCAGATAACCCTTGATGAACTCAAGGTAGCGATCGTGCAGCTCCTGCGGGAACTGTTCGCGCTCTATCTGCTGCTCCAGCACATAGAAAAGGTGTACCGGGTTGGCCGCCACTTCCGCGTGGTCGAAGTTGAAAACGCGAGAGAGGATCTTGAACGCAAAACGGGTGGAGAGACCATTCATACCCTCATCCACACCGGCGTAGTCACGGTACTCCTGATAGCTCTTGGCCTTGGGATCCGTGTCTTTCAGGCTCTCGCCATCGTAGACCCGCATCTTGGAGTAGAGGCTAGAGTTTTCCGGCTCTTTCAGTCGAGAGAGGACGGAGAACTGACCCAGCAGCTCCAGTGTGCCCGGGGCACATTTGGCGTCGGTCAGTTCGCTGTTGATCAGCAGTTTTTCGTATATCTTCACCTCTTCCGAGACGCGCAGGCAGTAAGGCACCTTGACGATGTAAACCCGGTCGAGGAAGGCTTCGTTGTTCTTGTTGTTACGGAACTGCTGCCACTCTGATTCGTTGGAGTGAGCCAGCAATATGCCGTCGAAGGGCAGGGCGGAGAGCCCCTCTGTGCCGTTGTAGTTCCCTTCCTGGGTCGCGGTCAGCAGAGGATGCAGCACCTTGATGGGGGCTTTGAACATCTCCACGAACTCCATGATCCCCTGGTTCGCCTTGCACAGCGCACCTGAGTAGGAGTAAGCATCTGCATCATCCTGGGCATAATGCTCAAGCATGCGGATGTCGACCTTGCCGACTAGAGAGGAGATATCTTGGTTGTTGTCATCACCCGGTTCTGTCTTGGCGATGGCAATCTGATCGAGGATGGATGGGTTGACCTTCTCTACCTTGAACTTGGAAATGTCGCCACCGAACTCGTGCAGTCGCTTGGCCACCCAGGGTGACATGATGGGTCGCAGGTAGCGGCGTGGAATGCCGTACTCTTTTTCTAGCAGCTCGCCATCCTCTTCGATGTCGAACAGACAGAAGGGGTGGTCATTGACCGGTGAGCCCTTGATGCGATAGACCGGCACTTTTTGCATCAAGGATTTGAGCTTCTCCGCCAGAGAGGATTTGCCGCCGCCAACCGGTCCCAGCAGATAGAGGATCTGCTTCTTCTCTTCCAGCCCCTGGGCCGAGTGCTTGAGGTAGGAGACGATCTGCTCGATGGCCTCTTCCATGCCGTAGAAATCTTTGAAGGCGGGATAGCGCGCAACGACGCGGTTGGAAAAAAGGCGACTGAGTCTGGGATTGACCGAGGTATCGATCATTTCCGGCTCGCCGATGGCGACCAGCAAGCGTTCGGCAGCGGAGGCGTAGCAGGCTTTGTCCTGCTTACACATATCCAGAAACTCCTGGATACTGTACTCCTCTTCCCTGGCTTTCTCGTATCGCTGTTGATAATGCTCGAAGATGCCCATAACTTTGCCCTCGTTATAGTCGCTTACCCTGAAAAGAGTGGATCACTACTTTTGTTCTGTTTACCTCATTAATCCTAGTCAACAGCCCCCAGTAATCCATCACCATCTATTGGTTTAAATTTGCAAGGGTACTTCCCGATCCTGATGCGGGAAGGCGCAATCAGTGACACACCTATGTTACTGACTGTTAAATTATTTTTGCCACGATAGTGAGGTAAATGTCAAAGAGATAAAAAATAAATGTTTGCCAGAAAATGGAAAGGACAACGCATTGTTCGGGTCAGTTGGCTGTAACACAGACGGGGCAAGGGAAGGAGGAAAAGCGAATGGAAATGGTTATTACGTTTGCGTCAGCGGAACGATGCTTGTTTGGTGTTTAAGCTCTAATTTTCACATTGACGTTACATTTTTGCTGCTCTAGATTGGCCCTGTGTCGGCAGCCATCGCTTTAGCAAGAGAGTGATGGCTACTGATACAAAGCTCTGTTTAAGCACGTTTCCGTTGGCTTGACCCTCGCATATGCGAGGGTCTTATTTTTTTCAGCGGGTTGTAGATGTGCACTGGCATGATCAACTGTCAGGGATGGGGTAGAACCGTGATACCGCTGCCAGCACCTCGGCGAATGGATGCGCCGCCAGCTGGCCAAATCCAGCCAGGCTTTTTGCCTTGACCTGGGTGGTCAATGGCGTGGCGATACCGCACAGAAAACGGGTCAGAATGCGAGGATGGCGGGTGTGGCACAAGGCTATCAGGGGATCGCACCAGGCACGCAACCCGTTTTCATTGGGCAGGGTGAGGGTTGGCAATGGCGGCAGTACGGCAACCTCGCCACGGCAGACGGAGCAGTGCCCGCATTTGCTGGGTGCCTGCTCGTCGGCAAAATATCGGGCCAGCTCCTGACTCAGGCAGTGGCTTGATGTAAAAAAGGCCAGCAAGGCCTGCAACCGGGCCAGTTCACTCAGCTCCTTCTTCTCGAACAGGGCATAGAGCTCGTCTGCCAATGCATTGATATCAACATCTTGACGCAGCACCCGATAGACATCGGTCATCTGCTTGCTCTCCAGCTCTATCCAGCCTTGTTGTAGCAGATAATCCAGGGCTGCTGCCGCACGGTGCCGTTCCCCCTGATAACCCTGCCAGAGGGCATCAAAGTCCATGGTGCACCAGCTGCGGGCCTGCGGTGCACAGGCAAACAGCTGCTCCAGAAACTGGCGTCGGTCGGGATTGAAACGGGTCAGGATCTCGGCCTTGTCCAGCACGAACTTGAAGCGATATTCGGCGAAGTAGCTGTAGGCTGGCATGATGACACCTGCCATTTCCAGATAGACCAGCAGGGTCTTGAGCGGCAACTGGCGGATGTTGGTGTCGTTGGAGAGACGCAGCAGACCAAACTCCCACTCGTTGCCACTTTGCGACAGGATCTCGAGCAGCGCCACTATGGCGGCGCGATCGGGCGTATCCCCGTACACGAAATTCTCCAGCACGGGGAGCTGGGCGCGATTGGCCAGCACTATGCAGTGGGAAGGGAGCCCATCCCGCCCGGCACGGCCGATCTCCTGACTGTAGTTTTCGATGGATTTGGGCAGATCGTAGTGAATGACCCGGCGAATATCGGCCTTGTCGATCCCCATGCCAAAGGCGATGGTGGCCACGATGCAATCCACCTTGCCAGCCATGAAGTCATGCTGGATCTGGCTGCGCAGGGCCGAGTCGAGCCCGGCATGATAGGCACGCGCCCTGATCCCCGCTCGTTGCAGCAGATCGGCACAATGCTGCGCGGTGTGCTGCAAGGTGACATAGATGATGGTGGGGGCAGTGGGCTCTCGTCGTACTTCTGCTTGCAGCCAGTTATCACGCGCCTCGGCAGGCAGTGGCACGACCGCCAGATCCAGGTTGGCGCGATAGAAGCCGGTGACGATCAGCCCCTCATCCTCGATGCCGAATTTGGCCTGCATGTCGGCCATGACAGCCGGGGTGGCGGTCGCGGTCAGCAGCAATACCTGAGGGATCTTCAGCTCGCGGCGATAAGCCGGCAGCTTGAGGTAGTCGGGTCGAAAGTTGTGGCCCCACTCCGAGATGCAGTGCGCTTCATCCACCACCAGCATCGACAGCGGCACTTGCTGGATGAAGCGGCGAAAGCGCTCGTTCTTGAGCCGCTCCACCGAGATCATCAGGATCTTGAGCTGACCGTCACTGGCCTGCTGCATCACGCGGCGACTCTCCTCCGGTGTCTGGCTCGAATCCAGGGTAGCCGCGGCAATCCCTTTGCTGTGGAGAAAAGCGAGCTGGTCGTGCATCAGCGCGATCAGGGGGGAAATCACCAGGGTCAGATGGGGCAGGGCGAGGGCAGGCAGCTGATAACAGAGGGATTTGCCGGAGCCGGTGGGGAAGATGGCAGCCGCACTCTGGCCCGCCAGCAACCGGCTGATCACCGCCTCCTGACCGGGCCTTAACTGGTCGAAGCCGAAGTGGCGGGTCAACAGGGATGAGATCATGGCAGGGACTCCAGCGCAAAACCACCATAATACCACCGCTCGGGAGTGCCTGAACGGCCCTTCAGAGGAAAACAGCGTCCATTTGGGCGCTGTTGATATTGTGTTATCGCATTGTTGTAGTCTTTTTGTGAGGTAAACCGGATATTTTTCAGTGATTATGTGGAAAAAAGCGATTGCAGATGGGATATTCCTTGTCCGTAACCCCGTGTGTTTCCGGACTGGCTCAATAGAAGGCTTGCCGGGGCAGACGACGCCAGCCTGTGACATGGGTGTCGCCTGGTGTAGTGGTTGCCAACAGGACTAATGATTCACGCACTTCGGTGCTCAGGGACTATTTGATGACACAACAACACCCCCTCATGAGACTGGTCAACAGCACCAGTCTGGTAAGCCAGATCCTGGTCGGTCTGGTATTCGGTATCCTCCTTGCCATGTTCATGCCGGAATGGGCCAAAGCGGCGGGTCTGCTTGGCAGCCTGTTCGTCGGTGCCTTGAAGGCGGTTGCTCCACTGCTGGTCTTTGTACTGGTAATGGCAGCGATCATCGGCCACAAGCAGGGCCAGAAGAGCAACATGAAGCCGATCCTGCTGCTCTACCTGCTGGGCACTTTCCTAGCTGCTGCGGTTGCCGTCGTGGCCAGCTTCCTGTTCCCCTCCAACCTGCATCTGGTGGCAAGCAGCGCCGAGATCACCCCGCCGGGCGGCATCACAGAGGTGCTGCAGACCCTGCTCTTCAACGTGGTGACCAACCCGGTCAAGGCGCTGATGGATGCGAACTATATCGGTATCCTGGCCTGGGCCATCGGTCTTGGCATCGCCATGCGCCACGCCAATGACAGCAGCAAGGCTCTGATCACCGATCTCTCCCACGGCGTCTCCACCATCGTCAAGGCGGTGATCCGCTGCGCGCCGCTCGGTATCCTGGGGCTGGTGGCGTCCACCCTGGCCGAGACCGGCTTCGATGCGCTGTTTGGTTATGCTCATCTACTGGTGGTGCTGATCGGCTGCATGCTGTTTATCGCTTTCGTGGTCAATCCGCTCATCGTGTTCTGGAAGATCCGACGCAACCCTTATCCACTGGTGCTGACCTGCCTGAAAGAGAGCGGCGTGACCGCCTTCTTCACCCGCAGCTCCGCCGCCAACATTCCGGTCAACATGACCCTGTGTGAAAAACTGCGCCTGCCGGAAGACACCTATGCGGTCTCCATTCCGCTGGGTGCCACCATCAACATGGCGGGCGCCGCCATCACCATTACCGTGCTCTCCATGGCGGCGGTACACACCTTGGGGATGGAAGTGGATCTGGCCACCGCCGTGCTGCTCTCCGTGGTCGCCACCATCAGTGCCTGCGGCGCTTCCGGTGTGGCAGGTGGCTCCCTGCTGCTGATCCCGCTGGCGTGCAGCCTGTTTGGCATCGGCAACGACATCGCCATGCAGGTAGTCGCTGTGGGCTTCATCATAGGTGTGTTGCAAGATTCTGCCGAGACAGCTCTCAACAGCTCCACCGACGTGCTGTTCACCGCAGCCGCCTGTATGGCCGAAGATGAAACCCTGCTGGATGCCGTGCCGCTGCCAAGCCGCGAAGCTTGATAGCCAGCTTCATCAAACCATTGAAAACGCCCTCTTGTGAGGGCGTTTTTTTTATGTGCGTTATCGATGGCCGAGTGCATCAGGATGTGAGATCCCTTCAATTGGAGGGATGCGTGTGGGCTGAAGATCATGGCGTAAATAGGGGCCAGTTTGCTAACAGACATACCCGCCGGATGGACTGTCTGTCAGCTGCTTATCTATGTCCGGCCAGCATACGACAACCAGGATCCTGTCATGAAAGGAACAAAGTGTGGGGCTGTGGCATTCAGGAGATAGGCTCGCTGCGGGCCAGCCTGTCAATTCTGTGAGCTGGGCCGAGCCATGCTTCTCGAAGGCGCCCTGACTGAGCCAGGTTCGTATCGTCAAAGGCTGGACCTGGTGCGCTCGTGGATGACGGCATTGTCGCGCCATTGCCACTGAAGAGTGCAGTTTAGCATTACAGGAATGGGTTATTTGTGCATAAAAAATGCCCGCCATCACTGGCGGGCATTTGCTTTGCCGTTATGGTCTGGTGATTAGCCAAACAGCTGGTAAAGGATGGCGGAGATGGCAATGGTACCCATCAGAGCAACAAACGCGTTGCTGATGTGTCCCTGGTATTTTGCCATGGCTGGTACGCGTTTGATGGCGTACATCGGCATGATGAAGAGGATGGTGGCGATGATGGGGCCACCAAGAGATTCAATCATGCCCAAGATGGAGGGGTTGGCGATGGCCGTGCCCCACAGGGTGAGGATGAAGAAGGCGATGATGAAGATCTCAACCTTCTTGTGGTTCGGCTCTTTGCCGGATTTGCGCATGTTCTGGACGATCATCCCTTTCAGACCTTCACGGGCACCCAGATAGTGACCAAAGAAGGAGGATACGATGGCGACGAATGCAACCAGCGGACCGAAGTAGGAAATGATGGGGCTTGCATGCTGGTTTGCCAGATAAGAGAGCACGGCAATATTCTGTGACTTGGCTTCAGTCAGTTGTTCCGGGGTCAGGCTCATGACACAGGAGAAGACGAAGAACATCACGAAGCCCAGCAGTATGGTGGCAGTGCGCTTGAGAATGGCATCGGACTTCTCGACGGCATGATCGCCATGATCACGACGCTGGGCCAGAGAGAAGCTGGAGATGGCCGGGCTGTGGTTGAAGGAGAACACCAGTACCGGGATTGTCAGCCACAAGGTAGTGGCGAAATCCTTGGCAGACGGCACCTGGGAGAGGGCGGCGCCAGTCCAGTCGGGGATCAGGTAGAAGGAGATACCTACCAGGATGGCGATGAGCGGGTAGACCAGGAACTCGGTGACCTTCAGCATCAGCTTCTCGCCCGCCAGCATCACCGACATCATGCCCATGATCAGCACGATGGAGAGGAGCCAGCGTGGTGGCGCAGCCATCTGCAACTGGTTGACCATGAAGCTTTCGACCGTGTTGGTGATACCGACACCGTAGATCAGCACTATGGGGTAGATGGCAAAGAAGTAGAGCAGGGTGATTAATTTACCGGCGCCCACCCCGAAATGCTCTTCCACCACTTGTGTGATGTCGGCATTGGGTTGCTTGGACGAAAGTACAAAACGGGCGAGGCCACGGTGGGCCAGATAGGTCATGGGGCCGACCAGCAGCGCCATGACCACCAGTGGCCAGAAGCCACCCATGCCAGCGTTGATGGGCAGGAACAGGATACCCGCGCCGACGGCAGTGCCGAACAGGCTGATAACCCAGCTAGTGTCTTGTTTGCTCCAACCGCGAGATTGGATTGAGCTCGTTCCTTGCGCCTGTGAGGCTGCAACTTCCTGTGCGCCTATGACTGTATTAGACATGTGTCTCACCCCGAATGTGTGTTTTTTGTTGAGTCGGCGCAAGGATACGGTTTTTCTAATCAAAAATGTTGATCAAATTCACCTTTGTGAGGGATAAACCCTCACTCTTTTATGGAAATGTGATCGAAAGAATAAAAAATCAATTTTTTTTTATAAACCTATACGTTAGTTTATTGTTAACGCGCAAATATTGCACTGGAATATGTTTGCAAAATGTTACGTGGCAAGTTGGCGAGATAGCTGGCGGATCATGCTGGCAGTCGCCCCCCAGATGAAGTGATCCTGCCAAGGTATCCAGTAGATGGTGTGTAGCTGATCGGCCCTTGGAATGGTCAGGGCTATGTGGTGGCGTGGGTCCAGCAGATGATGGAGTGGTACTTCAAAGGCCTGAGCCACTTCATCCTGGCTCAAGGTGAGTTGATAATCGGCGGCAACCAGCCCCAGCACGGGTAGCACATCGTATTGGGAAATGGTGTTGAGCGGGGCCAGGGTACCGATGATCTGGACCTGAGCCGGTATGATGCCCAGCTCTTCCCAGGTTTCCCGCAATGCCGTGTGGATCAGGTTGTGATCGTCCGGATCTTGCCGCCCGCCAGGAAAGCTAATCTGTCCCGCGTGATGACGCAGGTGTACGCTGCGGCGGGTCAGCAGCAGTTGCAAGCCGTCGGCCCGCTCAACCAGCGGCAGCAAGACGGCGGCAGGTTTGAGCCCTGCCACCGTCAGTCGATGGGCGGGGGCAGGGCGTTGCAGTAAAAAGCGGGTCAGCAGTTCGGCGCGGTCCATCTTGTTTATTCTCTCGAATCGTCTTTCAATCCTGCGCTTGGGTCTCTTTCATGGTCACTCCGTTATCCATTCTGTCAACTTCTCAACTTCTCAACTTATCGGCTTTTCAGCGTCTCCAGCAACGGCAGTATGCGGGCCACCTTGTCATAGGTTTCCTGATATTCACTGTCCACATCGGAGTCGGCAATGATTCCCCCCCCGGCCCAGCAGTGTAGTTGGCCGTCTGCCGCAATCAGAGTGCGAATGCAGATGCTGGTGTCCATCCGACCATGCTGGCTCAGATAGCCGATGCTGCCACAGTAAGCGTTGCGGCGCTGGGGCTCCAGTTCCTCAATGATCTCCATGGCCCTGATCTTGGGGGCGCCGGTGATGGAACCGCCCGGGAAACAGGCGCGCAGCAGATCCACCGCCTGCCAGCGGTTATCCAGCTCGCCGTGGATGGTGGACACCAGATGATGCACCGCCGGGAACGACTCCACGGCAAACAGGCTGGGCACGCTGACGGAGCCAGGACGGCTCACCCTGCCGATATCGTTGCGCAGCAGATCCACGATCATCAGATTCTCTGATCTGTCCTTGTCGGCGCCAGCCAGTTCGAGGGCGCTGGCCTGATCTTGCTGCGGATCGGCGAGTCGGGGGCGGGTACCCTTGATGGGCTTGGTTTCGATATGGCGATCATCAAGCAGCAGAAACCGCTCGGGGGAGAGGCTTAGAATGGCGCTCTGTGGCAGGCGAACAAAGGCCGAAAACGGAGCCCGGTTGGCGCGGGACAACACCTGATAAGCCTGCCATTCCTCGCCGCAATAGGCGGCGCTGAAGCGCTGGGTCAGGTTGATTTGATAACAGTCCCCGGCACTCAGGTAAGCCTGTACCCGCGCAAATTTCTCGCCGTACTCGGCGCGGCTCATGTTGCTGCGCCACTCGCTCTGCAGGGCGAATGGCGGTGTTGGCATCTCGTGCTGCGCGGCCAGCCACTGCAGTCGGCGATGGAGGCCTGCTTCATCGCCCCAATGCACCAGCTGCCAGGCGCCGCTTGCTACGTTGCGCAGCAGGGCCCAGTCATAGATGCCGACTGCCATGTCCGGGACTGACACATCCTGTGCGGCCAGTGTCGGCAATCGCTCGAAGCAACGGCCAAGATCATAGCCAAACAGCCCGAGGGCGCCGCCAATAAAGGGCAATTCGTCACAGTGCGGTGCTTTCTCACCCAGCAGATCCCGTTGCCATTGTGCCAGCAGGGTCAGGGGATCCGTGTCAAATGACAGACACTGTTCGCCCCGGGTTATCCAGGTCAGTGGTCCCTCTGTCTGCAGGGTTGCCAGCGGGTCGGCGCTGATGATGTCAAAGCGGTTGTCCGCTCCCAGCGGGCCGGCCGATTCGAGCAACATGGCCCAGGGCTGATGATGCAGACGGGCAAACAACGCATGCAGCGCTGTCTGGTGATCAAAGTGGTGGATATGAAGACTTGGTTTCATTTTTTGTTACACAGGCAACAGTTTGCACCCTGCTCCCTAGCCGGTATGGGGGGGCAAGCGTATCATAGGCATCGGAATTTTTAGAACAAACACGCCGTTGTCTATCGGGCCGACAGGCATATTGCCTGACATTATGACACCGAAGCACGGCTCATATGGAAGCCCTTGCTCTGCCACCACGACGGAGACAAGGACCAGTGAGGATGATATGAGCATCATTAAAAAACAGGATTTTATCGATTCCGTCGCCGACGCCCTGCAGTACATCTCCTACTATCACCCCCTTGATTTCGTCCATGCTGCCAAGGCTGCCTATGACCGTGAGGTCAACCCGGCCGCCAAGGATGCCCTGGCCCAGATCCTGATCAACTCCCGCATGTCAGCCGAAGGGCATCGTCCCCTGTGCCAGGATACCGGTATCGTTACCTGCTTCGTCAAGATAGGCATGCAGGTGCAGTGGGACAGCGACATGACGGTGCAGGAGATGGTGGATGAGGGGACGCGCCGTGCCTACACCAATCCGGACAACCCGCTGCGCGCCTCCGTGCTGGCCGACCCGGCCGGCAGCCGCAAGAACACCAAGGATAACGCCCCTGCTGTCGTGCATATCGACATGATCCCGGGCAACAAGGTGGAAGTGAGCATAGCGGCCAAGGGCGGCGGCTCCGAGAACAAATCCAAGATGGTGATGCTCAACCCATCCGATGATGTCGTCGAGTGGGTACTGAAAACAGTGCCGACCATGGGCGCCGGCTGGTGCCCGCCCGGCATGCTGGGCATCGGCATTGGTGGCACCGCCGAGAAGGCGGCCGTGCTGGCCAAGGAAGCCTTGATGGAGCACATCGACATTCAGGAGCTGATCGCCCGTGGTCCCAAGACCACCGAAGAGAAGCTGCGGGTCGAACTCTATGACAAGGTCAACAAGCTCGGGATCGGTGCCCAGGGTCTGGGCGGCCTCACCACAGTGCTGGACGTGAAGGTCAAGAGTGCCCCGACCCATGCCGCCTCCAAGCCGGTGGTGATGATCCCCAACTGTGCGGCCACCCGCCATGTCCACTTCGAGCTGGATGGCTCGGGGCCGGCCGAGTTGACCCCGCCGAAACTGGCCGATTGGCCGGAGATCACCCGCGAAGCCGGGGCCAATGTGCGCCGTGTCAATGTTGACGGTATCACCAAGGCGGAGCTTGCCAGCTGGAAGAGCGGCGACACAGTACTCCTCTCCGGCAAGATCCTTACCGGTCGCGATGCAGCCCACAAGCGCATTGCCGACATGTTGAAAAATGGCGAGGGTCTGCCGGAAGGGGTAGATTTCACCAACCGTTTCATCTATTACGTTGGTCCGGTCGATGCAGTTCGTGACGAAGTGGTTGGCCCTGCCGGCCCCACGACGTCCACCCGAATGGACAAGTTCACCGACATGATGCTGGGGGAAACCGGTCTCATCGGCATGATCGGCAAGTCAGAGCGTGGCCCCAAAACTGTCGAGAGTATCAAGCAGCATAAAGCCGTTTATCTGATGGCCGTAGGGGGCGCAGCCTACCTGGTCGCCAAGGCGATCAAGAAGTCGCGGGTGGTGGCTTTTGCCGACTTGGGTATGGAAGCCATCTACGAGTTCGAGGTGGAGGATATGCCAGTGACGGTGGCTGTCGATTCTCAAGGCAACAATATCCACGAAACAGGCCCGGCCTACTGGTCGGCCAAGATTGCCGAGCTGGATGGCAAGCTCTCCTGATCGTCGTGTTGAGCCAGGGCCAAGGATATTCGCATCATTCCTGTGGGGTGGCACGAGCAAACGACCAGGCCGTCTGTGACATTGGGTGACAGCGTAAAAAGGCGACCTTAGGGTCGCCTTTTTCTATCGTCCCGCAGGTTGGCATTGGTACTGGCGCAGGTGCACAGACCAGACGGGTCACTTCTGCTTGATCACTCTTCTAGGGCCCTTTTCTTGCGCTCTTGCCTGATCCCTTCTCCCCTTGTTCCATTTCTTCACGGCGATTTCGAGTCTCCAGGCTGTTCTGGACCATCAGTGGTTGAGATAGACATCCTGTCCGCCGTAGGCCAGCGGGCCGCTGTGCACGGGCAGTAGTTTTCCTGCAGGCTCGAAAAAGCGGGTCAGCACCCCGAAGCGTTGCCCCAGTTTGCTCAGCTTGACGCGATCCAGCGAAACCTGTGCAGGCAGCCAGGTCAAGACTGCTGCGCAGTGACCATTGCCCAGACTCTGCTCCAGCATTAGCTGCCAGTTCTTGATCTTGGGGCTGTGCACCACCAGCACCCGAGCGGGGTTGATCCCCTGAGCCTGCAGCTGTTTGGCCACTGGCAGGCCTGGCGGGGCAATCAGCAGGATCCAGCCCGTGTCACCATGGCTCAGTCTCACCAGCTCGTCGAGCAATGGCCGCTCATCGCTGGCAGGTGCGGTGTGGCACGCTTCTTCCACCTTGCTTTGATGGCGGGTTGGCCAGGGATTGCTCATGCTGACAGACGCGGCGAAAGGGAGGTGACTCATGGGCTGGCTCATATGTTTGTCCTGTATGGATAACCATGCTGTATGTGTATACAGTAGTTGCAACTCAGGTCAGTGACAAGCCATTTATGGCCAAAAATGTGATCAAGCTGGCAGGGTATGAACTCATATCATTGATTGTAAAAGATATTTTATTTTTACCAGGGTGCTTGTTTTTTAGGCTATGGACAAAGAGGGAGGTGGCGCCCATGGTTATACAGTATCTGGATGAAGAGGAGAGATGAAGATGGACGTCAGTACCTTGCAACGGCTGGATGCCAATATCCTGCTCGGGATCATCAATGAGAAGTTGCGGCTGGAGTGTGATGGCCTGGAGGAACTACTGGCTTATTACGACATGACGGAGGATCAACTGGCGACCCGGTTAATGCAGATAGGCTATCACTACGACCCCATGAGCAATCAGTTCAAGGCCCATGGTTGAAGGGGAGTCGATCGTCATCATCGGGGAGCCAATCATGCTTTATGAACAGCGCACATTGAAATCGTTTTCAATGTACGCTGAATTTTCAGTTATTTTCATGGATTTTCAGTACTTGGCAATGATTGAAAACCTATTCACGGATTTATATTTGCATTTATTTGTTAACTTACTGATTTTAAATGAAATGAATGTTCCTGATTAATAAGTTTCAGGAAAGGGTTTTCAAGCTTGAACTGTCATTTTTATACGTTAAAGTGTGACTTGCGTTAACTTTTAAACCATCGGCTTTAGCTAGTATGCCCACGCCGGAACATATTCTGAGATAACAACAGCACCGGTCCCTGATGGGATAACAATTTTATTATTCTGTAACGAAGGAAATGGTTTATGGCTACCAAGAAGAAGACAGACCAGGATCTCCAACTGGATAAAGATCAGCTCAAGGCGAGTATCGTGCGTCACCTGCGTTCTACCTTGGGTACAAGCGAACAGAAAGCCTCGCCAGAAGCGTGGTGGAAAGCGACCGCAGCCGCCGTCAATGAACAGGTGTACGAGCGCCTGACCCGTACTCAGCAGACTCATTTCAAGAAAGATACTCGTGCGATTCATTATCTCTCTGCTGAATTCCTGATGGGGCGTTTGACCTCCAACAACCTGCACAACCTCTCCCTGTACAAAGTGTGTGAAGAGGCGTTGGGTGAACTCGGTCTGGAACTGACCGATTTGTGTGAACAAGAGCCGGACATGGCGCTCGGCAACGGTGGCCTTGGCCGCCTGGCTGCTTGCTTCATCGACTCCCTTGCCACCCTGAATTACCCGGCTGTCGGTTATGGCATCCATTACGAGCACGGCCTGTTCCGTCAGGAGATCCAGGATGGTCGTCAGATCGAACGCCCGGACTCCTGGCGTGAATATGGCAATCCCTGGGAGATCTGCCGCCCGGAATCCGTGCAGGAGATCCCGCTCTACGGCTATGTGGAAACCGTGTTCGGCGACAAGGGTGGCCTGAAGAAGGTATGGCACGCAGGTCGCAAGATCAAAGGGGTGCCTTGGGATATCCCTGTGGTGGGCTTTGGCGGTCACACCGTCAATATCCTGCGTCTGTGGGAATCCCGCGCCTCCGAGTTTTTCGACTGGGACGTGTTCAATGCCGGTGGTTACATCGATTCCCAGGCTGAAAAAGCCCAGGCCGAAACCATCTCCAAGGTGCTCTACCCGAATGATGAAACAGATGCGGGCAAAGAGCTGCGCCTGATCCAGCAGTACTTCTTCTGTGCCTGCTCCATCAAGGACATCATGCGCCGCTACAAGCGGGTGCATGGCAGCGACTTCAGCAATTTTGCCGCGCAAATTGCCATTCAGCTCAACGATACTCACCCGACCGTGGCTATCCCCGAGCTGATGCGGGTGCTGGTGGATGAGGAAGACTTGAACTGGGATGCCGCCTGGGCTATCTGCTATCGGGTCTTCTCCTACACCAACCACACACTGTTGCCGGAAGCGCTGGAGAAGTGGTCCGTCAGCCTGTTTGAGAAGGTGCTGCCCCGTCACCTGGAAGTCATTTACGAGATCAACGCCCGCTTCCTGAGCGATCTGGTCGAACCCAAGTGGCCAGGTAACGATGCCATCAAGGCCAAACTCTCCATCATTGAAGAAGGGGATGTACGCAAGGTGCGCATGGGCAACCTGTGCGTGATCGGTTCGTCCAAGGTGAACGGCGTGGCCGAGATCCACTCCAAGCTGGTGAAAGAGGATCTCTTCCCCGAGTTCGCCGAGCTGTGGCCAGAGAAGATGTGCAACGTCACCAACGGCGTGACGCCCCGTCGCTGGCTGCTGGCCTGCAACCCGGAGCTGGCCGAGCTCTATAACGAAGTGGTGGGCAAAGAGTGGCCGCTGCAGCTCGACAAGCTGCGCGCCGTCACCAAGTTTGCCGATGACAAGGCATTCCAGCAGCAGTTCATGACCATCAAGCGTCATAACAAGGAGAAACTGGTCAAGGTCATCAAGGCCGAAACCGGCATCGATGTGAGTGCCGAGGCGATCTTCGACGTCCAGATCAAGCGTCTGCACGAGTACAAGCGCCAACAGCTGAACCTCATCCATATCATGGCGCTCTACCGTCGTCTGCTGGCGAATCCTGACTATGACATGCACCCGCGCGTGTTCATCTTCGGCTCCAAGGCGGCGCCCGGTTACAAGCTGGCCAAGGACATCATCTACGCCATCAACAAGCTGGCGGAGCGGGTCAACAACGATGCTCGCATCCAGGGCAAGCTGAAAGTGGTGTTCATGCCGAACTACCGCGTGAGTCTGGCCGAGAAGCTGATCCCGGCGGCCGATGTCTCCGAGCAGATCTCCACTGCAGGTTACGAAGCCTCCGGTACCGGCAACATGAAGATGGCACTGAACGGCGCCATCACCATAGGCACGCTGGATGGGGCCAATATCGAGATCGCGGAAGAGGCGGGTGCCGAAAACTGCGCCATCTTCGGTCTGAACGTGGACGAGGTGAAGTCTCTGAAGGCGCGCGGCTACAACCCGTACGACTTCTACTATGCCAACTCCGAGCTCAAGGCCGTGCTGGATTGGTTCGACACTGATTACTTCACGCCGGGCCGTCCTGGCGAGCTGGCCTCCATCAAGCGCTCCTTGTTGGAAGGGGGCGATCCCTACCTGACCTTGGCCGATTTTGCTTCCTACTCCGATGCGCACAAGCTCATCGATACCTGGTACCGGGATCCAGCGCTGTGGGCGAAGAAGGCCATCATCAACTCGGCTACCATGGGCAAGTTCAACTCGGACCGTTCCATCCAGGACTACGTGGATCGGATCTGGAATCTGACGAGCTGCAACGTACAAGGTTGATAACCTCTTGATATGAAAAAGCCCTCGCAATGCGAGGGCTTTTTGTTTCAGGGCATTTGGGGATCAGAGAATGTCCCCGACAAAGTAGGCAAGCCCTGCCAGCAGCACGGTGAACACGACGTTCAGTGCCATACCGGCTTTCATCATCTCTTTCTGGCGGATATGACCACTGGCGAAGACGATGGCATTGGGTGGGGTGGCGACCGGCAGCATGAAAGCGCAGGAGGCACCTATGGCGATCAGCACCGCCATGACGATGGGGGATACGCCCAGCGCTTCAGCCACCCCGGCAAACAGCGGGATGAGCAGGGCTGCGGTGGCAGTGTTGGAGACCAGTTCGGTCAGGAATATCACGAATGCCGCCAGCATCAACAAGATGATGAAGATATTGGCATCGGCCAATACGGCTGACAGGTGGCTGGCCAGGAAGGCGCTGGTACCGGTCACCTTGAGGATGGCACTCAGGGTCAGACCGCCGCCAAACAACATCAGCACGCCCCAGTCGGTGTTCTGATTTATGTCATCCCAGCTGGCGACACGGCTGACAGCGATGGCGATGATGGCACCCATGGCGATCAGGGTATCAAGCTGAGGAATGCCGCCCAAGGCACTGGAGATGGGTTGCGAGCCGATCCAGAGTACGACTGTGGTCAGGAAGATAGCCAGTGTTACCTTGCGCTCGCGGGTCCAGTTGATGGTGACATCCTGGATCTCGACCCTGTGGTTGAGCTGCGGACGGGTCACCAGATAGAGCAAGGCAATGCCACAAGGCATCAGGATCAGCACCACAGGCACACCAAACTTCATCCAGTCGGTGAAGCCAATCCCCATCTGGGCGGCAGCGATGGCATTGGGTGGACTGCCGACCAGGGTGCCGATGCCACCAATGCTGGCGCTATAGGCGATACCCAACAGTACGAAGACGAAGGTGGCCCGTTCCTTCTTGCTGTCGAGCCGTGCCAGCATACCGATGGCCAGCGGCAGCATCATGGCGGTGGTGGCGGTATTGCTGATCCACATGGACATGGCCGCCGTGATGGTAAACAGCAATATTATCCCCCAGCCCAGATGACCGTTGGCCAGGTGCATCACCTTGCCTGCCATCAGGGTATCCAATCCCTGTTTGGAGAGGGCGGCTGCGAGGGCGAAACCACCAAAAAACAGGAACAGAATAGGGTTGGCAAAATCGGTGAGGGATTTGCTCATGTCAAGCACCCCGAGCACTGTGGCCAGCAGAGGTACCAGCAGGGCCGTGATGGTGACGTGCAGGGCTTCGGTCAGCCAGAGAATGGCGATGAAGACCAGGATCCCCAGCCCTTTGTTGACCATGGGATCAAACGGCAGCCAGGCCAGCATGGCACAGAGCAACAACACATCCAGGATGACAATCCCGGATTTGATGTCCAGCCAGCGAGATGGGGTAGTAGAGGGTACAGCCGATGTGTGCATAGTGTTCTCTCGGTTAATTTATGGTTGTTGTTGTGTTGCCGAGATTACAATTATTCCCCTGTTTGAAACAGGGGGAAGTCGTCAAACCATGCCGGGACTCACAGACTCAAAGCAGTGCGAAACACTTGAAAAACAAAAATTAAACAATTATTTATCAATTGAGGCTATGCCACAGAGGCAACCCACTCCTTGAACAGGCTTTTGGGCAGAGAGCCGCTGCGTTGTGCCACCATCTTGCCCTGTTTGAATATCATCAGGGTGGGAATGCTGCGGATGGCGTAACGGGCTGCGATGGCAGCTTGTTGTTCCGTGTCGACTTTGACAAAGCGGAAGTGGGGCTCAAGTTCGCTGGCAACCTGTTGAAAAATTGGTGAAAATTGTAGGCATGGTCCGCACCAGCTGGCCCAGAAGTCCACCACGACCGGAAGATCGGATTGGATAAGAATATCGAATTGATCCTCACGGCCGATGACAGGTGTGATACCAAAAAGCGAGGACTTGCAACGACCACATTTCGCGTTTGAATCCATTTTTTCGGCGGGCAGGCGGTTTCTGGTGAAGCAATGACTACAATAGGTAGTGATAAATGACATAATTGATTCCTGTAAGCATAAGCCCTGCAACATCTTTATTGCACTGACAGGGCAGAGTAACGGTAACATAGCAGTCAGTTATCTTTCACAGCCAGTGGTCCGTTAGCGGATACACGGTCATGACATGAGAATCGAGACGGGATGAATAATGTGACAAGGGTCAATCGTGTTGTCCTGAGCCTAATCATCGTCGCGCTGCTGGCGTTTGCCGGCTATTGCTGGCAACTGCTCAGCCAGCAACACAAGGCCTCCGAGCTGAGTGTGGCAGCGGAATTGATCCTCAATCGGGTCAATACCGACACTATTTATCTGCTGGGACGCGAGAAAGCCAATGATGGCAATGTACAGCAGCGCCTCAACCAGTTGTCGAGCAACCTGGACAGTTTCGTGCGCCAGGTGCGCAACGATCCGGATACGGCCGATAGTCCCAACTCCCAATCCCTGCTGCACGATATCGACAGCTACCTGCTGGACCTGGCCAAGCTCTACTCCATGGAGATGGCCATCCAGTATATAGAGCAGCCTTTTCAGAAGCAGCTCAATGCCTTGCTGGCGACCCTGCCTGCCAGCTCTGCGCTGGCCATTGATCTGGTCGAGCTGGCGCAGCTTAGCCACTACCTCAAGCGCAGCTGGGACAGGGGTGAGCAACGGCAATTGCAAGCGCTGCAGCAACGACTCAAGACCGCCTATCCCGAGTATCCCCAGGTGGCCGGGCTTGCCCAGTTGAGCGAGGACGTCAGCCGCCAGGTGGTGGATTACCATGTGTTGCGCAACCAGGTTATCGACATGCATGAGCTGGATGGCTTGTCGGTCTGGAAACAAAGCAAAATGGAGCAAGCCTCCTCCCTCAAGAGCCGTTTCTACCTGATGGTGCTCGCGGGTGCCATGGTCTGCTTCGCGCTGGTGGCGGTGACCCTGTGGCGTCGCAACCAGAAGTTGAGCGAGTTGTCACGCCAGACCGGCTTGCTGGCGCAGGCAAAAAGCGATTTTCTGGCCAACATGAGCCACGAGATCCGCACTCCCATGAATGCCATCATAGGTTTCAGTTCCCTGGCGCTGCAAACCGAGCTGGATCAGCAGCAGCGGGATTACCTCAGCAAGATAAAGTCTTCGTCAGATACCTTGCTGCTGCTTATCAACGACATTCTGGATCTGACCAAGGTGGAGTCAGGCAAGCTGACCCTGGAAGAGATCGATTTTGACTTGAGCGAGCAGATAGATTCGCTTGCCGGCATGTTTGCCGATCTGGCCGAGCGCAAGCAGGTCGAGGTCATCATCAACAAGTCCCCGGCCGTGCCCGATTTCCTGCGCGGCGATCCGCTGCGCCTGGGCCAGGTACTGGTCAATCTGGTCAACAACGCCATCAAGTTTACCGAGCGGGGCGAGGTGGAAGTGGCCATCACCCTGGTCAACCAGCATCCCATGCGGGTGCGTTTCAGCGTGCGGGATACCGGGATTGGCATCGCCGAGGATAAGCAGGACCAGCTGTTCCAGCCTTTCACCCAGCTGGAGGCGGGCAACACCCGCAAATATGGTGGCTCAGGTCTTGGCCTCAATATCTCCCAGCGTCTGGTCGAACTGATGGGCGGGCGGATCACTGTGCAGAGCAAGCCGGGGTCCGGCTCTGTGTTCCAGTTCGAGATCCCCATGACCAAGGCGGTGTACGGGGTATCGGGCCGCCGGGTCTTTTTCGAGCATCAGCCGCTCATTCTGGTGATGGATGACAATGAGCTGGTGCTGGACTTGGCCAAGGATATTCTCGGCCGGGCCGGTGTCCGGGTCGTGGCTGTCAACAGCCTCTCCCGGGCGCGTCAGTTATTGCGGGAAGAGGGGCAGAATATCCGGCTGGCCATTCTGGACTGGCGCATGGGGCAGGAGGATGGCCTGGATCTGGCCCTCGAAATGTACCAGCACAGCCAGTGGCGGCGACTGCCTATTCTGATGACCAGTGCCTGGGCCAAGGAGGGGCTGCACGGGCGGATGGAGAGCATGGGCCTGACCCATTTTCTGCCCAAGCCCATGACCGAGAATTCCCTGCTGGCCAAGGTGGATGAGCTGCTCAATGGCAGCTCCCATGATCATCAGGTCCGCCAGGCCGAAGCCCAGGGCGATCAGCAGCACTTTCGTGAGCTGCTGCAAGGTGTCCGGGTCTTGCTGGCGGAGGACAACAGAGTCAACCAGCAACTCATCATCGAGTATCTGCGCCGGATCGATGCCGTGGTAACCGTGGTAGGTAACGGGCGTGAGGCGGTCGAACGGGTAGCCGAGCAGCCTTTTGACGTCATCCTGATGGATTTGCAGATGCCGGTACTCGATGGGTTGGATGCGACCCGCCAGATCCGCAAGATGGTCGACAAGCATGACGTGCCCATCATAGCGCTGACTGCCAGCGCCATGCCCGGTGACAGGGAGCGTTGCCTCGGTGTCGGTATGAACGGGTATGTCACCAAGCCGGTCAGCAAGCTGGATCTCTACAACAACCTGTTACAGTGGGTGAAGAGCGCCAGCGGCGAGCGCCGGATCCCGCTGGAGGTGAAACCCCCTGATCTGATGGGAGTACTGGATCTGGAAGATGCCCTCAAACGGCTGGAGCAAGACAAGGAGGCGCTGCAGATCTTGTTCAAGCTGTTCATGTCCGAGCACAAGGATGATCTGTGGGAGATCCGCTCCGCCTTGCGTCGCCAGCAACCCGAAGTGGCCTGTCGTCTGTTGCATACCCTGAAGGGGGTGTCAGCCAATATCTCCGCTGCTCGCCTGCAGATCATGGCCGGTGATTTGGAGTGGCGACTGCGCCAGCAAGAGGAGTTGACCGAGCCGGATCTGGAGCAGTTGCAACAGGTATTCAGCCAGACCCGGGAGGAGGTGTCTCACTTTCTGCTGACCGGAGAGCAGCATGAATCACCATACAGCCCCGTGGGGCAGCGAGATGATCGCTTATTGTAGGGAGACAAATAGCAATAATTCTCAAGCCAGCCACTTCAGGCTATCATGACCCTCTCGTATCGCCCCCTTCTGGGGGCGATTGCATTACGTTTCCCCGTGACGGGCGGCAGCCTTGGGCTGGCCGCGACAAAGGATATCTACGTGAGCGTATTCTCAAGGCTAGGCTGGTTCTTCAAGGAGCAGTGGCGGCGTTATCTGATCGCCATCTCCTTGCTGATGATGGTGGCACTGTTGACCGTGATCCCGCCCAAAGTGGTGGGTTGGGTGGTGGATGGCATCGCCAAAGGTTCTCTCGACAACGACACCCTGATGGGCTATCTGGCGGGGCTGTTTGTGCTCGGTCTGCTCATTTATCTGCTGCGCTACGTATGGCGGGTCATGTTGTTTGGTGCCTCCTACCGGCTTGCCTATGTGCTGCGCAACCGACTGTTCAGCCACTTCACCCGCATGAGCCCCGATTTTTACCAGCGCCACCGCACCGGCGATTTGATGGCTCACGCCACCAACGATATCCAGGCGGTGGAGATGACAGCCGGGGAAGGGGTGCTGACCCTGGTGGACTCCATCATAGTCGGGGTGCTGGTGCTCTCCATCATGTGCAGCCAGTACTCCTGGCAGCTGACCCTGCTCTCCCTGCTGCCCCTGCCTGTGATGGCATTCTTCATGAACCGCTTCGGTACTCAGATCTACAAGGAGTTCAAGGCGGTGCAGGGAGCCTTCTCCCGTCTCAACAACAAGACCCAGGAGGCACTCTCCGGCGTGCGGGTGCTCAAGTCTTATGCGGTTGAATCCCTGGAAGACAAGGGCTTTGCCGAACTGACCCGACAGGCGGGGGCGTGCAACATGGCGGTGGCCCGCATTGATGCCAAGTTCGACCCCGTCATCTACCTCTGTATCGGTTGCTCCTACTTTCTCGCCGTTGCCGGTGGCAGCGTGCTGGTGGTGCGTGACGAGCTGACGCTGGGGGAGCTCACCAGTTTCACCATGTATCTGGGTCAGCTCATCTGGCCCATGTTTGCCATCGCCTGGCTGTTCAACATCATAGAGCGGGGCAGCGCCGCCTATTCACGCATCGAGAGCATGCTGGCCGAGCGCAGCGACATCGAAGATCCGACGGAGCCGGCGGCGTTTGTCTCTCCCTTCCCGATCAAGGCCAAGGGGGTGAGCTATCAGCTGGATCAGCGCACCTTGCTGCGCAGTATCGATTTCACCCTCCACAGCGGCGGCATGCTGGGGATCGTCGGGCGCACCGGGGCTGGCAAGAGCTCGCTGCTCAAGCTGTTGATGCGCCTTGCCAATCCCACGTCTGGTGAGCTCACCATGGGCGCCGTGCCCATAGCGCAGCTAGCCCTTGGCGATCTGCGCGGCCAGTTTGCCTATGTGCCCCAGGAGCCGTTTTTGTTTTCCACCACCATAGCGGCCAACATCGCCCTTGGCAGGCCCGATGCCAGCCAGGAGGAGATAGAGCGGGTGGCGCGCATCGCCTGTGTGCACGATGACATCTGCCGCTTCCCCAAGGGCTATGAGACCGAAGTGGGGGAGAAGGGGGTGACCCTCTCCGGTGGTCAGAAACAGCGACTTTCCATTGCCCGCGCCCTGCTGTTGGCGGCGCCTATCCTGGTGCTGGATGATGCCTTGTCGGCGGTGGATGCTCATACCGAGCAGCAGATACTGCAAGCGCTCAAGGCCCATAGACGCACGCTGATCCTGGTCAGCCATCGCATGACGGCAGTGGAGCAGGCCGACGAAATCCTGGTGCTGGAGCAGGGCTACATCAGCGAGCGGGGCCGCCATGGCGCCCTGATGGCCCACAACGGCTGGTATGCAGACATGGTTCGTTACCAGCGACTGGAACAAGATGTAGAGGAGAGTTTGTGAACCCGACCATTGAATGGCGACTGACTGCCTGGTTGCGCCCGTTACTCGCTTCTGGAACAAGATGTGGGGAGACGCTGTGAATCCAACGATCAAACGCCTGCTCGCTTATTGCGCCCGTTATCCTCGCTGGCTGGTTCAGGCGGGGATCTGCCTGCTGCTGGCCACCGGCGCCGAAGTGGCCGGCCCTCTGCTCATCAAGCTCTTTATCGATGACTATCTGGCACCGCGTCAGCTGGTGTGGCCTCCCATTGCTGCCATCGCGGCTGGGTATCTTGGCCTGCAAGTGCTCTCGGCGGCGGGTTTCTATCTGCAATCCCTGCGTTTCAACCGCATCGCCCAGGCTGTGGTGCAGACCTTGCGCGAGCAAGTGTTTGCCACCGCCATCCGGCTGCCGGCCCGCTACTTTGACCAACATCGCTCCGGCTCGCTTATTTCCCGCATCACCAACGACACAGAGGCCATCATGAACCTCTATGTGCAGGTGATCGGCCTGCTGGTACAAAAAGTGGTGCTGCTGTGCGGCATCCTTATCTCCATGGCCCTGCTGGATGTGCGGTTGATGCTGGTGTGCGCCTGCTTGCTGCCGGCAGTGGCGGCTGTGATGTGGCTCTACCAGAAATTGAGCGTGCCCGTGGTACGGGCGACCCGCAGCCTGCTCTCCGATATCAACAGCCGCCTCAATGAGTCGCTGCAGGGAATGCCGGTCATTCAGGCCATGGTACAGGAGCGCCACTTTGCCAATGCTTTTGCCGAGGTGAATCAGCAGCACTGGTCGGCGCGCCTCAAGAGCCTCAAGATCAACGGCATACTGCTGCGCCCCCTTATCGACCTCTTCTACATGATGGTGTTGATCGGCCTGTTGGCCCTGTTTGCCCGCGAGGGCTTGAGTGCCGGTGGTGCCATCCAGGTGGGGGTACTCTATGCCTTCATCAGCTATCTGGGGCGCATGATAGAGCCGCTCATCGAGATGACCAACCAGCTCAACCAGCTGCAACAGGCCATGGTGGCCGGGGAGCGGGTATTTGCCCTGCTCGATGAGTCCCGTGAGAGCACGCAAGGCGAGAGTCCTGCGTTGCAGGGGCGGGTCAGCTTCGACAAGGTGAGCTTCTCCTACGATGGCCAGCAGCAGGTGCTGCGGGAGGTGAGCTTTGCCGCTCGCCCTGGCCAGATGCTGGCGCTGGTGGGTCACACCGGTAGTGGCAAGTCCACCATCATCAGCCTGTTGATGGGGTTTTATCCGCTGGATCAGGGCACTATCCGTTTCGATGATCACCCCATGGCTGAACTGTCGCTGGCGGCGGTGCGCCGCAGCATAGGTCTGGTGCAGCAGGATCCCTTTATCTTCGTTGGGACTTTGGCGGAAAACCTGCGGCTCGGCCGTGACGGCATCGACGAGGCCCGCCTCTGGCAGGCATTGACCGAGGTACAGCTGGCAGACTTCGTGCTGAGCCTGCCGGATGGGCTGAGTACCCTGATGGAGGAGGGGGGCAAGAACCTCTCCGCCGGTCAGCGGCAGTTGCTCTCCTTCGCCCGCGCCCTGGTGGGGGATCCGCGCATCCTCATCCTGGATGAAGCCACCGCCAGCGTGGATTCCCAGACCGAGCTGGCGCTCTCCACGGCGCTGGCAGCAGCCCGCCGTGGCCGCACCACCATCGCCATCGCTCACCGGCTCTCGACCATAGTCGATGCCGACGAGATCCTGCTGCTTTCCCGCGGTCAGGTAAATGAGCGGGGCACCCACGGTGAGCTGATGACGCAGGGAGGACACTACGCCCAGCTGTTCGAGATGCAGAGTCAGGGGGCCTGGCTGGAAGAGAAACGGGCCTGATCGCCAGGCCCGTTGTAAAAAAGAGAGGGAGCCCGAGGGTTCCCTCTTTTTTTTGTGTTCACCGACAAGCAGCAGAAGCGTGATCGGCAACCTTGTAGAGCAGGGTGGTTGCATGGCAACATGCCGTTTACATTAACTCATCGGATCAGTTTGCATATGGACCTGCAACGTTTCAAAGCCAATCTGGCGCTCCGGCTGTTTGCCTGGCGCTACATTCCCGTTATCGGCTTTTGTGCCCCCGTGATCGAACGGATGGATGCGAAGGCACTGCGCATTCGCATTCCCCTTGGCTGGCGTACTCGCAACCATCTGGGCAGCATGTATTTCGGCGCCCTGGCGACCGGTGCCGATCTGGTGGGGGGATTGCTGGTAATGGAGAAGGGACGGACGAGAGGCAAGAAGGTACATTTTGCTTTTAAAGATGTACAGGGGGAGTTTCTGAAGCGGCCCGAGGCGGATGTGCAGTTTGATTGCGCCGCCGGGGAAGAGATAGATGCCATGATCGACGAATCATTGGCGACGGGGCAGAGAGTCAATCGTCCCATCCAGGTGGTGGCGACTTGCCCGTCACTGAATGGGAATGAGGCGATGGCGCGCTTTGTGCTGACCTTGTCGATCAAGGCCAGCTAGTCAGCAACCGGCTCACTTGCACCTCCAGGCAGGAGGGAAGCGGCCGGTCTTCTGGCTCGCTTCCGCTTGCATCACGACTGTCATGTCGCGGATGCCTGCCACTGACTAGGTCATTTTTCTGATCTGCTGGTAGTGCTTGCGGGGATCAGAGGATCTCAGGGCTCACGCCTTCTTTTACCACGACCTTCATGCCGTTGAAGTTGACCACCTGCTCGGCCACTATCTTGCAGCGCTTGCGGGTCTCGACCTGACCGTCCACTTCCACTAGGCCCTCGGCGACCAGCGCCTTGGCGGCGCCGCCACAATCGGCCCAACCCTGATGCTTGATCAGGTCACACAAGGCAACGAAGGGGTGACCTTCGAGCAGAAACGTCTCCATGGGAAATCCTCTAGATGGATGAATGGCTGAAACAGCAGGGCGAGTATTTTAGGCAGTTCAGGCCAGCAATGAAAGGGCGGGGTAGAGAAGGCATCATAAAAGCAGCGTGACAGTGTGAACGACAAGGGTCAGCCCGGCGGGTGCCGGGCTGACTCAGGGAGTGCAAGTATTGATGTCAGCCCACCTTCACCACGGCTTCTCCGGTCACGGCGAGGGCGCCGCCAGCAGCAAGGATACGGGTAGCCAGGGTGATGATGGGCTTGTCACTGCGCATGGCAATGATCTCCACCTCGGCCGTCACCTCATCCCCCACAAACACCGGCTGCTTGAAGGAGAGGCTCTGCCCCAGATAGACGGCGCCCTTGCCCGGTAACTTCTGGCCCAGCAGCCCGGAGAAGAGGCTCGCCAACAGCATGCCGTGCACTATGGGGCGCTCGAATGGCGTGGTAGCGGCAAAAGCCGAGTCCAGGTGCAGGGGATTGAAATCCTCCGACAAGCCGGCGAAGTCCTCGACTTCGGCTGCGCCGAACCGTTTGGTCAGGCTGGCTTTTTGCCCAATTTCAAGGGGGAGTGTGTTCATGCGGGCTCCTCCTCCGGGGTGTTGGCAAAGACAGGGTTAAGCCGCACCTTGACATAACCGCCGGGGGCCGCCTCCAGTCCCTCGCTCGGGATGCGGGCGGGTACGGACGTGGCCTCCTCTTCACGCCCCTTGATGAAGGCTGCCATCTCGGGCCACCAGGAGCCGCTTTGATGGGTTGCCTGCTCAAGCCAGGCGTCCGGGGTGTCACTGCTCGCATCGCTGTGCCAGAAGCCGTACTTGTTGGCCGCTGGCGGGTTGATGATGCCGGCAATGTGGCCCGATTCAGCCAGGATGAAGCGCTGCTCGCCGCCAAACAGCTTCATGCCCTGCCAGGTGCCCTGCCAGAGGGCGATGTGATCGTCCATGGCCGAGACCAGCAGCACAGGGGTCTTCACCTTGGCCAGATCGATGCGGGTGTTGCGGATCTTGAGCTCCCCCTTCACCAGCTGGTTCTCCAGATAGAGACGGCGCAGCAGACTGTTGTGGGTCTTGCCCGCCACGTTGGTGCTGTCGCTGTTCCAGTGCAGCAGATCGAACGCCACCGGGCTCTGGCCCTTGAGGTAGCTATCGATGTAGTAGTTCCAGTAGAGGCTGTTTTCCCGCAGCAGGCTGAAGGAGACCGCCAGCTGGCGTCCATCCATGATGCCCTTGGCCTCATTCTGGGCCTCCAGCGCCGCTATGATGGGCTCGTGGATGAAGATGCCAAGCTCCCCCGGTTGGGAGAAATCGAGCAGTGTGGTGAACAGGGTGGCGGAGCGCACCCGCTGTTTCTGGCGCCGCGCCGTCAGCCAGCCCATGGCGAGCGACAGGGCGGTACCGCCGATGCAGTAACCGATACCGTGTACCTCACGCTCGCCGGTGGCTGCTTCCACGCCGTCCAGCGCGGCGATCACCCCATCGACCACATAGTCGTCGAGATCGACATTGGCCTGCTCCACCCCAGGGTTGCGCCAGGAGATCATGAATACCGTCTGGCCCTGGGCGACCAGCCAGGCGACCAGAGAGTTCTGGGGCCGCATGTCCATGATGTAGTACTTGTTGATGAAGGGCGGCACTATCAGCACCGGCGTCCTGGCCACGGTTTCCGTGGTCGGGCTGTACTGGATAAGCTCGTAGAGCTCGGTGCGTTGCACCACCCGGCCCGGCGTCAAGGCCAGATCCCGCCCAAGTTCGAAGGCGGACTCGTCAGTCAGGCGGATGTTGAGCTGATCAGCGCTGCGCTCCAGATCCTCGGCCAGCAGGGCCAGTCCGCGCACCAGATTCTGGCCGTCGGATTCCAGAGTGAGCCTGAGCAGCTCGGGGTTGGTGGCCAGAAAGTTGCTGGGCGCCATGGCATTGAGGTATTGGCGGGTAAAAAAGCGCAGTCGCTCCCGGCTCTTCTGGGGAACCCCTTCCAGCGCATCTACCGAGGCCAGCAGGTGTTTGGCGGTCAGCAGATAGGATTGCTTGAGGTAGTCATAAAGGGGCTGGTCACGCCAGGCGTCGTCCTTGAAGCGGCGATCGCTGCGCTCCGGTGTGATCACCGGCTCGCTCTCCTGGCCTGCGCTTTTGAGCAGGGTATGCTGCATCAGCTTGAGCTGATCCTGCCACCAGTTCATCTGGGCATTGATCAGTTGCCAGGGTTGCTGAGTGCCCTGTTCCAGTACCTGGCCCAGATCGTCCAGATTGGTCTGCAACAGCGCCTGCGCCGTGCGCTCTGTCTGTGCCTTGGCCATGTCCAGCAACTTGTCGTTATAGTGGGCCAGGGCCTCGAACAGCGGGCCGTAAGATGATTGGCTCATGTTCTCTCCTTCACCCACACCCGTGACAGGGCGAGCCTGTTGTGTCGGGTCATGGGGAGATGTGGCTGCCCGGATTGGGCAGCCAGGGGGATATCAGGCCTTGCCCGTGCTCTTTTTGATGCCGTCGGCCGCCAGGGTATCCAGCTCTTCCTTGAACTGCAGACCCAGCGCATTGAGCTTCTGGATGTCATCCAGCATCTGGCGGGAGAGCTGGCTTGCTGTTTCCAGCTGCACAGTGCCGAGGGCCGCCAGGCTCTGGGCATCCTGCACCTTGCCAACCGCCTGCAACTGGCTCAATCCCAGTTCGGCATAGGCATTGGCGGAAGCCAGCTGCAACCGGGTCAGTTGTTCAATATTGCTGGCCAGCAGCTGGTTGTAACGGGTGAGGGGGGCAGCAAAGCCTTGCATCTGCTCGGTAAAGGTCTTGATTACGTCCATATTCATCGCGCGTCTCCGTGGTTGACAGCAGGGTATTGCAAAAGGCCGACAGGCCCATTCTTTGGTTACATCCGTTCGACTACATCCTGAAGTCGTTGCGTGTCGTTTGCTCTGTTCAAACGCACGTTTGAGCATTGTGTTACCAAATGAGGCTTGATGTAAATAATATAAATGTTAATTTTTGCTTAATTTTTGATTCTGGTCTGGCCAGGTGGCCGAGTGAATTCAGACGGGGAATGACGCAGCCACGCCTGCCCGGTCTCGTTCCTTCCTGCCAGTACTGATAGGCTGGCGCCACTCTCTGACCGTCAAGGAAAGCCCCGATGAAACCTGCCCACCTCTTGCTTGCCTGTGGCTCTTTGGCCCTGAGCGCTGTCTCCCATGCCAGCCCCCCGATCCAGGTCTCGCTGCCCGGTGTCAATCTGCCTGCCTCCCATCAGGTCGAAGGCGCCAGAGCCTCCTTTCTCTATGGCCGCACCGGTCAGGTAAAAGGGATAGATCTGCCCATCTTGGCCCTCTCCGATGTGGATCAGTTCAGCGGCCTGCAGCTTGGCGTCTTCCTCGGCGCCGGACGGGTGCGCCACCAGTTCAATGGGGTGGCCATCAATGCCGTCAACTGGCACGAGGGACAGGACAAGGGGGTGAACCTTGGCTTCGTCAACCTGACCAACAATGTGCAGGGCCTGAACTGGGGCGCCGTCAACATCGCCAAGGGCAATGCTCTGGCCAACGTCGGGTTCGTCAACTATGCCGAACGCACCACCTTTCAGTTGGGTTTCATCAATGCCACCAAGCATCTGGACGGGCTGCAGATAGGCCTTGCCAACTACGCCGAGAACGGTATTTTCCCCATACTGCCGCTGATCAATTTCAAGAAATCTTTCTAAGGCCAGCTCCCGGCCTTGCTTTAGGAGGCGCAGCCATTACCCTGTGCTCCATTGATAGCGCGCAGAGGTGACACGGGCATGACAATGGAACACATGGATGCCATCGGCATCGGCTGGGATGTGAGAGGCTGGCAGGGCAATGCCCAGGCGGTGGCCGTGGTGGGCTGGCAGGCGCGCGAGCAGCGCCTGCACTGGTTTGGTGTGTCGCCCCTGTTCCGGCTGAGTTCGCGGGTGGCGCCGGATCTGGATGCCCTGCTGCGACCGGCGCTGCAAGATGAGATGAATCTGATGCAGGTGCTGGCTTGCCCGCAGCTGGCGCTGGGTATCGATGCGCCGCTCGCCTTTCCACGGGCCCTGGGCGATCTGCTGGCGGGGAGGGCGACCGAGTGCGCCGTGCCCCAGCGCGAAATTGACAACCCTTATGCCTATCGCGATTGCGAGCGCTGGCTGCACCGGCAATATGGTAAGAAGCCCCTCTCTGCGACCTTCGACCGGCTCGGCAACAACGCCACGCTGGCGCTCTCCATGCTGCCCCGGCTGGGGGATCTGCAACTCGTACCCAAGCTGCAGTCTCAGGCCGATCGCGCCGTGCTGGAGGTCTATCCCGCTTTGGCCAAAGTGGGTGGCAAGGCATCCGCTGTCAGGGCAGAGCTGCAACCCCATCTGCCTGCAGCGTTGGTGACGGGCACGGATCGCTACGACGCCGCCATCTGCGCCCTGATGGCGTTGCAATACGCCGCCAAGGGGACTGTGTCTCTGCTGCCACCCCTGATACAAGCGCCCGCCGACATGGTACTGGATGAAGGCTGGGTCTATCACTTCGCACGCCCTTGAAAGCAGGGCCGAGTACTGACCTCTCGGCCTTGTTCTGCTCCTTTTCTGCAGGGTGTGATACAGGGCACCCGGGTTTTTCTCTGCTTTCCTCAGTGCCATCACGCAGCCAGACCAGATGCTGGTTTATTGCTCTCATATGCCATCAAACAAAAGCATGGAATCACCCTGTGAAGCTCGGTCAAGCCAGGTGGAACCGCCCCTGGTCTGGCAGGGCAAAAACGGCACTAACAGGGCATGGGGTGGGATTGTGATGACAAATTCACCGTTTGATGGTGATTTCCAGGGCTAAATAGCGGTTTGTGCCGCACAAAAGTAGAAGTGCAATCTCCTCATCCGATATATTGCGCCTTTCCCTGATCTTCTCTGCGGTGATGTCGATGAAACGGATTCTCTCTATCCAGTCCCACGTGGTGTTTGGCTGTGCCGGTAACAGTGCCGCCGTGTTTCCCATGCGCCGTCTCGGCATGGAGGTGTGGCCCGTCAACACGGTGCAATTCTCCAACCACACCCAGTACGCGGCGGGCTGGCAGGGGATGGCGATGCCTGCCGGTCACATCAGCGCCCTGGTAAAGGGGTTGAGTGATATCGAGGTGCTGTGCCAGTGTGACGCCGTGTTGAGCGGTTATCTCGGCTCGGCCGAGCAGGGGGACGAGATCCTGGCGGTGGTGGCCGCGGTCAAGGCCGCCAATCCCAATGCGATCTATTTCTGCGATCCCGTCATGGGGCACCCGGAGAAGGGGTGCATAGTCGCCCCCGGCGTCACCCGTTTTCTCACCGAGCAGGCGCTGCCGGTGGCCGACATCATGGCACCCAACCTGCTGGAGCTGGAAACACTGTGTGACACCCACCTGGCGGATCTGGCCCAGACCCGGGTGGCTGCCCATCAGCTGCTGGCCAAGGGGGTCAAGATGGTACTGGTCAAGCATCTGGGGCGTGCCGCACAGGAGTCGGGTCGTTTCGAGATGCTGCTGGCCACCCCCGAGGGCGACTATCTGATCGCCCGTCCGCTCTATGCGTTTGCCCGCCAACCAGTGGGGGTAGGGGATCTTATCAGTGCTCTGATGCTGGCCAATCTGCAGACCGGCTACGATGCCGTGACTGCCTTCGAGCGAACCAATGCGGCGGTGGATACTGTGATGCTGCACACCTGGCAGGCAGAGGCTTACGAACTGCAACTGATTTCAGCCCAGGATGCGTTTGCCGAGCCAGTGATCAAGGTGCGCGCCGAGCGGTTGGCCTGAGCATCCAGGTCTTCGAGCCCATGATCACACGGCAGGCAGGGCCGCCGTGTTCACTCCCAACGCGACTGCCTGACAGTGTTCCACTCCTTGATAGTGTTCCACTGTGGGGAAGGGGTCGTAGAAGTGGTGCAGCAGTGCCTTCCATTGCTGGTACTGAGCGGAGCCGCGAAAGCCCTGGGTGTGATCTTCGAGCCGCTGCCAGCTGACCAGCAACAGATAACGGTGAGGATCGGTCAGCGAGCGCTGCAACTGGTGCCCGGCGTACCCTGGCATGGCACTGATGATGGTCTGGGCTTGCCCAAAGGCCTGTTCGAAGGCGGCGGCCTGACCCGGGACAACCTGCAGATGGGCGACTTCCAATATCATGATGACTCCTTGTCTTGACGGGGGAAGCGCCATTTCAGCAGTTCAGGCCACAACAGACAAGGCCAGCCGTCAGGCTGGCCTTGTTCGTGGGCGATCATCAAGGGGTTTTATCCCGGATCAATCCCGCGGATAACGGGCCCGATAGCGCTCGGCCATGGCGTTGGCCGCTATCATGGCGTTGTAAACATCCTGCTCGCTCACGGCCATCGGCATATTGACCATGGTGTCGAGGGGATCGCAGGCAAGCGCTGCCACCTTGCGCCACTCGCTCTCGATGAAACGGGTCAGCCCCATCTCCTGCAAGGTCATGGGCAGACCGGCAACCTGGATGATGCGCATTACCTCATCGACCTCGGTCTGGGGGGCGCGCTCCAGCACCAGCTGGGTCAGCAGACCGAATACCACCTTCTCCCCGTGCTGTGCACGGTGCAAGTCAGGTACTACCGACATGCCGTTGTTGACCGCATGGGCCGCCGCCAGACCACCGGCCTCGGCGCCGACGCCGCTCAGGTAGATGGTGGCTTCAATGATCTGCTCGAGCGCCGGTGTGGTGACATGATGGTGAATGGCATCCATCGCCATTTCTATGTTTTCCCCCAGCAGCTCATAGCAGAGCTTTGCCAGGCCAAGTCCGGTACGGGAGGGGCGCTTGCCCACCAAGTTGATGCCATCGGCCCGATAGCAGGCGCGGGCCTCGAAATAGGTGGCCAGGGCATCCCCCACGCCAGCGGCGAAGAAGCGGGCAGGGGCCGCCGCTATGATGGCGGTATCGGCGATCACCACGTCCGGGTTCTGGGGGAGGAACAGGTAGCGCTCGAACTCGCCCGCCTGATTGTAAATCACCGCCAGCGCTGTACAGGGCGCATCGGTGGAGGCAATGGTGGGGAACAGCACAACGGGACGGCGCAGGTAGAAGGCAACCGCCTTGGCCACATCCAGGGTCTTGCCGCCGCCGATACCGACGATCACGTTGGCGCCCTGCTGTTCGGCGAGATCGCAGAGGCGACGGATCTCGATATCGGTGCATTCGTAGTTGAACTTCTCGACCCGTCCTTTCAAGCCCGCTTGCAGCAGACCGGCCAGCGCCTCTTCGCGCACCCGCTCCAGGATGAACTCATCGCTGACGAGCAGGGCGTTGTCGCCAAAATCTTTCACATGATCATGGAGTTGAGGCAGAAGGTCGTGACCTATGATGAACTTTTTGGGGGAGGTGACGGTACGAGGCAGAATAGGCATGCAGGATTCCTCAAGGCAGTGAGTGACACCCGTTAGGTATGCAAACGGGTCTTCCTGCCACACCATACGCCTCGCTCGCCATCAGGTGAAGGGGTAATGGCGCAGGCTCCTTGTCAAAATTAATCAACTGGAGTTTTTGATTGTTTTTTGCAAAGGGGCGTGCCCTGCTTGAACAAGCGCGCAACGCCGCAGCACAATGCGCCCTCCGGGGAAAGAGTGGGCGCATTGCTTTCCCGGAGGGCATTCATCAGAGCTGCTTGTAGAAGAAGAGGGTGGCGGCCAGGGTACCGTCGGCATTGCGGGCAAAGTCCGGGATCTGGCCAACTTCCTGATAACCGAGCTGGCGATAGAGGTTGGATGCCACGTCGCCGACCCGGGTATCGAGCACCAGCAGGGTGCGTCCCTTATCCCGGGCGCCTTGCTCCATGGCGGCCATCAGGGCGCGGCCGACGCCCTTGCCACGGGCGTGGCTGTGCACCATCAGTTTTTCTACCTCGGCCCGGTGGCGGCCATTTGCCTTGGTGCAAAGCGCCAGTTGCAGGGCCCCGACCAGGTGGTGCTGCTCGAAGGCAACCCAAAGCCGACGTCTGCCCGCTGCCAGCTCAGTCTCGATCCCTTGCCAGTATCCCAGTCCCTGCTCTTCTGTCAGTGGCGGCAAAAATCCCACCGAGGCGCCATTGGCCACGCTGTCTTGCAGCAGGGTGATGAGCGCAGGCTTGATGCCCAGGGTGGTATCAACCTCAACTATGTCCATCGAGAGTCCTTGTCAAACGTGGTCGCGACAGCGGGTCTGGCCCGCTGCGGCTGAATGCACAGATACAATCCAGTGTCATCAGCATGGCTGGTCAGACTCGCCTTTTCTGATGCCGATTTCAAGTCGGGCACCTCTGCAGGGTGCGCAGGATCACGCTTGTCCATCAGCCCCACCACGGGTTCATCAGCCGCACGTCTTAGCGGATAAGGTTTTGCTCTGCCAGCCAGGCGAACAGCAGGCGGGACACGGGGGAAATCTGTTCGAGGTGGCGGCTATCGAGCCAGCGCAGTTCGGCGATCTCGGCCGAGGCAACAGGTGTACCGCTGGCCTCGCCGGTGTAACAGCGCAATCGGACCTGCACGCCTTCAGGCTTGCCATCGGCCTGGGCGCTGAATTCGCAGGCAAGGCGCAAGGTGTCAGCTTGCAGGGTCACGCTCAGCTCCTCTTCGATTTCTCGCATCAGCGCCGCTTCATCGCTCTCTCCCGCCTCGCGTTTTCCGCCGGGAATGTAGTAGATGGCCTTGCCGTGGGAACGGGCGCAGAGCAGTTGCTGATCCTTGAAGGTCAGCCAGGCGAGTTTGTCGATCATGAGGGCAGTCTCTCTGAGTTGAGGGTGAGGCTCTGCTCGCACAGGGTGCGATAGGAGCGGGTTTCGAGTTGCCTGGAGGAGAGGCCGAGCCGTGTGGCTAAATCCTGCAACTGCTGGCGATAGCTGGGCAGCAAGGTCTCGTCATCGGTCATGATGGCCAGCTCGGCAAAGTCGCCGAGCCCGTCCAAGTGATCCAGCGTGACGTGGAAGGGGCCAACGAAGTAGATGCTGCGCCGCTTGCTGATGGCCAGCACCTGCTGATAACCCAGGGTCTGCAGCATGCTCGCAGCCTTGTCGGCGTCCGTGATATTGACCGCCTCGCAGCGATCCCGCTCGGGCCCCTTGACGATCCAGAGCTTTATGCCGGAAGGCTGCATGGTACGGATCACCAGGCTCTTGCCCTCTGTGGCCAGGGTTGGTTCCGGTGTGTCGAAGTAGCTGTCCTGTTCCAGATTGTTTTCCAGCATGACTTCCGGATCCAGCGTCTTGAGCGTGGAGATGAAGGCGGGTCTGTCATCCAGTCGATATTTGAATTCGACTTCATAGCGGCCCTGAAAGTGCTGTGATGACATTGGCTGGCATCCTTGAGTGTGCGGATTTGCATGGCAGGCAGCCTAGCAAAGTTGACCGGCAGGCCCAAGGGGCAGCCGTGCAGACTGTGGAAACGATCGGTTTCTCGCCGTAGGCTACTCCCAGTGAACTCTCTCCCTGTATCAAAAGTTGATCAGCAGAGTTCATTAATTGTTGATCCATGACCCTGGTCCGCGTGAAGCAAGGGGTAGTCAACTGACCGTGAGCCTCTGCCCATAGACGCGCCAGCGGATGCCGAAAAGTTCGGTCTGGCGCACAGGATGGGGCGCCAGGGCTGGGCGGGGGCGGGCCCCTGTGGTTTAATCCTTGCCACTTTCGTGGTAGCGGATCCCGTTTGGTGGATCGGCTGCCCCAGCTTTGGCAAGATGCAGGTGATCAGATGCAAGTGACAGCAGAGAGCAAATTTATCGGACTCGGGGTGGCGGGCAACTTTGCCGGCCACCTGGAGCAAGCTGGAGAAGCCTCGGATTTCGTGGCTGTGGTGGTGCGTGATACCACAGCGCCCAAGGCGCTGTTTCCCTTCTATGTACCGAGTCACCCGGGTCAGCTCGGCGTCTTCCCCCTGAGCGAGAAGGCGATCTTGCTGCCAGAGGCGGCGGTCAGCGGTGACGAGAAGGTGCAGATCGAGCCGGAAGTGGCGCTCTGGTGCGAGCTGGAGTACGCAGGTACCCAGGTGGTGGCCATCCATCCTCGCGCCTTTGGGGCCTATAACGACTGCTCCATTCGTCGTCCCAATGCCAAGAAGATCAGCGAGAAGAAAAACTGGGGGGAAGAGAGCAAGGGGCTGGCAGACAATCTGCTGCCACTCAGTGGTTTTACCGCGGGTTGCGAGCTTGATGACTATCGCATCGCCTGCTATCTGGAGCGCAATGGCGAGCTGCACGTTTACGGGGTAGACAGCGCCGCCGTTGATTACAGCTATTTTCATCGACAGCTGCTGGACTGGGCCATCGACAAGTTCAACCATCAGCAGGATGAGGGCCCGGCAGAGCATATTCAGGGGCTGCTGGCCCAGGCTGGGCACCCCTCACATGCACTGATCAGCATAGGCGCCACCCGTTATACCCCGTTTGGTGAGACCCACTTCCTCAAGCCCGGCGATACGTCCTGTGTGCTGGTCTATCCGGCCAGCCGTTATAGCGAAAGTGATATCCGCGAGGCCATTCGCACCCGCCAGTTCGGGCCGGATGTGTCAGCCCTGCTGCAAGCGGTCAAAACCCGCTAATACCACCACCTTCCCCCGTGCTCGCGGGGGAAGGCTCGCCTTCTTGCCATTCCAATCCCGTCTTTTTTCGCTGTGCTTACATAACCTGATGATTTATTTTAACATTCAGCCTGTTTAGCAAGGGCAATAGAGACACATCATGGTAGAACTCAAAACGATCGGGCTGTTTCTGATCACTGCGGTGGCCGAAATCGTCGGCTGCTATCTGCCCTATCTCTGGCTGACACAGGGCCGAAGTGTCTGGCTGCTGCTGCCAGCGGGTTTGAGTCTGGTGCTGTTTGCCTGGCTGCTTTCACTGCATCCGACCGCTGCCGGCCGTGTCTATGCCGCCTATGGTGGCGTCTATATCTTTGTCGCCATCCTCTGGCTCTGGCTGGTGGACGGTATCAGACCCACACTCTGGGATCTGGTGGGTTCGCTGGTGGCGCTGCTCGGCATGGCCATCATCATGTTTGCACCAAGGCCGGCTTAGGGCCCATGGGTGACGCTGCATCGGGAACAAGATCAGGAGGACCCCCATGGTGGTGATCAGAACGTGCAATGAACAAGACGTAGCGGGTTTGCTGACCCTTTATAGGGAGCTGAGGCCCCATGATCCGCCGCTGGTTGAAGCCGAGGCGGCCCTCGCCACCTTGCTGGCCCAATCCCATGTGCGGCTTATCGTCGCCGAGGTGGATGGACAGCTTGCCGCCACCTGCCAACAGGATTGCTACAAGGTGATGCTGCTGTCGGGGGAGGGGCGTGAGGCGGCCCACCGCCTGTATGAAAAGCTGGGTTTCAAGGCCGGCATCGAGAAGGGATTCGTCATCAAGCAAGTGGATGCCAAAGGCACAGCCGAGCCTCTCCGGTAAGGCTGTTCGCGCCACACAACAAGAGTCATGTCATGAAGATTGAACAAGCAAAGACGCGGGATCACGCGACCCTGATCAGCCTCTGGGAAGCCTCGGTACGCGCCACTCACCACTTTCTGCCAGAGGAGGAGATAGATGCCCTCAAGCCGCTGATCCTGGAGCACTATTTCGCGGCCGTCGATCTGGTCTGTGCCAGGGACGACACAGGTATCACCGGTTTTTGCGGCGTGCACGATGGCAATATCGAGATGCTGTTTCTCGCACCCGAAGCAAGAGGCCGTGGCATCGGACGCCTGCTGGTGGCCCATGCCATCAGCCGCCAAGGGGCAACCAGGGTGGACGTCAACGAGCAGAATGTACAGGCGCTCGGCTTCTACCAGCGCATGGGGTTCGCCGTGACGGGGCGCTCGCCACTGGATGGCCAGGGCAAACCCTATCCGCTGTTGCATATGGTGCTGGCGGATTTCGAAAAGGTGTGATCTATCCCGCAAATAAAAAACCGCCGAGGCGGTTTTTTATTTTTCAGTGCGGGCAGCTCATGGCCGGCCTTACTCCTCGTTGGAGTTGTCCTGATAGCTATCGCGCTGGGCCCGGGGCAGGCGGCGCATCGGGGTGAGCCCTGCGTCCACGCCACCGCGATCCTTCTGGCGCGCCGGCGCCGGTTGCTTGTTGCCATCGGCTTTGGGCTTGCCGGCTCCCGGCTTGCCTTTGCCCTTGGCGGGTGCCTTGGCATTGTGCTTGGCGTTGGCATGGCCGCGATCTCGCGGCGGGTTTTGTACCGGCTTGCTGCCCGGCAGGGTCTGGCGAGTCGGTTTGCCGCTTGGCTCATAACCGGCCAGGATCTCGCTCGGTATGCTGAGGCCGATCAGGGACTCGATGGCCTTGAGCTGATCCTGTTCATCCTGGCTGACCAGGGAGATGGCTTCGCCGCCACGACCAGCACGGCCGGTACGACCGATGCGGTGGATATAATCCTCGGCCACCTGGGGCAGCTCGAAGTTGATCACATGGGGCAGCTGATCGATATCGAGACCACGGGCGGCGATGTCGGTGGCGACCAGCACCCGTACCTTGCCTTCCCGAAAATCCGCCAGCGCTCGGTTGCGGGCACCCTGGCTCTTGTCTCCGTGGATGGCGACGGTATTGAGACCGTCTTTTTCCATCTGGTGGGCGAGGCGGTCGGCGATCTGCTTGGTGCGTACGAACACCAGCACCCGTTGCCAGTTATTGCGGCCGATCATGTGGGAGAGCAGCTCGCGCTTGCGCTCGCGGTCGACCTTGATGATGCGCTGGTTGACCTGCTCGGCGGTGCTGTTGCTCGGGCTCACCTCGATCAGGGTCGGGCTCTTCAGCAGATCGTCGGCCAGCTCCTTGATCTCGTTGGAGAAGGTGGCAGAGAACAGCAGGGTCTGCCGCTCTTCCGGCAGCGCCTTCATGATGCGGCGAATGTCGGTGATGAAGCCCATGTCGAGCATGCGATCCGCCTCATCCAGCACCAGCACTTCCAGCTCGGTCAGGGTGAGGGCGCGCTGGGTCAGCAGATCCAGCAGGCGGCCCGGGGTCGCGACCAGGATGTCGACGCCGAGCTTGATGGCCTCCAGGTTGGGCTTGATGCTGACGCCGCCATAGGCGATCAGGGTGCGAAACGGCAGGTGATGAGCGTACTTGATGATGCTCTCGCCCACCTGGGCGGCCAGTTCACGGGTCGGGGTCAGCACCAGGGCGCGTACCTGACGACGGCCACCACGGCCATGGTTGGCCATCAGACGGTGCAACATGGGCAGGGTGAAACCGGCCGTTTTACCTGTGCCTGTCTGGGCGCCGCCCAGCACATCCTGGCCTGCCAGCACAGCCGGAATGGCTTGCTGCTGGATGGGGGTTGGCTGTTCGTAACCCAATTCCTTGACGGCCCGCAGAATGTGCGGTGACAGACCCAGTTCGTTAAATGACATGTTCGAGAGAGACTCCTGAGGTGAGCCTTGGGCTCAACGAGTGACAGACAGGCGCTAACGCCTGGCCTGTCACAACATAAGACGCAGCGGACCACCTGGGCAGCCAGCCACGACATAGAAAAGATAATGGGGGCGTAATATAGCAGATGTGCGGCCTGCACGCAGCAGCCGTGTCACTTGCCCGGGCCGCTGCGTGGGTCTGGTCCCGTGGCGAGGCTCAGAGCAGTGCGCTTATCTCGTCCAGCAGGCTCTCTGGCTTGGTCTGGGGGGCGAAGCGTTCCACCACCTCGCCGTCGCGGTTGATGAGGAACTTGGTGAAGTTCCATTTGACGTTTTCCAGTCCCAGCAACCCGGGTTTTTGCTGTTTAAGCCAGCGATAGAAGGGGTGGGCGTGCTCACCGTTGACTTCGCACTTGGCCATGATGGGGAAGCTGACCGGATAATCCAGCGAGCAGAAGCGGGCGATTTCGTCCGCATCCCCCGGCTCCTGATGGCCGAACTGATCGCAGGGGAAGCCCAAGATCACCAGCCCTTTGGGTCCCAGCTGCTGGTAGAGTGCCTCCAGGCCCGTATATTGGGGGGTAAAACCACAGCGGCTGGCCACGTTGACCACCAGAATGACCTGACCTTGCAGGGCGGTGAGAGAGAATTCGGTACCATCGAGGCGTTGCAGGGGAAGATCGGGCAGAGACATGGTGCACTCCAGAGAGGATGGGGCCCATTCAGGGCAGTGGTTATGCACGTTAACGGGCCCGGGATCCCGAGGCAAGCAGCAAGTGCCGGGTTTGCCTCCCCTCATGCATCCTTTTGTCGAGCCAGATCACAGGGCGGCGAGGCCGGTACGATAAAGGGCGCCTTCTGTGGCGGGATAGCGTATTGATGGTGGGACTTCTCAGGAGAAGCAAACTGGTTTGTGCCCAGGCCAGGAAGCCGCTAAAAAGCGCCCTCTCTCCACTTATTGCGAGCCAATCTTGGACTATCAAGCCGTCATGGATGCCATTTACACCCGGGGATGGGTGATTGTGGATGACTTTTTAACCGCCGTTGAGGTGGATGCCCTCAAAGCCTGCTTGCCCCATGCGTGGCATCCGGCCGGGATTGGACGGGAAAGTCTGCATCAGGGCAATCCCGATATTCGCCGTGATCAGATCCACTGGCTGGAGCCTTCCCTTGGCGCGCCAGTGGCGGACTATCTCGGTCGCATGGAGTCCCTGCGCCTCGCCGCCAACCGCCTGCTGATGCTGGGACTGTTCGATTACGAGGCCCATTTCGCCCGCTATCGCAGCGGGGATTTTTATGCCACCCATCGCGATGCCTTCGCCGGTCGCTCCAACCGCCGTCTCACCTCTGTCTTCTATCTCAACAACGACTGGCAACCTGAGGCGGGCGGTGTGCTCAGGGTCTATGACAACGACGAGCAGCTCTTGATGGATGTCTCTCCCAAGGGAGGGCGGCTGGTATTGTTCCTGTCGGAGGAGTTCCCCCACGAGGTACTGCCCGCCAATCGTGAGCGTTATAGCATAGCCGGCTGGTTTCGGGTCAATGGCAACGGCATGGGGCGCGTGGATCCGCCGCGCTGAGCCCATTTCGTCCAATTTTTGACACAGGCGGAAATTTTTCAGGCTGTTGTCGGCGGATGGGGCTCCCATCGGCTGACAAGGCTTGATTTCCCTTGCTACACTGGCCCGCACTTGGCTTCGTCCGGTTTTTCAGTACGGTTGGATTATCAGATGGTCATGACGAAGCCGCTTTTCCCAAGGGATCACATCTAATGAAGAACATGCATGTCTTGCTGCTGTGCGGCGGCGGTGGCTCAGAACACGAAGTCTCTCTGCGCAGCGCCAATTTCCTTGAGCAACAACTCGGTTTCCTGCCGGGCGTCGAAGTGACCCGGGTCGAGATGTTTGCCGATCGCTGGCTCTCTGCCGATGGCCGCGAGTGCAAGCTGGGGCTGGACAAGCTGCTCTCGTTTGACAGCGTGGCCCGTCCGGTGGACTACGTGGTGCCCTGCATCCACGGCTACCCGGGTGAGACCGGCGATCTGCAATCCTTCCTCGAGCTGGCGGGCCTGCCTTATCTCGGTTGCGATGCCGAGGCGAGCAAGATCTGCTTCAACAAGATCAGCACCAAGCTGTGGCTCTCCGCCATCGGCATTCCCAACACCCCCTATCTGTTCCTGACCGAACAGAACGACGCTGCCCTGACCGAGGCAAAAGCCGCCCTGGCCAAGTGTGGCAAGGTCTTCATCAAGGCCGCCTCCCAGGGCTCTTCCGTGGGCTGCTACTCCGCCAGCAACGAAACCGATCTGCTGCAGGGCATCAAGGATGCCTTCGGTTACTCCGAACAGGTGTTGATCGAAAAAGCGGTCAAGCCCCGCGAGCTGGAAGTGGCTGTCTACCAGTACGGTGACGAGCTGATTGCCACCTACCCTGGCGAGATCTGCGTGCCGCAGGACAAGTTCTACACCTATGAAGAGAAGTACAGCAGTGCCAGCCACACGGCGACCAGCCTCAAGGCCGAAGGCCTGACCCAGGCGCAGGAAGATGCAATCCACGAGTATGCCCTCAAGGCGTTCCGTCAGCTGAAACTGACCCACCTGTCTCGCATCGACTTCTTCCTGACCGAAGAGGGCGAGATCCTGCTGAACGAGATCAATACCTTCCCCGGCATGACCTCCATCTCCATGTTCCCTAAACTGCTGGAGCATCACGGTCACAGCTTTGCTCACTACCTCGAGCAGATCCTGCGCAAGCCCGCCTGATGGTTTGCCGAAAACAACAGAGGGGCCCGCGGGCCCCTCTGTTGTTTGCAGCTTTTCCAGATCACATGGGATCAGGGGTGAACAGCCAGATATGCGCCCCTTGTGGATCGGCAATCAGGGCCATGCGCCCGACTTCCGGGATATTCATGGCGGGCACCACCACGGATCCTCCATGCTGGCTGACTTTGGCCACCCTGGTGTCCACGTCATCCACCGCTATGTAGGTTGCCCAGTGCGGCGGTACGCCGGCCATCTCGGGATTGCCCCGGGTGGCCTGCACTCCGGCGATTGGCCTGCCATTGGCAACCAGCATGGGGTAGTTGCCTCCCTCCATGGCCATGGTCTGGCTCTCCCAGCCAAGCACCTCAGTATAAAAGCGGATCCCGGCCTCGGCGTCCGGAACATAGAGCTCGTGCCAGGTGAAGGCCGTGCCTTCGGCCAGGGCATGTTCTCTTGCCATATCGTGTTCTGCCATCGTCGTCCTCCAGTGTCCCATACGTGGGCGCATGGGTTGACGACCAAGTATAGAGAGGCGTGGCACCCCGGCTTGCCCCGGATGGGGGGCCTTGCTGCGCGGCGGACGGCTCGTTACAATCTGCCCCCTTTTTTCCGCAACGTGCACCGCCAGAGCCGCGCCGCCATGAAGCCAATCCCAGATCACGCCGTCAATCGCCTGCGCGTATGGCGCAAGAGTATCTCTACTCGTCCGTTTCTCGCCCGTGGTGGCACAGTGCCCCGCTGCGAGGCGTGCCAGTTGCGCTCTGACTGGTGCGCCTGCGAATGGCGGCCAGAGCTCAAGGCAGAGGCCGGCTTCTGCCTGCTGATGTATGACAGCGAGCCCATGAAACCCTCCAACACGGGTCGCCTCATCGCCGACGTCCTGCCGGATACCACCTGGGCCTTTCTCTGGAAGCGCACCCAGCCCCATCCTGAGTTGCTGGCCCTGCTGGCCGATCCCGTCTGGCAGCCCTATGTGGTGTTCCCCGCGTGCGAGAAAAACCCGGCGCGAGTGACCGAGCAGGTCATGCTCGCCCCCGGCAAGAGGCCGCTCTTTATCCTGCTGGATGGCACCTGGCCCGAGGCGCGCAAGATGTTCAACATGAGCCCCTATCTGGATGGCTTCCCCGTGCTGGCAGTCAAGCCGGATGCGCTCTCTACCTATGGCATGCGGGTCGCCAATTGCGACGAGCACCTCTGCACTGCCGAAGTGGCGGCCTGCGTGCTGGAGGTGGCGGGCGAGCTGCAGGCAGGTCAGGCGTTGCAGCTCTGGTTCAATTTGTTCAGCCGCCGCTACATGGCGGGGCGTGTCAGTCGGGCGCCCGGTGAGGATGAAGTGCAGCTGCAACAGGCGTTAGCTGCGATAAAGGGCGGCGTACCAGCTGAGGCGATAGCTGATAGCGCCGCCTGATGGCGGGGAAGGGGAAAGCAGGGTGAGACGAATAAGACTGATGAAAATATGGAATCAATTGGCTTCCACTGTTTCGTTAGCCTCATGAACCCACGGCCTTTAGGATAGCGGCCAAGTCAGCTTGTCCGGCTTGTTTACACAGCAAATTCAACAAGGGGCCCCTCTTTGGCGGGCGACCCTGTCTCGCGAGGTCTATGGATGGAATTGGAACTGTTTACCCTGCTCGCCCTGTTCGGGGTGGCGCTGATTGCCGGCTTTATCGATGCCATTGCCGGCGGCGGTGGCCTCTTGACCGTCCCCGCCCTGCTGGCGACCGGCATGCCGCCGGCGCTGGTACTGGGTACCAATAAACTGCAGAGCAGTTTTGGCTCCTTCTCCGCCACCTGGTTTTATGCCCGCAAGGGGCTGCTGGAGTGGGCCATGATCTGGCCTGCGGTGATCTGCACCTTTATCGGTGCCGCCATCGGCACCCTGGCGGTGCAGACCATAGACGCCGCCATTCTGGAACGGCTCTTGCCCTTCCTGCTGATGGCGTTTGCCTGCTACTTCTTTTTCTCCCCCAGAGTGAGCGATGCAGAGAGCGCACGCCGCCTGACCCCCATGGTGTTTGCGCTGCTGGTGGGGGGGGGA
Source organism: Aeromonas salmonicida (assembly GCF_028355655.1). Lineage (NCBI taxonomy): Bacteria > Pseudomonadati > Pseudomonadota > Gammaproteobacteria > Aeromonadales > Aeromonadaceae > Aeromonas > Aeromonas salmonicida. Next base: position 2,598,151 of record NZ_CP110645.1, on the reverse strand, counting down.
GTGGGCTTTTATGACGGCTTCTTCGGCCCGGGCACAGGGTCGTTTTTTGCCATCGGCTTCGTGGCGCTGGCGGGTTTTGGCATGGCGCGGGCCACAGTACACACCAAGCTCCTGAACTTAACCTCCAACCTTGCCTCCCTGCTGTTTTTTGCCCTGGGTGGCAAGGTGGTGTGGAGCGTTGGTTTCTGCATGGCGCTGGGGCAGTTTATCGGTGCCCGTGTTGGCTCCAGACTGGTGCTGAAGAAAGGGGTCAAGCTCATCAAGCCCCTGCTGGTGACCGTCTCTGTGCTGATGTCAGCCAAATTGATGTGGAGCCAGTATCCCGAGCTGTTTGCCTGGATCCAGTGAGACGGCAGATCTGCTTATAAACCCGTGCTCTCTACTGTTTGCACGGGTTTATTGACTCGGCCCGCTGAAATGATGAAAGTGCCTGCGCAGCGCACTCACCAGCTGCGCAATGCGTTCCCGCTTCAGACTGCTCTGGCGATAGACCAGATGCAAAGGGCGCCCCAGCCCAGGCAAGGGGCGAGCCGTTTCCCCCTGTTCTCCCACCAGTGCCAGCAGACCTGCCGGCAGCAGCACAGGGCCTATGCCTGCCTTGGCGAGTTCTATTAGCGCCAGATAGGAGTCCAGCTCCATGGCTGGCACCAACCCCAATTGCGCCAGCGGCTCGCGCAGATAGCGGTTGGAGGGGTTCTCCAGATCCATAGTCAGGATCTTGCGCTGATCTGCCGAAGGCGCCTCATGCTGATCGTCCCCCACCAGATAGAAGGGCTCCTCCAGCAATAGCTCGGCTCCCAGGCCATGGCCAGGAGGCAGACGGCCGGCACAGATGCCGAGCAGGGCGTCGCCACTGCGCACCCGCGCCAGGATCACGGGGGTATGATGGGTGGAGAGGGCAATATGGGGATCGCGGCCCAGATAGTCGTGCATGAAGCGGGCGAGGTAGCCCGCCAGCAGGGTTTCAGAGCAGGCGATCGGCAGGGGAGTCAAGTCGGTGAGGGTCTGGCTGTCGGCCAGCACCCCCTTCATCTCGGCGAGACTCGGAGCCACCCGGTCGAGCAGCTCCCGCGCCTGGGGGGTGAGCCGGATCTGGCGGCCATCCGGCTCGATCAGCTTCTTGCCAAGGCGCAGCTCCAGCTGACCAATACGCTTGCTCACCGCCGACTGGCTGATGTAGAGGCGGCTGGCCACCTTGGCCATAGTGCCCTCGCTTGCCAGCAGGCTGAGTGTCTCCAATCCTTCCAGTAACATTAGGGCCCCTGGTGTCTCACCGTATATCGAATGGCGTTACCTTAGGGGTTGATGGCGTCAGGAGCAAGTGTCGTTCACCGCCTTGGCAGGCCGCCAGCGCCACTCCCGCAAGGGTGGGGCGAAGATCACCAGATTGCCGAGCAAGCTGATCACAACGCCCACCACTGAGACCGTCTGCCAGACAAACCCCTCATAAAACGTCGAGAGCGTGAGCGCTACCAGCGGGAACAGCACAGTGGCGTAGGAGGCCTTGCTGGCGCCAATCCTGCCCACCAGTGTGAGGTAGGCAGTGAAGGCGATGACAGAGCCGAACAGGGCGAGATAGACCATGGCCGCCAGATAATGGCCGTCGGTCGGAATGGTCAGGGATTGGCCGAGCAGGGTGACCCAGCCCAGCAACAGCACGACGCCGTATACCATGCCCCAGGGCACCAGTTGCAGCACGTGATAGCCGTGACGCTGGCCGCGGGCAGAGACCAGGTTGCCCAGCGAGAAGCAGAGGGTGCCGCCACAGGCCAGCAGCAACCCCTTCCAGCCGTTTGTGCCCAGTTGCGCATCCGCCAGCACGGGCCAGAACAGCAACAGTGTGCCCAACAATCCCAGCAAGGATCCTTGCAGCCAGCGCAAGTTGGGGCGTTTGCCCTCGAACAGCCAGAGATTGAGGCCGTTGAAGATGCTGGCACTGGCGAAGATCACCGCCGACAGGCCACTCGGTATGTAGAGGGTGGCGTGATAGAAGCAGAGAAAGTTGGTGGAAAAGAGCAGGGCGCCGAGCAGGGCTGCGTAGCGCTGGCCCGCCCAGGGCAGGCGCGGGAAGCGGCCGCTGACGGTGAGCAGGGCAAACAGTGCCAGCGCCGCCAGCAGGAAGCGATAGAGCACGGACACCTCGATGGGAACGGGGCCGAGCTGCCAGGCGATGGCGATCCAGGTGCTGCCCCAGATAAGGACGGTGGCAAGATAGAGCAGGAGATTCATAACACATCCGGTGAAGTGGGAATGGCATGGACCACAGCATGGGGCGGGCAAGGCTGTGCTGGCTTGCACCATCTTGCGGTTATTTCAGCCGGGCCGCAGCCTTTGGCGGGCTGGCGCGGTAAGATGGCCGCAAGGCATGATGGGCGAGGCTGCAAGGTGCAACAGATAAGACAGGCGGGCGTATTCGATGCACTGGTCAGCACGGGAGCGCGGCTGGAAGACTCCTGCTGGCTGGAGCCGGGCCTTGGGGTAGCCAGCTGGCGCAACTGCTACGATCAGACCCGCTATCACAAGCCGGGTCACCATACCCTGAGCGTCTATTTGCAAGGGGGCGAGCAGACTGAGCGCCTCGATGGTCCCGGCGGCCATGGCGGCGCCGGCAAGGTGTGCATCATGCCGGATCACCACAGATCCGAGTGGCTGGTGCGCGAAGAGTTCCGCTTTTTCCACCTCTACTTCACGCCGGCCCATCTCACCCGCATCGCCGAGCAGGTCTGCGACAAGGAGGGGCGCCATCTGCTGTTGGAAGACAAGACCTTCATCGATGACCCCCAGGCATCCGTGCTGGTACAGACACAGCTGATGAAGTTGGAGTGGCAGCACGGCATCGACCGTATGGCGCTCTCCCACGGCGTCTGGATGCTGATGCTGCATGCTTATCGCCACCACACCCGGGAGGCGCCGGGCCTGCCCGAGGTGCGCGGCGGCCTGGCACCCGGTGTGATCCGGCGAGTACAGGAGTACCTGCAAGCCCATCTGGCCGAGCCGGTTACCCTGGCTGAGCTGGCACAGCAAGCGAGCCTCAGCGAATATCACTTCGCACGCATGTTTGGCCAGAGCCTGGGGTGTCCGCCTCATCGCTATCTGCTTGGGCTGCGGCTCAAACGGGCCAAGCAGTTGCTGGCAGGATCCGACTCCCTGGCCAGCATCGCCATCCTGTGCGGTTTCTCCTCCCAGGCGCATTTCGGCAATCGTTTTCGCGAGGCATTTGGCATCACACCGGGCCAGTGGCGTACACAATTGTCATCTTCTCGTCACAGATAACGCTGAGACTCTGGGCAAAAGAGGTGTACCATCTGCCACTTACCCATTGAAAGGAATGCCCATTGAATTATCGCAAACGCCAGACCCGTACTCGTCACCTTTGGTTCAGCCACTGGAATGCTCCCCAAGATCGCACCTGTATTCCCACCCCTCCCGAACCCGTAGTGCCTCACAGTTCCCGCTGAAAATCGATATGACCCGATAGGTTTTTTCCGGCAACTTTGCCACTATTGCGCCATCTGAATGGATTGGATATGGCTGCATGTTTCTGGAACGCATTGAAGTCAAAGGTTTTCGCGGGATAAATCGCCTCTCGCTCGGGCTGGATAACACCACGGTTCTCATCGGTGAGAACGCTTGGGGCAAATCCAGCCTGCTGCGCGCCCTCTGGTGTCTGTTGGGGCAGGATGCCGAACCCTATCAGTTCAGCAGCGATGATTTTCACCAACCGGAAGATCCCGAGCTCGCACCCGCCCGTCATCTGCAACTGGTGCTCACCTTCAGTGAACACAGACCCCAGATGTGTCTGCACTCCCATCGCCTTGCCCGTCTTGGCGCCTCCTGGGTCAAGCACAAAGACAAATTCCACCGTATTCACTACCGTGCCAGTGCCGAATTGCAGGCCGATGGTTCCGTGCTCACCACCCATGATTTTCTCGACGGCATCGGCAAGAGCCTGCCCATCGACAATGCCCATGAACTGGTCTGCCTGCTGATCACCATGAACCCTGTGTTCCGGCTGCGGGATGCCCGCACCGCACGCAACGGGGTCGAGATGTTGCAGTGGGGGGATTTGTCACAGAACCGGTTGAGTCAGCTCGCCGACAAGCTCATCGACGAACCCCAGCGCATCGGTGAGGCTGAGCTGAAAGAGGCGCTGCAGGCAGTGCGCCAGCTGATGGATCACTACTTCAACGCCCTTGCCCCCATGAAGCACAAGCCTCGCAGCCAGCGGGACATCGTCAATCGCCCCATGACACTGCGCAATCCCGGCAATCTGCAGACGCTGCTGCGCAATGCCGACAACCGGGCGCTGCAACTGGCGATGGCAGGCATGGCGGCCACCCTGCTCAACGCCCGTGGCAACCGCGAGCTGGAACAGGGGGCGCGACCCATCATGATCCTGGAAGACCCCGAGAGTCGCCTGCACCCCACCATGATGGCGCTGGCCTGGGGTCTGCTGGAGCATCTGCCGGGCCAGAAGCTGCTGACCACCAATTCGGGTGACCTGCTCTCCTCCCTGCCTCTGAATCAGGTGCGCCGTCTGGTGCGCCGCCAGCAGGACATCGTCTGTCATCAGCTGGGGGGCGAGCGTTACAGCAGCGATGATCTGCGCAAGATTGCCTTTCATGTGCGCATCAACCGCCCCATGTCGATGTTTGCCCGTTGCTGGCTGCTGGTGGAGGGGGAGACCGAGATCTGGCTGCTCTCCGAATTGGCCCAGATCTGCGGTTACAGCCTGCGGGCGGAAGGGGTGCGCATCATCGAATTTGCCCAGTGCGGTCAGTCGCCCCTCATCAAGGTGGCGCGCGACTTTGGCATCGAGTGGCATCTGCTCACCGACGGTGACGAGGCGGGGATCAAATACGCCACCTCGGCCCGGGCGCTGCTCAAGGGGGAGCGGGAGCGAGACCGGCTGACCCAGTTGCCGGCGGCTGATATCGAGCACTACCTCTATCACAACGGCTTCGAAGCTGTGTTTCGGCGCGAGGCCGGGGTCGGTGGCCGCTCGACCCTCAATGCCGGGCGCATCATCAACAAGGCCATTCATCATCGCAGCAAGCCCGGCATGGCGCTGGCGGTGGTGGAGGAGGCGGAGCGCCTCGGCGGCGAGCATATACCGCCTGTGATCCGGCAGATGTTTGCCAAGGTGGTGGCACTGGCGCGCGGTCAGGGCTGATGGTCTGTGCTGGCCGGCGTCCAATGATGCCGGCCAAGTGTGATCCCGCCTTGTCATCCAGATGGCGCTGAGCGTCCAATCCCTCTCAAGGCGCTTGCAGAGATTGGGGACATGGCTGGGTTTGGGTATACTCGGCCCCTTCTCTGGCGCCCCACAGGCGCATCCCGAATCTTTGCTGCTGGAGGCGTCATGTTCGTCCAACTCCCTTTTTGGCTTTTTCCCCTGACAGGTTTGATGGCGCTGGGGGCCCTCATTGCCCTCGGCATAGTGTTGTGGCGCGGTGATCTCTGCCCGGGCCAGCGCTCGCGGATCACGGCCCAGCTCTTCTCCATCTGGGTGATCACCGGGCTCTCACTGATGCTGGCGGTGGAGGCCAAGGTGGCGAGCTGGCTCGTCTGGAGCGGTGGCGCCGCCCTGATCCTGGGGATAGTGCTGTCCCTTGCCCAGTCACGGCTGGAGGGCAAGCGTGCCATCCCGTCCACCCTGCTCTGGCTGCCTGCCATGCCGCTGCTGGTCTATGGGGTCGGCTTGCTGCAGATCCAGGGCTGGCTGAGTGGCCTGCTGCAGATGACCTTGCTGGGGGCGGCCTTCGCACACCTTATGCTGCTGCGGGCCCGCCACCGTCTGCAGGCGTTCAATCTGTTGCTGCCACTGGCGGGACTGGTGGCTGCCATGCTGAGCCTGCTCTGGTTGGCCGTGCTGGTGGGCTGGCAGGGCAATGGTGCCGCGCTTGATGCCCTGATCCCCGGTGTGTTGACCCAGGCCATCTTGCTGATTGCAGCCTTGTTGCTCTGGTTCAGTCCCATCTATCTGCAAAAAGAGACGGCGCCCGTTGTGGTTTCCACCGCCCTGTGCGGCCTCGTCATTGCCCAGATAGCGGCGACCAGCGTGCTGCACCAGCTGACCTGATCGCGTACCGCATTGCATGAGATAGAAAAGCCCACCCCGAGTCACTCAGGGTGGGCTTTTTGATGGCCGCAACAGTGCAATCCGGGCCTAGTAGAAGTCATCCGCCCCGCAGATAAAGAGGCAACTGCTGCGCGGCTGGGCCAGGTACTCTCGGGTCAACCCCTCCAGCGGCATGCCGAAGGTGCAGATGTCATGGGGTGAGGGCAGGGCGGTATCCAGGATCCGGCGCCAGTAGCCACCCACCCCCTTGGGGGGGCTTGGCAGATTGAAGGTGAGCGGCTCCCAGTAGGCATTGAACAGCACATAGAGTGCCAGCTTGGTTTCGCTGGAGAGTGCCGACATGGCGATGGCGTGGGAGTGGGGGCTGAAGTCCGGCTGGGCGGCATTGACCCCGTGCCAGCAGATCTCGCTGTGACGCAGGATCTCGGTCAGCGACAGCGGCATGCTCTCCTGCTCCGGTCGCTGGAACAGGTGCTTGCGATACTGGATCAGCTCCTTTATGAAGCGGAACATCTCCTGTCCCATGGTACTGGTTTGCCAGTTCATCCAGCAGGTTTCGTTGTCCTGGCAGTAACCGTTGTTGTTGCCATGCTGGGTACGCAGCACCTCGTCCCCCATCAGCAGCATGGGGGAGCCCACCGACAACAGGGTGGCCACCATCATGTTCTTGGCCTGGCGTATGCGCAGCGCATTGACGTGAGGATCCTCTGTGACCCCTTCATGGCCATGATTCCAGCTGAAGTTGTGATCGCACCCGTCCCGGTTCTGCTCGCCGTTGGCCTCGTTGTGCTTGTGGTCATAACTGGCCCAGTCCCACAGGGTGAAACCGTCATGACAGGTGACGAAGTTGATGCTTTTCTCCGGATCGGCGTGGTGATAGTGATAGATATCCGGGCTGCCGCACAGTCGCTCCACGAAGGGGGTGACGGCGTTGTCATCCCCACGCAGAAAGTGGCGCACATCATCCCTGAACTGGCCGTTCCACTCACGCCAGCGCGCGCCTGCCAGGCTGCCCACCTGATAAAGTCCACCCGCATCCCAGGCCTCGGCGATGAGCTTGATGTCGGCGATGCGAGGATCCGTGTCTATGGTGCGCAGGGTCGGCGCATTGGCCTGTGGCATGCCGGACTCGTCCCGCGACAAGATGGCGGCCAGATCGAATCGAAAGCCGTCCACGTGCATCTCCTGACGCCAGAAGTGGAGGCTGTCCATGATCATGCGCAGCACCACTGGGTGGGCACCGTTGAAGGTATTGCCGCAGCCCGAATAGTTGGTGTCCTTCTGATTGCTGTCGAGGATGTAGTAGGCCTCGTTGTCTATGCCGCGAAACGAGAAGATGGGGCCGTCGTCCCCCCCTTCGGCCGTGTGGTTGTAAACCACGTCCAGGATCACCTCGATATTGGCTCTGTGCAGGGCCTTGACCATGTCCCTGAACTCGGTGAGCGGATCGCAGCCACTGGCATATTGAGCATGGGGGGCAAAGAACGACATCGGGCTGTAGCCCCAGTAGTTGGATAGCCCCTTGGGGGCATCCTGGGGATCGAACTGGAACACCGGCAGCAGCTCGACGGCTGTGATGCCGAGGGATTGCAGATAGGGGATCTTCTCGATGAGGCCAAGATAGGTGCCGCGCAGGGCAGGATCCACCCCCGAGCTCGGCGACTTGGTAAATCCCCCCAGATGCAGCTCGTAGATCACCGAGCGGGAGAGGGAGTGAGCGGGCAGCTTGTCCCCTTCCCAGTCATAGTCGCGGGTATCCACCACCCGGTTCTTGGCACACACAGCCAGGTTGCTGCCGGGACGGGCCGCAGCCCAGCGGTCGTAGGTCGGCCCCAGCTCAATGCTGCGACCATAGGGGTCCAGCAGTACCTTGTCCGCATCGAAGCGGGTACCGTAGTAGGGACGCCAGGGGCCCTGGATGCGATAGGCATAGCGCTGGCCCAGTGGAATGCCTTCGATATGGATGTGCCAGTAGTAGGCGGTGCGGTTGAGACGGGGGGAGAGCACTATCACCTCAGGGGTGTCATCATCGGCACGGGTGAAGAGCAGCAGTTCAACCCGACTGGCCAGGCGGGCCCAGATGGCAAAGTTGACGCCGTCGTTCTCGGGTGTGGCCCCCAATTGACGGCAATGACCGGCGGATATGCGCATGATAAGGCTACCTAAAAAGAGGAGTGACAAGCCTTTTGAGTGTAGTGCGCCAAGCTGGCCCCAAACCTGCTTGTCTGAAAAAACAGCGTCCTGTTGCAAATTCCTTCAATTTGTGCTGCTTTAACCTTCGAATGAAGTTTTTTTAGGATATTTACTTGCAATCTGAGCGCTGGCGCCTATTATTGGCGACCTCAGACGCGGGGTGGAGCAGCTCGGTAGCTCGTCGGGCTCATAACCCGAAGGTCGTCGGTTCAAATCCGGCCCCCGCAACCATCCGGGTATCAGAGTCGAAAATGCTGATTAACGCATTGAAGACAAAGATAATTCGAACTGGCTACTGCTCGGCCAATTCGGAAAAAATATGGACGCGGGGTGGAGCAGCTCGGTAGCTCGTCGGGCTCATAACCCGAAGGTCGTCAGTTCAAATCTGGCCCCCGCAACCAACTATTTGTGCTCATGGCGAGGCTGATGCCAAGCGGTGAACGTAAAGACAGCGAACTACTTCTGCTCGGTAGTACGCGGTGATAAAGGTAATACAATTCGGACGCGGGGTGGAGCAGCTCGGTAGCTCGTCGGGCTCATAACCCGAAGGTCGTCAGTTCAAATCTGGCCCCCGCAACCAACTATTTGTGCTCACGGCGAGGCTGATGCCACGCGGTGAACGTAAAGACAGCGAACTACTTCTGCTCGGTAGTGCGCGGTGATAAGGCAGTACAATTCGGACGCGGGGTGGAGCAGCTCGGTAGCTCGTCGGGCTCATAACCCGAAGGTCGTCAGTTCAAATCTGGCCCCCGCAACCAACTATTTGTGCTCATGGCGAGGCTGATGCCAAGCGGTGAGCGTAAAGACAGTGAACTACTTCTGCTCGGTAGTGCGCGGTGATAAGGCAGTACAATTCGGACGCGGGGTGGAGCAGCTCGGTAGCTCGTCGGGCTCATAACCCGAAGGTCGTCAGTTCAAATCTGGCCCCCGCAACCAACTATTTGTGCTCATGGCGAGGCTGATGCCAAGCGGTGAACGTAAAGACAGCGAACTACTTCTGCTCGGTAGTGCGCGGTGATAAGGCAGTACAATTCGGACGCGGGGTGGAGCAGCTCGGTAGCTCGTCGGGCTCATAACCCGAAGGTCGTCAGTTCAAATCTGGCCCCCGCAACCAACTATTTGTGCTCACGGCGAGGCTGATGCCACGCGGTGAACGTAAAGACAGCGAACTACTTCTGCTCGGTAGTACGCGGTGATAAAGGCAGTACAATTCGGACGCGGGGTGGAGCAGCTCGGTAGCTCGTCGGGCTCATAACCCGAAGGTCGTCAGTTCAAATCTGGCCCCCGCAACCAACTATTTGTGCTCATGGCGAGGCTGATGCCAAGCGGTGAACGTAAAGACAGCGAACTACTTCTGCTCGGTAGTACGCGGTGATAAGGTAGTACAATTCGGACGCGGGGTGGAGCAGCTCGGTAGCTCGTCGGGCTCATAACCCGAAGGTCGTCAGTTCAAATCTGGCCCCCGCAACCAACTATTTGTGCTCATGGCGAGGCTGATGCCAAGCGGTGAACGTAAAGACAGCGAACTACGTCTGCTCGGTAGTACGCGGTGATAAAGGCAGTACAATTCGGACGCGGGGTGGAGCAGCTCGGTAGCTCGTCGGGCTCATAACCCGAAGGTCGTCAGTTCAAATCTGGCCCCCGCAACCAACTTTCCGTTATTTCCCTCTTTCTGTATTACCCCCTCCTTATATTTCCCAGTGTGTCCAGCCGTTCGTCAGCTCAGTGCATCATGACGCTTGATATTGATTTTCAAGTGTAAATCTGGTCGTCTTCGCGTTTTGTTGGGTATCATCAGTGATATCTCTTCATGGACGAGGGCCTTGCCCAATGATGCAAAATTTCACTTATCTCCCCCCTCAAATCGATATTCATGATGCCACCCTGAGTCAGGCCATGACCAACGGGCTCTCGGCCAACTTGTTGCTGATCGCGGAAGAGTTGCGTGATCCTGTCCTTGCCATGCCCGAATTCGCCCCCGTGGCGACCCAGATAGCGCTGGGCCAAAAGGCTCCCTACAGCCTGGTGCAGCATAACAGCCTGCAACTGGTGGTCTTCATGGGTAGCCATCCTGTACGTGATCACGCCCTCTACAAGCAGGCCAGATCCTGGGTAGTCCCCTTGGCTGGCCTCAAGATCGAGCGGATGGGGGTGCACCTTGAAGGGTTTGACGAAGGGGACAGGGCGCTGCTGGCCGAGCTGGCACTGGCTTGTCTGCTGGCGGCAAATGTGCCCATGCCCAGTCACAAGCACTGTGTCGAGGACGAGTGGCGCTATCAACAGATTGCGGTGTCACCGCGCTGTGTGCTGGATCTGGCGCGGATCTACGCCGAAGCCGAAGGCAACGGCATGGCTAGGCATCTGGCGGTGTCGCCAGCCTCCGATCTCACCGCGCGCAGCTATCGGGAGTGGGTACGCCAGTTGGCTCAGGTCGAAGGGTGGCAGTGGTTCGAGTACGATCAGGCCCAGTTGGCTGAGCGGGGCGCCGGCGCCTTCATCGCAGTGGCGAGAGGTTCAGAAGACAACCAGGCCGCCATGGTCAAGCTCAGCTACTGCCCGCCCAATCCGGTGCGCCGGGTGGCACTGGTGGGCAAGGGGATCTGCCACGACTCGGGTGGCTACAACCTCAAGGTCGCCGGCAGCATGTATGGCATGCACCTGGACATGGGCGGCAGTGCCGTGGCGCTGGGTGCTCTCTATGCGATCAGCCGGGCCAGTCTGCCCTATGAGGTGCACTGCTGGCTCGCCATCGCAGAGAACCACATAGGCCCGCTGGCTTACCGGCCGGGGGAGGTGGTAACCGCGCTCAACGGCACCACCATAGAGGTGGTGGATACCGATGCCGAAGGGCGCATGGTGCTGGCGGATACCCTCTGCATGGCGGTACAGGACAATCCGGATCTGCTGATCGATTACGCCACTCTGACCGGTGCCTGCAAACGGGCGCTGGGCAGCCGCTACAGCGGTGCCTTTACCAACCGGCCTCAGTGGCTCTGTGACTTGATAAGTCTTGGCCAGCGCAGCGGCGAGCGGATCTGGCCCTTCCCGCTCGATGAAGACTACGACGACAACCTCGATAGCGAGTGGGCCGATCTGCTACAGTGTGCGCCGGGCGCGTCGCCGGATCACATCGATGCCGCCCGTTTTCTCAACCGCTTTGTGCCCCAGCAGACCCCCTGGTTGCACCTCGATTTGAGCGGTTTTCGCAGCAAGGGGGGCAATGGCGTGGTCAGCAGCGAAGTGACCGGATTCGGGGTCAGGTTGACGCTGGACTTGTTGGGCAGCCCGTTGGGCCGCCGCCATGAACTCGATGAACAAGAAAATTAAGGAATAACGTGAAAGTACCAAGTTATGACTGGGTGTTGTTCGATCTGGACGAAACACTTCTCGATTTCCCGGTCGCCAAGGCCCTGGAGCAGACCCTGCAGATCTACGGTGTGGCGCCCACTCCCCCCAAGATGGCGGAGTATCACGCGCTCAACCACCGGCTGTGGCAACAGTACAATTCGGGCGAAATTGATGCAGCGCACCTGCAGCAGACCCGTTTCTCCCTGTTCGCCGAGCAGGTGGACGTGGCGCCCATGGCGATGAACGACACCTTCTTGCAGCAGATCATTGCCCTGAGCGTGCCCCTTGAAGGGGTCGTCGAGACACTGGAGGCCCTCAAGGGCCAGGTTAGGATGGGGATCATTACCAACGGCTTCAGCCTGCCGCAGCGCGGCCGCCTCAGCAAACTGGGCTGGAGCGAGTGGTTCGAGCCGCTGGTCATTTCTGACGAAGTGCAGGTGACCAAGCCGGCCGCCGCCATTTTCCAGCATACCCTTGCCTTGATGGGGCAGCCGAGCCCGGCACGGGTGTTGATGGTGGGGGACAACCCCAAGACCGACATCGCCGGTGCGTCGGCCCAGGGGCTGGCCACCTGCTGGTACAATCCGGCCCGTCACGACACCGAGTGCGAGGCGACCCACGAGATCTACCACTTCGCCCATCTCTCCACCATAGTGCTGGGGCAGTAAGCACCAGGGCAGCAAGCGGATCGCCAGACACACAAAAGGCAGCTATCAAGGCTGCCTTCTGTCATCTTGAGGGGATCAGGTACCGAGGCGGCTGAGCAGCCAGGATTCGAGCAGGGCTACCCCGTGTTCCAGCACGGCTTCGTCGAAGTCGAACTCCGGATGGTGGTGAGGCGCGGCCAGATTGGCGCCCAGGATCAGGTAGGCGGCTTCGCCACCGTTACGCTGCACCCGCTCGATGAGAAAGCCCGCATCCTCGCTGGCGCCAAAGCGGCGGGTGTGGATGGTCTCAAGTTTGAGCGCCTGAGCAAGCGGCACTATCTCTTCGAGCAGGGTCGGGCTGTTCTCGATGCCGATGGCTTCCCCCTGCTTGCGAATGAGGTAGGTGGCCCCCTGCATCATGGCGGCCCCTTCCACTATCTGCTGCACCTGGCCGAACATGTAGTCGTTGAGCGCCGGGGTGGCACCACGGGTCTCTCCCTGCAGGCGGGCATGGCCCGGGATCACGTTGCGACCGCTGCCACCGCTGAGCTGGCCCACGTTGATGCGGGTCATGCCATCGCGATGTCGGGCAATGCCGAGCATGGCTGTGGTCGCCGTACAGGCTGCCGCCAGCGCGTTGCTGCCCGCGTTGGGCTCAAGGCCCGCGTGGGCGGCGCGCCCCATAAACTCCACATCGAATTTGGTTGAGCAGAGAAACTCGGTGGGATTGACCACCAGCTCGCCACTGGCCGCATGAATGCCGATGTGCAGCGCCAGCAGGGCATCCACATCGTCGAGCTGACCACCGGCTGCCAGTGCCTTGCCACCACGGCACCCCTCTTCGGCGGGCTGGAAGAACAGCTTGATGCGGCCGCTGAGTCGCTCTGCCAGGGCTGCTATCCGCTCGGCCAGCACCAAACCGATGGCGGTGTGGCCGTCGTGGGCACAGGCGTGCATCCAGCCGGCGTTGCGAGACTGCCACCCCTCCAGGCTGGGGGGATGCAGCTCATCCTGGCTTTCGTCCACTTCCACCGCATCGATATCGAAGCGAAAGGCCAGGGTCGGGCCGGGACGACCGCTGTCCCATACTCCCATCACACCCGTTATCTCTTCGATGCGCGCCAGCCAGTCGGGATGCGCCCCCTGGCGCAGGGCGCGCTCCTTTTGGGCTTGTACGTCGACCTCCCGTCCCATGATGAGGTTGCTGGCCAGCAGCTTGTCACCCAGCATGACGGAGAAACCGAGTTCAGAAAGATGGTGAGCAATGAGGGAGCTGGTGCGAAATTCACACCAGGCCGCTTCGGGCAGACGATGAAGATCACGACGCCAATGGCGAAGAGCATCTTGTGTCATGGTAATTCCTGCGTGACGAGTTCAGCGGATATTGTGACGGGCAGGGGAGCAAGAGTAAATCCCGCCGACAAAATGCAACAAGGGGAGCTATGAGGCTCCCCTTGTTGGTGATGGCGGTGACGTCCAGCTTGTTTAGTGTGCATCAACCCGTTCTAAATTCCGTTTCAGGCATCATCTCGAGTGAGGCAGTCAAAAAAGACAGAAAGCGGTGGAATAGTCAGCGCCAAAGCGATGGTTGTCATTCAGTAATACAGGATTCTGGATAATTAACCGGCTCAGAGCTGTGACAAGGACGGCAGAGAGACGGCAACCAGAGTGAAAAACACGGTAAAAACGGCAGTAACAACAAACTCTTTCATATTTTGTCTCCCTTGGCTGACTCTTGATGGGACCAAGATACCATAACTGTGCAGCAACACAACGGCAAAATGTAATTATGTGGCTTATTGTCGTGGTGGTTGGCGCTAAGCCTTATTTTTGTATTCTTGCGGGTGTTTTATCACCACTCCGTTCATTTCTATGGTGGTGGACTTGCTGATTTTCTATTTTTATATATAAATTCAGATAGTTATGTTCTTGTGTTGTGATGTTTGCGGTGGGTTTTATATGGAGCTTTTATTGGGTTGTACCAGTTTTATGAGCAAAAACGGCCTCCTGCTGCGCCTGAAAATGTCGCCACAAGCAGGGTTGGTGGTCTCAGCGGGAGATAGGGTGTTGATATCCAGTTTTTGGTTCAGTGAAAGTGCACAGGCCATGGGTGGCGTCACTTGCAGGAGATTGTCACTCTTCTTGTTTTTCAGTCAGAGGGATAAAAAGGATGAAAAAGGTGGGCTTTCACTGGGATAAAGAGCCGCCGGGGCCAGCGGGAAGGGATTTCACATTTTCCCGATACCATGCGCCTGTGGATGCGGGTTGAGTGACATTGCGGGTCGGTATTTTTGGCGTTTGCAGTTGCCTATTGACCGTTGATGAGTAACTGGCTGCCCAGTCACGGCGCTGCCATCGGTTTCTTCCCCGAGCGGTTTGTGGCGTTTTCACGACAGCTTGAGAGTGTGATGGGGGAGAATAGGAGGAAAGAGCCTGAAAAATACGGGAGAAGGGCGGGGGCGAGTGGTGACAAGGGTTGGCGTTGCAGGGGGGCGCTGAGGCACTTCCCAATCACCCAGTATGGCCACCGACAGCGGAAGGCTTGCTACCCCCTGGGCTTCGCGCAGCAAGTCAGCGGACCCTGGTGACGGTCTTGAGTGGCCGAGTTAGCCAATCAGTCTTGTGTGAGTGGTGCGAGCGAACGAGAAGAGTGAGATGAAGAGTAAAGCGGAGTGCCAGTAAAGCCTGGTATGCAATGCCTCTGTTTACTGCTGACGCTGCGGTAAACAAGGCGGATTAAAAAACCCTCCAGCGGAGGGTTTTTGTCACAACAACCTGATGCAAGCCATGCGGCTTAGAACAGGGTGGTGGAGAGATCGTACAGCTCCTGATCGAACGGGCGCTTCAGGTTCTCGATGCAGTCGATGATGTCGTGGTGCACCATCTCGTTGCCCTGGATACCGACACAGCGGCCACCCTGGCCAGCCAGCAGCTGTTCGACGGCGAAGGCACCCATGCGGCTGGACATGATGCGATCGCGCGCAGTTGGCGAGCCGCCACGCTGGATGTGACCCAGTATGGTGGCGCGGGTTTCGCGGCCAGTCATGGCTTCGATGTCCTTGGCCAGCGCATTCACGTCGGTGACGTGTTCACAGATGGTGATAATGGCGTGTTTTTTGCCTTTGGCTTCGCCTTCCTTGATCTGTTGCAGCAGCTTCTCTTTGTCAAAGGCCACTTCCGGCACTATCACGTACTCGGCACCGCCAGCAACGGCGGCAGACATGGCCAGATCGCCGCAGTGGCGACCCATGATCTCGACCACTGAAATACGGTGGTGGGAGCTGCAGGTGTCGCGCAGACGGTCGATGGCGTCAACCACCACGTTCAGGGCGGTATCAAAGCCGATGGTGAAGTCGGTACCGGCGATGTCGTTGTCGATGGTGCCCGGCAGGCCGATGCAGGGGAAACCCTCTTCGGTCAGCTTCTTGGCACCCATGTAGGAGCCGTCACCGCCGATCACCACCAGGGCATCGATGCCGTGCTTTTTCAGGTTTTCGATCGCTTCAGCACGGACGGCCGGATCTTTGAAGGCGGGGAAACGGGCAGAACCCAGGAAGGTACCGCCACGGTTCACCACGTCGGAGACGCTGTGACGCTCCAGCTTGACGATCCTGTCCTGATGCAGACCGAGGTAGCCATCATAGATGCCATAAACTTCCAGGTCATGATGCAGACCGGCGCGCACCACGGCGCGAATGGCTGCGTTCATACCCGGTGCGTCACCACCACTGGTCAAAACACCAATACGTTTGAGTTGTTTGGTCATGAGTGCCTCTGGATCTGAGTTGTCGAATACGAAGTTTTACAAATGAGACAAGCCATTTTTACTATATCGGCTTTCGTATGGGATGCGGGGGCTGCCATAGGAAAAGCGATATGCAAGAGGGGGCCAAGCCCCCTCTTGGGCAACAGCTTACTTGGCTGCGCCAGCGATGATCTGGGAGAAGTCGTCCACTTTCAGGGACGCGCCACCCACCAGGCCACCGTCGATGTCCGGCTGACCGAACAGGTCGGCAGCGGTTGCACCAGTGACGGAACCGCCGTACAGGATCTGTACTTTGGCAGCCACGGCGCCATCAAAACCGGCCAGGTACTGACGGATGTGAGCGTGAACGGATTGAGCAATTTCCGGGGTAGCAGTCTTGCCGGTACCGATGGCCCATACCGGCTCATAGGCAACCACGGCGTTGCTGAAGGAGGCGATGCCGCAACGGTCGATGACAGCTTTCAGCTGGGTCTCAACCACAGTCTTGGTCACGCCGGCTTCGAACTGCTCCAGGGTCTCACCGATGCACAGTACGGGGATCAGGCCCGCTTTCTGGATGGCTTCGTACTTGGCGGCTACCACGTCGTCGTTCTCTGCGTGCAGGGTACGGCGCTCGCTGTGACCGACCAGGGAGTAGGTGCAACCGAAGGCTTTGAGCATGGAGGGGGCGTTCTCGCCGGTGAAGGCGCCGGACTCGTGAACGTCGGCATTCTGGGCACCGTAGGCAATCTTGCTGCCTGCGGTCAGCTGCTCAACCAGACCCAAAAAGATAACCGGCGGGCAGACGGCGACTTGCACGGAAGGATGAGCGGCAGCAGCCGGGGTCAGTCCTTTGATCAGAGCTTCTACAGAAGCTTTGGTACCGTTCAGTTTCCAGTTACCCATTACCAGGTGCTGTCTCATCTTGTAACTCTCCTAGGCATTTGATTGCGCGACATTATATGAATTGAACCGAGCCCAAGATAGCTGACCCGGCGGCAAATGACGTAATTTTTTTTCGCTTTCCTGATCCAAATCAGGAATGAAAGGCTCGATTGCTCAATCGTTAACCTGCCCTCGCAAACGGGCCCACCATACCCCAATCCATTCGTGAATGGCAGCCTCGGAATACATCAGATAACGCCCCTTTGGCAGGTAGCTGTAGAGGGGTTGCGCCACCTGACTCTGCTTGGCTGTGAAGTCGGTGGGGGCAGGCACTGCATCGAGTCCCTGTCCCTGATAGAGCGCCATGGCTCGCGGCAGGTGGGTGGCCGAACTGACCAGCGCCACCCGCTTGCCCTTGAGATAACGGCTGATGCTGACGGCCTCGTCATGGGTGTCTTTGTTGTTTTCAAACAACGTCATTCGGGATCTCTCTATCCCCAGGCTGGCCGCCATGCGGGCATTGACCTCGGCGTTGGAGAGGGGATCCCCCGATACATAGCCGGAGAAGACCAGTGTGGCCTGGGGGTAAGCCTGGGCGAGGCGTACGCCTTCCAGGGTTCTTGCGAGGGCGATATTGTTCTGCCAGGCGCGCTCAGGGATCGCCGGATCGCTCACATGGCCGTTGCCCAGCACCACGATAGCCTCTATATCGGGGTGTTGGCTTATCTCGAACGGCGGGAAGGTCTGCTCCAGCCCTCTGGCCAGCTCATAGCTCACCGGCCGCGTCCCCATCAGAGCAACAATGACCAGGGCGCAGGTCGCCAGCAGCTTGCCGGTTTTCTGAAAGCGGGTGAACCAGAGCAGCAAAAGCGCCAGCAGCAATAAGGAGAGGGAAAAGGGCAGTGGCATCAGCAGTTGGCCTAGCCATTTCTTGACAGCAAACAGGGTGAGCTCAAACACAGCAGCGTCGTCCTTGAGTTTTCAGCAAATTCGGGATGTGACAGAATACCCCTCTTTTTTCGTAAGGCCCAATGCTGCGGCCAAAAGTTGAGTGAGTCTTGAAGCAAGATCAGAGTTTTGACGGGCGTGCCGACAAGTTTGCTCGCAACATTTATGACTCCACCAAGGGGCGTATTCGCACCACTGTGGTCTGGAGCGACATTGAAGCCTGCCTGGCTCGCCTTGGCAACCGGCCCCTGCGCATCCTGGATGCGGGGGGCGGATTTGGCTATTTTGCCCAGAAGCTGGCAGCCATGGGTCATCAGGTGGAGCTGTGCGATCTCTCCGCCGAAATGCTTGAACTTGCACGGGTCCAGATCGCTGAAAAGGGGCTGGAAGACAGAATTCGTCTCATCCATTGCCCCATTCAGGATCTCAAGGCCCACGTGACCGGCACCTTTGATCTGGTGCTCTGTCACGCCGTGCTGGAGTGGCTCGCCGAGCCGCGCCAGACCCTGCTCGGTCTGTTCCCTTTCGCCAATGCAGGGGGCATACTGTCGCTGCTTTTTTACAACCGTCATGGTCTGTTGTTTCAGAGTCTGGTGGTGGGCAATTTCGACTATGTGCGCCTTGGCCTGCGCAAGAAGCGCCAGACCGCCCTGACCCCCACCAATCCGCAGTTGCCTGAACAGGTCTACGACTGGATTGGGCGAGGGGGCCTCAAGATCATTGGCAAGACGGGGGTGCGGGTCATCCACGACTACATGCGCCACAAGCAGGATCAGGTCGAGAAGTTCGATGATCTGCTGGCCATGGAGCAGCAATATTGTCGCCAGGAGCCGTTTATCTCCCTGGGTCGCTATATCCATGTGATGGCGCAGAAACCGTCAAGCTGACAAGCAGTCTGTCTGGCAGCCTTGTAATAACAACGAGATGGTCAGTTTCATATGATGAGACCGTCCCACGGATAACAACGAGATGACAACGTCATGATGAGTACATCCCGTACCCTGCCCGAGCGTTCTGTGCCGGAGATAGTAGGGTGGGTCAGGCAGGAGGGGTTGGCGCTGAGCCTGCCTACCGACCGGCTGGCCTTTCTGATTGCAATCAAGACACTGTCCGAAGATGAATCGGACTTGTCGGAAGCGGCGCTGCACGATGCCTTCGGCTATGTCAGCAACGCCTTTGGCCAGATGGACGAGACCCTCACCGGTCGTGCCAACAACGCCATCAACGATCTCATTCGCCAGCAACTGCTGTCGCGCTTCAACACCGACATGGTGGCGGGGGAGAGTCTCTATCGCCTGTCGCGGCTGGGGATGGGGATCGTCGACTTCTTTATGGATCAGCGTCAGGTTGACTCCATCAAGCTCTCCATCCTGCTCGAACACCTGGCGGCCGAGCTCGACACCGCCCGCAAGGCGGCGCTCGAGACCAACACCCGTGAGCAGTGGGATGCCGAGGTACTGCCACGGCTCACCTTCTCGCTGGAAGAGACGCTGGGTCGTATCGACTTGACCCAGCGCGCCATGGATGAGCAACAAAATCAGGTCAAGAGCGAGATAGCGGCCCTGCTGACCCAGAACTGGGTCGATGCCATTCACAGCTGTGAAAAGCTGCTGCACGAGACAGGGCAGACCCTGCGCGAGCTGCAAGATACCCTGGACGCCGCCGGTCACCGCCTGCAGGCGGGACTGCTCAACATTCAGGAAGCGGCGCAAGGGCGAGACGATCTGTTCCACGTCGAGGAGCTGACCCATGCCTTGCAGGGACGGCTCGATGTGATCACCAGCTGGGGCCAGCAGTGCATCGAGCTCTGGTCCCGTTACGATCGCCACGTCCACAAATTTATCCGCAACGCCATCGACATGGACAAGAACCGCGCCTTCAGCCAGCGTCTGCGCGACTCCATTCGCAATTTCGAGCAGCACAACTGGCAGCTGCGCATCGCCGAGGAGCCCCGTCTGCTGGAGCTGCGGGATGAAACCATTGCCATCCACGACGAGGAGGTGACCGGTGAGGTGCCCCTCGAGATGGAGTACATGGAGATGGTGGACATCAATCAGGCGCTGGCGGAGCGCATCGAGCGCTACCTCGCCCGCTATCCCGAGCAGGGCCATCAGCTGGACTTGGCCGATGTGCTGCGGGAATACCTGCTGGATTACCCGGCTCACGCCCATTTCGATGTGGCGCGTCTTCTGATCGACCAGGCCGTGCGCCTGGGCCATGCCAGCGGTGAGCGCGAGCTGCACCGCCAACCTGCATGGAAACCCATTAACCAAGCTGGATCCAAGGTTCAGGCCTATGTCATTGATCAATACTGAATTTCCCTTGCCGCTGCGGCTCGCAGAGGCGATTGCCAACCCCTTGTTTCCGCGCATCGATACCGCCTTGCGTTCGGGCCGTCACATCAGTGCCGACGATTTCGAACAGCACTCGGCGCTGGTGGAGTACCACAACGAGCTGGAGATCTTCTACGGCCGCTATCAGGTGGAGCTCATCAAGGCGCCGGAAGGCTTCTTCTACCTGCGCCCGCGCCCCAGCGCCGACATCGGCACCACTGTGCTCTCCGAGCTCGATATGCTGGTGGGCAAGGTGCTCTGCTACCTGTTCTTGAGCCCGGACCGCCTCGCCTCGGAAGGGGTGTTTGCCATGGGCGAGCTGCAAGAAGAGGTGTTGAGCCTGGCCGACGAGAAGCAACTGCTTCGGATGGTCAACAGCCGCTCCGGCGGCACCGATCTCGACAAGAAGAAGCTCTTGGAGAAAATCCGCACCTCCATGCGTCGCCTGCGTCGTCTCGGCATGATCACTGCCCTAGGCAACAGCGACAAATTCCGGGTCAACGAGTCCGTGTTCCGCTTTGCCGCCGACGTGCGCTCCGATGAAGATCCCCGCGCCGTTCAGCTGCGGATGATCCAGGAGGGGGAGGCCATCTTCCACGACGACGAGATGCCGAGCAGCGATTCGTTGTTTGAAGACATTGAAGCGGATCTTGATGAAGAGCAGCTTGAACTGGAGGTCGAAGATGACCTGCAGCGTTAAATCCAAGATCCAGATGGAGAAAAAGTCGTGAGAGGCAAATTCAAATCCCTGACCATGGTCAACTGGAACGGCTTCTTCGCCCGCACCTTCGATCTCGACCAACTGGTCACCACCCTCTCTGGCGGCAACGGGGCGGGCAAGTCCACCACAATGGCGGCCTTTATCGCGGCACTGATCCCTGATCAATCCCTGCTCCATTTCCGCAACACCACGGAAGCGGGCTCATCCAGTGCTTCCCGTGACAAGGGGCTCTACGGCAAGCTGCAGCGCGGCCACTGCTATTCGGTACTCGAGGTGATGAACAGCCGCGAACAGCGGATCTGGGTCGGTGTGCACCTGGAGCAGGTAGCCAACCGTGACAACAAGGTCAACATCACCCCGTTCGCGCTGGTGGATGTGCCCGAGCAACTGCAACCCACCGATCTGCTGCTGGAAAAGCTCGACGACGGCAAGGGCCGGGTGCGCGCCTTTACCGATCTGAAAGGGGCGGCCGCCGAGCTGGGAGCCATGAAGGTCGCCAAGTTCAATACGGTGACCGACTATCACAACTTCATGTTCGAGTTCGGCATCACGCCGAAGAAGTTGCGCGACCAGAAGGATCGCGGCAAGTTCTACCGCCTGATCGAAGCCTCCCTCTACGGCGGCATCTCCTCGTCCATCAGCCGCTCCCTGCGTGAATACCTGCTGCCGGAGAACTCCGGTGTGCGCAAGGCGTTCCAGGACATGGAGGCGGCCATCTACGAGAACCGCCGCACTCTGGAAGCCATCAAAGAGACGCAAGGCCAGCGGGATCTGTTCAAGAACCTGATCACCGAGACCACCCACTATGTGGCGGCGGACTATGTGCGCAACGCCGCCGAGAAGAACCGTCTCTCCGAGCAGGCCCTCAAGGCGCGGCAGGAGCTGGCAGGCAAACGCCGCTTGCTGGCTGAAGAGAAACAGCGCGCCATCTATCTGGCTGACGAGGTGGATCAGCTCACAAACCGTGAGAAATTGCTGACCGACGAGCTGGAATCTGCCGCCGAGCATCTGGCCAAGGTGATGGCCGCCGTTGCTTTGCAAAAGAAGATAGAGATGTATCGCGCCGATCTGGCGGAGCTCGTCGACAAGCTGGAGCAGCAGCAAGCCGTGGTGGAAGAGATCCATTGCCAGTTGCTGGAAGTGGAAGAGCGCAAAGAACTGGCGCAGGCAGAGGTAGACAGCCTCAAGACCCAGCTCGCCGACTACCAGCAGGCGCTGGATATTCAGCAGACCCGCGCCATCCAGTACCGTCAGGCGGTGCAGGCGCTGGAAAATGCCCGCGCGCAGTGTGAACTGCCGGGGCTGACCGCTGAACAGGCGAGCGACACCCTGCATCAGTTCCGCACCGCCGAGCAGAGCCTCACCAGCCGGGTGCTGGGGGCCGAGCAGCAACTGGCGTTGGCCAAGGCGGCGGTGGCCGAACACGAAGCGGCGTTGGCGTTGCTACTCAGCATCGCACCCGAAACAGTGCGCGAGGCCGCCTGGCCTACGGCGCAGGCGCTGCTCAAGCGTCACATCGAAGACAAGGCCCGCATCGCGCAGGGGCAAGGGCTGCGCGCTGCCCTGGCTCGCCTCGAGAAAGAGAGCGAAAGCCAGCAGGCGCTGTTCCGCTTGCGTGACGAGTTGCAGCAGGCCTGTGGCCAGCTGATCGCCAGCCAAGACGAGCTGGAGCTGTTTCTTGAGGCCCAGCGTACCCGTCAGGAAGAGCTGAGTGAGCAGCAGGCGGAGGTGAATCAGCGTCGCGCCAGCCTTGAGCATCAGGGCGTCCAGCTGGGCCGCGATATCGGCGAGCTGACCAAGCTGGCTCCGCGCTGGCTCAAATCCTTTGAAAAGCTTGAGCAGTTGCGGGAGCAGAGTGGATTGCCGCTCGCCACCGCCGAAGCGCTCTCTGCCGGCATGCAGACCGTGCTCGACAAGGAGCGGGAGTTCGAGCAGGAGAGCAATCGCATCGCGGCGCAGAAACAGGCGCTGGAGCTGCAAATTCGCAACCTGCAGCTGGGGGCTGGTGAGGCCGATCCGCGTCTGGCCCGCATCGCCGAGCAGGTGGGGGGCGTGCTGCTCTCCGATGTCTATGACGACATCTCCATCGACGATGCCCCTTACTACTCCGCGCTCTACGGCCCGGCCCGCAGCGCCCTGGTGGTGCTCGACCTTGAGGGCGCCATCGAGCGGCTGAAAAAGCTGGAGGATTGCCCGGAAGATATCTACCTCATTCAGGGCAACCCCGACTCTTTTGACGAGGATCTGGTGGAAGCGGACGAGCTGGGGGACGCCGTGCTGGTGCGCACCAGCAAGCGTCAGGTGCGCTTCTCCCGCTATCCCGAGCTGCCGCTGTTCGGCCGCGCCGCCCGGGAAAAACGCATCGAGCAGCTCGATCTCGAGCGCGAAGGCCTCATCGAGGGCTACGCCAAGGCCGCCTTCGAGCAGCAGAAGTATCACCGCCTCTATGGACACTTCCGTGACTTTATCGGCCAGCATCTGGATATCGCCTTCCGCCCCGACCCAGAAGCCGAAGTGCAGGCCAAACAGGCCGAGTTGCGCACCCTGCAAGGAACCATAGCCGAGTGCGACAAGCAGCTGAGCGAGGCCAAAGCGGCCGTTGCCCAGCTGACCCGACATATCCAGTTGGTGCAGGGGATGCTGCCCTTTGCCCATCTGTTTGCCGAGGTCGATCTGGCGGCCCGTCTCGAGGCGGCTCACGCCGATGTGGAAGCGCTGAAACAGGCCGAAGCCTTTATCGCCAAGCACGGCAAGGCGCTCGAGAAGCTCGAAACCCAGGTGCAGGTGCTGCGCCAGGATCCGCAGGATCTCGCTGCCCTGCAGGCTGCATATGATGAGGTGAGCGAGCTGTTGGCCGAGCAGAAGCGCCGTTGCTACGCCCTCGATCAGCTGGTAGCCCGCCTGCCGCACTTTGCCTATCAGGATGCGCAAGACCTGCTGGGCAAGGCCTCAGAGATGAGCGAGCGACTCAAAGAGAAGCTCAAGGCTGCCGAGCTGGCGGCCCGCACCGCCGGTGAGCAGCACAAGCAGATTGCCCAGCGCCACACCGAGGCGCTGCAACTGCGCACTGCGCTCGATTCCAGCGCCTCGGCCAAGCGCCAGACTCTGACCGAGTTCGAGCAGGAGCTGGCCGCCATGGGGCTGACCCTCTCTGACGACATGGAAGAGAAGTCCCGCGCCCACAAGAAAGAGATCGAAGAGCTGCTTATCCGCACCCGTTCTCGTCGCACCAGCGCCGAGGCCCAGTTGCAGGTGACCAAGCGCGAGATTGAATCCTTAGGCGGTCGTCTCAAGCTGGAGGGCAAAGATTACTTCACGGCTCGCAAATCCCTGGTGGGTCACAAGGCGAGCTGGTCGCGGGTGGTGCGTCTGGCACGGGACACCGACGTCGAGAAGCGCCTGAACAAGCGCGAGCTGGCTTATCTCGACAGCGACGAGCTGCGCTCCATGTCGGACAAGGCCCTCGGTGCCCTGCGGGTGGCGGTGGCTCACGACGAGGCCCTGCGCGATGCGCTGCGTCTCTCCGAAGGCAATCGCAGCACCGAGCAGAAGGTCGCCTTCTACGTGCAGGTCTACCGTTACCTCAAAGATCGCATCCGCAACGACATCATCCGCTCCGATGATCCGGTGGAGGCGATCGAGGAGATGGAGATCGAACTGGCACGTCTGGCCGACGAGCTCAAGCAGCGGGAAACCCACCTGTCGCTCTCCTCCCACGAGGTGGCGGCCAAGATCACCAACATCATCCGTCGCGAGCAGAACCGT
Source organism: Aeromonas salmonicida (assembly GCF_028355655.1). NCBI lineage: Bacteria > Pseudomonadati > Pseudomonadota > Gammaproteobacteria > Aeromonadales > Aeromonadaceae > Aeromonas > Aeromonas salmonicida. The sequence continues at coordinate 2,573,484 of NZ_CP110645.1, read as the reverse complement.
ATCCGGGTGCTCAACCAGGGCTTGCAGAACATCGCCTTCGGTCTGGTGCGCGGGGTGCGCCTCAACGTCAATATTCGCGAGGCCCATACCCGCCTTCTCACCGCGCTGGCGGATCAGACCGCCATGCACAACGATCTGTTCGCCGACAAGGAGCTCAGCTTCTCCGAGGCGATGGCCAAGCTGTTCCAGCGTCTCAACCCGCAAACCGAGCAGGGGGATCGCAGCTATCAGGTGATGGGCGATGTCTTGCTCGACTATCGCAACTATCTGGAGCTGGAGATAGAGGTACAGCGCGGCGCCGATGGCTGGCTACGTGCCGAGAGCGGCGCCCTCTCCACCGGCGAGGCGATCGGTACCGGTCAGGCCATTCTGCTGATGGTGCTGATCAGCTGGGAGGAGGAGTCCCGCCGTCTGCGCGGCAAGGACATCGCCCCTTGCCGCCTCTTGTTCCTCGATGAAGCTGCGCGCCTGGATGGCAAGTCTATCGCCACCCTGTTCGAGCTGTGCGAGCGGCAGGATATGCAGCTGCTTATCGCGGCGCCCGAGAACATCAGTCCCGAGAAGGGCACCACCTACAAGCTCATCCGCAAGGTGCAGGGCAAGCACGAACACGTGCATGTAGTGGGGCTACGCGGCTTTGGCTTCGCCGATGACAAGCTGATTGCCTGATCAATGTCTGGCCCATCCTGACAAGGGCTGACGGGTAAATACATGAACGGGAGGCTTGGCCTCCCGTTTTAGTTGCAAAACATGGCAAAGTAGCCGCGTTGCCCTCGGGTGTGGAACCGCTAGACAGTTTATGAACCTTTTACTGGCCATCCCGATCTGGCCGTTTTACGTGACGACAACAAGACCGGCCATACCGGCAAGGGGATCAAGGATAAAGCGCATGGCGGATAGGAAGGGAAAAATGCAATACATACAAAAAGGGCTGTTGTTATCTCTTTGCCTGTTGCTGGCAGCCTGTAGCAGCCGATATGACGACAGCCACGGCGGCAGTTGGCGCGGTTATACCGAAACCGGGCTCGCCTCTTATTACGCCGACCGCTACCACAATAAAAAGACCGCCAGCGGCGAGCTTTACCGCACTCACCTCAACACCGCTGCCCATATGACGTTACCCTTTGGCTCCCTGATCAGGGTCACCAATATCGCCAACGGCAAGAGCGTGGTGGTCAAGGTCAATGACCGCGGTGCTTTTAAACGCGGGCGGATCATCGATCTCTCCAGGTCTGCCTTCAGCACCATTGGCAACACAAGGTCCGGCCTTATCAGGGTCAAGGTCGAGGTGTTGTAGCGGGCAAGAGGCGCTGTGTTGGAAATGTATTGGTTGCAAGGTGGCTCATCAGTTGCAAAGCAGTCTCGCGGCCGATGCCGCCTGTCTTGAAATCCACCGATACCATCGAACGCCCAGATGACGACCTGGCCCTGATCTGCTTTGTATAAAAACGGTTCGCGCTATCAGAAGCGGAATACATATCCAGTGGGAGAGTCATCGTACTGCCGAGCCCACCATATTGGACATCATTCATTATGAGTTGCATGGAATTCAAACCCTTCGGTGACGTGAGTGCAGAAGATTTTCTGCCTCTGGTCAACGATGAGACAGTGAGAAAACATCTGATTGATCATCCCCCCTTCGATGCGGCCAGTGTGCGAGTCTGGATGGATGACAAGATACGGATAGACATGTTACCCGGTTGCCGCGTGCGGGCCCTTGTCATCGATGGCGCTCTGGTTGGCTGGTGCGGAATACAACCCGATGGCGAGGGAGTCGAGATTGCCATTGTCATCGCCAAAGCGGGCTGGGGGGCGGGGATTGCCATCTTCAAGGAGATGATGGGGTGGGCGCGAAGCATGGGCCATCGGGAGGTGCTTTTTCACCTGTTGGACACCCGCCCCGCATACCGGTTCCTTGCCAGACGATCCACCAGGGTGAAGAAGACGACCCTGTCGGGGCGTGGCTTCACCACGTATCACCTCAGCGTAGAACAATGGTTTGCAGACTAATGGCGGACAACCAATGCGTTGCCAGTGCATGGAGTGCCGCCCGTTGATCTTGTCGTCCTGAAGGTTATTTTCCCCAGTGGCGCTGGCGCCAAACCCCTGCCTGCGTGCTGAACCAAGGGATGCCTGCCAGCAGGGGGCCATGCTTCTACCGGATCCTCCGTTGTTCATCCGACGGAACACTCTGTCCATCCTGCCCATCTATATCCATCAACCGGCCATGCATACACTGCTGCCATGTTGATGGATGAGCTTTCATGAACGTAAATGCAGAGATGTTGGCTCATCCTGATGTCTTGATGGTATGACAGTGGAGAGATATGGATGAAGATAACGCCAGACAAAAAAATAGTGTCGATTGCGGTGCTAAAAGCACGACCTGATATGAAGGAGCGCCTGCGCCATGAACTGCTCAAGCTGGTCGAGCCCACGCGCCACGAGCCGGGCAACCTGGATTATGTGCTGTTCGAATTGCGTGACGAACCGGACACCTTCTATATGCGTGAAGCTTTTGTCAGTCAGGCCGCCCTTGATGACCACTGCGCGACCGACTATTTTCAAGCCTTTGCCAAGCAGGCCGATGAATTGTTGGCAGAGCCCCTGCGGCTGATTTTTATGGAAGAGGTGAGCCACTCATAAACGTATTGGGCCAGCAGCTGGCCCAATTCCCCCTCGGCCTTCAGGGCTTGCGAGAGGGTGCTAACACCCGCTGTACCTCGCCACGGCTGGCTTGGTGTAGTGCCAGCACCTTTGCCCTGAGTCTTAGCTGGCCTTGCTGCTTGCGCGAAAAGGCGCAATAGCTGCTGCGATTGACCTCCAGCACGTCGCAGACCACCTCTATGGGATAGCTATCTTTGAGGTGGTCTATTTGCGCGAGGGCGGTATCGAGTCTGACATCAAGAGAGCGGTGGCTTTTTTAGTATTTCTTTCTCCATTTCCAAGCGTTTCACCGGGCTTCCAGCTCCTGGATCCTTCACGCTCCTGTTGACCCAATGATGCAAGCTGGTTTCGCCTACCGCCATGGCCGGACAGGCCTGGGAGACCGAGTAATGCTGATCGAGTACCAGTGTTGCAGCTTGCATTTTGAAGTCAGCGGAAAAGGAACGGCGGATCTTCTTTGTCATGAACACCTCTGTCTACGTGAGGGCATTCTACCGCGTTCATGAGTGTCCAAATTCATTGGACCACTTCAAGGAGCTCGTAAGGCGTTTGAAGTGTGGTTGCCGCTTAAGCTCCTGTATATGGGTTTTATTTTAGCAGCAGGAATGCCACTAACTGATTGAACTGCTCCTCTGAACGAAGGGACTCAAGCTTAATAACGTACTTACCATTTATTAGGAAAGTCGGCGCAGCACGAATGTTGTATTTTTCAGTGTTGTGATCAAACTTGGACACCATACCGATGGCAGCGAAGCTATCAACAATGCCATCAAATTTTTCAGCTGGAACACCACTCTCTACGAAAATTTGTCTCACGTCAGCACGACTTTTTGGATACTGGCGTTGTTGCATCTTGTGAAAAATTGCCGCGGTTATTTCCTCTTCCACATTAAGCAGGTTAGCTACCGCATAAGCTCGCTGCATTTGCGGACCCATGTCTCGGCCTAAAAAGGCCACATGATTTTTCTTTAGCTGTACACCTTCAGGCAGAGTGTTCTTCAAATCTTCGAGAATGGGCTCGAAATTTGCACAGCCTGGGCAGAAGTAGGAGAAAAACTCCAGTACTTCCGGTTGAGCACTGCCGGTATTGGAGAGTGTCTCATAGTTGATACCCTCCTTAAATTGTGGTGCGGCATAAGACATGGGGAGCACTAGCATGGTGGCGAAGAACAATATGATTTTTTTCATGTTTTTTCCTTATGGGGATCCTTGGTTGGATATTCTAGGTGAAGTAAAGGTGGGCGAGTTTATAATTTCATTGGCGTAAACTCAATGACCAAAACGATGAGGATGTGGCTGAACTTCTCGAAATAAATACATTCAGCAGTCTCAATATCTAATAGATGGATGACATCCAACCGGCGTTGCTTTCTAAATCAGCCATCAGGTTACAACGTCTCCAGCCTCAAGTGATCGCTACACTTGGAATTATTTGAGTCTTAAAAAATGAGGGGGTCCGTAAGGTGCGGCACAGATAGATAGGTATGATGAGACATTTTTGGATGCGAATAGAGAGAATGGGAGGCCAAGGCCTCTTATTTTTATTGTATTTTTAGAAAGTCATCTTTGGATGATGATCAAGGGGACACAAAAAATAAAACATTTTTATACAATTGCGCAAAGCAAAACACTCTTTTAAACGAGTATTCCAAGGCTGCAGAATCATGCATGGCAACGAACAAAGATAGTCATGTTAAAATTTCCCGCATTATAATTAGCAATACGTACTTCAAATGATATATTCACATCTTTTCATGTAGGGGGATTCCTACATCTTTTGGCGAGTTTTGCCGATTGTAGCGAAATGGGTCTTTGAAGATAATTCTGCAGCTTTCGAAGTGAGCAATTAGCAGTCTCCCGCTCGAAAGAAAATTATCATCATAATATAAGTAGGATTCAAAATGAAAAAAACAATGCTGTCTGCGGCCATTCTGCTCTCCCTTGCTGGTGCCTCCATGTCTGCCAACGCAGCCGAAATTCAGTTTACCGGCAAGATCACCGCACAAACTTGTAAGCTGGAGTCTGGCGATCTGAAAATGCAATTGCCTACCGTGGGTATCAGCGACGTTGCAGATCTTGATCAGCACTCCGGTGTTACCACTATCTCTGCACCTGTGACCTGTGAAGGGGCAACTGAAAGCAACAAAACGGTCACTATGTCCCTGATGCCACTTCAGGGTTCATACACTGCCAACAGTGTACTGGTAAACAAAGCCCAGAATGATGCTGCCAAGGGTGTTGGTATCGTAGTGTTGGACAAAGACTCAAAGGCATTTAATTTTGATGCTGGTGCAGCCAATATTGAAGCACCGCTGGTTGATGGTAAGGCCAATATCCAGGTCTCTGCTGCCTATGCCAAAGATGGTTCAGCTGAGATCACCGCCGGTGATGTGTCTGCCGTGCTGCCGTTTGTCATGACTTATCAGTAAATAGTATTAAGGGTGCATGAGCGTCAGCTCATGCACCCTATTTTGGGGATACACATGCGTATTATTAATAACCTCTTGCTGGTCATGGTGTGTTTTGCCAGCAGTTATGCTACAGCCTCTATCAGTCTTTCCGCCACACGACTCATTTATAATGGCGAGCAGAAAGAAGTCTCCATCAATGTGAAAAATGATGGTGAGCAGGACGTGATGATCCAGACTTGGCTGGAAAAAGATGAAGGCAGTACTCTACTCCCTCCTTTTGCAGTAACACCTCCATTGGCCAAGTTGAAAGGTGGTGAACGTCAACTTTTGCGGGCCTTTTATCAAGGATCTGGCTTGCCACAAGATAAAGAGTCAGTGTTCTGGCTTAACGTACAGGAAATTCCCTTGGCCGTAGAGGGGAAGAATGTATTGCAGCTGGCATTGCTGCAACGTATTAAAGTATTTTACCGACCCTCTGGCCTGCAACAAGATCCTGCTACCGTACCAGAATTACTTAGCGTTAAGGTAAGTAACAACCAGATTGAGTTATTCAACCCAACGCCATACCATATTAATTTCATTGATTTTTCAAAAGACAACTATACCGTCAATGGAAAAATGATTTATCCTGGCAAGTCATTATCTTTGACAATGCCAGCAGGTATGAACACGTCAGGCCTCTTCAACATTGATATAGTCAATGACTATGGTGCAGTGGTGACATATACCGGCAAGCTTGAACATGGTGTGGCATCTTCTCTTAAAGTCAAGAAATAGACTTTGTAAATATTAAGGTTGGCACTTTATTTTTTCGTCATTTGCAACGTATTGCACGTGTGCTGGGTGCGATAGCTTGCCGCCTCTTTAATTTTGTCTTGTGAGGTTCCATCTTATGTCGTCATTTAATGTGGGCAGGCTATCGGCGGCTGTGTTTGTTGCTTTATATATTGGCACAACGCATGCGAGTGGTGTTGAACCACGTATTTCTGATAAAAGTGAACACCCTCGTTTTAATGAGGCATTTTTACGTGGAGACGGCATTGATCTGGCTCAATTTCTTGCCCAGGGAGCCATCACGCCGGGTCAATACCGAGTCGAACTGTATCTAAATACCCAACTGGTATCGATGGAGTCAATAAATTTCAAATCGCTGGACAATGACGTCAAGCCCTGTCTCTCCAGTGAGCTGTTGGCAAGGATCGGGGTTCGTCAAGCCGCCATCGATCAGGGGCTTTTTAAGAATGGGCCCTATAGTGCGACCTGTCTTGATATAGACAACATTGAATATGCCAGTTGGGACTATGATACGGGTGCCCAAAAGTTATTTCTTTCATTCCCTCAAGCCCAGCTAGAACGTGATATACGAGGGTATGTTTCACCAGCTTTGTGGGAGGAAGGGGAGACAGTCGGGTTTGTCAATTACAATATCCAAAGTCGTTTCGACCACTCGACCATCAGTGGGGATAGCCATTCCCACTATCTTGGATTTAATTCAGGTATCAATATTGGTCCCTGGCGATTGCGTAACCAGAGTAATCTAAGCGCAGCGAATGATCAGGGTCATTGGCAAAGTCAACGCACCTATGTCGAGCGAGACCTGACGGCTTGGCGTAGCCAGTTCAGTGCAGGTCAAATCTATAGCCGCTCCGAGGTATTCGATACTCCCAGCTTGTTGGGGCTACAAGTTCGTTCCGATGACAGCATGTTGCCTGATGAACTGCGCGGTTATTCCCCAGTGGTGACCGGCATGGCCAGCAGCAACGCCACGGTTGAAATACGCCAGGGCGGGCAGCTGATCTACACCGTCTCGGTGGCGCCAGGGCCATTCGAGTTTCGTGATATCCCGACTTATGGCAGCAATGGCGATCTTGAGATTACCGTGATCGAAGCTGATGGTAGCCGCAAGGTCCGTACCCAGGGTTTTGGCATGTTGCCCGTGATGGTAAGGGAAGGGGGCCACCGCTATCAGTTCAGTCTCGGCCAGCTTGACAGTGAGTTATTGGCGCCGAGCGAGCAATGGTACGTCTCTACCGATGGTGCCTATGGTTTCTCCTCCGGCCTGACCTTCTATGGTGGTCTGCAAGGAATGCAGCACTATTATGCCGCCAATGCAGGGGTAGGCATCGGCACCCGTTTCGGTTCTCTCTCTTTTGATGTCACCCATTCAGACAGTAACACTCGACTGGGTCATCACAAGGGGGAGAGTTATCGCTTCCGTTATGGTCGGGTTTTTCACGATGTTGGCACCACACTGGCACTGGCAGGCTATCGCTATGCCACTGAAGACTATCGCAGCCTGAACGATCACATCACCGACTACAGCGATAAAGGGATCAGCCCCTACTCATCGCGAGTACGTTCCAACATGTCTGTGTCGGTGACCCAGCGCTTGCCCAGTGACTGGGGCAGCCTCAGTCTGTCAGCCAGTGAGCAGGATTATTGGGACCAGCGTCCCCGTTCACGCTCGTTGTCGGCAGGTTATGGCCATCACTGGGCGCAACTGAGTTATCAACTCGGTGTACAGCGCAGCCGCAGCGATTGGGGTGAAGATACCCAATTTTCACTATATGTCTCCCATCCGCTCACCTGGGGGAATGGTAGTCATGGCCTGTCACTGGGCAGCAATGTTTACCAGGGGCAAGGGCGTCACAGCAGCACGAGCAATGTAGGGCTGTCAGGCTCCTGGGATGATATGAGTTACAGCCTCAGTGCCAACCGTGATAGCGCCGGCTATCAGAGCTGGTCTGCCAGTACGTCCCTTCGCTCCGCCTTTGGTGAAGGTGGGCTGGGTTATAGCCAGGGCAACGGCTATCAGTCAGTCAATGGCCACTGGAGCGGTTCTCTGGTCGCCCATGCGGGTGGTTTGAATGCGGCGCCGACCCTCTATGAAGGTGCTATTTTGGCCGAAGTGCCCGGCATCGAAGGGGTAGGGTTTCAAAACAGTAAAGCGAAAACCGGTCGCAATGGTATCGCCGTGCTCGGCAATGTGACCCCCTATCGGCGCAATGAGGTCATGGTAGACAGCAAAACTCTGCCAAGTGGCGTCGAGTTGGTCAGTGGCAATGCTCAGGTGGTGCCCCGGCGTGGCGCTTTTATCCACACCCGACTCATGGCCCACAAGGTTCATCGGGTGCAATTTACTCTGCAGGATGCGACAGGCAAACCACTGCCATTTGGTACCCAGCTGGAGAGTACCGATGGCACTCTGCTGGCGATTGCCGATCCCCATGGCCGCGCCTTGGCGCTGCTGGATCAACCTCGGGGGGAATTGGTGATTGCAGGACCCAATGGCCGCAGCCGCGTGTCCTATCAGCTACAAGAAACTCAGGGAGAGAATTACAGCCAAGTTGTGCTAAGGCCTTAACCATCAACAGACAAAGTTTGATTTTTATATAAAAGTAATATATGGCGACAATTGACACCACAATAAAAATATAAAGGTTTTTATTGTTTCGGTGGTGAAAATATAACCACCGAGAGGTGATGCTTTGTGTTACAAGGTAAAGCTCAGATATTTAACTACGTTAAGAGTCTCTTATATAGGTTGTAAACATTATTAGGAATAGCTTAATAAGAGTGATGGAATAATACATTCAGATTAAGAGGTGTTAATGTGAGATACAAAATCAATATATATAGTGTGATTTTTTTTATGATACTTTCATGGTTTATATCGCCGATTTGCCTTGCAGCCTATCCATGCTTCCCAAAAAATATGACCCCATATCAATTACAGTCTAATAAGTTTGATATAAAAGCCCCCTCTGATGGAACTTCACCAACAACAGATGTTGCAAAGTGGGACTTGGGAAATAGAATGGAAATATATTGTACAGGGGGCACGCCAAATACAACAAGCAATAAGCCTGTATTTTATAAATTCAGTCCAATGATTGCGGGAGAGATGAAAAATGGTCCTCTTGGCCGAGAGTACATTATAATCAATGAATATGTAGCTCTAGCTTTTGATATATGGTTGGGCGGTGGTGTTAATGATTATATAAAATTGGATAGTAATGCTAAATGGCTTAGTAACGAATACTTTGTAACAAGGAAATTTGACAGTAAAGGAGTTCTTACAATAAGTGATACCCAGACGGGGAATAAGGGCAAGGTATATTTATGGATTATGAAACCATTTGTTGGTAAGAAAAAAATAAATCCAACAAAAGTACTTAATGTAATAGCATCATTCGATAATATTGATGAAAGTTCTAAACCATATATGGATTTAACAGTCATGGGTGAGATAACAAGTAATGCCACCTGTGAATTTACCGAGCAGGTTTATATTATTGAATATGGAGAGTTGGCACCATCAAACATAACCTCACTTTCTAAGTTAGATAATAATCAGCTCGGCAAAGCATTGACACTAAATCTTAACTGCAGTCAAAACATCAGTAAATTACCTATGACCATTAGTCTGGTGGGAGCTTCGACGACAACCGAAGGCAAGGCTTTCTCAACTAGCCATCCCGATATTGGGATTGCCGTCAAGGCCAATGAAAAGCTGGTACACCCTTTGCGTGATATGGCGTCGATTCCAAATGCAGATCAGCAAATTGAGACCAAAACTAACGGCACACAAAAAAGTGCAACCATTCAAGCTTATCCGGTCAAGCTTGATGGTAAAGTATCGCCAGGTGAGTTCAAAGCCACTGCTACATTAAAGGTAGATTTTAAGTAACCGACGAAGTTTTTAACTATAATACCAACGGTGGTTATAAACATCTGCAATCCAATGATGAAGTAAAGAGGTGGTGGTGATTATCCTTACCTCTTTATTTTGGTATAACCAAACAATAAAATCTTGCTAGTCATATTGAATAATTTCGTTGCCATAGTGTACTCACTTTTTCTTGCATACTCTGCACACGCCTCAATCCCTAATGACGGGTGGCTGATATCGCCGTATATATGCTAAACTTGATGCGTATTACTTGTGTAGTCACGCTAACATAGCCACCCAAAAGGTGGCTACATATACGCTAGGACTAGTTGTTATATCTAACGATGGGTAGTTTGTTTTATAGCAGGTGAGGGGGTAAGTAATGAATACTATGGGTAATAAGCTTCGCTGTCTTGTTGTTGATGATCATCCCGCTATTCGCTTTGCACTTAGTGATACCTTGCAACGTATGGGGGCAGAGGTGGTGGCCGAAACGGGTTGTGGTCAAGAGGCGCTGAAATTAATCCATCAACATACGTTGGATATCGTATTGCTGGACCTGGATATTCCGGGGATGGATGGGTTAACTCTATTAGAGCAAATTCGTCCATATAAATACTCATGCAAGGTGGTCGTACTCTCAGGATCTGATAGCCAGTACCTTGCGGCGAGAGTACGAGCTGCTGGCGGCTGTGGGTATATTCATAAGTCTGAGTCGCTGGAGTTACTCCCCATGGTGATAAAGCTCGTTCAATCGGGCTATCCCTATTTCACTGAGGCTGCGATTAGCCTTTGTGATGGTAATGCTTGCGACCTCGATACATTGAGCTCCCTTTCAGTGAGAGAGTTTTCTGTTTTTCAAGCTTTGGCTAAAGGTGATAGTAATTGTAAAATATCTGCAGACCTCAACCTAAGCCCAAAAACAATCAGTACATATAAGAAGCGAATTTTTGAAAAGCTACAGATAAGTAATATTGCTGAATTGATTGAAATAGCTAGAGCTAAAGTAAACAAGACCAATGATGACGCTTAAATAGCGTTATGATGCAATAGCCATAGCGGTGTCAACTTCTGAGTTCATTTATTGTATCTTGATAAGAATATAAAATGGAGGGAGGATGAAAAAATACAAATATATCACCATCTTGTTATGTATGCTTTCCACATTTTATGTCAATGCGGAGATATTGGCATTGAGTCAAAGAACCATTTCAGAAACAAATGAACCTGGCTTTGAACTTGATTATATAAAGAATTTTAAAAAAAACCTTTCCCAACGTGAGTTAGCTTGGTTAGCGCAGCGTGAGAGCATAGTTGTCGGTATTGTCAAACCTTTCACCCCTCCTTTTGAAGTGATTACATCAGATAACAAATTGGAAGGTATAAGCGCGGATATATTAAGTATCCTTGCAAAGTTAACCGGAAAAAATGTAACCATTAAAATATTTGAGTCGCAGCAACAAGCGTTATTAGCGATTGAAAATAGAAGTGTTGATATCCTTAATATTTCATCATTATTACCTGATGCTAGCACTAAAACAGTTGGACTGTTCAGTTCAAATGTCATGTTGGATAATTGTGCGTATCTTGCAAGCATAAAGTCTATTAGTGCCAATGTTAACGAGCCAAAAATAGCTTATGAGTCAGGTGGAATGGATGTTGACTCATTAGCTTCTGCATATCCAAAGGCAGTGTTGATACCATTCGAAAATATTACTGATGCTTATGATGCTGTTGTTTTTGGCAAGGCTGATGCAGTTGTTGGTAGTATCAGCTCACTTACATATCTCAATAAAAGCCGCCTCAATGGCCTCCCTGTAAAGGAGCGCACTAAAATAAGTTGTGCACCGCTTCAGTTTTTTATAGCAGGTCACAATCCACCATTGAAAAAAATCATTGACAGGCTGATATCTGAAATGCAAAAAAGCTCTCTCATGGGCTTGACTGCACTGAGGTGGCGTGGTGGGAGCTATAAAGTTTCTGACAAATTATTAAAGAGATTAAGCCCAGTAGCTGATGCATGGTTAACTAGTGAGCCGGTTGTTCGTGTTGGTTTGATACCGAATGATTTTCCATATTCATTTATTGATCCAACAAGGCAGTGGCAGGGCATCATTATAGATGTGCTGAATAATGTGAGATATGCAAGTGGCTTGTCATTTGATTTTATATCATATGACAGCTATGAAGCGCTAGATAAAGCAATGTCGTCAAGTCATATAGATATGATAGGTAATACCCTGTCAGATATACATTCAGCTGAGACTCTGCACTCTATTTACTACAATAAAGATGATTTCTTGGTGTTGCTTTCAACTGTAGGTGAAATAAAAAAAACAAACAGAGTGGTTATATCTAAAAAATATTTAGAGATACTGAATTCATGGTCAGGCATTCAATATGAAAATGTTGATGCGCTTAATAATGACAGGGAGGTAATGCAATACTTTGAGGATGGATATAGTGATTTTGCGATTGTGCCTCAGTATTTGTCTGACTATTATACTTCTTTGAGTCAACGACCATATAAAGTAATTGAGCGAGTGGGGCCACCGACTCTGCAGCGTGCTTTTTCTATGAAAGAAAATGACAAACCGCTGTTGGAAGTCATGAATTCAGCAATGGCCTCTATTTCACCATCAGCATTATCTGATATTGCTTACTTTTGGAGGGTAACTCCGCTTCCAAAGATAGGGTTTTATGCTCAGTATGCAGACAAGATTAAAATGTTAGCAGGCATAGCACTGCCCATTTTATTTGCATATATATTATATTCCTACCGAATACATCATGAACTAAGTACCAGAAAAAAATTGGAAAAAGTGCTGCTAGGTCAACTTGATTTGATGCAAAGTCTGTTGGATGGGTTACCTCATCCAGTGACCTTGATCAATGCTGATGGTACTGTGATATATAGTAATAAAGCGTTTTTAACGGCAGTGGGATATGCAAAAGAGTGTACGAAAGGGGCTAATTTATTCAATTTCTTTAGTGATGATGATGATTTTTTAAATGTAGTAGGTAAAGTTGTCAGGGATATGGAAGTTGTGGTAAGAGACAATAAGGTAAATATAACAGGCTCTCTTATCGATATTCAAGAATGGTTTATTCCTTATCATAATATATATGACGACTCTACGGGGGTGCTTTGGGGGTGGTTTGATGTCACTTGGCGCAATGAGATATGCCGGCAACTGGAGCTCTCTAAACATGAAGCTGATCTAGCCAATCAAGCCAAGTCTGAATTCATTGCAACCATTAGCCATGAAATACGTACCCCAATAAATATTATCAATGGATTTTTGACGCTGGTGCTTGAGCGTACATCACTTTGTGATATTGACAGAGAAGAGTTGGAATACACAAAATCTGCTGCCGATGGTCTATTATGTCTGGTGGGTGATGTGTTGGATGTAACAAAAATTGAGGCTGGATTATTATCGTTAGAGTTATCGCCAATAAACATTGGCGATCTCGTACGTGACGTTGTTTCCATGTTCTCAACCATGACCAAAGAAAAGGGTTTAAATCTAGTCTTGAAGAGTGAGCTGGATAACAGTCTGATTCAACTTGATCCACTCAGGACCAAACAAATACTGTTTAACTTAATTGGAAATGCAGTTAAGTTTACCCATGAAGGCACTATCATGGTTTCTGCCTGGAAGGCTGGTAATAAAATCAATATAAGTGTTCAGGATTCTGGTATTGGAATTGATAGTGATAAGTTAGCCGATCTATTTAAACCTTTTGTTCAGGTTCATGGTGAATCTAGCTACCAAGGCTCCGGCTTGGGGTTGAATATTACCAAGCGACTTTGTGAATTGATGGGGGGGGATGTTGCTATCTTGAGTGAAATAGGCAAAGGTACCGAGGTTAACATTGTTTTGCCTTATCAGCCCGTTGACATGGCAGCGCTGCCAGTCAAGCACCATGTGCCAGAAAAATCAGGAAGTATGATTTTGCCTGCTAGAGTACATTTGTTGATTATTGATGATCACCCTGTAAATTTAATTCTACTGCGACGTAGGCTGACATCTTTAGGGTTTGAGAACATTCATGAGGCCGACAATGGTTGGCAAGCGTTAGAAATTGTAAAATCAGAGGAAGTTCATATCATTATAACCGATTGTCAGATGTTGGGCATGGATGGTTTTACTCTGGTTAAAGCGTTGAGACAATACGAAGTTGATTCTGGCTGTACTCGACATGTTATTTTTGGTTTGACTGCCTCCGGTATTATTCAGGACAGAGAGAAAGGAATGGCGGCAGGAATGGATGCCTGTATGTTCAAGCCCATAGATAATAACGCGCTATACGGTGAGCTAATGGCACACCTTGATCACCTGGAACTTGCAGAGTTAAAAAGTACGAGTGCCGATAATAATCATCTGCTTAAGAGCGCTTCATTTGTTGAAATGCTGCAAGAGTTAACAACGGCAGATCTTGTCTTGGCTCGCAACGCTTATGTGGACAATGATATTGATATGTTTTCTATGTTGATTCATAGAATTAAGGGGGTTTTCTTGATGGTCAGACATGATGAAATAGTTAATTGCTGTAAAGAAATCGAGGCTCATCTGATGGACGGCACTCATAAACAGCAGATAATAGACGGTCTGGACCATATTGAAGCATTGATGAAGCATGTCGAAAATGAAAGTTAATTATAGTTTTTTGCTTTTGTGCATATTTTGTTTCATGTCATTTGGTGTTAGTTCAGTACTTGCTAATGATGGCACTTTATCTATTCAAAGCTATGAGCCGGAGAATAAACTATTACTACTCAACGTGGTAGCCCCACAGGGGAAAGGCCAACTCTTTTTACAATCAAATGGGCTTTTGACCGAGTTGGATAGATTTTCCAAAGTAGGTGACTTTCTGCTGAAAGTATATCTTCCCTGTGAGAATATCAGTAAGGGTGATTCGATATATTATCGGTTTGGTAATACACCTCCGTTGCATGTATCTCTTGATAGCATCAAGTGCTCAAACAATAAAAACTCGTATGTTATGCCGAGAATATTGCATCAACAAGGACAGTGTTTTGTTGACCATAAAGGAACAACCCTATGGCGTGTTGGTACTGTATTAAATGAGATGAATGGATTTACTATTTACCAAAATATGTATGGGGTATATCTAACTAATAAAAGTAGTTTTATTAAAGGGGAACTATCTAAAATGACGTCAGATGTTCTCCGATGTCCATCAGTGGCATTGCTTTCAACTATCGATGCGCAGCATGCAAAGGCGATGTTTCATGAGTACGAAGACTTTCGAAAAAGTAGTCAGTAATAGCATGCCGCTGCTCGTACGTGTCTAGTTATAACAAGGTTCTTGGGGGAGCCTCACCCCCTTATCGAGATAGAGGCTGCTGTAGTGGGCGCGGTGGGTGACAAACATCACCTGATGGCGGCTGCCATCGGAGAGAATAATAAAGTCCCCCGCCTGGGCGGGGCTCTGCAGGCGGATTTCCTGCTCGGGGGCCGTCAACTTGTCGACCTCCTCCTTGAAGGTGAGGGTGTAAGAATACATAGGGTTCTCCACGGCACTACCTATACAGACACGCATCTCAAGGCTAGTTGCCAGCACCCGGATCCGCGGCGCCCAAGCGACACCTGTCCGCCATTTAATTTAACGGGTAAGCTTGGCGTGTTTCTCTTGTGAATGGGGTCGTTGCTCAGGTTTGCAAGAGGCTCTGTCTTGGGGCTGCGTAAATGGTCAAGCATGGGTGCTGACCTTTTCAGCATGAAAGCAGCCAGTATGACGTCGTCACTATGTAAACAAGCAGCATGAGAACAAGGAGTGATCATGAAGGAGCTAGCCTCCCCGTTGGAACCCGAGTTGGTGCGTATCGCCGCCTTTTCTGATGGGCTGCAAGGGGGCAACCCTGCCGGTGTCTGGATTGGCGCCAGCTTGCCTGGCGCACACGAGATGCAGCATATTGCCGCTGAAGTGGGATTTTCGGAAACCGCTTTCGCCGCCCCCATGTCAACGCCCTTGCCCCAAGGCGCACAGGCAGTTGAGCCAATCGCCGAGCTGCGGGAATGGCGGGTACGGTACTTTTCTCCCGAGGCCGAGGTACCATTCTGTGGCCATGCCACCATAGCCCTCGGCGTGGCATTGGCGCGGCGCTTTGGGGAAGGGGAGTATGGACTGCACCTCAATCAGGCGGTGATCAAGGTATCGGGCTGGCTGGATGGGGAAGGGCACTGGCAGGCCGCCCTGCAATCGCCGCCGACTCACAGCAAACCAGCCCCTACCGAACTGGTGGCCGCCGCACTGGATCTCTTCGGTTACACGCCCGCGGATCTGGATCCCCGTATTCCACCCGCGCTCATTCATGGCGGCGCCGATCATCTGGTGCTGGCCCTGAACAGCCGTGCCGCCCTTGCGGCCATGGAGTATGAGCTGGAGCAGGGGCGCACCTTGATGCGAAGGGAAGGGCTGGTGACAATACTGTTGGCCCATGCCGCCCGTGAGCAGCTGTTTCACACCCGTAATCCCTTTGCTTATGGCGGCGTCTACGAAGATCCAGCCACCGGCGCGGCGACGGCTGCTTTTGCCGGTTATCTGCGCGATATCCATTGGCCCCATGGCGGCATCATAGATCTCTTTCAGGGAGAGGATATGGGCATGGCGTCCCACCTGCACGCCGAGATCCCGGCCGAACCCGGCAGCTCAATCAGGGTCTTCGGCCGTGCCCGCTTGATGTGACCGACATGCAATGAAACATCCGCCAGTTGGCGGATTTTTCATTATGGGGGCGGATGTCAGCTTATTGAGCAAGGGGAACTGCTTGTGCATTTTCCTCTGACGGGCAGCCATCCTCTGCTTGTTGGTGAAGAGGCGCGAGCCAGTGCAGCAGTTGACGAGTCACCTGGGGGCTGCCAAGCAGGGCCATATGGCTGGTGCGATAGGCAGTCCAGCAGTGGGATGGTGCAAATGCCAGCTGGTGGCGGGCTTCCTTGTGCTGCCCAAGGGCACTGCGCAGGGGGACCAGGCCATCGCCAATCAATCTATCTGCCAACAGATTGCGTTTGGCTGCCGTCGTGGCGGCTATTGCAAAGCAGGCGACGCCTGCCGGCAGGGGCAGAGGCGGGCGCGGATCCGTTGACGCTGTATCGCGGGTAGGGTCTTGGTCGTCGAGCAGGGTGCCGTGGCGCAGATCCTTGATACCCGCACTGCGCAGCCGTGCCAGTCTGACAAACGGCTCGGTGTAGGCGGTGGCAGGCAGCAGTTGTTCCAGCCAGTGACCTGCGTGTTCCAGGGGGGCCCCATGATGGGGGGTCCCCAGAAACACCAGATTTCTCAGGACGTTTGGCCAGCTCGCCTCGCTCTGACTGGCATAGTGACAGGCGCTGCGGATCACCAGCCCGCCCATGCTGTAGGCCAGCACGCTTATCTCGCTGATGTGGCTGGGCCAGTGAGTCACCAGCTGCGCCAGCTGGCTCGCCAGTTCCCGCCCGTTTTGCGAAATCGGCAGCCCTGAGTTGTAGCGCAGATAGACGGGCACATAACCCAGGGTGCTGGCCAGTATCTCCCCATGGTTGAGCGTCTGCTCTTTGTCCTTCCCCTTGGTTTGGGTTTGCCACTGCAGATCATTCATGCACAGGCCATGCACCATCAGAAGCACCCGGCTTTGACCAGCAAGTTCAGGGGGCATGGCGTGCCAGTTCAGGGGCGCCCCCTGATAGCGCAGTGTCATGGGAGTGGCGAGGGCATTGTGGCTGGCGACCAGTTTGTCCCCCATCACGCCGTTGAGGGTCGCGAGCAGGGAGGCGCGTTTGGGGGTTTCGGGGATGGCTTCCTGAGCGAGCGGCACCGGCACGCGGGCGAGCACGGCATTGATGCCACTGCCGAGCTGGTCGGCCGCCCTGTGGATCCCCCGGTAGACAAAACCTGTGATGCCCCGGGTTTTCCCCTCACCCTTGCCCTTTATGCCCATGCCACTCAATACCGCCTGGTGGACAGCCTCCGTGATCTGTATGGCGGCGGGCAGGGCTTGTGTGAGCAATCTGGCCAGCTCGCGGATGTCCGACACATGCCAGGATGAAACAGGCTGCTTTTCTGTCGACTGGTTCATGGGGTGCCCTCGGGAATAGGGTGTCAGCAAGGCATGCATCCCCACAGAGGCACGCGTCTGGCCAACACAGACACATCCAGCTTGCCGTGTTTGCCTCGGGTTTGCCAGTTACTCTGTGGTCGGCTCTGGTCGACCAGGCCTGTCTTGCTGCCCCAAGCAGGTGTGCGATACGGCGCCACTACCCATTGCTCATGACCATTGCTCATGCGCGAGACCGATCACTGTAATGGACGGTGAAATCACCTCTAATTATTCATATGACACCGTAACAAGGAGCCGTGATGTCGCTGTTTGATGAGAGCCGGGTACAGGATCTTTGTGCTCGCTTGCTGGACAAGCAAAACGAGAGGGGGTGTTCGTTCGATAGCAAGCATGGCCGAGAGTTGCTGGCCCTGTTGCTGGCGATCGGCGGCGTCAAGCCGCTCGGGCGCAGCGCTCGCTATCTCCTGACTGACCCGGGGATTGACTATCTCACCAGGCAACTGGCGCAAGTGGCGCCACAACAGCCGGACAAGCGTGACAGCGTGCGGGCACTCGGGTTGACCCTGCCGTCCCCCCTCAATCAGGCCAGTTTTCATGCCCTCTGGCACGGGGATAGCAAACACCCGCGCAGTGACACTGTTCCCGACCAGGTTCCCATCGAGATTACGCTGACGCAGGATGAGGTGATCCGCATGCGCACCCTGACCCCGCTGTCACTCATCGATCTGCACGGCCAACCGCAGGACATGACGCCGCTGATGTCCCTTCTGGGGGAGCTGGCCTTGCCGGAGCGCTGTTTGTCCAGGCTGCAGGGCATAGCGTGGCAAGGGCGGCAGATAGTGACAGTGGAGAACAAGGGGGCTTTCGTGGATTACCCGCTGCAAGCCGGGGAGTTACTCATCTATGTGCCTGGCCGTAACACGTCTTTGGCAAGGCAACTGCTCCCGTTGCTGCCTTCGACCATTCCCTGGGCTCACTTTGGCGATCTGGATCAGCGGGGCCTGGATATTGCCGCCGAACTGGCCAATGCGGTCAACCGTCCCCTGGCACTCTGGTTGCCTTGCAATCTGATGGAGTACGTCCACCACTATGCTCGCCCTCTGACGCGTCGGCTGGAAGGCCAAAAGGGCAGCAGGGGAAAGACACCCTGGCGAGGCAGTCTTGCGATGGCTCAGCCGGACCAGGTGCTGGCCGCGGTATTTATGCATCTGATTGAAAGCCACTTGTGGCTGGAGCAAGAGGTATTGGTGACGTCCCCCTGCTGGCAGGCATGGCCATCGGGTGCGGCACAGTAATGACGCGGAAATAAAAAAACCGCCAGATAACAATCAGGCGGTTTTTTTATCGTGCCGACCCTTATTTCAGGGCTTTTTTCAGCTTCTTGATCTTGCCTTCGTGCTTGGCAATTTTCTCGAGGCGAGCGGCGATTTTCTTCTTGATATCTTTCTTGCTGGCTTTGGCCATCTTTGTTGCTCCTTTTGCAGTGGTGACACCCGAGGTGTCTGTGAGTCTGTCCATTGACGTCCCAGAGTGCCACAAGGTTGCCGTCTGGGCCAAGCTCTTGTTACATAAAAGTGTGAGTGTCAGCGGTAAAATAGGTCAATACTGCACGGTTTCTGTCGGTGTATTGCTGTCGAGAAAGGCCCATTTTCGAGATGGTTTCTGGCACGTTCCTCCACTCTCAGGAGTACAAACTGGCAGAGAATCCAGTCTTCCAAGGTGATTTTTAGGGTCGATTTTTGATCCGAACGCCTGCTGCCAGTGCCCTTTTCCCCACTTTCCCTGCTCTGGGATGGGGGCGCACTCTGACAATGGATGGAATTGTGACCATATTTGCCTTGGTCAATGGCCAAATAATTGATCCAGCGCAAACTTGCCCCCTATTTATTACTTTGGTGGCATAGGACTCAGGCAACCGTTGGGTTCAAATAGCATTATCAGGAACGGGGAGATAACTCCGTCACGAAAGGGACACCCATTTCACTGGATGAAGGACACACAATGAGTCTGCTTGAACAAACCATCTGGACTGTATTGGGATACGGGGCCATGCCCTTTATCTTCCTGAGCGGGTTTGTGGCAGTGGCAGTGACCTGCTGCTTGCTGCTCAATGCCTTCGGGGTCAAGTCCGCCGAGAAGTGATCCGCTTCTTTCGTTCATACCGCCAAATGCCAGTCTTCGGACTGGCATTTGTTTTTCAAGGGTTTCCCCCTTGCCAGACGGCTCAACCCGCCATCTGGCAAGGTTGTACGAATGCCATGGGCCGGTTGCTGTTTTTTAACGCTTTTTCGGCAGTGAACCGCGGAATATCGGCCAAATGCATAGCCAAGGTGGTCGAACCTGGCGTGGATTTTGATTACACTGGCGCGCAGTTTTTCCACTCTGGATTGATCCGGTCCGGATTGACCACTTCAAGGTATCCAAGATTTTCTATGGCTCTCAAGGCAACCGTATTCAAGGCTCAACTCAGCCTGTCCGACATGGACCGCCACCAGTATCAGGACGTCTCCCTGACACTGGCCCGTCATCCCTCAGAGACCGATGAGCGCATGATGATCCGGCTGGCGGCCTTCGCCTGGCATGCCGCCGAGCGTCTGGAGTTCACCAAGGGTCTCTCTGCCGATGACGAGCCCGAGCTGTGGCGCAAGAACTATTCCGATGAGATTGAGCTCTGGATTGAGCTGGGGCAGCCGGACGAGCGTCGCCTGAAAAAAGCATGCAACCGCTCCCGTCACGTCGTGCTTTATCTCTACGGTGGCCGTGGCACCAGCGTCTGGTGGAAGCAGAATCAGGGCAAGCTCAGCCAGCACGACAACCTCACAGTGATCGAGCTCTCCGACACCCAGACACTGCCGCTCACCGCCATGGTGGCGCGCACCATGCACCTCACCTGCACCATCTCCGACGGTCAGCTCTGGGTCAGCAACGGCGAGCTGGAAGTGACGCTGGACCCCATCATGCTGATGGGGCCACCTGCCCGCGAATTGTAAACGGACCCGCTCATGTTCAGTGCGCTGCTCAATATTGTCATACCGGTGTTTGCCGTGGTGGGGCTCGGTGCCCTCTATGGTCGGTTGCGACCGGGCGGGGCCTTGGGTTACGTCAATCGGGCCAATATAGAGTTGTTCACACCGGCGCTGGTGTTTTCGGCGCTGGTCAAATATCCGCTGGCCTTGATGGCCCATCTGCCACTGATCGCGGCGGGGGTACTGGTGATCCTGTTGCCCGGACTCTTGCTCTCCCTGCTCAGGTTAAAGGAGATCAGCAGGCCGGCACTGATCCTGCCCGCCATGTTTCGAAACACAGGCAACCTCGGTATCCCCTTGATGGTGCTGGCCTTTGGCGAGCAGCAGCTCGGCGCCATCATCATATTGTTCGTGCTCTCCAACCTGCTCCACTTCTCGGTGGGCATGTTTATCCTCTCGGCCAATACTTCCCGCTGGCTCTGGCTGCGCAGCCCTGTGCTGTGGGCGGCCTTCGCCGGTTTGCTGGTGGCCAACTTGCAGATACCGTTGCCGGAATACCTGGTGACCAGCGCGACTCTGCTAGGCCAGATCTCGGTGCCGCTGATGCTGTTTGCCTTAGGTGTTCGGCTGATGGAGGGGGAGCTGGGCCACCTTGGCCTGGCACTCAAATGCAACCTGCTTTACCTGCTGGCTGGTGGCTTGTCATTCGGGCTGGTGGTCTGGTTGTTGCCGCTGCAGGCGGAGTGGTTACCCTTGCTGATGCTGTCGGTTGCGCTGCCCCCGGCGGTGTTGAATTACATGCTCTGTGAGCAATATCAGTGCCAGCCGGAAAAAGTGGCCAGCATAGTGCTTGGCGGCAATGCACTCTCGGTGGTGGTGATCCCCCTGGCAGTCTGGCTGGCGCTGCATCTGAACAGTTGAACACCTGTCGTTAACATGGCCCGCAGTATCTACCACCTCTGTCATTCGGGCAGAGGCGAGCTGCCATGCTTGCCGGATCGCAACTGAGAGTAGAGTCCGAATCCTGCCAGCACCCCCGTCAATGCCAGCAAGAGCCAGATGGCGGTGGCGGGACGGGTCCCCGCATCCCCCAGCATAAAACCGATCAGCAGGTTGCCAAAGAGCGCCATGCAGCCACCCGCACTGGCATAGAAGCCGTAGTAGCTGGCGAGCTGGTCAGGGAGCGCGTAGCGGGGCAACTGGGCGGCAAAGAGCGGGAAGCAGAGAATGGAGCCGAGCGAGAGCAGGGCCACCTGCGCCAGTACCCCCACCGTCGGCCAGGGGAAGAGCAGCGGCAGGGCCAGATAGCTCATCCCCATCAGTCCGATACCCAGCCCCATGGCCAGCGGCACTCCCAGGTGGCGCTCCACCAGGCGGGATGCCGGCAGCTGGAGCATGACGCCGATCACCGCCGAGAGGGTGAAGACGCCGCCGAGCAGGTGGGTGGCGTCCGGCAGGCTCTGGATATGGGCGGGCAGGGCAAGATAGAGCTGATGGAACAGGATCTGATAGCTGCCCGCCAGCAGAGTGAACCGCATAAAGGGGCGCTGGCGCAGTATGGTGCCCCATTGGCGAAAAATGGCGCCGCGCGGGGTCTGGTTGGCCACCGGGCACTTGGGCAGCACCCGATACTGCAACACCCCCAGCAGGGCGAACAGGCTCGCCGCCAAGAGCCCGGTCAGGGCATAGCTCTGCTGGGTCAAGGTCAGGCCGACCAGGGGGCCGAGCAGCATGCCCGCCTGGCTGGTTAGATTGTGCAGGGCGAAGGCGCGCTGGCGCTGGCTCGGGGTGCTGCATTCGCTGGCCAGATAGGCCTGGGCGCAGGGGGTGAAGAGGGCCCCGGCAAAGCCGGTGAGGGCGGCCGCCAGCAGGAGTATGGGCAGGGACTCGGCCCAGCCCAGCAGCAGGAAGCCGACCGATCGCACCAGGCAACCCCAGACGATGGCGGTGTGATAGCCGATACGATCCCCGAGGGTCCCCCCCAGCAGAAACAGACCCTGCTGGCTGAATACCCGCATCCCCATGACCAGACCACAGGCCCAGCCAGCGAGGCCAAGCCCGCTGCCCATGTGCTGGGCCAGGAAGGGCATCATCATGTAGAAGCCGAGATTGAACGCCAGTCCATTGAGGATGAGCAGGCGGGTGGCCGGGCTCATGCCCTGCCAGTCCCGCCAGTAGGAGGAGCGGCTCATCTTGTGTACACCCGGGCGCCGGTTGCGGGCAGTTGCAAGCGTGCCGCAGGCGGTGTTATGGGAGATCTTCTCATGATTGTCTGCGCAGGGTACGAAGGAAGGGGATGCCGCTCTGATCGTGGCTTATCTGCACCGGTACCTGATAGAGGCGCTCGATGAGGGCCGCGTCGAGCACCCGGGCCGGTGGTCCGAAGGCTTGCAAGTCGCCATCTGCCAGCACGATAAGCTGATCGGCAAACTGGGCCGCCAGGTTGAGATCGTGCAGCACCACCAGGGTGATCCACTGCTGCTCCCGGGTCTGCTGGCACAGGTGCTCCATCAGTTGCATCTGGTGATGAAGGTCGAGGGCGCTGACAGGCTCGTCCAGCATCATGATGCGGGGATCCCGCAGCAGTACCTGGGCAAACAGCACCATCTGCCTCTGGCCGCCGCTTAAGGAGTAAAGGGGGCGATCCGCCAGATGGGCGATGCCAAGGGCCTGCAGGGCGCGGCCGGCCGCCAGTATGTCTTCGTCCGCCAGGCGCATGGAGAGGCTGTCGAGGCGCCCCAGTACCACCACCTCGATGACGCTCAAGTCCAGCTCCAGCTGGATGTTCTGGGGCATGTAACCAAATTGCTGGCGCCATTTGGCCTGGGTCATCTGGCGGGAGGATTGTCCGGCCAGGCGAATCTCGCCGGCGGCCGGGGTCAGTTCCCCAAAGAGAGCGCGCATCAGGGAAGTCTTGCCGGTCCCGTTCGGGCCAATGATCACATGAACCTGCCCCGGGTGCAGAGTCAGGCTCAGATCCCGCAGCAGGGTTTGCTGCCCAAGGAAAAGGGATAGTCGGGATATTTCAAGCACGTTTACGCCCCCTGCCGAGGATCAGCCAGATGAAGAAGGGCACGCCAATCAGGGCGGTGACGATGCCGATAGGAAAGAGAGAGCCGGGTACGATGGATTTGGAGAGCACCGAGGCCGCCGACAGCATGCAGGCGCCGCACAGGGCCGACAGCGGGATCAGGAAGCGCTGATCTTCCCCCACCAGCATGCGGGCTATGTGGGGGGCCACCAGGCCGACGAAGCCGATGACGCCGACAAAGCTGGTGGCGGTGGCGGTGAGCAGGGCGACCAGGATCAGGGTCTTCATGCGCAGTCTGTCCACGTTGACCCCCAGGCTCCGTGCCCTGGCCTCCCCGAGGCGCAGGCTGGTGAGGGCCCAGGCATCCCGATAGATGAGCAGGGTGCAGATCAGGGTGACGGCGGCCGTGATGATCAGGGCATCCCAGGTGGTGCGCATCAGGCTGCCAAACAGCCAGAACATGATCTGCTGGTTGAGCTCGGGTGAGGAGAGAAACTGCAGCAGGGAGAGCAGGGACTGGAACAGGAACAGCAGGGCTATGCCCGCCAGGATCAGGGTCTGGCTGCTGATGTTGCGCATCATGGCGAGGCCAAACAAGAGGCTGGCGGCAAACATGCACAGAATGAAGGCCCCGGCCGGAATGGCAATCAGGGGAGGGAGCCCGAGACCGCCGGTATAGAGCGCCAGTGCGGCGCCAAGCCCGGCCGCTGCCGCGAGCCCTAGCGTGTAGGGGCTGGCCAGGGGGTTGTCCAGCAGGGTCTGCATCTGGACGCCGCCAAGGCCGAGCGAGGCGCCGACCACCAGGGCCATCAGGGCGATGGGCAGGCGCATATCAAAGACGATGGTGCGGGTCATGGAGTCCGCCTGGGCGGGAGAGAGCAGGGCATCGACCACCTCGCCAAGGGGCAGCAAGGAAGGACCGGTGGCGATGTCGAGCACCAGCGTGATGCACAGCACCAGGGCGAGCAGCGCCAGCCAGTGCCAGCGACGGCGCTCTCGTTGCCGCTGACGGGTGAGGGTCTGCTGGAGGGCAGCCAAATCATTCATGATAACCATCCTGAAGCGGGCGCTCTCAAGGAGCGCCCGCAAGGGTTAAAGAGGGATGACGAAGAGGGACTTCCCGACTCGGGTCGGGAAGTCCGGCCCGTCAGGTTCAACCTGCCATTACTTGATACCCAGCATAAAAGTGCCCTGCGGGCGAATGGGCAGGTAGGCGTGGTAGAAACCCTGATAGGTGGCCAGGGGGTCGAGATCCTCGAACAAGTCGGGGTAGAACGCCTTGGCCATGAACTCGATGAGGGCTGCGTCCATGATGCTGCGGGTGGCGCCGTGATAGACGGCATAGAGACGGCCCTGTTGTATGGCAGGCAACTCGCGCCAGCCCGGGCGGGCGGCAAATCCCTGTAGGCGGGCATGCACCGTCTGGGCCGAAATATCCTGACCGACCTGCATGGCCTGCTCGCTGCTCACGCTCTCGTAGCCCGCCATCAGAATGACCTCGGGTTTGCTCGCAAGCAATTGCTCCGGGTGGATGGGGCCCCAGCGTTCGACGAAGGGGGCCGCGACGTTGTCACCGCCCGCCAGCAGGGCCATGGCGCCCCACATGTCCTTGCCATAGGTGTAGCTGTACTCGGCCGGGCCCTTGTCACCCAACTCTATGTAGACGCGGGGCGGCTGGCGTTTCGCCTGAGCGATACGCGACCGGATGGTCTCAATCTTGGCCTTGTATTCGTCGGCCATCTTGCGGGCGCGGGCCTCCTGACCGGTCACCTTGCCAAGCAGCAGGGTGCTTGCCATGTGGCGTGAAAGGGTCTGGGCGTTGTAGTCGACCACCACCACTGGGATCCCCGCTTGCTCGAGGCGCGGCAGATCAGGGGCCAGGGCCTCGTATTGCCACTGGGCCAGGATCACTACATCAGGCCTGACGGCCAGGGTCTTCTCGATGGAGAAGCTCTGATCCTGCACGTTGCCAAGGTCGGGCACCTGGGCCAGTTGCGGCAGGCTGGCGACATAGAGGGACCAGATGGCGGGACGGGACTTGACGAACCAGCCACGGGACATGCCCACCAGACGATCGGCACCACCTTCTCCGGCCACGGCCAGGTAATCCTCGGGATAGAAACCAAGTACGATACGTTTGGCAGGCAGCGTCAATGAGACTTTGCGTCCCATCACATCTTCCACTTCAACGGGGGCGGCTGCTTGTACCATCCAGCTCATGAGTGTGAGCTGACCAAGCAGAAGCAGCTTTGCCATGGGGTGACGAAACATCTTTGATAACCTCGGAGGGGGTGAACACCACAAAAAGAAGTGAGAACTATTGCTATTCACAATTCAAAAAGCAATGGGCTTTTGCATGGTCGGTCCTCTTTTTATGAGGGCTGTGTCCGCCAAGATAAAATACTGTTTCAATAGGCGCTCTTCTTCTCTGGTTAGATCATATCGCCAGCCATTTTTAACTGGTTCGAACCAGCCCTTTTCCCGTTTTGGCGAGTGTTGATAAGGATGCAGCATGGTGGATCTTCCATTCTGCAATCCAAAGAGGAGGGCATAGGTATGGGTCGAGGAGGGGAAGAGGGTATGAATATGCTTGTCATTAATAGATCGATATTTTGCCTCGGCAAGCAGCCTATATGTCAGATGTGGTCATGAGCCTCTGCATAGCCGTGTTTTTGTCATAGTCGTTGCTATTTCCTGCCAGATTTCCCTGTTCGCTCCCGGGTGATCCCCGGCGCGAGGGTATGGAAGCCGTGATGGCACCCTGTCTTCAAGCTGCTGTTTTTGCTTCTTATGTCAGCTTGTGTCGCTATGTTCTGCGCCGCAACGAGATATTGACGGCAGCAAATGCCACACCTTGCGCGATGGCAGTCAGATGATCCGATTATCCTTTTTCTCCCATTATTTCCCGTCACCAGTTCGCAACAATTTTCTGTAATTGTTAGCCAGCTCGCGGCGGTGGTGCGGCCAAACGGGCAGAGTAGGCGCGATATTGGCCAGGGGCCTATATCCGTTGTTTTTATACGTGCAATAAGGTGCTGCGGCCCGCATAACGCGGGGCGCCAATAACATATCTGCTAATAAGAAAAGGAACATTGGCTATGTCAGGAAGACACTCTCTGGTGGCGCTCGCGGTCGGGCTGGCGCTGTCAGGACAGGTACAGGCACAACTGCTGATCAGCGAATATCTGGAAGGATCCAGTAACAACAAGGCGGTGGAGCTGAGCAATCTGGGCGCGATGCCCGTCGATCTCTCTCAATACCGGCTGGCGCTCTATGCCAACGGCAAACCTCTTACCGATGCCCCCACCAACAGCCTGGCGCTGCAAGGCACCCTAGCCCCGGGCGCCAGCCTGGTGCTGGCAAATCCTTCCGCCAACGCCGAGATCCTGGCCAAGGCGACCCAGACCAGCGGCAACTTGGTGTTCAACGGTGACGATGCTCTGGTGCTCTATCGCGGCAGCGAGATAGTGGACAGCTTCGGGCAAGTGGGGGTGGATCCGGGCACGGCCTGGGTGTCCGGCAGCGTCTCGACCCTGGACATGACCCTGCGCCGCAAGGCCACTGTCACCACGGGCCGGACTGATGCGGCGGGCCCCTTCAATCCGGCGCTTGAATACGTGGCCGCCCCTAAGGATGACGCCAGCGGCTTGGGCTGCAGTGGCGATGGTCCCTGCGATGGCACTCTGCCCCCGGCATTCGTCTGCCCGGTTGATCAGCTGATACCCGTGCCCGCCATTCAGGGCACCGGCAGCAGCAGCCCGCTGGTGCCAGCCGGCAAGTTTGAATCCGAGCAGGCCTATGCCACCCGTGGCATCGTCACTCAAGTGGTAAACGGTCTCTACAAGGGCTTCTTCATCCAGGACCTGCAAGGGGACGGGGATCCGGCCAGCTCGGACGGTCTCTTCGTCTACAGCACCCAGGCCAACAGCGCAATAGTGCCAGGGGCCGAGGTGTGCGTCTCGGGCAAGGTGAAGGAGTACTTCAACCAGACCCAGATCAATGCCGATGAACTGGTGGTGACCCAGCCCATGGTAGCCTTGCTCCCTGCGGTGGACCTGGTGCCGGTGGCGGGCGAGACCCTGAACCAGCTGCTGGAGCGCCACGAGGGGATGCAGGTGCGGCTGGTGCCCGAGTCCAGCCTGGTGGTGACCCGCAACTTCAGCTTCGATTACGACGGCAAGCGCAACAACCTAGTGCTGGCTTATGGCGCCCCCCTCATCAAGTCGACCCAGAAGTTTGCCGCCCAAAGCGAGGAGGCGAGCCAGTGGGCCCTGCGCAACCAGCAAAATCAGCTGGTGGTGGAGACGGACGCCAAGACGCCGGATGGGGTGCTGCCCTGGTATCCCGCCTTCAATGCCGAAGATGGCTACCTGCGCGTCGGCGACAAACTCAACGGGCTGGAGGGAGCGCTGGGTTACTCCTACAACCTGTTCAGGCTGGTGGCGAGCAACCGCATCGACAGCAATGATATAGACCACAGCGGCTGGGACAGGGTAGAGACCCCTGAACTCGCCGAGGCGGGGGATCTGCGGGTCGCCAGCTTCAACGTGCTCAACTTCTTCACCACTGTGGTGGGCGGGGATGCCAACCCCACCGGCAGCAACCGTGGCGCCCTGACAGTGAGTGAGTTCGAGAAGCAGCGCACCAAGATCGTCAGCGCCATCACCCGCCTCAATGCCGATGTGGTGGGGCTGATGGAGATAGAGAACAACGGCTACGGCGACAACTCCGCCATCGCCAATCTGGTCGAGGCCCTCAACGCCGCCCAGCCGGATGAAGCGGATCACTACCGCTGGATTGCCTCGCCCGATGGCCAGCCCATAGGTACCGACGCCATTACGGTGGGGCTCATCTACCGGCCCGCCAGCGTGACGCCGCAAGGTGCCGCCAGCCTCATAGTGCTGCCGGTGCAGCAGGCCGAGGCCTTGGACGCCAGCGGCAAGCCGGTTGCCATCAATCAGGGCATGCGCGAATCCCTGTTGCAGCAATTCAGCTCGCCCAAGGGGGATGCGCCCCTGACGCTGGTGGTCAACCACCTCAAGTCCAAGGGCTCCGCCTGCTTTGAGGATTACCCCGACTACGCCAGCGCCGATCCGCTGGATGGTCAGGGCCACTGCAACGCCCTGCGGGTCTCCGCCGCCAAGGTGCTGGGGGAGAGCCTCAAGGACATGAGCGGGGATCTGCTGCTCATCGGCGACCTGAACGCCTATGGCATGGAGGACCCCATCCGGGTGCTGACCAGCTATGATCCGGCGGCCCAGCCGCGCCAGATCATGAGTGCTTCCTTCACCACGCTGGCGGGCCAGCCTTTCGAGGAGAGCGGCAGTGCCCTTGGCAAGGGATATGGTTTTGTGAACCTCAATACCCGCTTCCATGGCACCGATACCTACTCCTACAGCTACGAGGGGGAGCTTGGCAATCTGGATCACGCCCTGGCCAACCCCAGCCTGGCGGCCAAGGTGATCGGCATCGAGGATTGGCACATCAACTCCGCCGAGAGCAACTTCTTCGAGTACGGCAGCAAGTACACGGGTCAGCTGGCCAAATCGGACGGCCCCTTCAGCGCCTCGGATCACGATCCCGTGCTGGTGGCGATCCAGTATCCGCTGCCGCCTGCCGGGGTGATCAGTCTGGACAGCGCGGCCGCCAGCGTGGAGGAGGGCAGCGCCCTGAGCCTCACCGTCAGCCGCCGCGATGGCAGCCATGGCGAGGCCAGCGTGCACTACCGCATCGTCTTTGGTAGCGCCGATGCCAATGATGTGGCGCCACTGACCGGCACCCTGAATTGGGCGGCCGGCCAGAGTGACAGCCAGACCATCAGCATCCCGGTGAAGAGCGACACACTGCGCGAGGGGGATGAGACCTTCACTCTGGAACTGTTCGATGCGAGCGGAGCCAGCCTTGGCGAGCAGAGCCAGACTCTGGTGACCATCAAGGACAAGCTGGCGCCGTCCACCATTGCGCTTGCCCGCGCCAGCATGACGGTGAACGAGGGGCAGTGGTTTGCCGAGATCCCAGTGGTGCGCAGCGGCGATCTGAGCAAGCCGGCCCGTGCCCAGTTGGGCCTTGAGGGGATCACGGCGCGCTGGGGGCTGGATTTCCTGCCCTGGTTCAGCCAGTCGGTGAGCTGGGCCGCCGGTGAGGGGGGCAGCAAGTCCATCAAGGTGCTGATCCTGGATGACTGGTTTGTCGAGTCCACAGAGCAGTTCAAGGTGAGTCTGCGTCAGCTGCAGGGGGGCAAACCGGGCGCAGTGCAGGAGACCCTGGTCGATATCAAGGACAACGACAAGTCCTGGTGGCCGTTTGGTCGCCATTGATTGAAAAAGGATGAGCAAGGGGCCTGCGGGCCCCTTTTTGCTGGCCTTTTGACTGGCAAGGATGCGTGCAAGACGATCCTTGCCGGCAGTGGCCACCCTCTGAATTCAGGCTGCTGGCGAGTCCAATGCCTTGCTGGTGAGCAGCACAGGGGCGTGCGCAATAAAAAAAGGCCCATCGCTATGATGGGCCTTCGTTTGGCGCAGGAGCCTGACGGGTAAGGATCAGCCTTGAGTGCTGTCGATCACCAGTTTGCCATCCTTGACCGGTATGGTGGCGCCGGGGGCCTTGTCCATGCGAATGACTCCTTCCTGACCGGCGAGGCGGTAGGTGACATCATAACCCAGGGTACGGGTGCTGCTCTCCTGCACCGTCTTGCAGCGCTGCTGCGTGCTGGTGTAGGTATCACCCGCCTGCATATTGCCCTGCACCTGATTGCCTGCGTAACCACCGGCCACGGCCCCCGCGGCTGTGGCGACCTTCTTGCCACTGCCACCGCCAAACTGGTTGCCAAGCACGCCCCCGAGCGCGGCGCCAACCACAGTACCCAGGATCTTGTTTTCATCCTGCACGGGTTTGCGGTGGGTCACAGTGACGTTGTGGCACTCCTGACGGGGTGTCTTGATGGTCTCGGTCACCGGCTTGCTGGCCAGTACCTCGGCAAACTGGGGCTTGGATGAAAACAGGGATCCGCTGGCTGCGGCCGACAATGCCAGCGCAGAGGCCACACCGATCCCGACACCTGCCAACATGGATTTGTTCATTTTGCGTTCTCCTGAAATGCATCACCTGATGCGGCTGTTGCTTGCCGCGATCTTGGCACAACCCGGAGGATGAACAAGGCACGCACCGCTCAGGCACGACAGCCTCTGACTGCACCGAAAAGTCCCTCGTCAAAAAGGTGTCGGGCTTTGGCGACAAAGGCCGTGGAGGTCTGGCTGGGACGTGGGCATGTCGCTCTGGATCGGGTGGCGACGTTGCATTTTGCGATTCATATGGGCTCTTTGTGCTCATTTTGCGTCAAGCCCTCGCCGCTTGTGTCTCTGGCTGTAGGGGGATTGGCTGCGTTTGCCCCCTGAGACGGGTCCGGGCATCTTGCATGCTGGCAGCAACTGCTTGATAAATCGCTGTGATGAAGTGCTCCCATTGCCGATAAGAGATCACGGCAAGCATTATGCTTGGTCTTTTGGCAAGAGAGTGAAAGGACGGTGATGAAGTGACGCCGTCGTCATCGCGTAGCGAATGAAAGAGACAATCGGCAAGGGGGACTTATGTCGATGTTGCCAAGATGGATACAGCCGGCCGTACAGGCCCGGATTATCACCCAGCAGCAGGCTCAATTGCTGCTGGCATCCCTTTATCAACCTCTCTCCGAAGTGGCGCAGGAGCTGCCCGCCGACATAGTCGACATCAGCCTCAAGCTCTACTGTTTTCGCCAACAGGGCAGGGTGCGCCATTGATGCACGAGTGAGAGGGCGTTTCCCCGAGCCGCTGGAGCCTGGCCGCATAGAGAGTGCCCGCCTCCGTGGGCCGGGCGCTCTCTGGTGAGGTTCGCCTCAGATCAACATCACTTGCACCACCAGCATCAGGGCGCCAAAGCCCAGCACGAAGCCCACCATGGGCAGCACGAACTTGACCCACTGGTTGAACTGGATGCCGAGCATCTGCAGGGTGACCAGCACCAGCCCTGTGGGGGCCAGGAACAGCATGGCGTATTGCCCCCAGTTGTAGGCCGACACCACGATATAGCGGGGGATCATCACTGTATCCGCCAGCGGCGCCATGATGGGCATGGAGAGCACGGCCAGCCCGGAGGAAGAGGGCACCACCAGCCCCAGCAGGGTGAACACCAGCATCTGGGCCACCGCAAACACGGCGCCGTGCATGCCGGAGACCAGATCGGAGGCGTAAGCCAGTATGGTGTCCGAGATCATCCCCTGATCCAGCACCAGATTGACCCCGCGCGCCAGCCCGATGATCAGCGACACCGCCACCAATTCGGAGGCGCCCTGGGTGAAGGCCTCGACCGCCTCTTTCTCCTTCAACCCCGAAATGAACATGATGATGATGGCGACGGCGAGGAAGGAGGCCGCCATCTGCGGGAACCACCAGCCGGCCATGGAGACGCCCCACACCATCAGGGGGAAGGCGAGGATGAACAGGGTCAGGATGATCTTGCGGCGCAGGGTGAAGGGGACGCCTTCATCCAGAGCGCCCTCTTTGAGGAAACGGGCCCGGAAGCTGTCTCTATCCTCATCGGTGTAGGAGAAGGCCGGGTTGGCCTTGATCTTCTTGCAGTACCAGTGGAGATAGCCAATGACCACCAGGGTGCCCACCAGACAGCCGACGGCACGAAAGATCAGCCCCTCTGTGAAGGGGATGCCGGCGGCGTTGGAGGCGATCACCACAGAGAAGGGGTTGATGGTGGAGAAAGTGGTGCCCATGGAGGCGGCGAGGAAGATGGCCCCCACGCAGACGATGGCGTCATAGCCGAGCGCCAGAAAGATGGGCACCAGTATGGGGTAGAAGGCGACCGCCTCTTCTTCCAGCCCGCAAGTGGTGCCCCCCAGCGCCATGACGACGCAAACCAGTGCCACGAACATGAATTCGTTGCCACGGGTCTTGCGCGACAGCGCCACCAGCCCGGAGCTGAAGGCGCCGGTCTTGTTGATGACGCCGATGAGCCCGCCGAGCACCAGGATGAAGACGATGATGTCAGCCCCCTCTATGGTGCCTTTGACCATGCTGACCGCCACGTCGGCGAGTCCCTTGGGGGCCTGCGCCAGCCGCTCATAGGTGCCGGGAATGGCGATGGGCTTGCGGATGGTGCCGCTGGTGAATTGTTCCACCCCGATATTGATATTGAGTTTTTCAAGTTCGGTCTGGGTGGCGGGCACCCGGCTTATTTCCCCCTTCGGGCTATTGACCATCAGAGTGTTATTGGCCGGGTTATAGGAGAGCTTGGAATAGGCCCCTGCTGGAATGATCCAGGTCAGGGTAATGGCCAGCAACATAATAAGAAACAAAATGGTAAAGGCAGTGGGAAATTGTCTGCGTGGCTGGGTATTCGGCTCGGCACACATAAATGCTCCTCGATAAAGCAGGTTCGGGCTCGGCGGAATATCGGGTCGACAGGGTTCCTTCGTCATGAGGCATGAGTACGCAGATCTACTGGCAATGGCGCACTCGTTGGCGAGAAGTCTGGCCTGATATTGGGCATGCGGTAGATTGTTTCACCATGTAACCATAACCTGCTGGTGTCGGGATGAATACGAAGCACGGCTCGCTTTATGGGCTGGCTCACAGAATATATTGGCTGATGAATTTGTCGTTAATTTCAATGCCATGCCCATACGGAGTTATTATATTCAATAATTATCTCGATTCATTTGGTGGATATAATTGGCAACAATGCCATGGGCTGCAAATAAATATGTAAATAATGCATGCCAGCCCATGCCGGTTTGATAATGGATAGATATTATTCAAGGCTGGCAATGCCCGGCATCATGACCGGCCTGACAGGGTGAAAACTCAGGCAGCGCCATCGCCTAAGACGTTTTGCTAATATCTGCCGCCATGGCCCTGCTGCTAGGCTGTCAGCCCCATAAGAGATCTGTGCAGTGCATGATGCCGGCGAGATCTCCCGCCCAATTCGATCCAGCCGCTTTGTGCCACCGGCGAGGAAGGAACCCGATGACAGAGCAGAACATCTACGAGGCCGGCCTTGATAAAAGTCCCGCCAATTTCGAGGCGCTGACCCCCATCAGCTTCCTTGCCCGGGCGGCGCGGGTCTATCCCGACTACCCGGCGCTGATCCATGGGGCCTTGCGTCAAAACTGGGCCCAGACCGAGCGGCGCTGCCGACAGCTCGCCTCGGCCCTGCGTCGGCATGGCATAGGCGAGGGGGATACCGTCTCCATCGTCGCCCCCAATACCCCGGCGATGTTCGAAGCCCACTTCGGGGTGCCCATGAGCGGCGCTGTGCTCAACACCATCAACACCCGGCTCGATGCCGAGTCCATGGCCTTCATCTTCCAGCATGCCCAGAGCAGGGTGGTGCTGGTGGACAGGGAGTTCAGCGCCGTGGTGCGCAAGGCGCTGGCCCTTGTCAAGACGCAGCCGCTGCTCATCGCCATCGACGATCCCCTCTATCGGGAGGGAGAGCTGATCAGCGAGCTCGACTATGAACAGTTTCTTGCCCAGGGAAACGGGGATGAGCCCGGTTGGCTGCCGGATGACGAGTGGCTGGCGATTTCCCTAAACTACACCTCGGGTACCACGGGCAACCCCAAGGGGGTGGTCTATCACCACCGCGGTGCCCACCTCAATGCAATCAACAACGTGCTCTCCTGGGAGCTGCCCAAGCACAGCGTCTATCTCTGGACCCTGCCAATGTTTCACTGCAACGGCTGGTGCTTCCCCTGGACCCTGGCAGCCACCGCCGGGGTGAGTGTCTGCCTGCGCCATGTGCAGGCGAGGGCCATCTTTGATGCCCTGCGCGAGCACAAGGCGAGCCACTTCTGCGCCGCGCCCATTGTCCTCAACATGCTTAACAACGCCGACCCTGCGCTTAAATACGGGCTCAATCACCCCATCAAGGTGATGACGGCGGGGGCAGCGCCGCCCGCGACCGTGATCGCCGGCATGGAGGCCATGGGGATAGCCGTGACCCATGTCTATGGCCTCACCGAAACCTATGGTCCCTGCGTGCTGTGTGAACCCCAGCGAAGCTGGCAGGGGCAGGACGCAACTGCGCTCTCCCGCCTCAAGGCGCGCCAGGGGGTGGCATCCCCGCTGCAGGGAGAGATGCGGGTCATCAACCCGGTCAGCGGCGAGCCTGTGCCTCAGGATGGCAAGACCCTGGGGGAGATAGTGCTGCGCGGCAATGTTGTGATGAAGGGGTATCTCAAGAACCCGGATGCCAGTGCCGAGGCGATGGCGGAGGGCTGGTTTCGCAGCGGTGATCTGGCGGTGTGGCACTCTGATGGCTATGTGGAGATCAAGGACAGGTCCAAGGACATCATCATCTCGGGCGGGGAGAACATCTCCAGCCTGGAGGTGGAGGACGTGCTCTATCGCCATCCCGATGTGGACGAGGTGGCGGTGATCGCCATGCCGGACGAGAAGTGGGGGGAGGTGCCTTGTGCCTTCGTCAAGCTCAAGGAGGGGCGCGAGCTTACCCAGGCAGAACTCATAGCGTTTTGCCGCGAGCAGATGGCCCACTTCAAGGCTCCCAAGCGGATCATCTTCACCCCTCTGCCCAAGACCTCCACCGGCAAGGTACAAAAATACATGCTGCGCCAGCAGCTGGGGTAGGAGCGAGTCACTTTCATCCAACGTTTTGAGTTGGCGCCATTTTGCCTGGAGCAATATGGCGCTAAACTTCTATGTTCATCAAACTCTTTCGGAACTCACTCTGGTAATATCCTGCTCAATATAGAGACAGGGAAGCATTATGACGCTTGCAGCATTTAATTGGGGTGAGCCACTTCCATGGGATGGCCCAGGAGCCATTGAAGGGATGGCGGAAACTCTCGCGGGAGATCGACTGGACCGCGCTCGTTACGCCGAATTTCTGACCAACTACCTCGCCGCCGAAGGCAAGCTGCGCAACTATGTGCTGAACCTCAATGCAGAATGGGGGGCGGGCAAGACCTGGTTTATCAAGCGCTGGTATATGGAGCTTAAACAGCACTATCCCACCGTCTATATTGATGCCTGGCAGCAGGACTTTTCCGATGATCCCTTGTTGACGGTTATTTCGTCGATTATCGATCAGCTAAAAGAGGTTGCAGGTAAAGAGAATAAAATCCCGGAGGGTATGCGCCAGCGGCTACTTGGATTATTCAAGGTCGGCGGCAAGCTTGCGTTGAAAGCTGCCATCAAGAAAGCTGGACTGGAAGAAGACGATTTTTCTCTGGAAGGAGAGGATGCGAATCAGTTGGTCGATGTTTTATGCAGTAATCAGAAAGAGCGTTATGAATCTATTCAGTATCTTAAACAAGAAATACGGCAATGGGTGGAAGGAGCTGTTGGATTAAGTAAAGGAAAACTGGATTATCCCGCCTTTATTTTGATTGATGAGCTGGATCGCTGTCGCCCTTCCTATGTGGTAGAAATGCTGGAAACTATCAAACATATATTCGATATTCCCAGAGTGGTCTTTGTGTTGGCTACAGATACAGAACAACTACAACATGCTGTAAAAGTAATTTATGGTTCCGAATTTGATGCTTATATATATCTAAGTCGTTTTTTTAATCGGCGATTCAGTATGCTTAGTGGCTCAAGGCATAATTTTGTTGAAAGCCACTTATCTAATGTAACTTATCTTAATAGCAGTGTTTTTGAAAATATATGGCCTACAGGCCTTAGTGTGGACTCACTTGGGGTTATAATTTCATCGATAGCAGATGCTTGTCAGCTTTCACTCAGAAGTACTGAAAAACTTATTGATAGGTCATTGTTAGTGCTTGTGAATATGAAAAATGACTCTATTAATATTGTCTTTCTTGCTTACCTTATAGCCTTGCATGAAAGCAAGCCATCTGACTATGAGACTATAATCTCATCGGGGCGTAGTCATTCATTTTTATCAGGTATAAAATCCGATGTGATTAAACTACACGGCATGAATAATATTTCTGGCACTGTTAGTATTAAAATGGAAAGTGACTGTAATGGTGCGTTTACACAAGGCGTATACCAAACCCCTATTAGAGATCTTATTAGAAACTATTTATTTGGTTACTTGGGTGAGTATCAAAATATTGATAGTAAATTAAAGAGGGATGTTAAGGAGTTTGATGAGAAATATCGTTCAATGACTGCGGAAGTTTTTTCAGAGAAATTAAGAGAAGGTGTTCTTAATTCGTGCTTACATAAAAAATCACGAGTGGATATGTCTACATACAGGGATTGGGTTGAGTTGGCGGTGTCATTTGAATAAGCTTAACGGGCCAAATAGCCCGTTAAGCAATATGATACTTTATTTATTGTGCCGCTCATACAGGCGCTGCACCACGTCTTTGAGGCCAAGCCCTTCGTTTTGCAGCAGGACTGTGAGGTGGTAGAGCAGGTCGGCGGATTCGTTGATCAGCTCTTCCCGATCCTTGGCCATGGCGGCCAGTGCCACTTCAACACCTTCTTCACCCACCTTCTGGGCGATGCGCTTGGTGCCTTTGGCGTACAGGCTGGCGGTGTAGCTGGTGGCCGGATCGGCACCTTTGCGCGATGCCAGGATCTGCTCAAGTTCTGCCAGGAAGCCGAGCGGCGGCACAGGGTGGCCGTCGAAGCAGGAGGGCGTGCCCAGATGACAGGTGGGGCCGACCGGATTGGCGGCGATCAGCAGAGCGTCCTGATCGCAGTCGGTGCTGATGGCGACCAGCTTGAGCACATGGCCCGAGCTTTCGCCCTTGGTCCAGAGGCGCTGCTTGCTGCGGCTGAAGAAGGTGACCTGACCTGTGGTTTGGGTTTTTTCCAGCGCTTCGCGTGTCATGAAGCCCTGCATCAACACCTCGCCGCTGGCGGCATGCTGGACGATGGCGGGGATCATGCCGTCACACTTTGCCCAGTCCAGGCGTTCAATCAGCGGTGCCTGGTTTACAACATCTTGATTACTCACGGATGGCGACTCCTTCATTTTTCAGCCAGCGTTTCAATTCGGGAATGGGGATAAGGCCCTTGTGGAACACGGAGGCGGCCAGAGCCCCGTCCACGTCGGCGAGGGTAAAGGCATCGCGAAAGTGTTCCATGGCTCCGGCGCCGCCGGAGGCGATGAGGGGCACCTTGCAGACGGCGCGGACCAGCTTGAGCTGCTCGAGGTCGTAGCCCTGACGCATGCCATCCTGGTTCATCACGTTCAGCACGATTTCACCGGCGCCGCGTTTTTGCGCCTCCTGCACCCAATCGAGGGTATGCCAGGCCGTGGTGCGGGTGCGGCTCTCGTCACCGGTGAACTGCTTGACCTGATAGTGACCTGTGTCGGCATCGAAGTAGGAGTCGATCCCCACCACCACGCACTGCACGCCAAAGCGCTCCGCCAGACGGGTGATGAGGCCGGGATCCGCCAGGGCCGGTGAGTTGATGGAGACCTTGTCGGCGCCAAATTCCAGGATCTGGCGGGCATCCTCAACGCTTTTGATGCCACCGGCGACGCAGAAGGGGATATCGATGACTTCCGCCACCCGGCTAACCCAGCTCTTGTCTACCACCCGGGCATCGCTGGAGGCAGTGATGTCATAGAACACCAGCTCGTCGGCCCCTTCTTCTGCGTAGCGGCGGGCGAGCTCGACGATGCCGCCCATCACCTCGTGATTTCGAAATTGCACTCCCTTGACCACGACGCCATCTTTGACGTCCAGACAGGGGATAATACGCTTTGACAACATGCTCGTTGCTCCATGTAACGCACGGTTAAAAACATCGTTATTGCCGGATGACGCGGGCGTCAGACGGCCAATGAGTGAAGATCGTCGGCATGCTTCAACAGGTGGTGCCCAGCCGGGCGAAAACGTGGCCGCAAGGGAACGTGTTCGACAGGGGAACCAACACTATATGCATGACTTTATTCAGTGATTCAACCCTTTATCTTGATTCGTCGCCCCCTGATGCCGGCTTGATGCATCGGGGGCTACCGGTGAGTGTCCCTCTTCTGCTTGCAGGCTGCGGATGGTGATGAGGGCGCCGTCAAAATCGAACATTTTCAGCTGCCGCGCCAGTGTGTCCCCTTTGGGCCCAAGACTGATGAGCAGGGGGCCGGCATATTGTTCGAACAGGGGGATGGCAGCGGTGTCGCTTTGCAGCAGCAGGCCCTCAATCTGGCGCAGCAACTGCTGCTGCCAATGGCTGGTGAGGGGGGCTGGCATGGTTGCGGGGGCCGGATCTTCCTCCCCCAGTTGTTCGAGCAGGGTGGCAAGCACTTCGGTAATGGCGGACATCTGGTCGGTCAGTTCACTGCCATCCCCAGAGAGCGTTTGCTCCAGTTGCAGGCTCTGCTCTGCCAGACTCACCAATCCCAGTGTGCTGGCGACACCGCGCAGTGTGTGAGCCAGTCGGGTGGCACTGGTCTGATCGCCTGCTTGCAGATGGCTGGTCAGCAGTGCCATGTCCTGGCTGTGTTCGCTGGCGAAATGGCGCAACAGGGCGACGTATTTGGTCTGGTTGCCCTGCAGCGTGGCCAACCCCTGTTGCAGATCCAGTCCCGGTAAGCTTTGCAACCGGACGAGGGGGGCGATCAGGGTGTCGCTGGCCCGGCGCTGGTATTTGGGCTGTACGGGTGTGCTGGTGGGCAACCATTGTTGCAGCGCTTCGAACAGCTTGGCTGGGGTGACGGGCTTGGCGATAAAGTCGTTCATGCCCGCAGCCTTGCACGCCTTTCTGTCCTCTTCAAAGGCGCTGGCCGTCAGCGCCAGGATAGGCGTCTGCTCCCAACCCGGCAGGGTGCGGATGGCGCGAGTGGCTGTGTAGCCATCCATCAGCGGCATCTGTATGTCCATCAGGATGAGATCGAAGGGATGCTGACTGACCCTCTCCAGCGCTTCCTGACCATTGACGGCAGTTTCGATGATGAGGCCGCTGTTGTTGAGCAGCTCCAGTACCACCTCGCGGTTGATGGCATTGTCCTCCACCAGCAGCACCCTGGCATGGTTGGAGAAAAAGAGCGCCTGCTGTACTGCCTGTTCGAGCTGTCCTGCTTGCTGCGGTTCGCCCTGGCCCAGTGAAAGCAGGGCGGTGAACCAGAAGCAGCTGCCTTTGCCCTGGGTGCTCTCCACGCCGACTTCTCCCCCCATCAGGGTGGCAAGCCGACTGGTGATTGCGAGGCCCAGCCCGGTGCCGCCGTATTTTCGGGTGGTAGAGGCGTCGGCCTGCTCAAAGGCCTGGAACAGTTTCTCGCGCTGCTCCGGGCTGATGCCGATGCCCGTGTCTTCCACCTCGAAGCGCAGCAGATACCCATTGGAGAGCGGCCGTTCGACCCGTACCCGCAAGGTGACTGAGCCCTGCTCGGTGAACTTGATGGCGTTGGCTGCATAGTTGAGCAGTGCCTGACGCAATCGGGTGATATCGCCGTGGACCCAGGCGGGGGAATCCCCGATATCGACAATGATGGTGAGCCCCTTGGCACGGGCATGTTCGCTCATCAGGGCACTGACGTTGTCCAGCATGGCGGTGAGGGAGAAGTCGCCTTGCTCCAGTACCATCTTGCCCGCATCGATTTTGGAAAGGTCCAGAATGTCGTTGATGATGGTGAGCAGGTGCTGGGCGGCATTGTCGATCTTTTCCAACCGATCGTGCTGGGTGTGATCCGGTGTATCGCGCTTGAGCAGATAGGTCAGCCCCAGAATGGCATTCATGGGGGTGCGGATCTCGTGGCTCATGTTGGCGAGGAAGGCACTCTTGGCCCGGTTGGCGCTCTCCGCCCTTTGGTGGGCCTGGGCCAGTTGCAGGGTACGCTCGTTGACCATCTCCTCCAGGTGGTAGCGGTATTGATCCAGCTCCTCGCCGAGCTGCTTTTTCTCCGTGATATCGGCTTGTACCGTCACATAGTGGGTGACCTCGCCGTTCTCCTGACGGATGGGGGAGACGGTGGCCAGCACCTGGTAGTGTGAGCCATCCTTGCGCCGGTTGATGAACTCCCCATGCCAGCGCTGTCCCTGATGAATCGCATCCCACAGCGTGATGTAGGTGGCCTTGGGGGTGAGGCCCGAACGCAACAGGGTGGGGGTCTGGCCAATCACCTCGTGTTGCTGATACCCGCTGGCGGCGAGGAAGGCGACGTTGACGTATTCGATACGCCCCTGGATATCGGTGATGAAGACGCCATCCGGGCTCTGTTCCAGTGCCAGTGACAGCTGGCGCAACTGCTGCTCTGCCTGTTTGCGATCCGTGATGTCCAGATTGATGCCAAGCAGGCGCACCGGGCGCTGCTGGGCATCCCGATAGACGCTGCCCTTGCTCACCAGCCAGCGTACCTCGCCAGTGGGCAGCAAGATGCGAAACTCGATATCGAGCGGTGTGCCTGTGTGTGGCAGCTCGGACAGCAGCTGGTCGATGCGGGCCCTGTCGTCCGGGTGCAGGCAGCCTTGCCAGATGTGAAATTCGCAGAGTTGCTCCACGCTGCGGCCATAGAGGCGGGCACATTCGGGGGAGAAGAAGAGGCGGCCACTGAGTATGTCCCACTCCCAGATGCCGACGTGGGCTCCTTCCTGGGCCATCAACAGGCGCTGCTCGCTGTCGCGCAAGGCCGTGCTGGTGGTTTCGGCGCGAATACGGGCGCTGATGGCATCGTCCATCAGATTCAGTGCCGCCAGCCGGGCGCGGCGCTGGGTATCGAGCGCCACCTGCTGATTGTGCAGTAGTTGCTGTTCGGCCAGCTTGCGCTCGGTGATGTCCTGCACAGTGCCATAGAGCTCGACGATGGCCCCACTGCTGTCGCGCAAGGCGGCGCCACGGGCGATGACCCAGACAGGGTCACCCTGTTCGTGGATCACCTCCGCATCGCACTCGTAGGGCTGGCCGTTTTGCAGGCAGCGCTCGACGGACTGGGCGATGGCGCGCCACCCCTCCTGGGTAAAGTACTTTTTCACTTCGGGGTAGACGGCAGGGGGCAAGCCCGGGTCACGGCCATAGATGCGGTAGATCTCCGGCGACCAGAAATGGCTGTTGTTGGCAATGTGCCAGCGCCAGTTGCCGATCTTGGCCAGATGTTGGGATTCATGCAGTATCACCTCGTTGCGCCGCAGGGCTGCTTCTGTCTCCTTGCGTTGCTGATTGTCCTCGATGATCGAGATGAAATAGTCGGGTTTGCCCTGGTCATCCCTGACCAGCGCCACAGTGAGGGTGATCCAGAGCACATCACCATTCTTGCGCAGATAGCGTTTCTCCAGGGTGTAGTGAGGCCGCTCCCCTGCCAGCATCTGGGCGACGAAGGTTTGATCGATAAAGAGATCGTCCGGGTGCGTGATCTGCTGAAAGCTCATGCCCATCAACTCGTCAGCCTGATAACCGACCATGTCGCACAGCCGCTGGTTGACCCTTAACCAGTTGCCGTCGGGGGCGACCAGCGCGATGCCGACAGCGGCCTGCTCAAAGGTGGCCTGGAAGCGGGTTTCGCTCCGTTGCAGGCGGGATTGAGTGCTCATCAATTCCTGCCAGCGTTGAACCTCCCGTGCGCGGGATCGGTGCATGGCGGCGCTGAGCAGGGTGATGAGGATACCGTTGG
The DNA here is from genome assembly GCF_028355655.1 of Aeromonas salmonicida. Taxonomy (NCBI): domain Bacteria; kingdom Pseudomonadati; phylum Pseudomonadota; class Gammaproteobacteria; order Aeromonadales; family Aeromonadaceae; genus Aeromonas; species Aeromonas salmonicida. Next base: position 2,531,131 of record NZ_CP110645.1, on the reverse strand, counting down.
TAATCAGGATCCCCCATTGCACCAGATCCTGGCCGGCGGCAATGGTCAGCGAGTGGAGCGGGGGCAGTATGAAATAGGTGGTGACCAGTGCACTCACCAGGGTGCTGAGCATGCCGGGCAGCAAGCCACCGAGCAGGGCGCAGACGATGATGGGCAGCATGAAGAGCACCAGCAGCGGCCGTTCGCCAAAGGCGATGGGGAGCTGTACCCGGATCTGCAACATGAGGATGGGCAGCAGAACGGCCAGCAGGCAAGCCCCCCACTGTTGCCACGGCTGGCGGACATGCAGCAGCTGAGACCAGCTCATCATAGGAGTTCCTCCGGCGGTGTGGGCGCCTGAGGATAAGGCGGCTGTTGTCCCAGCTGTATCGACAGCGTATTGACCTGATGCTTGAGGGCCAGCATGGCCAGCTCCCTGTCCACCATCACCTTGTTGAACCGTTCCAGCTCGTTGTTCTGCTGACGTAGCTCAGCGGCCTGACGGGTCAGGGCCTGTTCGACCTGTTCCCGCTCGGTGACGTCCAGCAACAGACCCAGTACCGCAGGCTTGCCGCGATAATCGACGCGTCGCCCGTACAGCTCTACCTCAATATTCTGATGGTCATGGTGCAAGGCGGTGAAGCGGGTGTGTATCTCAGTGTCCTCCTGTTCGCTGCGCTGCAACTGTTCCGCGACCCTGGCGCTGTCTTTCGGGCTGGCTAGCGCATGCAGGGTGCCCATCTTCAGCAAGGTGGCGGTTGAGCTGTGACCGAACAAACGGGCGAAACCCGGGTTGATGTAACAGAGCTGGCCCTGCTGGATGATGTAGATGCCGGCGAGGGATTGCTCGACCAGGGCGCGAAACAGCCCTTCCCGTTCCCGCAATCCGGCTTCGGCCCGCTTGAAGTCCGTGATATCGCGGGAGATCCCGAAGATGCCGATCACCTGGCCGTCGTTGTCCTGCAAGGGCCCCTTGGTGGCGAGAAACACCCGTTCACCGCAGGGCAGGGTCAGATGTTCTTCCTGGGTCTGTACCTTGTTATTGACAATGACTTGCTGGCCCAGCTCCATCAGCATGCGAGCCTGATCAGGGGGGAAAATGGCCTGATCATCCTGGCCCAGTATCTCTGCGGCTGACTTGCCGGCGAACTGGCTGGCGGCGCGGTTGAAGAGGATGTATTTGCCATCCATATCCTTGGCGAAGATGGCATCTTCCGAGCTGTCGGCAATGGCGGAGAGCAGTTGCAGCGCCTGCAGGCGGCCTGCCTGGGATAGCCGGATCTGCTCGGCCATATAGAGCTGGGTATGCTGGCGCAGCAATATGATGCCCGTATTGGCAATGAACAGCACCAGCAGGCCGATGAGCCCGATCCAGACGCTCTCCCTGAAGGCGGCCTGGTTGAGCTCTGCCTTGTCTATCTTGGCGATCAGATACCAGTCGGTGCCCATGACGGAGTGGATGGTGCCAAAGACCTCGATACCACGGTAATCCTTGCCAAAAAGCACCTGTTTGTGACCTTCACGGGCGCCGCCATTGAGAAACTGGGCTGCCAGCAAGGTGCTGTTGCTGATGGGGATCTGCAGGGTGAGGGCCGAGGCGGGGCGGTAGCGCACGTCATTGAGAAACTGCACCTGAGCGCCATGTTTGCGAAACAGCAGGGCTTCTCCACTGCTGTCCGGGATCGGCCACTGCTTGAGAATGTGGTTGAGCCAGTCGCTGGAGCTGATTTGCAGCACGACAAGAGGGGACTTGCTGCCAGGCATGGACAGCGGGGCGATGAAGTCGAGCCTGGGCTGGCCCTGCTCATCGAGATAGGGGCCCACCCGCATGACGCTGCCTGTTTCCACTTGAGCCAATGCTTCGCGCAGCTGTGTGCCAAGACCGCTGGCCCCGGGAGTCTGCCCCAGGGCAGTACCAGCAGGACTGAAGACGGTCGCTGCGCTGAATCCCCTGATGGAGATGAACTCGGCCAGCCGGGTCATTAGGGGGGCATGTGCCTGCGCCAGCTGTGTGACTTGCCCCTGGCGATAGAGGTCGGCATAGAGCGGGCTTTCGATCAGCTGGCGGGCGTCACGCTCACGGGCATTGAGCCATTCGGTGATCTGCTTGCTTTTGAGGTCGGCGATAGCCTCGATCCGGGCTATCTCCTTGTCCTGTGTATGACTCAGGCTCTGGGCGATGGCCATGCCGGTGAGTCCCAGGATCAGGCCGTTGATCAGAATAAGGGGCAAGAGCTGGCGGCGAGAGAATTGGCGGGTGACCACCGGCATGTCGATGCGGCGACGCAGCATGGTATAGAGCATGAGCGCCGTAATGAGGATAAACAGCCAGCCCTTGATGGTGCTGGCCAGCGCGAACTGGCTGGGTGTGCTGAACAGCCACTCTACCGCCTTGTCGGATAGCAGGATCCACAGGCTTGCCACTGCGGCATAAGTGAGGACGATATTGAGAACATGAGCTCGGGTGAGTGGTGGCTGATCAGCCATGTGGTGCCTCGTTTTCATCCGTGTAGCGCTCGGCGATGGCAACGAACTGGTCGAAATGGTTGTCAAACGCCGTCACCACGTCCGGATCGAAATGCTGGCCTGTGCCACTGAGGATCAGGGCTCTCGCCTCGTCATAGGGCATGGCGGCCTTGTAGACCCGTACATTGATGAGGGCATCAAACACATCGGCCAGTGCCATCAAGCGGGCCGAGAGAGGAATTTCATCGCCACGCAGGCCGTCAGGATAGCCACTGCCATCCCACTTTTCGTGGTGCCAGTGGGCAATCTCCTTGGCCAGAGTGAGAAACGCCAGTGGTTGTTCTATATCCCGTTCGGCCTCCTCGATGGCATCGCTACCGAGTTTGGCGTGGGTACGCATGACCTCCCACTCCTCTACTGTCAGCTTGGCGGGCTTGAGCAGCACATGGTCGGGAATACCTACCTTGCCGATGTCGTGCAAGGGGGCGGAGCGGCTCAGCAGATCGATGTAGCGGGGGGTCAGGGTATCGATAAAACGGGGGTGGCTGGCGAGGGTATTGGCCAGCAGTCGAACATAGCCCTGGGTGCGCAAGATGTGATTGCCGGTTTCGGGATCCCGAATCTCCGCCAGGTGAGCGAGGGCGCGGATGGAGACCTGCTGGATCAGATCGTTCTCGGTCATTCGACGCGCCACTTCGGCCTCCAGTGCCGTATTCTGGCTCTGCAGGCCGTCGCGGGCCTGTTTGGCCTCCAGCTGGGTGCGTACCCGTGCCTGAACAATGGCCGGCTTGATGGGCTTGGTAATGTAGTCGGCCGCTCCCAGCGACAGTCCGTACTCTTCACTCTGACTGTCGGCGAGGGCGGTGAGCAGCACCACAGGGATGCGGCTGGTCTCAGGGCTTGTACGCAGCTGTTTGAGCACTTCATAACCATCCATGCCCGGCATCATCACATCCAGCAAAATGAGATCCGGCAGTGTCTTGCCAGTGGCAATCCGCAGGCATTTCTCTCCGCTCTGGGCGGCCAGCACCCGGTAGGTAGGCGAGAGCAGGTCGGTCAGCACCATCAAATTCTCGGGCGAGTCATCGACGATCAGTATGGTGGCGGCGTGAGATGTGAACATAAGTCCTCCATGACTTGTTTCAATCAGTCGAGTATAGAGTCAATTGTTACCGAGTAATAAGGACTTACCTCGACCTACCCCTTGATGGAGAGACGTTTGTCCAACCTCTGTGCTGTCATGCCTGCTGGCCAGGCCGTCAGTCTTGCGTGCCATTGGCCCAGCAGGCGATGGCATCGCCCACCGAGAACTTGCCCTCCAGCAGGGCGCGACCGAGGATGATCCCCTTGACCCCTGTGCCCTTGAGCGCTTCTATATCCGCGATGCCACCGATACCGCCGGAGGCCTGGAAGCCCACGCTCGGGTAGCGGGCACAGAGATCCCGATAGAGCTCGACGTTGGTGCCGGAAAGGGTGCCGTCGCGGCTGATGTCGGTACAGAGCACATGCTTGAGACCGGCAGGGAGGAAACGCTCGATCAGCGCCTCTATGGTCACGCCGCTGTTCTCTTGCCAGCCTGCCACTGCGATATGGCGATTGCCTTGTGCATCGATATTGACGTCCAGCGCCAGCACTATCTGCTCGGGGCCATATTTTTCCATCCAGCTTGCCACCAGATCCGGGGACTTGACGGCGGTGGAGCCTATCACCACCCGGCTGGCACCGGCGGCCAATAGGTCTGCCACATCCTGCTCGGTGCGCACGCCGCCACCGACCTGCACCGGCGCTTCAGTAGCCGACAGCAGCTGGGTCAGCAGGGGCAACTGGCGGGCTTGTGTCTCTTTGGCGCCGTCCAGATCCACCAGATGGAGCTGCACCGCGCCCTGGGAGACATATTCATCAAAGCGGGCCTGGGGGCTGCTGCTGTATTCGGTCTTCTGGTCATAGTCCCCCTGATAGAGACGTACGACCTGACCATTTATCAAATCGATGGCGGGAATAATCATCCTTGTTACAGCTCCAGAAAGTTTTTCAGTAAACGGGCACCGGCTGCGCCTGAGCGCTCCGGGTGGAATTGGGCGCCAAAGAAGTTGTCCCGGCTCACGATGGCGGTAAAGGGCTGGCCATAATCGCAGGTGGCGAGTGTCGCCCCCGTCACCTCCAAAGCGTAGGAATGGACGAAGTAGAAGTAGCTGCCGCTTGGAATGCCGTTCAGCAGCGGGTGCGTTTCGTCGTGCTCAATCTGGTTCCAGCCCATGTGGGGCAGGCGCAAATTGCCCACCTCCATCAGCCGGATCCTGCCAGGCACTATGCCAAGGCAGTCGATGAGCTGGCCTTCACTGCCATCAGCGATCATGTTCTCTTCGGAGGCTTCCGCCAGCATCTGCATGCCGAGGCAAAAGCCCAGCAGCGGCTGTGTGGCGGCGCGAATAAGGGGCACCAGCCCCCGTTCGTTGAGGTTCTTCATGGCGGCCACCGCCGTGCCGACGCCGGGCAGGATCAGCTTGTCAGCCTGCTCGATATCAGCCGCCTTGCTGGATACCAGCGGTTGCACGCCGAGGCGCTCGAACGCCATTCTGACCGAGGCCAGATTCGCGCAGCCGGTGTCGATGATGACCAGTTTCTGATTGTTCATCGTGCCTTACCTATGTCGATTGGCGAGATTTTCACCATCACGGCTGTGCCGATAATGACCCGCTTCTGCTTGCTCATATCCATCACAATACCCCTTTGCTGGAGGGGAGCTCGCACCCTTCCACCCGGATGGCCTGACGCAGGGCGCGGCCAAAGCCCTTGAACAGTGCCTCCACCTGGTGGTGGGTGTTACCGCTACCCACCTTCATCTGCAATGTGATGGCCATGGCATCCGACAAGGAGCGGAAGAAGTGGGGCACCATCTCGGTTGCCATTTCGCCCACGCTGTCGCGGCCAAAGCCGCTCGGGCAGTCAAACACGAAGTAGGGGCGACCGCTGAGATCCAGTGCCGTACTCACTTCCTGCTCAGTGAGGGGACGTGCGTCGATCACCGCCTGCACCTCGTCCATCGCCAGCACGAAGCCGAAACGGCCTATGCCGCGCTTGTTGCCAAGGGCCTGGCGCATGGCCTGACCCAGCGCCAGTCCCACATCTTCCACCGTGTGGTGATCGTCGATGTGCAGATCACCGCTGACGTTCAGCTTGAGCCTGAAACCGGCGTGGGTCGCTATCTGATCCAGCATGTGATCAAAAAAACCGATGCCGGTAGCGATCTGGTTGCCGCCACTTTTATCCAAATCAACGGCAACCTGGATGCGGGTCTCCTTGGTGTAGCGCTCCACTTCGGCCACGCGCCCCTTGGATAGCAGCTGATCACGAATGGTGAGCCAGTTGTGATCCTGCGGGTGGTAGCGAATGCCACCAATGCCCATGTTCTCGGCAAGCTGCAGATCGGTCTGGCGATCGCCAATCACGAAGGAGTTGGCAAAGTCGATGCGACCCGAGGCGAGATACTCCTTCACCAGCCCGAGGTGGGGTTTGCGGCAGCTGCAACCGTCAGTGGGGAAGTGCGGGCAGATCAGCACCTGTTCCCAGCTGACCCCTTGCGACTCAAAGAGATGCATCATCAGGTCGTGAGGGGGCTGGAAGTTCTCCAGCGGCAGGCTGGCGGTGCCCAGTCCATCCTGGTTAGTCACCATCACCAGCACGTAACCGGCAGCCTGCAGCTCGCGCAGTACGGGTATCACCATGGGCTCGAAGCGCAGCTTGGCGAGGCTGTCCACCTGCTTGTCGGTCACCGGCTCCTCGATCAGGGTGCCGTCGCGGTCGATAAACAAAAACGGGGTCTTCATAAATTACATCCTTATAAACTGACTGGCTGATCACGCAGGACTGCAAGCACGGCATCCATTTCGTTCTGATAGCCGATGGTAATGCGAATGCTGTTTTCAAGGCCCGGTTTGGTGGAAAAATCCCGCAATATGATGCCGGCAGCTTTCATGGCGGCAAACACGGCCGCGCTGTCAACGAAGCGCACCAGAATGAAGTTGCCCTTGTCCTCGAATACTTCTCTCACACAAGGCAGCGCTGTCAGCGCTGTCTTGATAAGCGCCTTCTGCTTGTTGAGCTCGGCGACCCGCTCCTGCATCAGCTCCAGCCCCATGGGGGAGAGCGCCTGCGCCGCTATCTGGGCGATGGGATCCGGGATGGGATAGGGGGCGATCACCTTGGCCAGCATGGTGATCACCTCAGGGCTTGCCAGCGTAAAGCCGCAGCGGATCCCGGCCAGGGCAAAGGCCTTGGAGAGGGTGCGAGTCACCACCAGATTGGGGAAGCGGGCCAGCAAGTCCACCACGGACGCCTTGGGGCAAAATTCGATGTAGGCCTCATCCACCACGATAATGGCGCGATTGCGTGCTTTCTCCAGCAGGGCGATGAGGCCGTCTCGGCCCACCAGATCCCCTGTGGGGTTGTTGGGGGAGCAGAGGAACACCAGCTTCACATCAGACAGGCGGTCAGCGATGGCTGGCCAGTCTGGCTGACGACAGGCGGTAAGCGGCTGCTCGACTATGCCCACGCCACAGGTCTCGGCACTGATGGCGTACATGCCGTAAGTAGGCGGGCAGATGAGGATCTGATCTTCCCCGGCTTCGCAGAAGGTGCGGATCAGAAGCTCGATTGCCTCGTCGGCGCCACGGCTGACCAGCACCTGGTCGGGGTTGACCCCCGCATAGGCGGCGTAGCCGTTGACTACCTCGGCCGGTTGGCATTCTGGATAGCGGTTGAGACGATTTCCCTCAATGGTGAAGGGATAGGCCTGCGGCGCCTCGTTGGCGTTGAGCCAGACATGCCCCTTGCCGCCGATGCGGCGAGCGGATTGATAGGGGGTGAGAGCCCGCACCACGCGGCGAGCCAGATTGGCGATGCTCATGACAAATCCTTCTGCTGTGCGTTTTGCTGTGACTCAGTGGCTAGGGCGTTCAACCTGAGGGTGACGGCGTTATTGATGGGGGCATCGAGCCCCCTTGGTGCGGTGTTATTCATGTCCGCTCCTTTTGCAGTGCATTCAATCTCAGCGTCACGGCATTTTTGTGTCCATCGAGCCCCTCGGCCTGTGCGATGCGCTGGACTATGGGGCCGAGCCCCTGGATGCCCTCGACGCTGAGTTCCTGCACAGTGTAACGGCGCTGGTAATCGGCCAGCCCCAGGCTCGAGCAGGTACGGGCATAGCCGTAGGTGGGCAGGGTGTGGTTGGTGCCGCTGGCATAATCCCCCACCGACTCCGGCGTCCATTGGCCCAGAAAGATGGAACCGGCGTTCTCGAGCTGGTCCAGCAGCTCGCGGGGCGCTTGGGTCTGCACGATCAGGTGCTCCGGGGCGTAGGCATTGGAGATGGCGCAGGCCTCATCCAGCGTGTCGCAAAGGATCACCAGGCTTGAACCCAGCGCCTTGGCGGCGATATCGCGGCGGCTGAGCTGTGCCAACTGGCGCTTTATCTCGCCCGCAATGGCATCGGCCAGCAGCGGCGATGTGGTGACCAGCACTACCTGACTGTCGGGGCCGTGCTCGGCCTGAGAAAGTAAATCTGCCGCCACGAAGGCGGGATTGGCGCTCTCGTCGGCAATCACCAGCACCTCGGAGGGGCCCGCGGGCATGTCGATGGCGGCGCCGCGCCAGTCGCGGGAAACCTGCCCCTTGGCTTCGGTCACGTAGGCGTTGCCCGGGCCGAAGATCTTGTCCACCTTGGGGATCGTCTGCGTGCCATAGGCCATGGCGGCGATGGCCTGAGCACCGCCGATGGCGAATACCTTCTCAACCCCGCAGGCGCGGGCGGCAAACAGTATCTCGTCGCTGGCGGGGGACGGGGTGCAGAGCACCACTTCACGGCAACCGGCCAGGCCTGCCGGAATGGCCAGCATCATGACGGTGGAGGGGAGCGGCGCGCTACCCCCCGGCACATAGAGGCCGACCCGACTGATGGGCTGACTGCGCAGCTCGCACACCACCCCGGGCTGGGTCTCTACCCGCACCACTGGTTGTGCTTGCGCCGCATGGAAGGTGCGAATATTGGCAATGGCAGCCTTGATGGCGTCTTTGATGTCGTCATCCAGACGCGCGCAGGCGGCCTCTATTTCGGTCTCGCTGACCCGCAGCTGTTCACGGGGGGCGCGCTCGAAGCGCAGGCTCAGCTCGCGCAGGGCCTCGTCGCCACGGCTGCGGACGGCTGCGATGATCTCCTTTACCACTGCGCTGATATCGGCCTCGTCATTGAGGGCAGGGCGGGTCAGCACATCGGCCTGCTGGGCAGAGGAGAGGGTTTTCCAGATCAGGGTCTGCATGATGTCCCTTCCTTATTCCATCATTTTTTCGATGGGCAACACCAGAATGGAGCTGGCGCCGAGGGCCTTGAGCTGCTCCATGGTCTCCCAGAACAGGGTCTCGCTGGATACCACGTGCAGGGCCACCTGATTGGTGTCACCGGCAAGCTGCATGATGGTGGGGCGCTCGGCGCCCGGCAGCAGATCCGTGATGGCATCGAGCTTGTCTTTGGGGGCATGCAGCATGATGTACTTGCTCTCGCGGGCCTGCTGCATCCCCTGGATGCGGGGCAGCAACTTGTCGATGAGCTTCTGTTTGGCCTCATTCAAGGGGTTGGGGGCCTGCACCAGCACCGCCTTGGAGCGGTAGATCACCTCCACCTCTTTGAGGCCGTTGGCTTCCAGGGTGGCACCGGTGGAGACCAGATCGCAGATGGCATCGGCCAGACCCGCGCGCGGCGCCACTTCCACCGAGCCGCCCAGCATGACACTCTTGAAATTGAGCCCCTTCTCATCGAAGAAGCGTTTGAGCAGACCCGGGTAAGAGGTGGCGATGCGTTTGCCTGCCAGACTTTCGGGCCCTGTGTAGGCCACATCGTCCGGTACCGCCAGCGACAGGCGGCAACCCCCGAAATCCAGCTGCTTGAGGGTTTTCACTTGCGCAGGCAGCCCCTGGGAGGCGCGAATGAGCTGCGCTTCTTCCAGCACGTTCTCGCCTATGATGCCAAGGTCGACCACCCCTTCCATCACCAGACCGGGGATGTCGTCATCACGTACCCGCAGTATGTCGATGGGCATGTTTTCCACATGGGCGATGAGACGCTGCTCCCGCAGGTTTATCTTGAGGCCGCAGCTCTTGAACAGGGCTTGGGAATCCTGGCTCAGACGACCGGACTTTTGCATGGCGATACGCAGGCGTTGTGTTTCCATTTGCTCGATTTCCTTCTAGTCAAAAACGAAAAAACCCTCGGAAGTATGTGCTTCCGAGGGTTTATGAATCTTGCGGTCCTTTTGGAAGTCACCAGTTAAGTGTCTTCCAGCAGTCAACCTCCTGAAAGACTAGTCGGGATGATGATGGTGGTGATGAGTCTTCAGCAGGGTGAACTTCATGTAATCAATCCTTTACAAAGAAGATGTCGTAGTTGACGCCCGATTTAAACTACCTTCCTTGACAGAAAAAGCAACCCGAAATTGTGATTTCATCGATTAAAGTGAAGAAAACGGTTTTCTGGTCGATAACTAGACAAGATGCCCCAGAGGAGTCGAGATCATGCCAAGCCAGGACCTGTTATTCCCCATTTTGCCCAGAGCGCCTGCTGCCCCTAATCCTGACGACATCAAGCGGGAAGTGACCCAGATCAGCAAGAAACACCAGTTGCGCAAGACCAGCACGGACAACGGCGAATCCCAGCAGCGCCAGCAAGCCTATCCCAATGCCAAACGTGATCAGCCAAAGGTTGAAGAGGATGATCACAAGCCGGACCCCGACCATCAGATCGATCTCTTCGTCTGAACGCATTATCAGTCCCGCTTTCGCCACGCTTTTGGCATAATGCCCGCTTTTGCAGCGGGACGCCCCTTTGACCATCCAGACCCTGTTCAATCCAGATGGCCCTTTGGCCAGCCACATCGACGGCTTTGTTGCCCGCGCCCCGCAGCTGGCCATGGCCGAGGCTGTTTCCAGCGCCATCAAGAGTGGTGGCCGCCTGCTGGTGGAGGCGGGCACGGGCACCGGCAAGACCTACGCCTATCTGGTGCCAGCGCTGGAATCCGGCAAGCGGGTGGTGATCAGCACCGGATCCAAGAACCTGCAAGAGCAGCTTTTCTATCGCGATCTGCCCACCATCACGGGGGCGCTCTCTTACACCCCGCCAGTGGCCCTGCTCAAGGGGCGCAGCAACTATCTGTGCATAGAGCGGATGAACCGGCTCTTGAGCGAATCCCATCTGCAAAAGCCTGACATCCTCAATGATCTGGTCAAGGTCAAATCCTGGTCTACCGCCACCGACAATGGTGATGTGGGGGATATTCCGGGATTGCAGGAGAACGCCGAGATCCTCGCCCACGTCACCAGCACCAACGACAACTGCCTCGGTCGCGACTGCCCCTATTACGACGACTGCCATCTGGTGGTGGCCCGTCGCCGCGCCATGGATGCCCAGGTGGTGGTGATCAATCATCACCTCTTCTTCGCCGATATGGCGGTAAAAGACACCGGATTTGGTGAGCTGGTGCCCGAAGCACAGGTGTATGTGTTCGACGAGGCGCACCAGCTGCCGGAGATCGCCACCAACTACTTCGGCAAGTCGGTGGGCAGTCGCACCATCCAGGATCTGGCGCAGGATATCCAGCTGGCCTATCGGGCCGAGGCGCACGATATGGGGCAGCTTGGCAAGGCGGCGGACCGGCTCTCCATCGCCAGTCAGGACTTGCGTCTCGCCTTCGGGGTGGATGGCGGGCGCGGCAATACCCGCGACATGTTGCGCCATCCGCTCTGGGCCCAGGCGCTGGCCCGCCTCAATGATGCCCTCGGGCTTTGTTACGAGGTGCTCAAACTGGCGCTGGGGCGTGGTGAGCAGCTGGATCATGCCTTCGAACGGATCTGCGAACTGCGCACCCGCTTGGGGGAGGTGCTGGCCATCAACCAGACCGGTTTTTCCTACTGGTATGACTGCTCGCGGCTTCACTTTTCCCTCAATATCACCCCGCTGTCGGTGGCCGAGCGGTTTGGCGCCGAGGTGCTGCGGCCCGAGGTGGCCTGGATCTTTACCTCTGCCACCCTGACGGTGGATATGCGTTTTGATCACTTCAAAGCCGAGCTGGGACTGGCCGGCAGCGCCGAGCTTATTCTCGACAGCCCGTTTGACTACGCCGAGCAGGCGCGGCTGTGCGTGCCCCGTTTTCTGCCTGAGCCCAATGCCTTCGGGCGGGGCGAACAGCTGGCCCAGTTGATGATCCCCCTTATCAACAAGACGCCGGGGGGCTGTTTTTTCCTTTGTACCAGTCATCAGGTGATGCGTCAGGTGGCCGAGGTGCTGCGCCGTGAAATTGGCCGCACCGTCTTGCTGCAGGGGGAGGATAACAAGCAGCGACTGCTCAAGGAGTTCGTGGAGAATGGCCGCGCCGTGCTGGTGGCCACCAGCAGTTTCTGGGAGGGGATAGACGTGCGAGGGGCTGCGTTGTCGTGTGTTATCATCGACAAGCTGCCGTTTGCCAGTCCCGACGACCCGCTGCTCAAGGCGCGGGTCGATGACTGCAAGCTCAAAGGGGGCGATCCCTTCGCCGATATACAGTTGCCCAAGGCGGTGATTGCCTTGAAACAGGGGGTCGGGCGGCTTATTCGTGATCGCAGTGATCACGGCGTACTGGTCATCTGTGATCCACGCATGGTCAACAAACCCTACGGCGCCACCTTTATCAAGAGTTTGCCAGCCATTCCCCGTACGCGGGCGTTGGGGACGCTGGGTAACTTCTTCGATCGCTGTGAGTGAGCCTGCCGGTGCGCCTTCTTCAGCCTGCCCTGAATGGATTGCACTGAAAAAATACACTGATTTGAACAGCCAGTGAGTTCGTCCTGGACTTGCCGGTTATGTAATTGACTGATGTTATAGAGATTGGAAAGCATGAACGAGTTGAAGATCCTGGCCGTTGATACCGCCACCGAAGCCTGCTCTGCCGCCTTGCTGGTGGGTGACACGCTGTTCTCCCGCTGGGAAGAGGCGCCTCGTGATCACACCCGTAAAATTTTGCCCATGGTTCAGGCTGTGTTGGACGATGCCGGGATAACCTTGGGCGAGCTCGATGCCATCGCCTTCGGCCGTGGGCCGGGTTCCTTTACCGGCGTGCGGATCGGGATCAGTGTGGCTCAGGGGCTGGCGTTCGGCGTTGGCGTGCCGCTCATAGGCATCTCCACACTGGCTGCCATGGCGCAGGGTGCTCACCGGTTGGAGGGCGTCGAGCGGGTGTTGACCGCCATTGATGCGCGCATGGGGGAGGTTTACTTCGGTCAGTACGAGCTGAAGGATGGCCGCATGCAGCTGGTAGGTGACGAAGTGGTGAGCGATCCGGTCACTCTGGTGGCTGACCGTACGCTGGCACATGGCAAGCTGACTGGCAGCTGGAGCCGGGTTGGCACTGGTTTTGAAACTTATGGCGAAGCCCTTGCTGATCTTGCTGCAGAGCTGGCGGTGAGCCAGGTGCGCTTCCCGGCCGCGGTTGACATGCTGCCGTTGGCACGCGCCGCCTGGCTGGCGGGGGAGGCGGTGTCGGTGGAGCAGGCCACGCCCGTCTATTTGCGAGACAAGGTGACCTGGAAAAAACTGCCGGGCCGCGAATAACGGCGAATAGCCGTGGCATTGATGGTGCTCTTGCTGCATACCAACAGGGCTGGTAACGCGCCCGGTATCTGTATCCCAAAAAGGAGAGTGACATGATCAAGCGTGCGATGGTGATAGGGTTGGCAGGCTTACTGCTCGGTGCATGCAGCTCGGTACCCAAGGAGCTGGCGTATGAGCCGGCAAACCAGCTGGTGGCTTATCAGCCCGGCTTGGTTGGTCAGGAAGGCAAGCCTGCCCGCTGGAGCGGGGTCATTTCTGCGGTACATAACAAGGCGGATCAGAGCGTCGTCGAGGTGGTCTATCTGCCGCTCAAGTCCAACGGCGTGCCGGAGCAGACCGAGCAGAGCCCGGGCCGATTTCTGGCCATCATGAAGGGATTTGTCGATCCGACCCTCTACGCCAAGGGACGCAGCCTGACGGTGCTGGGTACCATAGACAAACCGGTTGATAGCCAGATTGGCGAGCACAAATATCGCTTCTCCGTGCTCAATGCCAACTCCAGCAAGCTGTGGCCGCCGGTGAAGGAAGTGGAGATCCGCTACATGGACCCTTACTTCTACGACCCCTTCTATGATCCCTTCTGGCCGAGACGGCCGCTGCGCCGCTAGGGTTGCTCATGACTGTCACCATGCAGGAGAACATGGTCACCCTGGCCGATGGTCGGCGGGTGGCCTTGCTTGAGAACGAACAACCGGCCCCTGGTCAGCAGGGCAAGCCGCTGCTGATCGCGCTGCACGGCTGGCTCGACAATGGCGCCAGCTTTCTGCCTCTGGCACCCTATCTGGCAGATTTTCATCTGGTCTGTGTCGATCTGCCGGGTCATGGTCATTCAGATCACAAGGCTACCCCTTATGTTTTTGCCGACTGGCTCGATGATCTCTACCAGATCACTCAGGCCACCGGCTGGTCCCGTTTTATCCTGCTCGGTCACTCCCTCGGTGCCCTGATCGCTTCTGCTTATGCCGGTGTCTTTCCCGAGCAGGTTGAGCGACTCATCATGCTGGAGGGGCTGGGGCCACTGACCCAGCCCGATGACACTGTGCCGGAGCAACTGCGTAAAGCGATCTTGAATCGCAGCCGCACTCGCGAGCGAGCCCCCAATGGATTCGCCTCCATCGACGAAGCGGTAATGGCCCGTTGCAAGGTGGCGGATATAGCCCCATCGGCCGCCCGCCTTATCTGCGAACGGCAGCTGGTTGAACGGGCAGGGCGCTGGTATTGGCGCAGCGATCCCCGCCTGCGGGATCTCTCGCCGATGCGCATGAGCGAAGGCCAGGCCCAGGCGCTGATCCGTGCCATCCGTTGTCCTGTGCTCTTTATCCGGGGTGAGCAGGGCTTTGCCAGTCTGCTGGCGCAGTGGCAGCTGCGTCATGGTGCATTCGAGCGGATAGAAAGGGTCGTTTTGGCGGGAAAGCACCACTTTCATATGGAAAATTCGGCCGATACCGCCGTTTGTATCGAAAAATTTTGTCAAATTCGTTAGAATCACCGGCTTTGAATCATTCCAGGTTTGTCTTCCTCCTCACATTTTCTGTTGTTAATTTGCTGTTAATTGATGTTGCCCTATGTAAGTATGTGCGGCATTAGAGCATGAGCTTAAAACAACCAATTGAAATGGATGTGAACAGGGACGGAGGCAACACAGTGAGCGCACAGGTGCTAGTTATGCAGGAGAAGTTCGTGGAAAAAGTCTGGCTGAAGCGTTATCCGGAAGGGGTCCCCGCCGAGATCAATCCAGACCAATACAGCTCCCTGGTCGAGATGTTTGAAGAGTCGGTAACCCAGTTTGCCGATCAACCTGCCTTCGTCAACATGGGGCAGACCATCACCTACCGCCGGCTGGAAGAGCAGTCCCGCGCCTTTGCCGCCTACCTGCAAAATGACCTCAAGCTCAGTCAGGGTGATCGGGTAGCGGTCATGATGCCTAACCTGCTGCAATATCCCATTGCCGTGTTCGGCATACTGCGCGCCGGCATGATAGTGGTGAACGTCAACCCCCTCTATACCCCCCGTGAGCTGGAACATCAGCTCAAGGACTCGGGTGCCAAGGCCATCGTCATCGTCTCCAACTTTGCCCATACATTGGAAAAAGTGGTCTACGACACCCCGATCAAGCACGTCATCCTGACCCGCATGGGTGACAACCTGGGGCTGGCCAAGGGCACGCTCGTCAACTTCGTGGTGAAATACGTCAAGAAGCTGGTGCCAAAATACAACCTGCCCCATGCCAGCACCATGCGCCAGGCCCTCGCCAAGGGTCGCTATCTGCAATACATTAAGCCCGAGATCACCAACGACGATCTCGCCTTCCTGCAGTACACAGGCGGCACCACGGGTCTCTCCAAGGGCGCCATGCTGACCCACCGCAACATGATTGCCAACGTCGAGCAGTGTCTTGGCGTCTACGGCCCCATGCTGGAGCGTGGCAAGGAGTTCGTGGTCACGGCACTGCCGCTCTACCACGTCTTCGCCCTCACAGTGAACTGTCTGCTGTTCATGCGCATGGGCGGGTACAACCTGCTTATCAGCAACCCGCGCGATATACCGGGCTTTGTCAAAGAGATCAGAAAATACCCCTTCACCTGCATCACGGGGGTCAACACTCTGTTCAATGCCCTGGTCAACAACGGCGAGTTCCAGTCGATGGATTTCAGCAAGCTCAAGTTGACCATAGGGGGTGGCATGGCGGTGCAACGGGCGGTCGCCGAACAGTGGAAGGGGCTGACCGACACCCCGCTGCTGGAAGGTTATGGGCTGACCGAGTGCTCCCCTCTGGTGAGCGTCTGCCCCTACGACCTGCTCGATTACAACGGCTCCATCGGTCTGCCGGTCTGCTCTACCGATATCCGGTTGGTGGATGACGCAGGTCAGGTGATCACCGAGCTCGGCAAGCCGGGCGAGATGCAGGTGCGCGGCCCGCAAGTGATGGTGGGTTACTGGCAGCGACCGGAAGCCACCGCCGAGGTGATGCAGGATGGCTGGCTCTGTACCGGTGATATCGCCGTGTGCGACGAGCAGGGTTTTTTCAAGATTGTTGATCGCAAGAAGGACATGATCCTGGTCTCGGGCTTCAACGTCTATCCGAACGAGATCGAGGACGTGGTGGCGCTCCATCCCAAGGTGCTGGAAGTGGCCGCCGTCGGCGTGCCGCACAAGGTATCCGGCGAGCTGGTGAAGATCTTCGTGGTCAAGAAAGATGCAAAGTTGCAGGAGGACGAGATAATTGCCCACTGCCGCACACATCTGACTGCCTATAAGGTGCCGAAACTGGTAGAATTTCGCGACGAACTTCCCAAGACCAATGTGGGCAAGATCCTGCGGCGCGTGCTGCGCGACGAGGAAATTGCCAAGCAATAACGGGCGATCCGCCGCTGTCATGCAAAACCGTGGGTCAATCCACGGTTTTTTCTTTTGGCCCTGATCAACGCGCAGGCAACGATGCACTATCAACTTATCACTCAGCAAGCCGAACTGGAGCAGTATCTCGCCTCCCTGGCCGACGTTCCCCTGGCCATCGATACTGAATTCGTTCGCACCCGCACCTATTACCCCCAGCTGGGTCTGTTCCAGATCTATGATGGTGAGCATCTGGCGTTGCTGGATCCACTCACCCTGGATCTCGCCCCCCTTTGGCAACGGCTCGGTCGGGCAGGGCAGATCGCCATACTGCACGCTTCCGGCGAAGACCTTGAGCTGATCCAGCATGAAGCCGGTCACCTGCCCAATCAGATGCACGACACCCAGCTGGCAACGGCCTTCCTGGGCTATGGTGTCTCTGTGGGTTTTGGTGCGCTGGCCAAGGAGTTTCTCGGGGTGGATCTGGTCAAGGATCAGGCGCGTACCGACTGGCTCGCCCGCCCGCTCACCGAACGTCAACTTGAATACGCAGCCGCCGATGTGCTCTACCTGATGCCCCTCTACGAGAAGGTGATGGCCAAACTGCACGAAAGCGGCAAATTTGCCTGGTTCGAGCAGGAGTGCCAGAACCACTCGGCTCGCAAGACTCAGGGCAACGATCCCCAGCAGGCCTATCTCGACATTATCAACGCCTGGCAACTGGGACGCCGCGAACTGGCCATACTGCGCGAGCTGGCTGCCTGGCGCCAGCAGGAAGCGGTGCGCCGGGATCTGGCTCTCAACTTCGTGGTCAAGGAGTTGCACCTGTTCAAGGTGGCCGAGCGTCGTCCGGCCTCCCTGCGCGACCTCAACGAATTGGGTCTGGCTCCCATCGAAATCAAGATCCATGGCAAGCGGATGTTGGACATAGTTGCCCAGGCCCAGCGCAGCGAGCCGGATAGCTGGCCCGAGCCGATCCGCCGACTGGTGGATTATCCCCAGTACAAGGCTGAACTCAAGCGCATCAAGGGGATGGTGGAAGAGAAGGCCAAGGCCTGCAATATTCCGCCTGAACTGGTGGCGAGCAAGAAGATCATTCACCAGTACTTCACCTGGAGCTGGCGCATGAGCGATGAAGAGCGCGCCCGCAGCGACAAGCCCATGTTGCTGCAAGGGTGGCGTCATGAGCTGGTGGGTCATTTGCTGGCCCAATAACAGATACCAAAAGAGAGATGGGCCGCTGGGCCCATTTTTTATATCGGTCTCAGCGTAGCGGGTAGTGATAACGGGCAAGGATTTGGGCGTATTGCGGGCTTTGCATCAGCGCCCGTATGGCCTCATCAAGGCGCTGCAACTGCGGCTCTGTGGTAGTGCGGCGATTTAGCATCAAATGCACGGGGTTTTGCTGGATATCGAGCAAGGTGGTCAGTTTATCGAGGGATATGCCCGCGAGGGCCAGCTCCTGCATGCCCATGGGATCCATGACCACCCCCTGAATGCGCCCCGCCAGTAGCAGTTTGATCAATTGCTCCATCCGCAACCTGACGATCAGGCGATCCGTCACCTGGGGTGTCTGCATGAAGGTGCGAAAATCCGCCCCATAATCAAAGTCGCGCAGCACGCCTATGGTGAATTGGGTGAGAGGCAGCAGCTCGGATAGCTGGTCGACCCCTTGCCAGCGTGCTTTGTCCTGGCGTCGGATGATCAGCACTGTGCTTTCATGGCGATAGGGGATGGAGAAGCGGGCAAACTGTTCCCGCTGAACTGTCTTGTTGGCCGTCATCGTCATCTGGAGGGAGCCGAACTCCAGCTCGCGCAGGGTCCGGGCCCAGGGCATTTCGATGTAGCGGGCTTCGAAGTCGGCCCGGTTGAAGATGGCCTCCAGCAGTTCTATGTCCAGCCCCTGCAACTGCTGTTGTTCATCGCGAAAGCTGAACGGGTGCCAGCTTGACCAGCCCACGCTCAGTGACTCCTGTGCCCAGGCGGTGAAACACAAGCACCATAACAACAAGACTCTGTACACGGAAACATCCCTGTTCAGCACGGTTGTTGTTGATTATTGGATAGAAGCGACAGCCTGACCAGCCGGGAAGAGAGGATGCACGAATGTGCATCCCTTAGAGTTCGTGAGCGTGGAACCCCTTGTCATAACGGGTTTCGCAGCGCGGACAGCGTTGCAGGGTCGGATCCTGCTCGAGTTGCTCGATGGAGAGCGGCTCCTCGCAATCGGAGCAAAGACCATAAAGGCCCAGATCCATTTGACAGAGAGCAGCATCGATCCGTTTGAGGCTCGCCACGCTCTGCTCCACCTTGGGCAAATCGAGACGACTGGTCAGATCAACCAGCTGATCCCGCTCGCAGTGATCCACTTTTTCCGCCCACTCGTCACGCCGGCAGGCTTTGAGCTGATCGATCAGCTCTCCTCTTACTTGCGCCCAGTCAGCCAGCAGGCGTTCACGCCACACGGCCAACCGGGCTTGCGTCATTTCACACACACTAGCCCCCAACAGACGAATTACAAATCCAGGGCAGTATAGGGAAGCGACAGGATTATCAAGATGATATGCGTCAAGTAAAGGACGGTTAGATCACAGTTTTCGTGGCTTGCAACAGGGCCTCGCGAATGGGATCCGTCTCCTTGAACAGGCGGATATCACGAAACAACAGGTCAGCTTGCGGGTATTCCCGCTTGAGGTAACTGAACCACTGTTTGATGCGGCTGGGATAGTAATCCGCCTTCTCGCTCGCCAGATCCTGCTCCGTGTAACTCACCATCAGCTGCAACACTGCTGCCCAGCTCATGTGAGCGCAGCCGGTCTTCATCACGTTGGCCAGATTGGGGAGGGAGATGGCGCCACGGCCCACCATGAGGGCGTCGCAACCGGAGACACTGGCGCAGGTCAGGGCATCCTGGTGATCCCAGATCTCGCCATTGGCGGTGACGGGGATGGGCAGGGCGCGGCGGATGGCGTCCACATACTCCCAATGAGCCGGCGCCTTGTAGCCTTCGCGCTTGGTGCGGGCATGGACCGCCAGCTCGTCGGCGCCAGCCTGATAGACAGCCTGAGCATTCTCCAGGTAGAGATCCTTGTCATCGTAACCGAGACGGATCTTGGCACTGACCGGCAGATGAGCGGGCACCGCCTCACGCACCGCCTTGACGATGCGGTAGACGGCCTCGGGCTCCTTGAGCAAGACGGCGCCCCCCTTGCTCTTGTTCACTGTGGGGGCAGGGCAGCCAAAGTTGAGATCGACCCCCGGTGAGCCGAGCTCGATGGCACGCACAGCATTTTCTGCCAGCCATTCAGGGTGCTGCCCCAGCAGTTGTACTCGCACAGGTGTGCCGGCGCGGGTCTTGCCGCCCTGCTTGAGTTCGGGCGCGATCCGATAAAACACCTTGGCAGGCAGCAGCTGATCGACCACACGGATAAATTCGCTCACGCAGAGGTCGTAATCGTTGACGGAGGTGAGGACCTCCCGCATCAGGTGATCCAGCACCCCCTGCATGGGGGCCAAAATAACGCGCATAGCTGCTTCCGAAGACAAGGGGAGAAAAAAGAGCGCAGATTGTAGTGGCAATGGCCGGTGTTGTCAGCCGTCGGCCCACACGTCGGGATGAATCAGCCACCTAGCGCAAGGGGATGAACATGATAACGCGCATAACCGGTTCCGAAGGCAAGGGGAGAAAAAGAGGGCAGATTGTAGAGGCAATGGGAGGCATTGTCAGCCGTCAACCCACACGTCGGGATGAATCAGTCACCTAACGCAAGGGGATAAACATCATAACGCGCATAACCGGTTCCGAAGGCAAGGGATTGCAGAGACGATAGCCGTTGGCAGCTTCATTGAGTCTGATGAGCCGCAGATTGCTGCGGAGATAGCCGACGTTGTCGGCTTTTGGGCCAATTCTGTTAGGCTAAGCAGAGGTGCATTGTAAAGGAGCGGCCATGAAACGTTGGTGTCTGATGGGGTTGGGCTGGCTGGCCTTCGTGACCGGCATTGTCGGGATAGTGCTGCCACTACTGCCAACCACTCCCTTCATGTTGCTGGCGGCGGCGCTGTTTGCCCGTTCTTCTCCCCGCTTTCACCGCTGGCTGCTGGCTCACCCCTGGTTCGGGCCGCCCATCGTCGACTGGCAGCTGCACCGCGGCATTCGCCGTCATGCCCGTCGCCGCGCCGTCGTCTTTATCCTGCTCTCTTTCTCTGTGTCCCTGGCGGTGGTGCCTCTACTGTGGGTCAGATTGCTGCTCATTGCCATAATGGTGATCCTGCTCACCTGGTTAATACGTTTGCCAGTACTGGAGCCAGTTGCAATGGAGAAGTGAAGTCCCTAAGCTATTGCGGCAATAATGCTATGGAGTCGGCCTGTCATGTTGCGTGATGGGCCTTTTTATTTCCCGCTGGCGGGAAGATGAGATAAACGGCCATCTGGGTCGAAAAACAAACGGTCAAACCATGAATCCGGAAACCCTGAAATTTATCGAAGCGAGCATCAAGACCATTCCCGACTATCCGAAGCCGGGCATTCTGTTTCGTGACATCACCAGCCTGATAGAGAATGCGGAGGCCTTCAAGGCCACCATCGATCTGCTGGTCGAGCATTATCGTGATCAAGGGATCACCAAGATCGTCGGTACGGAAGCCCGCGGCTTCATCTTCGGTGCGCCGGTCGCCTTCGCCATGGGCTTGGGGTTTGTGCCTGTGCGCAAGCCTGGTAAACTGCCCCGCGCCGTGATTGAAGAGTCCTATGCCCTCGAGTACGGCACCGACACCCTGCAACTGCACACCGATGCCATAGTGCCGGGTGACAAGGTGCTGGTGGTTGACGATCTGCTGGCGACCGGCGGTACCGTCGATGCGACCGTCAAGCTTATCCGCCGTGCCGGTGGTGAGGTGGCCGATGCGGCCTTCATCATCTCACTGCCGTCCCTGGGTGGTGATGCCCGCCTGACTGCCGCCGGCATCAAGGTCGTCTCACTGGTCGAACTGGCCGGCGAATAATCCCCCAGTATGCACAGCAGGCCTCGTCAGCCTGTTGCGCGTCTTGAAACCGGTGCCCGTCCGGGCATCGGTTTGAAATTCAAGCGATCCCTCCCGACCTCGCCGATAGCCGATACAGCCCAACATCCATTTGTGTTAGCATTCTGCCTCAATGCCTTGTTATTCCTGCATCGAGATTTATGAGCTATCAGGTTCTGGCGCGTAAATGGCGCCCCCATACGTTTGAACAAGTGGTAGGCCAGCATCATGTGCTGACCGCCTTGACCAACGCCCTGGATCAGGGGAGGTTGCATCATGCCTATCTGCTCAGCGGTACCCGAGGGGTCGGCAAGACCACCATAGCCCGCATTCTGGCCAAGAGTCTCAATTGCGAGCAGGGGATCAGCAGTCACCCGTGCGGCGTATGCGACACCTGCCGCGAGATCGATCAGGGCAACTTTGTCGATCTGCTGGAGATTGACGCCGCCTCCCGCACCAAGGTGGAAGATACCCGCGAGCTGCTCGATAACGTGCAGTACCGCCCGGCCCGCGGCCGCTTCAAGGTGTATCTCATCGATGAGGTGCACATGTTGTCGCGTCACAGCTTCAACGCTCTGCTCAAAACCCTGGAAGAGCCGCCCCCCTATGTGAAGTTTCTGCTGGCCACCACGGATCCGCAGAAGCTGCCCATTACCATTCTCTCCCGTTGCTTGCAGTTTCATCTCAAGAGTCTGGATCAGACCCAGATTGCCAAGCAGCTGGAGTGGGTGCTGGATCAGGAAGCTCAACCGTTCGAACCGCGTGCCCTGCTGGCCCTGGCCAAGGCGGCCGATGGCAGCATGCGCGATGCCCTGAGTCTGACCGATCAGGCGCTGGCCCATGGCAATGGCAGCGTGCGCCTTGAAAGCGTGCTGGCCATGTTGGGCACCCTGGACCATCGTCACCTGCACCAGTTGCTGGAGGCGATCCTGCGCCAGGATGCTGCGGCCACCATGGCCAAGATCACTGAAATCGCTACCCTGGGTCCCGATTTTGATCAGCTCCATGCCGAGCTGGAAGGTCTGCTGCACCGCATTGCCATGGCACAGCTGTTGCCTGCCACAGTGCAGGAGCAGGGGGCCGATGCCGAGTCTCTGCTGCAACTTGCCCAGGCCATGAGCCCGGAAGAGGTGCAGCTTTGTTACCAAATCGTGCTGGGGGGACGAAAAGATCTGCCCTGGGCACCGGACGGTCGCACCTCGCTGGAGATGACGTGCTTGCGCATGCTGGCTTTCTCCCCACGTCGTGAGGCCGTGCATCCTGCCAATCTCACGGCTCTGCCACCCTCCATGGCGGGAGGGATGGGAGCCGCGCCGGCCCAGCTGGGAAAGGCCCGCGGGGCTGACTCCGCCCCGACGCTGGCCACTGCGATTGTGGCTCCCCTTGCTGCCCCCGGATCCGTGTCGGTAGAACATACCGCCACCAAGATGATGCCCCTTGTTGCGCATGCCGTGCTCGAGACGGATGAGCAGGAGATGGCCAGCGATGCGCTGAGCGCGCCGCTCTTTGCAGAACAGGACGAGTTGCTGCGCGAAGCGCAGCAGATGGGCTACGAGGCGCAGCCTGCCATGGATGCGCCGAGCGCCCCGATCAGCACCGTTGTGGTTGCCGATGAGGTGATGCAGCACGTTCCTTCAGACATGGCAGTGGCAGCTGAGCAACCCATCGAGGTGCCGGCTGAGACAGCCGCCGAGTCGGTGGTTGAGCCTGAAGCCGCGCCGTCTGCCGCGTCCAGCATGCAGAGCCTGCTGGGCAAGCGCAATCTGCTGCGCAGTCGATTGCGCAGCGAGCCTGCGACAGCCCAGGCCCCGCGTGTTGCACCCATCAAACCGGTGGCTGCGCCCGAGGGGCGCCCTGTCGCTCAGCCAGCCGTCACACCACCATCAGCTCCCTGGCAAGCAGCGGCTGTGGCGCCTGTCCATCATTCAGCCCCTGTGACGGCATATGACGAATTGCCGCCGCTGGATGCGTATGATGAGGGTGGCAGCGACTATGAAGAGTATCTGAATCAAGGCTTTGGCGAGTCTGCTGCCAGTGCGTCAATGGCGAATGTGGCACAGACGGCGGCTTCGGGAGCCAGTGCCGTGCCTGCCTATGGTCAGGCTGCCCCGGCTCAGGCGCCCACCAGGGCTCGCCCCAACCCCGATGATCTGCCGCCCTGGGATCTGGACGGTACGCCGGCCGCGAGGGCGCAGGTAGCGCCTGCCGTGTCCAGTGCCGCCCCCGTGATGCCCCAAGCAGTTGCTACCAGCGAGCCAGCGCCCATGGTTGCCTCCGTGATGGAGACCATAGACTGGGATGAGCTGGAGAGCGACAACCAACCCGAGGAGGGGGAAGAGGTCGCCAGACTGATCCCGTCTTCCTTGCTGGTCAATTGCGGCGATCCCTGGGCTGAGTTGATTGCCCGTACTGGCGTCGGTGGCCGGCTGCGCCAGCTTGCGATCAACTCTGTTATGACCCGGCAGGGAGACAAGGTGTTGTTGACCCTGAAACCCGAACAGCGTCATCTGGTCAGCGACAGGGCCCGTGTCGATCTGGCCGAGATCATAGGCCCCGAGCTTGGCCAAGCCGTGCAGGTGGAGGTGACACTGGGGACTGTGCCGGATCAGGAAACCCCCCTTGAGATCGAGCATCGCCTCTATCTGGGGGTGCGCGAGCAGGTGAGCCGGGATCTGGAGCAGGATCCCAATGTGCAATTTCTTAGACAAAGGTTTGGCGCCGTGCTCCACCAGGAGAGCATAGAGCCGCTGAGCAGTTGAATACGATTCGTTAAAACCCATGCCGGGCCCAGTGCCCGGTTGAAAAGGGGTTTGCCTGTCCCCATTTAGGACAGAACAAGCCCACAGCCCGGCGCTGGATGCCGGATTTCAAGACGAGAGACGACATATGTTTGGTAAAGGTGGAATGGGGAACCTGATGAAACAGGCCCAACAGATGCAAGAGCGCATGCAAAAGATGCAAGAGCAGCTTGCCGAGATGGAAGTAGTCGGCGAAGCCGGTGCTGGTATGGTCAAGGTCACCATGGCTGGCAGTCACAGCGTACGTCGCATCGAGATCGATCAGAGCCTGATGGAAGATGACAAAGAGATGATCGAAGATCTGGTTGCTGCTGCCGTCAACGATGCCGTACGTCGTGTGGAAGAGCAGAGCAAGAGCAAGATGGGCGAGCTGACCGGTGGCATGCAACTGCCCCCAGGCATGAAGCTGCCCTTCTAAGGATGCTGACGTAAATCCAATGCGTCGATAGGGGCGTGAGCTCAGGGCCAGATCGGTCTGATGCTCCTTGCGATGTGGCGCAGGATGGGTGTTTCATTCGTTCCTCATCTGGCATCGCAAGCCCTATCAAGCGTGACCAGGACGCAGCTGATACAGGGATCTGTGTCAGCTGCGTTTTTTATGGCGTTTTTTCCGATGACGCGCCAAGGTGCCGGGCTGGTGTAATGGCTGTCCCTAAGCCAAAAGAAGGCGCCCGAGGGCGCCTTCTTGGTTTGTGCACACGCTTGTGCTTCATCACTAGGGTGTTGCCACCTTGCTTAACTCAGCCAGCCTGCTGCCATGGCAAGCTTGCCGCACAGTGCGGCAAGCACTATGCCAAGCAGGGTGCGCAGCAGCCAGATCACCACCAGCTGGCCCACACTCACCGGGATCCGGGTGGCCAGGATGCAGGGTATGGAGGCGGAGAAGAAGAGAACCGAGCTGACCGATACCACTGCGGTGACATAGCGCACCAGCAGGTCGGCATCTTTGAGCAAAATGGCGGGCAAGAACATCTCCGCCAGCCCGGCTGAAAGTGCCCTGGCAGTTTCCAGCGGTTCGCCCAGTTCCAGCAGCCAGGTGAGCGGCCACAGCAGCCAGCCCAGCAGGTCGAACAGCGGTGTGTGCTGCGCCAGCAACAGACCGAGCAGACCGACCGACAATATGGTGGGCACCACGGCAGCCGCCATCAGCAGGCCATCCTTGAGGTTGTCCTGCAACTGGCGCAGTACGGGTTGCGCCATGCTGGATTGGGTCAGCCCGGATGCCAGTGCGGCTTGCCAGCGGTTCTTGCCGGCGGGCAATGGTTCGTCGGTTTCCCCGTGATGGGCCATGTTGGAGATGGGGGGCACGCGCGCCAGGATGGCGGTGATGACAAAGGTGATCACCAGGGTGGACCAGAAATAGAAGTTCCAGTGTTCCATCAGGTTGAGGGTCTTGGCCACTATGATCATGAAGGCGGCCGATACGGTGGAGAACCCGGTCGCAATGATGACCGCTTCCCGTACAGTGTATTTACCCGCGAGAAAGACCCGGTTGGTGATGAGCAGTCCCACCGAATAGCTGCCGACGAAAGAGGCGACAGCATCAATGGCAGAGTGCCCCGGCGTGCGCCACAGCGGCCGCATCACGGGCTGCATCAGTACGCCTATCAGCTCCAGCAGACCGAAGCCGAGCAAGAAAGTAAGGGCCATGGCACCAATGGGCACGATAAGACCGACCGACATGGCCAGCTTGTCAAACAGGAAGGGCAGACGATCCGGCGTCATCAGCCAGGCCGGCCCCAGATTGGCAACATACATGAGTGCCAGTACCAGGCCGATCAGCTTGAACAGGCTCAGAAGCCGGTCGATGGGACGGGCGCGCCAGCGACCATCCAGCAAGGGTGTGATGGCACCATAGCCAATCAGCAACAGGATCAACCCCACCGCCAGTGGGCGCTGCGCTATCAGAAAACCGGCCAGGTGGTCCACCATGATGGTGCTGCGGCCTGCCAGTTCAAAGGGGATGAAGAAGATGGCGATACCAAACAGGCTGGCTAGCAGCAGCTTGATCCCCGCCGCTGATCGGGTGGGCGCTATCAATACATTTTCCGGTTCCATACACTCTCCTTGTGGTTGATACCTGTCCGATATCCATCTAACGAATTGTATATACAATACCCGTCCATGTTCACAAATAAAACACAAAATTAACCTCTTGGAAACAAGCTCAACTTGAGTCTTTTATGAGGGGACCCAGACAACTAACGGCTTGCCCGGCTCTTTGGGATGAGGGTTTTTGGTTCAGGCGCCAGCACGATGGAATAGATAACCTGTGGCTTGTCTGCGTAGACCCGGTATCGCAGCACCGCGGGTTGCAGGGTGTCGCGCTTTTATCCGGGCTGGACCCGCTGTCATGGCAAAAGGGATAAAATGTGAGGCCTGTCGGGTAATCAGGATGTCACAGAGACAGGAATCTTTAGACCGACAAAAAAATCCATAGCGACAAAAAGCATAAAAAACATTAACTTGGATTTTAAATTTTCGCTTTCGCTCACCCTTATGTCGTTTCATCATTACTATTTACGGAACAGTTATAAAACCTTTGTTCATTTGACTACTTTTCGCGTTTCTCATTGCAGAGTAAGATGCCTCCTCAATAAAAATAAGAATTAGGAGTTCGGGTGTGAAGGCATTAGTAAAGGAAAGGGTATCGCCCTATATAAGCCAGTTATATGAGTGCGGTATTAATGATTCTGACATTAAGTTGGTGGTGGATCAGTTCCGCACCGATGTGTCGGGGAGTTCCTCGCTATTTTTGTTACGGGATGATGACAAAAGCGACGGGATAAAACTCTTCTCAAGCGGCCTGACCGAGGCTCAGCAGCAGTTCTATGTGCAACACCATCGCCAGGATGTGTGGTTCAATCATTATCTGGACAAGGGCTGCCAGGGCATAGTCAATGCCACCACCCTGTCCAATTCGGCAGGATTGCTGGCCAGCTTCGGCGCCCAGTTTGCGGCGGGTGGCGTCTGCCGGGTGAAGGGGCGGGGCCTTAGCAGCCTGTGTACCTATCGTGGTGCCAGCCAGGATGATTTCAGCGCTCAGGATATCTCCTCACTGGGAGAGGTTTATTCCGGCCTGGCTGCCTGGAGCCACCATTATTGGAATCTGCTGGCCCTGGAGACCCAGAACTACCAGCTGCAGCAGCTGGTTAAAAATCATAATAAGCCCAGTGCCATCGTCGATGACAAAGGCCATATCCATTATTCCAATGTGGCCTTCAACCGTATCTCAGATGAAAATGTGGAGCTGCGAGCCATCAATGGTATCTTCTCGCTGCAAAATAAGGAGCAGCAACGCCAGTTCAAAGAGATATTGAATGGCTTTGCTTACCTGTTGCCGGGGGCGAGCGCTTATATGTCCATTCCCCGTCAGGCCAATTTAAGGCCCTTGCTGATCCAGTGCACCCTGATGAGCGGCCTCAGCCGGTTTGAGCGTTATGTGGAAGTGGTGCTGCGTGATCCCGAACACTCATTCAATCCCGATATCGAGGCACTGGCGAGCCTTTACCCCCTCACCATCGGCGAGAAAGAGTTGTTGGTGCTGATGAGCAAGGGTTATAGCAGCAACGACATCGCCGAGCTGCGCGGTGTCAAGGTGGAAACAGTCCGCTCGACCCTCAAGGGGGTCTTCAAGAAGACCGACTGCCACAGCCAGAATGAATTGCTGTTGCTGCTGCAATCCATCTCCTGATATTGGGCGAGCTATGCTTGGTGTGGGTCGGACATAGTGTCTGACTTGCGCCTCCCGCCCGGGAGGCTGGTTGGGGGAAGCACAATGGAATCACTAAAAGCAAAGGATTACATGCAGCACCGGCCCATCACGTTCAGCGCTGACATGATGGTGCAATCTGCGGTGGAAAAGTTTCTCAATAGCCGCCAGCTCGGTGGCCCGGTAGTGGATGCACTGGGCCATCTCATTGGTTGGGTGTCCGAGCAGGACTGTATCGCCGTCATGCTCAAAGAGGCCTATCACTGCGAGCAGGTGGCTCAGGTCAAGAATGTGATGCGCAATGAGGTGCTGGCCGTCGGGCCTGATACCAGCATTCTGGAGTTGGCCGAGATGATGATGGGGCAAAAGCCCAAGATCTATCCGGTGGTGGAGGAGGGTCGCCTGCTCGGGGTGATCAGCCGTCACGATGTGATGCAGGCGATCCATGCCCAGCTGGGTACCTGCTTCGTGCACAAGGCCCGGGTCTGATCGGGTTGAGTGGAAGACGTCATCAGGAGCAGGCCGGGTGCCTGCTCTTTTTATTCAGGCATTCTCTTCATACCGGATCTATTCCGGCTTTCATCTCTACCCCAATCGCTTTAAGGCTTGCACCGCTCCCGCCCGCTCTTTAGGATCTGCCGAAGCTTGTCGATATGGCCCCATGCCGGGCTCTCTATTAAGGAATTTGTACCTTGTCTCTCTCTATCGAGGCGCTGCGCCGCCGTCTATCAGCCTGCATGAACCTTGATGCCCGTCGTCTTTCCAGTCGTCTGAACGGGATCAAGAAGCTGCCCGAGGGCAAGCAGATCACAGTGCTGGAGACCATTGCCGCCGATCTGGACGCAGCGCAGGCGCGTTATCAGTCCCGTCTGGCCGGTGTCCCCAAGGTCACGTACCCGGACAACTTGCCTGTCAGCCAGAAGCAGGCAGAGATCGCCAAGGCGATCAGTGAGCATCAGGTAGTGATCATCGCCGGTGAAACCGGCTCGGGCAAAACGACCCAGATCCCCAAGATCTGCCTGGCGCTGGGGCGCGGGGTGAAGGGCTTTATCGGCCACACCCAGCCGCGCCGTCTGGCTGCCCGTACTGTGGCTGCTCGTATCGCAGAGGAGATGGAGTCAGAACTCGGCCAGTACGTGGGTTACAAGGTGCGCTTTACCGATCAGGTGAGCGAGCAGACCCACATCAAGCTGATGACAGACGGTATCTTGCTGGCGGAGATCCAGAACGACCGTATGTTGACCCAGTACGACACCATCATCATCGATGAGGCCCACGAGCGCAGCCTCAACATCGACTTCATTCTGGGTTATCTCAAGCAGCTGCTGCCAAGGCGCCCCGATCTCAAGGTGATCATCACTTCGGCTACCATAGACCCCCAGCGCTTCTCCCGCCATTTCAACAAGGCGCCGGTGATCGAGGTCTCCGGCCGCACTTATCCCGTCGATGTACGCTATCGGCCGCTGCTGGAGGGGAGTGACGATCGCGACCAGTTGCAGGGTATCTTCGATGCGGTGCAGGAGCTGGCCGAGGAAGGACTGGGGGACATTCTCATCTTCATGAACGGCGAGCGGGAGATCCGCGATACCGCCGATGCCTTGAACAAACTGGGCCGGCGAGATACCGAAGTGCTGCCGCTCTATGCGCGCCTCTCCAATACAGAGCAGAACCGGGTGTTCCAGCAACACGCCGGGCGGCGCATCGTGCTCGCCACCAACGTGGCGGAAACCTCTCTCACAGTGCCGGGCATCCGTTATGTGATAGACCCGGGCACTGCCCGCATCAGTCGCTACTCCTGGCGTACCAAGGTGCAGCGCCTGCCTATAGAGCCGGTCTCCCAGGCCAGTGCCAACCAGCGCAAAGGGCGTTGTGGCCGGGTGGCGGACGGTATCTGTATACGCCTCTACTCCGAAGAGGATTTCAACAATCGTCCCGCTTTTACCGATCCCGAGATCCTGCGTACCAACCTGGCTTCCGTCATTTTGCAGATGCTGGCGCTGGGGCTTGGCAACATGGAGGCCTTCCCCTTCGTCGAGCCGCCCGAGTCGCGCCACATCAAGGATGGCCTGAGCCTGCTCAAGGAGCTGGAGGCAGTTAGAGAGCTGCCTGGCACTCGGGATCAGGAGCCCAAACTGCAGTTGACCGACATAGGTCGTCAGCTGTCGCGCATTCCCCTTGATCCACGTTTGGCGAAAATGGTGATCACGGCGGCGCAAACCGGTTGCCTGAGCGAGGTCATGGTGATCACCGCAGGCCTCAGCATCCAGGATCCCCGTGAGCGGCCGATGGAGAAGAAGCAGGCTGCCGATGAGCAACACAAGCGCTTTGAAGACAAGGACTCTGACTTCCTTGCCTTCGTCAATCTGTGGAATTACCTCAAAGAGCAGCAGGATGCACTGGGCAGCAACCCGTTCCGCCGCATGTGCCAGAAGGAGTTCCTCTCCTACCTGCGGGTGCGCGAATGGCAGGATATTCACTTCCAGTTGCGCCAGACGGTGAAAGAGCTGGGCTTTAAAGCCAATCATGAACCGGCGGATTTCAAGACGGTGCATTGCGCCTTGCTGACCGGCCTCCTGAGCCATATCGGCAACAAGGATCTGGAGAAGCCCGAGTTTCTAGGCGCCCGCAACGGCCGCTTCCACATTTTCCCGGCCTCGGGTCTGTTCAAGAAACCGCCCAAGTGGGTGATGGCCGCCGAACTGGTGGAAACCTCCCGCCTCTATGCCCGGGTCAATGCCAAGATTGAACCCGAGTGGGTGGAGCCGCTGGCGGCTCACCTCATCAAGCTGCACCACAGCGATCCCCACTGGTCGAAGAAGAATGGCGCCGTCATGGCCAAGGAGAAAGTGACCCTGTTTGGTCTGACGCTGGTCAATGAGCGCACCATCAACTTCAGCCGCCTCGATCCTGTGCTGTGTCGAGAGCTATTTATCCGTCGTGCCCTGGTGGAGGGGGATTTCGAGACCCGTCACCGCTTCTTTGGCGACAACCGCAAGCTTCTGGCCGAGGTGGAGGAGCTGGAACACAAGTCCCGCCGTCGCGACATTCTGGTGGAGGATGAGGACTTGTTCCGCTTCTACGACGCCCGTTTGCCGGAAGAGGTGATATCAAGTCGCCACTTCGACAACTGGTGGAAAGAGGCGCAAAAGCAGGACCCAGAGCTGCTCAATTTCGAGCGGGAGATGCTGATGAAGGGGGATGCGGCCCACATCAGTGATCTCGACTATCCCAACTTCTGGCAGCAGGGACGACTCAAACTTAAATTGAGCTACCAGTTTGAACCGGGGGAGGCGGCCGATGGCGTCACCCTGCATATTCCGCTGCCACTGCTCAATCAGGTGGAGGTAAAGGGATTCGAGTGGCTGATCCCCGGTCTGCGCCATGAGTTGCTGGTGGCGCTGATAAAATCCATGCCAAAGCCGATGCGCAAGAATTTCGTACCGGCCCCCAACTACGCCGATGCGCTGCTCGCCAGCCTCAACCCAGAGCAGGGACCACTGCTGGACGAGATGGAGCGTCAACTGCGGCGCATGACGGGGGTGACTGTGCCCCGCGAGTCATGGGATTGGTCTGCGGTGCCCGATCACCTGAAACTCACCTTCCGGGTGGTGGACGATAGGCACAAGCCTGTCGCGGAAGGCAAGGATCTGGAGGCGCTGAAAGAATCCTTGCGTGGGCGTGTGCAGGAGACGCTGTCCCAGGTGGCGGACGACGATATCGAGCAGTCAGGCCTGACGCTGTGGAGCTTTGGTGAATTGCCGCAGGAATACAGCCAGAAGCGCGGCGGCTTCGAGGTGAAGGCTTATCCGGCTTTGGTGGATGAGAAGGACTCTGTCTCCATCCAGCTGGTGGAGAGCGCTGTGGCCCAGCAACAGCTGATGTGGGCGGGCCAGCGCCGACTGGTGCTGCTCAACGTGCCATCACCCATCAAGTACCTGCAGGAGAAGCTGCCCAACAAGGCCAAGTTGGGGCTCTATTTCAATCCGTTTGGCAAGGTGGCAGAGCTTATCGATGACTGCATTGCCTGCGGCTGCGACAAGTTGATCGCCCAGCATGGTGGATTGGCATGGGATGAGGCCGGTTTCGAAGCGCTCAAGGAATTTGTGCGCGCCGAGCTCAACGATGCCGTGGTGGAAGTGGCCAGCCAGGTGGAAGCCGTGCTGACGCTTTCTCACGAAATCAAGAAGCGGCTCAAGGGCAAGATGCAGCTCGACACCGCCTTTGCCATGTCGGATATTCAGCTCCAGCTCGACAAACTGATCCATAAAGGCTTTGTGACCGAGACTGGCTGGCAGCGGCTGCCGGATTTGCTGCGCTACCTGCGAGCCATCGAGCGTCGGATGGAAAAACTGGCCATCGACCCCAACCGGGATCGGGTCTACATGCTCAAGGTGCAGAGCGTTGAAGCCGAGTACAAGGCTCTCTTGGCCAAGATCCCCAAATCCCAGTTGATCCCGACCGAAGTGGCCAATATCCGCTGGATGATCGAGGAGCTGCGGGTCTCCTTCTTCGCCCAGAATCTGGGGACCCCCTATCCGGTGTCAGATAAACGGGTGCTCAACGCCATCGCCCAGTGCTAATCTGCTGTAGGAGACAAGCAGGTCTTCGTGTCGGTGGCCCTTGCCGCCGACCAGGAAAAGGCTAACGGAGGAGCAAGGATGCTTGGATTCTGGTTAAGCGTGGCAATGGTCAACATCAGTGGCTATCAACCCATAGCCGAGCAAACCTGGGTACAACTGACCCCGGAGTATTACCCGCTACACCGTACTCCGCCGGCCATGTTCGTGGCCTGGCGGGGCAATCAATTCCCCCCCCTTGAGCTCAAGAAAAAGAAGGGCCGCTGGCAGGTGCTGTTTCCGGCCCGGCTGGTGCCCCCCTTTGACCTGTTCGAGGGGGAGGCTCAACTCTCCAAGGCGTATCTGGCCCGGCTCAGGCGTATCGATGAGGCCGCCTACGGGCTTGCACCCCTGCTGCCTGCCTTGGATCAGAGGCAGAGCCAACAGGCTGCGATCCCTGGTCAGGTACCCTTTATGGCGGAATTTTCCGCGCCTGTGATGCCCGGTCAGCCAAGAGCCATCCGTGATGGAGCCGAGCCGCTGCTGGTGAGTCTCAATCTGCGCGCAATCTGGCTGGCGCCGGAGGCCATGCTGGCGAGTGTCGCCCGAGACGAGGCGAAGAGAGAATCGCAACCCGTTGTCACACCGACATCCGTCAACACAACCTTGACGCTGGCGGCTCCCGCTGCCGGTGGCAAGCAGGTCTGTCATCGGGTGGCATCGGGAGAAACCCTGTGGCGCATTGCTGCGACCCTGGCTCAGAACGGCACTGTCACGGGCATAGCTGGGGACACTTACAGCTATCTGCTGGCCATTGTCGATGACAATCGCCCGCTGATGGGCAACGGCATCCGGGTGAAGGCGGGGGATACCCTCTACTGCCCTGCGCCGCAGACGCTGGCGCGCTTCGATGCCCTGAGTCCGGCACAGCGGCAGCAGCGTTTTGCCCGACTGGAGCAGGGGCGTTAAGGTATCTTGTCACTGTTCAGGGCCCATGCTAGTATGCGCCCTCGTTTTGCGAGGTGCTGACCGGTCGCAGTCAGCACCATAAATTCATCTATATGAGATAACCACTATGTCTTTCGTATTCCAAGCTGAAGTCCGTTCTGACCTGGGGAAAGGTGCGAGCCGCCGCCTGCGTCACGCTGACCAAGTTCCTGCCATCATCTACGGTGCCGGCAAAGAAGCTCAGTCCATCACTGTTGACCACAAAAAATTCATCATCGCTCAAGAGAAGCCGGAATTCTACGAATCCGTGCTGACCCTGGTCATCAACGGTGAAGAAGTCAACGTTAAAGTGAAGGCTATCCAGCGTCACCCGGTTAAGCCGAAGCTGGTTCACTTGGATTTCGTTCGCGTTTAATAGCGAGCCAATCTGGTTGAAGAAAAAGCCACTCTCAGGAGTGGCTTTTTGCTGTCTGGCGTTTGATGACGCGTGCAGCAAGTCATGAAAGAGGGCGACCCCGGGGTCGCCCTCTTGGCGTCAGTGGCAAGCCTGCTTGCTGTTACCAGACGGCTTGGGTCAGGTAAGGATTGCTTGCCTTTTCTCGGCCAAAGGTGGAGCTGGGGCCATGGCCCGGGATAAAGACAATCTCGTCACCCAGCGGCAGCAGGGTTTCAGTGATCGACTTTATCAAGGTGGCGTGATCACCGCGTGGGAAGTCGGTGCGGCCTATGCTGCCGGCGAACAGCACGTCACCAACCCAGGCGAGTTTTTCGGCCTGGCTGAGCAGGATGACGTGGCCCGGAGTGTGGCCCGGACAGAAATAGACCTCCAGCTCGCAGTTGCCCACTCGCACCTTGTCACCCTGCTCAAGCCAGCTATTCGGCGTGAAAGCAGGGGTATGGGCGAAGCCAAACATCTGGCTCTGCCGGGGCAGCATGTCGAGCCAGAAGGCATCTTCTTTGTGGGGGCCTGTGATGGCTACGCCGGTTGTTTCACGCAGCTCTGCGGCGGCGCCCACGTGATCCAGATGGCCATGGGTCAGCAGGATGTGGGTCAGGGTAAGCCCGCGCTTGGTGATGGCTGCGAGCAGCTTGTCGGCCTCGCCACCCGGGTCAATCAGCGCCGCCTGGTGGGTCTCGTCACACCAGATGAGGGAGCAGTTCTGGGCGAATTGGGTGACCGGGATCACCTCGAATTTCAACATAGGGGGTCCTCTTGTTTGACGGGGGTGAGTCAGCCTTGCTGCCGGGCTGCGTGTTGCTCGGCAAAGAAGTCCAGACAGGCCTGCTTCTCACCCCGGAACACGATGCGCTCACGCTTGTTGCCCAGTTGATAGAGATACATGGGGTCGTAGTAGCGGGTCAGCAGCAGGGTGATCCAGGCCAGATGGCGCTCGGTGGTGCCGCTGTTGGCTTGCTCGGCAAGGGCGATTTGCATCAGCTGGTCCAGCTCGCGGTGTGCTTGATCGCCAAGGCGGCGCTTGAGGCGGGCCAGCGCATCGGTGAGATAGGCTGCAAACAGTGGCCAGCCTTCTTCGGCACCAAACATGGCCTGATAACGCAGCCAGAGATCGTGCACATAGTCCTGGCGGATCTGTTCGGCACGCTCGCTCTGCGGTACATCCACCACCACCAGCGGTGCCTCGCACATGGCATCAAACAGGGGGTTGGGCAGGCAGCAGCGGCCGATGAGCCGGCTCTCGTCCTCTACCACGAAAGCATGTTCACCCTGGTGGCGGCGCTTGAGCAGCTCGATGGCCAGCTTGTTTTCAAAATTGATGTTGCTGGGCTGGCCCCCTGGAAGCTGACCAAATGACGAGCCCCTGTGATGGGCATGCCCCTCCAGATCCACCGCCTGAGTCACGTGCTCCAGCATATGGGTCTTGCCGGAGCCGGTCATGCCGGTCAGCACTGTCCAGTGACACTCGGCCGCGGCCTTGTCCAGGGTATCGATGAGGAAACGGCGCATCTCTTTGTAGCCACCGGCTACCCGAGGGCGGGTGACCCCGGCCTCATGCAACCAGAGTTGCACGGTTTGTGAGCGCAGGCCGCCACGAAAGCAGTAGAGCAGGGCATCGGGCTGTTTTCGCAACTGTGCCAGCCAGCCGTCGAGCCGTTCTGCACGCACGGCGCCCCCCACCAGTTGGTGGCCCAGTTCAATCGCCGCCGCCTGGCCTCGCTGCTTGAAGCAGGTGCCCACCTGGGCACGCTCATCGTCTGTCATCAGGGGCAGACTGGTCGAGCAGGGGAAGGCCCCTTCCTTGAACTCGATGGGGGCACGCAAGTCGATAAGCGGGACATCATCCAGAAAAATCCGGGCCAGATCCGAGGTGAGTGGCAGTTGGCTCATCGCAGAACCTCCAGAGACGTCCGAGCCAGATCCGTATTAATAGCAAGCAGCCGCTGACTCATTGGATAACCTCGATAAACTGGTTTCCGGTATAGGCTTTCAGCCGGCCTATGGAGGAGAGGGTCAGCCCCGCTTGTGTCGCGATGGCAAGGAGCTCGGCTTCACTTTCTTTACCGACGGCAACCAGCAAGCCGCCGCTGGTCTGCGGATCGCACATGATGTTGCGGGTGCGTTCATCCATGGCACCGAGCTTGGCGCCATAGGAATCAAAGTTGCGCAGGGTACCGCCCGGTACGCAGCCCTCGGACAGGTAGTAATCTACCTCGTCGAGCAGTGGCAGCGCTTTGAAATCGAGGGTGGCACACACCCCTGAGCCTTCGCACATCTCAAGCAGGTGTCCCGCCAGGCCAAACCCGGTCACATCCGTCATGGCGTGCACGCCGGGCAGTTCGGCAAAGCGCTGGCCAATCTTGTTGAGGGTGCACATGGCGTTGGGGGCCAGCTGCTCATGCTCTGGCTTCAATTTGCCCTTCTTCTGGGCCGTGGTGAGGATGCCGATACCGAGGGGCTTGGTCAGGTAGAGGATGTCACCCGCTTGGGCGGTGTCGTTCTGCTTGATGGCATTGAGCGGCACTATGCCGGTCACGGCAAGACCGAAGATGGGCTCGGGGGCATCGATACTGTGGCCGCCAGCCAAGGATATGCCCGCTTCATGGCACACCTGGCGGCCGCCGTCGATCACCTGCTGTGCAATTTCGGGAGCGAGCGTGTTGATGGGCCAGCCAAGGATGGCAATGGCAACGATGGGCTTGCCGCCCATGGCGTAGATGTCGCTGATGGCGTTGGTGGCCGCGATGCGGCCAAAGGTAAAGGGATCATCGACGATGGGCATGAAGAAGTCGGTGGTGGAAACAATGCCCTGACCGTTGCCGATATCGACCACGGCCGCGTCATCCTTGCTGCTGTTGCCAACCACCAGGGTTGGGTCGTCAAAGCCCGGGATCTGGCTCTTGAGAATGGTGTCGAGCACCTTGGGAGAAATTTTGCAGCCGCAGCCAGCCCCGTGGCTGTATTGGGTCAGACGAATGGAAGACATGATTACCCCTTGTTTGGCTGTTTCTCAAGATGAAACAGCGTATATCAGGCAAAAGGAGATGACCCTGAGCGGGCCATTGGACAGGGCATTATGCCACAAGGACTCTGCGGGTTCGAATCACAATAGCCTGTCGTCTCTGCTGCCTTGACAAAGTGTCCTTCGCTCCTCTTATCTCAAAGGGTTTCCCCACACAGGCAAGAGGTATGAGATGAAATCATGGATGATAGGATTACTGCTGGTGTTGTCGACCTTTGGGGCGCATGCCGCCAGTGTGACGGCTGCGCAAGACCCCTGGCCTCCCTTTGTCATTGATGCCAACAAAGGCATCTCGGTAGAGCTGGTCAAACGCGCACTTGCCACCCAGGGTTATGAGCTCGACATGCGGATCATGCCTTGGGCCAGGGCGTTGTCGGAAGTTGAGGAAGGAAATATCGATATTCTGGTAGGGGCATGGTTCACCGAGGCGCGCACCAAGTCACTGCGTTTCAGTGACGAGTATCTTAAGAATCAGGTCAAATTTATCCAGTTGGCTGGCGGCAGTTTCGAGTTGAATGGCTTGGCCAGTCTCAAAGGCAAGAGCATTGGCATAGTGCGGGGTTATGGCTACGGTGACGACTTCATGCAGGCTGAGCTAAACCGCCAGGAGGCCGGTGACTTGCCGACCAATCTGAAGAAGCTGCTTGATGGGCGTATCGATTTGACGTTGGAAGACGAGGTTGTTGCCCGGGCCATCATGGCCCAGCAGGGGATGGATGACAGCAAGTTTGCCTTCACGGCCAATGCGCTCTCCACCAACCCGCTGCATATCGCCAGCGGCGTGAAAAACCCGCGCGGCCAGGAGTTGATCGAGGCTTTCAACAAGGGATTGGCAATCATCAGTGCAGACGGGACCATGGATCAGATCCTGACCAGTTACGGCGTTAAATAAGCCGACTGCGGTGAGCCATATCATTGCTAAACCCGGTATCAAGGGGCCACCTTCTTAAGGTGGCCCCTTTTTCAGGTTATTGGGGGCAAGGGGTGACGGGCAGGGTACTGGTAACCATGGTCCCATGCACAACAGCATCGGTTTTAGCTAGCATCCGAGCCGCCTGAGCAAACCTGGAGACGCTGACCGATAGGTTATCCAGGCTTGGTCACTTGCTTGTTTAACTGACTCGCTCCATCGCCGGTTGCCGCGACTTGCCAAGGCGGCGCAGGTGCCGTTGCAGTGGCCGCTCCAGCAGGTTGTAGCTTAAAGAAGAGAGGCCGATCAGCACTGCCAGCATCAGCAGGGTCGCCACCACCCCCAGCAGCGGGCTGGTCTGGGCATACCACCACTCGGTTAGCCCCGGCGCCAGATAGTGGATGAGCTCGCAGCCGGTGAGCAGCACCAGCGCGTGCAGCAGGTAGATGGAGTAGGAAAGATCTCCCAGCCAGTTGGTGAGGCGGTTGTCCAGCAGGCGCAGCAGCGGGCTCTGGCGCTCCCCTTGAGCGGCGGCAATCCATATCAGCAACACGTAGGCGCCGATCAGCAACAGGGTCAGCTGTGGCGTCATGGTGAACTGCATCAGTGCGAAAGGCAGTACAAAGGCAATGAGCAGCGGCAGGTCTCGCTGCATCATGGGCAAGCCTTTCGCGGCCTTGACCCTGGGCAGCAGCCAGAGCCCGAGCACAAATTCACTTACCCCGCGCCCCACCGCCAGCGCTCCGCTGGTGACATCCAGGGTGCCGCGATTGTGCACGATAAACGCCAGTACCGTCAGCGCCAACAGCGGCGCGAGATGGCTCCAGCGACTGCGGGTCACCGCAAGCGGGATAAGCAGCGGGAACAGCAGGTAGCTTATCCACTCCACACTGAGGGACCAGGCGGCGAAGTTCCAGGTCAGCCCGTGATTGGTTACCACCTGCAGCAGCAGGAAGGCGCTTGGCAGCGCCTCGGCCGGAGTGAAGGGGGAGCCGAAGGGCGGCATCCCCTCCCACTCCCACATCTTGAACAGGGGGCCGGCATAGAAGCCAATCCCGTGCCGGGCCTTGTAAAGCTCCCAGCCAACCAGCAGCACCAGGGTGACAAGGTAGAGGGGGTAGACCCGGGTCAGCCGCAGCCAGAGGAAGCGGCCATAGCCGATGGTGCGGGGCCTGTGGCTGAAGGCTTCCCCATAGACATGGGCCAGCACCACGCCGCTCAAAATAAAGAAGAGATCGACCCAGAGGTAGCCGTTCTCGATGAGTTGCGTGTGGCCTGCGATCGACTCCATCCACTGGGGAAAGAGCAGTAATCGGGCATGGAACAGCACCACTATCAGGGCAGCGATGCCCCGCAGCGGCGTCAACAGCGGCAATGATTGATTCATATCGGGATCCCTTGTGATGTTCAGCTTGGCCTGACATCGATTTTGTTGTTGTGCAGGGGCATCAAGCCTGATGCCCCGCAGCCTTGACTCATGCTGGTCACAGGCGGGATCACACTACCTAAAAGAGAGTCATGTGAGTGTGATTGAAGTCATAAGTGTGCACAGATTGTGCACAACAACCGTTCAAGCAGTGAAATAAAGACAGGGAAAGATAACAGGTGGAAGAAGAATGAAGGGGGGGTAAAGGAGCCGCGTCTCGCTCGGGCATTATACGCAGCGATGCCTAAAAATCAGGCCCGCAATGCGGGCCTGTTTGATCAAAGGGAACGGGTATTGACGATCAGCGGGCGCGTACCACCAGCCCCTTGAGGTAGAAGCCTTCCGGATAGGCGGTGCCAATGGGGTGATCGGAGGCTTGTGACAACAGCTCCAGGATCTGGGCATCGCGACCGGCGTCGAGCGCCGCATCGGCCACGATCTTCTGGAACAGGCTCTGCTCCATCAGGCCGGAGCAGGAGTAGGTCAGCAGCACGCCACCCGGCGCCAGCAGCTGGAACGCCAGCATGTTGATGTCCTTGTAGCCGCGGCAGGCACCCAGCAGCTGGGCCTTGCTCTCGGCAAACTTGGGCGGATCCAGCACGATAACGTCGAACTTCTCACCCTTCTCGCGGTATTCACGCAGCAGCTTGAACACATCGTGACGGATGAACTGGGTGTTGGAGATATCCAGCCCGTTCAGCTCGGCGTTCTGGCGGGCCATATCCAGCGCAGTCTGGGAGAGATCCACGTTGACCACTTCTTTGGCGCCACCCTTGAGGGCATAGATGCCAAAGCCACCGGTGTAGCTGAAGCAGTTGAGCACCCGCTTAGCCGAGGTGTACTTGGAGACAGCCTGGCGGTTGTCGCGCTGATCCAGATAGAAGCCGGTCTTGTGACCGTTACGGATGTCCACCAGGATCTTGACGCCGTTCTCTTCGATCACCACAGGCTCGGTCGGGGTCTCGCCATGGATGACGCCGGTGCGCTCTTTCAATCCTTCCTTCTTGCGTACTGCCACGTCGGAGCGCTCATAGATGCTGCACTCCGGGTAGAGGGTACGCAGCGCCTGGGTGATCAGCTCGCGCTGGAACTCGGCACCGGCGGAGAGGATCTGGCACACCAAGAAATCGGCATAACGGTCTATGGTCAGACCCGGCAAACCGTCGGATTCGGCGGCGCACAGGCGATAGCCGGTGAGGCCCTGACGCTTGATCAGCGGATCGCGGGACTCCTGGGCATATTTAAGGCGACGCAGGAAGAAGTCGAGATCGACTGTCTCCTCTTTATCGAAGGTCCAGACCCGGGCACGGATCTGGGAGCTGCCTGACCAGGCACCACGGGCGAGCCACCGGCCATCGTTGGCGTAGATCTCGACGGTATCGCCGTCAACGGGGTTGCCTTCAACCCGCTCAATCCCCTTGGAGAAGATCCAGGGGTGACGGCGCAGCAGGGATTTTTCGCGGCCTTTGACGAGATAGATGAAAACGCTCATGGGTGTTTGCCGATGGTAAAAAGAAAAGGGGCCACATTCTATGTGGCCCGCTGGTAAAACTCAAACAACCTTGGCAAGAGAGCCCGGCTTGTCTGATCTGGCATCAGCTTCAGATCAGATCTTGAGCCCCTTCAATGCCTGGGCCAGCTCGGTTGCCGTGCCTTTGAGACCGGCAGTGCCGGCCACAGAAGCGCTGGCGGATTCCTCCA
The DNA here is from genome assembly GCF_028355655.1 of Aeromonas salmonicida. NCBI lineage: Bacteria > Pseudomonadati > Pseudomonadota > Gammaproteobacteria > Aeromonadales > Aeromonadaceae > Aeromonas > Aeromonas salmonicida. Next base: position 2,490,171 of record NZ_CP110645.1, on the reverse strand, counting down.
CCTGACCAGCTTCGTGGCGCACCTGGTCCAGGTTGCGGGTGATCTCCCCGGCGACCGAGCTCTGCTCCTCGCTGGAGGTGGCTATCTGGGTGCTCATCTCCAGCACGGCATCGCTGTGGTTGCTGAGTTTGTCGATGTCGAGCCCCACTTCACTGATCAGCGCCTGGCTGCTGGCGGCGCGGCCGACTGTCTTCTCCATGATGTCGTTGAGGGCGCCGGTGCCGGCCTGCAGCTCTTCGATCATCTGCTGGATCTCCACAGTGGCCTGCTGGGTGCGGCTGGCGAGGGTGCGCACCTCGTCCGCCACCACCGCAAAGCCACGACCCTGCTCACCCGCGCGGGCGGCCTCGATGGCGGCATTGAGGGCCAGCAGATTGGTCTGCTGGGAGATGGCATTGATGACGTTGACCACCTCGTTGATGCGATTGGCGTTGTGGGTCAGCCGCTCTACCGCGCCTGAAGCGTTGCCTATCTCGTCGGCCAGGGTGCGGATGGCGGCTATGGTACGTGATACCCGGGCGGCGCCGTTGGCCGCCTCTTCGCTCGATTGGCGAGTCTGCTGCAGAGTGTCGTTGGCGTTACGGGCAACTTCCCGAATGGCGGCCGACATCTGCTCCATGGCGGCAGCCAGGGAGTCCATGTGCTGGCGCTGGGAGCGGGCCATGGTTTCTCCTTCGCTGGCGTGGTCACGAAACTCGTCGGCGGCCATGGTAAGTGCCTCGGCAGACTCTTCCACCAGCTGCACTATCTTGTGCTGGCGGTCGGTGAATCTGTCTATGCTGCCCGCCAGGATGGAGAACTCGTCCCGCACCGGGAAGAAGTTGAGACGGAAGGTGAGATCCCCGTCAGCCACTGTCTGCAACGCTTTGTTGGTGGAGTAGAGGGCGCCGGAGACAAAGGTCATCAGGTAGTGGGTGATGAGGGCCAGCAAGGTCGCCAGCACGGCGATGATAGTGAGGGTGGTGCCCTGTCCGTCCCACATGGAGTAGCGGCCGGCATCCAGGCTGCCGGTCACGAAGCCGGCCTGGCCTGCGCTGGCACTGAAGCGGTAGTTGTCTCCCTGTTGGGTCAGGCCGGCACTGCCGGTCGGGCTCAGGATGAGATCCGCAGGCAGAGTGAGGGTCGGTTGCTGGCTCACCAGCTGGGCGCTGGTCTGGACCCTTTGTTGGAGTTGATCCAGCCTGATCTGCATCTGCTGATCATGACCATCGGCCAGCAGATACCAGGTGAGAAAGGCGATAAACAGCAGAGGGCACCAGAAGGTAATGAGAAATTTTTCACTGATCGTGAGATGAATGAGATAGCGGTCAACCCACCGGAATTTTACTTCTTTCATAATGATATTGCGTCCTGCAAGGGGGAAGAGAGTGTCGCGCTCATTATCGCCTTGGAGAGAAATTTCTTAAGGGAAAGGTGTGAGAAATGGGAGAGCAATCGTTTGTCGTGCACGTCTGGGGTCAGGTGCAAGGGGTGGGATTTCGCTACTTTACCCGTGAGCGGGCGCTGCAACTGGGGCTGCGCGGCTATGCCTACAACCTGGAAGACGGGTCGGTTGAGATCCTGATCTGTGGTCCCGAGCACGGGGTGCAGATGATGCTGGGCTGGCTGGAACACGGGCCGCGCACCGCCGAGGTGACCAGGATGGAGTATGAAGAGGCACCGCCACCACAGAAAGGGGGATTTCACACCAATTGAGCGGAGGGAAACCGCCATGCCACGCATAAAAACGGGAGCCATAGCGGCTCCCGTTTGCCTATGTTGCCGTCAGCTGGCCTGGGCGGCATCGGCGATGGCCTGGGTCTTGGCCAGCACGGCTTGCAGGGCAGGGCGTTTGGCCAGGCGATCCCGATAGGCGGCCAGCTTGGGGGGAATGGACTGCTCGAAACGGGTGGCCCACATCAGGGTATGGGCCAGCAGCAGATCCGCTATGGTGATCTGCTCCCCCAGCAGGTAGCCCTGCTCGGGCACCCAGGACTCGGCGATGGCCGCCGCCTTGTCAAACTCCCACTTGGCGGTGGGAAAGATGGCTGGCAGGCGCTGGGGTTCCGGCAGGGCAAACTTGTGCTTGCCGATGGTCCACAAGGGTTGCTCCAGCTCACAGGTAATGAAGCTGACCCACTGGGCATGCAACGCCGATGCCTGCGTCCCTCTGGCTGGCAGCCAATCCGAGCCATAGACTTCGGCCAGGTACTGCATGATGGCGGCGGATTCGGTCAGTACGAAATCCCCATCTTTGAGCACCGGCATCTTGCCGCTCGGGTTCAGCGCCAGAAACCACTCGCTGCGATTCTCGCCCTTGGCGAAGTCGAGAAACTGAAATTGCCACGCCACGCCCAACTCTTCCAGTAACCAGGATATGCGCAGTGCCCGGCTGACCGGGGTTCCGTATAAGGTGATCATGTTTGCTCCTTGTCTGATGAGTGACGGGCCCATGTGCGCCCCTTGGTGAAAAGGCAGTCTAGGCAAATTGTGCCGCGGCAACAACCGCCTATGTGTGGGGGATCGGGGGCGAGTCTGCCCATGCCGTGGGAAAATGGCATAAAAAAGAGAGGCCGGATGGCCTCTCTTCTCATGGGGGGCAGCAAGCGTGCTTACTTGACGCGCATGCCTGGCTGGGCGCCTTCCTGCGGCTCCAGGATCCAGAGGTCCTTGCCGCCCGGGCCTGCGGCCAGCACCATGCCTTCGGACATGCCAAAGCGCATTTTGCGCGGCGCCAGGTTGGCCACCATCACGGTCAGCTTGCCTTCCAGATCTTCCGGGTTGTAGGCGGACTTGATGCCGGCGAAGACCTGACGGGTTTCACCGCCCAGATCCAGTTGCAGCTTGAGCAGCTTGTCCGCTTCCGGTACCGCTTCCGCCTTTTTGATCAGCGCCACGCGCAGATCAAGCTTGGCGAAATCCTCATAGGAGATGGTTGGGCTTATGGGGTCATCTGCCAGCGGGCCTGTCACTTTCGGTGCCTGCTCCTTGGCCAGATCTTCCTTGGAGGCCTCGATCATGGCTTCAATCTTGGCAGGCTCGATGCGGGAGAACAGCGCCTTGAACGGGGCCAGCTGGTGGTTGGTTAGCGGCTGGACCACGCCATCCCAGGAGAGGGTTTCACCCAGGAAGGCTTCGGCACGCTCGGCCAAGAGCGGCATGACCGGCTTGAGGTAGGCCATCAGCACGCGGAACAGGTTGATGCCCACGGAGCAGACCGCCTGCAGCTCGGCGTCTGCGCCTTCCTGCTTGGCCAGCACCCAGGGCGCCTTCTCATCCACATAGCGGTTGGCCTTGTCGGCCAGCGCCATGATCTCACGGATGGCGCGGCTGAATTCGCGCGCTTCATAGGCCTCGCTGATGGAGGCGCTGGCGTTGGCGAACTCGGCATAGAGCTCGGGCTCGGCACAGGTAGCGGCCAGCTTGCCGTCGAAACGCTTGGCGATAAAGCCGGCATTGCGGGAGGCGAGGTTGACCAGCTTGTTGACCACGTCGGCGTTGACCCGCGCCACGAAGTCATCCAGGTTGAGATCCAGATCGTCGATGCGGCTGTTGAGCTTGGCGGCGTAGTAGTAGCGCAGGCACTCAGGATCCAGGTGGTTCAGGTAGGTGGAGGCCTTGATGAAGGTGCCCTTGGACTTGGACATCTTGGCACCGTTGACGGTCACATAGCCGTGTACGTTGACCTTGGTCGGCTTGCGGAAACCCGCGCCTTCCAGCATGGATGGCCAGAACAGGCAGTGGAAATAGGCGATGTCCTTGCCGATGAAGTGATAGAGCTCTGCCTCGGAGTCCGCTTTCCAGTAGCTGTCAAAGTCGATGTCGCCGCGCTTGTTGCACAGGTTCTTGAACGACGCCATGTAGCCGATGGGGGCATCCAGCCAGACGTAGAAGTACTTGCCAGGGGCACCCGGGATCTCGAAACCGAAATAGGGAGCGTCACGAGTGATGTCCCACTGCTGCAGGCCGCTCTCGAACCACTCCTGCATCTTGTTGGCCATCTCTTCCTGAATGGCGCCGGAGCCGCGTACCCAGCCGGCCAGCCAGGTTTCGAACTGTGGCAGGTCGAAGAAGAAGTGCTCGGAGTCCTTCATCACCGGGGTCGCACCGGAGACGGCGGATTTCGGATCGATGAGCTCGGTCGGGCTGTAGGTGGCACCGCAGCTGTCGCAGTTGTCGCCGTATTGCTCCGGAGACTTGCACTTGGGGCAGGTGCCCTTGACGAAGCGGTCCGGCAGGAACATGGATTTTTCCGGATCGAACAGCTGAGTGATGGTGCGGCCCTTGATAAAGCCACCGTCTTTCAGACGACCGTAGATCAGCTCCGCCAGTTCGCGGTTCTCATCACTGTGGGTGGAGTGATAGTTGTCGAAGCTGATATTGAAACCGGCGAAGTCGGTCTGGTGCTCTTTGGAGACAGCCGCGATCATCTCTTCCGGGGTGATCCCCATCTGTTGCGCCTTGAGCATGATGGGGGTGCCATGGGCATCATCGGCACAGATGAAGTGCACCTGATGGCCACGCATTCGCTGATAACGAACCCAGATATCGGCCTGGATGTGTTCCAGCATGTGGCCAAGATGGATGGAGCCATTGGCGTAGGGGAGGGCGCAGGTTACCAGCATTGTACGAGGATCAGTTGCCATATAGTCGTTCTTGATGTGCTTGTTGGGATGATACAGTGCCGTGCATGTTACCCGAATTGGGGGTCGCCTGCCTAGGGTGGCGGCGCTGTCCGCCCTGGTGCTCGCGCTGGTTGGCAAGCAGGCAAGCCACTGATTTGTGTGCGGTAACAGTTCACCTCAAGATAATGACAAGATAATGAGGAGTTACTGGTGATTGATTCAGTAAAACAGATCCTGGCCGAATTTAAGCCGACAGGGTGGGACAAGGATCTGGTTGCGGCCGGGTTTGCGCGCAGCATAGAGCAGCAAGGGCAAGGCCTGGTCATCAAACTGGTGTTGCCCTTTGCCGGATGTTCCCTGTTTGAGCAGATCAAGCAGGAGTTCGATGCTCGCCTGCGTACCGCTACCGGTGCGACCCGCATCGACTGGACCTGTGACATCGAGGTGGCCAGCATGCCGCGGGCGCAAGGGCTGGCCGCGGTGCAGGGCATTCGCAACATCCTGGTGGTCGCCTCCGGCAAAGGCGGGGTCGGCAAGTCCACCACCGCCGTCAACCTGGCGCTGGCGCTGCAAAAAGAGGGGGCGCGGGTCGCCATTCTGGATGCGGACATCTATGGCCCCTCCATTCCGACCATGATGGGTACCCTCAAGGAGCGTCCCAGCAGCCTTGACGGCAAGTTGATGGAGCCGGTGATCGCCTGTGGCCTCAAGAGCAACAGCATCGGTTATCTGGTGGCCGAGCAGGATGCCACCATCTGGCGCGGCCCCATGGCGAGCAAGGCGCTGGCCCAGATCCTCCATGAGACCCGTTGGGGCGAGGTGGACTATCTGGTGGTGGACATGCCGCCAGGTACGGGGGACATACAACTCACCATGGCCCAGCAGGTACCCACGTCTGCAGCCGTGATCGTCACTACGCCGCAAGATGTGGCGCTGGCCGATGCCCGCAAGGGGGTCGCCATGTTCAACAAGGTCAATGTGCCCGTGCTCGGCATCATAGAAAACATGAGCTATCACGTCTGCAGTGCCTGCGGTCATCACGAGTCCTTGTTCGGGACAGGTGGCGGCCAGAAGATGGCAGAGCAGTATCAAGTGGCGCTGCTGGGTCAGCTGCCGCTGCACATTGATATCCGCCAACACATGGATGATGGCTGCCCAACCGTGTTCGGGGCACCGGAAGGAAGCCTGGCCCAGGCCTATCTGAAGCTGGCTCGTCGGGTGGGGGCTGAACTCTATTTCAGCGGTAAACCGATTGCGACCCCTCTCTATACCATGGCGCTGGATGAATAATCGGCTGTCGGATGTTTGAGGTGGATTTGAGGGTGGGCATGGCTCACCCTTTTTTATATAATGGATCGGTTTAAACAATCCCCACTGCTCTTCTCTTTAGGTATTTTCAATGTCTGATACTCAACATTCGTGTGTGATCATCGGTATTGCTGGCGCATCCGCGTCTGGCAAGAGTCTTATCGCTCAAACCATTTATGAAGAGCTGGTGGCCGAACTGGGCGCAGGTCAGATTGGTGTGATCACCGAAGATTGCTACTACCGTGATCAGACCCACCTGACCATGGAAGAGCGGGTCAAAACCAACTATGACCACCCCAATGCCCTGGATCACGATCTGCTGGTGCAGCATCTGAGCCAGTTGGTGAAAGGGGATGCGGTCAATATCCCCCAGTACTCTTATACAGAGCACACCCGCATGAACGAGGTGACGCCGTTCGCCCCGCGTCGGGTGATCATTCTGGAAGGGATCCTGCTGTTGACCGACAGTCGCTTGCGGGATCTGATGGATGCCTCCATCTTCATGGATACCCCGCTGGATATCTGTCTGCTGCGCCGTTTGGTGCGTGACGTACAGGAGCGTGGTCGTACCATGGATTCCGTACTCAAGCAGTATCAGAAAACCGTGCGTCCCATGTTTTTGCAGTTTATCGAGCCTTCCAAGCAGTACGCGGACGTGATCGTGCCCCGCGGTGGCAAGAACCGCATCGCCATCGACATGCTAAAGGCGCGCATTCGCCACATGTTGATTGGTTAAGATGAAACAAGCCGGGTGATGCCCGGCTTTTTTAAATGAACATTTTGTCAGGAGAGTCGCCCAATGCGTCTTTGTGATACCGATATTGAACGTCATCTGGATGAGGGCAAGATCGTCATTGAGCCAAGGCCCGGTGTTGAGCGGATCAGCGGCGTCAGCGTCGATGTGCTGCTGGGCAACGAGTTTCGGGTATTTCGCGATCATACCGCTCCCTATATTGACTTGAGCGGCCCGAACAGCGAGATGGCCGATGCCATCGATCGGGTGATGAGCGACGAGATCCACATCCCGGATGGCGAAGCCTTTTATCTGCACCCGGGTCAGCTGGCGCTGGCGGTGACTTATGAATCCGTCACCTTGCCTGCGGATATTGTCGGCTGGCTGGATGGCCGCTCCTCCCTGGCCCGTCTCGGTCTGATGGTGCACGTCACCGCGCACAGGATCGATCCGGGCTGGTCTGGCCGCATTGTGCTGGAGTTCTACAACGGTGGCAAACTGCCGCTGGCGCTACGCCCCAAGATGAAGATCGGTGCCTTGAACTTCGAGATGCTCTCCGGCCCAGCCGCCCGCCCTTACAACAAGCGGGAAAACGCCAAGTACAAGAGCCAGCAGGGCGCCGTTGCCAGCCGCATCAACCAGGATTGATATCCCTGATGTGATCCACTTGCTGAGTGTTGAAAGAGGGGCGCCCATGGCGCCCCTTACTGTTTGGGCTTGCCATTGTGCCCAGTGACAGCGCGCGGGAGACCCAAGTGGTTGGGGCAGGGGAGCGGGCTGATTGCTTGCCCTTATGTCTCCATTATCAGGTGTCGGTCGGCCGAAAATTGACGCTGGAACCGATAGGAAATCTGTCTTGCGCTGCAAGAATGTGATGAATTGTCCCCATTTGGGGACTGTTTTTGTCAGCTCAAGTTTGTTTAATTAATCAACGACAAGCCTTGTCGTGACTGGCTCTAAGCTATTTCCCTACGGAATGCCCTTTTTTTTTCTTACTGAAATATTTCAACAACGGGTATGGCACCGCCAGCCTTCTGGCATAATCCGCCGCAACTCATAAACAGGTTCGTTTTTTATGTTTGAAATGTTTAGTGGTTTGGGTTTGTGGTGGTCAATCGGTTTGGTATTGGCCGTTTTTTTTGTGCTTGCCTATGAATTCATCAATGGCTTTCACGATACCGCCAACGCGGTAGCAACGGTTATCTACACCAAAGCGATGCCGGCTCACCTGGCGGTAGTCGCATCCGGGATCTTCAACTTTTTTGGCGTCATGTTCGGCGGTCTGGGCGTGGCCTATGCCATTGTCCATTTGCTGCCGATTGATTTGCTGTTGGGCATGGATTCCACCCAGGGTTTGATCATGGTGTTCTCCCTGCTGTTTTCCGCCATTGTCTGGAATCTGGGGACCTGGTTCCTGGGCATTCCGGCCTCCAGTTCTCACACACTGATCGGTTCCATTCTGGGGGTAGGCGGTGCCTATGCTTGGCTCAACCATCAGCCGCTGACTCAGGGCATCAACGTCGCCAAAGCCATCGACATCATGCTTTCCCTGATCATCTCGCCGACCGTGGGCTTCATCGTGGCAGCCCTGTTGCTGTTTGCCATGAAACGAGTCTGGCTGGGCAGCAAGATCCACAAGACTCCGGAAGAGCGGTTGCTGGTGGATGGCAAGAAGCACCCGCCGTTCTGGGCGCGCCTCACTCTGGTGGCTTCTGCCATGGGGGTAAGCTTCGTGCACGGCTCCAACGATGGTCAGAAGGGCATTGGTCTGGTGATGCTGGTGTTGATCTGCATGGCCCCCGCCTATTTTGCACTGGACATGAACAGCCGTTCCTACGAGCTGGATCGCACCCAGGATGCCAACCAGCGCATCATGGAGATCTATCAGCGCAACCACGAGCTGGTGTCTCAGGTCGTGGACTTCAAGGTGCCTGCTCAGGCCCAGGAAGAGCTGATGACCCATTGCTCTGCGGACGCTACGCTGCAAAACATGGCAACCCTGGATGCCCGTCTGGGCGCTGTGCGTACCTATGAAGAGATGGACCTGACCAATCGTCGGGAAGTGCGTCGCCTGCTGCTGTGCATTGACGACACCGCCCGCAAGGTGTCCAAGCTGCCGCTGCCGGCCAAAGAGCTGACTGACCTTGCCAAATGGCGCAAGGATCTGACAGCGACCGCTGAATATGCACCGACCTGGGTCATCGTCTCCATCGCCTTGGCGCTGGGTTGTGGCACCATGGTAGGCTGGCGTCGTATCGTCTACACAGTGGGTGAGAAGATAGGCGCCACCGGCATGACATACAGCCAGGGCATTGCCGCCCAGATCACTGCGGCAGCTTCCATCGGTGTTGCCAGTTTGACCGGTATGCCGGTGTCCACCACCCATATCCTCTCTTCTGCGGTAGCGGGGACCATGGTAGCGAACAAATCTGGCCTGCAGAGCCAGACCATCAAGACCATATTGATGGCCTGGGTGCTGACCTTGCCGCTGACCATGTTGCTCTCGGGCGGTCTGTTCCTTATCAGTCACCATCTGTTCGGCGGCTGATAACAGCGAAATCTTGTTGATTGACGAAGGGCCTGCGGGCCCTTTTTTCATTGCTGTGGATCAGAGTCCGTCTGCTTCGTCTCGAACCAATACAAAGCGTTGACCAAACAGGATGGGCTTCCTGATTATATTATGTATGCCATCAAACTAGAGACGTTGTTCACCCAATAACACAGCCTATCCAACATGGATATACCTATCCCCGCAACACATGCCAACATGTTCTCCGTTACCGCAGATACCACCCTGACTGAATATGGGAGACAGATGTAACTGAGGACCCATCTTGGCTAAACAGAGTCTCTGCTTGCTAGCCCCAAGACAGACACGAGTAGACAAGGGTGAGTAGGGCATGTGCAGGGCTCTTGCTCAACCAGCGCATTTGTCAGAGAGAGGGGTGATGACAGGCAAGCATCAATCATAAGCGCGATGCCAGGCATCATTGTCTAATGAAGCGAACTGGCTGGAGAGGCAAGAAGGGCTTGCGAGCATTGCCAAAGGGATGACACCAGCTGACTGGTGCGGGGCAGGGGATATTGCAGTACGAGCCCCTCAACCCGAATTGAGGATAAAAAAAGAGCCACACAGTGTGTGGCTCTTTTTCTATCAGGCTAGTTAGCCAGCAATCAAGGACGACCAGCCGGGCTGGTTGCCACATTGACGGCAGCAGTACTGCCCGCATGACGGCCAGAGCTTGCCACTTCGCTGCGAACCAGCGGTGCTTGGTCTACCGGCTCACGCTCCGGCTGGGCTGGCGCCGCAGCAGCAGGCGTTGCCATCGGGGCGGAAGCCTTGCGAGCGCTGGCCAGCAGACCGGCACCCTTGTTGACCTGCTTGGTCACTGGGGCTGCAACAACCGCCTTGGCGACAGGCTGTTCAGCCGCAGGCTCTGCGACCGGTTCAACCACAGTAACGTCAGCAGTCACGACCGGCGCAGTTTCGACAACCGGGGCTGCTTCGGCAACAACAGGGGCTGCTTCGGCAACAACAGGGGCCTCAACAGCAGGCGTTGCTGCAACGACCTCAGCAGTCTTGACATCGACAGGTGCTGCTTCAATGACGGGGGTCACTTCGGCAACGACTGGCGCAGTCACTGCCTCTGCCACCACCGGCTCGGCAGTAACAGGGGCTACGTCAGCTTCGGCAATGGTGTCGGTCACGACAGGTGCTGCAACTACGGCTACTGCGGCTTCTGCTTGCTCACGAGCTTCTTCGGCAACGGCTTCTGCCACTACGTGCTCGGTCAGAGCGGAAGAGGCTTGTACGGCAGCGGCAATGGCAGCGGCGCTCGGGATGGTGACGACAGGCACAGCCGGCTCTTCCACCTTCACCTGAGAAGCATCCGCCTGGGCGGCTGTGGTCATGGTTGCAGTGTCGGCCTGCGGCTCTTCATCATCACGCTGGCTGCGGGCATCTTCGTTGATGCGCTTGCGGCGTTGACCCTCGATACGCTGAGTGCGCGGGGTGCGACGGGAACGACGCTGGCCGTCGGCCTGCTCGTCACTCTGCTCAACGGTATCCGCCACGACAGCAACGGGAGCCTCGGTCGGCACAACAGCAACATCGCTGGCCGGTACGTCGGCACGGATCTGCTTGCGCAGTTGACGACGTTCGCGGCGCTCGGCGACTTTCTGCTCTTTTTCCTGCTGCGGCTCGGCGCTGACAAGGGCGGTTTCAACGGCTTCTACCGCTTCAACGACCACCTCGGCACGGGGCTCGCGCGGTGCACGGGGCTCACGAGCCGGACGCGGGGCGCGCGGTTCACGTTCCTGACGGGGTTCGCGGGGCTCACGTTCCACACGCTGCTCGCTGCGTACTTCAGTGCGAGTTTCACGTTCCTGACGGGGCTCACGCTCTTGACGAGGTTCGCGCTCTTTGCGCGGACGACGGTTGCGGCTTTCGCCACCCTCGCGGCTGGCGGCGCCTTCGCGCTTCTCACCCGCTTCAGCTGTGTTGCGGCTGTTGCGGTTGTCGTCACGACGGGGACGCTGACCACGGCCACGGGTGTCATCACGCTGATGACGATGAGCCTCGTCCTTGCGTGCTTCCCGTTGCACTGCCGGTTTCTCGGCAGGGGCTTTGACATCGGCAGGGGCCGCGTCGGAACCGAACAGACCTGAAATGGCCTTGAACAGTTTGCCAAACAGACCCGCTTCCGCTTTGGCGGCAACGGGGGCTGGCGCCGCGATGGGGGCAGCAACTGCAGCCGGCGCAGCAGGTTGAGGTGCCTGGACGAAGCCTTGCAGCAGCGGTTGCTCACGCTCGATCACCTGAGTCTGCTTCGGCTGGTAGACCGGCTTGGCAATCTCGGTTTTCAGCTCGTAGCTGGCCGCTTCCGGGATTTCGTTCTGACGGATGCGCGTCACTTCGTAGTGCGGGGTTTCCAGATGCTGGTTAGGAATGATGTACAGACGTACTTCATTACGCTGTTCCAGACTGGCGATGGAGGCGCGCTTCTCGTTGAGCAGATAGGCGGCAACATCAACCGGCACCTGAGCATGAACCTGCTCTGTGTTGTCCTTCATGGCCTCTTCTTCGATGAGACGCAGGATGGACAAGGCCAGTGATTCGTTGTCACGGATGACCCCCTGGCCCTGGCAACGGGGGCAGATATGACTGCTGGACTCGTTGAGGGAGGGGCGCAGACGCTGACGGGACATTTCCAGCAGACCGAAACGGGAGATACGGCCCAGCTGGATGCGGGCGCGGTCCTGATGTACCGCTTCACGCAGACGGTTTTCCACTTCGCGCTGATGGCGAACCGGCGTCATGTCGATGAAGTCGATGACGATCAGGCCACCCAGGTCGCGCAGACGCAATTGACGGGCAATTTCATCGGCCGCTTCCAGGTTGGTTTGCAGCGCCGTCTCTTCGATATCGCCGCCCTTGGTGGCGCGGGAGGAGTTGATATCGATGGAGGTCAGTGCTTCGGTCGGATCGATGACTATGCTGCCGCCGGAGGGCAGGCGCACTTCGCGCTGGAAGGCCGACTCGATTTGGCTCTCAATCTGGAAGTGGTTGAACAGGGCAACTTCACCCTTGTACAGCTTCACGCGGTTGAGGAAATCGGGACGAACCAGCTCGATGTGAGCACGGGCACGTTCAAAGATGACAGGGTCATCGATCAGGATCTCGCCGACATCGCGACGCAGGTAGTCACGAATGGCACGTACTATCACGTTGCTTTCCTGGTGGATAAGCACGGGAGCAGTTCGGTCCTGTGACGCCTTGTGGATGGAGTCCCAGTGGTTGAGCAGAACGTTGAGATCCCATTCCAGCTCTTCCGGGGATTTGCCCACACCAGCGGTACGCACGATGAGGCCCATGCCGTCCGGCACTGTCAGTCCACTCAGGGCTTCTTTCAGTTCTGTCCGTTCATCGCCCTCAATGCGGCGGGAGATACCGCCTGCACGGGGGTTGTTCGGCATCAGCACCAAGTAGCTACCGGCCAGGCTGATAAAGGTGGTGAGGGCTGCACCCTTGGTGCCACGCTCTTCTTTATCGATCTGGACGATCACTTCCTGGCCTTCGCGGACCACTTCTTTGATGTTGGGACGACCCTGATAGGAATAACCGGAGGGGAAGTAATTGCGGGCGATTTCCTTTAACGGCAGGAAACCGTGGCGTTCAGCGCCGTAGTCGACAAAAGCAGCTTCGAGACTGGGTTCTACGCGGGTGATCTTACCCTTGTAGATGTTCGCTTTTTTCTGCTCATGGCCCGGACTTTCAATATCCAAATCGTAGAGCTGTTGTCCGTCAACCAGCGCTACGCGCAACTCCTCTTCCTGAGTCGCGTTGATTAGCATTCTTTTCATTGAGTTCTCGTTATTTTGTCATTTTGATTTCCTCCACAGGATCCTGCCGGCGCCGGCCTCGGGTCTTCAGCATACTTGGGCAACCTCCCGGTTGGGGTATGCATGAGGCGCAAACTAAGGGCGCTCTGGTTCGGCCTTCTCGAGAAGGCATGAATTAAGGATGCCGATGTGGAGACAAATAATAGGTTCTGCTTGTGTTCTCCATGCGTTGTACCTCGCACCCGGGAACCGTCATGTTCTTGTATACACGGTGTTTTGGGATTGGGTGGCATAAATATTGGCCACTTAGTACAAGGCTTGAACACAATGACAAAACCTTGTTTATTATCCCATTTAAACCACTTTTATAGCAAGGCGCCATTTTTCAACAAAGCATGCAGCCAAGGGGCGCCGGCGGTGTTAAAATCCGCGCCATGACACAGATACAACAACAAGTGCAGCTGCTCACCATCGAAGCTGAGCATGAAGGGCAGCGCATCGACAATTTTCTCAAGACTCAGCTAAAGGGCGTCCCCAAGAGCCTGATTTATCGCATCCTTCGAAAAGGGGAAGTGCGCGTCAATAAAAAGCGCATCAAACCGGAATACAAACTCTGCCCGGGCGACGAGGTGCGGGTTCCCCCCGTGCGGGTTGCCGAGAAGAATGAACTGCCCTCTGCCAACCTTGGCAGCATCCAGCGTCTGGAGAGCCAGATCCTGTTTGAAGACGACGCCATGATAGTGCTCAACAAACCGTCCGGCATGGCCGTGCACGGCGGCAGTGGTCTGAGCTTTGGCGTCATAGAGGGACTGCGAGCCCTGCGCCCGGACGCCCGCTTCCTAGAGCTGGTGCATCGGCTGGATCGTGACACCTCTGGCGTACTGCTGGTTGCCAAGAAGCGCAGTGCGCTGCGCAGCCTCCATGAGCAGCTGCGGGTCAAAACCATGCGCAAGCAGTATCTGGCATTGGTGCGCGGTCAGTGGCAGCCCCACGTCAAGGTGGTCAATGCGCCACTGCGCAAGAATGATCTGCAATCCGGTGAACGGGTGGTGCGGGTCAGCAGTGATGGCAAGCCATCCGAAACCCGTTTCCGCATCGCCCGTCAATTTGCCGAGGCGACCCTGGTCGAGTGCAGCCCGATCACGGGGCGTACCCACCAGATCCGGGTCCATACCCAGCATGCAGGTCATCCCATTGCCTGTGATGACAAGTATGGGGAAGCTGCCTTTGACGAGAAAATGCGCAGCCAAGGGCTGAAACGGCTATTTTTGCACGCCTGGAAGCTGACATTCACTCATCCGGTTGATGGCCGCGAGGTGCTGATTGAGGCACCGCTCGCGCCTGAGCTCGACAATTTCCTCAACAAGTTGGCACGCTGATGAAGGCTATCCGACTCGCCATTTTCGACTGGGACGGTACCCTGATGGACTCGGTGGGGCGGATTGTTGCCTGCGTCGTGGGGGCGGCGCGCGATTGCGGCGAGCCGGTGCCCACTGCGGTGCAGACACATCAGATAATAGGGCTCAGCCTGGAGGTCGGCATTCCACTGCTGTTTGACCTGGCGCCGGGCGGCGAGCGGGTCAACGCCCTGATCGCCCGCTATCGTCATCACTATCTGCATGACGGTACACCGAGTCCGTTGTTTGCCGGGGCGAGTGCGCTGCTGCATCACTGGCACGGGCAGGGAATTGCATTGGCGGTGGCGACGGGCAAGTCTCGCCGCGGCCTGGATCGGGTGCTGGATGATACTGGCCTGCGGCCGCTGTTTGCTGCCACCCGTGGCGCGGACGAGGCCAACTCCAAACCCGATCCTCTGATGTTGACGCAAATTCTGGATGAGCTGGGCTTTGCTCCCCATCAGGCAGTGATGATCGGTGACTCCATCCACGACATGGCGATGGCAGAAGCACTCGCCATGCCGCGGATCGGCGTAAGCTGGGGTGTGCACGACAAGAAGCGCTTGCAGACACATGATCCGCTTGCGGTCGTCGATACCATGGACGAGTTGAAGCTGCTGCTGGGTTAGTCTTGCCATATGCCAGTTGAATAGATGACGAAACGGGAGCCTTGGCTCCCGTTTTTCGTTTGGCTCGTCGTGGATAGGCCATTCCCGTCAGGGCAGGGCGAGGCCGTGGCGTTCCAGCAGCTCGATCAGACCGATCAGGGGAAGGCCGATCAGAGCGTTGGGATCGCGCCCCTCCAGCCCTTTGAACAGCACTATCCCCATGCCTTCACATTTGAAACTGCCCGCGCAATCAAGGGGCAATTCAGCCTCGACATAGCGGCGAAGGGCGGCCTCATCCAGGGTGCGAAAGTGCACGGTGAAAGGCTCCACCAGCTGTTCTGCTTTGCCGCTAGCGGCATCCAGTACGCACAGGCCGGTATAAAAGGTGATGCTGCGGCCCCGTGCGGCCATCAGTTGTGCCACCGCTTTCTCCACAGTGCCCGGCTTGCCCAGGATCCGGCCGTCGCAAACACACACCTGATCGGACCCTATGATCAGTCCCTGATCACGCCGGTCGGCAATGGAGCTTGCCTTGGCAAGGGCCAGCCGCGCCACCAATGCCTCGGCCGATTCGTCGGGCAGGGGAGATTCATCCACCTCGGGTGCCGCACATTCAAAGGGAAGGCCGAGTTTTTCCAACAGGGTTTTGCGATAGCGGGACGTGGAGGCGAGGATAAGGAGTGTTGGCATTGTGTTGTGATGTCCTGATTCGATGCAGTCAGGTGCCGATGGTATCGTCACGCCGTGAGCTGGGCAAATCTCTGATGAGGTTTCCATGCTGGACCAGCAATGATGCGGATGGCACTTGGGTTGTCATTCTGGGTGAGCAGTAAATCCGGACAGGATCCTGTGTAGGATCCTGCTGTTTATGGCATAATCAGCCACCGATGAGAACAAGTCCCGGCATCTCAGGGACTTGTATGGTTAAAATCATCGGCGGTAAGGACTTTTTCCTTTGACTATCAGTTGTTGGACCTATAATATTCGCGCCCTATGCAAAAGGTGAAGTTGCCCGTTAAGGTTGATCCAGTCCGTAATGCCTTGAAGCTGCTCGACTATGTCGGGATAGTGGAAAAGTCGCAGATGCCCAGGCTGGAGGAATCAACCGCAGGCTTGCAGAGTGATGTTGATGTATCACTGCACTTTGGCAAAGATGTCCAGAAGTTGACCGTTATGAAAGGCACTGCCCATGCCAAGGTTGACCTGGTTTGCCAGCGTTGTGGAGAGACATTCGAGCACCTTTGTGAAGCTGATTTTATCTACACTCCGCTGTTTGAAAAAACAAACGAGGAAGAACTGCCGGAAGCTTATGAGCCCATTGAGTTGGACGAAAACGGCGAGATAGATCTTCATCAAGTTCTGGAGGATGAACTCATCCTCTCGTTGCCTCAGGTGGCAATGCATCCAATGGATGCGTGCCCTCGCGGTAACATGGACATGACTTGGGGTGATATCGAACCTGCTGATGAGCGGCCGAATCCCTTTGCAGTTCTTGAAGAGCTTAAACGTAAGTGAATCTAGGAGTTAGCCTACAATGGCCGTACAACAGAACCGTAAAACCCGTGCCAAGCGTGGCATGCGTCGTTCACACGATGCGCTGACCAGTGCAGCTCTGACTGTTGATCAGACCAGTGGTGAAATTCATCGTCGTCACCATGTGACTGCCGATGGTTTCTACCGCGGTAAAAAGGTAATCGCTTAAGGATTGCCTTTGTCTACGCAAACTGTCGCGCTAGACATAATGGGGGGAGATATTGGCCCCTCGGAAACAGTGCCTGCCGTTGTGCAGGCACTGTCTCTTTTGCCCCAGCTAAAACTCATTCTGGTTGGTGATCAACACCAGACCACTGCCTTATTGCAGCAACATGGCTTGCTGACTCATCCTCGCGTTCGTTTCGTACATGCATCCCAAGTGGTTGGCATGGGCGACAAGCCGATCGTGGCGCTGAGAACTCTGAAAGACTCCTCCATGCGGGTTGTGCTCAATCTGGTGAAAGCCGGTGAGGCCGATGCCTGCGTCAGTGCCGGTAATACCGGTGCCCTGATGGCCATGGCCAAGTGTGTGCTCAAATCCTTGCCCGGTGTCGACAGACCTGCGCTCATCAAGGCGCTGCCGACCTTGAGTGGCAAGCGTACCGTGATGCTGGATCTCGGCGCCAATGTCAGCTGCGATGCCGACACCCTGTTGCAGTTCGCTGTGATGGGGTCGGTGGTAGCCGAAAAGGTTGAAGGCATTGCGTCGCCCCGGGTTGCCTTGCTCAACGTGGGGGAGGAGGAGATAAAGGGCAATGACCTGGTGCGTCACAGCGCAGAGTTGCTCCGTCAGTGCAGCGCACTCAATTTCGTTGGCTTTGTCGAGGGGGATCGCATCTTCAGCGGCGAGTGTGATGTTATTGTCTGCGATGGTTTTGTTGGCAATGTCGCCCTCAAAACGGCGGAAGGGGTAGTGCGGATGATGGCCCAGCTGGCCGGATATCCCCGCAAAAAACGCAGTTTTCTTGGCCGACTCGCCGGATTTATGTTCAAACGACGTTTTTCTTACCTGAACCCCGACCAGTATAACGGTGCAAGTCTGTTAGGATTGCGCGGCATTGTGGTAAAAAGCCATGGGCGAGCCGAACGGCACGCTCTGTGTAATGCGATCCTGCTGGCCGCACAAGAGGCCAAGCATCAACTTCCATTGCAAATAGCAGATCGCCTTGAATCTGTCTTTTCCGACAGGGATCTATAAGAACTCTATGCATAGCAAAATTCTGGGTACTGGCAGTTATCTGCCGAGTTCAGTGCGTACCAACGCCGATCTCGAGCAAATGGTTGAAACCAGTGATGAGTGGATCGTGGAACGTACCGGGATCCGTGAACGCCGTATTGCCGGTGCCGACGAAACTGTCGCCACCCTGTCTCACCAGGCCGCCCTGCGCGCCCTGGAAGCTGCGGGTCTGACCGCTGCCGATCTCGACATGATAGTGCTGGCCACCACCAGCGCCGAAAACGCCTTCCCGGCTGCCGCCTGCGAGCTGCAGGGATTACTCGGTGTGCCAGGCATTCCTGCATTTGACGTGGCAGCCGCCTGCGCCGGTTTCACCTATGCGCTCTCCATTGCCGATCAGTTCGTCAAGTCCGGGGCCGCCCGCCATGTGCTGGTTGTTGGCGCCGATGTGCTGTCCCGCATGTGTGACCCGCAAGATCGTGGCACCATCATACTGTTTGGTGACGGGGCAGGGGCTGTGATTGTTGGCGCAAGCGAGACACCTGGGATCCTGTCTACGCACCTCCATGCAGATGGCCGTTATGGCGATCTGCTCAAGTTGCCGCACCCTCGTCGCGGCATGCCGGGCGCCGAGCTCGAAGCCTACATGTATATGAAGGGCAACGATGTGTTCAAGGTCGCGGTGACGCGGTTGAGCGAGATCGTGACCGAGACGCTGGCAGCCGCTGGCATAGCGCCGAGCGAACTCGACTGGCTGGTACCGCACCAGGCCAACTTCCGCATCATCAGCGCGACCGCCAAGAAGCTCGGCATGAGCCTCGATAAAGTGGTGCTGACCCTCGACAAACACGGCAACACCTCTGCTGCCTCCGTGCCCATTGCCTTCGATGAAGGGGTGCGTGACGGCCGGATCAAACCGGGCCAGTTGGTACTGCTGGAGGCCTTCGGCGGTGGTTTCGCCTGGGGTTCGGCGCTGATCCGCCTCTGATCTTCAGCGGGATGGCGCCAAGGCATCATCCCGTGACCGATTTCGTTTTGTCTTACCTTAAAGGAATCAATGATGACCCAATTTGCCATTGCCTTCCCGGGACAAGGCTCCCAAGCCGTTGGCATGCTGGCCGAGCTGGCCGAGCAACACGCCGTGATCAAGGAAACCTTCGCCGAGGCGAGCCAGGTGCTGGGTTATGACCTGTTTGCCCTGGTCATGGATGGTCCGGTTGAAGATTTGAACAAAACCTGGCGCACCCAGCCCGCGTTGCTGACAGCTTCCGTCGCCCTGTGGCGTCTGTGGCAACAGCAGGGTGGGGCGACCCCCGCCATGATGGCCGGCCACAGTCTGGGTGAGTACTCAGCACTGGTGTGCAGCGGCGCGCTGGATTTCGCCGATGCGGTCAAACTGGTTGAACTGCGTGGTTTGGCCATGCAGGAAGCCGTACCGGAAGGGACCGGTGCCATGGCGGCCATCATAGGTCTGGATAACGAAGCCATCGCCGCCAACTGCGAAAAAGCGGCGCAAGGTCAGGTGGTCTCTCCGGTCAACTTCAACTCCCCGGGCCAGGTGGTGATCGCCGGTCACAAGGAAGCGGTTGAGCGCGCAAACGTACTGATGAAAGAGTCTGGCGCCAAGCGTGCATTGCCGCTGCCGGTCTCTGTGCCATCTCACTGTGCACTGATGAAACCTGCCGCAGAAAAACTGGCGGCTGCGCTGGACGGGATCGAGATCAAGGTTCCAACCATCGCAGTCATCAATAATGTCGACGTATCCTGTGAACAGGATCCGGCCGCCATCAAGCAAGCGCTGGTGCGTCAGCTGTTCAGTCCGGTCCGTTGGACCGAGACGGTGGAGCGGATGGCCAATGAAGGTGTCACCCTCGAGATCGAGATGGGGCCGGGCAAGGTATTGACCGGGCTGGCCAAGCGCATCGACAAGCGCGTGGAAGGTATCCATGCCAACGATGTCGCCTCTTTCGAGCTGGCGCTGGCCCAGTCCAAGTAAACAGGAGCAGATAATGAGTTTTACCAATAAGGTTGTGTTGGTGACCGGTGCCAGTCGTGGTATCGGCCGTGCGATTGCCGAGACATTTGCGGCCCGTGGCGCAAAAGTCGTCGGCACAGCGACCAGCGACAGCGGCGCAGAGGCTATCAGCGCCTATCTGGGTGAGCAGGGTTGTGGCATGGCACTGGACGTGACCAGTCCTGAATCCATCGAGACTGTTTTCGCGGCCATCAAGGCGCGTTTCGGCGACATCGATATCCTGATCAACAATGCCGGCATCACCCGCGACAACCTGTTGATGCGTATGAAAGATGACGAGTGGAATGAAATCATCGACACCAACCTGACTTCCCTCTATCGTCTGAGCAAGCCAGTATTGCGCGCCATGATGAAGAAGCGTCATGGCCGGATTATCAGCATCGGCTCCGTGGTCGGAACCATGGGCAATGCAGGCCAGGTCAACTATGCAGCCGCCAAAGCGGGTCTGGTTGGCTTTACCAAATCGTTGGCTCGGGAAGTGGCATCCCGTGGTATTACAGTGAATGCGGTTGCGCCCGGTTTTATCGAGACCGACATGACCCGGGCACTGAATGACGAACAACGTGCCGGCATCATGAATCAGGTGCCAGCAGCCCGTTTGGGTGATCCAAAAGAAATTGCCGCAGCTGTGGTATTCTTGGCGTCTGATGATGCCGCCTATATCACTGGCGAAACCCTGCATGTTAACGGCGGGATGTACATGGTGTAATCAATTTGTCGTGAGATCTGTTCAAATTTGCGATAGTACGCCGAAGTTTGGCGAATTTCGTGGTTTGACCAGAGGCAAGCTACTTGCAAACTGACGTTAATTGAATAAACTACCCCAACCAGACGCAATAGCGTATTTTTAAAGGAAAATTCAGGTCATGAGCAACATCGAAGAACGCGTAAAGAAAATCATCATCGAACAACTGGGTGTTAAAGAGGAAGACGTCAAGAACGCTGCCTCCTTCGTCGACGACCTGGGCGCTGACTCTTTGGATACCGTTGAACTGGTAATGGCGCTGGAAGAAGAATTCGATACCGAAATTCCTGATGAAGAAGCCGAAAAGATCACTACTGTTCAAGCGGCTATCGATTACATCACCGCTAATCAGGAATAAGTTCCTGTTCTGAAAGAAGCGGCCCAAGGGCCGCTTCTTTTATGTTTACTCCCTTTCAAAATACCTCTCGGAGACTACCTCAGTGTCAAAACGCAGAGTCGTGGTGACCGGCTTGGGGATGCTTTCCCCGGTGGGCAACACTGCCGAATCCAGCTGGCAAGCCCTGCTCAACGGGCAGAGCGGCATTTCTCCTATCGAACATTTTGATGCCAGCGAGTTTGCGACCCGTTTCGCAGGCCAGGTCAAAGAGTTTGATCCCGAACAGTACGGTATCAACCGCAAAGAAGCCCGCAAGATGGATCTTTTCATCCAGTACGGCGTGGCGGCGGGGATCCAGGCGCTCGATGATGCGGGTCTGGTTGTCAATGAAGACAATGCAGAGCGGGTCGGTGTGGCCATAGGTTCCGGTATCGGCGGTCTGGGTCTTATCGAACAGAACCATACCAGCCTGATCAACGGTGGCCCGCGCAAGCTGAGCCCCTTCTTCGTACCGTCCACCATCATCAATATGGTGTCCGGTCATCTCTCCATCATGAAGGGTCTGCAAGGCCCCAACATAGCCGTGACCACAGCCTGTACTACAGGTACCCATGCCATCGGCATGGCCGGTCGCATGATCGCCTACGGTGATGCGGACGTGATGGTGGCCGGTGGTACCGAGAAAGCCTCCACCCCGATGGGGATGGGCGGTTTCGCGGCGGCCAAGGCACTCTCTACCCGCAACGACGAGCCCCAGAAGGCGAGTCGCCCGTGGGACAAGGATCGCGACGGTTTTGTGCTGGGTGATGGCGCCGGTGTACTGGTACTGGAAGAGTATGAACACGCCAAGGCCCGTGGCGCCAAGATCTATGCCGAGCTGGTTGGCTTTGGCATGAGTGGCGATGCTTATCATATGACGGCACCTCCCTCTGACGGCAGCGGTGGCGCGCGCGCCATGAAAAATGCCATCAAGGATGCCGGTATCGCTCCCGAGCAGATCGGCTACATCAACGCCCACGGCACCTCTACCCCCTTGGGTGATGTGGCCGAGCTGCGCGGTATGAAGCAGGTGTTTGGCGAGCATGCCAGCGCCCTGATGATCAGCTCCACCAAGTCCATGACCGGCCATCTGCTGGGGGCGGCGGGTGCTATCGAAGCCATTATCACAGTGCTGGCGCTGCGTGATCAGGTGGCACCACCCACCATCAATCTGGATAATCCGGATGACGAGTGCGATCTGGATCTGGTGCCCCACGTAGCCAAACCTGGTCACTTTGAGTATGCCTTGTCCAACTCGTTCGGTTTTGGCGGCACCAATGGCTCACTGATCTTCAAACGCGTATAATTCGCCCCAGGGCGGATGACTCGGGCCCGATACTGCCGGTATCGGGCCTTTTTTATCGGAGGGATCCTTTTGCTTATCAATGGAATGCAGACAGATGCTGTGTCCGCCAGGGATCGTGGGCTGGCCTATGGGGATGGTCATTTCACCACCATGCTGGTTAGAAACGGGCAGGTTGTCTGGTGGCCTGCCCATCTGGCACGGCTGCAGCAGGCCAGCGCCAGACTCGGATTTGCCGGGATGGACTGGTCAACCTTGACCCGCGAGGTGGCGCAATTGGCTGCTGGCCAGACGCAGGCTGTCGCCAAGGTGATGCTGACCCGGGGAACTGGCGGGCGCGGTTATGACGGCAGTGCCTGCGAGGCGCCAACCCGTATCGTCTCCCTTGCCGATTACCCGAGCCATTATCAGGGTTGGCAGCAAAACGGCATTCCCCTGCTGGTTTGCCAGCAACGGCTCGGCGACGCCCCCATGCTGGCGGGACTCAAGACCCTGAACCGGCTGGAACAGGTTTTGCTGAAAAGCGAACTTGCGACGCGTTCGGGAGTCGAAGGTATAGTCTTGAACAGTCGGGGATTTCTGGTAGAAGGTGTCAGTGCCAATCTGTTTTGGCGCCGTGGCAAGACGGTGTTTACACCGGATCTTTCCCACTGCGGTATTGATGGCATCATGCGGCGCCATGTGATGGCGATGCTAAAACAGATGAGTATTGAACTGCGTGTCGTGGAGGCTCCGCTGGAGTCACTGTGGCAGGCCGAAGAGGTATGGCTGACCAATACCCTGATGGGCATAGTGCCGGTGACCGGCATTGGGGATACTCAGTATCCGAGCCCGGTATTGATCCGCCGTTTACAGGAGCGTTTGGTCATTGAAGTTTAATCGGCTTTACACCCTGCTCGCGGGCGCGGCGCTGACAGTTGCCGTGGCCGGGGGCTATGTATATCACAAGTGGCAGCAGGTGGAGACGCTCACCAACAAGGGGCCGACCCGCCTCTTTACCGTCGAGAAAGGGGCCCATGCTGCGCGCCTGATCGCCGAGCTGGGGGAGGGGGAAACCAGTCCCTGGGCCGTGCGGCTTTGGCTGCGTGGTCACCCCGAGCTGGTTGCCATCAAATCCGGTACCTACGAGATCAAGGAAGGGGCGCCACTTAAAGAGACCCTTTCTCTGTTTGCATCGGGCAAGGAGTTTCACTTCAGCCTCACCTTCGTCGAGGGGTCCCGTTTTGAGGACTGGCTGAAGCAGCTCTCCGGCGCGCCCTATCTGGAGCGGCTGACCGTGGAGCAATCTGAAGCCGACCTGGCTCACGAGCTTGGCATCGACAATGGCAAGCTGGAGGGCTGGTTCCTGCCGGAGACCTACGCCTATACCACCCATGCCAGCGACATCTCCATACTGCGTCGCGCTTATCAGGACATGAAAGCCTTCCTGCAACAGAGCTGGGACAAGCGTCAGGCCAATCTGCCCTACAAGACCCCTTATGAAGCGCTGATCATGGCTTCCATCATCGAAAAAGAGACGGGCCAGCCGGACGAGCGGGCGCAGATCGCCTCCGTGTTTGTCAACCGCTTGCGTCTTGGCATGAAGCTGCAGACAGATCCTACCGTCATCTACGGGGTCAAGGATCGTTACGATGGCAATATCCGCCGCAGCGATCTGACGGACGTGAATCCGTACAACACCTATGTGATCGATGGCCTGCCGCCTACGCCCATCGCCATGCCCGGCAAGGCTTCCATCGAAGCGGCCCTCAACCCCAAGTCGACCGACTATCTCTATTTCGTCGCCAAGGGGGGCGGTGCCCACTATTTCTCCAAGACCCTCGATGAACACAATCGGGCGGTTCGCGAATACATATTGAAGAAACCCTAATGTCTAAATTTATCGTGATTGAAGGACTGGAAGGGGCAGGGAAGAGCTCCGCGGTACGTTATGTTACCGATTATCTGCAACGCCACGGCATCGACCAGATCGAATGCACCCGTGAGCCCGGGGGAACCCCGCTGGCCGAACGGATGCGCGCCATCGTCAAGGAGGTGCACGACGAGCGCCTTACCATCGAAGCCGAGCTGTTGCTGATGTATGCCTCCCGGGTGCAGCTGGTCGAGACCCGGATCAAGCCGGCTCTGGCTGAGGGTCGCTGGGTGGTGGGGGATCGCCACGATCTCTCCTCCCAGGCCTATCAGGGCGGCGGGCGTGGCATCGATGCTGGGCTCATCGGCGCCATCAAGCAGGCAGTGCTCGGTGACTTCAAACCGGATCTCACCCTCTATCTCGATATCGATCCTGCCCTTGGTTTGCAGCGAGCCCGTCATCGTGGCGAGCTGGACAGGATCGAACTGGAGCAGCTCAGCTTCTTCGAGCGCACTCGCAGCCGTTATCTCGAACTGGCCGCCAAGGATGATTCCATCCGGGTGATCGATGCCGGACAAACTCCGGATCAGGTCAAAACGGCCATCGAGGCCGCACTGGCTCATTACCTGTCGAACGAGCACGTATGTATCCCTGGCTGATCCCGGATTGGCATGCCCTGAGCCAGACGGCCCAGGCCGGTCGGCTGGGCCACGCCTGGTTGTTGCTCGGCGATCCCGGTCTTGGCAAGGAGCAGCTTGCAGAACGATTGGCGCGCTTGCACCTCTGTCAGCAGCCTGATCGCGGAGAGCCCTGTGGCCAGTGCCACTCGTGCCAGCTATTTGACAAGGGACATAACCCGGATCTTGGTACCGTTACAATCGACAGCAAGACCATAGGGGTCGAAGCCATTCGCGAGATCTGCGCCCGCTTGCAGAACTCGGCCCAGCTTGGTCGGGGCAAAGTGGTGATCATTCCGGATGCGGAGCGCATGACGGAGTCCGCTGCCAACGCCTTGCTGAAGACATTGGAAGAGCCGGCCGGCGATAGTCTCTTGCTGCTGATTGCCTCCCAGGTTTCCCGTCTGTTGCCCACTATCCTGAGCCGCTGTCACAAGCACGTCTGTCAGTTGCCGACGGAAGGGGAGACGGTGCGCTGGCTGGCCGAACAGGGTCACCAGGCCACATTGGCTCAGGTGCGGATCTGCCAGGGAGCCCCGCTGCGGGTGCTACGTTACATCGAAGAGCAGCAGGATGGCAAACGCCGGGAGTTGCTGGAGAGTTTCGTCTCCCTGTCACTGACCCCGACTCGGGCTACCCATGTCTGCAGCCAGCTGGCGGATGAAACTCAGGTCAGGCTGCACTGGTTGCAGCTGTTCTTGTGCGATGTACTCAAGACTCAGGCCGGCTGTGGTCATCATCAGCTGGCGATGCCGGATCTGGCGGCCCTCAGTCAGCAGTTGGCCGAGGGCAACTCCAGCGAAAAGTTGCTGGAAGCTGAGCAGCAGCTTGTGGCGCTCAAGGCGGCCTGCCAACCTGGCCAGCTCTCCAATCCCACCATTCATCTGATGAACTGGCTCAGCCGCTGGTTATAAATCTGACAAGACGCAAAGGTTCTTTATGTTACTCGTTGATTCCCATTGCCACCTCGATCGCCTCAGCTATGGCAGCAAGCAGACCGACATGGCCGACGTGCTGGCCAAGGCTGCGCAGCAGGACGTGGGATACTTTTTGTGTGTGAGCGTCACCCAGGCGCAGTTCCCGACCATGTTGGCGGCGATCGCCCCTTATCCCCAGGTGTTTGCTTCCTGTGGCGTGCATCCGCTCAATCAGGAACCCGGTGTCGATGCCGAGCTGTTGCTGACGCAGGCCAGCGATGAAAGAGTGGTGGCCATAGGGGAAACCGGGCTCGACTACTTCTATTCGCCGGAAAACAAGGAGGTGCAGCAAGCCTCCTTCCGCGAACACATTCGGGTCGCTCGTGCCTTGAACAAGCCGCTGATCATTCACACCCGTGATGCCCAGCAAGATACCCTGCAGATCATGCGTGAAGAGGGGGCCGACCAGGTGGGCGGTGTGTTGCACTGTTTCACCGAATCCCTGGAGATGGCCCAGGCCGCGATGGAGATGGGTTTTTATATTTCCATTTCCGGCATAGCGACCTTCAAGAATGCATCCGCGCTACAAGCCGTGGTCAAGGCGTTGCCGCTGGAACGCTTGCTGGTTGAAACAGACTCTCCTTATCTCGCCCCTGTGCCTCATAGGGGGAGGGAGAACGAACCTGCCTTTGTGCGAGATGTTGCCCAGTTTATTGCCGACCTTCGTCAGATGCCGCTGACCGAGTTGGCAGAGGTGACCAGCCGAAACTTCTTTGAACTGTTCAAGTTGGCAAAAAAATAAACGACTAGGCCCCGGATAAAGGGGCCTCTTTAGTTAAAATCATCCGCACAACTTCCCCTCGTTATCACTGCCATGCCACTTGTTATCTCTCACAGATCATTGAATGTCAGCGAGATGACGTCGTTGATAAACTTGTTTATTACAGATGATGTTGCTGCAGGTGTACATCGAGGTTCAGGTGTTTTAATTAGAGATTCTATAAGTATCGATAATATTCATTATCGATACTTGATGTATATGAAGGATCCTGTAAGATCCTCTCAAACTCCGCATTGAATCATAGACTTACGTGGCTTATCCAACTGTTTCACCCCCTGTTTATCAGTCATTGCAGACTGTGTTCGATCCTCAGCTCAATAGTCGGGCGAGACGCTTCTTGCGCAGTGCCAAAGCGGATTCCACTCTCAATGCCTATCAGGCTGATACCCGTATTTTTGTATTCTGGTGCCAGCTCCACGGGCTTGACCCGCTGCAAACCACTCATCACGACATCATGAATTTTCTGGCGGATCAGGCCGATGGCATATTGGCGGACTGGGTGTGGCTGGATAAAGAGGAAGGGAAAGGGGAGCTGCGCAACGGTGAACCACGTAAACCTGCAACCCTGGTCAGGCGACTGGCTGGGATCCGCTACGCCTTCAAGCAGAAAGGCATTCATCCCATGCCGACCGAGCATGCCGAAATCAAGGAGATGATGCGTGGCATAGTGCGTCTTGGTGATAACCGCAAACGCAAGACGGGGGCGCTGACCCTGCAACCGCTGGCCAGGGTACTCGATGAAATCGACACCTCAAACCTGGCCGGTTTGCGGGATCACACCCTGCTGCTCTTGATGTTCAGTGGTGCCTTGCGCCGCTCGGAGGCGGCCAGAATCGAGGTCAGCGACCTCGATTTTGTGGGGCAGGGGATCCGGCTTCGCCTCAAGCCGAGCAAGCATCAGCTCCATGAAACCGAGATAGCGCTCATTCCTGGCAAGCAGTATTGCCCCGTCTCGGCGCTGCACACCTGGCTTAAAAAAAGTCGGATCGGCGAAGGTGCGCTGTTTCGTCGCATGAACCGCTGGGGTCAGCTTATGTCTGAACCCCTCGGCCCCCAGGGGATAAACCTGATGATCAAGCGGCGCACCGGCCAGGCCATCGATGATCTCCATGTCAGTGGCCACAGCCTGCGGCGGGGATTCATCACCTCGGCCGTCACCGCCGGCAAGCCCATGAACAAGATCATAGAGGTGACTCGCCACAAGGACATGCGTACCCTGCAGGAGTATTTCGACGATGCCCACAAGTTCTCCGATCACGCTCTGGATGGCTTGTTGTGACACTCCGCGTCACTGAATTTTTTATGTTAAATTACATCTTGTTGATCTGATGATATATTTATCGCGCTTTGCCAAAGTGCCCGATGGGAGGGGAGAGCCCTCTTGTTCAGGCAACAATGCATCACAGGTTAGAGATAACAAACGTTAAAACAGAACATTGCAAGGTCATATGAGCCAGGAAATAAACGTGAATGAGGCCCTAGCGGCAGCCCCACACAACAATGCCGAACGACAGCGCCAGCATGTGAAACGCAAGCAGGAAACCCATAGCCGGTTGCAGTGCTGGATAAGCAATCGCCACGCCGAGCGGTTACAGGAATTGGGGATGCACCTTGAAGACAGTCAGGCTTCGCTCATCGAACAGGCGATCGATCTGCTCTATCAGCATGAGTTGTCATCCCAGCCCCAGGTTGAGAAAGAGATGGCGGATGTGCTTGAGTGAAAGGCAGAAAACAGAACGTCCGGACATAAAAAAAGCCAGGTACGAATTCCTTGTACCTGGCATAGGGGAATTGGCTCCTTGCAGAGCCGTGCGCTAACTGGTGTTCGGATAGCCTTAAGCTTAGACAAGGCTCAAGGCTTTTCAAGATCCGAATAAAAGTTCAACCGAAGTGTGGGTTTTCCAGACTCGATCAGGCGCGGAGTTTATGCATCGAACAGATTGTTGTCGCGCACCAGCTCACGGGGCAGGGCATTCTTGACCCGGCTACCGACCCACTTCCCCATGCCCAGGGTGTGCCCCTGATAACGAACGATCACCTCGCCAGTGCCAGCCTCCTGCTCGGGCCAGACGTCCCGCCCCATCATGAATTCTCGCGCATTGGCACTGTCGAGTTCGACAACCCCTTGTGTCGCCTTGTCGCCATAGGCCAGCGCCCACTCATGGGTAAGGCGATAGCCCTTCTTGAAGGTCTCCGCCAGCTTGATGCCGATGCGATCGAAACGCAGCTTGCCCTGCACCTGCCCAAACAGGTGAGGGAAGAGCCAGATCTCGTCATTGCGACCAAACAGCTGACCTTGGGGTACCACACCAAAATTGGCTTCAATCTCGCTCAGCATGGGCTCAGCCTCTTTGGCTGGCAGTGGCGAGAAGGGAAACTTGCCGAGTTTGCCCGGCTTGAACATGGTGTTGGGCACTGAGTGATGCTTGCGTATTCTGGCGACGAAAAAGCCTTCACTGTCGAAGATCTGGGGCCAAACGTGTAGATATCCTTCGGGCGTACAGGCCTGCTCCGCATTGGGGAACAGGTCGGCCAACGAGTCAACGGTCAGGGCATCGCCGAACTTGTCCAGCAGAGACTGACAGACTGCCTGGTTCTCCTGCTGGCTCAAGGTGCAAGTGGAGTAGACCAGCACGCCGCCGGGTTTGAGGGCGTGAAACGCACTCTCCAACAACCCTTGCTGCACCGCAGCAATCTCGTCGATGCTCTCGATACTCCAGTTACGCAAGGCATCTTCATCTTTGCGCACTGTACCTTCGCCGGAGCAGGGGGCATCGAGCAAGATGGCGTCGAAAGTCTCCGGCAACCACTGGCCAAACACCTTGGCATCGAAGTGAGTCATGCCCACATTGGTGACGCCGCAGCGCTGGATGTTGGCACTCAGCACCTTGAGCCGACTGCTGGAATATTCATTGGCAACCAGCATACCCTGGTTGTTCATCAGCGCCGCTATCTGGGTGGTCTTGGAACCAGGGGCGGCCGCCGCATCCAGCAGCATGCCATCTCGCTTGACCTGATCGCTGGCAAATAGCGCCGTCACCGGCAACATGGAGCTCGCTTCCTGAATATAAAAGAGGCCGCTCAGGTGCTCTGCCGTATTGCCAAGGGGCACGGATTCATCGGCCCGGGTCAACCAGAAACCGGTTTCGCACCAGGGAACGGCATCGAGTTGCCAGCCAAGTGGCTGCATCTGCATCACAAAGTCGGAGACAGATATCTTCAGCGTGTTCACCCGGATGCTGCGCCGCAGTGGCCGCCGACAACTGGCTACGAATTCATCCATGGAGAGATGAGCCGGCATGATGGCCGCAATATGGTGCAAGAAGTGATCGGGAAGATAGGTATTGTCGTGCACGGCGCCGTCTCGTTGACCCAAAATAAGGGGCGATATCCTATCACAAGGCTAGGAATTTTCTTAACAGTGCCGGCCGGCAACATAAAAAAGCCCGGCGTCATGGCCGGGCTGGTGTGATAGGCAAGAGACGATCAGGGTAGAATGCGAGGGCTCCACTCCAGCCACTCTTTCTCTGCCTTGCCATGCAAGGGGTAACGATGGCCCGCCTTGACGGTCGGCCCCATCTCCCGCTCCGGGGTATTGAAGGCAATGCCGCCCGCCAGCAGGCTCTGCACGGTTTCCACTTCGATGGTGCCCCCGGTCAAACCTATGTCGGCCTTGACGCCGGAGACGTTCCAGAAGCGGGTGTTGGCCCGAACCAGGTGGGCATACTCCTGATCAACGCTCACATCGATCAACACTTCGCTGCCATCACGCGCCAACGCCACGCCTGTGACGCTACCAACAACCAGTTTGCGAAACAGCAAGGGGCTGCCAACACTCAAGCCGCTGACTGACGGGCTCTTGAGGGTCAAGGCCAGCCCAACCGGGCCCGTCTGACTCAAGGGAAAACGGTCCTTGCCCGCCCCCTGGCCTGGCTGAGCCTCCACGAAGGCTCCCTTGATCAGGGTATCGAGGTGAGCTATGCCGCCCAATCCCAGCTTGGCTTGTACCAGGGTAAAGCGGGCACCGGATTGCATAAAGCGCTCCGCATACTGACCATCCAGCTCGGCCTTGAAGATCACCTGACCCAGCGATGGCTCCAGCTCAATTTGCTCAATCTTGCCGATGTCGACACCGCGATAGCGGATCGGGCTGCCGACCCCCAGACCCGGATTGTTGTCGGCCACCAGGGAGAGGGCGCGCACTTTCGCCCGTGCCTGCTCTTTGCTATCAAACAGTTGATGGCTGCTGCGGCCGGTTCCCAGCCTGTCAAACTCGATGGCACCGCGTAGCAGGGTCGCAAGATTGCCCACCTTGACGTGTACGCCATCGACGCGCACCCGGGTATCCAGGGCGGGTTTTTTCCAGAACTGCGGCTGCCGGGAGAGCAGGGGGGCATAAACGCCGTCAATCTCCAGCTCGATCTCCACCCCTTCTTTGGCTGCGCGCAGTTGCTTGACCTTGCCCGCCTCAAGTCCCAGATAGAGCACGGGTGAGCCGATGCCGATACCATCTGCCTGCTCTGCCTTGAGCAACCAGCGCTGAGGCTTGGCATCACGAGTACCGAGCAATGCCAGCTCCTGGCTCGGGTAGAGGCGGTTGATGCGCTCACCGGTGACGGCCTGCACCAGCTTGATACCGCCGCCAATCCAGGCGCTGGCCGGGCTGGTTTCCACCTTGATACCGCTAAGATCGGCATCGATCTGCAGTGGTGACGCCCGATAGAAACGGGCCTGTTTCAGCAAGTGCTGATATTGCGTATTGACCACCAGAGCGACGCTGGCATTGCCGTTTGCATCCAGGCTCAGCTGGTTTATCTGACCAATCTGCAACCCCTTGTACCAGAGCGGAGCCCCTTCATTGAGGCCCGCCAGATCATCGGCCAACAGTGTGAGTCGGGTGCCGCTGACCTGATCCTGGCCGCTCAAGGTGATGGCTTTGACCCTTTCCCCCGCCACATAGTCGAGGCGAATGGCAGGCCCTGCCAGCAGGCGATCAGCGTGCTTGAGACCACTGGCGCCGAGGGAAACTGTCTCCCAGACCAGCCGGCTTTCGCCGGTGATCCGAAATGCTTGTTCCGGGTTGATCAAAGCCGTCACAATCCGGCCCTTGTCGGTCAGGCGAATGGGGTCAATACGGCCAATTTCGATCCCCTCATAGAGGATGGGCATTCCCTCCTTGATGGGCAGATCCCCCGCGGCTATATCGATAGGCTCACCACGGGCGGCCTCGGCCAGCCCCTTGTAGAGGGTGAAGGTCTGCCCCTTTTCCGGCTCTGGCGATGCTTTGGGAGAGTCAAATGCTATGCCGCCGCTGAGGATGGAGGTGAGGCTGCCCGCCTCCACACTGACGCCGGCCAGACTGAAGGACCCCTTGATGCCGCTGATGTTCCAGAAACGGGTGTCAGCCTTGACGAGGTGCTCGAAGCGAGGCTCGATCACCAGATCCAGGATCACGTTCTGGTTGTCCTGGCCCAAGCGGGTATTGATGACGCTACCCACTTCGATACCACGGAAATAAAGCCTGGCGCCAATCCCGACCGACCCCAGCGAGTCAGCAGTCAGGTGCAACATGCGCCCTTGAGCCTGATAACCCGGGGGAGGGCCATCCAGTGCATCAAACTCCTCTTCCAGCGGATTGTTGTCCCGGCCGGGCTGCAGGTTGATGTAGTTGCCGGAGACCAGGGTATCGAGGCCGGAAATTTCGGTCAGCGATGCCTTGGGGCTCACCAGCCAGAAGTCGGAGCCTTTGCGGATAAGCGAACGGGCTCGGCTGTCTATCTTGGCCAGTACCGCTATCTTGTGGCCATCTTCAGCCAGCTCCAGATCCTGCACCACCCCTATGGCCACCCCCTGATAGCGCAGCTGGGTCTTGCCTGGCAGAATGCCGTTGCCCTGGGCAAAATTGATGCGAATAAGTTGTCCACTGCTCGCAAACTGCTGGTAGATGAACCCGACCGCCAGCAAGAGGGCAATGAAGGGCAACAACCAGACTGGCGATAACCAGCGACGCTTCTCAATGACGGGTTCAGCCCCGATCATACCGACTCCTTAATTGGCTGATGTGAACAGCACTTCAGATACAAACAAATCATCAACAAGTCACCTTGTCCAAAACAGAAAGGGAGATAATCCAAGGGGTATCAGCGGGCCGCTTTGTCCCACAGCAGCCGGGTATCCAGCATTCTGGCCGACATCATGGTCAGCACCACTACGCAGGCAAACGCCGTGGCGCCGGGGCCCGCCCGCACATTGAGCAGCACGCCGCGATCAACCAACGCCACCATCAGCGAGATGACAAACAAATCCAGCATGGACCAGCGGCCGATAAAATCGATGATGCGATACATGATGAGCTGACGCTTGCGCCGCACCGGCTTGGTGCGCTGCAACTGCCAGCAGATCCAGCCCAGCCCCAAAATTTTGCCCACCGGCACTATGATGCTGGCGGTCAGCACTATGGTGGCGATCCCCGACATCTTGCTGCGATAGAGCATCATGATACCGCTGAAGATGGTATCGGACTGCAATAATCCCTTGTTATAGAAGTGGGTGATGGGCAGCAGATTGGCGGGCAGCAACATGAAGGTGGCCAGTGCCAGCAAGCCCCATGACCAGGCCAGCGAATGGGGGATGCGCAACTGCAACTTGCTGTGGCAGCGGGGGCAAACTGCGCCGGCCTGATGGCGAACCAGCAAACCGCAGCTGTGACAGCGGCAGAGCCCCAGCTCACGGGCGCTGGTCTGGGTCATGTTCCGGCTCCTCCAGTGGCACGCGCTCCCAGTAAGGCGCGGGATCAAACAGGGTCAGCAGTGTCATGTTGAGCAGCATCAGAATACCCAGACTCAACAAGCCGCCCCCCAGGCGCACATCGGCAATATCGATCAGTTTGAACAGCGCGACCAGCAGGCTGACGATGTAGACCTCCAGCATGGCCCAGTGACGAAACACCTCCACCGCTTTAAGGGTCGGGGCCAGTATGTGCCAGCGCTTGGCCAGGCCACAGGACAGCAAAAAGATCCCGAGCAGCAGGCCCACCGGTGCCAGCACGGCGCACCAGAGCACCAGTCCCGCCACCCAGAATTCGTGTTCGACCATCAGCACCAGGATGCCCTTGAGCAAGTTGGCATCCGAGTTCACCCCGGCCAGACGCAGGTAGATAAGCGGTTCGAAGAAGGCGGAGGGCAGCAGCAGAAAACCTGTGATGGTCAGGGCCATCAACTGGGAGGGGCGAAAGGCGTAGCGTCCATACAGATGCTGATGGCAACGAGGACAGTGAGCGTGGCGTCGCATTGGCAATAACTTGCGTTCGATCAGCAAGTCGCAAGCCGGGCAGACGATCACGGGATTGGGATCCGACATACGATTCAACCTGTTGAAGGAATTGGTGAAATTTACCCTAAAACCCGCGCCCTGTCTTGCCTGGCGCCGTTCTGCCACGAAAGTATGATTGACGTTAACGTAAACGTGATATTAGATAGTCAGACCAGACAAATGAAAGGAGTCATGATGTCCAGCCTTACCCCTTCGGCAGGCCTGCGTTTTCGCACCGCCCTTGCCAACGAACGGCCACTGCAGATCGTCGGCACCATCAATGCCTACATGGCCCTGATGGCCGAACGTAGCGGCTTTGCGGCCCTCTATCTCTCCGGTGCCGGTGTGGCCAATGCCTCCCATGGCCTGCCGGATCTCGGCATGACCTCCCTCAATGACGTACTGATCGACGCAGAAAGGATCACCGCAGCGACCAAGGTGCCACTGCTGGTCGACATCGACACCGGCTGGGGCGGCGCCTTCAATATCGCCCGCACCATTCGCGCGTTCGAGCGGGCAGGGGTGGGGGCTGTACACATGGAAGATCAGGTCGCCCAGAAACGCTGCGGCCACAGACCCAACAAGGCGGTGGTTACGCTGGAGGAGATGTGCGATCGCATCAAGGCGGCGGTAGATGCCCGTGAGGATCATGACTTCGTCATCATGGCGCGTACCGATGCACTGGCAGTGGAGGGGATTGGCTCTGCGCTGGAGCGCGCCGCCGCTTATGTGGCCGCCGGGGCCGACATGATCTTCGCCGAGGCGGTGACCGAGCTCGGTCAATATGATCGCTTCAAGCAGGCGGCCGGGGTGCCCATCCTCGCCAATATGACAGAGTTCGGCCAGACCGAGTTGTTTGATAAAGAGGCGCTCGCCAAGCATGGGGTCGACATGGTGCTCTATCCCCTGAGTGCCAGCCGGGCAGCCAATCAGGCCGCGCTCAACGTCTATCAGCACATTCGCCAGGATGGCCACCAAAGAGCCGTCGTGGACACAATGCAGACCCGGGAAGCCTTGTATGACTTCCTCGGCTATCACCATTACGAGCAGACACTGGATCGTCTGTTCACATCCAGGGATTAGGAGGCAAGGTTATGGGACAACAGAAGCCATTGGGCGGCGCCGGCCTGCGGGGTCAGAGCGCGGGGGAGACCAGCATTTGCACCGTGGGCAAGAGCGGTACCGGGCTCACCTATCGCGGCTATGACATCAAGGAACTGGCAGAGGGCGCCCAGTTTGAAGAGGTCGCCTATCTGCTGCTCAAGGGAGCCTTGCCCAGTGAACAACAACTGGTGGACTACAAGCGCGAGCTGCGCCGCCTGCGCACTTTGCCCACCGCGCTGCTGGAGGTGCTTGAGCGCATCCCTGCCACTGCCCATCCCATGGATGTGTTGCGTACCGGTTGTTCCATGCTCGGCGATCTGGAACCGGAAGATGGCTTCGAGCACGAGCATGAAGTGGCTGATCGGCTGCTGGCGGCCTTCCCTGGCATACTGCTCTACTGGTACAAGTTCAGCCACGAAGGGCTGCGCATTGCGCTCGATACCGATGAGGAGTGCATCGGTGGCCACTTTCTGGCCCTGCTGCACCAGAAAGCCCCGAGCGAGCTGGCGCGCCGCGTCATGCATGTCTCCCTCATTCTCTATGCGGAGCATGAGTTCAACGCCTCCACCTTCGCAGCCCGGGTCTGTGCCTCCACGCTTTCCGATATGTTC
The DNA here is from genome assembly GCF_028355655.1 of Aeromonas salmonicida. Classification (NCBI taxonomy): domain Bacteria; kingdom Pseudomonadati; phylum Pseudomonadota; class Gammaproteobacteria; order Aeromonadales; family Aeromonadaceae; genus Aeromonas; species Aeromonas salmonicida. The sequence continues at coordinate 2,454,697 of NZ_CP110645.1, read as the reverse complement.
TCCTGTATTACCGCCGCCATCGGTACCCTGCGCGGGCCGCTGCACGGTGGGGCCAACGAGGCCGCCATGGCGATGATCGAGCCCTGGCAGGATGAAGCCCAGGCCCGGCGCGAGCTGCAGGCGAAACTCATCGCCAAGGAGAAGATCATGGGCTTTGGCCACGCCGTCTATCGCACCTCGGATCCCCGCAACGTCATCATCAAGGAGTGGTCGGAAAAACTTGCCGAGGCGGTGGGAGACTCACGTCTTTATCGCGTTTCCTGCGAGGCGGAGAAGGTGATGTGGGAGGAGAAAGCCTTGTTCCCCAATGCCGATTTCTTCCACGCCAGCGCTTACCACTACATGGGGATACCAACCAAGCTGTTCACGCCCATCTTTGTCTGCTCGCGGGTCACCGGCTGGTGCGCCCACGTGATGGAGCAGCGGGAACATAACAGGATCATTCGCCCGAGCGCCGATTACGTCGGCCCGGCCCCCCGTCATTTCGTCTCTTTGCAACAACGATAAGGAAATCACGATGTCCGCCAACGTCGACGTCAACCACAGACCTTCTCCCGATCAGGTGCTGGTCGATATTGCCGATTATGTCTGCAACCACCCCATTACCAGCCAGGCGGCGCTCGATACAGCCCGCTACTGCCTGATGGATACCCTGGGCTGCGGCCTGCTGGCGCTGCGCTTTCCCGAGTGCACCAAGCATCTGGGGCCCATAGTCCCCGGCACTCTGGTACCTCACGGTGCCCGGGTACCCGGCACCCAGCTCTGCCTCGATCCGGTCAAGGCGGCCTGGGACATAGGCGCCATCATTCGCTGGCTCGATTACAACGACACCTGGCTGGCCGCCGAGTGGGGCCATCCTTCCGACAACCTGGGAGGGATTCTGGCTACCGCTGACTGGCTGTCGCGCACTCGCGTCGCCGAGGGCAAGGCGCCGCTCACCATGGCCGATGTGCTGACCGCCATGGTCAAGGCTCACGAGATCCAGGGCGTGCTGGCGCTGGAGAACTCCTTCAACCGGGTCGGGCTCGATCACGTTGTGCTGGTGAAGGTCGCCAGTACCGCCGTGGTGACCCATATGCTGGGGGGCAATCGCGATCAGGTGATCGATGCCATCTCCCAGGCCTGGGTCGATGGCCAGAGCCTGCGCACCTATCGCCACGCCCCCAACGCGGGATCGCGCAAGAGCTGGGCGGCTGGGGATGCGACATCGCGCGCCGTGCGTCTGGCGCTCATCACCATGAGCGGCGAGATGGGCTATCCCGGCGTACTGAGCGCACCCAAGTGGGGCTTCTACGATGTGCTGTTCAAGGGCAACCAGTTCGCTCTGCATCAGGGCTATGGCAGCTATGTGATGGAGAACGTGTTGTTCAAGATCGCCTATCCGGCCGAGTTCCATGCCCAGACCGCCGTCGAGTGCGCCATGAAGTTGCATGAGGAGGTGAAGGGGCGACTGGATGAGATCGACCGCATCGAGCTCACCACCCATGAATCAGCCATTCGCATAATCAGCAAGGTGGGGGCACTCAACAACCCGGCGGATCGGGATCACTGCCTGCAATACATGGTAGCCGTGCCGCTCATCTTCGGGCGCCTGATAGCCGAGGACTATGAAGATGACGTGGCCGCCGATCCCCGTATCGATGCCCTGCGCGCCAAGATGGTGGTACAGGAAGATAAACGCTACAGCCGCGAATATCTGGAGGCAGACAAACGCTCCATCGCCAATGCCATCCAGGTCTTCTTCAAGGATGGCAGCCACAGCGCCAAGGTCGAGGTGGAATATCCGGTTGGCCATCGTCGCCGGCGTGAGGAGGGGATCCCCCTGCTGGTGGAAAAATTCCAGCACAATCTGGCGACACGCTTCCCGGCCAAACGGGTGCACGATATTCTCGCCCTCTGCCAGGATGGCAAGCAGCTGGCCAGCACACCAGTCCACGCCTTTATGGATCTGCTGGTGATCTGATCCGCAGCTTTCCCCACCAGAAATAGACGCGGGCCGCAGGGGCCCGCTTCTTATTGGAGCGTCACGCGCCGCCAGTCAGGCCAGCACGCTGGCATCCCCGTCAAACAGCGCCGTCATGATGGTTGTTTCCCGGCTGGCGATGGTTTCCAGAAACTCGTTGGCCCGCCCCATCTGATGGCAGACCCGATAGCCCCGCTCGACAAAAGAGAAAAGCTCGCCGAGCCCCGCCAGATGAGCTGGCCCAGAGACAAGTTTGAGGGTGGTGCCAAGGAAAGGCTTGCGGGCCAACCTGTCCAGCGTCATTCCCAGCTCTGTGACCAGGGTTATCTGATGGGCGCGCCGCTCGGGTTCGCCCACCTCCCGATAGGCGAGGGCATAAGCCGCTGCCGTCAGCCGGCCTATGGCGCTACTTCGACGCAGCGCCACCACCATCAGGTAGTCGAGCTCCTCGGAGAGAGCGTCAAGCTCAATCGCCTGGGCCAGCACCTTGAGGCCCGATTCCGGCAGCAATCGCTCGGCGGTCGGCATGACGCGCATCACGTCCGCATCGCGCCGGGCACAATCCCCGGGGCCATAGAGATCCGTCAGGAAAAATTCGGCGGCCGGGCCGTAGCGCTCGCTCTCCAGCAAATCCCTGTGGGTGCGCCCCAAGCGATCTGCCTGCCATTGACGCAATCTGTCTCTGTCTTGCTGATCTTCCGGGTGGTTACGCATCTGCTCGCGCAGGGAGGCGACCCGATTGAGCTGACGATAGAGCCGCCCCAGTGTGCTCTCGTCTTCGGACTGCGGATCATCGGATAGGCGTGTCTCTTGGGTCATATTCAGCTCTCTGGTGACCTGCAACGAATGGCTTGGCGAACCGATAAAAACAGGGAACATGATAAGTGGATAGTGAGGCGGATAGTAGCGTGCACTACCGCGCCGATACATCCTTCTCCTTGAGTGTAACTCGCGGGCGGGCAGGGGATAAATGCGTCGTGCCCTTGCTCAAGCGGCTTTGTTAAGTGAGTCCCAATTATGTTGCAAATGGCTTTCACTTGTTTGATTCATGTGTTTAATATCAATAAATGTTGTCATCGCTCAGAGAGTTAGCATGTTCCTATACGATCCCCTTGTCGGCAGCAGCCTGTCGACCATCCAGGTCAATCGCCAGCACCCCCTGGGGCTGGCCGGTGTGCGGCTCGCCGCCGAAGCCATTGCACAAGACATGAGCGAGGAGTATCAACTCGACTGTGAATGGGAAGATGAGGAAGAGACCCGGTTGCTGTTTCGCGGTGCCGGGGTCAATGGCTTTCTCTGCCTGACCGACACAAACCTGCAACTGGAGGTGCGCCTCGGCCTGATGCTGCTGCCGGTACGCAGCGTGCTGGAGCAGGAGATCCTCGAATATGTCGATAACCGCCTGCCTTGTCCCAGTCAGGGATAAGCCGTACAGGAACATCAACACTCGCTCTGTCTGTCTGTCGCCGAAAATAGATGCCAGACAGCACATCTGTATATTAACTGAACGATGCGACGACCTCCGAATAACAAATAAACCGGAGACAAGACGAGCGGATCAATTATTTTTTACGATGCCATGTTCACGTCGCCACGTTTCATTATGCCCAGGCAGAAATAATTAATCGAAGCGTATTGGCACCAACATATACGACTCCTGTTTGTTCGCCATCGATATTGCTGTCTTCATGGGAAGATGGCGGACAAATAAGCGAAACGGTAGGGAAAAACCATGTCACCGTGTGAACTTATCTCCTGTGTCGATACCGCCTGGCTGCGGATGGACAGACCCAACAATTTGATGCAAATCGTCGGTGTGCTGATGTTTGACGGTCAGCTCGACGAGGCCCAGCTGCGCACCAGTCTCGAGTACACCATACGGGTACAGCCCAGATTTCACCAAAAGGCCAGCCTGGAGGGGGGTGAGTACTACTGGCGTGACGATCCCGATTTCGATCTCGATTTGCACCTCAAGCGGGTGATCCTGCCGGGCAAGGCTGGCAAGGCCGAGCTGGAGCGGCTGGTGGCCGACTTTGCCTCCACCCCGCTCAACCATCAGCGCCCCCTGTGGGAGATGCACCTGGTGGATACCTCCCTCGGTGGTCAGGCGCTGGTGGTTCGCTTTCATCATGCCATGGGAGATGGATTCTCCCTGGTGCGCGCTCTGCTCACCATGATGGATGAGAGCCCGGTGTCCGCGCCGCGCCCGCAGCCCGAGCCCCTGGCCAGCGACCATGATGACGACCACGACGCTCATCAGGGCAGTCGCCTGCTGCGAGCCGGTCTCAAGCTGACCGGCACCCTCTGGTCCAAGTATGTCGAACTACTTACCCATCCCACCAAGGCGATGGACTACCTCAAGATAAGCCGGGATGTGACCGCCGAGCTCTACACCATCGCCACCCTCTCCGACGATGCAAAGACCCGACTGAAAGGGGAGACCGGCAGCACCAAGCGGGTGGCCTGGTCTGAACAGATACCGCTACCGGATGTGAAGGCGGTAGGACGGGTGCTCGGCTGTTCGGTCAACGATCTGCTGATTGCCGCCACTGCAGGAGCGCTTCGCCACTATCTGATTGAGAAAGGGGATGACGCCGATGGCGTCGCAATACGGGCCCTGGTGCCGGTCAACATGCGCGCCCCCGACGACAACGGTGCCCTTGGCAACCGGTTCGGGCTGGTGGCCCTGGACTTGCCTCTGGATATCGAACACCCGTTGCAACGGCTGCATGCGGTGCGAGAGCGGATGCAGGCGCTCAAGTCCTCCCTGCAACCCGCCGTGGTGCTGAACCTGCTGGAGGTAATGGGCATGGCCCCCAAGGCCTTGCAACAGCAGAGCATCGATATTCTCTCGGCCAAGGCCAGCGCCGTCATCACCAATGTGCCCGGTCCCCAGCAGACCCTCTATCTGGCCGGTGCCCGTCTGCGCCAGCCCCTGTTCTGGGTGCCCCAGGCGGGTGATATAGGTGTCGGTGTATCCATTCTCTCCTATGACAACAAGGTGCAACTTGGCCTCATCACCGACAAGAAGCGGGTGCCGGATCCCGACCTTATCGTCGACCGCTTTGCCGTGGAGTTTGAACAACTGCTGTTGCTGGTGCTGATGGAACCGGATCTGATCTATGACCCTGCGGTACTCGAGCAACTGCTGCAAGGAGGCTAAGCGTACCGAGCAAGTTGTCTGGCAAGAAACAAAGAGGCCAACCCTTGGGTTGGCCCCTTTCATGGCCACAAGGCGGTGTTACTCGTCCTCCAGCTCCTCACGGGCCGCTTCCACATCGAGCCGCTCCATGGCATCCATGGGCTCACACTCGGCAGCCTCGGCATAGAGCGCTTCGGCCGCCGCCATCTTGCTCTTGCCATGCATCATCACCATGGCATTGGCGTATTCCATGCGGGCGATGGCGGAGTGGGGCACTATGGCCAATGCAGCCTTGAAGTGACGCTCAGCTTCGTCTTTTTTGGCACCATAGGTGATCCCGCCGATCATGGCGCCCAGCTTGTCGATGATCTCCGCATGCCAGGCACCGAAGGCGATGTGGGCCTCGGCATGCTCGGGGGCCAGTGTCAGTGCTTTTTCCAGGCTGGTTTTTATCTTGTCACCTATCCCTTGTGACAGGGCCTTGGAGACCGAGATCACCTGGCTATAGCGACCCAGCGCCAGGGCGTGGAAATACCAGCCGTTGGCATTGTCGGGCTGACGCTTTTGCAGCTGTTCGGCGTTGCTGGCGGCCAGCTCGAATGCCGCCCGCTTGGCGTACTTGTCATCCAGCAGGTAGCTGGCGTGGATCACCAGCGCCTTGTTCACCACGTTGAGGCCAGCGTCCCCCGCCGCATTCCCCAATGCCACCGCCTGACCGAAGTCACCGGCATGGTAGGCACGCCAGGCCGCCTGCACCTGAGCGTCTTGAGGCCAGGGTTCTGCATCCCCCTGATGCAGGCGAGCCCAATGTTGCTTGAGGCCCGCCCCCGCGTAGTCATAGGCCGCGTCCGGCCAGGGGAACGGGGTGAACTCGGACAATTTTTGATGTGAAATGGTCATGTTGTGCTCCCTGTTAAAAATTGGAATTGGGTGCCCTCGTCGCAAGGGACGGGCAGTAATGCATGGCGATGGCATCCAGATGTGCACGGGCATTGGGCCGCAGACGAGGGGCCACCAGCTGCATTACCTGAAACACCCCGAGAGCGATGTCGGCATCGGCCCGCGGGTGCAGTGCCCGTTGATAGGAGATCCAGAAGGTGCCCACCAGCGCGATATTGGCCGCCAGGGCAGCGATCTGGGCGTCGCTGCCCTGCAGCAAGCCACTGCCGGACAGGCTGTGACAAATGGCGGCAGCGGTCTGTTCCTTGCGCCGAAGCAGAGCAGAGAAGCGCAGCTCCACCTTGTGATTGCCGCTCATCAGGGTGCTGATGTCGTAGTAGAAGAAGCGATATTTCCAGATGAGTTCGAACATCAGGTGCAAGAAGAACCAGATATCTTCTGTTTCATCCAGCGGAGGGGTGACGGTGTCGAGCAGATGAGCCATCTCCTGTTCGAATTCACCGAACAGGGCGTTGACTATCTCCTCCTTATTGTGAAAGTGGTAATAGAGATTGCCCGGACTCATCTCCAGCTCGGCCGCGATGGCGGAGGTGGTGACGGTCGGCTCACCCAGCAGGTTGAACTGGGTGAGGGCGGTGGCCAGGATCCGCTCCCGCGTTCGCCGCTTTGGTTTGCTGTCCATGCTACTCCTTCGGTTGCCGGCGGCCCTTGCCGCCATAACGGTGGGTCAACCAATGTTGCAATTGGGTCAGGGAGGCATCCAGTGCCGCGACCGAGCCAGTTCCCGGAGTGAGCAGGGAGCGCTGCTGATCGGCCAGCGCCCCCAGATTGAGCTCAAGCCCATGTTTGGCGAGGATGGGGCCAAGTTCGGCCCGGCGCTGCCACAGATCACGACGGGTATGCTGGAAGGCGTGCTCGCACAGGTGGCGGCGATCCCGATAGCTGAACACATTGGCAAAAAACATTTCGCCATCAGCCTGGGATGGCTCGAACAGCAAGGCGTCGGCATCCGGGTACTGATGCTTGTAGCGATCCATTCCCACGTGCATGCGCGAATGTATGATGGCGCGAAAGGTCTGGGCCAGCACCACAGGCAAACCACTGTCCACCAGATTGGCGGGGCGCTCGCTGGCGATCCCCGCATCGAACGGCACCAGCGGATTGATGCAAAACACCAGATCGGCTCCCTCCTGCAGCGCCACAGAGGCATGCAGCGTCTTGATCAGCGCACCGTCCACATAGTGACGGCCATTGATCAATGACGGTGGAAACAGGCCGGGCAGGGCAGCAGAGGCTTGTACCGCCGCCGAAATGGGCACATCGTCGAGCCCCGGGCTGCCAAATGCCACGGCGCGGCCTGTGTCGAGCTCGGTGGCGATGACGAACAGGCGGCTCTTGAGTTTGCGAAAGTCATTGCTGCGACCACGGCGAGAGAAAAATTGGGTCAGGAAGCGATCCACCCCGCGGCTGTCAAACAAACCGGTCGGGATCGCTTTGGACATGCCTTGCAAGGAACCGAGCAAGCTTTTTTTCCAGGGGGCGGAGAGGTAATCGGCCAGACACTCCCACGCCAATGGCGGCAGTGAGGTCAGTCGGTCAAGGTATTCACCGAAAGCGGGGCGCAGCAGGGTAGATGGGTCGAAAAACTCGCTGCTGTCATCGCTTAGCAGGATCCGCACCAACTTGTCGGGGGAAATGCCATTGGCCAGCGCCGAGGCAACGACGGCACCGGAACTGACCCCCACATAAATATCGGCCTGTTCGAAACGCAGCCCCTTGATACTGTCGGCAAGGGCGGCGCAGGCTCCGATCTCGTAAATCCCCCCCAGAGGACCCCCTCCGGCGAGGGCAATCGCAATCGTGCTCATGACACAGCCTCCCTTCTCAAGCAAAACCGGCCCAGCAAGAGGGCATGGGCCGGTCAATCACTATGCCAGGCCAAGCAGGTCTGGCCGGTCAGATCAGGAGAGGGTGGTCTCGCCCTTCTCCTTGACATCCTTGGCGACTTTTTCTACCTCGGACGCCAACGCCTTGACCTCTTCTTTCACCTTGGCGATGGGGGCTGCAGCCTTTTTCACCGGTGGCTTCCTGGCCGCAGGTTTCTTGGCGACAGTGGCGGCGGCAGGTTTGGCTTCGGCAGCCGGTGCAACCGTGTCATCCTGTGCATCGACCAGTTGCTGTACTACTTCGGTCAGCTCGGCCATCCGCTTGGAAAGCTTGTCGATATCCTTGCGGGTCGGGATACCCAAGCTGGCGACGGCGCGGGCCACGCGATCCTCGAACACTTGTTCCAGACGGCCCCAGGTCCCTGTGGTCTTGTCGGTGATGGCCGCGATCTTTTCGTCGGCACTCTGACGGGTGCGGGTCTGCAATGCTTCGCCTTCCTGCACCAGGGCTTCGAAGATCTTGCCCCCTTCCTCTTGTGCCTTGGCATAGGCACCCAAGCCCGCCAGCCAGATCTGCTGGGTGGATTCTTTGATGGTCGAGGTGAGCTGGTTGTCGGTCACCGAGCTTGCCAGCGATTTCAATTTCTTGGCCATGATTGTTTCCTTACTGGAGAGTGGGATGAGGTAATGACAACAACCTTGGAACATTCGTTGTGGCATTACTGAGCTTTCATTCTCAGTCTATGGGGAAAAAATAGAGGGTTCTACCTAATAACGGAACAGGCAGTCGTGGTAATTTTGGTCTCGGTCACGAAGATGATGTTCGAATGCATATTTCCAATTGAAGCGTGATATATCTAACGACAACTAACAGCCCAATCAGTAAGGGAATAAATACCATGGACTATTTCATCACGGGGGGCAGCGGTTTTATCGGCCGCCGACTGATAAAAAAACTGCTGCAGCGCCCGAATAGCCGGGTGCATTTCTTGATGCGCGCAGCCCATCTTGAGCGGGTACCCGAATTGCTGGCTTACTGGGGAGTCGACGAGCAAAGGGCAATCCCGATCGTCGGAGACATGACCCATCCCCAACTCGGCGTGAGCGCCACCGAGCAGGAACCACTCGTCGGCAATATCGATCACTTCCTCCATCTCGCTGCCATCTATGACCTCAACGCCAAGGCGGGCATTCAGCAGCAGGTCAACACTGAGGGCACCCGTCAGGCACTGCAACTGGCCGAACGACTCGGCGCTCGCTGCTTCCATCATTGCAGCTCCATCGCAGTGGCCGGTCTGTTCGACGGCCTGTTTCGTGAAGACATGTTCGATGAGGCAGAACACCTCGACATGCCCTATTTCCAGACCAAGCACGAGGCCGAGGGCATAGTGCGCAAGGAGAGCACCATCCCCTGGCGCATCTACCGACCCGGTATAGTGGTGGGGGATGCCAACACAGGCGAGATGGACAAGGTGGATGGCCCCTATTACTTCTTCAAGACCATCCAGAAGCTGCGGCGCCTGCTGCCGCCCTGGATGCCCGCCATCGGCGTCGAAGGGGGTCGCATCAACCTGGTGCCGGTCAACTTCGTGGTGGATGCCATCGATTACATCGCCCATCTGGACGGAGAGGACAACAAGGCATTTCACCTGACCGACTCCCATCCGATGCGGGTTGGCGACATGCTGAGCACCTTCTCCCGTGCTGCCCACGCGCCCGAGCCAGCTATTCGCATCAATGCGGCCCTGTTCAGCTTTATTCCCCGCCACCTGATGGCCATGCTGATGGCACTGACGCCGGTGCGCCGCATTCGCGATGCAGCCATCGCCGATCTCGGTCTGCCCAAGGATATTTTCAGGCTCATCAACTATCCCACCCGCTTTGACAACCGCGAAGCCCAGCGGGTACTGAAAGGAACCGGCATTGAAGTGCCGCCGCTGCACAGCTACGCTTGGCGGTTGTGGGATTACTGGGAGCGTCACCTCGACCCCGAACTGTTCATCGACCGCACTCTGCGCGGCCGCGTCGAGGGCAAGGTGGTGCTGATCACCGGCGCCACCTCCGGCATCGGCAAGGCCACCGCAAGAAAGTTGGCCGAGGCGGGCGCAACAGTGCTGACTATTGCCCGGGACGAGCACAAGATTGCACAGACCCAGGCCGAGTTTGCCGAGCAGGGCTTGACCCTGCAAGTCTATCAGGGAGACATGGCGGACCTCGCCCAAGGGGAGGCTATTACCAAACAGATAGTGGCCGAGCATGGCGGGGTGGATATCCTCATCAACAATGCCGGCCGCTCCATCCGTCGCGCCATCGAGGACTCCTTCGATCGTTTCCACGATCTGGAGCGCACCATGCAGCTCAACTACTTCGGCACCCTCAAGGTGATCATGGGGGTGCTGCCCACCATGATCGAGAAGAAGAAGGGTCACATCATCAACATCTCCTCCATAGGGGTGCTGACCAATGCGCCACGCTTCTCCGCCTACGTGGCCTCCAAGTCGGCGCTCGATGCCTGGGTGCGCACCGCGGCGTCCGAGTTTGCGGATAAAGGGGTCAACTTCTCCATCATCAACATGCCGCTGGTGAAAACCCCTATGGTGGCGCCGACCAAGGTGTATGAGCAGGTGCCCATGATGACACCGGAAGAGGCCGCCGATCTGGTGTGCGACACCATCATCAACAAGCATGTGCGACTGGCTACCCGCCTCGGGGTGTTCGGTCAGGTGATCCATGCCCTGGCGCCACGAGTGGCCCAGGTGATCATGAACACCAGCTTTCGCACCTTCTCGGATCCCAAAGAGGGCGGCGAGTCCAAGGCATCTGCGGATCAGATGGCGGTCTCTACCCTTATCAAGGGCATTCACTTCTAACCTGCTTTCATCGATCAAGAGAGAGCACAAACACCAAGGGCCTGAACAATCAGGCCCTTTTCGTTTCTGGCTGGGAGCGGGCAAGCAGGGTCAGCAGCAGGGCCGTGGTACGGCGCGAGTAGATAAGGGAGAGGTGGCCAAGGGCTGCGAGCTCTATGTCCTCCATGCCCGCCATCAGCTGACGGGACTGAGGCAACACAAAGTTGTCATGACTGGTGCGCACCGAAATTCCGGGCACACACAGCGGCACGGCGGCAAAGCGTTGCAGCCAACCGGAACCTGGCTCCATCTCCCGCGCGTTGTCACCCAGTGCAATGGTCGCCAGCTGGCTGCCCTGATGGGGCGTCGCCAGGGTAATAAGCTGCGCCACCTTGCCACCGCCGGCCAGGGCAAGATAGTCACGGCACACCAGCCCCCCCATGCTATGGCCAATCAACACCAGCTGAGCGGCGCCAGTGGCAGCCAGCACTTCATCGATACGCTTGGCCAGCAGGGGGACCATGTCATCGAGATGACCGAAAGGAGGAGTCAGGGTAACGGTGGCGACCACGTGACCGGCCGCTTCCAGACGGGCTCTTTGTACCCGCCAGATCCCGCGACTGCAACCGTAACCGTGAACCAGCAGCAAGGGCAGGGGGGAGGGGGTAAGCCTGTCCGGCGCCATCAGCAGCCGCTCAAATGGCAGCAACCAGGTGAAGGTAAACAGATAGGCGATCATCTCCCAAACCACCATGCGTAACCAGGCCCGCAAACCGATGGCCGGTGCCGGATAGAAGCGGGAGAACCCCCAGGTCAGCAATACCACCAGGCAGCGCAGCCCCAATAGCGTCAATACCACAAACAGCAGGGAGAGCAGGGGAGAGAGGCCAATGACCAGATGCGCGATGCCCCCGAGGAGCATCACCTCAACCAGCAGCAGTATGAGCAGTTGTCTTGTGATCGTCATGAGCCCATCATCCAGCTTGCTTAAAGCGGATGTCAAATGACCCTTTCATCAATGTGATGATGGCCGCGTAATCGGCCACAGTCTCTCATCATCACCCGCTTTATCTGGATATTTGCAATACTGTATATCCGTACATATACTTGTATTCACTATCATGAGGAGGACGCCATTATGGCTGTTGAAATCAAATATGTTGTCGTGCGTGGGGGAGTGGAAAAGATGACCTTTGCCAGCAAGAAAGAGGCGGATGCCTATGACAAGCTGCTGGATACCGCCGACGAGTTGATGACCTTGCTGGCGGGGGCACCTGTCAATCTGGAACCCGAACAGCAAGAGACCCTGGCCTTCTACCTGGCCGAACAGCGTGACGTACTGCAAAACGTACTGCGCGGTGGCAAGGCGCAGGTGAGTACCAAAGAGGATCCCCAGCCAATGGAAGAGAAGGCTGACGCTGACAAACCCAAGGGAAAATCCCTCAAGAGCGTGGCGTGAAGGCAAGGGGAGTAGGGCGCTAGGTTGAAACAGTGAAACAGCAAGCTCAAACACCCCAAGATATTCACAATTTAAGAATTTACAGTCAATTTTACGGATATTTACCCCGAGAAATTTTGAACAAAGGTGCATATCCATTGAATAAACATAGAAAGTCGCCCAAACGGGTTACAACAGCCGATGCAGCATCGCACACAGCTGGATTTTTTGTCACATCATGATGCCGATAACCCCATTTATCGGCATCAGCTTTTGAACAGAGCACACGTCTCCCATCCTATAGACCAAGCAAGCACCACCATGACCTCTATGTTACTTCCACCCGCCATGCCGCTGTTTGACGGCCTGGCTCACCTGGAGGCGGGCAATCCCCAGGTCAATCAGTATCTGGCCAACCTCAGCCTGAACGACGTGCCCGATGCAGGCCTCGTCTACGAACTGGCGGTCGACTGGCTGCTGGAGCAACGCCATAACGAGAACAACTACAAAACGTACCGTAGCGAGCTGACGACATTTCTGCACTGGTGTTTCAGCGAGCTGGCCATCAGCCCGAAAGACCTGACCCGGCGCATCATGATGCGCTATCTCGACTATTGCCAGGCGCCACCAGACCAGCTGATTGCTTACCGCAATGTGGCGCAGTTCATCCTAGACAAAGAGTGGGGAGAACGGCTGCCCAATCCGTTGTGGCGGCCATTCCTCGGCAAACGGGAGCTGGGCCGCGAGCTGCCATACCGTCTGAGCGAACAGGCAATGAAGACCAAGCTCGCCATTCTGTCGGCCTTCTTCCAGTTTCTGATCCAGGAAGAGTACATGGACAGAAATCCGGCTCTGCTGCTGCAACGAGTCAAGCGACCGGTCCAGCAGGAACCAGATGATCAGGGCCAGGCCTTCAGTGAGTTGCAATGGTCCTACGTGATGCAGGCCGCCGACCGACTGGCAACCGAATCACCGGATCAGCACGAGCGCAGCCGCTTCCTGATAAGCCTGATGTACGCCTGTTATCTGCGCATCTCGGAAGTGGCAGCCAGACCGGGTTTTACGCCCGTCATGGGCCAGTTTCGCCGTGACGGTAAAACCGGCGTCTGGGGCTATTACATTCCACGCAGCAAGGGCGGAAAACGACGTACTGTGGCGGTGTCTCAGGCATTGCTGGAAGCGCTCAAGCGCTATCGCACTTTCTTGGGGTTAGCGCCATTGCCGGCCCCCAATGAACAAACACCACTCTTTGTACGCCATAAAGCCGCCGCGCATGGCCGTGAACAGGGAGAGCTCAATGCCAATCTCGGTATCCGTCAACTACGTGAACTGGTGATGACGGTGATCCAGACTGCCGCCAATCTGGCCGAACAGGACGGCTTTACCCAGGACGCCGCCGAGATGTGCAATCTGACACCGCACTCCATTCGCCACACCGGCATTACCCATGACATCAATCTCAATGGCAGACCCTTATCCCATGTTCAAGCTGACGCGGGTCATGACAGCATCGACACCACCTCCAAATATCTGCACACCGGCAACAGTGAACGGCACGAAAGCGCCAACCATAAACCGCTTGATAGGTTGCATGAATGAACGTGTGTTGGTGTGTCGATGAAGAGTGAGAGATAACAAATCAATGTGAGCGATACAGTGGCCAACCGAACACGCGCGCTGATAGGAGCAAGAGCGAACGTCACGAACCAGATGAGTGCCAACTCGGTAGCGTGTTTCATCTCATAAATAAAACCGCGCATAATGTATATTATGTTAAATTCAATATCTTGTTTTCTGTTCCCATAAATTGAACTGTGTATAATGGAAACAAATGATCCTATCTCCGACCGGATATCTTAAGTGGCTGAATTAACATCAGAACAACTAAAACCCGCTTTCGCGATTGAACAGTTCCCTGCACTTAGCAAGCTAGAACCCATTCCCTTCGCCGCCTTGCAACCCAGAGTGATTTCCGGCATCAAGCGCCTCGCCAGTTTTGATGGTGATTGCCCGGTCATGCTGCTCAATGGTTTCCCCGGCGCTGACTATGAAGGTGTGTGCCAGACATTGATCGCCGCCTCCAATGGCAAGGATGGTGACCTGTTTGATCTCTGTTATACGGAAAACTTGAACAACCCGTTCAAACCGATCTGGTTGCGTCTGCAACCTGGTACCGGCATCGAGTTTTGCGAAATGGTGGGTGAACTGCTCAAACTGATGAGCCACCATCTGGATGCCGAGCGTCTGGTCACTCGCATCATGCGCAAGCAGAACAACGATCCCAAGATCGATGACTTTCTTTCCGATCTGGCGGCCCATGTGGCTCAAGGACTCGAATTCCAGCACCCTGTGCTCATCAACCTGCTGATCCACCATGAAGATCAGGAAGCTCCGGTGATTTATGGCCGGGATCTGAACTGGGATACCCTGTTCGGCTCCATCAACTATCAGACCGAACAAGGCTCTGTTTACGCCAACCAGCATCTGCTGGAGCCGGGTCTGTTGCGTCAGGCCAATGGCGGCTATCTGATATTGCAACTCGACGAGCTGCTGGATCAGCCCCACCTCTGGTTCAAGCTCAAGAATGCCATTCAGAAAGGCGAACTGGACTGGAATGCCTATCAGGAAGGCAAGACCCTGACTCCCTTCTTTACCCCGGAAGCGACCCCCATCAAGCTCAAGCTGATCCTGGTCGGTGACCGCCTCGAGGTATCCGAGTTCCAGATGCTGGACAGGGACATGTCCGAGCGCATCTTCCTTCGTGCGGATCTGGTATCAGAGGTCAACATTGATGAAGACCTGCCTGAATTTCTGCAGTATCTGGCATGGTTACGCGAGCGTTGGACACTGCTGGACTTCACCCCGGCCGCCCTCGCCGCCCTCTGTCGCCATGCCAGTCGCCTGTGTGACCATCAGGAGTGGCTCTCTCTGTCCGAGATACAGCTCAGTGCCATCATGCGCATGGCGGACAGCCTGGCCCGCGAAATGGAAGCCGAAACCGTGACTGATGAGCATATCCGGTTGGCCCTTGAAGAGCAGGACTACCGCCTAAATTATCTGGTTGAACAGTCTGATCAAGGCGTCATTGACGGCCAGATCCTGTTGCAAACCGATGGTGAGGAGATCGGCCAGATCAATGGTCTGTCCGTCATTCAGGTCTCGGGTCATCCCTATGATTTTGGCGAACCTGTACGTCTCACCGCGACCGTGCACCTGGGCGATGGCGACATTGCGGATGTCGAACGAAAAGCTGAGCTGGCTGGCCATATCCACGCCAAGGCGATGATGATCATTCATGGTTATCTCTCCAACAAATTTGGTGCAGAAACCCCCTCACCGCTCTCTGCCAATCTGGTGTTCGAGCAGTCCTATCATGAGATCGATGGTGACAGCGCCTCTCTGACCGGCCTGTGCGCCCTCCTCTCTGCCCTCGCCCGCCAGCCCATCTATCAACACTTTGCCGTCACCGGCGCGGTCGATCAGTTCGGCAATGTGCAGGCGGTAGGTGGTGTGAACGAGAAGATTGAAGGCTTCTTCCGAGTGTGCAAGATCCATGGCATCACAGGTAAGCAAGGTATCATTCTGCCGGGCACCAACATCCAGCAGTTGAACCTATCCGACGAGGTGATTGCCGCCGTCGAAGCAGGTCAGTTCCACATTCATCCGGTGGACCATGTGGAAGAGGCTATCGAGCTGCTGACTGGCTGTGTAGCGGGTGAGCCAGACATGCCGGATACCCTGTTTGGCCGGATCCAGCAGCGACTGGACGAACTGAATGGCACCGCGTTCAAGGGGGGCTTGATCCGCCGCCTGCTGGGCCGGTTGTTCAGCCTGTAATAAAGAAGAGATCGGAGTTGTTTAGCGCACAAGTGTACGCTAAATTGGCCCGGCTTTGACCCATATGAAGGATAAACAGCGTGACCGTAGACAATACCACCATTGATCCCCGCCTTTCCCTGTGTGAACAAGGCAAAGACTCGTTTACCCGTGAAGAGCTGCTCGCCTGCAGCCGTGGCGAATTATTTGGTGAGGGTAACAGTCAGCTGCCCGCCCCCAACATGTTGATGATGGATCGCATCGTCAAGATCAACGACAACGGTGGTGAGCATGGCAAGGGCGAGATCCTGGCAGAGCTCGACATTACGCCGGACCTCTGGTTCTTTGACTGCCATTTCCCGGGTGACCCCGTTATGCCAGGCTGTCTGGGTCTGGATGCAATGTGGCAACTGGTCGGCTTCTTCCTCGGCTGGAAAGGCGGTCCGGGTAAAGGCCGTGCACTGGGTGTGGGTGAAGTGAAATTCACTGGCCAGATCCTGCCGACCGCCAAGAAAGTGACCTACAAGATCACCTTCAAGCGCGTCATCAACCGCAAGCTGGTCATGGGGATCGCCGATGGCGTCGTGGAAGTCGATGGCCGTCCCATCTATAGCGCCAGCGATCTGAAAGTGGGCCTGTTCAAAGATACCACTGCATTCTGATCGACTGATTTAGTGGTAACGTAAAGGGGCCTCAATGGCCCCTTTCCTTTTGTAATGAGTGATGAAGTACCAATTACTTCATGAAGAGGCCTGAACCCCGCCCTTCCATGGCGTCTCGCCAACCACCAAGCCAATGCCCTCGGGCATCCAGGCATTGGTACGGACACGCTTCTTTCTGTTTGCCGACCACGCCAGCCTGATAACCACGAGCGCGAGCTCTTTCCAGACGGTCCCGTTTTTGTCTCTTCATCATCTACGACCCTCTTCGTGGAACAAAAAAAGCGACCAATTTTTCATCGGTCGCTTTCATCTTTACCCCACGAGATGGGCAGGGTCAAACAAAAAATGTCATGCTATCCGGTCATTGTGACACAAGACACTGAACCACATTAATTTTTAGTGACATCCCATTTTATCGTTGGTAACGGCGCAGCCAAGTAAACGGCAGGGCCAGCAGAGTCAACCAGAACAGGCTGCCACCACCACTGCCACCATCCTGACCAGTCTGGTTATTGACCGGCGCATTCGCGACCACATAGCTTGCAGGCTCGTTGTTCTTGTAATCGGCAACGGCTGGCGTCAGCTTCACGCTAACGATGGTGGAATTGGTACGATTGTTGAGATCGCTCTCGCTGTTATAGCGAAAAGCCGTCGCAGCGACAGTACCATCCGTGCTGATGCCGCTGGCATACGCGATGTGGTAGTAGTAGCCGTTCTGGGCACACTGCTTGGCACCCGCATCATCCAGCCCGCAGATCAGATCGTTCAGATACCAATTTTTGCTGGTCGCAGCATTGAGCAGGAAACCTTCCTGCATGCGATTGGTGCCATTGACCACTGGCTGGGTCTGGTGACGAGAGTCACGCCAGCCCACGACCATGTTGTGGTTGTTGATGGCGGCAGCTTCCGAGCCTGCACCGCTGATTGGGCTGTCTTGCAACGGCACACTCGCCGTCTGCTTGGTGTTCAAGTTGAACACGAACATCTCGACCGGTCGATTCTGCCCCTTGTTGATGCGATAGAGCTGGTTACCAATCACATAACCGTTGTCGTTGACCGCCACAGCCCAGCTGTGTTGCAGCTTGGCGTCATCCTTGCCCGGCTCGCCTTCGGCCAGCGGTATAGTCTGGGTGGTACCGACCTTGCCACCGGCCAGATCCAGCGTCCAGTATGCCGCCAGGTTGCGGCCATCCAGGTAGTTGGTGCCAATTTCACCGGTAGAGGAGTAGCCCACACCGAACAAGCTGCCATTGACGTTGCCAACCCCGAGTGCAGACGCCGTCTGGATCACTTCGTTACGGCCACGGGAATACTCGTTGGCCTGGATCAGCTTGTTGAAGGTGCCTGTGCTGTTGAGCAGCCAGAAGCTGGCCTGGGTGTTGAGGCCCGGGCAGTAGCGGTAGTCACCATACTGGCCGTCGTTACCGGCGAAGCACCAGTTGTAGGTCTCGGAATTGACGGCAATGGTCTTGCCGGTGGCGGCAGTACCGGTCACCAGGTACTGGCCGTTGTCCAGCTTCTTGATGCTGGTCGGCACGCTCAGGCTGTGGGTGCTGGCGCCATCCTTGAGGTTGACGGCGTTGCCTTCCTCTACGATGGCAAATGCGGTGCGCAGTTTGCCATCCATCTTGTAGCCCACGCGAGTGCCTGCTACGTCACCCAAAGCGGTAACCAAACCATCAGTTTCGTTGCTGACTAGGTCACCCACATTGCTGCGCTGATCGGTTTTGGCCAGAAAGTCGACACGCCACTGATACGCAAAGTTGCTCTTGTCGTTCCAGAAGGCGTTGCAAACCGAGTTGGAGAGCATGCAGCCCTGCTCAAAACGGAAACGATCGACCAGGAAGTCGGCGAAACGTACGGTCGAGAAGTGATCGGCCATGTTGTTTTTGGTGTTGATCCCGACGAGCCCGTTGCCATCGGCACTGATCGCGCTGGCGAATCCCTTGTCAGACCCGTCGACAATGGTGAAAAAGGGGCTTTGTGCCGCCTGGGCGTGCAGGCTGGCGCTGACCAGAATGGCCAGCATGGATAATTGCTTTTTCATCTACTTCCTTAGTCCTGATGTTTCAACGCTTCCAACTCCTCCCAACGGGAGAAGGCTTGTTCCAATGCAGCCTCTGCTGCATTCAGGGCATCCAGTTTGAGCTGGGTTTGATCGCTCGGCAACGCGAAGAAACCGGGATGGTTTACCTCTGCCTGCAGGGCATTCAGCTCAGTCTCCAGCTGTTCCAGTCGGGCTGGTAGATTATCCAGCTCCAGCTGCAACTTGTAAGAGAGTTTTTTGACTTTAGAGGCAGCAGGGCTTGCCACAGCGACAGGCTCTGGCGTTTTGACCTGAGCCGCTTTTGCCGCCAGCTGTGTGCTCTGCTGGGCCCGCGTCGCCATCATGTCGGCATAACCGCCCACGTAATCGCTGATACGTCCATCCCCTTCAAACAACCAACAACCTGTCACTGTATTGTCGATAAAGCGACGATCGTGACTGACCAGCAACAGGGTGCCAGGATAGTCCGCCAGCAGCTCTTCCAGCAATTCCAGCGTTTCGACATCCAAGTCGTTGGTTGGTTCATCGAGGATCAGTAAATTACTGGGCTTCAAGAACAATTTGGCCAACAGTAAACGGTTTTTTTCGCCCCCTGACAAGGCTTTCACAGGGGTACGTGCCCGCTTGGGTTCAAACAGGAAGTCCTGCAGGTAACCCAGAATGTGGCGAGAGCGGCCGCGCACCATCACTTCCTGCTTGCCCTCCCCCACGTTGTCCATCACCGTCTGCTCGGGATCGAGCTGATCGCGATACTGGTCAAAGTATGCAACTTCCAGCTTGGTGCCCCCCTTGACCAGACCACGGCTGGGCTCGAGTTGGCCCAGCAACAGCTTGATGAGGGTCGATTTGCCGCAACCGTTGGGACCCACCAGGGCGATCTTGTCGCCACGCAGCACTTGCAGATCCAGCCCCTGGAACAGGGTACGATCGCCAAAGTCCAGCCCCAGCCCTTCGGTTTCGAACACCAGCTTGCCAGAACGATTCACATCGTCCATTTGCAGCTTGGCCTTGCCCTGCAGCTCGCGACGCTGGGAACGCTCCATCCGCATCGCCTCAAGGGCACGTACCCGGCCTTCGTTGCGGGTACGGCGCGCCTTGATGCCCTGACGTACCCACACCTCTTCCTGGGCCAGCTTGCGATCGAACTCGGCATGTTGCAGCTCTTCAACCCGCAGTGCCTCTTCCTTGCCCTGCAGATATTCGTCGTAGTTGCCAGGCCAGGAGGTGATCACGCCACGGTCGAGATCGATGATCCGGGTCGCCAGCTTGTGGATGAACTCCCGATCATGGGAGATGAAGACGATGGCGCCGCGAAAATCCTTGAGGAAATCTTCCAGCCAATTGATGGCTTCGATATCCAGGTGGTTGGTCGGCTCATCGAGCAGCAGCAGATCGGGATCGCAGGCCAGCGCACGGGCCAGGGCCACTTTACGCAACCAGCCACCGGACAGACTGTCCAGGGTTGCGTCGGGATCGAGGTTCAGCAGGGTCAGCACCTGGCTGATACGGGTCTCGAACTGCCAGCCATTCTGATAATCGAGCTGTTCTTGCAGCTCGCTCATGATGCGAATGTTGGCATCGCTCGGATCGTGGGCCAGCTCCATGGAGATATGGTGATACTGCTTGAGCAGCTCGCCGACGCCGGCCAGCCCCTCGGCCGTGTAGTCAAACACGGTCAGATCGCTGGAAGCAGGTGGATCTTGCTCGAGGCGAGTCACTTTCAGATCCTGCTGCTGTACCATGCGCCCGTCATCGAGTGGCAGTTCGCCGGCAATGATCTTCATCAGGGTGGACTTGCCCGCCCCGTTGCGCCCGACCAGACAGAGACGCTCACCGCGCTCAATGCTGAGCTCGGCATTGTCGAGCAGCGGGAAATCACTGAACGACAGACAAGCGCCGTGCAATGTTAATAAAGCCATGTTTCTTCCTTATTACCTGATGAAAAAAGCGGGGCCAGCTCTCTGCCCCCCTTTTTCTCTATTCGTGCTCAGCCGTGACTGGCCTGCGCAGTTACCCAGACACCGAGCTCTGCCAACGTAAAGGGCCAGCCCAGCTCGCGACCGGCCTCATCGCGCAGCACCGGAATGCGTATCCGATAAGCAGCGAGCCATTCGGCATCATTGATGATGTCGCACTGACGGGTCTGGCTGGCCAATCCGGCCTCTTCCACCAGCTGCCATGCCTGTTCGCACAGGTGGCAGCCGTCGGTGTGAAACAGGGTCAGCATCAAACCTCCGCTGGCACGTCGGCGTGGGTGATGATCCAGCAGTTATGGATATGCTGGTTGCGCTCGAAGTCCTTCGGACGCGTCTTGCTCGTGATGTTCTGCGCCTTGAGGCCCACGGCCTCGAGTCCGGCCAGATCCATCTTGAAGTGACGCTTGTTGTTGGAGAACACCAGGGTGCCATCGGCAGCCAGTAGGCGCTTCAAGTGCTGCATCAGCAGCAGGTGATCGCGCTGCACATCGAAGCTCTCGTCCATCCGCTTGGAGTTGGAGAAGGTGGGCGGATCGATGAAGATGAGGTCGTACTGATCATCCGCTTCCGACAACCACTTCAGGCAATCAGCCTGCACAAACTTGTGCTGACGGCCCACCAGCGAGTTGAGACGCATGTTGTCCTGCGCCCAGTTCAGATAGGTGTGGGACATGTCGACCGTGGTGGTCTCGCTGGCACCGCCCAGACCCGCATGCACTGTGGCACTGCCGGTATAGGCAAACAGGTTCAGGAAGCGCTTGCCCTTGGCCATCTGGCCCAGCATGCGGCGAGTCTGACGGTGGTCAAGGAACAGGCCAGTATCCAAGTAGTCGTAGAGGTTGACCCAAAGACGGGCACCGTACTCCTGCACTTCCATCCGGTGCTGCTCTGCGGCGAGCTTCTGATACTGCTGTTTGCCCTCCTGACGCTCGCGCACCTTCAGAATCACCTTCTCGCCGTCCATGCCGGTCACCTTGATGGCGGCCTGCACCATGTCGAGCAGACGCTGGCGAGTTTTCTGGGCGGGGATGTCTTTGGGCGCGGCGTACTCCTGCACCACCAGGTAATCCTGATAGCGGTCGATGGCGGCATTGTATTCCGGCAAGTCCGCATCGTAGAGGCGGTAGCAGTCGATGCCCTCTTTGCTCGCCCATTTCTCGAGGGTTTTAAGATTCTTGCGCAGACGGTTGGCAAAGTCCTGCGCCACCTCTTTCTGGGAGGCCACGGAGTCCAACGCAATCTGGTAGTTGCGCAACTGACACTCGAGCGCCCCGTTGAACAGACGATATTGCTTGTCGGCACGCAGACGCAGACAGCTCAGCAGCTCGGGCGAGGCAGAGAGAATAGAGACGCGCCAGCCCTGGAAGCCACGACGCAAGGCATCGCCGAGTGCCTGATGCACTTCGAGCAGGGCCGGAAACTCGCCGAGACGCTCGCCATAGGGCGGGTTGGAGATAAGCATGCCGACTTGACGGGCTTCCTCCTGACTCGCTTCCCCTTCAACAACGGCTGGCATCGGCAGCGGATTTTCAAGCTGGGTCACATCGGCTTGCTTGAAGGTGATGAGGTGGGCCACACCGGCCGCCTTGGCGTTGTCGCGGGCTTTCATGAGCACACGGGGGTCGGCATCGCAGCCAAACAGCTTCACTTCACAACGCTGCATGCCACGCTTGGCGCGCACCTGGGCTTCCATCATCAGACTCTGCCAGAGTTCGCTGTCGTGTTGCAGCCAGCGATCGAAACCGAAGCGCTCGCGGCGCAGCGCCGGCGCCATGTCGGCGGCGATGAAGGCCGCTTCGATCAGCAAGGTGCCGGAACCACACATGGGGTCCATCATGGGCTCACCGGCCCAGCCGCTACGGGCAATCATGGCACAGGCTAGGTTCTCTTTGAGCGGTGCTTCGCCTGTGCCCTGACGATAAAAACGTTGGTGCAGCGCCGGGCCTGACAAGTCCAGCGTGATATTGGCCTTGCCTTTGCCCAGATGCGCCATGATGCGAATATCCGGCGCCTTTTTGTCCACATCCGGGCGCACATGACCGCGCTTGGTGAAGCGATCAACAATGGCATCCTTGATCTTCAGCGCACCGTACTGGGTATTGCGAATGGCGGGGTTGGTACCGGTAAAGTCCACCGCTATGGTGGAGGTGCCGGAGAAGTGCTCTTCCCAGGGGATCGTGTGGGCGCCCAGATAGAGATCCAGATCGTCGTTCATCTGGAATTCGGACAGCACCAACACGATGCGGGAAGCAAAACGGCTCCACAGACAGGCCTTGTAACCAATGGCCAGTTCGCCTTTGAAGTGAACGCCGGCGACAGTCTCACGGACCTGCTCTGCGCCCAGGGTGGTCAGCTCGTCGGCCAACAGGTTTTCCAGCCCCTTGGGGCAGGTTGCAAAAAATTCTTTCATCACGCTCACGGGGATGCCATAAAAATAGTGCCGCATTATACCTTAAGAGCCGATCCGGAGCAGCAAAAGCTTCGCGCTGGCGCGACAGACAGGTACAGGCCAGCTTGCTCCCCACCCCCCCATTTATCTGGCATACGCAAGAAGGCTTGGCCAATTGACATATAGGAACCTGATGGAGATGTGATGCTCATGTGGGTCAGCTTGTGGGTCAGCTATAGACGAGCGGTCATCAGATGGTCCCGGATATTCATTGCCTCGTCAGAGCAAGACGCTAGGTAATGGCTTCTATATCCGGGTATGAATGGCCTACCGTTCTTCACAGGGATTGCCATATCTGACAGGCGTCAAACAAAACTCATTGCGTTATTATCTTTCCGACAGAGCAAGTCCTTTCTGTAACCCCGTGTTTTGCCCTCCCGTTATCGTCCGTAAACCGGGAGGGCTATTTTTTTGGGCGCAGCCTGGCGATAGCCTATTTATGCCGGACTGTCATATCTATCAGGTTTCAGAAGAAACAATTCCCTCTAACATGACCCGGCTGTTGAAACAAACCATCCATTCCTTCTGTCGTGTGTGTTTTACGCCCTCTTATCATGTTTGGTAGGAGGGCTTTTTTGTGGGCATAACATAAGAGGAAAAAAGTACTATGGCGCGACAGAAAAGGGCTATTCACCAAATAGGAGGGGCATTGAGGAGCAACAACAAAGGGGGCAAAAAAATATCGGACGAGCAAAATCAGACTAAATATTAAGCACGTTTACTTGGATGGGTATCAGCTCACCTGACGATATTGTGTCTGGGTTGCAACTCTGGCGGTCATGCGGTTGTTCATCACCTTGATCACACCAAAGCGCGGCAGGATCTTGCTGGTTGTCAGTATCAGATCCTCGGTCAGATTGAGGCACACGCTGGCCTGTTCACCTGCTTCGATCACCATGAACTCCCCCTTGCCATGAGGTGTATTCATGCACACCAAGGATCCGGTTTCAGGAATAATAAAGGGGTGGACCTCACCAAAGAACCAGCTTTGTGGCATCAGTGGTTTATAAAAGCGACTGACAGCGATGGCATTGAGTACCAGCTGGACCTGATGTGGCGTACTCCAGTCGAGTTCGACAGCCTTGTCCATCAATTGATAATAGAGGGCGGCATCATCCACACAAAAAGGCTGAGTGGTGAAGGAGCTGGGCACCAATTGTCGCCCTTTATATTCAGTAGCGAATATCATGCGATCGGATAAATCCAGCATCAGACGATCATCATGAGCATCATAATGCCACTGCCAATTGTCATTGGGTTGGATACACATGGGGGTGCCCTTACTGAAAGTCGTTACTCGACTTTATTCCATGTCGAGAATTTCAGCAACTTTAAATAAAGGGCACCCGTTTATTTCTTAAATATGAGTCACAATTTCTTTGACCAGACTCGGGCCCTTATAAATAAAGCCGCTATAAATCTGGACCAGACTGGCACCCGCAGCGAGCTTCTCCCGCGCAGCCATGGCGCTGTCGATACCCCCTACCCCTATGATGGGCAGTGCACCGTCCAGAGCCTTGGCCAGCTGGCGAATAACCTCCGTGCTCTTGTGCTGCAACGGACGCCCACTGAGGCCACCGGCTTCACCGGCATGGGGCATGTCATAGATCATCTCCCGATCCAGGGTGGTATTGGTGGCAATAACGCCATCGATCCCGTTTTTGATCAAGGATGCAGCGACCTGATTAATTTCATCCAGACTCAAGTCCGGTGCAATTTTAACGGCGAGCGGCACGTACTTTTTATATTGGGCGGCCAGCTCTTGCTGACGCACTTTGAGGGCTGCGAGCAACTCATCGAGGGCATCACCGTATTGGAGCGAACGCAGGCCCGGAGTGTTGGGGGAAGAGATATTGACGGCAATATAGCCGGCATGATCATAGACCTTGTCCATGCAGATCAGATAATCGTCTTTGCCCTGCTCTATGGGAGTGTCTTTGTTCTTGCCGATATTGATGCCGATGACACCCTGGTATTTGGCTTTCTTGACCTGCGCCACCAGATGATCGACACCCTTGTTGTTGAATCCCATGCGGTTGATGATCCCCTCGGCCGGAATAACCCGGAACAGACGGGGCTTGTCATTGCCACTCTGGGGTTTGGGGGTGACGGTACCGACTTCTATAAAGCCAAACCCCATGGCCCCAAATGCGTCGATGCACTCCCCGTCTTTATCCAGCCCGGCTGCCAATCCGACCGGATTGGCAAAATAAAGCCCCATGACAGTGACGGGGCGTTTGGGCAATGAATGGCGGAAGAAACAATCAAGTGGCGTACCG
Organism: Aeromonas salmonicida; assembly: GCF_028355655.1. NCBI lineage: Bacteria > Pseudomonadati > Pseudomonadota > Gammaproteobacteria > Aeromonadales > Aeromonadaceae > Aeromonas > Aeromonas salmonicida. The sequence goes on along the minus strand of NZ_CP110645.1, from coordinate 2,429,290 downwards.
AGAAGGCGGGGCAAATATTTGATGGAGAGATCGTGTGCCTGTTCGGGATTGAACTTGAACAAGAAATGCCTGGCGAGGGGGTACAACATTTTTGCTCCTTAAAAAAGCCCCGGCAACTGGCCGGGGCTTTCGGGGTTATGCCGAGGTTCGGCAATTCAACTGGAGCAGGTTCAACTCTCGCAAGGCCACCGAGAACTTGGCGAACTCGTGGGTACTCGTGGTCTTGAAGTCGGCCAACATATGGGTCCAACGGGACAAGAGTTGCTCATGCTCCGAAATCCAGTCGGCCAGTATGGTAGCGCATTCTCCCTGCTCTTTGCACCCTTCCAGTACCACAGATGTGAGACTGCGTTGCTGCCAGTCCAGATCTTCACGGAACGATGCCCGTGCCATTGCCTGCCAGTGGTTACCCACCGGCTGATGGTTGATCTGCTCGAGGAACCAGTGCAGATCCAGCTTGGCACCGAGACGATAGTAGACATTGGCGGCACGCAGTATGTCGGTCTTGTGCTCAGCGGCAATCTGCGCCAGATCCAGGCTGGAGAAGAGACTGCTCATATGGGCCACCTGACGGGCGATGGACTCGGGCACCTGCCTGGCCACCAGGGCTGTTACGGCCTGGCTGTGCTCTACCACTTCACTCTCGTCCATCACCTCATAGAGGTGCGAGCCCAATGTCTCGAACGCCGGACGGAAGAAGGCGATGTTCTCAGCGATGCTCCAGCTGCGATTGCGGGCACGCAGGAACCAGCGAGTAGCACGACGCACAATGCGGCGGCTGTAGAACATCAGCTCGAGCTGGGTCTGGGCATCCACCAGGTTGTCACACGCTTCGATGTCACGCCACAGGGCCCCCAGGCCAAACACCTCACGGGCCATGGCGAAGCAGCAAGCCACTTCCGCCACAGAGGCACCGGTCTCGTCCTTCATCCGGCTGGCGAAGTTGAGCCCCATGTCGTTGACCAGCATGTTGGCCACCCGGGTCGCAATGATTTCGCCACGCAGCGGGTGCTGGGCAAGCGCTGCACCAAACTGCTGCTGCAACTTGGCCGGGAAGCTGGTGACCAGCATGTTGGCCAGGAAAGGCTCCTCGGTTATCTCAGGGCAGTTGAGCTGCTCCTTGAGCACCATCTTGCCATAAGCCACCAGCACCGCCAGCTCGGGTCGGGTCAAGCCCTGCCCTGCCGCCATCCGCTCGGACAGCTCCTCATCGGATGGCAGGAACTCCAGCCCCCGATCCAGCTTGCCTTCGCGCTCCAGCCCCTGGATGAAGCGTTGCTGCTCTTTCAGTTGCTCGGTGCCACGGAAACTGGTGACCGAGATGGACTGGGACTGGCGGTAGGCGTTGGTAATGACAATTTGCGCCACATCGTCGGTCATCTCATACAACATCTGGTTACGCTGCTTGAGGGTCATATCACCGGCAGCCACCAGCTGGTTGAGCAGGATCTTGATGTTGACCTCGTTGTCGGAGCAATCCACCCCGCCCACGTTGTCGGTGAAGTCGGTGTTGATGCGCCCACCCTGGCTGGCGTATTCCACCCGACCGAGCTGGGTAAAGCCCAGGTTGCCACCCTCGCCGACGATGCGAGCACGCAGGTCGCGACCATTGACCCGCAGTACATCATTGCTGCGATCCCCCACTTCGGCGTCGCTCTCGCGGGCGCTCTTCACATAGGTGCCGATACCGCCGTTCCAGAGCAGGTCCACATTCAGACAGAGCAGCGCCTTGATCAGCTCGTTCGGGGCCATGCTGGCCTTGTCGGTACCAAGCAGTGTCTGGATCTGCGGGCTCAGCTTGATGGACTTGGCCGAGCGCAGGAAGATGCCCCCCCCTGCCGAGATGAGGTCACGGTTGTAGTCATCCCAGCTGGAGCCAGGCAGTTCGAACAGGCGCTTGCGTTCGACGAAGCTCTTGGCTGCATCGGGGGTCGGGTCGATGAAGATGTGCATGTGGTTGAACGCACCCACCAGCTGGGTGTGCTCGGAGAGCAGCATGCCGTTGCCGAACACGTCGCCGGCCATGTCACCCACCCCTACGCAGGTGAAGTCAGTGGTCTGGCAATTGATGCCGATTTCACGGAAGTGACGCTTGACCGATTCCCAGGCACCACGGGCCGTGATGCCCATCTTCTTGTGGTCATAACCGACCGAGCCGCCGGAGGCGAAGGCATCGCCGAGCCAGTGGCCATACTCCTGACTTATCTCGTTGGCGATGTCGGAGAAGGTGGCCGTCCCCTTGTCAGCCGCCACCACCAGGTAGTAGTCATCCTCGTCGTGACGCACCACGGATTTGGGCGGGATCACCTCGCCCTGAATGATGTTGTCGGTGACATCGAGCAGACCGCGGATAAACAGGCGATAACAGGCCTTTCCCTCTTCCTGGATAAGGGCCCGGGCGGCCCCCACCGGCATCTGCTTGCAGTAGAAGCCACCCTTGGCGCCCACCGGCACTATGACGGTGTTCTTCACCTGCTGTGCCTTGACCAGACCCAGCACCTCGGTGCGGAAATCTTCCTTGCGATCGGACCAGCGCAGGCCACCACGGGCCACCTTGCCCCAGCGCAGATGCACCCCTTCCACCCGCGGCGAGTAGACGAAGATTTCGAATTTGGGCAGCGGCAACGGCATGTCGGTAATGCTGGCCGGTGCCAGCTTGAAGGAGATGTAAGGCTTGATCTGCCCAGCCTTGTCCAGCTGGTAGTAGTTGGTACGCAAGGTGGCGTCGATCATCTCCACAAAGCGGCGGATGATGCGATCGTCGTCCAGGTTTGCGACTTGATCCAGTTTGGCCGCCAGCTGATCATGGAGCTTGGCCTGTACCTTGGCATCTTGCTTGCCGGCAGGATCGAGGCGCTGCTCGAACAGGGTAAACAGCAGTTGGGCGATGTCAGGATAACGGGTAAGCGTCTCTTCGATATAGGACTGGCTGAAGGAGACACCGGTCTGGCGCATGTATTTTGCGTAGGCACGCAGCACAGAAACCTGACGACCCGTGAGGCCGGCCCCCAGTACCAGACGGTTGAAGCCGTCATCTTCCAGCCCCTTGTTCCAGACGGCGGCGAAGGCTTCCTGGAAGCGCTGCTGGCTCTGCTCCAAATCAAAGGGCTGTTCACCGCGCAGCAACATGGAGAAGTCGAGGATCCAGAATATATCCCCTGAAGGGGTACGCACCTGATACGGGGTCTCACCGATCACCCGCAGCCCCATGTTTTCCAGCATGGGCAGTACATCGGAGAGGTGAATGGGCTCGGTGCGATGGAACAGCTTGAGGCGAACCCGGCGATCGTTCTCTTCTTCCTGAGCGCGGTAAAACAGCATGCCCAGCGGTTCGGCTTCGCTCAGATTGTCCAGCGCCATGATGTCGGCCACGGCAGATCCCGGCAGCACATCTTCCTTGTAGGCACGGGGGAAGGCGCTGCTGAAACGGCCACGCAAGGCATTGCCGCGGGCCTCGCCATAATGGGAGAGCAGCACGGAATCGAGTCGGTCGTCCCAGCTGCGGGCCGCTTCAATCAGGTTGTTCTGTACTTCGTTCACGTCCACATCCACGTTGTTATTGTTGACCCGCACTATGTATTGGGTCCGCGCCAGCACGCCTTCGGAGAAGTAGACGTTGAACTCCACCTCTTCGCTGCTGCCGAAATATTTCTGCAAAATCTGCTGGGTCTTGACTCGCAGCGCCGTGTTGTAGCGCTCCTTGGTGACATAGACCATGCAGGAGAAGAAACGACCGTAGACGTCGCGGCGCACGAACAAGCGCAACATGTCCCGCTCCTGCATCTCCAGCACACCGAGACCGGTGGCCAGCAGCTCCTCTTCACGAGCCTGGATCAGCTCGTCGCGGGGGTAGGTTTCCAGCACGTTGAGCAGCGCCTTGTAGGCGTGTGAACCCTTCTCGTGACCGGAGGAGGCCATGATGCGTTCCAGCCGGTGGCTGATAAGCGGGATCTGGGTAGCACTGGTGTTGTAGATGGAAGAAGCATAGAGACCGATGAAACGATCCTCCCCCACTACCTTGCCGTGCTCGTCAAAGCGCTTGATGCCGATGTAATCCACATAGGCAGGGCGGTGGACGCGGGACTTGCTGTTTGACTTGGTGAGGATAAGCAGGTCGGAGCTCAACGCAGCATGGCGGGCGCTGGCCGGCATATTGCCAAGGCGCTGCCCCTCATCCTTGATGGAGTTCTTCATCAGGCCCAGGCTGGATTCCGGCAGCGGCAGTATCTCGTGATCGCCCTCCACCGCCTTGACGTCATAGCGGCGATATCCCATCAGGGTGAAGTTGTGGGCAGCGACCCACTTGAGGAAAGCCACACAGGAGTTGACCTCCTCCTTGCTGACCGGGTTCTTGCGCTTGGGCAGCTCGTCGATGATCTCGTTCAGGCGACCCAGCATGGGTTGCCAGTCCCCCACCGCCAGTGCCACTTCCCCGGCAACCGAGTTGAGCTCGGCAGCCAGCGCATCCATCTGCTCATCACCGGTCAGGTGATCGATCTCGATGAGGAAGGCGGTTTCGACCGAGGTTTGTCCGGCCGTATTGTCGAGATCCAGAATGGCGCTGATCTTGCCTTCGTTGCCACGAATAAGGTGCAGCGGCTGGTGCAGCATCATGTGCGCCGTGATGTTCAAACGCTTGAGTGCCATCCGGATGGAGTCAACCAAGAAGGGAGAATCCTGCAGTATGATCTCGACTATGGTGTGGGGAGATTGCCAACCGTGGCGGGTCAGCTCGGGGTTGTAGACCCGGATGTAGGGTTGTGTGCTGGTACGCTGGTTGAGCGCATTCCACAGGCTGAGCGCGGCGCCGTAGAGATCGCTGTCATTGCGATCGTGCAGATCGGTGCTGGCCATGTTGCCATAGAACTTGGCAACGAAGCATTCGACCAGGGAGGCACTCTTCTTGGGCAACTTCTGATGGATCAGGCTGAGAACGTTTTCGAGCAGAACTGAGGTAGGGGCGTCTTTCAATGCCATTGCTATATTCCTTATCGGACGACATGAACCACCGACGGAAAGACATCCACCCTGGATGCCCACCGGTACAGAGTTGCTGCGAAGTGTAATGTCTTAGATCAAGGAAGGCGAGCAAAGGTGATAACGACTTGTTAAAAACAAGGGGCAGATCACGGCTTGAGCTGTGAAATATTTTGCCAATTCGGCAAAAAACAGAAAATCCCACTGGGTGATTACGGATTTACCGGATAGATAGTGACTGAAAGCAGATAATTACTCGGGATCCTGTTCGAATTTTGTTAACTTATGCGTTCCAGGCTGATAAAGCGATAATCATCCTGTGTTTTCAGCCGAAAATAGCCGTATACCCCACTGATAGTGACAAATGGCCGGATTTTTTCCAAGGCCAGCTCTATGGTGAGCCCCTGTTCGGTACGTACCACCAGACGCCTGGCGTGCCCCTGATACATCAACAGTATGTCATCGCTACTGAGTGACAGCCGAAAGGTAAACTGCTTCAACACTGACTCCTTCTCGATAGCGCCCGACCATGATGCGGTCACTGCGGCGCCTTGCTCGATGGTGTTTTCAACAAAAAGGGCAGGAGAGCCAGGCTCCCCTGCCCCGTCAACACTTACTGCTGTAGCGCCTTGCTCACCTTCTCGAACAGATCCCGTGCCAGTCCGTCCAGGTTGAACAGCCGGAGCAGCTCTGCGCGGATCAGGGCCTTGCGCCCTTCATCCAGTCGCTTGAACTGAATGAGCGGTGTGATGAGGCGAGAAGCAACCTGGGGATTGACCTCGTTGAGCTCGATGAGGATATCGGTCAGGAAACGGTAACCACTGCCATCGATGGCATGGAACTGCACCTGGTTGCTCATGGCAAAACTGCCGATCAGTGCTCGCAGCCGGTTCGGGTTGCGAATGCTGAAGGTGGGATGGGCCATCGCCTGACGAACCTCACTGAGGACATCGGTCGCCGGTTTGCTGCCCACCAGTCGCAGCCAGTTGTCCAGTACCAGCCCATCCCTGGCCCATTTGCCTTCAAAATCGGCCAGCAGTTCGGAACGGCACGGCAGCAGATAGCCGTTGGCCACCTGCAGCGCCGCCAGGGTATCGGTCATGTTGTCGGCATTGGCGTATTGCTGGCGCACCAGCGCATCAGCATGCGCGGCATCCAGTGCCGCCAGATAACCGAGCACAACCCCTTTGAGCGCACGCTTTGCCATATCGGCATGCACCACCTGATAGCCTTGCAGTTGCAGGCTCGCATAGGTGGTTGCCAATCGAGCGCCGAACGCTGCAGCAAGACGAGCATGAATAGCATCGCGCACCTGATGGATGGCATCGATATCGGCCACCTCGAACAGTTCGGCCAGGGTAGCTTCCCCCGGCAGGGCAAGGATCTCGGCCTTGAGTGCCGGATCCAGCGAGGCGTCGTCCAGGATGGCGACAAAGGCTGCCAGCAGGGTCTCGGAGACGTCGACTCCCTGCCCGTGCTGCACCTGCACAACCCCTTCCATCACCGCCTTGTTGATCAACATCTGGGCCGCATCCCAACGGGCAAATTCGTTACGGGCGTGGCGCATCAGGAAGGCCAGAGCCTCGTCGCTGTAGTCATAGTGCAGCTTGACCGGCGCACTGAAGTCCCGCAACAAAGAGGGAACCGGCTTGACTGGCACCTTATCGAAGATAAAGGTCTGCTCTGCTTCGAGCACGTCGAGCACCTGGCCTATTTCCTTACCCTGATATTGCAGCGGGATGACGGCGCCATTTTGGTCATACAGCTCGATGTCGAAGGGGATGTGCAGCGGCAGTTTCTGCGGCTGATCCTGAGTCGGCGGCGTGTGCTGGCTCACATGCAGGCGATAGACGCCGCTGGCAGCATCGTACTCATCGGTCACTGTCAGCTCAGGGGTGCCGGACTGGCTGTACCAGCGGCGGAACCGACCGAGATCTCGGCCTCCGGCATCTTCCATCGCCTGCACGAAATCATCACAGGTCACCGCCTGACCGTCAAAGCGCTCGAAATAGAAGCGCATACCCGCCTGGAAATTGTCTTCTCCCAGCAGGGTATGCAGCATGCGGATCACTTCCGACCCTTTCTCGTAGACGGTCAGGGTGTAGAAGTTGTTCATCTCGATCACCACATCCGGGCGGATGGGGTGGGCCATGGGGCCGGCATCTTCGGCAAACTGCGGACCGCGCACGGTACGCACATTGTTGATGCGGTTGACACCACGGGATCCCAGATCGGAAGAGAACTCCTGATCCCGGAACACCGTCAGCCCCTCTTTGAGGCTGAGCTGGAACCAGTCGCGGCAAGTGACCCGGTTGCCGGTCCAGTTATGGAAGTATTCGTGACCTATGACCCGCTCGATACCGTGGTAATCGCTGTCGGTGGCGGTGGCCGGGTTGGCCAGCACGAACTTGGAGTTGAAGACGTTTAGCCCCTTGTTCTCCATGGCGCCCATGTTGAAGAAGTCCACCGCGACGATCATATAGATGTCGAGGTCGTACTCGAGGCCAAAGCGCTGCTCGTCCCAGCGCATGGAGTTGATCAGGCTCTCCATGGCGAAACCTGCTCTGTCCAGGTTGCTCTTGTCAACGAAGATCTCGAGGGCTACCTTGCGGCCGCTTTTGGTAGTGTAGTGGCTGCGTTCCACATCGAAGTCACCGGCCACCAGGGCAAACAGGTAACTGGGTTTTGGGAAGGGATCCTGCCACTGCACGAAGTGGCGACCGCCATCCAGCTCACCGCTGTCGACCTTGTTGCCGTTGGAAAGCAGGAAGGGATACTTGGCCTTGTCGGCAGTGATCCTTGTGCTGTAACGGGCCAGTATGTCGGGGCGGTCCAGATAATAGGTGATGCGGCGAAAACCTTCGGCCTCGCACTGGGTACAGTAGGCATCACCTGACTTGTAGAGTCCTTCCAGCGCCGTGTTGGCGGCAGGATCCAGCAGTGTGACTATGGTCAGCACACATTCGGCCGGCAGGTTGAACAGGGTCAGGGTATTCTCACCCTGTTCGTACTCTTGATAAGGCACGCCATCCACGCTGACACTGTGCAGGGAGAGCCCCTCACCATCCAGTACCAGCGGCTCATTATGTTCACCGTTACGGCGCAGACGGGAGATGGCGGTGACCTGGGTCAGCGGATCCTGCAGTTGAAAATCCAGATCGATGCTGTCGATCCAGTAGAGCGGAGCCTGATAATCCTGGCGATATTTGGCCGTCATGGCCTGGGAGTGATCGGTCATTATTGTTTGCTTCCACGCTTGTAATTGACGTGTCAGAGGCTGTCACAACCGGTTGGCAGGGTCAAATAGTTTGCATTCAGGCAAAAGAAAGGGCGACCTGAGTCGCCCTTGTGTACCTGTTATTGCCAAGCCAACGTCAGCCTTGTTTGCTGAGTTTGGCCAGGTCCGCCGTGATATTGGCCGCTTCGATCAGATACTCGTCGGGGGCTTCAAAATCCGCCGGCAATTCGTCGAGACTCTTCACCGCAGGTTTGCCAAGGCGTGCCAGACGTTCGTTGGTGCGCAGCAGCGCCTTCTCGTCCTGCTTGGCCTGCTCTGCCAGACGTTCCGCCTCATTGAGGGAGACAGACTTCTTGTCCTGCTCCACCTTGTAGTCGGCAATGTCCTGCATCACATAGGCAAACTCGGGATCCTTGGCGATCCGTGCCTCGTGGGCCGTTTTCAGCTTGGGCAAGAGGCTGGCGAAGTTACCGAGCTTTTCGTAACTGGCCGAGGCAATCTTGTCCCAGGGCAAGGCGTTGAACTCGCGACTTTCACCCGTCTCATCCGGCGCAACCGCAGTGGGGAAACCGATGTCGGGAGCGACGCCCTTGTTCTGGGTGCTGCCACCGTTGATCCGGTAGAACTTGGCAATGGTGTATTGCACGTGACCCAGCGGCTGCTCGTAGAAGTCATAGACCTTGGCAAGGCTGCGATGCTGCTGCACTGTGCCTTTGCCGAACGAGTTCTCGCCGAGGATCAGGGCGCGGCCATAATCTTGCATGGCGGCGGCAAAGATCTCGGATGCAGACGCGCTATACCTGTCGATCATCACCGACATGGGGCCACCGTAATAGATGTTGCCATCGTCATCGCCATTGACCGTGATACGGCCCATGTGATCACGAATTTGCACCACGGGCCCGCCAGCAAAGAAGAGACCGCTCAGGGCAGAGGCTTCGGTCAGCGCACCGCCGCCATTGCCACGCAGATCGACGATCAGGCCTTCGATCTTCTGCTTGTTGAGGCTGGAGATCTCCTTGATCACGTCATCGTGCAGGTTGACGTAGAAACTCGGGATTTCGAGCACCCCAATTTTCTTGCCTTCCGCTGTGATCACTTTGGACTTGGCGGCCCTGTCTTCCAGGCGCACCTTGTCGCGGGTCAGCTCGATCTGCTCGGTCTTGACGCCGGCGCCCTTGCCGCGCTGGATCTCCAGCTTGACCTTGCTGCCTTTGGGTCCCTTGATGAGCTCGACCACGTCATCAAGACGCCAGCCAATCACATCGACAATCTTGCCATCGTCCTGCCCTACCCCGGTGATCTTGTCATCGGGTTTGAGGTGGTTGGACTTGGCAGCCGGGCCACCCGGCACCAGGGAGCGAATGACGGTAAAGTCATCCTCTGCCTGCAACACGGCTCCGATGCCTTCCAGCGAGAGGTTCATCTCGGTGTTGAAGCGATCGGCGCTGCGCGGGGAGAGATAACTGGTGTGCGGTTCGATGGCACGGGCGAAGGAGTTCATGAAGAGCTGGAACACATCCTCGCTCTCGGTCTGGGACATCCGCTTGATGGCGTTGTTGTAACGCTTGCCAAGCAGCTCCTTGATCTCCGGCCACTCCTTGCCGCTGAGCTTGAGGCTCAGGGCATCGAACTTGACCCGCTGGCGCCACAACTCGTTGAGTTCGCCTTCATCTTTGGGCCAAGCCGCCCCTTCCCGATCAAAGAGGTAATTGTCGGGCTGGGTAAAATCGAAAGGGGTATCGAGCAGTTTGAGGGCGTATTCGAACCGCTCATAGCGCCGCTGCTGACTCAGATTGAACATCTCGTAAGCAGGCGCCAGCCGTCCTCTTTCGAGATCGGTGTCAAAGCCGTTACGGTACTTTTCAAAGCGGCTGATATCAGAGGCCAAAAACAGGTTTCGGCTGTAGTCCAGATTCTCCAGATACTTGTCGTAAATCACGGAGGAAAAGGCATCGTCCAGCTTGAACTGCTTGTAATGCGAGCGGGTAAACAGATTGGCAATTCGCTTGCTAGCCGTAGCATGTTGGCTCTCTTGAGCCAACACAGGCAAATCACTTTCCTTGAGCACCGGCTCGATGGCCTGTGCAAGCCCGGCAAGCGCCAGGCTACAGGCAACGAGGGAAAAACGAATTACGCCATGCTTCAACATTTGTCTCCTTAGAGAACCAGATGCTCAAATTTGACCCGCAGCATCATGCCGGTCTGCAGTTGGACCTGAACGTCATCCTTGGTCACTTCCTTGATGGTCGCCGGCACCGGAGACTTGCCCAGCACGACCCTGACACCCTGATCCACTTTCAGATTGGCGGCATCGACCTTCACCAGAGGCGCATCGGCAACGACTGCCTTGGGTGCGGCCTTGGGCTTGTCAGATTTGGCAGCAGCATCAGCCTTGCGCGGGGCAGGACGACGGGGCTGCTTGGCCTTCTCTTCTTTATTGTTGGTGCGACGGCTGGCAAAGACACGCTCTTTGCTCTCTTTCAGCGCTTGCTTGGCGTGCTCGATGTGCTCTTCGGTGAGCAGCTCGCCCGGGTTGCCGTCCAGATCGACACGGGCCTGGCCGGCTTTGAGGCCATGCAGGTAACGCCAGCTGGAGGTGTATTGACGCAGTGCAGAGCGCAGCATGGTCTTGGAGACTCTGGCATCGTCAGCGAGACGCTCGGCCAAATCCTGGAAGATGCCAATCTTGAGCGGCTTGGCCTCTCCTTCAGCGATGAAGCAGGCCGGGAACTTCTCGACCAGGTAGGCAACGATCTCTTTACTGTTCTTCAGCTTTTCAGTGTTTTCCATGTATAACCTTGGCTTTCATATAAACGCGCGGGTACGCCCGAGCACAACACAACAAAGGCCCCATTATAGAGAGCTTGGGGCCTTTTGCGAACCATCTAGCAATGACTTAGAGCATGCTTTCCAATATTTGCACCGTTTCTTCGAGTCCAATCCGGTCTTTCTCATCAAAACGGTTAAAAATTGGACTGTCGATATCGAGCACGCCGATGATCTCGCCACCACGGCGCACCGGGATCACGATTTCGGCATTGCTGGCACCATCGCAAGCGATATGCCCTTCAAATTGATGCACATCGTCAATGAGCTGGGTTTTACCCTCAGCAACCGCAGTGCCGCATACCCCACGCCCGACTGGAATACGTACACAGGCCGGCTTGCCCTGAAAGGGCCCGAGTACCAGAGTATCTCCCTGCAACAGGTAGAAACCCACCCAGTTGATGTCGGTCAGCTCCAGTGCCAGCAAGGCGGAGAGATTGGCCAGATTGGCAATGAGGTCCGGCTCCCCTTCCAGCAGGGCCTGTGCTTGCTGGTTGAGTCCGCGATAAAATGCTTGTTTTTCAATCATGATTAAATGAACTTCACTCCTTGATAATCTGTGCAAGGTAACGCCCTGCCTGAAAATTTCAAATCAATTTTCACTTCAACCCCATCCTCTTCTTATTAAAGAAGAGGATTTAGCGGGCAACCGAGAGCGCCAGCTGCTGGCGCTGGCCATTGCTCCACTCGATATTGAGCAGCCAGATCATCATCGCCGAGGTACAGGATCCCACCATGGTCGTCCCCTGCCAGCCAGTGCCTGTGAACTCGAAACTGAGCGGTATGGTGCCCATGAACATGTCCCGTCCCTCCAGCCAGGCTTTTACCGGTTTGATCCCCGGATCCCCGCCCTGAAGCAGTATCATGAAGTCATGTTCGGCCTGTACCGGCAGCGACGCGATACTGACGGTCAAGGGTTTGTCACCCAGAACCGTGCTGCATGAGGTGTGAGACAGATCGCAGATTTGATCTTTTTCTGATCCCGCCACCTGGGCCTGCCCCCCGCCAAACCAGGTTCGATAGGCAACCAATCCGAGCAAAATAGCCAGGACGATCGCCAAGTGCACAATTTTGCGTGAAGTGAGTCTCTCTTTCATGAAAAAACAACCTTTTAAGATGCCTAAAAAATGACATTTTCGTGATCTCGCGCAAGGTAATTTATTAAGCAGGCGGGACCCGACGGAGCCAAATATATCACTGTTTATACTGTTATTTTACCTGTCGGTTCAGTATCATTCCCATTGAATTTTCATTTAGCTACTTTTTGCTTTTCCTTTCATTAACAGTTGTTAACAAGAGGCAGGGCAGTAGCCAATGATGTCGGTCCATGTCACTGGACACAAAAATCAAACAACAGCAGCATCGGAAGCGGAATACAACGATGAGCCATATAACTAACCATCCTGAGTACAACTACACCGTTGTTCGCCAGTTCACCGTCATGACAATTGTCTGGGGAATTGTCGGCATGTCGGTTGGCGTACTGATCGCAGCCCAGTTGATCTGGCCCGCCCTCAACTTCGAAACACCCTGGCTGACTTACAGCCGCCTGCGCCCTCTGCACACCAATGCGGTTATCTTCGCATTTGGCTGTAGCGCCCTGATGGCGACTTCCTTCTATGTGGTGCAACGCACCTGTCAGGTCAGACTGTTTGGAGGCAAGCTTGCCTCCTTCGTGTTCTGGGGCTGGCAGGCGATTATCCTCTCTGCCGCCATTTCGCTGCCGATGGGATTCACCTCCGCCAAGGAGTACGCAGAGCTGGAATGGCCGATTGATATTGCCATCACAGTGGTCTGGGTTGCCTATGCAGTGGTCTTCTTCGGCACCCTGGTCAAGCGCACCACCTCCCATATCTATGTGGCGAACTGGTTCTTCGGCGCCTTCATCATCACGGTTGCCGTGCTGCACATCGTCAATAACATGGAAGTGCCGCTTTCCGGCATGAAGTCCTACTCCATGTATTCCGGTGCCATGGATGCCATGGTGCAGTGGTGGTATGGCCACAACGCGGTTGGCTTCCTGCTGACTGCTGGTTTCCTTGGCATGATGTACTACTTCGTGCCCAAGCAGGCGGGACGTCCGGTTTACTCCTACCGCCTCTCCATCGTGCACTTCTGGGCGCTGATCTCCCTCTATATCTGGGCCGGTCCTCACCATCTGCACTATACCGCCCTGCCTGACTGGGCTCAGTCTCTGGGCATGGTGATGTCCCTGATCCTGTTCGTTCCCTCCTGGGGTGGCATGATCAACGGCATCATGACCCTGTCCGGTGCCTGGCACAAACTGCGTTATGACCCCATTCTGCGCTTCCTGATCGTGTCCCTGTCGTTCTACGGCATGTCCACCTTCGAAGGCCCCATGATGGCGATCAAGACAGTCAATGCCCTCTCCCACTACACCGACTGGACAGTGGGCCACGTTCACTCTGGTGCCCTGGGCTGGGTTGCCATGGTATCCATCGGCGCCATATATCACCTGATCCCGAACCTGTTCGATCAGGGCCGCATGTACAGCATCCGCCTGATCAACGTGCACTTCTGGCTGGCGACCGTGGGGACAGTACTCTACATCGTTGCCATGTGGATTTCCGGTGTGATGCAGGGTCTGATGTGGCGTGCAGTCAACGATGACGGCACCCTGACCTACAGCTTCGTAGAAGCGTTGCAGGCCTCTTATCCCTTCTACTTCGTGCGCTTCCTGGGAGGCTGCTTCTTCGTCACCGGCATGTTGCTGATGGCTTACAACGCCTATCGCACCATCTCTGCGCCCAAGGGTTCCCTGGAACCTGTCGCCACGCCCGCATGATTGAAGAGGTCAACCCATGAGCAACAATAACCGTCACGAGATCTTTGAAAAAAGCGTACCCATGCTGGTGGTCGGCATCATCTTTGCCATCAGCCTGGGGGGGCTAGTTGAAATCACCCCGCTGTTCTTCCAAAAGCAGACCACTGAGCCGGTGGAGGGCCTCAAGCCCTATACCGCCCTGCAGATGGAAGGACGCGACATCTTCATTCGCGAAGGCTGTACCAACTGCCACAGCCAGATGATCCGTCCGTTCCGGGCCGAAACCGAGCGTTACGGTCACTACTCGGTCGCTGGTGAAAGTGTGTGGGAGCACCCCTTCCTGTGGGGCTCCAAGCGTACGGGTCCGGACCTGGCCCGTGTGGGCGGTCGTTACTCTGACGACTGGCACCGAGCTCACCTCATCAACCCGCGCGATGTGGTGCCTGAGTCCAACATGCCTGGCTACCCCTGGCTCGATACCACTGTGATGACAGGTGAACTGACTGGCAAAAAGCTGGCCCTGTTCCGTGATCACTTTGGCGTGCCCTACACAGAGGCCGACGTGCAAGGTGCAGGCGACGCCGTCAAGGGCAAGACAGAGCTCGATGCGTTGGTAGCCTATCTGCAATCACTGGGTCATGCCCTGAAATAAGGAGTCAGGATATGGATTACGGCACATTTCGCGGCCTTTATACCCTGCTGTTGATGGCCATCATGATCGGCATCATCGTCTGGGCATACAGCAAACGCCGCAAGGCCTCTTTCGACGAGGCAGCCAACCTGGTTTTTGCCGATGACGAGCAACCCGGTGCTGATAACAAAAACGCAGGAGCGAAACAATAATGAGCACTTTGTTTAGCATTTTTGTGACCGTCATAAGTCTGGGAACCATTCTCGGCTGCTTCTTGCTGCTGGTGTGGTGCCTGCGGGACAAGATGGGTGTAGAGGAAGGCAAGTCCATGGGACACGCCTTCGACGGCATCGAAGAGATCAACAATCCGCTGCCGAAGTGGTGGACCTATATGTTCATCTTCTTCATCGTCACCGGCCTGGTCTACCTGCTGGCCTTCCCGGGCCTGGGCAACTGGAAGGGTCTGCTGGGCTGGCAGAGCTCCAATCAGGATGTTCGCTCCCTGGCGGAGTCCAAGGCGGCGGCAGCCTCTGCCAAGGCTGAAGGGCGTGCGGTGGAGTATGACCGTGAGCTGCTCAAGGCTGACGAGATCTACGGCGCCAAGTTCCGCGAGCTGACCTATCAGACAGACGGCAAGACTTACAAAGATATCACCGAGATCGCCAAGGATCCGGAAGCACTGAAAGTCGGACAACGCCTGTTTCTGCAGAACTGTTCCCAGTGCCACGGCTCCGATGCCCGCGGCGGTCGCGGTTTCCCGAACCTGACCGACAGCGAATGGCAATGGGGCGGAGAGCCTGCCCAGATCAAGACCACCATAATGGGCGGTCGTCAGGGTGTGATGGCTGCCTGGGGCGAGATCCTGGGCAAGGACGGCGTCAAGGAAGTGGCCTCCTACGTGCTGGGTCTGTCCGGTCGCAAGGTTGACCTGGTGGAAGCCAAGAAAGGGGAAGCCCGCTTTGCCGTCTGCGCCGCTTGTCACGGTCCGGATGCCAAGGGACGGATCGCCTTCGGTGCCCCAGACTTGACCAACAACATCTGGCTGTACGGCGGTTCCCGTCAGGTGGTCGAGCAGACCATCACCCACGGTCGTCACGGTGTGATGCCAGCCTGGCAGGATATTCTGGGTGAAGACAAGGTGCACCTGCTTGCCTCCTACGTTTACAGCTTGTCCCACACCGACAAGTAAAATCAGCAGTAACATGTGATAAGCACGTGATTACTCAGCAAAAAGCCTCGACTCTTCGAGGCTTTTTGTTATCTTGTGTTGGCTAAATCCCCTCTATTTCGTTAATCACAGGTTTCACGGTAGTAGCACTATGTCCCAACCCTGGTATCGCCAATTTTGGCCCTGGTTTATCATCGCCCTCCCGGCCGCCGCCGTGATTGCCGGCATCAGCACGGCAATCATCGCCAGCAAGGATGGGGTCAATCTGGTCGCAGAAGACTATTACAAACAAGGCAAAGAGATTAATCAGGACTTGAGCAAGTTCGATCGATCCGAAGCGCTCAATATCCGCATTGCGCTGGAAGTGAACGGCAACGAGCTGACTCTCAAGCCCCTCTCGGGAGAGATCCCACCCCGTCAGGCCCTCTACCTCTCCCTGTTTCACCCGACCCTGGCCGGCATGGACAGCGAACACATGGTGACTGCTGATGCCAGCGGCGTTTATCGCCTGCTGCTCGACCAGCCCTTGAGTGGCAAGTGGCATATACGGGTCGATGCCTTCGACCATGAGTGGCGGTTGCAAGAGACAGTCCAGCTCCCGACCACTGCACCCGTCGAACTCGATCCCAAAGGGCGTTAAGTCATGACAGGCGGTTTTTACTGTGGCGAGCCGGTTGCCGCCAACAGTCCAGGTGCCCTGCTTGCCATCCCCCGGGGTAACACACCATGAAGGCTTGCTTTCATTGCGGCGAGCCGGTTCCCGCCAGCCACTATGCCCTCGAGATAAAGGGCATAGTGGAACCCATGTGCTGCCCGGGCTGTCAGGCCGTGGCAGAAACCATCATGGAGTGCGGTCTCTCCAGCTATTACGATCACCGCACAGCGCCCGGAACCAAGGGAGAACTGGTGCCCGAAGAGCTGGCAGCACTCACCCATTATGATCTTGCCGAAGTGCAACAGGATTTTGTCACCAACAGCGGCACGGGCAGCCACCGGGTGCGAGAAATCCAGCTCAGCGTTGAGGGGCTTACGTGCGCCGCCTGTGCCTGGCTTATCGAACGCCATCTGACCGGCCTTGCCGGTCTGCACTACATCAACGTCAACACCACTACTCACCGCGCCCGCATCAAGTGGGATCCGGACCAGCTTTCGTTGAGCGACATTCTCAAGGGATTCGCCAAGATAGGCTATCGAGCCTACCCCTTCCAGACCCACACCCAAGAGGCTATCTACGCCAAAGAAGTGCGCAACTACATGTTCCGGCTGGCGCTGGCGGGCCTGGGGTCCATGCAGGTGATGATGTGCGCCGTGGCGCTCTACATGGATCTCTTCATCAGTGTCGAGGATGAGTTCATGGTCTACTTCAAGTGGATCAGCCTCTTGCTCTCGACCCCCATCATGATCTATTCGGCCCAGCCCTTTTACGTGGGGGCATGGCGCAGCCTGAAACAGGGCCACCTCTCCATGGACGTGTCGGTGTCGCTGGCACTGATCGGCGCCTTCGTCGCCTCCATGTGGGCCACCGTCTTCAACACGGGTGAGGTCTATTACGACTCCATCACCATGTTTGTCTTCTTCTTGCTGCTGGGACGTTTTCTGGAGTTGCGGGCTCGGCGCAAGGCGTCCGAGTCCAGCTCCAACCTGGCACGGCTGGTGCCCATCATGGCCACCCGCATTGATGAGGAGGGTGAACACGAGGTGGCGGCCAAGACCTTGCAGGCCGGCGATCGGGTACGAGTGCTGGCCGGTGCTACCCTGCCGGCGGACGGCATCATTGTCGAGGGACAGGCCAGCCTCAACGAATCCATGCTGACCGGCGAGCAATTGCCACTGCTCAAGCAGATGGGCGACAGCGTCTATGCCGGCACCATCAACACGGATGCACCGCTTCAGATCAGGGTCAGCCATCGCATCGAAGAGTCGCGCATCGCCCAGATCATGCGGCTGCAGGATCACGCTCTCGACGACAAGCCAGCCATCGCCCAGATGGCGGATGTGCTCTCCCGCCACTTCATCCTGGTGCTGCTGATCATTGCCGCAGCCGTGTGGACCTTCTGGCACTTCCATCAACCGGAGCAAGCCTTCTGGGTCACCCTGGCCGTGCTGGTCGCCACCTGTCCCTGCGCCCTGTCGCTGGCCACGCCGACCGCCCTCACCTCGGCCACCGCACGCCTCACTCGCTCCGGTATTTTGTTGCGTCGCGGCCATGTGCTGGACGTGCTGACCAAGGCCAACCGGATAGTGATGGACAAGACCGGCACCCTGACCACGGGCAATATCAGCCTGACCAGCACAACGGCGCTGGCGGAGCTGAGCGAAGATCAATGCCTCGCCATCGCACGGGCACTGGAAGCCTATTCCGAGCACCCCATCGCCCGCGCGTTTAAAAGCACGGCAGCCGACGACGTCTTGCTGCCTGCAAGCGAGGTGGTCCCAGTCATCGGCCACGGTATTGAGGGGTGTGTGGCAGGCAAGCATTATCGCATCGGCAGCGCCCGCTGGCTGGCTCTGCCCACAGAGCACACTGCCAGCCAGGGCCTTGCCATCTATCTGGCGGATGAATCCCGAGTGCTGGCCCGCTTTATCCTGGCCGATACGCTGCGCCCGGATGCCAGGGCCCTGATCCAGGCCTTCAAGGCCGCCGGTTTGCAGACCACCATTCTCACCGGTGACAGCTCAGCCCAGGCTGACGAAGTGGCCCGCGAGCTTGGAGTGGATGAGCTGGTAAAAGGTGTCACCCCGGATGGCAAGCTGGCCTACCTCAAGGCGCGCGAAGCCCAAGGTGATATCAGCATCATGGTGGGTGACGGCATCAACGATGCCCCCGTACTGGCTGGAGCCCACGCCTCTTTTGCCATGGCGGGCGGCACGGATCTTGCGAAAAACAGCGCAGATGCCATCCTGTTGGCCGATGACCTGTCGCGCCTGCTGGACGCCCGCACCCTGGCCATCCGCACTCGCAAGATCATCAAGGAGAACTTCGCCTGGTCCATCGGCTACAACCTGCTGGTGTTGCCGCTGGCGGCCAGCGGCTGGTTACCCCCCTATCTGGCGGCAGCTGGCATGTCCTTGAGCTCCCTCATCGTGGTCACCAACTCCATGAGGCTCAATCGCTGAACCGTGAAGACGGCGTGCTCATGCGAATATGAGCGCGCCAACACATATTGAATGAAGAGGGATCCTGGCCGGTAACTGGTTTACCATGACCACTCTCATAGCAAGGCTTGCATCATGAACATCATCTTCGTCCTGATCCCCATCGCCATCCTGTTTGTCATCATCGCAGGCGCCGTCTTCTTTTGGGCCATTCGCTCCGAGCAGTTTGAAGATCTCGACCGCCAGGGATCCAACATACTGTTTGATGAAGACAAACCTGCCCAGAAACCCATCGAGTCCAAGTCCGATGACCGCCAGCCTTGATCTGCTAGGGGCCCTGCTGGTGGGGCTTGCAGGATCTGGCCACTGCATCGGCATGTGTGGTGGCGTCTCGGCCGCCCTCTCCATGGCCATTCCCCCCGAGAAACAGCACTTTTGGGGCCGACTTGGCTATCTCCTCAACTACAACTTGGGACGGATCCTCAGCTATGTCATCGCTGGCGCTCTGGTAGGCGGGCTGCTGGCCACCACCAGCGAGCTCGGTGCAGGCAAACATGCCATCGCCGGATTGCGGCTGATGGCGGCGCTCTTGATGATAGCGCTCGGCCTGTACCTTGCCGGCTGGTGGCAAGGCATACTGCTGCTCGAGCGGATCGGTGCCCGACTCTGGCCACGGATCAAGCCGCTGGCAGGCAAGTTTCTTCCCTTCACCTCGGCCTGGCAGGCGTTCCCTTTCGGCATGATATGGGGCTGGCTGCCCTGCGGTCTGGTTTACTCCATGCTGACCTGGAGTGCCGCAGCTGGCTCTGCCAGTGGCGGGGCACTGATCATGCTCTGCTTTGGCATGGGGACACTGCCGACACTCTTTGCACTGGGGGGACTGGCGGACCGGCTGCGCTACT
This sequence comes from Aeromonas salmonicida, assembly GCF_028355655.1. NCBI lineage: Bacteria > Pseudomonadati > Pseudomonadota > Gammaproteobacteria > Aeromonadales > Aeromonadaceae > Aeromonas > Aeromonas salmonicida. Next base: position 2,409,664 of record NZ_CP110645.1, on the reverse strand, counting down.
GGCTGACCTTGCGCAGTTTGCGTCAAGGCGGGGCTGTTTTGCTCATTGCATATGGGCTGCATACCCTCTGGGTCGGGATAGCGTCCTTTTGAAACCCTATCCAAAACGGATGAGTTGATGGTAAACTTGTTTGATATAAATCAATTATTCGTATGAGCCTATGATCCCGGAAAAGAAACCTGGCAGACGTATTCAGAGCGGTGGCTGTGCAATTCATTGCCAGGATTGCAGCATCAGCCAGCTCTGCATTCCCTTCACTCTGAACGACAGTGAACTCGATCAGCTCGACAGCATCATTGAGCGCAAGAAGCCGATCCAGAAGGGTGAGGAGCTGTTCAAAGCCGGCGATGAGCTGAAGTCGCTCTATGCGATCCGTTCCGGGACCATCAAGTCATACACCATCACAGAACAGGGTGACGAGCAGATCACCGCTTTTCACCTCGCAGGGGACTTGGTTGGCTTTGATGCCATTCACAAGCATGCGCATCCGTCCTTTGCCCAGGCGCTGGAAACGGCCATGGTGTGCGAGATCCCGTTCGACGTACTCGACGATCTCTCCGGCAAAATGCCCAAGTTGCGCCAGCAAATCATGCGACTGATGAGCAACGAAATCATGGGCGATCAGGAGATGATACTGCTGCTCTCCAAGAAGAATGCGGAAGAGCGCCTCGCCGCCTTCCTGCACAATCTGTCGGTGCGTTTCTCCGAGCGCGGCTTCTCCGCCAAGGAATTCCGCCTCTCCATGACCCGGGGTGATATCGGCAACTATCTAGGCCTCACGGTGGAGACCATCAGCCGTCTGCTTGGCCGTTTTCAGAAGTCCGGCCTCATCAGCGTCAAAGGCAAATACATTACCGTGCTGGATCAGATGGCCCTCGGCGTCATGGCTGGCGCCCCCCGTCCTGCCTGCGGTTAATTTCCCCTCTGTCTGCCCTCGTTGCCGGATCGGTTTAGTCTGAAATTTGATCCGGCACATGTCCCCCAGCCTCCTCCTGAGCTAAGCTGTAATGGCTAAAGGTCTGTCATCATTGGTATTTTTGCCAAGGAGGAAGAGAACATGGTCAAGTACCGAAAAATTCTGGTTGTTATCAACCCGGAAGAAGAGCGGCAAGTTGCCCTCGAACGTGCGGTCAAAGTAGCTGAGCTCGATGAAGGCGCTCAACTGACCCTGTTACTCACTATTTATGACTTCTCGTACGAAATGACCGCCATGCTGTCGGTGGATGAACGGGAAGAGATGCGCCACGGCGTGATCGCCCAGCGTCGTGAATGGCTAGACGACATTCTCAAACCCTACCGTGCCAAGGGACTGGACTACGAGGTCAAGGTAGTCTGGCACAATCGTCCCTTCGAGTGTGTCATTCAGGAAGTCCTGGAGAATCGCCACGATCTGGTGGTCAAAGCGACCCATCATCACTCCTTCCTGCAAACCTTCATCTTTACTCCGACCGACTGGCATCTGCTGCGCAAGTGCCCCTGCCCTGTCCTGCTGGTCAAGGAGGGCCACTGGCAACGGGGTGGCAACATCATTGCGGCCATCAACTGCTCCAGCGACGATCAGGATCAGAAAGTGCTGAACGAACGGATCACGGAGGAAGGCATTGGTATCGCCGAGTTGCTCGGCTCCAACCTTTATCTGGTCAATACCTATCCCGGTACCCCGGTCAATGTGGCCATAGAGTTGCCGGAGTTCGACCCAAACGCTTACAACGAGGCTATTCGCAAACACCATGAGAGCCTGCTGCTGAGCCATGCCGACAAATATGGCATAGGCCATCTGTGGACCCGGGTGGCGGAAGGATTGCCGGAAGAGGTGTTGCCCGACCTGGCTGACGACCTGCAAGCCACCCTGATGATCATGGGGTGTGTCGGTCGCACCGGCCTCTCTGCCGCCCTGCTCGGCAATACCGCCGAACACGTGGTAGACAGACTTTCCTGCGACATCCTGATCCTCAAACCCGACGATTATAGCTGCCCGGTAGACAGCCGGCGTCGTCAATCATAAGGCGCCTTTTATCCTGGCACCTTGCCCTCCCCCGGGACATGGCTATAATAACGCGCTTATTTGTGTCCCGGGTTTTACGAGCATGCTAGAAGAGCTGAACGCCAAAGATAAATACAGTTTCAACAAACTGCAAAAGCGCCTGCGGCGCAACGTAGGTCAGGCCATCGCCGACTTCAACATGATTGAAGAGGGCGACAAGATCATGGTGTGCCTGTCCGGCGGCAAAGACAGCTTTGCCATGCTCGACATCCTGATGAGCCTGAAGGCAAGCGCCCCCATCCATTTTGATCTGGTGGCCGTCAACCTGGATCAGAAGCAACCTGGCTTCCCCGAGCATGTGCTGCCTGAGTACCTGGCGACCCTGGGCGTTGACTTCAAGATCGTCGAAGAAGATACCTATTCCATCGTCAAGGACAAGGTACCGGAAGGCAAAACCACCTGCGCCCTCTGCTCCCGCCTGCGTCGAGGTATTCTCTATCGCACGGCGCAAGAGCTGGGGTGCACCAAGATTGCCCTCGGCCATCACAGGGATGACATCCTTGAAACCCTGTTCCTCAACATGTTCTACGGCGGCAAGCTCAAGTCCATGCCGCCAAAACTGGTGAGCGACGATGGCAAGAACGTGGTGATCCGCCCGCTGGCCTACTGCAAGGAGAAAGACCTGGTACGTTACGCCGAGGTCAAGGCCTTCCCCATCATTCCCTGCAACCTGTGCGGCTCGCAGGAGAACCTGCAGCGTCAGGCCATCAAGCAGATGATGCAGGATTGGGATCGTCGCTTCCCGGGTCGTATCGAAACCATGTTCACCGCCATTCAGGACGTGATCCCGAGCCACCTGCTCGATCACAAGCTGTTCGACTTCAAGAGCATCAACCGAGACTCCGGCATCATAGATGGCGGCGACAAGGCATTTGATCCGCCCGAACTGCCGACAGCCCCCTTGCTGAACATCGACGAGATGGACATGCTGGATGTGATTGAAGTGCGCTAGGCACTGCACAATCGGTAACGAAATCTGCAACGAAAAAGGAGCGCCTGGCGCTCCTTTTTATCTTTCTGGCGTGACGCTTGCTCAGCCCTTGTGCAACCAGGGGGTCAGTCGCAGTATGTCCCCCTTCAGTTGCAGCTTGCCCGCGGCGAAGTCTGCCAGTTGTGCGTTGCTCAGCAGCAACTGCCCCTCTTGCCAGGAGAGTGGCAGTTGGCGGGCGCCATCAACCAGATAGGCAGTGCCAGTCGGTTGCACCAGTGTCACCCGCACACCCGCCATCTTGGGCAGGAAATACTTGCCGACCATGCCGGCCAGCTTACTCAGCAGGGCCTGCATATCCTGCTGGCGCTTGACCACCTCGGCCACCTTGAGCTCCCACTGGCTGCCTGACACGGGCGGGGTATCGGCCATCACCTGCACCGAAAGATCGCAGGCAGCGTGCGCCTCGGTCAAGCCCACCACCACGGTCGCCTTGTCCAGATTGAGATCATCGTCGTAGGGCAGCCGCAGCTCGCTGTCTACCGTCACCTCGGCAGCCACGTCCCGATCCAGAGTAGAAACCCGGGCCGAGGTGAGCAGGCAACGCTGTCCATTCTGTTGATCTGTCAGATAAAACCCCAGTCTGGCATGGCCAAACTCCCCCTTGGCAAAGGTCTTCATCTGGCTGTAGAAAGTACTGTATTGCAGATCCAGTGAAGGCTGTGCCAACCCCAGGGTGGGCAACAGCAGCAAGCTTGCCGCTACGCCATGTCGAGCCATCTTCATGTGCCATCCTTTTGCATCACGCACTCGTCATGCGTTGAAATCTTGGTGTGCCATCTCTTGGCACTGCATACGCCGGTCAAGCGCTGAAATGATCGGGACCTTCACTCACTTCGGTCACTTCTACCGCGACCCCGCACAGATCCCGATAGAGGATCCCCTTGCAGTTGAAGTAGAGAGGAGCCACCCAGATAAGCCCCAGGCCCATGGGGAGCAGCGCCAGGAAAAACAGCGCCAGCATGACACCGTGCAGCAGCACTATGCTGGGCCAGCCGCGAACAAACAACTTGAGCGACACCAGAATGGCCTGCACCGGTGACAAGCCGCGTTCCAGCACCAGCGGCACGGTAAACACCAGCCCCATGCCGATCAGCGCAGACGGTATGAACGCCAGTATCACCGGCAAGCCCACCAGTTCAAACAGGGGACCGAACAAGCTGGTGATCATGCTGCCCAGCAGGCTCAGGCTGCCGAGGCGCAGGAAGTGGCGAAAGAAATCGAATACCTGGCTCGGACGGGCACGGACGCCGACCGATTGCTGCAATCCCAGCATGTCGAGGGACGAGGTCATGGGGGCCATCATGATGGTGATGAGCAGACTCAGCACCAGGGCAATATCCATCCCCCCTTCCTGATTGACGTAAGGCGCCAGCAGGGTATTGCTCAGCAACATCCAGATGGAGGTAACCCCTACTATGGCCAGCAGCAGGCCAAAACCGGTACGGCGCGTCTGTTGCCAACTCTCTTGCAGTACCCCCTTGAGGTCGAGGCGATATCCCTGACTCAGGGATTGCTCGAGGGAACCACCGATCCGCATTTTATTACTCAATGGACTATCCAACATCAGAAAAACACTATTCAGGGGGCACATTATAGCGATTTGACCCGGTATGCGTAGCCGTTTTTCCCCTTATCTGCTGGTGGGAAAGCCTTTGATTTCATAAGCGCAGACCGGTTCACCTCCTTCCTTTCCCGCCTTGGCCCGCCGTTGTGATGGGCGTAGGATGCCAACAGATATACCGCATTTGCTGACTGCCTCCGCCCTTTCCCATCCGGGCGACGCGAGGAAGACACACTTCACAAGGAGACATGCATGTCTGATTTGACCCTGTATCTCGCCCCTGGCACTTGCGCCATGGCCGTACACATAGCGCTGACCGAGGCCCAGGCCCACCATAAGGTCAAGCGACTCGATCTGGCGGCGGGGGAGCAGCGCTCTGCCGCCTATCTCGCCATCAATCCCAAAGGCCGGGTGCCGGCGCTTGTTACCGAGCGCGGCGTGCTGACTGAAACCCCGGCACTGCTGCTCTATGTGGCGCAGCGCTTTCCCGATGCCAAGCTTGCCCCGTTGGATGACCCTTTTCTGCTGGCCCGCATGCAGGAGGTCAACAGCTTCCTCGCCTCCACCGTGCATGTCTCCCATGCCCACGGACGCCGCGGCAGCCGTTGGGCCGATGATGAGCAGGCTGTCGCCGCCATGCAGGCCAAGGTGCCGCAAAACATGCGCGATGGCTTTGCCGACATTGAACGCCACTATCTGGTCGGCCCCTGGGTGCTGGGGGAGCGTTTCAGCCTTGCCGATATTTACCTGTTCGTGGTCGCCGGCTGGCTCGAGAGCGATGGGGTGGCCATCAGCGAGTTCCCCAGGGTAGCAGCCCACTATCAACAAATGCTCGCACGCCCCGGCGTGCAGCAGGCTCTCGCCCTCTGATCCCGCGCTCCTTCAATCCTCTGCATATGGGTGCCTGCACGCTGTCTGGCACCTCTTTTCATCCTTTTCCCCCGGCATTGAGATCGTTTTCACATTTCTGCCATCTCCCTGTAGATCAAGCGTGCTTTAGCGCCTATCGTTTACCTCATGACGCAACCGGTTGCGTAACCGGTTGCCTTGATAAACATCAGATACGCAGACGCAAGTCTGCCGAGGTGCTGTTATGAAACGAGGCGTACTGCTCAATGCTCCCTTGAGTGCCCTGGTGGCACAGATGGGCCACACCGACGAGATCACAGTGTGCGATGCGGGATTACCCATTCCGGCGGGGCCGGAGCGCATCGATCTGGCGCTGATGGCGGGCACCCCCAACCTGCAGACAGTGCTGAAAGCGCTCCTGACGGATCTTGTGGTGGAAAAAGTGATCATGGCCAGCGAGATAAAGCTGATCAGCCCTGACACCCATCAAGCCCTGCTCGATCAGATCGAGACCCACTCGCTCGAGCAAGGCAAACCCATTGCCATCGAATATTGCCTGCATGAGGAGTTCAAGACCCGCTCCCGCCAGAGCAAGGCGATAGTACGCAGCGGCGAAGTAACGCCCTATGCCAACCTCATTCTCTGCGCCGGCGTGGCGTTTTAAGCCTCTTCAAGGAAGCTGCAATGAGCACAACTCCCTCCCCCCTTTCGGGGCTCACCGGGAGCGTTGACACGCCCCCCTCGCCCATTCTGGAGCTGACCGGGATCGTCAAGACCTTTCCCGGTGTCCGCGCCCTCGATGAGGCAGGACTCAAGGTTTACCCGGGCCAGGTGATGGCCTTGCTCGGCGAGAATGGCGCCGGCAAATCCACCCTGATGAAGGTGCTGACCGGCATCTATCAAGCCGATGCGGGCAGCGTCAGTTACCGCGGCCAGCCTGTGCACTTCAAGGGTCCCCGCGACTCCCAGGATCAGGGCATCAGCATCATTCACCAGGAGCTGAACCTGCTGCCGGAGCTCTCCATTGCCGCCAACATCTTCCTTGGCCGCGAACCGCGTACCCGTTTTGGCAGCATTGACCACAAGCAGTTGCGCGAGCGCGCCAGCAGCCTGCTCGGTCGTCTCGGCGTCAAGCACGGTCCGGATACCCGGCTCGGAGAGCTGTCGATTGGTGAACAGCAGATGGTGGAAATTGCCAAGGCCCTCTCGTTCGATGCCAGCGTCATCATCATGGATGAGCCCACAGATGCCCTGACCGACACCGAAACAGAGCAACTGTTCACCGTAATCCGCGAACTGCGCCAGCAGGGCTGCGGCATCGTCTATATCTCCCATCGCCTCAAGGAGATCTTCCAAATCTGCGACCGGGTTACCGTGCTGCGCGATGGCAAATGGATCGGCGAGAAAGCAGTGAGCGATCTCGATGAAGACAGGATCATCGAGATGATGGTGGGTAGGCGGCTGGAAGAGCAGTACCCGCGCATGCATCGGGAACTGGGTCCCGTCAGCCTACAAGTCAAAGATCTGGCTGGCCCGGGTGTGCGCGGGGTGAGTTTCTCCCTGCGTCAGGGGGAGATACTGGGCTTTAGTGGCCTGATGGGCTCAGGCCGTACCGAGCTGATGAAACTTATCTACGGGGCAAGTCCCATCAGCGCCGGCGCTGTCGAGGTCGATGGCAAGGTCATGGTGCCACGCACCCCTGCCGATGGGCTGGCCGTCGGCATCGCCTATATCTCCGAAGATCGCAAGGGGGATGGGCTGGTACTGGAACTCTCGGTGCGGGAAAACATGAGCCTGTGCGCCCTCGATGAGTTCATCCGTGGCGGCAAGATCGACGGCAAGGCCGAGCGCCAGGCAGTGAGCGACTATGTGCGCCTGTTCAACATCAAGACCCCGAGTCAGGATCAGCTGATAAAGCTGCTCTCCGGTGGCAACCAGCAGAAGGTGGCCATCGCCAAGGGGCTGCTGACCAAGCCCAAGGTATTGATCCTGGATGAGCCGACCCGCGGCGTCGACGTGGGTGCCAAGAAAGAGATCTACCAGCTCATCAACCAGTTCAAGCAGGAGGGGATGAGCATCATCCTGGTCTCCTCCGAGATGCCGGAAGTGCTCGGCATGAGCGATCGCATCATGGTGATGCACGAAGGGCGCATCAGCGCAGAATTCATGTCCGCGGACGCCAATCAGGAGAAACTGATGGCGGCGGCAGTCGGTAAACAGTGGCAATCAGAGCAAGAGGCCTTTCAATGACAACCCAAACCCTTTCCCGCCGCGGCATCATGAGCAAGGCCTGGTGGATTGAGAACAAATCCCTGGTCGCCCTGCTGGTGTTGATTGGCGTGGTCTCCTTCCTGAGCCCCAACTTCTTCACCGCCGACAACCTGCTCAACATACTGCGCCAGACGTCGGTCAACGCCATCATGGCGGTCGGCATGACGCTGGTCATCCTCACCGCCGGCATCGATCTGTCGGTCGGCTCTGTGCTGGCCCTGTGCGGCGCTCTGGCAGCCACCATGGTAGCCATGGAGCTGCCCATAGCGCTGGTGGTGCCACTGACCCTGGGGGCCGGTGCCCTGCTCGGCGGCATCAGCGGCCTCATTATCGCCAAGGGCAAGGTGCAGGCATTCATCGCCACCCTGGTCACCATGACAGCTCTGCGCGGCGTGACCATGGTCTATACCGAGGGGCGCCCCATCTCCACCGGTTTTAGCGAGGGATCCGATCACTTCGCCTGGCTCGGTACCGGTTACCTGCTTGGTCTGCCTGTGCCCATCTGGCTGATGGCCATCGTCTTCCTGCTGGCCTGGTACCTGCTCAACCACACTCGTCTGGGCCGTTACATCTATGCCTTGGGCGGCAACGAATCTGCCACCCGCCTCTCCGGCATCAATGTGGCCAGGGTCAAACTCGCCGTATATGGTCTGTGTGGCATGCTGTCAGCTCTGGCTGGCCTCATTGTCACCTCCCGCCTCTCCTCTGCCCAGCCGACTGCCGGCATGGGCTACGAGCTGGACGCCATCGCCGCCGTTGTGCTGGGTGGCACCAGCCTGATGGGGGGCAAGGGCCGCATCATGGGAACCCTGATCGGTGCCCTCATCATCGGCTTCCTGAACAATGCCCTCAACCTGCTCGACGTCTCGTCCTATTACCAGATGATCGCCAAGGCCAGCGTCATTTTGCTCGCCGTGATGGTCGATAACAAAAGCAATCGATAACAACCTAAGCCATGCCACACACACAAGGAATGAAATGATGAAAAAGCTCAATACCCTGCTCGCTGCCGCCATCATGTCTGTGCTGGGCACCGCCCAGGCCGCCGATCAGACCCTGGCGATGGTGGTCTCCACCCTCAACAACCCCTTCTTCGTCACCATGAAAGAGGGGGCCGAAGCCAAAGCCAAGGAGCTTGGTTATGAACTGGTGGTACTGGACTCCCAGAATGACCCGGCCAAGGAGCTCTCCAACGTGGAAGATCTCACCGTGCGCAAGGTCAACGCCATCCTGATCAACCCGACCGACTCCGAGGCAGTTGGCAATGCCATCCGCCTGGCTAACAAGGCCAACATCCCTGTGCTGACCCTGGATCGCGGTGCCGCTCAGGGTGAGGTCAAAGCCCACATTGCCTCCGACAACGTGGCTGGCGGCAAGTTGGCTGGCGACTTCATCACCCAGAAACTGGGCGCTGGCGCCAAGGTGATCCAGCTTGAGGGGATCGCAGGTACCTCCGCCGCCCGTGACCGTGGCGAAGGTTTCGCATTGGCCGTGGCTGCCAACAAGCTGGAAGTGCTGGCCTCCCAGCCTGCCGACTTTGACCGCACCAAGGGGCTGAACGTCATGGAAAACCTGCTGGCAGCGCACCCGGGCGTGCAAGCCGTGTTTGCCCAGAACGACGAAATGGCGCTGGGTGCCATCCGCGCCGTACAGGCGGCTGGCAAAGAGGTGATGATCGTCGGCTTCGACGGCACTGATGATGGCAAGGCCGCCGTTTCCCGTGGCAAACTGGCCGCCACAGTAGCGCAACAACCGGCCCTGATCGGTGCCATCGGCGTGGAAACTGCCGACAAGGTACTCAAGGGTCAGCCGGTAGAAAAATCCATCCCGGTACCGCTGCAAATCGTCAGCAAGTAATGTGATAGGGGGGAGCTTGGCCTCCCCCTTTGTTTCTTGAGTTTCCATCAGCTGTGCATCTTGGCTTGGGCCCACTCAAACCAAGATGTTCCAAATCAAGGGTGATAAGAATGAATCGTCTCGTTGTTCTGGGCAGTGTCAATGCGGATCATGTACTGCGCGTCCCTCATTTTCCTCGCCCCGGTGAAACCCTGACCGGCCACAGCTATCAGGTGGTACCGGGTGGCAAGGGGGCCAATCAGGCGGTGGCTGCCGCACGTCTCGGCGCCCCTGTCTCCTTTATTGCCCGCATCGGTGATGACGCCATCGGCCAGCAGATGCGCCAGGGTTTCGAGCAAGATGGCATAGACGTCAGTGCAGTAGAACTCGATGAGACCTTGCCCACCGGCATCGCCATCATCTATGTGAGCGACGAGGGGGAAAACAGCATAGGCATCTCCACCGAGGCCAACGGCGCCCTCTCTCCTGCCATGGTCAAACGCCATGAAGCCATGATTGCCGATGCCCATACCCTGCTGCTGCAGCTGGAAGTGCCGCTTGAAAGCGTGTTTGAAGCCGCCAAGCTGGCTAGATCCCACGGCACCCGGGTGGTACTCAATCCGGCGCCTGCCCGCCCGCTCCCGGCCGAGCTGTTGGCGCTGGTGGATCTCATCACCCCCAACCAGACCGAAGCCGAGCTGTTGACCGGCGTCAAGGTGAGCGACGAGGCTAGCGCGGCTCAGGCGGCGGCCCGCTTCCACCAGATGGGAATAAGCGATGTGATGATCACCCTGGGCTCTCAAGGGGTCTATTGCAGCAACGCCCGGCAGCAACCGCTCATCCCGGGGTTTCGGGTTGAGGCAGTAGACACCACGGCCGCGGGCGATACCTTCAACGGCGCCCTGCTGGCCGCCGAGCTTGCCGGTGCAGACTTCAACGCCGCGGTGCGCTTTGCCCACGGCGCGGCGGCGCTTTCTGTCACCAAGTTCGGCGCCCAGAGCTCGATCCCAAGCAAGGTTGAGGTCGACGCCTTCCTGCTTGCCCAGACTGCGCAGGGGCACTGATGGCCAACATCAAGGAGGTGGCGGCGCGGGCAGAGGTCTCCACCACTACCGTCTCCCATGTCATCAACGAGACCCGCTTCGTGGCACAAGAGACCCGTGAGCGGGTCTTTGCCGCCATGCGCGAACTCAATTATGCCCCCAGCCTGGTGGCCCGCAGCCTCAAGGTGAAGGAGACCAACAGTATCGGCATGCTGGTCACCACCTCCAGCAACCCCTTCTTTGCCGAGGTGGTGCGCGGGGTGGAGCGCTACTGCTTCGAGCAGGGCTACAACCTGATGCTGGGCAACACCGAAGGTCAAGCCGAGACGGCGCTCTCCTACCTCAAGATGATGTTGCGCAAGCGGGTCGACGGCCTGCTCATCATGTGCAGCGAGGGGCAACAGGAGGTGTTCAACCAGCTCGACTGGCTCAAGAGCCTGCCCGTTGTGGTGATGGACTGGGGCATGGAGAGCAAGGACGTGGACCTCATCGCCGACAACTCCCATCGCGGCGGTTATCTGGCCACCCGCCATCTGCTGGCGCTCGGTCACACCGATGTCGGTTGCATCACGGGCCCCCACAGCCGAGCCCCCGCCAATCAGCGACAGGCTGGCTTTGAGCAGGCGATGCAGGAAGCGGGTCTGACCGTCAATCCGGCCTGGATCCAGGAGGGAGATTTCGACTGTGCCAGTGGTTTCAATGCCATGCAGCGCCTGCTGGCTCAGCCCAAACGGCCAAGCGCCCTGTTTATCTTCAACGACATGATGGCCATGGGGGCCATCAGTGCCGCCCATCAGGCGGGGTTGAACATACCGCAGGACATCTCCATCGTCGGTTATGACAATGTCGCGCTGGCGCAGTATCTGTCGCCGCCACTCACCACCATCAATCAACCCAAGGAGGAGCTGGGGCGCCTCGCCGTTACCCGGCTGCTGGCACGTATCAATGGGGTGACAGTGGATAACCACCTGATCACTGTTGATCCAGACCTGGTGATCAGACAATCCTGCGCGCCCTTCCCATCCCCCTGACCCGCTGAAAGACGCATGCAAAAAGGGCGATCCATAGGATCGCCCTTTTTATCGCAGCCAGTCAGGCCTGCCGCGCAGCCTGAACATCTGCCGGAATGAGGCGCACCAACCCCAACTGTTGTGCCAGCGGTTGCAACAAGCCGGTGTGGCTTGCGCTCTCCGGCAACCAGTAGCGCACCGGCCAGCCGGCGGCCAGCAGCGTTGGCGTGCTGCTGCCAAGCTCGCTCAGCGCCAGGGTACAACCGCGCTGATTCACCTTGGCCAGCAAGCTGGCATCCTGTTGCAAGGCAGGTAACAGCAAGATCGGCTCGACATGCACAGTGGCAGGTAGATAGGCCAGCACATGGGCCAGCTGGGCCTGATGATTGAGCGCTATCAGCAGTGGTTGAGGCTCACCGAGTGCGGCTTGTTCATGCTCTTGCAGCAACCGCGCGATCACGGGCCCCAGTATGCCCCCCTCCTGCAGCCAGCTCATCTCGCAGGGTGCCAGATTCTCCTGCCAGCGCAGCAACACCCCCCTCACTCTGAGCCCGTTCTCACTGCTCAGCAATGGCATATCGACCACCAGAGGGGATGGTATCCGGTGTGCCAACCAGTCCCGCAGCTGGTGCAACTGACGCTGGGTCAGCTGCAATTGCTGCAACATACCTGGCTGAAACCAGGCGATATCCCCATTGGCATCGCGTTTGGCCTGATTGAGGGCAAGGATGGCCTGATCCAGCAGTCGATTGGGATCCTGCGTCTCCTCTACCTGGGCAACCCCCAGCCGGCACGCCAGCTCGAAACGGCTCTCCCGGGTCACAAACTCGAAATGCAGCAGCTGCTTCAGGGCCTGGATCTGTTCCTCCATGCCCTGTATGTCTTCGGTCAGGATCACCGCAAACTCGTCCCCTCCCAGCCGATACGCGTGCCCGCTGTAGGCCTGCTGCAGCTTGTTCGCCACCGTTTGCAACAACCTGTCCCCCACCTGATAGCCAAGCAGATCGTTGACCTGCTTGAAGCGCTTCAGATCAAGCACCACCAGTGCCTGAGCGCGGGAAGATTGCAACGAGCGAGTCAGCTGCTCCTGCAAGGCCCGGCGATTGCCAAGCTGGGTCAGGGGGTCGAGCAAAGAGAGGCGCCGGTTTTGCAAGTTGGCTCGAATGAGGGCAAACACCAGGGCACCACCGGTCACCAACAGGATCAACTGACAGATTTGCAGCCAGAACAGGCTGCTGCGGATCTGGTTGACCGAGGCTTCCCGCTCCTGACTGGAGAGGATCCGATCGCCCACCACCCCTATCTGATGGGTCTGTTCGGCAATCCTGGTCTGCAACTGCTCGAGCTCGGCCCCTTCGCGCAACTGCCCGGCCTGCATCTGGGGCTCGAGCAGTTTAATCTGCTCGAACAGTCCGGCCAGGGCCTTGCCCAGTCCGTGACGCTCCCGCGCATCGGCGGTCTCGCTGCTGATGAGGAAGATATCCAGCCGGTTCCACAACAGATCGTAATCCAGGCTCAGGGTCTCCATATCCAGTTGCCCGGCCCGGTAGAGGCGCAAGTCGTAGAGAAAACGCTGGGACTCCAGCATCACCTGGCTGATGTTCCAGTGAATGTTGCGATAGAAGGTATCGACCAGCTGCTCCTGGCGGTGCTGCAGATAGAGCCCGCAACCCGAGGAGAACAGAAACAGCAGGGTGATTGAGACCAGGAGCAGATTGTGACGCTGACGACCCATCAGCCGATGATCTCGATGCGGGTTACCTGCCAGACCATGCAGTTATGAATGAGGGGGATATCCAGCTTGGGGTAACTGGAAAGGGGGATCAGCAACCAGAGCGGTCCCTTGTTGCGGCGGGTCAGCGGCTTGCCATCCTCATGGCGCACCAGGGTCAATGGTGCCTCCTCAAACAGGGCGAGATCCACCACCTGCTGATAGCCATTAAGCGCCGAGACCGCAATTTTGCCCGCATTCTTGACCCCTTGCGCCGCCAGCACGGCCGCCAGGGTCGGGCCACGGTAGTCATGCATATCCGTGGTCCAGGGGGTCGCTGTCTTGAATTGGGTTTGCGGCAAGGCGGCCAGCGCAGCGTCATCGAGCGCTATCTGCCGACCATCGGGCAGCACCAGTGTCATCAGGGGTATCGATGCCAATGCGCTGGCACTGACCAACATCAGGAGAAAAAAAGCGATCCATTGCTTCACTAGGGTCATGATCATTTGCGCCAACTGCGTCCCATATTTTGGTTGTCAGTGTCGCGATTTCACACTCTCATTGCAACTGTGACGTCACACAGTAGCTCAGGATCCACGCATCTCCATCCAGTTGTGACCCTCTATCTGTTTGGGTTGATGCACGCCGCAGCGCTCCAGCAACTCGTCAACGAAAGCGGGTACCAGCAGGGAGGCCGGTCCATAGCGCTTCTCGTCAAACTGGCTGCCCACCTCGCTCGGTTCCAGGTTGAGCTCTATGGTATGGGCACCGTTCAGCCCGGCCTCATGCACGAAGCCGGCAGCAGGGTAGACGGCCCCCGAGGTCCCGATGGAGATGAAAAGGTCGCACTGGGCCAAGGCGCCATAGATGCGATCCAGCCCCAGCGGCATCTCGCCAAACCAGACCACGTGCGGGCGCAGCGGCTGGGGAAACTGGCAACAGGAGCACAGTTCATCCTGATGAAGATCGCCGCGCCATTCGATCACCTGGCCCGACTCGGGACAGCGGGCCTTGAGCAGCTCTCCGTGCATGTGGATGAGATTTTTGCTGCCCGCACTCTCGTGCAGGTTGTCGATATTCTGGGTCACCAGGGTGACAGTGCCAGGCAACAGGCGCTCGAGGCGGGCCAGGGCATAGTGTGCAGGATTGGGATGGATCTGCGGTTGTTGCAGCTGATGACGGCGCGAGTTGTAGAAACCCTGCACCAGGGCGGGATCCCGGGCGTACCCTTCCGGGGTCGCCACATCCTCCACCCTGTGCTCTTCCCACAAGCCGTCACAGGCACGGAAGGTCTTGATGCCGGATTCGGCAGAGATACCGGCGCCGGTAAGAATGACGATGTGTTTCGCTGATTGCACCATGACTGCTTCCCTCTGATCCCATACAAGGCTGACCTTAGCACAGGCTGAAAAGGCAGCCTATTCACCCTTGGTCTTATGAGGATACCCGCTTCACAGGGTATCGAGTACGCTCAGATCGAGCCGGACAAACACCAGCTCCCGCCCCGTCACCAGGGTGAGCGGCAGCCCCAACCCGCGCAGGAGTGCCAGCATGGGGCGATTCTGGGCCAATACTTCCGCCGTCCACTCCCGAATGCCCTCGGCGCGCGCCAGCAGTGCCAGTGCCAGCAGAATGCGCCTGCCCGCCCCTCTGTGCTGGAAGTGATCTGCGACCAGACAGGAGAATTCGGCCCGATCCGGGTGCAGCCGCCGACGTATGGACTGGGCCTGGGCCAGCGGCCGCCCCTGACCATCGGTCAGCAGCAGCGCTATCTGGGGGGCTCTGGGATAGTCGAGAAAGAAGGCGAGTTGATCATCGGTAGCCGGCTTTTTTGCCCGCATGAAACGCAGGTAAATGCTCTGCTCGCTCAACGCCTCGTAGGCGGCTCTGATCGATTCCGGATCGGCGCCAGCCAACTCCTGCAAGCGGCAGGGGACCCCGCCCACTTCCATCATCAAGGGCAAGGAGGCCCGTGACGTCGGATGCAGCCAGCCAGCCAGGCTGCGTCGCAAACGCGCCTCATCGGGGGGCCAGCAGAGGTAACGGGGCACGGGTTACCAGCGCCCCATCATGCCGCGATCGCGCCACAGGGTGCTGTCGAGCAGGTTGAAGGGATCATCCAGATAGAGGGCAATGCCAAGCTCTCTGGCCCTATAGATGAAGCGGCCCAGCAGGGAGTCCGCCGTCATGGCCTCGAGCCCCGGGAGCAGGCTCTGCCCCAGCAGCAGGTGCTGCAATGGCACCCTCTCCAGCAAATCAAACGGCATATGCTGGTCATTGTCGAGCAGCAGCGCAAGCTTGACGCCAGCCAGACTGGCTTGCAGCACCAGTGCGAACCGCTCGGCCTGGCTGAGCAGATGATCACGGCGGTGAATGACCAGAGTCAGTTCAGTGGCATCTCGTCCCTGCCTGCCAAGCCAATCCCGCACCAGCTCCCACCGTGGCGGCAAACCTGTCACCGCCAGCCAGATGGGCAGCGGAGATGGCGGGTCTGACAAGAGCCCGAGCAGCCCCTTCTCCTCCCCTTGCCAGCTGCGGACGGTACGGCGCAGGCCACTGAGCCGCTGCTGCCGCTGTGGCCCCAGATAGAGCGCCTTGAGCAGCCGCAGCAGATCATCGCTCAACAGCGGTTTGGCCAGGGCGGCCACCACATTGAAACCCGCATCGTGCAACAGCCGGCGGGCCCCGTCGATCAGGGTCTGATCGTGTGCCGACAGCAATATGATGGGCAGGCCGCTTTGCTGATATTGAGGCTGGCTCATCAGCAGACCGATGGCATCCTGCTCCACCAGGCTGAGATCGCTGATGAGTAGCTTGACGCCTCCCTGTTCCAGGGCATGGATACAGGCATCGCCATCCTGCACCCATTGGCAGGACAGCCCCAATCCCTGGATCTCCTGCTGGATATGGGCGCCTTGAAACGGGTGATCCTCCAGCAACAAGATCTGCATCTGTGCCAGCCACTGCAGCCACTGCTGGTACCTGTCATGGACCCCTGCCAGCCAGTCATCCGAGAGGCGATAGATGCCATCGCTCTGGTTCATCAACTGCGGCAAATAGTCGGCACCGGCGTGTGAGGCGGGGTCAAACAGGGCGATGGCACCGGCGGCGAACAACCCCTCCCACGGCCAGCGGGCATCGGGTTGCGTACGACGCAAGGTGGCAAATTCGGGCAAGGCAACGGCTTTTGCCGCCTGATAGGCCACTCCGTCCAGTGCATAGAGGGTCACCGGATAAAAAAAACGCTCCTGGGTCTCTTCCGAGTTCAGCAACGCCAATAACTCTTCATCTGTGATGATCATGTCAGACTCTCTCACCTAATCGCCGGCAGACTTCATCCAGAGCGTGCCGCAGCGGGGACATCAGGGGTTGTTGTGGATCCCGTTTCCACTGCTCGATCACCTGGATCAGCGGGGTGGCGCCCACCATTTTGGCCGCCCCCTTCATCTTGTGTAAAGCCGCATCAAGCGCTTCAGCATCTCCTTGTGTGATGCACTGCTCAATGTCAGCCAGATCTTGACGAGTTGCCTCCAGATAGAGGTTTATCAACTCGCGACTCAGGAGGGGCAGTGCCGGCTCATGCCACCCGGCTCCCATTTCCTCGCCTGCGGTGCCGGGAGAGGGTGCGGACAAGAGGACACTCGTGTCCGCAAGCCTTGGCACGCTGCGCAGTAAATTGGCCAGATCTTTAAGCAGCAAGGGCTTGTCCAGATGTCCTCGACAACCACAGCTGGCCAGTCGCTGCGCCGCCTGCTCGCTGAGATCGGCGGTGATAACGTAGGCAGGCAGATGATGCCAGCGCGCAGAATCCCGCAACTGCTGGCACAGCTGGGCACCATCCATCACTGGCATCTGCAGATCGGTCAGCACCAGATCCACGGTTTCGTGCTGCAGAATATCGAGCGCCAGCCGACCATTGGCCGCACTCAGTACCTCGGCCCCCAGCTGGGTCAACTGCATGCAGATCAACACCCGATTCACTTCGTGATCTTCAACCAGCAACACCCGCATCCCCTGCCCTGGCAAACTCATCTCCTCCAGGGCAGAGGACACCAGCCTTGGCTGCAACAGGCTGACCACAGAGCCTGGCACCCAGGGCTCGCCCTGCCAGTCCCAGTAACGCAGACCCTGATCATCTTCGGCGGCGCGCAGCAATGGGCCGGCGGGATCTTCGGTCAGGCCGAGCTCGCCAAGCCAGGGCACGAGATAGGCACGCTCCGCATCGTTCAGCTGGATATTGACGCTGGCCACTCTCGGTTGCCAGCGTGGCATCTCGTGCAGCAGCACCAAGGGCAAGCTGCAGGTGAAACGGCTGCCCCCGAGAGGACGCGGTTCGACCCGGATCTCGCCACCCATCTGCTCCATCAGCTGGCGGCTGATGGCCAGCCCCAATCCGGTGCCCTGAGCCCTGGGCTGGCCCTCCTCTCCTCCCTGCTCGAATGGCAGGAACAGGCGAGGCAGCAGATCGTCGCTGATACCCGGCCCGTCATCATCCACGCCGCACAGCAGACGGTCGCCTTGACGGCGTGCCCACAGCACGACTTCACCTGCACAGCTGAACTTGATGGCATTGGCGAGCAGATTGTGCAGCACCTGCTGCACTCTATGGGGATCCAGCTCCACTTGGGCGGGCAGGTGATGGTCGATATCCAGTCGCAGCTGCAACCGCTTGGAGCGGGCCTTGGACCAGTGCACCGCCGCCACATGCTCGCACAAATCAACCAGGTCGGTTGGCTGGGGAGACAGCGCCAGCTGCCGGTTCTCGTTGCGGCTGAAATCGAGCACATCGTTGAGCAGACCGAGCAGCTCGTCCCCCGCCTGTCTGACATGGGAGAGCGCTGAGTGCTGCTCCGCTGACAAGGGGGTGTGATTGAGCCACTCCAGCAGCCCCAGAATGGCATTCATGGGAGTACGAATTTCATGGCTCACCGCAGCGAGGAAGCGCCCCTTGGCCAGGACGGCCTGTTCAGCCCGCTCATGGGATGCCTGCAAGGCACGCTCCTGCTCGACCCTGGCGGTCACATCCTGCACCACACCGTAAACCCGCCACCCCCCTTCCTGCTGGCTGCGGCCGCGACCATAACATTGCAGCCAGCGCGTGCCCTTGACCGGATGCTCATAGCGCAGCGCGTAGGAAAATGGTTGGCCGGCATGCAACATGGCCAGCATGGGCGCCCGCATCTCGCGCCTGTCCTGATGTACAAGACGGCTGAGTGCGCTGTCGGGATGGCGGCGGATCTGCTGGCTGGCCAGGCCCAGCAGCTCGTAACTGCCACGGCTGATAAATTCGACCCGGGTTATTTTCCCCTGCTGCAAGAGGAACTGGATGACGACGCCAGGCACCGTATTGGTAAGGGCGCGCAGACGTCGCTCGGCCTGATGCAGCAAACGCGTACGCTCGCGCAGGGCGCTGATGTCGGAGAGCGCGATCAGATCCCCCGCCGGCGCCTGCTTGCCCAGTCGCAGCGGGATCTGGGCATAGGAGAACACCTGATCGCCGAGGGTCATTTCCCCTTCTGTTCCCTGCAACTGGGACGGCGGCAGGCTGAGTTCAGCCAGATAGCGAGCCTCCAGCCGTTTGGCCTGCTTGTTGCGCTTGATGATCTCTCCCTGATCATTTCGCAGGAAGACGGGCACAGGCAGTGCCTGGAACAGGGATTCCCTGAACTGACTCTCCAGTGCCAGCGTCTGCTCCATCTCCTGACGCCGGCTCACTTCTCGCGCCAGCTGCTGGCGGGAACGCCAGATCAACCAGATGACACCAGCACTGATCAGCAATGCCAGCAACACGGATCCCAGCCAGATGCCATAGCTGACGCCGCTCTGCTGGGTCAGCACCAGCTGACGCCAGCGCTGGTTGAGATCAGCGTTCTGCTGGCCTGTGATGGTCATCAGACTCTGCTCCATCACACCGGCCAGCCTGGGGCTGCGGGGACTGATGGCAAACCCTAGCCCGAAACGATCCGGCAGCTCCTTGATATCCAGTCCAGCCAGCAGATTGTTGCGAAGCGGATATTGCAACTGATACAGCTCGGCCAGCATGGCCTCCGCCCTGCCCGCCTGTACCTCTGCAATGCCTGACTCAAGGGTCTGGCTCTTGCGCCATGCATGCTTGCCAAGACGGGCCAGCATGTCGGGATCATAGAGGCTGGCGGGCACGACCAGCTCACCCTTGATCTCCTCGAGTCGATCGAAAGACCGCAACTTGCGGCTGACCAGGGCATAACGACTGGCTACCACGATGCGAGTGAAATCAAACTCGCCAGTCAACGCCGGTGTCTCCAGCAGACCCGCCATCATGTCTGCCTCGCCACTGCGCAGCTTGGCCAGGGCGTCTTCGGTGTCCTTGACTGGCACCACATGAAAAATCATCCCGGTCTGCTGGCTCACCCGGCGCAGCACATCTGCACTCCAGCCCCTGAGCTGCCCCTGCTTGTCGATGCCGCTATAAGGCATCAATGCAGGGTTCACCACCAACTTGACGGCACGGGAGGTACCGACCAGCCAGGCCTGCTCCTTGTCGGTAAAGTGCAAGGGGTTGATGTCCTGCTCCCCCTGCTCCAGATAGCGCTCGAGATCCTTGTAGACGCCCCCGGGCGGCATATAGCGGATCGCCATGTCGACCAGCGCCCTGAGTTCTGGTTTGTCGCGCATCATCAGCCGATAGCTGAGCACCAGCTCATCGCTGCGCAAACGGCGCAGACGCAGTCCCACATCCGGGTATTCGCGCATCAGGTAACGCAGTTGCAGGTAGTCGCCGAGGTAGGCCGTTCCCTTGCCCGCCACCAGTGACGAGTACCAGTTGACGGCATCGGTCAGGACCCGCTGGGTCGAATGGGGATAGAGTGTCTTGAGCACCTCGCTCGCCTGCCAAAGGGGTGACACCAGGAAGGTGGCACGCTCCAGCTCACCCTTGTAAAGAATGGCGGACTCGGCTTCCAGCAGGGCGCGACTGAGCGCCATGCCAGGCAACGCCTGCCGTGAAGGGCCTATGTCAGGGATGAGATCGCAGCGCCCCGCCAGCAGGGCCTGCTGAACCGCGGGCCAGTTTGGCAGCTTCTCGTGCAGCAAGGGCACCGGCAGCTGTTCAGCCAGCCGGTCCAGCTGATCGATAAGCAGTCCCCCCGACTCCTCGAGATAGGGCGGCCGGATCAGGGCGGGGTAACAGATGGTCAGCGATGTGAGAGTGTCAGCATACGCCTGGGTGGCGGGAGACAGAGGCAGCGTCATGGCCTGCACCGGCATGGCCAGCAACAGACCGAACAATAAGTTGGATTTCATCATGAAAAAGTAAAAGCCAGGCGTTTGCCTGGCTTTTTGTCACTCGTTGGGTTCAACATTTTCTACCCTGGCCTTGAGTTTCTGGCCAGGCCGGAAGGTCACCACCCGACGGGCGCTGATAGGAATATCCTCGCCTGTCTTGGGGTTACGTCCGGGACGCTGATTCTTCTCACGAAGGTCAAAGTTACCGAAGCCTGAAATCTTGACTTGTTCACCACGCTCAAGCGCCTGTCTGATTTCCTCAAAGAAGGCTTCCACCATATCTTTGGCTTCACGCTTGCTCATCCCGAGTTGGGTGAACAGGTGCTCTGCAATGTCGGCTTTGGTAAGCGCCATAGATCAATCCCTCAAGGATGCATTCAACTCTTCACCAAGGGCCCGCACGACATTGTCTACGGTCTCGGCAATCTCTTTCTCCTCCAGAGTGCGCTGGGTGTCTTGCAATACAAGACTGATGGCCAGGCTCTTCTTGTCCTCGGCCATACCAGCACCCTGGTATACGTCAAACAAGTTTATTCCAACTACCTGATTTCCGCCAACTTTTTTAATTACTGCGAGGACATCACCGGCCAGAACCTGACGGTCTACCACCACGGCGATATCACGACGGTTGGCTGGGAAGCGAGAAACCTCGGCAGCAACCGGCACCTTGGCCGGGATCAGCTTGTTCAATTCCAGCTCGAACATGATGGCACGGGTCTTGAGACCCAGCTTCTTCTCGAGGCTCGGGTGGATCACGCCGATATGGCCGAACACCTCGCCATTGCGCAAAATGGCTGCGCTCTGGCCCGGGTGCAGGGCACTGTGCTCGGTACGCTCGAAGCTGAAAGTAGCTCCTTCGGCAGTCAAGTCCAGCACGGCTTCCAGATCCCCTTTCAAATCAAAGAAGTCAGCTGCGCGACTCTTGATGTCCCAGTGCTCGTCGCTCTGGTTGCCGGTGATGATACCGGCCAGCATCGGCTCCTGACGGATGCCGTTCTCGGCGCTCGCGTCCTTGATGAAACGCAGACCCTGCTCGAACAAACGTACCCGCGGCTGCTGACGATTCTGGTTGTAGACCACTGCCTGCACCAGACCCGGGAACAGGGAGACACGCATAGCGGACATCTCGACCGAAATCGGGTTCGGCAGCACTATGGCATCGCTTTGCGGATAGAGCAGTTGCTGCGCTTTGGGATCGACGAAGCTGTAGGTGATCGCTTCCTGGAAGCCGCGGTCAACCAGCAGGTCACGCACCCGCTTGAGGGTCACCTGCCCTTCTGCCTGCTCAACCATCGCCAGAGAGGCTGCGGGTTTCAGGTTCGGGATATTGTTGTAGCCGTAAATGCGGGCTACTTCCTCGATAAGGTCTTCCTCAATGGCGATATCGAAACGCCAGGAGGGTGCCAGTGCAGTCCAGCCGTCGGCATCCACAGTGACCTGCATGCCGAGGCGAGTCAGGATCTCGACCACTTGAGCGTCAGCCACGCTGATGCCAATCACCTTGTCGAGCTTGGTGCGACGCAGCTTGATGGGCGCCGCTTTGGGCAGATGGGCATCGGATTTGACCTCGATGACCGGACCCGCTTCGCCGCCGCAGATATCCAGAAGCAGACGGGTGGCTCTGTCCATCACCTTGGCTTGCAGCTCGGGATCGACCCCGCGCTCGAAGCGATGTGACGAATCGGTGTGCAAACCGTAAGCGCGAGCACGACCCGTGATGGAGAGCGGCGCGAAGAAGGCGCACTCCAGCAGGATATCGGTAGTGGTCTCGGACACACCGGTGCGATCACCGCCGAAGATACCGGCCATACAGGCAGGGCCTTTGGCATCGGCAATCACCAAAGTGCTCTCTTTGAGCTTCACCTCGTTGCCATCGAGCAGAGTCATCGGCTCGTCAGCACGGGCGCGGCGCACCACCAGTTCCCCTGCCAGTTTGGCTAGATCGAAGGCGTGCATCGGCTGACCATATTCCAGCAGCAGGAAGTTGGTGATGTCGACGATGGCGTCGATGGAGCGGATACCACCACGGCGCAGCTTCTCTTGCATCCAGAGCGGGCTCTTGGCTTGCAGGTTCAGCCCTTTGATGACGCGGCCCAGATAACGGGGGCAATCGGCTGGCGCCTCCACCCGGATCGGGAAGGTCGCATCACAGGTGGCAGCAGCAGGCGTCCAGGTCGGCTCAACCACGTCCACGCTGTTGAGCACGCCGATTTCACGGGCGAGCCCCGCGATACCGAGGCAATCAGCACGGTTCGGGGTCAAATCCACGTCAATGGAGACGTCGTTCAGATTGAGGTAGTCGCGAATGTCGGTACCGATGGGGGCATCGGCCGGCAGCTCGATGATGCCATCGGCTTCAACGTCGATACCCAGCTCACTGAAAGAGCAGAGCATGCCGTGAGACGGCTGGCCACGCAGTTTGGCTTTCTTGATGGTGAAATCACCCGGCAGGGTCGCCCCTACTTTGGCCACGCACACTTTCAAGCCGGCGCGGCAGTTCGGCGCGCCGCAGACGATGTCCAGCAGCTCGGCCTCGCCCACGTTGACCTTGGTCACCCGCAGCTTGTCGGCGTCCGGATGCTGGGCGCATTCGACCACTTCACCCACGACCACATTGTTGAACTGGCCAGCCACCGCTTCCACGGCGTCCACTTCCAGACCAGCCATGGTGATCTGCTCGGCCAGTGCATTGTCACTCAACTCGGTGCGGACCCACTCCATCACCCAGGATTTACTGAATTTCATGTTCTCTCGCCCTTACTTGAACTGCTTGAGGAAGCGCAGGTCGTTTTCGAAGAAGGCACGCAGGTCGTTGACCCCGTAACGCAGCATGGTCAGGCGCTCAACGCCCATGCCGAAGGCAAAGCCGGAGTATTTTTCCGGATCGATACCGACCGAACGCAGTACGTTCGGGTGCACCATGCCGCAACCCAGCACTTCCAGCCACTTGCCGTTCTTGCCCATGACGTCCACTTCGGCACTCGGCTCGGTGAACGGGAAATAGGAAGGACGGAAGCGAATGGTGAGATCTTCCTCGAAGTAGTTGCGCAGGAAGTCGTGCAGTATGCCTTTGAGCTCAGTAAAGCTGGCATGCTCGTCAACCAGCAGGCCTTCAACCTGGTGAAACATTGGCGTGTGGGTCATGTCGTAGTCGTTACGATAGACGCGGCCCGGCGCTATGATGCGGATCGGAGGTTGCTGATGTTCCATGGTGCGGATCTGCACACCCGAGGTGTGGGTACGCAGCATCAGATCGGGATTGAAGTAGAAGGTGTCGTGATCGGTACGTGCCGGGTGATGGGCCGGAATGTTCAACGCATCGAAGTTGTGGAAGCCATCTTCAATTTCGGGACCGCGCTCCACCTTGAACCCCATCTCGCCAAACAGGCGTTCGATGCGCTCAATGGTACGGGTCACTGGGTGCAGACCACCGTTCTCGATGCGACGGCCCGGCAGGCTCACATCGATGGTCTCGGCAGCCAACTTCTGGTTCAGCTCCTGCTCCACCAGTGCATCACGGCGTGCGTTCAGGGCATCCTGAACCTGCTGCTTGGCCTGGTTGATCACGGCGCCCGCGGCGGGACGCTCTTCGGCGGACAAGGCGCCCAATGTCTTCATCTGCTCGGTAAAAAAGCCTTTTTTACCCAGATATTTGACCCGGATTTCGTCGAGGGTCGCAACGTCGTTGACGCCCTCAATTTCGGCCTTGGCCTGGCCGACTACTTCTTCAAGCTGTTGCATGTCTTCCTCGTCACCACTCCCGAAACAGGAGCCTGTTAGGCTAAATAAGGTCAAGAGGGGAATAATACAAAAAAAGCCCCTTCGCTGACCATAGTTAAGGTGGCCTTTTCTCCCTAGAAATCATTTTGTTATCGGGGAAGAGGCTGACCCGCTCCCCTATCCCCGTTAAATATGGGGAAACAATACTAGTTTGTTGGCATATGATGAAATCATGTTGCAGATATGCAGAGGTAACAGTCGGGTCTGACAACAGAACTGGATAAATTGCAGACAACAAAAAAGGAGGCCTGAGCCTCCTTTTATCTTTCATAACAGAACCGGATTAAACCAGTGCTGCTTTAGCCTTTTCAACCAGGGCGGTGAAAGCCAACTTGTCGTGAACGGCGATATCGGACAGGATCTTGCGATCGATCTCGATAGAAGCCTTCTTCAGACCGTTGATCAGACGGCTGTAGGACAGACCGTTCTGACGGGCTGCAGCGTTGATACGCGCAATCCACAGCTGACGGAACTGACGCTTTTTCTGGCGACGGTCACGGTAGGCATACTGACCAGCTTTGGTTACCGCTTGTACCGCTACGCGGTAAACACGGGAACGGGCGCCGTAGTAACCTTTGGCGGCTTTCATTACTTTCTTGTGACGAGCTCGAGCAGTCACACCACGTTTAACTCTTGGCATTTTTTACATCCCCCCTTATGCGTACGGCAGACAAGCGACAACACGTTTGTGGTCGGCAGCGGAAACCATGAACTTCGGTCCCAGCTTGCGCTTACGCTTGCTGCTCTTCTTGGTCAGGATGTGACGCAGGTGGTTATGCTTGCACTTGAAGCGACCCGAGCCAGTCTTTTTGAAGCGCTTTGCAGCACCCCGGTTGGTTTTCATCTTCGGCATTTCATACTCCGCATTGTGAGTGACAACAAAATCGCAAGGCGAACCAACTCATGGGCGCGAACCCATGAGTCAATTTCTTGTGGGCCTTAAGATTTCTTCTTGGGTGCGAGGACCATCACAGCTTGACGGCCTTCGACTTTCGGGAACGACTCCACTACGGCCAACTCTTCCAGATCGTTCTTGACGCGCTCCAGAACCTTGATACCAAGATCCTGGTGAGCCATTTCACGACCACGGAAGCGCAGGGTGACCTTAGCCTTGTCCCCGTCTTCTAGAAAGCGAACCAGGTTGCGTAGTTTTACCTGATAGTCGCCTTCGTCAGTACCAGGACGGAATTTGATTTCCTTGACCTGGACGACTTTCTGCTTTTTCTTCTGTTCTTTGGTTGTTTTGCTCTTTTCGTAGAGGAATTTGCCGTAATCCATGATGCGGCAAACGGGCGGTTCAGCGTTAGGACTGATCTCGACCAGATCTACTCCAGCCTCAAGGGCCAAGTTCAGTGCATCATGGATCTCGACGACACCCAAAGGCTCTCCGTCAATACCAGTGAGACGAACTTCTTTCAGACGAATCTCGGTATTGATCCGGTGAGCGCGGGCTTGCGGTTGCTTGCCCAGTTTTTTTCCGCCTTTTATAGCTTATTCCTCCACTTTCTTTTGTCCGCGGGTCTGAACTTCCTGGGTCAACAGAGCAACTAGCTCTTCAACAGGATAAGTGCCCAGGTCAGCCCCTTTACGAGTCCGTACTGCAATCTTACCGGCTTCAACTTCTTTATCGCCGCAGACCAGCATGAAAGGTACTCGCTTCAAAGTATGCTCGCGGATTTTAAAGCCAATCTTCTCATTTCTCAAGTCCGCTTTTGCGCGAAGACCCGCATCATTCAATGCTTTGGCTACTTTTACCGCATAATCGGCCTGATTATCTGTGATATTCATGACCACAGCCTGAGTCGGAGCCAACCAAGTCGGGAACAATCCGGCGTACTCTTCGGTCAGAATACCGATGAAACGCTCGAGTGAACCCAGAATGGCCCGGTGGATCATCACCGGTACGTGGCGTTCGTTGTCTTCACCCACATACGTGGCACCCAGACGTCCAGGCAGGGCGAAGTCGAGCTGCACGGTACCACACTGCCAAGCACGATCAAGGCAATCATGCAGGGTAAATTCGATCTTGGGACCGTAGAAGGCCCCCTCACCCGGCTGCAAATCGTACTTCAGGCCGTTCAGCACCAGGGCTTCGGCCAGAGCGGCCTCGGCGCGATCCCAGGCCTCATCGGAGCCAATACGCTGCTCAGGACGAGTCGAGAGCTTGACCACGATATTTTCGAAGCCAAAGGTGCCGTAGACGTCATAGACCATACGGATACAGGCAGACACCTCTTCCATGATCTGCTCTTCAGTACAGAAGATGTGAGCGTCATCCTGGGTAAAACCACGCACCCGCATCAGACCGTGCAGGGAACCGGACGGTTCGTTGCGGTGGCAGGAGCCGAACTCGGCCATGCGCAGCGGCAAATCGCGGTAGGACTTCAGACCCTGGTTGAAGATCTGGACGTGACCCGGGCAGTTCATCGGCTTGATGGCGTACTCGCGGTTTTCGGACTGGGTGGTGAACATGGCCTGGGCATACTTCTCCCAGTGGCCTGAACGCTCCCACAGCACCCTGTCCATCATAAAGGGACCCTTCACTTCCTGATAGTCGTACTCTTTGAGCTTGCCACGGATGAAGGTTTCCAGCTCACGGAAGATAGTCCAGCCATCGTTGTGCCAGAACACCATGCCAGGCGCTTCTTCCTGCATGTGATACAGGTCGAGCTGCTTGCCTATCTTGCGGTGGTCGCGCTTGGACGCCTCTTCCAGACGCTGCAGGTAGCCTTTGAGCTGCTTCTTGTCAGCCCAGGCAGTGCCGTAAATGCGCTGCAGCATCTTGTTGTTGGAATCGCCACGCCAGTAGGCGCCAGACATTTTCTGCAATTTGAAGTGGTGGCAGTGACGCATGTTGGGCACGTGCGGACCACGACACATGTCGACGTACTCTTCGTGATGATACAGACCTGGCTGATCATCACGGGCAATATTCTGATCCAGGATCTCGACCTTGTAAGTCTCGCCACGGGCTTCGAACACGTCGCGCGCTTCCTGCCAGGAGACTTTTTTCTTGATGACGTCGTAATCCTTGGCGGCCAGCGCCAGCATGCGCTCTTCCAGGGCAGCCAGATCGTCGTCGGTCAGGGTGCGATCCAAATCGATGTCGTAGTAGAAACCGTTATCGATGACAGGACCGATGGCCATCTTGGTCTGGGGCCAGAGTTGCTTGATGGCATGACCCAGCAGGTGAGCACAGGAGTGGCGCAGTATGTCCAGACCTTCTTCGTCTTTGGCGGTGATGATGGCCAGGGAGGCATCGGCTTCGATGAGCTCGCAGGCATCCACCAGTTCACCGTTTACCCGACCGGCAATGCACGCCTTGGCGAGACCGGGACCTATGTCCGCGGCCACGTCCATAACGGAAACGGAGTGGGCAAATTGACGTTGGCTGCCGTCAGGCAGAGTAATGATTGGCATTGTGTGTTTCCTTATACAGTGGTGCCCCCTACCAAAGGGCACATGTAGGCTAGAGAAATCTTTAAATTTCAAGAGGTTCACTTATGAGTTTCACCGTTCACAATACGGTTGGTACACATAGCGGTACACACTTTATTTTGTGTCTGAAACCATCAATAAGCATGTACGCCGAGGATTGTATCAGACGTCACGACTCAGACAAGCGTGATTGGTTGCTCCTTGAGCGACTGCTTTGTTAATTCAGAAGCTGTCAAAGCAGTTGGTACATCAAATAGGTTGGACCGAATTACACCTCTATCTCATAGGTCGGTAAGTCCGGCGCCTCTCCGGCAAGCTCCCCTCCCCTGTAAAATGCCTTCTTGCCGATGGTTACCCCGACACCTCGTACTGTGACGGTACCGCCTGCCAACGTATCCAGGGTGGTGGTGGTACTGGTCATGGCTGTCACGGTACCGACCAGCAGCGGGTCGGCACCAGGTACCAGCTCCAGGAATCGCTTGAACAGGTTCATACAAATCGCTCCACACTCAATTGCTGGCGCACCGTCATGGCCTTGTTCTGCAACGCAGCAGAGACCCTGACGCCCCGGTTGTACCCCTTCCAGCCATCCACCGCGAGCAGCGCCCCCGGCAGGATCAAGCCCGTATCTGCAGACAACGGCAGCTCAATGGTCTGGGTGCGCTTGGGCATGGTCTTGGTCAGCCCCACCACACCCTGGGCGCGGGCCGCCACCACATCGCACACCAGCGGATGGGTGATGCTCTGGGCCAGTTGCTCGCCAGCAGTACCTTGCCGCATGACCCGCGCACTGATCCCCTGATGACCACCGCTGACCCAGATCCCGTTGGCCGCCTGCCCCGGCTGGAAGTCACTGCCAAGGGTAGTAATGATGGCGCGGGGGATGGCCACATCGGCCAACGCCGTCTCAAGCTGCCAGGGCACAGTGGGATAGCGCGGCTTGATGACCAGATGCCGGTTGCGCTGGTGTGGCAGCACAAAGCCACCGGCCGCCTCGGCCAGGTACTTGACCACCTCGATTGGCGTCTGGTTATCCAAGCTAAAGAAGCCGGCCGGTACCAGCCAATCCGCCGCCTGCCACTCCAGTGTCCAGCCAAACGGCAGCACGGCGGCCGCCAACTGGGCCATGGTAGCCGCAGCACTCTCGCTCACCGCTTGTGCCAATACATGGGTCGGCGACAGGTAGGCAGTGCGAGAGCGACCGGTCAGGGTGGCCGACTCGCGGGCAAAGCTCTGACTCGACTGCCAGCCATCGCACACGCACTCCCATTGCTGGCCGTTGATGTGGATGCTCACCTCTTCCTTATCAGTCAGGGCCGCCGCCGCGATGCGCGGGATCTGGGCGCTGAACTGCCAGGCCCAGGAGTCGGTGTCGAGCTCGATATTCACAGCGGTGGCCGGGATGTCGAGGCCATCGCGCACGCGCACAATGCTTGCTGTGTTACTCACCAGATAAACCCTCCGGGTCGGGATAACGATGTGGGCGCCTTGCCCGTGCCAGACAAACTCCAGGCTGGCATCGCCACGCTGGCGGCCGAACGCCAGTGCCTTGGTGCGCTTGTCCGGGCGCTCCGGGGTGATCGGCGGCTTGGGTGGTGGGCTTGTGCCCCACGGGGGCAGCATGGCTTCGTCCCAACCATCCAGCCAGTGCAGATGCAGCGAGGCCCCCAACTGCCAGCGCTGGCCACCGATGACCTTGCCCAGCTTGGCCCCTTCCTGCCACTGGTCGGCCTGCCACACCTGATCAAAGCGCGGCGGGTTGCGATAGCCGCTTAACTGCCAGCGGCCGACCTGTTCCCCCTCCACCCACAGCGAACGGATAGCCGCATGGCCAGGGGGCAGGTTGTCAACCTGTTGGCCATGGGCATGACCCAGCGGTGCCCCTTCCTCAAACACCCCTCGGTTCAGCTCATAGCGGGGTGGCATCAGATCCCCGTGCTCGGCAATGGCGGCCTCTAACGGCGCGGCTTCTTGCCAATCAGCGGCGCAGGTGGCCCGCTCAATGGCGGGACGTTGCCAGTCACTGGCCACCCCACCGCTCACCAGATCCGCCCGCCCCCAATCACTGGCGCTGGCATGGCTCGGCCCCCGGAACACGTTCACGTCATAACCGGCATCAAAGTCGTGGATCACCCGCTCGGTGGTCACGGCCATGGCGCACTCAATGACGATGGTGCCCCGGAACTCGGCCACGGCAGCCGGGAGTTGGCTTGCCAGCGCCCCCTGGAAGATGAGCCCCACATCGGCAGCCAGCGCGGGGGCGGCTATCTGGCCAGCCAACACAGCAGGCAACACCAGCCCGGGCGAACAGGCCAGCACAGGCGGCAAGCAGGTGCCCTGCAGCACCGCCTCATAGCGCACCACCTCGGCCTGGTTCAGCTCCAGATCGCCGTTGCTCTGGCGCGCCTTGCGCAGTTCAAGCGCCGCATCCTTTCTGGCCATAGGTGGCTCCGGTGGTTAGGTCTTGGCTTACGGTTCGGTGAGGGTGGCGGTGTTGATGCGCACCAGGGCCCCGGTAAACAGCTCGTTGGTGGGGATCTCCAGATCGGCGCCACTACCCGGTGGCCCCACGTCGAGATCCGCCACAAAGTCACCATCCCGATTGGCAAAGCGCCCCCAGGTGGGAGCACCGGATCCGGTGGCCATCTGCTCGGCCAGCGGCTTGAGGGTCAGCACTCCACCCATCACCGACTGGGCACACGGCAGCTGGAACTGCAGCGTGACCAGCAACGGCTGGTCGGTGATGGCAGCACCCACTGCGGGGCGGCTGCCACCGTAGATCTTGAAGGTGGCCGCGGCAGCACTGCCCTGGTCGATGGCGTCGGCCAGTATCTGGGCGCGGGCAGTGCGCACCGAGTCGTGGAACGTGAGCATGGAAACCTCGCTAGACGATGTAAGGAGTCGGGGCTTGGTAGTCAGCCGCCACGGCGTTGTAATCGGCCGGGCCAAAGGCGGGATCGTCCTGGGCGACCAGCATGTAACGCCGGTTCAACCAGAGGTGATCGAACCGGTAGACCCCATCGACGGCACTGCTGTAGGTTTCGTCCACCAGATACCCATCCTGGCTGAAGCAGAGCACCCGGCGCCTGACCCCCTCCCCGTTGATGGTCACCCTGTTGCTGATGTAACCCTGGGCCACGTTCTGTACCCCATCGCGGATCCAGAAATAGTCATGTCCCTTGCAGACAATGGACTGGCTCATCTGTTGCTGATTGACTGGACCGGCATACATCGGCGGGGTGCCACGCCAAGCCACATCCTGCGGCTGGAAGACGGCTCTGGGCTCCTGGTTTGCGGGGGTGAGTGTCTGCCTGTGATTGACGAAATCAATCTGCATTATCCCCCAGTCTTCACCCAAGCCGCTGATCTCGGCCGCCCTTGCAGCGGCATCCGCTGCGCTGAGTGGCGTCATATAAACAGCGATATAGCTGGCTAACCCGATGAATGTTTGATCTCCTGATGTGACCAGCTGCCCCCACAAAGAAAAGAAAAAGTTGCCAAGGGCAGCGTTCAATGTGGCAAGGGAGTAGGTGTTTGCCACCTCACCAACAAGCACGCCGTCGATGTAATGCCTTGCCTTCCCTGATACCGGGTCAACCACAGCCATAATATGGCGCAGTCGATTCCTGATGTTTGGATAGGTGACAATCGCGGATGAGCTGCTTTGTGCGGGGGTCCAATAACGCACACCAAAGTCATCAGATGACCCATTGCAATAGAGACCGATTAATGGGCTAGTGGTATTAACCCCAAGCTCAAACAACCGCCAGTAAAGGCGTTTTTCTTCATCTATCAACAACAGGGTTTCAATAGTGAACCCATTGCCTGTCACCAGGGCCGCAGGCCCATTTTTCAGCTCAACCCATTCCGGCCCCTTTAGCCATGCCATTTTCCCGTTTTGGGTTTCCACCAGAGACGGTCTTCCTCCTTTCCATGCGCTGGTGATGGGTTGATTGCCCAAGTTCACCAATGATGGGTAAACGCTCATATCTTCCAACTGGAAGTAAAAAGCGGGGGATGAATCCATGATTAGCTGATGCAAGGCTGGGTTCATCGCTACCTCCAGGGGCCGGTGATGTCGAAACCGACCAAGGAACGGGGATCGGCGGCACGCACATCAAGCTGATAGAGCGGCCGGATAAACCGGATTATTTTTCCCGCAACAGCAGGCAAGTTTGCAAAGTTCTTGCGGGCCCAAGGCACACTTTCTGCATACGGAACAATCAGGCCTGGCATATAGCCACGCAAGTGGTTGCCAGTTTCCAGCAACATGACGGGATCGGTTGACAGATAGAAAGCATTGTCAGGTCCATTAGGCATAGCCAGACCAGTACCAAACCGGCCAAACACCCCTTTTAACCACCACGCAACGGTGCCAAACAGCTGATGGTAGGGGCGCGCCATCGCCTTTTGTCCTGACTGATCAAATGCGCTCAGCGTTGTCCCCCAGTAGTTAGGGTTTGACCCATCCCTGTTGCTCCACACGATGGTGCCTGCGGCGGCATTGGTCTCGGGATAATGCTGCAAGATAGCGTGATAGCGATCCCCCGGCCTGACAGACTTGATATACCCGGCACAATAGAAGGTCTGGTAGCCATAGTTGCCAATGGCGGGCAGCCAATAGAACATCTGACTGTCACCAATCAAATCCCATACTTTTGGGCTATAACGCTGGGTCGCTGGCCAACGGTGTTCGTAGATTGTGGTGTAGGTGTTGATGTCCACCACATCCTCAACCATGGCAATCTTGGCGAGGTAATGGGTTGATCCGCCAAAGGTGCCGGTCCAGCCGCTGAATGCCGTGTTGTCGATGCGAAAAGAGACATTGCCCGACTCGCTGACGTTGGTCGGCCGGATGATAAGCACCTTGCCATCACCGCTCTCGTGGCTGATGGTCCAACCGAGCGGCGCCACCTTCATGGTCATGGCCGCGCCAGACCCCGACGCCCCCGGGTCACCTGCATCCAGCTCGAACCACACCTGAGTGCTGCTGACCTGCATCACCCTGTGCTCGCCGTTGTAGGCCGCCGGGCTCACCCCGCCAACCTCAATCACAGAGTCTTGCAGGTAGGCGTGGCCACCGGAGAAGGTCGCCACCGCCCAGCCCTTGGCCGCATCCCAGGCCAGGGCGTTGATGGTGAGGGTGCCAAAGCCGGTCACCATGACCGCCTTGAGCAGCGCAGCCAGCGCCCCATCGGCGGTATCCCCCAGACTCGGGGCGCCCTGCATTTCACTCGCGTACCATTTCACGGGATAAGCCATTGCGTCAGTCTCCATCAGTGAGGCCCTGGCTGTCAGGTCCAGCCCCACGGAAAAATAAGGGGTGGGGCGCTCTCTGCAAAAGAGTGCCCCACCTATTAGCGGTTGACGTTGCCGCGCAGTTGCAGCTCGAACTTGTCGCTTTCACTGGCCGCCACCGACTGCAAAATGGTGCGGATAACCCAGACCGGGAAGTTGGCCGATTTGGTGTTGAACCGCAGCACGTTGCCAGTGGCCCAACCTGTGCCCCAGCCCCGCTTGTCCAGCCGAAAATAGGGCTGGCCATTGTTGGGGTTGACCGGGGCAAAGTCGGTGTTCACGTCACCCAGCGCTATCTGGCCCACGTTCTCCCCGACCAGCACAAAGGAGGTGCTGGACTGGAAGATGATCGCCCAGCGCTCCTCTATGGTTGCCCGGTTGGTCACCACCAGAGGAAAGTCGGTGTCGTTGTACTGGGCCGTTGACTGGTCGCCGTCCACGTAGTCCTGCCACTTGTTCGTCCATACCTTCTGGTCGAACAGACTGGTGTAACGGGACCACAGATCCCCCATGATGAGCGCGCTCGACACATGGGTATCGGTGGCGTCATAGGCATGGGACAAGGGCCGAGCCAGGCGCAGCAGGCCGGAGATCTCCACATCGGTGACCAGGCTCATGTCCTCAATGCGATGCACCACCGCCAACGGCTCCACGTAGCCGGTCAGGTCCAGCGGGCTGGCCAAGGTGACGATCCCGCTGTCCAGGTTGACGCTGTAGAGCGCCTGCGCCAGTTGCTTGCCGTCCTTGTCCTCCACATGGGCATAAGCCAGCCGCTCACGGTTGGTATTGAGCTGCTGCCCCGCAGTGACCCCCATCGGGAAGGCACTGCGGCGGGTGGAATGCACCACGGCGATATTGCCCTTGCGGATAAACGGCACCCGGCCGTCAGACGGCAGCCGCACCGGATCCAGCCCTATGATGTCGGCATCGAGCGGCAGATAGCTGAACACCACGCAGTTGAACCGGATGGTGTCAGCCACCACGCTGATGGGCTTCCAGATCTTGCCATCCTCACCCACTGCCTCGGCGTCATACCAAGGCTGGCTTTCGTTGCCGGCGGCCGTGACCTTGCGGCCAAAGCGCACCTGTACGATGCCGGTCTGGTAGCTCACCCGGCCATCCATGTCGGTGGTGGTGAAATAGCCGTCCCCGTCTGCCGTGGCCTCGATACGGCGCCCGCTCGCGGTGTTGGCGGCGATGTAGAGGCTACCCGGGGCCAATGGGGCGCCCGGGGTACGGAAGGTCACCGCATCCACCGACTGGGCGCTGAACGAGGTGGCCAAGGATTGCAGCGCAGGCTGGGCCGCCTGCCCGGCTGCCCAGTCAGCCAGCACCGCCAACCCGTTGGAATAGTCGATGGTGCCTGCCTGAATGCCAGATCCGGTTTCAGGGTCAGGGTTGCGATAGAGCAGCCCCTGCCGGTCAACGTAGGTAGACCCGCCCAGGGTAAAGCGCATCGAGCCCTCCAGGATCGCCTCGGCAAAGCCGGGGGTCACGTCGATGCGCAGCGCCTGCGCGGTCAGGGTGGCATTCTGGGCCTGCGCACTGTTGTTGTTGCGGTAGGTCACATCCACCCAGCCCTGCTCACCATCGGGGAAGGTGTACGCCGTGGTGTGGTACTCGATCCCGATCATGGTCCAGCGCTGCACCGCCAGCAGGTTGTTGCCATCCCAGCGGGTGCCCACCGTCACCCAGGCATAGGTCGGCTTGGGCAAGGGGGCACTGCCATCCGGCATGAAATGCAGGGTGCCGGCCGTGTAGTCGATGGCACCCAGCTCCACCCCGCTGGCATCGCGCAGCTTGCCCTGACCGTCATCGCGCAAGGTGATGATGGGGTCGCGGGTCTCAATCACCAGCTCCTGATCGTCCACGTCAAACTTGTGGTACAGGGCATTGAACTTGACGAACACCGAGCCTGGGGTGAGGTTGGTCGCCCCACCGCCCGACCCGTCCAGGGTGATGGAGAGGTGCCCCACCTGCCCCGGTGTGCTCAGCCGCCCCGGTTCGATATGGCGCTCGGTCACCGGCTCACCGTACTGATACTGGGCCGCATACTCCTGGCCAAGGGCTGGCAGGGTGATGTGCTCCAGATCGATGATGCCCTCGGCATAGTTGATGGTGCCGGTGATGTCGCCCCGGATCTTGCCATCCCCCACCGAATCGTTGGCGGTCAGGCCCGCGCCCCAAGTCAGGATCAGGCTCTTGGGGGTGATCCCGGTGTGGGGCAGTTGCCAGGCGCTCTTGCTGATGCTGATCGCCTGGCCGCTGCGGTTGGTGTAGTTCACCGGGGTGGCCCAGCTGAACATGATGGAGGTGTCCACATCCGGCAGCGCCCCCAGGGTCAGCATGACCGAGCCGGTGGCCAGATTGATGGTGCCCGAGCCATAGGAGAGATCCGCCCCGCGCAGCTCCCCTCGCCCGTTGTCCTTCAAGTCGTACCATTTCCCCTGCGCCATGAATGACACAGTGGTGGTGCCAGGTGCCGGGGTCGGCATCAGGGTGATGGTGTAGGCATAACCGCGGTTGTTGGCCTTGACCTCGATCCGCGCCGTGTCGGCAATCCGTGATGGTCTGGCGGCTGGCCAGAAGCTCACCGTTTTGCTGGCCGCGCCGTAGTTCGGGCACTGGGCATTGAACTCACATTGACCACGGCCATAGTCGATGGCACCGATTATCGTCCCGGCCACCACCAGTTCGCCGCCCCGGTCGGTGATCACCGCCGCCCCTATGGTGATGGTCACTGTGCCTGGCTTGGCGCCGCTGCCAAGGAACAGGCCCCTGCTCGGGGCGATATTGGCGGCAGTGGTAAAGCTCACCAGCCCCTGACCAGAATCCACCAGACTGGCCAGCTCGCCGGCGGCGGTGAGATCCACGGCCGGGGTTTCACTGCGGGCCGCCGGCACCAGCTGGGTGAAAATGGTCTTGGCCTTCACCTGCAGGGCGCCGAACGCCGCATCTTCCGCCATCTTGGTGCTGGCATAGTAGTTGGCCGCATCGGCCACCACGGTTTCGCGCAGGCTGGTCTTGACGTTGGTCACCACGTCATAGGGGGTCGGCTGTTCCCCCTCGAAGGTGTAGCGCAAGGGATCGGCCAGGGTGCAGGTGATGACGTTGCGGGTGAACTCGGGCACCCCCTGCACCTGGAACTTGGCCAGCTGCTGATTCACTTCAAGGACGCGCACATACTGCTCGAACTCGCCGGCCTTGCCCTCGTTGCCGACCAGCACCAGGGTCTCGCCAATCTCTGGCAGGCGCACCTCGACCCGCTGGAAGAAGCGGATCGCCCGCTGCCCTTCCAGCTGGGTGTCGTAGAGAAACCCCCGCCACTTTGGCCCACGGGCCAGATAGCGCTCCACCACGTCGCGGGCTTTGTCGCGGGTGTCGTGGTGGTCTTTGGTGGTCATCAGCGCCAATCCCACATTGGGGTCGGTCGGCGGCAGCAGCACGGTGGCATTGGCCCCGAAATAGGTGTCGGTGTCGTCGGTCTGCACGGCCAGAAACACCTTGCGCAGATTGACCACACCATAGGCGCGGTCCAGATCGCTGATGTCGGGGAATATGCTGTTGTGCTCGCCGCTGACGATTTCCCTGCCGGTGAGGCGGCCCCCGCCATCGGTGGTATCCGTCATGCGCTGGCTGGCCATCAGCTTGATATCGCCGGAAAGAATAGTCATGGGGCTACCTCAATAAGGCGGAGAGTTATTTCATAAGGTGTCTGGTCATCCGGATCGGCAATTCGATAGAGCTGCTTTGCCTCAAAGCCCCCGCCACTTTCACGACGCCACAGTACGGTGAAATGACGTCCATTGAGCTCGAGCACCATTGGAGTTGATCGCACCGAAGCCAAGGCGTAAAGGGCGACAACAATCGATCGCTTCACCCATGAATCACCATCGGATCGCAACGTGATGGGCCGCCCCTCTGACTGAGCGGCCTCTTCCACGATGATTGCGCCTGATAAGGTCGGGGTGATTACCTGCCCGATAGGCTCCCATTCGAACTCATCACTCCAATCCAGATCATCGGGTAACTCAATGCCGGCTAGTCTGATCATCAGCTTCTCAGTCCTTGCTGTTTCAACAGGCGTAGCAAGGCATCCAGATTCTCTTCATCGGACTGGACTTCTGCATTGCCGGTGGGGGTTTTAAGATGAATGGTGACCGTCTTGCTGCTCGCAGCTTGACGTTGTTCATTCTGAGGCGGCTTGGGTTGGGCAGTTTCTACAGGTAGCTTATTGGCAACTTTCTCCACTTCTTGCTGCTGTGCCTTGTCGAGCTCCTTCTGTAGCTGAGCCCGCATTACCTCCATCTCCTTCTGGAACTTCTCTCCGTAGTATTTCGACCATTCGCTGTATGCCGGAATGTCTTTGACCTTCTGGCTGTAGCGGGCCAGCTCCTCTTCCACGCCTGCGAGCGTGCTGGCCAGGGCATCGGCGTTGCCGCGTAACTGGTTGATGTCGACAGTTTTGTAGTAGAACGAGCCTGCTGCTACCGAACGAGTATCGGTAGGTCCTGTGCCTGTATTAAGGGAACCACGGCTGCTGATGGCATCTTCCACATCTGACTTGGTTTTCTTAGCCTCCTCCTGCACACCTTTGAGGTTCTCCCTCATGGTGTCGGTTGCACTCTTCGACTTGTCTGCAGCAGTGTTGAAACCATCCCCAATCTCCGCTGCTTGCGCCTTGGTCTGCCGGATCTGGTCATTCAGATACCCAAGTCCGCGCCCTTGCTCCTGCGCCGAGATCTTTCCGGCCTGCCCCAATGACAGCCAGATCCGGCGTAACTCCTCGAGCTCTTGCGCCGTATCAGCCTTATTGACGGCCGCCTTCATGGCGGCAGCAATATCGAGGGAAGTGGCATTTACATCGGTGGCCACTGCGCGGAAGGTATCGATCGTCTGGCGACCCACCGCATCAATGCCGGTATGAAGCGCTTGATAATCAACCCCCAGGCGCCGCAGCTTTTCTGACAGCACCGACTCAGTGATCTGAGCCGTGCTGATGACACCATTTTTCATGGTGTCAAAAGCCGCCATTGACTGGACTTTCAACACTTCGAGATCCTGCAGGCTCATGTCCTGCAGGCTCTTGCGAAGTCCTGCGTCAATCTCGACCTGGGTGACCTTGCCCTGTTCACGCAAGGTGTCGAGTGCCAAGGTGATGTTTTGCAAGGAAGTCGGGTCTCCCATTTGCAGACCCTTGAACATCTCGTTGATCCCGGTAGTGGTCTCCTTACCTTTTGCCTTGAGCATGTCGAAATCGGCCACCAGCTTGGCCACAGCCGGACGAGTCTTGGCGTCGATTGCCTGGCCGGCCATGTCAGCTCCTGCCGCCAGGTCGAGAAATCCCTGCCGCATACTGGCCAGAGCAGTATCGGCCTCATACTGCATGGCCTCAGCCTTGAGGCCCGAGGCTTCGAGCGCCTTTTGCACCTGCAGCTGACCGGTCAGGTATTCACGGTGACCCTGTAAGCGCTGTTCATAGGCCGCTCGTTCAGTGGCTGAGAGGTTGGCCACTTCCTGCGCAGTGAGGATCTGCACATTTTTGAACTCATCAAACTGCGCCATGGTGGTCATACCCTGACGCTGCAACTGGGCAAAGAAGGCGCGAGACTGCTCGGCAACCCGCAACTCAATCTGGCCGGCTTCGCCCATTTTGGCAGCCCAGATCCCGGTATCTTCGGCCAACTTGGCTAACCCCTTGCCTCCCTCATAGACCAGCACCGATAGGCCCGCCAACAAGGCACCATTGCCCAAGGTCAATGCAGCCAGAACGCCCTTGAGCTTTACGGCCTTCTTACTCGTTGAGTCGAGTTCTTTGCCGGCTTCCGCTGTCGGCTGTACAACCCCTGTTTTCATCGCCTGCCCGAAGCCAAGCAGTTGGGAACTCCACTGGATCACCTTCATGGTGCCCCAGACCTTCACCACCAATCCGATCCCGTCTCTCATCTCGACAAGGGTTTCGGTGATCCCACGAATGGCAATGGCGCCTGACTTCATGCCATCCGACACGCCTTGCGCCCAGTCAGCCAGACTGCCATCTGCCGCGGCAGCTTTGATCTGGGCTGTTACCTCTGCCAACTCAGATTTGATGAAGGCAAAAATCCCCGCATCGGCTACAGCCAGTTCGACTTGGTTCAACTGCTCTAGGAAGTTCGACCATATCCCACTGAAGGTAAGCGCCATCTCTTCCGAAGCGCCGGCCGCATCCTCACCCATCGCCTTGATCAGCAGCTCAATCTCGTTACGCCCCAGCTTGCCTGCCGTGGCCATGGCGATGATCTCGTCTGTGGTCTTGCCCATGGCTTTCGCCAGCAGTTTGGCCGCTGCCACCGAGCGCTCATTGAGCTGGTTCATCTCCTCGGCTTGCAGCTTGCCTTTGACATAGGCTTGCCCGAGGGCAGTAATGATCCCTTCCAGATCCTGATAAGTGCCGGCCGTCTTGGCGGTGTAATTGGCCGTTGCCTGCAGTACCCCGTTATAGGGATCCAACCCGAAGTTCTTTGCCTTGATAAAAGCGGTGGTGATCTCATTGAGCTGGAACGGGGTTTTCTCGTTGAACTCCCACAACCAGGACAGCGCCTTCTCGCCACCGGCCGCACTGCCTTCCACACTCTTGAGTGATACGCCCAAGCGCTCTATCTCGTCAGCCGTTCTGACCATCCCGGTGGTTCGGGCGACCAGTTGGTCAAAGCTGAGATAGGCTGCAGCTACACCGGTGATCTTGCCCGCCAGGGAAGCCCATCCTTGCTCACCGCTCTGAACCGCCTCATGCAGTTGTTCGGTGTTCTGTTCAGCCTGTTTTGCTTTCTTGCTGTATGCCTCCATGCCGGCAGCAGTGGAGCGCAGTTGCGTTGCCTGTCCAGCAAGCTGGCTCTTCAGGTACGCCACCTGGGCCCCGGCCTGTTGGCTGGCGGTTTCAATCCGCTTCTGCTCGCTGGCCAGCTTGCGGGTGTCGACCCCAGCCTCGGTCAGGGCGCGGCGCAGCCCGTTGAGCGTGCTGTTCTGCCGCTGATACTGACTATCAAGAGACTGCACTTCCCGACGAGCAGAGTTGAACTCCCGGGCCTGTTGGCGCAAAGCCTTCTCGCTGGCGTCCAGCCCGTTCTTGAGGGCATTGGTCTGGCTCGCGCTCTCTTTGTACTGGTCCCCTAGCAGGCGAACCTGATCCCGCGCATCCTTGAGCGCCTGGCGCTGTTCCTTGGTGACGCTGGTCGCCTCACTATTGGCCTGGCGCAGCAGATCCACCTTGGCCTTGGCTTCCGCATGAGCGCTCGCCAGCCGTTCGGTCTCCTGTCGACTGGCACTGTAGGCGGCATTGGAGGCCGTCAGCTCTTTCTTGGCATCCGCCAGTGCCTTGCCCATGCCGGTGGCACGGGTGCGGGCAGCCTCGAGCCCCTCACCCAGATCGGCAGTGCTGCGCTTGAGGTTGGCAAACTGGGTCAGGGTGGCGTTCTGCTCACCAAGACGCTGCAGCTCATCCCCCAAGCCGCCAACCTGTTCACTGCTCGATTCGGTCTCACCACCGAGGGTATCCACCTCGGCGATGAGCTTGCTGATCTCGGCCAGCCCCTCAACGGCGGCGCGGATCCGCAGCTGGATATCGGTATCGTTGCTGGCCATGGGAATCCTCAGAAATGAAAAAACCCGCCGAAGCGGGTGAATGTAAATAGATACAACTATTAAATTAATTTATAAAAAATATATTATTTTCTTGGTGACCTGTATTCCTTTATTTTTATATCTTCATCACCAGAAACTATTTTCACAGAACGACTCAAAGGATCCCACATGAAATTTTTCCCACCATAGAACCCTAAATGCCGATCTTTCTCCATAATACTACTATTAACGCTGCCATTTTTTTCAGATGAGTAATCCACATAATTAAACTTCTTTCCGCTTATAATATTTACAGATTTCGTAAACCCAATAGTGAAGCACGCAAACGCTAATGTGACAAGCGTGACAATTGTTAATCCTATTGCATACTTCCTAGCATTTAATTCATCTGCAAATCCTTTAACTACCATATACAAGTAGGTTAGCACTGCTGAAAATACGACAGTGGCCCATAAAACTAGAATGATGTAACTATCATATTTTATTACTAGATCAGGGCGTTCATTTATAAAAACGAAGGGGCCACAGAAAGAAAACAAAAAAAATACGTATATTATCTTTATATGTTTTGTTAGAAAAACTGTTAGCTTACTATGTTGCACTGGAACAACTTCATCAGAAAAACGATTAACAAACAAATGAGTAATTACTTGCGAGGATGCGATTCCGAATGAAAACATAATACTTGGAACTGATGATTTGGCTACATCTACCACACCCATATAGTCAAATATATTTATTGGAAACAAAGCCCAAGACCCAAATACATAAGCGGCACCAGCAATAAATAGATATATAGTTACTGAATATATTAACAATGGGAAATGTTCAATGTTCTTGACTTCATAGCTCTTGCTCACAATATCACCACTCAGTGTTATTAATAAGCTAACTATATATTAAATGAGCGGCTGAGTCCCTCAGTGAAAGGAACTCAGCAATCAACAACTTTTCAGTTGAGGATTTCCATCCGATACGGCTCGGATTTACCCGGCTGAGTCACCAGCGAGCCCTCCAGCTCCCCTTCCATAAACTCGCCACTCATCAGCGCCAGGGCGCCCTGGGCGGCCAACATGGCCTGGTCGATGGTGACGCGAACCCGCTGGCCGGGGTTGGCCAGGTTCTCGCCGTCGATCAGGAAGTAGCGCGGCTTGAGGGTCTCGGTGGTGCCGGTGTAGGTGGTGCCGGTCACGGCCGCCTTGGTGTAGCTGACCTTGCAGGCCGCAGCAGCCTGATCGCTGATGGCCATGACCATGTTGCCGTTTACCTGGTAATCGGTGTCGAGTGCCAGAGCTGTACTGCCAGCACTGAGCTTGATGGTAATGGTGCCCGGCTTGATAAAGGCGGTGGCGAGTTCGACCCAACCCAACTTGCTTAGCGTGACCAGCTCATCCACCACCGGAGCCTCGGCCTGGGTGAAGGCTACCTGCTTGCCGGCGATAGCATCTGCCAGCAGTTGCTTGGTCATGGAGTCCCACTTCAGGGAGAGCTTGGCCGGGTCTTTCGGCAGTTGGACCGAGTCCAGCGCCTGTC
Source organism: Aeromonas salmonicida (assembly GCF_028355655.1). NCBI lineage: Bacteria > Pseudomonadati > Pseudomonadota > Gammaproteobacteria > Aeromonadales > Aeromonadaceae > Aeromonas > Aeromonas salmonicida. The sequence continues at coordinate 2,367,416 of NZ_CP110645.1, read as the reverse complement.
CGAAGGTGCTGCGCTTCTTGGAGATGCGCGACTTCTCCTCGGTGGTCGGCGGGGTAACGGTGATCTCGTTGACGTTGATGGGGCCAATCAGGGGCCCTTTGACACCGTTGTTGATTTCGGCGATGTAGACATCACCGGCCAGCAGCAGGCCTTTGTCGGTAAATGACATACTTGGATGCTCCTATGGTATCCGGATGGTAGTGCCGGCCTAGAGGCTGGCGGTGTAGGTGAGGCTGAATTGGATGGAGGTCAGTAAGGTATCGCTGCCGATTTCTTCGGGTTCCAGATTGATGGTGCCTACCGAGATGGAAAGCAGCGTCGTGCCCGGCAGAGGGATCCCCGCAGTAGACGGCACCAAGGCGGCCAAGACGTCAGAGAGCAACTGGTCACGCCCTGGACGCCCGTCACTCACCGGTTGGTAGAGGTCCACCTGAATGCTGCGAGTGCGCTTCCACTCCCGTCCCCGCCGCTCCGGTTTACCCTCAGACAGCTCCCGAAAATGTGCCAGCGGCAATGAGGTATGCTGGTCGATCTGTGGGTCGCTATCGCACACCCGGTCTTCAGGAGAGAGTGCAGGTACGCTGCGCAACTTGGCCAGCAGCGCATTGATGATGACGGTCGCTTCGGTCATGTCACTCTCCTGGTGAAGGTGCTGGCAAGGTTGGCTTGCAGCTCGTCAAGGAACTGCTCGGTGATGATGTCGTTCCACCAGCCCCGCAGGCCCACACCACCCGCCATCACCAGCCTTGGCTTACCGGCTTTCGCATACCGGATCATCGGGCGGCGCTTCTTGCCGTAGGGGTTGATAAAGCCGTAGACCTGCACGCGCTTGCCGCCCCGCAGCACCCAGACGCTGGCCCGGGTGCCGGTGCCATCGGTACGCTGACTGGCAAATTTGACTCGGCTGAACGGGATCTTCTTCAGGTCCAGGCTGATAGTGGCAACGTCGTTGCTGGCGTTCGCCTTGTCGAGCCGGATCCGCGCCCTGACCGAGGCTGTATTGAAACCATCCGCTGCGATCCGGTTCACGATGTCACCCCGGGTGTTGGCAGCCACTTCATTGACCACGGCCACCAGCTGCTTGCGGATCGTGGCTGGGAGCGCCTTGAATGCATCGACGCTCTCGCTCAGGCCGGTGACGTTGATCGCCCTGGCCCTGCGCTTGCGGCTAATCCCCCCCGGCATCAGGCCACCATCACTCGGAGCGTGGTGCCGTTGTCACTGCCCTCAATCAACCCATCGATACGATATTGCCGCCCACGCAAGGTGATCTGGTCACCCTGTCGTGCAAAGGGGTGTTCGAGCTCAGGCAGGATCAGGTCTATCTGGTGCCGCGGTTCGCTACGGGCCCCGACCATCACGTTCTCAGCCGCCAAGAAGGCGGTGACCGGATAAGGTTCGCCCTGCTTCGGGGTGTAGGTCGCTGGCTCACCGGAGAGTTTGCGGGCCGAGATCTGCAAGGCACCAGGCGAGCTGGCGGTGTCTTCGATCAAGTACCAGCAGGCATGACCCTTCAGCAACTGCCCGGGCAGGATATCGCCCCGTGCCCGCACCGTGATCAGGGTCGAGCCGGTGGCGTAGATGCTGGCCTGGGCCTCGCGGCCTGCGGCTTTGGGGTCAATGATTTTTGCCCACAGTTTGCCAAGCGGTGGCCATACGGGGGGCGATCCGCTGGCGGCACCAAAGCGCATCAACCGAGTGTCGAGTTCGCCACTTTTAAGCATGCGTCCCCCTAGCCCACCACGATTTCACGATAGGGATGGATCAGTGAGTCATACGCCAGCGGTAGAGTCGTGGCGATGGTGCCCGTCACCACGGCCTCCCGGTTGGTGTACCAATGGCCGATCAGTAGCAAGGCCGCCAGCTTTAGCGCAGGAGTAAGAGGCTGCCCCTCCTCCCCTGTCGCCACTAGTGGCTTGTTGATGTCGGACTGGATGTGGCTGATCGCCGCTTCAATCAAACCGGTCAGCTGCGCATCTTCGTCTGTCATCTCCGGTTCGATACGGCACTGTGCCTTGGCTTCAGCCACGGTGATCAGCAACATGCTTACTCCTTACCTTCTGCCGCAGCGCCACCTTCGGTTGGCGAATAGAGCACGGCTACGCCACCTTCGATCAGGGCCTGCGCCCTGGCATCGTCAAAACCAGTGATGTCGCCGGGGCTGTAGTTTTTGAAGGGGCGGGTGACCTTGATAAGGGTCAAAACGGACTCTTCCGCCTTTACGGGTTTGGCCATGATGGCTCTCCTGTGCAGTCATTGAATAGCAGGGACTGCAAGGCAGCCCCTGTTCTGGATTACCAGGTCACTTCGGTGCCCAGCACCAGCCCTTCAACGTGACGGAAGCCCACATCGTGGTTGCCGACCAGACGGATCAGGGACTGGTTGCGGGCGAAGGAGCTGACCAGCTCGCCGGCGGCATCCACATAGGTGGCCTCGCGGCTGAAGTCGATGGTCATGTTGTCCTGCTCGCCTATCACCACATCGTTCCAGTCAGCGAAGTAGATCTCCGTCTGGTTGGTTCCGGTACCCAGGTTCACCGGAATGGTGTTGGTATGGGCGACCGGGTAGCCCTTCAGCAGGCCTTGGGCCATCTCCGGATAGACCTTGTTGCCGTTGCCATCGCGCAGGCCGAACAGCTTCATCCAGGAGCGCGGGCTCATGCCCCAGCCCGGGTTGATCATCATGGAGTCGGAGCTCATCAGCTTCAGGATGAGCAAGTCGAGGTAGGCATCGATGGTGGCCAGATCTGCCGTGCCGGTCCAGGCGACAGTGCGGCCCGCGTCGGTGGCCACTTTCTTGAAGCCGATCGGGGTATTGTTGCTGCCATCATCGCGCAGGAATGCTTTGTCCTCACGACCGCCCATGGCGGCGAGCATGTCACCCAGCACCAGTTGTTCGACGTTGTACCCGGCACGCCCGACCAGCTGGTTGCTAATCGGCACCAAGGTGATCATGGTCTTGGCTGCGAGTTTCACATCATCGAAGCTGCCACCGGTGGCCTTGGCATCAACTCCTTCCCCCACGTAGCTGGAGGTGGCCCCACCGGACATGCGCGGCATGCTCAGGTTGCCGTTGGGAAGCGGCACAGGTCGGGCACCGAGTTTGCGCACGATGGTGCGCGGGCGCAGCAGCTCGATCACCTCAGAGTGCAGGTTCTCTGGGATGATTGCGCCACCGGAGCCGGCTGCAGTGCTGATGGCCATAGCAATCCCGGCGTCTCCGATCTCGTTGGCGGCAAACAGCTCGGCCAGCTTCATGTCACCCTCACCGGCCGCAACAGCCATGGCGAGGCGAGCCATGCCTGCGCCGGGGTACTGCTTGAGTTCTTGTTTCACATGTACTGCCGGGGGAGCCTGGGATCCGTGAGCATTGACCGGCACGGCCTGCTGGGCCATCAGTCGCTCGGTGCTCTCTTGGCGAGCAATGGCGGAGCTGATCTGGTTCGCTTGCGCTTCCAGATTGGCAAACTGGGCCAACTGCTCGTCACTCAAAGCAGTACCGCTCGCTTCCAGATCGGCAAGGGCTTTAATCTGGGCGACGATTTCGCCACGCTCGCGGCGGAGGGTTTCGATAGTTTTCATCGAGTGGTTTCCTTTGGGTATAAAAAAAGCCCCTGATGGGGCTTATTGGGATGGGCTCCGCCGCAGGGCTAGAGCAGGTTCTGCAATTCGATGGCCCTGGCCCGCAAGCCGACAGACTGTTGAGGTTTACCCTGGTTGGCCACGCTGGCGGCAAGGGCGTTGAGATAATCCTGGGGATTGGCCAGTTCGTCGGCCATGCCATTGGCCACGGCTTCACTGCCGCTGAAGAGGGCCGCTTCAGTGCCCTGCACTTGCTCTGCTGACAAGCCGCGATATCGAGCGACCGAGCTCACGAACAGCTCGTAGGCCTGATCCATCCGGTGGTCGATGGCGGCCATCGCTCCATCGGAGAGGGGCTCGTGTGGGGTACCGTCCTTCTTGCGCTCGCCGCGGTAGAAGGTGGTGAAGGTGAGGCCCACCTCCTGCTCCCACTTGCTCACTTCCATGTGCTCCATGATGACGCCCACCGAGCCGCAGCCGCCGGTCTCGCTCACCACCACCTTGGTGCAAGCGGCAGCGATAAAGTAGGCGGCCGAGTAGGCGGCAAAGTTGACCAACGCGGTGATCGGTTTGACGCTGCGCTTGGAATAGATGTATTCCGCCAGCTCCTTGCAGCCCACAGCCATGCCACCGCCGGAGTTGATGTCGAGCACGATCTCCTTGACCCGTTCGTCAGCCAGCGCGGTGGCGATCTGCATCCTCACCCACTCGTAGCTGGTCAGCTCGGTGCAGGTGGCATCGATGTGCCCACGCCGTGCCATCAGGATGCCGTGTACAGGGATCACCGCAAGCCCGCCGATGCGGTTCTTGAACTCGCCCTTGGCCTCCAGCGGAGCAGGCTCGAACCCGTCCGGCAACTCGTCGGCAGCCATGATGTCTCGCTGGTTGCCCAGCATGCGTGGCAGCAGCAGGCTCTTCACCCCAGCCAGTACATCCTGGGTGGCATAGAGGGGTTGGCCAAACGCCATGCTGGCCAGATGGGGGTAATTGATCAGCTTCGGCATAGGATGGCCTCGATCTCGTTGAGTTGTTCGGCGCTGGCTTTGGTGATGCCGGGCGGAAGAGAGCCGGTGCTCACCATGTTGAGCGGGGTCAGGTAGATATCTCCACCTGCTACCGGCGGCAGGTTCTCCAGTCGGCGGATATCGTTGACACTCATCCAGCCCCACTGGCGGCCGAGGGCATAGGCCTCGTAGCGGGACTTCTGATCAGCCCGTAGCAACCCGGAGACGTTGAACTCGATGTAGAGATTCTTGCGCTCCGACGGCAATAGCAGGTCGCGCATCATGGCGCCTTCGATCCGCTTGACCCACGCCAGCAGGGTGTAGATGACAAACTGCAGCCCCTGGTGCTCGATGTTGTTGTTGGTCGCCCGCTCCAGTTCGCCAATCATGTGGGGCGGCACCTTGTAGAGCCGGCAGATCTCGTTGGCCCCGTACTTGCGGGACTCCAGCAGCTGCGCCTGCTCGTTGTTCATGGCGAGCTGCTTGTACTGCATGCCCTCCTGCAGCATGGCGACCGAGAAGGCGTTGCGCAGCCCTGAGTGCCGATCGACAAACTTGTTGAGAATGGCGTCGAGTTTCTCTTGCGATTCGATCGCCTTGGCGGTCGCTGGCCTTTCGATCACTCCGGAGAGCGTGGTGCCGTTGGCAAACACCCGTCCCGCATGCTCATCCACCGCCATGGCGAGTCCGATAGTGTCCGGGTTGGTCTGGATCGGTGACAGCCCCAGGTAGCCGTCAAGACTGAACGCCTTGACGTGGTGCACCATCCTCATCGGCAAGATCTGGTTGCTGCCGTCCAGCAGTTGGTAATAGGGCAACCCATCCGGCCCCTTAAGCACCGCTACCTTGTCCGGGTTGATGGGAATGAGCTCGGTGATAAAGCCCCGCCCATCCCGATCGATCAAGCTGTAACTGTTGCCACGCAGGCCCAGGTGACCCATGCGTTGCTCATTGAATTCAAACGCTGTGTCTTTCTGGTTCGGCTGGTTGTGGATCAGGTCGTACAGCGGGTGGTCAGTTGCACGCAGCCGCTGGTCATCATCTCGACGGTAGAGCTCACAGGGGAGCTGCGCCACGGACTCGGCCAGCAGGGTGACACAGGCACGCACTACCCCTTGCGCCAGGGCAGTCTCCGGCGTGACCAGCACCCCGGCTTTGGTCGTCTTACCCGCCATGCTGCTGATCCACTGACTGAAGTTGCCGCCCTTGCGCCCGCTGCCGAACATCATTGGCAGGAACATTAGCTATCCCCCTTGTGGCGTTTGGCGAACTCGGCGGCAGCCACTGCTCGACTCATCATTAATGACCAGATCAGACAGAGCAGACCGCCCACTATCCAGCCAAGCGGCGGGGCGTAGAGGCTGGCGCCATAGGCCAGCGCCGCAGCCCCCAGCAGGCCCACGATGAAAATGAAAAGTTGTGTCAGCATAAAACGTCCGAGGTTTCGTAGATGGAGCGGTCATCGCCGCGATCCGGCACCATGGCGCGGGCGATGGTCATGATCAGCGCCACCGCGCCGTCTATCTTCTGATCCGCGCTCTCCTTGATCGGGCGCACCATGTCATCGTTTCCGGGTAGGTTCTTGCCGATCACATTGCCGATACACCAGGTCATCAGGCTGTTGCCGTCGTGGTGGAAGCGGCCGGCCTGGATCGCAGCCTCCAGCTCCTTCATCCCGGCGGACATGTTCTGATAGTTCTGGGTGATGGTGATGGGGGTCATCCCCTCATCTGCCAGCGAGTGAGACAGGGCAATTGCCCCTGCCGGATCGAGTGGAGCCTCCAACACCTTGTTGGTCAGGTTGGCCTCTTTGGCCTCTTCGAAGATCTCGCGATAGTCGATCTCTGCCCCATCGGTGGTGCTAAGCTCGCCCAGGTTGACCCACTTTTGGTATCGCTCCGCCAGACGCCGGTTATCGCTATCGAACACGGTATCTTCCGGCACCCAGAACCTGGGGTCGACCGAGTAGTAGTGGCGCTTGCCGTCGATATCGCGCCAGAACAGCCGTGCCATGGAATTCATGTCGAGCTTGCGGGCTAGGTCGAAACCGAGGATGCACTCGTCACCGTCGAACTGCTCCAGAGTGAGGCTCTTGTCCTCGCAGGCAGCCCAGCGCTGCATGTTGTAGAACGCCGTCTTGGCCGAGACCCAGACGTTAAGGTGTTTGGTTTTGAAGGTGTTGGCAAAGCGGGCCGACTTGATCGCCTTGGCCTGCTGCGCCTGGAGATATTCGGCGTAGACAGAGACCCCCATGTTGGGGTTGGCCTTCGCCAGTACCTTGGGGTCTGTCCAATCATCGCCTTCGTCGATGGTGTAGATGATCCCGAACAGCTCATCGTCCGGCACCGTGCCGGCCAGCATCTCGATCACCTCCCGCCGCTTGTCATAGCAGGGGCCGTCGATGTTGTAGCCAGAGGTGGTGATGGCCCACATCAGTGGTTGGAGGCGGGCCCCCATACCGGTGATCATGGTGGTGTAGAGGTCGTCGCTGTCATGCTCGTGGTATTCGTCCACGATGGCGCAGGATGGCGACTGACCGTCACCCGGGTTGCCAATCAGCGGCTCAAAGCGAGCGCCGTCAGCAGGGATATTCAGGTTGCTGGCGTTGACCTCTATGCCGTAGTGGTCGAGCAGTGCCGGAGTACGCTTGGCCATCAACCGAGCGGGGCGAAACACCTCCCATGCCTGCTTCTCAGTGGTGGCGCCGGAGTAGACCTCGGCACCGAATTCGTTATCTGCCGCGAAGCAGTAGAGGCCAACCGGAGCGGAGAGCGCCGACTTGCCATTCTTGCGGGGGATCTCGTTGTATACCTCGCGAAAGCGACGCAGACCGCTACCCTTGCGCACCCAGCCGAACACGCAGCAGATGATGAACAGCTGCCACGGCTCGAGGTTCAAGGTTTGACGCTTGAGGGCCCACTCCCCCTTGGTGTGGGGCATGAGCTGGATGAACTTGGCGGCCCGCTCGGCTTTGTCCTTGTCAAAACGAAACCGGAACTTGGCCGACTTCTCTTTGGCCAGATCATCGAGATGACGCTGGCAAGCCTGGATCACGTAGCGGCAGGCTGGGATGTTGCCACGCACCACATCGCGGGCGTAGCCATTGGCCACGTTGACATAGGGATAGCTTTTGCGTGCGGCCATAGTCCATCCCTACAAAGCAGCGAACGGGTTGCCTCCTCCCTTCTTCTTGTTGCCGCCGATCAGGCGCGAGCGGCTGGAAGGGTCCAGCCCGAGCAGGGCCCCGTATGTGGTCATTTGCTTGAGTGATTCGTTGGCAACGGTACAGGCTGGATTCTTGACTGGACCACCTGTGGCACCTTCAACCACCAGGCCGTGCCTGGTGATCTCGATCTCGGCTCTGCGCCAGCGGGAGTAAGCGGCGCAGAATGCTTCGAGATTGTGCAGATCGGTGATGCACAGTACCTCGGCGGCGCACAGCTCTTTGATCACCATGTCCCACAACGTGGGGGCCCACTGGTCTTCTGCCAGCCACTCTGGGCAAGCGACCCCGATCAAAGGGGTAAAGGTAGGTTCGTTTTTGTTCAGCGCCCGCTTGCCGGCATTGCCCCCCAAGCGCTTCAAGGCCGTCGGCTTGGGCTTCCTACCGCGCCCGGGCACGGTAGCTGCACCGCCCATCGCGCCCTCCATTTAAATTTTTAATTTCGCGGGTATAAAAATTTCGCGGGGCGGAGCAGTGGGGGAAGCAAAAAGCTGGAAGGATTTGATCCCCCCTACCCCCTTTGGCGCCCAGCCTGGCGGGCTGCCAGTGCCTCTGTCCGTGTCTTGGTGTCGTGGCAATGGTTGCATATGCCCTGCAGATTGGACTCCGCATCGGTACCGCCCGCGGCCTTATTGACGATGTGATCCACTTGGGTTGCGGGTGTCACAATGCCAAGGGCAAGGCACACCTGGCAGAGGTAGTTATCCCTCACCAAGATCCGCTTACGCAGTTTGCGCCACGCCCAGTCATAGCCGCGATCTTCCGCGCTGACCTTTGCCACCTTCTTCCAGCCATCGAGCAGATGAACATGGGCAGGACAGTAGCCATGGCGCTCAGTTGTTAGCTGGTGACAGGTACGCTCGCGGCAAACCTTGGGGACCCGTGCTGGCATGGCAGCTACCTGCTTGGTGCTGCACCGGCACACATTAACGCGGAGCGACCCGCCATCTTGGAGCGTGACTCCTGTGCAGCAATTTGGTTAATGGGACAGGGTCAGGGAGAGATAGGCTCTTTCGCAGGCAAGACCTGCTGTTCTAGCTCGGTCATACGCTCTAGCCAGCTCTCCCGCTCGCGCATCAGCCCGGCCGAGCAAGTCGGCGAGCACCACGGCGGGCTGTCTGGCTGCATCGCCTGACTGGGTAACGCTGGAATGGCTGGCGCACTGGCTGGCTCTGGTTGCCAAGCGGCGGGCTTGCTCGAGCACCCCAGCAGCAACAGCACTGGCAGCAGCGGCATCAGTTTCAACCCTGGCGATTTGTTGTTCCGCATCTTGCCTCACCTTTTCGATAGCACGCTGGCGACGCTGCTCTTCCTCATGCGCCAGTTGAATATTCTGAGCTCTAGCCTCTGCAAGTTCTGCAGACTGCCTGTCCCATTTTGCCTGCCAGGTCTTGCGCTCAGCCTCTTCACCGGCTGAATGACCTGACTGGTAAAGGGCCACGCCACCACCGGCCAATGCAGCAATCACCAGTGCGCCGACCAGAAAGGAGATCGCGTTGCTTTGCGGGAACAGTGCCATCACATCCCCTTACACTTGGCGTTGAGGCGCAACCGGTCTTTCCAAAGCCCAGGGCACACTCGATTCCCTGGCACCGAGCAGTCCTGCTTGCCGGCACGCTTAAACAGTAAGATGGCTTCACAGGCTCCAGGGTAATCGCCAACGTTCAGGCGTCTCACGATGGTGGATCGGCAAAAGGCCCCGGGGCCGATGTTATGGGCAAGCTCGACATAGGCGTCATACTCGAACTGATAGAGCGATACCGAGATGCAATCCTTCAAGGCGAGCTCGAACGACCGCACCTCCCGCAGGCTCCGGTTGATAGCTTGCAGCGGGGTGATGGTATCGCCCATCTTCACCCCCTCGGTGCTACCAAACCCCAGCGTCGGCAGCGCAGTCCCGTGAACCGGGTCGGGATAAGCCACCGGCTCATAGCCCTCTCGATTCAAGAGCCCCACAAACCCGGCCGCACTGAGCGTCAATGCAGCAATGGCAATGCGAACCTTGCTCATCACTAACCACCCTGCCCAGAACGGGGACGAATGATGTTTTGCCACAAGAACCAGCCCATCTGGACCACAATCCATAAGAGCGTAGCCACCAGCACCCAGTCATTGAGCGAGTAGCCGGCAAGCGTCATGCTGGATACTAAAACCGGAGGCCCGGACTTCACTGCTGTGCCACCAAGGGCTGCCACGGTGGCCATGCTTTCCTCTTTGCTCATCCGAACCCCCAGAAACGAAAAAACCCCTGCAAAGCAGAGATTTAGACGTAGAATGCAAAAAGGACCGCCCCCTTTCAGGTGCAGTCCTCCATCATCAGAATCTACGTTAGCAAAAACTGCTAGCGATTGTCCAAGACAATATTTCTATGCCCAGTACCAATCGTACCCTACACAGCCAACCAGCGGTTTGTAAAACGTGAAATATTAACACCTGAGGTGCTATAATGCCTGAAATGTTAAACCAAAAGTTTATAGTTTCATGAAAAATGACACCTCAGGCGTGAAAATATCATCAAAGATAAACTGGTTAGCTAACCACGCCCCACCCGGTTCGTTGGTGCTGCAACCATGGCTCATAGAAAACGGTATCAGCTACTCCTTGGCATCTAAGTATGCAAACAGCGGTTGGTTGAAAAAAATGACCAACGGCGTCTACTACCGCCCTAATCCCTATCAGAATTCACTACCTGATTGGACTGATGCTCTCGCAGCCATCACCAATCAACTGAATCGCCATCCCCACATAGCAGGTCTCACAAGCCTGAAATACCAAGGACTAAGTCACTATCTGCAACTCGGAAAAGAGCAGGTCTGGCTCGGTGGTGAGAGTAAGAGCTCTCTCCCAGCATGGTTTCGTGAGTTTGACTGCTCACCCTGGTTGTTTATCGGCACATCGAAACTGGCAGAGCAAAGCGAAAAAGATTTCACACTGATCACTGTACAGGGCAAAGAACTCCGAGCCAGCTGCCCCGAACTCGCCGCATATGAGGTAGTAAACGCGATAGGTAAACATATCAGCTTTGAGCATGCTGCGGAGCTGTTTCAAGGATTGACTAATTTGAGTCCTCGTAAAGTGCAATCCATATTGACACGGAGCAAAGCAGTCCAAACCAATCGGGTATTTCTTTTTCTCTCCCATTATTATCGCCATCAGTGGACAAAGAGACTCGATGAAACCCAGATCACATTGGGAACCGGCAAACGCCAAGTTGTCGCACAAGGGCGGTTAGAACCTCGCTATCAAATAACCGTGCCAGAACCTTTTTTCGTAGCATCAGAGATCGATCATGAATAAAGACTCCGTCTATTACCGACAGGTAGCATTACTGCTCAAGATGCTGCCAATCATCGCCAATGAGAAGATGTTTGCCCTAAAAGGGGGAACTGCTATCAATCTTTTTGTACGTGACTTCCCCCGACTGTCTGTTGATATCGACTTATCCTATCTGCCACTAGAGCCTCGAGAAGAAGCGATAGCCAATGTCAGGGCCGCATTGCAGCGCATTGTCGAACAAGCGAATAGCCAGAAAGGCCTACAAGCCCGTCTTCAAGACAATAACGGGGATGAACTCAGGATTATCGTCACAGGCGCAGCGACGATCAAAATCGAACTCTCGCCAGTTGCCCGAGGCACACTACATGACCCCGAGGTGCTTCCTGTGGTTGAAGATGTCGAAACTGAGTTTGGCTACGCCGAAATAGCAGTTGTCAGCATGCCTGACCTTTACGGGGGCAAACTCTGCGCTGCAATGGACAGACAACACCCACGGGATCTGTTTGACGTCCGAATGCTATTGGCTGCAGAGGGGATAACCCGGGAGATATTCGTGGGCTTCCTCGCTTACACACTGGGCCATCCCAGACCTATCAGCGAAGTGATGGACCCTAGATGGAAAGATCTCTCTGACGCGTTTCAACAGGAGTTTGAAGGAATGACTAACGAGCCTGTCACCTTGGAGGAGCTGCTTGAAGTCCCCGAAGCAATGTTTGCCGCTTTAAAAGCCCAGTTTATCCCACGCGATAAAGACTTTCTCCTATCCTTCAAACGAGGAGAGCCTGACTGGACACTGTTTGATGTACCTACCGCAGAGCAATTACCCGCGATTCGATGGAAACTACAGAATTTGCAAAAGCTACGAGACAAGAACCCAGAAAAACATCAAGAGGCATTGGTAAAACTCGATAATGTTTTAACGACATGGCTTGTTAAATAGTCCCTTCAGATGAAAGCCGCACCATAAGTGCGGCTCCAACGTTACACCTAACCACCTCTTCCAGGAACATTCAGGTAACGCGGTTCTCCAGCTCCACCCCAACGTGATCGCGACTTATTCCAGGGCAAGTCACAATTGACTACTTTCCGGCTTGCGATCGACATTCAGACTCACGTAACCTCAGTAAAAATATCTGATAAATCAGCTCATTCACTAAGCAGCCTGAGAGCAATCCACGTGATCGTCCCAACTCATCCATTCATCATCGGTAGCATTTACAACAGACGACTTAATATCCATGGGCCCTTCAAGGGGCAACAACAAGGCGGGATATCCACACCTGCCTCAGTGCCCTATATTTTTGCCTTTACCAGCGATTCTGGAGCTGCATATGGATATCACGACAAGCCAGGACCAGACGGAACATTCTGGTACACGGGTGAAGGGCAAACGGGCGATATGCAAATGGTTCGTGGGAACGAAGCCATTGCCAGTCATGCAGCTCATGGCAAGATCATTCTTCTGTTCGAATATCAGTCAGACAACAATGTCCGTTTTCTCGGTGAAGTCGAATGTTTAGGACATCATACTGAACTACGACCAGACCGTAATGGGGTTCCAAGAGTGGCAATCATCTTCCACCTTGGGTTTCTCGCTCCAATACAAAATGGGAACCAAATTCAAACGCCACAGGCCAGCTACACAGTACTCAAGAAGCTACCATCCAAACTCTCTTTGGCACAGCTCAGGGCTCTTGCGCTGACAGATGCACCGAGTAATGCCCCTCAACAGCAAAAGTTAACCAATGTAGCGTTACGTTCTGAAGCCATTAAGCGCTATGCCCTTGCAAGATCTAACGGCAATTGTGAAGGCTGTACACAACCAGCCCCATTTCTCAGTAAGAAGGGCCCGTTTCTTGAGGTTCATCATGTGTTTCGGCTTTCAGATGGTGGACCTGACCATCCAGCAAATGTGATCGCATTGTGCCCTAATTGCCATCGCAGAGCGCACCATGCTATTGATTCAGATGCCTTCAACAACAAGCTCATCAACTGGTTAGCTGTACATGAAATTCAATAATTACGCTGCCTGCCGACACGTCCCCGTCGGCAGGCAGCCTCTTAACGCTATTTACCCGCGCCTATCAACGCCTCCACCTCCGCACAGGTCTGCAGGTACCGCGGCCTCTCAAGCTCCACCCCGATAAACCGCCGCCCCAACCTGATCGCCGCTTTGCCGGTAGTGCCCGACCCCATAAAGAAGTCTGCCACCACATCACCAGGGCGGCTGCTGGTCCGGATGATATGCTCCATCATAGCCAGTGGCTTCTCGCATGGGTGCTTACCCGGATAGGCCTGCACGGATGGGTACAACCACACATCGGTAAACGGCACATCCTGGGTTACAGAGAACGGCCGGCGCAACTGCTCATACTCCGCACGCAACTCATCATAGGATGCCACCAGATGGCTATAGGTCTGGTGCAACCCCTGATAGGTCTCACTCAACCCGGCATAATCCTTCCCAAGTGCCCTGCCCCGCTCTGCAAACAGCACCTGCAACTGGGCATACTGCTCTCGGCTCGGCAACTGCCACTGACTGGCACTGAACCAGTGGCCAGCCATCTTGGTACCGGTTACGCGGTTGATATCGGCAGCACTGACACCGGTCACCTCACGGGCATAGCGGAAATACTCAATCAGTGGGGCAAACACCTGACGACGCAGATCATGGCATGCCTTCGCATAACCCGATCCCGCCTTGGCACTCCCCTCCGCCCCCACCTGCTCAGCAAAGATGATCCGCTCACTCGCCGGCCAGTACGCTCGCATATCGGCCTTGCACATCCGGTTCCATACCCCTGATGGCTTGGCCCACACGATATGGTTCAACACACGGAAGCGATCCCGGATCAGCATCTCCACATCCGCATTCATCCGCGGTGAACAGAACAGGTATACCGAGCCATTGGGCTTGAGCACCCGCCGAAACTCCACCAGGAAGGCATCGAGCCAGGCCAAAAACTCAGCCCCACTCTCCCACTGGTTGTCCCACGCCTCCTGCTTCACCCCAAAATAGGGCGGATCAGTCGCGATCAGATCAACGCTTGCCGCCGGCAGCGTCTTGATAAACTCCAGCGAGTCCGCGTTCACCAACCGCACCCACCCGTCCTGTAATTGTTTTTCCATGACTACCTCCAAGCAGGGGCTCAGAGGCACTCGCATTGTTGATGGCCTTACAACGGGGACACTTAATGTCGATCTGCCCCACAAAATTTGCCAATTTCTTACCGCAATGGCCGCATCGTAATTCGTACATATGCTCAGGGGTCCTTAAGCGTGATAAGCTCACCCCGCTCTGCAGAGCAATGGTGGCCTTGGCTTAGCCCGTGACCTCGTGCATGTGGCTAGGTGGCCTGTTGGTGTTCACGCACCGCCAGGTCGCCACTATCTCTCAGGCAACAAAAAGCCCGCCACATTGCTGTGCGGGCTTTGTTTTTCGTGCAATGAAAAAAGGACTGAACCCGTTAGGGTGCAGTCCTCCATCATTAGAAATAACATTAACAAATTTTGTATTATTTCTGCAACTATTATAAGCTTGCCAAAAATAAAATTGTTAATGAGGTGAGCACTCATCATCAGATGGCTCTAACACCTTCGTTACAAGAGTTGTTCCTGAGAATAGATGTAATTCATCTTCATCAGATGGCTCTATAGTTTCTGTTGTCCATGTGAGGCCGAAACCTCTGGGCGCGATTATGCCAGAAAACCTATCTTTTTTAACTCGTGATATTTTTGCGAAACTATCACTCAGCTCATCACTATCGCCACTCTCGATAACATTTGTTACTAATGTTGATTGAGAAATACATAAATAATCTTCATCGGAATTTTCTATTGTTTCTGTTATTTTAGTGCTAGTTGTAAGTATAACACTATCATCATCACTACTTTCCATAGTAAATGTTTGTGTTGTCACATCAACCTGTACGATTTGGTTAGTCTGCTTACATTCATCAAAAATGAAATTATCATTACAAATCTTCATTACTTTACTGTAATTAAGAACATATGGCCTCATTTCCCCACCCTCTTTAACTTCACTATTATAACTTCTGAGTTTACGACTTTATTCTCTAAGCTGATTTCAACAACTCGCGCTGGATCAGACACCGTCGTTGTAATGAAATCACGAATAATCGCCCCTTTTTTCTCACTTTTACAATTGATTATAAATACTTTTTCGGAACCTTCGTTTATTTTATTCATAAGTAACATAAACTCTGATTTCTGGAACTCTCCAGCTTCATTAAAAATCAGAAATTCGTTATTATGATGTGTGGTATTACCCTTGAAAAGATCTGTTTTATCCCCTATAGATAAAATTACCAAAACCAAAATAGACACAACAAGGCTTCTTGTAAAATACTTTTCAACATTGCCAACATAGGATGTTATTACATCTCCTTCATTGTTAGTTGAATACCAATCTCTGTAATATGCGCATGCTAACTCCTTTATACTAGTATCATTTTTAATGCTGCCGAATGACGACCTGATATATCCCCTAATTGAAAGAGATGATTTAATAAAGCAAGCGCAATTAAATGCATTATATCCAACAAAAAATGTCAAAAAGAACAACCAATAATTTATTGTTGCTAGACTTACAACCTTACCAATTAAATATAAAACAAAACCAAAATAGACAAGTACAATAGCAACGTACATATTTGTTTTATTATATCCACTAGCAATTCTAGCTTGATTCATGGATATTTTATCTTTTAAAAACTCAATTTGATTTCTGATTAGCCCATCATCTAACCCTGATATAAAATTTTTATAATTGGTTACTTTTTCATTTACAATTTCTTCTGAATTGATTTTGCACACTGAATCAAAATCAAGTAAGTGAAAAAATTTATACTTTGCTTTACCGTTATTTGTTTTTACTCTTGTAAAGAGATAGAACTTCCACTTCCCAAGTGGAAGTTCTAATAGTGAAATTCTTTTTGTATAATCTGCACTAACAGATCCGAAAAGTTCGTCATCAGAGACATGTATAAATGGCGACCAATTTAACATGTTTAATATGAATTGACATAGTTGCTTACGCATTCAGGTAACCTACAATACTTTCAGATATTGGCAATCCTGTTTCAAACTCAAGCCAAGCCCACTGCCCATTAGAGTTCATTTCCAAAAAATACCATTCGTTTTTATATACGATGAAATCAAAACAACCAAACGCCATTTCAGTTTTCTCTAAAAACAATAAGCAACTACTATATATGTTATTTGGAATTTCACATATACTGTAATTGACTTTATTCCCAAATCTTCTCCAATCTACAGGATCTTCAGAATCGATTCTTACAGAGAAGGCTTTTTTGCCGACAAATGTAACCCTAACCTCATAATCTTTATTTATAAACAATTGAAAATATGCAGGTGTATACTTTAGATGTGATGTGTCATATTGTTCATCATAGATATTAGTTTGAACGTATTCTTTATGCTCTTTGTCAGTGATCGTACCTACTGATAATGGTTTGACTATAGATTTTTCTTTACAAAAATTTTTTACAGCATCGGCACTGTTACTTATTAACAACTTTGGCAAATTAAATCCAACCTCATTAGCAATTAACGCTTGAAATACTTTATTCCCAGCCCGCCTCATAGAAGAAGGTCGACTTAAACATTTACCAGAAAAGTATTCTGCTATCCCCTCAACCAAGGAGTATGACTCTCTAAATGAAAATTGATGATATTTCTCTTCATAAACCCCCGTGAGGTCTTCCTGAACCGGCTTTCGAAAGTAGATTGACATACAAGTATTACTACAAACTTCTCTATATTTATTTTTAATCAAAAAATGCTCAGATGAAATAGATATTTCATAAGATGAAAACATATCAACATTAAAACGAAAAAAAACCAAATCTTTATATTTTGATATCAAATAGTCGCAAGTTAAATCATGACTACTTGTGATTACTAGTATTACATTTTTCAAAGTTATAACCTTATTTAGCAGATATGCAGGATACCTACTATTGAGTTAGAGTCCCAAGTTAACAAGCCGACCAACAACAACGACCGCCCTAGACAAGGTGCAGTCACCATTTGGATATCATAACTATTGAATAGCGCAAATAAAGTGTCAGTATCGAAAAGTTTGCTACAGATCAAGCATAAGTACGCAAAACACGGTCGTTTACCTTTGATTGCGACCCAATTGACGCCCCATGCAATTACTGAGCAATATCGCTACTCTGTATAAAAACAGTAACTAGCGAGCTACCATGTTTGCCACCCCACACCCAACTCCGGACAGCATTGAGCAGCCTCTTTAATCTGTCACCTGTCGTATGCGGCTTTCCCAGCCCGGTGCAGGACTACATCGAACAGACCATCGACCTGAACCAGCTCTGCATTGAGCACCACGCGGCCACCTTCTATATCAGGGCCAGTGGTCATAGCGTGGTGCAAGCGGGCATCAATAATGGGGATCTGCTTATCGTGGACAGAGCGATCAAGGCCAGCCATGGCGCTATCGTACTGGCCTGCCTCGATGGTGATTTCACAGTCAAGAAGCTCCGTGCCCTGCCCTGTTGCCGGCCAACCCTGACTTCCCCCCTATCTATCTGAGGGAAGGGCAAGAGCTGGAGATTTTCGGGATAGTCACCTTCGTGATCCACAAGACCAAGCTGGGGTAAGCCATGCCCAATGCCATTGCCCTAGTGAATGGATGATGAAGCGCGAGCAGCTCAGCCCACGCTATACCACAGTGCTGACAGAACTGCCGGTGGTGGGATGAATTACATGCCCCTCATTCGAAAATGCTCTTGAAGCCGCCGGTAACGGGCATCCTGCCCAAGCTGTGGCGACGCCTGCACAATCTCACGCAAGCATTGCTCCAACTTCTCGGGTACCGACTGTGGTTCGGCAATCACTGCATTCAGGAGCAGCACTGCCTCCGCAGGGAAACGTTGGCACAAGCCCGACTCGTGCAGTTCATGAACGACGGAATGTGGGCGCTCAATCGGTTTCAACCAGTGTTGCACCGTAGCTAAAGCCACCGGGAATTCACCTCTGGCGGCAATCGCCAAACAAGCCAAGGAGTTGGCGATTCGCGGGGTGGCTAGGTCGCGGGATTTTGGCCACACCTGTTGCCAAAACGGCTGCACACGATTTTTCCAGTATTCCTCACACTGATCGGCTGCACTTTCAAGGGCTTGGGTGAGTATCTGCGCTGATTTCTCCAGGCCTTCCTGTGGGAGCGAACCAATCGCAGATCGAAATTCACCAAGGGTATACCCCTCGGTCGGACCCAATGCCGCATAGGTCAGGAAGGCTACGAACTGTTGGCGCTGATTGCCAAGCTTGACATAGTGGTTTGCACTATCCAGGAATTGTGACTTGAAGGCGGTCATCAATGGCGGATACAAACGAGGAGAAAGGAGAAACCCCTCCCATACACCTTTTGCTTCGAACGGATTACTCCAGCCGAACAAAGGCAAAAGGTGCTGTTCGGTCCAAGGTTGGTCCACACGAAAAAATGCGATCAATTGCTCTCCCAAGAGAACTCGGCCGTGACGGAATCGTTCCATCTGCACGTTGCACAGAGAAGTGAACATAGGCTTGAGATCAGCCGGAAGCAGATCATTATCGCTAGGATCCCGTTTGAACCAGACATTAATGATCGCCCGAGTAATATCTCCAATCGGGTGGTTAATCGCAGAGTCGATGGGGTCATAGATTTCGACACCATCACGAATGGAGCTAGGGCCTAGGCCAGCTTCAAGCGGTAGCGCAAGCACACGGTGGCACAACTCCATCAGGATAACTTCGTAACTATTGATGGACTTGGATGCAACTTTTATCCACCACGTAACGCCGTGGGCAATTTCCTGGAGAACAGCATCGGGCATAACCTTGACCAGCGGTGCAGCGTAACGCCAGGAACGTAACAAATTGCCTTCTTCAGCCCATACCTGCAGCGCCTCGCGCCATCGGCCGGCGGGCCAGATGTTCTTCTGTGCCAAATCCCTCAGCGCTAACAGACTGTGAAAGAAACGCGTGCGGCAAACGTCGCGCCATGTATCTTCATATGAATGACTCGGTTCTTGTATCGGCTTTGACAACCATTGCACCAGATCCAGTCGCTTACGGGGGGCAATGTCGACATTTTGGGTAACCACGAAATCGGGATCGCCTGTGCCACTCATCCAGCTCGAGAACTCATCACGTTC
Organism: Aeromonas salmonicida; assembly: GCF_028355655.1. NCBI lineage: Bacteria > Pseudomonadati > Pseudomonadota > Gammaproteobacteria > Aeromonadales > Aeromonadaceae > Aeromonas > Aeromonas salmonicida. The sequence goes on along the minus strand of NZ_CP110645.1, from coordinate 2,348,131 downwards.
GTTAGTCGCCAACTGCCAATGAGGATAGGCAGTTGTGAGTTCCGCCAGACGAGTTGTTGCAGATACCCCCAGAGCTAGGCCAGATGTATCCAATTTGGCCAGATGCCGCCAGACTGAGCGTTCCACCAAACCTTGCCAACGTTCTGCTTCCAGGTCGCTCCGATACATCTCACGCGGAGGGCCAGCCAAAATGGCCACTTCAAGACGTTCTTGACTGATTCCAGCCAAATGCAGTCCCTGCTGAACGAACAGTCTGTACACCTCACGTCCAGTCTCTGCGGCCCATAGCCACCACGCGTCGTCTACCAATAGCCAATCCACCCACTGCTCAGGCGGGATGCAATCGTCGTGGCTCGCGGCAAACAGGGCCAGGCGTTTGAAGGTAGGGTACGGCAATTCAAACCAAGACTGAGCGATGCGCCTGGCTCGTGCATTATTGGCCACGCGAACCGTCAGCCACGCATCGCGCAGCAACTCTATCAAGCAGACCCAATCATGGCGGCCCCGATTTTGCGAGTGTGGCGTGATGGACGGGAGAACCCAGTCCGATCTGTCATGATGCTCATCTGCCTCACCCAGCTCGCGCAACAGATCCAGTGCATCGTGCAGCAGTTGCTGAAAATCCTCCAGCAGGCGCGGCAGGGCAAATGTCCAGTTCTCGCCGGCTAAATCACGAAGAGAGGAACGTACGTGATCGGTGGCTAGTACAAGTTCACAGTCCACCAATTGCTTGATGCGCCTTGGTTCATCATCGCCGTTCGAGTCGTTATCGCTCCAGTGATACGGTTTCTTCAAAACCACTTTGGGTGCGAGTAACTCACGAAACTCCAGGCGCAATGTGATGGTCAACCCATCGCGCTTGAAACGCCCTCGCCAGCGATACAAATCATGATCGAACTGTGGTGATTTCACCCGACCACTGAGCAAAAGTCCCCACAAGGTGCGCATAAGGGGGCCAGGAATAGCCTTGGGTGCGTTTAGGCGTATTTCATCCAGCTCAGAGGTCTTGCCATCACGCTCCTGTTCAGCAACCCAATCCAGTCTGCTTTCGATCTGCGACAGCCAACGGTCGTTCAACTGCCCACCACGTTCAACAATCCAGATGAGAAGTCTGGGGTCATCCAGATGGCGTGTCAGCCAGCGGGCCAGATGGAACATTACGTCATCCCATTTGCTACCAGTCACTCCTCCGGAGACTAGTAACATCTGAGGTGCGCGGTCATAGGACGCGGGACGCTGAATCAGACTGAAGCGCAGCTTGGTATCCACTTCGCGCTGGGGCGGCACGCCAAAACGGGCCAGATCACCATGTACGAAGCACTCATGCGTGAATGGCCCCAACAGCCACTCCAGTGAAGGTGCTGGATTGAAGTTGGCAAAACGCTTCGCCGGTAGACCCGATTTGTCCGACAAAGCCCAGAGCATCCTCCCTACGAAATCATCTTGCTTTGTACTAGCAGATGGTCGTGTCAAAGCATGACGGGTAACAATTTGTTCCTTGCCAAGAGAACCATCGCGATAGGTGTCTGCCCAGGTCCTCAGGGTCTTATGTAAGTAAGCGTGGCGCTGGTGTTCACGATAGAGAATGGGTGTTACGTTCTTCGCCTTCCATTCGTTAGCGCGCACCAATTCCTTGCCTTTGGAAAAACTACCAAAAGCAAACATCTCCGGAGGAGATTCTCCTAACAAACGATCTGCGGCCAAAGCATCCATCATGTAACGTAACACAGGGTCGTTGATGCTATAACCAACGAAGCAGACGATAAAGTTGCGAAATAACTCACTGACGAAGCGGGCAGCCCAGCGTTCGGTCAAATAAGCGAGGCCGAAGTCTCCACTTGATAAAACCAAGCGATCCAGGTCGCTTGCCGTTGGCGTTTCAGGTAACACTCCATGCAAATAAACCAATCCATCCCACCGTTTCTTGGGCACAGGGAGAAGTGGTGCTTTGAAATCTGGAATTGAAAGTGATTTAGCTAACCTAACTTCCTCAAACACGCGATCAAAGTTGGTTGTGATGAGTCGAGTGCAGCCATCACTATTTTGTGATAGTGCAAGCAGGGCTTCATGTGTCGTAGTGGCGTTTTGGGCCAACAGGTTCGGCTGCAGGATACTCGCTAACGAGCGCCGCACCATTTCCCGACCACCGACGAGATCAGCTTCCAACAAACTTATTGCTGTATCAAACTGCCCCGCCTTTATCGCAGACTGCTGCACAGAATCTGGCAAAACAGAGAGTTCTTGATAGAGCCTATCCACGAGTCCTGAAAAACCGGGCAGCCCTGCTGGGTAAGAAATGCCAGCACCGCAGAAAAACACCACTCGACCTTCTTCATGAGCCTGTAGAAGCGCATCAGGTATGTCAGGGCCGTGGGTGACGAATTGCATTTTCTGTTTCCTGTCTAATACGCCTTTGCTCGCTATGAAAATTTATAGCGGTGCAGGCGAGAGAATGAGTAGAGCATGGGAGGGCTGGCTGATGCCTCAATAGCCGAATGAGCATAATACTGCAACGTGAGTCCCACGCGAGAGCAAACAGAGAGTAAGTTTGCAGCGGATCAAATAAATACCAATGAAACCAACGAAGCAGGCTAGGTTTCCACTACCAGGTTCTGGATTAACCCTAAGTCTGAATCGCCCCGGGTTTTCTAGAAACTCCCAGCCACCGCGTTATCATGACAATTGCCGCGTCTGCTCATACAGGCCTTAAGCCGGTGCTTCCGCAAAAATTCAGCCAATCATAGCTGCTAAACTGGTCCCCTTGGGCGGTATGAGGCAGCACCTCCTGTTCGGGTCGCCCAGAATGAGGGGATCACTAAAGGACGGCAGATATCACGCTGCCGTAACTCGCTTATAGAAAACTTGCATCTCGCTCTCCTGCACATGACACCAGGCCAGCACCGCTTGATAAAGTGGGTACCACTGCCGCTCCCACTGGCCGCGACTCAGCGTGCCCAGCAGCGGCTCGATCGCACGTCGGATCTGCGTGCCTGGAATGGGGCGCAATCCGGTGCCGCCACAGCGTGGGCAGATCTTGTCGATGGGCTTGCCGTGTAACCGGGATGCCTCCATATCCCGCACATTCCCCATCCCCCTGCACTGGCAAGCGGCATCCAATGGCTATCCCCTCCATGACAAGGAGCCCTACTGGTGGCTAGGCCTCTACTCTCCGATCAACAAAACGCCCCTGGTTGTCGTGGAGCGCCTGAATGCGGCGTTGCTGCGCGAGGCGAAATCTATAAAGCGCTCCGATCAGTTCTATCCCGCTCTGCGGATCCCGGCCAGCGGGCGGGCCGAACTGGATGATTACCGGGGGCAACAGCCTGCCGTGGATCGCGGTTGTCATTTTCAGAAGGCGACTGCACAGCCGCCGCCAATGCTCAACCTGAAATGAACTCGTCCGCCGCATTCTTGATGATCCGTGATCGCACATCCTTGATATAGGGAATCGTCATCAACTCATTCCGCTTAGCTTGCACAACGGATCCAACATTCGAAAATTTCGGACGAATACGGTCTATAAGTCGACCGCTTATAGATAACTCATCGACGCTTTCCTCTAATAGAGCACTAACAATTGAGGTGACAACAATTTTATGTCCGCACTCACTACAAAACTTGGCATTTTGCGGCAACGGTGCTGAGCAGGAGGGACATGCGTCATCGTTCGCCAAAAGTGAGTCCAGATATGTTTTAATTTGGGCGTCAGACGATGAGAACTCTCGATAATCGGTAAGACTAAGCCTTGCAATCGCATCGGATGTTTTCGGCGTGTCAAAAGCTTTTTCCGTAGCCATAAGAGCGAGATTTACAAGGTAACGCGGACCTGTTCCGCCTCTGATTTTTACAGTGCCCAATTGTGAAACCATTCCGGAGTAACTAAGAATATCTAGAGAGAGTTTCAGATTTGGCGACATATCCCTTTGTAACGTGAAGAAAGCTGATTGATATTCACTCTTAGTTCGACGATGATTCTTAGCTCGAATTTCAGGGATTAAAAAACCCCGCAGCAGGTCGAGACCTACTCGGATGTGAGAGGCATATTTGGGTAGACGCTTGTTTAAACTGGTGTGGTATGGCAAAAGGGCTTGATCGACATAGTTTTGAACCGCTAAATTGACTGAGCGCTCGGACAATGAGCTATTCCCGGATATCGCGCTATTGAGTATATGCAACAACGCTCGCGGGTTACCGTTCGACAAATCTATGCAAAGGTCAAGCTCAGCGCCCCGCGCAAAGATCTTTTTTCGTAGATTACCAGTCTTGGGAATTCTCTTGTCGAGAATAGACCGAAAGTGCAGCCTGTTTTCCCGTCGACCGCTTTCGCCAGGATCAAATCGAATGACAGACAAAACTATAGCATCCTGACCAACTTCGAAATTTCGGCCATAGTTAGTAACAGTAGGGTACACCGCAGCTTTACACGCCACCTTGCCACCGTGTAGCAATTTGAATATCTCAAAAAAAATATTCTGTTGACTAGGTATAAAAGTATGCGCAGCCTCATCGAAAAAAAATAGGATTTTTTGCAACGAGAAAAGTTCTGCCACCTCTTTTATAATATTTACTAAAAAACTTGTGTCCTGAGCCTTGGCTAAGAAATCAGCGCCGATCTCATTGATTATTTTTTCTTGACCACCTTTGCTGAATGCCAATTTTTGGAGAAGGTGAATTTTTTCCTCCAACATCGCTTTTGTCTCAAGAACGGACGAAACTCCGAATACGCGCTGATATGGGTCAGCTGCACCAGTTTTGGCAATTAGGTTCAATGCCAGAAGCTTTTCGTGAAGGGCTTCCAGAATTTTTATATTCACCCATATTTGGAAAGCGTCACGCTCATCCGCTTTCACCCCTTCTAGCAACGTACTTGTCTTAAAGTTGACATATACACCAAGCTTTCGTTCTTCCTGGAAATTTTCATCCAACTCTATCTCCGCCATCCGCAGGAGCATTGATTTGCCTACTCCTCTAGCGCCTTCTAACAGATTAGCGCCACTACCTTTAAGCGCATCAATCACGCCTCGCTCAAACTCTCCAAGTACCGACACTTGTTGAATTTGCTCGTACAACAAATCTTCGCATCGTGCAGTCTGAAGAAGATCTTCATTATTAAACTGAAGAAGGTCATTTTCCAATGTGGGTTTAGACATCGTTACACTCTCTTAAATTGGGGAAAGTTTTTTGCTAAGAGCTCCTCCAGTCCGTCAAAACGGCCTAATAGAAGTGCAATAATTAATTTTTGCGCTTTTTGCATTAATCGAAATTGCATCACCAGACCATTTTTATCTGAGGCAAAACGTTCTGGAGAAAGCGCTGGTAGGCCACTTACCTTTCCGTGCACCGTATTACTTAATTGCCGGTATATATCCTGAAAATTCGTTTGATCGCATATAACGGAAGCCGTAGTGCTCGGCCTTTGTTGCGCTAAGTATGCTATGTAGCCAGGAGAGTTCAAATGAGATACCATTGCCGAGAAACTCAAATCCTGATCTTTCTCTCGCCATCCCCAATATTCGTGGGGCAAATCCCACATATATACTGCTGCGAGGGAGAGTTCGAACGCCCGGCGAATTGACATCCGCGCGGGTACAATTAGACCGATAGAGCATAGATACATTGCAAGCGAGAAGTCTGAAAAAACTTCATCTAAAATATCAGCGCATATTCTTTTGTGGGCGTCGCTGACACAAAAATTAGAACTTAGCAACGCCCTAATTTCACTGATAATCCGAGAATTCAAATCAATATCGTCAAGCACTGGATCTGCATCACTAGGCAACGTTGCTATGTTTGTACCGAAGTTTTTGTGTAAAGCGTTGAGGAGATCTCGTATTGAATGCCGTATTGCATGTGTATCATTGGACAAGGTTTACTCCTTTTATAGTGTTTTAAACACGTGAGTGCCATTACTGTATCCACACCACTCACGAACTTGAGCTTACGCCTTGATCAGTTTTTTGCCGTCCGGACGGAGCATTCCTTGAGGGGACATATGTCGGTATAAAGTTTGCCGCGTCACACCGAGTTCCTCACACAAAGTGCGCACGTTTGTTTCTGGCTTGCCCATGGAAGCCATCGCTAACCGCAACTTAGCAGGCGTCATTTTGAATGGCCGCCCTCCGCTACGACCTCGCGCCCGAGCAGACGCTAATCCGGCAATGGTGCATTCGGAAATTAACTCCCGCTCAAACTCTGCTAATACGGCAAAAATGCCGAACACTAGTTTGCCGGCTGCGCTTGTCGTATAGATTGCTGCGCCATAGCCGGTCAGTACCTTTAAACCCGCCCTGCGCGCGGTTAGGTCATGCACCGAATTGATCAAATGACGCAGATCCCGACCAAGCCTGTCCAGCTGCCAAACCGCCAGCGTGTCGCCTTCGCGGAGTGCTTTCAGACAAGCGGTTAGTCCTGGGCGATCTTCTCGCTTTCCCGATGCGTGATCTTCATACACATGCTTCAGATCAACGCCGGCCAACTCCAGCGCATCTCGCTGCAAGTGTGTCGATTGCGAACCGTCGGCCTTAGAGGCCCGGACGTATCCAATTAACATGATTACACCTGTCATTTATACGGTCGATTCAGGTTGCCATTTTGCTATTGTTCCAAATCATAACTTTCCTATTTTATTGCTGTCAGGTGGTAGCAAGGGCTTACAATAGACTGATTATACTCTCTTTTCTAGAAAATTTGCCGCTGAGAAATGAATCAAATTCAAACTCTACCGACGATGGTTCATCAATGGCGCCATGACACTGGTTCTGGTTGTAAAAAATTCGCACTCCCCAAATCCGATAGCCCTCACGCCACCGTCACCCGCTTATAGAACGCCGCCACCTCGCTCTCCTGCACATGGCACCAGGCCAGCATAGCCTGATAGAGCGGGTACCACTGCCGCTCCCACTCACCGCGGCTCAAGGTGCCCAGCAATGGTCCGATAGCGCGCCGGATCTGCGTGCCAGGAATGGGGCGCAGGCCGGTACCACCACAACGGGGGCAAGGCTTGTCGACGGGCTTGCCGTGTAATCGGGACGCTTCCATATCACGCACGTTCCCCCTCCCCTTGCACTGACAGGCGGCACCCGGTGTATCCGCAGTGCGGCAATAGTGCTGCACGGCCACTGCGGCGATCACCTTCAGCGCCATCCCCTGGCCGCGTGTTTTGATGCTTCCCACATACCTAGGCGCCAGCTTGCTGCATTCGGCCATCACCCCGATCACCGCCTTGTGATGGCTGGCCTTATCTTTTGTGTAACGGGCCATCATCAGCGCCAGTCCCACGCCTTCATATTTCTGCACCAGCCCAAGCGCCCCCAGCACATCAGCTTGGGTCAGGTGAGAAGGACCAGTGGAGCGCGACTGGATGGTCTGGATCATCGCCGAACGGGGTTGCCCAATCGAAAGTGCATATTCGAGTCGCATCAGAATGCCTCCAGTGACCAGTTGGTACCATGGCGCATCACGCCGACGAAGGTAAACATCCAGTGCTGCTTGGCAGCCACCTTGATCTTGACTCGGGCGTCATCCTCCCAGAACCCCTTCACCTCGTGCAGTTCGATCAACCCATCCTTACGCACCACCATAAAGTCCGGGGTGTAGAAGGTTTTGTCCGCCAGCCGCAGCTTGAGCGGCTCGAACTCATAGGAGAGCACCTCCCCCGCCAGCATCAGCAGCCGAAGATGATCGGCATAGGCCTGCTCGGTCTTGTTCATGGTGCCCGGTATCGGCTGTGGGCGAGCCCGCGCCTTCACGACTTTCGCACTGTATGGCGTCATCCAAACACTCCCAGGCCAGCGGCCTTGTTTAACGTCATCGCGACGTGATCCAACTGGCTGCCGTGGGTCTGCTCCCATTGCTGCCAACCGTTGTTGTGCAATTTCATGTGTGCCTGGTGGCAGAGCGGGAAGGTCATCAGGTCATGGGTCTTGCTGCCCATCACGCTGAGCCCGTGCCCCACCACATGGTGCGCTTCGATGCCATCGGTCTGGCCGGTCACTACACAAGGCAGCTGGCGCACGAACGCCAGATAGTTGGCAGACTCCCACCGTTTCATCTTGGGGCGGGGGATGTGTAGCATCGGAGGCTCAGGATCGATCGTTTTCACCACTGGCTTGATGCGCAGCCAGCCACGCAGCTCGACCAGCGGGTCCTGCTCCATCAGCTCGGGGCGGCTCACCCGATAGCGGGCATCGGTCTCGCGATAACCACGCCCAGGGATCAGCACCCTGTCTGGCCCCACCGGCGGCAGCCGGCAAGCATGGCGCACCACATCAATGGGCAGCAGACCCTGTACCTTGAACACGCTGGCCCACCAACAGAGATCCCGCGCCTGCAACTGGGCAAGGGCGATCCCGCACCAGCCCGCCACCCGAGTCAGCAAAACCCGGGCGATTGCCTCGGCATGCTCACCCTGGTTGAACGGCAGCTGGCCGTCGCGGAACTCGTTGTCGTGGTGCCAGCACAGGGGGAGCGGCAGGCCACCCATCTCGGTGGTGACCGACTCGCCAATGCAGCCCTCGCCGATCAGGCACTGACCCACACTACGCAAGGCCAGCTCGCCACCGGCGGCATTAACGATGGCAGGATCCAGCAGAGCGCTGGCCAGCTCAGGAAATTGCGCCAGCAGATCCCCCCTTTCGCAGGCTGGGACCAACACCGCCGGACGATTACTAAGAGAGGAACGCAACGTGGACAGCCCCTCTCCCACCTCCAGCAGCACCAGCCCCATGGCTGGCACAAACACAGGATGGATCGGGGTCATCCCAGCGTCTCCAGCTTATCGAGCAGTGGGCCCAGACGAGCCAGTAGCTGGTAACTTGCGCTACGGCGCACAGCCAGTGACTCAGAGGCAATGACCCGGCGGGCAGCCTCGGCGGCGGTCAGACCCGGGCAGGCGGTGTCGATGGAATGGAACAACGCAGCACTCTCGTTAAGTGCCGCACCAGCCGGGTTGCTGGCTTGCTGCTGTAAATGGTGTGCTCTGGCCGCGCTGCGGCTAGTAAACTTACTCATGGAACCTTTACCTCACGGTAATGAAAAGCAGGGTCTCATCTATACCACCAGCGGCAGATGCCGCCTCACCCATGGCTCGTCAGCCACTATCTCCATATCAAGCTGCAGCAGATCCAACCCAAAGGCATGGGCCCGGGTAAACTCTTGCCGCGCCCCCTTACTCTGCTGCCAACCAGGCAAAAAGGCCACCGCATCGCATTCCATCAACATGGGAATGGCGATCCGCATGTAGACGTCATGAGTCCAGCCATCCGGCAGCACGGCAGGATTCATCACCCATGCCCCCTGGCCGTGCAGATAGACTTCGGCAGCAAAGAACATAGGCCGATTAAACATGGGCAAACCGCTCATCGGCCCGGCGATATACACCTTCACGCCGGCCAAGTCGATCAGGCCCTGCTCAGTCAGTTCCTTCGGTTTAATGGTCATGATGGGCCTCCCCGGCCAGATCGCGATTCATACGGTTCAGCGTCACCAAGACGGCTTTTGCCAACGCCAACAGCAGGGTGCCGCACCATACCAGCACCAGTAAAACGGCCCGCAGCGGAGCAAGCAGTAGACGGGTAACTTGGCGAGGGAACATAACCAACCCCCAACCCGCGGAGATCACCCACACCACAGGGGCATGCAACATCTGCCAGCCAATCCCACCCTCGTAGGGCATATGAGCCAGCGCAAACAGCGCCACAAACACATACATCAGCAGGAAGAAAGCCTTAACCATGACTGGCCTCCTTGGTCTTCGCCGCCAGCTCGGTGAGCTCACGACAGGCTGATACCAGTCGGGGCTCTACCTCAAATTCATCCCACTCCAGACCAAGCTCCTCTTCCTCAGGCAGCCATTCGCGCAGCGAGAGCCAAACAAGAGCAAGAAACGCAGCCCAGGCCAACATAAGGGCCAACAGCATCCATTCAATATTCATCCCTTCCTCCCCCTCCCGGTGGTGGCTTGATGAGCTGCCTTGTTCATGGCAGTCCCGACAATCTCCCCTATCTCGGCGCTCCAGGCACCAAAGCCGATATCGTGGATCACCCACATCCCGATCGACACACAGATGCCGGCCTCCTGCGCCTTCACCAGCTCCTCGATGCCCAGCAGCGGGGCTTGCCAATCCCGGGTAGGAGTGTGTTGGGCGTAGTAGTGCATCATGCCCCTACCCTAACCAGCTCCACCGCCTTCCCCCGGATCCGCGCAGCTTCCACCCGTGCCTCCTCAGCCCCATCCCACACCAGGTAATACCCAGCACCGGTAGCAGCATCGGTCTTGCCTAGGGTATCCAGCGAGTTCGACACCTCCAGGTGCACCCGCTCACCTACCCAGCCCCGCACCGGCGGATAGATAACCACCCGGCAGAACTTCGCCTCGCGCACATCGCGCTCGACATTCGCATTGAATTGACCCGCCATTACGCAATCCTCCCCGTAATCGTCACACCCTCACTGCGCAGCTCTGCCAGCAGTTGCTGCAACTCGGCCTGCAGCGCTTCATCGGTCACCTGACGATCACGCACATAGACCCTGGCCTCCGCCTGCATCTCGCAGGCACGGATGGAGATAAAGCACCCAGCTGGGGCACACTTCGGTACCGGATTGCGCTGCAAGATGGCGGCCTTGACCTCAGCCGGACGCGGTGCGAACTGACGACTGGCATCCTCGGCCAGCACTACCACCGCTTCGCGAACCTGACCGACAGGAAAGCCCCTGAGCATCAGCGCCCAGGCTTGGGCGGTATTGCTCGTGTTGCTGTCGAGCTGGTTGGCACTGGCGGGCCAGAACGCCGTCATCATCGGGAACAACTCGTGGGCCAGGAACAAAGCGATCGGGTCGGCAGTGCGCTGCTCGGTAAGCAGGCCGCCTTGGTGCAGCACGGCCATGTCACAGGATGGTGTTATCGTCATAACCGATCCCTCCCGTAGCGGCCATGATGGCCTGAGCCTGCTGCTGGGCCTGTGCCAGATTGGACAAGGGGCGCTTGCGCTCGAAGCCCTCCCACTCCCCGTTCACGCAGCGGGGCCGCCCAACCTGCTCCCAGCGCCGGGCTGCGGCGAGATATCCCGGAAACTTCTGCGGGGCGTACACCGTCATCGGGCGCAGGTACTCGGCCATCTTCAGGTCGGCCGCCCAGTGGGCGCTTTTGAACTCGGCCACCAGCATCAGGTCAGCCATGCTGTGTCCCTCTGTCAGCCGGGCATTGATGTTTTGCAGGGCGGTGGGTTTGGCCTGGTAACGGCGATCGGCTACCGCATTGAAGTGTGCCAGCACGGTCTTTGCATCCACGCTGATGGACAACGAGGCCGTATCCTTCCGGTCGCGTTCGGTTTCGTCAGAAACCGGACAAGAGATCTGTTTAAGATCCTCTGTAGTTTCCTTTTCTTTTACTTCTTGTTCTGTTGTCGCGACGGTCGGGGCCCCGATGGGCGGGACAGTGGGCGCCCCATCCCCCACACTCAAAACCGCGCCGGACAAGGGATTGGGCGGGACACTCGGCGCCCCGGTCGGTACCCCGATGGGTGTCCCTTTTGTCGCGCCCTCAAACTGCTCTGTTGCGAACGATTCGCAATTGATTGCGACTGGCTGCACGACAGCCTGATAGTCGTCATAGTGGCAGATCTCGATGATGGTTCCCCAGGGGGTGCCACGCAGCTCAATCATTCCCTCTTTGGCAAACCAGGCCAGCATGCGCTCTGTCCCCTTCTTGTCGAGCCCACGGCCTCGCTCGTCACGAAGTTGCAGGCCCAGCTCGGTGGCACTGATCACCAACTGGCCACGTAGCAGATGCCAGTCACGTCCCTTGTAGTGCACAGGGCCAGCCTCATAGGCCGCCATGCTGATCAACCGCATCCAGGCCGCCAGCTTGGTGGCATTACGGGCCCACTCTGCTTGCAGCAACGAGCGCCAGCACACCACATAGCCGCTGCGACGGTTGTCACTCATGTTGCACACCTTCTTTCGGGCCGAGGTGGCTACCTGGGCCAAAAGCCTCACAACTTCACCCATGACTGCCTCCCATGTGCTGCAGTTGGGCAAACACCATCCTGGCCTGTTCAGCACTGATGGGTAACGACAGCCCCATCACCACCAGCCGGTATCCGTTGACGAACTGCAGTTGCGGCATTGCTTGCCTGACTGAGCTCGGTTGGATAAGATCTTTCATGTTCACATCCCTTTCGATGTTTGAACCATGGTCCCGGCTGTTGACGCAGCGCGGGGCCGCCCTTTTCTACTTGTTGTTGGCAGTCGTCGGCAGCTGTCGCACATTGGCGGCGGTAGAACAGATTAGCCCCATCACCTGCTCAGCAACCAAGGCGCCAACCCGTTCAATCTGGCCCTGCTCTATTCGGTCAATCACCCCATCAGCACGGGCATCATGAATGGCCTGCATCAGCTTGCCGAACACGGACTGGGCCAGCAGTACCTGTTCCACCAGCTCATCATCACTGACAGAGCCATGAGGCCTCGCAACCAACATCAGGCCACGACCTGCAGCCCATGCTTCCAGAATGCAGTTGTCATCTGCCAGTTCAGTGACGGCGACCGCCTCCCCCAAATTCAGGTGGTGACTGTCGCAATCGGGGTTCATCTTATTGGCCAGTACCACAGGGCTCTTGCCTAACTTGCGAGCAAGATCACTGATGTTCGTGGCCTGCCCCAGCAAATACGCCGCGGTCAGTACATCGGTACGCAAAACAGAACCCTGGTTTAACGTGGTTATTTCGGTGGTGTTTGTCATGATGACCTCATGCATTTACGGGTTTGGGCCGACCACATGCCAATATTTCAGTTGGTGAAAATAAACCGCCGGATACCTCGGCAAGGCGAGCTGCATGCTGAGTAACACCGCTGTAATCCGTATGGGGCAGCGTGTTAGTTTTTCGCCATTTATAAACAGCCCGAACGCTAACTAGACACGCATCCGCCGCCACTTTTACACCTATGGAGTCGATGACTTCTCGTAGAGAGGCCATATGCACCTCAATGAATATGAACCTTTGGTACATCATAGATCGGAACTGAAAGTACATACAAGCGCATATAGTATTGAACGTATGGTTCACAAACTGAAAGACCGCGATTCATATGCGGCTCGGCTACATCATGCAGCTGACAAGAAAGGCTTACCCATGCGGGGCAGAGGCAAAATTTTGTCTGATGCCATCAAAGTCACGCCCAAGGCCATCAGCAAATACCTGAATGATGAAGCCATCCCTACCTCGGAAAACGGGCGTAAACTGGCAGATTTCCTCGGTGTCTCGTTCGTATGGCTTCAGTTGGGAGAAGAGGCAATAGATAGAGAACAAGAGCTGATCCCTGTGCCCTCGAGTAATATCAAGATGGTGCCTTTAATCTCCTGGGTGCAGGCTGGTGAATTCTGCTTGTCAGATAGCCCCGACTTTATTGCGGATGATACGCCATACTATGCCTGCCCCAATCCCAAGGCTGGGCCTCGTACTTTTGCTTTAATTGTACGTGGCGACTCTATGACTAATCCAAATGGCCAGCGAAGCTATCCAGAGGGAACGATAATTTTTGTCGATCCCGATCATGCCCCCAAAGCAGGGCTACGTGTCATTGCAGGTCTGGAAGATGGCAGTTGTACCTTTAAAGAATTGGCAGAAAACGAGACGGGTAAAACATATTTAAAGGCCTTAAACCCTCGCTACACAATCAATGATCATGTTCAACCCGCCAAAATCTGCGGCGTGGTTATCGGCTCGTATACTCCTGAATAGACCCATCATCATTTCTGATCACCCGCCAACTTGGCGGGTTTTTGCTATCTAAAGAAATAAATGAACCAATGGTACTTTACAAGAATATACCTTTGGTTCATTGTTGTTCAAGGTAGTTGGTTTTGCAGGGGACTTACGAGGCTTAGCGCCCACGGACGAGCGAACCGGCGACCAGAACCAACTGAGTTGTGGTGACAACCATCCCATCAGCTGCAAGCAGCCGGGAGGTGCCGATAAGAACTGCAATCGTAGGCCACCACATTCCCACCGCGGGGTTAAGCGGATGCTTTGTCCCGCTGTGAAGCGCCAGCAAAGCAACTCGCCGAGAGGCGACAGTTTCGATAGGTAGGTCTGTCCGTGAGGGCGCACCGGCACCAACAACCAGAACGGCTGACTCACTGTGAAGTGCTCAAGCCACCGCCACAGGTGCAACGCATGTGGCTAATGCTCTCTCCTGGCCCCGGCAACGGGGCCCTTATCCCACAAGCGATAGCGGCCCATCAGCGGGTCACGGACTCCTATTGCCTGTCGCTTGTGTGATGAGACTTGTTTCAGAAAGAGCGGAGGCAGCCATGCACCCACGCGAGTTCATTGCCAAACATACCCAGGCAATGCTGGAGAAAGAGGAATTCCCTCCCCATGCAGTCTCGTTGGGTGTGACAGAAGCTACCCGCTATTTCGACCGGACACCCATCTTCGCCAAAGGGAAGGTGTTCGATGAGTGCCTCAAGGCGGCCCGCGCAGTAGCCAGGATCGCGAAGAAGGCCGAGTCGGCTAGGAAGGGCAAGCCCTGATCTGGGGGATGGGTCGCAACAAGTGAGGAAGAACCATGAAACCACGCATTGCACCTGTAAAGGTGACGCGAGACCAGATGGGAATTTGGATACATCCAGACTTTCCGGATTTTGGTGAGGTCCTGGATGACAAATACACCAGGTGGAAAGAACAGCAAGAGATCACCTGCACATTCGTAACAATGGAAGATGATGCGCCAGAGGATCTTGCTGATAAGTGGGAAAATGACGGTGACTACATCGATATCGTCGCGCAGTGGACCCCTACCCCTCCAGCCGGGAACGGGTGGTTTCTGCTTGGGATCTGGGACACCGAAGATGGTGCTGTCGCACTCTTTGCTTGTCACCTTGAGCAGCTAAAGGAGCCAGAATGAACCACTATGCCCAAGCGCTGGCTCAACTGCAGGTCCAGCCTGACCATGAACTCAAGCAGATCGGAGATCAGTGGCAGACCCCCAAGGCATTGGCCTGGGGCCTGTTCCACCAGTTCGCCCCCACTCTGGGGCCAGTGGTGCTCGACATGTTCGCTGACGACAGCAACGCCCTGGTGCCGAACTACTACGACGCCGAGGATAATGCCCTGACCCAGGATCTCGCTTCGGACCTGCACCGACTGGGTGGAGCCGCCTTCGGCAATCCGCCCTACTCCCGCCCCTGCACGGATGCTGACGGCAACGCCATCACCGGGATGGAGGCCATTCTCAACTATTGCCGCGAGCAACGGGCTCAAGGTGCCAAGATCATGTTGCTCATCAAAGCCGCAACCAGCGAGGCTTGGTGGCCGGAGGATGCCGACTTCATACAGTTCATCAGTGGCCGCATCGGCTTTGAAGTGCCGGAATGGTACGTCCCCCGCGATCCCAAGAAAGACAAGCCCAGCGCCTCAGGCTTTGCCTCTGCAGTGGTGATCTTCGATACCAGCTGGCAAGGCGATCGCCGACCAGAAGCACGCCTGCGTCGGGATGACCTTATCACCACCGGCCAGATCATCCTCGACATGATCCACCGCCAGGCTGTTGTGCTTAACGAAAGGGCCAGCAAGGCCATCACCAAGGTCGTTTCTACCAAGACAGCCCTACTGCAGGACCAGCCCGCGGTAGCCAAGCCGGCTGGTTGGGATCCATCTTGGGATCTATCCAAGGAGGCCGATGACCACACAGCTGTTACAGAGGTCGCTCTGACTCAGATGGGGTTTGAGGTAATCCACGCTATTGAGCCGCTGAACGATTGGCAACATTTCCCAGCCATCAAGTCGATCATTTATCAGATTGATGAAGCGGATCTGCTTACCCCAGCAACTACCCGACTGCTGGCTGGCTATATCCGCGATCTGCAGGATGGCGGGGCCGATGAAGAAACCACGCTTAGTAGCGCCATCCAGATGGCAAAGCACTTACTGAAGCCTGAAGGCGAGCAACTTGCGCTCTCGCTGCATGACGGGAAGGCAGCATGAGCATCGTTCAGAACGTTGCCGAGTGGGTGCATACCCGGGTAGAGGGGGCTCTCTGTGGGGATGTGGCAGCTGAGTTCGTCATCACTGCGATCAAGGCCAGCATGGTGATGAGCCAGATCCATCGGGAGTCTCGTTTCACTACTAGGGTTGAGCACAGTTGCATCCTTGATGCCAACGGCAAGGGGCGGAACACCCGCCGCCTTTATGTCGATGCAGTTCAGACCCCACAGTGGCACAAGACACCAGTGATAGGCACCGCAGGAGAGCAGGTCGTCAGATTCGACAGCATCACCGATGCGGAAACCATCGGCGGCTTTGTCAGAGTCAGCATCACCCGCTGCCTCGCTGGCCAGCAAGAGAAACACGGTGGCTACCATTGGCAAGCTGACACCACAGAAGGATCTACGAAATGCACCGCTACCACTACACCCTGAATGCGGCAACCGAGCTTGGCGCTGCACCGGATCGGCTAACCGGCACCATCGAGGCACACCACCCGATGACCAGCCAGCAGATCAGAGTGGCTGCCATCGACCAAGCGGCCGCCCACTACCTCAACTTCACCGAACTGGAGTATCAGGAATGTGAAGAGGGAAGTGATTGAAGGGCTGGCCGTCTTGGTTGGCACCATATTGGAAATGATGTAACAGCGACTGTCCGGGAGGACACGATGGATATCAGACTCTACCAGCGCAATTACAGGGATGACTTCAAGCAAGCCATCCTGCAAGAGCAAACTGCAGACTACCCTGCTGCCGCTCTTTCATACAAAAAGGCTCAGCACCACGCGGCAAGCGCCAACATGCTGGACAAGGCAAGGTTTGCCATGGCTCGCCGCATTCATTGCCTCAAGATGGCCAATGACCCGCAATGGAAGCAAGTGAATTCCCAGTACCAGCAGCTCTATCAAGCCATGGAGGCCCACTAATGAGACGCGGTATTAACAAGGTCATCCTGATCGGCAACCTTGGCCAGGATCCAGAAGTCCGCTATATGCCAAGCGGCGGTGCTTTTACCAGCATCACCTTGGCCACCTCTGAGACTTGGCGCGACAAGCAGACCAATGCCCAGAAGGAGCGTACAGAGTGGCACCGAGTGGTCATTATGGGCAAGTTGGCCGAAGTGGCCGGCGAGTATCTGAAGAAAGGTGCTCAAGTCTACGTTGAAGGGAAACTGCAGACTCGAAGATGGCAGGACCAGAGCAGCCAGGAGCGCTACACCACCGAGGTGCTGGTCGATAGCTTCACCGGGGTGATGCAGATGCTCGGCAGTAAACAACAGGGCAGCCAGCCACAGCAAGCACCAGTGCCACAGCAGCAGGGCGGATACGGTCGACCAACCCAGCAACCAGCACCACCGGCTTACAATGAACCGCCGATGGACTTTGATGATGACATCCCGTTTTAGATCTCCGGAGGATACATGGCAAACTACATTCAAACACCAGCACTGATCCGCCGTTGCGATATCGAGCAACTGCTCGGCGGGATAGGCAGAACTACTTTCTACCGCCGCCGGCTGGAGTGGGAAGCACAAGGCACCCCGTTCCCCAAGCCACTCAACTGGATGGCCAAGGGGGGCACCCTATGGCGCCGTCACGAAGTAATCGCGTTTCTGGTGGAGCGTGGGCTGATGCTTGCGGAGTCACATCCATCAGCACAACACTGAGCAATGTGGGCGGCCCAACGCTCAAGGGCCTCCCTCTGCTCATCGGCATAGTCGTGCTGGTCATAGACGGCAAGAATCCCCGCCAGTCTGTGACCAAGCACTTTCTCCGACACATGGGGATGTACCCCGATCCGGCTCATTACCGTCTTCACGGTACGACGTAGGTCATGGTTACCCCAGTCAGTGACACCCATTATCTTCCCTACTTGCTTAGCCAAACTCAGCAGTACACTGGCTGCCATTGGTCGATCTTCTAAGCTGCGAGCAGGCGGGAATACATAGACATGGTCAGGAAAGAACTCAAAGGCTGCTGCAAACAGCTCACAAGCCTGGTGCGATAACCCCCGCAAGAAGCCAATCCCTGTTTTGGAATCGTCATCAGTTACCCTCCATTGGCCTTTAACTAAGTCAATGTCGGCCTTCTTGGCGGTTCGGATCTCCACCCCACGACAACCGGTGAGCAAAATCAGCTTCATCAGGATTTTGTGGGCATCCGTCATATCTGTGCAGTCTACGGCCAGCCAGAACTGACCGATTTCCTCGTCACTCAAGTAACGAGATCGGCTCTTGATAGGTGTGCCTACGTCCTTAACCTTCCAAGTGGCAAGTGTGTTGGCCTTGATCATGTTACGGCGCTGGGCATAATCCAACACCTCCTTCAGCTTGCCAAGCAGGATCCCCGCTTGGGTGCTGGCTGATTCCTGCATAGGGATAAAGACTTTGTCCCAGTGCAGTGTCGTCATGTCATCCACTACAAACTGGCCAACGGTGGGAATCACGTACATCTCGAACTGACGACGCCACTGCTTGAAATGAACCAACCGGATTGCCTGCTGACTACCCAACCAAGCGTTCAGACAGTCATTTACTGTGACAGCGACATGGCGCTCCTTGATCTCCATTAGGCGAGCCATTGCCGGATCAGTGCCTGTCTGCAAGATCCGCCGTGCTTCGGCATGACGTTCCCGCGCCTCCTTCAGAGTGATATCACCATACGTTCCCAGTGACATCCTGCGGGCATGTGCCCCGTGCCGGTATCGGTACTGAAAGCTGATGTGCCCTGATGTGCTGATACGGGCAGAAAGCCCCTGCCCATCAGGTAACTCGGTCGGCCCATCATATGGCTTGCCAGCAATTCTACGCAGCTTCGCGTCACTCAATGCCATAGCACTGTTCTCGCCTGATTTGATGTGTCCATGGTACACACGTTGGTACACAAAATTAAATACACAGGCCAGAAGAAACGTGCACAGCATGGAACAGGAAAGACGCTTAGACCTTTATAAAACAATAGGTTACAGCGCAGAAAAAGATATGAAAAAACAGGCTGAATCGAGAGTGGTGACTACTACCAAAGGGCACATGCGGGATGGAAAAAATCATTCAAAAAGGGTGATGTTATGGCTCTCTACAGCACTTTGCAGAGGTGCACTGCGCCGCAAACAGCTTGCTTAACGGCACAAGGCAAACCAAAAACCGGACCATGCTACCAGAAGTAGGCGGGGCTGTATCGAGTTTGGTGAGATTTTCTACAACCAAATGAATCGCTTGCCAGTCACTCACCCAGCAGGGGTTGCCAGTTGAAATCGAAGGTACTGCTCCCCTCCTCGGCCAGGGCAAGCTCCTCCAACACCTTCAATGCAAGCTTGTTGCCCTTCTGCGAAGCCTGATAGAGCCACTGCTTGGCCTGGGGCAGATCGACCCGACCACTCACCCCCATCAGGTGCAGCACGCCGACTTTGAGCATGGCGGGCACGTCACCGTTGCGGGCCGCCAGCTCCATCCAGTGAAATGCCTCCCGCAGGTCCCGTTTCACCCCGGTGCCGCGCAGATAGACCTCCGCCAGCCGGTATTGGCCAAAGGCGTCTCCGGCCTGCGCCGACTGGCGATAAAGGCTGATGGCTTGCTCCATGTCCTGCGCCGTGCCCTGCCCCACCTCGTGGCTCCAGCCCATCAGCGCCTGAGCCCGGGGGATCCCCTGCTCGGCCAGCGGTTGCCAGATCTTTGTCGCCGTCTCGAACTGGCCGCTACGCCAGGCTCGATTGGCCGATGCCAGCTCCTGATCGGTGGAGAGCGGGATCAGCCGCCAGATGACCAGGCCAAGTACACCGATAAACAGCCAGCGGGAGACAATGGGTTTCATGATGATTTCCGTGATCCAGTTCGCATTTTTTCTATGTAAACGAAATGTATCAGGGGGATCAAGCAAGAGATCCATTTGTCATGCTGTTTTAAGCAAGGAAGGGATGGCGAGAGCTTGTATTTTGGCACTGAGGCTTGCAAGATAACTGTATATATAAACAGTATTGGTGTGACGCTATGGCAGGACGAGGCAGTTTCCAAAATGTTGATCACCGCTTCAGCGGCCAGCGGGTCGACGCGGTCGATGACGGCTGGGCTCAACCCGAGTGGGAAGCGGCATTTTCCGCCAGTGATCCCCGCACCGAGGTGAAGGAGATAACCGCCCGCAGCATCATCAGTTACAACCGCTCGCCGGATGTGCCCTTTGGTCGCTCCATCAACCCCTATCAGGGCTGTGAGCATGGCTGCATCTACTGTTATGCCAGACCGAGCCATGCTTACCTGGAGCTATCCCCCGGTCTCGACTTCGAGACCAGGCTGTTTGCCAAGCTCAATGCCGCCGAGCTGTTGCGACGGGAGTTTGCCAAACCCGGCTACCAGCCGGACACTATCGTGCTGGGGGCCAATACCGATCCTTACCAGCCCATCGAGCATCACTATCGCCTCACCCGCCAATTGCTGGAAGTGATGCTGGCCCATCGCCACCCGGTCGGCATCATCACCAAGAGCGCCATGATATTGCGCGACCTCGATCTGCTGGCCGAACTGGCTCGGGAGGGACTCTGTCAGGTGATGGTGTCGATGACGACATTAAATGAAACCCTGCGGCGACAGCTGGAACCCAGGGCTAGCACAGGCACGGGTCGGCTCAAGGTGATTGAAAAGCTGGCACAGGCAGGAGTACCGGTCGGCGTGCTGGCGGCGCCCATGATCCCGCGCCTCAACGAACCTGAGCTCGAGCACATCATCAAGGCGGCAGCCGAAGCCGGCGCCCAGAGCGCCGACTACATACTGCTGCGATTGCCCCACGAGCTGACCACACTGTTCAGCGACTGGCTGGAGGAGCACTACCCCGGCCAGAAGGAGGCCATCCTGAACCAGTTGCGAGCCAGTCGGGATGGCGGGCTCAACAGCCCCGCCTTTGGCACCCGCATGCGCGGTGAGGGCCAGTTTGCGGACTTGCTCGCCCAGCGCTTTCGGCTCATCAGCAAGCGTTTGGGCTTGGGCAAGCGCCATCTTCAGCTGCGGCGGGACGGCTTTATCCGCCCGGGTGAACAACTGCGGCTCTTCTGATCACCCCGACAGCATCAGCAAGGATCACAACGCCTCCCCTTAATCGGCGCACCACAAGGTGAACTATGCCGACAAGCAGGGCATCAACCCCTTGGCCGAGGCGCGTACGTGCCCTTGCCCTGTGCAGTCAATTCGGCGGGCAGTCGTGCAGGCTCATGGGCCACTTCGTCCTCATGCTCCTCTGTCAGCGATCCTTGCTGATGTTCGCCCCATACCCGGCTCCACCAGATCTCCCACATTACCCAGCTAGTCATAAGATGCTCCTGTTGATGGATGCAGGCGCCAGGCCCGCTTGGCATGCTTGTTGAGTACAAGGGGCAGCTTGGCCCCGCCCAATGACAGCGAGATGACACCAGCATGAAGGATTTGGGGTAAATTGAGGAAGTGCGGCAATGCAGAGGGATCAAAGCGGGCCCGATCAGCTGGCTCCCAGGGGCGGATGTAAAAGCAGCAGCAAGACACAAAACAGCAATAAAAAGAGCGACCCAAGGGTCGCTCTTTTTCATGGGGGCAAACGCGCGATTATTCGTCGCTCGCTGCGCCCTCTTCAGTAGACCCTTCAGAGGATCCTGCGGCGGCAGAGCCGGCGTCTGGCGCAGTATCGGTGCCTTCAGACACCTCACCGTCAATGGCCATGACGTCGTTCTCTTCCTCATCGCTCTCGGCAATGCGCTGCAGGCCAACCACGGTTTCATCTTCACCGGTACGGATCAGACGAACACCACCTGTGTTGCGGCCTATGATGCTCACTTCGGAGACACGAGTACGTACCAGGGTGCCGCCATTGGTGATAAGCATGATCTGGTCGGTATCGTCGACCTGGATCGCATCGATCACCTTGCCGTTACGCTCGTCCACCTTGATGGAACGAACGCCCTGAGTACCACGGCTCTTGGTCGGGTACTCGGTCAGCGCGGTACGCTTGCCGTAACCGTTCTCGGTCGCGGTCAGGATGGCGCCCTCGCCACGGGGGACGATCAGGGAAACCACCTTGTCGCCGTTGAGCAGGCGGATACCGCGTACCCCACCGGCGGTACGGCCCATGGGACGCACGCCCTTGAAAGTACCCTTGCTTTCGGTACTCTCGCTGCCTTCGCCGTTGTCGCTGCCATCATCGTCGTTGCCAGCGTCAATGACACTCTCGTCATCTCCGTCGACATCATCGCTGACATCAGCATCGGCTGCATCGGCGCGGCCGCTACCTTCATTGAAGCGAACCACCTTGCCCGCATCGGAGAACAGCATGATCTCGTTGCTGCCATCTGTGATGTCCACCCCGATCAGCTCATCACCCTCTTTGAGATTGATGGCACGAATACCGGAGGAGAGCGGACGGCTGAACGCAGACAGGCTGGTTTTCTTCACGGTACCATCAGCGGTAGCGAAGAAGACGTACTTGTCGTCGGCATACTCTTTGACCGGCAGGATGGCGGTGATACGTTCACCCTCTTCCAGCGGCAGCAAGTTGATGATCGGACGACCACGGGCGCCACGGGACGCCTCCGGCAGCTGATACACCTTGAGCCAGTAGACCTTGCCACGGGTGGAGAAGCACAGAATGGTGTCATGGGTGTTGGCCACCAGCAGACGTTCCACAAAGTCCTCTTCCTTGATCCGGGTGGCCGACTTGCCACGACCACCGCGGCGCTGGGCCTCGTAGTCGGTGATCGGCTGGTATTTCACGTAACCCTGGTGAGACAGGGTTACCACCACGTCTTCCGGCGTGATCAGATCTTCGATGTTGATCTCGGCGCTGGAGGCGCTGATCTCGGTGCGACGTTCGTCGCCATACTGCTCGCGCACGGCCAGCAGTTCATCGCGGATCACTTCCATCAACCGTTCCGGGCTTGCCAGGATGAACAGCAGCTCGGCAATCAGATCCAGCAGAGATTGATACTCTTCCAGGATCTTGCCGTGCTCGAGGCCGGTCAACTTGTGCAGACGCAGGTCAAGGATGGCCTGGGCTTGCTGCTCGGTCAGGAAATATTGACCTTCACGGATGCCGAATTCCGGCTCCAGCCACTCGGGGCGGGCCGCGTCGTCGCCTGCTTTTTCCAGCATGGCGGCCACGTTGCCGAGCTCCCAACCGCGGGCAACCAGTTTGGCTTTGGCGTCTGCGGGCGTATCGGAGTGACGGATCAGCTCTATGATGGGGTCGATGTTGGCCAGCGCGACGGCCAGACCTTCAAGGATGTGAGCCCGATCCCGCGCCTTGCGCAGCTCGAACACGGTCCGGCGGGTCACGACCTCACGGCGGTGCAGCAGGAACGCATCCAGAATGTCTTTAAGGTTCATCACCTTGGGCTGGTTGTTATCGAGCGCCACCATGTTGATGCCGAACGTGGTCTGCAGCTGGGTGTGCTTGTAGAGATTGTTCAGCACAATCTCGCCAGACTCGCCACGTTTGATCTCGATAACGATGCGCATGCCGTCTTTATCAGACTCATCGCGCAGGGCACTGATGCCCTCGACCTTCTTCTCTTTGACCAGCTCGGCGATCTTCTCGATCAACCGCGCCTTGTTCACCTGATAAGGCAGCTCGTGAACGATGATGGTCTCGCGACTGGTCTTGTCGTCCACTTCCACTTCGGCTTTGGCACGCACATAGACGGAGCCACGACCGGTACGGTAGGCCTGCACTATGCCAGCACGACCGTTGATGATGGCGCCGGTGGGGAAATCAGGCCCTGTGATGTAGGTCATCAACTCATCGATGGTGAGATTGCCATTCTCGATAAGCGCCAGACAACCGTTCACTATCTCGGTGAGGTTGTGAGGAGGAATGTTGGTCGCCATGCCTACCGCGATACCGGATGAACCGTTGACCAGCAGGTTGGGCACCTTGGTGGGCATGACAGCCGGGATCATCTCGGTGCCATCATAGTTGGGCACCCAATCCACGGTTTCTTTGTCCAGATCGGCCAGCAGCTCGTGGGAGATGCGGGCCATCCGCACTTCGGTGTAACGCATGGCGGCGGCGCTGTCGCCGTCGACCGAACCGAAGTTGCCCTGACCATCGACCAGCATGTAACGCATGGAGAAATCCTGCGCCAAGCGGACAATGGTGTCATACACGGCACTGTCGCCGTGCGGGTGGTATTTACCAATTACGTCACCGACCACACGGGCCGATTTTTTATAGGGCTTGTTCCAGTCGTTCCCCAACTCGTTCATAGCAAACAGAACGCGGCGGTGAACCGGTTTCAAGCCATCACGCACATCCGGCAGAGCTCGTCCTACGATCACGCTCATGGCGTAATCAAGATAGGAACTCTTGAGCTCTTCTTCGATGTTGATCGGCGTGATCTCTCTGGCCAGATCGCTCATAGAAAGCCTTAATCCCTAATTAGTTGTTCTTTGGCTTAAACAGCGCGCCATGGTAACACACTGAGCCAAATACCTTAAGCCACAAATCCGGGTAACAAGTCGGGCTGGTGTGACAAAGTGTCTCCGTTATAATGCCCGCCAGGACAATAGATTGCGCCCGAGTCTTGCTACCTGCGCGCCCTGCCACAGGATCCACAAAATATGAATAGTGATGCCAATGTCGATCTGACAGAAATCGCCAAATTTGAAGCTATTGCCTCCCGCTGGTGGGACATGGAGGGCGAATTCAAGCCACTGCATCAAATCAATCCGGTGCGCCTTGACTGGATCACCGACAAGAGCGGCGGCCTGTTTGGCAAGCGCATCCTCGACATCGGCTGCGGTGGCGGCATTCTCTCCGAGAGCATGGCCCGTCGGGAGGCTCACGTCACCGGCATCGACATGGGCAAGGAACCGCTCGGGGTCGCCCGCCTGCACGCCCTGGAACAAGGGGTGGAACTCCAATACCAGCAGATGACGGCGGAGGAGCACGCCGGCCAGGCCCCTGGCCAGTATGACGTGGTCACCTGCATGGAGATGCTGGAGCATGTGCC
The DNA here is from genome assembly GCF_028355655.1 of Aeromonas salmonicida. Lineage (NCBI taxonomy): Bacteria > Pseudomonadati > Pseudomonadota > Gammaproteobacteria > Aeromonadales > Aeromonadaceae > Aeromonas > Aeromonas salmonicida. The sequence goes on along the minus strand of NZ_CP110645.1, from coordinate 2,323,182 downwards.
GGATCCGGCTTCGGTGCTGCGCGCCATCGCCACCCTGGTGCGCCCGGGCGGACGGGTGTTCATCTCCACCATCAACCGCAATCCGAAAGCCTATCTGATGATGATCATCGGCGCCGAATACCTGATGAAGATGGTCCCCAAAGGTACCCACGATCACAAGAAGTTCATCACCCCCGCCGAGCTGTGTCGTATGGGTGAAGCAGCAGGCCTCTTGGTACGGGACATGAGCGGGGTGCACTACGCGCCGCTCTCCAACCAGTTCAAGCTTGGCAAGAACGTCGACGTCAACTACATGGTGGAGTTCATCCGCCCGGAGCATGGCTGATGATCGATAACACGCCGGTACCACTGCGCTGTGTGCTGTTTGACCTGGATGGCACCTTGCTCGATACGGCGCCGGACTTGGGCGCCGCCGTCAACCATGTGCTGGTGAGCGAAGGCTTTGCGCCGCTCTCTGACGCCATCATCCGACAGACCACCTCCCATGGCGCGCTCGGACTGCTCAAGGCGGGGCTTGGCGATGAGCTGCTCGAAGAGCTGGGGGCCACTCGCCTGCGCACCGCCCTGCTCGACTACTACGCGGCGAACCTCTGCGTCGGCACTCGACCCTATGAGGGGATGGTGGATCTCATCGAGTGGCTGGACGAACGTGCCCTGCCCTGGGGCATAGTCACCAACAAGCCGGGCTTTCTCACCGAACCGCTGCTGGCCGCCTTGCCCGAGCTTGCCAGTTGCGGCGTGACTGTGAGTGCCGACACCCTGCCGGTGCGCAAGCCCGACCCTGCTCCCATGTACTTTGCCTGTGAACAGTTGGGGGTCGACGCCGCCCACTGCCTCTATGTGGGGGATCACGTGCGTGACATAGAGGCGGGCCGCAATGCGGGCATGCGCACCGCCGTGGCGGGCTGGGGTTATCTGAGTGATGACGAGGATCCCGCCGACTGGGGTGCGGATCTGCACTTCGATACCGTGCAGGCCCTGCACCACTGGCTGCGTTACGAGCTGAGCTAATCCTGTTTGCCGCCAGACAGCCAGATTGATGGATCATAAAGGCAGCTTTATCGCCAATCGGTGGCCAGATGAGCACGATTGGCGACCGTTGCAGGCACAAGGATGAGACCAGGGGAGGTCCGGATTGATCTCCCTTTTTTGCCGTTTGGCAACCGCCAACAGACTGGGACAGGACACCTTTTGACCCTTGCTGCACAAGGGATAACCAGACTGAATTTGCTAGTAAAAACACCCCGTTTTCGCAAGCAAAAAAAGTTATTTAAATTTTCCATGTTCGATCATCAGACTTGCATTTACCGGATCGGACGCATGAAAACCCACTCACTGTGAGCGTCCACTAACATGGGTCTCGACACCCACAATTTATCCACAGCTAATGCCTTATCCACAGATTGCAAAGCGAGGGCGACCTCACTATCTTGTAGCTCGAACTCAAAATAACACTATATCTTGTGATTCATCGCACAATACGCCCCCACCTCCCGCAGCCGTTCACGGCGCCGAGGCCAGCGCAGTGCGATGGTTTTTCGGGAATCAACTGAAGGTCATCAGCCAATGAACTTGTTTGTGACGAAGCGTAACGGCCACAAAGAACCCATCGATCTGGATAAAATTCACCGCGTGCTGGACTGGGCCGCCGAAGGGCTCGACAACGTGTCGGTCTCTCAGGTGGAACTCAAGTCCCACATCCAGTTCTATGACGGTATCCGTACCGCCGATATCCACGAAACCGTCATCAAGGCCACTGCTGACCTGATCTCCGAGCAAAGTCCGGATTACCAGTACATGGCTGCCCGTCTGGCCATCTTCCACCTGCGCAAGAAAGCCTACGGCCAGTTCGAGCCGCCCCACCTCTACCAGCACGTCGCCCGTCTGGTAGACATGGGCAAATATGACAAGCACCTGCTGACCGACTACACCCAGGCGGAATTCGAGGAGCTCAACGAGCACCTGGATCACTGGCGTGACATGAACTTCTCCTACGCCGCCGTCAAGCAGCTGGAAGGCAAGTACCTGGTGCAGAACCGCGTCACCGGCGAGATCTACGAGAGCCCGCAGTTCCTCTACATACTGGTAGCGGCCTGCCTCTTCTCCAAGTATCCGAAAGATACCCGTCTGAGCTACATCAAGCGTTTCTATGATGCGGTGTCGACCTTCAAAATTTCGCTGCCGACCCCCATCATGAGCGGTGTGCGTACCCCGACCCGTCAGTTCAGCTCCTGCGTACTGATCGAGTGCGATGACAGCCTGGATTCCATCAATGCCACCGCCAGCGCCATCGTCCGTTATGTCTCCCAGCGCGCCGGCATCGGCATCAACGCCGGTCGCATCCGTGGTCTGGGCAGCCCCATCCGTGGCGGCGAAGCCTTCCACACCGGCTGCATCCCCTTCTACAAGTACTTCCAGACTGCGGTCAAATGCTGCTCCCAGGGCGGCGTACGCGGTGGTGCGGCCACCCTCTTCTACCCGCTGTGGCACACCGAAGTGGAAAGCCTGCTGGTACTGAAAAACAACCGCGGCGTGGAAGAGAACCGGGTCCGTCACATGGACTACGGCGTGCAGATCAACAAGCTGATGTACCAGCGCCTGATCAAGGGCGGCGACATCACTCTGTTCTCCCCGTCCGATGCCCCTGGCCTGTACGATGCGTTCTTTGCGGATCAGGACAAGTTCGAAGCGCTCTACGTCAAGTACGAGCAGGACCCGGCCATTCGCAAGAAGACCATCAAGGCTGTCGATCTCTTCTCCCTGATGATGCAGGAGCGCGCAGGCACCGGTCGTATCTACATCCAGAACGTGGATCACTGCAACACCCACAGCCCGTTCGATCCAAGCGTGGCGCCAGTACGCCAGTCCAACCTCTGCCTCGAGATTGCACTGCCCACCAAGCCGCTCAACAACGTGGATGACGAAGAGGGCGAAATTGCCCTGTGCACCCTGTCTGCCTTCAACCTCGGCGCCATCGAGAAGCTGGAAGATCTGGAAGAGATGGCGGATCTCGCCGTGCGCGCCCTGGATGCCCTGCTCGACTATCAGGACTACCCGCTCAAGGCCGCCCAGAAAGGCAGCATGAACCGTCGCACCCTGGGCATTGGCGTCATCAACTACGCCTACTACCTGGCCAAGAACGGCGCCCGTTACTCCGATGGCTCCGGTCTGGCGCTGACCCACCGCACCTTCGAGGCGATCCAGTTCTACCTGCTGAAGGCCTCCGTGCAGCTGGCCCGCGAATTCGGCCCCTGCCCGGCGTTCAACGAGACCACCTATGCCCAGGGCATTTTGCCCATCGATACCTATAAAAAGGATCTCGACAACCTGTGCAACGAGCCGCTGCACCTGGACTGGGAAACCTTGCGTGAAGAGATAAAGACAGTGGGTCTGCGCAACTCCACCCTGACCGCCCTGATGCCGAGCGAGACTTCCAGCCAGATCTCCAACGCCACCAACGGCATAGAGCCGCCGCGCGGCCTAGTCTCGGTCAAGGCATCCAAGGATGGCATTCTCAAACAGGTGGTGCCCGAGTATCATCGCCTGAAAGATCAATACGAATTGCTCTGGAAGCAACCGAGCGTCGATGGCTATCTGCAGCTGGTCGGTATCATGCAGAAGTTTGTGGATCAGGCGATCTCCGCCAACACCAACTACGACCCCGCCCGTTTCGAAGGCAACAAGGTACCGATGAAACAGTTGCTCAAGGATCTGCTGACCGCTTACAAATACGGCCTCAAGACCCTCTACTATCACAACACCCGTGATGGTGCGGATGACGCACAAGCCGATATGCAAGATGACGGTTGTGCCGGTGGGGCTTGTAAAATATAAGCCATTGCAAGATCTGACAACCGGGCGGGAGCGACAAGCTCCCGCTCTCCTGTTTATCCATTCAATACATTCTGGTAACCATGGCCTATTCAACTTTCTGCCAAACCCAAAACGACCAGCTCAAAGAGCCGATGTTTTTTGGCCAATCGGTCAATGTGGCCCGTTATGATCAACAAAAACACGAAGTCTTTGAACGGCTGATCGAGAAGCAGCTCTCCTTCTTCTGGCGCCCGGAAGAGGTGGATGTCTCCCACGACCGCATCGACTATCAGGCGTTGCCGCCCCACGAGCAACACATCTTCATCTCCAACCTGAAGTACCAGACCCTGCTGGATTCCATCCAGGGTCGCAGCCCGAACGTGGCGCTGCTGCCGCTGGTCTCCATTCCGGAGCTGGAAACCTGGATCGAGACCTGGGCCTTCTCGGAGACCATCCACTCTCGCTCCTACACCCACATCATTCGCAATATCGTCAACAACCCGGGTCAGGTGTTCGATGACATAGTGACCAACGAGCAGATCCTCAAACGCGCTGGCTCCATCAGCTGCTTCTACGATGACCTGATTGAAGCGACCGCGCTCTACAATCTGCACGGTGAAGGGACCCACAGCGTCGCCGGACAGATGCGCACCATCACACTGCGCGAGCTGAAGAAGAAGCTCTATCTGTGCCTGATGAGCGTCAATGCCCTGGAGGCAATTCGCTTCTACGTCAGCTTCGCCTGCTCCTTTGCCTTCGCCGAGCGCGAATTGATGGAAGGCAACGCCAAGATCATCAAGATGATCGCCCGTGACGAAGCACTGCACCTGACCGGCACCCAGCATATGCTGAACCTGATGCGCACCGGCCAGGATGACCCCGAGATGGCCGAGATTGCCGCCGAGTGCGAGCAAGCCTGCTTCGAGATCTTCAAGGAAGCAGCCATTCAGGAGAAAGAGTGGGCAGAGTACCTGTTCCAGGACGGCTCCATGATCGGCCTGAACAAAGACATCCTCTGCCAATACGTGGAGTACATCACCAACCTGCGCATGAACGCGGTCAGTCTGCAGCCAGCCTTTGCCGGCGCAAAGCAAAACCCGATCCCCTGGATCAACACCTGGCTGTCGTCCGACAACGTGCAGGTTGCCCCGCAGGAAGTGGAAGTGAGCTCCTACCTGGTCGGCCAGATCGACAGCGAAGTACATGCCGATGATCTCGGTGACTTCGAGCTGTGAGTCAGCGACCCGATATGCTGCTCGGTCAGACCGGCAGAAACCTAGATGCAGACAATTTATCAGGTGACGTTGAACTGTGAGTGACGCAACCAACACCTTGGCCCCTGCCCTACAGCCTGCAACGCAGCAGGAGGCACCACAGGCGCCGCTGGTACATACCTGTGATGGCACCCTGCTCGCCCATCCCGGCGAGAGCGTGTTGGAGACCCTGGAGCGTCACGGCCATCAGCTGGAGTTCCAGTGCCGCAGCGGTTATTGCGGCGCCTGCCGCACGCCCTTGCTAGCAGGCTCGGTGCACTACCCCAATGTGCCGCTGGCGTTTGTCTCCCCGGGTGAATGTCTACCCTGTTGCTGCAAACCGGTCGGTGCCATCCGGCTGGACCTGACGAAGGGTTGAGCCTCCTCGGCAGACTGTGGACATAAGCACATACAAAAAAGCCGCCGGATTGCCTCCGGCGGCTTTTTTCTTTGGCGCCTCCCCTCGAAGGAGGAGGAGCAGGGAAAGGGTCATCAGGCCTTGTGTGGGTTAGCTACAAAGCGGCATCACCCGCCACAGTCGCCTTATTCCATTACAATCCCTGTTTCGCTTATATCCTGTTTTGCTTATAACCAGGGCGCAGCAGTCGGCCCATGGTGCAGACCCAGCTTCCAGACCCGGCCAAAGTGCTTGTAGTGACCGGCCGCCACACCCGCCTTCTCACCCATGCCGTGGTAAAGATCCAGGTGCCCCTTCTTCACGGCACCACCCACATCCAGCGCAATCAAGAGCCGCAGCTGGTGCTTGCCGGTCCAGTTGCCGGCCTTGTCGAGCAAAGGCACTTCCGCCAGGATGGGGGTGCCCATCGGCAGCAAACTCTTGTCGGCCGCAACGGCCGCCAGCGGCAGCAACGGAATACCGGCGGCGCCAATCACGTCATTGGTGGGGCGACGCTCGAAGAAGACATAAGAGGGATTCTGCTCAACCAGCTCCTTGACGCTCTCCTCCGGTTGGGCGTTGGCCCAATCCTTGATGGCCTTCATCGACATCTTCTCTTTGGGTACCTCGCCCCGGTCGATCAGCACCCGGCCTATGCTCACATAGCCGTGACCGTTCTTGCCGCTGTAACCCAGGTATTGCAACCGATCGTCATCCCCATAATGCACAAAGCCCGAGCCCTGCACATCCATCAGGAAGTTGTCGATAAGAGACTTGCTATAACCCAGCTCCAGCCCACGGTTGGCCAACGCCCCCCGATGGATATCGGCCCGGCTTGGGCAGCGGCCACCACATTTTGGCATGGCATAAATGGGGTACTTGTACTTGGCATCCGGGCGATGGCGCACCTCCAGCACCGGCGAGTAATAACCGGTGAACAGCACGTTGCCCATGCGATCGGCGCCGCCCAGCTGGGCCAGGCTGATGCCGTACTGGGTGATATGAGCCGGATTGCCACCATTGGCCACCCAGCGGGAGAGCTGATGATAGAGCTCGCCATAACGGCGGGTCATCTTGCCGGAACGCTCCAATACCAACCGGCTCTGGGGGCCGAACTTGCTGAAATCAGAACGCTGGCGGCTGTTGATGCGCTCTACCCGCACCAGATCGCCCGGCAGGGCACCGTCCAGATACTGCTTGCCCAGGTTTTCCGGCACCTCGCAGTTGAGAAAACATCCGGCATCGGGTTTCTTTTTGGGCACCTGCGCCTGCTCAGGATTGCCCGCACAACCGGCCAGCCCCAGCACGGCAGCGGTCAGCCAGTACGCGTGTTTGTTCATATGTCCTCATATAACACCAAGCCTCATGCTTGGCGGGGAAGATGCCAAATTTGCTGGGGGAAAGCAAACGCCTTCACCCCCTTGGCGACGGATTTCTCCAAAGGGGATCTTCTGGGTTATAACAAGGTAACAAGGTGTGAGAGGCCATGGATGGAACAGCTCGAGATCTTCCCGCTACAGAGCCCCTGTATCGGGGTATGCGAAGTGAACAATAAGGGCTACTGCAAGGGCTGCCTGCGCAATCGGGAGGAGCGTTTCAACTGGCTCACCATGACACAAACCCAGCAGCAGGAGGTGATGCGTCTTTGCCGTGGCCGCAAGGCACGGGTTGAGGCCGCGCGCCGCAAGGCACAAGAGGCCGAGCAAGCCAACCAGCCAGCGCAGTCCGGCTGGGATTTTTAACTTGCCCACGGACTGGCCCGTTTCTTTCCGCTTGTTTACCCCCATCAGAAACAGACAAGGCGACCCGCAGGTCGCCTTGTCATTTACACCCTTGACGTTGTCAGGTAGTCGCCAGCTTGGCCTGCTCTTCGCCGCGCTTGAGCATGGCATAGCCAACCCCTGTCACCAGGGAACCTGCCGCTATGGCCAGGATATACATGAACACGTGGCTGATGGCGTTCGGAATGAAGAGCACGAACAGACCACCGTGAGGAGCAACCAGCTCGCAGCCGAACAACATGGAGAGCGCGCCAGTCAGGGCGCCACCCGCCATACAAGCCGGGATGACGCGCATCGGATCCTTGGCAGCAAACGGAATGGCTCCCTCGGAGATGAAGCACAGACCCAGTACGAAGGAGGCCTTGCCTGCTTCCTGCTCCGTCTTGATGAACTTGGCGCGCGCCAGGAAGGTGGCGATCCCCATCCCCAGTGCCGGTACCATACCGGCGGCCATCACGGCAGCCATGGGGGCATAGGTTTTGGAGGCGAGCAGTCCGACACCGAAGGCGTAGGCCGCCTTGTTGACCGGACCACCCATGTCGAAGCACATCATGGCACCTATGATGACACCCAGCAGCACGGCGTTGGCAGAGCCCATGTTGTTGAGGAACTCTGTCATGGCACTCATGATGCCCGCAACCGGACCACCCACCACGTAGATCATCACCAGACCGGTAAACAGGCTGGCAAACAGCGGGATGATGAGGATGGGCTTGAGCGCTTCCAGGGTCACCGGCAGGCGCACCTTGTCGCTCAGGTACTTGGCACTGTAACCGGCCAGGAAACCGGCGACGATACCGCCGAGGAAACCGGCGCCCAGGGAGCTTGCCAGCATACCGCCAATCATGCCTGGCGCCAGACCCGGACGATCGGCGATGGAGTAGGCAATGTAACCGGCCAGCACAGGGATCATCAGGGCGAAGGCTGAGGCACCACCAATCGTCATCAAGGCGGCGGCCAGGCTACCTTCCACCTTGAACGCTTCGATACCAAAGATGAAGGAGATGGCAATGATGAGACCACCTGCCACCACCATGGGCAACATGAAGGAGACACCGGTCAGCAGGTGCTTGTAGGGGCCCGCCTTCTCCTCCTTCTTGGGCTGACTGGCGCCACTGTGGCGATAGACCTTGGCTTCCAGCCACGCCTTGTCTAGCTCGGCGCGGGTCTTCTTCAGCGCAGCACCGGTACTGGTGCGATACACCTGCTTGCCATCGAAACGGGTCATGTCCACTTCGATGTCGGTGGCGAGGAACACCAGATCGGCAGCGGCGATTTCGTCCGCGGTCAGGGCATTCTGGGCACCGACCGAGCCTTGAGTCTCGACACGGATCTGGTAACCCAGCTGCTTGGCCATGGTCTCGAGTGCTTCGGCGGACATGAAGGTGTGAGCCACCCCGGTCGGACAGGCGGTGACTGCGACTATGCGTTTGGCCGAGGCCGGCTGGGCGGCGGCAACCGGTGCAGCCTGATGATGATAGACACTGGCACCACTGGCGGCGGCGTCGAGCACGGCGGCCGGATCCTGCAAGGCGAGATCCATGCTCCCCTGATAGAGACGCTTGCCATCGTAGGCGGCGAGATCCACGGGGGCACTTGCCACCACCAGGATCAGGTCAGCGGCGGCTATCTGCTCTTTTGAGGGGATCTGGCGCGGTTGTACGCTGGAGCCAACATCGAGTGTGAGCTCCCAACCCGCCAGTTTGGCCTGTTGTTCTATCCGTTTAGCAACGAGAAAGCTGGTGGCAATGCCCGCCGGGCAAGCCGTGACCAAGATTGCTTTCATTGGGCATCTCCTGAGTTTTCCATTGAAGGGGAATAGGTATTGAGTTGAGCGGGGGCAAGGTCATCCAGACGTTGCACACGCACCTGCTCGAGTAAGGGTGTCAACACATTCATATCGCTAAAACCGACTGCCACCTGACTGACTGCCAGCGCCGAAACGGCGGTGGCCAGACGCAAGGTCTGCTCCGGCGCCCAGCCGAGGCTGAGGCCATGGGCCAGCCCCGCTACCAGGGAGTCACCAGCACCGACGGTACTGACGACCTGCATACGGGGTGGTATGGCCTGCCAGGTGGCATCCGGACCAAACCAGACGAGGCCATCTGCACCGTTGGAGATCACCACATGGGCTATCCCCTGAGCCTGCAGCTCGCGGGCACACTCGGCCTGCTCGCTCAGGGTCTTGATGGGACGACCGGCCCACTGGCTCAGCTCTTCCAGATTGGGCTTGATCAGAGTCGGTGCAGCCTTGATGCCCTCTTTCAGAGCCACGCCGCTGCAATCGAAGATCACCTGCTTGCCTTTGGCCTTGAGCAAGGTAATGAGGCGGGCGCAATAGTCAGGCGCCACCCCTTTGGGCAGACTGCCCGCCAGCACAAACCAGTCTGCCTGTGGTGCCAACTCGTCAATCGCGGCCTCAAGGGCCTTCACTTCACACTCGTCAATGACGAGCCCCGGCAAGTTGAGGTCGGTGACCCTGCCAGATTGCTCGGAGATCTTGACGTTGATGCGGGTATTGCCCGCCACGCGCACGAAGTGATCATCCAGGGCTCGCTCGGCAAACAGCGAGACGAAGCTCTGCTGATTGTCAGCGCCGAGCCAGCCGGTCAGCCCGACGTCACGGCCCAAGTCTTTGAGCACCATGGCAACGTTGATCCCCTTGCCTGCGGCGCGCAAATTGGCTTCGCTCACCAGGTTCACTTCACCAAGGGCCATGGCGCCCAGGCGGGTGGTGAGATCCAGCGCTGGGTTGAGGGTGATGGTGACGATATCCATCAGTGCGCCCCCTCACCCAGGCCTGCGGCAATGGCGGCACCAATGCCCTTGAGGGCCGCTTCGGCATCCGCCCCTTCTGCGCGAAATGCCAGGCGATGACCGCACTTGACCCCAAGGCCGATCACCTTCATCAGGCTCTTGGCGGAGACGGCTTCACCGCTGCCATCGAGGTTGGCAACGCGAATGTCGGATTCGAACTCCTTGGCCACCTTGACCAGCATGGCGCCCGGACGGGCGTGCAAGCCATGGGGGTTGATGATGGTGAAGGTATCAGACAGGCCGCTCGCCGGCCCTGCTTGCAACATGGCAAGACCCTCGGCGCCAGCCAGCGTCGCAAGTTGGCCTGCGGCGGCCAGTTTGGCCAGATTGTCCAGCTGCGGCAGATGGCTGGCATCGGCGGCGCACAGCAGCAGCAAGGCACTGACCGGCAGTTCCCCTGCCTGCAACTGCGCGCTCGGGGTCGCCACGACCCAGCCGGTCTGGGCCGCCTGCGTACGGGCCAGCCAGACGCCCTCCCCCAGATAGGCAGGGTCACTTGCCAGCAGTGAGCTGACCATGGCGGCCTCCCCCCAACCGGCGGATTTGGCGCGGGCGGCGGCGCCAAGCAGCAGCTGGTCGCGATCATCGGCCGGGAAGTCGGCCAGGGTCAGGAACTGCACCTCTTTGGCGGTCGTGGCCCCGGTCAGGATATTGATGATGGTGTCGGCATCGGTGGCATTTTTAAGGGCCTCGGCCGCCTGCTCGTCACCCAGTACATGGGTAAGCTGGCGCAAAATACCCAGATGCTCGTCGGATTTGGCGGCGATGCCGATGGCCACATAGGCGATCTGCCCCTCGTCCCATTCGATCCCCTTGGGGAACTGGGCCACCATGACGCCGGTGCTCTTGACCAGATGGCGGGTGTCCGTGGTGCCGTGGGGAATGGCGATGCCGCTGCCAAGGTAGGTGGCGTGCTGCGCTTCCCGCGCCAGCATGCCGTCCACATAACCTGCTTCCACCAGACCGGCCTCGGTCAGTTTGCTTGCCAGCAGAGCGATAGCATCCGCCTTGGTCGCCACCGACTGCCCCAGCAAAATCTGCTGCTGTGCCAACTTCAACATAGATATTCTCCATCAGGTTCCGGGCTGGCCGTGCGGCTCACCGGATCAATACAATTGAAAATTCGGGTAATTTGCCTGCTGACAATAGACCGGATTGCATCCCGCCGGAGCGGTATCGCATTTTTATACCCGGACATCGATTGTCTGCTGACAAGCTGAATCGTTTCACTTACACTCAGACTGAATCGTTTCAGCCAATTGATCAAGTACCCGCAAAGAGTGCTTTTCAATGATATGATCCCGCGCACACTTTTCGGTGCCCTCACCTGGCAGTGACCGTGGGCCTTGCAACTCAAACAGAGCCGATATGATGAAACTGGATGAAATCGCCGCCCTCGCCGGTGTCTCGCGCACCACGGCCAGCTATGTGATCAATGGCAAGGCCGATCAATACCGCATCAGTCAGGCAACACGTGACAAAGTGATGGCGGTGGTGACCGCCCACAACTACCAACCTGACAGCCGCGCCGCCTCCCTGCGCGGCGGCCAGACCAAGACCCTCGGCTTTATCCTGCCCGACCTCGAGAACGCCAGTTATGCCAAACTCGCCAAGCGCCTCGAACAGGGGGCCCGAGCCCAGGGTTATCAGCTGCTGATCGTCTGCTCGGAAGATGAACCCGCCACCGAGAAAGAACTGGCCGAGATGCTGGCCAGTCGCCATGTGGATGCCCTGCTGGTGGCCAGTTGCCTGCCGCCGGACGACCCCTTCTATCCGCGCCAGCAGGCGCGCGGCATCCATGTGCTGGCCATCGACCGGGCCATGGCCGCCGACAAGTTCGTGACCGTCGCCAGTGAAAACCAGAAGGCGAGCTTTGATCTCACCGCCTCCCTGCTCACCCCGGCGCTCAAGCACATCGCCTTGATCACCGCACTGCCAGCACTCACGATCAGTCAGGAACGAAAAGCGGGCTTCGAGCAGGCTGTCGCCAGCCACACCACGGCCCGTCACCTGTGCGAAGGAGCACATTTCTCCCGCGTCGAGGGCTATCGCCTGATCAAGGGACTTCACCAGCAACTCGGCCAGCTGCCCGAAGCGCTGGTTGCCACCTCCTACATATTGATGGAGGGGGTGCTGGATTATTTGCTGGAACAAGAGACCGACATGAGCCAGCTCGCCATGGCCACCTTCGGCGACGATCGCCTGCTCGATTTCCTCCCCTTTGGCATCAACTCCCTGCCCCAGCAACACGATGCACTGGCCAGCCAGGCGCTGGAGCTCGCCCTCAAGGCCATCAATGGCGAGTACCAATGCGGGCTGCACTACGTAAGCCGGACCCTCAAACGCCGTCGCTAAGCAGCCCCCTCACGCGCTGGCGGCGACCGCGATCTTCGCCAGCGCGTTTTCCATCCATTGGCTTGTCAGCCCTTTTCACTCCCCAGCACATAGAGCTGTCATCTTTTATTTCCACCTATTGCTCCCTTCCAGTACAAAATCCGCCTTTACAGGCTTGTTTCCACTATTTTGATCCGTTAACTTGGCAACCAACTTTTACAACCAACGGGTTTTTCGTAACGATGCGTCCACTCCGATATTGCTAGCCTCCGGTTTCAACCCCGGAGGCGTCTTGATGACACCGCCACTTTCACTCTTTATGAACACGCAGTTTCTCGATCCGGATGGACACAATGAACACCAAAACCCTGGGTTGTACCCTGTTGATTGCCGGCACCACCATAGGCGCCGGCATGCTGGCCCTGCCGCTGGCTTCCTCATCTCTGGGTGGCCCAGCCACTTTGCTGCTGATGATAGGGCTCTGGGCCCTGATGGCCTTCACCGCCATGTTGCAGGTGGAAGCCAGCCTCAACACCGGCAAATGGTACCTGCACCAGCTGGCGGATCACCTGCTCGGCCCCTGGGGCAAGGGCATCGCCTCTTTTTGTATCCTGATGCTGTTTTACTCCCTGGCCTCCGCCTACATCAGTGGCGGCAGCAGCCTGCTGGCCCAGGCGCTGGACGATGCGGGCATGACCATTAGCCAGGAGCAGGCTGCCTGGGCCTTTACCTTGCTGTTCGGTGGCATGGTCTGCGTCGGTACCCGCTCGGTGGATTACCTCAATCGACTGATGTTCACCGTCAAACTGGTGATCATGGTGGCGGTACTGGGGCTGCTGCTGCCCCGTGCAGAAGGGCAGCACCTGCTCTCCCTGCCGCTCGGCCAGGGGTTGCTGCTGGCAGGCTTGCCCGTCATCTTCACCTCGTTCGGCTTTCACGGCTCCATCCCGAGCGTCATGCTTTATCTGGGGGATTGCCCCAAGCAGCTGCGCCGGGTCTTTGTCTGGGGCTCCGCCCTGCCGCTCATCCTCTACGTGCTGTGGCAAGTGGCCATTTTGGGGCTGCTCGGTCAGCAAACCCTGATCCAGACCGGCGGCGCGCTCGACAGCCTCCTGGCCAGCGTCGGCAATCTGGTGAGCTGGCCTGCGTTTAATCAGGCGATGCACCTGTTTGCCGATCTGGCGTTGGCGACCTCTTTCCTCGGCGTGACCCTTGGGCTGTTTGATTTCATGGCCAAAGTGACTCGTCGCAAGGACAACTGGCAGGGCCGCAGCCAGACCGGGCTTATCACCTTCGTGCCGCCCCTGTTGTTTGCCCTCTACTTCCCGCAAGGCTTCATCATGGCACTGGGCTACGCCGCCATTGCACTGGCGGTACTGGCGGTACTGCTGCCGGTCACCCTGGTGTGGCAGAGCCGCAAACAGGCAGAGGCGCACCACTACCGCGCCCCGGGTGGCGTACTGGCCCTGGGCCTTGCCGGTGCCATGGGGGTGCTGATCGTCGGCGTACAGGTGAGTGTCAGCCTGGGATTACTGCCAGCTCTGTAACCCTCGCCCCATGATGGATAACGAAAGCCCCGCCAACCCAGTTGGCGGGGCTTTTTGCCAGCAGGGGTACAGTAAAACCCAATGATGACTCCTTATCGTGGTCGGTATCACTTAGCCCCGTCATACCGCTCTCTTCAGCACACACATCGACGTACATATTCATCACCAACCACGCAGATATGTACACATATGTACAAGTCTTCTACACTGAGTGCAGATTAACCCTTCATGCTCTCTTATCCGGCGTGAACAATACAAGGAGGAGATATGGCCGCAACAGCACAAAAAGCAATGAAAGAAGGCGCCATAGACCCCAGCAAGGCGCTGCCTGTGGTATTCCGCATCCTGGACAAGTGGCAGTGCAACACTGATGAACAACTGACACTGCTCGGCATTTCATCACGTTCAACATTGAACAAATACAAGGAGTCAAACGGCGGGATCCGCCTCAGCGTGGATATGCAGGAGCGGATGAGCTACCTCCTCAACATCCACAAGAGCCTGAGGGTGCTGTTCAGCGCCGATGACAGCATCTATGGCTGGGTACGCAAGCCCAACAGCCACCCCTTCTTTGCCGGCCGCAGCGCGATGGAGATCATGAAGGGTGGTCGGGTGGCGGATCTCTATGAAGTGGCAACCCGATTGCACGCCTGGCGCGGGGGTATGGCCTGATGCAGGAGCCGCCACTGATCCCATTCAAGGGAGAGCGGGCCTACCGGATTATTCCGAGCCGCTACCCCACTATCTGTGTCTATGAAGATGTGGCCAATGCGGACGAACTGGAGGCGGTATGGGCCATAGAGGCACTGACCAACGACAGGTTGCGGGAGGAGGCAGGAGACTTGTCTCGCGTCCCCAGGGCAGATTGGCTGGTGGGCTTGCACGGGGGCAGCTATGTGATGGCCGCCTTTACCCATATCAATCCGGAAGGGGCCCGTTTTACCACGGGCGATTTCAGTGGCTATTACTGTGCCCCCTTGCTCGATACCGCCGTCAAGGAGACTGTCTACCATCAGGAGCGGATCTTCGGCTACACCGGAGAACCAGCCCAGAAAGTGCAGATGCGGGTGCTCTGTGCCGAGTTCAGTGCCAACTTGGTCGATATCACAGGGGACGCATTTCTCTCCACCCCTCTCTATCACGCCACCAGCTATAGCCAGTCTCAAGTCTTTGCCCTGGAGCAGAAAACCCGGGGGGTGGATGGCATCCACTACCGCTCGGTGCGTCACAGCGGCCACAATTGCCATGTACTCTACCGCCCCTGTCTCATTACCCGGATCCATCAGGCCCAGCATCTGGAGTACCACTGGAATGGCAGTGCCATCGCCAATGTGCTGGAGATCAAGCTGTATGGGGAGTGATATCGAGACGAAACGCGGCAATAAACTGCCCGCCAGAAATGACAAAAGCCCTGCCGGATTGGCAGGGCTTTTTACATCAACCAATGCAGCGTGAGGGTGTCCCCTCACCTGCTTACTGGTTGTGGGTAGCGCGACGGGGGCGACGAGCCTGGGCCGGTTTGCCAGCAGCATCAACCGGACGCTGCGCACCTTGCGGTTTGGGCTTGCCACTGTTGCCGGTGCGAGCACCGCCAGCGTTGCCACCATTGGCAGAGCGACCGGCGCCCTGACGCTGGCCTTGACCTTGCGGACGCGGCGCTGCACGGCGCGGCTCGCTCGGGTCACGAGGCTCTTTGCGCAGGGGCGCGCCGATACCACGGGCAATGTTGTCCAGGGTTTCGCGGGAGGCTTCAAAACCGGCCACCTGCTCGCACGGTATGTTCTGCTTGGTCAGACGCTCGATGGCCTTGATAAGCTTGCCTTCGTCGGCTGCGACCAGGGAGATGGCGTGACCGGCTGCACCGGCACGACCGGTACGACCGATACGGTGAACATAGTCTTCCGCCACGTTGGGCAGCTCGAAGTTGACCACTTGCGGCAACTTGTCGATGTCCAGACCACGGGCGGCGATGTCGGTCGCCACCAGCACCTTGACGTTACCATCCTTGAAACCGGCCAGGGCACGGGTACGGGCACCCTGGCTCTTGTTGCCATGGATGGCGGCGGCGCTGACGCCGTTCTTGTCGAGGGTCTCGGCAACACGGTTGGCCATGTGCTTGGTACGGGTGAAGACCAGTACCTGCTGCCAGTCATTGCTGGTGACCAGATGGCTCAGCAGACCTATCTTGTTGGCCTTGTCGCACGGGTGCACCAGCTGCTCGATACGCTCGGCCGTGCTGTTGCGCGGCGCCACTTCGATCACGGCCGGATTGTTGAGCAGGCCGGTGGCCAACTCGCGGATCTCTTCGGCGAAGGTGGCGGAGAAGAGCAGGTTCTGACGCTGCTTGGGCATCAGGGCCAGGATCTTGCGGATATCGCGGATAAAGCCCATGTCGAGCATGCGATCCGCTTCGTCCAGCACCAGTATTTCGACTTCGTCGAACTTGACAGCATTCTGGTTGTAGAGGTCCATCAGGCGGCCCGGGCAGGCCACCAGCACGTCCAGACCACGGCGAGTCGCCATCATCTGCGGATTGATGCTGACGCCGCCAAACACTACATGGCTGCGCATCGGCAAATGTTTGCCGTAATTACGCACGCTCTCGCCCACCTGGGCAGCCAGCTCACGGGTCGGGGTCAGTACCAGAGCGCGAATACGGTTCGGAGAAACCTTGCGCTTGCTCTCCATCAGACGCTGCAGCATCGGCAGGGTAAAGCCTGCGGTCTTGCCAGTCCCTGTTTGGGCCGCCGCCATCAGGTCGCGGCCAGCCAGAACGGCGGGGATCGCTTGCAGCTGAATGGGAGACGGGGTGTCGTAGCCTTGCTCGGCAACGGCACGCAACAAGGGTTCGGCCAGACCGAGGGAAGAAAAACTCATAATTACCTGCTAGGGATAGTGGCGCCGGGGATTTGTGGTGGGGCTCCTCTGCTGAGCCGATGCCATCTCACAAGAACTGGGCCTATTGAGAAAACAACGATTTCCCCGGGGAGCAGAGCAAAGGGGAAAGAATAGAGGCGCAGTCTAACGGAGTTGCTGTGGATAAACGAGAAAAATGTGATATTCATCCCAGCACAAACCCAAAAAGTGGGTCAGCGTCCTATTCAGCCCGCCCACCTCAGAACTCATTCGAATCAAGCTATGCTGGATGCCAGATAAGATGCGACCATCATCTCAGTACCGGAACAAGGAGGTTCAGGCTCATGGCAGTTCATATCACACGCATCCACAGGGCATGGCGACCCGTTGCCCTGCTGCTCATAGTGCTGGGGGCAAGTCTGCCCCTTGGCGCCAAGCCCCCTTTGACGGTCGCCTGGAATCACTGGCCCCCTTTTAGCTACATCAATCCACAAGGCACCCTGGATGGGCTGGACGTCACCCTGACCAGCCAGATCCTCAGGCAAGCGGGGCTGGAGACGCGTTTTCGCAATCTGCCCTGGGCCCGCGCCCTGCATCTCATCGAGCTGCAACAGCTGGACTTGGCCATGGGAGCACTCGATACGCCGGAGCGACGCCAGTTCGCGCGTTTCTCTGTCCCCTACCGGCGCAGCACCTTCGTGCTCTTGAGCAACAACCCCATACCGGGCCATGCCAATCCCTGGCAGCGTATCCAGAGCCTCCCCGACTTGTGCCAGCAGACAGCACTACGCCTGGGCAAGCTGCGCGGCACCCGCCCCACCCAGCAGATGGAGGACTGCCCTGCCCTCAAGAGCGCCACCGAATACAACGCCGACGACAGGTTGATCGATCTGTTGCTGGCCCGCCGTCTGGACGGGGTCATCATGGAGTGGCAATACGCACGCTATCGCCTGACACAGCTGGGGGCCGAGAAGGTTATCAGCTGTCAGTTGTTGCTGCACCACCAGCCAGTCAGCCTGATGTTTGCCAAAGAGGCAGTAAGCGAGGCCGAGATAGCTCGAGTCAATGAGGCCATCGCCACCCTGCCCCCGCCAAACATTCGCTTTGCCCCGCCTCCCTGTCGCTTTGGCAATCCAGAGGGCGAAGCAATCCCTCGGCCAGCATCTGCACAACCCCAGCCAGGCTGACAGTCGCTAAGCATTAAACACAAACCCATAAAGAAGGCGACCCTGAGGTCGCCTTCTCGCTCTGTTCTTGACAGTGCATCTTGATCGTACACCCGGATCAGCCGGGCATTCGAAAAACCGATCAGCGCAGCTGCGGCGTCTGGGTCAGCACACCCTGATTCTGGGCACGATGGCGCAGCAGGTGATCCATCAACACCAGCGCCAGCATGGCTTCGGCGATGGGCACGGCGCGAATGCCAACACAAGGATCGTGGCGCCCCTTGGTGATCATCTCTATGGCTTCGCCTTCGGTATTGATGGTCTTGCCCGGCACGGTAATGCTGGAGGTAGGCTTGAGCGCCATGCTCACCACTATGTCCTGACCCGACGAGATACCGCCCAGAATGCCACCCGCATGGTTGCTGGCAAAGCCGGCCGGGGTCATCTCGTCGCGATGTTCGGAGCCTTTTTGCTCCACCACCGCGAAACCGTCGCCTATCTCCACCCCTTTCACCGCATTGATGCCCATCATGGCGTGGGCGATGTCGGCGTCAAGGCGATCGAAGACTGGCTCGCCGAGGCCCACAGGCACCTTGGTCGCGATGACCTGGACCTTGGCACCGACACTGTTGCCCTCTTTTTTCAGATCGCGCATGTACTGATCGAGCGCCTCCAGCTTACCCGCATCGGGGAAGAAGAAGGGGTTCTGCTCAATTTGCGCCGCGTCAAAGCCTTCCGCCTTGATGGGGCCGAGCTGTGAGAGAAAGCCGGTGATCTCGATGCCATGCATCTGCTTGAGGTACTTCTTGGCAATGGCACCCGCCGCCACCCGCATGGCAGTTTCACGGGCGGAGGAGCGACCGCCCCCCCGATAATCCCGCTGACCATATTTCTGGTGGTAGGTGTAATCCGCATGGCCCGGACGAAATACGTCCTTGATGTCGGAGTAATCCTTGGAACGCTGATCGGTATTCTCGATAAGCAGCCCGATGGAGGTGCCTGTGGTCCTGCCCTCGAACACACCGGAGAGGATCTTCACCTCATCCGGCTCGCGCCGCGGCGTTGTGTAGCGGGAAGTACCCGGCTTGCGCCGATCCAGGTCTATCTGCAGATCCGCTTCGCTTATCTCGAGTCCGGGCGGGCAACCATCGACCACGGCGCCCAGCGCCAGGCCATGGCTCTCGCCAAAGGTGGTGACCCGAAAGAGTTGGCCAAAACTGTTCCCTGCCATGAGTGCTCCTGCTTAGCTCTTGTAAATCGCGAAATGATCCTGGTACTGCTCCAGTTCGGCCTTGGTCATCACGAACACGCCGTGACCGCCGTTCTCGAATTCGACCCAGGTAAAGGGCACTTCCGGGAACTGGGCTTCCAGGTGGATCATGCTGTTGCCCACCTCGACCACCAGCACGCCATCATCCTTGAGGAAGTCGGCAGCATTGGCCAGCAGACGCTTGGTGAGCTTGAGGCCATCGGAGCCGGAGGCCAGCGCCAGTTCCGGCTCGTGACGAAACTCTTCCGGCAGATCCGACATGTCTTCGGAGTCCACATAGGGCGGGTTGGAGACGATGAGATCGTACTTGTCACCGGCGGGCAGATCGCGCATCAGATCGGAGCGGATCGGAATGACCTGCTGCTCCAGACCGTGATCGGTGATGTTGCGCTCGGCCACGTTCAGCGCATCCACGCTGATGTCGATGGCGTCCACTTCCGCATCCGGGAATTCGTGGGCCATGATGATGGCGATGCAACCGGAACCGGTACAGAGATCCATGATCCGGGTCGGCTCATGCTTGAGGAAGGGGGCGAAGCGGTTGGCCACCATCTCAGCGATGGGAGAGCGCGGGATCAGCACCCGCTCGTCCACGTAGAACTCCCAACCGGCATACCAGGCCTTGTTGGTCAGGTAGGCGGCCGGCACGCGTTCTTGCACGCGGCGAATGATGAGCTCGGCGATGCGATGACGCTCGCTGGTGGTCAGACGGGAATGGCGCATGCCGGGATCCGCGTCCGGCGGCAGATGTAGCGCGGGCAGTACCAGCTGCACGGCCTCATCCCAGGCGTTGTCGGTACCATGTCCGTAGAAGATCCCGGCGTCGTTGAAACGACTCATGGCCCAGCGCAACATGTCCTGGATGGTGTGCATCTCGGCAACCACCTCATCGATAAATATCTTGTCCAAATCCACCTCCAAGTCGAGTAATATCCGGCCCGAGCACCCACTGTATAGCGGGCAAGACGCATACCTGACAAATGAGCCTCTGATGAAAAAAACGCCCTCACCGACGATCGAGGAAAGCCTGCTGTTTCGCGATGCAGTCAAAGGTACCCGGAAAATTAAGCAAGATACCATAAGGGCCGACCTGCGCCCGGTCAAGCAGAAACGCGAACTGCGGGAAAGCCGCGAAAAGCTTGGGGTTGGCCACTTTTTCAGCGACGAGTACCAGCCCCATCTCGATGAGGATGGCCCGACCCGTTACGTGCGTGACGATGTGTCAAAATTCGAGCTGAAAAAGCTCAAACGCGGCATCTATCCGCCGGAGATTTATCTGGATCTGCACGGCATGAACCAGAATCAGGCAAAACAGGAGCTGGCCGCCCTGCTCACCCTCTGCCAGAAAGAGAACATCCATGTCGCCTCCGTGATGCACGGCATCGGCAAACACATCCTCAAGCAGCGGATCCCGAGCTGGCTGGCCCAGCACCCCAATGTGCGCGCCTTCCATCAGGCCCCCCGTGAATGGGGCGGCGACAGCGCCATCCTGGTGCTGCTGGACATAGAGGAATAGCGCTCGCTTCTCGACGAGCTGCCGTTGCCGTCTTGGTGACGTCAGCAAGGCACTCGGCCTCCACCTTCACATCAAAGCTCCATATGCCTCCCGCAACGAGTAAATCGGCGGCACTATACTGAATATCAATGTGTTATTCGTCATGGAGGTTGCATGTTTACAAAGGGTTCTCATGCCGAGATCAAATCATCTCTCGATGCCATCGGTGCGGCGGTGGCGGTATTTTCCCTGGATGCGGATGATCGCTTCATTCTGGTCTCGGCCAACGATACCTTTGCCCAGGCATTCGAGCTGGATGTGCCGGGCACCATAGGCAAACGACTCAACGAGATGTTTCCCCGCTACATCACCGGCAGCATAGAGCAGCCGATGCATGACTGTGTCAGCCAGCAAACCGGGCTGGAGAGCGAGCTCCCCATCGATACCCTGTCGCGTACCAGCTGGTGGCGTTTCATCCTCTCCCCCATCATCATTCCCGAACAGTCCCGGATCACCCGCATCATAGTCACCGCCATCGACATCACGGCCAAAAAGCAGTTGGAAGATGCACTCAAAATGAGTCGAAAGCGTTTTGAAGCCGTGGTGAACTCGGCCTATGACGGCATCATCAGCGTCAGCAGCGAATCCCGTATCGAGCTCATCAATACCGCCGCCTGCGAGATGTTCGGGGTCGATGAGAGCTATGTGGGCAAACGGCTGGAAACCCTGTTGCCACTGCGCTTTCGCTCCAACCACGAGAGCTATTTCAGAGCCTTCAGCAACTCTCCCATCAACTCGCGCCCCATGCACGCCCGCGCCTCCGTCATGGGTCTGCGCCGCGATGGCAGCGAATTTCCGCTGGAAGTGACCATCGCCAAGATCAATCTGGGCCAAACCACTGAGATGACCGCCATACTGCGAGACATTTCGGAACGGGCCCGTCTGGTGGAAGAGCTGAAAGTGGCGGCCACCACGGATCCCCTGACCGGGATCGCCAACCGGCGCCGCTTCGATGAGCTGGTCAAGCAGGAAGTGCAGCGCTGCCAGCATTTCGGCCATACCATGAGTCTGCTGCTGCTCGACATCGATCACTTCAAGCAAGTCAACGACACACACGGCCATCAGCAAGGGGATCAGGCGATCCTCAGTCTGGTGAGGCGTATTGCCAAGCAACTGCGGGAGGTGGACATACTGGGCCGCTGGGGTGGCGAGGAGTTCATCATCTTGCTGCCGGAAACCTCGCTGGATCTGGCCTGGGCCAGTGCAGAGCGGATCCGGCTAGCCATAGCGTCAGAGAGCCACCCATTGGGCGCCGACATCGAGATCCCGCTTACCGTCAGTATCGGCATCAGCGCCAGTCAAGGCCCACAAGATAACGTCGACAACATGGTGCGCCGGGCCGATACAGCGCTCTATCTGGCCAAAAAACAGGGGCGAAACTGCTGCATCAAAGAGGCAACTGAGCAGCCGTAAGCCGGAATGTGACCACACCAAAGACTCCCCGCGTCAGGCCTGAATGATGTTGAATTCAGGTCTGACGCAGCAGCACAGCTAACCGGACCTTGTCCCGCCCACCACTGGAGAGGATCAGCCCACCTGCACCTGCCAGCACCTCACACGCTTTTTGCAACAAGGGTTGATGCGCAGCTCTTGGCAGATGAAACAGTGAATCCCAGATAACCACCCCATCGAAAGGCCCTGCGGGTTGATCATTTTCAATACCTGCCTCGATCCAGACCTGCTCAGGGAAGTCCTGCCGAGCCTGCACCAATGAGGTGGCTGAGTGATCCGCACCCGGCACGTCATAACACATGAGCTGATCAAGAAGGCGACATCATGGCTTGGGCGCAAACTGCTCGAACACCTGCTGGCCGGTCAGGGTGGGCGTCTCGTTCTTCAACTCGTAAAAGTCAGGCTTCTCATCGATGAAGATCTGGCTCGTTAGCTGGAACCTTTCCATCTGGAAAAGACCGGCTGGCACTATGTACTCATCCGTCGGCAGCAGATGATAGAAGAGGTGAGTGCCGCAGGTGGGGCAAAATCCACGCTCCGCCCACTCCGATGATCGATAGGCGACAGGGGCGATCCCGGTGAAGCGCACGTCCGCACCGCAATGCACCGCAAACAGCGGCCCACCCGACCAGCGCCGGCAGGTGGTGCAGTGGCAGAGATTGACCTCCTGGTGATCTCCGGTCGACACAACGATGCCACCGCACAAACAATGTCCTTGCATAACGCCTCCCTAACAAGATGGATCCAAGCCGTTCTTCGGCCAGATTTCGCATCAGATGACTACCATTCCTGTCGCACCCTCGCCATTAACTGCCTCACAAAACGCGGCACGGATCCGGCATATTCACCGCATCTGGGGTGGCGGCGCCTCTATCTGTCTACCAAAGAGGGACACGCTGTCTGCCAAAGAGGGACACGCTCGCCACGTCCTGCTCTTCACCCATACTCCCGCAAACATTTCTTAAAGCACACTTATCCAGTGTCCTGAATGCAATCCGCCATTCAGCCATTGCATCAGCGCCTGGCAGTTTCCTGCAGGGCGATCCGGTTGCCCTCGAGATCCTCGAATTCCGCCACCCTGATGGTGTCGCCAACCCGGGTAACGGGATACAGACGTTGGGCACCGGCCAGCAAGGCGCTCGCCATCACCTGCTCGATATCGGCCACCGCCAGATAAATCCGCGTACCATCCAGGCTCGGAACATACGTCTCTCCCCTGACCAGCGCACCGGAACACCCCTCACCCCCTTCCGAGAGCGGGAATAACGCCATTTCGTTGCCATCTATCTCGGCTCGCTCGAACGTGATGCCAAATACGCGAGAGTAGAACCCGATGGCTCGTGTCATATCTGTCACCGGAATTTCAAAATGCATGGCGATATTCATTGTGTACCCCTCCTTGTTTATCCCGTTTCTGCCAGCTCATCATCAATCTAGTGTCTAGAGCCCATAACCAAACAGGAAAATGGCGTCCCGCCAGACATATATTCACGACACGAAACAACCATAATATGCTGGGTATGAACAGAGGATAAATGAACAGTCACCATCAGATGATGGTTATATCTTGATAAACAGGATATGCAAGCATGGTAATGCATCTTCCTCCCGGATGAATAAATGGCCTCTATATCATGAAAGGAGGGAGGCAATATGCCTCCCCCTTGCCGTCCAACCAGATATATAAAGGATCCCTTGTATTGCTCTCGTTAGCTCCAGTGACGGAGCCGAGCCCTCATTACTTGGCCGGCACCAACGCCCAGGGGTCGCCCTTGCCGGGTTCATTACCCTGAGTCCACCATTTGGCCTGATAAATCGCACCCTTATGACTGACCTTGGCCCCCGCCGTATAAACCTTGGTGATATCCCAGGCTGCATGGCCGTCAACGGGCGGGTCAACCGGATCGATCGGTGCGGGATCGAGCTTGGCGACAATACGCACTTTCGGCCAGTTGGCATGGGAGCCGTAAAAGTTGGTCACACACTTTTCGTAGTCTCCCGGCACCAGGGCCGAATAGGCAGTCTGAAAACCCACCAGCTCACATTCGAAGGAGTAACCGCCGGGTCTGTCCGGGTAGTACTTCCAGTTGCCATCCCAGTTGGTATAAAGCACATCGGTGACACCGTTCAGATTCAGGCTGCCGTAGGGGGTCTGCTGCCAGCAGGTGTTCTTCTCGTCGGCCTTGACGGGGATCTGGTAATGCTCGGCCAACCCCTCCCAATAACGGATCCGGTTGACCGGCTGGCCCTTGTCCTTGTTTTGTTCACCGCACTCTATGCCGCCATTGATGACGTTGATGGTGGTGCCAAAGCCATAGCCGATGCCGGCCGCTATCTCGCGCTGGGAGGGCACCCAGGTGCGGTCAATCACATGCAGCATGGCGGGCTTGGGCGCCTGGGGGGTGAGGAAAAACCAGATGGCGGATGCCAGGTTCAACCAGGAGTCGGCCACCAGCCCCGGGTTGTTGAGCAGCACAGAGGCATCGCCGTCAAACATCGCCTCGGAGAAGGCGCCGTAATTGAAGTGATAAGAGAGCTGCTTTGCGCCGCGACCGAAATAGCCCTGACCCGTACTGCAGGGCCACTTCTTGTTCTGCCAGTCATTTTGCCCACACCCAGTGGTGTAACCCGCCTGCCCCTCTGACCAACCCATTTCACGCACATGCACCAGTGCCTGTTGCCACTCCTCCAGCGCCAGCGGATTATCAGAAATATTGTCTTTGCTGATATGACCACCCGTCTCCTGGGAAAAATGGGCGAAGGCGGTCACTATGGATTTTTTGCAGATAGCATCCGAATCCCGGCCATCGGTATATTCACCACAAAAAGCTGGGAATTTACCTATGGCCCGCAAGAAGCGTTCATAGGTATATTCCGGCGCCGCCATCTGGGTTAAATATTCCCAGTCAGACTCCGTGAACACCCGCTCGACCCGCTTGACGTTATCCGGGTTGCTGGCAGCTCTTGGCATGATGGCATCGACAATATTATTGGGCCGAGTCGCCAATGCTTTTGACCAGACGCCATACATGGGATTGGCAGTTTTGCTTTTTTCAACGACGGCCAATTCTGACGCAGCAATCACATATCCACCGGCATTTTGTGGATCGGGCTGAATATTCATGGCGGCATAACTTGGCAATGCACAGGCAGCAGCAACTAACCAGGCTGAGTGCTTGGGTTTGAACATGGGTCACAGTCCTTGTCTCGGAGAAGTTCATCCCGAGAATAGGCCTTTTCATAACTAAATTCTCATCAAAAATTAAGAAATAAAACGATTCTGTGAGCCATTTCACTTAGTGGCCGTGGCCATGAAAAGCATATAAAAAGAGAGACTGAATGTCGGCCTGATACGTGGGCAAACCACAGGGATGTCGAAACAGGATAGAGAAAGACAGGAACGGCATGATAATCGCCCTGCCTCAGCCTCTTATCCTGGCCACTGGCCATGACAATGACTTGTCTGATGATCCCCGGATTGCCCCGCTGGCCGCAGGGTAATCCGGGGCACGCCACTCACAGGTTCATGCGAGCGAGGATCGCACGGCACGGATCAAAACATTGCGCGGCGTCATGGGCTTGTCGCAGAACTCTCCCACTTCCACCTGGTAGCTATGCTCTTGCAGGAAGAGCGCCCGATCGAGCACCAACCAGATCTCGAGCGGACGACGAAACAGATGGCGCACCAGCTCCATGCGAGCGACATCGCCATAACGCGCCTCCCCCTGCGCCAGAAAAGCGGCAAGATCCATCCCCGCAGGCAGGGCTATCCCCTTGCGCTCGGCCGCCCATTCACAAAACGCCTCGAAGCTGCCGGTGAGCAGACTTTTTTGCATATTGGGTACCGGCAGGTATTCGTTCACTCCGCGCACTTGGCGTTGCAGGCAGTCAAAGCCGAGCCGCCATACCACCTCCTGCTCGCGCAGGCGGGAGATGCGCGCGCCAGCCGTGACCGTTTCCTGCAGCGGCAGCCGCAGATCCGCCTTGGCAAGCGCAAGCGCGCTGGCCTTGGCAGCAGCAGACAAGGGGCGATAGTGGGTGCCGCGGATCAGGTGATAGCAACAAGGGGATATGGTCACTCCCTGGGCACCACGTTCTGCCACCAGCGACAACAGATGGGTGTGCAGCTCGCCACAGGCGTGCAGCGCCATGGCGTGGTGATCCGTGACGAGCAACTGGCCGGCATCGGCCGCAAAGGCATCCGCTTGCACGAAATGCATACGAGCCCCGTCGCGGGCCGCCAGCCGACGTCCCTCTTCACAAAGCGGGCCTTGCAGCTCCAAGCTCAGGATCTCTGCCTGGCGATGCAGGGAGACCAGCCGCCCCAGATGGCCCTTGCCTGCGCACCACTCCAGATAGGGGCCTTGATGGGGTGGCAGGCAACCGGTAAAGGCTTCTATCTGCGCCTGCTTGCGACCCGGCATGTGCAGCGCCATCTCCTTGGCGCACTGGATGGGCTCCGGGGTAAATAGCGCAAGTTCACTCAGGGCGTGTAGCGTCTCCCCCGCCGGGATCCAGGGGGCGAGCAGGTCGCACAGGGCCCCCATGTCACCATCGAGCCGATTGACCTGCTCGAGGGGCATGGCGTTGAGCTGTGCGGCCAGCGCGGGAGCCTCGTCGGCAAAAGCCAGGTTCAGGTGATGATAGGGTTGGTATTGCCACCAGCGCCGGGTCTCGGTCAGCAATCTATCCAGTTGTTGAAAACGTTGAGCCAGCACGCTTGCCCCTGCCTTGCAGTCAAAAAAGAGGCTCATTTTAGCGATCCCTTCCCAAAAAGCACTCGCCAATGCGGATCGGCCGCCATGAGACCGGGCTTGAGCCTGACCGGCGGTCATTAACCCTGGCCTTGCCCCGGCAGGCAACTATAAGCACAGGCGTCAACCAGGCAAACAACCCGGAGCCCGGGCGTTGGCCTGACAAAGAGAGGGGTTTTATGCTATATTCCGCCCCCTCTTTACCCTGGTTCGCTCAAGGCGGGCCATTTTACCAACATGAATGGAACCAAAACATGACCATCAATGCCATCCTGCAAGCGCGCGCAGGCGCCAAGTGTGAACTGTGCGGCGCCGAACAGGCACTGACTGCCTTCGCTGTGCCCCACTCACCGGCCAGCGATGATGATCACAGCCTGGCCCTGTGTGATACCTGCCGTGGCCAGCTGGAACAGCCGGACACCACAGTGGTCAATCACTGGCGTTGCCTGGGCGACAGTATGTGGAGCCAGGTTCCTGCCGTCCAGGCCATGGCGTGGCGTCAGCTGAAAGCCCTGTCCGGCCAGGGCGAAGTGTGGGCACAGGACATGCTGGACATGATGTACATGGAAGACGAGACCAAGGCCTGGGCCGAAGCCGGTATGGCCAGCGATGATGACGACAGCGTACCGACTCTGGATTCCAACGGCGCCGTGCTGGTCGAAGGGGACTCGGTTACCTTGATCAAGGATCTGGACGTCAAGGGCGGCGGCTTCACCGCCAAGCGCGGCACCCTGGTCAAGGGCATCCGCCTGACCAACAACCCGCTGCACATCGAAGGCAAGGTCAACGGCGTACAGATAGTGCTGGTCGCCGCCTACCTGAAAAAGGCCTGACTCCTCGGCTTGAGGATCTAGCCGATCGCAGTCACATCCCGTGCAAGCCACCCTAGCGGGATAGCAATACAAAAAGACCCCCCTCATGCCATTGAGGGGGGTCTTTTGTTATCCGAGGCAACAGGCCACCACTTTCATCCTGCTCGGGCCATTAGGCAGAGCATGGATCAGGTTTCCGACAAGCGTTACCCGTAGAAACGCTGCTGCTCCGCAGCCATTGCCTTGAGGCGATCGCAGGGGGCAAATCGGTCGCCATAGCGTTTCTGGTAGTGCTCGAGACGCTCCACCAGATGGTCGATGCCGAGGGTGTCCATGTAACGGAACGGGCCACCGAGGAAGGGCGGGAAACCGATGCCGAAGATGGCACCAATGTCGCCATCTCGCGCCGAGGCTACCACACCGCTGTCCAGCGCCATGGCTGCTTCATTGAGCATCATCAGCACGCAGCGCTCGGCAATTTCCATCCTGGATTGCTTGGGCGCAGGCTTGACCCCGAGCACGGCGTAAACGCTCTCATCGACCTTTTTCTTGCCCTCTTTGCCGGTAAGCCGATTACGTGGTGCAGCCTTGCCATAGAGGTAGAAACCCTTGCCGTTCTTGCGGCCTTTGCGATCGTCTTGCAGCAGCTTGTCGAACGCCTTGGGTGCCTGGAACTGCTCGCCACCCAGCTCTTTCTCGAGGATGGGGGAGATCTTGGCCCCCACGTCTATCCCCACCTCATCGAGCAGGGTAATGGGGCCGACCGGGAAGCCGAAGTCCAGCAGGGCACTGTCCAGCACTTCCACCGGCTCCCCTTCCAGCACAAGGCGGGCCGCCTCGTTCATGTAGGGCGCCAGGATGCGGTTGACGTAGAAACCGGCCTCGTCTTTCACCACTATGGGGGTCTTGCCCTGGGCACGGGCAAACGCCAGCGTGGTGGCCACCGTCTCGGCGCTGGTGCCGGCGTGGGGAATGATCTCGGCCAGCGGCATTTTGTCCACCGGACTGAAATAGTGCAGCCCCACGATCCGCTCCGGGTGCGCCGCTTCTGCCGCTATCTGATGGATTGGCAGGGAGGAGGTGTTGGAGGCAAACACTGTGTGTTCACCGCATTCGTGCTCTACCTCTTTCACCATCTGGTGTTTGAGAGCGAGATCTTCAAACACAGCCTCCACCACCATGTCTACCCGATGGAACCCGGAGTAATCCAGGGTGCCGGAGAGCAGGCTCATCTGTTTTTCCAGCTCGCTGCGCAGAATGTGACGGCGCTTGAGCTTCTTGGCCAGAATGTCGTAGCTATAGCGCATGGCATTGCCAATGCCGGCGCTCGCCACATCCTTGATCCGCACCGGCACCCCCGCCTTGGTGGCGGTGACGAAGGCGATACCGCCCCCCATCAGGCCCCCGCCCAGCACGGTGGCATGGGTGACCTTGCGTGGCTCGGCACCCTGATAGGTGACCTCTTTCTTCATCTCGGTAGTGGCAAAGAAGAGGGAGCGCAGGGCAGCGGATTCTGCCGTCATCACCAGCTCGCCAAAGTGGCGGGATTCAGCGGCAAGACCTGCCTGCATCCCCTCTTCCACGCCGATGCGCACCACCTCCAGGATCCGCTCCGGCGCCGGATAGTTGCCGCGGGTTTTGCTCATGACGCCTTTGCGTGCCTGATCGAACAGCACCTTGCGACCCAGCGCATTGGTCTCCAGCACCTTGCCCTGCAGATCCCGTTTCAACTGATGGCGGGGCTTTCCCTGCTTGGCCAACTTGATGGCAGCATCCAGCAGGATAGAAGGCGGCACCACATCGTCCACCAGCCCCAACTTCTTGGCCTGTTTGGCCCGCACCTGCTTGCCGGTCAGCATCAGATCCAGAGCCTTGGCCACGCCGATGAGGCGCGGCAAACGCTGGGTCCCGCCAGAGCCCGGCAGCAGGCCGAGCTGTACTTCCGGCAATCCCAGCACGGTTTTGCCGTGGTCGGTCACCACACGGCCATGGCAGGCCAGTGCCAGCTCCAGCCCGCCACCGAGGCAGGGGCCGTGGATGGCGGCGATCACCGGAATGGCCAGCGACTCGATCTCGGCGAAGATGATCTGCCCTTCGCGAGAGAGGGTCTGGGCATCTTCGGCACTGGTACAGGCCGCCAGCATGCTGATGTCGGCACCGGCGATGAAGGAGTCCTTCTTGCCGGAGACCACCACCAGCCCGATCAGCTCGCTGTTATTTTTCACCTCGGCCAGCACGGCACGGATCTCGTCCACGAAGGCGGCCTTCAGGGTATTCATGCTCTCGCCCGGTACGTCCATGGTGAGGATACCGATGCCATCCTGACGTACCGTCAGGGAAAAAGTCTTCGCACTCATCATTCCACCTCCAACACCATGGCCACACCGAGCCCGCCCGCCGCACAGGCGGTATTGAGCCCCAATCCCCCACCCCGACGACGCAACTCATGAAGCGTCTGGGTGATCATGCGCGCACCGGTCGCGGCAAAAGGGTGACCATAGGCCAGGGAGCCACCGAGGACGTTGAACTTGTCCATGTCCACTTCACCGATGGCTTGACTGCGCCCCAACTTGTCACGGGCAAACTCTGCGCTCGCAAACATTTTGAGGTTGGCCAGGGTCTGGGCGGCAAAGGCTTCGTGCATGTCGATCAGGGTCAGATCCGCGAGTGTGATGCCAGCGCGCTCCAGCGCCAGCGGCGTCGCATAGGAGGGGCCCATCAGCATGTCTTGCCATACGTCGATGGCGGAAAACGCGAAGCTGCGAATATAGCCGAGCGGCTCCAGCCCCAGCTCTTTTGCTCGCCCTTCCCGCATCAACAGCACGGCGGCGGCACCGTCGGTAAGCGGGGTGGCGTTGGCAGCAGTGACTGTGCCATGCACCCGGTCAAACACGGGTTTGAGCTTGGCGTAGCTCGCCAAATCCGAGCTCTCGCGGATGTTGTTGTCCCGCTCCAGCGGCGACTTGTAGGGGGGCACGTGGGCGGTGAACACCTCGCCGCTCAGCTTGCCTTGCGCCCAAGCTTCTGCCGCCAGGGTGTGGGAGCGATGGGCCAGCGCATCTTGCGCCTCGCGGCTGATCTGGTGGCTCTTGGCCATCTGCTCGGCAGTCTGTCCCATGGAGAGGCCGGTGGAGTATTCAGCCACGGCAGGGGGAACCGGCATCAGGTCCTTGAGTCGCAGTGCACGCAGAATATTGAAGCGCTGCTGCAGATTGCGCGCCTTGTTGAGATCCACCAGGGCGCGGGCCAGCTTCTTGCTGACCCCGATGGGCAGCACGGAAGAGGAGTCGGCACCACCGGCAATGGCGATGTCGACCGTGCCGGCCATGATGGATTCAGTGACGTTGGCCACTGCCTGGAAACTGGTGGCGCAGGCACGAGACACGCTATAGGCATCCGTGGTGACGCTCATGCCGGTACCGAGCACGATTTCGCGGGCTATGTTGGGCGCTTCCGGCATCTGCACCACCTGACCGAACACCAGCTGGTCGATAAGCTTGGGATCGAGGCTGGTACGGGCGAGCAGTTCACTCACCACCAGCTTGCCAAGATCCACCGCAGGCACGCCGTGAAAGGCGGTGGCCTGTTTGGCAAAAGGGGTACGCAGACCCGCCACGACGGCAATCCGTTCGCCCTGGCGAGTCGTCAGTTTCAATGGCTGTTTCATCCTGGCTCCTTGGTTAAACGAGAAGATTAAAAGGAAGAGGTCTGACCTCATTGGGCCACATCTTAACAATCCACTCACAAATTTCATACGGCTGATTGAAACTAAATTGCCGTCATCTTGGCCCCCTCCCTCGCCCTCTTGGAACAACTGGAGTATAAAAAGAACAACGTCCATAAAAACAACGGGTTCATCCCATGGCAGCGGCCGAGTTCAGACAACTGAGAGACTATCTGGCAAGCCAGATCCTGGGACAGGGTGCCCTCATCGAGGGGCTACTGATCGCCCTGCTATGTGAAGGACATGTGTTAATCGAGGGGGCGCCCGGCCTTGCCAAAACCCGTGCCGTCAGGGCACTGGCCAGTGCGGTGGAGGGGCGCTTCGCCCGTATCCAGTTTACCCCCGATCTGCTGCCTGCCGATCTCACCGGCAGCGAGGTGTTTCACCCGCAAGATGCCAGCTTCGTGTTCCAGCCCGGCCCCCTGTTTAATCACCTGGTGCTGGCCGATGAAATCAACCGGGCTCCCGCCAAGGTGCAATCCGCGTTGCTGGAGGCGATGGCCGAGCACCAGATAACGGTAGGCAAGAAGAGCTGGCGCCTGCCGCCGCTGTTCATGGTCGCAGCGACCCAGAACCCCATCGAACAGGAGGGGACCTATCCGTTGCCGGAGGCCCAGCTCGACCGCTTCTTGCTTAAATTGATGGTGGATTACCCGAGCCCCGCCATGGAGCTCGCCATCTTGCAGCTCAACGCCCGGGGCGAGCAACTAGCCCCCCCGCCAGTGACCCTGAGTCAGGCCGATCTGCTGGCAGCCCGCACCGGCGTTCAAGAGGTACAGATGCAGGGGCGGCTCGAGCACTATCTGGTGCAACTGGTGTGCGCCACCCGCCCGGGTAGCGGCCTGTGCCCCGAGCTTGAACCCTTCATTGCCGTCGGTGCCAGTCCCAGGGCCAGCATAGGCCTGGCCCGCGCCGCCCGCGCCCAGGCCTGGCTCGCCGGACGGGATTTCGTGCTGCCGGAGGACATACAGCAATTGGCCCCCGCCATACTGCGCCACCGCCTCATTCCCAGTTATCAGGCATTGGCCGACAATCTCGATAACGACACCCTGATAGCCCGGCTACTGGACGCGATACCATGCCCCTAGCAACCCCATGCCCATGACCAGACCGGACGAGCCCCGCGCACACCCCGATATTGCCCTCACCCTGGCCCAGTTGCTGGCCATCAGGCTGTGGGCGAGACAGGGGCCGAGGGCTCGCGTCCAACCGGCCCAGCAGGGCAGGCTTGGCCGCATGCCGGGGCTCACCTTTCGCGAGCTGCGCGCCTATCAGGCGGGGGATGAGGTGCGTCACATCGACTGGCGGGTCACAGCCCGGCTCGGTCGCCCCTACACCCGACTCTACAGCGAGGAGCAAGATCAGGCCCACTGGCTGCTGATTGATCTCTCCCCTGCCATGTACTTTGGCTCACGGATACAACTCAAGGCCCGACTGGGCTGCGAGCTGGCCGCGGCCCTGCTGTGGCAG
Source organism: Aeromonas salmonicida (assembly GCF_028355655.1). NCBI lineage: Bacteria > Pseudomonadati > Pseudomonadota > Gammaproteobacteria > Aeromonadales > Aeromonadaceae > Aeromonas > Aeromonas salmonicida. Next base: position 2,290,181 of record NZ_CP110645.1, on the reverse strand, counting down.
GGAGAGAAACAGGCCAATACCCTGATCTGCCACGGCGCCGAGCTTCATATCCACCCCCAGCGGGGCTCTCTGGTGCCCTTGCTGGAAGCGCTTTGCCATCACTATGACGAGGGGCTGGATCGCACGCCGTTGCAATCCCAATCCCTGGCCCGGACGCTGGCGCGACTCAGCCTGCCTCACGGCGCCAGATTGACACTGATCACCGACCACCAGCCCTGCGATGAGTCGCTCAGCCAGCAGTTGCAACTGCTCGGGCGGTGCCACGACATCCACTGCTGGCAGATCCGGGATCCGCTGGAGGCGAGCCTGCCAAGCCAGGGACGGCTGGCCGTGCAGGCAGTCAGGCAGAACGGCTGGCTCGATGCCACTGAGCCTGGCTTTGCTCATCGCTACCAGCTGGCTGCCGAACGTCTGGCCCGCCAGTGCCACCAGCAATTACTGCCGCTGGTACAACGCCTCTACCGGCTCGACAACGGCCAGTCGCTGCAACAGCAGTGGCAGGAGGGTGCATGTCGTCTGTTTTGAGCATGCTGCTCGCCAGCGCATCCACTGCCGTGGCCACAATCCCCCCCCTCTCACCTCTGGCGGCGCAACTGCGTGACATACACCCGGGCCCCATGCTGGTCGCAGCATCAGATCCCCGTATTCAGGGCTGGTGGGAGTTGCTGATCACGCTTCTGATTGCCGTGCTGATCGGCATAACGCTGAAAAACCTTGGACGCTATCGCCGCTGGCAGCGACAAATTGACTGGGAGGCGCAGGATCTGGTGCCCCGATTGCAAACCGTGCTGCGCGAGGCAGCCCTGCGCCGCTGGCCCGAGGTGCGCACCTTGCAAGGGGATGCCTGGCTCGCGTTTCTGGACAGCAAAGGGGGCTGCCGCTTCAGGGAATTTGCCCTCCAGTGGCCCCAATGGCTCTATGGCCAGGGGGCGCCAAACGCCAGGCAACTCAAGGCACTGCGCTGCGCCTACCTGAGTTGGGGGCGAGCCTGCATCTGGCTGCCATCCGGGATGGCCGTCTTGCTCAACTGCTGGCAGCAAGGTGTCAGGCACCTGCGTGACCGGAGGCCATCATGATCCTCGCCTGGCCCTGGTTTGCACTGGCGTTGGTGCTGCCATTGCTGGTGCGCTTCGGCCTGCCGCCGCTCTCTGCTGACAAACAAAACCGAACCGTGCTGTTGCACGACGGCTTTCCCCTGCTGCGGCCCCATGCCAGCCAGCCACTCTGGCGGATGACGCTGTGCTGGTGCGCCCTGGTGCTGGCCCTGTGCCGTCCTCAATGGCAGGAGCCCCCCCTGGTCACTTACCAGAGCAGCCGGGATCTCATTTTGGCGGTAGACCTTTCCGACAGCATGCGCACCCAGGACATGCTGGATGAGGGGGAGCAGCGGGACAGGCTCAGCGCGGTACGCCAGCAGATAAGCCGACTGATCGAGACGCGCCCCGGCGATCGCATCGCCCTTGTTGTCTTCGCCGATCACGCTTACCTGCTCTCCCCCCTGACCCAGGAGACCAAGGCCCTGCTGACCTTGACCCGTGAGCTCGATTTTGATCTGGTTGGCCGCACCACTGCGCTGGGAGAAGCCATACTGCTGGCTCGCCAACATGCAGATCCCAAACGCCCCACTGCCCTGCTGCTGGTCACAGATGGCCGCAGCACAGCGGGCAGCGCCGATCCCCTGAGTGAGGCCCGGCGGGCTGCCGCCAGCGGCATGACCCTCTACACCCTGGGGGTGGGTGCCGACCCCGATACCTTCGTCGAAGCGCTGCAACCGGCACAAAGCGACCCTAGCGCAGAGCTGGACGAGGCCCTGCTGCAACAGCTGGCCAAGGTGGGTCAGGGCCGCTATTTCCGTGCCAGGACCCAGGGCGATCTCGATGCCATCAACCAGACCCTGGATACCCTGGAGCCTGCCGCCACGGCCCGGACCCGCTATCTGCCGAACCGGGAGCTCTATCCCTGGCCCCTGGCACTCGCCTGGCTGTTGCTGATGTGGCCCGACAGTCTGCACTGGCCCCGCCTGCTGCGCTTGCGCCCCCAACTGCAACGGGGAGACGCCCATGATTGATCGCCATGGCCCCGGATGGCTATCATGGAGCTGATACTGCTACGCCCGCTCTGGCTGCTGGCCCTGTTGCCCTGGTTGTGGCAGGGCTGGCGTCGTCGCAAACAGGCCCCTCTGCTTGCTCCCGCCATGCAGGCCTACCTGCTGCCGGGACGCCACCGCACCCGTCCCTGGCTCTGGCTGGCCTGTATGCCCGTCATACTGGCTTTGAGTGGCCCCGCCCTGCGCCAGCAGAGCCAGTCCATTGCATCCCCCGCCCTCGACATCTGGTTGCTGGATCTCTCCCGCTCCATGCTGGCCACCGATCTGCTGCCGGACCGGGCAACCCGGGTGCGCCTGCTGCTGCAAGATATGCTGGCCGAGGCCCTCCCGAACAAAGAGGGACGCCCCGTCGCCCTTATTCTGTTTGCCGGTGATGCCTACCTCGCCATGCCTGCCACCCGGGATCATCAGGCCATAGCGCTGCTGTTGCCCGACCTGCGTCCGGCCATCATGCCCAAACAGGGGAGTGCCCCCGAGCGCGCCGTGGCGCTGGCCCTCAGCCAGATAGCTCCAGGCCAGCGTGCACGACTGCTGCTGATCAGCGACGGCCTCTCGGCAAGACAGGCTGACCGGATCCGCGCACTCTGGCCCTGCCAGGGCGAGCTGTTTTGCCATGAAGGTGCAGCGCCACGCCTGGATATATTGCTCGCCAGCGGCGGCAAGGCCAGCCGGTTGCCCCCCGTCTCCGGCGAAGTGCAGGGCTTTGGTGCAGCGCTCGGCCGCGAGCTGCCAGCCCCCGATGTGACGATCATGCAACAGCTTGCACGCGAGCTGGGTGGCCAGTTGCAGTGGTTGCAGGCGGGACTTCCACGCTTTGCACCGCTCCCCATGACCCAGACATTGACGGCCAATCAGTCGCAGGATCTCGGCCTCTGGTTGTTGCTGCCCCTGCTGCCATTGGCTCTGCTGGCCCGCGTCGGCACACTCTGGCTGCTGTTGCTGGGGACCGGATTCGGGATCCTCAACCCACAGCCCTTGCAGGCAGCTCCCACCACCTCTTTATCCGTGCAGGAGAGCCAGGCCTGGCAAGCCTATCAACAGGGACGCTATCTGGCTGCGGCACGCGACTTCAAGGATCCGCTCTGGCGTGGTAATGCCTGGTACAGAGCCGGCGATTATGCCCAGGCCGCCGCTTCCTATGCGAAAGCAACCAGCGCCACAGCCCACTACAACCGGGGCAACGCACTGGTGCAACTCGGTAACCTTGTCGCTGCCGAGCAAGCCTATCTGGCTGCGTTGGCGAAGGAGCCCAATCACGAGGATGCACGCTACAACCTTGCTCTGCTGCGAGCTCAGCCACCGCAAGCGACCCCACAGCCGCAGGATCCCGACCCCATAGACGCTCCCGAGCAAGCTGCCTCGCCGGACAGCCAGCCCCCCCCCTCGCCACCAGTGTTGCTGCTGGAGCAGCGGCTGCGCAAAGAGGCGCAGCGCCGTCAGTTGCTCAAGACAGAATGGGGCCAGGAGTACAAAGGAGAAGAGCCTTGGTAAAAAGCGCACCTCTTCTTCGCCTCTTGCTCCCTTGCTGGCTGCTGCTCTGGCTGTTTGCACACCCAGTGCTGGCAGCGCCGCCACGGGCCGAGCTGCTGCCGGGTGCGGACAGCCGCGACTGGTTGCTTATCATAGAAGCGGACGGAGAGCGTCAGAGCAACGAGCTCATCATCACCCCCCTGCTGCGCCAGTTCGCGGTGGGCAAGGTGACCATCAGCCGGGTCACAACGCCGGTCCACAGCCTGACCCGCTGGCAGATCCCGCTGCACACCCTGGATGCCGGTCCCCATATTGTTCCTGCACTGTCACTGGGATCGGAACAGACCTCTGAGGTGCCGTTGCCACAACGCAACCAGACCGGGACTCTTGTACCCGCACCCAGCCAGGCGGCTCTCTCTCCCATCGAGTTGCAGGCCAGGGTGCTGCATCAGGGGCCCCTCTATCCCGGTCAGCCCTTCATCTATGAGCTCAGCCTCTGGCTGCCAGCCAACATGGAGGCCCCCAATCTCACCGAACCCGACAGTGACGCTTTTACCATACGTCGACTCGGGGATGATCAATGGCAAGCCCCGGCAGGACCGGGATTGCCGGGTCGGCTGACCCGCAGCTGGCTGTTGCAAGCCAGAGCCCCCGGACTTCACCCACTGGCCTCGCCGCGTTTTCAGGGCCGTTTGCCGCAGGATAACGGCACCAGCGACCCCCTCTCGGCCAGAGCCGCAACCTTGTTTGTGAAGATTGACAAGGCGCCGGTGCAACCCGTGGCAAGCCAGCTGACCCTGAACCAGCAGTTGAGTCCCGCTTCGGGCGCCAGGGCCGGCGAGCCGGTGATCCGCACGCTGACGCTGATAATGGAAGGGGGTGATGGCACGCGAGCCTTGTCCCAAGTGGCGGGGATCTCTGCGAATATGCCTGCTGGCATGCAGGCAAGGCCGGACGGAGAGCAACAACAGGAGCGCTTTCTGGCCAAAGGGGCGCTGCGTTTCGAGCGCCAGTGGCGTCAGGCCCTCACTGCCACCGAGCCTGGCGACTATCTGCTGCCAGCCATAGAAGTGCCCTGGTTCAACACCCAAAACGGGCGCATCGAACATGCTCGTCTACCTGCCATATCGGTGCACATGGATGCGATCACGCCCGCAGAACGCGGACCTGTTGGCCCCAGTGATGAGAGCCTCTACTGGGTTATCTGGGCCCTGCTGCTGCGCGCACTCTGGCAAGGGTGGCGACGTTGGCACGCCTTCTACCGCTTGCAACAAACGCTGCAGCGCGCAGATGCAAACCATGCCAGACAGGCTCTGCTAAAGTGGGCCGGTCTGCGCTGGCACCGGCGCCATGCCCACCTCACCACCCTGCCCTGTCGCCAGGATCCCCACCTGGCAGCCAGACTTGCCGCGCTGGAACGGGCCTGTTTCACCGCCCATGGGATATCACTTGACAACCTGGCTTGTTGGCAAGGGCTCGCCGGCCCGCTGTGCGCGTACGAGACATTTGCGATAGCCTATGGCCTCAGGCAGCTGGCACGACGAGGCCGCTGATCCCTCAGGATCCCCCATTTAAAAGGAAGCCCAGCGATGGCGTTAGGTTTTTTCAGAAAAAAAGGTGCCACGGTCGGAAAGGATCCAACGGCTGCTCCGGTCTATGAAGGCATGGCAGACAAACAAACCAAATACGAGGCTCTGGTGCATGCCCTGCACGGGGACATCTACCGCTACGCCTACTGGCTGTGCCGTGATCCCCAGGTGGCGGAAGATCTGGTGCAAGAGACCTTCCTGCGCGCCTGGAAGGCCATTGATACTCTGGTCGATGACAAAGCCGCCAAGGCTTGGCTCATCACTATATTGCGGCGGGAGAACGCCCGTCGTTTCGAGCGCAGGCAATTTGATCTCATCGATCTCGACGAACATCCCCAGAGCGATCCGGATACCTTGCACAGCGAGCAGGAGATGGAGCACGAATGGCTTAGACGCCATATCGCCCGTCTGCCCGCCGAATATCAGGAACCCTTGCTGCTGCAGGTGCTGGGGGGATTCAGCGGCGACGAGATAGCGACGCAGCTGGGATTGAACAAAAATACCGTCATGACTCGCCTGTTTCGGGCCCGCAACCAGATCAAAGAGGCCATGGAGTCAAAGACACAACAAAGAGGACATACCCATGGATGAGCTGGAATTTCGCCGTCGGGCCATCACCCATCCACTGGAAAAGACTCCCGAGTTTCTCGAAGCGGCGCAGGCTTCCCCTGCCAATCGCAAGCACATGGACGAGATGAAACAGCTGGATCGTCACCTGCATCAGGCCATGAAGGTCGAGGTTCCGGCAGGGTTGGCCGAGCGTATTTTGCTCAGGCAAGCGCTGGAGGCAGAGCCAGAAAGGGTTGTCCCGCTGCCATCTCGCCCACGCACCAGCTGGCGTATGCTGGCTATGGCAGCGTCGGTCGCCTTCCTGCTTGGCATGAGTACCCGCTGGTTAAACTGGCCACTGACAACACCGGGAGAGCTTTCCCTCGGTCAAGTCGCCATGGCTCACGTCTATGGGGAGGAGCCCTTCATCAAGGATGTGGATGAGAAGGTGAGCCTGCGTACCATCAACGCCAAGATGGAGAAATATGGCGCCACCCTGATGGGCATGGACGGCATGAAAGTAACCTATGTCAATCACTGTGCTTTCTATCAGGGGCCGGCGCTGCACATGGTGATCCAGGGCAAGATGGGGCCTGTCACCCTGTTTCTGGTACCCAAGCATGTGCCACTGACCCTTGAGCCTAACTTCGATGACGGCCAGCTCAAGGGAGAGATAGTGCCGCTCAAGGGAGCCAACATGGTGTTGATCGGGGATATGCAGGAGTCACTGAACCCGGTGGCGCAGGAACTGGAGTCCCGTTTGCACTGGTCGATTTAACCGGATTTAACGCGATCCTGATTCGGGCTGCGTAGCGTCCGTCACACGAGCAGACAATCCGGTTGTCTGCTCGTTCTTCTCCTTTAACGCCACAATCCTCACCCATTAGCGCCCAATCACCACAAATAGCCAAAATTATTTTTGTGATGCAGATCAGCATCAACGTTCAATTTTCACTCAATAACTGGCAAAAGAGACTGTTTAAACGCCAAGTTAAAACAAATGATTAACACAATAGACACTTTTATGTATTCTGCTGTCACTGGTCTGATTTCTTACCTCCTACCAGATCCATAGAATCACGCCAGAATTGAATGGGAAGAAGCTGAAATAACAACAGATCTTGTCGTATACGGTGGCAAAAAAGCCCCGATGCTGACAGAAAATCTGCCTACAAGAGAGAACACTATGACAACTGCCTTTTTCAAAAAAAGCCTGATCGCGGCCGCCGTTACCCTGGCCAGTACCCAAACCTTCGCTGCCGCGTTCCAGCTGAACGAACACTCGGCCTCCGGTCTGGGTCGTGCGTATGCAGGGGAAGCCGCCATTGCCGACAACGCCTCCGTGTTGTCACGCAACCCGGCAGCCATGACCCGTTTTGACAAGATGGCACTCTCCGTTTCCGGTACTTACATCAAGCCGGATGTGGATGTTGAAGGTGATATCTATGCAGGCCCCGCTAAAATGGCCAGCGCCAGCCAGTCTGATATCGCACCGGATGCCTTCGTCCCTGCTACCTACTTTATCCAGCCACTGAACGATCAGTGGGCCTGGGGTATCGGCATGTTCTCCAACTACGGTCTGGCGACCGAGTACTCCAAGAACTTCGCTGCCGGTGCAGGTGCCGGTGATACCGAGCTGCTGACCTTCAACATTAACCCGAATATCGCCTATCGCATCAACTCAAACTTCAGCGTCGGTGCCGGCATCAACGCTGTCTACGCCAAGGCCGAGCTAAACCGTTATGCCGGTGCCCTCGCCCCGGCCCTGACCGCCAAGACAGGTATAGTCCATAACAGCGACACCGCCATAGCGCACCTGAAAGGCGACACTTGGGGCTTTGGTTGGAACGTCGGCACCATGTACGAGGTAAACGAGGATCATCGTTTCGCTCTGACCTATCGCTCCCAGGTGGATTTGAGCTTTGACGGTGACTTCAAGGGTTTGAGCTCAGGCTACAACACTGTTGATGGCAATCTGAAACTGGATCTGCCGGCCCAGGCCGAGTTCGCCGGTTACCACCGTCTGAATCCGCAGTTCGCCGTGCACTACTCCGTCAACTGGACTGACTGGAGCGCCTTCCAGGAGCTCAAGGCCACCAGCAACTCCTGCGCCGGCGGCGTCTGTCTGCAAAAAGACGAGAAGTTCAAGGACTCCACCCGTTACGCTCTGGGCGGAACCTGGTACATCAATCCGTCCTGGGAAGCCCGCATCGGTTTCGCCTATGACAAGACCGCAATCGAGGCTGAATATCGCAGCCTAAGCATTCCGGACTCCGACCGCGTCTGGTATAGCGCTGGTGCCACCTACAACATCGACAAGGACATGAGTGTCGATTTCGGCATGGCCTATCTGGATGGCAAGAAAGTGGACGTGAACGAAGGCCTTACCAGCCACTCCGATCCGGTACGCTGGAAGGGTACCTCTAGCGGTACTGCTTTGCTGGCCTCCGCTCAGTTCAACATGAAATTCTGATTATCTGCAGAACCAAAAGAGCGCCTACGGGCGCTCTTTTTTTATTCAACATCCTGTTTTCAGCGTACAGCTGTAGCAAACACCTGTTCACATTTCCTTTTTTATCAAGCCATTAGCCCCCTACTTCTCAGCATTTAATCTTGTTTTACACCCCACAGGGCTGAGCCCGTTGCCTTACTGGTCATACCATATAAAATCCTGCACCCGACCATAAGACCGATTGAACCCAGCGTTCATTTTCAAGGACAACGCAATGCACTCCTTTATGAAGCCATCTCTTGTCGCCCTGCTGGTACTGTCAAGCCAGGCCCAGGGAGCAGGTTTCCAGCTGGCCGAACAATCCGCTACCGGCATGGGCCGCGCCTTCGCAGGCGAGGCAGCCATCGCTGACAACGCCAGCGTGCTCTCCCGCAATGCGGCCGCCATGACCCGTTTCAATACAGTGGCTTTCTCTGGTGGTTTCATCTATGTCCGCCCCGACGTCAACATAGAGGGGACCACCCGGGTGCCTACCACCATGGGACCGGTTAATCTGGATGCAGCAGCCCACGATATTGCTGGCGATGCCTGGGTCCCGAACGCTTATCTGATAGTCCCGCTCAATGAGCAGTGGCGACTGGGGCTGGCAGCCACCTCCTACTACGGCCTCGGCGTCGAGATGCCGGATAACTACAATGCCGGTCACTTCGGCAATATCTCGGACATCAAGACCCTGGATTTGAGTGCTTCGCTGGCCTATCGCATCAATCAGATGTGGTCTGTCGGCGGCGGCCTTTCCGCCATTCAGGGTGAGGGAGAAGTGGGTGGCACCTTCCCTTCCAACAACAAGATAGCCAAACACCTGAAAGGGGATGGCTGGGCCATGGGCTGGCACCTTGGCACTTTGCTGGAGCTGTCAGAAACAACTCGCCTGGGTCTCTCCTACCGGCATGATGTGACCCTGACACTCTCCGGCGATGCCATCGGCATCGAGCAAAATGGTCAGGCGTTTACCGACACCGGCAGCCTGGATCTGCCCCTGCCCGCCACGGCCGAGCTGGCTCTGTTCCATCAGTTGACCCCGACCCTGGCGCTGCACTCAAGCATCAACTGGACCAACTGGAGCAAATTCGTGCAGCTCGAATCCGAGCTCGACAATCACGGCATCATGCACATCAAGGATGAGCACTGGGAAGACAGCTGGCGCTATGCGCTGGGCCTGACCTATCAGCTGGCACCACAATGGCAACTGCGCTCAGGTATTGCCTATGATCGCAGCCCGGTCCCGGCCGATCGCCGCACCATCTCCATCCCTGACTCGGACCGGGTCTGGTACAGCGCCGGTGTGGGCTATCAGTTTGATCGCAACCTCTCGCTGGATCTGGGCCTGACGCTGATCGACGGCAAGAAAGTGGATGTGTCCGAGACCATGGAGCTCAAGCCAGGGATCCCGCAAACCACCTCTACCTTCCAGGGCACCTCGGAAGGGGATGCCTGGCTGGCTGGCTTGCAGCTGAACTATCTCTTCTAACCGGCTCTTCCAACCCCGGTACCCTCCCATTCAAGCACTATGCCAGTTATTGACTGTTTCCGGTCCCGCAGCGCTGGCATAGTGCTCATCTTCACAATAAAATCAATCCAGTACTCACGCTGGAGAGATGCATGTATTCATACGTAGCAAGGCAGCCCATCCTGGATCGGGAGTTGAACACCTATGCCTATGAGCTGCTGTTTCGCGACAGTCTGGATAATGTGTTTCCGGTGATTTCCTCCCAGCAGGCCACGGCCAGACTGGTGGTCGAGCAGTTTTTGCAACAGAACATCGATCAGTTGCTTGGCGGGCGCCCCTGCTTTATCAACTTTCCCCACTCCCTGCTGCTGGAAGGGCTGGCGGAATGTCTGCCACAAGAGAAGGTCGTCATCGAAATCCTGGAAGATGCAGATCCTGACGATGCCTTGCTGGTCAAAGTGCAGCAGTTGCATGAGCTTGGTTATCAGCTGGCGCTGGACGACTTCACCATGTCGGACGAATGGGAGCGCTTCCTGCCCTATATTCACATCATCAAGTTCGATCTGCGCGCCACCTCGCTTTTGCGGATCAAGGTGTTCATCCAGCAACACCAGCATCTCAAGCTCACTTATCTGGCGGAGAAAGTCGAAGACAAGGCGGAGTTTGAACGGGTGAAGCGGCTCGGTATCGATCTGTTCCAGGGGTTCTTCTTCAGCCGGCCCGAGATGGTGAGGCAGACCACAATGCAGCCCGCCCAGGTGGTGGTGATGCAACTGCTCAATGTAGTCAACCAGGAGGAGCCGGATCTCAATCGTATCGAACAGCTGCTGAGTCAGGATATCTCGCTATCCCTCAAGCTGTTGCGTTACGTCAATCACCTGAAGAGCCACGCCAACCCCATCTCCTCGTTTCGCCAGGCGGCCGTTTATCTGGGTCACACCCAGCTCAAGCGCTTCGTGACCCTGGTCGCAGCCACCAGCGCGGGCCATGGCAAGAGTGCCGAGCTCTATCAGATGTCCATGATCCGGGCCCGCTTTTGCGAGCTGCTGGCGCACACCCATGCCCCCACCCAGGAGGCGCAGCAAGCCTTTATCACGGGTCTGTTCTCTTTGCTGGATGTCTTGATGGAGCAGCCGATGGACAGGCTGCTCGGCACTATCCCCCTGATCGAGGAGATCCGGGTCGCCCTGCTGGAACGCAAGGGCAACCTGGGTTTCTATCTCTCGTTTTGTGAAGATTATGAGAGTGCGAACTGGCAGCGCATTACCGCCAGAACAGCCCGACTCGGGCTCAATGAAGAGAAGGTCAGCCAGCTCTATCTGGCCGCCACCGCCTGGGTCAATCAGCAATTCCAGGCCATGGCGGAAACAGATTAGCTCAACTCGATGGCGACGGCAGTCGCCTCCCCTCCACCGATACACAGGCTTGCCACACCCCGTTTCAGACTGCGCGCATGCAGCGCATGAATGAGCGTAACCAGAATACGGGCACCACTCGCCCCCAGTGGATGCCCCAGTGCGCAGGCCCCGCCGTTCACGTTCACCTTGTCATGAGGCAGGTTGCAACCCGCCATGGTCAGCATGCTGACCATGGCAAACGCCTCATTGATTTCGAATAGATCGACCTCTTCCGCCCGCCAGTCGATCTTGGATAGCAAGGCATTGATGGCGCCGATGGGCGCATTGGTAAACTCGGCAGGCGCAGCAGCATGACTTTGATAACCCACCAGATGGGCCAGCACAGGCAGGCCCAGCTGCGCCGCCGTCTCGGCTCGCATCAGGATGAGCGCCGCCGCTCCGTCCGAGATGGAGCTGGCATTGGCAGCCGTTATGGTGCCCTGCTTGCTGAATGCCGGTTTCAGATGAGAGATCTTGTCGGGCCTGGCCTTGGCTGGCTGCTCATCCTCGGCGAGCAGCAGGGTGTCACCGACAGTAACCTGGGCCAGCTCGGCCTTGAAAGCACCGCTCTGCTGGGCAGCCAGCGCACGCGTCAGGGAAGCGATGGCAAAAGCGTCCATGTCGGAGCGGGCCAGACCGGCGCGATCCGCACTCAACTGGGCATAATGCCCCATCAACTGGCCTTCGTAAGCATCTTGCAAGCCGTCGAGGAACATGTGATCCAGCACGCTCTGATGCCCCATGCGAAAACCGCTGCGCGCCTTGTCGAGCAGGTAAGGCGCCCGGCTCATGCTCTCCATGCCACCGGCGATCACTATGTCGGTGTCACCCAGACGCAAGCTGTCTGCCGCCAGCATCACCGCCTTCATGCCGGAACCACACACCTTGTTGACAGTGGTGCATGGCACACTCTCCGGCAAACCCGCCTTCAACACAGCCTGACGGGCGGGCGCTTGCCCCACCCCGGCACTGAGCACATTGCCCATGTAGGCTTCATCGATCTGCTCCCCCTTGAGCCCGGCTTGTGCCATGGCGGCAGCAATGGCGCAAGCGCCGAGCTCGGGGGCAGTCAGGTTAGCCAAGGCTCCCTGGAAGGCCCCCATGGGGGTACGCTTGGCCGCAACAATCACAATATCCATCAATTGCACTCTCCTTGTTACATGGACATAACATATGCTGCTCCCGCTGCTGGAACAAGACTTGCGGGGCAGTTGACGTTTGGGTAAGGTGCCAGCCTGCATTGACAACAAAATGACAGTCAAGATAGCGCCATGAACCGAACCAAGGATGACTCACGGACCTACAGCATCAGTGAACTGGCCCGTGAATTTGATGTTACGACCCGAAGTATTCGTTTTTATGAAGATCAGGGACTTTTGAATCCTGCCCGCCAGGGACAGACACGGATTTACAGCAAGCAGGACAGAGTTCGCCTCAAACTGACCCTGCGCGGCAAGCGTCTGGGCTTCAGCCTGGCGGATATCCGGGATCTGTTCGATCTCTATGATGCAGACAAGAGCAGCCGTACCCAGCTGCAAACCATGCTGGGACTGGTGGCCGACAAGCGGGAAACACTGCAACAGCAGCTGGAAGACATCAAGATGGTGTTGCTGGAGCTCGACGCCGCCGAGCAGCGTTGTCAGCAGGCGCTGGCCCAGTTGCAGCGAAACACGGGTGAGACACCATAAAGAAAGGGGCCGGCAGGCCCCTTTGTCATTGACTCGTTTGTGTACCTGTTATTTTGACCAGCGATCCGGATCGTAATCCGGGCTGTAACGGTCGACGATGACGGCGCAGGCCGCATCCCCTGTGATATTCAGCGCGGTACGGATCATGTCGAACAGACGATCCAGTGCGAACAACAACGGCAGCCCCTCGATGGGGATACCGGCAGCCAGCAACACAGCCACCACCAGGAAGCTCGGACCAGGCACACCGGCCTGACCAATCGCCCCCAGGGTAGACGTCACTATGATGGCAGCCCAGGCACCCATGGAGAGATCTATGTTGTAAACCTGAGCGAAGAAGATGGCGACCAGACCGTAATAGATGGCATTGCCACTCATATTGATGGTGGCACCGAGCGGCAGCACAAAGGAAGCCGTGGCGTTGGTCACCTTCAGATCGTGCTCGCACGTTTCCATGTTGACCGGCAGAGTCGCCATGGAAGAGGCGGTGGAGAAGGCCACGATCTGCGGCTTCTTCATGGCGGAGAAGTACTTGCGTACCGGTGTGTTGGAGAACAGCACGATGAGCAGCGGGTAGACCACGAATCCGAAGATCAGGATGGCAGCCACATAGACCACGAACAACTTGAGCACCAGAGTCAGCACGTCAAAGCCGTAAGTCCCTATGGCCTCGGCCATCAGGCCGAACACACCGAGCGGTGCAATCAGCATCACCTTGTTGATCATCCAGACGAAGGCGTCCACCAGGGTGTTGAGCCCGTCAACCAGCGGTTTGGCTCGCTCGCGTGGCTGCTTGGCCAACGCGATGCCAAGGAACATGCAGAACACCAGGATCTGCAGTATGTTGGCTTCGTTCAATGACTGGAAGACGTTGGTCGGGATCATGCCAAGCAGGGTAGATACCGCATCAGGCAGGGCGCCTTTGTCGGCGTAGTCACCGGTGAACATGGAGGCCATGGAGCCAAATTCAACGCCGACACCCGGTTTGAAGATTTGTCCCATCACCAGCGCCAGCAGCACGGCCAGTGCCGATGTACCGAGGAAGAAGAGCAGAGTGGTGACGCCTATCTTGCCCGCAGCCGGGCTCGCGCCCAGATTGGCCGCCCCCGACAGGATGGCAACGGCCACCAGCGGGATCACCAGCATCTTGATCAGCTGGATAAAGAGGGTACCGAGCGGTGCAAAGATGCTGGCTTGTTCACCCATGAACGCCCCCACCAGTGCGCCCAGCACCATGGCAACCACAACCTGGAAGCCAATGTTCTTAATGAGTCCTTTTGTTAACACAGAATGTTCCTTTAATTAGCAAAAATTCACACTTTCCCAGTGCAATTAACCAGACAGGGGAAAAACACCTGTTCATTCCCCTGAGCGCGCGTTTTATCTCATATTTATCTGCTGTTTTAAATCGACAAATCGTTAACGGAACTTATTGATAACTTTGCGACAAAGTGAAGATTCAAAAGGAACATGACGATTTTTCCAGCTTTATTCATGACAACTGGCAAAACATTGTGCTATTTTTGCTGAGCAAACGTGCATACAGGGATGAAAACATGCTGAAAGTTAACGAATATTTTGACGGAAATGTAAAATCCATCGGTTTCGAGCAAAAAGGTGACAAAGCGACGGTTGGTGTGATGGAAGCCGGTGACTACCAGTTCAATACCGCCGCCCCCGAGCGGATGACTGTGGTCAAGGGTGCTCTCACCATACAGCTGGCCGATGAGGACGAATGGCACACCTACAGTCAGGGCCAATCCTTCGAGGTGGCCGGCCACTCCTCTTTCAAGCTGGAAGTGAAAACGCCCACCGCCTATCTGTGCGAATTCCTCGACTGAGTGACCGAATGCAGATGAGTGACTGAACAGTGCAAAGGAGCGGGCCCGGGTCTCGCTCCTTCTCTTTGATGTCAGTGCGCTCATTCCAACCTTCTTTGCCCGCTGCCAGCCACTCATTTGTATGCCGCCATCACACGCCTCAGCTTCCCCGCTTTCCATCGACTACAAAAAATTTACAATGTTTAGACGAAACCCATAATCGGAGTGGTGTCATGATCAGTGTCTTCGACCTGTTTTCCATCGGGATCGGCCCTTCTTCTTCCCATACGGTGGGGCCGATGCGGGCCTCTTACGCCTTTGTTAACGCGCTCAAGCAGCAGGGTCTGCTGCCCGGCACAGAACGGGTGGAAGTAGAGTGCTACGGATCTCTCGGCCAGACCGGCAAGGGTCACGGCACAGGCAAGGCCATCATTCTGGGGTTGGCTGGCTTTGAACCGGAATCGGTGGATATCGAAGCCATTCCCGCCTTCCTGAGCGAAGTGGATCGCAGCCAGTCCTTGCTGCTGGCGGGTGAGCAGCCATGCCAGTTCGCCCGGGTCGGTGCCATCATCTTCAATCGCCGCAAAACCCTGGCCGCTCACTCCAACGGCATGACGCTGCGCGCATTTGCAGGCAAGGCTCTGCTGCTTGAGCAGACCTACTACTCCATCGGCGGTGGCTTCATCATAGAGGAGAGCCATTTTGCCAACGCCAAGGAAGAGGCGGCCCGCTTCGATGCAGCCCACCCCGTCCCCTACCCGTTCGAGAGCGGCGCCCAGCTGCTGGCCCATTGCCAGGAGAGCGGTCTCTCCATCTCGGGTCTGATGCTGGCCAACGAGAAGGTATTTCGGAGCGAAGAGGAAATCAAAGCCGGTCTGCGCAAGATCTGGCAGGCGATGCAGGCCTGTGTCGAACGCGGCTGTCGCAGCGAAGGAGTGTTGCCGGGCGGCCTCAAAGTGAAGCGCCGGGCCCCGGCCCTCCATCGCCAGCTCAACTGCGAGACCAACTTCAACAAGGATCCCCTGATGGTGATCGAGTGGGTGGACTTGTTTGCGCTGGCCGTCAACGAGGAGAACGCCGCCGGTGGCCGTGTGGTCACAGCCCCTACCAACGGCGCCGCCGGCATCATTCCCGCCGTGTTGCACTACTACGATCGCTTTGTGCGCAAGGTGGATGACGAGCTGCTGCTGAGCTACTTCCTCACCGCCGCCGCCATCGGCATTCTATATAAGAAAAACGCCTCGCTGTCGGGAGCCGAAGTGGGCTGTCAGGGAGAAGTGGGCGTCGCCTGCTCCATGGCCGCCGGTGCCCTGACCGAGATCCTGGGCGGCAGCCCCGCCATCGTCGAAAACGCCGCAGAGATCGGCATGGAACACAACCTGGGTCTCACCTGCGATCCGGTGGGAGGGCTGGTGCAGGTGCCCTGCATAGAACGCAACGCCATGGGCGCAGTCAAGGCCATCAATGCCGCCCGCCTCGCCCTGCGTGGCACAGGTGAACACAAGGTGTCGCTGGACAAGGTGATCAAAACCATGTGGGAAACCGGCAACGACATGAAGACCAAGTACAAGGAGACAGCCCGCGGCGGCCTGGCTGTTAACATTACAGAATGTTAAAAACAGCCAATTGACTCCACTTTTTCCCGCAATACCCGGCCTGGCCGGGTATTTTTTTGCAAAACGTTTGCCAAGTGCTTAACAAAATGGATAAGCATCAAAATAAATTTTATACTCGCGCCTCTGATTCAACAAAAATAGATCTATTTCAACTTTTTTTAGGCTTTGAATCGTTACACTAGGGTTATCTGGTTCATTGACCTCGGCGACGACGCCCTCGTCCCATGGATCATCCCGTTTCTGCGAGTGGGCATGGCGCCCCCTTCTATCCTGAGGTAATTGTTACATGATCAGCGTTTTTGATATCTTCAAAATCGGTGTTGGCCCCTCCTCTTCCCACACTGTCGGCCCGATGAAAGCTGCCAAACAGTTCGTGGATGAACTGCGTGCTGGCGGCAAGATCCGTGACATCACCCGGATCCAGGTCGATGTCTATGGCTCGCTCTCCTGGACCGGCAAAGGTCATCACACCGATACCGCTATCATCATGGGTCTGGCGGGCAACCTGCCCGAGAACGTCGACATCGACGGCATCCCCGAATTCATCTCCCGTGTCGAGCAGACCGGCCGCCTGCCGATCGGCCTGCACTGCCACACCGTCAGCTTCCCGCAGGGCGCCATGGTGTTCCATGACGAGGCGCTGCCGCTGCACGAAAACGGCATGAAGCTGACCGCCTTCATCGAAGATGAGGCTATCTACAGCAAGACCTATTACTCCATCGGTGGCGGTTTCATCGTCGACGAAGAGAACTTCGGCAAGGCCGACAGCGGCGACATGTCGGTGAGCTATCCGTTCAAGAGTGCGGCAGAGCTGCTCGCCCACTGCAGCCAGACCGGTCTCTCCATCTCCGCCCTGATGCTGGAAAACGAGAAGTGCTTCAACACCCCGGAAGAGATCTACAAGAAACTTGGCAAGATCTGGACCACCATGCGGGAGGGGATCGAACGCGGCTGCCGTACCGAAGGGATCCTGGCCGGCCCGCTGCGCGTGCCCCGTCGTGCCGCCCCGCTCTACCGTCAGCTGACCACCAATGAACATCTCTCCAACGATCCGATGAGCATCGTCGACTGGGTCAACATGTTTGCCTTGGCGGTGAGTGAAGAGAACGCTGCCGGTGGCCGCGTGGTGACCGCGCCGACCAACGGCGCCGCGGGCATCATACCGGCCGTGCTGGCCTACTACGACAAGTTCATCCAGCCGGTCGGCCGTGACGAATACACCCGCTTCTATCTGGCCTCCGCCGCCGTCGGCATGCTCTACAAGATGAACGCCTCCATCTCCGGCGCCGAAGTGGGCTGCCAGGGTGAAGTGGGGGTCTCCTGCTCCATGGCCGCCGCCGGTCTGACCGAACTGATGGGTGGCAGCCCGGAACAGGTGTGTGAAGCCGCCGAGATCGGCATGGAGCACAACCTGGGTCTGACCTGTGATCCTGTGGCCGGTCAGGTGCAGGTCCCCTGCATCGAACGCAACGCCATCGCCGCCATGAAGGCGGTCAACGCCTCCCGCATGGCCCTGCGTCGCACCTCCAAGCCGCGCGTGTCATTGGACAAGGTCATCGAGACCATGTACATCACCGGCAAGGACATGGACTCCAAGTACCGTGAAACCTCCCGTGGTGGCCTGGCCATCAAGGTGATGCAGGTTGCCTGCGAATAAGCAGTGTTTGCCAAAAACACAAAAAGGCGGGAATTCCCGCCTTTTTGTTGCCTGCTATTTGGAGACGCCCGCCATCTGGATTACCGCTGCGATTTATTCACTCTGCAATAGCATCCCTTGTTCATCCTATGAAATGCCCAATCAGAGGAAGTGCCAAGACCTGAGTCAGCTACTCCACGATGCGATCGGCCAAGGTTCCCACAGCCACCACGAAATAGTGGGAGCGATTCCAGTGACGCAGTACCAGATAGTTGGGATAAGCCAGATAGGCGCGCCCTTCCCCATCGTCAGGGCGAACCAGGGAGGCATGCATCTCGGCGCGGGGCAAGGCTGTGCCATCGAGCTGCCTCACACCCAGTGCCTGCCACGCCGATAACGGCCTGGACTGTTCCAGCTCGAGCAAGGCAGGATCCAGCGTCTTGGGCACCTTGACCTGACGGCCCCAGGTTTCATCCCCGTGCCAGCCATTCTGATGCAGATAATTGGCTGCCGAACCAAACACATCCGCGAGATTGCCCCACAAATCCTTCTTGCCGTCACCATCCTGATCGACTGCGTATTTGAGGAAGGAAGATGGCATGAACTGCACCTGCCCCATGGCACCGGCCCAGGAGCCCTTGAAGGCCGCAGGGGTCACATGTCCCTGCTCTATGATATGCAGGGCATCAAACAGCTGCCCTTTGAAAAATGCCTCACGTCGACCATCCCAGGCCAGCGTGGCCAGCGAAGAAATGAGCGGGAATTTACCGGTCAATTTACCGAAATTGGTTTCGACGCCCCACAAGGCGACAATAAAGCGCGGTTGTACGCCATATTCTGCCCCTATTTTTGTGAGCAGCGGCAAATGCTGACGATATAGGGCCCTGGCCTGATTGACTTTCCACTGCGGGACCGCACGGGGAATATAAGTGTCCAGCGTCACTTTAAATTCCGGCTGGTTTTTATCGTGCTTGATGGCAGGCTCGATGACCCGAATATCGGCAAACGCAGCCGCCACTGTCTCGGCCTTGATACCGGCCGCCAGTGCTTCCTGTTTGAGGCCAATCACGTAACGCTCAAAATCGGGGCTGGCCTGCAACGGAGTACTTAACAGTCCCCCCAGTAATAACAGTGCCAGCTGACCCTTCATCAGCGGCTGACCTTTAATTGTGCCTTGTGCTGTTCCAGCAGATTCTCGGGCGGCGGTGGCACCTGCAGGTAGAAGCCCTGACTACCGAGCGCCTCCATGACCCGGCTGGTCGAGGCGATCCCCAGGGGCTTGGCTGGATCCAGCTTGGTCATCAATACCAGCTCGGGACGACCAAATGTACTCATCAGCACCTCGGGTACGCGGGAGAAATCCTCTCTTCTTTCAACAAAAAGATAGGTCTCGGCTTTTTTACGACTTTTATAGACTGCACATAACATGGAAGTTGATATAATCCGACAGGTTTATTGCCTCTGATGGTGGCAAACTATAACATCAGGAATTGAATAACAATAACGGATTACCGTCTCTGTCTCGGGGAAGATCATGGTTGAGCGCGATAACGAATTGAAAGGGACTACCTTCACTATTTCTGTGTTGCATATCAGCGATGGCAAGCCTGAGCGGATCCGTCAGTTACTGGCGGCAAAAGTCGCCCAGGCGCCTCAGTTTTTTAATTGTGCCCCCCTCGTCATCAATGTGGAACGACTCGCGGATATCCCCGACTTTGACCAGCTCAAAGGGCTGGTCGAATCAGAGGACTTCGTGCTGGTCGGGATCACGGGCGCCAGGGATGAGGCGATGAAGACGGCAGCCAAGGCCGCGGGCCTGGCGGTAATGGCCTCTGGCAAGAGCCGCAAGGTCGAGCCGCTGCCACTGCCGGAACCTACCCCGTCTCCGGTGGCCGAGGTGAAGGCCGCGCCGGCGCCTCTGGTGCCGAGCAAGGTGCACGTGGGCCCCGTGCGTTCCGGCCAACAGCTCTACGCCGCCGGCACCTCGCTGGTGATACTGGGCTCGGTGAGCCAGGGGGCCGAAGTTATCGCCGACGACAGCATACATATTTATGGCGCCCTGCGTGGCAGGGCCATTGCCGGTGCCAAGGGCAACACCCAGGCACGGATTTATTGCCAGCAATTGCAGGCCGAGCTGCTATCCATCGCAGGCACGTTCCAACTGAGCGATGCACTGCCGGCAGGCCTGATACAACAGCCGGTGCATGTCCGGCTGGATAACGAACAACTCCGAATAGACCATATCAAATAGAGTTACAAGGAAGCGAGAATGGCGCGAATCATAGTCGTTACATCGGGTAAAGGTGGCGTTGGCAAGACCACAACCAGCGCGGCCCTGAGTACAGGTTTGGCTCAGCGTGGCCACAAGACTGTGGTCATCGATTTTGACATCGGTCTGAGAAATCTGGATCTCATCATGGGCTGCGAGCGGCGCGTGGTGTATGACTTCGTCAATGTGATCAACGGTGAGGCCAACCTCAATCAGGCCCTCATCAAGGACAAACGCTGCGAAAATCTGTTCATCCTGCCCGCGTCCCAGACCCGGGACAAGGACGCCCTGACCCATGAAGGGGTCGAGAAGATCCTGGATCAGCTGGCGGAAATGAAGTTTGATTACATCGTCTGCGACTCGCCAGCCGGGATCGAAGCAGGTGCCCTGATGGCGCTCTACTTCGCCGACGAGGCCATCGTCACCACCAACCCGGAAGTCTCTTCCGTGCGTGACTCGGATCGCATCCTTGGCATTCTGGCCTCCAAGTCCCGTCGTGCCGAGCGCGGCGAAGACCCAATCAAGGAACACCTGCTGCTCACCCGCTACTGCCCGACCCGCGTCAACCGTGGCGACATGCTGAGCGTACAGGATGTACAGGATATCCTGGCCATCAAGCTGCTCGGGGTGATCCCGGAGTCCCAGGCTGTGCTGCGCGCCTCCAACTCGGGGGAGCCGGTCATTCTGGACAAGGAGTCCGATGCCGGTCAGGCCTATGAGGATGCCGTTGCCCGCCTGTTGGGCGACACCAAGGATTTTCGTTTTCTGGAAGAAGAAAAGAAGGGCTTCTTTAGCCGACTGTTCGGGAGTTAAACATGTCATTATTGGATTATTTTCGTTCCAACAAGAAACAAAACACCGCACAACTGGCCAAAGAGCGGTTGCAGATCATAGTCGCGCACGAGCGTTCATCCAGAGGGGGGCCGGATTACCTGCCCCAGCTCAAGCAGGACCTGCTGGATGTGATCCGCAAGTATGTGCAGATCGACCCTGACAAGATCACGGTCCAGCTGGACAAGAAGAGTGATGAGCTGTCTGTGCTGGAGCTCAACATCACCTTCGCCGATGACAAAAAGGGATGAGCTGACGCCACATGCGTGACCCCTTCCCCCAATGAAGACCGGATCCTGTACCAGGGTCCGGTTTTTTATTGCCGCAAACAGGGCGGGCCACACGCCTGATCTCGCCAAGGAAGAGGGGGCCAGCTAGAATACCGCGCGCCACTGTTCGGCTTTGCCGACGGGGCGTCTCATTTTTATTATCTGGAACGGACGATCTATGTCTTTGAACGATGAAATGCACAGCGTCGAGGAACTGCTCGACACCGCACTCGAACTTTTCATGGAGCTGGCCTCCGACAACTTGCCGGAGCAGGAGATTGCCGTCTTCAACCGGGAGTTCAACAGTCGCGGCCTGCTGGCGGAAACCGATCCGGCCGATGACTGGGAAGCGGACGTGGGATTTGCCGTAAGCGATACCGAGTATGCCGAGATCTGGATCGGGCTTGGTAATGCCGAACAAGAATATGAGCACCTGTTTGCCCGCATGCTGCTCTCCCGCCGTGTTGACGAGAAGTTCTGCCACATCGAATGGTTGCCCCAATAATTCCGGATCCCGATGATCTGCGTCCCCGCTATTATGCCCCCGAGCCGGCACGTCCGGCTCTGGGACGGCTCATGCTGAGCTGGCTCGGCAAGCTGCTGGTGGCAGTCCTGCTCGGCTCCATCGTCTCGGTGGTGCTGCTGCGCTTCATCGATCCCCCCATGTGGACCTGGCGCATCGAACGGGCCCTGTTTCCGCCCGCCAAGATAGCCGTGGTCAAGCATGACTGGGTGCCCATAGATCGTATTTCGCGGGAACTGCAACTGGCGGTGATCGCCGCAGAGGATCAGCGCTTTGCCGACCATAGCGGCTTTGACATGGATGCCATCAGCTCGGCACTCAAGCACAACCAGCGCAGCAAGCGGGTACGTGGCGCCAGCACGCTGAGCCAGCAGACAGCCAAGAATCTCTTCATGTGGAGCGATCGCAGCTTCCTGCGCAAGGGGATCGAGGCCTGGTTTACCCTGCTGATGGAGCTGGGCTGGGACAAATCCCGCATCCTCGAGGTCTATCTCAATATCGTAGAGTTCGGCCCCGGCATCTATGGCGCCGAGGCCGCCGCCAAGCACTATTTTGGCAAATCGGCCGCCCGCTTGACTCGTTACGAGGCTTCTCTGCTGGCTGCCGCCCTGCCCAATCCCTGGCGCTACCGGGTCCAGCCTCCCTCCCCCTACGTTCAGCAACGCTCGGCCTGGATCCGTCGCCAGATGGGTCAACTTGGCCAGGCTACCCTCAACAAGGTATACAAGGACGATTGAGCATCGGGCACAGAGCCACTTCTACTAATGCCCGATGGCCGTACATCGCCTCTGAGCGCATCAGAGTCTCCTATCAGGGATCGGGGTCATCAGGCAATGTCTCTGCCGGCGGGCCCAGATGACCGCCCACAGTGCTCTGGTGCAGCGGCAGATAGTGCCACCACCAGGCCTCCCGTCGTCGCTTGATCTGCTGTCGCCGCACTCGTCGCTTCATGACACCCCTCCAGTGGATCCCCCTTAAACCATACCTTCTACCCACGCCGTTGGATAGGTGGCGGATCGGTATCCGCACCGGTCTGGCCGCCACCGCCAATACTTGCTACAGTAGCGAACCTCGATGTATCTGGAGTGATTTCATGGAACAACGTACCCCGGATCAGCTGGTCGAATGGGCCTATGATCAGTTTCTTGAGCAGGCCGCAGACATGCTGGCCCCCGAACAAATCGTCGACATCACACTGGAGTTCGAACAGCGTGGCGCCGTCGAGGCGACCCTGCCCAATGGAGACTGGTCAACCGAACTCGGTGTACCGGTCGACATGGAGTCCTGGGTCGAGGTGTGGGTTGGCTTGCTGGACCATCAGGATGAGTTTGAGGTGATCTACGCCACCTTCCTGCTGCCCCGCTTTCTTAACGAGCACGATGTCCATGTGCGCTGGCATCGCCAGCAACAGGCATAAAAAAGGCGCCCTCGGCGCCTTTCTCTTTTCTGGTATGCCCCCGCTCAGGGCTGCGCTGCAATGGCCTTGGCCAGACAGCGGCGACACCAGCAGGCGCTGGCATCGCTCATGGGCAGAGCAGGCAACTGGCTGCACCAGCACTGTGCGATCGTTGCACCGGCCGACACGGCGCAAAATGCCGGCTCGCCACAGCCAGGGCACGCATGGGTGCTTTTCGAGCCATCCAGCTCTGCCATCACGGCCAGCTGGGCGTCGCTCTCCATGGCCGACCAGTGACCAATCTCGGTCAGGGTACGGCCACAGCCGAGGCAGAGCCCGTCCTTGGCCTGACAGTGGCCGATACAGGGGCTCGGCACTTACTCGCTGTCCACTGCCGAGTCGGTATCTGTGGCAACCAGGGTGATGCAGTTGTCTTCGATGACGATTTTGCCCTGCTTGTAGAGGCCGCCGATGGCCTTCTTGAAGGTGCCCTTGCTCATGTTGAACAGCTTGTAGATGAGCTCGGGTTCGCTCTTGTCACCGACAGCCAGACTGCCACCCTGCTTCATCAGCCGGGTCAGGATCCGGCCACTGGCATCGTCCATCCGATCCATGCCCGGCTTTTGCAGGGTCAAGTCCAGCTTACCGTCGTCACGTACCTGCTTGACCCAGGCGGTCAGCGGTCGACCCGTCATCACCCGGCCAAATACCTCGTTCTTGAACAGCATGCCGGAATATTCACCGTTGACGATCGCCTTGATGCCAAGCGGCGTGTGCTCACCCGGCAGTGCTGTTACCTCGTCACCAGCCTTGAAGGGGGGGTTATCGGTGCGCAGGAACCGCTCCAGCCGGCTGGTGCCTACCATGCGGCCTTCGTTGTCGAGCATCAGATGCACCAGATAGACGTGGCCCACCTGCATCGGCTTGTTCTGCTCACGGGTCGGCACAAACAGATCTTTTTTCATGCCCCAGTCGAGGAAGGCACCGATCTTGTTGGCATTGACCACCTTGAGACCGACTATGTCGCCCACCATGGCAAACGGCTTGTCGGTGGTGATCACCGGCTCACAGTCGGCATCCAGATAGAGGAAGACCTCCACACCGTCACCTTCAGCCACCCCTTCAGGCAGCTGACGCTTGGGCAGCAGCAGCTCGCCATATTCGTCGGCCGCCAGCCAGGCGCCCCTGTCTTCGAGCTCGATTACGGTGAGGGTGTTCATCTTGCCAATCTGTAACATGCTGATCTCTTCTTTCATTATCCGGATGGTCAATTTTTCATTGCCCGTATGGGCGCGCATGTTACCCCAAGAGCGGCAACAGGGCCTAGCCCCTTGCCCTGCTCCCGCATGATTTTCGAGGCCGTTTTCACGGTTTATGGCGATATAATCGTCATTCGGCCGGTGCTTTACTGCAAATACCCCCACTTTTGGGTAGACTGCGCCGCTGTTCAAATCCTGAGGAACTGTCGATGAATCCATCCACTCGTACCCGTCATCTCAATCAATGGATCCAGACCCACAGTGGGCAGGACATGACCTACCCGGCGCTGCACGGTTTTCTGTGCGCCCGTCTGGTGGGGCCGGATGCCCCTGACTGGCAGGCCCCGCTGGCCGGTCTGTTGCCACATGACGCCGAACTGGATGAGAAGAGCGCAGAGGCGCTGCACCATCTGATCGCCGAGCTGGAAGCTCAGGCCGACGAGGCCCAGCTGGCCTTGCCAAGCCAGTGCCGCCTCTCTACCGACGGCCCGGAGCAAGTGTTCGAGCAAAGTCACCCCCTCGGCCAGTGGTGCTACGGCTTCAGTCAGGGATTTGCCAGCTGGCCCAAGCCCAAGGATCTGAACGATCCCACCACCCAGTACCGTTTCAGCCTCGCTGCCGAACTCAGTCTGTTTCGCGACAAGCCCATGGCCCAGATGCTGCACGCGGCCGCCGGCAGTGAGCTGCCCTTTATGGAATTTTGCAAACGCCAGCGCCAGAACATGAAGGCGGCGCTCAACCAGCTGCTGCAACTGGATGAGTATCAAGCTGTGCCCGGCACTCAGGCAGCCCTCGATAGCGAGCAGGCCGAACAGTGGCAGCAGTGGTTCGAACTGGCCGATGCCTGCCGCGATCCCCTGGCTCGTCTTGGCTGGTTTGACAAGGTGATTGACGATGCCGAGCCGCTGTTCGATGCCGCTTTCTGGCAGCAGATGGCTGGCCACGGCTGGAGTGCCCACGAGGCACGCCCGCTGCTCGCCGCCAGGGCCGGCAGGGCCGATTGCCTGCTGCGTATCGGCCAGCTGGAGCAGGCTCGCCAGGAATATCTGGCGCTGCTCGACCTGTGCATCGCCGACGAGCTGGGCTGCCGTTATCCTCTTTCCAGTCTCTATGCGCTGCAAGGGGATTGGGCCGCCCTGCGCGCCTTGCTGGTGCGCTTCGACGAGGCTTCCAGCTGGCTGCTTTACAACAGGGCCTTGATGGCATTTGTCTGTGACGGCCCCGAGGCGGCTCAGCCGCAGCTGGACGCCGCCATCAAGGCCAATGCCCATATTCCGGCCTGTCTGCTGGGCCAGCGCAAGCTGCCCAAACAGGAGCCCCAGAGCTGGCAGGCGGGCAGTCGCGATGAAGCAGTGCTCTACACACTGCAGAGCCGCGAGGCCTGGCTCAAGCACAACGCCTTGATCTGGTTGCGTAAAGGCTGAGCAGCCAGTCGTATAAATCAGCTTCGAACAGACCCGGTTGCGGCGTATGACGTGCGCAACCGCACATTTCTCTGGTGCATGTTCAGACAAACGCCCTTGTGTTACGTATCATCAAGGTCAAAGTATCAAGAGAAACTGCACTCGATGCAGCCGTCACAGCAGGATGTCATATGTCAAAGATCATAGAGCTGCTTGCGCACTACCCCCCCTATCAGCTGGTTCACGCCGCCGAGATGGTGCGCGATACCTTTGAGCAGTTTTACCAGCAGCGTTATCAGCTGACGGTGCCCCAATGGCGCCTCATGATGGTGCTCGGCCCCAACTACCCCATCAGCCAGAAAGAGCTGGTGGAGGCGAGCGGGATGGACAAGGTGCGGATCTCCCGCGAAATCCACCGACTGGTGGAGAAGGGGATACTGTTTACCGAGAGCAGCGAACAGGACAAGCGGGTCAGCCTGGTCTCTCTCACCCATGCCGGGCTCACCTTGTTCCAGCAGCTCAAGACCGAAGCGGGCAGCTGGCAGCATACCCTCACCGATTACCTGCCTGCCGAGGCGCGTCAGTCCATTCGTCTACACCTGCAAAGTGTCAGCGACGCCATCGAACAACTGCACCTGCTGGATAGCGAGCACAAGTCATGAACCTGAACAATTTCGCCACCATGGATGTCAACATGCTGCTGAGCCTGGTCAATATGCAGTTGCGTGATCGTTTTGATGATCTGGACGATCTCTGCAAGGCGCAGGATCTCGACCAGGAGGCCCTGGTCGCCAGACTCGCCAGCGGCGATTTCCACTACCTGCCGGATCAGAAACAGTTCAGATAGGGATCCGGATCACAACCCGGCCAACGGCACTGGCCCCGGCGCTAAAAGCTGATATGGTGATGATGACACCGTGGAATGACACTCAGCGACATGTATGGATACATCAAGCTGTCATACACGGCCGTTAGCCTCTGACCCGTGACACGCCAGCCAAGGACGACCCATGATGATCCTGACCCGACAGACCACGCTGATCACCCTCTGCGCCATTCTCATGATCAGTTTGTTTTCCCCCAGCCTGCCTGACAGCGCCGAGCAGTGGCTCAGCACCTTGTTGCTGGGCTCTCTGGTTGCCGTGTGCCTGATGGTGGGCAGCGGCTGTCGTCACTTCATTCAGGATTGACCCGCCCCGACTGGCCACTGCCGTTATACCTGCACAGAAAAAACAACGCAGCCCAAGGGCTGCGTTGTTTTGTTTGGTACGACATGGCCAGTCTCTTGATCAGAGCGCCAGGGTTTCCAGCTGCCCTTTGGCCTGCTCAATACCTTTGGCTTGCGCATCCGGACCCATGCCCATGCCTTCGGCGTAGATGAAGTCCACGTCCTTGATGCCGATGAAACCCAGCACGGTACGCATGTAGGGGGTCACCAGATCGGTGGCGCTGCCGACGTGCATGCCGCCACGGGGGCTGATCACCAGGGCGCGGGTGTTTTCCACCAGACCGACCGGACCTGTTTCGGTGTAACGGAAGGTCACGCCGGCACGGGCAATCAGGTCAATCCAGTTTTTCAGCTGGGTCGGAATACTGAAGTTGTACATGGGGGCGGCAATCACCACCAGATCGCTCGCCTTGAGTTCGGCAATCAGCTCATCTGATTGGGCCATGACGGCCAGCTGACGTTCGTTCAGGTTGTCACCACCGCGCAGACCCGAGGCCAGTTCACCGTCCAGCACCGGCAGGTTCAGAGTCGCCAGATCACGCACCGTGACGGTATCGGACGGGTGGTCAGCCAGGAAGCCGTCTATCAGGGCGTTGGATTGGGAATATTGGCCCAGGATGCTGGACTTGAGTACTAGGATATTGGCCATGGTGAAACTCCATTTGGTTGTCGGTTGAACAGCTTGGCTGTCGATGGAGGTCACTCTAAACATTGAGCTTCTCTGCGGATAGCGAAAATAGATGCTCAACTTGTTCAAAAATTTTGACCTTAGTTCATTCTATCGCCAACGACCCCATGGCCAACCGCCCAATGCTTGGCAGAACAAACGATTGCCGTTATGATCCGCCGCACTTTTTTCCAGCGACCCGGATCCCATGGCACCCTCGCGCAGGCACTCTCCTTTTGCCGGTGCAGTCTGGATGATGGTGGCAGGCCTCTGCTTTGCCGCCGTCAACAGTCTGAGCCAATATGTCAGCTTCAAGCTCGGCCTCCCCTCGACCCAGGTTGCCTTTCATCAATACCTGATCGCCCTGGTGTGTCTGCTGCCATGGCTGGTGCGCCACGGCCTGCGTCAATCTCTGATGACCAACCAATTGCGCCTGCACCTGCTGCGAGTCGCCTTGGCCGTGATCGGCATCCAGTTCTGGCTGTGGGCGCTGGCGGTGCCCGTGCCCATCTGGCAGGGGATAGCCCTGCTGATGACCTCCCCGCTGTTTGCCACTTTAGGGTCGGCCCTGCTGCTCAAGGAGCAGGTGAGCCGGGCACGCATTCTGGCAACCCTTGCGGGCTTTGTCGGCGCCATGGTGATCCTGGCCCCCTGGACCGATGATTTCAGCTGGGCCTCCCTGCTGCCGGTGGCAGCTGCCCTGTTCTGGGCCGGTTACTCCCTGCTGGTGCGCTATCAGGCGGCGAGCGAATCGTCCCACACCATAGTGGTCTACCTGCTCATCTTCAGCACCCCCTTCAACGCCATGCTGGCCCTGCCGGAATGGCAGTGGCCGAGCGAAACCCAGTGGCTGCTGGTGGCGGTGTCAGGGGTACTGTCAGCACTGGCCCAGATGTCCATCGCCCGCGCCTACAGCGTGGCAGAGGCTTCGTTCGTGCAACCCTTTGATTTTGCCAAGCTGCCCATGAACGTGCTGGCAGGCTGGCTGGTGTTTGGCTGGGCACCGCCCGGCCGATTGTGGCTCGGCGCTGCCATCATCATTGGCGCCATCACGCTGCTTACCCATCTGGAGCAGCGCGCCCATCAATCTGTTTCCTGAGGTACGCCATGCGTGCCTCTTTTTTTGCCTGCTATTGCTGCCAATAGCGACAGAGACATTGTGACCATCGACATCAGGAGAGATCGTATGTTTGGAACCGCCACCCGCCCCAGCGCCACCCGCGCCCTGCTGCTTGGCTCGGGAGAACTCGGCAAGGAAGTTGCCATCGAGTTGCAACGGTTCGGGATCGAGGTGATCGCCGCCGACCGTTACCCCAATGCCCCCGCCATGCAGGTGGCGCACAAAGCCCACGTGCTGGACATGCTCGATGGCAATGCCCTGCGCGCCCTGGTCACCCTGGTCAAACCCGATCTCATCATTCCTGAAATCGAGGCCATCGCCACCGATACCCTGGCACAGCTTGAGCAAGAGGGGGTCAAGGTGGTGCCGAACGCCCGCGCCACCCAGCTCACCATGAATCGGGAAGGGATCCGCCGGCTCGCCGCCGAAGAGTTGGGTCTGCCCACCTCCCCCTACCGTTTTGCCCAGAGCAAGGAGGAGTTCATCGCCGCCATCGAAGCCATCGGCCTGCCCTGCGTGGTAAAACCCGTGATGAGCTCGTCGGGCAAGGGTCAGAGCCTGCTGCGGGATCTCGCCAAACTGGACGAAAGCTGGACCTACGCCCAGGAGGGTGGCCGCGCCGGTCGCGGCAAGGTGATTGTGGAAGGATTCGTCCCCTTCGAGTACGAGATCACCCTGCTCACGGTGCGGGCCATCGATGGCATTCATTTTTGCGACCCCATAGGCCACCGCCAGGAAGATGGCGACTACCGCGAATCCTGGCAGCCACAAGCGATGAGCACCCTGGCGCTGGCCCGCTCCAAGGAGGTCGCCGCCAAGGTGGTCGGGGCGCTTGGCGGTTATGGCCTGTTCGGGGTCGAGCTCTTTATCAGGGGCGATGAGGTGTGGTTCAGCGAAGTCTCCCCCCGCCCCCACGACACCGGCATGGTGACCCTGATCTCTCAGGATCTCTCCGAATTTGCCCTCCATGTGCGCGCCATCCTGGGGCTGCCCATCGGCACCATCACTCAGTACGGGCCGAGCGCCTCGGCCGTGGTGCTGCGGGATGGTCACAGTCAGGACATCCGCTATCAGGGCATTGGGGAGGCGCTGGCATTGGTATCGGGCGCCCAGCTGCGGTTGTTTGGCAAGCCCGAGATCGCCGGTCGCCGCCGGCTCGGGGTCGCCCTAGCCCGTGGGCAGCAGTGTGAAGAGGCGGTGGAAAAAGCCAAGGCGGTCGCCGCCCGGGTCGAGGTGATTTATTGACCAAAACCGGTTGCTGACGTGATCAGGCGCAAGGGGCATGGCAATGCCCCTTTTGCATTTTCCCGTCAGGCTTATAATCCCCCTTCAAATTTGTCAGGAGTACAAGATGTTAGCTGCCGTGATCTTCGATATGGATGGTGTTCTGATCGACTCGGAACCCTTTTGGCAACGGGCCCAGATGGCCGTGTTCTCCGGGCTGGGTCATCCCCACAGCGAGGAGGATTGCAACTCCACCATAGGCGTGCGCATCGACCAGCTGGTGGCGCACTGGTATCGGCTGCGCCCCTGGGTGGGCCCCAGCCAGGAAGAGGTGATGCAACGCATCCTGGATCAGGTCATTGCCCTGATCCTGAGTGAAGGCCAACCCAAGGAGGGGGTGCTGGAGGCGCTGGCATTGATGGAGGCACAAGGGCTCAAGATTGGGCTGGCGACCTCCTCGCCCTTCACCATGGTCGAGGCGGTGCTCGGCAAGCTCGGCATTCGCGATCGCTTTCTGGCGGTGCACTCCGCCGAGGTGGAGCGCTTCGGCAAACCGCATCCGGACGTTTACATACACGCGGCGGAAAAACTCGGGGTAGAACCGGTACACTGTCTGGCCATTGAAGACAGCTTCACCGGCCTGCTGGCGGCCAAGGCGGCCTCCATGAGAGCGCTCATAGTACCGGACCCGGCATTGGTCGGCGATCCCCGTCTGGCCATTGCCGATCACCAGCTCAGATCCCTCGGGGAGCTGAATGCCGCCACGCTGGCCAGCTGGGTGGCATAGACTCCCGCAGACAACAATGGTGCTAAAGGAGCCAGAACGCCGTATCCCCCTGACCACTGTCATAAACGTGCGCTTGCTCGCGGTTAACTCCCTCCCGGCCAACTAGAATCAGGGAAGAGAGGCGGCCCGAGGGCCCGAGGAGGTCACCATGATCGAGTACACCAGCAAGCGTATCGTCTGCCCCCACTGTGGCCATCATACCCGGGTCGAGCTGGATGCCAGCCAGGGGGATCAGGAGTTCTACGAAGATTGCATGGCCTGTTGCAACCCCATCCACCTGCGGCTGCATCTGGACGAAGCCCGTGACTGCCTGCAACTGTTTGTGGATGCAGACGACGAGCAGATGTTCTGATTGCGAGTCATCAAAAATCGAGCGATCAAAAGGGCCTGCATGCAGGCCCTTTTCCATGGCATGTCGGAAGCTTTCGCCCAGATCAGCCCAACTGGCGCGCAGCCAGTACCCGCTCCACCGTATCGACGATGGCCTGGGTTTGGGGATCGATCTCGATATTGGTGTGCCAACCGGCTTTGACCCAGCCCAGATTGGTGCGAGCCAGGGTCTCCGGGATCAGATTGACGCAAAATTCACCCTCTCGCACTTCACCCACTGTCAGGCTGATGCCGTCGATGCCGATGTAGCCTTTGGTCAACACGTACTTCATGAGCGTGGGAGCAAGGCGATACCACACCTGACGATTGTTGGGGGTGTCTATGACCGAGATCACTTCCGCCGTGCCCATGATATGACCAGACATGGTATGACCGCCGATCTCGTCACCAAAGCGGGCAGCCCGCTCCACGTTGACCTTGTCCCCCGCCTGCAGCGTGCCAAGGTTGGTCAGGCGAAGGGTTTCCTGGATCAGATCGAAGCTGACCAGATCGCCTTCCACCCGGGTGACTGTCAGGCAGCAGCCGTTATGAGCCACGGAGGCCCCCAACGCCAATCCCTCGCCCCAGGCCAGGCTTGGCATGCGGATCACATGGGTGCGAAAGTTGGGAAGCGCTTTGATGGCAACCAGTTCGGCGGTCCCCTGCACTATGCCGGTGAACATGTCTCTTCTCCTGCTACGAAAAAAGGCAGGTTACCCCCGGCCCGCCGCCCAGACAAGCACGCCTGCTGACAAGCTTGCCCCCGATCGCTATAGTGACGGCGTTCACATTCAGGTTAATGAGGAAGAAATAATGCAGGTATATCAATGTTGTGAGGCCATTCGCATCGCCTATAACCAGATTGGCTCAGGTGAGCAGGGTTATGTGCCGCAGGCCATAGCGGCGACCATCAGAGCCCTCAATGCTGTGGCCTCCGACGAGCGGGTGCCGGCCGAACTGCGCCAGGAAGCCGCCTATGCCGCCGCCAATCTGCTGATCAGCGATCATCAGGACGCCTGAGCCGGGCAGAAAGCCTGCCGCCAACCGTTTCGCGGCGGGCGACTTTCAGGCTAGAATGACACCCCCGCATTTTGTCTCCTCCCGGTGAGGGGGCAAAAGCCCATCCTGTTATCCGTTCTTGCTCTTTTTATCTGATCCACTCGGAGGTGTCAGTGCAACGTTATTGGTCCGAGGCGAGGCAGCTCGTTCGTTTAGCCAGCCCCATTCTGGTCGCCCAGGTGGCCCAGATCGCCATGAACTTTGTCGATACCGTGATGGCGGGGCAAGTCAGCGCCGTGGATCTGGCGGCCGTGTCGGTTGCCACCAGCTTCTGGTTGCCGATCATATTGCTGGTGCAGGGCATCATAATGGCGCTCACCCCCATCGTCTCCCAGCTCAACGGGGCTCGCAAACGGGACGAGATCCGCCCGGCCGTGCATCAGGGCTTCTGGCTGGCGCTCATGGTCACTCCCATCGCCATGATAGCGCTCTATTTCAGCCCGCTGACCCTGCAATTCATGGGGGTAGACACTGTCATGGCCACCAAGACTGCCGGCTATCTGCATGCCATCTTGTGGGGGCTGCCCGCCTTCGTGCTGTTCCAGGTGCTGCGCAACTTCAGTGAGGGACTCTCCCACACCATGCCCACCATGGTGATAGGTTTCGTCGGGCTGGCGGTCAATATTCCCGCCAACTACATCTTCATCCACGGCCATTTTGGCATGCCAAAACTCGGCGGTGTCGGTTGTGGGGTGGCCACCGCCATCGTGCTGTGGGCCATGCTGCTGGCAATGATCATCTATGTGAAACTCTCCCCTCACTTCACGAAGATCAACCTGTTTGCCCAGCTGGCACGCCCCAATGGCAGCCGGATCTGGCGCCTGTTCCGACTCGGCTTTCCCATTGCCATGGCCATCTTCTGCGAGGTGACCCTGTTTACCGTGGTGGCCCTGATGCTGGCCCCGTTCGGAGCAGAGACGGTCGCGAGCCACCAGATAGCGCTGAACTTCTCCAGCCTGGTGTTCATGCTGCCGCTCTCCATTGGTGTGGGGGTGACTATCCGGGTCGGCCACAGCATAGGGGAAGGCTTGCCGGACCACGCCCGGGTCGCGGCCCGTACCGGCCTCATGCTGGGCATGGCGGTCGCGGCCTGCACCGCCGCCCTGACAGTACTGCTGCGTGAACAGATAGCGACCATCTACACAGATGACATGCAGGTGATCACGCTGGCGGCTACCTTGCTGTTCTTCGCCGCCATCTATCAGGTCTCCGACTCGGTACAGGTGGTAGCGGCCGCGGCGCTGCGTGGATACAAAGACACCAAGGCAATTTTCTACGTCACCATAGTCGCCTACTGGGGTCTGGGCCTGCCTACCGGCATGCTGCTGGGACTGACCGATTGGGTCGTACCTCGCATGGGGCCGCAGGGCTTCTGGGTCGGTTTTATCGTCGGCCTGACCGGTGCAGCCCTGATGCTGGGCGCCCGTCTCAAGGTGATCTATGGCCGTTTCGGCGCCCATCCGTAACGGACTGATCTGGCTGTGGGGGATGCAGCTGGCAGGCTGTACCCCCACCATAGAGGATCAATTTGCCACCTATCAAACCAGGGTGGCCCATGTACTGAGTCTCCCGTCCACTCCCTCTCCCGTCATTACGCTGGTGCCCTTCCCCGCCCAGCGAGAACTGCAGCGTCCGCTGCCAGATCTGCGCATTGGCCTGCTCGATATCTTGCCCCTCAACCAGTGTGGCCTCGGCACCCTGGTGGCTGAACGCAACGGCCCTGTCGGGCGCAGCATGGACAACTTCAGCCAGCTGGCCTATGAGTGGCAACTGGTGCAGGGGCTGGCGCACTGCAAGACACAGGACCCCGAGGTAGCACAGTGGCTGACCAGCCTTCGACAACAGAAAGCGGCCATGTTGCCGGATCGCTTCTGGAATGCGCTGGTCAGCACCCCGGAGCTGCGCCGGGTGCTGACCCCCAGACGAACCCCCTTGTCGCTGACCAGCACTCTGCTGGAGACCCGCCAGGCACTGGGTCAGTTGCAGCGCTGGCAAGAGGCGGTGGCCAGTCCCGACCATGTGACGGCATCCCTGCCTCCGTTGACGGATGCGCTTGAGAGCCTCTACCGATCGGATGCCCTGCCCCGGCTGCTCTATTCACTGCCGCTGGCCACGGCCTGGCTCAACCAGATCAGTGCACAACTGGAGCCCTTGCCCATCACCACACTCTGCCCGGTCACGGATCCACAGCGACAAGATCGTCTGCGGGGGGCCATGACGCACTACTATGCCAGGGGGCTGCAACCCTGGCTGGCTCAGCTTGATCGCCAGTTCCGCCAGATTTCCCCTTCCCTGGCCGCCCTGTTTGACAATGCATCCCCGCCAGCCCTGCAGGCATGGCAGACAAGCTACGCCAGCGGGCTGGAGAGCCGCGTCTGGCTGAATTTTCGCGCCGCCACAGTGCGCCATGCCAAGGCCTGGCAAGGGGTCTTTTTGCGCTGTGAAGCACCCGGTGGCAAGCCCCCCCTGCTACCCAAGTCCGGATAGGGTGTGCCTGTAAAATCAACAGGCTGCGCAAGAACTCGGCAAACGGTCTCCTTTGTGCATACCGCCTGTTGACAGCCTTTGGGGGCATGGGTAGTATGCCGACCACGTCAGCAGTGCTGGTGTCATGAAGCGGTCATTACCGGTTCTTGCAGTGGGTTTATAGCTCAGTTGGTTAGAGCACTACCTTGACATGGTAGGGGTCGTTGGTTCGAATCCAATTAAACCCACCACTTTTTCTGTGATGCGTCCTTAGCTCAGCTGGTTAGAGCACCACCTTGACATGGTGGGGGTCGGTGGTTCGAATCCACTAGGACGCACCATCACAGAATACCGAGTATGCGTCCTTAGCTCAGCTGGTTAGAGCATCACCTTGACATGGTGGGGGTCGGTGGTTCGAATCCACTAGGACGCACCATAATAGATTGCAGATGTGGGTTTATAGCTCAGTTGGTTAGAGCACTACCTTGACATGGTAGGGGTCGTTGGTTCGAATCCAATTAAACCCACCACTCCCCTGCAAAAAGAAGTCGCATTGCGCACCCTGCGTCCTTAGCTCAGCTGGTTAGAGCATCACCTTGACATGGTGGGGGTCGGTGGTTCGAATCCACTAGGACGCACCAGATTAAAAAAGCCCGCTCCATGAGCGGGCTTTTTGCATGTCAGGGCCACCTGCATCGCTACGGGATCAAAAGGCCGGGCCCGTGCGCCCTGCCCTTGATGCTGTACTGAATAAGCCGCCTCACTACCCAGCTTGCTGGCCTCTCTGTTTCCCGCCCTCGTTGCCCTGTCACAACACACTGTCTGACGGGACTAGAAGAGATCCAGCTGCTGGCCGCAGATCCGCTCGAATGACTCGCCGATAAACGGCAGTATGGCATCTGCTATGGGTCTGATCTGCTTGTCGATGTAGTGCTCGTAGTCGATGGCACTGCGCCTGTATTCCAGCGGCTCAGGCCCATTGAGGGTCATCAGATAGGAAATGGTGCCCCTGTGCTGGTAGCGCTGGGGCTGACCGCGGCGCAGGTTCTCTTCATCGGCCAGCCGCGCCGCCCGTACATGGGGCGGGACGTTCTTCTGGTACTCCTCCAGCTTCTGACGCAGCCGCTTGCGGTAGATGAGCAGATCATCGTGCAAGCCGGCCCGGGTCTCATCCACCATGGTGCGCACATAGCCGCTGGGATCTTCATCGTGAAACACCAGCTCATAGAGCCGGGTCTGGAACTGTTTGGCCAGCATGGTCCAGTCGGTGCGCACCGACTCGAGCCCCTTGAACACCAGTTGTTCCGTCCCCTCGCTCGCCTTGCCAACCAGACCGGCATACCGCTTCTTGCTGCCCTTCTCCAGCCCGCGAATGGTCGGCATCAGAAAGCGGCGGTAGTGGGTCTCGTACTGGATCTCCAGATGACTGGGCAGGTCGAACTCGCGCTTGATCAGTGCCGTCCAGTTGTCGTTGATCATCCGCGCCAAGCCATGACCAATCTCATCGGCCTGCTGCGAGCTTGTCTCCCTGGCCAGGTGGACGAAAGTGGAGTCAGTGTCGCCGTAGATCACCTCGAAACCTTGCGCCTCAATCCACTCCCGGGTCTGCTGCATAATGCTGTGACCGCGCAGGGTAATGGAAGAAGCAAGCCTGGGGTCGTAGAAACGGCAGCCCCCCGAGCCCAGCACGCCGTAGAAGGAGTTCATGATGATCTTGATGGCCTGGGAAAGCGCCTTGTTGCTGGCCGCCTTGGCCCTGTCCCGCGCCGCCCACAGGGTGGCGATGAGATCCGGCAGGAAGTGGCGAGTGCGAGAGAAGAGGGCGCCGCGAAAGCCGGGGATCGCCTCATCCGGATGCTGCAGCCCCTCCACCAGCCCCATGGGGTCAATACAGAAAGTGCGGATGATGCTGGGATAGAGGCTCTTGAAATCGAGCACCAGCACGTGGCGATAGAGGCCGGGTTTGGAGTCCATCACATAGCCGCCGGGGCTTGCCAGCCCCCCATCGGCAGGCAGATTGGGGGCCACATAGCCGCCGCGATGAAGCCGCGGCAGATAGAGGTTGGTAAACGCCGCCACAGAGCCACCGACCCGGTCGAGCTCAAGGCCGGTGAGGGAGGCCCGCTCGATGGCAAAGGGAATGAGGTGGCAGTAGTCGAAGATCTCCCACACCAGCCTGCAATCTTCCAGGTTGTAGCGGGCCAGCGCCTCCTTGTCTGAGTGGAACAGCTCGGTGATCTTCTCCCCCCGATTGGCCACATCCTCGATATCCTTGCCGCGGCCGAGCAGCTCGCTTGCTACAGCATCCAGGCTGTAACTGGCAAACTGCCAGGTGGCGCTTTTCAGGGTATCTATACCGTCGAGCACCATCCGCCCCGGTATGATGACATTGCCGGTCTGGGGATCGTTACGCGATGAGCGCCAGAAACAGAGCTCCCGCCCCCGCCCGAGCCGCAGCCGCCGCTTGTTGAGCTCGGCGCGGCGCAGCAGCAGCCGAAAGTCAAAATTCACCACGTTCCAGCCGATCACCAGGTCTGGATCATGCTGGCTGAACCACTGCTCCAGCGCCCCGAGCAAGGCATTCTCGTCCGCCACCCACTCCAGGGGCGTGCTCCACTCATCCGCGCCGACCTCGGGGGAGCCTATCATGATGACGCGGGCATCCTGCTCGCTGTAGAGTCCCACCGAGAAGAGGGCCCCGTCCATGGCACACTCCACATCCAGAGACACCCAGGAGAGCATCGGCGTCACCGCCTGCGGCGCACAGCGCGCCTCGTTCACCTCCCAGTAACCGTGCTTGCCCCCCTTGCGCGCCGTTTTGCCGCCAAAGCGGACTCCGGCTGTGATAAAGCGCTCCATCAGAAACCGCTCCGGCAGCCGGATATCCGCCTCGAAGTGCTCCAGCCCGCGTATCAGCAACAACTCGATGGCGCGGTGAAAAGCGCTCAAGGTGGAGAAATAGCAAGCCACCACGGCACGCCCATCGAAGGTGTGCATGGGCAGGCGCCGAAACCGCCCGCTCACGCCGGCCCCCTTGAACAGCTCGGCCGCCTCCTGCATGTGGCTCTGTGGCAGGAAGAACACAGGCTCCTGCCCGGGCACCACCAGCCGTACCGGTCCCTGCTCGCTCCAGAGCCACATCACTATCTCTGTACGTCCGCGCACGTCCCGACCATGGCGGGTCAGGATGAAGCCGTCCAGGGGCGCAGTTGCAGGAGAGGTCGTGGTCACGGTGGGCTGGGTCGCAATCATTCAGGATAAAGGGGCCGATTTTGGGATGGGAGTATTGTACGTTCATACAGTGCTTGCCCGCAATCGTCATGCCAGGCTGCACCGCAAGGCTCATGCTGGTAAGCTCGAAGACGTGCACACGTGGGCAAGCGTGCTGTCACCGGCATACCTGCTTGCACCGGTTCACCCCATACAAGGAATCCATAGTGGCACTCTATTCCCTACTGGATCGGCTGGCCATTCCCTACCAGCAATTCGATCACCCTCCCGTCTTTACCTGTGAGGAGGCGAGTCAGCTGTTGCCTGACTTGCCAGCCGCCAGGACCAAGAACCTGTTCTTACGCGATCCCAAAAGCGAGCGGCTGTTTCTGGTGGTCACGCCACAGGAAAGCCGGGTCGATCTCAAGGCGCTGGCTGCCAAGCTTGGAGTCAAGCGACTGAGCTTTGGCTCCCCGGAGCGGTTGCATGCCGCGCTCGGTCTAACCCCGGGTGCCGTCACCCTGCTCGCCATGGTGCGTGATACGGAGCAGGCGGTGGAACTGGTGGTGGATGAGCAAGTCTGGCAGGCCGAACAGGTGCAGTGCCATCCGCTGGTCAATACCGCCACCCTGCTCATCCGGCTGGACGATGTACGCCGCCTGCTGACCCATCTGGGCCGAGAAGCCACCGTCATGATCCTGCCAGTACTGGCTGAGTGACGGGCAGCGGATCAGGGGTTGCTTTTCCCCACACACGCATCAGCGGCTGCCAGGGCGGTCGCTTCGCAGTGATGCATGGCTGGATGCTTAAGCCATTGATAATGGGTTGGATTCATGCTGTGATCCAGCACTGCCAGCTATCGACCTCATACGTCGGGACGCGGTTAACAGGTGGAAGAGCCCTGAGAGACCCTTGATGCATAATCTGTTTTCCTCCGCACAATTGCTGAGTCTGGTACTGTTTGTCACGCTGTCCCATGTCGGGGTCGCAGCCATTTTTGCCTATGTGTGGCATACCCAGCGCCGCATCAGGGGCCTGCTCTACTGGTCTGCCAGCGAACTGGCCATCGCCGCTTCGTTCTGCGGCCTGCTGCTCCGGCCGCTCGAGGGGGATATCTCCCTTGCCAACATACTGCTGACCAACCTGCTGCTGCTTGCCGCACCCCTGCTGTATGAGCGGGGCTTGCGCCACTTCTTTCGACGCGAGGCAGACCAGCTTGGCTGGCTATGCCCTGCCATAGCGCTCATCGGATTTGTGCTGTTTGCCCTGACCGCCAGCCTGCGCCCCCTGTCTGACGTACACAGCCGGATCATGGTCCTCTCCGCCGTGCTCTCCCTGCAATTCGCGGTACTGATCTGGCAGCTCTGGCGTTATCAACGTCTGGCCCCCCTCTATCGGGTATTGCGCTTTGCCATACTGCTGCTCGGTCTGCAGTTGCTGCTGCAGCTGCTCCGGATAGCCAAGCACCTCTGGCAGCCGGAACTCAACGCCAGTACCTTTACCGACCCCTTGCTCGGCCCCGTGATCCTGCTCAGCCTGCTCTTTACCATAGCCCGCAGCTATCTGTTGCTCAGCCTTGTCCATACCCGCCAGCAGCAGGCACTATTGGCGACCCAGCGCGAGCTGGAGCAGCGGGCCAATCAGGATGAGCTGACCGGTCTGCTGAGCCGCCACTATTTTCAGCAACTGTTACAGGCGCAGGTCAGTGCAGGGGCCAACCCCTGTCAGCTGTTGCTGATCGACCTGGATGACTTCAAGCAGATCAATGATCGGCACGGTCATCCCGCCGGGGATGCCATGTTGCGGCTGGTGGGTCAGGTGATACGCACTACCCTGCCACGGCAGGGAATAGCGGGGCGACTGGGGGGAGACGAGCTGGTCATTTTCTTGATGGAAAATCCGCAAACGCTGCCACATTACTGCCACTCCTTGCAGCAACGGATCGCCCAGGCCACCTCGCAGCTCGCTGGCGGTCCCATCAGCATGAGCATAGGTCTGACGTCGCTGCAGCCGGGAGAGCGCTTCGAGCAGGCATACCCCAGAGCGGACAGGGCGCTCTATGCGGCCAAGCAAGGGGGGCGACAACGGACCTGCATACAGGAGCCCCACCACAGCGAGCCGCAACTGCTCCAACCCCTGGTCACTGGCTCGTGAGCAGGCCGTCGACCATAGAGTGCCGCCCGGCGCAACCTGACGATGTCCCCGCCTATCGCAGCTATGTGACCGAGTGCGGCGAAGCCGGTCTGCCGCTCTATCAGGTGGCACAATTTGACCCTGACGGCTGGCTGCAAAGCCTGCTCGATCACGCAGAGGGCCGTCATCTGCCCATGGGGTATCTGCCCACCACTACCTACTTTGCACTTGAGGAGGGGGAGATACTCGGCACACTGCGGCTACGCCACGGTGACAACCCGGCCACGGCGCAATGGCTTGGCCACATAGGTTATGATACCCGCCCCTCCCGCCGCGGTGAGGGCGTTGCCCGCACCCTGCTGCGCTGGTTGCAACAACATGTATTGACCGGCCCCGTCCTCATCAGCTGCGACGAAACGAATGCAGCCTCCCTCAAGATCATTGAAGCTGCCAACGGACAGTGGCTGGATCGCCGCTACCATGCTGGGGATGACTGCTGGGTACGGTTTTACCGCCTCCCGCCCCTGCGTTGAGCCGCGAGCCAGATGCCGCGTCAAACGGCAGCCATAAACAACATGAGCGCCCGAAGGCGCTCATGTTGTGACTGATGACGTGATGATGAGTGGCGATCAGTAGCTATCTTCCTGCTCGGCGTTCATTCGGGCCAGACGGGCATGGGCTTCCTCTTCGGCGCTCTCGATTTCGTGCAGCACAGAATCGATATCGATGGCCTCTGTGCTCTCCTCGAACAGGCCGGTCAACTCGCTCTCCGGAGTCAGCTTGCCATCTTCAAACAGGGCCCACATCTCCTTGGCGTAACGGGTATTGAGCAGCTCGGGGGCATACATGCCGTAATAGTTGCGCATGTTGTTGACATCCCGTTCCAGCATCGCCTTGGCCTGGTTGTTGGCGGCAGCATCCACCACCTGGGGCAGGTCTATGATGACGGGGCCCTGGGCATCCACCAGCACGTTGAACTCGGAAAGATCCCCGTGGATAAGGCCTGCGCAGAGCATGCGCACCACATAGCGGATCACCTTGTCGTGATCGATGACAGCCTGCTCGGGTGAGAGTGCCACGTCATTGAGACGGGGGGCCACATTGCCATCCTCGTCGGTGATAAGCTCCATCAAGAGCACACCGTCGAGACAGACATAGGGCTGCGGTACCCGCACGCCAGCTGCCGCCAGCTTGAACAGGGCATCCACTTCTGTGTTCTGCCACACCTCTTCGTGCTGTTTGCGACCGTACTTGGAGCCTTTCTCCATGGCGCGGGCGCTGCGACTGTTACGCACCTTGCGCCCTTCCTGATACACCACGGCCTGCTTGAAGCTGCGCTTGGACGCCTCTTTATAGACTTTGGCGCAGCGGATCTCGTCGCCGCAGCGCACCACATAGACATCGGCCTCTTTGCCGCTCATCAGCCGGCTGATGACGTCATCGACCAGGCCGTCATCAACCAGAGGTTGGATTCGATTTGGAATTTTCATGGCCGCCCTTTTACCCTATTTGCGCCTCAGAAGATAGCCCCTATGAGGCCAGCTTGCATATCCCGGTTCCTTGACACCTTCCGGTGCCCCATTTGCCGCTGTTTTACTCACCAAACTGCTTAAAGGACAAGCGCTTGTCACCGCTGTCATCTCAGGTCGCCAGCCAGTGTCTTTCCCTTCAGGGTTCGGGTGGCAGACCGCTGCGGATCCGCTTAATTCCCTCTTCGTAGAGACCATCCTCCCCTTCTTGATGTTCCTGGGTTTCGAAGATCTTGAGAAACCACATGTACTGCTCTGGATACTGGCTCAGCTGCTGCTCCACCATGCGGTTCATGGCATTGACGTCGGCGGTCAAATCGTCCGTGGGATATGGATCAAACGGGGGTTCAATCTCAAGCCGGTAGCACTCTTCATCTTCGTCATAACAGGCGAGGATGGGCACAGCACGGGCACCGGTCAGCTTCACCAGCTTGGGCAGGGCCGGCAGAGTCGCCTTGGGGTGACCGAAGAAAGGGATGAAGATGCTCTTCTCACGACCATGATCCTGATCCGGCAGATAGAAGAAGTTGTAGCCGCTGCGGATGGCCTTGATGGCCGGTTTAATGCCGACACTGCGCTCATACACCTTGCCGGCTTTGGATCGCTCGCGGTTGATATACCAGTCAAACACCTGATCTTTCGGGCTCTTCATCATGGTACAGAGCGCAAGACCCTCATCGGTCAGGTAGCGGCCAATCATGTCCACCGCCCAGGTGTGAGGCACGACCAGTATCATGGTGCGCCCGGCGGCCAGCTCCGCCTCTATATGCTCCCAGCCCCGTACCTTGATGCGGCTTTTGAGATGCGCGGAGCTGCGCATGGTCAGCTCGCCAAAGCCCATGAATGCCTTGAGACCGGTCCGGATCGCTTTGAGCAAGAGGGTACGGCGCCCGGCGGCATCCAGCTCGGGAAAACAGATCTTGAGATTGGTCTCGGCAATGTAGGCCTGCTTTTTGGAAAGTCGCAGCAAAGCCGGGGCCACGGCATTGGCAAAACGCCCGCGCACGCCGTGAGGCACCCATGCCAGCAGACACAAAAAGCCAAGCGCCAGCCAACTGCCCCACCAGCGCGGATGGAGCAGACGGGCATGAAATGAGGTATCAAAAACCGGATCGTGTGAAGACATCGCCGCCATCAAGTCATAGAAAATAAACGGTTATTTTAATTATCCTGACAATTTTTTCCACTTTGGGGTGCAGTGGTCTTACCAACACACTGACTCGTACCCAATAAAAATGGCCCCGCAGGGCCATGATCACGATGACAGGTCAGGCGCCGGGAGGAAGATCACCCCGGATCCGCTTGATCCCTTCTTCATAGAGGCCGTCCGACCCTTCCTGCTCTTCACGGGTATCGAAAATCTTGAGGAACCACATGTATTGGCCAGGATCGCGAGTCAGTTGCTGCTCAATCATGTTGTTCATGCGGCAGGTGTCCGCCATCAGATCGGCGCTGGGGTAATCAGCAAACGGCGCCTCTATCTCCAGACGGTAGCAGTACTTGGCCTCATCGTAGCAGGCCAGCATGGGCACTGCCTTGGCACCACTGACCTGCACCAACCGCGGCAGAGCAGGCAGGGTTGCCTTGGGATAGCCGAAGAAGGGCGCAAAGATGCTCGCCTCACGGCCATGATCCTGGTCCGGCAGATAGAAGAAACTGTGTCCGCGCTTGACGGTTCTGATCACCGACTTGATGCCGGCACTGCGTTCATAGACACGGCAACCATTCTTGGCTCGCTCCCGATTGATGTGCCAGTCAAATACCGGATTGCGGGCACTCTTCATCATGGCGCACATGGGCACACCACGCTGGGTGAAGTAGTAACCGGCAGC
The DNA here is from genome assembly GCF_028355655.1 of Aeromonas salmonicida. Taxonomy (NCBI): domain Bacteria; kingdom Pseudomonadati; phylum Pseudomonadota; class Gammaproteobacteria; order Aeromonadales; family Aeromonadaceae; genus Aeromonas; species Aeromonas salmonicida. The sequence goes on along the minus strand of NZ_CP110645.1, from coordinate 2,246,773 downwards.
ATCGACCGGCCAGCTATGGGGCACCACCAGTATCATGGGGCGGCCGGCGGCCTGCTCCGCCTCGATATGCTCCCAGCCACTCACCTGGATGCGCTTCATCAGATAGGCGGGACTGCGCACGGTAAATTCACCAAATCCAAGCAGGGTCTTGAGACCGATGCGGATGGAGGTCATCAGGATGGCATCACGCTCGGCTTGGCTCTTATTGGCAAAGCAGATATCGAGGTTGGTTTTGGCGATGTAGATCTGTTTCTTGGAGACCTTGACCACCAGCGGTGCCAGCCATTCTGCCAGCTTGTCACGCCAGCGGGGCGGCACGAAGGCGAGCACACAGAGTGCGCCGAGTGCCAACCAGCTTGGCCAGTAACGCGGTCGCAATAAACGGGTCTGAAAAGAGGAATCAAACACAGGATCTTGGGAAGACATGAATGAGGTCAAACGAAGAAAATGGGGTTGCATTGTATTCGTCCTGACAGGTAATACCAGTGAAATTCATCGTGAGCACCTCAGGGTGAGCGCTGGTTCAAAAAATGGATTTCCCAGCGGCAAAAAAAGTCTCCTTCGACACTTAACAGCAGACAAAAAAGCGCTCCACCCATGGCGGAGCGCTCTCACTACTTCTGGCCAGTGGAGCATGTCGTACACGCATGCCCTTCTCGTAGACTGACCCCTTACCCCGAGTCTCTCCTGGAGAGTCGTGCCTAGCGGCGGGCACCGTGTCGGGCGATGCCGTGATCCATGTTGATCTCCCTTAGTGGCAGGAAGAACATCAGATAGCGCAAGGCCACATAGCCGACGATCAGAGTGGCGGCACCCAGTTCGAAGTGGGCCAGCAGATTGACCTGCTCCACATAGTGGGTTGCTTGTGGCCACTGCGCCAGCAGGTGGCTCACCTTGAACAGAGCGGTGGCACCTATCACCAGCGGGAAGGTGAAGGCGGCATACCCCGGTGAAAACGGTAGACGCAACAACTTGATAAACGCCAGATAGATGATGCAGGTCATCAGGATGGCAATCCCCAGCAACACGGCCACCAGCAACAAGGAAGGATCCTCGGTCACAGTCAGATAACCGGCGAGTGACAAACTGGCAGGGGCTGCCAGAATGGCGATGGTCGGCTTGGCGGCATCCGGTACTTCGTGGCTGAAGATGAGGCGATAGAGCATCAGCGGCAACATCAGGCCGTAGCAGAGCATACCGAACCAGAGCAGGCCGTCGGCCAGCACGGCAAACTGGCCGCCCGGAAAGGCCACGTCAGCCACTATGATGCCCACCGGCGGCACAAACCAGCTCGGCACCATGTGATGGATCTCGAACTGCCTGGCTCTGTGCCAGACAAACGTGGCCAGAAACAGCAGATGCAGCACAACGGCAAACAACCAGAGCCCCTCGCCCAGACCGGGGGCCAGCATGCCGACCGCCTTGGAGACCACCATGGTGGCCATGGCATAGGTAGGCACAACGCTGCCCACCACAGGGTGAGCCAGATCCTGCCACAGCAGGCGTGGATGAAGCAGAAACTTGAAGGTGAGGATCACCAGCAGCACGGCGGCAACGGCGGCGCCCAGCAGTTGCAGGCGACCATCGAACTGGCCGGCGTTTTCCCAGCACCAACCGAGACTGGCGATCCCGAGTGCCAGACCCGCCATGGGGGTCGGTGCCGCGGCTAGGGATTGACGAGTTCTTGCGATCATGGCTGAAACCTCTTGTGAGAGACGATGAGCATAGGATAAAGCGCCGCTATCGTTTACGATATCTAAATGAATCGAATCAATTGTTCAGGTAAACCAAACATGAAACTGACCCTGCAACAACTCAAGGTCTTCGCCACAATAGCCCGCTACGGCAATCTGGGGCTGGCCGCCAACGAGCTCTGCCTGAGCAAGGGCGCCGTCTCCCAGTCATTGCAGGAACTGGAGCGCCAGCTCGCCACCCCCTTGTTCGATCGCATCCACCCCAGATTGCAGCTCAACAACGAGGGGCGCCTGCTGCAACCGGCCGCCGAAGAGTTGCTGACCCGGATGCAGGATATCGAAACCCTGTTCAGCCCGGATGCAGAGCCAAGCGGCCAGCTGCGCCTGGGAGCGAGCCAGACCATAGGCAACTACCTGCTCCCCACCCTGCTGGCCAGCAGCAAACAGGAGCTGGGCCTGCCCCCCAGGGTCACCATTACCAACACCCACCAGCTGTGCCATCTGCTGGCCAACTTCGAGCTGGATCTGGCCTTGATAGAGGGGCAGAACCACCATGCTGATCTGGTGAGTGAACCCTGGCTCAATGACGAGATGCTGATCGTGGCTCATCCCGATCATCCCCTCGCCCGGCGCAGTCGCCTGTCGCTCAGCCAGCTGAGCGATGAAACCTGGGTGCTGCGCGAGCCACAGTCAGGCAGCCGCGAGCAATTCGAGCAACAGATCCAGCCCGGGCTGCCTCGCTGGCAGGCAGGGCTGGAGCTCAACACCCTGGAGGCCGTCATGCTGGCGGTTGAAAAGGGGCTGGGGATCTCCTTCATCTCCCGCCTCGCGGTATCGGATCGGTTGCAGGCCGGTCGTCTGGTGGCCTTCTCACTTGCCCGGCATTTTCCCCGCCAGCTCTCCCTCATCTGGCACCGGCAGAAATACCACTCCGCCACCCTGCGCCGCTTTCTGCAGTTTTGCCGCGCACAAGAGGGGGCCCTGCCTCAACCCCTGGCGGACATAACCACTCGGACAAAATCTCAATAAGATGATCGGGCTCGATGATCGCGCCCGATCATCTGGCATACCCCTCGCCCAGACAAAAAAAGAGAGGGCGCCCAGGCGCCCTCTCTGTCCATCCGTTATCAGGGTGCGGGTTGCAAACTGCGCTCGACCCACCCCAGCACTTGTCTGGTCATGGCCTGCGGCACCCAGGGGGAATCCCTCAATCCCTGCCTGACACAGGCGGCGAAATGATCCGCCTCGTGCTGCATGCCACCGCCCGCTACCTGCGCCTCTATGTCTCCCGGCCAGGCAGGCAAGGGATCGCCCGTGACCCAGCGTACCTGCTGGGGGTTCCACCACTTGCCGACCAGTTGCAGGGCCCAGCCCTCGCCGCCCAGATAGGCCGCCTTGTCGAGATCCTGGACGATGGAGGCATCCAGCTCGGCCGCGAGGGTGCCGGCAAAGCGGAAGCTGGCGGCCTCGTCCACCTCGCCCGTCTGGCGGGAAAGAGCGACCTGCGGCTCACCCGCAGCCAGCCCCAGCTGGTGACAGATGGCGGCGTAGAGCCAGAGCGGATAGACACCCACATCCCAGGCAGCGCCCCCGGCCAAGGCGGGATCAAACAGTTTGCCGGATCTCTCCTGCACCGAGCCGAAGGCCGCCTGCAGCCGATTGGGGGCAGGCAAGGCGCCGAGTCGCCGCAGCAATTCGCGCATGGCGGGGAAGCACATCACCTTCATTGCCTCCATCAGCAGCAGGCCTCGGGCCTGGGCGAGCTGTACCAGTGCATCCCAGTCTGCTACTTGAGTCACCGCCGGTTTTTCCACCAGCACGTGCTTGCCCGCCAGCAACATCTGCTTGATCAGGTCGGCGTGCTCCGGGTGGATCACCGCCACATAGACGGCCTCCACCTCGGTGCTTGCCGCAAGCGCCTGGTAGCTGCCATAGGCAAGGGGCAATCCCTGCTCCTCGGCAAAGTCCCGGGCCCGCGTCTGATCACGGGCGGCGATCGCCACCACCAGCCCCAGACTGGCGTGCTCATTCACGTCCTTGCAAAAGCGACGGGCAATGGCCCCCGCCCCGGCAATGCCCCAGCGCAGTGGCCGCGCGTGTGACTCTTCTTGCATCATCATTGCTCCTTATGCGGTGGCCGCGGCGCTTTACGCCTTTGCCAGACTGCGCAGCCAACTGATCTCGTCGCCCCAGATCGTCTCGTCTATGGTCTCCAGGATCAGCGGAATGCCATCGAAACGGTCGTCATTCATGATGTGGTGGAATACCGCCTCCCCCAGATTGCCTTCACGCAAGCTGTGGTGGCGGTCGACCCGGCTGCCGAAGGTGCACTTGGCGCCGTTGATGTGCATTCCCTTGAGATATTGGAAGCCGACGATACGATCGAAATCGGCAAACACCTGAGCGCAGGACTCAGGGGTACGCAAGTCATAACCGGCGGCGAAGGCGTGGCAAGTATCGAAGCAGATACCGACCCGACTCTTGTCCTCCACCCCGTCGATGAGGGTGGCCAGGTGTTCAAACGACCAGCCGAGGTTGGTGCCCTGTCCGGCTGTGTTCTCAATCACGGCCGTCACCCCCTGGCTGCGCTCCAGCGCCCAGTTGATGGATTCGCTCACCAATGTCAGGCTGGCCGCTTCCGGGATCTGCTTCAAATGGCTGCCGGGATGGAAGTTCAGGTAGCAAAGTCCGAGCTGCTCGCAGCGCTTTATCTCATCGAGAAACGCATCGCGAGACTTGGCCAGGCCGTCGGGATCGGGATGGCCCAGATTGATGAGGTAACTGTCGTGGGGCAGGATCTGCTCCGGGCGAAAACCGGCTTTCTCGCAGGCCAGTTTGAAGGCTCGGATACTGGCCTCGGACAGCGGCGCCGCCTGCCACTGGCGCTGGTTCTTGGTAAACAGGGCGAAGGCGTTGGCACCGATGGCCTGGGCGCGGGCTATGGTGTTCTCCACCCCGCCGGCGGCACTGACGTGGGCTCCGATATATTTCATGAGATCTCCTCTGCTCTGTGAGAGCGCCATTATGCCTATCTGCCCCGCCCGCGCCAAACCGGGATCTTCGATGATCACTTTCGATTACCACAGTAGAGAGCCCGACCAGAGCATCTGACCACAGATGTCGTGCATGACAGAGGGAGGCGCCCCGTCACTGGCCGCTCGACAATGCCGGGGCAGGTTCACTGGCGAGCGCCATATCCAGCAGGCCGCCCAACCAGTGAATGAAGGCCTGTACCCTGGGCGAGAGCTGACGACGATGGGCATAGAGGGCATGAATGGGCAAAGGAGGCGCCTGCCACTGGGGCAACACCATGACCAGCTCCCCACTGGCGAGCAGTGCCTCTACCCCGACTCGCGGCATCTGGATGATCCCGAGCCCCGCCAGCGCCGCCGCCAGATAGGTTTCGCTGTCGTTCACAGTGAGGCCGCCGGCCATTGCCAGCACGGCGCGGGTGCCATCGGCCTGCAAGTACTCGAACCCGGCTTCTTTATCCCCCGGCACGGTGCCATAGTGGACCAGTCGGTGCCCCGCCAGGTCGGCCAAGGTTTGTGGAATACCGTGGCGGGCCAGATAGGTGGCACTGGCGCAGTTGATCTGGCGGTAGTCGCCCAGGGGGCGGGCTACCAGACTCGAAGATTCCAGCTCCCCCACCCGCACTACACAGTCGAAGCCTTCGCGCACCAGATCGACCCGCCGATCCGTGCTGCTCAGCATCAGTTGCAAGTCGGGGTGGGCCGCCAGAAAGGCAGGCAGCGCCGGTATGACCAGATGACGCGCCATCCGGCTTGGCATGTCCACCCGCAGCTGGCCGCTGAGTTGCCCATGCGGCCGAAATAGCCCATTGAACTCCTCCATGTCGGCCAGCAACGCCTGACAGCGGGCGTAGCAGAGCTGGCCATCCGTGGTCAGTTGCACCCGCCTGGTGGTGCGATGAAGCAAGCGGGCTCCCAGCTGCTCCTCCAGCCGTCGAATGGCCGCGGAGAGCGTCGCCTTGGGCATGCACATCTGCTCGGCGCTGCGGGTGAAGCTCTCAAGCTCGGCCACCCGCATAAACATTCTCATCGCATCCAGTTGATCCATGGCGTCATTGTCACTTTAAACGGAACAGTGCATCTATTATTACCATCTTTATCCATAATGTACGCACCAATAGAGTGGCACTACCGGCTCGTCCCGAGCCCGCATCCACCCCATTGACAGGAGTCGTACCATGACCCGTTCCATCGCTCTCATCACAGGCGCCAGCCGTGGCCTCGGCAAACACTCGGCTCTTGCCCTCGCCGCCAGAGGCGTCGACCTCATCATCACCTACCGCAGCCAGGCCGAAGAGGCGGCCACCGTGGTGGCGCTGGCCAATGCGCTCGGCGTGAAGGCCCACGCCCTGCCGCTCGATGTGGCCGACAGCGCCTCCTTTGCCGCCTTCGCGGCTGAGGTGGGCCAGTTGCTGCAGCGGGAGTGGCAACGCGAACGGTTCGACTTTCTGGTCAACAATGCCGGCATCGGCATCCACACCAGCTTCGAGCAAACTACGGAGCAGCAGTTCGATACCCTCATGAACATTCACCTCAAGGGGACCTTCTTCCTGACCCAGCAGCTGTTGCACTTGATCCGCGATGGCGGGCGCATCATCAACCTCTCGACCGGCCTCACCCGTTTCGCGCTGCCCGGTTACGCCGCCTACGCAGCCATGAAGGGAGGAATCGAGGTGCTGACCCGCTATCTGGCCAAGGAGCTGGGCCCGCGCGGGATCGCCGTCAACGTGGTGGCGCCCGGTGCCATCGAGACTGATTTTGGCGGGGGTGTGGTGCGGGACAATCAGGCCGTCAACGACTTCATCGCCAGCCAGACCGCGCTCGGGCGAGTCGGCCAGCCCGACGACATAGGCGGCGTGATAGCGGCCCTGCTCTCGGATGACAATCGCTGGGTCAATGCCCAGCGCATCGAGGCCTCGGGGGGCATGTTCATCTAGCGCCCCCCATCACTGGACAGGAAAACGGCCATGCAAAAGGCCCTGCCTCACGGCAGGGCCTTTTCGTATGACAAGACCAGGGGATGCGTTAAAGCGCCTTGCCACCCGAACTGATGACTGACTGATACCAGTAGAAGCTGTCTTTCTTGATGCGGCGCAAGGAGTTGACGTGCTGCTCATCCCTGTCGATATAGACGAAGCCGTAACGCTTCTGGTAGCCATTGAGCCAGCTCAAGATGTCGGTGAACGACCAGGCGCAGTAACCAATCAGCTCAACCCCGTCCTGCAGCGCCTGCTGACAGGCAATGAGATGGCTCTTGAGGTAGGCGATGCGATAGGCATCGTGCACGCTGTCATCCGCTTCCAGCTGGTCAAACTCCCCCAGCCCGTTCTCGGTGATCATCAGCGGCAGCCCGTAGCGGGACGAGAGGCGGCGCAGAGCGATGCGCATCCCGGTCGGGTCTATGGCCCAATCCCAGTTGCTGGTCTCAAGATGCGGATTGGGCGCCGTCTTGTAGAGGCCGGGAATGCCGCTCGAGGGGGTGGTGCCCTTCTGCCCCGTGGTATTGATGCGCTGCAAGGTCTGGCCGCCCAAGGGGTTATCTGTGTAGGTCAGGGTGTAGTAGTAGTTGACCCCGATGTAATCCGGTGTGCCTTCCCGCAGCAGCTCCAGATCCCCTGGCAATATCTGTGGCGCCTCGCCGTTTTCCCGCAAGTAAGCGAGCGCCGCCTGGGGGTAGCGGCCAAAGCAGTAAGCATCCAGCCACCAGTAGTTGGTGAACTCCTCGGCATTTTCAAACGCCAGCATGTCTTTGGGGTCGCACGACGCCGGATAGGCGGGCGAGTAAGCAAAGCTCGGGCCGATCAGGCCGTTTGGCACGTACTGACGAAACGCCTTGATCACCCTGGCATTGGCCAGAAAAGCGATGTGGTTGGCGGCAAAGAAGCGCTTTCTGTCTTGCACGGCAGGCGGATGGGTGCCGAGCTGGTAGGCATTGGTCAGGTTGTAGTTCTGCTCGTTGAGGGACACCCAGTACTTCACCTTGCCCGCAAAGCGCTGATACAGAGTCACGCAGTAGCGTTCGAAATCCTCGATGACGCGCCTGTCTTCCCAGCCGCCGTATTCATCCTGCAGCGCCTGGGGCAAGTCCCAGTGATAGAGGGTCAGCACAGGCTCTATCTGGTGGGCCAGCAGGGTATCGATCAGCTTCTCGTAAAATGCCAGACCCGCCTCGTTCACCTCACCCCGGCCGGTCGGGTAGATGCGCGGCCAGCTCACCGAGAAGCGGTAGGCCTTGAGCCCCATCTCGGCCATCAGTGCCACGTCCTCTTCGATGCGATGGTAATGATCGACGGCCACGTCACCGTTGCTCCCCTCAAAGGTCTTGCCCGGCAACTTGGTGAAGAGGTCCCACACCGAGGGTCCTTTGCCATCCGTGTTCCAGGCCCCTTCTACCTGATAGGCGGCAGAGGCGGCGCCCCACAGGAAATCCTTGGGGAAATCGTTGAACTTGTGGTGATGCATCTGGTGTTGCTCCTTCTGCGCGGATGGTGTCAGCCATCTCTGATAAGTCGGCACCCCATTCAAGGCGCCCCAAATAAATTGGCATAAGCATCGAACAGTTCTAAAATTCCGTCCAATGACAAATTTAACCACTCAACATTCCTGACAGGAATGAAAGGAGTCAGGATGGAGCTGAGAGATCTGAAAGCCTTCGTTACCCTGGGGGAAGTGCTGCACTTCGGTCAGGCAGCGGTGCGCCAGTATGTCACCCAGTCGGCCCTGAGCAAGCAGATAAAACGGCTGGAGGAGGAGCTTGGCGGCGAGCTGTTCGAGCGCAATGCCAGTACAACCCGGCTCACAGTGCTGGGGCGGGCGCTCTATGCAGATGCCAGCGCCCTGGTGGCCTCCAGCGAGCAGCTGGCTCGCACCGCCCGCGATGTGCTGGCAGGCAATAGCGGCACCTTGCGCATCGGCTTCGGGGTGGCCACCAAGATCCTGGTGCCCGCCGCCATCGCCCGCTTTCGCGCCGAGCGGCCACAGGTGACCATAGAGCTCAATGATCTCTCCACCCATCACCAGCTGCTGGCCCTGAGCGAAGGGCGACTGGATCTCGGTTTCTGCCGCCTGCCCGCCCCCAAGGGGTGGCACTGCCTGCCCGTGGTGCAGGCCCACTTTGTCGCCGTGCTGCCCGCCAGTTACAGCGGCGTGAGCGGGCTGACGGATCTGGTGGACAAACCGCTGGCAATCCTGCGCCGGGACAAGGCGCCCTCGTTTTACGATCACTTGATGAACTACCTGGCCCAGAGTGGATTGCGGTTTCGCGATATCCAGTATGTAAACGACTTCGCCGCCGGGGTGGCCACCGCCGCCGCCGGCATCGCCTGGACCCTGGTGCCCTCCTCCACCACCATAGAGCACCCGGATGTGCTCACCCTGCCTCTCACCGAGCGCGAAGCAAGCTGGACCATAGGCCTTATCCGCCCGCCCCACAGCAAGGGCCCGCTCATCGACACCTTCTGGCAGGTTGTCTCCCCCATGAGCGAGCTGAAGTCAGAGCCGTACTAGTCCTGCGCCTGCGGCACTGACAGCACGGCTGTTGACGGCCCCTCATCCGCCGGCTCTGGACACAATGGTCAGGGATCGAAATAAATAGGCAAATAAATCAACAGCTCCCCTGCTGAATATATGAACTTACCTGCTGTTTGTATGAAGAATTATGCTGCCAAAAATTTTCTGTGAACCAGCTCCCGCCGCTAAAAAAAGAAGCCTCTACTCTTGGTTGGCACAATAACCAATTTGGCTCAGCCCTGTTTATTTAAAAACGCATCACAAAGGAGTGTCATATGTATAAAAAGATGAAGCTGGCGGGAATTATCAGTGCAGTCTTGCTCTCGGGTACTGTTTATTCTGCCGACATGACGGTGGGGTTCTCTCAAATTGGTTCCGAGTCTGGCTGGCGGGCAGCCGAAACCTCGGTGGCCAAGACAGAAGCAGAGAAACGTGGCATCACACTGAAAATTGCAGATGCCCAGCAAAAACAGGAGAACCAGATCAAGGCCATTCGCTCATTCATCGCCCAGGGTGTGGATGCCATCTTTATTGCCCCCGTCGTCCAGACTGGTTGGGAACCCGTGCTGCAAGAAGCCAAAGAGGCGGATATTCCCGTCTTCCTGCTGGATCGCAATATTACCGTGAAAGATGACTCGCTCTTCATGACGGGCGTCGCCGCAGACAGCGTGCATGAAGGGGCTGTGGCTGCAGACTGGCTGGTCAGACAACTCGATGGAAAAGCCTGCAATGTCGTTGAGTTACAAGGCACTGTTGGCGCCAGCGTGGCACTGGATCGCAAAAAAGGCTTCCTCGATACCGTGGCCAAAGTACCCACCATCAAGATCATCCGGACCCAATCCGGCGACTTTACTCGCAGCAAGGGCAAAGAGGTCATGGAGAGCTTTATCAAGGCCGAGAATAATGGCAAGAATATTTGCGCCGTCTATGCCCATAACGACGACATGGCCATTGGTGCCATTCAGGCGATTAAAGAGGCCGGACTGAAACCGGGTAAAGACATCAAAATCATTTCAATTGATGGCGTGCCGGATATATTCAAGGCGATGATCGCCGGTGAAGCCAATGCCTCGGTGGAATTGACACCGAATATGGCAGGCCCCGCCTTTGACGCCCTGCTGGCTTATAAAAAAGATGGCAGCCTGCCCCCCAAACACATCAAGACAGCGTCGATTCTGTTCCAGCCTGACAGTGCACAGGCCCAGCTCGACATGAAAAAGAGCATGGGTTACTAAGTCACGCCCGTCGTGAGCCAGTCCTTTTAATAGCCGGCCATATAAGTACAACCTCTTATATGGCCGGCTATACCGGAGTGCCTATTTTCATGCCAGATAACCATCATGAACTCGTATTAAACGCCACCGGGATCTGCAAGACATTTCCCGGGGTTCGCGCGCTGCACCAGGTGGATTTCTCACTGCGTCGGGGAGAGATAATGGCGTTGCTCGGCGAAAATGGGGCGGGCAAATCCACCCTGGTAAAAACCCTCACCGGGGTTTATCAAGGTGATGCGGGTCGCATCGAGCTGGATGGCGCCCTGATAGCCCCCACGGACACGGCCCACGCCCAGCGCTTGGGGATTGGCACCGTCTATCAGGAGGTCAACCTGCTCCCCAATATGTCGGTGACCGACAATCTGTTCATCGGCCATGAACCCCGTCGGTTTGGCCTCATCGATCGGGCCAGCATGTCACGGCAAGCCCGCGCCATCATGGCCAGCCACGGTTTCGAAATGGACGTCTCGCTGCCACTGGGGCACTACTCGGTCGCCATGCAGCAGATTGTCGCCATCGCAAGGGCCATCTCGTTGTCAGCGAAGATCCTGATCCTGGATGAACCGACGGCGAGCCTGGATACCAGCGAAGTGCAGATGCTGTTTTCCATCATGCGCAGCTTGAGAGACAAGGGCGTCAGCCTGATTTTCATCACCCATTTTCTCGACCAGGTCTACGACATCAGCGATCGCATCACTGTGCTGCGCAATGGCGAGCTGGTCGGCACCCGTGAAACCGCCACACTGCCGCAACTGGACTTGGTCAAGATGATGCTGGGGCGCGAGCTGGCCGAGAATGCGCTCCAGCGTGCGGGCAAAACCCTGCGCAGCAACCACCCCACAGTGTCATTCAAACACTATGGCAAGAAAGGGGTGATAGCCCCCTTCAGCCTGGACGTCATGCCGGGGGAGATAGTCGGTCTGGCTGGCTTGCTGGGGTCGGGTCGTACTGAAACCGCCGAGCTGATGTTTGGCATTCAGCCCAGCGACAGTGGCGAATGCCGGGTGCGCGGCAAGGTCACCTCAATCCGCTCAGCTCGCCAGGCCGCCGCCAGCGGCTTTGGCTTTTGCCCGGAGGATCGCAAGAATGCCGGCATCATCGCCTCGGCCTCGGTGCGAGAGAACATGGTGCTGGCCCTGCAAGCCCAGCGGGGCTGGCTGCATCCCCTGTCACGCAAGGAGCAGGACGAGATCACGGCGCGCTTCATTGAACAGCTGGCGATCAAGACCCCGGGTCCGGAGCAGCCGATCCAGTTCTTGTCAGGGGGCAACCAGCAGAAGGTGCTGCTGGCCCGCTGGCTGCTGACCAAACCGCAGTTCCTGATCCTGGACGAACCCACCCGGGGCATAGATGTGGGGGCCCATGCCGAGATCATCCGCCTGATCGAATCACTCTGTGCCAATGGCCTGGCGCTGCTGGTCATCTCATCGGAGCTGGAGGAGCTGGTGAGTTATGCCGATCGGGTGATCGTATTGCGAGACAGAAAACAGGTGGCAGAGCTGGCGACCGATGCGCTGTCTGTCCCTGCCATCATGAACGCCATTGCCATGTGAGGCCTGATATGACGTCATCCATACTACCCATCCCCATCCGGCGAGCACGGGCCAGCCGGTATTTGCCCACAGGCACGGCGCAATGCGTGGCCCTGCTCTGCGTGCTGCTCATCAACGCCCTGGTCGCCGACAATTTTTTCGCCATCCATATTCAGGATGGCCGCCTGTTCGGCAGCCTGATCGACATTCTCAACCGCTGCGCCCCTGTGGCCCTGCTCTCCCTTGGCATGACACTGGTGATTGCCACTGGCGGCATCGACTTGTCGGTGGGTGCCGTGATGGCGATCAGCGGCGCAACCATGGCAAGCATGGCTACCGGCGACCACAGCATTCCCGTCATTCTGTGCTCCGTGCTCGGGGTCGGGCTCTTATGCGGCTTGTGGAATGGGGTGCTGGTCGCCGTCTTCAAGATCCAGCCCATAGTGGCAACCCTGATCCTGATGGTGGCGGGCCGCGGTATCGCCCAGCTCATCACGCAGGGGCAGATCATCACCTTCAACAACGAGGCCCTGGCCTGGCTCGGCAGCGGGTCACTCTTTTATCTTCCTACCCCTGTCATCATCACCCTGGGGGCGGCGCTGCTCATCTGGTTGTTGACCAAGCGCACCGCGCTCGGGCTCTTCATCGAAGCCGTGGGGATCAACATCAAGGCGGCCAACAATGCCGGCCTCAATACTCCCATGGTGGTGATCGCCACCTATCTGCTGAGTGGCATGCTGGCTGCCGTCGCCGGCATGATAGTGGCGGCCGACATCAGGGGAGCGGATGCCAACAATGCCGGCCTCTGGCTGGAGATGGATGCCATTCTGGCGGTAGTGATAGGGGGAACCTCGCTGATGGGAGGACGCTTCAACCTCGCACTCTCCCTGATCGGCATACTGATCATTCAAGGGGTGAACACCGGCATTCTGCTCTCCGGCTATCAGCCTCAGTGGAATCAAATCGTCAAGGCCATGGTGGTGCTGGCGGTGCTCGTCATGCAATCCCCGGCACTCAATCACCTGTTTTCCCGGGAGGCTCGCCATGTTTAAACGCAATCTTCCCTTGATGGTGACCATCATGGTGTTTCTGGTCGGGTATCTGGTGTGCCTTGCCTCCTTTCCCGCCTTTTTATCTACCCGCATCATTTGCAACATACTGACCGACAATGCCTTTCTTGGCATAGTGGCCGTGGGCATGACCTTCGTGATCCTCTCTGGCGGCATCGATCTGTCGGTAGGCGCCGTGATCGCATTTACCGGGGTCTTGCTCGCCAAGCTCATTGGCGATCTGGGGGTAAGCCCCTATCTGGCCATCCCCCTGGTCATGATGCTGGGAGCCAGTTTTGGTGCCCTCATGGGCTGGCTGATCGATACCCTGAAGATCCCGGCCTTTATCATCACGCTGGCGGGCATGTTCTTTCTGCGGGGTGCAAGCTTCCTCATTTCGGAACAATCCCTGCCCATCGATCATCCGACCTTTACCTACCTGTCGAGTCTGTCATGGAAGATGGCGGGCGGTGGGCGCTTGAGCCTGCTGGCCCTGATCATGCTGGCGGTGGTGTTACTTGGCATGCTGCTCGCCAATCGAACCCGCTTTGGCAACAACGTCTATGCCATCGGCGGCAATGCCACCTCGGCGGCCCTGATGGGGATCTCGGTGCGCCAGACCACTATCCGCATCTATCTGCTCTCCACCATGCTGGCGACCCTGGCGGGCATCGTGTTTGCGCTCTATACCTCGGCGGGCTATCCGCTCGCCGCCGTCGGGGTGGAGCTCGATGCCATCGCCGCCGTGGTGATTGGCGGTACCTTGCTCAGTGGTGGCGTAGGCACCGTCTTTGGCTCGCTGTTTGGCGTCTTGATCCAGGGATTGATCCAGACCTATATCAACTTCGACGGCACCCTCAGCTCCTGGTGGACCAAGATCATCATAGGCCTGCTGCTGTTTTGCTTCATCGCCCTGCAGCGCATGCTGATCGTATTTTCGGAAAATCGAAAAACCAGCAAACCTGGGCTTTTCAAGCGGCAGGCCTCCATCGAGAGTGCCCCCAGATAATGGCGTGGAGTGAGAACGTACCGCCTTGTTACTCGCTCAGTGCGATGCAATTGCGGCCAGCCAATTTGGCGTGATAGAGGGCGGCATCCGCCTGTTGCACCAGTTCAATGGCTGATTGGGTGGTGGAGGGCTGCAAACTGGCCACCCCGAAACTGACGGTAACTATCCCCAGCGGCGAGTCAGCCCGTGGCAAGGCCAGCGTCAGGATGAGACGGTGAAGATGCTGCGCCGTGGCAAACGCCGCCTGCATGTTCATGTTGGGCAACAGGATGACGAACTCCTCACCGCCGTAGCGGGCCACCAGCTCCCCTGCCCTGCGCCCGGACTGTGACAACGCCTGGGCCAGCGCCCGCAGACAACTGTCCCCGGCCAGATGACCATAGTGATCGTTGAACTGCTTGAAGTGATCGATGTCGAGCATGATCAAGGCCAGTGGCATGCCGCTGCGCAACCCGCGGTTCCACTCCTGCAGCAGGATGTGATCGAACAGGCGTCGATTGCCTATGCTGGTCAGGGCATCTGTGTTACTCAGGATTTCCAACTGCCGGTTGGCTTCGGCCAACTCATGAGTGCGGATCTCAATGATGCGTTCCAGTTCGAGGTTGCGCTCGCACAAGCGCGCCACGGGATAGACTTCGGTATCCTGCGCCAACCCGTAGGGAAGCGAGATCCCGCTATGGGCGATTTTCCACTCGCCCTCTTCGTGGCGGAAGATCAACACCAATCTGGCCGTCTCCCGCGACAAGATATGGTCAGGTATGGGCAGGTGAATGTGGAAAAAACCGGTCGCGACGACCACATCCTCTGCCAAATCTTGCAATGACAGATCCAGCATTTCGATATGGATCCGCTCGGGGATTTGTGCGAAATCTTTGCGAGTGACCCGTATCCACTCTTCCCGATCGGTGACAAGCTGGTCACTACTGCCTGCATAGCCACTGAAATTGTCACTAAACAGGGTAACAAGACGAACATCACGTGCCGAATACATTTCTATGTATTCATCAAACAATGAACGAATAAGACGCTGACGTTCCACCCGCATAAACTTGCTCCGATCACGGCACTGGGCCACCGCCTTAAATATGACAGGTGAAACGGAACCCGACTAGCCAAGCGACCGTGGCCAGATCTCATAATGAGCAAATCATCAAATATCAAACTTGACATCAAATCCAAATGCGTCTCTAAAAGAGACGTCGCGATTCAATTAGCGCCAAATTCATTCACTGGAGGCGGGCTAGCAGACTCGAGGATCCCAGCGCGCCCACCCGTACTACGCAGTCGGAGCATTCGCGCACCAGATCGACCCCCCATAGGTCGTTGAAGCAATCGGCCACTACCTGACACCCTTCATCACCACAGGATGGCAGGAAAAATCCCGGGCAAATGCAGCATGAATAGATATAAGAATGCTCCCGGAGCAGGAGCATAAATTCAACGTTCGGCCTCGCTATCAAACTGACCAAGACATATTTACATGGTGATCAGCGTGCCCTTTTCGACCTGGGGAAGATCACATAACAAGATCTGCCCCGGGGCATATTTTGGGGCCAAGTCATTGGATTAGGCAACTTGGATAGTGACTGTCACTGCCTTATTTCAAGCGCAGATCATTCTTGACAGAGGTGACACCGTTGACACCTTTGGCGACAACAACTGCTTTATTGATATTGGCGCTGTCTTTAACAAAACCACTCAACTGTACGACACCTTTAAAGGTCTCTACATTGATCTCGGCTGATTTCAGGTCCGGGTCATTGAAGATAGCCGTGACAACCTTGGTGGTAATCACTGAGTCATCCAAGTATTCACCTGTGCCTGCTTTATTTTTAGTTGATGCACAACCGACCGCAGTGACCAGAACGGCGATAGCCAACAGAATTGAAAAGCGATTTGTAGTTTTCATTTAATGTTTACTCCAAATAGTGTTAAACATTTCAAATTAAAAACTGAAATGTATGCTTCATTAGAACATGGTGTCTGTGAGTGCCAGACCTCTGTATAGCGTTACTGTGAATAACGATAACCACACACTCACGCTTGTCGAAACAAGCAGCCAGTACCTTATTGATTGGCATGCTAAATTATAATTTACGGCTATATCATCTTGTCGTCTGTGCGCTAACGAACATAACGGCTCAGTTAACTTGCTGCCACATTCATAATGTGACATCTAAAATTGGTTAACGTTAGTATATTCACCAGCGCACACGTCAGATTATGTCATAGCACTCGACGACCTTGAATAATACGAAGTAAAACAACAACTACCGCGATAACAAGCAGCACATGAATGAAACCACCAAGGGTAGTGGCGGTTACCAGACCAACAGCCCAAAGCAGAAGCATCACTATAGCAAGGGTATATAGCATATACTCTCCTAAATAATGGGTTGTAATTGCTCATGAATTATAACAACCATGCTTAAGCAAGCATATATTCATGAGCATGAATATAACATGTGGCCATTCTGCCATGTGTTATTGACGGTGTGACATGTCTTTGTTTTTCTGTTCTGGCTGACCAAACAGTCGTGACACCAGCAAAAACATATCTATTCCCGACGCCAAACTTGACGTCACTCTGCCGGTGGTGACTGGCGCGCCTCGCCTTTGCGGTCCCTCATAACCAAGCATAAAACCCGCGCAGGCAGCAGAACAAAGCACAAGAGGATGAGTGAGCCTCGTTTGCAGTGTCTGTTTCATGAGATGGGACAGCCCGACTATCGTCAACTGACGGGACTGCAGTCGCTGCCGCAAGATGGCAATCTTCTCCCGGCGCGAGCCCTGAACAAGGGGGCGGGTGTGACACGCTACAGGCAGCTTCATAAAGGCGCTCCAGGCATGGTTGAGGACTCGTCTGATGGCACGGGTGCATTGCTGGTCGCCACCGCATCGATACATATATTCTGCTGATAACGACGATACCGTATCATGACCCCGCCAATGGCGAGTCCATTGCCCACACTGATGATGAATAAGGCGCTACTCGTAGCCATTCCCTGCTCGAGTAACCAACATAGTGAGGCCGCAGCCAATATCAACCACAAGCTGACTAATAAAAAAGCCCCGACCAGACCACAGACAAGCATGCCAATCAGGCTGCTCACTGCCTGTTGAACTTCCAGCCTGAATAACTGCAATCGCTCTTGCAGTTGTTCACCAAGCAGTCCAAAAACAGAGGTCGCCAGGCTGGTAATTGACACCGACTCCGTCGGTGTCAATTCTGCATCAGGAATGGGCGCACTCTCTGTGGTTCGCTCCGTGTTCATTAACGCTTCTTCAGTAACCAACCCACTAAAAATCCGGCAGAAATGGCAATGCCGAGCGCCATGAGCGGCTTGTCATTAATTTGTGTACGGCACTGGTCGAACAGTTTCATTTTCATTTCTCGCAGACTATCGCTTTTCTGTTCAATGGATTCGGCAACATTCATAGCAACGTCAGCTAATTTATCTACCGTTTGATGGGAGCGTTCGCTCAAATTATCCAACGCAGGATGAACTGTCTTGGATGCACTGTCGACAGCGTCATGCAACTTCTTGCTGGTATCATCAACCGATTCAGAAACACTTTCGCCTGACATGACTTGCTTTTGTTCACTCATCATTACTCTCCCGTTCAATATGACAAAGGGCGGATGAAATAATCACGATCCGACCTGACAGCATGATACTTGGTGAAAGGATACCGCCATGAATTGAAATATTGCCTGGCGGTGTTACATAAGACACGGGTCAACGCAGGAGTGAATGGATAAACACTAGTCAGGGAGGCTCTTTTCAGCCCGCCACCTCCCTGTCACTACGCTATGAAATTGACTGTAAATATATTCCTTGTCACTCAAAATCATAATCCTGCCAATCAGGTTAGTCTGTACGGTAGAGCACATAAAATGCCCTTATTTAGTCCTCATCACGTATATATATTTCTCTATGTGCGATAGCGCACATACGGAAGGTAAACAATCTGTGAATATGATAGGCTGGTGAAAGTTTTGTTTAACATTTGGAATATGTATGACTGATAATTATCATCCCCAGCAGAATCACCTGCTGGCTGCGCTATCAGCTGACACATATAGCAGATTGCATCCCCATCTTGAGCTGATGAACTTTCCTTTAGGCATGGTGCTTTATGAATCAGGTGATACGCTTCACCATGTTTATTTTCCTCTCGACTGCATCGTTTCACTCTTGTACGTGATGAAAAGCGGTGCATCTGCCGAAATTGCCGTCGTCGGTAATGAAGGATTGATCGGTGTCGCGCTGTTTATGGGCGGAGAAAGCACCACTAATCGTGCCATTGTGCAAAGTGCTGGTTACGCCTACCGCATGAAAGGACAGCTGTTGAAGACCGAGTTCAATGTCCACGGCGATTTGTTGCATCTGATGCTGCGTTACACTCAGTCCTTGTTGACTCAGATGGCACAAACGGCAGTTTGCAATCGGCATCACTCCATTGATCAGCAACTGTGCCGCTGGCTGTTGCTATCGCTGGACAGATTGCCCAGCAACCAGTTGACGATGACTCAGGAATTGATTGCCAATATGCTGGGTGTTCGCCGTGAAGGCGTCACTGAGGCGGCAGGGAAACTGCAAAAACTGGGAGTCATCGAATATCGTCGGGGCCAAATCACTGTGCTGGATCGTCCCAAACTCGAGCGATTAAGCTGTGAATGCTACTCGGTGGTGAAGAAAGAAACCGAACGCCTGCTCCCCTATATGCACTCGTCAACCAAGTCAGTGCCAATACCCAAGCCCCTTGAGCGCGTCACTCATAGCGGCTGACGACTGGGCCAGACGTGCATAAGGTTGTCTGGCGCCTGGGAGGGCTTTTTTAGTCCTTCATAACGGCTGCAATAGGCATGGCGCAGATACCTTGCGTCTTGGCAAGTGAACCAGAAACACATGAGATAGCCCAGGCTAGCGCGACACAACCCAAGGAGAGCGCTGGCTTTACGCTCCAACATCCCCTTTATGCCGAGCATGACTCGGCTGTTGTTATGTAATGAAGGTCCCCTCGACACAGCCAGCGTCACACTTTATTGGCTGTGTTTGACATGGAAGAAGAACATCACCACATGACGCCAGATAAAAAAACGCCCTTCACAGAAGGGCGTTTTGGTTGAGGCATGTCGGTAATTAGATACGGACCGGCTCTTTTTTCTTCTGCAGAGCGAAGAACTCTTGCGCTTCCTGATGCGGATCCTTCCCGCCAGCTTTCGCTGCCAGCTTCAGGTTGCTGTGCGCCTTGATCATCTCAACAACAGAGAGCGATTGCAGATGCACACGATAGGACTCTTTGTCCTTCAGCGTGATGAAAAGGACTTTTTCCTTTTCGATATCGACGGTGATCTCCATCCCCATCGGCAGGCCATAGAGGAACAGGCCGGTTTCTTTGGACTGGACCCCAAACAGGATGTTGTATTGATAGGTGGTCTTGTGGGCTGTCGTGTGCTCCCAGAAAATCCAGGCATCATTCTTTTGTTCATCCAAGCCGGTGAACGCACTCGCGATCGATTCTGTCAGTTTTTGCTTCGGCGCTGCACCAAGCACGACCCCCAACACCTTGCTCAATATCTCCAGCACCTTGTCTACCATCAACTGGACGGCGGAGTTGGATTGTTCGACCACTTGATCGGTGAAGTTGATCACCGCCATTTCAGGGTGCTTATTGATGAGGTTTATGGCTGTTTGCACATCAAAACGGAGCGACTTCTTGTCATCAGTGGGCACCAGCGCCTGCTGGAAAACCTGCGCCATCGCAAACGCCTGGGGGGCAATGTTGGGATCCGTGATGGAGAAAATCTCATTGAAGTTAATCTGGTCCGCACTCGCACTCAGCGAAACATAGATGTTTCGAGTCACAACGCTTTTCACTTTATCAACTGTGGTATTCATTGATTCGTCCTTGTGTTGTCTTGTGATTGCTTACTGTGGTGTTCAACGGCCAGTAAGGTATACCCCTCTATTGATTCATCTATCAACCACGCCACCCCATATGGGTGCCATATGAAAATTAAAGCCTCATTTGAGATTCCTTCATTGCGCAATAAGGGAAATGCTTCTATGGCATTGAAAGCAAGCTGTCGTTGACAGGAGATGTGGACAAGTCGCTGGGGGGGTGTGAGGCAATCCGCTTTTCACGGACAGTGTGATGATGACGATCATGCTGTCTGGGGTATCCGAAACCTTGCTGGCGGCTAGCAGCTCATGGAGGTATCCGCTTTTTCTTGCTCACTGCATGCAGCTGAAATCTGCCGAACCGATGCGGGTTCAACCCTGTCTTTACTGCCGTTGATGCCGAGTCCGGGGATGTAGCGAAGTATGGTGGCCGTCACTTGGGTGACTCGCGCGTCACCTGCTTAATCAGGCTTATCTCACCCTCCCCCTCAAGTTACATCCCCCTGTGATCCCTTGCGCCCATCTCCTTTACAGAGCACCAATATCGCATCCGGTCAGGTCTTGTCCGTCATAAAACTGAAAACGCAACATACCTGCCACACCACTTGCTCACCATTTTGGCGCTCGCTCAAAAGAAGAACGATTGCGGGCGTGAAATTGCTTTTCGCCTGATGCCATTGATGGGCAAGCAAGGCACGCCCCCCTTGCTCATCACGGCGTCAACCATGCGTAACAGCCTCGCTAAAAAGAGCAATAAACATACAAAGCAAAGTCGTTTTGCCTGGCCCCATGAGTCTCAAAAAATGTGTGACTTGACGACAGATACCGACAGATGTCGACATATCTGCGTGCTTTACCGCACAGACGCAACTTTTAGTGGATTTTAGGATGGGCTCGAACCCCCATTTCAAGAAGTCATTTCTTGAGCCTGTGCCTCATAGACTGGCATCCATGATCCACCTTGATCCAAAGGACTACCATGACAATTACCAGCACGTCCCCTCCTGACCTGCGAGAAGGCGACTATGCCGTGATCGACCGCCCGGTTGATGCGCCGCACTTAGTCACAAACGCCATTTCCTGGGGGGCCATCATTGCAGGGGCTACAGGGGCTGCGGCCCTGTCTTTGATCCTCATGATCCTGGGCGTGGGGCTAGGCCTGTCATCGGTCTCCCCCTGGTCGTTTGAAGGGATCAGTGCAGCGAGCTTTGGCCTCTCCACCATAGTGTGGCTGACGCTCACCCAGTTGCTCTCTTCCGCCATGGGGGGCTACCTGGCCGGTCGGCTGCGAACCAAATGGATGGATGCGCACACCGACGAAGTGTACTTCCGTGACTCTGCACACGGCTTCCTGGCATGGGCAGTCGCCTCACTGGCCACTGCAGTGCTACTGACCTCGGTGATCGGATCCATCTTGAGTGGCGGTATCCAGGCCGGGAGCGCCATGGTCGGCGGGGCCGCCAACACGGCCACAGTGGCAGCAGGTGGCTTCAAGACATCGGGATCCGGGGAAGATGGGCCCATGGCTTACTTTGTCGATTCCCTGTTTCGCCGCAACGGGAGCACAGCGGCAGCCAATCCGACCGGATCGCTACTCGCTACCGATGCATCAGGTCGCACCATGGCCAATGAGGCCTCGGAAGTGGGGCGTATCTTCATGAACGTCAGCCGCACTGACCCCCTGCCAGCCGAAGACATAGAGTACGTCGGTCAGCTCGTCGCCCAACGCACCGGCATGTCGCAGAAAGAGGCGGAGCAACGCGTGACTGACGTCTACAAGCTCGCTCAAACCAAATTGCACAATGCCGAAGTGACCGCCAAAGAGGCCGCCGACACGGCGAGCAAGGCATCGGCCTATGCGGCCTTGTGGATGTTTGTCTCCCTGCTCATCGGAGCCTTCGTCGCCAGCCTGACCGCGACTTACGGTGGCCGGCAGCGTGACGCCTGAAGGTCCCATCCCGCTATCCGATCTCACTTTCCGACGTCAAAAGGCACCACAATGCGCTCACTTTTACTGCTGCTTCTCGGCATCCCCATCCCAATCATCATCCTGATTGCGCTGCTGATGTAATTGCACACCCGCTCTTCACCCACTCACCAAGGAACTGCCATGACCACAGTGACCAATACCTCCGCCACATCGAAAACTCCGGCGACGAAGGATGCAATCGCCTTGCTCAGGGCTGACCACAAAGAAGTCAGCGACCTGTTTGCCGATTATGAGAAAACACGCTCCAACGCCAAGAAGAAGGCGCTGGTTGCCAAGATTTGTTCCGAACTGAGCGTTCATACGCAAATCGAGGAAGAGATCTTCTACCCGGCCATCAAGACTGCATTGAAGGACAAGCTTCTGGTGCCGGAAGCCACGATTGAACATGGCGGCATCAAGGATCTGATCGCGCAACTCGAAGGTGCCGAACCCGATGGCGAGATGTATGACGCCAAGGTCAAGGTGCTGTCCGAATATGTTGAACATCATGTCAAGGAAGAGCAGACCGGCATGTTTCAAAAAGCCAAAACCACCTCGCTCGATCTCGTCGAACTCGGCGCCAGGATGGCGGCGCGCAAGGCCGATCTTCTCGCCGCACGCGGCTAGATACCCAATGCCCAGGGACACGACCGGACCGGCAGCGGCCGGTCGTGATCCCCCGTGATGCCGCACTCCCGCCTTCACATGGTTGCAGCCGCAATCACTCACACAGGATTGACCCCATGAAAAAAACGGATCTCAAACTGATGACTGCCAGGAAGCGGCCTAACCGGGCAATAGATCTCTGTCCTCTCGACGCCCTTGCACAACAAGTGGCCGCCATCGAGGCACTGGCCAGATCAATGCCGCGCAACATCAACAAAGACAAGGAGTTCGGCCGTGACAATGCCGTATCACCAGTAGCCGGGCAGAGGATTGCGCCACAATCCAAACTCGCATCCGCCAGCACCCTCAGCGAATCCAATCTATCGGCCAAGACCGGCGGCAATGAAACGTCCCTCGATCGGGCACGCATCGACGCCACCGATCAGGTGCTGACGACCAACCAGGGTGTCGCCATCGGTGACAACCAGAATTCGCTGAAAGCCGGTCTGCGCGGACCCTCTCTGTTTGAAGACTTCATACTGCGTGAGAAGATCACCCATTTTGACCACGAACGGATCCCTGAGCGCATCGTGCATGCCCGCGGCTCTGCCGCCCATGGATTTTTCGAGGCCTACCAGCCACTGACCGAATTCACCCGCGCGGCCCCCTTCCAGGAAGCAGGCAAGATCACGCCGGTTTTTGTACGCTTTTCTACCGTCGCCGGTGAACGGGGCTCAGTGGATACGGCGCGCGACGCACGCGGCTTCGCCGTCAAGTTCTACACCGACGAGGGCAACTGGGATCTGGTGGGCAACAACATACCGGTTTTCTTCATCCAGGATGCGATGAAGTTCCCGGATCTCATCCATGCCGTGAAACCCGAACCCCATAACGCCATGCCACAGGCGGCGTCGGCCCATGACACCTTCTGGGATTTCGTCTCGCTCATGCCGGAGAGCACCCACATGCTGATGTGGGTCATGTCCGACCGGGGTATTCCCCGCAGCTACCGGATGATGCAAGGCTTTGGCGTACACACCTTCCGCCTCATCAATGCAGAAGGCGAGTCGCACTTCGTCAAGTTCCACTGGACGCCAAAACTGGGCACCCATTCGCTGGTCTGGGATGAGGCGGTCAAGATTGCCGGGGCCGATGCCGACTTCCATCGTCGCGACCTGTGGGATGCCATCGAAGCCGGCGAATACCCCGAATGGGAGCTTGGCCTGCAGATATTCACCGAAGCCCAGGCTGAAAGTTTCAGCTTCGACGTGCTCGATGCCACCAAGCTGATCCCCGAGGAGCTGGTGCCGGTGACACCGGTAGGCCGCATGGTTCTCAACCGCAACCCGGACAATTTCTTCGCCGAAACCGAGCAGGTCGCCTTCTGTACCGCCCATGTGGTGCCGGGCATCGACTTCAGCAACGACCCCTTGCTGGCGGGCCGACTCCACTCTTATGTCGATACCCAGATCACCCGGCTTGGCGGCGCAAACTTCCACGAGATCCCGATCAACTCACCGCTCGCCCCCGTTCACAACAACCAGCGCGATGGCTTGCACCGCCAGACCATCCCCCGTGGCAGGGTCGCCTACGAGCCGAACTCCCTCGGTGGCGGTTGCCCCTTCCAGGCTGGTACAGCCGGTTTTGTCTCTTTCCCGCAACCGCTCGAAGGTGACAAGCTGCGCGGTAAGCCAGAGAAGTTTGCCGACCACTACACTCAGGCCGCCCTGTTCTATGAGAGCCAGACCGAGACTGAAAAAGCGCACATCGTCGGCGGCTTTCGCTTCGAACTGAGCAAAGTCACTGTGCCGGCCATCCGTGAGCGCATGCTGGCCTCACTGGTCCACGTGTCCGCCGACATGACGGCGAATATCGCTGCCGGCCTTGGCATGGACGTGCCCGAAGCGATGCCGACGGCGCTGGCGCAATCCGAGCCCCCTGAAGTGCTCAAGTCGCCAGCGCTCTCACTGACAGCGCTGCCCGGCGATGGCGGGATACGTACTCGCAAGGTGGCGATCCTGATTGCCGATGGGGTACACGGCGCATCCATCGTCACGCTTCAGACGGCATTGGTTGCTGCAGGCGCTGTGGTCTGCCTCATCGCCCCCCATCTTGGCTCGGTTGAAACTGCCGACGGTGACTTATTGGTCGCAATGGGAACACTGGAAAATTCGCCGCCTGTCCTGTTCGATGCGCTCGTCTTGCCAGATGGTAGCAAGGGGGTAACCCGGTTGGCCGAATACGGACAGGCACAGGAGTTCGTGATCACTCAGTATCGTCATGGCAAGACCATACTGGCCCTCGGCGCCTCGAATGCCCTGCTCGACAAGGCTGGCATCCCAAGCACTCAGCCAGATACGGGTATCTTGCAGGCGAGTGTCGATACCCTTGCTGATGGCACAGCCGCCTTTATTGCTGCATTGGGCAAACATCGTCACCCAGTACGGGAGACGAACCCACCCCGCCTATGACAACAGGCCGGGTGTGAGCGGTTGAGCCTTGGCTCAATGCCGCATAGGGTAAGAACGGCAGTGCTGTGGATAAGGGATGACGCCAAGCGCTATCAAGGCAAGGCAGCCATCACAGGATTGAATGACGCATGATGGCGTTGATGCCTCCCCGATCGCCACGCCGATGCTCAGTACCACGTCCATCAGTGAATCTAACCTCAGGGGCCTTTGGGCCCCTCTTCTCTTGCGGCGAGCAAGCCGACGCTATGGCCTCTCTGCATGTATCAATGGATATCTCGCCTCATATCGGCATCACTGGATGCCCAATTGGTGTGCCTCAACTGGCAATGCCCCTTGACCGTTCAAGGCAATCACAACCCCGGGTGTCAGGCTAACTCGACGACAGCCCTCTCTTTCACCATCTTGAGATAACGACCACACAGGACCGACAAGCCAGGAGCATATGATCTGAACGCTGGGGCAACAGGCTGGGTTTGTGGAAGGTGTCAGGTGATAACTAGATCTGTACAATTTACCGAGGGCATAACTGTCACTACAAGCTGTAGCCTTTGGATCTATTAATGGCAGCGTTACTCACACCTGTTTTTTTACGATCTTCACTTGGTAATGCGACGGCAACATCAAACTGAACACGGCTTGTTTCTTGCCGTGTATCTGACCCTTGTAGTGGTCTAATCATCCCGGACACCATTTTAGGTGGTACAGTCGCCACCATGACCTGAGGTGTTCAATGACAAGATTACGTCGCTCATTTACTGCCGAATTCAAACTCGAAGCCGCATCCCTGGTGCTCGACCAGGGGTATTCTGTTCCCGAAGCAAGCCGTTCACTGGATGTCGGTGAAACCGTGCTTCGTCGCTGGGTTCAGCAACTGCAATCCGAACGCAGTGGCACAACCCCAATCAGCAAAGCACTGACTCCGGAGCAGCAGAAAATTCAGGAGCTGGAAGCCCGTATCAACCGGCTCGAACGTGAAAAGGACATACTAAAAAAGGCTACTGCTCTCTTGATGGCGGACGAGTTCACACGTACGCGCTGATAGACCGATTAAGGGAGCAAGCCCCCATCACCTTGGTCTGCTGCGCTTTCGATATTCCCACATCCTGTTTTTACGATTATCTGGCTCGCAGGAGAGTGATTAACCGTGAGCGCATGCAACAGCGCAGTGAGTTGCGCCGCTTGTTCACAGCGAGCCGGGACTCGGCAGGCAGCCGTGCCTTGATGTCGATGATGCGAGAGTTGGGGTATCAGATTGGCCGATTCAAAGTCCGTAACCTGATGAAGGAAGCCGGGTTGGCATCCAAACAGCCGGGCACACATCGTTATAAGGTTGCACGGTCTGAACGACCGGATATTCCGAATCTGCTGGCCCGCGAATTTGATGTTCCGCAACCCAATCAAGTGTGGTGTGGCGATATCACCTACGTCTGGGCAGGTACTCGTTGGCATTACCTAGCTGTGGTTCTTGACCTCCATACTCGCCGAGTCGTGGGCTGGGCAATGTCTGACAAGCCTGATGCAGAGCTGGCAATCAAAGCACTGGAGATGGCCTATCAGCAGCGGAGTTGCCCCTCTGGTGTGTTGTTTCACTCCGACCAAGGCAGCCAATATGGCAGTAGGGCATTTCGGCAACGACTGTGGCGCTATCGCATGACCCAGAGCATGAGTCGGCGTGGCAACTGTTGGGATAACGCCCCGATGGAGCGGTTGTTCAGAAGCCTGAAGTCAGAGTGGCTCCCGGCAACGGGATACATGAGCCTGCGGGAAGCAACGCGGGATATCAGTTATTACCTGATGGATTACTACAACTGGCGGCGTCCACATCAACACAATGACGGGATGCCGCCAGCAAAAGCCGAGACTCGGCCTAACCAAGTGTCCGGATTTAGTTGACCACTACAGTCACTTTTCCTCCCAAATTCAAGATAGAGGCTACAGTCAGTTTTCCCCCAACTTCCTCAGCATTCGTTCCGGTCACAGTCAAGGCTACATCAAACGCGATGTTTGTTTCTTTACGCATGCCTTTACCTTCTAATTCGCGTGGGTTAACGACTGCACCGTATTCCGCTGCTTCTTCCTGCGCATCCTTCACCCCTTTGACAATCTGCATAATTGTGACTTTGACAAACTCGTCTAACTGCATGACTTACCTCCTTTACTGTTTGGAAAAACAGTACACCAGATCAATAACAATCCCAATAATGATGAATTTACCAGCGGCGATTCATTGGGTAACATCTTGGTTATTTTGAAATTTTTTGGGGAAGTGGGGTAAGATGAAACGCGATTGGGATACCGTAAGAGATGTACTGACAAAATTAGAAGGCTTACCCAGTACAGACCATTACTTGTCGCTTGGGGATTTCGAGCTTGCTGATGTAAGTGCCGCTTATGCAATTTCTTACCACATGGAGTTGCTAATTGAAGCAGGGCTAGTTGAAGGAAAAATGAGCCGAGTTCTTGGCGGTGGTCCCATAAATTTCACGGCAACTCGACTTACATGGGCTGGTCACGAATTTCTAGATGGAATCTGTAGCGATACTGTTTGGAACAAGACCAAAGAAACTTTTGCAACCAAGGGGCTCGACATGACCTTTGATCTGATTAAGACAGTTGCAGGCAGTGTGGCAACCTCGCTCTTGTTCTGAGTGCACAAGCGGCAGAAATTAGCAAAATCATTTAAGTTCGGCGTGTGCGATACCAAGTCACTCCACCTGTAGGAGATAACCGCTTGTCTACTTCGAAGAGCTGGGAGCAATGAATGACCTCCCGCCAACTACTACATCCGTACAGCTTGGGAGATAACCCAGGACGTCTTTGGCCGATACTGCGGATGGCGTCATGTAACGGTACCCAGCCGTCCTTGCCTATTAAACGTTCTTCACATTTTAGCTGTTGGACTATGGTGGTGTTTTCCCAATTCTCGACAGGCTGACCGAGCAGGACTCCGGAGAGAGCAAAATGTTTTCCCTCAGCGGAGTTCATAAACTCGTACAGTTCGTTCTTGGCTTTTTCGGCAGTAGTCAGGAAGGAATGTAACGCCTCTCTGTTGTCCTTGATGATGTTGGCTACCGTCGCCAGAAAGTCGATTGCCTCCTGGCAACTGGCCTCAGAGTTCAACCCAAAGCGTGACAGGAAATGATGCACCAGCTCATTTCGCAACTCGACCAGCTGTTTGAGCTTTTCGCTCATCCATTCCCCGTCTTCCAGACCAACGCTGATGCAGATGTACTCTCGACCGTTCAGAGCATCTTCATCAATTTCTTGCTCCTCCCCCAACGTCGTTCTCTGGTTCCACTGACCAACCAATTGGCCCAGCGTCTTTCCGCCTAGAAGCTGGCGGTCTCGCTCTACGTTACTAGCCAACTCATCGGAGAATCCGCTCACCTTCAGAGTGGGTAGGGCTGCTTTGAGCATCAATTCAAACTGCTGCAACTGGAGGAGACATCGCCCGTACTCCAACGCAATTTGCTCTTTCAGGTCATTCAAACCAGATTGTGCCGTGTCCGGCCTATGGTGTTCCAATGGAGCTCCTTCTTGTGCTCATTAGCATCCAGTTAATAGTGGCTATTTGAGTTGAAGTACCTACTAGTTCACCAATGTAACTCGTTCATAGTGCAGCTTCGATAGCGGCTTGTAACTTCTCAACTGCTACCCCACCACCATATCGGTCATAACTGATCGCTCCGTTGGTATGACCCAAGATCGCGGCAGCAAATTGTAGAGGAATACCTTTATCCTTCAGAGTGCTCGCTACCGTATGTCTCAAACTGTGGAAATCTTTAGGCACCGGCCGGTTGCGGCTGAACCACTGTTCCCAAAGGTGGCTGTAGCCGTCTTGGCGATAGGGCAGTTCTACGAAGAGCCTTCCCCCCACCCTCTCTTGCACAAACGCCAGGAAGCCCGCCTCCAGCACCGCCAAATGGATCGGAATGAGCCGCTTGCTGTTGTCTGTCTTGAGCTTCTGATCGGGTCTGCCAGACTGCACGCTGATACACCAGATGTTATCCACCAGCACCACATCATCGGCATAGAGCTGGCAGGTCTCGTTGGCTCGAGCCCCCGTGTAGAATCCCAACAGGGCTATCCAGCGGCGATAGGGCTCCTACCTTTTCGCCCATTGGATGAACCTCTGCCTCTCCTCCATCGTGTAACCACTTCTGGCCTTGGTCTCTTTGACCCGTTGCAACTTGAGCCCAGCGAAGTGGTTGACGATCCCCTCCTGATGGTTAGCCAGCCAGCTAAATAACAGGGATAGCTTCTGCAGATATTTGTTGATGGTGGCCGGGCTCTTACCAGAGTTCAGCAACCCCTCCTTGAACTTGACCACATCAGCCTTGCCGTAGCCTGCCGCTGGCTTGTCGCCGAGTGCCTCGATGAAGGAACCGAGATAGTTTTTCTGGTTCTTTCGCTCTTTGGGAGCCTAGGAGAGGGCCTTCTCTTTCAGATAACGGTCGCTCAGGGCCGAGAGGAGCGGGGCAAGCGGTTTGGCCGCCTGAGTCGTCGGCTGGGCTACTGATTGCTCATGGGGCTCTACATTGACGTCTGCAGGTAACTGATTGGGCTTGGGTCTGGAACGCACACAGGCAAGCAGCTGGGTCACCTTGTGGCGTGCACAAAGCTTGTCTCGGGTATGCAGGGATTTTTTGATCTCTTTACGACGACCACAGGGGAGCGTGGTGACTTTGCGGTAATACCAGATGCCGTGGGGGTTGAGCCAGAGATTCACTTTGAAGACTCCTGATTCATCCACACAAAGTGGATTACCAAGAGGTATGCAGGGGGCTATTAGGTGTGACTTATTGAATTGCAGAAACAGGTGGTGGCCCCACCAGCCACATCCCGGCACTCGAGTCCCCCGCCTTGGCTGCTACCTTCCGGTCCTGACCAGGTTGACGAGTTATCAATGCGAGAGGACCAATGGGACCACCGGCGAGGAGAATAGCAAAGTCCCATTTCATTGCAATGGCTTTCTGTCTGCGGGCGTACCGTTTGCCTTATTTTTCAACAATCTGCCGAATGAGTCAGCTAAACAGCATAAATTTCGCCCCGACCAGCAGCATCAGCAGGGCGAAGGCCTGCTTGAGCCGCTTGGGAGAAAGTCGATGTGCCAGCCTGGCGCCCACCCGGGCAAACTGGGTGCTGGTGAGCACTATGCCGAGCAGGGCGGGCAGATAGATGAAACCGACACTCCACTCGGGCAAGTCCGCATGGCCCCAGCCGGCGTAGAGGTAGCTGAGGCTGCCCGCCAGCGCTATGGGCATGCTGCAGGCCGCAGAGGCTGCAACCGCGTTGCGCATCGGTACGCTGTTCCAGCAGAGATAAGGCACTGTCAGCGAGCCGCCGCCGATGCCGAACAGTGCCGACATCCAGCCGATGAGGGTGCCCGCTATGCCGGTTCCCACTGGGCCGGGCAGATGGCGCTCCGCCTTTGGCCTGAGGTTGAGCCCCATCTGCAATGCCATGGCCCAGGCGAAACAGCCGATGATGACATTGAGGGTGCTGGCACTGAGCTGGTTGGCGGTCATGCCACCGAGCCAGGCGCCAATCAGCATGCCGACCCCGAGACGCCGTATCATCACCCAGTCGACCGCACCTGCCTCTTGGTGAGCCCGCAGCGAGCTGAAACCGGTGAAGATCATGGTGGGCAACGAGGTGCCAAGTGCCAGATGGGTGATGATGTCGGGCTCAAATCCCATGGCCCTGAAGCTCACCACCAGCACGGGCACTATGATAAGACCGCCGCCAATGCCGAACAGTCCCGCCAGCATGCCAGCAAACGCGCCCAGCAACAGATAACCCATAAACAGCATAAACATTCCTTCCCGAGGCAGCGCCATGGCACCAAGGCACCAAGGCCAACACGCGCATAAAAAAAGAGATGGCCCTTGGGCCATCTCTTCATTGTGCCGGTTAACTCAAGGGAATGGTACCGTCCATCACCTTGTAGAAGGCCAGCACGGCGCACCCGAGCAGGGCCGCCGTCATCCCCTGCTCCAGTCGGTTGAGGCCGCGCAGCCCGTGGTGTTGACGCGCCTTCCAGTAGATGAAGATGCCCGGGCTGTAGAGCAGTGCCACCAGCAGCAGGTACTCCACACCGGCGGCATAGACCAGCCAGCAGCCATAAGTAGTGGCCACCAGTGCCAGCAGCAGGTCACGCTTGCGCTGATGGGGTTGACCCTCGTAGGTCTCTCCCTTCATTGCCAGCTTGAGGCCATAGGCACCGGAGAAGACGTAGGGCACCAGCGCCGCCGAGGTGGCGATGTTGACCAGCGCCAGATAGGTGCTGCTCTGGAAGTAGATGATGATCAGGAAGATCTGCACCAGACAGGTGGAACACCAGAGCGACACCTGCGGCGAGCCGTTCTTGTTCTCCTTGGCAAACCAGCTGGGGAAGACACCTGTCTTGCCGGCTATGTAAGGTACTTCCGCTGCCAGCACTGTCCAGCTAAGCAAGGCCCCCATCACGGAGATCACCAGACCTATGTTGATGAGCCAGGCGCCCCAGGGACCCAGCACTTTTTCAAGGATCATGGCGGTGGAGGGATTCTTGAGCTGAGCCAGTTCCGGCTGACTCATGACCCCCAGGGAGAACAGGGTCACCATGACATAGAGCGTCAGGGCGCCGAGCAGCGCCAGCACGGTGGCACGGCCCACGTCCTTGCGGTGACGGGCACGGGCAGAGACCACCACAGCCCCTTCGATGCCAATGAAGACCCAGAGCGTCACCTTCATGGTGGACTTGACCTGATCCATCACGGATCCCAGCTCCACGTTGTCGTGGCCCCAGATATCCAGGGTGAAAGTCTGCATGTTGAAGGCGAGCAGTATGGCGACGCAGAACACGATGAGCGGCACCATCTTGGCGATGGTGGTGATGATGTTCACCAGAGCGGCGACCTGGATCCCGCGCAGCACCAGCGCATGCACCGACCAGATCAAGATGGAGGCCAGTATGATGGCCACCGGCGTGTTGCCGTCACCGAAGATGACGTTGTCCGGCGTGTCAAAGAAGTAGCTCAGGGCGCTGAACACGACGATGGCATAGGAGACGTTGGCCAGCAGCTGACAGAGCCAGTAACCCCAGGCGGCGTTGAAACCGATGAAATCGCCGAAACCGGCCTTGGCGTAACTGAAGATACCGCCATCGAGATCCGGGCGGCGCATGGAAAGATTCTGGTAAACCAGCGCGAGGCAGATCATGCCCAGACCCGTGATGGCCCAACCCAGGGCAACGGCCCCGGCACTGGCATGAGCGGCAATATTTTGTGGCAGACTGAAGACCCCGGCGCCGACCATGGAGCCGATCACCAGCGAGATGAGGGCGCCAAGCCCTAGTTTCTTGTCCATCTCAATCCTGTTTGATTAGGCGGCGGCAGAGCGTCCGTATTCATACTGCGCGCAATATGGGAGGGGCGAAAAATCCGTACCCCGTGAAAAAGGCGGCAACTATATTGCATGACTATTCCGACCGCAATCCCTCGTACCGTCAATCATGCCCCGTCTTGACCGCGCGCAATTTTACAGTACTGACCCCGAGTGCCTGTGAGCTGGTTCAAATTAAGAAAGACCCGTTGATATTTCACATTTTTCCATGACCTGGCCCCCGTTTTTCCGGATCAGACCTGCATGGGCATGCAGATGACCATCAGCGCCGCCGGGCCGGCCCGCGAGTCAAACGCACAATAAAAATGCCCCTGTACCAGCGGCCAGGGGCATCTAGTGGTGGGCGACAAAACTAGAGTCTCAGGCCACCGTCGAGCTCTATCATGCGGCCCGACAGATAGTCATTGGCGAGAATAAAATGCACGGTGTCGGCCAGCTGGTGCGCCTCCCCCAGGACGCCAACCGGGATGGCCTGCTGCATGCGGGCCATTGCCTCCGGTTTCATCGCCGCCGTCATGTCGGTGGCAAACACGCCGGGGGCTATGCCCATCACCCGAATGCCGTGACGAGCCAGCTCCCGCCCCCAGGTCACCACCAGAGAGGCCACTCCCGCCTTGCTGGCGGCATAGTTGCTCTGGCCCATGTTGCCGGCACGGGCAATGGAGGAGATGTTGACGATGACACCACCCTGCCCCCCCTGGGCCATCAGGGCCGCCCCTTCGCGACCACAGAGGAAGGTGCCGGTCAGGTTGACGTCGATGACGGCCTGCCACTGGGCCAGACTCATCTTCTCCACCAGCGCGCCCTCTTTCACCTTGATCAGCATGCCGTCCCGCAGGATACCGGCGCAGTTGATGAGGCCATGCAAGGCGCCAAGTTGCTCTTTGATGGCACTAAAGGTCGCCTCAACCTCGGCTTCGCTCGCCACGTTGCAGACGAACAGGGTGCATTGACCATCGCGACTGCGCACCTCGGCTTCGGTCACCTCCAAATCCGCACGATTCACATCGATCAACGCCAGCACGGCGCCCTGACTGGCAAGGCTCAGGGCGATGGCGCGGCCGAGCCCCCGCCCCGCGCCCGTGACGGCGATGATCTTCTGCTTGATATCCATGGGTACTCCTTGCCAGTTTGTCTGGCCATACATGATTGGGTGAATGAGTTGAGAGCAGAGCACCCGAGATCAACCGGCTTTGGACTGATCCCGCATTTTATCCAGATAGAGCTCGACGATGCTGGAGAAATCCTTGCTCTCCTGGCCCTGGCTTGCGTGCAGGTTGAACAGGTTGCGGGCAAGCGCCCCCATGGGGACAGCGCTGTGGGCATGCTCGGCCAGCGCCATGGCCAGTCCCAAATCTTTGACCATCAAGCGGGTCATAAAGCCCCCCTGATAATTGCGGGCGGCGGGCACGTTTTCCATCACACCAGGCCAGGGGTTGTAGCGCTCCAGGCTCCAGTTGTTGCCCGAGCTCTTGCCCATGATGGTGGAGAGCACGCTCGGATCCAGCCCCTCCTTCACCCCGAGCGCCAACGCCTCGGCGGTGCCCGCCATGTGGATGGCGAGCAGCATGTTGTTGCACATCTTGGCGATCTGGCCCGCCCCCAGCGCTCCGGCATGAAACAGGTTCTGCCCCATGTGGGCCAGAATGGGGCTGGCCGCCTCGAAATCCGCCAGTTCACCGCCGACGATGAAGGTGAGGGTCCCTGCGCTCGCCCCCGCCACGCCACCCGAAACGGGGGCATCGACAAAGCGAATGCCGCGCGCCTTCGCCGCCTCCCCCACCTGGCGGGCCGAAGCCACATCTATGGTGGAGCAGTCGATCGCCAGGGCTCCCGCTGGCAAGGCCGCCAGCAGATCCTGTCCGCCATTGCCTGCGAGCCAAAGTGCCCGTACATGCTCACCGGCGGGCAGCATGCTGATGACCACCTCGCAATCGGCCACCGCCTCGCGGGCATTCCCGGCGGCGATACAACCGGCGGCGATCGCCTTGGCGATACTCTCCGGCATCAAGTCAAATACCCGGACCCCGTGCCCCGCCCTGGCCAGATTGGCGGCCATGGGGCCCCCCATATTGCCCAGCCCGATAAATCCAATCCTTGTCATCTCGTTTGCTCCTTGCCGTGCTGGCTCTCCAGCAACCTGTGTCCGTTCATCCGCCCTGATGCCTTCCCGTCGAAGGCTCAAGGCGCCAGGGGGTTTTTCCCTTCGGGCCAGCGATAGAAAGCATCCAGCCAGTCAGTGCCGGCTTGCGACGCCTGCCAACGGGGGGACTTGTCCTTGTCGATGAGCAGTGCCCGCACCCCTTCCACAAAATCCCCTTTCAACACGCAATTGACCGACAGCGCCAGCTCACCGGCAAACACCTCGGCCAGCGACTGGCGGCGCGCCTGCCAGTACTGGCGCCACAGAATGGCGCGGCTGATGGGACTGCCGCCGCGACATGTTTCGCGGGCCTGCGCCAGGCTCCCTTCACCCAGATCAGGATCGAAGCTGGCATCAAACACGCTGTCCAGCACCCCTTGCAGGGTGCGCCCGACCAGCAGGGCGTCAATTTTGGCCCTGTGGGGCAAGAGCACAGGCGCTGGCAGCTTTTTGTCTGCCTCTGCCTGCAAGCCCCTCAACAGCTGATCGATCTGCTCCCGTGGCGCCTGGCTGCCACACCAGTCCAACCCGGCCAGGCGAGGCAACAAGGCCGCACGCTCACTGCTGGCGATGGCGTGATCCGCCAGCCCCAGGCCAATGGCATCCGCGCCGTTGAAACGGGCGCCGGTCAGACCGAGCCAGAGCCCGAGTCGCCCCGGCATCCGGCTCAAAAACCAGCTGGCCCCCACATCCGGATAGAGGCCGATCGTCACCTCCGGCATGGCGAACAGGCTCTTCTCGGTCACCACCCGAAAATCGGCGCCAGCGAACAAGCCTATGCCACCCCCCATGCAGATGCCATCCGCCACACAGATGAGGGGCTTGCCGTAGCGGTGGATATGGTGATCGAGCCGATACTCCTGCTCAAAGAAATCCTGCGCATAGCCAAACAGCGCCAGCTCGCTCTCCTCCTGTCTGCAGTAATAGAAGGAGCGGATGTCACCACCGGCGCAAAATGCCTTCTCGCCGGCCCCTTGCAACAGCACGCAGACCACGCCGGGATCCTGCTCCCAGCGCGTGAGCTCGCGCTGCAGAGCCTGGATCATCGGCAGGCTCAGGGCATTGAGAGACGCAGGACTGTCCAGAGTCAGGACACCGATATGATGGCCGTCCGCCGTGGGATGGGTCTCTATGCGAACCGATTCACTCATTCGTCACTCCATTGGATTTTTCATACTGCCAGCGGGGCGGGCGCTTCTCCAGGAAGGCCGCCACCCCTTCACGCTGGTTGGCGTCTGCAAACAGCTCGAGAAACAGGCTTCGCTCCAGCGGCAAGGCGGCATCACGAGGGCCGCTGCGCCCCTGATTGATAAGGGTCTTGCAGGCGCGCAGGGCGCTCGGGCTCTGACGCTCCACCAGCTGGGCCATCTGGTGCGCCGCGTCCCAGGCGTGACCATCTTTGACCACCTCCTCCACCAGCCCCATCTCGTAGGCCAGGGTGGCGCTGACCTTCTCGCCACACAAAATCATACGCTTGGCCCAGCCAGGCCCCACCAGCTCTGTGAGCCGCTGGGTGCCACCCGCGCAGGGCAGCAAGCCCACGGAGGCTTCCGGCAACCCAAGCTTGGCTTGCAGCTCGGCGATGCGGATGTCGCAGGCCAGCGCCACTTCCAGCCCGCCACCCATGGCGTAACCATTGATGGCGGCTATGCTGACGCCATGAAAACGTGCCAGCGCCTCGAAAGCATGACCAAAAGCCTCGGCTACCTCGCGAGCATGGTCCAGATCGCCATCGGCAAACATCTTGAGATCGGCGCCGGCGCAGAAGAACTTGTCCCCTGCCCCGCGGATCACCAAGGCCACCACATCGGGGCGACTGTCGAGCTCCACCATCATCTGCAAGAAGGCCTGCAAGCTGGCCAGGGTCCAGGTGTTGGCGGGCGGATGGTCGAGGGTGATATAGGCCACGTGACCGTGATATTCGAGCCTGATCCTTGTCATTGCATTGTCCTTGTGAATGAGACTGCCCCATGATGACAGGGTTGAATGGAGCCAACCTTCGGCTGGCTCACAAAGCCTGATGACGTCTCGGAGGCAGATAGTATGTTACGCCAGCGACAGGCCGGGCTTCGCCAGCAAGCGGCAGACGATGCACAATCCCATCCCCCGCCCTGGCGTCGTCCAGGCAATGGTGCCTGTCCCCTTACTCCAGCGACAGACCAGAGTCTGCCAGCAGGCGACGGGCGCTGATCAGCCGCATCACCTGCCTTGGCGCTCTCCAGGAAAAGCGGCGCCCCCTTACTCCAGTGACAGACCGGGATCCGCCAGCAGGCGACGGGCGATGATCAGCCTCATCACCTCGTTGGTGCCTTCCAGAATGCGATGTACCCGGGTATCGCGCAGGTAGCGCTCAAGCGGGTACTCGCGGATATAACCATAGCCGCCAAAGAGTTGCAGAGCCTCGTCACAGACGCGATAACCTACGTCGGTGGCAAAACGCTTGGCCATGGCACACCAGGCGCTCTTGTCCGGACTGCCTCTGTCCAGCTTGTCGGCAGCCTGGCGTACCATCAGGCGTGCTGCCGCCAGCTCGGTGGCCATGTCGGCGAGGCGAAACTGCACGCTCTGGAATTCGCTGATGGGGTGGCCAAACTGCTGGCGCTGCTGCACATAGCGCAGAGCATCGTCCAGCGCCTGCTGGGCGGTACCCACAGAGCAGGTGGCGATGTTGATACGCCCGCCATCCAGCGCCTGCATGGCGAACTTGAACCCTTCCCCCTCCTGCCCCAGCCGATAGCTGGCGGGAATGCGCACCCCGTTGAAGGCCACCTCCCGGGTCGGCTGACTGTTCCAGCCCATCTTCTCCTCCGCCTTGCCGTAGACAATCCCCTCACTACCGGCTGGCACCATGAAGGCAGAGATCCCCTTGGCCCCGTCGCCTCCGGTGCGAGCCATCACCACCAGCACATCCGTGCTGCCCGCCCCCGAGATGAACACCTTGCTGCCGTCGATGAGGTAGTCCTCGCCGTCACGCACCGCACGAGTCTTGAGGGCCGCCGCATCTGAGCCAGCACCGGGCTCGGTCAGGCAATAGGAGCCCAGCAGTTCGCCGCTGGCGAGTCTGGGCACCCACTCCTCGGCAACCGCGGCAGGCAGCCAGCTGCCCAGCATCCAGCTCACCATGTTGTGGATGGTCAGATAAGCCGTGGTGGAGGTGCAGCCCATGGCGAGACGCTCAAAAATCAGGCTGGCATCGAGCCGGGGCAGACCGAGCCCGCCGTACTGTTCCGGGGTATAGAGGCCGCAAAAGCCGAGCGCCGCCGCCTGCTTGATGGTGGGGATGGGAAACTCGTGATCTCTGTCCCAGCGGGCGGCATGGGGTTTGAACGCCTCATTGGCAAAGGCGGTGGCCGCCTCGACATAAGCCTGTTGATCCTCGGTCAGGGTAAAGTCCATTTTGTCCGCTTCCTTGTATCCTTTGTCTGTTGTCTCTGTGGCCCGCGCTCAACGCAGGCTGATGTCAGGTTCGCGCCGGTCGGCATTGCCAAGTCCTGTGTCTTTTCGCCCCCCTTAACGCAGGCTGATGGTCATATTGGGGCCTGTGGGGATATCCTCGTCGAACCAGCGCTCAGTCACCGTTTTGGTCTCGGTATAGAAGCGCACCGCCTGCTTGCCGTAGGCGTGCAGATCCCCGTAAAAAGAGCCACGCCAGCCGGTAAAGGAGAAAAATGGCAGCGGCACCGGAATGGGCACGTTGATCCCCACCTGACCCACGGCCACCTCGTGGCGAAACTTGCGGGCCGCCGCGCCGCAGCCGGTGAAGATGGCGGTGCCATTGCCGTAGGGGTTGGTGTTGATGAGGGTCAGCGCTTCGTCCAGATTGTCTACTTCCAGGCAGGCAAGCACAGGGCCGAAAATCTCCTCTTTATAAATTCGCATCTCGGGCGTCACGCCGCGAAACAGGGTCGGCCCCACCCAGTTGCCCACCGGATAGCCCGCCACATCGCAGAAGCGACCATCGAGCAGACACTCAGCCCCCTCCTTGATCCCCGCTTCGATGAGGCCCTCTACCCTGACTTTCGCCTCCGGGCTGATGAGGGGACCATAGGCTGCTTGCGGATCGTGCCAGACCCCGGGCCTTACCTTGGCAAACTCGGCGGCAAGCTCGGGGATCCAGTCGCGGGCACTGCCGACAAACACAGCCACACTGATGGCCATGCAGCGTTGACCGGCCGCGCCAACGCCAGCCCCCACCAGGTTGCTCAGCACCTGCCCCTTGTTGGCGTCCGGCATGATCACCATGTGATTCTTGGCACCGACAAAACACTGGGCCCGTTTGAGGTGTTCGGTGGCGGTGCGATAGACGTGAGCCCCGACCCGGGCAGAGCCGACGAAGCTGACCGCCTTCACATCGGGATGACACAGCAGCGCATCCACCTGCTCGGCGCCGCCGTGCACAACGGAGAGGATGCCTTTGGGGGCTCCCGCCTCGGTGAACAGCTCGGCCAGCCGCATGGGGGTAAGCGGATCCTGCTCGGAAGGCTTGAGCACGAAGCCGTTTCCGCAAGCTACCGCCAGCGGGAACATCCACAGGGGTATCATGGCAGGGAAGTTGAACGGTGTGATGCCGGCACAGACCCCCAGCGGCTGCACCCAGGAGTGGCCATCGACCCTGCGCGCCACGTTGCCTATTGTCTCTCCCATGGTCTGGCTGGCGATGCCACAGGCCTGCTCCACCACCTCGATGCCGCGCCACACATCCCCCCTGGCGTCCGCCAGATTCTTGCCGGTCTCCTGGGCCAGCAGGGAGGCCAGCTCATCGTGATGGGCTTTAAGCAGATGCTGGTAGTTGAACATGACCCGCGCCCGCTCGGGGGCGGGCACATCCCGCCACAGCAGATAGGCGTCGTGAGCGCTGCGCACCGCGCGCTCCACCTCGGCCGGGGTCGCTTTGGGCACGCGTGCCAGCAGGCTCTGATCCGCCGGATTGGTCACCTCGATCCACGCCTCGCTCGTGGAAGCACAGGCCTCGCCACCGATATAAAGCGGCACATCACCGTACTGGGTCTGATGGTTGCTCATGCCCTGCTCTCCTTGCTGGCAGGCTGCAATGGATATTGGCTTGTCATGCCGCTCACTCCTTGAGGTCGGTTGATGGAGGGGGACGAGCCGCCTTGCAGCCGCCACCCGACAAATTTACCTTAGACTAACAATCAATTTACGTTTACGCTAACGTAAACTTAACTCACAAATGGACTGACCAGTTTGACACCTTGTTTACGACCATAGGGGCTGTCAGATGGGTGAGAACCAACCATTCAAAGGAGAGCAAGGATGCACGCAGTGATGGATGAGACCCTCAGCGCCCTGACCGAGCAGGTCGAGGCCTTCTGCCAGAAAGTGATAGCGCCGCGCGCCAGCGAGATCGATCACAGCAACGTGTTTCCGCGGGATCTCTGGCCCCAAATGGGCGAACTCGGGTTGCACGGCATCACAGTGTCGGAAGAGTATGACGGCGTGAACCTCGGTTATCTGGCACACGTGCTGGTGATGGAACAGGTGAGCCGCGCCAGCGCCTCGGTCGGCCTCTCCTACGGCGCCCACTCCAACCTCTGCATCAACCAGATCCACCGCCACGGCACGCCCGATCAGAAGGCGCGCTATCTGCCCTCCCTCGTCAGCGGCGAGCACGTGGGCGCACTGGCCATGAGCGAGACGGGTGCAGGCTCCGATGTTGTCAGCATGCGGCTTACCGCCAAGCACGATGGCGATCACTTCGTGCTGAACGGCAACAAGATGTGGATCACCAATGGCCCGGATGCCGACACCTTTGTCATCTATGCCAAAACCGATACCAGCGCCGGGCCCAAGGGGATTTCGGCCTTTATCGTCGAGGCGGGTACACAAGGTTTCACCACGGCCCAGAAGCTCGACAAGCTCGGCATGCGCGGCTCCAGCACCTGCGAGCTGGTATTTGACAACTGCCGCGTCCCGCAGGAGAACCTGCTCGGCAGCTTGCACGGCGGGGCCCGGGTACTGATGAGCGGTCTCGATTACGAACGGGTGGTGCTGGCCGCCGGCCCCCTTGGCATCATGCAGGCCTGCATGGACGTTGTGCTGCCCTATGTGCGCGAGCGCAAGCAGTTCGGTCAGGCCATAGGTGAGTTCCAGCTGGTACAGGGCAAGCTGGCGGACATGTATACCCGTCTGGCCAGCAGCCGGGCTCTGGTCTACTCGGTGGCGAGCGCCTGCGATCAGGGCCGCACCAGTCGCAAGGATTGCGCCGCCGCCATTTTGTTTGCCGCCGAGAATGCCACCCAGATGGCGCTGGATGCCATCCAGCTCTTGGGGGGCAATGGCTACATCAACGAGTATCCCACCGGTCGCCTGCTGCGGGACGCCAAGCTCTACGAGATAGGCGCCGGCACCTCGGAGATCCGCCGCTGGCTCATCGGTCGGGAGCTGATGGGAGAGAACGCATGAGTCAGATACACTCCCGTCTCGACACGGCCAGCCCGGAATTTGCCGCCAACAAAGCGGCGATGCAGACGCTGGTCGACGATCTCAATGCCCGGCTCGCCGAGATAGCCCAGGGCGGGGGTGCGGCCAACAACGCCCGCCATCAGGCCCGTGGCAAGCTGCTGCCCCGTGAGCGCATCAACCAGCTGCTGGACCCGGGTTCGCCTTTTCTCGAACTCTCAGCGCTGGCTGCCTGGCAGGTCTATGACGAGCCTGTACCCGCTGCCGGCATCATCACGGGACTCGGCCAGATTGCGGGCAGGCTCTGCCTGCTGGTGGTGAACGATGCCACCGTCAAGGGGGGCACCTACTACCCGCTGACAGTGAAAAAACACCTGCGGGCCCAGGCCATCGCCGAGCGCCTGCGCCTGCCCTGCCTCTATCTGGTGGATTCCGGCGGCGCCTTCTTGCCCATGCAGGACGAGGTGTTTCCCGACCGGGAGCACTTCGGTCGCATCTTCTACAACCAGGCCCGCATGTCCGCCCAAAACATTCCCCAGCTGGCGGTGGTGATGGGGCTATGTACCGCCGGGGGCGCCTATGTACCCGCCATGGCGGATGAATCCATCATGGTCAAGGAACAGGCCACCATCTTTCTGGCGGGGCCCCCACTGGTCAAAGCGGCCACCGGCGAGGAGATCAGCGCCGAGGCCCTGGGCGGCGCAGAGGTGCACTGCGCTCACTCAGGCGTT
This sequence comes from Aeromonas salmonicida, assembly GCF_028355655.1. Classification (NCBI taxonomy): domain Bacteria; kingdom Pseudomonadati; phylum Pseudomonadota; class Gammaproteobacteria; order Aeromonadales; family Aeromonadaceae; genus Aeromonas; species Aeromonas salmonicida. The sequence continues at coordinate 2,205,039 of NZ_CP110645.1, read as the reverse complement.
GCAGATCACATGGCGCGAGACGATGCCCATGCCCTGGCCATAGCCCGCACCCTGGTTGGCAATCTGGGGGAAAATACTATTCCGGCGTCGAGTTTCGCTTCGCGCGACCCGGGCTATGACGAACCCCGGCACCCCATTGAGGAGCTCTACGGTCTGGTGGGCACCAGCCTCAAGCGCCCTTACGATGCCCGCGAGCTCATCGCCCGTCTGGTGGATGGCTCCGTATTTGACGAATTCAAGGCACTGTTCGGCACTACCCTGGTGACGGGGTTTGCCCGCATCTGTGGCATGCAGGTGGGGATCCTTGCCAACAACGGCGTGTTGCACAGCGACAGCGCCCAGAAAGGCGCCCACTTTATCCAGCTCTGCAACAAGCGCTCCATTCCCCTGCTGTTCCTGCAAAATATCACCGGCTTTATGGTGGGCAGTACCGCAGAGCGGGAAGGCATCGCCAAACATGGGGCCAAACTGGTCACCGCCGTGGCCTGCAGCCGGGTACCCAAGATAACCCTGATCGTCGGCGGCAGCTTCGGCGCGGGCAACTACGGCATGTGTGGCCGCGCCTATGAGCCCGATTTTCTGTTCAGCTGGCCCAACAGTCGCATCTCTGTCATGGGCGGCGAGCAGGCTGCCGGTGTGCTGGTACAGGTGCGCCGGGACAAGCTGGCCGTTGAGGGCAAGGTATTGAGCGAGCAGGAAGCCGCCGCCATCCGTGCGCCCGTGATCGCCCAGTATGAACAACAGGGTCACCCCTATTACGCCAGCGCGCGGTTATGGGATGACGGCGTCATAGACCCGGCGCAAAGCCGCACAGTGCTGGCGCTGGCGCTGGCCGCCTGCCGGGGTGCTGAGCCGGGACCTGAGCAATACGGCATCTTCCGGATGTAAGGAGTTCGTCATGTCCGATCCACTTTTCAATGATCTTCCGGCGGGATTTCGCCTGGAGCGCCATGGACCACTGGCTGAACTGGTGCTGTCACGTCCCGCTCGCCACAACGCTTTTGATGCTGACCTCATGCTGGGGCTGCTCGATTGCCTCGACGAACTGGCCCATCTTCATGGTCAATCGCTCGCCGAACGCCCCCATGCCTTGCTGCTGCGCGCAGAGGGCAGACACTTTTGTGCCGGCGCCGATCTCAACTGGATGCGCAATCTCGCTCACGCCGACTTTGAACACAACAGGGAAGACGCCCGGGTACTGGCGAGGCTGATGCAAACCCTGGATGAGCTCCCTTTCCCCACCCTGGCGCTGGTGCAGGGAGCCGCCTATGGCGGTGCATTGGGCCTTGTCTGTGCCTGCGATCTGGTGCTGGCCAGCGAAGATGCACGCTTCTGCCTCTCCGAGGTGAGCCTGGGGCTGGTACCTGCGGTGATCAGCCCCTATGTGGTGCGCACCATGGGCATGCGCCAGGCACGCCGTTACATGCTGAGCGCCGAACCCTTCGATGCCATCACCGCCTGCCGGCTCAATGTGGCGCACCAGCTGACCAAGCCGGAGCAGTTGCTGGCCGAAGGGCGCGCGCTGGCCATGCGCCTGTGTCGCAACGGCCCGGAGGCGATGAAAGAGACCAAGCGACTACTGGCCGCCATCGAAAGCCATACCGCCCGCCTCCATGAAGAGAAAACCGTCGAGACCATAGCCCGGGTGCGGGTCGGGCTCGAGGCTCAGGAGGGGATGCAGGCCTTTTTTGATAAACGCCCCCCCAGCTGGCGCCCCCGTTTCAAGGATGAAGCATGACTCACAGCAACACCGTCAAGCGACTGCAGATCGCCAACCGCGGCGAGGACAATCGCCGCTCATCATCCAATTCTGCCTTTTCAGCGCAATGTGAGGAGCCGTCATGACCAACCAGACGCCGATTAGACGGCTGTTGATTGCCAACCGCGGCGAAATCGCCGTGCGCATCATCAAGACAGCCCGTCGGCTCGGCATCCACACCATAGCCCTCTACTCGGATGCCGACCAAAATGCCATGCATGTGCGGGAAGCCGACGAAGCCTGGCATCTGGGACCTGCCCCCGTGCGGGAGAGCTATCTCGATGCGGCCAAGGTACTGCGCATCACCCAGCAGGCAGGCGCCGATGCCATCCATCCCGGTTACGGCTTTTTGTCGGAAAACAGCGACTTTGCCACCGCCTGCGAGCAACGTGGTGTGCGTTTTATCGGCCCCAGTGGCGCGGCTATCCTCGCCATGGGGGACAAGTCCGGTGCCAAGTCGCTGATGCAGGCAGCCGGCGTTCCCGTGCTGCCCGGCTATCACGGCACGGATCAGCGCCTCGAGCTGCTGCGCGAGCAGGCATTGCTGACCGGCTTGCCGCTGCTGATCAAGGCGGCCAGCGGGGGCGGTGGCAAGGGGATGCGCCTGGTCGAACAGATCGACGAATTTGACGAGGCGCTGGCGGCAGTGAAACGCGAAGCGCTGGGCGCCTTTGGCGATGACAGCGTCTTGCTGGAGCGCTACTTGCCCAAGGCCCGTCATGTGGAGGTGCAGGTGTTTGCCGACAGCCTCGGCAACGCCATCTATCTGGGGGACAGGGATTGCTCCTTGCAGCGACGCCACCAGAAGGTGATTGAAGAGGCCCCCGCCCCAGACATCCCCCCGTCACTGCGCCAAGCCATGGGGCAAGCCGCCGTCGCCGCTGCCAAAGCCATCGATTATCGAGGGGCTGGTACCATCGAATTTTTGCTGTGCGGGGACGAATTCTTCTTTATGGAGATGAACACTCGCCTGCAGGTGGAACACCCTGTCACCGAGAGTGTCACCGGCCAGGACCTGGTGGCCTGGCAGTTGGCGGTCGCCGAAGGCAAGCCCCTGCCCCTGACCCAGGAGGAGGTGGTCCTGCACGGCCATGCGGTAGAAGCGCGCCTTTATGCCGAGGATGTGGCAGCCGGTTTTCTGCCCGCCAGCGGCCCCATAGAGTGGCTGCACTGGCCGGACGGAGTGCGCATCGACACAGGTGTGACTGCCGGAGATGACGTCAGCCCCTATTACGATCCCATGATTGCCAAGCTGATTGCCCACGGCCAGAGCCGAGCAGAAGCCTTTGGCAGGCTCGCCGATGCGCTGGGTGCGCTGGAACTCGGCCCTCTGGTGCACAACGGCCCCTTGTTGCTGCGCCTGTGTCAGGAGCCAGACGTGCTGGCCATGCGCCATCACACCCAGTGGCCCATCCCCACAGAACCATTGGCAGTGCCCGAGCTTGCCTGGCCGCTGGCCACCCTCTGGCTCGCCAGCCGCAGTGCAGGCAGCGCCCCCTGGCAACAGGCATCCGGCTTTCGTCTGGGTCAACGCAAAAACTGGACGGCGGCGGTACAGATCGGCGGTGAGGCACGGGTACTGAGCCTCACCGAATGTGCAGGCAAGCTTGAGTGGCAGGGAGAGCAAATTCCCTATGCGCTGGGCGCTGATCATATCCGCCTGCAACATGCAGGGTGCTGGCAGCGCTACCCCATACAGCCTGTTGGGGCGAGGGATTTCATGGTGCAACTGGATGGGCAACGTATTCGCTTTTGCCCCCATGATCACGCGCACCAGACCCATCATGATCACAGCAGCACCACCATGCAGGGCGCCATTGCCCCCATGCATGGCATCGTAGTGGCACTGCTGGTCGAGGCCGGGCAACACGTCAGCAAAGGGCAACCCCTGCTGGTACTGGAGGCGATGAAGATGGAGCACGTCTTGAAAGCCGAACAAGACGGTGTGATCGATACCCTGCAATGCAAAGCAGGGGAACAGGTGAGTCAGGGCGCCGTGCTGGTACGTTTTACCGATGCCGGCCTGGCCGATGAAAGCACGCTGAAGACGCAAGAGAGCAGTACATGAAAAGAGAATCTGGCATGCAGGACGACAAGGTAAGCCTGGTGGAGATGGGCCCGCGCGATGGCCTGCAAAACGAAGCCAATGCCCTGCCCCTTATCCAGCGGCTTGAGCTGATAGCCCGTCTCGTCGAGAGCGGCTTGCAGCGCATCGAGGTGGGGGCCTTCGTCTCCCCCAGGCGAGTGCCGCAGATGGCCGACTCTGCCGAACTGTTCAAGGCCCTGCCGCGCAAGGGGCCCACCCGCTACGGTGCCCTGGTGCCCAACTTGCAAGGCCTTCAGGCCGCCATTGCCGCCCGGGCTGACGAGATTGGTCTGTTCACCGCCTGTTCCGACGGTTTTACCCGCGCCAATATCGGCATCGGTGTGGAGGAGTCACTGGTGCGCTTCGCCCCCCTGGTGCAGGAGGCACGCAGCCTCGGCATCAAGGTGCGCGGTTATCTCTCCACCGTCATCGCCTGCCCCTTCGATGGCCCGACCCGCCCGAAACGGGTAGCGGCCATGGCCGAGCGACTCCTTGATCTCGGTTGTCATGAGATCTCGCTGGGGGACACCATAGGAGTCGGTACCCCTGGCACGGTCGCCCCCATGCTGGATGCTGTGCTGCACGAGATCCCGGCAGGACGACTCGCGGTCCATTTTCACGACACCTATGGCCAGGGCTTGGCCAATTTGCTGCCGGCGCTGGAGCGCGGCATCCGCACCATAGACTGCTCGGTAGCCGGACTCGGCGGGTGCCCCTACGCACCGGGTGCCTCTGGCAACGTCGCCTCGGAGGAGGTGATCTATCTGCTGCACGGCCTTGGCATGAGCACAGGGGTGGATCTGGACAAGCTGGCGGCCACCGGCCAATGGGTAAGCGAGCGGCTCGGCCGTCCCAACGGCTCCCGGGTCGGCCAGGCCCTCCACGCCAATGCAGAGCGGCTGCGGATGCGCCTTTGCCAGTCATCCTCGCACTAACAGGAGTCACGACCATGCCACCGTCCCTGCCCGGCAAGGAGATCACCTACAGCATCTCGGAGCTGGCCCATGAATTTGATATCACGCCAAGGACCATCCGCTACTACGAGGATGAGGGACTGATCACCCCGACCCGGGAGGGACAGACCCGCATCTACAGCCACAAGGACAAGATCCGCCTCAAGCTGACATTGCGCGGCAAACGGCTCGGCTTCAGCCTGGCGGAAATCCGCGAGCTGTTCGACATGTATGACACGGATCGGTCGAGCAAGACCCAGCTCCACTCCATGATCCAGCTCATCAATGCCAAGCGCCAATCCCTGCACCAGCAACTGGAGGATATCCAGATGGTGATGGCAGAGCTGGAAGCCGCCGAGCAGCGCTGTGCAAATTCCCTTAACAGCTTGAAAACCAGCGCAGATTAACCGAATCTGGGATCATCTCACCATCTTGGTGCTCCCGATGAAATGCTGGTGCTGGTTGTTACTCTTGTTCTGCTCCACGGCCTGGAGCCACCCCCTGATCCGGGTCGGGGGTTACCCCTATGCCCCCTTCGTGGTCAAGGAGAGTGAAAACCGCTATCGGGGACTGACGCTGGATCTCATCTCGGCGCTCAACGAAGTTCAGCAAGAGGTGCGTTTTGTCTTTGTCCCCACCTCGGCCACCTATCGCTATCAGGCGCTGGCACTCGGCCGCTTCTCCCTCATGCTGTTCGAGGATATCCGCTGGAATTGGGATGCGGAACAAGTTCACATGACCCCACCTTTACTGCTGGGGGGCGAAATATATGTCGCTCTCAAGGTGCCCGGGCGTGATCAAACTTTCTTCGAACACATTGATCAGCGCAAGCTTATCGGCGTCACCGGTTATCACTATGGATTTGCCGACTTCAATGCCAATGCGGACGCGCTCAAGCAGCGCTTTCGCATCACACTGGTGAAAGACAGTGCCACCGCCATACAGGGATTGTTCAAGGGGCGCGGCGACGTGGCCATCCTCAACCTTGCCTACCTCAACCAGTTCAGCCAACAGTATCCTGAGCTGGCAACCCAGTTGCTGCGGTCAGACAAGTGGGATCAGCAGTATGAGCTGAGAGCATTGCTCAGCCCGACGGCAAACATCTCGACCCGCCAGCTGGAAACCTGGCTGGCCGAGTTGAAGAAAAGCGGAACCCTGGCACGCTTGTGGACAAAGTACGGCGTACAGCATCAAGCGGCACCATGATTATGTCCTGAAAACTTGCTACCCTGTGCGCATCAATTGGAGACCGTCATGCCCAACCCCCTGCGTGTCCGCCTGCTGCGCTATACCCTTTATCTCTTCGCCGCACTGCTCATCTCCCTGTTGGTCCTGTTATGGCAAGCGCCGACTCTCACCCAGCGCCACCTGCCCGCCTGGCTGGCCAAACACTATGGTCTGAACCTGACGCTGGGAGAGATCCATGTCAGCCTGCGCCATCCCTCCCTTGCCATCGGTCCCTCGGCGCTGCTCGATGAAAAACAGCAACCCATCATCGCCTTCGAGCAGTTGCAGCTTGTCCCCGAGCTTGGCAAGAGCTGGCGGCAGAAGGCCATTATTCTGAGTGACGCCACCCTCACAAAGCCGATGGTGAATCTCATCCGTCGGGCCGACAGCAAAGGTGAAGGTGAGGTACGTTTCAATCTGACCGATGCCCTGGCCAGCGTGCTGACGCCCTCGCTGACGCCCGCCACGACCAGCAGCGAGCCCCCTCTGGTACAGATAGCCAAACTGGCCGCCGTACAGGGTCACGTCAGCTACCAGGACAGTCGCAAGAAAAACAGTGCGGGCTGGATACCCCCGCTCACCCTGAGCGGGCTCGATCTGCAACTGCCAGATTTCTCCACTGCGGCGAAAAATACCAACCACTTCCAGTTGACCGCCCGGCTCAACAAGCAGAGCCCTCTCAAGGCGAGCGGCCAGCTCGATATCATGACGGGGGCTGGCAAGGGCCAGCTCAGTCTCGGCAAGCTTGCGCTCTCGCCCTTCGCGCCGCTCTGGGCCCCCTACCTCAAGGTCAATCTGGTCAAGGGCGAGGCCAGCGCCGAACTGAACTACCAGCTCAGTCAGGGCAAGCATGGGCTGGATTGGCAGTTGTCAAAGGGCAAGCTGACTTTGAGCGACTGGCAACTCAAGCAGAACAAGGGCGCCGAGTTTGCCCGCTTCAAACAGCTGGCATTGGCAGGCATAGCCCTGGATGGCAACAAGCAGTCGGTCAGGATCGACAAGATCGCACTCAAGGCCCCGGCGGTCACGGCAACCCTCGATGCCGCGCAGCAGTTGGACCTGACAACACTGCTTGTCCCCCAGCCTGCGGATAAACCCTCGGGCAAAAAGCCGACTTCGGGCAACCCCTGGCGCTGGTCGCTCAAGGAGACGCGCATCAGCCAGGGGGCGTTCAAGCTGACCGAATCGAGCAGTGGCAAGCCGCTGCTGCGCGAGATCTCCGGGCTGAACCTCACGCTGGGTCCCCTTGGCAGTCAGTCTGATCAGCCCAGCCCGCTCAACCTCAATGCCACCCTCAACACCCAGAGTACGCTGGGGTTTGACGGCGGCCTCACCCTGGCCCCTTTCACCCTCAAGGGCGAGTTCAAGCAGCAGGGGCTGCCCCTCAAATGGGCCCAACCCTACCTGCAGGATCTGCTGCGCATCACGGTGTGCGACGGCCAGCTTGCCAGCCGTACCAAACTGGCCTTGACCACCAATGCCGAGGGGGCGCTGAGCAAACTCGAGGTCACAGGGGGGCTCGACATAGACCAGTTGTTCGTGCTTGATCGGGCCGACAATCAACGCCTGCTGCAGATAGATCGCCTGGAGCTGAGCGGGTTGCACTATGACGGCATCAGCCAGCAGGTGAAGATTGGCGACATACTGCTGCGCAAACCCTTCGCCCGCATCGAGATCAACGAAGACGGGATCACCAACCTCCAGCAACTGGTACTGCCACAAGCCGCCAGCACAGAGCCCGCCAACGGGCCCGTCCCCCGCATTACCATCGATCAGGTCCGCACCGAACAGGGCAACCTGCGCTTTGCCGATCGCAGCCTGAGCCCGGAATTCGTGGTGGACATTGCCTCCCTCAGCGGCCAGAGCCGCCATATCAGCAATATTCCCGGCCAACGTTCGGATCTCGCCTTCAACGGCAAGGTTGACCGCTATGCCCCCGTGACCATTCGCGGCAACACCAATCTGCTGATCGAGCAGCCCGTGCTCGATGTAGCGGTCACCTTCAGCAACCTGGAGCTCACCACTTTCACCCCCTACTCCAGTACCTACGCCGGGTATGCCATCGACAAAGGACAGCTCTCCATGAAGCTGAACTACAAGCTGCAGGGCAATCGACTGGAGGGGGATAACGACATCACCATCAAGAAGCTGCAACTGGGAGAGAAGATCAAGAGCGAGCAGGCCAAGGACATGCCGCTGGGACTGGCCATCGCCCTGCTCAGCGATGCCAACGGCGTCATCCAGATGAACCTGAAGGTAAAAGGCAATCTGGATCAGCCAGATTTCAGCCTCGGCAATATCTTCTGGGATGTACTGGGCAATACCCTCAGAAAGGCCATTACGTCCCCCTTCTCTCTGCTGGCGTCGTTGACCGGAGGCACTGAGGATCTGGATGAGCTGCCCTTCCTGCTGGGTGAGCCGGCTCTCACTCCGACCCAGCAGATCAGGCTGACCAAGCTGGCGCAAGCGCTCAAGGAGAGACCCAAGATCAGCATGAACATTCGCGGCAAGGTCAACTTCAACGAAGAGCGCCCCATTTTGCAGCGCCAGAAGCTGGAGCGAGTATTGACCAAGATCACGGGCATGCCGGTTGACCTCGATCTGCTGGAGCAGGACCCCATACTCCAAGCCGCGCTGGCCGAAGCCTATGAGACGCGCTTCAACGAGGATCTTGGGGATCTGGCCGATCGGCTGAAACTGGATGAGTCGAGCCCGGCCCTGCGAAGCCAGGCTATGATCCTGCTGCGGGATCAACAGCTGATCACCGCCAAGTCCCTGCGCAATCTGGCCATGCGCCGTGCCCAGAATACCAAGGAGTATCTGGTGGATACCCAGGGGATTGCGCCGGAACGGTTGTTCGTACTCGACAGTCAGGTAAAGGAGGCGGACAAGGAAGCCAAGGTCGTTCTGACACTGGATAACTGACCGCTGCCGGGGAGCAGAAACGGCTCACCGGCGTTTTCACCTCAGCTCTCCTTGATTGTTCGTGCCGCCTTGCGTCCACGTCTTCCTTGAGACCATAGCCACTAACGACTCATCATTGAGTGCGCAGAGCATAGAGGGTATATCCACCCTCATTCCCAACGCCTTTTACGACTGTGCTCTGCCCTCCTCTGGCGACCCGTTATCCCGTTATCCCGTTATCCCGTTATCCCGTTATCCACATAATGCGTCCCATGTGAGCGCCCCTGCTCGACCGGTTTTCCTCTGGATTTGGGCAAGTGTCTTCTGCGCTTCAAACGGTGACTCTCTCTTTTTGTTTGATGGCATATATAGTGATTTTTGCCTCTGACGAATGCCACGCATCTGGCTGCAACAGACAAGAGCCCAGTGGCACGAAACAGGCTCGAAAACCAGGGGATGAAGGCACTGCTGCTATCTGTTATTCACTTTCACATCCGGCGTGGCTCACACAAAAAATCAACCTTGCCACCGCTATTCATTCACCTGTTATCTACCTGAATGGCACGAATAATGACGTGGATAAAATTTCGTGTAGTTTTTTTACCATTTTTTGTACTCCCCTCTTGCGAGGGACCCGTTGCCTGCCTAAAATCGCGCGTCTTTTATCAACCCCCACCTCTATTTTTGGAGAACACCACGTGAGCGAAAAATTGGCCAACCCTGCCCCTCTGGGTCTGATGGGTTTCGGTATGACCACCATTCTGCTGAACATCCATAACGCAGGTTTCTTCCCCATCAGCGCCATGATCCTGGCCATGGGCCTGTGCTATGGCGGTCTGGCCCAGATCATCGCCGGTATCATGGAGTTCAAGCGTGGCAACACCTTCGGTGTCACCGCCTTCATCTCCTACGGCACCTTCTGGTGGAGCCTGGTGTTCCTGCTGGTGATGCCGACCATGGGTCTGGCCGAAGCCACTCCCCACGCTTACATGGGCTGGTATCTGCTGATGTGGGGCATGTTCACTCTCTTCATGCTGGTCGGCACCGTCAACTTCCCCCGTGTGAAGCAGTTCGTGTTCGCCTCCCTGACAGTGCTGTTCTTCCTGCTGGCCGCCCGTGATTTCACCGGCAGCACCCTGATCGGCACCATTGCCGGTTTCGAAGGCATCATCTGTGGCGCCAGTGCCATCTACCTGGCCATGGCTACCGTGATCAACGAACAGTTTGGCCGCACTGTGCTGCCGATTGGCGATCACAAGAAAGCCGCTGCAGTACAGCTGAAAGCTGCTGCCTGATAGGTAAGCAATTCAGATTGTGAAAAAGGCACCTCCGGGTGCCTTTTTGCTATTCAGATTAAATCATCTGCGGATCGGTTATCAGACAGCTAGCCCCGTTTGCGCCTCTCCCGCCAACAAGCGGATCGCCGGAAAACGCAGGGCGGGATCCTGGCTGAAGAACTGGCTTAGTTGTCGGTATACAGCGGGATAGACCTGCCGCAAGCGCAACGGATCGGTAAAGAAGCTCTCGCAGCACACGGCAAAAAACTCGGCCGGATGCTCGGCGGCATAGGGATCGATAGCGGTTACCTCGTCGCGGGCCAGCTGGGCATTCATGGCATCGAACGCCTCCTGCAGGGCCTGGGTCCACTGGCGTGTATCCATGCCACTTGGCAGCGGTGGCGCGCCGTCGGCATCTCCCCCCAGCATGTCGAGTTTATGAGCCAATTCGTGGATAACCAGGTTGAAGCCATCCCAATCCCCGTCCTGCTGCAACTCGCTCCAGGCCAGCACCAGCGGCCCCTGAGGCCAGGACTCCCCAGCGTTTTCTTCTTCCCACTCGCTCACCAGACCGAATTCATCCTGCACCTCCTGACGACGGACAACGGGTTCCGGGATCAATATGATTTCGTGAAAGCCACGATACCAGTCGAGACCAAGATGCAAAATGGGCAGCACCGCCTGCAAGGCCAATACCGCCTGCTGGCGGGAAGTCAGCTCAACCCCGAGTTGGGTCAGGGTCTTGCGGGCCAGAAATTGCTGCGCCAGAGCAATCAACCGCAGCTGATCGTCTTTGGAAAATCCCTGCAAGATGGGCACCACAGCCAGGGCCTGTTGCCACTCCAGCGCTCGTGGGGCGCTCTCTTCCTGTCGGGACATACCACCAAACAGACTCCATAACCTGGACCAGAACACGCAGACTCCTCTTGCCAATCAAAATACTTTTACGAACCGCTTCGGACGCTCGAGGTAACCCTGAGACAGATAGAAACGATGGGCATCTTGCCGTTTGAGACTGCTGGACAATTCCAGCTGGCTGCAACCTTGCGCCAGGGCGCGAGCTTCTGCCGTCGCCAGCAAGGCAGCCCCCACACCAGCGCCTCTTGCACCTTCATCGACGACCAGCGCCGAGATCAGGCCCCAGTCTGGTGCAACATGCAAGGGCCGCAGGCGATGCCACACCAGCACTCCCACGACCTCGACCTCGTGACAGGCGAGCAGCACCTCACGATCAGCAGCTGGCTGCAACCAGCGTTCAGCCACCTCGACCGGGCTGGCGGGATAGCCAAGCTGCCCGAACAGGTGGGCCATGGCGACCGCATCCCCCTGCCCGGCGAGGCGGATCACATTGAGATGGTTTTCTATTTTCATCCTTGGCCTCAAATTTGCTGTGTCTCCGTTATCACCAATCCAGGTAGACGAGAGAGGAGATCATGGCGGGGATACCGACACATCCCGACCAAAAGGGCCATTTGTTAACGCCAACTCACAAATTAACAACATGACAACATATTTCGCTGGGAAGCCCTTGAACAAACCGATATGTTAAAACCCACGGACTTGGCAGTTGAAAGTCCCGCTCAAGATTGAGTGACCCTCTTGGTCACTTACCATTTTAAGGGAGCGAGGCAAAGACCTCGCCAAGACAGCACAACAAAGGAGTTGTTGTACATGAATGAAATCGTCAATGCTATCAATGGTGTGATTTGGAGCCCTGCGCTCATCTATCTGTGCCTGGGGGTAGGCCTCTACTTCTCCCTGCGCACCCGTTTTTTGCAACTGCGCCACATGAAAGAGATGGTACGCCTGATGTTTGATGGCAAGAGCACCGATGCAGGTGTCTCCTCCTTCCAGGCGCTGGCCATGACGCTTGCGGGTCGGGTCGGTACCGGCAACATAGCCGGTGTCGCCACTGCCATCACCTTCGGTGGTCCGGGCGCCCTGTTCTGGATGTGGATGGTGGCCTTCCTCGGTGCCAGCTCAGCATTCGTGGAGTCCACCCTGGGTCAAGTCTACAAAGAGAAGATCAACGGTGAGTACCGCGGTGGCCCAGCCTTTTATATCGAGAAAGGGCTTGGCATGAAGTGGTACGCCTGGACCTTCGCCATATCTACCATCTTTGCCTGCGGCGTGCTGCTGCCGGGGGTTCAAGCAAACTCCATCGGCTCCAGCCTGAAAACCGCCTTTGATATCGATCCAAACGTCACTGCCGCTGGTCTGGCGCTGCTGCTGGGCTTTATCATCTTCGGTGGCGTCAAACGGATTGCCAGCTTTGCCAGTACCGTAGTGCCCTTCATGGCGCTGGGCTACATCATAGTGGCCTGCGTCATCATCGCCCTCAACATCTCGGCACTGCCGGGCGTGATCCTGCTGATCTGGAAGAGTGCCTTTGGTCTGGACGCCGGTTTTGGTGCCATTCTGGGTCTGGCCATCATGTGGGGCGTCAAGCGTGGGGTCTATTCCAACGAAGCGGGTCAAGGTACCGGCCCCCATGCCTCCTCTGCCGCCGCAGTGAGCCACCCGGCCAAACAAGGGCTGGTGCAGGCGTTTTCCGTCTACATCGACACCCTGTTTGTCTGCTCCGCCACCGGCTTCATGCTGCTGATCACCGGCCTTTACAACGTGCAAGGACCGGATGGCGCAGCCATTTACACAGGCATCGCCGGCATTGCCGCAGGCCCTGGTTATGTACAGACCGCCATGGAGAGCATGATGCCGGGCTTTGGCAGCATCTTCGTGGCTATCGCGCTGTTCTTCTTCGCGTTCACCACCATAGTCGCCTACTACTACATCGCCGAAACCAACATCGCCTATATCAACCGCAAGATTAATCGCCCCTGGCTCACCTTCTTGCTGAAGATTGCTCTGATGGCAGCGACTGTCTACGGTACCGTCAAGACGGCAGATCTCGCCTGGGGTCTGGGAGACATAGGGGTAGGTCTGATGGCCTGGCTCAACATCGTCGCCATCCTGCTGCTGCAAAAAACTGCTTTTATCTGCTTGAAAGACTATGAAGCACAGCAGGCTCAAGGGCTGGATCCCGTGTTCCATCCCGAGAAACTCGGTATCAAGAACGCCGATTACTGGACTGGTCGCCGCTCCGAGCAAAACCTGGAGCAAGAGCTGTCCGGCCACCCGTTCGAACCGGATCCGGATACCATCACCAAATAAGTGCAACGACACAACGAAAAATGGCAGCCTCGGCTGCCATTTTATTTTGCTGTGTTCTTTACCGCTTCCCTTTACCGCGTCAGAGGGCGTTGCGCCTCGGCCCAAACGGCAGGCGCCAGCGAAACAGGCTGTTGAACGTGGCGCGCCACTGATTGGGTCGACCCAGGATCTGCTTTTGCAAGCGGGTCTCTTCCTTGAGCATCACCTCATCGCTGCGAGCCCAGGCCTGCTGGTAGAGCTGCTTGATCCCCGCCAGCGCATCCGGCGACTTGGTGATGAGGGTACGGGCAAACTCCCGCGCCTCGGTCAGCGGATCCTCGCATACCCGGCTTACCAACCCGAGGGACTTGGCCTCCAGTGCATCGCACTCGCGCCCGCTCATGGCGAGCTCCATGGCGGTATCCACCCCCATCAGGTTACGCAGGGTGACGCAGCCACTCATGTCGGGAATGATGCCCCACTTGATCTCCATCACGGAGAAGCGACAATCCGGGGTGCTGAACCGGAAGTCGGCGCCGAGGGCAATCTGCAAGCCGCCGCCAAAGCACACCCCCTGGGTCACGGCAATCACAGGTACCGGCAACTGGTGCCAGCCATAGGCGACCCGCTGCGCCAGATTGGTTGCCTCATCCGCCTCGCGCTTGAGTATGTCCAGGGCCGCCACCGGCTGCTTGAGCATGGATTTCACATCCAGCCCGGCGCAGAAGGCGCGCCCTTCCCCATACAGGATCACGGCCCGCAGCCCCTTGTGTTGCTGCAACTCGGCGAGCGTCTGGTCGATGGCGCCAAACATGCTTCTATCCAGCGCATTGAGCTTGTCCCCCCGCGCCAGCATCACCTCGGCGATACCGTCCCGGATCTCGCACTTGACCCTTGGTTTTTCCATTTCCCTCTCCGCTCCTCGAATCAAACTGGTCATACCACCACGTTATCAGAGTGTTATTGCGAGGTACAGCGAGGCCACCATTTTCCCGCGTCCTGTTGCAGGCAAGGTGTGCGACTAAAGTCGGCTGGCTCCTGCGTCACGGCTTTGTCAGACTGATCTGACGCCACAGGCCAAGGATTGCCATGACTAGCTTGTTCAACTTTGCCCGCCCCCCATTTGATGTACTGAATGCAGAGCAGCGTGAGCGGCTCGAACAGCACCTCTCCATCTGCTATTTTCGCGCGGGACAGACGGTGTTGAACGCCGGTGATGCCCCACCCGGCCTCTACCTCATCATCAAGGGAGCGGTGGAGGAATCCGCGACCCATCACCATTTTGGCGATTACGGGGTCGACGATCTGTTTGATGTGCGCGCCCAGTTTGATGGCCGCTGTCGCCACCAGTTCAACGCACTGGAAGATACCCTCTGCCAGCTCATTCCCCACGCCGAGTTTCGGGCACTGTGCGACAGCAATCCGGCGCTGGCTGGCTACTTCACCGCCAGCCTGGCCGAACGACAACAGCAACAAGAGCAGCGCGAACAGCTGGGCCAGAAGAATCTGGCGGAATTTATCCTGACCCGGATTGAACCCGGTCATCTGCAAGCACCGCTCGTCGTCGAAAACCGGCTCAGCCTGCTGGCGGCCACCGAGGCCATGGTGGCCAAGGGCACGGATTGCCTGCTCTATCCCGCTCACGATGGCAGCCTGACCCTGGCTACCCGCAAGACATTGCTGCACGCCCTCACCCTGAAGGGGCTGCCGCTGACGGCACCGCTTGCCGTGCTGACCCCGGCACCGCTGATTGGCCTGCCACTGGGCAGCTATCTGTTTGATGCCCTATTATTGATGACCCGTCATCGCATCAAGCGGCTGGTCATCTGGCAACAAGGTGAAGTGATGGGCATCTTGCAGTTGGCACAGGTGCTGGGGCTATTCTCCACCCACTCCCATGTGTTGACCCTGCGCATCGCCCGCGCCGATACACTGCCCGCGCTGGAAGCGGTGGCCCGGGAGCAGCAACAACTGACCCGCTCCCTGTTTAGTCAGGGTATCCACACCGCCTTTTTGATGAAACTCATCGCCACCATCAACGAGCAATTGATCGCCAAGGCCTTTTCTCTGGTGATCCCGCCCGAGGTACAGGACAAGGTGTGCCTGCTGATGCTGGGCTCGGAGGGGCGCGGCGAACAGATCCTCAAAACAGATCAGGACAATGCCCTGATCCTGCCTGCCGACCTGTACTGGCCCAGTCAACAGGAAGACCTGACCACCTTCAGCGCACTGCTTGAGCAACTCGGTTACCCGCCCTGTCCCGGCCAGGTGATGGTCAACAACCCCCTATGGGTGAAAGAGATGACGCAGTGGCAGAGCGGGATTGAGCAGGCCTGCCTCGCAGCAAACGAAGCCAGCCTGCTCTGGCTCGCCACCCTGGCCGATGCTCACCCTATCGCCGGAAATCGCAACCTGCTCCCTCCCATCGCCCGTCAACTGCGGGAGCAGCTTGCCGACAGGCGGGATCTGCTGGCGGAGATGGTCAGGCCGGCAGTGGCTTTTCATGCGCCGCTCACCCTGTTTGGCCGGCTGGAACGCTCCGCTGATGGGCTGGATCTCAAGCGGGGCGGACTGTTCCCCCTGGTCCATGGCATCCGTATGCTGGCACTGGAGGCGACCATTATGGAAACCTCGACCCTGGGGCGCATTGAGGCACTGGTGGCAGCAGAACGACTTAGCGCCAGCTATGGTGACAATCTGGCAGAGGCATTTCGACTCTTTATCCGCCTGCGATTGCGCAGCCAGCTCAAGGGAGGAGAGAGCCGGGTACAGGTCAATGAACTCAGCCACGGCGAGCGGGATCTGCTGCGTCAGGCACTGCATCAGGTAAAGAAATTCCAGCAGTGGCTCACCTTGCACTTTCGTCTGAGACAATAGGCATGTGGAGCCGCGCTCGACGCTACTGGCATGGCCGTGCTTTCCGAACTGGCGAGTTCGCACCGCTCTTTGCTCTGCCACCAGAGGATGAGCTGATTGCCCTCGATTTTGAAACCACCAGCCTGGATCCTGCCCGGGCCGAGATCGTTTCCATCGGGGCGGTGCGCATCAAGGGTAACCGGATATTGACCGGCGAAGCGCTCTCACTGCGGGTACAAGCCCCCGCCAGCCTGAACGCGCAATCCGTGGTGATCCACGGTCTGCGCCATCAGGATCTGCAACAGGGCATGAGGCTGGAAGCCGCACTGCGCCAGCTGTTGGCCTTTATCGGTCCACGTGAACTGGTGGGATATCACATCGCCTACGATCTGCGCATTCTCAACCTGGCCTGTCAGAAACAGTGGGGGCTGACCCTTGCCCAACAAGGGATAGAGGTGAGCCGGCTCTACCACGATCACCTCTATCGCCGCTATCCCGACGCGGTCATCGACCTGCATCTGGCCGCCATCCGCCAGCACCTGAACTTGCCTTCCCTGCCCGTACACGACGCCCTGAGTGATGCCATCACGGCTGCTCTTATTTACCTGCGCCTGACCCAAGGCGGGCCACTGGCTTATCCCAAAGTCTAATTGCCCACAAATAACATTTAATTCACATTTTGATTACATGAGCAGGGTGCCTGCTCGGTAGGGACTTCCCTTCATCCACCGCTGACACTTATGTCATGGAGAACTGCAATGGAACAGCAACGTTATTTGAGGATCCAGCAAGATCCCCACTTCCAGGAGTTGGTGGCCAAACGCCAGCGCTTTGCCTGGACCCTCTCCATCCTGATGCTGGGGCTTTACCTGGCCTTCATCCTGCTCATCGCTTTTGCCCCCGGCTGGCTTGGCACCCCCTTGAGCGAGGGCTCCACCATCACCCGTGGTATTCCGGTGGGAGTGGGGCTGATCCTATCTTCCTTCATACTGACCGGCATCTATGTATTCCGGGCCAACGGTGAGTTCGACGAGCTGAACCAGAAGATCCTCAAGGGAGTGCAATCATGAAAGGCAAGTCTCTGCTGTTGCTGGCCTCGCTGGCCTCTTCCCCCTTGCTGGCGGCCGAGGCGCTGACCGGTGACGTCAATCGCCAACCCCTCAACATCTCTGCCATCGTCATGTTCGTGATCTTCGTGGCGGGTACCCTGTTCATTACCTATTGGGCCTCCAAGCGTAACCGCTCCGCCTCCGATTATTATGCCGCTGGCGGACGCATCACCGGCTTTCAAAACGGTCTGGCCATCGCCGGCGACTACATGTCTGCCGCCTCTTTCCTCGGTATTTCCGCTCTGGTTTACACCTCGGGCTACGATGGCCTCATTTACTCCATCGGCTTTTTGGTGGGCTGGCCCATCATACTGTTCCTGATCGCGGAGCGGCTGCGCAATCTCGGCAAATATACCTTTGCTGATGTGGCTTCCTACCGTCTCAAGCAGACCTCGGTGCGCAGCCTCTCCGCCAGTGGATCCCTGGTGGTAGTGGCCCTCTACCTCATCGCCCAGATGGTGGGTGCAGGCAAACTCATCGAGCTGCTGTTCGGCCTGCAATACCATGTGGCCGTGGTGCTGGTCGGCATACTGATGGTGCTCTATGTGTTGTTTGGCGGCATGCTGGCCACCACCTGGGTGCAGATCATCAAGGCGGTGATGCTGCTCTCCGGTGCCAGCTTCATGGCCATCATGGTGATGAAGTCCGTCAACTTCGATATCGGTGCCCTGTTCAGCGAAGCGGTCAAGGTGCATGAGAAGGGTATCGCCATCATGAGTCCGGGTGGGCTGGTGTCTGATCCCATCTCCGCCATCTCGCTGGGTCTGGCGCTGATGTTCGGTACCGCCGGTCTACCCCACATACTGATGCGTTTCTTCACAGTGAGCGATGCCAAGGAAGCCCGTAAATCTGTGTTCTATGCCACCGGCTTCATCGGCTACTTCTACATCTTGACCTTCATCATCGGCTTTGGCGCCATTTTGCTGGTCAGCACCAACCCTGACTTCAAGGACGCCACCGGCGCCCTGCTGGGCGGCACCAATATGGCAGCCATTCATCTGGCCGATGCAGTCGGTGGCAGCCTGTTCCTCGGTTTCATCTCCGCCGTTGCGTTCGCCACCATACTGGCGGTGGTCGCGGGCTTGACCCTGGCAGGTGCTTCTGCGGTCTCCCACGATATCTATGCCAGCGTCATCAAGAAGGGCAAGGCCAACGAAACCGACGAGCTGCGCGTTTCCAAGTACACCACTGTGGTGCTGGGGGTGGTCGCCATCGGTCTGGGGATCCTGTTCGAGAAGCAGAACATCGCCTTCATGGTCGGACTGGCCTTCTCCATTGCGGCGAGCTGCAACTTCCCTGTGCTCTTCCTCTCCATGTTCTGGTCCCGTCTGACGACGCGCGGCGCCGTCTTCGGTGGCTGGCTCGGTCTGGTCAGTGCGGTCAGCCTGATGGTGCTGGGCCCGACCGTGTGGGTGAAGGTACTGGGTCATGCAGAAGCTATCTTCCCCTACGAGTACCCTGCCCTCTTCTCCATGGCAGTGGCTTTCATCGGGATCTGGCTGTTCTCTGTCACCGACAAGTCCGAGAATGCGGCCGACGAACATGCCAAGTTCCTGCCCCAGTTCATCCGTTCACAAACCGGGCTCGGTGCCTCCGGCGCGACAGCCCACTAACCACAACTTACCTTGTTGCAAGCCGGCCCTGCGCCGGCTTTTTTCATGGCCGACGCTCACTGACGATTCCCCCCATGCCATGAGAACCGGTCACTGACTTCATCAAAACGTTCAGAGGGCTTGCCACCTGATCTGTGCCCTGCCCGCAATGGGGCCAGATCACAGTTCTTGCTAAAACTTTCGGGGGATCTGTGCCATAATGCGCGCCATTTGACAGACCAACCGGGACACTTACTTTGTTAAGCAGCAATAACATCACCATGCAATTCGGCGCCAAGCCGCTGTTTGAGAACATCAACGTCAAGTTTGGCGGCGGCAACCGCTATGGCCTCATTGGCGCCAACGGCTGTGGCAAGTCCACCTTTATGAAGATCCTCGGCGGCGACCTTGAGCCGAGTGGCGGTAATGTGAGCCTGGACGTCAACGAGCGTATCGGTAAGCTGCGCCAGGACCAGTTCGCCTACGAAGAGATGCGCGTGCTGGACGTGGTCATGATGGGTCACGGCGAGTTGTGGGCCGCCATCGCCGAACGCGATGCCATCTACGCCAACCTGGACGCCACCGACGACGACTACATGAAGGCCGCCGAGCTGGAAGGCATGGTTGCCGAGTACGATGGCTATACCGCTGAATCCCGTGCAGGCGAACTGCTGCTGGGCGCAGGTATCCCCATCGAACAGCACAACGGTCCCATGAGCGAAGTGGCTCCAGGCTGGAAACTGCGGGTGCTGCTGGCCCAGGCCCTCTTCTCCAACCCCGACATCCTGTTGCTGGACGAACCGACCAACAACCTGGACATCAATACCATCCGCTGGCTGGAGCAGGTGCTCAACGATCGTGAAAGCACCATGATCATCATCTCTCACGATCGTCACTTCCTGAACTCTGTCTGCACCCACATGGCGGATCTGGACTACGGCGAGCTGCGCGTCTACCCGGGCAACTACGACGAGTACATGACAGCCGCCACCCAGGCCCGCGAGCGTCTGCTCTCCGACAACGCCAAGAAGAAGGCCCAGATCGCCGATCTGCAATCCTTCGTCTCCCGTTTCAGCGCCAACGCCTCCAAATCCAGCCAGGCCACCTCTCGCCTCAAGCAGATCGACAAGATCAAGATTGAGGAAGTGAAGGTGTCCAGCCGTCAGAACCCCTTCATCCGCTTCGAGCAGGAGAAGAAGCTCTACCGCAACATCCTGGAAATGGAAAACGTTGCCAAAGGCTATGGCGATGCGCCCCTGTTCAAGGGCCTCAGCATGATGCTGGAAGTGGGCGAGAAGGTCGCCATTCTGGGTACCAACGGCATCGGTAAATCCACCCTGATCAAGACGCTCGTTGGCGATCTGACCCCGGACACCGGCACCATCAAATGGTCCGAGAATGCCCAGATCGGTTACTACGCTCAGGATCATGCCGAAGACTTCGACACCGACCTCAATGTGTTCGACTGGATGGCACAGTGGAAACAGGAGAATGAAGATGAGCAGGCGGTACGCTCCATTCTCGGCCGTCTGCTGTTCACCCAGGATGACATCAAGAAGCCGGTCAAGGTGCTCTCCGGTGGTGAACAGGGTCGCATGCTGTTCGGCAAGCTGATGATGCAGCGCCCCAACATCCTCATCATGGATGAACCGACCAACCACCTGGACATGGAATCTATCGAATCCTTGAACATGGCGCTGGAAATGTATCAGGGCACCCTGATCTTCGTCTCCCACGACCGCGAGTTCGTCTCCTCATTGGCGACCCGCATCCTGGAACTGAGCGAGAACGGCATCCGTGACTTCGGCGGTACCTACGAGGAGTACCTGCGCACTCAGGGCGTGGTGTAATCCCTCGCCCGCCAGGGCGCTTGAATAGAAAAAACCGGCAAGTGATTGCCGGTTTTTTTATGGCCGCCGCGCTCTGATCCGTCCCCTACGGGAAACCAACACATATCCTCGTTTCTACGCTGCGCATAACGTATCACGCAGGTCACGCAGGTCACGCAGGTCACGCAGGTCACGCAGGTCACGCAGGTCACGCAGGTCACGCAGGTCACGCAGGTCACGCAGGTCACGCAGGTCACGCAGCCAGCATAGCGACCTCAACCCCACTTCGCAGATAAAAAAACGGCCCCATCACGGGGCCGTTTTCAATGGGTTGCAACCGGTCGGATTTATTCGACTGTGGCTTCCACATCGGTGAAGTACTCGATCTTGGCGGCTTTGCGCAGCTCGTCAATCAGGGACTTGTAGCTCACCTGGGCCTTGCCTTGGCCAAGCTGGCCTTGCAGCAGGCTGACCATCTGGGACGGCTCCTTGGCTACCACCACCTTGTCCAGTGCGACCACCACGCGATCA
The DNA here is from genome assembly GCF_028355655.1 of Aeromonas salmonicida. Lineage (NCBI taxonomy): Bacteria > Pseudomonadati > Pseudomonadota > Gammaproteobacteria > Aeromonadales > Aeromonadaceae > Aeromonas > Aeromonas salmonicida. The sequence continues at coordinate 2,183,766 of NZ_CP110645.1, read as the reverse complement.
CCATTGGCTTCGGCGACCAGCTCGACACTCGGCTTGCCATCCTTCGGATGAGGCATGCGGAACACCTGGGCAACCAGGTTCTGATCCATGTCCTGAGCGAAGCGGGCAACCCCTTTATGGGTCTCCATCTTCAAGCCCAGCGCAGTCAGATCGGCCTGAATGTTCTCACCGGCCTTCAGCTTGTCCAGCAGGCCCTGCGCCTTGCCACGAGCCACTTCACTGGCCTTGTCATGCTTGATGGCCGCGATCACCTGCTCCTTGATCTCCGCCAGCGGTTTGGCCGCTTTCGGTTGATAACCTGTGATGTGCAGGACCAGCGCCTTGCCATCAGCCAGTTCGATCACATCCGAGTTGGTGTTGTCATCGCGCAGCTGTTCGGAGAACGCCACCGAGAGTACCTTGGGATCATTGAGGGGTGCCGGTGCATCCGCCTGACTGAAGAAGTCCACGGACTGCACCTTGAGGCCCATGGTATCGGCTGTCAGATCCAGCGAGTCCGGGTTCTCGAAGCTGCTGTCAGCCATTTTCTGCTGCTCGGCAAAGAATAGTTCCTTGGCCTTGTCAGCCTGCAGACGTCGGATGGTTTCACCCATGACATCCACAAACGGTTTGGTCTGAGCCGCTTCAACACCCAGCAACTTGATGACGTGGAAACCGAACGGGCTTTTCACCAGGTTGGAGAGATCCCCTGCCTTGTTCAGGGCAAAGGCGGCCTGCTCGAAGGCCGGATCCATCACCCCTTTCTCGAACCAGTCCAGCTCGCCGCCCTTCTTGGCAGAGAAAGTATCGGAGGAGTTGGCCTTGGCCAGCGCGGCAAAATCATCGCCGCCCTTGGCCTTGGTCAGGAGTTCGCCGGCCAGCTTCTCGGCCGCCTTCTCATCCTTGCCAAACGGGATCAGGATATGCGCTACATGACGACGCTCGGCACGCTGGAACAGGTCCTGGTGCTGATCGTAGTAATCCTTGGCATCCTGCTCGGTGACCTTGATATCTTTGCCGAGGTTGGCCGCATCCAGCAGCAGATAGTCGACCTTCACCTTCTCGTCGTTCATGAAACGCGCGCTGTTGGTCTTGTAGTACTGCTCCACTTCCTGATCGGAAACCTGGACATCGCCCAGATAAGCGGCGGCAGCAAGACGCACCAGACGCAGATCACGGGTCTGGTTGTAGAGCTTGTCGAGTTGCTCCGCTTCACCCTTGAGCGCAAATTCGGTGCCGAGCAGGGCGCCCATCAGCTGCTGACGCACCATGTCCTGGCGCAGTGAGTCACGGAACATCTCCGGTGTCATGCCGGCACGACGAATGAGCTGCAGGTAGCGGTCATTGTTGAATTTGCCATCTTCGGCAAACTCCGGCATGGCGATGATGGCCTGTTTGATCTGCTCGTCACTGACCCGCAGACCCAGTTCACGGGCCTTGCTGTCGAACAGGGCCTGATCAATCAGCCTGTCCAGCACACCGCGGCGGAACTGCTTCATGTAGTCAGGGTTGGCGGCCAACTGGCTGAAAGATTCCCCCATTTGGGATTCCATGCGGACCCGCTCGTTGCGATAGGCATTTTCCAGCGCAGCGGAGCTGATGTCATTGCCGTTGACGGTAGCGGGGGCGGTACGTGCCGGGCCATTGAGGTAACTGCCTACACCGGCCAAGGCAAAGGAGAGGATGATCAGGCCCAAGATAACCTTGGCTACCTTGCCCTGCGCCCCTTCGCGTAGTTTATCCAACATCATGTTTGTACTTATGCTCCCGAACTCGATGGGCGTAAATAATGAAAAGGCGCACCGATTGCGATGCGCCTTGGTCAATCAGTATGAGGGAGAGCCCTCTCACTTGTCTGGTCTGTGACCAAGGACGGTGGCCGATGTAATATCAGCGCCCGGCTTAGTTGACAGCGTCTTTCAGGGCCTTGCCGGCTTTGAAAGCAGGAACTTTACCAGCTGCGATTTCGATGGTCGCGCCAGTTTGCGGGTTACGACCAGAACGGGCAGCACGCTCGCGCACGGCGAAAGTACCGAAACCCACCAGAGCAACCTGGTCACCCTCTTTCAGGGCTTCACCCACGGCATCAATGAAAGCGTCCAGCGCACGGCCAGCAGCGGCTTTGGAGATATCAGCACCGTCTGCAATCTTGTCAATCAGTTGAGATTTATTCACTCTTATATTCCCCTTTTATCGAACATCGCTGCGGCGCTGATTTCCCTGGCCACAACAAGTGGAGGTTTTATAGCAAGCCTCCTGATCAGTTGCAAGTGACAATCTAGCGCAAACCCGCGCCACATCACGCATTGCGACTCATCATGAGTACCCGATCGGTGGTCAAGGCTACTTCCGTTACCCGGCGCATGCAAGCCTTAACCACCCCCCGAATGCGCCAAATTTGCGGCGCATCAACATTTACACGACAGAAACGCGCTCAAACCCTTGCGGATTGTCCTGCAACGCCAGTTCCAGCACTTCATCAATCCAGCGAACCGGATAGATTTCAAGGTCTTGTTTGACGTTGTCCGGGATCTCTTCGAGGTCTCGTTCGTTTTCTTTCGGGATAAGCACACGCTTGATGCCACCACGATGAGCCGCCAGCAGCTTCTCTTTGAGACCGCCGATAGGCAGCACTTCGCCGCGCAAGGTGATTTCCCCCGTCATGGCCACATCAGCACGAACCGGATTACCGGTCAAGCTGGAGACTAGCGCGGTACACATGGCGATACCGGCACTCGGACCGTCTTTCGGGGTCGCCCCTTCCGGCACGTGCACATGGATATCGCGCTTCTCGTAGAAGTCGGCATTGATGCGCAGCTTGTCGGCACGGGCCCGTACTACCGTCATGGCAGCCTGGATGGACTCCTGCATCACATCACCGAGTGAACCGGTGTAGGTGAGCTTGCCCTTGCCCGGCATGTTGGTGGTTTCGATGGTGAGCAGATCGCCGCCCACTTCGGTCCACGCCAAACCACAGACCTGACCAACCTGGTTCTGGTCGGTGGCCTTGCCGTAGTCGAAACGCTGCACCCCGAGGAACTCCTTGAGGTTGGCCTGATTGACCTGAACATGCTTGATGCTCTTGTCCAGCAGGATGCGCTTGACCGCCTTGCGACAAATCTTGGAGATCTCCCGCTCCAGATTCCGCACCCCCGCCTCGCGGGTGTAGTAGCGGATCACACCGACCAGGGCAGAATCTTCGATGGTGATCTCGGACTCTTTCAGGCCGTTGCGCTGGATCTGCTTGGAGACCAGATGCTGCTTGGCAATATTGAGCTTCTCATCTTCGGTATAACCGGAGAGGCGGATCACTTCCATCCGGTCCAACAGCGGACCCGGGATGTTCATGGAGTTGGAGGTGGCCACGAACATGACGTCCGACAGGTCATAATCCACTTCCAGATAGTGATCGTTGAAGCTGTTGTTCTGCTCCGGATCCAGCACTTCCAGCAAGGCAGAAGCGGGATCGCCACGCATGTCCGAGCTCATCTTGTCGATTTCATCGAGCAGGAACAGCGGGTTTTTCACCCCCACCTTCGCCATCTTCTGGATGAGCTTGCCGGGCATGGAACCGATATAGGTACGACGGTGACCACGGATTTCTGCTTCGTCACGCACGCCACCCAGGGCCATGCGCACATACTTGCGACCGGTCGCCTTGGCGATGGACTGACCCAACGAGGTCTTGCCCACACCGGGAGGACCAACCAGACAGAGGATCGGACCTTTAAGCTTGTTCACCCGCGCCTGTACCGCCAGATACTCGAGGATGCGCTCCTTGACCTTCTCCAGACCAAAGTGATCCGAATCCAGCACCTCCTGCGCCTTGCCAAGGTCTTTCTTGACCTTGGAGCGCGCCTTCCAAGGCACCTGCACCATCCAGTCCACATAGCTGCGCACGACTGTGGCTTCGGCAGACATGGGAGACATCATCTTCAGCTTGGCGAGCTCGGCATGGGCCTTTTCACGGGCATCTTCCGGCATGCCTGCCTCTTCAATCTTGCGATTGAGGGCTTCAAATTCATCCGGGCTGTCTTCCAGCTCACCCAGCTCTTTCTGGATGGCCTTCATCTGCTCGTTGAGATAGTACTCCCGCTGGCTCTTCTCCATCTGCTTCTTGACCCGGGTACGGATGCGTTTCTCGACCTGCAGCAGGTCAATCTCCGACTCCATCATGGCCATCAGAAACTCGATGCGCTCGGACACAGAGGCGATTTCCAGCACCTTCTGCTTGTCTTCGAGCTTGAGCGGCATGTGCGCGGCCATGGTATCGGCCAAGCGAGCAGCATCATCGATCGCCGAAATCGAGGTCAATACCTCGGGCGGGATCTTCTTATTGAGCTTGATATAGCCTTCAAACTGACCGATGGCGGAGCGCACCAGCACGTCCTGGTCCTTCTCCTCGATGGCGGTGGAAGCGATGTACTGCGCCTCACCGACGAAGAAGTCCTTGTCATCGATTATCCGCTCAAGACGGGCACGCTGGCCCCCTTCCACCAGCACCTTGACGGTGCCATCCGGCAGCTTGAGCATCTGTAGAATGTTGGCAACTGTCCCGACGGAGAAAATTTCCTCCACCGTCGGCTCATCGGTTGACGCGTCCTTCTGAGCCACCAGCAGAACTTTTTTGTCCTGCTCCATGGCCGCTTCCAGACAGCGAATGGATTTTTCCCGCCCCACAAAGAGTGGAATGACCATGTGGGGGTAAACCACCACGTCACGAAGAGGCAGGACGGGAATCTCGATGCGTTCTGAACGCTCTAGGTTCATATATGTCCTCTCGGCTTGTTATACCGTTGGCAAAGCGCTTGGCTGAGTATATGGGGGCGCAGAGATGAGATTCAATCGCCGAATCGGTAAAAAGCATGAAAGGGGCAAAAAGCCCCTTTCATTTGATTAAAAATCAGACTGTTACTCTGATACAGCAGCCTGGGTCTCGGGATTTTCGTAGATCATCAAGGGCGCGGAGTCCCCTTTGATCACCGTCTCGTCGATCACCACCTTGCTGACACCCTCCAGGGATGGCAGGTCATACATGGTATCGAGCAACACGGCTTCGACTATGGATCTCAGACCACGGGCACCGGTTTTCCGCTCCATCGCCTTGTGCGCAATGGCGTTCAAGGCGTCGTCACGGAACTCCAGCTCCACCCCTTCAAGATCGAACAAGGCGGCATATTGCTTGGTCAGCGCATTTTTCGGCTCTTTCAGGATCTGGATGAGGGCAGCCTCGTCCAGCTCGGTCAAGGTCGCGACCACAGGCAAACGGCCGATGAACTCGGGGATGAGACCATATTTGATCAGATCTTCCGGCTCCACCTTGGCAAAGTTCTCGCTCAAGGTCGCTCTGGCATTCTTGGATTTGACGTCAGCGCCAAAACCGATGCCGGTGCCCTTGACGGAGCGTTGCTCGATCACCTTGTCCAGACCGGCAAAGGCGCCGCCACAGATGAAGAGGATCTTGGAGGTATCGACCTGCAAGAACTCCTGCTGCGGGTGCTTGCGACCACCTTGCGGCGGGACGGAAGCAATAGTGCCTTCGATCAGCTTGAGCAGGGCCTGCTGCACCCCTTCCCCGGACACGTCGCGGGTAATGGAGGGGTTGTCGGACTTGCGGGAGATCTTGTCGATCTCGTCGATGTAGACAATGCCACGCTGGGCCTTCTCTACGTCGTAGTCACACTTTTGCAGCAGCTTCTGGATGATGTTCTCCACGTCTTCACCCACATAACCGGCTTCGGTCAGTGTAGTGGCGTCGGCCATGGTGAACGGCACATCCAGCAGACGAGCAAGTGTTTCGGCCAGCAGCGTCTTGCCGCTACCGGTCGGGCCAATCAACAGAATGTTGGACTTGCCCAGCTCCACACCACCGGCTTCGCTGCTGTTACGCAGACGCTTGTAGTGGTTGTAGACGGCCACGGCCAACACCTTCTTGGCATATTCCTGCCCGATCACATAGTCATCCAGGTGAGCACGGATTTCATGAGGGGTCGGCAGCTCGCTACCATCGCGCTTGGGAGAGATCTCGCGGATCTCTTCGCGGATGATGTCGTTGCACAGCTCAACACACTCATCACATATGTAGACGGAAGGGCCAGCGATCAGCTTGCGCACTTCATGCTGGCTTTTGCCGCAAAAAGAGCAGTAGAGCAGCTTATCACCCTCACCCTTGCGTTTTTCTGTCATTCAGCAACCTCGTTTTATCAATAGAGGATGGGTCGTCCCGTTGAGTTTACAACAGTCCGCGACACCCTGCTCAAGCACGCTAGTTCAGGACACAGTCACTCAGGCCATGTCCAGGACGATACCGGAGCTCAGCCGCGCTGGCTCAGGATACCGTCAACCAGGCCATAAGCCACGGCTTGATCGGCCGACATGAAGTTGTCACGGTCGGTATCACGCTCTATGGTGGCCATCTCCTGACCGGTATGGAAGGCCAGACGCTCGTTCAGGGTATTCTTGATTTTCAGGATCTCCTGGGCATGGATCTGGATGTCAGATGCCTGTCCCTGGAAACCGCCCAACGGCTGATGGATCATCACGCGGGCACTGGGCAGGCAGAAACGCTTGCCCTTGGCACCACCGGCCAGCAGGAAGGCACCCATGGAGCAAGCCTGCCCCATACAGACGGTACTCACATCCGGCTTGATGAACTGCATTGTGTCATAAATGGACATGCCGGCCGTGACGGCACCACCCGGAGAGTTGATGTAGATGCTGATGTCCTGATCCGGATTTTCGGACTCCAGAAACAGCAGCTGGGCTACAACCAGATTTGCCATATGATCTTCAACCTGACCAGTCAGGAAGATCACCCGCTCCTTCAACAGACGAGAATAAATGTCGTAAGAACGCTCCCCTTTTGCAGTCTGCTCTACCACCATGGGGATGAGCGCATTGCGTGGGGATTCAGTCACATCGTTATAGTTCTTGTACATAAGGCATTGTCCCTAAAATAAAATGGCCCGAGTGGAGATCACACGAGCCATTATACTTAACAGTCTTGACCTTAAGTCAAATGTTCTTAGGCAGCGGCACCGGACTTGTTGATCACTTCGTCAAAGGCAACTTCTTTCTCGGTCACTTGCGCTTTGGACAGGATCAGGTCGATGGCTTGATCTTCAACCGCCAGATTGCGCACGCCATTCAGCATTTGCTCATTCTTCTGGTAGTACTCGATCACTTCCTTCGGATCTTCGTAGGCAGTGGCCATGGACTCGATGATGCTGGTCACGCGGGCATCGTCAGCCTTGATCTCGTTGGTACGGATCACGTCGCCCAGCAGCAGACCTACACGGACGCGACGCTCGGCCTGAGCCTGGAACAGCTCAGCCGGCAGCTCAGGTGCGTTGCCGCCCTGGAAACCACCAAAACGCTGCAGAGCCTGTTGACGCAGGGTATCGATCTCCTGAGCAACGGCAGCCTTCGGCAGATCGATCTGGTTGGCTTCAACCAGACCGTTCAGAACCTGCTCTTTCACGCTGTTTTTCAGGGCTTGAGCCAGTTCGCGCTCCATGTTCTTGCGCACTTCGGCTTTCAGCTCTTCAACGTTGCCGCTCTCGATACCGAAACGCTTGACGAACTCTTCAGTCAGCTCAGGCAGGATCTGCTCTTCAACCTTGATCAGCTTGGAAGCGAACTTGGCCGCTTTGCCTTTCAGGTTTTCAGCGTGGTAGTCAGCCGGGAAAGTCACTTCGATAGTGAACTCGTCGCCCGCTTTCTTGCCCATGATGGCGTCTTCGAAGCCAGGGATCATGCGACCGGCACCCAGTACCAGGTTGAAGCCTTCGGCTTTGCCGCCGTCGAACTCTTCACCGTCGATGGAACCGATGAAGTCCATGGTCACACGCATGCCATCGGCAGCGGCGGCATCGACATCAGCCCAGGTGGCGTGCTGCTTGCGCAGGGTGTCGATCATGTTGGCCAGATCTTCATCCTTGACGGTCGCAACCGGCTTCTCGACCTTGATGGTCTCCAGGCCAGCCACTTCAAACTCGGGGTAAACTTCAAAGGTCGCAGTGAATTCGAAATCCTGACCTTCCTGGATCTCTTTCGGATCCATGGTCGGGGCACCGGCCGGGCTCAGTTTGTTTTCGATGATGGCCTTGATGAAGTTGTTCTGCATCATTTCATCAGCAACACGAGCGTGAGCCATGGCGCCGAACATCTTCTTGATGATGGCAACCGGGGCCTTGCCAGGACGGAAACCGTCGATACGACGGGTTTTGGCCAGGCCGTTCAATTCTTTACGCACGGCAGCGTCAACGGTAGCAGCCGGTACAGTGATGGTAAGACGGCGTTCCAGACCCTGGGTTGTCTCTACAGAAACTTGCATTCTTTTACCTCGTTCAACTCAGCACTGTGTGCTGACCCTTATTGCCCCTGGGCAAAGCCCGGAGTCTTCCTGTTTATAAAGACAACGACTGTCTTTGTGATGAGAAAATATGACGCGACATTATAGCGGCGCACTTTGGTCGAGTCGAGCCACACATCCCCCAACGGGGGTGGCGATAGCACAATTCGCGCAAAACTGACCCTTATATGGGGAACTCCCGAGCAGACTTCAAGCGCACAACACGCAAGAATTTGCACTTGCTCACCTTTTTTCGCGCAAAGGCCTACTTTTTCACCTCATTTCCTGCCAAAAAGGCAGCCTGTTCAGGGGTTGCGACCCAAATTGTCCACCCTGTCACATCAACCATTGCGTCCATGGCCGCTGCTCGCTATGGTGACAGCCAAATTTATGAGTCTGGAGTGACCAACATGGCCTTTTTCCGCTTCTTGTTTAACCTGCTCTGGTTTGTACTGGGGGGCGTCTTCATGGGGCTGGCCTGGTGGCTGGCCGGGCTGCTCTGCTTTGTCTCGCTGATCGGGATCCCCTGGGGTCGCGCCTGCTTCGTCATCGGCACCTTTACCTTCTTCCCGTTTGGCAAGCAGGCGGTGAGCCGCAAGAGCATGACTGGGCAAAGCGACATCGGCACCGGTACTCTGGGGCTGATTGGCAACATTCTCTGGTTCCTGGTGATCGGGATCTGGCTGGCCATCGGCCACATCGCCTCGGCGCTGGCCTGCTTTGTGACCATCATAGGCATTCCGTTTGGCATCCAGCACCTCAAGCTGGCGCTAATTGCCCTGGCCCCCATAGGGCAGATGGTGGTGACCAACCACGAAGCCGAATCCGGTCGCTACATTCGCTGAGCACCACGCAAAATTGCACGGGCAAGCTGCCTGCGCAGCAAAAAAAGGGCAGACTAGGGTCTGCCCTTTTTCATTGCCACTGCCCGAGGCCCTCCATGCTTCCCAGCCATTTTTTTGCCAATCTCGCCCGCATGAAACTCATTTACCGCTGGCCGCTGATGCGCAACATACAACCTGAAAACATCGCCGAGCACAGTCTGCAGGTGGCCATGGTGGCCCACGCCCTGGGGCTTATCCAGAATCGTCTTTTTGGTGGTCAGGTCGATGCGGATCGCGCCGCCGTGATGGCGCTCTACCACGACAGCAGCGAGGTGCTGACCGGCGATCTGCCCACACCGGTCAAGTATTTCAATCCCGAAATTGCGAGGGAGTACAAGAAGATAGAGCTAGCCGCCGAGCAGCGCCTGCTGGGGATGCTACCCGCCGAACTGGTGGAGGATTTTCGCCCTCTGCTGGACTCGGGAGCCCAGGACGCCGGGCTGGTTCGTCTGGTGAAAGACGCCGATACCCTCTGCGCCTACACCAAGTGTCTGGAGGAGATAAACGCCGGCAACCGGGAATTCGAACCAGCCAGGAAACGCCTCGAAGCCATGCTGGAAGCGCGCATGAGTCCGCAGATGCATTACTTCATCGATGTCTTCGTGGCCAGCTTCTCCCTGCCGCTCGATGAGCTGAACGCCCACTAAGCCAGCCAAACCACCTGAAAACAGAAGGGCCCGCCGGTTTGCACCGGCGGGCCCTTCGTTATTGATCGGCAGATCAGATACCGCGCATCAGTGCCCCAACTCCCGCGATGGCACCAGTCCGCTCGCCCGCCAGGCAGGATAGAGGGTCGCCAACAGGCTCATCAGTATGGCTGCGCCAGTCACGATGGCCAGATCCTGCATGTGCAATTCGGTCGGCAGGAAGTCGATGAAGTAGATGTCAGGGTTGAGGAAGCGATGGCCTATCACCCCTTCGATAAAGCCCAGGATCTGGGTCAGCTTGCTGGAGAGCAGGCCACCGAGCAGGGCCCCGAGCAAAGCACCGAGCACCCCGTTAACCATGCCCTGAATGACGAAGGTAAGCCGGATCTGGCCGGGGCTCGCTCCCATGGTCTTCAAGATGGCAATCTCGCTGCGCTTCTCGTTCACCGCCATCACCAGGGTGGAGACGATGTTGAAGCAGGCCACTGCCACCACCATCAGCATCACCACATACATGACGGTACGCACCATCTGTATGTCCTGATAGAGGTAGCCCTGCCGGCTCATCCAGCTGCTGATGTAGACGTAATGCGGAAATTTCTGGGCAGCCGCGACAGTGATGGATTGCGCCTTGAGCACATCACTGACCTTGAGGCTGAATCCTTCCACCGTATTGCCCATGCCGGTCATGGTCTGGGCATCGGCCAGGTGCATGAAGCCGAGCATGCCATCGAGCTGACCGCCGATCTCAAGCAGGCCCACTACCTTGAGGGATTCCCGCTTCGGGTTCTTGATGCCAGCGGCATCCCCCCCTTGCGGCAGCAAGAGAGCGACCGAGTCACCTATCTTGACCCCCAGCTTGTCGGCGATGGTCTTGCCGAGAATCAGCCCATGTTCGCCCACCTGCAGTTCACGCAGACCACGGCCTGTCATGTATTTGCCCGCATCCGACAGATTCGCTTCGAGCTCCGGCAACACGGCACGCACCTGCAAGCCCTTGAGGGCATTGCCATGCTCAAGCAACCCATTGAGGGTGATCACAGGCGCGGCAGCTTCCACTCCTGGCTGGGCCAGCAGGTAATCCCGCAACTTGGGCCAGTCAGGCAGCGGCGCCTCCATCCCCATCAGCTCACCGTGAGGCACCACTGAGAGCACCCTGTCTTTGAGCTCCCGCTCGAACCCGTTCATGGCAGAGAGACCCAGAATGAGGGCCATCACTCCGAGGGCGATGCCGATGAGGGACGAGGCGGAAATAAACGCGATGAAGCCGTTGCGACGACGGGAGCGGCTGTAACGCAGGCCCAGAAAGAGGGGCAGCGGTTTGAACATCAGGCGACCTCCGCCATGATGCCGCTCACCAGGGTGACCCGCCGATGGAGCTTGGCGGCCAGACTCAGGTCATGGGTGACTACCACAAAGGCAGTGCCCAGCTCACGATTGAGCTCACAGAGCAGCTCGTAAACAGCAGTGGCGCTGGCGTGATCCAGGTTGCCGGTGGGCTCGTCCGCCAGTACCAGGCTGGGCTCGTTGACCAGGGCGCGGGCAATGGCCACCCGCTGGCGTTCGCCACCGGACAGCTCGGATGGCCTGTGGTTGAGGCGATGGGAAAGCCCCACCCGACCCAGCATGCGAGTCGCCTTGTCGGTGGCGACGGCCACCGACTCACCGGCGATGAGCAGCGGCATGGCGGTGTTTTCCAGCGCGGTAAACTCGGCGAGCAGGTGGTGGAACTGATAGACAAATCCCAGCTCCTGGTTGCGGAACCTCGCCTGGGTACGGCTATCCCAGTGGTGGATATCCTGCCCCTTGAACAGCACGGCGCCGCTTGACGGGTTGTCGAGCGCCCCCATCAGATGCAGCAAGGTGGTCTTGCCCGATCCCGAGCTGCCCACCACCGCCAGCATCTCGCCGGGGGCGACACTCAGATCAATCCCCTTGAGGACCTGGGTCTCCAGCTCACCCTCTTGATAAACATGATTCAGGGCCTGACAACGCAGCAGAGGTTCACTGGACAAGGGTTCATTCATAAAGGGAGCTCCACTTACGCCGGTAATCTCACCGGAGGTAACAACAGAAGATGAGTTATTCATAACGCAGCGCCTCGGCCGGTTTCACCCGGGCCGCACGGGCCGCAGGGTAGAGGGTGGCACTGAAGCTGAGCAGCACCGCGCCCAGCAAGATGGTAATGACCTGGGTTGGCTCCACTATCACGGGCAGACCGCTGCCGCCCGCCGTCATATAGAGGTTGAGCCCCACCGCATCGAGCACGGGGTTGAGTCCGAGCGAGAGTGCGAGCCCGGTCAGGCCGCCAAGCAGGGCACCAATCACACCGCTGGAAGCGCCGAGCACCATGAATATCTTGACGATACCCGACTCGTTCATGCCCATGGTGCGCAGTATGGCAACCTCTCCCTCCTTGTCGGTGACCACCATCACCAGGGCGGAGAGGATGTTGAAGGTGGCGACCGCGATGATCAGCACCAGCATCAGCCCCATCATGCGCTTCTCCATGGCGACCGCCTGGAACAGCTCACCGCGCTCTCGGCGCCAGTCCTGCCATTCCAGCCCGTCCGGCAATGCCGTCTTTATCACCTGATCGGCGGCGAAGGGATCGTCCAGCCAGAGCCGAATGCCGCCGACGGTTTCTGTCGGCAGACGCAGCAGTCGCTGGGCATCCCCCAACGCAACCAGAGCAACCTGGCTATCCACGTCAGCGCCGACCCCGAAGATGCCGGAAACGGTAAACAGGCGCTGGGCAGGGACCCGACCAAAGGGCGTGAAACGGGTGCCCTCGGTCAGAAGCAGACGAACCTGATCCCCCATGGAGACCTTGAGACGGCTTGCCACCCCCTGCCCCAGCACTATGTGGTATTCACCCTGCTGCAGGCTGTCGAGGCGACCCATCTGCATCTGGGCGTGCAGTATGTCATCCTTTGGCCACTGGGCCGGGTCTATCCCCTGTACGCTGACACCGATGAGCTGACCCGGGCTCTGCAACATCCCTTCGCTATCGAGCATGGGGGCGCTGGCAATCACATGGGGCAGCTTGGCAAGGTCGGGCAAACCGTCGGGATGGGCATCGATGCGGCCAGTCTGGTTGGTCACCACCACATGGGGGATCACGCCCAGGATCCGGCCCTTGAGCTGCCCTTCGAAGCCGTTCATCACGGATATGACCACCATCAGGGCCGCGACCCCGATGGCGATACCAAAGGTGGAGAACAGGGAGATGAATGAAACGAAGCGATTACTGCGTCGTGAGCCTGCGTAGCGAAGGCCAATGGCCAGCGACAGCGGCTGAAAAAGTCCAGTCTTCAAGGAGTTCTACGTTGCCAACAAAATAAGATACCGGATAATAAAGGGAAACCGTCTATGACAACAAGGGATAGCCTCCATGCAGGAACAGTTCTTCAGCGTCACCCATGCCACCCCGGTCAATGTGATCCCCATGCCCGGTGACTTTCATCTGCCGACGCTGGAGGCACTGGAGGCCGAACTGCCCGAGCCCTTTCGCATCGCCTCCTCCATTACCTCCATCGACATGGTGACCAGTCGCCTGATGCGAAACCAGAATGAATCGATGCACGATCTGGTGGAAATCGTCAACCAGCAGTCGCGCAAGATCGACATGATCATGGGTTATGTGCTGTCGGTGCAGGATCACCCCGAGCATCGCTTCCACACCCTGCGCTTTGGCGCAGGCCAGCTTACCTACCTGCATCCGCACCAGGGCCATGGCGAGCCACCGCCCCTGCACCAGATAGTGCGACTCAAGATCTTCCTGCGGGAAGAGGCCTCCGCCATCTACTGCTATGCCGAGGTCAAGCAGCTGGATCCGAGCGAACATGGCACCCAGGTGGGGCTCGATTATGCCCGGATCCGTGAGGATGACCGCGAACTGCTGGTCCGTGCCAGCCTGCATGTCCAATCCAAGCAACTCAAATTGCGTGCTCAAGACCGTCAACGTTAAAAGAATCGAATGATGCCAATGAAGCTTCCCGCCTTGCCCGCCAAGGCGGGCCAAAAGTTAACGCTCGGCCAGTTGACCGGCAGCAGCCTTTCACTGGTTGCCGCCCGCCTTACCACCCAAGCGAACCGTCCGGTCCTGCTGGTGACCGCCGATACCCCGAGTGCCCTGCGCCTCGAGCAGGAATTGCAGTTCCTGCTGGCCGATCAAGGTTGCCCTGTGCTGATGTTCCCGGATTGGGAAACCCTGCCCTACGACACCTTTTCCCCCCATCAGGACATCATCTCCCAGCGACTGGAGACCCTCTACAAACTGCCGCAGATGAGCGCCGGCGTGCTGATCGTGCCCATCTCGACTTTGATGCTGCGCTGCGCTCCTCAGGTCTACCTCGACAAGTACAGCCTGATGGTGAAGGCCGGTCAGCGCCTCAACCTGCAACAGTTGCGAGGACGTCTGGCCGAGGCAGGCTATGTGGCGGTGGATCAGGTGCTGGAGCACGGCGAGTTTGCCGCCCGCGGCTCACTGCTCGATCTCTTTCCCATGGGCAGCAACAGCCCCTATCGCATCGACTTTTTCGATGACGAGGTGGACTCCATCCGTCCGTTCGATCCCGAGACCCAACGTTCCAGCGAACCGGTCAAGACGGTCAGCCTGTTGCCCGCCCGGGAATTCCCCACCGACGAGGCCGCCATCGAGCTGTTCCGTGGGCAATTTCGCGAACAGTTCGAACTGTCGCGCGCGGAAGGCTCCGTCTATCAGGAAGTGAGCAAGGGGCGCTGGCCCGCCGGCATCGAATACTACCTGCCGCTCTTCTTCCATCAGACCGCCAGCCTGTTCGACTACCTGCCGGACAACACCCTGCTGCTCACAGTGGGGGATATCTATCCCGCGGCCCAGCGTTTCTGGAACGACATAAGCCAGCGCTATGAGGACAGACGCTGGGACAACACCCGCCCCTTGTTACCACCCCAGCAGATCTACCTGCCGGTGGAGCAATTGTTCGCCGCCCTCGGTCACTATGGCGCAGTGCGGCTGCAGGAAGCCGCCACCGACGGCGGCGCCGGCCAGCATGATCTCCCCATAGCCGCGCTGCCGGAGCTGCAACTGGATCACAGCAAAGAGCAGCCCATGCTGGCGCTGAACCAGTTTCTGGACAGCTTCACGGGTCGCACCCTGTTCGTGGTGGAATCCGAAGGACGGCGGGAAGTGCTCGGCGATCTGCTGGCGCGCATATCCTTGCAACCCAAAGAGTTCCCCTCGCTGGATGCCTTCATGGCGGGCAAGGCGCGCCACGGTCTGCTGGTTGCACCGCTGGAGCGGGGTTTTCTGCTACAAGAGGCCGGGCATGATGAGCTCGCCCTTATCACGGAGACAGAGCTGCTGGGCGGTAAAGTCCGCAGCAAGCGAGCCCGGGAAAAGAGCAAGAACTTAAGCTCGGATGCGGTGATCCGAAACCTCGGCGAGTTGACCCAGGGCCAGCCGGTGGTTCATCTGGATCACGGCGTCGGCCGTTATCTGGGGCTCGAAACCATCGATGCCGGTGGCCTGCCCACCGAGTTCCTGACCCTCGAGTATGCCGGTGGCGACAAGCTGTTCGTGCCGGTCACCAACCTGCACCTCATCAGCCGCTACACAGGCTCTGACAACCCGCCCAGCCACAAACTCGGCGGCGAGGCCTGGGTCAAGGCGCGGCGCAAGGCGGCAGAGAAGGTGCGCGACGTGGCAGCCGAGCTGCTGGATGTCTATGCCCTGCGGGCGGCGCGCCACGGTTTTGCCTTCCAGCACGACAGGGAGGCCTACCGCCAGTTCGCCGCCGGTTTCCCGTTCGAGGAGACAGAGGATCAGCTCAACGCCATCAATGCGGTACTGGGGGACATGTGTCAGGCCAAGAGCATGGACCGGCTGGTGTGCGGCGACGTGGGCTTTGGCAAGACCGAAGTGGCGATGCGAGCCGCCTTCGTGGCCGTTCACGGCGGCAAGCAGGTCGCCGTGCTGGTGCCCACCACTTTGCTGGCCCAGCAGCACTACGACAACTTCCGCGATCGCTTCGCCAACTGGCCGGTGCGGGTCGAGGTGCTGAGCCGCTTTCGTACCGCCAGGGAGCAGACCAGCGTGATGAAGGAACTGGCCGATGGCAAGGTCGACATCATCATAGGTACCCACAAGCTCTTGGGCTCAGATCTGACCTTCAAGGATTTGGGGCTGCTCATCGTCGATGAGGAGCACAGATTCGGGGTACGTCAGAAGGAGAAGATCAAGGCGCTGCGGGCCGACGTCGATATCCTTACCCTCACGGCGACGCCTATCCCGCGCACCCTCAACATGGCGATGGCCGGCATGCGGGATCTCTCCATCATCGCCACCCCGCCCGCCAAGCGGCTCGCCATCAAAACCTTTGTGCGCCAGCAGGATCCTGCGGTCACCCGCGAGGCGGTACTGCGTGAGCTCAAGCGCGGTGGTCAGGTCTACTACCTGCACAACGACGTGGAGAGCATCGAGAAATGCGCCAGCGATCTCGCCGAGCTGGTGCCGGAGGCCCGTATCGGCATCGCCCACGGCCAGATGCGCGAACGCGATCTTGAGCGAGTCATGTCGGACTTCTACCACCAGCGCTTCAACCTGCTGGTCTGCACCACCATCATAGAGACCGGCATAGACGTACCCAGCGCCAACACCATCATCATGGACCGAGCCGATCATCTGGGGCTGGCCCAGTTGCACCAGCTGCGGGGCCGGGTTGGCCGCTCCCACCACCAGGCATATGCCTACCTGCTCACCCCTCATCCCAAGTTGATGAGCAAGGATGCACTCAAGCGGCTCGAGGCCATCGCATCGCTCGAAGATCTCGGCGCCGGTTTTGCGCTGGCGACCCACGATCTGGAGATCCGGGGTGCAGGCGAGCTCTTGGGCGACGATCAGAGCGGCCAGATCGAATCGGTCGGTTTCACTCTCTACATGGAGATGCTGGAGCAGGCGGTCGAGGCGCTGAAAAATGGCAAGGAGCCATCGCTGGAGCAGCTGATGAGCCAGCACACAGAGGTCGAGCTGCGCCTGCCCGCCCTGTTGCCGGAGGAGTACATACCGGACGTCAACATGCGTCTGTCCATGTACAAGCGCATCGCCAGCGCGGCCGACGAGCAGGAGCTGCGCGAATTGAAGGTGGAGCTTATCGACCGCTTCGGCCTGCTGCCGGAGGCGACCAAGACGCTCATGGAGATTGCTGCCTTCCGCCAGCGCGCCACCGCCCTTGGCATTCGCCGGGTGGAGATGAGCGAGCGCGGCGGTTATCTGGACTTCACTCAGGAGACCCGCGTCAACCCTGGCTATCTGGTCAAGCTGCTCTCCGAGCAGCCACGCATCTACAAGATGGATGGACCCACCCGATTGCGCTTCCAGGTACCGACCCCGGACCGCGCCATGCGCCTGAAACTGGTGGACGGCCTGCTGGCGGATCTCGCCAACCACGCCAGCCACTGATGCGAGCAACGCATCTCGCCCAAACAAAACGGGAGCCATATCGGCTCCCGTTTTTTTATGCGCTCATCGCAGACACTGGATCTGTACATCAACCCTGATTGGCAGGATCTTCGTGGGCGGAGAACTCCCGCATGAAGGCCTCGGCCCGCTCCACCATCTTGGTGGAACCGACGAAGTAAGGGGTGCGCTGGTGCAAGGCAGTGGGCTGGATGTCCATGATGCGGCCAAAGCCGTCGGACGCCTTGCCACCGGCCTGCTCCACCAGAAATGCCATGGGGTTGCACTCATAGAGTAGGCGCAGCTTGCCGTTCGGGGAGTTGGTGCCGGACGGATAGATATAGATGCCGCCTTTAAGCAGGTTGCGATGGAAATCGGAGACCAGGGAGCCGATATAGCGGGAGGTATAGGGTCTGTGAGTCGCCTCGTCCCGCTCCTGGCAATATTTGAGGTACTTCTTCACCCCGTCCGGGAACTTGATGTAGT
Source organism: Aeromonas salmonicida (assembly GCF_028355655.1). Classification (NCBI taxonomy): domain Bacteria; kingdom Pseudomonadati; phylum Pseudomonadota; class Gammaproteobacteria; order Aeromonadales; family Aeromonadaceae; genus Aeromonas; species Aeromonas salmonicida. Next base: position 2,165,976 of record NZ_CP110645.1, on the reverse strand, counting down.
TGCCCTCGTTGATGGAGTAGATCTTGCCCTCCTCCGGGATGCGGATGTTCTCGTGGGAGAGGCAGAAGCAACCAATGGAAGGATCGTAGGTGAAGCCGTTGACGCCAAAGCCGGTGGTGTAGACCAACATGGTGGAAGAGCCGTAGACCACGTAACCGGCAGCGACCTGACGGTTGCCCGGTTGCAGGAAGTCTTCCAGGGTGACGCCCGTCCCCGGGGCGCTGAGACGGCGGTAAATGGAGAAGATGGTCCCGACCGAGACGTTGACATCAATGTTGGAAGAGCCGTCGAGGGGATCGATCAGCACCACGTATTTGGAGTGACGGGAGAGCTCGGAATCAAAGGAGACGAAGTCCTCTTCTTCTTCGGATGCAATACCGCACACTTCACCACGGGCTTCCAGCGCGGCTTTAAAGCGCTCATTGGCGTACACATCCAGCTTCTGCTGCACCTCGCCCTGCACGTTTTCAGCACCCATGGAGCCGATGATATCTGCCAGCCCCGCTTTGTTGATCTCCCGGTTCACCACCTTGGCGGCCAGACGGATGGAACTGAGCAGTGAGGTCAGCTCGCCGGTCGCGGTGGGATAATCCGCCTGCTTTTTGACGATGAACTCGCCCATGGTGATCATGTTTCGCATTATTGTTCCTTTAAGAGCGTTTCCGTTGGCTTTGAAAACGTTTGCACGCATCGACAAAAAAAGTGCCGATCCTCGGCAGCCTTGTTTTGTAACCTAATGTAACGCCTGTTTTTTGTTTTTGCAGCGAATTAAGCCGCTGGATAAACGTGCGATTTACGCCTCGCCACCCCATCAAAAGGGCATAAAACCAGTGCCAATTGGTGACTTTCATCATGTTAATTCGCAGCAAAAAATCACGAACAGGCAGCCATGATGGGTGCAACGGCCCACTTGGCCCCCTATCTGGGTAGCTGATGGCAAGGCCGGTGCCCACCTCTTGAGATCTCCAGATCAATCCAGCACACTGACCAGGCTTTGGAAGCAAAAAAACATAAGGATATTCAATGAAAAGGACACTCATTGCCGGCGCGGTTGCCGCCCTGTTCGCGTTACCGACTCTGGCGGCTAACGTTCCGGCCGGCACCCAGCTGCTACCCGGCGATCAACAAATCTTCGTGCGCAACATAGGTTCAGAGCCCGCCTCCATCGATCCCCAGATGGTCGAAGAGAGCTCTGGCAGCGATATCGTCAACGACCTGTTCGAGGGTCTTTACACCCTGGATGGCGACGGCAAGCTGCAAGCCGCCGGGGCGCTTGGCTATGAACTCGACACCACGGGCACCGTCTACACCTTCAAGCTGAGACCCGAGGCCAAATGGTCCAACGGCGAGCCGGTAACGGCGGCGGATTATGTCTATGGCTGGCAGCGGGCGGCGGATCCCAGAAACGCCTCCAACTATGCCTGGTTCATCGAGTTGACCGGCGTCACCAACGCCAGCGACGTGGTGCAGGGTAAAAAAAGCCCGGATGCCCTCGGCATCAAGGCCCTCGATACGCACACCCTGCAGATCACCCTGAACAACCCGGTCCCCTTCTTTCTGAAGACGCTCTCCCACTACACCACCTTCCCCGCGCCCAAGGCGACCATAGAGAAGTTCGGTCATGAGTGGGTCAAGCCGGGCAACATCGTCTCCAACGGCGCTTTTATGCTCAAGGAGTGGACCCCCAACGAACGCCTCATCGCAGAGCGCAATCCCCTCTACTGGGATAACCAAAACACAGTGCTCAACAAGGTGCTCTATCTGGAGATAGTCTCCGACACCGCCGCCTACAACCGCTATCGCGCAGGGGAACTGCACTACACGCCCTATCCGCTGGAGCAGTACAAGCAGCTCAAGACCCAAAGCCCGGAGGAGCTTGTCAACGCCCCCATGCTCGCCACCTATTACTATGTGTTCAACACCCAGCGCAAACCGTTCGACAACCCCAAGGTGCGCAAGGCGCTCTCGCTTGCTATCGACAGAGACACCATCACCGAGAAGATCCTGGGACAAGGTCAGCTCTCCGCCTTCAGCCTGACCCCGCCGAGCGTCGACGGCTTCGAGCTCAAGCGCCCTGCCAGCCAGTTGCTGAGCAAGGAGGAGAGGATCAAACAGGCGAAAGCATTGCTGAGAGAGGCCGGATACGGCCCGGGCAAGCCGCTGGATGTGGACATCCTCTACAACACCAACGAGAGCCACAAGAAGATAGCCCTGGCCATCTCCTCCATGTGGAAGCGCAACCTGGGGGTTACCGCCAAGCTCAACAACATGGAGTGGAAGACCATGGTGTCCGCGCTCAATGAGGGGGATTTTACCGTCAGTCGCTACTCGTGGAACGGGGATTACAACGATGCCTCGACCTTCCTCGACATCATGACCTCCAGCAGCAGCGCCAACAGCGGCAAGTGGTTCAACAAGCAGTATGATGCCCTGCTGGCGAAGGCTCATGACTCCAAGGATCCGGCCGAGCGCAACCGCCTCTATCAAGAGGCCGAGGCGCTGATCGACCAAGAGGCCCCCATCGCCCCCGTCTACTTCTATGTCAAGTCACGGCTGCTCAAGCCCAATATCAAGGGCTATCCCTATCAGAACCCGCAAGACGTAGTTTATTCGAAAGACCTCTATCTCACCGCGCAGTAACGCCCTGACCTCCTAAACAGAAAGACCGCCTCGAAGGCGGTCTTTTTTCAATCTTCCCGACAGCTCGCCAGTGCCACCCTGGCCCGACGACGCAGCACCACAGGCTGCACCAGCAGTTGCGCCAGCAAGACCCCAAGCAGGGTCATGCCACCACCGATCAGGTGATAGCTGGTCAGCGTTTCCCCCAGCCAGCTGATGGCCAGTGCCGCCGTCATCACGGGCAGCAGATTCATGAAGATAGCGGTGCGGCTTGCCCCCAGCAGGGCTATGCCCTGCATCCAGAGCCAAGGCGACAGCGCCGAAGTGGGGATCCCCGCATACAGGATGAGCCAGAGCGCGCGGCCATCTGGCCACTGCCCATCCACCAGCAGGTAAAACGGGGTGAGAAACAGCAGGCTGCACAGCACCTGGCCGTAGAGCATGGACCAGTTGTCCAGCCCCAGATCCCACTTTTTGAGCAAGACGCTATAGAGGGCATAGGTGCCCGCCGAGAGCAGCATGTAGACAGAGCCGATATGAATGCCCTGAGTAAACAGACGGGACGGATCCCCCTGTCCCAGCAAGATGGTCAGCCCCAGAATGGAGATAAGCCCACCGAGCAGAGCCCCCCAGGTGGGGCGCTCACGCAGCAGCCAGATACTGAGCAGTACCGTCATCAGCGGTGTCAGCCCCATCATCAGACCTATCTCCGTGGCTCCCAAGGTTTGCGCCGCGTAGTACCCCAGGGTCTGGTTCAGCACCATGCCGAGCAGGGCCAGCGCCGCCAGCTGATAGAAGCCGGTCCGCAGTTTGGCGCGATCCCGCCAGGCCCTGTGTGCAAGGAAAGGCGTCAAGATGATGGCGGCCACCATCCAGCGCGACCAGGCCAGTGCCGCGGGTGAAAGCAATCCAACCGCCAGCTTGCTGACAATGGCATTGCCAGACCAGATGGCCATGCAGGAGAAGGGAAACAAAAAGGCAAGAGGCATAGCGCTGTCCACAGAAACGATCCGGTATTTCAGGCGGGAGTATAAGGGGGCAAACAAGATTCGCAAGCACAGCCAGGCCTTGCGAATGCGGGTGACGTTGAACCGAGATCGAACTGAGCCAATTCGACCATGTCAGGGCTGAAAACAATCATGCCCGCACAGTGGCGGGCATGAAGCGGCTGGATGGGATGGCACAGAACTTATGCCGCATCCATGTGCAGTCTGGAGATCATCTCATTGACCTCGACCACGGTCTGGCGGTGGGGTATGTCAGCTGGTGTTGGCATCATCAGCAAGCCTGACTGGAAATCAAAACGCCCCCTGCCGTGGATATAAATCCGCCCCTTGAAGAAGGTTTTGACATGTTTTGCCACCATCAGTGGCAGGTACTTCTTGAACACTCTCATCGTTTGCAACCTCTTGCAGTTGTATCCGTATGACAGCAGCTTCTGCGAAATAATTCCGTAAATTCTTTATAAAAATCCGGAAAAATCGCAACTCTCTTCCCCAAAAAACCAATCTATAACTTTTTATTAACTTTTAACGTATTGTATGTGGTCCTTCTAGCCAGAGCAATACCCCCTTGCCATCTTGCCATTCGATACAGGCCATGCCTGACGTGGCAAACATGGGGGCACCTGCCGCCGGGCAGAGGCTCTGCACCAGATAACCCACCAGTGGCAGGTGGCTGACCATCAAAATATGGTCATGTGTTGCCGCCAACGCAGTGAGATAGCTTGCGACAAAAGCAGGATCCCCATAGGGAGTGATTTCCTTGCTCTCTTCGACCCTGGTGGCCTTGGGCAATGCACTGCATATGCTCTGCCAGGTTTGTCTGGCGCGCAGATAATTGCTGTGGACAACCAAATCCAGCACCCCGTCCAGTTGGGGTGCCAGCCAACTGGCCATGTGAATGGACTCTTCAATTCCCTGCTCGGTCAGTGGACGCTGTTCATCTGTTTTCGCATTCATGCCAGCCTGGCCATGACGCATGATGTAGATTTTCATTACAACCTCGCCCAACGGGCCTGTTTTGATAGCGGGGGGATCTTACCCCGCCATGCCGGGGGAAACAATTGCGCTACCTCTCAGAAAAGGGTTTGCCTCACTGGATAGCGGGGTCGATAATCATGTTTAAATTCAAATAAATCCAACACGAGTCACGCGCCAATGAGCCCATATGCCAGCCCTAATGACCATCGGCAATACCACTATCTGGAGCTGGCAAACCGGCTCAGGGTCTTGTTGATCTGCGATCCCGACACCGACAAGTCTGCCGCCTCTCTGGCCGTCAACACCGGCCATTTCGACGATCCGGCCGATCGGCAGGGGATGGCTCATTTCCTTGAGCATATGCTGTTCCTTGGTACCCGCACTTATCCCAAGCCTGGTGAGTACCAGCAATTTATGAGCCGTCATGGCGGCAGCAACAATGCCTGGACCGGCACCGAGTTCACCAACTTCTTTTTCGAGATAGACACCGGCTTCTTCGAGGCCGGTCTCGACCGTTTTTCCCAGTTCTTCATCTGCCCCACTTTCACTCCCGAATGGGTGGATAAAGAGCGCAACGCGGTCGACTCCGAATACCGCCTCAAGCTGCAGGACGATGTGCGTCGCAGCTACCAGGTACATAAAGAGACGGTCAACCCGGCCCACCCTTTCTCCAAGTTCTCGGTCGGCAACCTGGATACCCTGGCGGATCTGCCCGGCCGGGATCTGCGCGCCGATCTCATCCGGTTCTACGAATCTCACTACAGCGCGGATCGCATGGCGCTGGTGATGATCTCGCCAGAATCCATCGAGACCCAGATTGCGTGGTGCGATCGCTTTTTCGCTCCCATTTTGAATCGCAATTTGGGAATACCGGCCCTGACGGTTCCTCTCTATCGCATCGACGATCTCGGCATCCGCATCCGCATCAATCCGGTCAAGGAGACCCGCAAGCTGGCGCTGACCTTTCCGCTGCCCAATGTGGATGAGTTTTATGACAAAAAACCCCTCACCTTCCTGAGCCACCTCATCGGCTATGAAGGGGATGGCAGCCTGCTCTCCTTGCTGAAAGCAAAAGGCTGGGTCAACCAGCTCTCCGCCGGAGGCGGCATCAGCGGTGCCAACTTCAAGGATTTCGGAGTGAGCTTTGGCCTCACGCCGCTCGGGCTCGAACACGTCAACGAGATAGTGGCCGCCCTGTTCGGCTATCTGAAACTCATCGAGCGTGGCGGGGTAGAAAGCTGGCGCTACGAAGAGAAGCGTACCGTGCTCGAGTCGGCGTTCCGCTTTCAGGAACGGGGCCGGGCCCTCGACACCGTTTCCGGTCTGGTGTTGAACCTGTTCAGTTACACGCCCGAGGATCTGCTCTACGGCGATTACATGATGCGCGAATACGATGAGGCGCTGATCCGCCGCCTGCTCGCCAAGCTCACGCCACACAACCTGCGCATGACCATCACGGCGCCAGAGCTGGCCACGGATCGCCTGGCCCGCTGGTATCAGACCCCCTATGGCGTCGACATCATCACGGAGGCGGAAAAGATCCACTGGCAGCAGAGCGAACCGGATCCGGCCCTCACCCTGCCCTTGCCGAACCCCTTTATCAGCAACCGGCTCGATCCGCGCCAGCCAGCACTGCAAGCCGACATGCCCGCCTGCATCATCGACAGGCCTGGGTTTCGGCTCTGGCATCTGCACGAGCATCAGTTCAGCGTGCCCAAGGGCAACCTCTATATCTCGATCGACAGCGAGCACGCGGTCAAAAGCCCGCGCCACATCGCCATGGCCAGGCTTGCGGTGGAGCTGCTCACGGATCACCTCAACGCCCTCACCTACCCGGCGGAGCTGGCGGGGCTGGGCTACCAGATCTATGCCCATCAGGGCGGCTTTACCATCAACCTGAGCGGCTTTGCCGACAAGCAGCCACTGCTGCTCGACATGATCCTCGGCAACCGCACCCTGGGCTATCCGGATCCGGGCCGCTTCGCCGAGATAAAAGAGCAGCTCATCCGCAACTGGGACAACCAGTCCAAGGCGCGGCCCATCTCCCAGCTGTTCAACCAGCTCACCAGTTTGCTGCAACCAAACAACCCGCCGTTCGAGCAGTTGCTGCGCCATCTGCGCACCGTGGAACTTGGCGAGATGCCGGCGTTTGTCGCCCAGCTGTTCGGGGAGGTACACATAGAGGCGCTGGTTCACGGTGACTGGAATGCCGCCGAGGCGCTCGAACTGGCCGCCCTGCTGGAGCGCCACCTTGGCACCCACAGCCAGCCCAGTGCCGAGACCCGCCGCCCGCTCATCTCCATTCAAAACAGGGGCACCCTCATTCGTGAGCAGGGCTGTGAGCACGAAGACTCGGCGCTGCTGGTCTACTACCAGTCCCGCACCACCCGGGCGCGGGATCTCGCCTGCTTCACCCTGGCAAACCACATAATGTCGTCCACCTTCTTCCACGAGCTGCGCACGCGCCAGCAGCTGGGGTACGTGGTCGGTGCCGGCAACCTGCCCCTCAACCGTCACCCCGGCCTCATCTTCTATATCCAGTCGCCAGTGGCAGGGCCCCAGCACTTGCTGGATGCAGTGGAGGAGTTCATCGACCTCTTCCCGCTGGCCATGCTGGAGCTGACCGAGCAACAGTGGCAAGACAGCAAGGTGGGCCTGCAGGCCCAGCTCAGCGAACGGGATGCCAACCTGCGCAGTCGCGGCCAGCGGCTCTGGGTCAGCATAGGCAACAAGGATCTGGGGTTTGATCAGCGGGAAAGGGTGTGCGAGGAGGTGGGCAAACTGAGCCGTGCCGATCTGGTGCGCTTCATCATACAGCTGCGCTCACGTACCTCGGACAGACTGATCCTCTGCAGTTATGGTCAGGGTCATGAGCATGACGAACGCATCACGGGCCAGTTTATCGACGACCCCAAGGCGTTCAGGCTCGCCGCCAACACCTTCGAGGCCTGAAGCAGGCATTCCCGCCCATCAGCCAATCCCGCCCAATAAAAAGCCGACCCCTTGGGGTCGGCTGGAAAAACCATAACAATTGCGACCAAAGCCGCCAAAAGTGAACATGAGCGTGAAAATCAGACACTGCGTTGATGGTCGGCCGGATGGTTCAAACCAGAGCGCACCTGCCAATATCAACAGTGATTGAGAAACAGGCTCATCTTAGGCACTCCCCTCCCTTGTCACGTTGATCTATGTCAAAGGAGGTAGCAAAGAGCCGGTGACCTGCCGGTTTGTCGGCCTGGATCACGCTTTCACTTTTCAGCCCCGGCGGATCAGGCGATAGGCCACTTCATCAAAATAGGAGAGCTGACCGGAGAGCACTCTGGGGTGATCCACTTCTGCGGCACGGCCCAGCACTTCCACCCGAAAATCGCGCTCAAACAGGGTGCGCACTTCCATCTCCCCCACCGAGAAGGGCGGCTGTTTCTGCTGCTCCGGCTGATACTCCAACGTCACCAGCAGGATCTGGCCACCGGTTTCCATCAGGCGGCTCATCAGCTCCGCATACTGGCGGCGCATCTCCGTCGGCAAGGCGATAAGGGCGGCCCTGTCATAGGCCAGCCGGTAGCGACGCCCCAGCTCGGGGGCGGCAAAGAAATCCCCCTGATGGATGCGCAAGGAACCGTGCTGATGGCACTGATAAGGGCCCAGCTCGCTGAGGGTATCGGTGAGCTGGTTTTCACTGAAAAACTGCTCGATGGCGAGCGCAGAAAGCTCGAAACCATCGATGGGGTGCCCCAGGCCATTGAGCCAGAGCATGTCGCGGGACTTGCCGCACAGGGGCACCAGCACGGGTTCATCCTGTTGCTGGGCAGACCACCAGGATTGCAGCCAGCGATTGAAGTCTGCCTGATGAAAGCCAATCCGGTTCTCTTCCCAACGCTGATGCCAAAACGCAGCTTCCATCCTAATACCCCTGTTACCTAAAGATGCCTCAATATCACAACTTAACCCGGCGCACGCAAGCCTTGCGCCGAGCCGACGGGTGATTTTTGCCAGGCAAACGATTGCAAAACCAAAAAGGACCGCCAGGCCCCTTTTCTGACATCTTTATGTCATGGATATGTGATGGGTGATCTGCAGCCTCACCAACATAACGTGCGCTGACATGCCAACCGACCGCACGGGCTCAGGCACAGACGGGCTCGGCGACCATCATGGCCGTCACCGCCGCTATCCTGGCCGAAATCTGCGCAAACGAGGGTCGCTGCAAGACGTCATCACAGAGGCACGCCCGGGCCAGCAGAGCGAGATCCCGCAGCGCCTCGCTCTGCGGCTGGCAGCGCGCCAACAGCTCGTCCAGCAGGCAACCAAAGGCTCTCACCTCTATCCGCTCCAGCCCCTCGGCCAGCACGCATTCCGTGCGGTCGTAGCAAGAGGCCGCGCCAAAATCGCCGAGCAGCACCCGGCCCTTCCCTTGCAAGGAGTGCAGTATGTTATGGCCATAGAGATCGCCGTGCATGATGCCTCGCTCATGCAGATGCCCCGCGGCAGCCGCTATGCCCTGCGCCATGGCGAGCACGGTGGCCGGGGGGAACGACAACCCTGCGGGATAGACGTCGCGAGTGCAGGAGTCCAGACTCGGCGGGCCCGCCAGATTGGCAAACGTTGGGTCTATCAGTTCCATCACCAGCGCCGGCATGCCGGAGGGGTGATCCGCCACCTTCCCCAGCACCCTGATCAGGTTGGGATGGGTGCCAGCCGCCAGCGACGCCGCCATCTCGCAATGGGGCAAGCCATCGCTGGTCACAGCCCCCTTGAACAACTTGACCGCCACCGCCTGCGACTCATCACCCTGAAATCCGTCGCAAGTGATGCGGGTGGCACTGTGGATCACGCCAGAAGCCCCCTGCCCCAGCAACTCACCCAACTCAAGCGCCAGCCAAGGCATTGTGGCGATATGAGCCACATGAGCATCATCGATGGCTCGAGCCTCCTCGCCTTCGCTAAAGGGGTTGCCGGAATAGGCGAGCCAGGCGAGACGCGGCAGAGAGAGCAGCCAGTCGGGGAAGCGCTCAATGCGGTTGGCGGCGATGCGCAGCAGCTCCAGATGACGGCAGTTGGCAAGGCTGGCTGGCAGCTCACGCAGGCGATTGCCCGCCAGCATCAGCTTTTGCAGGGCGGCGCACTGACCCAACTCATCGGGCAACTGTTCGATGGCGTTGTCAGTCAGGATCAGCCAGCGCAGCCCCGTAGGCAGTGACGCTGCGGGGACTGTGGAAATCTGGTTGGCCTTGAAGCCCACCATGGTGAGTGCCGGGCAGAGACCCAGCACCTCGGGCAGCTCGGTGAAGTTGTTCTCGGAGCAGAAGATGATGCGCAGTTTGGGGCACTGCACCAGCTCGTCAGGGAGCGCGCTTAGCTGGTTGCCGGTCAGATCCAGCACCTCCAGCGTCTCTTTAAGGTTCAGGATCTCGGGTGGGAACTCCGTCAGATTTTCACAAAGCTTCAGATGGCGGGCGCCGCACAGTTCACCCGCGCGCAGCTGTTCCAGAGTATGCATAACCGTTTCTCAATCCTGATCATCTGCCTGATGGCGTAGCCAGCCATCAGCGCACGCCGAACCTGCATCCGGCGGTTTTAAAGGGGGGCATTATAAAGAATTCGGGGCGCAGATCGCCCCTTTTGTTGCCACTAAGGCCTGCATCGACGTGTAGCAAAGCGACATGGGAACAAAGAGAGCAAGATTCGGGTCGTGTCAGCGAGGGCCGGTTGCCATAGTGAGGTCAAACCCGAGTGGGTTCGAGCCCATTGAGGTTCCAACCCACTACCAACCCTGTGCGTCCGCACAACACACCTGCGAGGGAACTGCCATGTCATTACTGTCCAACAAGGTCGCCATCATCACGGGAGCCAGCTCCGGCATCGGCCGCGCCAGCGCCATCCTGTTTGCCCGGGAAGGGGCCAGCGTCGTCGTCGGTGCCCGCCGCCAACCCGAGCTGGATCTGCTGGTGGAGGAGATCCGCCATGAGGGGGGCCTGGCGGTAAGCCTGGCGGGGGATGTGAAAAGCGAGACTTACGCCCACGCCCTAGTGGATCTCGCGCAGTCCCGTTTCGGCGGGCTCGATATCGCCTTCAACAACGCCGGTACCACAGGCACGCCGGGCAGCGTGCAGGAGCTTGAACTGGCGCAGTGGCAGGAGACCCTGGATACCAACCTCACCAGCGCCTTTGTGGGGGCCAAATACCAGATCCCCGCCATGTTGGCGCGCGGGGGCGGCTCCCTTATCTTTACCTCCACCTTCGTCGGCCATACCCTGGGGCTGCCCGGCATGGCGGCCTATGCCGCGAGCAAAGCCGGCCTCATCGGCCTGACTCAGGTGCTGGCCGCCGAGTTCGGGGCGCAAGGGGTACGGGTCAACGCCCTGCTGCCGGGGGGCACCGACACCCCCATGGGGCAGGCCTTTACCAATACACCGGAGAGTCTCGCCTTTGTGCAGAATATGCATGCCCTCAAACGGCTGGCCCAACCGGAGGAGATCGCCCGCTCGGCCCTCTATCTGGCGTCCGATGCATCGAGCTTTACCACCGGCATTGCCCTGCTGGCCGATGGTGGGGTATCTATTTGTCGTACATGACCTTGTCGCACCCAAGATCCTGCGGCTGCAAATTTATCGTAAGAGCGCCTTATGTCTGATTACGCCCGCATCGCCGATGCCATTCGTTTTATCGCAAGCCAGGTGGAGCGCCAGCCCACCCTGGACGAGATAGCGGCGCACGTGCACTTAAGCCCCTTTCACTTCCAGCGGCTGTTCAGCCGCTGGGCCGGGGTTACCCCGAAGCGCTACTTGCAGGTGCTGACCATGGAGCGGGCCAAGGTGCTGCTGCACGAATCGCGCTCTCTGCTGGAGGTGGCCGATACCCTGGGCCTTAGCAGCGGCTCGCGGCTCTACGATCACTTCGTGCAGCTCGAAGCGGTGACGCCGGGCGAGTACAAACAGCGCGGGGCCGGGCTGGTTATCGAGCACGGAGTGCATAACACCCCCTTCGGCCAGGCATTCGTCGCCCTGACACCGCGGGGGGTGTGCAACTTCTCGTTTCTCGATGACCAGGCCCCACAGGCGCCGCTGACCGCCCTCGCCCAGCGCTGGTCTGCGGCAGAGCTGCGAGAATCGCCATCGCGCACCCAGGAGGTCATCCACACCATGTTCGATGGCAGCAAGACGGCGGATCGCCCTATCTCGCTGCATGTGAGCGGCACCAACTTTCAGATCAGCGTCTGGCGGGCGCTGCTGCAGATCCCGCCCGCCAAGGTGGTGAGCTACGCCCAGGTGGCGAGCGCCGTCGGCAACCCCAAGGCCGCCCGCGCCGTGGGGCTGGCGGTGGGCGCCAACCCCGTCGCCTTGATGATCCCCTGCCACAGAGTCATCCAGCAAAACGGCAAGCTCGGCGGCTATCACTGGGGCGAAACCCGCAAACAGGCGATACACGCCTGGGAAGCGGCGAGGTATGAGTAACCTGGCCTTTTCTGCTCGGCCCGATGGAGGAAAAACAGGAGTGTTGGTTGTGAGTCAGCAGACAATCAGGCAGCGCCAGACGAGCCAGCGACGATATAAAGCGGGGACATTAGAAGAATCGGGGCGCAGATCGCCCCTTTTGTTGCTTTGGTGAGGCATGGCGCTCAGCAACACAACCCCAGCGAATTGACGAAACACGTAGGGCGCAATAAGCGCAGCGCATTGCACCGTTTGCAAAGCGGCTTTTGTGCAAGGTGTGAGGAACAAAAGTAGAGGTGCAATTTCATTGCACCCTACGGCACTAATGAGGAAATACCGTACCAGTTTTCGAGATGTACTTTTAGGTTATCCATAACTCATCCTTTTAATTACTCACCGAGACCAAATTTATCACCCAGCCCTATAACGCCAGGGGTAACCTGTTGGTATGGATCACAGCAGAATACCAGTCAGGTTCCTCCCTTTGTTAGCTTCCCTCGTTATTTGAAAGAGTCATTTCGGTTGCTATTCTCATCCCTTCGATCCATCTGAAGAGTAACCATTGCTATCGCAGTGAATGACTCAGACGCTGGGTCAGCCTGAAGTACTTCGATGTTGTGCCTATCTCGCAAGCTCAATATCATGCCTTTTGCACGTGCGATGCGTTGATCGTGATGCGAGATTGTGAACTTCATATCCCATATGTTTCCTGCTACCTCCGCACCGTCAAAAGGGCCGCCAATAATTCTGTAGCGACGCACCCAAGACCAAATTTCTCTTCTTATTATGAATGCACCTAGTTCACCATTTATTATCCATGTGGGACTCCAAGAAAAAGCCTTCTTTCTGATAGTTGCAATTTCTTTTCCACTTTTGGCTAAGCGCCAGGTTAGGCTAAATAAGGAAAATTCACCCTGAGCGTCGTAGGCCACCTCATCAGATTCGTCTGTGATAGTCAGTCTGCCTCTTAAAGACCGAAGCTTGTTGTTAATGCTTAATAATTTGGACATCCGATGTTCCTCAATCTCCTCGCCTTGATGCCATGGAAGTCAAGGGCGGGGCTTTAGCCCGTCCCAGTGAGCGAAGAACCAGTTGTTAGACGTCACTTCGCTCGCTCATTTTCAATTCTCTCTCGATGTGCTTGCTGCTCCGCTTTTCTGTCTTCGCTATTAAAGACGTCAGCCCGAACTCGCCGAAACCCTGTAGAAACGTGATGCAGGTCTTTTTGAAGTTTTTCTAGACTGAGTGCAATTGAATATAAATGCGGTTTACCGAGTTGGTAAGTACCTTTGTGTTCTGACATGTCTATCGTCAGAGTTTCTTTGTATTTCTTGCCGGTAGGGCCTTGATACTCAATATCAAATGCTATGACAGATGAGATTTTTCCGTTGTGGTCATTGGTCATTTCCGTGTAATGGGAAAGGCGCTGTTCCCCTGGGCTTAAATATGAAAGACCGATTTTGAAGAAATTGGTTTTTGTAAAGTCAGTAATTAGTGTCTTGGCTGACTCGCCGCCTGACACTATTTTGGGAGAAAACTTGATATTTAGGGCAGGGCCAAGACCAATATTTCGTATGTGAAGGCGGAAGATATGTACGGCAATGTCAAGTGATTGAAGAGATATTTCTATTTTGGGTTCGGTTTGAACCTGGCGCATTTTTCTTGTTTCTGACACCAGTATCCAAGTAAGAATTGCATATACGACCGTAGCTAGTGTTACTGCTGCCGAAAATATAACGGTTAGCGCTACAGAGTTTTCGTTGAGGAACTTCAATATGTCGGTCAATATGGTTTCCTTTGACGTCTAACAGTGACTAGATGGAAGACGGTACTAATCCAATAGCAGAGCCTTCCGTATAACTCCGCTTCATCTTCGTAGCAAAATAAAAACTCATTTTAAATCATGAGATTACCAAACTGTCACTGGTATCAGACTGCATACTCTTCCATCCACTGGCGATCGGCTTGCTCGCGCCATTCCCGAATAACAGCCAAGCTACCGCTCGGCGGTCGCCAGTTTGCTGCCTTTAACCAACGCTGTATCTCTGGTCTGGTTCATAGGTGACACCAAAGAGGCCATCTCCATACGGCTATCCTAGCGAGCAAGGCAGATAAGCAAAAGAGGATGATGATAATTTGCTGAGCAAGATCAATAAATTAATCGATAAGTTTCTATGCTGACCACCCATCAGAGGCGCTTGATAGTAGATAAAGAAAAGACGCCCTAAGGCGTCTTTCTTATCACTGATATATGGGTCAAACCGGTTAGGAGATCTCCCCCTCCCCGCCTTGCCCCGCAACCCAATCAGATCGGGGTAATGGAGGTGATATGGGCATCCCCGTCCAGTGATTTGAAGATCTGCACCACGGCTTCGCCATGGATCGGTTTGGCAAGCGGCACTGTGCTCTTGCACTTGAAGCGGTAGTTGGTGCCGGCCACCACCTGGGTGCAGACTTCAAAGGGTACGTACTGCACCCCGACAAATCCTTTCAGCGCCTGGTCAAAAACCGCCTGATCCTCGGCGGTCAGCTTGTGATATGCGGTCCATCCACCCACCAACACTGCTTGTTCTGACATAACAAACCCTCCGTGATCTCTTGTCCCTACTCGTATGGCTGTTCGGGTTCCGCCCCGTTGATTCAAGTGGTTGCTGGTCTCCACTGGGGTGACATACCGAGAAAGTTCAATGGTATGACGATGGGCCATCTTGCGCTGGTCAACACGCCTGTTGGCCCTCCCCTTTGCCACGATCGCCGCCTCACAGCGCCGGTCTCAATTGGCATGGCAGAGCCTAGTACCGGATCCGCAAAGCGCCTCTGTCATATCTGACAGGGGCGAAGAGGTCCAAAAGCGGCTAATGAGCAGAAAATTGAGGCGCAAACGATTGGAAAAAGAAAAGACGCCGCAATGGCGTCTTTTTTGCATTTTTATGCTCTAAGGGCAGAAGGGCGCTAGCCGCTTATTCCCATTCGATGGTTGCGGGAGGCTTGCCGGAGACGTCGTACACCACGCGGGAGATGCCATTGATCTCGTTGATGATGCGGTTCGACACGTGACCCAGGAAGTCGTAGGGCAGATGGGCCCAGTGGGCTGTCATGAAGTCGATGGTTTCGACGGCGCGCAGGGCAATCACCCAGTCGTACTTGCGACCATCACCCATGACACCAACGGAGCGTACCGGCAGGAAGACGGCGAACGCCTGGCTGACCTGGTTGTAGAGGTCGGCCTTGCGCAGCTCTTCGATAAAGACGGCGTCGGCGCGGCGCAAGATATCGCAGTACTCTTTCTTCACTTCGCCAAGGACGCGCACGCCCAGACCCGGGCCCGGGAAGGGGTGACGGTAGAGCATGTCGTAGGGCAGACCCAGCTCCAGACCGACACGACGCACTTCGTCCTTGAACAGCTCGCGCAGCGGCTCGACCAGACCCATCTTCATCTCGGCTGGCAGGCCGCCGACGTTGTGGTGGGACTTGATGACATGGGCCTTGCCGGTCTTGCTGGCAGCCGATTCGATCACATCCGGATAGATGGTGCCTTGTGCCAGCCAGCGGGCATTTTTCAGCTTCTTGGCTTCGTCGTCGAACACTTCGACGAAGACGCGGCCGATGATCTTGCGCTTGGCTTCCGGCTCATCTTCACCCGCCAGGGCGGAGAGGAAGCGATCTTCGGCTTCGACCTTGATGATGTTCAGACCAAAATGATCGCCAAACATCTCCATCACCTGCTCACCCTCGTTCAGGCGCAGCAGACCGTTGTCGACGAAGACGCAGGTCAGGCGATCGCCGATGGCACGGTGTACCAGCATGGCGACCACGGAGGAGTCGACGCCGCCAGAGAGACCCAGGATCACTTCATCGTCACCCACCTGCTCGCGAATGCGGGCAACGGCGTCGTCGATGATGGTGGCCGGGGTCCACAGGCATTCGCAGCCGCAGATGTCCTTGACGAAGTGCTCCAGCATGCGGGCACCCTGACGGGTGTGGGTCACTTCCGGGTGGAACTGCACGCCGTAGAAGTGCTTGGCCTCGCACGCCATGGCGGCATGGGGGCAGGTGGCGGTCTGGGCTATGGTGGTGAAGTCGACCGGGATGGCGGTGACCTTGTCGCCGTGGCTCATCCAGACGTCCAGCAGCGCATTGCCGTTGGGGGCGATGGCATCTTCGATGCTGCGCAGCAGGGCATTGGTCTGGCCCAGCACTTCCACCTGGGCATAACCGAATTCACGTTCGGTGGAGGATTGCACCTTGCCACCCAGCTGCTCGGCCATGGTCTGCATGCCGTAGCAGATGCCGAACACAGGCACACCGGCGTTGAACACATACTCGGGGGCACGGGGGCTGCCAGCCTCGGTTACGGACTCGGGGCCGCCGGAGAGGATGATGCCGCTCGGATTGAATTCGCGGATCTGCGCTTCGGTCACGTCCCAGGCCCACAGTTCGCAATAGACGCCGATTTCACGGACACGGCGGGCGATAAGCTGGGTGTACTGGGAACCGAAATCCAGGATCAGGATACGGTGCTGGTGAATGTCTTTAGTCATTTTATTCCTGCATCAGGCTGATGTTGTAACAAAAGGCTCGGGGATAAAAACTGGTGGAGAAACGGGGCCGCAGCCCCGTTTTATCAGCCCATCCGATAGTTGGGGGCTTCTTTGGTAATGGTCACATCGTGGACGTGGGACTCTTTCATCCCGGCGCCGGAGATGCGCACGAACTCGGCCTTGGTGCGCATGTCATCGATGGTGGCGCAGCCGGTCAAGCCCATGGAGGAGCGCAGGCCGCCCATCTGCTGGTGAATGATCTCTTTGAGACGGCCCTTGTACGGTACGCGCCCTTCGATCCCTTCCGGCACCAGCTTGTCAGCGGCGTTGTCGGTCTGGAAGTAACGGTCGCTGGAGCCCTTGGACATGGCGCCCAGGGAACCCATGCCACGGTAGGACTTGAAGGAGCGGCCCTGATAGAGCTCGATTTCGCCCGGCGCTTCTTCAGTACCGGCGAACATGGAGCCCACCATGACACAGCTGGCGCCAGCGGCGATGGCCTTGGCCACGTCACCGGAGAAGCGGATGCCGCCATCGGCAATCACGGGCACGCCAGTGCCTTCCAGCGCGTCAACGGCGTCGGAGATGGCGGTAATTTGGGGGACACCGACACCGGTCACGATGCGGGTAGTACAGATGGAGCCAGGGCCGATACCAACCTTGACGGCATTGACGCCAGCGGCGACCAGCGCCAGGGCACCAGCGGCAGTGGCCACGTTGCCACCGATGATTTGCAGCTCAGGATAGGCATCGCGGGTCGCCTTGATGCGATCCAGCACGCCTTGGGAGTGGCCATGGGAGGAGTCAATCAGCAGCACGTCCACACCGGCTTCCACCAGGGCGGCAACGCGCTCTTCGTTGCCTGCACCGGCACCGACGGCGGCACCGACGCGCAGGCGACCGCGCTCGTCTTTACAGGCGTTCGGCTTACGTTCGGCTTTCTGGAAGTCTTTGACGGTGATCATGCCCTTGAGTTTGAAATCGGTGTTGACCACCAGCACCTTCTCGATACGGTGCTTTTGCATCAGGGCAACCACCTCTTCACGAGGAGCCCCTTCACGCACTGTCACCAGACGATCTTTCTGGGTCATGATCTGTTCGACTGTCTGGGAGAGGTCGATCACGAAGCGCACATCGCGGCCGGTGATGATACCGACCAGCAGGTTGCCCTCGGTCACGACCGGGTAGCCGGCGAAGCCGTTCTTGTGGCTCAGCTCCTTGACCTGGGCGATGGTCATGTCAGGGCGTACTGTGACGGGGTCAGTGACCACGCCGCTCTCGTACTTCTTGACCTTGCGCACTTCTGCAGCCTGCTGCTCGATGGACATGTTCTTGTGGATAAAGCCAATGCCCCCTTCCTGGGCCAGTGCGATAGCCAGACGGGCTTCGGTCACTGTGTCCATGGCAGCGGAAATCATGGGGATATTCAAGCTGATAGAGGATGTCAGCTGGGTACGCAGATCGGCAGTATTGGGAAGAACATCGGAGTGGGCGGGAACCAACAGTACATCGTCGAAGGTTAACGCTTCTTTGGCAATCCTGAGCATGGCAATATCTCACCGTTGAGGAAGTGGGGGTGTAAAATATTGCCGACGAAGTTTACTCACCGATTGGTCACTGGTAAAGAAGTTTTTTGAATTTTTTATGGCGTAGCCCGTGTTTGACGTGCCAAGAGGCCAAAAAACCAAGATTATCAGTCCTAAAAGGGCACTTTGGGGGCAGAAGAGTTGCCAGACTGCTGTTTTATGCAAAAAGCGCCCGACGACTTTTTCTTGCCAACGGCTGCGCCCCCTTCCCCACTCCCGTCCCTCAACGGCATCCCTCTCCTCGCAAACCGGAGCATGAGCCGACAACACAAGATCCTCATCTCCCATACCTGAATACGATTGTGAATATATTAATCAATATCCATTTAAAATAATGACCATCACCTGTCGCTATCTATCACTGGACCCTCATTGATTATCTCTGACAAGATAGACAACAAAACAAACGCTATTTTTGATGTTCAAAAAGCCATCAAACAAACAAATATAAAAATCCTCACCAGAATATTTAAGCGCCTTGACTTGCTCATGAAAAATCGCACTGAAAATAGAGAGATTTAATTAATTTTATAATTTCACCTGACCCCTCTCGCGTCCTTTCATTCCAGCATTCGCTCTGAACAGGCCCCTGGTCGACGCTGAAACGTGCACCAGATGATTAAAACGCGATTGATAATAGTTATTGTTTGAGGTGCCAGGTATGGGGCATGCTGCCGCCATTGAAGCCTGCTTTCAGGGCTTACCGCACACTTTTGAGTATCAATATCCGGAGGATAGAGAAGTGATGGAGGCTTGTAATCCGAGGCCAGCGCTGACCGCTGACAACCCTGGTTCGGTCCGCCTGTGTTGCCTTGCCATCACTGTCGTCTTGCACCTGGCTGTTTTGTGGCTGATATATGAAAACCGCCCTGCGGCCATCACTCCCCCCCTGCCGCTGACCCTGTCTGCCCGCTGGGTCGGCGATGCCAGCGTCAAAGACGCACCGGCCAAAGCGGCAGCGGCGGCAATCCCAACTCAAGCTGTCGTAAAAAAACCGATACCCGCCCAAAAGCAGGCAGTTCAAAAACCGGCCAGCAAGCCCATTTCCAAACCGGCACCCAGAGTACCCAGACCGCCAACCCCCAAGGCCACTCCAATTGCCAAGGCAGAACCGGTCACGGAGAGAGCAGCCCCTGTCACGCCGATATCGGCCGATACCCGACAGGGCGACAGTGCCGCCACCCCGATCAAGTCCCTGCAGAGCGGCAATGGGGCTGGCAGCAGCGCACCCGTCGCTCGTGATCCGCGGTTGAACAACCCTGAGCCACCTTATCCCTATGAATCCAGAAGACGTGGCGAGGAGGGACGCGTCATCCTGAAGGTACGGGTGGCAGCCAATGGCACCGCCTCCTCGGTAGAAGTAGACAAAAGCAGCGGTTATCGTCGGCTGGATATGACGGCACGCCGGACAGTCAGCCGCTGGACGTTTATTCCCGCCAAACAGAACAATGCGGCCGTCGAGGCCTGGACAAAGGTCACCATTCTCTTTCAATTAAGGGCTTAACTATGGATCCGGAAATAACAAGTAACGGTATGGGGGTTTACCATCTACTCAGTCAAAATACCGGTGTGGGACTGCTTCCCTTTATTTTGCTGGTGTTGATGTCCCTAGGCACCTGCTATTACACCCTGCTGAAAATAGTGCTGGGTCAGCGCGAGCGCCGCCTCAACGCACAATTCGTGACCCGCTTCTGGCAGCACGAAAGCGTGCAGGATATGGAGCGCCAGCTGGCCCATCTCCCGCCGCAGGAGGCTTATGGCAGAGTGACCAGTGCGGCGCTGGCTGCGGTAACGCTGCTGAACCGGGCCGATGAACGGGCTGTGTCGCTCAAGCTGGGTTCACCGGATGAGTTTTTACTGCGAGCACTGCGCCAGGCCATTACCCATGAGCGGGTACGGCTGGAACGGGGCCTGGCCTTCCTCGCCTCGGTAGGTTCGGCAGCCCCCTTTATCGGGCTGTTCGGTACCGTCTGGGGTATCTATCATGCGTTGCTGGCCATAGGTGCGGCAGGCCAGAGCAGCCTGGACAAGGTGGCAGGCCCCGTGGGTGAAGCCCTGATCATGACGGGATTTGGCCTCGCTGTCGCCCTGCCGGCTGTGCTTGTCTACAACTTCTTTGTACGGCGCAATCGCCTCAAGCTGGCCGCGCTCGAGGCCTTTGCCTACGACCTGTTTGCCCTGCTGGTGACGGGATTTGAACAGAGCGCCTCCAACGTGACCCAGCTGGCCGAGCGGGAAACCGGCAAGGGGCGCAGATAATGGCATTTGGCAAATTGTCGGACGACGGGGACGATCAGCCCCTCTCCGAGATCAACATGATCCCCATGATCGACGTCATGCTGGTGCTGCTCATCGTCTTCATGATCACGGCCCCCTTGCTCACCAATGCGGTCAAGCTCGAGCTGCCGGAGGCCAGCAGCCAGCTCAATCAGCCGGAGAAGGAGGACATCACCCTCGCCATCGATGGCACCGGCAAGATCTACTGGAACGACAAGGAGGTCGATGAGGCCGCCCTGCTCGCCCAGATGGAGACTGCCGGCAAGGCCGAGGGGGAGCTGCCCGAGATCCAGCTGCGCATCGACAAGCGGGTCGAGTACGGCATCATAGCCAGGGTGATGGCGCAGGCGTCCCAGCATGGATTGCACAAGATTGCCTTTGTCAGTCAGCCTGACGGCAAGTAAGGGGACAGAGGAGGGTCATGTCAGAAGCAGGGGCCAAATAGCGGCTCCTGCCGCGCGCCGGGTTAAGACAGCGGCCATCGTCTTATCCCGGCGCAGCCAGGGCAGACAACAGGTATGCCATTGAACCTATATACCCCATCCAGTACGGCGACAGGCCGTGAGTCGCGGGTCTTTACCATCCCCCCATCTCAACAACACCAAGCCAGTAACAACTGGCCCTTGCCCTCCTCTTTGCCGCTGCACACCCGACCACCTGATATTTCCCGCGACCCAACCCCAATCGAACCGGTTATTTCCGGCCAAGCATTCGCAGCAAGGTAAGGTCTTTATCCAGCAGGTGATGTTTTAACGCCCCGACAATATGCACAAGCAACAGGGCCAGCATGATATAGGGCAAATAGACATGGACGGCATGGGCAATATCCCGAATGGATTCACTGTATGGAATGACATTGGCAGGATCATTGGTATCTGGATTCATCGGGATAATAAACCAGCCAAACAGGGCAACGCCACGCCCGGCCGCACCGGAATAGCAGAGACCTGAAACCGGAATAAGCAGGGTTGAAACAAGCAATCCCCAATGGATCGCCTTGGCAGCCAATGCCTCGTAAGCGGGATATTGGCGAACTGGCGTCGGCCACCCTTTGCCAAGGCGGATAATGGCGCGGGGCAGGATCAATACCAGTGCAATGACCCCCAGAGATTTATGCAGGGCGTAGAGATCCCATATTTCAAATTTCACCATCAGATAACCCAGCAGGGTCAAGCCAATCATCAGCAAGGCAACCGACCAGTGCAGCAAACGGGTCGTCAAACTTAACGGGATCGAGCTTAACGGGATCGAGGAATTCATGAGCTACTCCAAACAGGGTTGTTGATCACACGCAGCCACAGCCGGTGGTGTTGCAGATATCAGTGGCATCGAGACGATACCGCAAGATGTACAGCTGCTGCGGTCGCAGGCAATCTTGCCGGAAAACATGCTACTCGCCCCCATGGCCAAGCGCGTTTCCAATCTTGCTCTTCTGCCGCTTGCTCCTGGCAGATGACCCCTCTCTTTGCAAAGGCATGTCACCATTGCCATCCTTCGCTCCCGCCCCCCGTTTCGGGTTAAGATAGCGGCCATTGTTTTATCCCGGCGCAGCCGGAGCAGACCAGAGGTGCGCCATTGAACCGATATACCCCATCCAGTGCGGCGAACGGCCGCGAGCAGCAGGTCTTTACCGTCACCCGCCTCAACAGCGCCGTGCGCATGATCCTGGAGCAGGATCTGGGGCTGGTGTGGCTGACTGGCGAGCTCTCCAATCTGGCGATGCCAAGCTCGGGCCACTGGTACTTCTCGCTAAAAGATCTGGGCGCCCAGGTGCGCTGCGCCATGTTCAAGGGCAACAACCGGCGGGTGGCATTTCGCCCGCAGGATGGCATGCAGGTGCTGGTGCAGGCGCGGGTCTCCCTCTATGAGCCCCGCGGCGACTATCAGCTCATCATCGAGTCGATGCAACCCGCCGGCGACGGCGTGCTGGCCCTGCGCTTTGAAGAGCTCAAGCGCCGGCTAGGGACAGAAGGATTGTTTGACGAGGGCCGCAAACGGCCGCTACCTCGCGAGCCGCGCGCCGTGGGGCTGATTACCTCCGCCACCGGCGCCGCCCTCCACGACATGCTGACAGTACTCAAACGCCGCGCCCCGGATCTGCCCATCTTTATCTACCCGACCCAGGTGCAGGGCAGCGCTGCCATCGGCCAGATAGTGGCGGCCATTGCCCTGGCCAACCGCCGCGCCGAGGTGGATGTGCTGATCGTCGGTCGCGGCGGCGGCTCCCTTGAAGATCTCTGGTGCTTCAACGAAGAGGTGGTAGCGCGCGCCATCGCCAACTCTGCCATTCCGGTGATCAGCGCTGTGGGCCATGAGGTGGATGTCACCATCAGCGACTTTGCCGCTGATCTTCGCGCCCCCACACCATCGGCTGCCGCCGAACTGGTGGCACCGGATCAAAGCGCTCGCGCCCAGCGCCTCGCCCACCTATGGCAGCGACTGGTGCAGGCGATGAATCGCCACCAAACCGCCGCCCGCCACGGCTTTGTGCTGCTGCAAAAGCGGCTCGACCATCAGGATCCCAAACGTCGACTGGAGCAGCAATCCCAACGTCTCGACGAGCTCTCCGCCCGCTTGCAGCAACTGCTGAACCAGCGGCTGCATCAGGGGGAGCGGCGCCTCGCCAACCTCGAACTTCGCCTGCAGGCCAAAAGCCCGGAGCGGCTGCTGGCAATCGGTCGTCGTCGCCACCAACTGGCCGAGGAGCGGCTGCATGCACTGATCGCCAAGCGCCAGGATCAGGCCAGCCATCGCCTCGCCATGCTGACTGCCCGCCTCGACGGCGTAAGCCCGCTCGCCACCCTGGGGCGCGGTTACTCCATCACCCGCACCCAGAGCGGCGACGTGATCAACCGCGCGGCTCAGGTGAACGCCGGGCAAACTCTGGTCACCACGCTGGCGGAAGGATACTTGCAGGTACGGGTAGAAGAAGTGCACAACCGATGACTAAAAACAGGGGCACTGAAAAGTGCCCCTGTTTTATCCCTCCTCTTTTTGACGCCAGCCTGTTACACCAGCAAGTGACGCACGGCTTCAGTCGAATGAACGGCGCTCTGCACACCGCCCAGCGGGTTGAGCTGCAAGAACTCGAACAAGCCCGCCTGCAGATTGACGTTCCAGAAACGCCCCGCCAGGGTCAACACAAGCTTGTCCTCCGTCAGCGCTACCAGCCCGTGCAACTGCCAAGCCTGAAAGAGCGGCAGCAGATGGGCCCTCAGCGGCACGGGCAGGCGATCCAGCGTCAACCTGCCGCTGTCGAGGGCACCGCGCAGCAGGCCGTCCATGAGCGCATTGGGGTTCTGCCCCATCACCATGCCAGGCGCTCGCACACCGTCTGCCAGCGCCTCGTGCCAGAGGGCCAGATCCCGGCCATACATGAGGCCATGGCCATGCACGTTGCCTCCGGCCCCCGCCCCGAAGGGAAGGATCTCGGCACCGCGCTTGGCCATCTGGTTGTAGCGGCTCTGCTCGGCATCGCCGCGCCGCCAGTGACTGCAGGAGAGCCGCTGCCAGCCGCCCTGCTCCAGCGTCTGGGCGCCGTAGGCGTACATGGCGGCCCTCTGCTGACCATCGGCCGCCCAGCCCGGCTTGCCGCTCGCCTCGGCCCGTTCGAGGTTGGTGCCCGCCATGGGGATGAGCTGATAGAGATCCACGCCGTGTACCCCGCTTGCCATCACATCCGCAATATCCTGGCGCCATACCTCGTCATCCTGACCAGGCAGGCCAAAGATGAGATCCGCCACTATTACGGCCGCATCATCTTGGGTCAGCTCGCCGAGACGGGCCAGCAGGGTCTGTCTGTCATCGAAGCGGGCCGCCTGCTGGCGCACCCGGGTGTCAAAACTCTGTACCCCGAACGAGAAGCGGTTGAAGCCCCCCGCCAGCGCTGTCTGCCACTTGGCATCATCAAAACCGTTGAGGCGCCCTTCCAGGGTCACCTCGGCATCCAGGGTCAGTGGAAAGCGTTGAATCGCCCTGGCCAGCCTCGCCAGATCCTCGAGTGCCATGTCGGTCGGCGTGCCGCCTCCCACATAGACAGCAGAAAAGGGTCTGCTTTGGGCCAAGGGAGTATCCGCTGCCCGGTTCAGGCTGTCGCACAAGGCGGCCATATAGCGGCTCATGCGCGCCGGATTGGCGCCATTTTCGAAGAAATTGCAGAAGCTGCAGCGCTTTCGGCAAAACGGAACATGGATGTAAAGCACACGCTCATCGGCCTGGCTCCCTTGCTGCCACCAGGCTTGCCAGCCTGCATCGTCGAGGGAAAAGGGGCGAATGCCGCCCCGGCTGGCGTGGGCAGAGGTTTTGGCGCTGAAGGCAAACTTGAGAGGATCCGGCGTAGAGAGTCCGGTCATGGTCGGGGTCAGGTGTAATGTCATCGCTGGCTGGTTACCGCATGGAAATAATGCAAATGATAACCACTATCAATTAATGCCGAGTTTGTGCTGGATCAAACCAATCTCATCCAACTCACCTTTGCTACCCACTATTAACCTCTATCATGGATCCAGTTAACAGATAATTTACTCAAGATGAGGTAGGGTGTGCCGATAGAGAACCATCTCCCCCTCCCTGACGAGCGAGCGTGGGGAGAGTCGCCCACCATTGACGATCGCCCACCTGCGCATGGACCAGCTAACTATGCAAAACCTGTCACTGAACTGGAAAATTTTTCTCCCTCTCACCCTGGTCATCGGCTGTACCTTCGCCCTCAGTTTCGAACTCTCCGCCTGGTTGCAGCGAGATCTCGCCATCAGGCTGGCCGGTGAAAAAGTCGACAGTGCTGCCAACACCTACATGGATCAACTCAACGTTCTCATGATGACTGGCGGCATGGCCAACCGACAAATTGTGCAGACCAAACTCAAGAGCGAGGCAGGGATAGTCGAGGCTCGTCTGATCCGCGCCCCCGCCGTGAGCGATCTGTTCGGACCCGGCCACCCGGATCAGAAGGTGCAGGACAGCCTGGATGAAAGAGCCATAGTCCAGGGAGAGACCATCATCGAGCAGCAGGGCAACCAGCTCACCCTGATCAAACCCTTCAAGGCCTTCAAAGAGTATCGCGGCACCCAATGCACCACCTGCCATCAAGTACCGGAAGGCACCGTCATGGGAGCAGTGCGGATCAGTTACGATCTCAGCCACACTTTTGGCGAGATCCGCCATAACAACCTGATCCTGAGCGGCAGCCTGGTAGTGGTGTTCGGGCTCGGTTTCGGGCTGCTGGCCTGGGTGCTGCAACACTACATCAAGCGACCTGTGCGCCACCTGCAACTGACCATGACCCGCATGGCCAAGGAGCGGGATCTCTCCCTCCCCCTGCTCAATCCGAGCCAGGATGAGCTGGGCCAGATGACCCGCGCCGTCAGTGACATGGTGCAAGGTTTTCGCCACAGCCTGCAGGAGGTGGAGCACGCGACTCAGCAGCTCTATCAGGAGTCAAACCAGATCCGCCAGGTCGCCACCCAGACCGAAGGCTCGGCCCGCCAGCAGGAGGGGATGACGACCCAGGTCGCCGCCGCCGTCAGCGAATTGGCCGCCAGCTCCCACGAGGTGCGCGAGCATGCCCGCCACAGTGCCGAACTCTCCGCCCTCACCAACCAGGATGCCGCCAACACCAGCCGCCTCGCCCAGCACTCCATCACCGACATGGGAGAGATGTCGGCCGAAATTGAGCGGGTCGACCGGGTGATCCAGCAGCTCGACAGCCGCTGCCTGGCCGTCGACGGTGTGCTGGAGGTGATCAAGGGCATAGCGGATCAGACCAACTTGCTGGCGCTGAATGCCGCCATCGAGGCTGCTCGCGCCGGTGAACAGGGTCGCGGTTTTGCGGTGGTCGCCGACGAAGTGCGGGCCCTGTCCAACCGCAGTCGCGCCGCCAGCGAAGAGATCTCCCAGATGATTGCCGCGCTGCAAAAAGAGGCACAGAGCGCCGTTGAGGTGATCGGGGATGCAAAATCCAAGGCAGATGAAAGCATTCACAAAACGGAAGCCACCCTGGCCGCCATGCAGAACATCATTGGCCGCATCGCCAGCATCAACGACCTCAATGCCCAGATGGCGCAATCTGCCGAGGAGCAGGACAGGGTTTGCAGCGAAGTGGACAGCTCGGTGAGCGACATTCGCAACACCTCCAACGACACCCTGGGTCAGGCCCACGCCGCCAATCTCGCCAGTATCCAGCTGGTAGAACAGTGCAAGAAGCTGGATCAGTTGCTCAAGACGTACCGCTGGTAAGACACAGCTGTACTCAGCAAAAGCGCGACCATGAGGTCGCGCTTTTTAGTTTCTTGCTGTTTGCCTGCGGTGCCAGCCGCGGGCGGGCACAGATCAGCCTGCGTTGCGGGTAGCCACTGCATCCGCCAGATTGCGCAGCAGGACTTCGGTATCAGCCCAACCGATGCAGGCATCCGTGATGCTCTGACCGACGGTGAGCTCGCACCCTTCCACCAGATCCTGGCGGCCTTCCACCAGATGGCTCTCCACCATGACGCCAAACACAGCCTTGCTGCCGGCACGCAGCTGACCGGCCACATCTTCGGCCACCAGCATCTGGTTCTTGAACTGCTTGCTGCTGTTGGCGTGGCTGAAGTCGATCATCACCTTTTGCGGCAGACCGGCCTTGTCCAGCCCCTTCACTACCTCGTCAACATGGGCGGCGCTATAGTTCGGCTCGCGGCCACCGCGCAGAATGATGTGGCAATCCGGGTTGCCCCGGGTGGCGACGATGGCGGAGTGGCCATACTTGGTGACCGACAGGAAGTGGTGCGGCGCGCTGGCGGCACCGATGGCATCGATGGCCACCTTGATGGTGCCGTCGGTGCCATTCTTGAAACCCACAGGGCAGGAGAGACCGGAGGCCAGCTCACGGTGCACCTGGGATTCGGTAGTACGGGCACCGATGGCACCCCAGCTCATCAGATCCGCCACGTATTGCGGGGTGATCATGTCGAGGAATTCGGAGGCGGTCGGCAGCCCCATGTCATTGAGATCCAGCAGCAGCTTGCGACCGATGCGCAGACCGTCGTTGATCTTGCAGGTGTTGTCGAGGTAAGGGTCGTTGATCAGCCCCTTCCAGCCCACTGTGGTGCGGGGCTTCTCGAAGTAGACTCGCATCACGATTTCCAGCTGGCCCTTGAGCTCGTCACGCAAGGTCTTGAGACGCTTGCCATATTCCAGCGCGGCCACGGGGTCGTGGATGGAGCAGGGACCTATCACCACCAGCAGGCGCGGATCTTCGCCGGCCAGGATCTGATGAATGGCCTGGCGGGATTCGAATACGGTAGACGAAGCTGTCTCGGTGGCCGGAAACTTCTCGAGCACCGCAACCGGGGGTAATAACTCTTTGATTTCACTGATACGAACGTCGTCGGTTTGATGCTGCATGACAAGGCTTCCTGCTAGATGACTGCGATAAAGAAACTTCAATCTAGCCCGCAGCAGAGACGGTGTAAATAGAAAATTACATCATCCATCAAGGAATTTTCTGAATGTGTCTTGCAAGTTTGGATAATGCTGCTAGCGCACTGTCTCAAAGCCGGACGAAAAGGCCAAATGCCTTGTGTGAAGAGATCCCTGAAAACAGGCCTGAAAAAAAGCCCGCGCAAAGGCGGGCCTCAAGGGATCAAACAGCCTGACTGATGTCGGTAAGCTTGTCGAAGTAGTCCGGGAAGGTTTTGGAAGTACAACCCGGATCATTGATGGTGACGGCGGTATCGGACAGCGCCACCAGGGAAAAGCACATGGCGATGCGGTGATCGTTGTAGGTGTCGATGGCAGCGTGCTTGAGGCTGGCCGGCGGCGTCACGGTGATGAAGTCGTGCCCCTCCTCCACCTCCACACCCAGCTTGCGCAGCTCGGTGGCCATGGCGTGCAGACGATCCGTCTCCTTCACCCGCCAGTTGTAGATGTTGCGAATGGAGGTGGGTCCCTCGGCAAACAGTGCCGCGACCGCTATGGTCATGGCCGCATCCGGAATATGGTTCATGTCCATGTCGACGCCGTGCAGCGGGGCCTGCTCGGCCTCGATGAAGTCGTCACCCCAGGTGATGCGGGCGCCCATCTTCTCCAGCACGTCGGCGAAGTGGATATCGCCCTGAATGCTGTGCTTGCCGATGCCGGTCACACGCACCTTGCCCTTGATGGCACCTGCCGCGAGGAAGTAAGAGGCGCTGGAGGCGTCCCCTTCCACCAGGAAGTCACCCGGGCTGACATAGCTCTGGTTGCCCTTGATGTAGAACAGCTTGTAGTTGTCGTGCTCTATGACCACTCCGAACTGTTTCATGATGTGCAACGTGATGTCGATGTAGGGCTTGGAGACCAGCTCCCCCTTGATGTGGATACGGGTATCACCGGCCGCCATGGGCGCCGCCATCAAAAACGCCGTCAGGAACTGGCTGGAGACGGACCCATCGACGTGTACGTCACCGCCCCAGAGCCCCTTGGCATCCACCACCAGCGGCGGGTAGCCATCTTTTTTCAGGTACTGGATATGGGCGCCCGCTTCACGCAAGGCATCCACCAGATGGCCGATGGGACGCTCTTCCATCCTGGGTTCACCACCAAGCATGTATTCACCGGATCCCAGACACAGGGCCGCACAGAGGGGACGCATGGCAGTACCGGCATTGCCGAGGAACAGATTGACCGGTGCCGATACCGCAAAGCTGCGACCCAGACCGTGCACTGTGCACTCTGTCTTGTCGGCGGAAAGCTTGTACTTGACCCCGAGCTGGGTCAGCGCCGCCAGCATATGACGAATATCATCGCTGTCGAGCAGATTGGTCAGCCGGGTGGTGCCACGGGCAAGGGCCGCCAGCAACAGAGCCCGATTGGACACGCTCTTGGAGCCGGGCAGATTGACCTCACCGGCCACACGAGAAATGGGTTCCAAACGCAACGAATTCATAGACTTCCTGTACTATCTCAATTAAATCACCTGACCGGACGTTAGCAGCCCGCGCCTTGCTCGGCAAGACCGCGCGTGGCACAAAAGCGGGCCAGACTCGCGGCCGATCAGGATCCACTGAAAAAACAGACGCCGGGGAGTCCCCGGCGCCTGCAATTGGGGAAAAACGCCTCAGCCGTGGCGCTTGGCAAAGCCATCCATAAAGCTCACCAGGGCCTTGACCCCTTCCAGCGGCATGGCGTTATAGAGGCTGGCGCGCATGCCACCGACGATGCGGTGCCCTTTCAGGGCCAACAGACCGGCGGCTTCCGACTCGGCCAGGAACTGCTTGTCCAGGGCGTCATTTTTCAGCTGGAAGGGTATGTTCATGCGGGAACGACAGCTGACATCCACCTTGTTGCCGTAGAAGCTGGAGTCGTCGAGGTAGCCGTAGAGGAAATCGGCCTTCGCCTTGTTGCGCGCGGCCATCGCCTCGAGCCCGCCTTGTTCTTTCAACCACTCGAACACCAGACCGGCCAGATACCAGGCATAGGTGGGCGGGGTATTGAACATGGAGTCATTCTTGGCAGTGAGCTGGTAGTCAAAAATCGAGGGCACGTCGGCTCTCGCCTGGTTCAGCAGGTCATCGCGTACGATGGCGATGGCCAGCCCTGACGGGCCTATGTTCTTCTGGGCTCCGGCGTAGATGACCCCAAAACGGCTCACATCCATGGGACGGGAGAGGATGGTGGAGGAGAGATCGGCGACCAGGGGCACATCGCCGGTGGCCGGGATGTCGAACATCTCTATGCCATCAATGGTTTCGTTCGGACAGTAGTGCACATAGGCTGCATCGGCGCGAAACGCCGGGCTCTGCAGCAACTGGGAGATCCCCTGCTCGTTCTTGGCAACCCCTTGCACCGTCTGGATATCACCATACTTGCGGGCTTCATCCACGGCACTCTGGGACCAGACACCGGTCAGCAGGAAGTCAGCCTTCTTGTTCGCGCCTCCCAGCAGATTCATGGGCACGGCGGAAAACTGGCCGCGACCACCACCGTGCATGAAGAGCACCTTGTAGTTGTCCGGCACCGCCAGCAAGTCGCGCAGATCGGCTTCGGCCTTCTCGGCGACCGCCATATAGGGCTTGCCGCGATGGGAGAGCTCCATGACCGAGGCTCCCAGCCCCTGAAAATTACAAAATTCGCGCTGGGCGCGCTCCATGACTTCAACCGGCAACATGGCTGGGCCGGCGCAGAAGTTGTAAATCTGTTTGCTCATGACGCTTTCCGTGAGTGGATGAGAGTAATCGATGACTTGTCTGGTTTTACACAAGAGCCGCCCCGGGATCAAAGGCTTTTTGGGAGCTGGCTCAAGCTTTTGTCACCCGGGTCAAGTCGGGCTGCCATCGAAAAAGCCCTGAACGGGTCAGGGCTTGCGGGGAATGTGCATGGAAATGGGGCTTTGCACACATCCAAAGCAGCAAGCCCCCATTGCAGACAAGATCAGAGTTTGGCGGTGAGCTCGGGCAGCAGGGTGAACAGATCCCCCACCAGACCGTAGTCAGCCACCTGGAAAATGGGGGCCTCGCTGTCCTTGTTGATGGCCACTATCACCTTCGACTCCTTCATGCCCGCCAGATGCTGGATGGCCCCCGATATGCCGACCGCGATATAGAGCTCGGGAGCGACCACCTTGCCGGTCTGACCCACCTGCAGATCGTTGGCCACAAAACCGGCGTCAACGGCGGCGCGCGAGGCCCCTACCGCCCCGCCCAGCTTGTCGGCCAGCGCTTCTATGAGGGCAAACTGCGCCTTGGAGCCAAGGGCCCGTCCGCCGGAGACCACGACCCGCGCTGCCGCGAGTTCCGGCCTGACGGACAACACGGCGCGGCGCTCGACCAGACGGATACGACATGCCACATCGGCCACCGGCAGCCGCTCAACCGCAGCCTGCCCAGTCCCGAACTCGGCTTTGGCAAAGGCGGTCGGCCTGATGGTCAGCACCTTGATGGGGGCCGAGCTCGCTACCCTGGCAATGGCGTTGCCCGCATAAATGGGGCGCAGGAAGGTATCGCCACTCTCTATGCCGATCACCTCGGAGAGCATCTCCATCCCAAGCCGTGCCGCCACCCTGGGCAACATATCCTTGCCCTGGGTGCTCGCCGCCATCAGGCAGTGCTGATAGTCCCGTGCAATATCAGACAGCAGGGGATCGACGCCGTCGTTCAACCCTTCCGCCAACATGGGATGCTCGGCCAGCAGCACCCTGTCCACTCCTTGCAGGCTGGCGGCCTGTTCGCCAGCCTCGGTCAGTCCCTGGCCCAGCAGCAACAGATGCACCTCGCCGCCGAGCTGGCCCGCTGCCGTGACCAGTTGGGCCACGTTGTCGGCAAGCTTGCCCTGATGATGTTCAGCAATAACCAGTACGCTCATGGCTGCACCTTATCGTTAGCGACTCTTTCCACCGCGCCAGCCCTTATCCCAGCAAGGGGGCGACACCCAATATGTTCCATCATGACCAGGATGCTCATGGCAGCACCTTGGCTTCGTTCCTGAGTTTATCCAGCAACTCGTCCACAGAGCCGACCTTGATGCCGGCACTGCGCACGGCTGGCGCCATCACACCGAGCAGCCGGGTGTGGCCGGCAGGTTCGACGCCAAGGGTCGCGAAGAGGGCACTCTCGAGTGGCTTGCGCTTGGCTTTCATGATGTTGGGAAGCGATGCAAAGCGGGGCTC
Source organism: Aeromonas salmonicida (assembly GCF_028355655.1). Taxonomy (NCBI): domain Bacteria; kingdom Pseudomonadati; phylum Pseudomonadota; class Gammaproteobacteria; order Aeromonadales; family Aeromonadaceae; genus Aeromonas; species Aeromonas salmonicida. The sequence goes on along the minus strand of NZ_CP110645.1, from coordinate 2,133,915 downwards.
GTTCAGGCGCAGGTCCACCGTCACCACGGCAGGCAAGGGCATGCCGAGGGTCTCCAGGCCACCGTCGATTTCGCGGGTCACCTGCAACTCCCCCACCACCAGCTTGATGGCAGAGGCGAAGGTGGCCAGCGGCCAGTCGGTGAGGGCCGAGAGCATCTGGCCCACCTGGTTGTTGTCAGAATCGATGGACTGCTTGCCGAGCAGCACCAGGGATGGCTGCTCCTGCTCACACACCTTTTGCAGGACGCGAGCAACCGTCAGCGGAGTGAGCGTCTCATCGGTCACATAGTGAAGGGCCCGATCCGCCCCCAGCGCCAGGGCATGGCGCAACTGCTCGGCGGCCGCCTCAGGTCCGAAGGTCACCACCACCAGCTCGTTTGCGACACCGGCTTCCCGCAGCCGAACTCCTTCCTCCACCGCGATTTCACAGAACGGGTTGATACCCATCTTCACATTGGCAAGCTCCACGTTGGAGCCGTCTCCCTTCACCCGGATCTTGACGTTGTAGTCGACTACCCGTTTGATCGCGACCAGCAGCTTCATGACGCGCATCCCTCGCTTTTCTTGAGTGAATCCATTGACGAACCCTCGCATTTTTTTGCTTACAATTGCTTTACGTTTACGTAAACTAACAGCACTACCCTAGGCCAAGTCGAGCGCAGAGGCAAGATGGAACGCGAAGCAATGGAATTTGATGTCGTCATCGTCGGTGGCGGCCCCGCAGGACTCAGTGCAGCCATCGCCCTGAAGCAGCACAATGCCGATCTCTCGATCTGCGTGCTGGAAAAAGGAGCGGAAATCGGCGCCCATCTGCTCTCTGGCGCCCTGTTCGATCCCGTCGCCCTCAAGGAGCTGTTGCCGGACAGCTGGCAGCAGGCGCCCCTCGGCATACCCGTCAACGATGATCAGGTTCATCTGTTGCAAAATGCGCGTCGCGCCCTGCAACTGCCCCACTGGGCCGTGCCGCCGCGCATGCACAACGATGGCAGCCATATTCTGAGCCTGGGCAACCTCTGCCGCTGGCTCGGTCAACAGGCCGAGCAGCTGGGAGTCGAAATATACCCGGGTTTTACCGCAAGCGAGCTCATCATGGAAGCGGGACGGGTGCGGGGTGTGATCACCGGCGATCTCGGGCTGGACAGAGCGGGCAATCCCAAATCGGATCACGTGCTCGGCATGGCGCTCCATGGTCGCTATACCCTGTTTGCCGAAGGTGCCCGCGGCCATCTGGGCAAGCAGTTGATCGCCGAGTTCAATCTGGAAAACAGCGTCCAGCCGCAGCATTACGCCATCGGTTTCAAGGAGTTGTGGCAAGTCCCCCCTGGGCAGGCCAAACCGGGCCAGGTGCTGCACGGCAGCGGCTGGCCACTGGCCGGGCTGCGCACCGGCAAGAGCCAGGGCGGCTTCTACCTCTATCATATGGAGGGCAATCAGGTGGCGGTCGGGCTGATTGTCGATCTCAACTACAGCAACCCCTGGCTCAGCCCGTTCGACGAGTTCCAGCGCCTCAAGCACCATCCCCTCATCGCACAGACTCTGCTGGGGGGCGAGCGCATCAGCTACGGTGCCCGCGCCATCACCAAGGGTGGCTGGCACTCCCTGCCCCGCATGCACTTCCCCGGCGGTCTCTTGATCGGCTGCGACGCCGGTACCCTGGATTTTTCCCGCATCAAGGGCATCCACACCGCCATGAAGTCGGGGATGCTGGCGGCGAAAACCGTCGCCATGACGCTGCGCGGCGGTGATGAGGGTGGCCGGGATCCGAACGAGTATCAGGATGCGCTGCAACAAAGCTGGCTGGGGCAGGAGCTCAAAACCGCCCGCAACTTTGGGGCGGCCCTGCATCGTTGGGGCCCCTGGCTCGGCGGCGCCTTCAACTGGCTGGAGCAGCGGGGTGCCTCCTTCCCTCTGCTGGGCTCTATCACCCTGTTGGACAAGGAGCCTGACTACCGTCAGCTGCGCATGGCCAGCCGTTGTCAGCCCATCAGCTATCCCAAACCGGACGGCAAACTCAGCTTTGACAAGCTCTCTTCTGTTTATCTCGCCAACACCAGCCACGATGAGGATCAGCCCTGCCACCTCAAGTTGCAGGACGCGAGTATCCCGGTGGCGGTCAACCTGCCCACCTGGGCCGAGCCCGCCCAGCGTTATTGCCCGGCCGGGGTGTTCGAAATAGTGGAGAGCGAGAGCCAGCCTTATTTGCAGATCAACGCGGCCAACTGCATTCACTGCAAGACCTGCGACATCAAGGATCCGAGCCAAAACATCATCTGGACACCACCGCAGGGAGGATACGGGCCCAACTATCCCAATATGTGATGAAGTGCAGCGATACCAAGAGGTGACATCAAAGATGCTCAGCCCCAGAACATCGTCTGGACGCCACCACAGGGAGGGTCAGGACCCAACTATCCCAATATGTGACAGGTAGCTACCAGACCGTCTGGACACCACCGCAAGGAGGGTCAGGACCCAACTATCCCAATAGATGATGCCTGTCCCCCCGGGTGGGCACTTGGCACAATGCGGCAGTGAACAGGCAGTCACTTTTACGGTCTGATCCGCTGATCCGACCTCGCTGTTTTTTTGAGCGAACAGGCTGAACCTAGGATGAATAGGCCCTGACAAGCGCTCCCCGCCCCTGTATAGTTCGCCGCATTCAGGTTTTCCATCGGCCCGTTTCGCTTATCCACGGGATCGCTTTCTACGCGCTCTAAGGCCGCATGACCTGTGCAACCATCCCTGATGACCCACGACTTTTTAAGGGGGGACAGATGATCACCGCCTACATTCTCAATAACAAGGTACTGGACATAGTCACGCTTGGGCCTGACGACATACTGCCTGACAACACCGTCTGGCTGGATGCCTACAAGCCGGACACGGCGGAGCGAGAATGGTTGACCGGCCTGTTTCTGGAAGAGGTCCCCGACAAGGAAGAGCTGGACGACATCGAAGCATCCGCCCGCTTTTACTGGGATACCGATGGTCTGCACATTCACTCCCTGTTTCCCCAGCGGATCGGTCGTGACACCAAGGGTGTCCACGTCTCCTTTACCCTGCGCAACAACCTGCTGATCAGCATCCGCGAGGATGACATCGGCCTGGTGCGCCTGCTGCGCCACTACATGCGCCAGGACAGGCTGGAGGTGGAGGATGCCCTCGATATCCTGCTGGAAGTGCAAAACCTCAAGGTGGAGTACCTCTCGGATCTCATCGAAGACGGTTACAAGACCCTGGAAAACACAGCCGATCAAATCTTCGAGCCGGATCAGATCAATCCCATGCTCAAGGAGTTGATGGCACAGGAAGAGGCCAACGGCCAGATCCGTCTCTCCCTGCACGATACCCGTCGCGCCCTGCGCTTTCTCAAACGCAGCCTGCGCCAGCGTATGACGGGCGAGCAGAACAAGTGGATCGACGAGATGCTGCACGACGTGGAGTCCCTCTTGCCCCACACCCAGTTCCTGTTCGACAAGATCAACTTCCAGCTGGAGGCCTCCATGGGGGTCACCAATCTGGAGCAGAACAAGGTGATCAAGATCTTCTCGGTTGCTGCCGTGATCTTCCTGCCGCCGACGCTTATCGCCAGCATCTACGGCATGAACTTCGGGCGCATGCCCGAGCTCGCCTGGGAGTATGGCTATCCCATGTCGCTGGTGTTGATGGTGATGTCATCGCTCGGCACAGGCCTCTTCTTCAAGCGCAAGGGCTGGCTGTAACGCCGCCAGAAAGTACGATAGAAAGAGACGATGGATTGGGGGGGCACTGGCCCCCCGATTAATTCGTGTCACCCGGCATGCCTTGCAAAGGGCGCCACTCTGCCCCATATCCTCTTCATCATTTGCACAACCCAGGCGATAACGGGCGACCATGACCCTCTACCCCGAACACAGATATGACGATCACGGCCAGTTGCGCCCTCCCCTCTGGTTTTGGCCCATCGCCCTCTTGCTGACCCGCTCGGTCTGGCTGTTTCTGATGGCCGGGGTCACCCGCGAGAGCGGCAGCGAGATCCTGACCCTCTTCTATCCGGACAAGATCAGCCTCTACATCAGCCTGCTGACCGACGTGCCCGCCATGCTCGCGCTACTCGCCTTTGGCGGCACCTATCAGCAGACTGACAGCATGCGCGCCTGGCTCAGGCGCCACAGCCGCGGCCTCCTGCTCTGCTCCACCGTCAGTGGCCTGGTGATGCAGCTGCACAGCCTCAACCTGCAGAAATGGTCGTTCAGCTGGCCCACCGCCCTGGTGCTGATCGGCAGCCTCTGGGCACTCTGGTATCTGCTGCGCAGCCGCCAGATCCGCGAATACGCGGCCGATCAACCTCACTGAGCATGCAGGGGTCACTCATTGACGAGTGACCCGGATCTGCAGGGTCTGGCGATCGCTCTGAGAACTGTGGCCTCCCTGCAACTGGGTACCCAGGCTGCTCCCTTGCCCGGCCGAATTGGTGGATAACTCCCCTACCGTCAGCCACTGACCCGGGGCGCCGCTCACCTCGGTGGCATTCTGCCCCGTGGTGACGGTGCCCTGCTCCAGCCTGGCCTGCTCGCTGCTGAGCGCTATCTGCACTCTGTCCCCTATCAGGGTGGCGGTGGCGTAGAGACCGTTGATGAGCGGCATCAAGCCCACCACCTGACCACCGCGCCACTGATAGAAGGTGACCGGCTGGTAGGATCCCATCTGCAGCAACACGGGCCGCCCCGACAGGCCGCGCACCTGCCAGCTGTCGTTCTGGCTGCGCTGGTATTGCCGGGCATTGCCCTCAAGCAGCCATTGCCGTTTGGCCGCATCACCACCGATACCCGCCTCTATCTGCTGACCGCTTGAGGCACCATCCACCCGCCATTCGACAAGCAGGCTCTGGGGCGGCTGGTTGAGTTTGGCCAGGGTCGCGTCGGCCTCCTGCAACTGGGCCGCACTGCCGCTCAGCACCAGCTGGTTGCCCATGGCACTCACCCCGAGGTCCGGGTAGATCTCCTTGAGGGTCTGCACCATGGCCTCGGCCTCGAATACCGGGATCACCTTGACCTCGGCCCGCAGCGGCAGGCACCAGAGCCCCCACAGCAACAAGATCCCGCTCCAACGCCACCTTTTCATCTCTCTCTCCTGTCCGGAAGCCCGGCTCACCGCCTCTGCCAGTCTGGCTATCACCATCATGATCCATCTGCCTCGCTTTTCAATGACTTTGCACCCCAGGGGCAATGGCGGCATGGGCCGGAGCGCCCCCCTTGGCAGCCTGCGAGCGGAAAGGACGGAGATAGATCAAATAACACAAATAAAAATGATTACCATTTGTTGTCACGTAAAAATCGCTCGGATACAATTCGGACTCATTTTTTCGAGCCCACTTCTGATGAAGCCAGCAAACGCCGTCACCACTACCCCTGCTGCCATCCATCTGGCGATGCTGATCAACATGCTCTCCATGGGCAGCATGATGATGGTGATGCCCCTTGGGCCGGATCTGGTCATCAGCCTCGGCATGCAACCGGAGCAAACCGGTTATTTCAGCGGCGGCGCCACCCTGGGCGCGGCTCTGATGGGGCTTATCGCCGCTCCCTGGCTCGATCGCGTCAACCGCAAACCCGCCCTGCTGGTGCTGCTGACCCTGCGTTTCCTGCTGCTGATGGCCTGCGCCCTGGTGCAAAACAGCCAGCAACTGCTGATGCTGTTCATACTGTCAGGCTGCGTGGCCGGGCCCCTCTCCGCCATCCTGATGGCTGCCGTGCTGGACCTGGTTCCCCCGGCCGAACGGGGCCGCCGCCTCGCCTATGTGGGGATGGCGTTCTCGCTGGCCGCCATCCTGATAGTGCCCATTGCCCTCATCCTGGCCCAGTGGCTCGGCTGGCAGAGCCCCTTCCTGCTGTTCGGGGCTGGCGGCCTGCTGCTGGCCCTGCTGTGCGCCCTGCTGTTGCCCTCCCTGCCGGTCACCCGTTCTCCCCAGGGTAGCGGGCTGCGCCAGCTGCTGGGATCGCCGCTCTGCCAGGGCGCCCTGCTCATTCTCTCTTTGCAGATGTTCGGTCATTTCCTGCTGATCCCGCATTTTGCCAACTACTTCCAGTTCAACCTCGCCTTCCCACGCGAGCAGATCGCCGCGCTCTACCTGTGTGGCGGCCTCGCCAGCATGGCGACCATGCGGCTGTGCGGTGGCTGGATCGATCAGGGCCGGGCGCTGGCCGCCATCCTGATCACCAGCCTGTTGTTGGCCCTGATCACCCTGCTCGGCTTCGCCGCCCCCGTTGGCGTGCCCGTCTATCTGTTGTTTACCCTCTTCATGGCGCTGAGCTCGGCCCGATCCAGCACCACGCTCGCCATCACGGCAGCCATTCCGGCCCCCCATCAGCGCGCCGCCTTCATGTCTTTTCAGGGCACTGTGACCAATGTGGCGGCAGGTCTCGGCAGCCTGATCTCGGCCAGGTATCTCTTCTCGGACAGCACTGGTGCCCTGCACGGCTTTGCAGGGCTTGCCTGGATCAATATTGCCTGCAGCCTGCTGGCCTGTGGTGGCGTCTGGCTCCTGATCAAGGGGCTGGCGCAGACAAGGAATAACAATAACCCCGCGTCTGGTACGGCCAGACAGGGAAGTCAGTGAGCCACCGGCCCCAGAGCCGGACCCCATAACCTCTGTTTTATTCATGGAGTTTTGACTATGCAGTTGCAGCCTGGCGTATTTCGCTTGAACCCGATTTTGCTCTCCCTCGGTCTGTTTGCCCTGCCGGGCCTGGCCCAGGCCGAGTTGCCCAAAGCCAACGAGACCATGGTGGTCACCGCCACCCAGACCAAGCACACGGAACTGTCCGCCCCGGCCAGCGTCTCTGTGGTGACCCGCGCCGATCTGGACAAGATGAACGCCAACAACATAGGCGATGCCCTCAAGCATGTGCCGGGTGTCAACATCATAGGCACCAACCCCACGGGTCGCAGCGAGATCAAGATCCGCGGCATGGGTGGCGACTACACACTGCTGCTGATCAACGGCAAACGGGTCAACGCCCGCGAGACCCTGGGCAGCTCCTTTGGCAATGACTTCGACTTGAGCTCCATCCCCATGGCGGCCATAGAGCGCATCGAAGTGATCCGTGGCCCCGTCTCCTCCCTGTACGGTGCCGATGCCTTGGGCGGCGTGGTCAACGTGATCCTGCGCCAGGCCAAGGAGAAGACGGAAGCGGCCTTCGGCTACACCCACTCCATGCCCACCAAGGGCGACGGTGGCGATGCCAACCAGGGCAGCGCCTTCGTCTCCGGTGCCCTCATCGACAACAAGCTGCTGGGCAGCGTGGTGGTCGAAGGCTACCAGCGTGACCGCTGGCACAGCGATCAGTCCAACAACCTGGATGCCGATGCGCTGGAAAAACGGGAAGTGGTCAATGTGCTCTCCAGCCTGAAGTGGCTGGTCAGTGACAACCAGGATATCGATTTCGATCTGGGCTACAACCAGAACGACATGGACAGCTACTTCAACAACGTGCCCCGTGCCCCGACCGCACCGGCCACCCCGCACAACGTGCAAAAACTCGATCGTCTGAGCCTGGGGCTGACCCACAACGGCCGTTGGGAGCACTTCGACAGCCGCGCCCGCTACTACTTCGAGCAGACGGATCTGATGGATGACTCCCAGCTCAATGGCGGCGCCGCCGATGTCACCCAGACCAACCACACGGTGGACGGCCAGCTGAGCGGCTATCTGGGGGATCACCTGCTGACTTCGGGTGCCGAGATGCGCAAGACCGAGCTGGAGCACAGCCGCAGCATCACCAACGGCAGCGTGGATGCGAGCCAGAGCGCCCTCTATCTGCAGGACGAATTCAGCCTGGGGGATCTGGCGCTGACCCTCTCCGGCCGCCTCGACCACCATGAAACCTATGGCAACGAATTCAGCCCGCGCGCCTATGCCCTCTACAAACTGACCGACGAGTGGGTGATCAAGGGTGGCGCCGGCAAGGCGTTCAAGGCACCGACCCTGGCCCAGTCCAGCGAAGGCTTCGCCACCACCGCCTGCCGTGGTGCCTGCAAGGTGGTCGGCAACCCGAACCTGAAACCGGAAACCGCCGTCAGCTATGAGCTGGGCACCGCCTACGAGAGTGAGCGTTTCGGCGCCGGTGTGACCGGCTTCCACAACGACATCGAAGATCTGATCCAGAGCGATCAGTGGGGCCCGGGCTACCGTCCGACCGTCATGACCTACCTCAACGTCAAGAAGGCGCGGGTGAAAGGGCTGGAGCTGAACGGCTGGGTCGACGTACTGGACAACGTCAAGCTGACCGGCAACTGGAGCCTGCTGGATTCCGAAGACAAGAGCACGGGCGAGGATCTGGCCAAGACCCCGGATCACACCGGCAACCTCAGCCTGGATTGGCAAGCCACCGAGATCGTCAGCACCAACCTGGCCTGGCAATACGTGGGCAGCCAGTTCATCAAGGTGCCGATGCACAACTCCCAGGCGCTCAAGTCCAAGCACTATCAGACCCTGGACCTCAACACCAACTGGAAAGTCACCCCGGCGCTCGACTTCAAACTCGGCATCACCAACCTGACCAACACCCAGCGTGACCAGGTCGCCACCGACGCCGACTTCATTCTGGAAGGTCGCACCGTCTATGCCGGGGTGAATTACAAGCTGTAATCCCCCGTTCGGGAGCCCAAGCGGGCTCCCTTTTTCCGTTTTTATCGCCTCGACAATAAGGAGTATCCGGGTGCTCAGACACCAAACACAGCTGTTCTGGCTGGGAGTTGTTCTCCTGTTCATGCTGATCTGTCTGTCACTGGCCACCGGTGCCGGTGTCTATGGTGGCCGCGAGGTCGCCGGATTTCTGCTGGGCGATCCCGCCCTCATGGCCGACGAAAAGCTCGCCATGATCATTCATACCCTGCGTCTGCCCCGCACCCTGTGTGCCCTGGTGGTGGGCGTCTGTCTCGCGCTGGCGGCCTCCATGCTGCAAAGCGCCACCCGCAATCCGCTGGCCGAGCCCGGCCTGCTCGGCGTCAACGCCGGCGCCGTCTTCGCCCTGGTGATAGGGCTGACCTATTTTGGCGTTGAATCGGCCTACGGTTATCTGCTCTGGTCCGGCATGGGTGCCCTGCTTGGCAACCTCATAGTTCTGGGCCTGGGCCTGATGGTGGGTCGCTCCAATCCGCTCAAGCTCATCCTGGTGGGGGTCGCCCTCTCCGCCACCTTTGGCGGCCTCTCCAACTTCCTGCTGCTCTCCAACAAGGTGGTGCTGGAGCAGTTCCGCTTCTGGAACCTGGGGTCTCTGGCGGCCTCGGATCTCGACGCCGTGCTCACCGTGGTGCCCTTCGCCCTGGCCGGTCTGCTGCTGACCCTGGCGCTCTGCCGCCAGCTCACCCTGATGCAGATGGGGGACAACCAGGCCCAGGCGCTCGGGATACGGCCGACCCGGGTGCGGATCGGCGTGCTGCTGGCCGCCACCCTGTTCACCGCCTGCGCCATCGCCATCGCCGGCCCCATCGGCTTCGTCGGCTTTCTGGCAGCCTACTGCGCCCGTCTGGTGGAGCCAGTGCGCCTCGCCATCCAGGTGCGTTTCTCCGCCCTGTTTGGTGTGCTGTTCCTGCTGGGGGCCGACATACTGGCCCGCTGGCTGATCCAGCCGTTCGAGCTGCCCAACGGCGTGATCCTGGCGCTGATCGGTGCCCCCGTGCTCATCATGGTGGTGCGCAGCGGTGGCTTCCGCTCCCTGCTGGCCGTCAAATAAGGTCGCCCTGCCTCATGAACAATCCAATGAACACATCGCTGAACGCTTCACTCCCCTCCGGCACCCTCTGCCTGCGACTGGGTGAACGCACCCTGCTGCTGCACCGCCGCGCCTGGCTTATCACCCTGGGCTTGGTGCTCGTACTGGCGTTGCTCTCCCTGCTGGCGCTGACCCTGGGTTCAAGCAAGCTCACCATGCTGGGGGTCATGCAGACCCTGCTTGGCGAGGGGAGCCGGCTCGATGAGGTGACTGTCTTCAAGATCCGGCTGCCGCGCATCGTCGCCGTCTTGGTGGCAGGCGCTGCCATGGGCCTCTCCGGCTGCCTGGTGCAGACCCTCATTCGCAACCGCCTCGCCACCCCGGACATGATAGGGGTCAACGAGGGGGCGTCGCTGGCCATCATCGCCTTCTCCCTCTACCTCACTCTGGGCAGCTGGCCCTGGTGGGCCGCGCCCCTTGGCGCCCTGTTTGCCGCCGTCGTGCTCTATGCCCTGTGCAACAAGCCGGGGGAACAAGGCTATCTGTTCGTGGTGATCGGTATCGGCGTCTCCGAGCTGATGAACGCCATCGGCCAGTTCGTCATGTCCACCCAGTCGCTGGTGCACCTCACCAGCCTCTACCTGTGGAACATGGGCAACTTCGTCGGCCAGGGCTACGGCACAGTGGTGCCTGTGGGGATCCTGATCCTGCTGGTCTGCCCCTGGATCATTTATCTCTCCCGCGCCCTGGGCGTGCTGCGTCTGGGCCCTGTCACCGCGCAGAGTCTGGGGGTGAACGTCAACCGGGTGCAGCTCGGCGTGCTGGCCCAGGCCATCGTCGTGGCGGCCCTTGGCACCGCCATCGGCGGTCCTGTGGTGTTCATCGCCATGGCGGCCCCCATACTCGCCTCCTGGATGAGCCGGGATCGCATAGTGCCGCTATGGATTGCCGCCCTGTGTGGCGCCCTGCTGCTGCTGGCAAGTGACACCCTGGTGCGGGTACTGGCCAGCCCCCATGAGGTCGCCACCGGCATCATGACCCGTATTCTTGGCGGCATACTGCTGCTGTTTATTCTGATCAAAGACAGACAGAGAACCGACTGATGACCCTCACCCTAAATTGCCTCCACTTCGGCTATCAGCAAAAGCCCGTCTTCAACGACATCTCCTTCACCATTCCCAAGGGCAAGCTGGTCGGCATCGTCGGCCCCAATGGCGGCGGCAAATCCACCCTGCTCAAGCTGCTGGCGGGCCAGGAGCAGCCCCAATCCGGTGAGATACTGCTCAAGGGCAAACCGCTGGAGAGTTACGGCATGAAGGCGCTGGCCCGGGAGCTCGCCTACCTGCCCCAGCGCCCCCTGGTGCCCGCCGGCATTCAGGTCGAGCAGCTGGTGCAGTACGGCCGCCATCCCCATCAGGGCTGGTTCAATCAGTGGAGTGAAGAGGATGCCCGCATGGTGCGCTGGGCCTGCGAACGGATGCAGCTTGGCGACATCTTGCAACAGAGCGCCAGCTCCCTCTCCGGCGGCCAGGCCCAGCGAGTGTGGCTAGCCATGGTGCTGGCCCAGGATGCGGACATCATATTGCTGGATGAACCCACCAGCGCGCTGGATATCGGCCACCAGACGGAAGTGATGGAGGCCATCCACCAGATCACCGCCGAGGGCAAGACAGTGCTCATCGTCATCCACGATCTCGCCACCGCCGCCCGCTACTGCGACGAGCTGATCGCCATCGGCGAGGGCAAGATCCAGGCCATGGGCCCGGCTCGCGAGGTGGTGACCAAGCCTCTCATCGACCGCCTCTACCAGACGGACGTGGACATACTGCACGCCCCCGGCGATGGCGCCCCCATCATAGTGCCGCGCCGCCGCCCGCAGGCCTTTGCCATGAAGCAGCAAGCCTGAACGCAGGATCAAAAAAACCGCCTTGATGGCGGTTTTTTTGATCCCATGACACCGAGCGGCAGAGGCTCGTTCAGAGCACAAGCGTGGTCAGCACGCCCCCCGGCAAGCGTTGCCAGTGCAGGGTACAGTGCCAGCCGACAGGCAGATCCGGGGTCAGCGCGCTTCTTAGTTCGAGGGTGAGGGTCTGCTCCGTCATGGCCAGCCAGCGAGCATCGAGAAAGTCAAAATAGCGCCCCACCCTGGGGTAGAGCGCCTTGAACAGGCTCTCCTTGGCGGAGAACACCAGGGTCAACCCCTGGGCCGGCCCGAGCGGACAGCGCTGCAGCCGCTCCCACTCCTCATCATCCACGATGCCGGGCCAGAGACTGCACGCCTGCTCATCCTCCAGCCAGGCTTCCAGATCCAGCCCCATCCCTGCCTGACCCGGACGTACCGCACACAGGGCCATGCCGCGCCCCTGCAACAGGCTGTGGCTGATGCTGCCCTCAAACCCCGCAGGCCAGCGCGGCTCGCGGGCCGACCCTATGGCCACCACATGATCGCCAAGCCCAAAGCGGCGCAGAGCCTCACGGGCCGCCAACCGACCGGCCAGAAACTCCCCCAGCCGCTTGGGGGCCGCACGCTGCAAGCTGGCGGGCAGCAGGATCCGGGCCTGCTCATAGCAGGCCGGTGTGAAGGCGGCGGGATCGAAGCAGACCCGCTGCAGCGCAATATGCGCCGCACCGGGCAGCGGCAGGCAGTCGGCATGAAGGATAAAGCTGCCTCGGGATCCGGCAGCCAGGGGAGCAATTGGCATCAAAAAGGCCCTTGGTTCGAGAGCGGTCATGGTAGCAAATCACCCCCTCTCAGCACCACAAACGCAAATGACAATTTTTATCATTTGAATTTGTGATAGCATAAGTCCGCCCGTTTGGGGCCCGGTTTTTCGCTGATTTCACCAAGAAGGATGTAACGATGAAGATCTCCTCCCCTCTGGCCGCCGCGCTCATGCTGGCCAGCCTGGTCGGTTTTCAGGCCCAGGCCAGCACCGACACCCGTCAGGTGACCGATGCCGATGGCAAGACCCAGGTCGTGCCCACCCAACCCAAGCGGGTGGTGGTGCTGAGCGAAATCGATCTGGATACGGCCCTGACCCTGGGGTTGCAGCCGGTCGGCACCGTCAACGGTCGTGGCCAGGGCACATTGCCCCGTTACCTGCTGAACAAGGCGGGCAAGGATATCGCCGTGGTCGGCGATCTGGACAACCCCAATCTGGAGCGGCTGATCGATCTGGAGCCGGATCTCATCCTGACCGGCCAGACCAAACCCGAGCTGCTGACCCTGCTGCAAGAGATAGCCCCCACAGTCGTCACCGGCAACTGGGGTGATTCCTGGAAGGAGATCTTCAATCGCAGCGCCCACGTGCTGAACCGGGACGCCGAGGGCAAGGCCTTCCTCGCCCAGTATGACGCCCGCCTGCAAGAGGCCCGCAGCAAGCTTGCCAAGCATCAGGGCGAGCGCCTGAGCATAGTGCGCTGGAACCCGAAGGGCCCGAGCTACATGCACAGCGGCACCTTCGCCAGCAGCGTGGTGGAAGAGATGGGGCTGGCCCGTCCGACCCACCAGATCGGCGACAAGACCCCCCACTCCCCGGCCCTGAGCCTGGAATCTCTCAACCTGCTGGACGGTGACTGGCTGGTGATAGGCACCCTGAGCGCCAGCGGCGATGCGGTGGATGCCATGAAGCAGGCCGAGCAGACCCCGGCCTTCCAGCAACTGAACGCCATCAAGGGCAAGCGCTTTGGCGCCGTGGACGGCTCGCTGTGGACCTCCACCGGCGGCCCCCAGGCGGCCCTCAAGGTGATCGACGACGTCGAGCAGCTGCTGGCCAAACCGGACGCGGCCCCCATCACCCAATAAACCCGCCCTTATATGGCAGCCAAAAAGAAGCCCGCATCATGCGGGCTTCTTTGTTTATCAAGGCACTCGGACAGAGAGCTTACTCGGGTAACAGCAGCGCCTTTCTATCCAGTTTGCCGCTGCCTGTCTTGGGCAGCGCATCGAGCAGGAGGATGCGCGCCGGTACCATGTAGTGCGGCAGCGTGGCCTGCAAGCCCTTGCGCAGGGCGAGGCGATTGAGGGTCACCCCGGCCTTGGCCTCCACATAGCCCACCAGCATGGCCTCGTCCCCCTCACCGACCAGACGCACCGCCGCCTCCTGCACCCCGGGTTGGCGGCGAAGGCCCGCCTCCACCTCCCCCAGTTCGATGCGAAAACCGCGCAGCTTGACCTGATCGTCCCGCCGCCCCAGATAGAGGAAGCGATCCGCCCCCAGTCGGCGCACCCGATCGCCGGTACGATAGAGCCGATGGGTATCGACCCTCAGGAAGGCGGCGCTCGTCAAGGCTGGCTTGCGCCAGTACCCCTCACACAGGGCCGGGCTCTCGATGCAGAGCTCCCCGCACTCCCCCTCAGATACCGGCAACCCTGCTTCGTCCAGCACCCAGTGGCGATAGCCGGGCAGGCTGTGGCTGATGGTGATCTGCCCATCCGCCGGTGGCCAGCGCACCTCGCTCACCAGCGACCAGACGGTGGCCTCGGTCGGCCCGTAGCAGTTCCACAGCCGCTGGGTACGACTGCAAAGCTGCTCGGCCAATCCCGAGTCCAGCGCCTCGCCGCCACACAGGGCGGTGAGACGCTCGCGCCCCTGCCAGCCTGCTTTGAGCAGCATTCGCCAGCAGGCCGGGGTGGCCTGCAGGAAGTTGATGGAAGGATCCGCCTCGAGCAACGCCATCATTCCCAGGGGGTCCTTGTTGTGTTCACCGCCAGCCACCGTCAGCCGGCCACCACCCCAGAGCGGGCCCAGCATCTCCAGCAAGGAGATGTCAAAGGCCGGGGTGGTGATAAAGAGCCAATGGCTGTTAGGTGATAGCCCGAGCCGCTCGCGGATCCCGTCGAGGAAGCAGAGCAAGGCTCGCCGGCTGATGACCACCCCCTTGGGCTCGCCGGTGGATCCCGAGGTGAACATCATGTAGGCCGCCAGCGCATCGTCCACATTGGGCCACTGCACAGCTGCCCCCCCCACGTGACCGAGACCGGCGAGGGATCGCAGCGGACAGCCAAACGCGGGCACATCGCCATGCCCATCACAGATCACCGCCGAGAGCCGGGCCTGCCGGGCGATACCCTGCAGCCGCTCCACCGGAAAATCCGGCTCGAGCGGCACAAAGGTGAGGCCGAGGCGCAGGCAGGCGAGCAGGCAGGCCACCAGATCCGGTCCTCGCGCCAGATAGAGGCCGACCCGCTCTCCCACCGCCAGCCCCTGCAGGCGGGCGGCGATCTGACCGACCCGCAGGCTGAGCTCGCCATAGTTGAGCCAGGCGCCGGGGCCGGCCTCGCCAGTGTCTTGCTCACTCATGCCTTGCTCATTCACACCGACCCCGCCCATGCCGATGGCGGGGGCCAGCGGCGTGGCGGCGAGGCAATCGGCCAGACGCGAGCCCAGGGTCTGCTCTGTTGCCAGCCCGCCTTGCGGGGAGCTCAGCTCCCGATTGGCGGGCTGTTTGATGGAAGTTTGCTCAATCTTGGTCAGAGCCGTCATAGCACCTCCTCGGGCAGCCGCACCAACCAGTGCTGATAGAGCCGGCTGGGGGATGAATGGGCCTTGAGATCCCTCAGGGTGAGCGGCGCACGCTCGCCGGCAAAGGCGGCATTGAGAGCCGTCAGCAGGGCGAGCTGCTGCACCGAATCCACCCCGAGTTCACACAGGGTCTGTTGCCAGACGCCGGGCACGCCGCACTGACGCTCCCACAGGGCCACCAGCGGACGAGCCGCAGGCGGACAGGGCTCGGCGACTGGCGCCGCGACGCGCGCTGCCACAGGGGCAGGCAGGCTCATCTCATCGGGTCTGGCCGGCAGCGCAAGGTGCGCCCCCGCCAGCCAGCCGAGTTCGGTCAGCCAGGCGGCCAGCACGGCTTCGGCCTTCGCCATGGGGATCAGATCCCCGTCGAACTCAAAGCGCAGATTGAGCCAGCCGCCGCGGGCGTTCACCACCAGGGAGAGCGGCAGTTCGACCTTCTCCACCACGGCGCCAAAGCGCGGCACCAGCTGATGGGGTTCTGGCTCCTCCGGCAGCGCCGGCACAGGGTAGTTCTCGAACACGAACAGGCTCTGGAACAGGCGCGCCCTGCCCTGCGTCAGCGCGGCGAGCGACTGGGTGCCGTGCTCATTGAGGGCCATCAAATCCGACTGCAGCCGGGCGATATGCTCGGCCAGGGTCGCCTCGGTGCGCCAATCCAAGATAAGCGGCAGGCTGTTGATATAGAGGCCGACGCTCTGGGTGATCCCCTCGATGGGGAAATCCCGGCCCGGCGTCACGTTGCCCACCAGGGTGATGTCGTCGCCACAACGGCGCGCCAGCAGGCGATGCCAGGCGTATTGGGCCAGCAAGCCCGTGGTTACCCCCAGCTCGCGGGCACGGGCCTCCAGTTGAGCCGACACCTGCGGCGCCAGGGTCTGGCCGCACACCGCAGGCCTGTGCTGCGTCAGCTGCGGCTCCAGCGCCACCCCGAACAGACGGGAGAGATCGTTGTGTCGGGCCAACAGCTCGGCGCGCCCCTGCCAGTAGGCCTCGCTGGCGCGGGTTTGGCTCGCGATATGGCGGCCAAATTCGAGCCAGGCCCCATCCGGATCGGCTTGCGGCAGCAGGCCGTTCATCAGGGATTGATAGCAGCGATGCAGGGAACCCAGCAATACGGGGCCGCTCCAGCCATCCAGCACGCCATGGTAGGCACTGAAGATGACCTTGTGGTGATCGGGCGCCAGTTTGAAACAGGCGACCCGCAGCAAGGGAGCCTGCTCGAGCGGGATCGGGCGGGCCAGATCCTGCTGGCGATAGGCCGCGATGCGCGCCTCGGCCTGCTCATCCCCCACCAGATCCTGATAGTGGAATGGCAGCTCGGCATGGCGCAGGATGCGCTGCAGTGCCACCCCATCCGCCAGCACCAGTTCGCTGCGCAGGGCCGGCCAGCGGGCGAGCTGCGCCTGCCAGGCCTGGCGGTAAACGGCAAGGTCCAGTGGCTGGCGGTACTCAATCTCGGTCTGCAGGTGATAAGCCGTGTCACGAGGCGCCAGCGCCCTGTGATAGAGCATGCTCTGCTGCAAGGACGTCATGGGCAGCAGTGTCTCCACCTCGCGCCCGCTCAGCACCTGGTCTAGCGCCGCTTGCGAGAGGCCAAGCCCCGGGAAGTCGCTCGGGGTGTGGCGCGGGGCGCTCACCCCACAGCAGTGATCCACCAGGGCACGCAGGTTGGCCGCCAATCTCACCATCAGGGCGTCACTCCCCTGCTGGTTGAGGGCACCGACCTGGCGCAGGGTGAGGCAGCCGTCATAGACGCCCCCGTGCAAACTGATAAGCTCGCGCGGCAGGTTGTCCGGTGAGGAGGGCGCCCCCGGCGCCATGGGCAGGGGCTGCCAGGGCTGACCTGCGGCGCCTTTCGCTCGTGATGCCTGATGGCTGACTCCCAGATAGTTGAAAACGATGAGGGCCTCGGGCAACTCCCAGCCACGGGGATGGTGCAGACGAAGGGCGTTGAAGCCTACCCCCTTGTCCGGTACGGCCCGCAGCCGCTCCTTGGTGGCGCACACCAGCGCATCCCACTCTGGCTCATCGGCCAACGCCAGCGGATAGGTGCTGGTGAACCAGCCCAGGGTGCGGCTCACATCGAGTTCAGCATCGATTGCCTCTCGGCCGTGCCCTTCCAGCATCACGCAGTGACGTGCGCCATAACCCAGATCGCTCAGGGTGCGAGTCAGGGCGGCCAGCAACAAGTCGGGTACCCGGGTGAAGAAGGCCTGATTGGCCGGATCGATCAAGCGGGCCGTGGTCTCCTTGTCCAATTGCAGCAGGCTGGCGGCGGCGCGGCCATCCTCGGCGCGCTGCGCTTCCAGCAGTCCTCGCTGGTTGCCCTCCCCCTGGGCCAGCCAGAACGCCAGCTGATCCTCTTCGCGCAGGGCGTAGGCGGCCAGCCCTTCGCCCCACTGGCGATAGCTGCTGCCCTTGGCGGGCAGGGGCTCGCCCCTGCTCACCCGGGCGAGATCCTCGGCCAGGATGCGCCAGGAGACGGCATCGATGACCAGATGGTGGAAGGCAAGGAAAAGCCCCTCCACCGGCTCTGCCTCGCCCTCGATGGCCAGGTTGCGCAGGCGGGCCCAGGCCAGGGTCTGGCCACTGGCAGGATCGAGCTCCCCTTGCAGTTCGGTCAGGCGGGCCTGCAGTTCAGCCCCGCCGATTGCTCCTGCATCCAGGGTCGGCAAGGGCGGCAGCGCCAGCTCGGCCAGATAGCGCTGGCCGGTCGGGGTCACCGCCAGACGCAGGGCGTCGTGATGCTGGCGCAGGGTGGTCAGCCAGCCATGCAGGGCGGCATCGCCCACCCCGGCGGGCAGACGCAGTATTACCCCCTGGTTCCAGTAGCCGGGCTTGGCGAAGCCCTGCTCGAAGAACCAGTGCTGTATGGGATGGAGCGGGAACTCCCCTGTCAGATTGCCCTGTTCGGTCTGGTGGCTGACCGCCTGCTGCTGGCCGAGCTGGCGGCAGAGGCGGCGCACCGTCTTGGCCTCGAACACGTCCTTCACGCTGCAGTGCAGCCCCGCATCCCGCAGCCTTGTGGTGAGCTGGATGCTGAGGATGGAATCCCCCCCCAGGCGGAAGAAGTCATCCTCCACTCCGAGGGGCTGCTTGAGCACCCCCTGCCAGATGGCGAGCACCGTCTGCTCCAGCTCGCTTTGTGGCTCACTCTTGCTCTGCTGCCAGTCAATGGCGGGCAGGCGGCGCAGGTCCAGCTTGCCGTTGGGGGTAAGCGGCATCTCGGGCAGCCAACAGAGCCGCACCGGCACCATGTATTCGGGCAGGCATTCGCCGGCCCGTTGCAGCAGGGCCTCGCCGTCCGGCTCACTCGCCCCCTCATGCAGGCAGGCGTACGCCAGCAGGCGGCCGTCTTGCACCACTACCTTGATCTGGCGGATGGCCGGACACAGCGCGGCGACTTGCGTCTCTATCTCGCCGGGCTCGATGCGATAGCCCCGCAGCTTGATCTGCTCGTCAATCCGGCCCAGATATTGAATGTTGCCGTCGCGGCGCCTGAGCGCCCGATCGCCGGTGCGGTAGAGGCGATGGGTACGACCGTCGAGAGCCAGCTCGATAAAAGCCTCTTGAGTTCGCTCAGGCAGATTGAGGTAGCCACGAGCAAGACCCAGACCACTCAGGCAGAGCTCGCCGGGCACCCCCACGGGGCAGAGATTGCCCCCTTCGTCCAGGATCAGCGCTTTTAAATTGCTGATAGGCTGGCCTATGGTGATGGGCTGACCCGGCACGAGTCGCGCGCAGAGCGCCGTGACTGTGCACTCGGTCGGGCCGTACATGTTGTAGAGCGCCACCCGCTCCCCCCAGCGTTCCACCAGGCTGCTCGGGCAGGCTTCGCCGCCAAAGCCGATGGCGCGCAGAGAACCGAGATCGGTCGGTGGCAACAGGTTAGCCAGCAGGGCGGTGGGCAGGATCATATGGCTGGCGCCACTTTTGATCGCAGCCGTGATGGCCCCCTCACCCGGCTCGCCAAAGTGCAGGGCCGCGCCGCAGTAGAGCGGCAGCAGTGTGGTCATGTTGCCCGCATCGAACGAGAGGGACATGCAGTTGAACATGGCGCCATCCTGATCAAGGAGGATGCGTTCTGCATGATCCGCCATCAAGTTGATCAGGCTGCCCTGCTCCACCATGACCCCCTTGGGCAAGCCGGTACTGCCGGAGGTGTAGATGATCTGGGCCAGCATGGCCGCGTCCCGGGGGATGGCGCGAGTGCTGGTTGGCAACCCATCCAGCGCCAGCCGATGCAGGTTGTAGTAACCGGCATCTGTGCCCTTGATGGCCTCGGCGAGCCGGGCATCCGGCTCCCCTCCAAGCACCAGCGCAATGCTGGCGTCGCCGAGGATATGGGCCAGCCGCTCGGCGGGGTAGGCCGGGTCGAGCGGCACATAGGCCGCCCCCGCCTTCCAGCAGGCGAGCAGGGCGATGACGAAGGCCACATCCCGTCTGGCCTGGATGCCGATGGCGGCGCCCGGCTTCACGCCTCGGGCCAGCAGCCAGTGAGCCAGCCGGTTGGCGCGCGCCTCCAGCTCGCCGTAACTCAGGGCGCCTTCGCCATCACTCACCGCCAGCGCGCCCGGCAACTGCCCGGCCCGCCGCTCGATATGGCAGAGCAGGGTGTCGCGGCTGGGGTAATCCTGCGGCAGACTGGCGAGCTCGGCGACCAGCGCTGCCTGGTCTGTGCCCGCCTCCAGCGGCAGTTGCCAGATGTCGGTCTCTGGGGCCGCTACCACGGCGCGCATCAGGTGCAGCAGGCGATCAGCGTAAGCCTGGATGGTCTCTCGCTCGAACAGGGCGGTGGCGAACAACCAGTCCACCCTGACGGAATCCATCAACTCGGTCACCTTGACCGAGATGTCGGTCTTGGCGGGCAGCACCGGAGAGGTCTCCTCCACCAGCTGGCAGCCGGGGATGAGATCGTTGAAATCCACCTTGGCCTGATAGACCAGCATGATCTGGAAGATAGGGTTGATGGCAGTCGTGCGATCGGCGCCGATGGCCTCGGCCAGCGCCTCGAAGCGGTAGAGCTGGTGATCGAAGGCCGCCAGATCCTCCTCCCGGCACTGCTGCAGGTAGTCGACAAAGCTGGGGCAACCCTCGAGCCGGGTGCGCAGCACCAGGGTATTGACGAAGAAGCCCACCAGGGACTCTATCTCGTGGCGCTCGCGGTAGGCGAGCGGCGTGCCTATGACGACTTCCTTCTCGCCGCTCTGGCGCACCATCAGCAGGGCAAACAGGGCATGCAGGCCGATGAAGTTGGAGGTGTTGTGGCGCTGGCACAGCCGCTTGAAGCTCTCCCACAGGGCGTTGTCTATGGTGGAGAAGACCAGCTCGCCGCCGCTGGCCTGATGAGCCGGACGCGGCTTGTCCAGCGGCAGACCGTGCACCTCGGGGCTGCCACCGAGCCTGTCGACCCAGAACGGCTTGAACTCTGCGTGGTAATCCAGAAAGCGCGGCGAGTTGAACCAGTGGGCATAGTCGAGGTAGGTGAGCGGCAACTCGGGCACGCTCAAGGGCTCCCGGTTCTGATGGGCAAGGAAGGCACGCTTCAAGTCGGCAAACATGTTCTTGACCGACCAGCCGTCGGAGACGATGTGGTGCTGGGTGATCAACAGCACATGTTCATGAGACCCCAACCGGATAAGGTGCACCCGACTCAAGTCCCCTTTGGTCAACGAGAAGGGCTTCCCTATCTCCTCGCGCACCCGCCTGGCCACATAGGCTTCGCGCTCGGCTGCGGGCTGCTCACTCACGTCCTCAATATGCAGCTTGAAGGGCACGTGCGGCAGTATCTCCTGGGCCCCCCTGCCCGCCTCGTCCTTGACGAAACGGGTGCGCATGCTGGGGTGGCGGGCAAACAGGTGATCGAAGGCAAATTCCAGGGCCGCCGTGTCTAGCTCGCCACGGACCCTGAAGTAGACCGGCATATTGTAGAGGTGGGAGGCCTCCTCGTACTGCTCGATAAACCAGAGCCCGCTCTGGGAGGAGGAGAGCGGGCCGCTCTGAACGCCTTGAGCGACAATGGGGGCCTCGAAGGCGGCGCGAGCCGCCAGACAGCGCACCAGCTCATCCTTGTGCGCCTTGATTTGGGCGCCGATGGCGGGGGTCAGTGCCTCCTTGCTCGACTGGGAAATCAGCTGCCCTTTCTCGTTGAGGGTCAGCCTGACACCCTGGCGTTCCAGCTGTTTTAGCAGCGTTATCATATTGTTCATGACTTACCTCAGGCGCTCAGGGTGGCGCCGCCGTCGACGACCAGATCCTGCAGCGTGATATGGCTGGCCAAGTCCGAGGCCAGGAAGAGCACTGTATTGGCGATCTCCGCCGGGGTGGCGATTTTGCGCAGGGGAATACCGAGCTTGAACTGATCCGGCAGCCCGGCAATGGTGCGAGCCATGGCCCCCTCGTCCGGCAGCATGCCGCGCAACATGGGGGTATCCGTCGAGCCCGGCGACACCAGGTTGACCCGCACGCCGAAGGGGGCCAGCTCCAGCCCCACCGTCTGGGTCAGGCTGGTGACTGCCGCCTTGGAGGCGCAGTAGGCCGCCATCTGCATGCGCGGCACATGGGCGGCGTTGGAGCCTATGGTGACGATGGCACCGCGCCGCTGCCCCTTGAAGTGGGGCACCAGGGCCCGAAGCAGATAGAAGACGCCGGTGGCGTTGACCGTCATGCAGTCGTGCCAATCCTGGTCGCTCAAGTTTTCGGTGGGGCTGAGGCGCAGCACCCCGGCCCCGTTGACCAGCACATCCAGCCCACCGTCCGCCAGCAGCGCGGAGCAGCAGGCGTTCACCGCTGCGGCATCGCCGATGTCGATCAGCCGGGTGGCATAGGGGTAGCCGACCTCGGGAAACGCCAGATCCAACCCCACCACGGCGGCGCCGGCGGCCACGAACTGCTCTGCCACCTCGCGCCCTATGCCACGGCCGGCACCTGTCACCCAGACCCGCTTGCCACTGAAATCAAAGGCCATTGCTTGTTGCTCCTTGCTCATCACCACACCATCTCCACGCTCTCTTCATCCTCGGTCAGCTTGCCATCGAGGAAGCGGCAGAAGTCGTCCAGACGGGGGTGGTCGAACACATCGGATACCTTGACCTGCACCCCGAACTCGGCGCCGAGCCGGTTCACTATCTGTATGGTCTGCAGGGACTGGCCCCCCAGCTCGAAGAAGTTGTCCGCAGGCGCCATGGTGGCGAGCCCCAGGATCTGCTGCCAGATGGCGCCGACCCGGTTCTCCGTCTCACTGCCGAGGGTCAGTGCCTCATCCGTAGACTGGTACTGAGCCAGCAGGGCCTTGCGATCCAGCTTGTTGGAGCCGGTGCGGGGCAGCTGGTCATAGTGGCGATAGTCGGTGGGGATCATGGCGGCGGGCAACACCTTGGCGAGCTGCGCCTTGATGGCCCGACTGTCGCGCTCGGAGCCGGCCACGAAGGCCACCAGCCGGCGTACGTTGCCGATACTCACCCCCTGCACGCAGGCCTCGTCCACCCCGGACAGGGCCAGCAGTTGAGCCTCCACCTCGCCGGGCTGGATGCGATAACCGCTGATCTTGAATTCGTTGTCGCGCCGGCCCAGATAGACCAGCCGGCCGGCCTCCAGCCGCACCCGATCGCCTGTGCGATAGACGGGCAGCGCCTGCTCACCGACCCGAAGGGTGTCAAAGCTCCCCTGCACGCCACCCACATAGCCGTTGGCAAGCTGTGGGCCGAGCAGCACCAGCTCCCCCTCGCTGGCAGGCTGTTCCCCTGCCCCCAGAATGAGCGCCTGCATGCCGGGCAGCGGCAGGCCGATGGGCAGCTGGGTCTGGTTCGGGTCTTCCTGCTGCAGCTCATGCGTAGTGACCACCACAGTGGTCTCGGTGGGACCGTAAGTGTTGAACAGGCGCACATCAGAACGCCCCTGCCGTTGCCACTGGGCCAACTGCTCGGGGTAGACCGCCTCGCCGCCTATGATGACGGTGGCGAGCCGGGCCGGGATATGGGCCTGGCCCGCCGTCAGCGCCACCACCCACTCGTTCCAGAAGGCGGTGGGCAGGTCGAGGTGGGTGATCCCCATCTGCTCCACCCCGGCCGCGAAGGCGGGCATTGATTCGAGCAGGGCGTCGGTACGCAGCACCAGGGTGGCACCGGCGCTCAGTGTGGCAAACACCTCCTCTATGCTGGCGTCGAAATTGAAGGGGGCAAATTGCAGCATCCGGGCGCCCTCGTTCAGGTGATAGCGGCAGCGGGCGGCAGCGGCGAAGTGATCGAGCGCCCCGTGGCTGACCGCCACCCCCTTGGGCAGGCCGGTCGAGCCCGAGGTGAACATCAGGTAGGCGACGGCGCGGCCGGCAGCCGGCTGGTTGAGCCGGTTGTCGCTCACCAGATCCCCGGCCAAGAGAGTGCGCCCCTCGAACAGGCTGGCCAGCTTATGGCGATACTCGGCCTGGGTGATCAGGGTCTTGACCTCCCCAAGGCACAGGATATGACCCTGGCGCTCCAACGGCTGTTCGGGGTCGAGGGGCACGTAGACGGCGCCCGCCAACAGCACAGCCAGCTGGGCGAAGATGGCCTGGGGGCTGCGGGCCAGCATGACCCCGACCCTGTCCCCCGGCTGCACGCCGGACGTCTGCAGAGCGGCTGCCATCTGCTCGCAGCGGGCCAGCAGTGCCTCGTAGCTGACGCTCGCCTCCCCCTGCATCAGGGCAATCTTGTGCGGGGTCTGGGCGGCGAAGTGGCAGAGCGCGTCCAGCACAGGACGCACCTTGATCACTTCGTTGGCGGGGCCGGTGATCAGGGCTCCCAGCCGCTGCTCGGCCAGCCAGTCGGCCTTGAGGCTGCCCAGGGTCTGGGCGGGATCGGCAAGCCAGCGGCCCAGCAGAGCGAACAGGGTATCGGCGATGGTCGCCAGCTCGGCCTGCTGGTAGCAGCCGGGGTTGGCATCCAGATCCAGTCTGGGCTGGCCATCGGCGCCGACCTGCACTTCGATGGTGAGATCCTCCACAGGCCCGGCGCTGATGTTAAGAATATGGGCACTGAGCGGCCCGAAGCGACGGGCGTGATCGAACGGCATGATGTTGACCAGGGGGCCGAACAATCGCTTGTCGCCCCCCACCAGGCCAAGGTCTCGGCGCAGCAGTTCGTAGCGATAGTGCTGGTGCTTGCGCACGCCGCGCTTGGCCTTGGCCACGGCGCCGGCCGCCCCCGCCAGATCCAGTTCTTCACCGAGCGCCAGCGCCAACGGGGTGATGTTCATCTGCATGCAGGGCACTGTCAGGGAGGCAGACCCGATGCGGTTCATCATCATCAGGCCAAGCAACGTTTGTTGCTGGCCACTGGCAAGGGAGAGCTGGGCCGATAGGCCGGCCAGCAACAGGTCAGGCCAACCCAGCTTGTGCTCGTCGGCAAAGCCGGTCAGCGCCTGCCACAGCGCCGCCGGCAGGGGGCGACTCTCACGGATAAATTCGGCGGCGATGGGCGCGCGGGTGTCACCAAAGGATTTCACCTCGGGCCAGCCTTGCAATTGCGCCTGCCAGAAGCTGCGGGCGGCAGCGTTCTTGCCGCTCTCCTCGCGGGCCAGCTCTTCGGCCAGCACCTCATCCAGCAGGCCAAACGGCGATGGCGACGGCACAGCTCCTGCCAGCCCTTCGCCATAGAGTTCGGCGATACGCTGGAACAGCAAGGTGGTGCCAAAACCGTCCAGCGCTATGTGGTGCACGCAGCTGTAGAGGTAATCCCGGCCGGGGCCACGCAGCAAAGCGAAGCGGCAGGGTGCTTCTTTAGTCAACTCGAACGGACGGCGCAGATCGGCCCAGGCCCAGCCGCGGGCGGCAGCCTCGTCATCGCTTTCAAGGTTCACCTCGCCATAGGCGAGGGGTGCCTCGTCCGAGACGAAGCAGACCGCCTCCCCATCGTCTTCGAAGTGGCCCTTGAGCGCCTCGCACTCACTCACAGCCCGGGTGAGCGCGGCCACCAGCACGGCCGCGTCGACCTTGCCATCGAAGGCGATACACTCGGCGGTGTTGAACATGGCCTTGTCGTCGTTGAGCAAATGACCGGACCAGAGCCCCTGTTGGGGTATGGTCAGAGGGAAGCGGCTCATGGCGTCACCTCCAGCGCCTGTGCTGCCAGCTTGGCCTCGATCAAACGCCACCAGCCATTGAGGGTCGGCAGCTTGGCCAAGTCCACGAAGCCCAGCTCCACCCCGGCGGCGCGCCACTCTGTGAGCAAGGACATGATGCGCACCGAATCCAGGCCGTAGTCGATGAGGTTCTCGTCCGGGTCAAACTCCCCTTCGTCCTCATCGATATGGCTCAACAGCCGCGCCTTGAGTCCCTCATACGTCAGCAACGGATGGGTCTGGACGGAAGCTGGTGCAAGCGCCAGCAACTCCTCACAGGGGATCACCTTGCCGCAGCGGGTCGCCACGTAGTCGAGCGCCATCTGGTGATCGGCCAGGGAGAAGTCCGCTATCCCGTCTGCTAGGAAGAAGGGCTGGATGTCGCGCATGAAGGCGTCACAGGCGGTCATCATGCAGCCGATATGGCCGTAGATGCCGCCTATGATGAGCTGATCCCGCCCCAGGTCTTTGAGCATCTGTTCGAGTTCGGAGCGCTGGAAGGCGCTGTAGCGCCACTTGACCAGCACTGTGTCGTCACGCTCCGGGCGCAGCCCTGCCACCACCTGTTGCAGCTCGGGACTCTTGTTCAGACCCGGCCCCCACATGTCGTTGAGCAGTGCGCGATCTTCGGGGGATTGATCCTTGGGCTGGGCCGTGTAGTAGACCGGAATGCCGAGCGCCTTGCACTGCTTGCGCACCGCAGCGAGTCGCTCGGTGAGGGCCTGGATCAGCTGGCTATTCTCGCCATAAAACGCAGTGAAGTACTCCTGCATGTCGTGGATCAGCAGGGCGGCGCGCTTGGGATCCAGGGTCCAGTTGACCTTGTTGGCCTTCCACTGGCTGGGCATGGCGTAGTTGTTCAGGGTTGGGATAGCCATAACGTCATGATTCCTTTTTAGTTTTAAGCTGTAGTCAGGGGCTGGCCGGCGGCGATGATCTCGGCGATTTGCGCGCGCAGCCCCTGCTTGTCAATCTTGCCCACCGCCGTCATGGGCAGGGCATCCAGGGTTTCGAAACGGTCGGGCAGCTTGAAATCCGCCACGCCGCGCTCACGCAGAAACTTGCGCAAGGCCAGCGGCTTCAACCCGGGATCCGTGCTGACGATGAAGGCGCAGCTCTTCTCCCCCATGGCGCTGTCGGGCATGGAGACCAGGGCCGCCTGGGTGATGGCCGGGTGGTGCAGCAGCTGGTTCTCCACCTCTTCCGCCGCGATTTTCTCGCCGCCCCGGTTGATCTGATCCTTCTGCCGCCCCACGACAGTGAGGTAGCCATCGGCATCCTGCACCACCAGATCGCCGGAGCAGTAGAAGCCATCGGCATCGAACACACGGGCGTTGTGGGCCTGGCTCTGGTAGTAACCGCGGAAGGTGTAGGGACCACGGGTGTGCAGGGCGCCGGGCTGGCCCGGGGTGACCGGGTTGCCCGCTTCGTCCAGAATGCGCACCTCGTCATCCGGGCTCATGGGGCGGCCCTGGGTGTGAATGATCTTCTCGTCGGGGTCCGAGAGCCGGGTGTAGTTGACCAACCCCTCCGCCATACCGAATACCTGTTGCAGCCGGCAGCCGAGCAGCGGGGTGATCTTTCTGGCCACCGCCTCGGCTAGCTTGGCGCCTCCCACCTGCAGCAAGTCGAGGCTCACGAGCTGACTGCGCACTGACGGGTCAGATTCGGCCGCCTGCAACCAGAGAGAGACGGCCGGTGGCACCAAGGAGGTCAAGTTGACCTTGTGGCGGGCCACCAGCGGAAAACAGCTCATGGGGCCGGGATCCGGCGCCAGCACCACGGCGCCGCCCGCCTCGAACACACCGAGGGCACCTGGGGAGCTCAAGGGGAAGTTGTGGGGGGCCGGCAGGGCACAGAGATAACGGGTATGGGGCCCCAGCTCACAAATTTCATTGCTTCTGCGCACGCTGTAGAGGTAGTCGTCGTGGGTGCGGGGTATGAGTTTGGGGGTGCCGGTGCTGCCGCCGGAGAGCTGGAAGAAGGCCACCTCGTCCGCCGGACTCGGGCCATAGGCGGGGACGGCCAATCCCTCGGTCTTGGCCAGATCACTCAGCCAATGGGTCAGTCCCAGTTCCCCGCTCTCACCATCGAGCAACACCAGCTCGGCGCCTATGCCTCGCAGCAGGTCACTGTGGCGCTCCCCGCTTGCAAACAGCGGATGGGCGAGCGAGCCGATAAAGAGGCGGGGCCTGATCTGCTCGGCGTAAGAGGCCAGCTCCAACCGGTTGTGGCTAAAAAGAGCGTTGACCGGCGCTATACCCGCTTTGAGCAGGGCGAAGAACACCAGATAGAATTCGGCCACATTGGGAAGTTGCACCAGAGCGGTATCCCCCACCCCCAGGCCGTGAAGGGCCAGGCGCACGGCCAGCCGGCTCGAGGCAGCGTCCAGCTCGCGATAACTGAAACTGCGTTCGCCGCAGAGGATGGCGGTGGCATCCGGCGCCACTTCGCACTGGCGATCCAGCATGGCGGTCAGCGGCTCGCCACGCCAATAGCCCTTGGCGCGGTACTGCTCCGCCAAGGCTTCGGGCCAGCGGGTATAGGGCAGGAAGCGGTTGGACTGCGTCATTGCGCCACCTCCAGATCCAGACCAAGAGCGTTGAGCATGGTGCCCAGCTTGGTGCCGGTCTCGGCCCACTCCATGGCGGGATCCGAGCCTGCCACTATGCCGGCGCCGGCAAACAACTCCACCTGATGGCCATCGAGCACACCACAGCGGATCACCACGGCCCACTCCCCATTGCCCTGACTGTCGCACCAGCCGACGATGCCGCTGAACAGGGCACGCCTGAAGGGCTCCTGCTCGCGGATGAACTGACGCGCCAGCTCGGTGGGATAACCGCACAGGGCCGGGGTCGGATGCAGCTGACAAGCCAGGGAGAGCACAGAAGCCTGCCCCGCATGCAGCTGACCGGCGATGGGCGTGCCCAGATGCCAGAGGGTATCCGTGCTCATCAGGGTAGGATTGGCGGGAATGGCCAACTCGCGACAGTGAGGAGTCAGCACCCGGCGGATCTCGTCGATCACCAGGCGGTGTTCATGCTGATCCTTGTGGGAGGCCAGCAGATCCCGGGCCACCCGTTTGTCCTGTTCTGGCTCGTTACCGCGCTTGGCAGAGCCCGCCAGCGGGTGGGTGAAAACCTCTCCCCCGCTGACCCGCAGCAGCAGCTCGGGGCTTGCCCCAAGCAGACGGCGATCTTGCCCGAGCGGCAGGGAGAAGTGGAAGGCATGGGGGTTCTGGCTCATCAGGCGGGCCAGCACCTGCTCGGGATCGGCTGGCTTGTGCAGCGTGAGCGATAGCTTGCGCGACAGCACCACCTTGGAGAGACGACCTTGTGCAAACGCATCCAGCGCCGAGCTGACCGAGGCTTTGAACTCGGCAGCCGCCGGTGTGCTCTGTACCGAAATGACCTGGTTGCTCGCAGGTGCGCTGGCCAGGGCGGCTTTGGCTGCAAACGTCATCGGCTCGGAGGCCATGCGCACGCCCCGTTCATAGCGACCAGGCACATAGAGGCAGGAGGCTTCGGCCGGATCGAAGGCGAAGGCACCGATCAGCAGCGGATTGGCTTGCCCTGCGGCCTCGGCCGCCGCCAGCGCCCGGGCTATCTGTCGCTCCAGCAAGGGCCATTCACAGGCGGGCGTGGTGATAGGCTGGCCCAGGTCGTAGGCACTGATCGTGCCCTGACCTGAGGTAAACAAGAAATCGGGCGGGGACGCAGCCTGGGCAGGCGCGCTATTTTCCATCACAAGAGTATCCACGTTACACCCTCAAACATGATTCAAAATGATAATGATTATCAATTTGTATTTGTGCGGCGGTAAAATACTCGCTTTGAAATCACCCGGTCAATGGGATTTTTATATCGTTAAAACGGGAACTTATCTGTGGATATTGGGTGGGCCGCGCCAGCCGCGGGCTGCCTTGTCATTACACCCGTAGTTACTCGTATGAACACGCAGCTCACACCCCATATGAGGCTGCGACAAAAATGGGGGCTAGGTGCTCATGCTGGCAGCCAGGGGCGTTTCCCCCTAAGATGGCGCCATCTTTTTGGTCATGTATCTCAACTCACGGAACTGTCGATGTTAAAGCACCTGCTTCTGCTTCCCCTCAGCCTGCTGCTGGCAGCCTGTTCGCTCACCCAGTACAACGTCAGCGAAAGCGAAATCAACCAATATCTCAAAGAGAGGGTCGCCTTCGAGAAACAGCTGGGGATCCCCGGCATCATGTCGAGCAAGGTTCGTCTCGACGAGATGCAGAGCCGCATCGGCCGCAGCCGCGCCGATCGGGTAGAGCTGGATGCTGCCGGTGATCTGCAGGTCAGCAGCCCCCTTGGCAGCCAGCAGATGAAGATCCGCTTCTCCCTCAGCGCCCGCCCCGACTATGTGGCCGAACAGGGTGCCATCTATCTGCGCGATCTGGAGCTCGTCTCGGTCAAGACGGAGCCAGCCGACGTAGGCGCCGCCCTCACTCCCCTGCTCTCCACCTTCAACCAGTCCCTCTCCCTGTTCTTCTCCCAGACCCCCGTCTACCGTCTGGATGGCAGTCGCAAAAACGAAGCCAGGATCAAAGACAAGATAGAGGCACTCAAGGTAGAACCGGGTCAACTGGTCATCCCCTTCAAGCTGCTGTGACCCTCTGGCCGCGCCCCTTTTCTCTTCAACCCCAGGGGCGCGGTTTTTTCTTCTCAAGCTCCCCCCTTTGTCTCATAATGCACACCATTCTCATTTAGATTCATGAGAAGCGTCATAATAAAATCAAACATATGGTGAGAAGGGACATGAGAAAAACCGTACTGGTACAGGCGATCGCCTGCGCACTGCTCAGTGGCGCCGCACAGGCTGCCGTCAAGGTGGAAGACAAGACGTTCAACACAGCCGCCAACATGCTGGCCTATACCGAATTTGAGCTCTCCGGCGAGCCGCTGGCCGAAGCGCTGGGACTGGATCTGGATGTGCTGGATGCCAACCGCGCCGATGAGCCGACCCCGTTCGACTTCGCCGCCGGCATCGAATCCTATGAATATTCCGAAGAGGCCATGTACGCGCTGAACTATCAGTCCGGCATGGGCCCCCATCTGGTGAACGGTCCGCAAAACCTGGCCCGCGGCGGCACCCTGGCCGACCTCGGCAAGCGGGTGCTGGCCATGGCCGAGGCCGTCGGCTTCCCGGCCGATGAAGTGCCACAGGGCATGTATCCCCTCTCCCTGCCCTATGCTTCCGCCAATCCGGAGTTTGCCCAGGTGGTAAACACCACCCCGGTCAACGGCGATCAGGTCACCATCAAGACCGCCAAGGGCACCGAGAAAACCGTCAAGACCCAGGTGCCCGCCTATTTTCGTGACTACGCCACCCTGCGCTGGAGCGGTGCCGACAACCTGCTGAACCCGGCGGCCGTGGGCGGCATACTGCTCAAGGAAGTGATGTGGTCCCAGGACTTCCTCGGTGGCATGCACGTGGCCGAGAGCGATGAAGAGGTGGAAGCCGCGTCCGCCACCATGGATCAGGACGGCAAGCACAAGCTCGGCGTCTCTGCCGCCGACGGCTTCAACGGCATGATGCTGACCGAACAGTCCATCGACAAGCTGGCCATCATGCAGGGCCAGCTCGGCTTCGATGGCAAGCAGCTGGGTGCCAACATCACACCGCAATACGATCCGTCCAAGGGGATCGTCTACTTCCCCCATCAGGTGAAAGTGACCGAAACCAGCAAGAATGACGTAGGTGCCATCGGCAAGCTGGAGGTGGTGGATAGCTCAGCCCAGCTGCGCGATGCCTGGATGATGCTGTGGCCGCTCTCCGAGTTCTACGCCTTCAGCGATCAACGCACGGCCAACACCAACCAGAACCCGGCCTTCCACGCCGTGTTTGACGGTGCCCCGTTCGCCGCTGCGCCTGCCGCCAACAAGGGCAGCGATGCCGCCAAGCTGGTGGCAGGGGAAGATGCCTTCTCCCTGGCGCTGAATCTCTCCGGCATGGTGTTCAAGAACCTCAACGCCCTGCACTTCGAGCCCAAGGCCGGTACCCTGGTCGACAGCTGGCAGGCCGGCAAACAGGGCAAGCACGTCACCACTTTCGACGCCGCTTACGCCCTGGTCGCCTTGCAGATTTTCCAGCGGGCGCAGGATGCTCTGCCGGTCGGTTATGCCGCCGGTGACAACGGCGAGCTGGATCTGAAAACCGCGCAAGGCCAGCAGGCGCTGGTGCTCATTCGCCAGCAGGCTGATTTCATTCTTGGCCAGTTGATGGGCAAGAACGGCCTGGTGTATGACGGCCTGACTCTGGGTGGCAAGCCGGATGCGGGTCAATCCGTGGATGCGCAATTTGCCGCCGTGCGCGGGCTGACCGCGGCCTTCCTCGCCACCTCCGATGCCAAGTACCGCACTGCAGCACGCGAGCTGTTCATCGCGACCGACAAGGCGTACTTCAATGCCAAGGCAGGCACCTGGCTTGCGGGCAAGCAGGGTGAATACACTCCGTGGACCCAGGCCGCCATCTCGGGTGCCCTGCGTGCTGCCATGCTGAACCTGCGCAACGAAGGCACGGAAAAAGCCCCCGAGCTGGAGCTGGCACAGCTGACCCAGCGCTATGTGGGCTGGTTCCGTGGCACAGTCAACGGCGGCATGCAGATGGCCGAGTGGATCGGCGACTCCGGTGAAAACGTCATCGAAGGGGCCGGTGGCGACACCGACGAAGATGGCGTGCCGCAAGTCACCGCCGCTGGTGGCAAGCACGGCACCGCCATGGTGATGGCCGCCAAGGCCATTGTGAGCGAAAAATAAGTCCGCGAATAAATCCACGATCACACCATAAAGAAAGGGAGCCGATTCGGCTCCCTTTGCATTACAACGTCTGACACAGTTTCAAGCTTCTCTCTCACGCCAGCTTGGCCAGCATCTCCTTGGTCACCAGCACGATTCCCTGCTCTGAACGGTAGAAGCGACGCACATCCTCATCGGCGTTCTCACCCACCACCAGTCCATCTGGCAACACGCAGCCTTTATCCACCACCACCCGGCGCAGACGACAACCGGCACCTATCTCGACACCGGGGAAAATCACCGCCTGATCCAGGGTACAGAAGGAGTGCACCCGCACATTGGTAAAGAGCACAGAGTTGAGTACGAAAGAGCCGCTGACAATTGATCCCCCCGCGAACATGGAGTTGATGGTCATGCCGTGCTGGCCGTTTCTGTCCTGCACGAATTTGGCGGGGGGAGACATGTTCTGGCTGGTCCAGATGGGCCAGCTCTCGTCATAGATGTCGAGCTCGGGCACCACGGAAGCGAGATCCATGTTCGCCTCCCAGAACGAATCCAGGGTCCCCACGTCACGCCAGTAGGGTTCCTGCCCCTCCTTGGCACCGACACAGGACATGGTGAAGGGATGAGCAAATGCCTTGCCCTCGCCCACGATGCGCGGGATCAGGTCCATGCCGAAGTCATGCTTGGACTCCAGATTGTTGATGTCCTCTTCCAGCAGCTGATAGAGGTACTCCGCCTCGAAGATATAGATGCCCATGGAGGCCAGGGAGCGATCTTCGCAGCCGGGCATGGCCGGTGGATTGGCCGGTTTCTCCACGAAGGCGCGGATCTTGCGCTGCTCGTCTATGTCCATGACACCGAAGGCAGACGCCTCGGCGCGCGGCACCTCGATACAGGCCACTGTCACCTTGGCGCCGAGGCGCACGTGATCGAGCAGCATGGCGGCGTAATCCATCTTGTAGATGTGATCCCCCGCCAGCACCACTATGTATTTGGGACCGTAGTCGCGAATGATGTCGACGTTCTGATAGATGGCATCGGCGGTGCCGCGATACCAGTGCACCTCGTCCACCCTCTGCTGGGCGGGCAGCAGATCGATGAATTCGTTCATCTGGTAGCGCAGGAAGGACCAGCCCGATTGCAGGTGGCGCAGCAGGCTGTGGGACTTGTACTGGGTCACCACACCCACCCGACGAATGCCCGAGTTGATGCAGTTGGAGAGCACGAAATCGATGATCCGGAACTTGCCGCCGAAATGGACGGCAGGCTTGGCGCGGTTGTCAGTCAACTGCTTCAAGCGACTGCCGCGTCCCCCCGCGAGCACCAAGGCCATACTCTGATTCAATAGTTGCCGTGCTTTGGCAGTATTTACGGGTTCTAACAACATAATTACCTCTGCCTTGTTTGATCTATTTTCAACCCATCTTCGCCTTTTTAAGGGCTTATGAAAGTGGTTTCACTCACATTTAGCCGATTTCAATTGGCCCTTTTCCAGGAGTTGAGCGGTATCCCATGCTTTGCGTCGTGAGCTTGGTTAGAATTTCAGCATCACAAACATCATCAAGGATGACAAGATGTTGAACAAGCTCGGGAGTAACCTGTTACTGATCGCAGCCGTCACCTGTGCTCCTCTGCTGCTGTTGCAAGGCATCTGGCTCGCCGCACAGGCAACCCCTCTCACCCTGACACTCATTCTTGGCACCTCCCTGCTCGGTTTCGGACTGCTGTTCATGCTGGCCTATCGCGCCCGCAATGCCGAGAGGGCCCAGCAGGACCGCGTCTGGATCAAAGCCCTGCAACTGCGTGACCCTGCGGTTCTGGAGACGGCAGAGGCCCAGGCTGCACTGCAGCAGTTGCTTTCTCACTTCAATGAAGCCGATCTTGATGCCCATCGCCAGATAGACGAGTTGCACAATCTGGCGACTCAGGATGAGCTGACCCAGCTGCAAAACCGCCACGCATTTCGCCGTGACATGACGGCCCTGCTGCAACGGGATCAGGATACCCAGACCGCCACCCTGGTGCTGATCCGTGCCACAGAGCTTGGCAAACTCAATGCCCAGCGCGGCTTTCAGTCGGGGGATGCCTATATCAAGGACATCGCCAATCTGATCACCCGGGTGGTGAGCCGCTTTCCCGGCCATCAGGTTTACCGTATCTCGGGGGCCGACTTCGCCGTGCTGGTGCAGCCGGTGGCCAACATACCGCCCCCCCTGCTCGGGCGAGACCTGAAGATTGCCTTTGACCACTATCAACAGCAGCACGAGCTGGAGAGCGCCGCCTACTCGGGGCTGACGCGCCTGAGCAGCGGGCAGAAGATAGAAGCCATACTGGCGCGAGCCGATCTGGCACTCGCTCGCGCCCAGACGGAGACAGTCAACGGCTGGGCCATCCAGCAGGACGATGATGAGGTAGTCGACTTGCAGGGTCAGCACCACTGGAAACTGGTGCTCAACGAGCTGCTGGATCAGGAACGGATAAGCTTCACCTATCAACCCATTCAACCCATGCACCGTAGCATGCTGGCCTACAACGAGATTTATACCCGCTTCAGCAGTGCTGACGGCACTGTGCTGCCAACGGACACCCTGTTTGCCATGGCCCAGCGCCTCGACATGGTGATGAAGCTGGAACAGATGCTGGTGGTTCACATCATGCGCCAGTACCGGGCATTTGGCGCCAACCAGAGCCGCTGGGGCATCAACCTCTCCAGCAACCTGTTGCAAAACAGCACCTTTCTGATCTGGCTGGACAGGCAATTGCTCAAGGATCCCAACACCAGCGCCAATCTGGTGTTCGAACTGGATGAGGAGCATCTGGAGCGCAACATGACAGGGGCCAAACGGGTGTTCGAGCTGCTCAGGCGCAACGGCAGTCGCTCCGCCATCTGCAACTTCGGCAAGGGAATAGGGTCATTCAACCTGTTTCGTGAGCTCAAACCCGATTACATCAAGCTGGATCCCGCCCTCATCACAGGGCTGGAGCAGGATCTGACCAACCAGCAGTTCGTGCGAATGATCGTCGATGTGTCACACCGCATGGGTTGCCAGGTGATAGCAGAAGGGGTGGAGCAACTGGGGCAGAAGCAATTGCTGCAAGGCATGTATGTAGACGGATTGCAGGGCTATCTGATCGCCAGGCCGCAACCGCTGCGACCGGACATCAGCCAGCTGGGGCTGTTTACTGAGGACGTTTCAACTTCAGCAGAGTCAGAATGATGTCGTTGAGCTGGCGATAGCGCTCCAGCTCTTTCTGATCGTAGCGGGTCGCCAGGGTGGTGGGATTGTGGCGATTCTTGAGGTAACGGTTGATCTGCAGACGATTGAAACCCGCCACCTGATAGATTTGACCCAGCAGCGCATTGAGCTCTTCATGTTCAAAGCCGGCTCTGGTGAGGTAATCGGTCTGGGCCGGGCTCTCCAGCTGGCTGCTCTGCCTGGCGATACGGCCAGTCTCCTGCAAATAAGAGAGCCACTGTTCCACATAGAGGGGCTTGCTGCCGGCCAGCAGATTGAAGAAACCGACCGCATCACAGCGACAGTCGGTGAGCAGCAGCACCGCCAGTTTATCGTCATCACAACTGAAGGTGACAGGGCCTGTCTGCCCCCAGTCCAGCGCCTGGACCCGGATCTCGGCACGCTCCCCTGCAACGCCGGTTATGTCAAATACAAACATGGCTCCTCCCGATCGGCAAAAGAGTGATGATGGACCATCCCCCTGACAGGTGCAAAGCCAAATCGCCTTTTAATCCATCATGATGGCGCTGGGCCACAAAAAAACCGACATCCTTGCGGATATCGGTTCTTTGTTGCTGCCGGTGACCTTGTTACGGGCCATCCGTCAATGCAGAACTGTTCAGGCATCCAGTTCAACCAGCGCCTTGGCCAGCTCGATGGGCTCGAGCTCCTGGCCTTCCAGATCGGCGTTCCAGTTCGGACCGATCAGCACATCATCTTCGTTCAGG
The DNA here is from genome assembly GCF_028355655.1 of Aeromonas salmonicida. Taxonomy (NCBI): domain Bacteria; kingdom Pseudomonadati; phylum Pseudomonadota; class Gammaproteobacteria; order Aeromonadales; family Aeromonadaceae; genus Aeromonas; species Aeromonas salmonicida. The sequence continues at coordinate 2,097,869 of NZ_CP110645.1, read as the reverse complement.
TCATTGATCCAGATGTCGAGGAACTCTTCCAGCTCGATCACTTCCGGCTCGTAGTCAGCCCACTCGTCTACGCAGTGCAGGCGGGCATCTACTTCGGCGGACCAGAGCGGCATCACATCGGCATCTTCGAATTCGGCAGAGCGGCAGACAACCCAGTCTTCACCGTAACGCAAGCCCCAGACCTGACCCGACTCGCGGACTTCTTCGATGAACAGTTTGAAATTGGCGTCAAGATTGTCAGTTAGTTTGCTCATGGGGTCTCTCTCTTACAGGCTGTCGGCCAGTGCTGGCCAAGAATGGGGCAGATGGTGTCCCAAAAGCCCCCCAGACTCAAGTCAAATCCCTAAAAAGGCGGGAGCCCTCCTCATTAAGTGCGATATCGCCCCACCAGGGCACTCAGCTCATCGCTGGAGTGAGCCAAGGTACCTGCCGCCTGCCCTGTGCGCTGATTTTCAGCAAGTGCTTTGTTGGCAAGCTGGGTGATGGCGGATAGGCGCTGCGTGATCTCGTCCGTCGATCGACTCTGCTCGCTGGCGGCCTCGGCTATCTGATTGTTCATGGCCATGATGGTGCCGACCGCCTCATCAATGTCACCGATGGCGTCCTCGGCATCCCCGGCCTTCTCTGCCGTCGAACGCGAGAGTTGTTGCAACTGCCCAATCCCGGTCGCCACCTTGCCAGCCCCCTCTTGCAACCGCTGGATCATCTGCCGGATCTCGTCGGTCGAGTTATGGGTGCGGGTCGCCAGTGTACGCACCTCATCGGCCACCACCGCAAATCCACGCCCCTGTTCACCGGCCCGCGCCGCTTCAATGGCCGCATTGAGCGCCAGCAGGTTGGTCTGCTCGGCGATCCCCCTTATCACGTCAAGCACTGAGCCTATCTGCTTGGTGTCCTGCTCAAGACGCGCCACCGCCTGCACTGTCTCCTCCATCTCATCGGCCAGTTGCCCTATGGTGGCAATGGTCTGCGCTACGACCTGGCGGCCATGCTGAGCCAGGTGCTGCGCCGTGTCGGCTGCCGTTGCGGCCTGCTCGGCATTCACGCCGACGGCGCGACTGCTGATGGTCATCTGGGCCATGGCGTCGGCGACCCGCTGGGTATCCTGTTCCTGATCCGTGACGATGGCGCTGGTTCGCACCACAACCTGCTCCAGTTGATGAGCCGCCTCCCGGTTCTGATAGGCGATCTGCTGGGTGCGAGCCACCAGCTGGGCCATCTGGTTGGCAAAGAGGTTGAAATTGGCCGACAGCAGACTCACCTCGTCTCGTCCGCTCTCTGGCAGACGAAAACGCAGATCCCCCTCGCCCTTTGCAATATTGCCCAGGGCCGAGACGGACTGAGCCAGCGGTGTCACTATGCTGCGCCCAATCAGGGTCACGGCGCCCAGCAACAGCAAGGCCAAGACGGCACCGATCCCCAGCAGGGTGCGCAGCACTTCCTGATACTGGGCATCGACATCGTCCACATAGACACCGGTACCGATGATCCAGTCCCAGGGGGCAAAGAGCTTGACGTAGGAGATCTTGCGAACCGGCTCGTCAACGCCGGGTTTGGGCCAGTAGTAAGCCACCTCACCGCCGGCAGCCTGCCGCCTGACCCGCTCGACAAACGCAACGAACAGCTTGAGCCCCTGCTTGTCTTCCACTCCGGAGAGATCCTTGCCATCGAGTTCGGGTTTCATGGGATGCATCACCATGGTGGGGTGACTGTCATTGACCCAGAAATAGTCGTCCTGGCCATACCGCAATCCCCGCAGGGCCGCCAGGGCCTGGGTCCTGGCACTAGCGTCGTCCAGCTCACCCTGTCTTGCCCTCGCCTCGAAACCGGCAACCAGACTATAGGCGGTCTCCACCTGGGCGCGGGTCTGATTGCTCTTTTCCGCCATCAATCCCTGATGATAAATCCGCAGGCAGGTAACGAGGAGCGCAGCCACTATGACCAGCACCATCAACGCCACCAGCAATAACCGGTGGCCAATACTCCATTGCCTCAACATAGCGTGAACCCGACCTTGGTACAGTTTGTTAACAAGGTATGTCGCCAGCTCGATAAATGTCCATGACCATAGCCAAATGAGCGTCAGAAACATGATCCAGCCCCAAAACAGAAAGGCGCCCTGTTGGGCGCCTTTCTCGATACGGGAAAACGGGGGGGATCAACGCTCCCAGTAAACCTCTTCCAGGCTGTCTTCCTTCTCGGGCAGACCACGGGAAAGACGGGGGCTGCTCTGGGCCAGCACCTCATAGCTCACCCGGTTGGCGTACTTGCACACCTGGGCCAGGGAGGAGTAGGTCAGAAACTCGGACAGGTGCTTGGCGGAGTTCGGCACATTCATCCGGTGATAGGCGTTGGCCACCATGTCATGCAACACGGCTGACAGGGCACCATCCCCTGCCCCGTTGGTGTTCTTGATCTTCTCCGGGCCCCCCATGTAAGGGGAGATGTGGGAGTAGATGCGCGCCGGATTGCGGCACTTGTCACGGGCCATGGGGCGGCTGAACTCATACATGTTGAACTCGGGGATGACGCCGGGCAACAGGGTATGGGTGGTCTCGCGCTTGTAGTCTTCCTCGGTGTAACTCGCCATGTAGAGGCCGATGGGGCCTGCGGTGCAGAGCACCATGTCGGCCCAGTCCAGCGCCTTGTCGGCGGCGCCGAGGGGATCGGCGATACCGGTCAGGGCCTCGGCCTCATCTTCATTCATCGCAAGCACTGTCACGTTCTCGGCGATGAAATCGCGCCACCACTGGGGATTGCCTTCAATCACGAAGCGGGTGCCCAGGGTCAGTACCACGGGCACACCGGCCTCACGGGCGTAGCGCACGGCGGCCATGGCGGCCTCCTTCATTGGCGTGCCATCTTCACCGCGCACCAGATAGGCGGTGATCACCAGAGCGGAGGACTCCTTGATGATGGCTTCGGGAATGTGCGCCACATCGAGGTGATCCATCTTGCCGGCATTGATGCCGAAACTGCGCTCTCCCCCCTCGGTAATGAAGGTGAAGCAGCGACCGACCGGGCCGTTGACCGGCTGCAGGTAGTCGAGGTTGACGCGAGAAGAGGTATTGCACAGATAGCGGTAGGCGTAGCTGCCGATGCGGATGTCCTGGCTCATGACCCCGAGCAGGATGGAATGGGAGTCAGCCAGCACTGAGTAGTTGTGCATTGTGTTGCCAATGGTGCCACCGGCAAACTCGCTTACCACCATGTTGTTGGCCTTGAGCTCTTCGTAAACACGCTCGGCCACGTCGTCGCTGATCACCACTGAGTGGCCTTTGCTCAGGCCATAACGGTTCAGGAAGTCTTCATCCACATGGGCTTCGATGTCCACCAGTGTCTGATCGATACCCACTACATAGGCTTTGCCCAGTTCGGTAAGCAGGGGATTTTGCGGGATCAGAGGATCGCGTCTGTCGACCGGGAAGTAGTGTTTGGACTTGCGCTGACCGGGAAATTTCATGGCAATCTTCTGTGCTCTGGGGGAAAGAGGGGCGGGATTTTAACACAATCCGCCGTGCCGAAAAGTCGCCTGATTAAAATATGGGGTCAGTATAGACAAGGGCTGCAGAGGAAAACGTTTACCAGGATTCATCTTAAAAACCACCTCGCCGGGAGGTGGTTTTTCGGATCGGCCGAGACGAGGATATCAGCCGAACGAGAGGCCCTGTACCAGTGCCAGCACAGAAAACAGCCCCAGTGCCAGCCAGAACAACAGGGTGCCGAACAACCGCGGCATGTTGGGGGCCTTGGGGATCTGGATACCGATGGCATGCAGGATGCGCCCCACCAGGAGGCAAAGACCGCCGACGTGGAGCCAAAACGCCCCCACCCCAGCCAGTTCACACAGGGCCATCAGCAGCAGGGTCAGCGGCACATACTCGGCGAAGTTGCCATGAGCCCGGATCGCGGAGCGCATCTCGGGCGCCTCCCCTTCCCCTATCATCACCTTGAACTGGGCACGGCGCTTGACCACCCAGAAGGAGAGCAACAGAAACAGCAGCCCCAGCAGGCCTGCGTAAATCAACGTGATATGCATCATCATGACACTCCTTATCCTTGGGTTCTGAACGCGGGAAACTTATGCCAGCTGGCGGCACATGAAAGAGACCATCATGCCAGCTCGCGGCAAATAAGGGAGACCATCATGCGAATGTGAGCCTGATCGCTGTTGAGCGCAGGTATGTATTCAAACTGCTCACCACCGGCTTCCATGAAGATCTCCCGGTTCTGCACTTCGATCTCTTCCAGGGTTTCGAGGCAGTCGGCGGCAAAGGCCGGGCAGACCACATCGAGCCGCTTGATGCCCGCTGCCGGCAAACCGGCGATGGTCACATCTGTGTAGGGTTTGAGCCACTCCTCCTTGCCAAAGCGGGACTGGAAACAAGCCGTCCACTGCCCGGCTTCAAGCTCGAGTGCCTCGGCCAGCAAGGCGGCGGTACGACGACACTGGTGACCATAAGGGTCGCCTTCGTTTTCGTAACGCTCGGGAATACCGTGAAACGACATCAGCAGATGATCGCCCTGCCCTTTCTGCTCCCAATGGCGGCGCACGCTCATAGCCAGCGCCTGAATGTATTCGGGGTGGGTATGGTAATCACGAATGAGCCGCACCACAGGCAGGTTGCGCTCTTTCTTCATCGCCTTGGCCCAGGCATCAAACACAGAGGCTGTGGTGCTGACCGAATATTGCGGATAGAGCGGCAACAGTATCACCCGGTTGACCCCCTTGGCCTTGAGCGCCTGCCAGCCATCGTCCATGGAGGGCGAGCCATAGGTCATGGCCAGTTCCACCGGCACATCAACCCCTTCCCGCTTGAGCTCCTGCTCCAGGGCAGCACGCTGCTGCTTGCTGATCACCATCAAGGGTGAACCCTGCTCGGTCCACACCTGCTGATAAAGCTTGGCGACTCTGGGAGAGCGGGTTGGCAATATGATGAAGTGGAGCAGCGGGCACCAGAGATAGCGAGGCAAGTCGACCACTCGCGGGTCGTGCAGAAACTGGCTGAGAAAGGCCTTGACGGCCGCCGTGGTTGGCGCGGCTGGGGTACCCAGATTGACCAGCAAGATCCCGGTTTTTGTGGTCACGATTGCTTCCTGTCTTTCTGTTGTTCTATCTGAATGCAAGAAAGGGCCCTGCATGGACCCTTGTCTAATGGCACAGTGCCATTGCTCATTTTCGCAATGTCGGGCTTAGCCCAGGATGCTCGCCAGCTGCTTGCTGACCTGATCCACCGGCTGGGTACCATCAATCTTGACGTAACGGGTGTTGCCCGCCTCCGCCTCTTTACCGTAGAAACCGATGAGCGGCGCAGTCTGCTGATGATACACATCCAGACGCTTGCGCACTGTGGTCTCTTCGTCATCGGCACGGATCACCAGGTCTTCACCGGTCACATCATCCTTGCCTTCCACTTTCGGCGGGTTGAACACCACGTGGTAGGTACGGCCGGAGCCGGAGTGAACGCGACGACCGCTCATGCGCTTGACGATCTCTTCGTCCGGCACGTCGAATTCCAGCACGAAATCGACCACGACACCGGCATCCTTCATGGCTTGCGCCTGGGGAATGGTGCGCGGGAAACCGTCCAGCAGGAAGCCGTTGGCGCAATCTGGTTGGGCAATACGCTCTTTGACCAGGCCGATGATGATGTCGTCAGAGACGAGCTGACCTGCGTCCATCACGGCTTTGGCCTTGAGGCCCAGCTCGGTGCCCGCCTTGATCGCCGCACGCAGCATGTCGCCGGTGGAGATCTGCGGAATACCGTGTTTTTCCATGATGAACTGAGCCTGAGTACCTTTGCCGGCACCCGGAGCCCCCAACAGAACAATGCGCATACACGCTCCTATTGATTGGTTATTCAATTCTTGAGAAGGCAAAAAACTACACGGTTTCGCTCATTTTCACAAGCTTGCCCCGTGTGAGTGGCTTATTTTTCACCATGTTCCCGCAGCGGCGATGCGACTCGAGCCGCAATGCTGCCCTGAAAAAATGAGTGAAAATGCAGCGCCCCTCGATAACGAAGAGAGGCGCTTGCCCCTTGTCGGACAAGCGCCACATAAAAAAAGCCCACTGCATGCAGTGGGCCGAAACATCATGCCTGGAGTAGCAGACGGTTGATACGGGAGACGAAGCTCGCCGGATCATTCAGACCGCCCTGCTCTGCCAACTGGGCCTGTTCGTGCAGCAGGGTGACCCACTCGCCAAACAGCGCCTCGTCTTCGATGGTGTCGAGTTTCTTCACCAGAGCGTGATCCGGGTTCAGTTCCAGAATGTACTTCTGCTCCGGCACCGGCTGGCCGGCGGCGCGCATCAGCTTGATCATCTGGGTGCTCATGCCGTGGTTATCGGTGACGATGCAAGACGGTGAATCGGTCAGACGGTGGGTGACACGTACCTCTTTCACCGCTTCACCCAGGCTGGTCTTGACCCGCTCCACCAGACCGGCGTTGGCCTTCTCGGCCTCTTCCTGCGCCTGCTTGGCGGCTTCATCTTCCAGATCGCCGAGATCCAGCTCGCCACGGGTGACGGAGACCAGCTGCTTGCCATCGAACTCCGTCAGGTGGCTCATCAGCCACTCGTCCACACGCTCCCACATCAGCAGCACTTCGACGCCCTTCTTGCGGAAGATCTCGAGGTGCGGGCTGTTCTTGGCAGCGGCGAAGCTGTCGGCGGTGATGTAGTAAATCTTCTGCTGGCCTTCCTTCATGCGGCCAACATAATCCTCGAGAGAGACGGTCTGGGCTTCGCCCTCGCCCGCCGTGCTGGCAAAGCGCAAGAGCTTGGCGATCTCTTCGCGGTTGGCATAATCCTCGGCCGGGCCTTCTTTCAACACGTTGCCGAATTCGCTCCAGAACTTGGCGTACTTCTCGGCGTCATCCTTGGCCAGTTTGGCCAGCATGGTCAGCACCCGCTTGGAGCAGGCCTTGCGCAGGGAGACGGTCACCTTGTTGTCTTGCAGAATTTCACGGCTGACGTTGAGGGGCAGATCGTTGGAGTCCAGCACCCCTTTGACGAAGCGCAGGTAGGTCGGCATGAACTGCTCGGCGTCATCCATGATGAAGACGCGCTGCACGTAGAGCTTCAGGCCGTGCTTCTGCTCGCGGTTGTAGAGGTCGAACGGTGCACGGGCCGGCACGTAGAGCAGGCTGGTGTACTCCTGCGCCCCTTCCACCCGGTTGTGACCCCACAAGAGCGGATCTTCGAAATCGTGGGCAACGTGCTTGTAGAACTCCTGATACTCCTCGTCCTTGATCTCTTTCGGGTTGCGGGTCCAGAGTGCGGTGGCGCGGTTGACCTGCTCCCACTCGCCCGGCGTGCCGACGACGGTCTCGCCATCTTCTTCGCGATCCGGGGTGCCCTCTTTGAACATCTCCACCGGCACGCTGATATGGTCGGAATACTTGGCAACCACGGCGCGCAGACGCCAGTCGTCGAGGAACTCTTCCTCTTCGGCACGCAGGTGCAGGATGACGTCAGTACCACGGCCTTCCTTGGTCACATCGGCCACGGTGAAAGAGCCTTCCCCTTCCGATTCCCACTGCACGCCTTGCTCTGGAGCAGTACCGGCGGCGCGGGAGACCACAGTCACCTTGTCGGCGACGATGAAGGCGGAGTAGAAGCCCACACCAAACTGACCGATCAGCTGGGAATCGCGGCCCTGATCACCGGACAAGTTCTTGAAGAACTCGGCAGTGCCGGACTTGGCGATGGTGCCCAGATGCTCAATCACCTGATCACGGGTCATACCGATACCGTTATCAGAGATGGTCAGGGTCCGATTTTCTTTATCAACCACCAGGCGAACGCGCAACTGGCCGTCGTTTTCAAACAAAGAGGCATCGGAAAGCGCCTTGAAGCGCAGCTTGTCCGCCGCATCGGAGGCGTTGGAAATCAGCTCGCGCAGGAACACTTCTTTGTTGGAGTAGAGGCTGTGGGCCATCAGGCTCAGCAGTTGTTTGACTTCAGTCTGAAACCCGTGGGTTTCGGCATGAACGCTTTGGGTCATCGACACTATCCTCAGGCGATTCGGGTTGAACATATTCCTGATACAAGATGGGGCCTGGGATCCCCATTTCAAGGGGGAAAAATATCTTGGCAGTGCGAATGGCGATTTTTACGCCAACGCTCCCGATGCGCCGCACAGCCGCCAAACAAAAACCCGCCGAAGCGGGTTTAAGAAACAGTGAGCCTGGCGCGGACTCAATTCAAGGGCTGACGCGGCCTCAATTAAGGGGCTGACGCCCCATCAAGGAGTGAGAAAGCGTGGTGCCATCCACCAGCTCCAGTTCGCCCCCTACCGGCACGCCGTGGGCAATCCGGCTCACCTTGACGCCAGCGGCACGGGCCATGTCGGCGATATACCAGGCGGTGGCATCCCCTTCGATGGTGGGGTTGGTGGCCAGGATCAGCTCGCTGATGGACTCCGCCTTCAGACGCCGCTCCAGGATCTCCAGCCCCAGCTCCTCGGGGCCGATGCCATCGAGGGGGGACAGGTGGCCCATCAGCACAAAGTAACGGCCGGAGAACTGGCCTGTGTGCTCGATGGCGGCCACATCCGCCGGGCTCTCCACCACACACAGCAAGCCGCTCTCTTCGCGCTTGGGATTGGCGCAGATCTCGCAAAGCGCATTCTCGGTGAAGGTGCGGCAGTGGCTGCAGTGGCCTATCTCGGTCAGCGCCCGGTTGAGCAGCTGGGCCAGACGCAAGCCGCCGCTGCGCTCGCGCTCGAGCAGGGTAAAGGCCATGCGCTGGGCCGACTTGGGGCCGACACCCGGCAGCACCTGCAGGGCCTTCATCATCTCATCCAGCAGGGGGCTGAATTTCATGGGCTAAGTATCCTTTGACGCTGTGTTGGCGGGCGGCGACCTCAGGCACCCCTTGCGGGTGCGGGTTGCTCTTCGCCCGGCCGAACCAATCTTGTTGGCGCAGGACTATACCCGAGCCGCCCCCCGTCCGCCAATGGCCTTGTGCCTGCCAACCCTCTCAAACCACCGATCGGATAACCCGGCATCCATGGCTGCACTACCCCAGCCCGATGCGCTGACGACCGCTGTAGATCTCGGCGCGGCCGGGGCGGCAAAAGCCCACCAAGGTGAGCCCGGTCTGCTCCGCCCGCTCGACCGCAAGTTCGGTGGCGGCCGAGATGGCGAGCAGGATTTCCACCCCGGCACTGGCGCACTTTTGCACCATCTCGAAGCTGGCGCGGCTGGTCACCAGGATGGCGCCGTCGCGCCGCCCCGTGCGGCACAGGTGCCCCACCAGCTTGTCGAGCGCTATGTGGCGCCCCACGTCCTCGCGAATGGCGAGAATATTGCCCTCACCGTCCACATGGACGGCGGCATGGGTGGCGCCCGTGCTCTGCCCCAGCAACTGCAAGGGCCGCAGCGTCGCCAGTACCTTGTCGATCAGGGTCACCTCGAAGCGCTGGCTGTCCGGCAGTTGCGGCAGGGTGCGCACCACCTGCTCCAGGCTCTCGCTGCCACAGATGCCGCACCCCGTGCGCCCGGCCAGGGTGCGCCGCTTCTCTTTGAGACGATGAATGCAGCGGTTGGCCAGGGTGATATGCAGCTCGATCCCCTGACAGCCGTCAACTTGCTCGAAGTCGTGGATGTCCTGCAGGCCGTCGATGATCCCCTCTGAGAGCGAAAAGCCGATGGCAAAGTCCTCCAGATCGGCGGCCGAACACATCATGACGCTGTGGGATATGCCGTTGTAGACCAGCGCCACCGGGGTTTCGCAGGGCAGCTGCATGGCGCTGTCCGTGGTGACACCGTCGCGCTGGTAATGGACCACCTCCCGGTGGGCGCAAAGCGCCTGCGGGGTATCGCTATCGAGTTCGAGCAACATCTGTAGTGCCCCTTAGTTGAGGGTCTGGGGGGCTTTCGCCGAGATACCGAGCCGTTTCATCTTCGACAGCAGGGTGGTGCGTTTCATGCCGAGCCGGTTGGCGGCGCCCCGCTCCCCCGCAACTATGCCGTTGCATTCGCGCAAGGTGTCTATGATGGTCTGGCGCTCGTCCTCCACCCCCTCGCTCTGGCCGCTGCCGCCCTTGAACAAGGCCTGCTCGGGCTCGTCATAGACCAGGGTCTCTATCTTGTGATAGCCCTTGAGCGGCATCAGTTCATCCGGGGAGAGGTTGAGCACATGGCCCCGGGTCATCACCACGGCGCGCTCTATGATGTTTTCCAGCTCGCGGATATTGCCGTACCAGGGGAGCGACACCAGCATCTTCATGGCATCGGCCGGGATCGAGGTGATGTTGCGGCGCATCCGCTTGGCGATCTTCTTGATGAAGAAGTTGACCAAGAGCGGTATGTCTTCGCGCCGCTCGCGCAGGGGCGGCAACTCGATGGGAAAGACGTTGAGCCGGTAGTAGAGATCGCTTCTGAAGCGCTTGTTCTTGACCATGGAGAGCAGATCGCAGTTGGTGGCCGCCACCAGCCGCACGTCGATGGCGATGGGATTGCTGTTGCCGACCCGCTCCAGCTCGTGTTCCTGCAATACCCGCAAGAGCTTGGGCTGCAAGTCCAGCGGCATGTCTCCCACTTCGTCGAGAAACAATGTGCCCTTGTGGGCCCGCTCGAAGCGACCGATGCGCTGGGCCAGGGCGCCGGTAAAGGCCCCCTTCTCGTGGCCGAACAGATCGCTCTCGATGAGGCCGGTGGGAATGGCGGCGCAGTTCACCTTCACCATCTCCTGTTCGCGGCGATCGCTCAGCCGATGGATGGCCTGGGCGATCAGCTCCTTGCCGGTGCCGGTTTCTCCCAGGATCAGCACGGAGCAATCGCTCTGGGCCACCAGTTTCACCTTCTCCAGCACGCTCTCCATGGCGGCGCTTTGATAGATGATGCTGGAAAAATCGGCGTTGGGCTCGAGCTCCGCCACCCGGATCGTCTTCTCGCGGGCACCGTTGGTATTGGAGATCTCCTGCTGCGCCTGCACGTTGTTCATGGCAATGGCGGTGCGGGCCGCCACCTGCTCCAGCAGGGAGATGTCGATGTCGGCAAAGAAATCGGCATCCGGGTGGGAGAGGATCAAGACCCCCAGCAGGTTGCCCCGATAGCGCAGCGGCAAAATGCAGGAGCTGTCAGCATCGGCCGGCAGGATCTGGGTGCTGAAGCGGCAGCTCGAATCGCAACCGTGGCCCTGCTCCCGATAGATGAAGAAGGGCTCGCTATGGCCGAGCGCCCCCTGCAGACAGTTCTTCTCGAAACAGGAGTGGTTGATGATGCCGGGCTGATCGCTCTGCTGCTGATTGACCAGATAGCTCTTGAAGCTGTCGGAGGTGGCGTTGTACTCCGCCAGACACAGGCTGCTGATGGCGAAGTGGTGCTGCAGTATGGAGAAGAGGCTCCTCGGCAGCTCGGCGATGCGCACCAATTTAATCACCGCATTGGTGACATCCACCAGGATCTTGCAGCTGTCACGCTCCAGACGCAGGGAATTGGCCTGCTCCAGGGTGCGCTCCTTGTCGAGCACGTTCTCCAGCGCGATGGCGACGATGGCCGCCAGTTGGGTCAGCTTGGCCAGGGTCTCCATCGGAAAAGCATTGACCGCCGGGCTGATGAACTCCACCCCGCCCAGATGGCTGCGGGCCGTGGTGATGGGCAGCTGGCAGTAAGAGTGCAACCCCTCATACACTCCGGCCGCCGCCAGCAACTCGCAGCGGTTGTGAAAGCGGGCCACGGGCAGCACTATGGCCTGCTCCCTGGAGAAATAGAGATCGGCCTTGGCGCAGACCAGGTGCTTGGGGCCCTTCTCCTCCATGAAGTAGAAGAGGGCCTCCTCCCCCGCCCCCAGATTGAGGATCAGGTTGACCCGGGTCACCCCGGCGAAGCAGGCATCGATCCGGTTCAGCTTCTTGATGAAATCATCCAGAGTGACGGCGGAGAGCAGGTTCTTGGAGAGAGAGAGGAAGCCGTCATCCCAGATGGGTGAGATGTCGGTTAACGGAATGGCACTCACATTCAGCATTCTGGCCTCACGTTACATCTATATGGGCAAAAGATTGCGGGCACATTGCGGTCAGCAACGACGGTAAACAACAGGTCAGCCAGATCCATCAGATGTTATAATTAATTTTTAAAAACTTAACGCTTAATTATAAAAACTAACATGCCTTGAAATAGCCGCTCACTGCCTGTCGCATAATAAGGTAGCCCTACCCCCATTACAACCAGACAGGCCTGGGCCAATATCCCGCCATCACCACAAAATATGCCCACTTTGGCGCACATATATCGCCGCGATCCGCCAGAAGCTGTCGGTCTGCGTTGCCGCATTGCGTAACTTGATGGGTTGACTGGATAGCCGCCGGTTGCCCATGCCTGCGCTGCGTCAGGAGGAGATGAGCTGGTAGTTGTAGAGCTTGAGGCCCCCCAGGATGAAACCGGCCGATAGCAGTTGGAATGCAATCAATAACCCACTGATATTGTAGGCTATTTCTGCAGACACAGCCTGATGGGTGAGCAGGATCACCAGCGCCAGCAAGCCCGTCAGCAGGCCGTTGACCAGGGTGGTGGAGAGAAAGGCAATCAACCAGGCCAGCTTCACGCTCAGCGCCGCCAGCACGGCGCCCATGGCGATGCGCGCGGCGATGAAACAGCCGAAGAAACCAAAGCCCAGCAGAAATATCAATTCGTCGTACCAGAGGTAACACCCCATCCCCAATAACATTGCCAACAAATAGGCTGAAACATAAAAAATACCGAACGAGATCGTTAATTCACGGTTCATGGTGGACACCTGCCAGCTGAAAAAAGGATGAGGGGATCCGGGCCCTGTAAACAGAGCCTGGATCCACTTTATTAACGACGATTACCCTTTGGCGGCGCTGCGCAATTTCGCCTTGAGCGCGCTGTATTCAGTCTGGACGTACACTTCCGCCTCAGCCTGACCTTCAATGCGCTCAATCTTCACCGCACAGTACTTGTACTCGGGGGTGTAGGAGACCGGATCAAGGTGCTCGATGGTCAACTCGTTACAGGCCCCGATCCACCACTGGTAGGTCATGTAGACCACACCGGCGTTGACCCGCTCGTTGTAGTTGGCGCGAGTGATCACCTTGCCGCGTCGTGACGAGATCCAGACCAGCGCCTGATCCTTCACCCCGAGCTTTTGCGCATCGCTCGGGTGGATCTGCACATAGCCCGGCTCATCGGCCAGGGTCTGCAGCGCCGAGCAGTTGCCGGTCATGGAGCGGCAGGAGTAGTGCCCCACCTCGCGCACGGTGGAGAGCACCAGCGGATACTCTGCACAAGGCTGCTCCAGCGGCGCCCGCCACTCGGAGGCAATCAGCTGACCCTTGCCGCTCGGGGTGGTGAACACGTTCCCCTCGAACAGAGTGCTGGTGCCCGGGTGATCTTCGGTCGGACAGGGCCACTGCACGCTCTTGAGATCAGCCATCTTGTCGTAGCTGACCCCGGTATAGAGCGGGCAAAGGGCGCGCATCTCGTCCCAGATCTGTTGGGTGTCGCGATACTCCATGGGATACCCCATGGCGGTGGCCATCAGCGAGAAGATCGCCCAGTCCGGTTTCACATTCTCAGGGGGAGTGACCGCCTTGTAGAAGCGCTGGAAGCCGCGATCTGCCGAGCTGTAAACCCCCTCGTGCTCACCCCAACTGGTGGCGGGCAGAATGACATCTGCCATCTCGGCGGTCTGGGTCATGAAGATGTCCTGCACTATCACCAGATCCATGCCGCCCAGGGTGCGCCTGAACTGGGCCAGGTCGGCCTCGGTCTGGGCCGGATCTTCGCCGAAGATGTAGAAGGCCTTGCACTTGCCCTCTTCGACCTTGTGGCCAAGCTCCGTCAGACGGTAGCCGGGCTGTTGGGAGAGGGACGGTACGCCCCACGCCTTGGCAAACTTGGCGCTGATCGCAGGATCGCTCACCGACTGATAGCCCGGGAACTGGTGCGGCAGCATCCCCATGTCACAGGTGCCCTGCACGTTGTTCTGCCCACGCACCGGACCGCAGCCGGTGCCACGGCGACCGAAGTTGCCGGTCAGCAGCGCAATTCCGGCAAGTCCTTTGACCACATCCACTGCCTGACCGTACTGGGTCACCCCCATGCCCCACAGGATCATGGAAGCAGGCGAGGCAGCATAGGTGCGAATGGCGGCGCGGATATCAGCGGCGTTGAGGCCGGTGATCCCCTCCACGTATTCCGGAGTGTACTTGGCGACCGTGGCCTTGAAGGTGTCGAACCCCTCGGTGTAGTTGGCGACGAACTCCTTGTTGTAGAGCCCTTCACTGATCAACACGTTGGCAAAGGCGTTGACCAGCGCCATGTTGGATCCGTTTTTGAGCGGCAGCCACTGATCGGCGATACGGGCGGTTTCCACCATGCGGGGATCACACACAATCACCTTGGCCCCGTTCGCCTTCGCCTTGAGGATATGGCGGGCGACTATGGGGTGAGAGTCAGCAGCGTTGTAACCAAACACCAGCAGGCACTTGGTCTCTTGAATTTCGGGAATGGCGTTGCTCATGGCGCCGTTGCCTACAGTTGTCTCCAGACCGGAGACTGAGGGTGCGTGTCACACCCTCGCGCAGTGGTCGACGTTGTTCGTCCCCAGCACAGCGCGGGCAAATTTCTGCATCACATAGTTGGCTTCGTTACCCGGGCCACGGGCCGAGCCTGTGGTCATGATGGCGTCGGCACCGTACTTCGCCTTGATGGCAGTCAGACGGCTGCTGGCAAACTCGATCGCCTCATCCCAGGAGACGGATTCGAGCTTGCCACCGCGCTCGCGGCGGATCATCGGGCTCTTGAGACGGGGGGTCAGCAGGTTGGTGTCATTGAGGAAATCCCAACCGTAATAGCCCTTGAGGCAGAGCTGCCCCTCGTTGGTCCGGCCGTTGGCGCCTTCGGCCCCCACCACCTTGTCGTTTTCAACCAGCAGGTTGATCTTGCAACCGGTGCCGCAATAGGGGCAGACGGTAATGACTTTTTTCATGACTCACACTCTTGTTTGTTAACGGTAAAAGGCTGTTAACGATAAAAGGCCTTTAACGAAAATGGCTTGTCAGGGGTAGAGCGCACAGAGGCGCAAGCGGCGGCCAGCAAGGGCCTACGCACGCCATCTGATACGTTACCCTTGTGCCAACACCGGCTGACGCTGGCAGGCCGCCATCGCCTCGGCACTGGCCAGCTGCTTCTGGCGGTTCAGCTCGCCGAGGGATTCCGGGGTCACCAAGCGCAGCGCCTGGGTCGGGCACACCTCGACACAGGCCGGGCCCGCTTCACGGTGACGGCAGAGATCGCACTTCAAGGCTTGCGCCTTGGTCTGCGGGCGCTTGAACAGCGCATCGGCAGCGGGGGCCACCTCTTTCACCACCACCGCCATGGCACCGTAAGGACAGGCCACCACGCAGGATTTGCAGCCGATACAGCGCGCCTGCAGCACCTTGACGCAACCATCCTCGCTGACAATGGCATTGTTGGGGCAGGCCAGGGCGCACGGCTTGTCTTCACACTGGCGGCACAGCACGGGCGTGGTCACCTTGCTGCCGACGATCACCTTCAGGCGCGGCTGGAAATAGCTGTCCTTGGAGACCAGATGTCCATCCTCGATGGCAAGACGCAGGCCGCCCTCCCGCTCAACGGTACCCGCGCAGGACGTTGACTGGTGTGACACGGCGCAGGCCACCTCACAGGTACGACACCCAATACAAAGACTGGGATCTGCAATCACGAAGCTGTTCATAGAGAGGGATCCTAAATGTTTCGTTACTGCCGCACTGGCATCGCCCGGCATGCCCAAGTGTCATCGCCCAGGGGGCCCACACTCGCACACCGACGACGCAGCCGGCTCACCCACAAAGCATTTATCAGACCAAAAGCGGGAGTGGGCTAAATAAAGTTCACAAACAACTGAAAATAAAGGAGTAATTAGAAGCATGGACGACGACTTTCAGGCCAGTGTCGCTGACGACAGCAGGCTATAACTGTAATCGACACGACAAAAGTGACGAGCTCGACACTGGCTGACAGCCCCCTGCCCCGCCTGATTATCGGGGGATAAACGGCACCATCAGAGATGGATTACGGGTAGGCTTATTGTGTGGTTTTACTATCGAGACAGCCCATCAGCATCAGGCTAAACCGGCCAAGAAAGTACCTTCTATTAATTTATTGAGCCAGCGCCGATTTTCAGCCCATGCCCCTTCATTTTTTTACCTGTCCAGCTAATATGAGCCACTTGACTACTAGCCCCTTAAACATTCTTTCAATGATATGAAACTCTAAAGTAGAACAGATTAAAAACAGGAAATTTATGTCTCTCACCGCAAATAATGATCGTGATGCTTTACAAAAGCTATCTGTTGAAATAAATCCGATATCAATGCTGGATCTAGCCTGTGATTTACTTTTTATCAGGGGCCATCATCAAATTAGAATTACTGATGGCCCAGGTGATGGTGCCAGGGATATTCATTCCCTTGATTCAAGGGGGAACATACACATTACCCAATGTAAATATCATAACAACCCATATAAGTCTGTTAGCTCTAGAGAACTCGCAGAATTACCTATCGCACTCTCAAAGTTCTCTTGTTCAAAGGGACTTTTTATTACAAATATAAAAATAAGCCCACAAGGTAAACGAGAATATTTAAGTGATTACCCTAACTTTGATTTGGATTTTACAGATGGCTTAACTTTAATTCGTGAAATTCGAGCAAATCCAATTCTTCGAGCTAGATGGATTGACTGTTGTGGGCAAGATTGGTCTTTCTCATTAACATTTCCGGTATTAATTCGACGCCACTCAGATGACACACCCATATTACCTGAATTTTCATATGAAGATAACTTACTAGACAAAATAATAGATGAGATTAACGAACTCGTTAAGCCAACTGTGTTAACTAGTACAACAGGATTTATAGATGAGGAACATTTTCCATTATACCGAGAACCAAAAAGATTAACGCAAGAGGAAGGACTATTACCACAATTACGTTGTTCAATTATTAAATGCAGTGGTATTAAAACAATTGCTGAACAACAGTTTCTTCAAGAGGCTATTTCAAGCGCCACTTTAAAGGTAATTGCAAAGAAAGAAACTCACTTTTCTGTTTGCATTGGGATAGCCGCTTTAGTAGATCTATCTGGCTCAGCAAAAAATAATATTATAAGGCTGGGTTCTTATGCCCTTACAAAATTAAAGACTCCTCACGGAGTATACGATGAAGATAATTTTTTCTCCCTAGAAAATTCAAAATGGACCGCAATAACTGATGCTCGAGTTAGTCAAGCTGACTATATCAGATTGTTTAGTGATAGTTTAAATGCTCTTATTGATTTCACCCATATATCTCCTGTATCTCGCTCTCAATCTCGTTGTAATAGAACAATACGCTTGAACCAACTTGAATCATGGAGATTATCAAAATTTGCATTATCTAAATATAATCCTGACTCTTGGCTATGTGATAAAATTCCACCACCGGATGAAAAAATAAAATGGCCTTGGAATGACTCCTGGCTTTGCGGGTGGCTTCATATAAATTTACTCAATGGGTTTGTATCTGTACCATCTACAGCCGCAGAGTCATCCTTCTTTTCTTTTGACGAAGCAGCAGAAATATCTCGATTAGCTGCACTTAACAATACTTTACTAGAGGATAATAGCTTTGAAATAATAGAGCCTGATCGCGCACGACATATGTTAGCCTCTATATCTTATGATCCTTTTGAAGAGGAAGGTGATGTTATCTTCAGAACGGCAGATCTTGTTTTAGATAAAAATGACATTCCTACTCCAGCATTACCTATTCAACGCAATATTGAGGCAACAATATTTTTCTCTGAGAATCCAAATGACTTCATTGAAAGTATTATTGAAAATAACTATATAAAGAACGCAAATATTAAAGCTACTCATCAAATCAAAAGAATTGAAACACCAATTAACCTTTGGATGGTTGTTATTAACTTCAACTTTGCCAATATCAAAGATATCCCATCAATCTCAATTCTAGATGAAATACACACTTGGATTGGTGACTTCATCTTTGAAATGAAATTACAAATACCAAGATTAGAAACTAATACCAAAGATGCATGGAAACATTTAACAGGTATAACTTTAGGTCTTCCATGGTACGAGTCTGATATGGTTTATATGACCTTGGGCACAGATGATGGCATTGTTGAAATTAGAGGGAAAGATAATTCACCAAGTTAAAAAAGAACATCTATAGCTCTACTACGCTATTTTAAATTAGTGGTGCAATTCACTTTATTCATTGCACCCTACGTATATAATCTCTCACTTTTGTTTTGCTTTATGGTGGCTGCTGTTACGGCGGCCACTTACTTTTCCACCATCCCCTCCCTCTTATACATCAAATAAAGACTCTATCGCAACCCAATTCCGGCCTCTTTACCCACAGCACCATCAATTTATTGGCCAGCATTTTATCGTCTATTTTTCATCCAGCCAGATTGAAAACTCTGGCAAAAATGGATACTCAGAGAAAACAAACGCTTGTACGCACCCCAGCAGGTTATTTCAATCAATGGATAATTAATAATTTCGTTCAAACGTCCCTTTTGATTATTTATACCAGAGCATAAACCCACGATGTGTGTGTCATCATACGCTTAACGGCAGATGAACAGACTGTGTCCCATAATGAGCCCCTTTATATCCAGTTAGCTCCCTTTCCCATCGCAATTTCTTAATACTATCCCGATTGAATATCAGGGTTTTTCCTGATCGTTCGGGCCCTTGTGCTTTGGCAAACGTGTAACAAGATAACCTCATGAGCTGTGATAACAAACAAGCCCTGTCCGGCGTCACGCTGGCGGCGATTGGCGTGGTCTACGGTGATATCGGCACCAGCCCCCTCTATACCCTGCGAGAGTGCCTTTCGGGTCAATTCGGGATCGGGGCCGAACCCGCCGCCATCCTGGGATTTCTCTCCCTCATTTTCTGGCTGCTGATCCTGGTGGTCTCGGTCAAGTACCTCTCCTTCGTGATGCGGGCCAACAACGCCGGTGAAGGGGGCATTCTCACCCTGATGTCACTGGCCACCCGCAACGCCTCTCCCCGCTGGGCGCCTGTGCTGATCATCCTCGGGCTGATTGGCGGCAGCTTCTTCTATGGCGAGGTGGTGATCACCCCGGCCATGTCGGTGATGTCGGCCATCGAGGGCTTGAGCCTGATGGCCCCCTCCCTCGACCCCTATATAGTGCCGCTCTCGGTGCTGGTGCTGACCCTGCTGTTTGCCATTCAAAAACATGGCACCGCCATGGTGGGCAAGCTGTTCGCCCCCATCATGCTCACCTGGTTTCTGACCCTGGCCGTGCTGGGACTGCGCAGCATCATCCAGAATCCCGAGGTGCTGGGGGCACTCAACCCCGTCTGGGCGCTGCGCTTCTTCGCCGAGTACCAGACCACGTCCTTCTTTGCCCTCGGCGCCGTGGTGCTGGCCATCACAGGGGTGGAGGCGCTCTACGCCGACATGGGTCACTTTGGCAAGAACCCGATCCGGCTCGCCTGGTTTGTGGTGGTGCTGCCCTCCCTGGTGCTCAACTACTTCGGGCAAGGCGCGCTGCTGCTAAGCAACCCGGCGGCCATCGCCAACCCCTTCTTCCTGCTCGCCCCCAAATGGGCGTTGCTGCCGCTGCTGGTGCTGGCGACCATGGCGACCGTGATCGCCTCCCAGGCGGTGATCTCCGGGGTCTTCTCTCTCACCCGGCAAGCGGTGCGGCTCGGTTATCTCTCACCCATCCGCATCGTTCACACCTCCGAGCAGGAGTCCGGCCAGATCTATATTCCCGTCATCAACTGGATGCTCTATATCTCCGTGGTGATCGTCATCATGAGCTTCGAGCACTCCAGCAATCTGGCAGCGGCCTACGGCATCGCCGTCACCGGCACCATGGTGCTCACCTCCATCCTCTTCTGCTCCGTGGCCAAGAACAGCTGGCACTGGCCCACCTATCTGGTGGCTGCCCTGTTCGCCCTGCTGCTGGCCATCGACGTGCCGTTGTTTGCCGCCAACCTGGGCAAGATCTTCTCCGGTGGCTGGCTGCCACTCACCCTGGGCGCCGTCATGTTCACCCTGATGACCAGCTGGAAGAGCGAGCGCTTCCAGCTCATTCGCCGCCTGAACGAGCACGGCAATTCGCTCGAGCCCATGATCGCCTCGCTGGAAAAATCCCCGCCGACCCGGGTGGCGGGCACCGCCGTCTATATGTCGCGGGTGGTCAATGTGATCCCCCATGCGCTGCTCCACAACCTCAAGCACAACAAGGTGCTGCACGAGCGGATAATCCTGCTCACCCTGCGGGTGGAGGACGTGCCCTACGTCCACAACGTGCGCCGGGTCTGCATCGAGCAGCTCTCCCCCACCTTCTGGCGGGTGGTGGCCAGCTACGGCTGGCGCGAGACCCCCAACATGGAGGAGATCTTCCACCGCTGCAACGCCGAGAGCTTGAGCTGCCGCATGATGGAAACCTCGTTTTTCATGGCCCACGAGTCACTGATCATGAAGGAGCGCCCCTGGTATCTCTACCTGCGCGGCAAGCTGTTTATGCTGCTGCAGCGCAACGCCCTGCGCGCACCGGATCAGTTCGAGATCCCGCCTAATCGGGTGATCGAGCTGGGCTCGCAGGTAGATATATGATGGCGTTCTGAGGGCATAAGAAGGCCAGCAAGAGAGAGGGAGGCATTGGCCTCCCTCTTTTTTTCCGTTAACCCCAATTACCGGCCCCCTCATCCCCAGCCCGTCTCCCGCAAGGGGAGAAGGGAGCAAACCACGACGACCATATGGCTGCAAACGGTGCAATTCACTTCGTTCTTTGCACCCCACTTCCTACCACAGACGAATAACCCTTCTGCCCTTCATCACTACTCCGTATCCCTCCCTGTCGAGACCGTTTTTACGGGGTGACGAAACCTCTCCCCCCCTTCGTCACAAGTGACGAACGTCACAATTCGACACTGTGCCGCGTCCTCGCCATGGCTCGACATGAAATTAAAAGTTATTTAAAAACAGTATCTTACGATCATTTTTGGCATCACCTCAGATTTGGCCCGCATTTTGCCATCCTGCCCCTATTCTCTCCGTTCGCGACACGACAAGGTAGGCTATGAACCGCTTCGTTATCGCTGACCCCAAGCTATGTATCGGCTGTGGCACCTGTATGGCGGCCTGCAGCACGGTTCACAAGGCGCAAGGTTTGCAGCAAGCCCCCCGTTTAACCGTTATGCGACACGAGCAGGCGACCATGCCGGTTCAGTGCCGTCACTGTGACGATGCCCCCTGCATCAAGGTGTGCCCGGTCGAAGCAATTCGCCAAACCGGCGATTGCGTGCAGCTCAACGAGTCGCTCTGCATCGGCTGCAACCTGTGCGCAGTGGCCTGCCCATTTGGTGCCATCCAGAGCGGTGGCAGCCGTCCGGTGGCCATGGCCAACAGCTACGACACCTATATCCCCTGCTCCATCCGCTCCAGCAATCCCTCCACTTCCGCCGGTCTGCGCTGCTTTGGCGAGGATCTGCTGAGCTGGGAGCCCGGGGTGCGCAGCATTGCGGTCAAATGTGACCTCTGTGAGTTTCGCGCTGAAGGCCCCGCCTGTGTCAGTGCCTGCCCCTCCCAGTCACTGAGCATGGTCAACGACACTGCCTGCGCCAACGCCGCCCGCGACCGTCGTCTGCAAGCGGCCAATGCTCACCCGCAAGGTGCCCCCGCCTTCTCGGCCTCTGCTTGCACGACCGCATCTTGTTCGACCGCCACGACTACGCCGGTTTCACCCGACGCTTCAATCACTGAGGGATCCTGCTGATGTTGTCCCCCCTTGTTATGGGCACGCTCCTGCTCTTTTTGCTGGGCGCTGCCGCCGGTCTGCTGCTGCAAAAGCAGCCTTGGCTGGCAAACCGTCTCAATAGTGGCTTCGCCCTGCTGGGCTCGCTCGTCGGTGTGGTTGCCGCCATCAAGGCCCTTGCCCAGGATGCAACCATCGACGGCCAGATCTGGCTGCTGGGCTCGGTCCATCTGGATATGTTGGCAGCCCTGATGCTGCTGGTGATCACGCTCGTGGGCTTGGCTGTCTCCCTCTACTCCTTTGCCTATATTCGCGAATATCAGGGCAAGGGGGATGTGGCCATTGGCGTCTTGATGAACCTCTTCCTGTTCGCCATGGTGGGCATGGTGCTGGCCGACAACGCACTGGGCTTTTTGCTCTGCTACGAGCTGGTGACCCTCACCACTTACTGGCTGGTCAAGACCAACCCGGATGCCGCCAAACAGAGCCGCCTTTATCTGGTGATGAACCATATCGGCATGGCGCTGGTGCTGGTCGCCTTCTGGCTGCTCTGCCGCGAGTCTGGTTCGCTGGAGTTCGCCGCGCTGCGTGAGCACCATCTGGCGGGCGCATTGGCATCCCTGGTGTTCCTGCTCAGCTTCTGCGGCTTTGGCCTGCGCGCCGGTTTCGTGCCGCTGCACGGCTGGCTGCCAGTAGCCGAGCCCGTCGCCCCTTCCCATATTTCGGCGCTGATGTCCGGGGTCATGGTGAAGCTCGGTCTGTTTGGCATTTTGCGGGTCAGCATCGATTTTCTCGGCGCCAGCCAGCTCTGGTGGGGCTACATGGTGCTGATCTTCGGTGCCTGCTCGGCAGTGCTCGGGGTGCTGTTTGCGCTGGCCGAGCACGATCTCAAGCGGCTGCTCGCCTACCACACGGTAGAGAACATCGGCATCATCCTGATGGGGATGGGGATCGGCATGATCGGCATCGCCAACCAGCAACCGGCACTGGTGGTGCTGGGGCTGCTCGGCGCCCTCTATCACCTGCTCAACCACGCCATCTTCAAGAGCCTGCTCTTTATGGGCACCGGTTCCGTGATGTTCCGCCTGCACACCCGCGAAATGGACAAGATGGGTGGCCTGGCCAAGCTGATGCCCTGGACCGCGCTGGCGTTCCTCATCGGCGCCATGGCCATCTCGGCGCTGCCGCCCCTCAACGGCTTTGTCAGCGAGTGGTTTATCTATCAGGCGCTCCTGTCCATGACCAAACTCGGCACCTCTGTGGTGGCCCCGCTGGCGGTGGTGATGCTGGCGGTGACCGGTGCCATGGCGGTGATGTGTTTCGTCAAGGTGTATGGCATCTGCTTCTGCGGCGCCCCGCGCAGCGAAAAAGCGAGTCAGGCCCGCGAAGTACCCAACGCCATGGTGGCAGGCACCCTGCTGTTGGCCGCCGTCTGTCTGGTGCTGGGTCTGGGCGCCCCCTGGATTGCCCCCTTTGTCAGCGGCTACGGTCAGGCCCTCGTCTCTTCTCCGCTCATGGGCCAAATGAGCGTTGCCACCGGTGCCACCCTGCTACCGCTCGACAGCTCTCAGGCGATCCTCTCCCCGCCGGTGATTGCCATCACCCTGCTGGGGCTGTTCCTGATCCCGCTGCTGGTCGTGGCCATCTTCAAGGGGCCCAAGCTGGGTCGTCGTCACGCCGGTACCCCTTGGGCCTGTGGTTACGCCTATGAAGAGCGCATGAGCCTCACCTCCGGCGGTGTCACCCACACCCTGCGCCAGCTCTGCGCCCCGCTCTATCGCAAGCAGCCCCAGCTTGATCTGGCCACCGCCCTGCACGGGGTGAGCGCGTCTCCCTCTGCCGCTGGCTGGCTGTTGCACGGCCTGGTGCTGGCGCTCTTTATCCTGATGGCTGTAGGAGTCTGATATGCCTGTTCTTGAAATGCCGAGCTGGGGCATGGTTGCCCTCGCCCTGACCCAGGCCATCGCCATGCTGGCGCTGGCGCCGCTGGCCACCGGTTTCAACCGGGTGCTGCGAGCCAAAATGCACTCCCGTCAGGGGCCGGGCCTGCTCCAGGATTACCGGGATATCGGGAAGCTCCTGCGCCGTCAGGAAGTGACCACCGAGCCTGCCGGCATCATCTTCAACCTGATGCCGGCGCTGCTGATCGCAGCCCTCTTGCTGGTGGCGATGGCGCTGCCGACCCTGACCCACGAGTCCCCCTTTCCCATCGCCGGGGATCTCATCACCGACATCTATCTGTTCGCCATCTTCCGCTTCTTCTTCTCCTTGGCGGGGCTGGACAGCGGCAGCATGTTTGCCGGGATCGGTGCCCGCCGCGAGCTGACCTTAGGGATTTTGGTGGAGCCCATTCTGGTGCTCGCCTGCTTCATCATGGCGATGATGGTGGGCAGTTCGGATCTGGGCAACATCAGCAGCTATGTGGCCACCCAGCCGCTGGCCGCGCCCATCGCTACCCTCTTGGCCGGTGCCGCCTGCGCCTTCGCGGTGTTTGTGGAGATGGGCAAGCTGCCCTTTGACTGCGCCGAAGCCGAGCAGGAGCTGCAGGAGGGGCCGCTCACAGAGTACTCGGGTGCCGGTTTGGCCCTGCTCAAGCTCGGCATGGGCCTCAAGCAACTGGTGGTGGTGCAGCTCTTTTTGGTGATCTTCCTGCCTTTCGGCAAGGCAGCGAACTGGAGCCTGCCCGCACTGGCGCTGGCCGCCCTGATCCTGCTCTGCAAGCTGCTGGTGGCCTTTTCACTCGCGGGCATCATCGAGAATTCCATGGCCCGTACCCAGTTCGTGCGCACCCACAAGCTCACCCGCTATGGCTTGGGGCTGGCCCTGCTGGCGCTGCTCGCCTATCTGGTCGGGGTATAACTCATGCCCGCCATCACAGCTGCTTTTTTCGATTTCATCATTTGCGAATTTAAAGTGAGAACTGCATGACCATCGCCATCCAGGATCGCATCGGTTGCGACTATATCCAGCAACTGCGACAGCAACTGCCCCACGCCATCATCGACGAGCAGTGGCAGACCGCCGATCAGGCCACCCTGACCGTCAAGCCCACCAGCCTGGTGGCCCTCACCAGCCTGATCTTCCACAAGCAGGGCGGCTGGCTCTCGGTTTCGTTTGCCAATGACGAGCGCAGCCTCAACGGCCACTTCGCCGTCTACCACGTCTTCTCCATGGAGGGCGACACCAAGAGCTGGATCACCGTCAAGGTGCTGGTCGAAGCCACCTCGCAGGAGTACCCCTCCATCACCCCGACCATTCCGGCTGCAGTGTGGGGCGAGCGGGAGATCCGCGACATGTACGGCCTGCGCGCCGTCGGCCTGCCGGACGAACGCCGTCTGGTGCTGCCGGACGACTGGCCGGAGGATATCCACCCGCTGCGCAAAGACGCCATGGATTATCGCCAGCGCCCCATGCCCACCACGGACACCGAGACCTACCCCTTCGTCAATGAACTGGGCAATGAGGCCAACCGCATCGTGCCGGTGGGCCCGCTGCACATCACCTCGGACGAGCCGGGACATTTTCGTCTGTTTGTCGATGGGGAAGACATCATCGACGCCGACTACCGCCTCTTCTATGTCCATCGCGGCATGGAGAAGCTGGCGGAGACCCGCATGGGCTACAACGAAGTGGCGTTTCTGACCGACCGGGTCTGCGGCATCTGCGGCTTCACCCACAGCGTCGCCTACACCACCTCGGTGGAGAACGCCATGGGCATTAAGGTGCCCGAGCGGGCCAAGATGATCCGCGCCGTGCTGCTGGAGGTGGAGCGCCTGCACAGCCACATCCTCAACATCGGCCTGTCGAGCCACTTCACCGGTTTCGACACCGGCTTTATGCAGTTCTTCCGGGTGCGGGAGAAATCGATGACCCTGGCCGAGCTGCTGACCGGCGCCCGCAAGACCTACGGCCTCAACCTGATTGGCGGGGTGCGCCGCGACATCTTCAAGGAAGATCGCATCAAGGGTGCCCAGCTGGTGCGGGAACTGCGTGATGAGCTCAAACCCCTGGTGGCCATGCTGCTCGACACCGCCAACATCACCTCCCGTCTGGTGGGGATAGGCCGCCTCGATCCGCAAATCGCCCGCGATTTCAGCTGTGTCGGCCCCATGGTGCGGGCCAGCGGCTTCAAGCGCGACGTACGTCGGGTGCACGACTTTGCCGCCTATCGCGAACTGCCGATGGAGATCCAGACCCTGGCCGGTTGCGACGTGCAATCCCGGGTGCTGGTGCGCATCCACGAGCTCTACGACTCCCTCGACATGATTGAGTTTGGCCTTGAGCACCTGCCGGAAGGGCCGCTGCTGACCGAAGGCTTCACCTATCAGCCGGGCAAGTTTGCGCTGGGCTTTACCGAAGCGCCCCGTGGCGAGAACGTCCACTGGAGCATGACCGGCGACAACCAGAAGCTGTTCCGCTGGCGCTGCCGCGCCGCCACCTACGCCAACTGGCCCGCCCTGCGCTACATGCTGCGTGGCAATACCGTCGCCGATGCGCCGCTGATCATCGGCAGTCTGGATCCCTGCTACTCCTGTACCGATCGGGTCACCCTGGTCGACCCCAAGAAGGGCAAGTCCACCGTGGTCTCCTACAAGGAGATCGAGCGCTACGGTATCGACCGCAAAAACTCTCCGCTCAAGTAAGGGGTCATCATGATCAAGCTGTTCAAGACCATCCTCAAGGCTGGCACACCGACCGCCAAGTACCCCTTCGCCCCCTACGAGGTGAACCGGGATTTTCGCGGCAAACCCAAATATCAGGCGGATCAGTGCATCGCCTGCGCCGCCTGCACCAAAGCCTGCCCGGCCAACGCGCTGGTGATGGAAGTCGATATGGAAACCGGCGAGCGGCGCTGGGAGATCTCCATGGCCCGCTGCATCTTCTGCGGCCGCTGCGAAGAGGTCTGCCCGACCCGCGCCATCGCCCTCTCCCCCGAGTTCGAGCTGGCGGTGACCAACAAGGCGGATCTCTATGAGGAGGCCCGCTTCGCGCTGGCCCCCTGCACCCTGTGCGGCACTTACTTTGCCCCGAGCAAACTGGTGGCGCTGGTGGAGGACACCCTCAAGCAGGCGGGCACGCCGCTCGCGACCCCGGAGCGGCTGCACCACTGCCCCGACTGCAAACGAAAACAGAGCATGCTGAGCCAGCCTGACTCGGCCATGACCACACCGATTGCCACACCGATTACCACACAACAGGAGTGGATGTGATGAGCAAGATCAAAGGCATAGAACCGGTTGTCGGCCATGCCCATACCCGCGCCGTACCACTGGCGCAGGATCCCGAGATCACCAAACTTAAAAAAACCCTGCTCAAAGACATTCGCCGCTCGGCCTATGTCTACCGGGTCGATTGCGGCGGCTGCAACGCCTGCGAGATCGAGATCTTCGCCACCATCACCCCGCTGTTCGACGCCGAGCGCTTCGGCATCAAAGTGGTCGCCTCCCCCCGTCACGCTGACATCCTGCTCTTTACCGGTGCGGTGACCCGGGCGATGCGAGTACCGGCCCTGCGCGCCTATGAAGCAGCCCCCGATCCCAAGATCTGCATCGCCTACGGCGCCTGCGGCTGTGACGGCGGCATCTTCCACGACCTCTACTGCGTCTGGGGCGGCACCGACAAAATCGTGCCGGTGGATGTCTATATCCCGGGCTGCCCGCCCACTCCCGCCGCCACCATCTATGGCTTTGCGGTGGCGCTCGGTCTGCTTGAGCAGAAACTGACCGCCACCAGCCACGAAGTGCAACCTGGGGTACGGGTCGAGCTGCGCCACACCGGCATCCCCAATGAAATCCGGGTGATGATCGAGCGCGAAGCGCGCCGCATGGCCGGTTACCGGCAGGGACAGATCATCGCCGACGAGTTTATGGCGCTGCTCGAAGGGGCGACCCAGCAGGATGTGGATCTGCGCATCCAGAGCTATCTCGATCAGCATAACGACCCGCGCCTGTCGGAGATCGTCAACAACCTGGCCAACGCCTGCCTCAACCGGGCAGCAGGCAAGGGAGAGGCAGTGCATGGCTGATCAGGTTTTCTTCTACTGCCTCTCGCGCAAGTTTGTGGATGAGCAGTTCGACGTGCCCGAGGAAGCCAAGGAGGTGATGTACTATAGCCTCGCCATCGGCCACCACCTCGGTATTGTCGACTGCCTCAGTGCCGATCTGGTCTGCCCACTGGCGGGCTATCGCGACTGGGTGGCGAAACTGGAGGCGGGCAGCGAAGCCCGCCGCAAGATGGAGGGGTTTCTCACCTTTGGCGAGATCACCATCTATCGCGAGCACTGCCATATGCTGGCCTGCGCCTTCGACCGACTGCGTAAAGCGGAAAGCGTGCTCGATGAACAGCAGCTGGGCTGGACCAACACCTTTATGGATCAGCTCACCGCCCTCTATAACGATCCCCATATGTACCTGATGGTAAGGAGCCGCTGATGGGCTGCAATCTCGTGTTGACCGTGGGCAATGCCATGATGGGGGACGACGGTGCCGGCCCCTATCTGGCGGACAAGCTGCAAGACGCCCCCATGCCCGGTTGGATCCACATCGACGGCGGCATCGCGCCGGAAAATGCGGTCTACAAGGTGCGGGAGCTGCAACCGGAGCGGGTGGTGCTGGTGGATGCCGCCGAGATCGGCGAGAAGGCGGGCACCCTGCAGGTGATCCCTCCCGAAACCATCGCCGAGATGTTTATCTTCTCGACCCACAATATGCCGCTCAATTTCCTGATCGACGAGCTCAAGACCTTTGTTCCCGAGGTGATTTTTGTCGGGGTACAACCGGCCATCGTTGCGTTCTCCTTTCCGATGACCGAGATGGTGAGCGAGGCGATGGATTATCTTTATCAGCATCTTGATGCAGCCAAGGATACCAGTTTGTTAATAGAACGACTGGACCAGTGGAATATTACCAACACCGAGCGATAATTATTTATCGAGTTGTTAACGACCGTTATTGACCAAGGGTTCCGGCAATGTGATCGAGGCCCGATGTTAAATTAAAAACATCGGGCTAATTGTGCTGAACTTGATATAAAACAAGGTTCTTTGAATTTTTCAAAAAATCGCTAAGCCTCGATTTTTTATGACAAAAAAAGCGTTGCCAGTCACAGAAATTTGCCACAAAATGGCGGCCATCACGGAAGTTGATGGGGTCTGGTGGCCTCCTCGGTCTTCAAAACCGATGTGAGCCGAGAAGGCTTTGGCAGGTTCGATTCCTGCCTCTTCCGCCAATTACATATATTGGACAAATCGAATCAACCACATTTCAAAGCCGGTTGATGCTTGTTTAAAAACGGTGCTTGCCGCTTGCCAATATAATCCGACCACAGGTTGTCGTTCTGGCCAACAATTAATTTATCAGCATCAATTCATCATTAATTTATGCGCGATATTTGCAAGAATAAGTAATCAGCCAGCACTGAAATAACCCGTCAACTCGGCCTCTCTATCGGCGAAGCTGTGTGCATGTCAAACCCACGCTCTGCCCTGGTAATCCCATGCCGAACTCGTCTCACGCGCCAGCCATCGCCCACTCTCACAGTCAGCCCGAATCATGTCCCACTGCCGACGATTCACTGCCAGATTCACTGCCACTGCCCAGCCAGCAACAAACGCGCCGTTTGCCCCAAGTGGAACAGCTGCTGCAGCAACCTTTTCTCGCCGGTTATATCAATGCGCTGAGCCGCCCGCTGGTGACCCAGGCGGTGCGCGATACCCTGAGCGAATTGCGCCAGAGCGAAGATTTTCGCCAGCACGGCGTTCCCCCCGAGCAAATCGAGGCGCAGATTGCCAAGCGCTGCCAGCAACAGCTGCGCCAACGTCAGACCCGGGTGATCAACGCCACCGGCACCCTGGTGCATACCAATCTGGGGCGCTCGCCGCTAAGTCGCGAGCTGTGGGACGAGGTGCGTGACCTCAACACCGGGTACAACAATCTGGAGCTGGATCTCGCCACCGGCAAGCGCGGCGGGCGCAAGGGGCTGATCGCCCCCCTGCTTGGCTGCCTCACCCAGGCTGAGGATTCGCTGGTGGTCAACAACAACGCCGCCTCGCTCTTTTTGCTGCTGCAGGAGATAGCTAAGGGGCGCGAGGTGATCGTCTCGCGGGGCGAGCAGATCCAGATTGGCGGCGGCTTTCGCATTCCCGACATTCTGGCGCTCTCCGGCGCCAAGCTGGTGGAGGTGGGCACCACCAATATCACTACTGCCAAAGATTACCTCGATGCCATCACCGATCAGACCGCGCTGGTGCTGATGGTGCACAAGTCCAATTTCGCCATTCGCGGCTTTACCGAATCCCCCGATATTGGCGAGGTAGCCCGCGCCCTGCCAGAGCACGTGGTGCTGGCGGTGGATCAGGGCTCGGGATTGACCACCGAGGAGTTTGCACCGGACGAAACCTCGGTGCGCCAGTACATCAAGGCGGGGGCGGATCTGGTCTGCTACTCCGGCGACAAGCTGCTGGGGGGCCCGCAATCGGGCATCATCAGCGGCCGCGCCGACCTCATCAAGCGGCTTGAAAAACACCCCATGATGCGCACCTTTCGCCCGAGCCGCATCGTCTACTCCCTGCTGGAACGCCTGCTCATTCACAAGCTAAACAAATCCCCCATCGGCGAGGGCATTGCCCAGCGCACCTTGAGCAACCCGGCCGCCATGCAGGCCCGCGCCGACCAGCTGATGGCCGCCCTGCCCGGCTGTTTTGTGCCGATCCCCGCCCAGCTGGTGGTGGGCGGCGGCACCCTGCCGGACGAGTTTTACCCGGCGCCTGCGCTGGAATGCACCGACCCGCGTCCGGCCCAGCAGCTGCTTGATGCCCTGCGGGAACTGCCGGTGCCGGTCATCGCCACCGTGCGCCAGCAGAAGGTGCTGCTCAATATGGCCACCCTGCTGCCGACCGAAATGGAGCTGCTGATCGCCCAGCTTCACGAGCTGCTGCTACCTGCCTCGATCAATGCAACTGAGGAGCCCTGATCCCATGACCCCCTATAGCGCCGTTATCGGTCTTGCCGGCCACGTGGATCACGGCAAGACCCTGCTGATCAAGGCCCTCACCGGCATCACCACAGCCCGCGCCCACGAGCAGGCCATCGGCATGACCCAGGATCTCGGCTTTGCCCACTTTGACGACGGTCAGGGCAACACCATAGGCGTCATCGACGTGCCCGGCCACGAGCGCTATATCCGCAACATGGTGGCGGGACTCTGGAGTCTGGATCTGGTGCTGCTGGTGATCGCCGCCGACGAGGGGTGGATGCCGATGACAGGCGATCACCTGCGCCTGCTCAAGGCAATGGGGGTGCCGCGCCTGCTGGTCTGCATCAACAAGTGCGATCTTGTCTCTCCCGACGAGTTGGAGCTCCTTGAAGAGAGTCTGCTGGAGCGGGTGATGGACGAGAGCGGCATGGTGCCCGACATCGTCAGCGTCAGCGCCAAAACCGGCGAGAATATGGCGGCCCTGCACACCGCCATCGTGCTCCAGCTGGGGGATATGGCCGAGCATCATGTTCTTCTCGAACAGGCTGTCCCGCGACTGTATGTAGACAGGGTCTTTACCGCCAACGGCACCGGCACAGTGCTCACCGGCACCTTGCAACAGGGCAGCCTCAAGGTGGGAGACAAGCTGCGCCTCTACCCCGCCGATCGGGAAGTGCAGGTGCGCTCCCTGCAGGCCTATCACCAGAGCCTTAATGAGATTGGCGCCGTCTGTCGGGTGGCGGTGGGCCTTAAAAAAGTGCCACACAAGGAGGTGGCACGCGGTCACTGCATCACCAGCGCCGCTGGCCAGTGCGAGGCGGCAACCCACCTTATCGTGCGACTCAACGCCGAGAGCCTGAGCGCCAAGGCGCTACGCACACAAGAAGTGGAAGTGGCCCTCGGCAGCTGGCATGGCCGGGCTCGCTTTGTACCCATCAAGGATACCCGGCTGGCGCGGTTGATCTTTGCGACTCCCATTCCCTGCTTCTTTGGCCAGCCACTCGCCATCATTCGCCACGGCAGCAGCGAGCTGCTGCACGGCGCCCGCATCGTCTGGTACGGCGACATCCACCCCGCCAGACGCAAGGCGCTGCACGCCCTGCTGGGCGAGCTGCCTGATGAGCTCGAGCGCTACAACCCCGCAACCCTGCAACTGGGGCTCAAAGGCTATGTGCTGGCCAGCCGCTTTGACCAGCGGCCCGAGCAGGTCACCCCCCTCGGTAACTGGCTGCTGGATAACCACTGGCTGGCCCAGAGCCGCGATCAGCTGCTCGCTACGCTGGCCAGCGAACCGCTCAGTGCCGCCGAGCTGGCGACCCGCTTTGGCATCGCCCTGCCAGTCACTCACGCCCTGCTCCAGCAGCTCAAGGGGGAGCAGCTTATTCGCCTGCACCATGACAAGTGGCAGCCGGGCAGCGGCGAGTCGGAAGATGACCTGGGGGAAGAGGCGCAGCTGGTGCTCAAAGTGGTGCGAGATCAAGGCAAGGAGGGTTACGAGCCCGGTAAACTGGGCCCCGGCAGCGTGGAGCTGGATCCCTTTATCACCCGCAAGCTGCCCGCGGCCCTGCAGCAGGGCTTGCAACAAAAAGGCGCGTTGCAAAAGCAGCTGCGCAACCTGGCGCGACTCAAGTATCTGGTGCAGCTCGATGGCCCCATCTACTACGACGCCGTGCTCTACAACCAGATGGTCGCCGCCGTGCTTGCGGGCCAGCAGGTGGGAGATCTGATCGACATGGCATCCCTCAAGGAGATCACCGGTTTGTCGCGTAAATACGCCATTCCGTTTTGCCTGCGCATGGAGATGGATGGCTGGGTGCGGCGCGAGGAGAACGAGCGCCGGGTGCTGCGTTTGCCACAAACTCAAGATGCCTTGCTGCAGGAGCCGGCATGACGGCCACCCGATTGCGCCGCGAATTTCATATCGACGGCATAGTGCAGGGGGTCGGCTTTCGCCCCTTCGTCTATGGGTTGGCACTGCGCCACGGCCTTACCGGCTATGTGCTGAACGATGCCAACGGCGTCACCATAGGTGCCGAGGGTTGCCCCGAGCAGCTGGCCACCTTTGCCCGCGAACTGCGGGAATTGGCGCCGCCGCTGAGCCGAATCGATCATTTCAGCGAACGGGCACTGCCCCGCGACGCTGACCCCGACCATAATCCCGACTACGACGGTCAATTCCATATCAAGGCCAGCCAGCAGCAGAACGCCGCCACGGTCGCCATCTCGCCGGATCAGGGGATGTGCGAGGGGTGCGCCCGCGATGTGGCTAACCCCGCTGATCGCCACCATCGCTACCCCTTTACCAACTGCACCCACTGCGGCCCGCGCTACACCATTATCCGCCGCCTCCCCTACGATCGCCCCCACACCGCCATGGCCGACTTTGCCATGTGCCCGCGCTGCGCGGCGGCTTATGAAAACCCGCTGGACAGACGCTACCACGCCCAGCCTGTGAGCTGCCCCGAGTGCGGGCCCCATCTCAGCTGGCGCAGCGGCGACGGCGATGCCCTGGCCGAGCGCGAGGATGCGCTGCAAGCGGCTGCTCGCGCCCTGCAAGCGGGCAAGCTTATCGCGGTCAAGGGGATGGGAGGTTATCACCTGATATGCGATGCCCGCAGCGAGTCCGCCGTAGCACGGCTTCGCCAGCTCAAGCGGCGCGCGCGCAAGCCGCTGGCGGTGATGATGGGCTCACTTGCCGAGGCCAAACTGCATGTCACCGGCTGCGAAGCGGAGTGGAAGCTGCTCGCCTCTCAGGCCAGACCCATCACCTTGCTGCGCAAGCGCAAAAACGATGATCGGCCGTCAGAATCCCAACACACCGCGGCCCCGCTGGCCGAGGGGATCGCCCCCGGCATCCCCTACCTTGGGGTCATGCTCCCCTACACCCCGCTCCACCAGCTGCTGCTGGACGCCTGTGCCATCCCGCTGGTGGCGACCAGCGCCAATGGTCGCGGCAGCCCCATTCTGATCGAATGCGAGGCGGTGGTCAGGGAACTCGGGGGCGATATTGACGGCATTCTGGATCACAACCGCCCCATACTGCACCCCTGCGACGACAGTCTGGTGCAGTGGGCGGGCGGGCGGCGCCAGACGTTGCGCCTCGCCCGGGGCTATGCCCCCTGCACTCCCAGCCTGAAACAGGCGGTCAATTTGCCGCTGCTGGCAGTCGGGGCGCAGCAGAAGAACCAGCTGGCGCTGGCTTTCGGTCGCCAGCGCATCTACAGCCCCTATATAGGCGATCTGCACAGCCTGCCGATGCAGGGCCACTTCGAGCAGACCCTCACTACCTTTCGCGATCTCTACGATCTCAAGCCCGAACTACTGGTCTCGGATTGCCACCCCGGCTATCTCAGCCACCAGTGGGCCAAGGGCTATTGCCACGATCAGGGTGCAACCCATCTCGAGGTGCAGCACCATCACGCCCACCTGCTGGCAGTGATGGCCGAGCATGACATCAGGGGCCCGGTGCTAGGCGTTGCCTTCGACGGCACAGGCCTTGGCGATGACGGCACCCTCTGGGGCGGCGAGCTGCTGCTGGCTGATGTGAAGGGCTTTACGCGCGTTGCCCACCTCAGGCCTTTCAAGCTGATCGGCGGTGAGGCGGCCATCCGCGAGCCGGTACGCCAACTGTTGGGACTGCTGTTTGAATCGCACAGCCCTGAGGAGATCAGTGCCCTCGATATTCCGCTGATCAACAAGTTGCCAGCTGAGCGGATCAGCAATCTGCACCAGCTCTGGCGCCTCGGTCGCAACGCCCCCTACACCAGCTCCATCGGCCGCCTGTTCGATGCCGTGGCGGCGCTGCTGGGGGTGATCGACACCCCCGATTACGAGGGCGAGGCGGGACTTTTGCTGGAGGCGGCTGCCTTGCAGCTGACCCCCGATGAATTGCCCTTCCCCCTCGCCTTTGGCCTAAGCCAATCAACAGGGGGGCCACTGCATATCGAGTGGGCAAAGCTGCTCAATCTGCTTATCAGCGAGCAAAGAAACGGTACCTCCACCGCCAGCCTGGCCGCCGGTTTTATCCGCGCCATCAGCGATTTGGTCGTTGCCCTGGCCGAGCGCTTCCCCGGCTATCCGGTAGCGCTGGGAGGCGGCGTCTTTCAAAACCGGGTGCTGATGGATCAGCTTGTTCCCGGCCTCGAAGCGGCCGGACGGCAGGTATTAACCTCTGAAACCCTACCGCTCAATGACGGTGGCATCGCCGCCGGTCAGCTCTGGTTTGCCATCCACCATATTGCCACGCACCAGCCTGTCACAACCGGTTGTGCCACCTTGTCGGAGTCCTGAAATCCATGTGTCTATCCATCCCCTCTCAGGTAGTGCAGCTGCACCCCGAAGATAACTGCGTCACCGTCGATACACTGGGGGTGCAGCGGCGCGTCAGCTGCATGCTGCTCGAAGAGCCCCTCAACCTTGGCGACTATGTGCTGCTTCATATCGGCTTTGTGATGAGCAAGATTGATGAAGAGGAGGCGCAGGCCAGCCTGGAGAGCTTCCGCCAGATGGTGGCCCTGATGCCCGATCAGGATATCTTGCCATGCTG
Source organism: Aeromonas salmonicida (assembly GCF_028355655.1). Classification (NCBI taxonomy): domain Bacteria; kingdom Pseudomonadati; phylum Pseudomonadota; class Gammaproteobacteria; order Aeromonadales; family Aeromonadaceae; genus Aeromonas; species Aeromonas salmonicida. Next base: position 2,062,558 of record NZ_CP110645.1, on the reverse strand, counting down.
ACCTTGAATGACCTGTTTCAGGGCTTTCGTCAGCCCGACGTCATCCGCGCCCTCGCCGCCCAGATCACCGAACTGGCCAAATTACTCCCCGAACCGCTGCGGGTGATGGAGGTGTGCGGCGGCCATACCCACACCATCATGAAATACGGCCTGCCCCAGTTGCTGCCGGCCAGCATAGAGTTCGTCCACGGCCCCGGCTGCCCGGTCTGCATCATGCCCAAAGAGCGGATCGATCAGGCCATCGAGCTGGCCCGCCAACCCAACGTCATTCTGGTCACCCTGGGTGACATGATCCGGGTGCCGGGCTCCAAAGGCACGCTGGCCCAGCAGCGGGCCAAGGGGAGCGATATCCGCCCCGTCTATGACCCCCTCGACGCCCTGCGCATCGCCAAAGAGAACCCGGAGAAAACCGTGGTCTTCTTCGCCATCGGTTTCGAAACCTCCACCCCGATGACGGCCGCGCTCTTGGCAGCAGCTGAAGAGCAAGGGGTCGATAACCTCTTGTTTCATATCAACCATGTGCTGGTGCCCCCCGCCATTCACGCTGTGATGGCCGACGGAGTGGCCAAGGTGAACGCCTTTATCGGCCCCTCTCACGTCAGCGTCATCACAGGCGCCGATATCTACCTGCCCATCGTCGATCGCTATCAGGTGCCTGTGGTGGTGAGCGGCTTCGAGCCGGTGGATGTGATGGAGGCACTGCTGATGATGGTGCGCCAGAAGGTGGAAGGCCGCTACGCCCTGGAGGTGCAATACAGCCGCGCCGTCACTGCCAGTGGCAATAAAGCCGCCCAGCGGCTGGTCGAGCGCTTTTTCGAGACCCGCGAGCATTTTCGCTGGCGAGGTCTGGGGGATATCAATGCCTCCGCCCTGCGCCTGCGGGATGCCTTTGCCAAGCGCGATGCGGAGCGTCACTTCCAACTTGATCAGACCCCCATCGATGACCACAAGGCGTGCCAGTGCGCCGATATTCTGCGCGGGCTGGCCAAGCCCAATCAGTGCAAAGTCTTTGGCCGGGGCTGCACCCCGACCCAGCCCATGGGCAGCTGCATGGTCAGCTCCGAGGGGGCCTGCAATGCCTACTACCGATATATGGGGATCCAGGAACAATGAGAGAAATCCAACTTAGCCACGGCGGCGGTGGCGTCGAGATGAATCAGCTGATCAACCAGCTCTTCTTTCGCCACTTTGGTAACGAGATCCTGCTGCGCGGTGAAGATGCCGCCCTGCTGCCGGTAAGCGGGCCCGTCGCCTTCACCACCGACAGCTTTACCGTCTCGCCGCTCTTCTTCGAGGGGGGCGATATCGGCAAACTGGCCATCGCCGGCACGGTCAATGATCTCGCCATGATGGGGGCCAAGCCCGAGTATCTGAGCGCCAGCTTTATCATCGAGGAGGGGTTCCCCTACGCCGATCTCACTCGCATCGTCGAGTCGATGGCCGCGGAGCTTGCCAAGAGCGGCGCCCGCATCGTCTGTGGCGACACCAAGGTGGTGCCCAAGGGGGCCGCCGACAAGATCTTTATCAACACCAGCGGGGTCGGCACCTTCCCGCTGCCCGAACAGAGCCGGGGCATCTCGGTGCGCAACCTCAAGGCCGGTGACACCATTCTGGTCTCACGGGATATCGGCAGCCACGGCGCCTGCATCCTGATAGCCCGCGATGCCCTGCAGCTGGGCTCGGATCTGAAAAGCGACTGCACCACCCTCTGGCCGCAGGTAGAAGCGCTGCTGAAGGCAGGTATTACCCCTCACGCCCTGCGCGATGCCACCCGCGGTGGCCTCGCCGCCGTGCTGAATGAATGGAGCACTGCCTCCCAAGTGGCCATCGAGCTGGAGGAGTCCGCCATTCCGGTGTGCGATCCGGTGCGTGGCCTGTGCGAGCTCTACGGCTTCGAGCCCCATGATCTCGCCAACGAGGGGACCATGGTGCTGGCCCTGCCTGCCGAACAGGCGCAGGACGCACTGGGCATCTTGCAGCAATTCAACCCCGCAGCCAGCCAGATCGGTGTGGTGCAAGCGAGCGAGCGTCACAAGGTGATCCTCAATAACCCCTGGGGCAGCCGCCGTTATCTGGAGCTGCCCCAGGGGGAACTGCTGCCGCGGATCTGTTGATCGGCCATGCCGTTCACCCAATTAAAGGGAGGAGTCACTGCTCCTCCCCATATCGGTTAAGGAGCCACCATGCACGAAATGTCTCTGGCCATGGCCGCCATCGATCTGGCGGCCGAACAGGCCACCCAGCGGGGCTTTAACAAGGTGACCGCCCTCTGGCTCGAGGTCGGCAGCTTCTCCTGCGTTGACCCGGACACCATTGCCTTCTGTTTCGAGGCTGCCGCCAAGGGCACCGCCGTCGAAGGGGCCCAGCTCCACTTTCAGCACCAGGCGGCAGAGACCTGGTGTTACGACTGCAACAAGACGGTCACCCTCACCGAGCGCGGGCAGGCCTGTCCCGAGTGTGGCGGATACAAATTACGCGTCGCGCAGGGGAACAGCCTGCGCATCACCGACATCGAGGTAAGTTGATATGTGTAGCGTATGCGGATGCGGCCAGGCGCGGATCGCCGGCCATGAAGATGAACACGACCATGCCCCCCCCCACGCTCATGAGCACCATGAGCACCATGAGCACCATGAGCACGGCCATCATCATACTCATGAGGCTCATCACCAACATTCCCATGAGCAGAGCGCGCCGCGCACCCTGATTATTCACCACCACTATCACCATCAGGGAGATGTCCATCACCACTACCACGGTGTACGGGCCCCCGCAGGTGCAGAGGGTCATGATCACCCTCACGAGCAGCACCATGATCATCCCCACGACAACCATCATGATCATGTCCACTCTCATGACCACGGCCATTCCCACGCGCATCCCCATGATCACAGCCATGACCATGACCATGACCATGACCATGACCATCAGCAGGGTGATCTGCACTACGGCAAAGGGGAAGCGGGATTGTCGGTCCCCGGCATGGGGCAGCGCCAGCTGATCGCCATCGAGATGGACGTGCTGGCCAAGAACAACGCGCTGGCGGCCCACAACCGCGAGCACTTCGACGAGGCGGCCCAGCTGGTGCTTAACCTGGTGTCGAGCCCGGGTTCAGGCAAGACCACCTTGCTGTGTGAAACCCTGCGCCAGCTGGCTGACAAGCGCCCCTGCGCCGTGATCGAAGGGGATCAGCAGACCAGCGCCGATGCAGATCGCATCCGTGTCACCGGCGTCCCTGCCGTGCAGATCAACACCGGCAAGGGGTGCCATCTGGACGCCAAAATGGTCCACGACGCCTGCCACCAGCTGCCCGCCAATGAAGGGGGCATCCTCTTTATCGAGAACGTGGGTAATCTGGTCTGCCCCGCCAGCTTCGATCTCGGCGAGAAGTACAAGGTGGCGATCCTCTCCGTCACCGAAGGGGAAGAGAAGCCCCTCAAGTACCCGGACATGTTTGCCGCTGCCCAGCTGATGGTGATCAACAAGATCGATCTGCTGCCCTACGTCAGCTTTGACGTGGCCCGCTGCATCGAGAACGCCAAACGGGTCAACCCCTATATTCAGGTGATCCAGGTCAGCGCCACCACGGGTGAAGGGATGGATGCCTGGCTCAACTGGCTGGCCACGGCCTGAACCGGTTAAACGCCACTGATAACTGTGGGTAACAAAAGAGGGAGGCTGATGCCTCCCTCTCTTTTATTGTGCTGACTGCGCCCCCAGCCCTCAGGCCACATTGCAAACCATCGGCTCCTGCTCTGCTGGCTCCTCACCAAAGCGCAGCACCCGATGACAGATCTGGCGCAGCAGCGCCTGTTGGTGGCTAAAAATCAGGATGCCGAGCCCACGCTGCTCGCTCTCGCGCATCAACTCCAGCCAGAGCTGGCGCTGGATTTGCGGATCCAACTGGGCAGCCACCTCATCGGCGACAAGCAACCGGGTGCGGGGATCGAGGGCGCGCAGCAGCGCGATGCGGGCCAGCTCGCCACCGGAGAGCTGGCCGGGTTTACGACTGAGCCACGCAGGTTTGACCATAAAGCGAGCCAGCATGGCGTCATCGGGGCGCCATACATCCCACAGCGCCTGCCCTGTGGTGCGATAGGGATTGAAGGTGAGTTCCGGGTGCTGGGGCACCAGCTGGATGGGGTTATAGCCTTTAACCTGTTCAGGCACCGGCTGCCCATCCAGCCGCATTTCCCCGCTTCCCCGAACCGGTTGCCAACCCGCCAATACCCGCCCCAGCGTGGTCTTGCCATAACCACTCGGGGCAGAGATACCGAGCCGTTCGCCCGCTTTCACCGTCAGCGACAACCCCTGCCAGAGGGGGCGTTCTCCCTGGGCAATGGTGAGATCCCGTACTTCAAACATCCGCTGACCTCCAGGGTAACCGGGGTAACAAAGAGTGAATGGCGCTGCGGCCAGGCCTGACATTGAATACCAGCCATTGCATATCTGCCACGCAGCGGACTATCCGTTTCAGAGATGAAAACATCAGGAAACCTCCGGCACAGAGAAGAGCGTGTTGAACTCCGGCAGCGCCTGCCAGTGGGCACGGAGCATCTCGCTCCCCTGCCCCTGGCGCAGATGGTGGCAGCTCAAGGTATCGCTCACCTGCCCCTGATGCAGCGCCACGATGCGATCGGCAAAACGGGCCGCCAGCGCCAGATCGTGAGTGACCCAGAGGATACCGCTGCCCTGATTGGCCAATTCGCGCAATTGGCTGAGCAACAGGCAGGCCAGCTCCTCGTCGAGCCAGGCGGTGATCTCGTCCGCCAGAATGTAGCGGGCGCCGCCGAGCGCCGCGGTGCAGGCCAGAATGCGCTTTGCCATGCCGCCGGAGAGCTGGCGCGGATAGCTGTCCAGAGTGGCAGCGGGCAGCTGGTAGCGCAGCAGTTGCTCGCCGAGCCGCTCGCGAGAACCGTTCTGGCCACACAGACGCGCCGCCCGGCCAAGCTGGCGCTCCACCGTCAGCAGCGGATTGAGGGCGCTCACCCCCTGCGGCACATAGCAGAGGGTGTGGCCGCGCAGACGGGCCCGGCTGGCGTCGCACAGGGGCGTGCCATCAAGGGAGAGTGTGCCGCGCATCCGCAGGTTGTCCGGCAGCAGAGTCAGGGCGCTTTGCAGCAGCAGGCTCTTTCCCTCGCCGCTCCCCCCCACCAGCGCCACTATTTCCCCCGGCGCCAGTTGCAAGCTGATATCGGTCAGCAATGGCTGCCAGCTGCGCCGCCCCAGCCAGGAATAGTGGGCAGCCTCTATGGTCACATGGTCAAAACTCAACATGGTTCACTCCTGTGCCACAGCAGCTGTTGCAGGGCACGGGTAGCCTGATCAAACAGCAGTACCAGCAGCAGCAACATCAGGCCCGGGAAGAGCGCCAGCCACCAGCCGCCACCGGCCAGATAACGCAACGCATCTGCCAGCAGCAGGCCAAGGGAGGCCTCGTGGGCCGCCAGACCAAAGCCGAGAAAACTCAAGGCCGCGCTGTGCAGCACCGCATGGGGAAACATCAGCAAGGTGCCGATAAACCACTGGGGCAACAACCCCGGCAGCAGGTGGGTGCGCCAGCGACGCAGCGCCCCCATCCCCTGACAGCGGGCCAGCACCATGTAGTCGCTGCAGGCGATCCGCCGCGCTTCAGCGCAGAGAATGAGCGCCAGCTTGGGCCAGTGGGTGAGCGCCACCGCCAGGATCACCCCGCGTATGCCGCCCCCCACGGTAAAGCAGATCAGGATCAGCAGCAGCATATGGGGCAGCGCCAGCATGGCGTCAATGAGCAGCCGCACCGCCGCATCACATCTGGGGTGAATGAGCGACACGCTTGCCGCCACCATGGCCAGCAGACCACTGCACAGCGCCGTGCTGATGCCGAGCTCCAGACTGGTGAGGGTGCCCTGAAAAGCCCGCAGCCAGAGATCCCGCCCCATCTGATCGGTCCCGAACCAGTGGACCAGCGATGGAGCCTGCTGACGGGCCAGCAGATCCATGGGCACATCCTGAGCCGACAAGCTCCAGCCGTAGGCGGCCAGCAGCGCCAATCCTATCAGCGCCACGCCGAGGCGCACTATGGAGGGAAACGGATTAAACAGCATGTTCACCCTCCCAGCCCCGATTGATGCGCGCCAGCAGCAGACTGGCCACCGTATTGCCAATAAAGACCAGCAGGGTGCAAAAAAGCACTATGCCCATCAACAGGGGGATATCCCCCCTCAGCCCCGCATCCACGGTCGCCTGCCCGAGCCCCGGATAAGAGAAAACTTTCTCCGCCAACAGCGACCCGCCAATCAACTCACCGAGGGAGGCAAACTGCAGGCAGAGCGCCGGAGTCAGGGCGTGGCGCAGCACGTGAAAACGCAGCATGGGCCAGCCGCCATCCCCCTGGGCGCGGGCATAGCGGATAAAGTCGCTCTCCAGCACCTCGGCCACCCGCCCCCGGGTATGGAGGGCAATGTTGCCCACCCCGAGCAGTGCCAGTGTGGTGACCGGCAGCAGCAGATGGCGCAATCGCATCAGCCAGTCAGCCTCATCGGCAGAGAGGCCCGGCGTCCAGGCGCAGCAGACCGGCAATAGTGGCCAGTGCACCGCAAACAGGGCGAGCAGCAAGAGGCCAACCCAGAAGGTGGGCAGGGAGGCGAGCAGGTAGGCAAAACGGCAAATAAGACGATCAGGCCAGCGGTTGAGATAGCGACCGGCGCACAGTCCCAGCAGGATGCCGAAAAAGCCGGAGAGCAGCCAGGCCCCCGCCAGCAGCAGGAAGGAGGCGGCAAAGCGGCTGCCGACCACCTGAGCCACAGGCGCGTTGTAGAGCATGGAGTAGCCGAGATCCCCCTGCAGCACCTGGGTAAACCAGTGCCAGTAGCGCAGCCAGAGCGGCTGATCCAGCCCCCAGCGAGCGGCAATACGGGCGTACTGTTCCGGAGGCACATGGAGCAGATCATTGCCGATATAGGCCTTGATGGGATCAATGGGGGAGTAGCTGAGCAGCACAAAGGTGGCGACAGAGACCAGACACAAGAGCCCTGCCAGACGCAGCAGGGCTTTTAGCAACAGATAACCGGAATGACTCAAGGTCGAACTTAGCGGCACGTCCACCGCCAGTCAGAGAGGTTGTTGAGCAGGGACCAGCTACCGTGAATTTCCGGCGCCCCCTTGCCAAGGTCGATGCAGCGGTTGGCCAGATACGTGTGCTGCACATTGAGCAGCCAAGCCCAGGCGGCATCCCCCTGCACCCCGGCGCCTGTCTTGCCATCCCACTCCACCTGCTGCCAGAACGGCACCGCCGCCTGCCAGTTCGGGGCATCCAGCGCCTGCTTGAGGTGGCCATCCACCACAGGGTTGCTGTAATAGCCCGGGTTGTAGAACTCAACGCCGCCCGAACCACTCTGGTAGTGGTGATAGAGCTCCATGGGATCCAGACTCCCCCACCCCATCAACACCGGGTTGGCGTGCATCTCGCGCTCGACCTGCTCCCAGCTGCCGGATTTGAGGCTCACGTCGAGGCCAATAGGTTTGAGCATGGCCCGCACCGCTTCCGCCAGATCCCGGCGGGTACTGTCGCCACTGGTGTACCAGAGAGTAAAGGCGGCGCGTAGATCGCCCTTGTGGCGAATGCCATCGCTGCCCATCTTCCAGCCCGCTTCGTCGAGCAAGGCGTTGGCATGGGCGGTATCGCCGTCCTTGAAGGCGGTGGCTTTGTTCAGCCAGGGCAAGCCTTCCACCGCGCTGTAAGCAGGGATGGCGTGCCCTTCCAGCAGCTGGTCGGCCAGCAGCTTGCGGTCGATGGCATAGTTGATGGCGCGGCGCACCGCCACATCGGCGGTCACATCGTTGCCGACGGGATAACCCTTGGCATCCTTGCCGCCCGCAGGGGGGATCGGGAAGACGATGCCACGGTTCTCCACGCTCGGCCGAACCCACAGCTTGAGTGAAGCAGGCACAGTGGGCGCCAGCGACGGGGGAATGCGCACCAGATCGAGCTGGCTGCTCTGGGCGGCGGCATAGGCGCTCTCTTCATCGATAAAGACAAACACCAGCCGTTTGAAATCATTGTTGCCACCGGCGTAATGGGGGTTCGCTTCCACCACCAGTTGCTGACCGGGCAGGAAGCTCACCAGCTGGTAAGGGCCTGCGCCGACAGGCTTTTGGGCGTACGTCTTGGCGTTGTAATCGTGCTTTGACACTATCCCCAAGGATCCCAGCACATTGACGAAGGTGCTCTGGGGGGCGCTCAAGACGATGGCGACCTCGGTGGGCGAGACCACTTTGGCCGAGACAAAGTTGCCCATGTCGATCTTGCCGCCGCCCTTGGCTGCGCTCTTGTAGGTAAAGGCCACATCCTCGGCGGTCAGGGGCGCACCGTTGGAGAATTTCAGATCGGGCTTGAGGGTGATAAGCCACCCCTTGCCATCCTGGTTCGGGGTCACCGCTTGGGTGAGCACATTCTGCCAGCTGAGATCGGCGTTCTGCTTGAGCAGCGGGCTGTGCAGCAGCAGGTAGCTGCCGTGACTCCAGCCCAGCAAGGGGTCAAACCCTTCGGTGGGTTCGGCGCCAATGGCGAGTTTGAGTTCGGCAGGCACAGGTTGGGCAGCCAGTACGGAATGAGAGAGTCCGCTTGAGAACAGGGCCAGCAAAGTGGCCGCGACGACAGGCACACCCTTGCGGTGGCCATGGCATTGAATGGTCATAAGATTCCTTGTTCGTTTGTACCACTCACCTCGAAAAAAAACGTCAAACGAAGAAGCGAGTGAGGGGCCAAAACGGGCCCCTATTCTAAACTTGATTTCGCGTGAAACCTAGCGGCTATGCCGGTTGGCCACGACGAGCACCAAACAGCCGTCTGCGCCCCAGATCCACGCCGACGGCACCTTGATGCAGCGGCAAGGAGTGCAGCATCTTGAGGGTGCTGCTCACCAGCGAGCGCCCCTGCTCGGCCCCGAGATGGGGATCGAGCGGCGACATCAGAGAGCAGGCCAGCAGCTGTCCCGTCTCGGGCAATTCACCCACCATAAAGGTCATGTTGCCGCAGGGGAGCTGCAGAGCGAGCCGATCGCTGCTGCTGCGCACCGGCCACCGTTGATCCGGCCCCGGCAGCACCACCAGGCTCAGCATCCAGGGGGTGAGCACGCAGCCGAGCCACTGCTCTTCAAACAACACGCACTCCGCCACTATGGGCATGGTGGCGTGATAGAAGGGCAGCCCTTGCATTTCTTCGCGGGCGATCCGCTCGTACTGGGCTACCAGCAGGGGCGCGGGATTGCTGGCAAAACCGGCAAACTCCTGTACGGCATCAACCTCGCTTAAATGGGACTGCGCCATAAACCCTCCTGCTCTTGTTTTGCCTTTTCCTGTTCGGAAAGCGGCATTGCGGGGGCGCCAACGCTGGCCAGCAGGGTCAAAATCCGATCCTTCGCCTCCCCCATCGCGGCCGCCACTAGCGGGGTGAGGCCGATGCGGGGTTCGAGGGATTCAGGCTCTATGCCGATCAGGGTGAGCCGCTTTGGCGACTCCCCCGTCATGTGCAGCGCCGAGAGCACGTCCGCCAGCCCCAGCTGGTGCGGGGAGATCTTGCGGCCAAACAGGGTCGGGATCTCCTCATCCTTCAGGGTCACCACTGTGCCCGGCGGGTTACCGCTGCGCACTGCGTCCGCCAGTATGATGTGGTCACGACTGGCCATGGCTTCCAGCAGCTCCATGCCGGCGGTGCCGCCGTCCAGCAGCTCGATGCCGGGGGCGAAACGGTATTCGCGCCCCAGCGCCTCGACGAGGCGTACTCCCACCGCCTCGTCGCTCAAGAGCAGGTTGCCCACTCCCAGGATCAGGGTGTTCATCACAGCACCTTCACCTGAGTCACTTCGCCATTCTGGGTATCCACCACGTGCACCGCGCAGGACATGCAGGGGTCGAACGAGTGGATGGTGCGCACCACTTCCAGCGGTTTGGCGGGATCCGCCACCGGCGTGCCCACCAGTGCCTGCTCGTAAGGGCCGGGCTCGTCATTGAAGTTGCGCGGACCCGAGTTCCAGGTCGAGGGCACCACCGCCTGATAGTTGGCGATCTTGCCCTCCTTGATGACGATCCAGTGAGAGAGCATGCCGCGCGGCGCCTCTTCAAAACCCACCCCGCGAAACTCCTTGTCCGCCGGGATCTCGGCCTTGATGTAGGCGGTGAAATCCCCCTTGCCGATGTTGTCGATGAGCGCCTTCCACTGGTGCGCCAGGGTGTCTTTCAGCACGCAGCAGCGCACCGCGCGGCCGATAATGCGCCCCATGGTGGAGTGCAGCTGTTCGGTCTTGATGGCAGAGCCGGTGAGTGCCTTGTAGATGCCGTTCAGCTGATCGAAGTGCGCCACCGTCTCCGGGTGCTTGGCAGCCAGTTTCACCAAGAGGTCTGCGAGCGGTCCCACCTCCACCACCTTGCCGTAGAAGGTAGGGGATTTGACCCAGGAGTATTTGCCATCATCCTGCCAGCCGGTGTAGTTGGGTTCGGTCTTGCCCTCCCAGGGCTTGAGAGGCTCATCATCCTTGTACCAGGCGTGCTTGTTGCTCTCGGCAATGCCGTCCATCAGCCAGGCATCCTGATGGCTCTCGATGGGGCGATAACCCGCAAGATTGCCATTCTCGATATAGCCGCCCGGCATCAGGAAGCTGCCTCCGTCGGCGTCGGTGGGGAGTTCGGGCACGCTCAGATAGTGCTTGGCCCCCTGCCCCAGCGCCAGCCACTCAGGGTAGTGAGCGGCTATGATGGCGGCATCTACCTTGTAGACCTGCTCGATGAACTCGCCGAGCCGGTCAATAAAGCTCTTCACATAGAGCAGCCGTTCCAGGTTGAGCACGCTTGGCGCATCCAGGTTGATGGGGTTGGCCACCCCGCCCACCGCCAGGTTCTGGATGTGGGGCGTCTTGCCACCCAGGATGGCGACGATGCGGTTGGCATCGCGCTGGCACTCCAGCGCCTGCAGGTAGTGGGCCACTGCGATGAGGTTCACCTCCGGGCTCAGCTTCATGGCCTTGTGACCCCAGTAGCCGTTGGCAAAGATGCCGAGCTGACCGCTCGCCACCAAAGCGCGGATCTTGTCCTGCACCTTGGTCAGCTCGTCGGCACTGTTGAGAGACCAGGTAGAGACCCCCTTGAGGATATCCGCCGCCTTCTGCGGATTGGCCTGCAGCGCGGCTGTGATGTCCACCCAGTCCAGCGCCGAGAGCTGGTAGAAGTGGACTATGTGATCGTGGATGTTGTGGGCCGCGATAATGAGGTTGCGGATGTACTGGGCATTGACCGGCACCTTGGCGCCGATGGCGTTCTCCACCGCCCGCACCGAAGCGATGGCGTGAATGGAGGTACATACCCCGCAGATCCGCTGCACTATCATCCAGGCATCGCGCGGGTCGTTGCCCTTGACGATCTCCTCCATACCGCGCCACATGGTGCCGGACGACCAGGCCTTGGTGACTATGCCGCCTTCGATCTCGCAGTCGATACGCAGGTGCCCCTCAATGCGGGTGATGGGGTCTATGGTGATACGTTGGCTCATACGTTGGCTTTCCCTCGGGCCTGATAATCTTGGTGAACACGTTCAAGTGATGGCAGTACCGGCAAGAGCCGGATCAACAGCAAATAGGCACACACCTCGATGGCGACGAAGCCCAGGGAGATCAGCACCTCCTCCGCGGAGGGGAAGTAGTGGTAGCCATTGCCGGGGTTGAAGGCGAGCAGGGAGTAATCCAGTCGCCAGAGGGCCGCGCCCAGCAGCATGCTGAGGGCGCCCAGGAACAACATGCGCGAATCCCGGCGGCTCTTGTCCCAGTGGAACACCAGCAGCGGGAAGAGCATCAGCGCAATCTCGCTCCAGAACATGACGGCGTAGCGATTGAACTCGGAGAGATAGGCCGACTTGTCGTTGATGACGATCTCGGCAAAGCGCAGCGCCACAAACAGGATCAGGAAGATGTCGATCACCTGGGTCAGCTTGTAGAAGAGCGACTTCTCGTTGGGACCCCGCCCCGCCAGCCCCGCCTGCACCAAAGAGCCCTCGAACACTACGATGGAGAAACCCATGATGAAGGCGGTCAGCAAGGAGAAGACAGGCAGCAGCTCGTAGCTTTGCCAGAGCGGATGTATCTTCTCCCCCGCCACTATCATCAGAGAGCCCATGGAGGACTGGTGCATGGTGGGCAGCAGCGCCCCCAGCGCCAGCACGAAGAACATGATCTTGTTGAGGCGAATGAGTGACGCCTTCCAGCCAAACTTTTCCAGCAGCACGGGCGCGAACTCCAGCGCCATCACCCCGATATAGATGGTCATGCAGACCGCCGTCTCGAACAGCACCGAGGAGGTGTTGAAGTGGCCGGGCAGGTAGAAGTACGGCAGGTTCCAGTAACGCCCCACGTCGATGGTGATGGAGAGGCCCCCCAGCGAATAGCCGAACAGACTGGCCAAGAGCGCCGGTCGCACCAGGGGGTGATACTCGCCCCGGTTGAACACGTAAACCGCCCAGGCCAATGCCCAGCCGCCACAGGCGAAACCGGTGCCGATCAGCAGGTCAAAGGAGATCCAGAGCCCCCAGGGATAACCCCCGTTGAGATCGGTGACCGAGCCCAGCCCGAAGAAGAGGCGTTTGAGGATCAGCATGCCGCACAGCACGGCAAAGGGGGCCAGCACCAGCACAGGCCAGCTGACCAGCTTGCCGCCGAGCGGATACGCCTTGTGATTACTCATGATCCTTGCCTCCCTTTTCATGGCCCTGCTTGCCCGAGCCCTGATCATGGCCATCGCCTTGATGGTGATCGTGACCGTTCTTCTTGCTGTTGCGACGAATGAGCACGGAGAGGCCGGTCAGCACCACCATGGGCAGCACCATCCCCTTATAGAGGGTGTGCTGGATATGCTCGGAACGAGCACCGGAGGAGAGCTCCGGCAGGTCAGGCATGTCGAGCTTGGTGTAGGGCACCCCGGCCAGTACCAGCACCTGGGTACCGCCCCCCTCCTTCTCGCCATAGACGTAAGGCTGGTAGCTCGGCACCTCATGTAGGTAAGGGTCGTTGGCGGTAAGGGTCTGGCGCGGATAGGCGTATTCGCTGCCGGGGCTCGCCAGCAGGCGGCGCTTGGCCTCGGCCATCAGATCCTCGCGGGTGCCAAAAATCACGGCGCCGGTCGGGCACACCTCGACACAGCCGGGCAGCTTGCCCTGGCTGATCCGCTCAAGCCCTTTCTGGTTACAGAGTTCGCACTTGTGGATCGCCCCCAAGGGGTTGTCGTAGTCATATTTGGGCACATCGAACGGGCAGCCCACCATGCAATAGCGGCAACCGGTGCAGACGCTCGGGTCATAGTGGACTATGCCGGTCTTGGGATCTTTTGTAAGAGCCTGCACCGGACAGACCGAGACGCAGTTGGGATCGACGCAGTGCATGCACTGCTTCTTGATGTAGGCATAGCCATCCACCAGCTGATCCTTATGCTCACCCGTGCCGCTCTTCCACACCTGAATGATGTTGTTGGTGTAGGGCGTCAGCTTGTCGTTGGTGGACCAGGTCTGTGCTCCCTCCGGATTGGACGGGTTGCCATTCAAACGCTGGCACTCCGCCACGCAGGCCTGACAGCCGACGCAGAGGGTGGAGTCGTAGAGCATGCCGAGCGACCCGGGAATGGGCGGCTTGTTCTTGGCCGCCGCCAGTGCGGTGCCGGGCACGCCGGCCCCTGCCGCCAGTGCACTGGCGGAGGCAAATTTGAGGAAATTGCGTCTATTCACGGTCATTCCTCCCGTGATGGGTGCTGCCCGGCTTCGTGGCGCTTCTGCTGGCGACCGAGTTCACGCACCGTCATCAGGCTCACCCCCACCAGCACCCCGAGGGCCCCTCCGATGAGACCCGTGGCTGTGGGCGAGGTATAGCCCCCCTCCTGGATCTTCACATCGGGTTTATCCACCCGCGGGGTCGGGTTCTCGACCTTGGCCAACTGGAAGATCCCCTTGCTGAAACCCACCCCCTGCTCGTTGCAGCCATAACAGGGGTGGCCGATGCCGACCGGCCAGATGCCGCCGCCCACATCGCAGAACTCCAGGGTCGAGCAGTTGCCGTAGGTCTCTGGTCCCTTGCAGCCCAGATGGTAGAGGCACCAGCCCTGACGGTGGCCCTCGTCACCAAACTCCTTGGCAAAACGGCCAGCGTCGAAGTGCGGACGACGTTCGCAGTTCTCATGGATAAGGCGCTCATAGGCAAACAGCGGGCGCTTCTTGCTATCCAGCGCCGGCAGCTTGCCGTAGGTGATGTAGTAGGCGACCGTGGTGAGGAAGTTGTGGGGGTTGGGCGGGCAGCCGGGAATATTGATGATGGGGGTGCCGATATTGCCGAGGGCCTCTTCGAGGCTGACGGCACCGGTCGGGTTGCCACCGCTGGCAGGCACGCCACCCCAGGCAGAGCAGGAGCCGATGGCGATGACGGCGGCAGCATCCGCCGCGGCGCGTCGAATATGGTCGACGATGGGCTCACCGGCCACCATGCAGTAGACGCCGCCATCTTTGAGCGGAATGGAGCCATCCACCACCAGCACGTACTTGCCTTTATAACGCTTGATGGCGTTGTGCTTGTTCTCTTCCGCCTGATGACCAAAGGCCGCCGAGAGCACCTCGTGATACTCCAGCGAAATGGTGTTGAGGATCAGGTTTTCGATGGTGGGGTGGGTGGCGCGCAACAGCGACTCGGTGCAACCTGTGCACTCCTGCGCCCCAATCCAGATCACCGGCGGTCGTTCGGGGCTGGTGAGCGCAGCAGCCATCTTGGCCACGGCATTCTGGCTTAGACCCAGGGTTGCGGCCATCCCGGCGCACAATTTCATAAAGTCACGGCGATTAATTCCATGAGCCGATAAAAAATTATCCTCGACCATTCTTCTTATTCCCGTTAGTGAGCACTTGTTTGATAAATGCTTAATGACGGAAATGCTAAGGACTCCCCTCTCCTCACGTGTTGATCTTTATCAAGCCACAGGGCATTACCAAAATATAAAACCCATCACCATTAATCAAAAAAACCATATGTAGCAAACTCTTAACTCTTCCTGCACCGGCTTACACAAATACCTACAAGGGGGTAATTAATACTGAAATTGAATTAACAACATTAAAATTACACGTTAATTCTCGATGCTAAATATTCAGAGCGGATACCTGATCACACAAATTATCCCATGCAGGTGTTACTGACACTGAGTAATCCCGGTGAAAATAAACACCGCTACCAGATACACCTTTATTTAATGTAAATGAAATATTAATGAAGCGAACGGAGGTACCAATAAGACACGCTATCATATGGCCAGGTATTTAATCGACAGGCATGAGAAGCTGACACGAAGAGCCTCAAAAGGGTCGTCCACTTGCTGCACAGGCTCCTCCAATGACGACAGCGTATCATAAGCACGCCAACCAATGACTCATACGAGAGCCTTCATCATTGCCTCGGAGGCCCTGCTTGTGCATATTGCCCTGTTCCAAATACCAGCGACATATCATCGCTCATCAACACAGGGTTTCTCGTATCAGGCATACAGAGATAATGGAAAAAAGGGGGGAAACCACTGTGGATTTTTCTCTTGTCGCTATGTCCCCTTGCGATCCTCCGGGAGCAATTCGTTTCCTGGCTGCAGACAGAAATAATTCCCCGACAAGAAAACGCGATAGAAATCACCAGCCAAAAAACATTGGCAGATGAAAATGCCATGATTTTGGCAAAAAACGATTATTCATCATACACTATTTACCATTACAAGCACGACTGGTAACATAATTAAAACATAAGCAGGTGTATGTGCTAACAGCGTGGTGACCATGCCCCTACAAAGTTGCTACCTGTATTGAAGCAGTTCACCATGGAGGGCTCAGACAAACTGGCCGATATTTTATATCCATATACCAGTGAGGGTTTATTTGTAAATAGGTATTAGCTCGTCAGTACATGGCTGAATATAAAGATAATACCTATGCCAATTAGATATTAAAATGACATTGTAAATCTTTAATCGCACAAGGAGTGCGATGACTGAATGACGTTTTCCAAACACGCCATGCTTATTGTGCTGCCGGCAATATCCATCTTCATTTTCATGGAAGAAATAACCCATCATGAATACTGTTACTGCCAGCATCGATGTGGATGCACTGCACCATAATTTTGCCGTTGTGCGGCGCCATGCTCCCCACAGCAAGGTCATCGCCGTGCTCAAAGCCAACGCATATGGACATGGTCTGTTGCAAGTCGCCAATACCCTGTCTCAGGCGGATGCCTATGGGGTGGCGCGGATCGAAGAGGCGCTGGTTCTGCGGGCAAACGCCATCACCAAGCCCATTCTGGTGCTGGGTGGATTCTTCTCGGCAGAGGCACTCCCCCTGCTGGCGGCTCACGACCTACAGACCACCATTCATACCTGGGATCAGCTGGCACTGCTTGAGCAGGCCGACCTGCCGACACCGATCACCGTCTGGCTCAAGCTTGATACGGGAATGAACCGGTTGGGGCTCAGGGCGCAGGATATTCCCGCCTTTGTCGAGCGGCTGGCCAACTGCAAGAACGTGGTGCAGCCCTTTCATCTCATGACCCATTTCAGCCAGTCCGACGAGCAGGATAGCCAAGCCACCCCGCAGCAGATCGAGGAGTTCAATGCACTCACAGCACGGATGCAGGGCGAGAGGGCCATGGCTAACTCGGCGGGGATCCTGGCCTGGCCAGACTCTCGCAGCGACTGGATAAGGCCGGGTATCATGCTCTATGGCGCCTCCCCCTTTGGCGGACAGCTGGCATCCGATCATGATTTGCGTCCCGTCATGACCCTCAGGAGCCAGCTCATCGCCATCAGACCGTGCGAGCAAGGGGAGTCAGTAGGATATGGCGGCCATTGGGTGGCCCCTCGTGACACCACTCTGGGCGTGGTCGCTGTCGGCTATGGGGATGGATATCCACGCATGGCACCTCAGGGAACCCCTGTGCTCATCAATGGTCGGCGGGTCCCCATAGTGGGGCGAGTGTCCATGGACATGATCACGGTCGATCTTGGGCCCGGTGCCGGTGACAAGACGGGGGATGAGGTGATCCTGTGGGGGGATGGCCTGCCGGTGGAGCAGGTGGCAGAAAAGATAGGAACCATCCCCTATGAGCTCCTGACCCGGCTCACGTCGAGAGTCGTCATCAAACCCGCCAGCAAGCGGGGCTTGTTGACGACAGCAAGCTGATGTGGCCTGCATTGTCATCTCTCACTCGCACAATGACATACCTCCATCAGGCAGGCACTCCACCATTGAGGTGAATAAAACCGACACCATCAATTTGCCTGGCGTGTGGCTGGCATCATGACCAGCCACCTTTTGCTGTCCTGTTGCATATTCCATGCGTCGATTCACGCGCGAGTCGCTGCATGCAGCCGGCCCTGACACTCGATGTATTCATGCCTTCCCTCCCTCAGGATGCACAGATTGCCCGATTCCTCCATGCAGATGCCACGTCGCGACTGACAATATCTCCTCTGCCACAACATCAGCCGGTGCATCTTCAAGCACAAAAAAGCCCCATGGATCTCATGGGGCTTTCTCAATTCATAGCGGTACGAAAGACATGACCAAATAGCATCGCACACAAGGGGGATATCGCAGAAAAATGGCACATCTGAAAGCAAGAAACCGACCATTAGGTCGGTTTCTTTAAATATGGCGGTGAGGGAGGGATTCGAACCCTCGATACGTTGCCGTATACACACTTTCCAGGCGTGCTCCTTCAGCCACTCGGACACCTCACCAAATTTTTACTTTTTTGAAGTGGCTTTCGGAGCACACTACGTGCGCTTTTTTGCCGACTTCGTCGGTGGGCAGCCACTTGGACACCTCACCAAATTTTGGTCTGTTGATTAACGTGTTCAGCCAACACTAGGTTCGCAGCACTGTTGCGCTGGAACGGGGCGTAATTTAGGGGAAAGCCCCGCCTGCGTCAACGGCTTTTTTCGCCAAAGAAACCGTTCGCACATTTAACGCACAAATCAATGCACAGATTCGGATCCGACCTGTATTTCAGGCAGATTCAGGAAGCCGAGACGCTCGCATTCAGAGACCACTTCGTGGGTCGCGGCCGTGGTGCTTTCAACGAACAACAGGAACTGCTCCACGGAGAGGCCCACCTTGGTGAAGACGGTGTGACCGACGATGAGGCGCGGCAGGTTGTCGTCGATGATATCGAGGAACACCTTGAGCGAGGGGTATTGCATGTTGAGACGACCCAGTTCGGCCATCAGCGGCAGCAGCGCCGAAGGGCGCACTTCCAGCTCGGATGAAAACAGCAACCCTTCCTCTTCGACAAAGATCCGGCTCTCCTGAATGCCGTCGACAGACTGCAGGGAGACAATGTGGATGCCATGACACTGGTCGCAAACATAGTGCTCGATGCGAGCCTGCTGCAACCAACGCATTATCATTTCAGAGCTGGGGATATTCATCATTTCCACGACACGATAAGGATCAAGGGGCGCAGTCTAAACCAATTTTCCGGCAACCAAAAGTGCAGTGGCCGGATAAGCAGGGGCTCCGCTTCTTTTTGGCAAGCGCTATGCATATACTCAGCCCATTCTCGCACCACCTTCGCTCGACAGAAGGCCAGATGACCATCCAAGAAAAGTATCGCCTGCATCTGAAATCCCTCTCGGATGAACTGCTGACTCTGCAAAAGCCCATCCGTATTCTGGATGCCATCAAGTGGCCCCGTCATCTTCAGGCCGAGTTTCTGGCCAAGGGGGGACGAGAGTTGCCCGCCATCGGCCAGCACTTCTACGAAACCCTCCCCCTTGGCTTCGATCCACGCAACAAGTATCTGGAACTCAAGGAACTGAGGGACAGGATCCGCAGAAAGCTGGGCCCCCAGGACGATCTGGGCCGCATCCTGCAAGAAACGGTCGATCAGTACATGGTGGTGATCGAGATGCTCCGCCAGCGCGGGCAACCTGACTTTCTGCGCTACAGCCAATTGCTCTATGGCTCCGCCAGCGACCACCTGCGAGGCGATCGCAAGACCCTCAAGGAGCTGGGTGCCCGTCTGTGCGATATCTTCTCCCTGCCCGGCGCCCGTCATCTGGTGCGCCCCTATCCCAAGGAGTTTGAAGGGGAAGCGGCGGTCGCCAAGCTGCAGGGAAAGCTGTCGAGCTACTTCAGCGAGGGGACTGTGCAGGTCAAGTTGAGCGATGGCATTGTCTCGGATGCCGCCGCCGGCGGGGATTACATCAAGCTCAGCTCCCACGCCCGCTTCTCCGAGCTGGATCTGCAAGTGCTGGAAGTACACGAAGGCTGGGTCCACGTGGGCACGACCTTGAACGGCCGCCAGCAACCCTACGCCACCTGGCTCAGTGCCGGCTCGCCGCGGATCACCGCTTGTCAGGAGGGGCTGGCAGTATTGATTGAAACCCTCACCTTCAGCTCCTTTCCGGATCGGGCCAAGCGTATCTCGGACAGGGTGATGGCCATCGACATGGCGGAGCATGGCGCCGACTTTGTCGAAGTGTTCCAGCACTTTGTGAAACAAGGCACCAGCGAGCACGATGCCTACAAGATCACCCAGCGGGTATTTCGCGGCGGCATGGTCGAAGGGGGGGCCTGCTTTACCAAGGATCTCTCCTACGTGCGTGGCTACGTGGAAACGGTCAACTTCATTCGCAGCGCCGTGCTGGAAGGAGTACCTGAAATCCTGCCCATGCTGTTCGTCGGCAAGGTGACGCTGGATGACATTCCCGTGCTCTATCAGCACTATCTGGAGGGCTTGATCGACGCCCCCCGCTATCTGCCCCCCATGTTTCGCGACCTCACCGGACTCTATGTCTGGTTTGGTTTCGCCTCCGGCATGTCTCTGGTGGACATAGGCCGGGTACAGCACCATTTTCGCCAACTGTTTCACCGCCTGCCGGTGGCCGACCCCATCATAGCGCCGGTGGATATAGAGATAGACTGAGCCGCGGGCGGCAACAAAAAAGGCGCCATAGAGGCGCCCTTGCTGTCATTCCTATCAGACTATTTATATGCCCGCCCGGCCAGATAGTGCTTGCGGCACAGGGACACATAACGATCGTTGCCGCCTATCTCCACCTGCACCCCATCGCGCATCACCTGCCCGGCTTCGCTCACCCGTGAGTTCATGTGGGCCTTGTTGCCACACCAGCAGATGCTTTTGAGCTCCTCAAACTTGTCAGCGAGGCATAGCAGATGGTAGGAGCCGGGGAACAGCTCCCCCCGAAAGTCGGTCTTCAGGCCATAGGCGATCACCGGAATATCCTGCTCATCGACGATGCGGGCCAGCTGGTAGACCTGTTCGCGGGTCAGAAACTGGGCCTCATCGACGATGAACACATCGATGCGTTTTACTGCATGGCGCGCCTTGACCATGTCGAACAGATCGCAGGTATCACTGAACACCTCCACCTTCAACTCCAATCCAACCCGGGCACTGATCACCCCGGCGCCGAAGCGATCGTCGATGGCCGGTGTCATGGCCAGGGGCTGCATGCCACGCTCCAGATAATTGAAGTGGGCCTGGATGAGCTGGGTGGATTTGCCTGAATTCATGGTGGCAAATTTGTAGTGCAGTGAAGCCATTATGCTGTTCCGAAACTGAATTTATGGGGCGCATGCTAACCAAAGCCCCGGACAAAACCAAGGGGCCCATGGGCCCCTTGCTCTTCAAGTGTGTTTTTTGTGCGTTATGCGGTGGCCAGCGCCGGCCGTGTTTTCGCTTTGCGCAGGTGATAAGTGGTAAACACCACGAACCAGAGCGCACTGACGCTAAAGCCCGCCAGCACGGAATGCATCAACCCCATGGCCAGGTAGCCGAGCGCGGCACCAAAGGCGATGGTCAGCGCATAGGGCAGCTGGGTCATGACGTGATCGATATGATGGCAACCGGCACCCGTGGCCGACAATATGCTGGTACTGGAGATGGGCGAGCTGTGATCACCGAACACTGAGCCTGCGAGTACGGCGGCCAGCATAGGCAACATCAGGCTGATGTCACTGGCGGCCGCCATGTCACCGGCCAGGGGCAACATGATGCCGAAGGTGCCCCAGCTGGTACCGGTGGCAAATGCCATGGCGCAGGAGAGGATAAACACCACAGCAGGCAGCACTTCGATCGGCAGGTTGCCGTTCGCCAGGGAAGCCAGATATTTGCCAGTTTCCACATCCCGCACCACAGAGCCGATAGCCCAGGCAAACAGCAGAATAGTGATCGCCGGCAGCATGGCCATCACCCCTTGGGGCGCGGCCTTGATCCAGTTCTTGGCACCCAGCTTGAGGCGCAGCGCCAGGCCGATGGAAACCACCAGGCTGCACAGGGCACCGTAAACCAGAGAGGAGCCGACATTGGTGTTCTCGAACGAACCGAGCACGCTGAAGGGCAGCCCCTTCTCGCTCAGCACGGAAGCCCCTGAGTCAATCATGAAGTAGACGGTTGCGGCGGTCAGCGTCAGGATCGGCAGCACCATGTCAATCATGCCGCCATTGCTCTCCTCCGGGCTCTCCATATCCAGACCGATGGGACGGCCCTTGGATTCATCCCACAGCTTGCCTTCCAGCGCCCACTGCTCATGTTGACGCATGGGGCCGATATCGAACTGAAACGCGATCACCACCAGCACCATGATCAGGGTGAACACGGCGTAGAGGTTCATCGGGATCATCTCGACAAACGCAGCAATCGGGCTCTGCTCGGTCAGACCGTGCGCCGCCATGATGCCGCCTACCAGGGCGATAATGTAGGCGCCCCAGGAGGAGATGGGCATGAGCACACAGACGGGGGCCGCAGTGGAGTCGAGCAGATAGGCCAGCTTGGCGCGGGAGATCTGGAAGCGATCCGTCACCGGACGGCAGATGGCTCCCACCGACAGACTGTGAAAGAAGTCATCAATAAAGAAGGCAAACACCATCATGCCGGTGAGCGCCTTGGCCCCCTTGCGGGTCTTGGCACGGCGCTCGGCCCACTCGGCAAAGGCGCGGGTGGCGCCGGAGACGCTCATCAAGCTGATGAGGCCACCCAACAGCAGCATGAACAGTATCATGTTGACGTTGTCACGATTGAGCGCGCCATCGACCCAGAAGATCTTGAGCACTGTGTTCAAGATGTAATGCAGGGAATCGAGGGGAGAAAACTGATTGAGCAGCAGGCTGCCGGTCAGGATCCCCGCCCCCAGCGACAGCAGGACGCGGCGGGTCAGGATCGCCAGGGCGACGGCCAACAAGGGGGGAACGACAGACCAACCTGAGTCGGCGTACTGAATGATGTCCATGATCTCTTTGCACCTAAAGACAGCAGGTGGAGATCTACCGAGAGGATAAAGAAACAAAACCCATGGGGAGGTTATACTCCTCAGCCCCTTCAGGTAGCGCTCCATAGTGGATGACTATGGCAGTCCTGCACCTGTTCGATGCAGAACCAGCAGCCCGGTATGATGGCCTGGCTACTTCGGCGCTGACTCCTTTCCTTGTGCATCACAGGCATCACCCTCCGCACAAGTAGTCATAGGCAGCGCGCCTCTACTTAAAGGTATTCGGGGCACATTTTATCGTGCTGGCACGTTATGGCAAGTTTTTTGATTAAATCCCCACGTTGGCCATTTTAAAATGGGGAAAAGGTAGTCAAATGGTGCAAACATTTTGGTTTTGTCGCTATTTTCACCTGCTTGGAACTCAGTCGGGTATGACGTATTCAATATTACTGAATCCAGTCTGAACTCAAAACAGTTCACTTATTTTGCACGCTGAATTTATTATTTTGCTTATCTTGACTTAATAGCAAGCTGGCGTATAAATTACCCAAAATTACTCTTTTCATTTAATTCCCTCCTTTGCTCGCGTGGTGGACACTATGAACGAATTTTTGAAAGTACTGCTGAATATCCGTAGCTTGCGCGCAGCGTGCCGTGAGTTGACTCTGGAACAATTGGAAGAAGGCTTGGAAAAACTCTCCGCTATTGTTGCCGAACGTCAGCAGGATGAAGCCGCCGATCGTCAGGCCCGTGAAGAACATCAGCGCAAAATTAACGAATATACCGAAATGCTGAAAGCCGCTGGCATTGATCCTGCCGAGCTGGTTGGCACAGTGGCTAACGAGCCAGCCAAGGCTGCGAAAAAAGGCAAGCGTGCCCCACGCCCTGCCAAATACCGCTATCTGGATAATGGTGTTGAAAAGACCTGGACCGGTCAGGGCCGTATGCCTTCCGCGATTGCCAAGGCCGTTGCCGAAGGCAAATCCATCGAGGAATTTGCCATCTGATTGGCAAATCACCGACCAATAAAAAACCTCGCACTGCGAGGTTTTTTATTGCCTGATATAACGCCATCAGCCCCGTTCGGCCGCCTTGACCCAGAGCACTT
Source organism: Aeromonas salmonicida (assembly GCF_028355655.1). Classification (NCBI taxonomy): domain Bacteria; kingdom Pseudomonadati; phylum Pseudomonadota; class Gammaproteobacteria; order Aeromonadales; family Aeromonadaceae; genus Aeromonas; species Aeromonas salmonicida. The sequence continues at coordinate 2,039,181 of NZ_CP110645.1, read as the reverse complement.
CCGGCGTCCCGGTGCAGGCCAGCAGGTAGCGGGCTATGGTGAAGAACCAGTCACTCAGCCGGTTTACATAGGGCAGTATGGCCGGATTGATCTGCTCTGCACGGCTCAAACTCAGCAGCAGGCGCTCACAGCGACGGGTCAGGGTTCGCACCACGTGAGCTTGTGACGCAGCACGGGAACCACTCGGCAAAATGAAATTGCGCAACAGGGGTAAATTGGCGCTGTAGGCATCGATTTGCTGCTCAAGGCGCAAGGTCCATTCGTTATTTACCTGCCAGATGGCCTCATGCTGGCCATCGCTGGAAAAAGCCAACTCCCCACCCAAATCGAACAACTCTTGCTGCAATAATACCAGATCGGCTAATAAACCGGTTTCAGCTGCGGGCACCTCCGCAATGAGCAGACCTATATGAGAATTCAATTCATCGATATAGCCATAGGTTTCTACCCGCAGCTCATCCTTGGCCAATTGCACACCATCGGCCAGTCGGGTCATGCCTTTATCGCCCTGCCTCGTATATATCCTCATACCGACATCCTGTTAATAATGGGAACAATCATGGATTCGAGCCCGTTCAGCTTGATTTCATAGGCAAGGGCCAGCGTTTGACCCAGCGCACCGGCAGGAAAACCGGTGCGCGCCATCCACACCAGATAGGGCTCCGGAATATCGATGATCCGCCGCCCCTGATATTTGCCGTAAGGCATTTTGTTGGCCAAGGTGAGCAGCACACGCTCGTCGGATAACCACTCCATATTAATCAATATCCAGATATTTATGAGTCTGGATAGATAGCCGCCAATTACGGGCAATACAGACTGCCATCGCCAGCTGGGTAGCACGGGGCTTCTGGCTGATGGGCTGCAGCGCAATTTCCACATCCGGGCGCAAAGTGGCGGTTGCCAGCAGGGCATCGAGCTCCTCGATATGGCGCTCGGTCGCAACCGGGTGCTTTATTTCGTTGGCACGCTCAAGCGCCGATACCAGCACGGACAGGCCCCCCTTCATACCAATCTTGGGCGAGACAGTGACCCAGGTACTGTCGTGAGTCTTGATCTCGCTGGTACCGCTGGTTTCGATCTGCACCTGATATCCCGCCGCCAGCAAGACGGTGGAGAGCTCATGCAGATCATAGAGGCAAGGCTCGCCCCCCGTGATCACCACATGGCGAGCCTGATAACCCAGCTGCTGGAAACTGGCCAGGATCTGATCCGTGCTCATCTTGCTCCAGTTATCAGACTCGTTGGAGCAGTCCAGCACCGCCTGTACCCCCACTTCACGAGCAGGATCAACAATCCAGGTATGACGGGTGTCGCACCAGGGGCAACCCACGGGGCAGCCTTGCAGGCGAACGAAGATGGCGGGCAGGCCGGTGAAGATGCCCTCCCCCTGGATGGTCTGGAATATCTCGTTGATTGGGTAGTGCATCACGGTCACGGCTTGTTGCAAAAGTCGCGGATTATACCCCAAGCAAGGGCAAGACGCAGGCTCACAGTCCGCTTTTCTCACACAATCCGGTTTTCTCGTACAGCCGGGCCATGATCCCCGCCTTGTCGGCCAGATACAGATCCAGCCCCCGGCTACGCAGTTCGCAGGCAGGACAGTGACCACAGCCATCACCAGCAATGCCGTTATAACAGGTGAGTGTCTGCTGGCGCACCGTCTCCAGGTGGCCGTAGTAATCCGCCAGCGCCCAGGTTTCAGCCTTGTCGAGCCACATCAGCGGGGTTTCAAAACGGATGCCGCGATCAAGCCCCAGAGAGACGGCCTGATTGAGCGACTTGACGAATTCGTCACGGCAATCTGGGTAGCCGGAAAAATCAGTTTCGCACACCCCTGTGATCACCGCCTCGGCCCCCACCTGGTAGGCATAGATGGACGCCAGGGTCAGAAACAATATGTTGCGACCCGGTACGAAGGTGTTGGGCAGACCGTTGTCCTGCAATTCCCCACTGACCGGGATCTCGTCCCGGGTCAGGGCTGAGACGGCCAGTTCATTGAGCAGGGTCACATCCATCACCTTGTGGGCGGCGATCCCAAACTGAGTGGCCAACCGGCGAGCGGTCTCAATCTCCTCCCGATGGCGCTGGCCATAATCGAAGGTAATGGCGTGCACCTCGTCATAATGGGCCAGAGCCTGTACCAGGCAGGTGGTACTGTCCTGCCCACCACTGAATACCACGACGGCTTTTTTCACGTTCATCACTCCTGGTTTGCAATTCACACGCGGCGACCTTGTGCAAAGTCATGCCACTGCTGGTTTAAATGGGTAAAGAGGGTCATCAGCGGGGCGAAGCGTTCGGGCTCCTCCTCCCACTGGGACAACAGATGGTAGCCAGCCTCCAGGGTCGACAGCGCCTCGGGAAAGGGTTTCTTGCGAATGGAGTACTGGCCAGGGATGGCGCCGAGCTTGATCCTGGGCAACCGCAGCAAGGCCGGATTGCTGTGCAACATGCGATACGCCTTGCGCCAGGTGCCATCGAGCAGGATGAAGCAGACCTTGCCGCCCTCATCGTTTTGCACGATTCGCTCTCGCACCTGATCCAGCCCCAGAGCCTGCTCGTCGGGCCAGAGCAGATAACTGTGCATCTTGGGATCCGCCAGCAAGGCATTGAGCCACTGAGCCCCGGCAAAGTCTTCTCCCACATGAATACGGGCCTGGGTCAGGGACGCGGCCAACAGAGCGGCTGTACCCTTGGGATGCCCTGCTTCGCTCGGGTGCTGCAGAATATGAAGGGGAGCGAGATGGGATACCTGCCGAATATAATCACAAAGGCAGGCTTTGAGGGCTCTGGTGCAACGTGTACAGTATCGACTGTTCTTGTCGTTGGGCCGTTTCATGTTGTCTGAAAAATCAGGATTGCTCTGGGTTATCACGCTTTCACTCGCCAGCTTGTTGCTCTTTTTCACCGTACCGAATCACCTGCTCTCCTTCGAGCGAGCCCTGATCGCCCAGGGCGAAGGGTGGCGCATCATAACAGGCAATCTGGCCCATACCAATCTGTGGCACCTGCTGCTCAACCTGAGCGGTCTGTGCGTGCTCTACAGTCTGTTTCGGGAATACCTGACGGGTTGCCGCCTGCCGGTACTGCTGCTGCTCTTGGGTTGCGCCGTCGGCCTCGGGATCTGGTGGTGGTGTCCGCAAACCCAGTGGTATATGGGGTTGTCAGGCGCCTTGCACGGCCTGTTCGTATGGGGAGCCTTGCAGGATATCCGCTATCGCCGCTATTCGGGCTGGCTAATGTTGCTGGGGGTGACCATCAAACTGGGGGTGGACTTCTACAGTGCGGGGGGAAGTCCGGTATCTGCCCTTATCGGCGCCCGGGTACACATAGAGTCGCATCTGATTGGCTCGGGAGCGGGCCTGTTGCTCGGCCTGCTGCCCGTCAGTCTGGGTACCCAAACCGTCAAGGAGTGACTTCTACCGGCAGACTGCCGTGCCGGTAGAACAGGACAGGCCGGGCGGTCAATCGGCCTGTCCCCTTCAAACCTTATCGCCCTGCCAGCTCGGTATTGATGCTTGAGAGGGTAGCGGCGGGATCGTCTGCCTGAGTGATGGGTCGACCAATCACCAGATAGTCAGCCCCGGCATCCATCGCAGCACGCGGCGTCATCACCCGACGCTGATCACCTGCATCAGAGCCCGCAGGACGAATACCAGGCGTCACCAGCTTGAAGTCTGCACCAAGCAAGGCCTTCAGCTCACAGGCTTCATTGGCGGAACAGACCACCCCATCCAGCCCCGAGGCTTTGGCCAGTGTGGCCAGACGGATCACCTGCTCGGCAGGGCTCACATCCAGACCAAGCGGCGCCATGTCGGCTTGCTCCATGCTGGTCAACACTGTCACACCGATCAACAGGGGAGCCTTGTCACCATAGGGAGCCAGCGCCTCCTTGGCGGCACGCATCATCCGCTCGCCACCGCTGGCATGGACGTTGACCATCCAGACACCCAGCTCGGCACTGGCGGCCACAGCCTTGGCCACTGTGTTGGGAATGTCGTGAAACTTCAGATCCAGAAAGACATCGAATCCCCTGACCACCAGCTGGCGTACAAACTGGGGACCAAACAGGGTGAACATCTCCTTGCCGACCTTGAGGCGGCACTGGGCCGGAGAGATACGTTCAATGAACGCGAAGGCATCGGCCTCGTGCTGATAATCCAGCGCTACCAGTACTTTGGGATCTAGCATCTCACTTCCTATTGATTGTTATCACTATCTGGTTTGTCGCTCACCATCCAGACCCGGCCTGATGGCGCTGCCGCAGCACCGGAAGTACCTGGCATCTCATTCTCTATCGATTACTCACCATCCAGGCCACGGATCGGCTTGATGGAACCCCACTGGCGACAGGATGGGCATTGCCAAAACAGCGAGTGGGTGGCAAAACCACACTGCCGACACTTGTGGGTTGATTTGATCTTGATCTGATCGCCGACCAGTTGTTGCAGCAGCTCCAGACTCTCCTTGGCGGGCCCCTCCTCCGCGCTGGCCAGCTGAAAGCCCACCAACTGGTAGAACCCCTTCATGGAGGGGTGACGGCGCAACTGACGCAATACCAGAGCACGGGCCTGGTTCAGGCCATCGCGCTCCTCCACCAGTTTGGCAAGGGCCAGAGTCACGCTCACCCCGGCGTGATCCTCTACCGCCTGCTCCAGCAAGGGAATCAGTTCGAGGGAACGCCCCTGACGCTGGTAGCACTCTGTGAGGTGAGGGATGGCTTCGGAGGCAAAATCCATGTCCTGCTCGAACACCCGCAGCAGATCCTTGCCGGCCTGTTCATAGTCTTGTGCCACCATCGCCAGCTCGGCCAAGCGCAGGCTGGCACGGGCACAGGCAGGATTGACCCCCAGCGCACGTTTGAGCTTGGCGCGCCCCATAGACTCATCGCCATCACGCAAGGCACTCTCCGCCTGTTCGCAATAGAAGTGGGAAATGGGATCGGCCAGCTTCTTGCCCTGATATTTCTGCAGTCGCACTGCGACATCGATGGCCTTGTCCCAGTCACGCAACTGCTGATGGATGATCAACAACTGGGCCAGCGCCGTCTCTTCATAGTCGCTGTCTTCGCACAGCTCGTTCCAGAGCGCTTCGGCGCGGTCGAGCAAACCGGCGGCCAGAAAGTCACGGGCCAGCTCCTGCAACGCAAGCTGACGCTGTTCACGGGTCAGCTGACGGGTGACCAGGTTCTGGTGGATCTTGATGGCTCTGTCCACCTCGCCACGCTGGCGAAACAGGTTGCCAAGAGAGAGATGTGTTTCGATGGTTTCGCTGTCCACTTCCAGCAGCTGGATAAAGAGATCCACCGCCTTGTCCGACTCGTCAGACAGCAAATAGTTGAGGCCCGCCACGTACTGGCGGGAGAATTGATTACTCTGTTTCTGGGTGTCCTGGCGAACACTCCTGCGCCCCATGTACCAGCCATAACCGGCGGCAATGGGCAACAGCAGGAAAAGCAGTTCAAGCATCGAGGGACATTATTCCTTGACTGTCGACCGAGCCAGCTCCAACTCGCGGGATTGACGACGCATGGTGCGATTGAGGGTGCGGTTCTGCATCTTGAGACGCAAGAACAGCAGACCAAAGACCAGCCAGCCCAGCAGGAAGCCACCGCCAAAGAAGAGACCCAGCAACATGGAGAGCGAAAACTCCCCTTGGGCAATCAAATAATTGAACTGCACCAGCTGACCATTTTGCGAACCGATGGCCAGGGTCAGAATAAACACCAGCACCAGCGGAATGAGGGCCAAGATACGCTTCATAGGAGCTCCCTGTCAGTATCTAATGAAAGGCTGATTATCCTTAAAATCACGGGCAGACTCTAGAGCGAATGGGAAAAGACTTGGAGAAACCAGACAATTGACACAAGAGAAGCCACAAAAACAAAAAAGGCATACCCAAGTATGCCGTTTTCTGCATTATTCAATAATGTTCACGCGCTCGCGCAACTCTTTGCCAGGTTTGAAATGAGGGACATATTTCCCGGTCAGTTCAACCTTGTCCCCGGTCTTGGGATTACGACCCACGCGGGGGGCACGATAGTGCAGTGAAAAACTTCCAAATCCACGGATTTCAATCCGGTCGCCGTTTTGCAAAGTCGATGCCATCTGCTCAAGGATCTCCTTGATGGCAGCTTCGACATCTTTGGCCGGCATATGCATGCGGCTCGCAGCCAATTGTTCGATGAGATCTGATTTGGTCATAACGTTAAATCTCCTTCCCCGATCACATGCAATATTCATTACGCCAATATAAAAAAGGGCGGCGTGAAGCCGCCCTTTTCTTGCATCAAGGATTATTCACCCTTGGCAGCTTTGAACGCTTCCATCATAGCATTGCTGAACACAACTTCTTCTTGTTGGTTCAGGCTATCGATAGCAACACGCTCGTCAGCCTCGTCCTTCGCACGGACAGACAGGCTTACGGTGCGGTTCTTACGATCAACGCCCATGAACTTGGCTTCAACTTCATCACCAACGGACAGTACCAGAGTCGCGTCTTCGACACGGTCACGAGCAGCGTCGGAGGCACGCAGGTAGCCTTCTACGCCGTCAGCCAGTTCGATCACGGCACCCTTGGCATCAACCTCGGTAACCTTACCCTTCACAATAGCACCTTTCTTGTTATCAGACAGGTACTTATTGAACGGGTCTTCTTCGATCTGCTTGACACCCAGGGAGATGCGCTCACGCTCCGGGTCCACTTGCAGAACAACAGCTTCGATCTCGTCGCCTTTCTTGAATTCACGAACTGCTTCTTCACCCTGGTTGTTCCAGGAGATGTCAGACAGGTGAACCAGACCGTCGATGCCGCCGTCCAGACCGATGAAGATACCAAAGTCAGTGATAGACTTGATTTTACCGGAAACACGGTCGCCCTTGGCGTGAGTTTCGGCAAACAGCTGCCACGGGTTGGATTTGCACTGCTTCAGACCCAGGGAGATACGACGACGTTCTTCGTCGATATCCAGAACCATCACGTCAACCACATCGCCAACGTTAACAACTTTGGACGGGTGGATGTTCTTGTTGGTCCAATCCATCTCGGAGACGTGTACCAGGCCTTCAACGCCTTCTTCGATTTCAACGAAGCAGCCGTAGTCGGTCAGGTTGGTCACGCGGCCAGACAGACGGGTGGTCTCCGGGTAACGCTTGGCGATAGCAACCCAGGGATCTTCGCCCAGCTGCTTCAGACCCAGAGATACACGGGTACGCTCGCGGTCGAACTTCAGAACCTTGACTGCGATCTCGTCGCCAACGTTGACGATTTCGGAAGGATGCTTAACGCGCTTCCACGCCATGTCGGTGATGTGCAGCAGGCCGTCAACACCGCCCAGATCTACGAATGCACCGTAGTCGGTCAGGTTCTTGACGATACCCTTGACTTCTTGACCTTCTTGCAGGTTAGCCAGCAGGCTCTCGCGCTCGGAGGTATTCTCGGTCTCGATCACGGCACGACGGGAAACAACAACGTTGTTGCGCTTCTGGTCCAGCTTGATGACTTTGAACTCGAGTTCTTTGTTTTCCAGGTGAGCGGTGTCACGGATCGGACGCACGTCAACCAGAGAACCCGGCAGGAAGGCACGGATGCCATTCAGTTCAACGGTGAAACCACCCTTGACCTTGCCGTTGATGATACCGATAACGGTAGCTTGCTCTTCGTAAGCTTTTTCAAGCTGCAGCCAGGCTTCGTGGCGCTTGGCTTTTTCACGGGACAGCTTGGTTTCGCCGAAACCATCTTCGATAGAGTCCAGAGCTACGTCAACAGTGTCACCCACACTGATTTCCAGCTCGCCCAGGGCGTTCTTGAATTCTTCAGCCGGGATGGCGGACTCAGATTTCAGACCGGCGTCAACCAGTACGAAACCGTTCTCGATAGCAACGACAGTACCCTTGACGATGGAACCTTGACGGGTTTCAACGGAGTTCAGGGACTCTTCAAAGAGTTGAGCAAAAGATTCGATCATTGTTTATTTCACAAATGAAACATCCACTTGCAATCCGGCACAAGCGGGGCTGTTTTAAATAATCTGCGCCATCCTTGGTGCAGACGACCGGATGTCAGCTTGCGCTGGCATCACCAAGTTGTTGCTCTGCATAGGCGAGCACTGTTGCCAGCACTTCATCTATGGTCATGGCGGTAGAATCCACCACGAGAGCATCTTCTGCCGCTTTAAGGGGCGCTACGGCGCGATTTCTGTCGCGATCGTCACGTTCCCGAATCTCGGTTAAAAGACGCTCAAAGTTAACATCAAAGCCCTTATCTTGCAACTGCTTATAGCGGCGCTGGGCCCGTTCTTCCGCACTGGCGTCGAGGAAAATTTTTACCTCTGCGTCCGGAAAAACCACGGTACCCATGTCTCTGCCGTCGGCAATCAGACCAGGGGTTTGACGAAATGCGCGCTGGCGGCGCAGCAGGGCTTCACGCACTCGCGGAAAAGCGGCAATTTTGCTCGCGGCATTGCCCACCTCTTCGGTACGAATGGTGCGGGAGACATCCTCCCCTTCCAGCACCACCTTGACCTGTTCGCTATCCACCTGGAACTGCACATCCAGATTGGCAGCAAGGGGGACCAGCGCAGCTTCAGAATCGAGTTCCACATCATGGTGCAAGGCAGCCAGGGCCAATACCCGGTAGATGGCGCCGGAATCGAGCAGGTGCCAACCCAGTTTTTCAGCCAGCAACTGACACAAGGTGCCTTTACCGGCACCGCTCGGGCCATCGATTGTCATCACGGGGGCCATCTGAGGCATAACTTATCTCCTGCACACTTGTTGCACACATCCCGGAGGGAATGAGGTAATGGGCGCCGATTATACCCAAATGTGCCGAGTCTGGCAGTCGTCAGGGCGCACATTTGCGCAAAAGCCGTCGCGACTGCGTTGTTTGTGTACAACTGCTCAAGTCATTAAATAGCACAAGGTTTTGTTCTTATGGTTGTTATGGACAAGGCGCGCTAAACTGGCCGCCCTTTTTAAGCAGCTGTAGTAAGGAGCAACCTATGAGCAGCGTTACCCTCGTGGCCAAATCCAAGTTGCCGACCCCCTGGGGCACCTTCACGCTGGTAGGCTTTCAGGAAGCCGGCACCGGCAAGGATCATGCTGCGCTGGTGATGGGCGATGTCACAGGCGATGAGCCTGTGCTGGGCCGTATTCACTCTGAATGCCTGACCGGAGATGCCTTGTTCAGCCTTCGCTGCGACTGCGGCTTCCAATTGCAGGCAGCCATGGAGAACATCGCCAAAGCGGGTCGTGGCGTTTTGTTGTATGTACGCCAGGAAGGGCGTGGCATCGGCCTGCTCAACAAGATCCGGGCCTATCATCTGCAGGATCAGGGCGCCGATACCGTCGAAGCCAATGTGGCGCTGGGCTTTGCTGCCGACATGCGCGACTACACCATCTGTGCCGATATGCTCAAGGCGTTGAACGTCACTAGCCTGCGCCTGATGACCAATAATCCACGCAAGATGAAGGCGATGGAGAGCTTTGGCATTCCGGTGACGGAGCGGGTTCCCCTGCAGGAAGGCCGCAATCCTCACAACGAGTTCTACCTCTCGACCAAAGCGAATAAATTGGACCACATGTTCAAGAAGTGAGCCTCACAACGAGGCCTGCCTTTTGGCCAAAGCGAACCAGCTGGATCACAGGTTCAGAAAATGACTCCGGTGACCAGACGCTGGCATAAAAACGCCTCCCATCGGGAGGCGTTTTTATTGATTCATGCTGCTCGCTGGTATGACGCTAGCGAACCGGCAGCTCTATGTCGGCAAACATGGCATCCACGTCATCGCTGGAGCGCAGCGCGATGGCACGCTCCACCACATCTCGAGTCAGGTGCGGGGCAAAACGGGTCATGAAGTCATACATATAAGTGCGCAGGAAAGATCCTTTACGAAATCCTATCTTGGTGGTGCTGTGAGCAAACAGATGGCTGGCGTCGAGTGCCACCAAATCGGTATCAACCTGCTGATCCAGCGCCATGGTCGCCATCACCCCTATCCCGACGCCCAGTCGAACATAGGTTTTGATCACATCGGCATCGGTCGCGGTAAAGACGATATTGGGCTCGAAACCGGCCCGATTGAAGGCGAGATCCAGCTCGGAGCGGCCGGTAAATCCGAACACATAGGTCACCAGCGGGAAGCGGGCGATATCGGCAATGGAGAGCTTACCAACCTGGGTCAAGGGGTGTCCCTTGGGAACAATGACGCTGCGATTCCAGTGGTAGCAAGGCAGCATGATGAGATCTTCATACAGGTGCAGCGCCTCGGTGGCGATGGCAAAGTCGGCTTGCCCCTTGACCACGGCTTCACTGATCTGGGTCGGAGTACCCTGGTGCATGTGCAGAGACACCTTGGGGAAGCGCTTGATGAAGCCCTTGATCACATCGGGCAACGCATAACGAGCCTGGGTATGGGTGGTCGCAATATGCAGTGTGCCTTGCTCGGGATGAGTATGCTGGCTCGCCACCGATTTGATGCTCTCCACCTTGCCCAGGATCTCGTTGGCAATCTTGATCACGTCACGCCCTGCCGGAGTGATCTGGGTCAGATGCTTGCCACTTCGCTCGAAAATCTGGATCCCCAGCTCATCTTCCAGCATGCGCACCTGCTTGCTGATCCCTGGCTGAGAGGTGTAGAGGCTCTCTGCCGTTGCCGACACGTTCAGTCTGTGATTGGCAACCTCAACGATATAACGCAACTGTTGGAGTTTCATGATGTTAGGCTCTAAAGGCGACTTGAACTAATACTAACAAACTTTTGCCTGATAGCCTTTCCTTCTTGGCCATTTATGGCTTGGCTTGCGCCAGCAGGAAATCACGCAGGGCACGGTTCGCCATGGAGAGCGGATCGCCACGCCGCCACGCAACACAGAGATCAAGAAAAATGGGGGGAGCAAACGAGATACCAGTGAGTGAAGGCTCCTCATCCAGCACCATCCGCAGGAAGGTAGTCACCGCAAATCCCTGCTTGACCACCGCCTTGAGCAGGGGGATCAGATTGCTTTCAAACGCAATGTCAGGCTCACACCCCAGCTCCTGAGCCAATGCTTCCATGTGTTCACGGTGGTAAAAACCTCGTCGGAACATGGCCAGCTCCTGGTCAAAAAACTGAGTCAGTGACACAGCCTGAGCATGTCGCAACGGATGCTCCTCCCCCACTACCATCAACATCTCTTCACGCAGCAACTGGGCCCCTTCCAGCGCAGGTGGCAGATCGCTGGTGATCAGGATGGCCAGATCCAGGGTGCCATCCACCATGCGGCTCAGCAACTCGCGTGAGCCGGCCTCTTCTACCCGGATCTTCAGACCGGGGTAACGATGCTTGAAGGCCATCAGGATCGGAGGAAAATAGTAAGAACCCATCATGTAGGGGATACCGATGCGCACCTCGCCACGCTCCAGCCCTTTCAGCTCGGCCATCTCGGCTTGCGCCTGATGCATCTGCAATAACAGCCGCTCGGCATGACGACAGAGCACCTCCCCCTCCGGAGTAAGCCGCACGTTGCGATCCTGCCTGTCAAACAGCCGCAGCTCGAGCTGCTGCTCCAGCTTGGCAATGGCCATGCTGATGGCTGGCTGGGCTATATGGAGGCCATTGGCCGCCTTAGTGAAGGAACCTGCATCCCGTACCGCCAGCAAATAGGTGAGCTGCTTCAAGTCCATATCAATTAATCTTATTAGATGGATAACTTAAATATATTATATTTATGCCCTGTGGCGCACTACTCTGCACAAAAGCCGTCAGGACAACTGCACATGATCGAAGTAGGTAGCCGCGAATGGATACGTGCCACCCTGGCCCTGAGCCTGGGTTCCTTCCTGGTATTTCTCAACCTCTACCAGACCCACCCCTTGCTGCCACTGCTGGCAAATGTCTTCTCCGTCAGCTCGCTGTCGGCAGGCTGGACACTGGCTGGCTGCACTGCGGGGCTTGCCACCTCCCTGCTGATTTGCGCCCGCCTCGCGGACAGGTTCGGCCGGCGCCGTATCATGCTGTGGACCCTGGGCGGAGCTATTTTGCTCTCCCTGCTCATCAGCCTGGTAAACCAGTTTGAGCAGTTATTGCTGTTGAGGATATTGCAGGGGGTACTGCTGGCCGGGTTACCCGCCACTGCCATCGCCTATATGGGAGAAGAATTCAGCAAGCGTGCCCTCCTCTCAGCCGTCGGTGTCTACATCGCCGCCAACTCGCTCGGGGGCATAGCGGGCCGTGTCGTCGGCGGCTTGCTGGCAGGCTGGTTTGGCGACTGGCAACACACCTTTCTCGGCATTGGCTTGATAAGCCTGATCCTGCTGCCCCTCGTCATCTGGTTATTGCCCGCCCAGACCCGCTTTGTGCCCGTCGTTGCAGAGCCTGGTCAATTCCAGCGGGCCATCAGCAGCCATCTCGGCAATCCGCTGCTGGTCGGTGCCTATCTCATCGGCGGGCTCAACTTCATGGTGTTTTTGAACCAGTACAGCTACCTCACCTTCCTGCTGGCCAAGGCCCCTTTCTCCCTGCCCACCCAGTGGCTCGGCATGCTGTTCCTGACCTATCTGTCGGGCACTGTCGCCTCCTCCTTAAGCGGCCGTTGTGCTCACCGCTGGGGGGCACAGCGCCTGCTGCTGGCGGGGATCTCGCTGATGGCGCTGGGTAGTGCGCTGCTGCTGCATGGCTCGCTGGCAGCCATACTGACGGGGTTGCTCATCTCAAGTTTCGGTTTCTTTCTTGCCCACGCCTGTGCCAGTGCCTGGGTCGGTCAGCACGTGGAGCACAATCGGGCGCTGGCATCGTCACTCTATCTGGTGGGGTATTATCTGGGCGCAAGCCTGGGAGGCCTCTACCTTCACCCTTTCTGGGAGCGGGGTGGCTTGGGAGGATTGGTGCTCGGCATCGAGCTGGTACTGGTGATCACAGCGGGCTTGAGCCTCTGGCTGGGTCATCTGAAGGGGCGCAGCGCTCGCCCCCGAGCCTGCCATACCTGACGACAACAACAGGGGAAAACATGAAACGCCTCCCCCTGCACGGATCAGATACCGTCGTAGTAACCAGCAGGCACAGGCACAACGGCGCCGGTATGCAACTCTTCCTCAATCACCTCGGCCAAGGATCGCAGGTGAAACTTGATCTGACCAGAGGCCAGCATCAGGCCCACATCCGGGTTGCGAAGGTCATCGATATTCGCGGTCTTGAACGGCAGATCGGGATACGCGGCCACCAGTTCATGCAGTGAAGGCACCACCAGCTCGATATGCTCCAGACCTGCCTGATGGTTGCGCCCCGGTTTGGGCGCGGCCAGTTCTATGCAGGGAACGCTGACATGACCACATAGCACGGACTGGTGCAGCTGATAGGTGGCGATGGGGCGACCCCCAATCATGCCTTCCACCAGCAGAGAGCCCTGTGTCGCCAGTTCGGCATTCAGCTTCTGATACTCGGCCAGATTCGCCGCTCGGTAACAGAGGTGGTCAACATTGATGTTATCGATGTGAACTGCCAGTTGGTCCAGCTCAGCCAATAGCTGACAAACAAATGGGGCCATGGGCCCCAAAGTGGTATCGAGTGGGTGGAACATGATCACCATTTCTTCTTGGGTTGGAACAGGACGTCCAGTTCGTCCGCCTCTTTGTCCTTGATGTTCTGCAGCTCTTTATCGCTGTGCTGCTGCAAATGTTCATCAAGGCCTTGCAGACCTTGCCGCATATCCTCTTCCCTTGCCATCAGATAGGGGTCCTTGTCGGACACGCTGGCCAAGGCGGCAAGCCCCTTGGTATAGAGCTGGCGGCAGGTGCCGTACTGCCCCTGGATCTGCGCATCCATGGCCCGTTTGACCAGGTTGGCGATGTTGATCTTGAGCTGCATCAGCTCAAGGCGACGATCTTCCTGAGCAAAACCGTGAGGGTCTATCTTGCCCTTGTTGTGCTCAACACGCAGCACTGCCCGCATCTTCTTGACCAGTTGCAGCATCTGAATGGCCTGACGGTCGGATTCGGGGGTCTTGAAGTGCCCTTCATCTTGGCTGCTGTAGTTGTCCTGCACATTCTTTATCTGGGTCTGCACATCGGCGATACGCTGCTTGATCTGACCATTGGGCATCACCAGGGCGATCGCCCGGTAAGCATCCAGGATCCGGTGTTGCAGCAGCAGCACTATGTTCTTGGAGAAGGGCACCAAATTGACATTCAGCAGCACCTCTTCGGTCTCGTCCGCCACCGCCTTGTGACGAGCAATCGTCTGGCGCTTGTCGGCTTCTGCCTTCTGCTTATATTGCTGCATCACGTTATAGGCGATAACCAGAAACAGGAGTGCGCCAATAGACAGCAATACCAAGGTTAAAATCATAGGATGTCCAAACTCCTGTCCCAATCCAATTGCGTGATCCTACAACAGCTTACCCACTTAAGGTAGCCCGCACCGCAGAGCTTACCCACGATTTATTATCCTCCCCTGTCTCAAAACAGGCCGAGGAGCTCAGGATCATGCAGCGATGGCAACACTGTCATTACCTCATAGTATCGCCCATCGGGCCCATTACTTGAGGTTGAACCCTTTCGATTGCAGGAATTCCTGCATGAAAGGACGCGCCTCTTTGCCGAGAATGGACCGGATCTGGCTGCTCCAGGTCTGCTGCTTGTTGTTGCTGCTGCGGGCCTCATAGTACGACTGGATCTGCTGATCATATTGTGCGAGCAAGGGGCGATCCAGCTCGGCGCTATAGTGGTTCTCATGTACCACCAGCGCCCTCGGCAGACGGGGCTTCTGCTCGGGCTCCTGCGCCGGATGGCCCAGACACAGACCAAACAGTGGTATTACCTGATGGGGTAAGCCCAGCGCCTCGCTCACGGCGGCTGGATTGTTGCGGATACCACCGATATAAACGCCCCCCAGCCCCAGTGATTGGGCTGCCAGCAGGGCATTCTGGGCCATCAAAGCACCGTCAATTGCACCGATCAGCAGTTGTTCGACAAAGCCGGTCTGGGCATCAGCCACAATCTGGGTGTGGCGCTGATAATCGGCGCAGAACACCAGAAACTCGGCGGCCTGGGCAACATATGCCTGATGCCCCGCCAGTTCGGCAAGCCGGGTACGCAAGGCCTGGTCCGTCACCCGAACTATGCTGTTGGCCTGCAGGAAGCTGGAGCTGGATGCCGACTGGGCTGCGCTCAGGATCTGGTCAAGCTGCACCGGCGTAATGGGCTCAGGCGTAAACTGGCGGATGGATCTGTGGGAGAGAATAAGGTCGATGGTCGGGTTCATAATGCCTCCTGGAAGAAGACCACACTCTACCCAAAAAAACGCAGCGGCCCAAGGCCATCCCAGAGGAGGATGACGACTGCATCTGCGTTGAACCTATTCCGCCAGCGGATAAGTACCAGCCTTGCAACAGACCGCAAACCGGTTCTCTTCCACCTGAGCCACCGTCATCGGCTTGCTGAACAAGAAGCCCTGAAAGACGTGGCAACCCTGAGCTCGCAGTGCTGCGAGTTCGTTTTCATCTTCCACTCCTTCCGCCATGATGCCAAGCCCCAGGCTGGTTGCCATGGCCACTGTGGCCCGGATCACCGGCAGGTTCAGCCCCACCACGAATGAGCGGTCCAGCTTGATGGTATCGATGGGCAACCGGTTCAGGTAAGCCAGCGACGAATAGCCGGTACCAAAATCGTCGATGGCGATCTTGATGCCCTGCTCGCTCAGGCCATCGAGGATCTCGATGCAGCCTTTCATGTCCAGCATCAAGACGGTTTCGGTCAGCTCCAGGGTAAGCAGGCTGGCATCCACGCCATACGCCTTGAGTTGCTGGGCCACCAGTTCCGGCAAGGAGGTAGATAGCTGGAAACCGGAGAGATTGACCGACACAGGCACCCTTACTTGGCATGCTTGCTGCCAATGGGCCATCTGGGCCAGTGCCGTCGAGAGCACCCAGCTGCCTATCTCCCGAATAAGGCCCATCTCCTCGGCCAGCGGAATGAACTCCACCGGTGAGACATGGCCAAGGACGGGATTGTGCCAGCGCAGCAGTGCTTCAAAGCCAATCAGTTTGCCCTGTGCCACATCCACCTGGGGCTGATAACAGAGGCTCAGCTCCTGCCGACCAATGGCCTTGGCCAGAAACTGCTTCAGGGTCAGCTTGCGATGCAAGGTCTGTTGCATGCTGGGGGTAAACCGCTGCCAGCGCAGGCGTCCCATCTGCTTGGCCTGATACATGGCCATGTCGGCGCGAGTAATGAGGGTGTCACCGTCATCCGCATCGTCCGGGTAGATGGCGATGCCTATGCTGCCGCCTATGGTCACTTCGGGCACACCGCTCAACTGCAACGGTTTGGTCATCTGGGAGAGCATGAGATCGGCTACCTCCTGCGCCCTGTCGCTGGAATGGGCCAGCGGCACCAGGGCGGTAAACTCGTCGCCGCCGAGGCGCGCCAGTTCCACATCCCGCGGACAGACTTGTTTGAGCCGACCGGCCACCCGTTCCAGCAGGCGATCGCCTGCCTTGTGGCCATAGTTGTCGTTGACCAGCTTGAAGTTGTCCAAATCCATGAACACCAGCGCAAAGCGCCCGCCCATGCCGCAATAAGCCTCGAGGGACTTCATCAGACCATAGCGATTGAGCAGCCCGGTGAGCGAGTCGTGCCAAGCCAGATGGCGGTGCTCCAGCTCTTCGAGTTTGCGGTCGGTAATATCGCGCATGGTGAGCAATATCTGTGCCCCCTGCTGGATATGTCGAAACTGATACTGGAACCAGCGCATCCCCTTCCGGGTACGACACTCCCCTTCTGCCACCACCTCGTCGAGGCGTGAGAGCTTCTGGTAGAAAGCTTCATTGTTGCCGGAAAACACCTGGGAGAGCTGGCTGACCTGATCGCCGAAGCAGGTGTCGAAGTGGTGGTTGCCGCTCTCAAGCCGCCCCTGATTGTCAAATAGACAGGCAAGAGTATCGCCGGTGGCGAGGGAGGACTCCTGATAGAGGGTATCGGCGTCGATCACCGCCTCCGTCATCATCATCAGGCGGCCGGCTAGCTGAATGCCAGACAACCGCAGGTAGATCTGTTTTTTGATCCCCTTGGGGGAGAGCGTCCACCACTCGCTGTAACTGCGCCCCTGCTGGAAATCACCGAGGTAGCGTTGCAGCAGCAGATCGATGGCGGCAGCCATGTCGGCAGAGAAGTCCCGCGCTTGCAGTTCGGCAAGCGAGCTGGCTTCCCATACCCCCAATGCGGTACGGTTGGCCCAGTAAATATGATGATGCCGGATGTCATAAACCCAGATAGGGGTATGCAGGACATCCATCCCGCTCAATAACCGTTCGTCTAGCGTATTCATCTAATGTGGTGATTCATGATGTGTGATCACTGAGAAAGCCTGCTACAAGGTACCCTTTCGGGGCACCCCATGCTGGTACAAAATAGGATCCAGCCCATAATCTGAAAATAAGCTTGCGCACAAGGGCTGACTTCATATGAAAACGCTACATGTGAAACCCATGGTCAGGAAAAACGGACTCACCTTGGTATTGTTGGGCATCATAGTAACCATTACTATGATTTTTATACTTTTTTTCTTCCGTGAACAACCACTAATCCCCTTCATCTCCGGCCTGTTGGTGGGTCTGATGATGATCTTTATCGGCTCGTTGAAGCTGGTCGAACCCCATGTCAGCCTCTCCCTCTGTCACGATTGTTTGCAATATCACCACAAATACGGCGGTTGGATCCTGAAATGGAGAAATATTCAGCGAATTGACCAACCGCGCATCCATCTCGGCTGGGATCTGGTCCCCCTGCCCTACATTGGATTGAAGATAAAAGATTACGATGATTTTTTGACATTGATCACACCCAGGTTGGCCGTTCGCCTGCTGACCGAGCAAAGATCCGTGCTGTTGCAGGCCCTGCGCAATGAACAACAGGATTGTCCGAGCGGTACCTGTGGTGGTGCATTGCAGGGGGAAGGCTTGCTGGAGGAGAGCCGTTTTCGCTCTTCGTCAGGCCAGCGTTATGAGGGGGTGATCGCCATGCTGGCCAATCGCATGACCCGGCTGCGTGAGCTGCTTGGTTACGATCTGCTGGTGCCGGACAATAGCCTGGACCGGGATCCAGCCGAATTTATCCGCTTGTTGCACCAATACCAGCGGGAGTCGAATCTAATCCAGATCAATTAAACGCCGGATTGAGCTTGCCAAGGCGGGCGGCTCTTTTTAAGGTCTCCCCCCTGTTACACCCAGAACACCGCTTATGAAGTACATCGAAGAGTTCTATCTGTTCGTCAAGGTGGTGCAAGAGGGAGGCTTCTCCCACGCAGCTGCCGCACTGGGCATGCCGACCGGCACCATCAGCCGACGTATTTCTCAGCTCGAAGAGCAACTCGGCTGCTCTTTGCTGCACAGATCCACCCGCAAGCTCCGCCTCACCGATGAAGGGCTCAGATATTACGAGCGCCTGTGCACCCCGCTGGCCGAGATTGAACAGGCCACGGGGGAGATCCAGGGGCGGGAAGCCGATATCAATGGCGTGATCCGTCTCGCGGCGCCGATCGCCCTCTCCAATACCCTCCTGGTCGACATGCTGGCAGATTTCGGTCTGCACTATCCTGAAGTACAGTTCGACATCACCCAGACCAATGATCATCAGCACCTGTTTGATAACGATAGGGATCTGGTGTTTTTCAACGGTGAGCTGCCGCAATCCATGACCAATGCCCTCTGCCTTGGTCACATCGAATATGGCCTGTTCGCCTCCAGGCTGTATCTGGAGAAAATGGGTACGCCAGCCCACCCAGCCCAGCTGGAAGAGCATTCGCTGATCTACTGCTGGCCCCACCAGCACTGGCAATTGATCGGCCAGGATGACCAGACAATACAGATAAAGCGCGCCGCCAAGCTGACCGTCAACCAGACACAGGCGGCCGTCAGGGCAGCCAGACGGCATCTGGGTATCGTCAATGCCCCGCTCCATTATGTGCATCCATTCTTGCAAGATGAGCAGCTGGTGGCCGTGCTGCCGGACTGGAAAACCGGCCATCGCTCCTTCTACATGGTGCGCTGCCAGCCTCAGTTTGCCCCGCTGCGTGTTAAGATGTTCGCTGAATTCGTTGAAAAATACTCGGCGCACTACCGGAACCGCCAATGGGACAACCAATTTTCACCGGCAACCAGTCTGTCCCATTGCATCTGACCGTGAGCGGGCCACACTTATAGCAATCCTCGTTGACCAGGCCAGCCTAACACTATGAATGTATTGATATGTGATGACTCAGGATTCGCTCGTAAACAGCTGGCCCGTGCCCTTCCCGCTGACTGGGATGTGACGCTGCATTACGCCGCAAACGGACTCGAAGGGATAGAGCAGGTGCTGATGGGGCATGGCGACCTGATCTTTCTGGATCTGACCATGCCAGAAATGGACGGCTACGGTGTGCTGGAGACCCTGCAACAGGAGGGACTGCGCAACAAGGTGTTCGTCGTCTCTGGCGACATCCAGCCTGAAGCGCATCAAAGGGTCATGAGCCTCGGTGCGCTCGACTTCATCAAGAAACCCGCCGCCCCCGAAACCCTGACCGCCCTGCTCAGGCAACACGGCTTGTGGCAGCCAAACGGGGTGGCCTCGACCCCCGCCCCCCTCCTCACCGGTATAGCTACAGCTGAGCCCGATGCCGACGTTGGCATCAAGATCAGCCCCGAGATCCGCGATGTGTATCAGGAGCTCGCCAACGTCTCCATGGGCCAGGCCGCCGACTTGCTGGCCCGCCTGCTCAATGCCTTCGTGGTATTGCCCATTCCCAACGTCAACGTGCTGGAGGTCTCAGAGCTGCACATGGCCCTCTCGGCCGCCGCCGATTCGGATACCCTTTCCGCCGTCTGTCAGGGCTTCATCGGTGCAGGTATCGCCGGCGAAGCGCTGATCTTGTTCCACGACTCCAGCTTCACAGACCTTGCCCGGCTGATGAAGCATCAGGGAGCACTGGATCGCAATGCCGAGCTGGAGCTCTTGATGGACACCGCCAACGTGCTGATCGGTGCCTTCCTGCGCGGTTATGCCAGCCAGCTCGACACTCCTTTCAGCCAAGGCCACCCTGTGGTGCTCGGTCAGCACAGACCCATCAAGGATCTCATCAACACCAACAAGAGTCTCTGGCGCCGTACTCTGGCCATCGAGATCAACTACCGGGTCCAGGATTACGCAGTGCAGTGTGACCTGCTGCTGCTGTTTACCGAAGATTCCATCGCCACCATGAACAACAAAATCATGCACATGCTCTAGGGAGTGACCATGGATATTCGTGAATTTCATTGGCTGATGAACATAGTCCAGAACCTGGACGTAGGGCTGGTGGTACTCGACAAGGAGTACAAGGTGCAGGTGTGGAATGGCTTCATGGAGAGCCACAGCGGCCGGATGGCGGGCGAGGTGCGCGATGGTGTCCTGTTCGAGCTTTTCCCCGACGTTGACAGGGCCTGGTTCGAGCGCAAGGCCAACATGGTGTTCCAGCTCAACAACCGCGCCTTCAGCACCTGGGAACAGAGACCCTATCTGCTGCGTTTCTCCAACTATCGCCCCATCACAGGCTCGGCTCCCCATATGTTCCAGAACCTGACCCTGGTGCCGCTGGCCGATTTTGGCGGCCAAGTGACCCACATCGCCGTGATGATCTACGATGCCACCGACGAAGCCATGCTGATGACTGGGCAACGGCAGATATGATGAACAAGGCCATGCAGTAACAAAACAGGGCGCCGAAGCGCCCTGTTTCATTTTATGGCATTGTCACGCGCCGAGATACTCGGTAAAGGCGTCGATCACCTCTTCGATGTCGTCGTCATTGATCTGCAGATGGGTCACCAGCCGCAGCTCGCCATAACCGGAGAAGAGGATCCCCCGCTCCTTCATGAAGGCCAGCAAAGGCGCACTCTCGCCACTCGTCAGTTGCAAGAACACCATGTTGGTCTGCACCTGACCTAGATCCAGCCTGACGCCCGGCAGCGCCGCCAGCCCTTCGGCCAGCCGTCTGGCGCGGCGGTGATCGTCACCAAGGCGCAACACATGCTGCTGCAGGGCAAACAGACCGGCCTGGGCCAGGATCCCCGCCTGACGCATGCCGCCACCTACCATCTTGCGCAGCCGTCTGGCACGAGCGATGAAGGCATGAGAACCCACCAGCAGCGATCCCACCGGCGCTCCCAGCCCTTTGGAAAGACAGATGGAAATACTGTCAAACGGCGCGGCCAGCTCACGCACCGAGTGGCCACTCGCCACGACTGCGTTGAACAGGCGAGCGCCGTCCAGATGCAGCAGCAAACCGTGCTCGTCGACAAACTCACGCATCTCGTGCAAATAGCTTAGCGGCAACACCTTGCCGTTATGGGTGTTTTCGAGGCAAACGAGGCGAGTCTGGGCAAAATGGGCATCGTCAGGGGCAATGGCTGCGCGCACGTCGGCCAGCGCCAGTGAGCCATCGGCCTGCATGGGCACGGGTTGCAGGGCCACAGACCCCAGCACGGCAGAACCCTGAGCCTCGTAGCGATAGATGTGGGCTGCCGAGCCCAGCACGGCACCTTCCCCACGCTGGCAATGGCTCATCACCGCCAGCAAGTTGGACATGGTGCCTGATGGCACGAACAGCGCGGCTTCTTTGCCAAGCAGGTCGGCGCCATAGGCTTCCAGCCCATTGACGCCCGGATCCTCCCCATAGACATCGTCCCCAACCTCGGCATGAAGCATGCTCTGACGCATGGCATCCGTGGGTTGGGTGACAGTATCACTTCGTAAATCGATATAGCGCATGACATCCCTCCTGGTGCAGGAGGATGACGTTAGCCAGCGCAGGCTGGCTTGGCAAGCAGGGAGTTTCTGGAATGTGAGCCCGGTGACCGCCTACCAGGGCAGCGGCTGCCCCTGCAGATCAACAAAAGCGCCAGATTGAGTCAGGGACAAGCCTGCAATTAAAGTCAGCAAAGAGGGGGCAACCTGGGCGGGGTCCTGCAACGGAGTAGATGCCAGTGCATGAAGAAAAGGCTGGTTCATGGGGGTTGCCATGAGGCCAGGGTGTATCGTGATCACGCCGGACTTGGGAAAGCGCTCGGCCCACTCATGGGCAAGGGTCCTGACCCCCATGTTGAGGGCCGCCTTGCTCATGCGGTAGCTGTAACGTTCCCCTTGTTCATTTGCGCCTATGGCTCCCGCCAGATCAGAAATGGCACAGAGCCAGACTCGGCTATCCTCCGCCATCAGGCGGCCAAGCCGGGCAGCCACGGCCAGGGTGGGCCAGGCATTGGCCAGCAGGCTGTCACACAGCCACTTGGGATTGACCTCCTCAACCCGCTTCTCCGGCATGAAGTTGATATCGTGCAACAGGCCTATGGTGTTGATCACCACGCTCGGCAGGGCGACTGTGTCATAGAGGGTGAACAGCGCATCGAAAGAGAGCGGATCCACCTCCTGCAACGGAAAGTAGCAGGCCGGATCCAGCCCTTTTGGCAGTTGCCTGCCCGCCAGTACCAGCTCCTCTCCACGGGCTGACAGCTCCCTGGCCAGCGCCGTGCCCAATCCACCACTGCCCAAGATCAGATAGCCCATCACCCTCTCCCTGGATTGACTGCCTGTTTAGAGGTTATCAAAATAATGACCGCTTGCCGCCAAGGGGAGGCGGTAACCCCCATACGGCTTTATGCCTCACCCAGATGTTTGCCAAATTCCCGTGCCAGCGCCAGATCCAGAAAACCATCTGCCTTCTTGTGGCTGCGCAAGAACTGGTAATACGCGAGCAGGGTGACCAGCTGTTTTTCATCAGGCAGGGATTGCTCGGGAACCAGTTCCTGCAGCAGGGTGCCGGCGGCGGCCAACGCCTCCCGATCCACCACTTCTGCCTGTCGATAAAGGTAGCCGCAACCGGTGGCGAGCCACTCGAGCGAACAGTTGGCTCCCATGGCAATCTGGTTTGCCTTGCCAAGGCCGGGCTCGGCTCCCTTCAGGTACTTGCGGATCAGGGCTTCACTTAAACCCACCTTGCGGGCGAAGGCGCTGACACTGCCCTCCCCGATCAGACTCTGCAACCGCGCGGCAAATCCGTCCATCATGAATCCCGTCAGAACTAAAGTTCGAATGAACAAAAACCACATTATTGCCTTGCCTGGCAGAAGAGACCAAGATGCTGGCAGCATTTATTCCCCAAGGAGTCACCCATGTCTGTATCTCGCCTCGCCCTGCACGCCCAGGGCCCGACCTTCTCTCGCCTTATCATGGGCTACTGGCGTCTGATGGAGTGGCAGCTCTCCCCGGCCGCCCTGCTCGATCTGATGAAGTACCACCTGGACCTGGGGGTGACCACCATAGATCACGCCGATATCTATGGTGGCTACCAGTGCGAAGAGGCATTTGGCAATGCCCTGCGCCTGGAACCCTCCTTGCGTGACCGGATGGAAATCGTCAGCAAGTGTGGCATCGCCCTCACCGCCAAGCCTGAGCATGCCCTCAACCACTACAACACCGGCAAGGCGCACATCATCGCCAGTGCCGAGGACTCCCTGCGCAAACTCGCGACCGATCACCTGGATTTGTTGCTGATCCACCGTCCGGACCCCCTGATGGATGCCGATGAGATGGCCGATGCCTTTATCAGCCTCAAGCAGGCGGGCAAGGTGAAACATCTGGGGGTGTCCAACTTCAGTGCCCGCCAGTTCGAGCTGCTGCAGTCCCGCCTGCCCTTCCCGCTGGTCACCAATCAGCTGGAGATATCGCCCCTGAATCAGAGCACGACGCTGGATGGCACCCTGGATCTCTGTCAGCAACTGCGCATCAAGCCCATGGCCTGGTCCTGCTTGGGTGGCGGACGCCTGTTCGATGGCCAGGAGTATGCTCCGCTGCGCGCCGAACTCGAGCAGATCCGTCATGAAGTGGGAGCCCAGAACATAGAGCAACTGGTGTACGCCTGGGTAATGATGCTGCCGAGCCAGCCGCTGCCGCTGATTGGCTCAGGCAAGCGGGAGCGGATTGCCGCTGCCGTGGCAGCCGAGTCCATAGCGCTCACTCGCCAGCAGTGGTTCCGCATTCGCAAGGCGGCGCTTGGTTACGACGTACCCTGACCCCTGCTTGATGGCCCAATCGCGCACAAACAAAAACGGCATGGGAAAACCCATGCCGTTTTGCATTAACGAGGCAACTCAACGATGACGCTGGGGGCGACCACGCGGTGCATCTGTCTTCGGTTTGGCTTGGTTGACTGTGATGGTACGGCCACCGATCTCGGTGCCATGCAAACCGGCGATGGCCTTTTCGGCATCGCCATTAACAGGCATTTCAATAAAGCCAAACCCCTTGGACTGACCGGTATCTCGGTCGATGATGATATCGACCTTGTCTACCTGTCCAAATTGGCTGAACACGGTTGTCAGTTCGTCGGCCGTCATCCGGTACGACAGATTACCTACGTAAATCTTCATGCCATCCACTCTCGATTCAAGGTGCCTTCTCTATCCCATCACCAACACAAAGGTAAGGGCACAACCCCCATGCCGGACCTGCCAGGGCGTCATGCCTTGGCACTCCCCGTTCAGCTCACTCAAGTCATTGATCTCTTGGGTGAACAGAACAGGCAAGATCAATTCGAGTCACTGGCAGTATCTGAGCTTTGAGATGGATTGTCGAGAAAATAGTCAGCTCAAACCGGGAGCAGCTCGTTCAGCACACCCTTGATCGCCCTGCGGCCATGCCAGGCTCGTTTAAAGCCAAAGCGGTAGATGCCAGGGGCAACCACATGGGTCCCTTCGCGGCCCAGCCCCATCAGTGCGGTCGCCTCAGCAAGCTGCGCACCATCGAGCCTAAGGTCCAGACTGAACGCCAGCCACTGACCGTCATGACCTACCTTGTATTCCCGCTCTATGGCCACCAGCGCCGTTTTAGGCAAGGCCAGGGCCTGATCATCGCTGCCGTTGAGCAGATAGAGGTGCTCGTCATCCCAACCCAGTTCGGCCAGCCGCCAACGTTGCCAACTGCGTGGCAGAGAGACCAGGATCCCTGTGATGCCTCCGAATATCACCCCAACCCAGTGGAGCAACCCCATGGCACCCCGTCCATACCACAAGGAGGCCGCCACCACGCCCCAACTCGTCAGCAACAACAGAAAAATGACGCAGCGATAGGGCATTGCCGGCGGCATCAGCAAGCGAACCCCGGGGGTTGCCAGCAAGGATGTAATTCGCATGAAAGGTTCCTGTGACCGTGAAATGGCGCCATTGTGAATAGACCTGACAGGGCTGACAAGGGGGTTTTCTTTGTCATCCCCCTATAAAATCAATACCATGGCATCAATGATACTCAATGGAACTTGTTTCTTGACCAGCTCGCAGCCCTGTGTGCGCTTTTGTGGCGTCAACAAATTCTACGGTGACTTCCAGGCCCTGCATCAGATTGACCTCACCATAGCGCGAGGGGAGAAGTGGGTTATCTGCGGCCCGTCAGGCTCTGGAAAATCCACGCTGATCCGCACCATCAATGGCCTAGAGGGAATAGACAGTGGCCAGCTGTTCCTGTTTGGCGAGCCCGTTACCCCCGCCTACCTTCGTCGCCTGCAAGGGCGAGTCGGCATGGTGTTTCAGCAGTTCAACCTGTTCCCCCATATGACGGTGCTGGAAAACCTGATGGTGGCCCCTGTACATACGCTGGGACTGAGCACGCAAGCGGCCAAAACCCGTGCCCTCGGCCTGCTGGAACGCGTACGCATTCAGGCCCAGGCCGACAAGTACCCCCACCAACTCTCCGGCGGCCAGCAGCAGCGCGTGGCCATCGCCCGCTCCCTCTGCATGCAGCCGGAACTGATGCTGTTTGATGAGCCTACCTCGGCCCTCGATCCCGAGATGATCCGCGAGGTACTGGATGTGATCCGCGAGCTGGCAGACGAGGGAATGACGCTTATCTGCGTCACCCACGAGATGGGCTTTGCCCGCCAGGTGGCGGACCGGGTGCTCTTCATGGATGAGGGCAAGATCATCGAATCCGCCCCGCCGGCCCAGCTGTTCAGCACGCCTGCCCACCCGAGAACCCGTGCCTTTCTCGAGCAGGTGCTCAGCTACCATGGCTGATACCCGACCCACCCGCCTCGCCAGCTGGTTGCTGGCAATCCTGTTGCTGATCCTGCTGCTGGGCTGGGTGCTCTACAGTGGCGCCCATCAGATGGGTTATGAGTGGCAGTGGCAGCGGGTCGGCCCCTTTCTCGGGGAGTGGGAAGATGGCGACTTCTACCCTGGCCCACTGCTCAGCGGCTTGCTGGTCACCCTGCAAGTAGCCTTGCTCAGTCTGGCAGGCACCCTGGTCGTCGGGTGTTCCGTCGTCAGCCTGCGTCTGCTTCCCTCTCGCCTGGGCCCCTGGCTTGCCGTCACCTATCTGGCGCTGGTGCGCACCACGCCCCAGCTGGTGCAACTCTACATCCTCTATTTTCTGCTGGGCCCCATGTTGGGACTGGCCCCGCTCGCCTGCGCCGTGCTGAGTCTCTCCCTCTATCAGGGGGCCTTCACCGCCGAAGTATTGCGAGCGGGAATACAGGCCATCCCCAGCGGACAGTGGGAGGCAGCACGCTCTCTTGGTTTGTCACGGGCCATCACACTGCGCAAAGTGATACTGCCGCAACTGGTGCGTATCGTGCTGCCTCCGCTCACCAACGAGCTGGTGTCCCTCATCAAGCACTCGGCGCTGGTGAGTGTCATCGCCATCTTCGATCTCACCAACGAAGGGCGTACTCTGGTGGCCGATACCTTCCTCACCTTTGAGGTGTGGTTCACCGTGGCCGCCCTCTATTTGCTGTTGACGCTGACACTGTCAGCATGTTCGCGGGCGCTCGCCCGTCATCTGGATCCGGAACAACAAGGACGCTAACCATGTCACTCTCGTTCAAAACCGCCCTCTCGGGCGCAGCCCTGCTCTTTACCGCTCTCTTTACCCCTGCCCAGGCAGAAGGCGAGGCATCTGCCACCCTGGCGCAGATAGAACAAAGCGGCACCCTGCGGGTTGGCATGTCCACCTTCGCCCCCTGGGCGATGCGCGACAAACAAGGCGCCCTCATCGGCTTCGAAATCGATGTTGCCCGCCGCCTGGCCACCGACAACGGCTGGCAGGTCGAATTCGTCCCCACCGCCTGGGATGGCATCATTCCTTCCCTGCTGGCAAAAAAATATGACGTCATCATAGGTGGCCTCACCATCACACCCGAACGGGAGAAGAGCGTGCGCTTCACTCAGGCCTACTCCCACTCAGGCATCCAGCTGGCCGCCTCAAAGGCGCAGGCCCAGGACAAAAATACGCTGTCCGACTTCAACCAGCGCGGCGTGATCCTGGCGGTGCGCCGTGGCGCCTCACCGGTGCAGGTCGCCAAGGAGAACTTCCCCAAGGCGACCCTGCGCCAGTTCGATGATGAATCCCAAGTGTTTCAGGAAGTACTGAACGGCCGCGCCCACGGCGCCCTCTCCTCTTCCCCGAAACCTGAGCAAGAGACACTGCGCCACCCCGAAGCTCTTTTTATGCCGTTTGCCGAACCGCTGTCGCAAGGTAGCGAAGGCTTTGCCCTGCGCAAAGGGGATGACGCCCTGGCCGAGCAGTTCAACGAGTGGATCGCAGCCCGTCAGGCCGACGGCTGGCTCAAGGCCCGTCATGACTACTGGTTCAAGTCGCTGGCATGGGAAGCCCAGGTCTCCAATCCCTGATGCTGATTGCCATCAAACGCGCTACCCGAGCCGTCGGCTGGCTCGATGGGATACTCATGCTGATACTGCTGCTGGCAGGCATGTGGCTTGCCAGCAGATTGCACCTTGGCGTGGCCTACCAATGGCACTGGCAGGCCGCCTTCGAGCTGCTGTTCACGCGCGGCCCCCAGGGTGAGCTGCCCTATTTTTTCAGCGGCTTGCTCACCACCTTGCGCATCGCCCTGCTCGGCATGGCACTGGCGCTGCTGCTGGGCACTGCGCTGGGTCTGGCGGCATTCAGCCGCCGCCCCTGGCTGGTGTTGCCGGCGACCCTGTTCATCCAGTTGATCCGCAATCTGCCGCCGCTGGTGTTTATCTTCATTTTCTACTTCTTTATCGCCAATCAATTACTGCCGGCGAGCGGCCTCTCCCGCTGGCTCGGCACTCTGTCACTCTCCCCTTGGCAAGAGGCGCTGCTGGGCCCGCCCGCCAGATGGGAGAACCTCATCTCTGGCACCCTCTGTGTCGGCATGATCAGCGCCGCCTTCGTCGCCGAGATAGTCCGTGCCGGTCTCGCGGCCGTGCCCAAAGGGCAGTGGGAAGCGGCGCAGAGTCTGGGGCTCTCGCCCCGGGTGCGGCTGCGCCGGGTGATCCTGCCCCAGGCCATGTTGCTGATGCTGCCTCCCCTCACCGGCCAGCTCATCGCACTGGTGAAAGATACCGCCATCGTTTCCCTCATTTCGGTGCAAGAGCTCACCTTCGTCGGCACCGAGATGGCCAACTCCAGTGGGCTGGTTTATGAAATCTGGCTACTGGTGGCGGCCGCCTATTTATTGATATGTTTGAGTCTGTTTGTGCTGCTCAGCCGACTCGAAGCAAAACAAGGAGCCCATTGATGCTGACGTCCCTGTTACTGGCCTCTGTACTGCAGGCCGAGGCGATCGGCGGTTATGCCGCCGGTTGCCTCAAAAACGGCATGGCCCTGCCACTGGAGGGACCCGGGTATCAGGTGATCCGCACCAAGCGGCTGCGTTACTACGGTCATCCCGACCTCATCCACTATCTGCAGGGGCTGGCCAACCAGACCCGCATGGCTGGCATGCCGGATCTCTATATCGCCGATCTGGCGATGGCCCGCGGCGGCCCCTTTACCTCGGGCCATCGCAGTCACCAGACGGGCCTGGATGCCGACATCTGGTTTCGCATGGCCAACCGCCCCATCAGCAAGTGGGAGCAGGATGCCCCCAAGGAGTGGGCGCTGATCGACGAGCCCAGCTATCGGGTATTGCCGGGCCGCTTCGGCCCGGAGCAACTGAACCTGTTGCGACTGGCTGCCAGCAAGCCCGAGGTGGCGCGCATCTTTATCAACCCCGTCATCAAGGGAGAGGTGTGCAAACGGGCCGCCGATGAGCCCTGGGTTGCCAAACTGCGCCCCTGGGTCGGCCACTTCAGCCACTTTCATGTGCGGCTGCGCTGCCCCGTCGGCAGCCCGGATTGCGAGCCCCAGGCCCCGATCCCGCCTGGCAATGGCTGCGGCGCCGAGTTGGCCTCTTGGCTCAAGGACAAGCCACAGCTACCCAAGGTCTCAGGTATCAACAAAATGCCTATCCTGCCCGCCCGTTGTGGCAACTGACCCCAAGCTGGTATGGTGGGCCCATATCCGCTAGAAATTTCAATGGAGAACAACAAGATGGCCACTTCACTCTGGCGCAGCACCACGCAGAGCCTGTTGACACTGACCCTGCTGCTGGGATTGACCGGCTGCGGCATGAACAATATTCCGACCCTGGATGAGCAGGTCAAGGCGAGCTGGGGCCAGGTCGAGAATCAGTATCAGCGCCGCGCCGATCTCATTCCCAATCTGGTGGCCACCGTCAAGGGCTACGCCAGCCATGAGCAGGAGACCCTCAAAGCGGTCACCGATGCCCGAGCCAGGGTTGGCAGTGTGCAGGTGAGCGATCCAGCCCAGCTCAAGGAGTTTGAGGCTGCCCAGAACCAGCTCTCCAGTGCCCTCTCCCGCCTGATGGTGGTGGTGGAGCGCTATCCGGATCTCAAGGCAGATCAGCAGTTCCTCACCCTGCAGGCGCAGCTGGAAGGCACCGAGAACCGCATCTCGGTAGCACGCCGTGACTACATAGAGGCGGTGCGCCAGTTCAATACCGAGATCCGCACCTTCCCCGGCGTCATCTGGTCCAAGCTGCTCTATTCGGATCTCGAAGCCAAACCGAGTTTCAGTGCCAAACCCGGGGCTGAAGAGGCGCCCAAGGTCAGCTTCCAATGAGCAAGCTTGCTCGCTGGTTGCTGCCCTGTCTGTTGCTCTGGACCGCAGTACTGCAAGCCGCTCCCGACTTCCCGGCCCTCAGCGGCCGGGTCGTGGACGAGGCGAACCTGATGTCCCGCAAGCAGGCCCACCAGCTGACCCAACAACTGGCAGCATTTGAAAAACGCAGCGGCATTCAACTGGTAGTGGTCTCCATCGACAGCCTGGATGGTGAGACCATAGAGGAGTACGGCTATCAGCTCGGTCGCCATTGGGGCATAGGCCAGAAGGGAAAGAACAACGGTGTGCTGCTGCTGATCGCACAAGATGAGCGCAAAGTGCGTATCGAAGTAGGCTATGGGCTGGAGGGTGTCCTGCCCGATGCCATTGCCGCCAACATCATCCAGACCCGGATCCTGCCCGCCTTCAAACGTGGCGACATGGTTGCGGGCGTGGTGGCCGGCAGCCAGAGCATCATGCAGGCACTGGCGGGTGAATACCGGCCAGTGGACACCGCCAAGAAAGAGGACAAGCTGGGTGGTCCCTGGCTGTTCATTCTGATGGTGATCGTGATGATAGTGCTGCATAACCTGCGCGGAGGCGGTGGGGGCGGTGGCAGTGGTCGACGCCGCGCGGCTTTTCTGGCCGGTGGTTTTGGCGCCGGTAGCTTCGGTGGCAGAGGAGGTGGTGGCGGTGGATTCAGTGGTAGCGGCGGCAGTTTTGGTGGCGGTGGTGCCTCCGGTGGTTGGTAACAGGAATAAAGAGACAGACCATGATTTCTAAACAGTTCTTTCACACCCTGCAGGCCAAGGTTCGCGAAGCGGAGCTGGAAACAGACGCCGAGCTGGTCACAGTACTGGCCCCGGCCAGCGACGGCTATCGCTATATTCCCACCCTGTGGGCAGCCCTGATTGCCATGCTAACCCCCCTGCTGGTGTTCGAACTCGGCTTCTGGCTCGGCTGGTACGAGATACTGCTGGCACAGTGGTCAGTCTGGTTGCTGCTGAGCATACTGTTCCACTGGACTCCCATCAAAATGTACCTGATCCCGAAGAAGGTACGCAGGCACAGAGCCGCCCTGATGGCACGCCTGCAGTTTGTCGAGCAGGGGCTGCACCGCACCCGTGACAGGCTGGGGGTGCTGATTTTTGTCTCTGTGGCCGAGCACTATGTAGAAATACTGGTGGATGACGGCATCGCCCAGCATATCGACAATGACCAGTGGCAGGCGATCATCGATGACTTCACCCGCCGGGTACGCAACAAGGAGGTGGAGCAGGGATTCCTCGAATGCGTGGAGCGCACCAGCGCCATCCTGACCGACGCCTTCCCGGCTACCCGGGATCAAAACGAGCTGCCTGACAGCCTGATCATCCTGGACAAGCCCTGATCGGGTTTAAAATACCGGCATTTTGTTCAAGGGATAGCCGCTCGATAAAGATTATGAAAAATAAGGGGAAAAGTGGTTGACCCAGGCAGCCCTTTCCCCTAAATTACGCCCCGTTCCGGCGCAACAGCGCAGCGAACGCAGTGTTGGCCGAACACGTTAAACCATGGTCAAAAATTTGGTGAGGTGTCCGAGTGGCTGAAGGAGCACGCCTGGAAAGTGTGTATACGGCAACGTATCGAGGGTTCGAATCCCTCCCTCACCGCCAAATTTAAAAGAACCGACCTCAGGGTCGGTTTTTTGCTTTTGTCCTGTTGCCACTCTGGTTATTCATCCGAGGCTCAGCCAAACCTTCCGTGTTATCTTGCAAACCCTCCCCCCTTCCTTGTCCTCTGCCTCCATGAATTGCTCAGTGATTGGATATCATTTTGAAAAACTGATACTTAAGTAGCTACACTAGCCCTTATCAATATTCAGGGATGTACAAAAAATGAGCTTGATTGGCCTTCTTTTTGCAATAATCTGTATTCTTGGCGGTAACATCATAGAAGGTGGGCATCCCAGCGCCCTGCTCGATCTGCCCGCCTTCCTCATCGTGATTGGCGGTACAATCGGTGCCGCACTGACCCAGTTCCCTTTCTCCGTCGTCGGCAAAACCTTCAAACGCTTCAAATGGCTGCTCTCTCCCCCCAAGCTCGACCTGCTGGAACAGGCGCAGTTGCTGGAAACGATGGCAGCTAACGCCCGCCGTAGCGGTATGCTGGCACTGGAAGGCATGATCGACGAAATCAAGGATCCCTTCCTGAAGAAAGGGGTACAGATGATGGTCGATGGCTACGAGAAGACCAAGATCCACGAGGTGCTGGAGAACGAAATCGAGTTCGAGCATGAGGATCTTGAGCAGACCGTCAAATTTTACGAAGCCATGGGAGGCTACTGCCCGACCATGGGAATAGTGGGCGCCGTATTCGGCCTGATCCACGCCATGGGCCTGCTGGATGCACCGGACAAACTGGGGGGGGCCATAGCGGTGGCCTTCATCGCCACCATTTACGGTGTAGGGGCAGCCAACCTGATCTTTTTACCCTTTGGCAACCGCTACAAGGGGTTCGCCCATGATATCCGCCACTACAAGGAGATGACACTGACCGGCATCCTCTGCATCGTGGATGGCGAGTCGCAAGCCCGTCTGCAAGTAACCCTCGAACCTTACATGGGAGGCCATGGTGGCCAAAAAGAAAAAGCCTGAAGCGCCGGAGAACCATGAACGCTGGCTGGTCTCCTATGCCGACTTCATGACCTTGCTGTTCGCCCTGTTCGTGGTGCTCTACTCCTTTGCCATGGCAAAACAGTCTGAAACCCGGGTGCTGATCCAGGGCTTTATCGAGTCGCTGGGAAAAATCGGTCTCATCTCCCCTCCTGCGGGTTCACCCGTGATGCAAGGCGGCACCGGGATCCTGGAACCCGAGTCCAGGACAACCCCCAGCAGTCCGGACAAGGAAACTGTGCTGGAAAAAGATGCACCGACTGCGGCGGCAGATCCGTTCAACGAAACCATAGGCGCCTCGGAGAAACCGAGCGCCACCGAGGCCTGGCCCCACAAAACCAAGGAGCAGGAGTGGGTGCAGGTCACCAAACAGACGCTCAACCAGCAACTCAAGGCGCAGATTGAATCCAAGGATCTGGAAGTGGAGCAGCTCGGCAGCCAGCTGGTGATCCGCATCGGTGAGAAGGCATTGTTTCCGGCCGACTCGGCCTTTCTGCAACCCCAGTTCATTCCCCTGGTCCACAAGATCGCCGGCATACTGGCCAACATCCCTGGCAAGGTAGTTGTCACAGGCCACACAGACAACTCACAAGTGCCGCTCGAACTCTATCGCAGCAACTGGGAGCTGTCGGTACTGCGCGCGGCGTCCATCGTCCATATCATGCTGACCGATCCCAAACTGGACGCCACAAGGGTCATCGCCCAGGGGGTAGCCGATGCGCAGCCCCGCTACCCCAATGATACGGCTGAACACCGGCAGGCAAACCGCAGGGTCGAGATTACCCTCTCCCAAGGCAAGGCGGCCGAAGAGTCACTCCCCATTCTCAAACCCTGACCCGTACAGACCCCCTGTCGGGGGTCTTTTTTAGCTTTTCTTTAGCGCTTTCACCCCTTTCACGGCCACATCCCCTCAATTTCTCCTTCCTTTTTCCCTTCGGGGAAGTCTCTGCACACACCTCTGCCAAGCCTTGTTTTACCAGCCAATTCAGGTCGTTGAAAGTCATTCTCAAATGAGAAAATTGACCTTTGTAGCAAAAAACAATTTTACCCCCGCCGATTAATTATTAATCCGCTGAAATGACATGTAAATCAGTATGAAAGTGTCATAATGCGTAACGTTACTGTTAAGTCACATGATTAATTTGGTTAGGGAAAATCTCTATGTTTGCTGATATTGCTGTTCAACATTGGGCTTTTGCCATTTATGTCATTGCAGCCATCTGCCTCTGTCTGGTGATGATCGGCCTGGCCGCCCTGCTGGGTGGGCGCGCCCACGGCCGCGCCAAGAACACTCCCTTCGAGTCTGGCGTCGATTCTGTGGGTAACGCCCGCCTGCGCTTCTCCGCCAAGTTCTATCTGGTTGCCATGTTCTTCGTCATCTTCGACGTAGAGGCGCTTTACCTGTTTGCCTGGTCTGTTTCCGTTCGGGAAAGCGGCTGGGTCGGCTTCATTGAAGCCGCCATCTTTATCGGCTTGCTGCTGGTAGGACTCCTCTACTTGTGGCGTATCGGCGCCCTCGACTGGGCACCGAAAAAACGCGCCCTGACCGACAAGAAGCCTGACTGACTTACTGATTCTCTCTTTGAGGTTGCACCATGAAGTACACCCTGACCCGGATTGACCCGGATGCGCCCGTTGAGCGCTATCCACAGGAACAGAGCCAGACCGTCGATGACCCGCTGGCACAAGACGCGACGCGCGGCATCATGATGGGGCGTCTCGAGGAGGTGTTGCAAGACACCGTCAACTGGGGTCGCAAAAACTCCCTCTGGCCCTACAACTTCGGCATCTCCTGCTGCTATGTGGAGATGTGTACCGCGTTCACTTCCCCCCATGACGTGGCCCGCTTCGGTGCCGAAGTGATCCGGGCCTCGCCCCGTCAGGCGGATTTCATGGTGATCGCCGGTACCCCCTTCATCAAGATGGCGCCTGTCATCCAGCGACTGTATGAACAGTTGCTTGAGCCCAAGTGGGTCATTTCCATGGGCGCCTGCGCCAACTCGGGCGGCATGTATGACATCTATTCAGTGGTACAGGGGGTAGACAAGTTCCTGCCGGTCGACGTCTATATTCCGGGCTGCCCGCCCCGTCCCGAGGCCTTCCTGCAAGCCCTGATGCTGCTGCAGGACTCCATCGGCAAAGAGCGCCGCCCCCTCTCCTGGGTCGTCGGCGATCAGGGGATCTACCGTCCCGACATGCCGGCCGAGAAAGACCGCAAACGGGGCGAGCGGATCAAGGTGACCAACCTGCGCACGCCGGATGAGATCTGACCATGAAACTGACTCGCGATTTTCCCAGCAATTACACCATGGCCCAGTGGCAACCCAGCGATCACCAGGATGCCCAGGTGGTCGGCGAACTGTTTGCCCACTTCGGTGCCGAGCGTTTCACCGTGCAGAGTACCCGTACCGGCGTACCCGTGATCTGGCTCGCCCGCGAACTGCTGCTGGACGTGGTGGGCTTTTTGCGCAAGCTCCCCTCCCCGTTCGTGATGCTGTATGACCTGAGCGGCACCGACGAACGGCTGCGCAGCCATCGTGACGGCCTGCCCCAGAGCGACTTCACCGTCTTCTATCACTTCATCTCCATCGACCGTAACGCCGATGTGATGCTCAAAGTGCCCCTTGCCGAGAGCGACCTGCATCTTCCCACCCTCACAGGCCACTTCCCCAACGCCAACTGGTATGAGCGGGAAGTGTGGGATCTACTGGGCATAACCTTCGACGGTCATCCCCATCTGACCCGCATCATGATGCCCAAGAGCTGGCAGGGTCACCCGCTGCGCAAGGACTATCCTGCACGGGCCACCGAATTCGATCCCTTCATGCTCGATGCCGCCAAGCAGGACATGGAGCAGGAGAACCTGCTGTTCAAACCGGAAGAGTGGGGCATGGCCCGTGGCAACGAGAACGAGGACTATATGTTCTTGAACCTCGGTCCCAACCACCCCTCCGCCCACGGCGCCTTCCGACTGGTGTTGCAACTCGATGGCGAAGAGATCCGCAACTGCGTGCCCGACATCGGTTATCACCATCGCGGTGCCGAAAAGATGGGTGAGCGCCAGTCCTGGCACAGCTATATCCCCTACACAGACAGGGTCGAGTATCTGGGCGGGGTAATGAACAACCTGCCTTACGTGCTGGCAGTGGAGAAACTGGCCGGCATCAAGGTGCCGAACCGGGTCGACGTGATCCGGGTGATGATGGCGGAGCTGTTCCGCATCCAGAGCCACCTCCTGTTCCTTGGCACCTATATCCAGGACGTGGGGGCCATGACCCCTGTCTTCTTTACCTTCACCGACCGGCAGAAGATCTACACCATCATCGAAGCCATCACGGGTGCCCGCATGCACCCGGCCTGGTTCCGTATCGGTGGCGTGGCCCACGACTTGCCCAAGGGATGGCAGCGACTGGTGCAGGACAATCTGCTGAGCTGGCTGCCCAAGCGTCTGATGGATTATGAAAAAGCCGCCATGCGCAACAGCATTTTGCGCGGACGCACCATTGGCGTCTCTGCCTATACCACTGAGCAGGCGCTCGCCTGGGGCACGACGGGGGCGGGTCTGCGGGCCACGGGCCTCAACTTTGACGTGCGCAAATGGCGCCCTTATTCGGGTTATGACCAGTTCGACTTCGAAGTGCCGGTGGGCAGCAATGGCGATGCCTATGACAGGGCCACGGTACGCATCGAGGAGATCCGCCAGAGCCTGTCGATCATAGAGCAGTGCATGAAGAACATGCCGGAGGGGCCCTTCAAGGCGGATCACCCCCTCACCACACCGCCCCCCAAAGATCGCACCCTGCAAGACATAGAGACGCTGATCACCCACTTCCTGCAAGTGTCGTGGGGCCCTGTGATGCCGGCCGCCGAGTCGTTCCAGATGATAGAGGCCACCAAGGGGATCAACAGTTATTACCTGACCAGCGATGGCTCCACCATGAGCTACCGGACCCGGATCCGCACCCCGAGCTTTGCTCACCTGCAACAGATCCCTTCCGTGATCAAGGGCAGCATGGTGTCGGATCTCATCGTCTATCTGGGCAGTATCGATTTCGTTATGTCGGATGTGGATCGTTGAGTCCTCGGGTAATCAAACCACAGCACTCAACAACCGTGACGAGACAAAAAGAATAAGCCACAAAAGGTTAAGCCATGAGCCAGCAATGTCAGTGCCAAAACAGTCAGACCCCGCAGGGGCAGAGTGCGTGCGGGGGCAAGGGGGATGGACCCGTCCCTGGACCAACAGACGGCTTCGTCCTGAGCCAGGCAGAACGGGACGCCATCGAACATGAGAAACACCACTACGAAGATCCCCGCGCCGCCAGCATTGAAGCGCTCAAGATCGTGCAGCAGGCCCGTGGCTGGGTACCGGACGGTGCCATTTATGCCATCGCCACCGAGCTCGGCATTCCCGCCAGCGACGTGGAAGGGGTCGCCACTTTCTACAGTCAGATCTTCCGTCAGCCGGTAGGCCGCCACATCATCCGTGTCTGTGACAGCATGGTCTGTTACATCAACGGCCACGAAGGGTTGCTGGCCGGCCTCAAGGAAGTGATGGATCTGGCCCCCGGCCAGACCAGCGCCGATGGCCGCTTCACCCTGCTGCCCGTCTGCTGCCTCGGCAACTGCGACAAGGGCCCGGCCCTGATGATCGATGACGACACCTATGGTGGGCTCGATGCCGCCACACTGATCAAGACGCTGGAGGCTTATCCATGAGTCTTCCAACCAACAAGATCCTCGCCTCTCTCGGCACCGCCAACCGCACGGCCCGGGCCCCCGAGACTCATCCGCTCACCTGGCGACTGCGTGACGATGGTCAGCCGGTCTGGCTGGATGAATACCAGAGCAAGCAAGGCTATGACGCTGCCCGCAAGGCGCTGGGCCAGATGAGCCCTGATGAGATAGTCGGCACCGTCAAGGATGCCGGTCTCAAGGGTCGTGGCGGCGCCGGCTTCCCCACAGGGGTGAAGTGGGGGCTGATGCCCAAAGACGAGAGCATGAACATACGTTACCTGCTCTGCAATGCCGACGAGATGGAACCCAATACCTGGAAAGATCGCCTGTTGATGGAGCAGCTGCCCCACCTGCTGATCGAGGGCATGATCATCTCCGCCAAGGCGCTCAAGGCCTATCGCGGCTATATCTTCCTGCGCGGTGAATACGTGGATGCCGCCATCCATCTGCGCCGTGCGGTGGAAGAGGCCAAGGCCGCCGGCCTGCTCGGCAAGAACATTCTGGGATCCGGCTTTGATTTCGAGCTGTTCGTCCACACCGGCGCCGGTCGTTACATCTGTGGTGAAGAGACGGCGCTGATCAACTCACTGGAAGGCCGGCGCGCCAACCCGCGCGCCAAGCCCCCCTTCCCCGCCGTTTCCGGCGTCTGGGGCAAACCCACCTGCGTCAACAACGTCGAAACCCTGTGCAACGTGCCCGCCATCATAGGCAACGGCGTGGCCTGGTATCAGGGACTGGCGCTGCCGGGTTCTGAAGATCACGGCACCAAGCTGATGGGCTTCTCCGGCAAGGTGAACAACCCCGGGGTCTGGGAACTGCCCTTTGGCATCACGGCCCGCGAGCTGTTTGAGCACTACGCCGGTGGCATGAAGCCAGGCTACCGCCTCAAGGCGTGGCAACCGGGCGGGGCTGGCACCGGCTTCCTACTGCCAGAGCACCTGGATGCCCAGATGTATACCGCCGGTATCGGCAAGGTGGGCACCCGCATGGGAACGGGTCTGGCCATGGCGGTCGATGACAGCGTCAACATGGTAGGGCTCTTGCGCAACATGGAAGAGTTCTTCGCTCGCGAATCCTGCGGTTGGTGTACCCCGTGCCGTGATGGCCTGCCCTGGAGCGTCAAGCTGCTACGGGCGCTGGAGCGTGGCGAGGGACAGCAAGGGGATCTCGCGACCCTGGAGCAGCTTTGCAATTTCCTTGGGCCGGGCAAAACCTTCTGTGCCCACGCGCCCGGCGCCGTCGAGCCCCTTGCCAGCGCACTCAAGTATTTCAGATCCGAATTCGAGGCCGGTATCAAGGGGCCAAGCGACCATCACTCGCTGCTCAAAGGGATCCAGCCCAATCTGCTGGGCGAACGCTGGTAAGCGCCAAGGCGCATCGGGCAATAGCCGATTTCACCATAGGTTTCAGGAACGTTGTATGGCGACCATTTTTGTAGACGGTAAAGAGTACGAGGTAGACGGGGCAGACAACCTGCTGCAGGCCTGTCTGTCGCTGGGTCTGGACGTCCCCTATTTTTGCTGGCATCCGGCGCTGGGTAGCGTGGGTGCCTGCCGCCAGTGTGCGGTCAAGCAGTATCAGAATGCCGACGACAAGCGCGGCCGGCTGGTCATGTCCTGCATGACCCCCTCTACCGATGGCACCTATATCTCCATCGAAGACGAAGAGGCGAAAGAGTTTCGCAAGTGTGTGGTGGAGTGGCAGATGACCAACCACCCCCACGACTGCCCTGTCTGTGAAGAGGGCGGAGCCTGCCACCTGCAGGACATGACGGTGATGACGGGCCACAACAGCCGTCGCTACCGTTTTACCAAGCGTACCCACCAGAATCAGGAACTGGGGCCCTTCATCAATCATGAGATGAACCGCTGCATCGCCTGTTATCGCTGCGTGCGTTACTACAAGGATTACGCCGGTGGCGAGGATCTGGGGGTCTATGGCGCCCACGACAACGTCTATTTCGGCCGGGTCGAAGATGGCACCCTGGAGAGCGAATTCTCCGGCAACTTGGTGGAAGTCTGCCCAACCGGCGTGTTCACCGACAAGACCCACTCAGAGCGTTACAACCGCAAGTGGGACATGCAGTTTGCCCCCAGCGTCTGCCAGCAGTGCTCGGTGGGCTGCAACATCAGCCCGGGTGAGCGTTATGGCGAGCTGCGCCGCATAGAAAACCGCTTCCATGGCGGCATCAATCACTACTTCCTGTGCGATCGTGGCCGCTTTGGCTATGGCTACGTCAATCTGGCTGACCGTCCCCGTCAACCGCTGCTTCGGGTAGATAAAGAGCAGCGCGATGGCAACGACCCGCTGGCCATCACTGTGGATGGCGCCCTCAACCGCGCCGCCGATGCCCTGCGCACCGCCAGCGCCGTCATCGGCATCGGTTCACCGCGCGCGTCGCTGGAGAGCAACTTCGCCCTGCGCGAACTGGTCGGGGCCGACAACTTCTATTGCGGCGTTGAGCAAAGTGAGTGGGCGTGTCTGCAAAAGATGCTGCACATACTGCAGCACAGCGGTATTCGCACGCCGAGCCTGCGGGACATGGAAGAGGCCGACGCCATTCTGGTGCTCGGTGAAGATGTCACCATGAGCGCCGCCCGTATCGCCCTGGCGCTGCGCCAATCGGTCAAGGGCAAGGCCCGTGAAATCGCCCGCAAAATGAAGGTGGACTTGTGGCAGGTCGCCGCTGTGCAGACCCTGGGCCAGAATGAACGCTACCCTCTACTCATCACCAGCCTGGACAGCACCCGCCTCGACGACGTGGCGGCAGAAAAACTGCACGCCCCCCACTCGGATCAAGCCCGCCTCGGCTTTGCCATCGCCCATCTGCTCGACAGCTCGGCGCCAGCCCTGTCCGATCTCGGCCAAGAGCAGCAGGCGCAAGCCACTCGCTGGGCCGACCTGCTAGGCAATGCCAAAAAGCCGCTCATCATCGCAGGCTCGGGCGCCCGCACCCCGGCATTGATCGACGCGGCCAGCAATATCGCCCGCGCCCTCAAAGGCCGCGGTCAGGACGTCAGTCTGGCACTGGTGGCACAAGAGGCCAACAGCCTGGGGCTGGCCATGCTGGCCGGCAACGCCGCCCCGCTGGAAGCCGCACTCACCCGCATCGAGGCCCAGGATAATCTGGCGCTGGTGACCCTGGAGAACGATCTCTATCGCCGTGCCCCCCGCAATCGGGTCGATGCCGCCTTCAATCGCCTGCAACACCTGCTGGTCATCGATCATCAGGCTACCCAGACCGCTCAAAAAGCCGATCTGGTGCTCCCTGCCGCCAGCTTTGCCGAGGCCGATGGCACCCTGGTCAATATGGAGGGGCGCGCCCAGCGCTTCTTCCAGGTCTACGCCCCCGCCTTCTACAACGCCGACATTCAGGTGCGTGAAGGGTGGCGCTGGCTGGCCGCGCTGCAAAGCGCACTCCTGCGCCAACCGCTGCGCTGGCAGACCTATGAGCAGATAAGCCATGACTGTGCCACCAGCCATCCGCTGCTGGCCACCATGCAGGAAGCGGCCCCCAACGCCGGATTGCGGATCCGTGGCATGAAACTGGCCCGTGAACCGCACCGTTACAGCGGCCGCACCTCCATGCTGGCGGATCAGAACGTCAGCGAACCCAGAGTGGCGCAAGACCCGGATTCCCCCTTCAGCTTCTCCATGGAAGGCTATGCCGGTGCCCGTCAGCCGATGCAGCAGGTGCCGTTCGCCTGGGCGCCGGGGTGGAACTCGCCCTCTGCCTGGAACAAGTTCCAGAGCGAGGTAGGTGGCAACCTTCGGGCCGGCGATCCTGGTCGCCGTCTGCTGGAGCCGGGCGACGACCCCCTGGCTTGGTTCGACACCATTCCTGCCCCCTTCACCGCCCAGGAAGCCCTGCAGGTGGTCAACTATGACCAGCTGTTTGGCGGCGAGGAGCTCTCCGCCAGAAGCCCCGTCATACAGGCACGCATGAATGAACCCGTGATGGTGCTGAACCCGGCCGATGC
This sequence comes from Aeromonas salmonicida, assembly GCF_028355655.1. Classification (NCBI taxonomy): domain Bacteria; kingdom Pseudomonadati; phylum Pseudomonadota; class Gammaproteobacteria; order Aeromonadales; family Aeromonadaceae; genus Aeromonas; species Aeromonas salmonicida. The sequence continues at coordinate 1,997,903 of NZ_CP110645.1, read as the reverse complement.
GGCTCGCCTTGCCCTCAAGGCGGGCAACCAGGTGAGCTTCTCCTGGGGTGGCAACCACTGGCGTCTGAAGCTGCGACTGAGCCATGCCCTGGCGCAGGGCCTGCTGGGACTGCCCCTTGGAGTGAACGGTCTGCCGACCGCACTGCAACAGGCCTATATCAACAACCTGCAGGAGGCCATCGCATGAGTGATTCCCTGATCGACCTGTTGCTGGAGGTTGGCAAGGCATTGATAGTGCTGGTGGGGATAGTGGGGGCTGGCGCCTTCATGAGCTTCATCGAACGCCGCCTGCTGGCCCTGTGGCAGGACAGATACGGCCCCAATCGGGTGGGCCCGTTCGGTCTGCTGCAACTGGCGGCCGACATGATCAAGATGTTCTTCAAGGAGGACTGGATCCCGCCGTTCGCCGATCGCCGGATCTTCATCCTGGCTCCCATCATCGCCTTCACCGCCTTTATTCTGGCGTTTGCCGTGGTGCCGCTCACCCCTACCTGGGGCGTGGCGGATCTCAACGTGGGGCTGCTCTACATCCTGGCCATAGCAGGGCTCGCTGTCTATGCCGTGCTGTTCGCCGGCTGGTCGAGCAACAACAAGTACTCATTGCTCGGCAGCCTGCGCGCCTCTGCCCAGACCCTCTCCTATGAAGTGTTCCTGGGGCTCTCCCTGATGGGGATAGTGATCCAGACCGGCAGCTTCAACCTGAGAGACATAGTCGAAGCCCAGGCCGGCTTGTGGAACGTGGTGCCCCAGATACTGGGCTTCATCACCTTCCTGTTTGCCGGCGTCGCCGTCACCCACCGTCACCCGTTTGACCAGCCGGAGGCCGAGCAGGAGCTCGCCGACGGTTATCACATCGAGTACGCGGGCATGAAATGGGGTCTCTTCTTCGTGGGCGAATACATCGGCATAGTGCTGATCTCCTCCCTCATAGTGACCCTGTTCTTCGGCGGCTGGCATGGCCCCTGGTTACCCCCTTTCATCTGGTTTGCCCTGAAGACCGCCTGTTTCATGGTGTTCTTCATCCTGCTGCGGGCTTCCTTGCCAAGGCCGCGCTTTGACCAGGTGATGTCGTTTGGCTGGAAAGTCTGCTTGCCGTTGACCCTTGTCAATATGCTGATCACCGGCGCCGTGGTGCTGATAAATGTGCAGTGAGGCACGACTATGAAAATCATTAACATCATAAAGGGTGTCGGCACCCAGTTACGTAGCCTGGGCATGGTGTTCTCCCATGCCTGGCGTCCCCGCGAGACCCTGAGCTATCCGGAGGAATCCGTCTACAGCACGCCCCGCTACCGTGGTCGTATCGTGCTGACCCGTGATCCGGACGGTGACGAGCGCTGCGTGGCGTGCAACCTGTGCGCCGTGGCCTGCCCGGTCGGTTGCATCTCGCTGCAAAAAGCCGAACGCGACGATGGCCGCTGGTATCCCGAGTTCTTTCGCATCAACTTCTCCCGCTGCATCTTCTGCGGCTTGTGCGAAGAAGCCTGCCCCACTACCGCCATCCAGCTGACGCCGGATTTCGAAATGGGGGAATACCGCCGCCAGGATCTGGTGTACGAGAAAGAAGATCTGCTGATCAGCGGGCCCGGCAAATACCCGGACTACAACTTCTATCGCATGAGCGGGATGGCCATCGACGGCAAGCCGAAAGGGGATGCCGAGCACGAAGCCAAACCCATCGATGTCAAAAGCCTGCTGCCCTGAGGAGTCAATCATGGAACTGGCATTTTATGCCGCGGCCCTGGTCGCCGTTTACAGCACGCTGCGGGTGATCAGCACCAGCAATCCCATGCATGCGCTGCTCAATCTCATCATTTCGATCATCGCCGTGGCCATGATCTTCTTCTGCCTGGGGGCCTCTTTCGCGGGCGCCCTGCAGGTGATCGTCTATGCGGGCGCCATCATGGTGCTGTTCGTGTTCGTGGTGATGATGCTGAACCTGGGGTCGTCCCAGGCCCAGGAGAAGAAGTGGCTCACCCCCATGACCTGGGGCGGCCCCGCCCTGCTCTCTCTCATCCTGCTCGGCTTTCTGGCCTACGGCATCCTGGGCGTGACCGGTGGTCAGCTTGGTCTGAGTGACGTCAGTGCGAAAGAGGTGGGCATAGCCCTGTTCGGCCCCTATGTGCTGGCAGTGGAGCTGGCCTCCATCCTGCTGCTGGCGGGTCTGGTGACCGCCTACCATCTGGGTCGTGAAGACAAGAGCGGCGAGGTGCTTTCTGTCCCCCGCGCCTCATCCCGCTCGTCACAAGAAGGAGGTCCGCTATGAATGGCATTCCAATGGAACACGGCCTTCTACTGGCTGCGATCCTGTTCTGCATCGGGTTATGCGGTCTGCTGATCCGCCGTAACTTGCTGTTTATTCTCATGAGTATCGAGATCATGATGAATGCCTCGGCGCTGGCGTTCGTGGTGGCAGGCAGCCGCTGGGCCCAGGCCGATGGCCAGATCATGTACATACTGGTGATTTCTCTGGCGGCAGCGGAGGCCAGTATCGGCCTCGCCCTGTTACTGCTGCTCTATCGTCGTTACCACACCCTCAACGTGGACACTGTGAGCGAGATGCGCGGATGAGCCTCTTATACCTGACGTTTCTATTTCCGCTGCTGGGATGGCTGGTGCTGGCCTTCTCCATCGGCCGTTTCGGCGAGCGCACCTCGGCCCTGATCGGGGTTGGCAGCATAGGGTTGTCGGCCCTCACCACCCTGTGGGTCGGCGTCGATTTCCTCACGGCCATGCCGGTCGGCGGCGTCTATACCCAGACCCTGTGGCAATGGATGGCGGTGGGCAACTTCAGTCCCAGCTTCCGCCTCGCACTGGACGGCCTGTCGCTGACCATGCTGGGGGTAGTGACAGGGGTGGGTTTCTTCATCCACCTGTTCGCCTCCTGGTACATGCGCGGGGAAGAGGGCTATTCCCGCTTCTTCACCTATACCAACCTCTTCATCGCCAGCATGGTGTTCCTGGTGCTGGCCGATGACCTGCTGTTCGTCTACCTCGGCTGGGAAGGGGTGGGGCTGTGCAGTTACCTGCTGATCGGCTTCTACTACCGCAACCCGGCCAACGGGGCTGCCGCCCTCAAGGCGTTCGTGGTGACCCGGGTTGGCGACGTCTTCCTCGCCATCGGCCTCTTCATTCTTTACCGGGAGCTGGGCACCCTCAACATCCACGAGCTGCTAGTGCGCGCCCCCGTTATGTTTGCCGAGGGCTCCCCTGCCCTCTCCCTGGCCTGCCTGATGTTGCTGGGCGGTGCGGTCGGCAAATCTGCCCAGCTGCCGCTGCAAACCTGGCTGGCGGATGCCATGGCGGGCCCGACCCCGGTCTCGGCCCTCATCCACGCCGCCACCATGGTGACCGCCGGTGTCTACCTGATTGCCCGCACCCACGGCCTCTTCCTGCTGGCCCCCGAGATCCTGCATCTGGTGGCGCAGGTCGGTGCCATTACTCTGGTGTTGGCCGGTTTCGCAGCCCTGGTGCAGACCGATATCAAGCGGATCCTCGCCTACTCCACCATGAGCCAGATTGGTTACATGTTTCTGGCCCTCGGGGTCGGTGCCTGGGAAGGGGCCATTTTCCATCTGATGACCCACGCCTTCTTCAAGGCGCTCTTGTTCCTCTCCGCCGGTGCCGTCATCGTTGCCTGTCACCACGAGCAGAACATCTTCAAGATGGGGGGCCTGCGCAAAAGCTTGCCGCTGGTCTATGCCTGCTTCCTGGTGGGGGGCTCGGCGCTGGCTGCATTGCCGCTGGTGACCGCCGGTTTCTACAGTAAAGACGCCATCCTGTGGCAGGTGCAGGCATCCGGCCAGACCACCCTGTTGTGGGCGGGTCTGGTGGGCGCCTTCCTGACCTCGCTCTATACCTTCCGCCTCATTTTCATCGCCTTCCACGGCAAGGTGCAGACGCAAGCCCATGCCGGTCACGGTCTGGCCCACCAGCTGCCGCTGCTGGTGTTGCTGGTGCTCTCCACAGGTATTGGGGCCCTGATAGTGCCGCCACTGGCCGGGGTACTGCCAGCCGGGCCGGGAGACAATATCGAAACGGGTCGCCATACCCTGGAGATCGTCTCCGGCATTGTTGCCATCGCAGGCATTGCCCTGGCGGCCTTCCTGTTCCTCGGCGAACGACGCCTGGCAAACAAGATTGCATCCAGCGCGCCGGGCCGTCTGCTCAGCACCCTCTGGTTCAATGCCTGGGGCTTTGACTGGTTGTATGAACGGCTGTGGGTCAAACCCTATCTGCTGGGGACCCGACTGCTTGGCAAGGACCCGCTGGACTGGATGATGAACCTGCCCGCCTGGCTGGCACAGCGCGGCCACCAGCTGTCGGTCTGGACCGTTTCCGGCAAGTTGCGCTGGTATGCCGCCTCCATGGGGATGGGTGCCACCCTGATCCTGGCTCTGTTGCTGCTTGGCTGACCCCATGCGGCCCCTGAACGCGGACTAGTACCATTACTCGCACATAAACGAGAGCTGATATCGTGACCTTACTCTGGATCTTGTTAATTCCTTTCATCGGCGGTCTGCTCTGTTGGCAGATGGAGCGCCTTGGTGAGCAATTCGTACGCTGGGTTGCCCTGTTGTCGATGAGCGCCTGCCTGTTGCTCTCCTGCGCCATCTGGTGGAGCGGTGACTTCACCCTGATCAACCAGACCGGCGTGCCCGTCTGGGCCGCCGAGCTGCAACTGCCCTGGATCCCCCGCTTTGGCATCTCCTTGCACCTGGCGGTGGATGGCCTCTCCCTGTTGATGGTGATGCTCACCTGCTTTATCGGGGTACTGGCCATCCTCTGCTCCTGGAAGGAGATAGTGCAGCGCATCGGCTTCTTCCACCTCAACCTGCTCTGGATCCTGGGGGGGGTGCTCGGTGTCTTCATGGCCGTGGACCTGTTCCTGTTCTTCTTCTTCTGGGAGATGATGCTGGTTCCCATGTACTTCCTGATCGCGCTGTGGGGCCATTCGGTCACCGATGGCAAGTCACGGATCAACGCCGCCACCAAGTTCTTCATCTACACCCAGGTCAGCGGCCTCATCATGCTGGTCGCCATCCTGGGTCTGGTGCTGACCCACCATGCCGCCACCGGCGTCTTCACCTTTAACTACGCGGATCTGCTCCACACCCCCATGAGTACGGGTGTCCAGTGGCTGTTGATGCTGGGCTTCTTCATCGCCTTCGCGGTCAAGATGCCGCTGGTGCCACTGCACGGCTGGCTGCCGGATGCCCACAGTCAGGCGCCGACCGCAGGCTCGGTTGACCTGGCAGGCATCTTGCTCAAAACCGCTGCCTATGGCCTGCTGCGTTTTGCCCTGCCCCTGTTTCCGGAGGCCTCTGCCGAATTTGCCCCCTACGCCATGGCGCTGGGTCTCATTGGCATCATCTACGGCGCCCTGGTGGCCTTTGCCCAGACCGACATCAAGCGGCTGGTGGCCTACACCAGCATCTCCCACATGGGCTTTGTGATGATCGCCATCTACTCGGGCAGCGAACTGGCATTGCAAGGTGCCGTGGTGCAGATGATTGCTCACGGGCTCTCCGCCGCTGGCCTCTTCATCCTGTGTGGTCAGCTTTACGAGCGGCTGCATACTCGGGATTTGCGCCTGATGGGTGGCCTCTGGGGTCGACTGCGTTACCTGCCCGGCGTCATGCTGTTCTTCTCGGTGGCTTCCCTTGGCATGCCGGGCACCGGCAACTTCGTCGGCGAGTTCCTGATCCTGATCGGCAGTTTCCAGGTCGCCCCCGTCATCACTGTCATCGCCACCTTCGGGCTGGTGCTGGCGTCCGTCTACTCCCTCATCATGTTGCAACGGGCCTGCTTCGGTGCGCCCAAAGATACCACCATGCTCAAGGGGCTGGATCGCCGCGAACTGGTGATGATGATGACCATAGCCGGCCTGCTGATACTGCTCGGTGTCTATCCCCAGCCCATACTCGATACCGCTGGCAGCAGCCTGATGAGCGTGCTGCACTGGTACGCACTGCCATCCGCAGGAGCCTTGCAATGACATCTTCCTCTCAACGGCCCACCCTGTTGCCTTTCTTGCACACGACAGGAGCACTGCAATGACCTTCACCGCTTCTCAACTGCTGGCGCTCTTGCCCCTGCTGCTGACCACGGGGACCATGGTGGCCCTGATGCTGGCCATCGCCTGGCGGCGCTGTGACGACACCGCCTTCATCGTCACCATCACTGGCCTGAACCTGACGCTCTTCTCACTGCCCATCGTCATGGCACAAGGTGATCAGGGGATCACTCCCCTGCTGCAGATCGATGGCTACGCCATCTTTTACATGGGGCTGGTGCTGGTCGGCGCGCTTGCTACCTGTACCTTCGGTCGCTCCTGGCTCAAGGGTTACCCGGACAACCGGGAAGAGTTCTACCTGCTGCTGGTGATCGCTACCATAGGCGGGCTTGTGCTGGCCGGCTCCCGTCATCTGGCGTCGCTGTTCATCGGGATCGAGATGCTGACCCTGCCCATGTTCGGTCTGGTGGGTTACGCCTACCGCGAGCGCCATTCGCTGGAGGCCAGCATCAAGTACATGGTGCTCTCCGCCGCCGCCACCGCCTTTTTGCTGTTTGGCATGGCCTTGCTCTATGCCCAGGCAGGCAGCCTGAGCTTCAGTGATCTGGGGCTGACCCTGGCACAGAGCCCCGCCCATCATCCACTGCTGATGGGCGGTCTCGGGTTGATGCTGGTCGGCTTTGGTTTCAAGCTGTCGCTCGCTCCCTTCCACCTCTGGACACCCGACGTCTATGAAGGCGCACCGGCGCCGGTGGCCACTTTCCTCGCCACCGTCAGCAAGATAGCCGTGTTCTGCGTGCTGCTGCGATTCTATCTGGCGGTACCGGCGGCGGCGGATCCCATGATCCACTGGTTGCTGGCGGCCATGGCAGTTATCTCCATCATCATCGGCAACCTGCTGGCCCTGCTGCAAACCAACATCAAGCGGATGATGGGGTACTCCTCCATCGCCCATTTTGGTTATCTGCTGGCGGTGGTGGTGGCGAGCCGCCTCGGCCAGATACCGGTGGAAGCCGCCGGTGTCTATCTGTTGATGTACCTGTTCACCAGCCTGGGTGCCTTCGGCGTCATCAGCATGATGTCCAGCCCGTATCGCGGCAAGGATGCGGACTCCCTGCACAGCTATCGCGGCCTGTTCTGGCATCGCCCTTACCTGACCGCAGTGCTGACAGTGATGATGCTCTCCCTGGCCGGTATTCCCATGACATTGGGCTTTATCGGCAAGTTCTATCTTATTGGCGTGACGGTCGAAGCCCGGCTGTGGTGGCTCTCCGGCGCCATAGTGCTCGGCAGCGCCCTGGGGCTCTACTACTACCTGAGGGTCATGGTCACCCTCTATATGCGCGAACCCGGCATGCAGATGCGTGATGCCAAGGGCGACTGGGCCGTCACCTCGGGCGGACTGGTGGTACTGCTCTCCGCTATCATAGTGGTGGCCATGGGCATCTATCCCCAACCTGTCATCAGCCTGGTGCAGGGCTTCCAGAACGTGGTCTTGCGCTAACCCGCCCTGATAGCCAATGCCCCTTGTGTCAGGCAGCATTGGCCATCTTCCAGATATGAAAAAATCCGAAACCAGCTTGGCTGGTTTCGGATTAATGTGATTGTCAGCAGATGAAGCCAACAGATTCAGAATAGGACTTTAGTCGACACATGCCATTAATGTGTTTATTAAGACCCTTTGTATTTATGACAAGAATCTATTTTCTCAACGTGAAATCATAGTTCCCCTCACCATTATAAGAATACACTTTAAACCGATAATAACCACTACTTGCCACATAGTTAATCGCTTCATTCGAGGTGACGCTGGTGGATGTTGCCACAGATATCCAAGTACTGTTCTGCCATTTTTCCAGTGACAAATCGAAATCAGCATTGCCGGGACCGGTCAACACACCATACAGGGTTCCACCATCATATTGAAACCAGCTGCCATTCGGAATGATATGACTAACGCCCTTCCCACTCAGATAACCTGAGTAATTTTCTTGATTTGAATTACCCTCGCCACCGATGTCAAACGTCATTCGACTTGAGACAGCACTAATATTCGTCAGCTCCAACCCTGAATCAGCACCACTCCACCAGCGTGAATTGGTTCCTCGGCTGGACAGCGCATTGGGTTGAGTATCACCAAACGTGTCTTGCCCAGAAGCATGATACATATCATAAGTATCACCAAGATTAGTATTTTTTTCTGGGTCACGATTCCCGTCCGCATGCTCCATCTGAACATATGGATACCACTCATTATTATTGGAACCATCAGGATCAACATGCCATACAATCAGACCTTGACCTGGCATATACTGATTTTGCCCGGCCTGAATTCTTGTCTCTATATAAAAAGCTTCACCGGCTTTATCCGGGTTGGACCAGCGATATAGTGTGTTGCTGTTAGCCTGATGACTCAATAGACCTGAAGGTGCATTGCTGTTAACCGCAGGATTGAGCTCAGTGATCGTTTCCCAGCCACTCAGTGAGCGAAAGTAGCCATTGGGTGGAACTGGTTTTTTATGTCTGTTACCGGTTACACCGCCATATCCCATAATGCAGTGCGAGCCAGCGGATCCTCCTGAACTGCCATCGTAATCGTAAAGATCAGGCCAGCCGAACAACAGGTGTCCTGACTCGTGGATGAAGGTCCCGATAGATAAATTGCTATCCATGTTGGAGATCTGGTATTTGGATGCACAGACCCCATCAGCACACCAGCGGTTCAAGCCACCTTGATGAGGCCATAGGCCCTGAGCCCAGCCACCACCAGTACTGCCAGAATAGAACACATTCAAACCACGAATATTGCCGTTACTATCTTTCGAGATGGTCGAAAAGTCGAAGCCTTCGGTATATTCAAGCCAATCCAGCGCTTCGACTATCAACTCTCTTGCTCTGGCACCATAAGTTATCGCGGGGTCTGTGTAGTAGGACTTATATTTCTTGGCCGTATAATATCCAACCACAGTATTGGTATAGTCTAATTTATTACCAGACACAGCACGAAAATAGTCCCTGATTGATTGTGCATTTCCATGGCCTGTGTAACCGATTTGGTTGGTGTAGTTGATGACCTCACTGGGTGGAATAGAACTGGATTCATCAGGAAACTGAATCAATATGGTCAACCCTCGAACATTACCGGTTACATTGGCATATTGACTGGCAAAACCACTGATTTTGGGTGATTGGGCTTGATATTGTAAAACTTGTAATTTCCTGGCGTTACGTTGCACGATAGAACGCTTGGCATGTTGAGGAATATCAGTGTCCTTCTGTATAGACCTGGTGCTAATACCATTCGATTCGGTAACAAGGATTCCGGTCGACTCAAACATTTCTTCATTTTCTGAAAGTTTGGCATAAGCGTAACCTTTCAGGGTATTGTCATAGATAACCGGATAGCCATCTTTAGTACGTTGATCTGCGTAAAGAGTTGAGCCATTGAGGATCAACTCAAGTGTCGAACCATCCGGCTGCGTAACCGTGTGATGATAGTTGACGTAAGGTACTGCAGCTTCCGTTTGAACAGCGAACATTACTGACCCTATGATGGTTAAAATATTTAACCATCCTGCTCTTCCATTTTTCATTTTATCTTCCTTGTGAGTCCCGTGCAGAGTAAGTCTTATGTCCAGTTCACCAAGGGATCAAATTTTATTTTTAAACTGGGATGTGTGTAACCATTCACCGACGTGAATTCAAACAAAACCATGTCATTTTTTGTGGTTATATCCCTGATCAGGGAATCGCTCAGGTATTCCCATGACATTGGGCTTTATCGGCAAGTTCTATCTTATTGGCGTGACGGTCAAAGCCCGGCTGTGGTGCTTCTCTGGCGCCATAGTGCTCGGCAGCGCCCTGGGCGCTCTACTACTACTTGAGAGTCATGGTCACCCTCTATGTGCGCGAACCCGGCATGCTGATGCGTGATGCCAAGGGAGACTGGACCGTCACCTCGGGCGGGCTGGTGGTACTGCGCCCCGCCATCAAGGTGGTGGCACTGGGCATCTATCCCCAACCGATCATCAGCCAGGTGCAGGGCTTGCAGAACCGGGTCTTGCGCCAGCCCCCAATGCCCCTTGTGTCAGGCACCGTTGGCCATCTTCCAGATATGAAAAAATCCGAAACCGGCTTGGCTGGTTTCGGATTTCTTATGCGTATATCAGGGTTATCAAGGTGCCACAGATATCACTCAGCGTGAGCCCCCCCGGAACGACCTTAATGATGGCGGCACCAGGGGCCACTGACCATCACTGGATACGGTAACGAGAGATCTGCTGATGGATGCTCTCTGTGGTCACATTGAGCTCTTCCGCTGCGGCCGAGGTTTCTTCTGCCGTACTGCTGGTCTGCTGGACCACCTGTGCAATCTGCTCCACCTGATGAGCGATGGATTCCGCCGCCGAGCTTTGTTCGCGGATGGCATTGGTGATTTCACCGACCTGATCCATGACCCGGTGCGAAGCATGGCGGATCTGGGTGATGATCTCCCCGCTTTCAGTGGCCATCGCAACCCCTTGCACCACTTTTTCCTCTACCTGACTCATTCTGGACACTGTGGCCTGAGACTCTTGTTGAATCGCCTCTACCGTTGCCGAAATTTCCTGGGTTGACTGAGCCGTACGCTCAGCCAGCTTGCGCACCTCGTCAGCGACCACCGCAAATCCTCGACCTTGCTCACCCGCACGGGCCGCTTCAATGGCGGCATTGAGGGCCAGCAGATTGGTCTGGCCTGCGACGTCACGAATGACGTTCACCACACCGCCGATCCGGGAAATGCCCTCGCCCAAGGCCGTCACCTCATGGGAGGCCTGGCGAATGGAGTCGGCAATCTCGTTGATAGCTTGCACCGTTCTCTCTATGGTCGCGCCGCCGTCACTGGCAAGCTTGCCCGACTCGTTGGTGATACGGCTGGTCTCCTGGGTTCGCTGCGAGATATCCGTGATGCTCACCGTCATCTCCTCTACCCCCGCAGCAATCAAACTGGTTGCATCATTTGCCTGGCTCGCGGAACTGGCAAGGTGCTGCGCAGCCTGGGAGAGCGACTCAGCCGTGCTTTTTATTTGCAAACTGCCCACCGAAAATTCAGTAAAGGTTTGCTGCAAGGTATCCAGAAGACGGTTGACCGCATTGAGCGTCAACCCAATCTCATCCTGCTGCTTGACGTCTGCCCTCAGGGTAAAATTCAAGTCGCGCTGGATCAGGGAAAGGGTCTGCATGGCAAGTCGAAGTGGGTTGGCAACCTGATTGAACAACCAGATAAAAAGCCCCAGGGTCAATATGCCGGTGCCACCGGCAATGAACAGCAGGGTTTGCAGGCTGCTGTCATAGTTCTCTTCTCCCTGCCGCTTGAGCATCAGCCCCAGATCGACATTGAACTTGACATGGCGCTCTATCGCCTGAGCAAACTGCCCAAACAGCGTCACGACGTTGTTCGCCAGATAATCTCTGGCCTCCGTGTTTTTGTTTTGGCGCGACAGCAACAGAACCTTGTCTATCTCCAGATAATATTGGGCAATGATCCGCTGATCATCGTCAGTCAATCGCCTGTCTTCATCATTGGAAAGCATCTCGGCTTTATATTTTTCCAGAAGCGAATTGATCGCTGTCCGTATGTCAGCGATATGCGTTTCAATCTGCTGCATCTTGCCATCATCGGTATTGAGTACATGTGTCTGGATCAGCGCATGCAGCTCATAGAAGTCGGCCTGCACCTCCTTGATCAAGGATATGCTTGGCACTGTATTATCCGTCACATAACTCAAATCCTGGTTGGACGCCGCGAGGCGATTGATACTGAACCAACTGAGAAAAACGAGAGCCACCATCACCAGCAAGGCAATCAGTTGAAGCCGGCGCGCAATGTTCATAACCGCATACTCCATAAGGAAACTCCCTAGCAGGGTAGACGATGCATAAACAAAAAATGGTCTGCGAAACGGGCCATTTCATTGCATACCCTGGCCGGCCGGCCGCGCCTTTTTGACTCGCGCTTATTCGGGACTTTGCCACTCCCCCAGCCGGTGGCAGTGCCGTTCAGCACATGCCCTATGTCTGTCCCTGAACGCAATGCTGGATAAACAGCAGGCCAGCTCGCTGGGTCATACCCGCCAGCCAATAAACAAAGAGGGAGGCACAATGCCTCCCTCTTGTTATTCACACCTGTCACAAACGGGCCAAGGATTGGATCCCCTGAGCACATTGCCCAAAAACCCGTTTTGCCTGCAAGGGCTGGCGAGTCAGGTCATGCCGCTTCTGCCAGCTCTTCCTCTTTTTTCTGGTACGCCTGGGGCGTGAGTCCCAGAAGCTCCTGCACGGTCGATGCTACCGTGATGGAAGAGATGGTACCCACCAGGACGCCGGTAAACAGCGTGAAGGCGAAGCCGAACAAGGCATCCCCCCCGAACAGCAGCAGGGCTCCCACGGTAAAGAGGGTGGTCCCCGAGGTGATCATGGTGCGGCTGAAGGTCGCCTTGATCGCCACGTCCGAGCACTCGTAGATGGAGAGTTTGGTGCGTGAGCTCAAGATGTCCCGCAGCCGGTCCGAGATGACGATGCTGTCGTTGAGCGAGTAACCGATCACCGCCATCAGGCCGGCGATCACGTTGAGGTCAAACTCGATGTGGAACAGCGCCAGCAGCCCTATCGCCACCAGACCATCGTGCAGCACAGAGATCAGGATGCCGATGGCCTGGCGCCACTCGAACCGTACCGCCAGGTAGGCGGAGATGGCCAGTGAGGCCACCAGCACCGCCAGCATCCCCTGCTGGAACAGCTCGGCGCCCACCTGGGGGCCGACTATGGTGGTGCGCAGCAGCTCCACCGGCAAGTTGAGCTGTTGACCCAGCATGATCGCCAGCTCCTCGGCCGGCCAGGGCAGCTCATGGGGCGGCAGCTTGATGAGCCACTCTCCCGGAATGCCGGCGCCATTGAGTTCGATGGCCCCTGCCAGCGGCGCGCTCAGCAGGGCGTTGAGTTCATGGGCCTCTTTCAATGTCTGGATACGAAACTCCAGCAAGATACCGCCGGTGAAGTCGAGTCCGAGCTCCAGGCCGTTGATGGCCAGCACGGCTATGCTCGCCACTGTCAGCAGCACGGAAATCCATAATCCAATGTAACGCCAGCGGGTCAGCCCCATGGCAACGATCATTCTCAACATAATTTTATCCTCGACAACAGCTGACTCGGGCTTCCCAACCGGAAGCGCGTGACGCAGGCGCGGAGCAGGCTCGAACGCGCGGCGCTATGGCACAGAGTAAATGCAGGGGTCACGGTCACACCCTCAGCAGCTTGGCGCTGCTCTTGCCCCACAAGGGGTTGATGATGGCGCGAGTACCCCAGATACCGGTCACCATGCTGGAGATGAGACCCAGGATCAGGGTGATGGAGAAGCCCTGTAGCGGGCCAGAGCCGATGGAGTAGAGCACAACGGCACAGATCAGCGTGGTGATGTTGGCATCGAAAATGGTGCGAAACGCCGAGCGATAGCCAAAGTCGATGGCATTGGCAAGGCTGCCCCCTTCACGCAGGCGGTCCTTGATCCGCTCAAAGATCAGCACGTGGGTATCCACCGCCATGCCGACCGTGAGCACCAGACCGGCGATCCCCGGCAGGGTCAGTACGGCCCCCGGCAGCACGGCCAGCATGCCCACCTGCATCAGCAGGTTGGCGATGAGCGCCGTGATGGCGACCCAGCCGAACTTGCGATACCAGGCCATCATGAACAGCATCATGCCCGCCATGCCGAACGCCAGCGCGGTGAAGCCCGCCTCTATGTTCTGCAAGCCGAGGGTCGGTCCGATTGAGCGCTCCTCCAGGATCTTCAGCGGCGCTGTGAGGGCACCAGCCCGCAGCAGCATGGCCAGCTCCTGGGCTTCGGGTACGCTGGCAAGGCCTGTGATGCGGAACTGGTTGCCAAGGGCTGTCTGTATGGTGGCGACGTTGATCACTTCGCTCTGGGCACGCAGCTTGCCCTGGGCATTGGTCTTGTATTCGGTGAAGACGGTGGCCATGGCGCTGCCCACATGCTGACGGCTGAACTGGTTCATCTTGCTGCCACCCAGGGTGTCGAGCACTATGCTCACCTGGGGCTGTCCCATCTCCCCCATGCCTGCCCGCGCATCGACTATGTGCTCACCGGTCAGTACCGGCTTGCGCGCCATGCCGACCGCCTGACCGTTGCGATCTGCCATGAAGAAGCGGCTCTCCGGCTGGGCCTGATAGAAGGCGAGTGACGCCGTGGCGCCTATCACTTCCTTGGCTTGCTTGGGATTGTGCACCCCGGGCAGCTCGATGCGAATGCCATCCTGGCCCTGACGCTGGACCGAGGCTTCGACGATGCCGAGCTCGTTGATCCGTTTTTTGAGGATCGACAGGTTCTGGGTCACGGCGTTGTTGGCCAAGAGGGTGCGCTCGGCCTCGCTCATCACCAGTCGCAGCTCGTTGCCGCTGCGATTGAGGGTCCACTGATCCTGTCGGGTACCGGCAGAATCCTTGATGATGTTGAGCCAGGGTGCCTGATCGGCCACCTCGGGCAGTATGACCCGCACCTCACCCTCGCTCACCCGGGCCACGTTGGCGCCCCGCAGGCGCGCTTCACGGAACTGGCTGCGCAGCATGTCCACCAGGTTTCTGGTCTGGTTGTCCACCACGAAGCTGAGATCGACCCCGATCAGCAGCTGGGAGCCGCCACGCAAGTCCAGCCCGAGCTTGATGGGAGCCGCGCCGAGCTGGCTGATCCAGGTCGGGGCATTGGAATAGAACTCCAGGGTCAGGGCGGCGCTGTCATAGCCTTGCTGCTCCAGCAGCTGCTTGGCCCTTTGCTGTTCAGACTGGCTGCTGAACACCAGTTCGACCCGCTCTCTTTGTTGTACCTGTTTGACCGGCGCTATCTGGTTCTCAGCCAGCAGGGTGCGCTGCGCTTCTGTCAGGCTGGTCTGGCCATGCAGGCCCAGCGAGGGTTGCTCACCGAAGAAGGTAGGCAGGGAGTAAAACGCGAAAGTGAACAGCATGAGCAGCAGCAGGGCGTACTGCCACTTGCTCATGCGGTTCAGGGTGATACGACTCTTTTTTCTCATGGCAAAAGCCTCTGTCAGGAGAAGGCGGCGGGCACGCACACCAAAAAGGTGAACGGCACGCAAGAAAATACAAATGAGACAGTGAGCCTGTTCACGCGCGGTGAGCAGGCTTTAGGAGAGGCGATGAGGCTGTGCAGTAAGACCGGACCCCATCGGGATCAGGCGAGATAGCTCTGGGAGAAGCGGTATTGCAGGTGTTGACGTTGCAACCTGTGCCGATGAATGGTGGCAAAGCGGTCGCGGAAACTGTTTTTGGGGGAGTAGAGGACGGCGTAGAACAGCAGGCCGCAAAGCAGCAGCAGGATCGCCTGCTGCGACCAGCTCATGATCAGCTCGTAAACGACGCTGCCGGGCTGACTATCGCTGCGCAGGGAGTGCTCGAGACGCAACAGGTGATTCTGGTGGGAGCCGACAAACTTGACGATGCCGTCATCGCTGTCACTGGCACTGTGGAGCACCCGCGAGCTGTCTGACTGCTCGCCTGTTCCGGCATCATTCATCACTTGAGCGTGCTGGGTGGTAGACGGATGAGCGGATACCTCGAGCCCCTCCACCGAGACGGTAGAGAGCAACAGAGTGAGCGAGATGAGCAGTGTCATCAGCGCCAGTTTCACTTTGTCCAGCAGGCTCAAAAAGTTAATTCCCAAATAATAGAAAGGGCAAACTACCACAGAGGCCCGCCAAGGACAAGGCGGCAAGGCTCATCACCTCGCCGCGTTGACCTTGCAATGCCCCCCTGCGCTTACCCCTCGGACATCTTTCTAAAGTCCCGGGCATAGTCCTTGAGCAGGGAGTAAAGATGGGTGCGCTGGGAGATATCTAGCGACTGGCTCAGAGCGCTCAGCCAGTTGACGGTACGCTGGCGGGATTGATCCGTGTAGCCGGTGAAACGGCCATCCATGAGCCCATCCCCCTGCTGCAACAGGGCGGTGAGTTGGGCACCGAAGTCCGGGCTCTGGCGCTGCTTCATCAGCCGGGCCAGCTCCTTGGTCCAGGCGGTCTGGAACTCCAGCCAGGGGGCTTGCAGCTCATACTGCCACTCCACCCACTGCGCCACCAAAGGCGCCTGCGCCGGTTTCACTTCGCCAATCCAGAACACGAGTCGCTCGTTCATCTTGTCGGTGAACTCCTTGAGCATCTCGGCCTTGGGCTTGCGGGCAAAGTCCTGCTCCCGCTCGGCCTGACGGGTGAGCCTGTCCTTCATGAACATGGCCACCTGATCTTCGGTCAGGGTGCGGGCCAGCCGAACGGCACGGGGAACCGTGTTCTCCAGGGTGCGGGTCAGGCTCTGCTGGGCAGCATCCAGATGGCGAGAAACCTGCGCCGGGCTCATGGGGCTCGCGACAGCCTTGGCCAGGGCATCGAGATCATCGGCATAACGGGGCACCTCGTGCTGACGGTGCCAGGCCATCAGCCCTTTTACCTCATGATCCAGCAAGCGCTTCTGGCTAGAGTCCAGCGAGAAGTAGTCATCCAGCTGCCAGACGATGGCCACGTCCAGCCAGTAATAGACAACGCGGGTGGAACAGCCCACCAGCAGCAGGCAGAGCAACAACAGACTCCAGCTGCGGGGCTGACGCCAGGAAAAGGTGGTCATCATGCACTACTCCAAACGTTGACGATTCATGTCGATCAGGGCCTGATAATCAGGCTCGGCTTGTTGCTCGGCCATCAGCAGGGCCCACAGCAGGCCAATGTAATCGACCCAGGGCAGGAAGGCCTGACTCTGAAAGCCCTTGGCTCCCAACGTCCTCCCTGCCCGCTCAAGATAGCGCTGTTCCAGTGCCGCTCGCCGCTCGTCATCCCAACCGTGGGTGCGCTGTATGCTGGCGACCTCGAAACCGGGGTGACCGGCGGCGCCATACTCCCAGTCGATGACCCAAGGGCGCGACCCCAACAAATTAGCCGGATTAAGATCGTGATGGCAAGGGAGCCAGCAGTCGTCAGGCTCGCGGCTGACAAGCAGCGCACGCTCCAGCGCAGGCAGCCACTCGGGGATCCGGGCCAGACGGCCGCGATAACCGGCGGCATGAGCCCGCACCGCCATCACGACGGCGGGCACAGGCAGCCGGTGCAGTCGCACCAGCACCTCAGCCAGCAGACCGGGCTGATCGGCCAGGGGCGGTGGCGCCTCGGCCCAGTTTGGCTCGTCGCACCAGTCCAACAACATCAAACCGGTGGCGGGTTCACTGTGGTGGCAGGGCAGCGCCAGCCCTTGTGCCATGGCACCCTGATAGAGCTGCCACTCTGTGGCTCTGTCGATGCCAAGCCGATAGGGGTCGGGGTGACCAAGCCGCAAAAAATGACTGCGCCCCGAGGGGAGGCGCAGTCGATAGTTGCAGTTGGTCAGGCCACTGGCCAGGGATTCCAGCCGCCCCGAGCACCAGGGGACGGGCAGGCTGGCCAGCAGCTCGAGCTCTGCCAGATCACCAGCCAAAGGTGGATTTCTTCGCCTGTTTGCGGATCTCTTTCTGGTCGGCCCACAGCAGTTCGCCGTTTTGCAGATCCATCAGGTTCATGGTCATCTGGTAGTAGACGTCCTTCACCTTGCCGTTGTCCTTGACGATGCTGCTGAGGTTGCCATAGACCATGTAGCGGGCACCGGTCTGCTTGCCCAGACGTACCATGGAGGCAGGATCCACCATGCCGCTGCTCTGCTGGTATTCAAGCTGCTGCTTGACCGCGGCCACCTTGCTCATGTCGACGAAGCGGAACTTGCCAACGCGCAGCAACTTGGTGCGGATGGTATCCGTGATGGCTTCGGTATCGATGTGCTCCGAGGTCTTGTTGCGGATGGAGTCCATGAACATAACGGGACGACCACCTGCAGTGATCTCGCTGGTCGCCGGTGAAGCGAGCATGGAATCCGCCATCTTGTCAGCAATGGCCTGCAGATCCGATGAGCCGTAATCCACGGTCACCGTCTCGGTTTCGGTGGGATCGCCATAGCTGACGGTGGTACTGGAACAGCCGCCAAGCAGCAGGGCGCCGCTCAATATCAGCAGGGCATGATTCATTTTCATCAGTTGGATTCCTCAATCACTTCGCGTACATAAATCCGGTATCCCTGAGCGGCCGGGCTCGGCGCCAGAGCAGACAGGGTGCGGCTCTGATAGCCGTGGAGCTTGATGGGCGTCCAGCCGCGACCATCACTGGCCACTTCCTGCCCCGCCTCATCATACCAATAGAACATATATTGCAGCTTGTTGTCGCCACGCTGGGTACTGGCAGCGGCCACATTGACCTGCAGCAGGCCGTTTTGCTCGCGCCGGCTCAGCTCGGTCAGGGTCACATTGACGTTCTGATGCTGCTCCTGCACAGGCGCCGCGCCTGCAGCGCCATAGAGCGCCACGCCGGACGTATTGGTAGCGCAGCCTGCCAGCAGCATAACCAACCCCAGGGCCAACCCGTATGCTTTCATCTTGATCTCCTTAGCCGGCGGCCACAGGGGCCCAACCGATCAGTCATGGGTGTCATTGTCGTTTGAGTGGGTGCCTAGAGCGGCATCACCCGGGTAGTCAGGCCTGCGCCGAGCCGTTGCACCCACACCAGGGTGGTGCGTCCGCCATGTATGGTGAGCGGCAACTGGCGCATGGCACTCCCCGCCCCCAGAGTGAGTTGCACGTCACCGGCCGGCAGCATGCCCTGCCAGCTGGATGCCTGAGCAGGCAGCGTCAGCCAGCTGCGGGTATCGGCCCGCTCAGAAAGGGTGTTGAAGATGCCCACCAGAATATTGCCCACATCACCTCCCTCCTTGGCGGCTGTGCGCCTCAACTGCTCCTTGGCCACCAGCCGCAGCGCCTGACGGGTCAGCATGCCCGGCAGTCGCTCCTGCAGATCCTTGGCGGCCAGCGCTTCCAATCGCACCAGCTCGCTGGTCTGCTCGATTCGCTTGCCTACCGAGACCACAAGGGGACCGGTCTGGCTGGCTCTATTGTCGTAATAGGGGACGGCCACGGTAAAGGTACGAAAATCACCGCTGGAGGTAGAAATGGGCAGCGGCAGGAACAGCTCCCGCCGCGCCGGGATCAGCCCATCTTCAAACAACACCACCAGCTGACCCTGATCCTTGGCAAGCAGCGGCGCTTTGCGGCCCACCTTTTTCTCGGTCTCTTTCAGCTCATCCGGCGAGCCACGCAGCCGTGCCAGGCGCAGCAAGGCGTCCTGCAGGCTCTGGTTGTCCGGCGCTATCTGATAACCCCGCTGATAGTCGACCCAGGCGTCGTTGAGATCCCCGGCCGCCTCATAGAGCACGCCGGAGAAATAGAAGGTGTAGGCGTTCTGAAAACCGTTTTTCACCTTGCCGATCAGCCGATCCAGATCCGGTGCCCCGCGCGACATGAGCTGGCGCATATTGCGCTCTGTGCTGGCTTCGGCGCCTTTTTCCCTAGCCTTGCTTACCTCCCCCGCTCTCGCCTTGAGGGCCCGCTCCTGCACCTGGTTGGCACGGCGTACCTCCACCAGCGCGCCGTCGGCATCCCCCCGTTGCAGGTAATTCAGCGCCAGATAGTGATGCAGCATGGTGCGCTCATAATCCGGCGTCAGGTAGGCCATGCTCTGATCGTTGGTAAGCAGGCTGCCCGCCTGACTCAGGCCCTGGCTCAGCCGATACTCGGCCTGATTGTCTTCCCACTCGAGGCGGCTGTCGGCGGCGGCAAAGGCCTGCTTGCTGCCCGCATCCTGCCCGGCCAGCCAGGCGATGCGCCCCTGCTCCAGCCGGTCCAGCACATAGGTGTCATCACCCAGGGTGGATTCACGCACCTCGGGCAGGGCCTCGGCGGCGTGTCCCAGCAGCAGCTGGTTGCGCAGGGGCACCATCTGATCGGAATAGGAGACGAACATATCCTGCCACTGGGAGGCGCAGCCCCCCAGCAGGGTGCTGGCCAGCAACAGACCGGCCAGACGGGGAAACGGACTCATCACAGGCAGAGCAGCGGCCCCAGGGATTGACCACCCACCAGATGCATATGGATGTGGTAGACCTCCTGCCCGCCGTGGCGGTTGCAGTTCATGATGAGGCGATAGCCATCCTCGGCGATACCGGCATCGGCTGCCAGCTTGCGTGCCACCGTGAACATGCGGCCAAGGGCCAGCTCATGCTCGGGCTCTACATCGTTGACGGTGGGGATCAGCACGTTCGGCACTATCAGGATATGGGTCTTGGCCTTGGGTTGAATGTCCCGGAATGCGGTCACCAAATCGTCTTGATAAAGGATGTCGGCGGGGATCTCTTTACGGATGATTTTGCTGAAAATGGTTTCTTGCGCCATGGATAACTCCTTTATATGAAAAAGAAAATTCTAAACCCACCTCAAGCGGCTCCCAAAGTTGCCGTCAGGGCCGGTCAAGTGTGACACAAGCCGATATTTGACACAGCCGTTGTCCCATTCTCTTCAGTTATTGTTAAAAATACCGATAGCCGGAGGACGTCTGCTGACGTCGCTCGCCCAGGGTGATAGCAGGGTATCAAATGGACGGGGTATTCAGGCAAGGGACTTTTGCATATACAGCGGGACAATAATGAAACAATCCATGTCAGACCTCTCCATCTTGCAGAGAGTCTATTTAGGCTTTGCCATTCTGGTGGCCGTGATGGCGGCGACCTCGGTACTCACCTTTCGCAGCCAGAGCGAGCTCAATCAGGCGCTGGATCAGGTTACCCGGCAATCCATGCCGCTGGTGATCGCCAGCAGCCAGACCCAGATCAGCCTGCTCAGCGCCAACAAGTGGCTCACAGACGTGTTGACCGAGCAGGATCCCAAGCAGATCCCGGCCGAAGTGGCCGAGCTGCAACAGGCCAAGGCCCAGGTCGACAAGACACTCGCCACCCTCAGCCAGCAGGCCGCGGCGCACCCGCAACTGCAGGGTGACATGGCGACACTGACCAAACTGGTCAGCGACTATCTGCAGCTGACCGGGACGCTACCCACCGAACACCAGGCCCTGCTCACCCGTCTGCACAAGGTGAACCAGGCCAAGGGGCAGTTTCAGGTCAGTCTGCCCCAGTTCAAGAAAAACCTCGGCGACATGATGATCACCATCGACGACAGCTTCATCAAGATGCTGTCCGAGACCTTGACCACCAAGCTCTCCGCCATCGAGCTCTCCACCATGGATGCGCTCAACCAGAGCATCCCCGCCCCCATAGAGGCGGCGCTCAAACGCAACAAGATGCAGATCGAGGGCTTCAACAGCACCATCAAGGATCTGCAGGGGGAGCTCAAGGATTTCGACAACAACATGGGGCACTACGTCCATGGGTTCGTGCGCGACACCACGGCCAGCGAAGGGGTGCTTGCCCAATACCTGGCGTTGATGAAGCAGCAGGAGCGGATGCGCGAGGAGAGCAAGCAGGCCAGCAAGCTCATCGTCAGCATACAGAGCAAACTGGAAGGGATCACCGATCAGAGCCAGCAGCTGATGAACAACAGCATTCGCGCCTCCGGCAAGGTGCAGGCCCAAAGCACCCTGACCCAGGGGATCAGCATCGCCATCGCCATTTTCATCGCCATCCTGGTGGCCTACACCCTGGGCAAAGCCATACGCCGCCCCCTCAAGGAGCTGCTGCGGGTGCTGACCGAAGTGACCCAGGGGGACATGACACAGCGCGTCGGTTTCAAGAGCCAAAACGAGTTCGGCCAGCTCGGCAGCCAGGTCAATCTGCTGATCCAGCAGATGGGGGATGTGCTCACCCAGCTCTCCCAGGCCTCGACCCAGCTCAATAGCGCCGCCCACGACAACCGCCACACCACCGAATCGGTGCGGGCGGATCTGGAAACACAGCGCCAGGAGACCGCCTCGGTCGCTGCCGCCATGACCCAGATGGAAGCCTCGGTGCGGGAAGTGGCCCAGGCCGCCAACCAGACCCTGGAGCGGGTGCAGGACGTGGAGAAAGCCTCCGAGACCGGCCGCAAGGTGATGGCGGGCAACATCACCACCACCCATCAGCTGGCAGGCAAGTTGCAACAGACCGGCAAGGTGATTGGCGATGTCAGCACCATGAGTGGCCAGATTGGCAATATCCTCGACGTCATTCGCGGTATCGCAGAGCAGACCAACCTGCTGGCTCTCAATGCCGCCATCGAAGCGGCCCGTGCCGGCGAGCAGGGCCGCGGCTTTGCCGTGGTGGCCGACGAAGTGCGCAGTCTGGCTGGGCGCACCGCCCAGTCCACCAGCGAGATCCAGACCATGATCGAGAACCTGCAGCAGGGGGTCGCCAAGGCGGTGACTGTGATGCAGGAGTGCTCCCGCGAGATGGACAGCTGCGTGGATCAGAGCTCCCACGCCAATACCGCCATGGAGGAGGTGCAGGGGATAGTGGTGCTCATCAGCGACATGTCGAGCCAGATCGCCTCCGCCGCCGAGCAGCAGCAAGCGACCAGTGCCGACATCGCCACCAACCTCAACCGCATCTCGGATATTTCGGATCTCAACTATCAGGGCATTGAACGGGTCGCCGAGACCAGCCAGCAGCTGGACGCCCTGGCCGAGCAGCAGGAGAATCTGGTCAAGCGCTTCAAGCTCAGCGCCTGAGTCTCTCTCGCTGAAACAACAAGGCCCCGCTCTTGGCGGGGCCTTGTTTATCTGGTGGCAGTGCGGTGGGATCAGGCGTAGGCGATGGCGCCCTTGCCGACCCCTTCATAGGCCACGACCTTCACAAACTTGTCACCCACCGCTTTTTTCACTTCACGGGCTATGTAGCACGCCAGCAGCTCTATGGTGGTGTCGGTGTCGATCATCTCCACCTCGGCCGCCGGCATGGCGAGCTGAAACAGCCCCTGGGGGGCCACATACTTGAATCCCAGGTGCTGCTCACCCAGTTGGGCCCGGGCGACATCGCTCAGGTTCAGTTCGCTCACGTCCACCTTGTCTTCATCGGTGCCAAGGTAGATATCGGCCCAGCGCTCGGCCCAGTTCAGCTCGAGCTCACCGTCACGCATCCCATCCACATGGATTTCGATGGGAGAACGGTGGCCGTGGGCGATCCGCTGGCAGTTGCCATCGTGCTTCTTGAGACCGTGGCTGTAGTGATAGAAGGCACCGTCGATCTGCTCCTGGCGCAGGGTCACCGACAGATCCCGGATGTTGCCCGGCAGACGCTGGGCCAGCACAGCCAGCAGGTAGCGGGTGACAGACTCTTTATCGACCTGGGGCGCCGGTATGAAGGCAAAGCCCTGAGTCGGGCAGCGCAGGTGAATGGATCCCTGGGGGCGCAGCAGATCGACCGTGCTCTCCTCCCCCTCCAGATGCGCCACATGGATCAGGGCGCACTCGGCCGGCACCAGCAGCTTGTGATCCACCTCTTCGTCGATGATCGACTTGATCAGCTTTTTCACCCGACCAAAGTCCAGCAACATGCTCATCTCGTTGAGCTCGCCGCTCATCTCGACGTCCACCAGCCAGCTCTCCCCCACCATGCCGCGGCGTTCGCACAGGTAGCTGGAGTCGATCACGGTCAAATCTCTTACAAATAACTTCATCAGTCAGACCTTGCTACAGAGAAAGTACAGTTTGCGATATTATGACCCGCGATCACTGACAAAGGAACTGGACTCCCCCATGAACAAATTGCTTATCAAGAATGCCACCCTGGTCAACGAAGGCCGCATCTACGCCTCTGATGTATTGATTGAAGGGGAACGGATTGCCCGGATCGCCCCCCATATCGAGGCGCCCGATGCCGTTGTGATCGATGCGGCAGGCCGCCACCTCATCCCCGGCATGATCGATGATCAAGTCCATTTCCGGGAACCTGGCCTGACCCACAAGGGGACCATCGCCAGTGAATCCCGGGCCGCCGTGGCAGGTGGCACAACCAGCTTCATGGAAATGCCCAACGTCAATCCCCAGACCACCACCCTCGACGCCCTCGAAGCCAAATACCAGATAGCCGCCAACTCCTCCGCCGCCAACTACAGCTTCTATCTCGGCGCCACCAACGACAACCTCGACGAGATCAAACGCCTCGATCCCAAGCAGTCCTGCGGGGTCAAGGTGTTCATGGGGTCGTCCACCGGCAACATGCTGGTGGACAATCAGGAGACACTGGCGGCGATTTTCCGCGAGAGCCCGGTGATGATAGTGACTCACTGCGAGGACACCCCCTCCATCAAAGTGCTGGAAGACGAGGCCCGCGCCAAGTGGGGCGAAGATGTGCCGATGCGCGAACACGGCCGCATTCGCAATGACGAGGCCTGTTACAAGTCCTCCAGCATGGCGGTGGGTCTGGCGAAAAAGTACGGGGCCAAGCTGCACGTGCTGCATTTGACCTCCGCCAAAGAGCTGTCGCTCTTTACCGCCAGCCATGATCTCAGCGAGCTGAAAGACAAGAACATCACCGCCGAGGTATGCGTCCACCATCTCTTCTTCAACGAGGCGGATTACGACACCCTGGGCAGCCAGATCAAGTGCAACCCGGCGGTGAAAACAGCCGCCGACCAGCACGCCCTGCTGGATGCGGTACGCAACGACGTGCTGGACATCATTGCCACCGACCACGCCCCCCACACCTGGGAGGAGAAGCAGAACAGCTACTTCAAGGCGCCGTCCGGCATCCCCCTGGTGCAGCACTCCATGCTGGCTCTGCTGGAGCTCTACCACAACGGCGTGTTTTCACTGGAGACTATCGTCAAGAAGACATCCCACGCGGTAGCCGAGCGCTTCCAAGTGCAGGATCGCGGCTATATTCGTGAGGGCTACTTCGCAGATCTGGTGCTGCTGGATCTGGGCAAGCCTTATGTGGTCAACGACAGCAACCTGCTCTACCTGTGTGGCTGGTCACCCTTCAACGGTTACCGCTTCCACAGCACAGTGGAGATGACTCTGGTGAATGGCCAGATCGCCTGGCAAAACGGCCAGGTCACCGATCAGGTGCTGGGCAAGCGGTTGACCTTCAACCGCTGATCCGCTCACCACTGATAAAAACGGCCGCCCTCAGGGCGGCCGTTTTTATGGTGCCTTGAAAAATGCGTCACAACGCCCCCTGAAATGAGCTCTCGATGGCCGAATTCAACCACTGTGGCGGCACTTTGAGCGCCAATTGCTCGCAAAGCAGGCAAACAGTCTCAGAGCGGGATTTCCCCTGTTGACAGGGTCGGAGCATCTCCATAAACTCAGCCCCCGTCAGCCGAGCTGACTCCGTCGGTGTGTAGCGCAGCCAGGTAGCGCATCTGCATGGGGTGTAGAGGGTCGGAGGTTCGAATCCTCTCACACCGACCAAATTCCCCGGTAAAGGCCTTGTCAAACGACAAGGCCTTTTCTTTTGTGCCGCGGCTCTGGCAGTGCCCGTTGATGACCTGATCGACGATTGTCTCACTGATCGGTTTGTGCTGTAGTGACAAGGTGTTTCGCCAACCGGCCATCGAGATGCAACGTCAGCTCCTCCTCTCCTTTTGCTCCCGTCGCCATGCGCGACGATTCGGCTTTGGCGCCCGCCTGTCCGACCTGTTGTCGGCCTGCCTGCTGAGTCTCCTGCTGATCGGCTGTGCTACCTCCTATCACAGCGAAAAGTCATTCTGGAACGGCCAGACCGGCTTTTCCCAGACACAACTTGGCCCCGACAAGTGGCAGCTGGAGTTTGTCGGCAACGATCTGATCGATCGGGAAACGGCTCGCAAGTATGTGCTCAAGCGCGCTGGCGAGATGGCGCAAAGCCGGGGCTATGAGTGGATTGAGGTGAACGAACTGACGCTGCAGCGCGATGCGGTCAGGGTCACCCCCTCGCGCCCCGTGTTCGGCTTTGATGAAGAAGAACCTGACCTCTTCCTGGCACAGATGCAGGTGCAACACACCACCTCTGCCCTGCTGATCTTCACCTTGGCTGAGCGCTCATTAAATGAACGATGCATGCAGGCCAATTATCTTGCTGAAATTAAAATAAACAGCGATTAATATCGCCAAAATGCAAGATCCATATCACATACAACTAATGACAACATAAAATTCTGCTACAAGGCTCTGGATTTACCCCCCCGGATTAGGCATGCTGCCAGCACACCGGCTGTCAGGAATCTACGGCACGGATCACAAAAACGGACTGAAGTGGCACTCCTGCCACCCTAAACGCTTTGCACTTATCAAAACTGGGACCTACCCCCATGAAAATGAATAAATTGACGGTTGCCATCCTCATTTCGATGCTGGTTGGCATCCTGACTGGTCAGGGCTATCGCATGTTTGCCCCGGATCAGGCCGCAGGCTTTGCGGACGATATCACCATACTGACCGATATCTTTTTGCGTCTGATCAAGATGATCATCGCCCCCCTTGTCTTCACTACCCTGGTCGTCGGCATCGCCAAAATGGGCGACACCCGCACTGTCGGTCGCATTGGCGCCAAGACCCTTGGCTGGTTCATGCTGGCCTCCCTGCTCTCCCTGAGCCTGGGACTGGTGATGGTTACCCTGCTGCAACCGGGCGTGGGTCTCTCTCTCTCCTTGCCGGATGATACCGCCAGCTCTGGTGTGGTCGTCACAGCCATCTCCCTCAAGGACTTTGTCACCCACGCCATACCGAAAAGCGTGGTAGAGGCCATGGCCACCAACGAGATCCTGCAGATAGTAGTGTTCTCCCTCTTCTTCGGTCTGGCTGCCGCTGCTCTGGGCGATGCCGCCAAGCCGGTAGTCAAACTGATGGCAAGCGGTGCCGAGATCATGCTGAAAGTGACCGGCTACGTGATGAACTTCGCTCCGTTCGCGGTATTTGGTGCCATCTCAGCCATGGTCGCCAAGGAAGGTCTCAGCATCCTGGCCACCTACGGCACCTTCATGGCGCAATTCTATCTGGCGCTGGGTTGCCTCTGGCTGCTGCTGATTGCCATGGGCAGTCTGTTTATCCGCCGCCGCATCCTGACCCTGCTGGCCATGATCCGCGAACCCATACTGCTCGCCTTCTCCACCGCCAGCTCCGAAGCTGCCTACCCCAAAACTCTGGATCGATTGGAGAAGTTTGGTTGTGACAAGCGCATCGCCAGCTTCGTGCTGCCCATGGGCTACTCCTTCAACCTGGATGGCTCCATGATGTACTGCACCTTTGCGGTCATGTTCATCGCCCAGGCCTATGGCATAGAGCTCTCCCTGGCTCAGCAGATCACCATGCTGTTGCTGTTGATGGTCACCTCCAAGGGAATGGCCGGTGTGCCACGCGCCTCGCTGGTGGTCATCGCTGCCACTCTCAACCAGTTCCACATCCCGGAGGCAGGCATTCTACTGCTGCTGGGTATCGACCATTTCCTCGACATGGGCCGTTCAGCCACCAACGTGCTGGGCAATGCCATCGCCGCCAGCGTGGTCGCCAAAACCGAAGACAGCCTGGGGGAAACCGAGCCTCTGGGTGAGGTCGATACCGCCAAGGCGTGATCCGCCCCTCCCCCCGAAAAGTAGAACGGCCCGCTGATGCGGGCCGTTTTTTATCTGCGTTTTTTCAGCGTGTCGCGCGGCTCAGCACCAGCGACGAACCCGCCGGCAGTACTCTGCATACGCTTCACCGAAGCGAGCCTGCAGGGCCCGCTCTTCCGGCACGATTTGAAAACGGTCGAGCCAGCCCCACAGCACCAGGGGCCCGATCCAGACCCCCATACCACCCAGATAGCAGGCCAGCGCCATTGTCCAGCAGAGCAGCCCCAGGTACATGGGATTGCGGCTGAGCCGATAAAGCCCTGTGGTCACCAGCACACTGGCCTGCGTCGGCCGGGTTGGACTGACAGTGGTGCCATGCTGGCGAAAGCGCAGCACGCCGCCAAAACCGAACACACAGCCGACCACCGTCAACAGCAGGGCCAGCTCTGGCCACCCCTCCCCGCTACCGCCCCCCAACACCATGGCCAGCACCACTATGCCAAACAGCAGAACAGGCGGTACACGACACTCCAGATCTCTCATCTACTGGCTCCCATGAGACGTGCCACAATCGACACCTTGCGATACACTTCCAACGGGAATAATGCCGCAGGAAATTGACAAAGTTCATAACAATAACAATGCCTTGGCTACACTCTATCCCATCTGCATGACAAAGGCCGTCATAAGGTCGTCATGCACCTCAACGCCAACAATAAAAAAGGAATCACCCCATGCACAAGAAGACACTGCTGGCCACCTTGATCCTAGGCCTGCTGGCTGGTCAAGCCGTCGCAGCCCCCTATCTGCCTCTGGCAAGCGATCATCGCAACGGCGAAGTACAAACCGCCAGCAACGCCTGGCTGGAAGTAGACCTGACCGCGTTTGAACAGAACCTGCAGACCCTCAAGACCCGCCTCGGCGACAAGGGCCCGCAGATCTGCGCCATCATGAAGGCGGATGCCTACGGTCACGGTATTGACCTGCTGGTTCCCTCCGTGGTCAAGGCCAATATCCCCTGTATCGGCATCGCCAGCAACGAAGAGGCCCGCGTGGCGCGCGAGAAGGGGTTCAGCGGCCGCCTGATGCGGGTGCGTGCCGCCACACCTATCGAAGTGGAACAGGCCCTGCCCTACAAGCTGGAAGAGCTGGTTGGCAGCCTGGTGAGTGCTCAGGGGATCTCCGACATCGCCCTGCGCCACCACACCACCATTCCGGTGCATGTCGCCCTCAACTCCGCCGGTATGAGCCGCAATGGCATCGACCTGCGTCTGGCAGATGCCAAGCAAGATGCGCTGGCCATGCTCAAGCTCAAGGGGATCACCCCGGTCGGCATCATGACCCACTTCCCGGTGGAGGAGAAAGAGGACGTCAAGCTGGGGCTGGCCCAGTTCAAGCTGGACTCCCAGTGGCTGCTGGAAGCAGGCAAGCTGGATCGCAGCAAGATCACCATCCATGCCGCCAACTCCTTCGCCACCCTGGCAGTGCCGGACGCCTACTTTGACATGGTGCGCCCAGGCGGCCTGCTCTACGGCGACTCCATCCCCTCCTACACCGAATACAAGCGGGTGATGGCGTTCAAGACCCAGGTTGCCTCGGTCAACCACTATGCGGCGGGCAACACAGTCGGTTATGACCGCACCTTTACTCTCAAACGTGACTCCTGGCTCGCCAACCTGCCGCTCGGTTACTCCGACGGCTATCGCCGTGCGCTCAGCAACAAGGCCTATGTGCTGATCCAGGGTCAGAAGGTGCCGGTGGTCGGCAAGACCTCCATGAACACCATCATGGTGGACGTGACCGATCTGAAAGGGGTGAAGCCCGGTGATGAAGTGGTGCTGTTTGGCCGTCAGGGTGAGGCAGAAGTGAAACAGGCTGATCTGGAGGAGTACAACGGCGCCCTGTTGGCGGACATGTACACCATCTGGGGCTACACCAACCCCAAGAAGATCAAACGCTGATAACGCGATATGAAAAAGGGCTCCCGCGGGAGCCCTTTTTATGGGTGCAGCGTTTAAGCCACTTTTTTACGGGTCACAAAGAGACTCAGCCCCATGGAAACCAGCAGGATCAGCGCCACCACGCCCAATGCAATGCCGGTCGGGATCTTGAAGATATCCAGCAGCAGCATCTTGACCCCGATAAACATCAGGATCAGTGCCAGACCGTATTTCAGCAGGGCGAAGCGCTCGGCCACACCGGCCAGCAGGAAATACATGGCGCGCAGACCCATGATGGCGAAGATGTTGGAAGTCAGGACGATGAAGGGATCCGTGGTCACCGCGAAGATGGCCGGAATACTGTCCACCGCGAAAATGAGATCGCTCACCTCCACCAGCACAAGAATGAGCAGCAGCGGCGTCGCATAACGCACACCGTCACGCCAGACGAAGAAGTTCTCCCCTTCCAGGGTCTCGGTTACCTTGAAGCGACGGCGCATCCAGCCCAGCAGCGGGTTGTTGGCCAAGTCAGGCTCCTTGTCGGCGGCCCACAGCATCTTGACCCCGGTCAGCAGCAGGAAGGCGCCAAACAGATAGAGGATCCAGTGGAACTGCTCGATGAGCCAGCTGCCCGCGAACACCATGCCGGCGCGCATCACTATGGCACCCAGTACCCCGTACAGCAGCACACGGCGCTGCAACTCGGCCGGGATGGCGAAGTAACCGAACAGCATCAGCCAGACGAAGACGTTGTCCACCGCCAGCGCTTTCTCGATGAGATAGCCGGTGAGGAACTCCAGCCCCTTCTGGTTGGCAATTTCGCGGCCTGCGCTGTGATCCAGCCAGAGCCAGATTGCCAGGTTGAAGAGCAGCGCCACGCTGACCCAGACCAGAGACCAGATGCCCGCCTCTTTGAGGGATACCTTGTGTGACTTGCCACCACCGACAAAGCGTATATCTATCCATAACAGGACCAGCACTATGCTGAAGAAACCGGTCCACATCCACCATTCACCCATGTTCATCTCTCCCAAAAACGACAAAACCCACGACCGAGAGGCGTGGGTTTGCGTTTGGAGCAGATACACCTTGCCTCTCGGCAAGGTCTCACTTACAGCTGATTTGCATCAACTGCCCGGCTGCCGGGTGCACTGCAGGAAATGGGTGCACCGTAATGACGACAAACCAGCGAGAAGTTACTCCCCTTGTTAAAGCGGATAGTAACAGCAGCAAAAGATAACGCCAAGATGCATCTTGTCCAAATGCAAAATGAATCGGGGCGCCACCTGGGCGCCCCGTATCGGATGCTCACACTCAGAGCGGATCGGCCTTGAGGCAGGAGACGGCGTGGTCAAAATTGCCCTCCAGCTGGGGCCGGGTCTTGGCACACTCGGGACCCGCCACCGGGCAGCGGGTACGGAACACACAGCCGGACGGCGGATTCATGGGGGATGGCAAGTCCCCTTCCAGGATCTGGATGACCTTGCTGCGCTCCAGATCCGGATCCGGAATGGGCACGGCCGACATCAGCGCCTTGGTGTAGGGATGCAGGGGGTTCGCGAAGATCTCCTTGCGCGTGCCCAGCTCCACCGCATTGCCCAGATACATCACCAGCACCCGATCCGAGATGTGCTTGACCACGGACAAGTCGTGGGCGATGAAGATGAGCGACAGCCCCATCTCCTTCTGGATTGCCTTGAGCAGGTTCACCACCTGAGCCTGGATGGAAACATCCAGCGCCGAGACAGGCTCGTCACAGATGATCATCTTGGGTTCCAGGATCAGCGCCCGGGCGATGCCGATACGCTGGCACTGGCCGCCGGAAAACTCGTGGGGATAGCGGTTCACCAGGTTGGGCAGCAGACCTACTTTGCTCATCATGGCGCGCACCTTCTCCTTCACCTGCTCTTTGGAGAGGTTGGGATAGAAGGTGATGAGCGGTTCGGCAATGATATCGCCGATGGTCATGCGCGGGTTCAGGGAGGCCAGCGGATCCTGGAAGATCATCTGGATCTCTTTGCGCTTCTCCCGCAACGCCTTCTGGTCAAGCTTGGTCAGATCGTTGCCCAGCCACACCACCTTGCCGTCAGTAGCCGGCACCAGCCCTATCAGGGCACGGGCAAACGTAGACTTGCCACAGCCGGACTCCCCGACTACGCCAAGGGTTTCCCCTTCGTACAGGCGCAGGGTTACCCCATCTACCGCCTTCAACGCCGAGGGCTTGGCCCAGGGCCAGGCCTTGTCACTCTTGATGCTGAAGTGGACCTTGAGGTCGGACACTTCCAGCAGCAGTTTCTTGTCAGTACCCATTTAATTCGCCCCCTTGATCATGGCATCCGATACCCAATGGCAGGCCCGCTCGCGGCCGTCGTTGAACGGCGTCAGAAGCATGGAGGATTGCTGGCCGCATATCACAGCATTCATACGCTCACCTCCTTGGCATTGATGGCATCAGACACCCAATGGCAGGCCCGCTCGCGGCCGTCGTTGAACGGCGTCAGAACAGGTGACTGCTGGCCGCAAATCTCGCTCACCCGGTGGCAGCGCTCCTGGAAGGGGCAGCCGGTGGGCAGACGCAGCAGGTTGGGCGGATTGCCCGGTATGGTGGGCAGCTCTTCCCCTTCGGTGTCGAGGCGGGGAATGGCGCGCAGCAAGCCTTCGGTATAGGGATGGCTCGGGCGATAGAAGATATCGTTCACCCGGCCGTACTCCATGGTACGACCGGCGTACATCACCAGCACCTTGTCACAGATGCCAGCCACCACGCCCAAGTCGTGGGTGATCATGATGATGGAGGTGTTGAACTCGCGCTTGAGCTCGTTCATCAAGGTCATGATCTGGGCCTGCACCGTCACGTCCAGCGCCGTGGTCGGCTCATCGGCGATGAGCAGCTGCGGCCGGCAGAGCAGGGCCATGGCGATCATCACCCGTTGGCGCATGCCACCGGAAAACTCGTGGGGATACATGTTCATCCGCTTGCGCGACTCGGGGATCTTCACCGCATCCAGCATGCGCACCGACTCTTCGAACGCCTCGGCCTTGCTCACCCCCTTGTGCAGCATCAGCACTTCCATCAGCTGATCCTTGACCTTCATGTAGGGATTCAGCGAGGTCATGGGGTCCTGGAAGATCATGGCGATCTTCTCGGAACGGATCTTGTTGAGCTTGTGCTCCGGCAGATTGAGGATCTCGTCACCCTGAAACTTGGCAGACCCCGTGATGATGCCGTTCTTGGCCAGCAGCCCCATGATGGCAAATGCCGTCTGGGACTTGCCGGAGCCAGATTCGCCGACGATCCCCAGAGTTTCGCCTGCGGCGAGAGAGAAATTGAGGTCGTTGACCGCCACCACATTGCCATCCGGAGTCTTGAACTCGACTCGCAGATCTTTTACATCCAGTAATTTCATAAAAACTCCTTATCGATCTTTGGCCGCTCTTGTTATCGATCCTTCGGATCGAGTGCGTCACGCAGACCATCCCCGAGGAAATTGAAGCAAAACAGGGTCACCACCATGAAACCGGCAGGGAACAAGAGTTGCCATATGGCCACTTCCATCGACTTGGAGCCTTCATCCAGCAGGGCACCCCAGCTGGTCATGGGTTCCTGGACGCCGAGGCCCAGAAAACTCAGGAAGGATTCAAACATGATCATGCCCGGCACCAGCAAGGTGGCGTAGACGGCCACGATACCGAGCACGTTCGGCACTATGTGACGGGTGATGATCTTCCACTTGGAGACGCCACAGACGTGAGCCGCCTCGATAAACTCCTTGCTCTTGAGGCTCAGGGTCTGGCCTCGCACGATCCGCGCCATGTCGAGCCAGCTTACAGCCCCGATGGCAATGAAGATGAGCGCCAGATTGCGGCCAAAGAAGGTCACCAGCATGATCACAAAGAACATGAAGGGGAAAGCGTTGAGGATCTCGAGAATCCGCATCATCAGGCTGTCGACCCGACCACCGATGAAACCGGACGCCGCGCCATACAAGGTGCCGATGACCACGGCCACCATGGCCCCCATGATGCCGACCATCAGCGAGATGCGGCCACCCAGCAGGGTGCGCACGAACAGATCGCGCCCCAGACTGTCGGTACCGAACCAGTGGCCGGCTTCCATATCCGGCGCGGCCTGCATGGCGCCCCAATCCGGATCGTCGAAGGTGTATTGGGACAGGTGGGGACCGACGATCACCGCCAGACCGATAATGGTCAGTATGATAAGGCTGGTCAGTGCAGCCCTGTTACGCAGGAAACGGCGACGGGCATCCTTCCACAGGGAGCGTCCCTCCACCACTTCCACTTGCTGTGCGAACGCCTCGACGGCCTCGCGTTTTTCAGTTGTGACAACCATGATGAACTCCCGACTTAGTAACGGATCTTGGGATCGATAAAGGCATAGAGAATATCGACCACGGCGTTAAAGGTAATGGTGAGGGCGCCGACCAGAATGGTCAGGCCAAGCACCATGGAGTAATCACGGTTGAGGGCACCGTTGACAAACAACTGACCAATTCCCGGCAGACCGAAAATGGTCTCTATCACCACTGAACCCGTGATGATGCCGACGAAGGCCGGCCCCAGATAGGAGACCACTGGCAGCATGGCCGGACGCAGCGCGTGTTTCAGTATGATGTGACGCAGCGGCAAGCCCTTGGCACGGGCGGTGCGGATAAAGTTGGAGTTCATGGTCTCGATCATGCTGCCACGCATGATGCGCGAGATGGCGGAGATGTAGTACATCATCATGCCAAATACCGGCAGTACCATGAATTGCACCCCGCCCCCCTGCCAGCCACCGGCCGGGAACCAGCCCAGATAGATACTGAAGAAGAGCACCAGCAAGGGTGCCAGCACAAAGCCCGGGATCACCACACCAGCCATGGCCGACGACATCAAGAGATAGTCGATGAGGGTGTTCTGTTTCAAAGCTGCAATGGTGCCAAAGGTCACCCCCAGCAAGACGGCAAAGACGAAGGCCGCGCTCCCGATCTTGGCGGAAACAGGCAGCGCCTGGCTCACCAGATCATTGACGCTGAAGTCCTTGTACTTGAAAGAGGGGCCCAGATCGCCCTGTACCAGGTTGCCAAGGTAGGTGAGGTATTGCACGCCGATGGGCTTGTCCAGGCCGTACTTGGCCTCGATATTGGCCAACACTTCCGGCGGCAGGGCACGTTCGCTGGTAAAGGGGTTGCCCGGCGCGAAACGCATCATGAAGAAAGAGACGGTGATCAAGACCAGCAGAGTCGGGATCGCTTCCAATAGACGTTTAAAAATGAATTTCAACATAGACAATTCCTGTCCTGTACTGCTTCCAAAGGGTCGCGGTTTTAATACTAAGGCCCGCCGTCTGGCGGGCCTGCTTGTTATGCGACTTGTTATTTTACTCAGTGAGCAACGATGTACATGTCTTTGCTGTAGAGGTTGTCCAGCGGGTTGGCCGGGTAGCCGCCCACATAGGACTTGACCATGCGGGAGGTCACATACTGGTAGATGGGGGCGATCGGCATGTCCTTAGTGAGGATCTCTTCGGCCTGGACATAGAGTTTGTTGCGGGAAGCATCATCGACCTGGTCGCGAGACTCGTCCATCAGCTTGTCAAATACCGGGTTGGAGTACTTGCCATCGTTGTTGCCGTGAGTGGTCTGCATCAGATCCAGCATGGAGGAAGCTTCGTTGTAGTCGGCGATCCAGCCGCGACGAGCAACATCAAACTGCCCCTGCTTGAGTGTCTCCAGATATGTCTTCCACTCCTGGTTCACTAGGCTTACCTGCACGCCCAGCTTCTTCCACATGGAGGCAACGGCAACCGCTACCTTCTTGTGGTTGTCGTCAGTGTTGTAGAGCAGCTCGAACTTGAGCGGGTTGTCTGGACCATATCCCGCCTCTTGCAACATGGCTTTTGCCTTGGTGTCTCGCTCGGCCTGGGTCAACTTGGACCACTCGGGGGCAACCGGTTTGAAACCATCCACAAAATCAGGCACCAGGGCATAACCCGGTGTTTCTCCCTTGCCCATCACCTTGTCGGCGATCACGTCACGGTCGATGGCGTAGGTAAGTGCCGTGCGAACCCGCACATCGTCATAGGGTTTACGTTTGGTGTTGAAGGTGTAGTAGTAGGTCCCCACGTAGCCACTCACCTTCACCTCGTTGGGCAGATCTTTCTTCATCTGCTTGAAGCGCTCGATGGGCATGTTGTAGGTAAGATCCAGCTCACCCGCCAGATAGCGGTTCAACTCGGCGTTGGTGGACTGGATAGGCAGGTAGCTCACCTTGTCGATCACCGTCTTGGCGTTGCCCCAGTATTTGGGGTTGCGCTCGATATCGACGCGTTCGTTCACTACCCAGTCTTTCAGTTGGTAGGCACCGTTGGATACCATGTTGCCGGGCTGGGTCCATTTGTCACCAAACTTCTCGATCACCTTCTTCGGCACCGGGTAGGTGGTGGTGTGGGAGAGCATGCTGACGAAGTAAGGGATCGCTTTTTCCAGCTGCACTTCGAAGGTGTAGTCGTCGACGGCCTTCACGCCCAGCGTATCTGACGGCTTCTTGCCGGCAATGATCTCGGTGGCGTTGACTATGGTCGGGATCTCCATGTACCAGGCATAAGGAGAACCAGTCTTGGGATCCACGGCCCGCTTGAAGGCGAACTCGAAATCGTGGGCTGTCACGGGATTCCCGTTGGACCACTTGGCATCTTTGCGCAGGTGGAACACGAATTTTTTGTTGTCCTTGGTTTCCCAGGACTCGGCCACACCGGGGAGCACTTCACCCTTGGGGCCGGAGGAGACGAGACCTTCGAACAGATCACGCAGAATATTGGATTCAACCGTTCCTTCGGTTTTGTGGGGATCGAGCGTTGCGGGCTCAGAGCCGTTGCCTTTCACCAACTGCTGAACATCAGACAGTTTGGTACCTGCGGGGACATCAGCAGCATACGCTGCATTCATTCCGCCAAATAGCGCTGCCACCAATAGGGTATTAATCATTGTTTTTTTATGAGTCATTTCCATTTACTCCAACAAGAACATTCCATGCATTTGTCCATCAACGAGATAAGTACCCCGCTGCCAGCATAATTCCCTGACAATTCTAATAATGCAATAGATATCATCAGGCTAGGCTGGGATCAATGGTTAAAAAAACAGCTTTTAGCCAATTATTCAGCATTTAAATATCGCGCCATGGACGTTTTTTATACAAACCCGCTCGATTCTAGGAAATGACTAACAAAAAAGAAACAATAAAAAGCCGGTCACGAGGACCGGCTCCGACAAAACAGACCTGAATCACATCAATCCGGGGAAGACTCCCTTGATCCCTGCCACCATGATCTCGATGCCCAGTGACATCATGATAAGGCCCATGATCCGGGTGACCACGTTGATGCCGGTGTTGCCCATCAGCTTGAACAGCAAGGGGGCGGCGCGGAAGATGAGCCAGGAGCAGAATGCAAACACCATGACCACCAGCGACATGCCCAGCATCTGGGACCAGGTGCTCTGGCTGGCGTAGACAATAGAAGAAGAGATGGCACCCGGGCCCGCCATCAACGGCAGTGCCAAGGGCACCACAGCGACAGATTCGCGCGCGGCCAGCTCACCCTTCTCCTGTTTGTTATGCTTCACCTCCCCCAGCTTGCCCTGCAGCATGGACCAGGCGATCAGGGTAATCAGGGATCCACCGGCGATGCGAAACGACGCCAGCGAGATGCCAAAGCCATCGAGGATCAGCTGCCCCATGTACATGGAGACCAGCAAGATAATCATCACGGCAATGTTGGCGGTGGTGTTGGTCTTCATCCGCTCTTCCGGCGTTTGATGGCCGGTCAGACTGACAAACACCGGCAACAACCCCAATGGGTTGATGATCGCGAACAAACCGATGAAGAACTTCAGATATAAAGAGACGTCAATCGCTGCCATAGGCGCCATCCAGAAGTAAGCAAGGCCACGGGGATCCCCCCGATAAATCGTGCGTAAATTTACACCATGCCAATGCCCTTCACCAATCAAATAATCTCACCCTTTCCGTGGCTTTTCAGTTAGTTCCTCTAATGCATGGCCAAAATTCAACATATTGATTTGTTAATAAAGATTGTCGCCATTTAACACTCTGGTAAAATCACATCGAGCTTTATGCGGCCATGGAGTTTTGGCGCAAGATTTCATCTCAGCAAACAAGGATTTTGTAATGATTGATACGGACATCAAGTTGAAATGGCACCTGGATTCGCTGCCGGCAGGCACTGTCGACCCCCTGCTCGGCTTTTTTGATCGACTGCCGGTCGATCCCTATATTCAGGGCACCTTTCGGGAACGCCGCTATGGCCGTGTCGAAAAAGAGGGGTCACGCTTCTTCCCCCTCGACAACGGCGTCTTCTTTCAGGCCGCCGCCATCAACAAGTTCCTCGGGGATGTGCCCAGAACCTATGCCGAGCTGGATCCCGCTTTTGTCGCCCATCCCGCCTTTGGGCAGATGCTGACCCGCTTTGCCCGTCATGTTCGACTCGCGGATGGCAAGGCGATCGGCATTCACCAGATGCGGATCACCACAGCCCAGGGCGAAAGCGTGCCTCCCGCACCGGAAGGCGTCCATCAGGATGGCTTCGACTTTATCGGCGTGTTCTTTTGTGGCAGCGAAGGCGTCAGTGGCGGCGCGCTTCAGCTTTATCATGGATTAAAAGAACAACCATTTTTCCAACAAGAGTTACTTCCAGGAGAATATCTGGTCCTGGATGATCGCCGTTTCTATCACAATGCAGCCCCCATACTGCCCCTGGCCCCGACCCGGGGACACTGGGACGTAATAGTGCTAACTGCTTGAAAAATAGTGCGTGACACTCTGTTCACCCATGATTCATCCCATTTTTGTTTCACTCTACATCCTAGTAACATCCGGAAAACATGTATTGTGAAACAAAATTTCTTTTGTTCTTTTGTTACACATGATCCAGATCAAATTTTTCTGAGTCAGACCCGCTCTATAATCGGCTCAGAAAGCAATTTAGTAAGGCATGTAAATACCCCCTTATAGTGATTCTCGCCTTGACAGGGCGACTATAATTGCCGGGCATTGCCAAACTCTTACTAAACAGTTTTCAAATCATCAGGAGATAAACATGGCAGTAACCAATTTGGCTGAACTGGATGCACTGGTCGCCCGCGTCAAAGAAGCCCAGCGTGAATTCGCCAGCTTCTCGCAAGAGCAGGTAGACAAGGTTTTCCGTGCCGCCGCCCTGGCCGCCAGCAATGCCCGTATCCCCCTGGCCCAGATGGCCGTGGCAGAATCCGGTATGGGTATCATCGAAGACAAGGTTATCAAGAACCACTTCGCCTCCGAATACATCTACAACGCCTATAAAGACGAGAAGACCTGCGGCATCCTGAGCCAGGATGACGAGATGGGCACCATGATCATCGCCGAGCCGGTAGGTATCATCTGCGGTATCGTTCCGACCACCAACCCGACCGCTACCGCGATCTTCAAATCTTTGATTTCCCTGAAGACTCGTAACGCCATCATCTTCTCCCCGCACCCCCGCGCCAAGAACTCCACCAATACCGCTGCCAAGCTGGTACTGGACGCAGCTGTTGCCGCCGGTGCACCGAAAGACATCATCGGCTGGATCGATCAACCGTCCGTTGAACTGTCCAACGCACTGATGAAGCACAACGACATCAACCTGATCCTGGCCACCGGTGGCCCGGGCATGGTGAAAGCCGCTTACTCTTCAGGCAAGCCTGCCATCGGTGTAGGTGCCGGTAACGTGCCAATCGTCATCGACGAAACTGCCGATGTAAAACGTGCCGTCGCCTCTATCCTGATGTCCAAGACCTTCGACAACGGTGTGGTCTGTGCTTCCGAGCAAGCCGTCATCGTCGTTGACTCCATCTACAACCAGGTAAAAGAGCGTTTCTCCAACCACGATGGCTACATCCTGTCCAAAGATGAAGCGGACAAGGTACGTAAGGTGCTGCTGATCAACGGCGCGCTGAACGCAGATATCGTTGGTCAGCCGGCCACCAAGATCGCCGCCATGGCCGGTGTGACTGTGCCTGCCACCACCAAGATCCTCATCGGTGAAGGCCTGGAATTGTGCGCTGAAGATGAGTTCGCTCATGAGAAGCTTTCCCCTACCCTGGGTATGTTCCGCGCCAAGAATTTTGAAGACGCTGTCGACATGGCCTGCACCATGGTCAACATCGGTGGTATCGGTCACACCTCAGGTCTGTACACCGACCAGGATCGCAATCAGGACCGCATCAGATACTTCGGCGACAAGATGAAGACCGCCCGTATCCTGATCAACACCCCTTCCACCCAAGGTGGTATCGGTGACCTGTACAACTTTGCTCTTGCTCCTTCCCTGACCCTGGGTTGCGGCTCCTGGAGTGGTAACTCCATCTCCGAGAACGTCGGTCCCAAGCACCTGATCAACAAGAAGACAGTCGCAAAACGGGCAGAAAATATGCTGTGGCACAAACTTCCGAAATCCATCTATTTCCGTCGTGGCTCCCTGCCGATCGCCTTGGGCGACTTGGAAGGCAAGAAGCGCGCCATGGTGGTAACTGACCGTTTCCTGTTCAACAATGGCTATGCCGATGACGTAGTTCGTCTGCTCAAGAAGCTGAACATGGAAGTGGAAGTATTCTACGAAGTAGAAGCTGACCCGACCCTGTCCATCGTCCGCAAGGGCGCCGAGATGGCCAACTCCTTCAAGCCGGACGTTATCCTGGCGCTGGGTGGTGGTTCACCCATGGATGCGGCCAAGATCATGTGGGTCATGTATGAGCATCCGGATACCGCTTTTGAAGACCTGGCCATGCGTTTCATGGACATCCGCAAGCGTATCTACAAGTTCCCGAAAATGGGCGTGAAGGCCGAACTGGTCTGTATCACCACCACTTCCGGTACCGGTTCTGAAGTCACTCCGTTTGCGGTCGTGACCGATGACGCCACCGGCATGAAGTACCCGCTGGCCGACTACGAGCTGACCCCGAACATGGCCATCGTGGATGCCAACCTGGTCATGAACATGCCCAAGTCCCTGTGCGCCTTCGGTGGTGTGGATGCGGTCACTCATGCCATGGAAGCCTATGTTTCCGTACTTGCCAACGAATACTCCGACGGTCAGGCGCTGCAAGCCCTGAAGCTGCTGAAAGAGTATCTGCCTTCCAGCTACCAGAATGGTGCCAACGACCCGGTTGCTCGCGAGAAGGTGCACAACGCTGCCACCATCGCCGGTATCGCGTTCGCCAACGCCTTCCTGGGTGTCTGCCACTCCATGGCGCACAAGCTGGGTGCCGAGTTCCACATCCCGCATGGCCTGGCCAACGCCCTGCTGATCAGTAACGTCATCCGCTACAACGCGAACGACAACCCGACCAAGCAGACTGCGTTCTCCCAGTACGACCGTCCGCAGGCTCGCCGTCGTTACGCCGAAGTGGCTGACCACCTGGGTCTGACTGCCGCCGGTGACCGCACCGCTGCCAAGATCGAGAAGCTGCTGGCCTGGCTGGATGAGCTGAAAGCCACTCTGGGCATCCCTGCCTCCATCCGTGAAGCTGGCGTGAACGAAGCTGACTTCCTGGCCAAGGTTGACCAGCTGGCGCTGGAAGCCTTCGATGACCAGTGCACCGGTGCCAACCCGCGCTACCCGCTGATCACCGAGCTCAAAGCCATCCTGATGGACACCTACTATGGTCGTCCCTTCACCGAGGAAGCTCAGGTAGCGACCAAGGTAGAAGCCAAGGTTGAGACCAAGGTAGACAGCAAGAAGAAATCCAAGGCCTGATAATCGGACTTGAACTCGAGAGCCCGCGCACATGCGCGGGCTTTTTTGTTTGTCTATCTCTCTAATTTTGCTAGCTTGTTGGTAGGCATTCATGAAATGCGAGTTAGCACATGGCGCTGATACAAGCCTCGATAGAGCAGTTACGGATCGGCCACTACATCCATCTCCCCACGGGATGGACCAGTCATCCTTTTATGTTCAATGCCTTCAAGATCAAGGATCAGCAGCAGCTCGACATCATACGTCACCTCGACCTCACCCTCTTGATGGTGGATCCGGACAAGAGCGATCTGCCCATCGAACCCATCTTGCGGGGCGATATCCCTTCTGCCGGCCCTGATCTGTCGGCCATTGACGAGATAGTAGACGCAGGCCCTCCCCCTTTTGATGAGAAAGCCTTCCGCCGCTCCCTGCGCGCCGCAGACAAAGCCTTTGGCCAATCCATGTCAGAGCTGCGCGATGCGCTGGGGGC
This sequence comes from Aeromonas salmonicida, assembly GCF_028355655.1. Lineage (NCBI taxonomy): Bacteria > Pseudomonadati > Pseudomonadota > Gammaproteobacteria > Aeromonadales > Aeromonadaceae > Aeromonas > Aeromonas salmonicida. The sequence goes on along the minus strand of NZ_CP110645.1, from coordinate 1,956,266 downwards.
CCTCAACCTCAAGCCTGACGAGGGGCTGGCCAACACGGCGCAGATAGTGCGCAATGCCGCCGCCCGCATCAGTGAACATGAGGGCCCCCTCGGCCTGCACCTCATTCGCAGCCCGCACACCGACATCCTGCTGCAGCACAGCCTGAACGTGGCCTTCATCGCCATGCTGATGGCTCGCGAATTGGGCATGAACCCGGTCGAGATCGAGGAAGCGGGTCTGGCGGGGCTGATCCACGACATAGGGGAGCTGAAGATACCGAGCCAGATCACCCAGAAACGGGGGGATCTCAACAAGTCGGAACAGAATTTTCTCAACATGCATCCCCAGTACGGACTGGATATGCTGACACACTTGCAGGCATTCGAGCCCAAGATCCGCCAGGTGGCCCATCTGCACCATGAGCGACTCGATGGCAGTGGCTTCCCCCTCGGCATCAAGGGGGGCGAGATCCCGCCACTGGCACGGATTATCGGACTGGTGGACTACTATGACGAACTGTTGCATCCACGCAGCAGCGCTACGCCTGCCGCCCCGAGTCAGGCCATCAGCCAGCTCTACAAGCTGTCACAGAAGAAGTTCGACCAGGATCTGGTCAAGTTGCTGATCAAGGTATTGGGAGTCTATCCTCCCGGTTCTCTGGTGCTGCTCTCCGACAGTTCAGTGGCGCTAGTACTGTCCACCGAGCCCACCATGCCCCTCAAACCCAAGGTACTGCCTTATATCAAGGCACAGCGGCCGGAAGGAGTTGCCATGCTGGATTTGCGGGAAGATGAACGCACCATCAAATCCTTTATCAAGCAGGAGGACCTGGATGAGGGACAACGGCTGTTTTTTAACCTGACTCGGCGCTTCTGTTACTATTTTGCCTTCTGAGTTATCCCCAGAAGCTGGGGATAACTCATTGGACAAACCTGGATAATTGCCCGATTACCCTCAAAACGGTTCACAGCCGACCCTGGATAAAAAACGCCCAGCCAAGAGGCTGGGCGGAGCATGCCACTTCCATGTGGCGCATCCAGCGGATACATTCATGCTCCACCCAGCAATATCAACCCTTTGGCGATTACACAAATATCAATTTAACATGCTGATTTAATATGGTTTTATTTCACGTTTCTGGCAAACTGCGCCCGTGTTCAGGTCGGGGGAGCTCACAGAACAAGATCCTGATCACATTTGCCCATCCCGGCCGCTTTTTTCGGTATGAACTCTGAGGAACGTTTTTTATGCAGTTGGTCCTCTCTCTGCTTCAACAGATGAGCGTCAGCCTGGTGATCGCCTATCTCTTCTCCAAGAGCCCCCTGCTGCGTCCCCTCGCCAACTATTCCGTAAGACTCCCTCACAAGATACTGATATACATCATTTTTTCGTGTTTCTGCATCCTTGGCACCTATGTAGGACTGGATATTGATGATGCCATCGCCAATACCCGTGCCGTCGGTGCCGTACTGGGGGGACTGCTGGGGGGGCCGCTGGTGGGATTTTTGGTCGGACTGACCGGGGGTCTGCACCGCTACACCCTAGGGGGATTTACCGACCTCGCCTGCGCCATCTCCACCACCTGCGAGGGACTGCTGGGCGGGCTGGTGCACTGGCGGCTGATGCGCTCAGGACGCATGAATGCGCTGTTCGAACCCAGGATTGCGTTCTTCACGACATTTGGCGCTGAAATATTGCAGATGGTCATCATACTGCTGGTGGCGACCCCCTTTGACAAATCCCTGCTGCTGGTACGCACCATAGCCACTCCCATGATCCTTGCCAACTCCTGCGGTGCGGCGCTATTTATCAGCATGATCCGCGATCAGCAGCGGATGTATGAGAAGTTCTCCCGGGTCTTCTCCGCCAAGGCGCTCACCATTGCCAACCGCACCGTCGGTATCATGAGCCAGGGTTTCACCGCAGAAGCAAGCAGCAAGATAGCGCATATCGTAAAAGAGGAGACAGGGGTCGGCGCCGTCGCCATCACGGATACCGACAAGATCCTCGCTTTCATCGGCACGGGGGAAGATCACCACAAACCGGGTACCCCCATTGCCTCCGCCATCACGCTGCAGGCCATTGCCAAAAACAAGGTGCTGTTTGCCGATGGCAACAGCCAGCCCTACCGCTGCAGTCTCTCGCCCCAGTGCCAGCTTGGCTCAGTATTGGTGATACCGTTGCACGGTGATGAGGGGGTGATCGGCACCATCAAGCTCTATGAGCCCAAGAAGCGGCTGTTTCTCAAGATCAACCACACGCTGGGGGAAGGGATAGCCAACCTGCTGTCACAACAGTTGCTGGCCGGACGACTGGAGCAGCAGCAGCGCCTGCTGGTGCAATCCGAGCTCAAGCTCATTCAGGCCCAGATCAATCCCCATTTTCTGTTCAATACCCTCAATACCATCAGCGCCATTACCCGGCGCGATCCGGACAAGGCCCGGGAACTGCTGCTGCACCTGTCGCTGTTCTTTCGCAAGAACCTCAAGCGCCAGAGTGGCCTCGCCACCCTGCTGGAAGAACAGGAACACTGCCAATCCTATCTGGAGATAGAGCTGGCCCGCTTTGGGGACAGACTGACCGTCATCAACGAGATCCCGCCTCAGCTTGCCAACCTGAAGTTGCCGAGCTTTACCCTGCAGCCGCTCATCGAGAATGCCATCAAGCACGGCATCTCGACCTTGCTGGAGCAGGGATGCATTCGCCTTTATACCGAAGAGCGTCAGGAGAGCGTGACTATCTGCGTGGAGGACAATGCCGGCACCTGGCAGGAGAAGCCCGCTGGAGATGGTCTGGGCATGACCATAGTCGATCGGCGCCTCAAGAGCGCGTTTGGCAATCGTTATGGCGTCAGTGTCAGCTGCGCGCCGGAGCGCTGGACCCGCGTCTCCTTCACCCTGCCCAGGGACGCCTCTGGATGCTGAACCTCCTGATATTGATGGTCAGATGTCCTCCCCCCCATAGCTGCTCACCCATTGTCACTCTGTTCAGGAGATCCCATGATCCGCACACTCATCGTCGATGATGAACTCTATGCCCGTGAGGAGCTAGCCCTGCACCTTGGCCAGGATCCCGATATCGAGATCCTGGGCCAGGCGGCCAATGCCATCGAGGCTTTGCCACTGATACAGCGACTCAAGCCGGATGTGGTGTTTCTCGACATCCAGATGCCCAAGCTGAGCGGCATGGAGCTGGTCGCCATGCTGGATCCCCTGCCCCGCATCGTGTTTGTCACCGCCTTCGATGAGTACGCCATCCAGGCTTTTGAAGAGAACGCCTTCGACTATCTGCTCAAACCGGTAGAGCCGGCACGGCTGGCCAAGACGCTAAGCCGCCTGCGCCAGGATATCAGCCCCCAATCCATGGCAATGCTGGCTCCGGCTATCCGCCACATTCCTGGCTATTTGCACAACCGGGTGCGACTGCTGCCCATCGAGCAGGTGGAGTACGCCTTCTCCGATCTCGGCGGTGTGCACGTCGCCTGTCAGGGTGAGCTGTTTCATACCCAGCTCACCCTCAAATCCCTGGAAGAGAAGACCCCCCTGCTACGCTGTCACCGCCAGTATCTGATCTCTCCCGGCGCCATCTTCGAGATCCAGCTGCTGGAAAACCAGCTGGCCCAGATCGTTACCCCAAGCGGCGCCCGGGTACCGGTCAGCCGTCGCTACCTCAAGGAACTCAAAGACGAACTGGGACTGGAATAGTGGCGTGGGACTGTGCGCCGGATCACAGCCGGCGACCACTCGAGTCACCATGGCGCCGCTCGGCGCGTTTCACCTGCCCTTGACAGACGACCCCATTAGACTGGCTGCGCACATCATAGAATAACAATGCAGGAGCGTAGCAATGATCTGGTTCTTCCTCTGTGTCGGCTTACTTGTCGCCGGCTATTTTATTTACGGCAAGTTCATCGAGCGGATATTTGGCCCGAAACCCGAGCGCGCCACCCCCGCTATCACCATGGCTGACGGTGTGGACTATGTGCCCATGTCGGACAAGAAAGTCTACCTGGTGCAACTGCTCAACATCGCCGGCGTCGGCCCCATCTTCGGCCCGATCCTCGGCGCCCTCTATGGTCCGGTCGCCATGCTCTGGATCGTATTCGGCTGCATCTTTGCCGGTGCGGTGCACGACTACTTCTCCGGCATGCTGTCGGTGCGCGCCAAGGGCGCCTCTGTGCCAACCGTGGTCGGTGAACATCTGGGCACGGTCGCCAAGCACTTCATGAACCTGTTTGCGGTCGTGTTGCTGATGCTGGTGGGCGTGGTCTTCGTACTGAGCCCGGCGGGCCTTCTGGCCAACCTCACCTCCACCGATCTGGTCTACTGGATTGTGGCGATTTTTGCCTACTACATCCTCGCCACCATAGTTCCCATCGACAAGATCATCGGTCGCTTCTATCCCATCTTCGGCGCTCTGCTGGTGTTCATGTCGGTCGGCCTCATCGTCGGTCTCATCGTCTCCGGCAAAGGCTTCTACAACACAGGGATGGACTTCTCCAACCTGCACCCCACCGAGCTGCCACTGTGGCCGCTGCTGTTCATCACCATCGCCTGTGGCGCCGTCTCCGGTTTCCATGCCACCCAGTCGCCGCTGATGGCGCGCTGCATGCAAAACGAGAAATCCGGCCGCTTCATTTTCTACGGCGCCATGATAGGTGAAGGGGTCATCGCCCTGATCTGGTGCACACTGGGCCTCTCCTTCTATGAAAGCACGGAAGCGCTCAACGCCACCATGGCCAACGGCGGCCCGGCTGCGGTAGTACACGAAGTGTCCACCAGCCTGCTCGGTACCGTGGGTGGCATACTGGCCATCCTCGGCGTGGTGATCCTGCCCATCACCTCCGGTGATACCGCGTTTCGCAGTGCCCGCCTGATTGTGGCTGACTTCTTCAACCTGACCCAGAAACCCATGGCCAAGCGTCTGCTCATCGCAGTCCCCATGTTTATCCTTGGCTTTATCATCTCCAAGGCGGAATTCGGGGTGATCTGGCGCTACTTCGGCTGGGCCAACCAGACCACGGCCGTAATCATGCTGTGGGCCGCGGCGGCGTATCTGGCCAAAGAGGGCAAACTGCACTGGGTCTGCACCATTCCCGCCATGTTCATGACGGCTGTGGTGTTCACCTACCTGGCCAATGCCCCTATAGGTTTCGGGCTGGAGATGGGCATTTCCACCGTCATTGGCCTGGCGTCCACCGCCGCCATTACCATTGCCTTCCTGCTGAAATACCGTCCGGCCCTGGTCAGCAGTCCAGGCGAAAGCTGAGCATCCTGCTGCAAACAAAAAGGGGGAGCCAAATTGGCTCCCCCTTTTTCGATCATCCGCAGCGGCTGGCAAGCATAAACAGGCGGCCAGTGTCACCAACCAAATGCGCTCCTTTTCGCTCGTAAAAATGAGTCCTGCATCAACGTTTAATTATTCCATCCTGCTTAAGCTTCGATACAAGATCAGGCTGTAAAATCCCGGCGCATCCCCGATAAATATGTGATATTTAATTGCTTTATCTAAAATTGAATCCAATGATTGGTTGTGCATCAAACCTGTGGAGACACCCATGTTCCTTGATTATTTTGCCCTTGGCCTGCTCTTCTTTGTCGGGCTGGTCATGTTCTACGGGATCATAGTGATCCACGATATTCCTTATGAAATAGCCAAACACCGTCAGCACCCCCATCAAGATGCCATTCATGTGGCGGGATGGGTCAGTCTGTTTACCCTGCATGTGCTCTGGCCCTTCCTCTGGATCTGGGCCACTGTCTATCGTCCTGATCGCGGCTGGGGCTTCAACCAGCGTCTGCAACAGGATGAAGACGAGATACAGCTTCTCAAGCAGGAACTCGCCGATCTCAAGGCACGCATCGATACCATCCAACAGACTGAACAACAGGGATAAATCATGGACCTGCTACTGATCCTGACCTACACGGCCCTGTGTGTGGCCGTGTTCAAGATTTTTCGCATCCCGCTCAACAAGTGGACTGTGCCCACGGCAGCGCTGGGTGGCGTGCTCATCATCGGCACCCTGATCATGCTGATGAACTACAACCACCCCTACTCCGAAATGGCCCGCAACTACTACGTCTCCACGCCGATTGTTCCCCTGGTGAAGGGGCGGGTCGTCGAGGTACCGGTACAACCCAACCAGCCGGTGAAAAAAGGCGACGTGCTGTTTCGTATCGAGTCCGAACCTTTCCAGCTGAAGGTGGATAGCCTGAGCGCGCGACTCGACGCCAATAGTGAACACCTCAAATCCATCGAGGCCAGACTGCGTTCTGCCAGACTGGACAGGGATCGCGCCAGTGACTTGATGCGGCGGGGAGTTGGCAAGCAGCGGGATCTCGATGTCACGCAAGCGAATGTGGACGACATTGTCGCCCAGATTGACCAGCAAAAAGCCACCTTGGAAGATCTGCAAGCCCAGCTGAACGAGGCAAAATACCAGCTGGCACAGACAGTGGTTTATGCCCCCAGTGATGGCCATGTGGTGCAGCTGGCCCTGCGCCCCGGCATGATTGCCACCCCTTTCATGTATCGCCCCGTGATGACCTTCATCCATAAAGACGATACCGCCTATGTCGGCTGGTTCTGGCAAAACAGCATGCAGCGTCTGGCAATTGGTGACGAGGCCGAAGTGGTGATCGATGGTATCCCTGGCAGGATCTTCAAAGGCACTGTCACCGCCGTGGTGCCGGCTATCGCCGCCGGCAATGTCCAGGCCAATATTGGTCTGCTGGATCAGACAACAGCGGTGCGTCCGGGTCGTCTGCCTGTGGTCATCTCCATCACGGATCCCGAGTGGCACAAGTATCAGGTGATCGCTGGCGCCAGTGGTCAGGCCGCCATCTATACCCAGCACTTCCACCATGTTTCCGTAATGCGCAAGGTGCTGCTGCGCATGGCAAGCTGGATGAACTACGTCTTCCCCTTCCATTGATCAGAATAAGGGATCCCAGCGGGCCGGCATCATGCCGGCCCGCTGTTTTTGTGGCGCCAAGATCCCTATAATGGCGCCATCCTGCACCACATCCGTTCCCCATGTTTGTTCTCAGACCCTATCAAATCGACGCAGTCAACGCCGTTATCAGTCACTTTCGTCGGCATCCTGACCCTGCTGTGGTAGTGCTGCCTACCGGCGCGGGCAAGAGCCTGGTGATCGCCGAACTGGCCCGCAAGGCCCGTGGCCGGGTATTGGTGCTGGCTCACGTCAAGGAGCTGGTGGAGCAGAACCACGCCAAGTACGAAGCCTGGGGACTCAAGGCCGACATCTTCGCCGCTGGCCTGGATCGCAAGGAGGCCAAGGCCCAGGTGGTATTTGGCTCGGTACAATCGGTCGCGCGCAATCTGGATGCCTTCGATGGCGCCTTCTCGCTGCTGATCATCGATGAATGTCACCGGGTGTCGCTGGATGACGAGAGCCAGTACCACCAGGTGTTGGGCCATCTCAAAGCCAGCAATCCGGCCCTGAAAATTCTCGGCCTCACCGCCACGCCTTACCGCCTGGGGCTGGGCTGGATCTACCGGCGTCACTATCACGGCATGGTAAAGAGCCATGGCGAGCGTCTGTTTGGCGATTGCGTGTTCGAGCTCCCATTGCGCTTCATGGTGAAAAATGGCTATCTGACGCCGCCGCGGCTCATCGACGCCCCCATAGTCCACTACGACTTCAGCAAGCTGGTTGCGCGGGAGAATGGCCTGTTCAGCGAGGCGGATCTCAACGGCGAGCTCAAACGCCAGCAGCGGGTCACCCCCCATATCCTGAGCCAGGTGCTGGAATATGCAGCTGACCGGCAAGGGGTCATGATCTTCGCCGCTACCGTCGAACATGCTGGTGAGATCCAGGGGCTGCTGATTGCAAAATCCCAGACGGCGGCCCTCATTACGGGCGAGACACCGGGCCCGGAGCGCGATGCCCTCATCAGCGCCTTCAAGACGCGGGAGATCAAGTTTTTGGTCAATGTGGCAGTGCTCACCACAGGTTTCGATGCTCCCCACGTCGATCTCATCGTCATGCTGCGCCCCACTGAGTCGGTGTCGCTCTATCAGCAAATCGTGGGCCGCGGTCTTCGCCTCTCACCAGGCAAGGCCGATTGTCTGGTGCTCGATTACGCGGGCAACAACTTCAACCTGTTCGCTCCCGAGGTGGGTGAACCCAGACCCCACGCAGGCACCGAGCCGGTACAGGTGCCCTGCCCGGCTTGCGGTTTTGCCAACACCTTCTGGGGCAAGACTGATGAAGAAGGCAAGGTGATTGAGCACTACGGCCGTCGCTGTCAGGGGCTGTTTGAAGATGACGAGGGCCACCGCGAGGAGTGTGACTACCGCTTTCGCGCCAAGGTGTGTCCCGCCTGCGGCGCCGAAAACGACATCGCCGCCCGCCGCTGCCAGAGCTGTGATCAGCTGCTGGTGGATCCGGACGACAAGCTCAAGGAGGCCCTCAATCTGAAAGACTGCATGGTCATTCGCTGCGCCGGTCTCACCCTCACAGCGGGCCGTGGCAAACAGGGGGAGCGGCTGGAGGTGACCTATCACGATGAGGATGGTCTTACCCTGATGGAGTACTTCGGTTTTCACTCCCCGGGTGCACGGCGCTTGTTTCAACAGCGCTTTGTGCGTCATCATTGGCCCGCCCCGGGCCTGGAGCCGGAATTCACCACTCTGGAGAACGTGCTGGCCGCATCAAACCAGTTTCGTCACCCCGACTTTGTCATCGCCCGCAAGTCAGGTCGCTTTTGGCAGGTGAAAGAGAAAATTTTTGATTATGAAGGCCGGTACCGCGCCGCCAATGCCCTTGGCTGAGCGCGGCTCATACCTTGCAGCGACAGGCTGGCCGGTGAACGTAAACATATTGATTATCAGGGTGGGTAGCGCACTACCGACCCCTTCGTTAAGTTAGAGGATCTTATGCAGCGGCTGTTGATTGGTTTTTGTGCTCTATTTTCCACACTTGTTCCGACTCTGGTTCAAGCCGCCACGCTGACGCCGCCCAAGGGGGGCCAGTACGCCATCATAGTGCAGGGCAATGGCGGCATAGAGTTCGCCCGCAATGCCGATGACATGATAGCCCCCGCCTCCACCATGAAGGTGCTCACCGCCCTGGCGGCACGGCTCGAGCTCGGTGCCGACTTCCGTTTTGCCACCGACATTCAGGCCCAGCCAGGTGCCAAACAGGGTGATGCCATCAATGGCGACATCTGGATCAACTTCGTCGGCGACCCCACCTTGTCACGGATGGATCTGCTGGCCCTGTTCAAGCAGCTCGGCGTCAACCGCATCAAGGGCAATGTCTACGTCAATACCGGCGCCTATAACGGTTACGAGCGTGGCAACGGCTGGTCCTGGGGTGATCAGACCCTCTGCTTCGCCGCCCCCGTCTCCTCTGTCATCATCGACAAGAACTGCGCCTACGCCACCATTACAGCCACCCAGATTGGTCGCCCCGCCACCGGCAACGTCGCCACCGGCGTGCCCATCGGCATTGGCACCGACAGGGTGGAGGTGATGAGCTATGGCGACATGGCACGTCAGTTCTGCGCACTGGAAGTCGACATGGCCAAGGGCAACTTTTATGAGCTCAAAGGCTGCATCACCCCCAACAAGGAACCCCAGGGGCTGCGCTTTGCCATCCACGACGTGGAAGCCTGGGGCTGGGACAACATCCGCTGGGCAATGGACAGAGCAGGCATAGCACACGAAGGGCTGCTTCAGGTCACCCACAAGGCACCAGGCAGTGCCGAGACCCTGGGTACCCATTACTCTGTCTCATTGCCCATCATGCTCTCCAAGATGCTGAAGAAATCGGACAACCTCTACGCCGATACCTTCCTGAAAACGGTAGGCCGCCACTACTACAACAAGCCGGGCAGCTATCGCAGCGGCACCATGGCGGTACGCGCCATCCTGACCAAGCAGGGCATCGACCTCGGCAATGCCACCCTGGCCGACGGCTCCGGCCTCTCTGCCCATAACCTCATCAGCGCACGCCAGATGCTGTCTGTGCTCAACTTCATCCAGAAAAATGATGCCGAACTCGGTCTCATCAAGTTGCTGCCCAGCTCTCAGGTGGATGGCACCCTGGCCTGGCGTCGCAGCGTTACCGCCCCCATGATGAAAAACCGGGTGCATGCCAAGACAGGCACCATCACGGGTACCTCCAATCTGGCCGGTTTTATCGACACAGTCGGTGGCCAGCGCAAGGCGTTCGTCATGTTCCAGCGCGGCCTGTCGCAGGACCCGGCCACCCACGAGCGCTACCGTGCCAGCAAGGCACCCTGGCCCTGGACCGTATTTGAAAAAGGAGTGTTGGAGAGCATCTACCAGCAACAACCCATCCAGATCATCGAGCAGTAATGTGGGGAGCCACCTTGCCAGCAAGGCGACTCTTATGCCCTGAACAAGGCTCGAGAAAGGAGTGCAGGAGAGCATCTACCAGCAACAATTCATCCGGATCATCGAACAGTAATGCGGGGAGCCACCTTGCCAGCAAGGCGGCTCTTATGCCCTGAACAGGGTTCGAGAAAAGGAGTGCTGGAGAGCATCTACCAGCAACAATTCATCAGGATCATCGAGCAGTAATGTGGGGAGCCTCCTTGCCAGCAAGTCGACTCTTATGCCCTGAACAAGGCTCGAGAAAGGAGTGCTGGAGAGCATCTACCAGCAACAATTCATCCGGCTCATCGAGCAGTAATACGTCGGCTTATCGGAAATGGCGAATGGTCATATCGACAATTTGCACTTTGATCGGTACCGAGGCGGGGCTATGCTGTGCCCTGCCTCAATTCAACGGAGAGAGAAGATGTTTGCAGTGATTTTTGGTCGTCCCGGTTGCCCCTATTGTGTCCGTGCCAAGCAGATCGCCGAGCAACTGGTTGAACAGCGTGACGATTTCAATTTCCGTTACGTGGATATCCACGCAGAAGGCATCACCAAGGAAGACCTGGCCAAGAGCGCCGGCAAGCCGGTCAATACAGTGCCGCAAATCTTCCTGGACGAGCAGCACATCGGTGGCTGCACCGATTTTGAAGCCTATGCCAAAGAGAACCTGGGTCTCTACCAGTAAGCTCTCCCCCATAGAAAACAGGCGCCTGATGGCGCCTTTTTTTATGGTGAAAATGACAGACTCAACCCACCATCGGCGTGAAGCGGCTCACCACCTGCCCTTGATGCTCGATCCACTCCATGAACATGGCCACAGGGCGGGCATAGACAACCCCATCCTGCTCGGATTGGTAGACCACCAGCTGCTCCCGGGTTTCGGTGTGCAGGGCCAGGGTGAGCACCTGATAATAACCCCCCTTGAAGTGGCGATAACGGCCGGGCGCGGGTGCATGCATGGACATACCTCTGTGAGTGCGGGCTCGATGAACAAACGAAAAAGAAAGCCGCAGGCCCTGTTGTCTGCGCCCTCTTTATTATTCGCTGGCACGGGCGAGAAGGCGATTTAGGGCCCAAGCCAATCGTGCCATTGGATACGAATATTTCAACACAGTCGGGTAGCTTTGTTAATCAGCCCCTCATCTTTCACTAGTGAACCTCGGGTTACACAAACGATCGTGCTGAATTTAACGTTTCAGCAACCCTGTTTTAAGGCTAAAAATCAGGGAATTCTACTAAAAAGAAGATTGTTCTAGCATTCAATTCTGTGAAGAATAGGGGAAAAGAAATTTGATACTAAAAATCGCCTTTTTCGCCAACGCGTCCCCACGGGGAAGGAAGCACACTCACCATGTTCACTATCGACAAGTCGCACAAGCTCGACGATGTCTGCTATGACATTCGCGGCCCGGTGCATAAAGAAGCGCGCCGTCTCGAAGACGAAGGCCACCGCATCATCAAGCTCAATATCGGCAATCCGGCCCCGTTTGGTTTCGATGCGCCAGAAGAGATCATCAAGGATGTGATCCTCAACATGCCGCTGAGCCAGGGCTACTGCGACTCCAAGGGACTGTTTTCTGCCCGCAAGGCGGTGATGCAGTACTACCAGCAAAAAGGGATGCGCAAGGTCGATATCGACGACATCTATATCGGCAATGGCGCGAGCGAGCTCATCGTGATGGCCATGCAGGCGCTGCTCAACAACGGCGACGAGATGCTGGTGCCCTCCCCCGACTATCCGCTCTGGACCGCGGCGGTGACCCTCTCCGGTGGCCATGCGGTGCACTACCGCTGCGACGAAGGGGCCGACTGGTATCCGGATCTGGATGACATCCGCGCCCGCATCACACCACGCACCCGTGGTCTGGTGCTGATCAACCCCAACAACCCGACCGGCGCCGTCTACGGCAGCGAGTTCCTGCTGGAAGTGATCGAGATAGCCCGCCAGCACAACCTCATCATTTTCGCCGACGAGATCTACGACAAGATCCTCTACGACGACATCTCCCACACCAGCGTCTGCACCCTGTGTGACGATGTGATGGTGGTGACCTTCAACGGCCTCTCCAAGGCCTATCGTGCCTGTGGCTTCCGTCAGGGTTGGATGGTCATTACCGGGCCCAAGGGCCGTGCCAAGGGGTATATCGAGGGGCTGGAGATGCTGGCCTCCATGCGACTGTGTGCCAACGTGCCCATGCAGCACGCCATCCAGACCGCCCTTGGTGGCTACCAGAGCATCAACGAGCTGATCCTGCCGGGCGGCCGCCTGCGCAAGCAGCGGGACAAGGCGTGGGAGCTCTTGAACGAGATCCCCGGCGTCTCCTGCGTCAAACCCAAGGGGGCGCTCTACATGTTCCCGCGCCTGGATCCCAAGGTGTACGACATTCGTGACGACCAGAAGATGGTGTTCGACCTGCTGCAGCAGGAAAAGCTGCTGCTGGTGCAGGGTACCGGCTTCAACTGGCCGGCGCCGGACCACTTCCGGCTGGTGTTCCTGCCCCGGGAAGAGGAGCTGGAAGAGGCCATCGGCCGCCTCGCCCGCTTCCTCAAGGGCTACAAGCAGTAAGCACGGCTCATGAAAAAGGCTCCTTCGGGAGCCTTTTTGCTATCTGTCGGTTGCAGCTGATTCATCAGCCATGCAACAGGGTGCCCGCCACCAGCACCGCCATGGTGATGAGGGCTACCCCGACGATGAAGGGCAGCACCCAGCGCACGAAGCGATCGTAGGGGATCCTGGCGAGCGCCAACCCCGCCACCAGATGGGCTGCGGTGGGAGCGAACAGGTTGATCCAGCCGGAGGCGGATTGATAGGCGGTGATCACCAGATCCCGCGAGATGCCCGAAAAATCCGCCAGCGGCCCCATCAGCGGCATGGAGACGGTCGCCAGCCCCGAGGTTGAGGGAATAAAAAAACTAAGAATGATGTGCACCAGATAAGCCATCAGGATGAACACCGACGAGGAGAGGCCGGTCACCAGCCCTTCAGCCCAGTGCAAAATGGTGTCGATGATGACGCCCTGCTCCATCACCACATAGATGCCGCGCGCTACCGCCACCACTAGCGCCACCCCGATGAGATCCCGCGCTCCGCTCAGGAAAGTCGCCACATAGTTGGACTCGGGCATCCGGTTGATGAGCGCTATCAGGATGGAGGCGCTGAAAAACAGGGTGGAGAGCTCGTCAAACCACCAACCCAGGGTTGGCAGCAGGTCTATCCCCAGATCCGACCAGGGCACCACCGCATAGATCATCAGCAGGAAGGTGCCGAAGAACACCAGCATGGTGAGCTTCTGCTTGCCGGTAAAGGCCGAGTCGCTGCGCTTCATCTGGGAGAATTCATCGTCATAGACGATGTCCGCCAGCACGGAGCGGGACTTGTCCTGCTGCACCTGCTTGGCGTAGCGCATCACGAACCAGGAGGCGAAGATCACCAGCAGCAGCCACTGGATGACCCGCAGGCCAATCCCCTCCCCGATGGGTATGCCGGCAAAACCGGAGGCGATGCCGGTGGCAAACGGATTGACGGTGGAGGCGAGTACCCCGACCCCGGAGCCAAGCAGGATGATCCCCGCCGCCACCATGCGATCGAAGCCTGCCGCCATCATGACGGGCACGATGAGCGCCCAGAAGGCCACCGTTTCTTCCGCCATGCCGAAGGTGGAGCCGCCGAGGGCAAACAGAGCGATCAGCACCGGGATCAGCAGCCGCTCGCGCCCGGCGAAGGTGCGCACTATGGCCCCCACCCCGGCATCGAGCGCGCCGCTTTGCATGGTCACCGCAAGAAAGCCGCCGATGATGAGCACGAACAGTGCCACGTCGGCCGCCTTGTGGAAGCCCTGAATGGGGGCCTTGAGCACCTCGAACACCCCTTGCGGCTGGGAGGGCAGCTCGGTATAGCTGCCGGGCACAGGCAGCAATCGCTCATCGCCGCTGTAATCGGCCACTGTGGCGGCCGCAACCGGCTGCTGGCTCTTGGCGGTGACATAGTCATATTTGCCCGCTGGCAGCACCCAGGTGAGGGCCGCCATCAGGGCGATGATGATGAACAGCAGTGTGTATACGGTGGGGAGTTGGCGCTTCTTGGGCGCCTCATGTGGGGTGGTCATAGCTTCCATTCCTCGGCAGCGCCGTCATGTGATCCGACAGCGCAAGATTAGCGGGTTTGATATGGGGAAAAGGTGATCGCGGATAATATAATTTCGTGATTTCACCAGATTGTTGACAAAAAAACAGGGCCCCGCAGGGCCCTGTTTTCACCTGAGTCAGACTCAGAGCTCAACCACGTCGAATTTCACGTCCGGGTTCACATCAGCCTCGTAATCCACCTCGGCCAAACCGAAACCGAACAGGCGCAGGAACTCCTGCTTGTAGCCGGTGTAGTCGGTCAACTCGGAGAGGTTCTCGGTGGTGATGGAAGGCCAGAGATCACGGCAGGTCTGCTGCACGTCTTCACGCAGCTCCCAGTCATCCATGCGGATGCGGGCCTGCTCGTCCAGCGCCAGCTCTTCCCCATAGAGACGGGTACGCATCATGCGGTAGACCTGCTCCATGCAACCTTCGTGGATACCCTTCTCCTTCATGATCTTGAAGGCCATGGAGATATAAAGCGGCATCACCGGAATGGCAGAAGAGGCCTGGGTCACCACGGATTTCAGCACGGCCACGTGAGCGGTGCCGCCCTTGGCGGCCAGATCGCCACGAATGGCGGTGGCGGCGCGATCCAGATCTTCCTTGGCGCGACCCAGGGTACCGTGCCAGTAGATGGGCCAGGTCAGATCGGTGCCGATGTAGGAGTAGGCTACGGACTTGGCGCCGTCAGCCAGCACGCCTGCATCGCGCAGGGCCGCCATCCACAGCTCCCAATCCTGACCGCCCATGACGGTGATGGTGTTCTGGATCTCTTCCTCATTCGCCGGCTCGACGGTGGCTGTAATGATCTGATCCTTGTTGGTATCGATGGCGGTGGTGGTGTAGGTCTCGCCGATGGGTTTCAAGGCTGAGCGCACCACTTCACCGGTATCCGGCATCTTGCGTACCGGTGAGGCCAGGGAGTAGACAACCAGGTCAATCTGGCCCAGATCGGCCTTGATAAGCTCGATCACCTTGGCACGGCATTCGTTGGAGAAGGCATCGCCGTTGACACTTTTCGCATACAGACCCGCCTCTTTGGCGGCCTTGTCGAACGCGGCCGAGTTATACCAGCCCGCAGTCGCCGTCTTGGTTTCGCTACCGGCTTTTTCGAAGAAGACGCCTATGGTGGCAGCGCCGCTACCGAAGGCAGTGGCAATCCGGGAGGCCAGACCATAACCGGTGGAAGCGCCAATCACCAGCACCCGCTTGGGACCATTGGCAATCATGCCCTGCTCCTGGGTGTAAGCAATCTGACGACGAACATTGGCTTCACAGCCGACCGGGTGAGTGGTGGTGCAGATAAAGCCGCGAACCTTGGGTTTGATAATCATAGAGGGGTCTCGACACCGTTAAATGGATGAAATCGGGGCATAAGATACCTCATCTTGCCGCCCTAGGGTGCTCTGATGTGTTGGACTGCGGGGAAAATGAACAGATCCACGGTATCCGCACTGCCAAAACCGGGCCGGCGCCAGGGGGATGGCGCAGGAATAAGCCAAGGCATGAGGCCTGTGTCGGCCGCACATCCGAGTCTGATCACCCCGATGGCGACAAGAATAAATTAAATAAAAACATATAATTACACTCCATTCCCGTGCTATTGGACAAATATTCTGTACTAGTATCCAGCCGGTCGACTATTGTCACGAGAAGTCTCACAAGGGTCTCAAGGAGGAGCTCCATCATGTTTTGGAAACGTAAGAACAGCAATGAACAACGCGAGAAAGAGGCGGCACTGGCGGAACTGGGCGCCTTCGAACAAGCCATTCAGTCCCGGGTACCCTATATCCAGTTCACGCCGGAGGGCGTGGTCACCTTCGTCAACGATCTTTTTCTCGATATCGTGGGCTATCAACGCGAGGAGGTGGTAGGCAAACACCACAGTGCGCTCTGCTTCCCGGAAGATGTCAGTACGCGCGATTACGAGCTGTTGTGGAGCGCTCTGCGCAACGGCGAGTTTCGTAATGGCCGCTTCATTCGCCAGGCGAGGTCAGGCAAAGCCGTCTGGCTGGAAGCCACTTACTTTCCCATCATTGTTGATGGCAAGGTCATCAGGGTAGCCAAGGTCGCCTCGGACGTGACCCAGCAGCAGTCATCCCTGGAGCGGACCCAAGCCCTGCTGGCGGCGCTGGACAAGTCACTCGCCGTCATCGACTTTCAGCCGGATGGCACCGTCATCAACGCCAACCAGAACTTCCTGCACTGTTTCGGATACCGGCTGGATGAGGTGGTGGGCAAGCACCACAGCATGTTCTGTGATGACGAGTTTTATCGGAAAAGCCCCGACTTCTGGCGAGATTTGGGCTCGGGAAATATCCAGTCAGGTCTCTTCATGCGCCTTGGCCGCCACGGTGAAAAGATCTGGCTGGAGGCCACCTACAACCCCATCTTCAACCACGAGGGCAAGGTGATCAAAATCATCAAGCTGGCGAGCAACATCACTGAGCGGGTCGAAAAATCCATCTCGGTGCGCGAAGCGGCGCAAAAGGCGTGCGCCATCGCTGGTGAAACAGTGTCGAGCGCCGCCAAGGGGCGCGAGGTGATCGACAAGGTGCTGGAGACCTCGTCACACATCAACACCTCGGTCAACGAGGTCAGCAGGCAGATTGAGAACCTCAACCAGCAATCGAAAAGCATTGAATCCATCATCTCGACCATCAGCGGTATCGCGGATCAGACCAATCTGTTGGCACTCAATGCCGCCATCGAGGCGGCCCGGGCCGGTGAGCAGGGTCGTGGCTTTGCCGTAGTGGCGGATGAGGTACGCCAACTGGCTGCCAGAACCTCCAGCTCCACTGGCGAGATCATCTCTGTCATCAAGCTCAACTCGGACATCACCTCCAGGATCACCCAGACCGTCTCAGTGGTCTCTGACAAGGCCATGGCGGGCCAGGAGCAGGCCAGCATCATTGCCACCGTCATCAAGGAGATCATCGAAGATGCCAACTCCGTCTCCGCCACGGTCAAGGACTTGTCCATCTGATACGGAAAGGCGACGCAAGGCAACAAGCGGCGGAGAGCTCGTCGCTTGTTCCATTCTGTAGAAGGTTGTCCGCAAGGTGGCACAACAGTATGGCGGCGCAGATGGCCGTATTGATGTGGGCGGCAAGAGTGTGGCGAGCAAGGGGTGAACAGGCGCTATGCCCTCGCCCATCCCCGGCGTTCGAGATAACCAGACCCGATACTCAGCCTTCCCCCTTCATGTAATGGCGAGCCGCTTCGTCGGCCTGCATCAGGGCGGCCTCCCACAATTCAGCGATCAGCAGCCCCTCCTCTCCCACCGCAGCCTCCTCCAGCGCTTCCAGCGACCTGGCATCATCCAGCGTAAAGGGATTATGGGTCAACAGGGCCTGCGCCCTGGTCAATAACATCATGCTGTTCATCGGCATTCTCCCGGATAAAACCTGGCCAAGGTGATGAGCGACACACGCCCTTTGACTGTGCTGACTCTAGTCCATCGATCAGCCTCCGGGATAGATCAGCTGTCGGCGATAACCGGCTCGCGCACTTTGCGCCGAGCGGGCAGCTGGCCCACGGCGATCCCCAGCAGGACGGCGCCACAGGCAAGCCATTGCAATGGCGTCAGAGTTTCACCGAGCAGCAGATAGGCCAGCAACAGGGTAAAGACCGGAATGAGGTTCACATAGGCCGCCGCCAGGGTCACCTTGACCTGGGTCACCGACCAGTTGTAGAGCAGGTAGGCTCCGAGCGTCACAAAGGCGCCAAGAAAGACGATGACCACCATGTCCTGCCAGGCCCAGGCGGTGGGCCAGGGTTCGCTGAAGGCGAAGGGGGCGAAAAAGAGGGTACCGACGAAGGCTTGCAGCGCAGTCAGGGTCAGCACGCCGTAGCGGCTGGAGAGCTTCTTGAAGACCACAGAATAGGTGGCGGCGCACAGCATGGCCGCCATCTCCAGGCTGTTGCCAAGCAAGGCGTTGGGGGCAAACTCATCCACGCCGCTACCCAGCCCCAGCAGGGCAATGCCGACGATGGCGATGGCAAAGCCGAGCAACTGGCGGCGACTGACCCGCTCCTTGAGCAGCACAAAGGCCACCAGGGCCACGATGAGCGGCAACAGAGCACAGACCATGCCCGCCTGACCAGCACTGGTGTAACGCAGGGCATTGACCTCCAGCAGGAAGTAAAGGCAGGGCTCCAGTCCCCCCATCAGGGCCAGCCAGCGCCAATCCCCCTTTTGATAGGTGAAATTGCCCAGATAGCGGTAGCAAAGCAGCCAGCAGAGCGCCGCCACACTCATGCGCATGAACAGCACCTGACCGAAACCCCAGATCCCCAGCACGTGCTTGAGGGCGATAAAGGAGCTGGACCAGAGCAGCATTGCCAGGGTCAGGGTAAAAATGGGTAAAGGGCGCACATTTCCTCCATGAAATTGGCCATTTGAATAATAACCATGCGGCCTTGCGGTTGTTTAAGGAGACCTAAAATCAGATAATACCGCCGCCTTCAAACCGGATAACCCATCTCCCATGACTGAGTACCTGCTTTTATTGGTCAGTACCGTGCTGATTAACAACTTCGTGCTGGTGAAGTTTCTCGGCCTGTGTCCCTTTATGGGCGTCTCCGGCAAGCTGGAGACCGCCGTCGGCATGGGGCTGGCGACCACCTTCGTGATGACGCTGGCCAGCGCCAGTTCCTATCTGATGGAACACTATATCCTGATCCCGCTGAACATCGCCTACCTGCGCACCCTTGCCTTCATTCTTGTGATCGCCGTCGTAGTGCAGTTCACCGAGATGGTTATCCGCAAGAGCAGCCCGACCCTCTATCGCCTGCTGGGCATCTTCCTGCCACTCATCACCACCAACTGCGCCGTGCTGGGGGTGGCATTACTGAGCATCAACGAGCGTCACAACTTCATTCAAAGCATCATCTACGGATTTGGCGCAGCCGCAGGCTTCTCGCTGGTGCTGATACTGTTTGCCGCCATGCGTGAACGCCTGGTGGCGGCCGACGTTCCCACTCCGTTTCGCGGTGTGTCGATTGCCATGGTCACCGCCGGCCTGATGTCGCTGGCCTTTATGGGCTTTACCGGCCTTATCAAGATATAGCGCTATGACTCACATACTCTTTGCCGTTCTGGTACTGGCCCTGCTGGCCCTTGCCTTCGGAATCATTCTGGGCTTTGCCGCCGTCAAGTTTCACGTGGAAGCCGATCCCATCGTCGATCAGCTTGACGCCCTGTTGCCGCAGACCCAGTGCGGCCAGTGCGGTTACCCTGGCTGCAAACCTTATGCCGAGGCGCTGGCCAATGGCGATCAGATCAACAAGTGCGTGCCCGGTGGCGATGCCACCATGCGCAAGATAGCCGACCTGATGGGGGTCGACCCTCAACCGCTGGGCAGTGCCGAGGCCGCCATCCCGGTCAAGAAAGTCGCCTTCATCCATGAAGATCAATGCATCGGCTGCACCAAGTGCATCCAGGCCTGTCCGGTCGATGCCATCGTCGGTGCCACCAAGGCAATGCACACCGTCATCACAGACGAGTGCACCGGCTGCGATCTCTGTGTCGATCCCTGCCCGACCGACTGTATCGAAATGATCCCTGTGCCGACCACGGTCGACAACTGGAAGTGGGATCTGGCCAACGTCGCCATTCCGGTCAAGATAGTGGAATAAACAGCGGAGTAACCATGCAGCATCTGCTCGAACGCATCAAAGCCGGCACTCTGTGGGATTTTCACGGCGGCATTCACCCTCCCGAGAACAAGCACCAATCCAGCCTGACACCCGTGGTGGACGCGGGCCTGCCGCCCCAGCTCATCATACCGGTGCGCCAGCACGCAGGGCCGGCCGGCGATCTGCTGGTACAGATCGGCGACAAGGTCAAGAAGGGTCAGCCACTGACCCGCTATGACAAGGGCCGCATAGTGCCCGTGCACGCCTCGACCTCGGGCACCATCACCGCCATCGGCCACCATACTGTGGCGCACCCCTCGGGTCTCGATGATCTCTGCATCACCCTGACGCCGGATGGGGAGGATGCCTGGGGTGAGCACCAGGGCAAGCCAGACTACTGGAATCTGGATCGAGGCGAACTGCTCGAGCGCATCCAGCAGGCCGGCATTGCGGGTCTGGGCGGCGCCGTGTTCCCGACTCACAGCAAGCTGGACGGCCGCGGTCAGCTCACCGAGATCCTGATCGTCAACGGACTGGAGTGTGAGCCCTACATAAGCACAGATGATCGTCTGATGCAGGAGTATGCCGACGAGATCATGGATGGCATCCGGGTGCTCAAGCATCTGCTCAAACCCAAATTGACCCTGATAGGGGTGGAAGACAACAAACCCGCAGCCATTGCCGAACTGACCCGCCACGCCACCGATGATGACGTGCTGGTCAAGACGGTGCCGACCAAGTACCCCTCGGGCGGTGCCAAGCAGACCATAGAGCTGCTTACCGGCCGTCAGGTGCCCAAGGGTGGGCGGGCGGTGGACATGGGCATCATGGTGCTCAACGTGGCAACCGTGTTCGCCATCAAGCGCGCCATCATCGACGGCGAGCCGCTCATCTCCCGCATCGTCACCCTGACTGGCGACGCCTTCAAGAAGCCAGGCAATGCTTGGGTACTGCTGGGCACGCCAGTGCGCTGGCTGTTGCAGCGTTTCGAGCTGCAACCCGAGGCGGACCAGAGGGTCATCATGGGGGGCCCCATGATGGGCTTCACCCTGCCCCACGCCATGGTTCCCGTGGTCAAGGCCACCAACTGCCTGCTCTCCCCGACCCGTGCCGAGCTGCCGCCCCCCGGTCCCGAGCAAGCCTGCATCCGTTGCAGCGCCTGCGCCGATGCCTGCCCGGCCAATTTGCTGCCCCAGGAGCTCTACTGGTACAGCCGCGCCAAGGAGTACGACAAGGCCGAAGGGCTCAACCTGTTCGACTGTATCGAGTGCGGCGCTTGCGCCTGGGTCTGCCCCAGCCAGATCCCTCTGGTGCAGTACTACAAGATTGCAAAGGATGATATTCGCGAGGCCCGTGCCGAGGCCGAAAAAGCCGAGCGTGCCAAGCAGCGTTTCGAGGCCAAGCAGGCCCGCTTCGAGCGGGAAAAAGCGGCCCGAGAAGCCCGCCATGCCGAGGCTGCGGCCCAGCGCCGCCAGGCCATGACGGCCAGTGGAGGGGAAGATCCCGTCGCTGCCGCCCTCGCTCGCATCAAAGCCAAGCAGGAAGTCACGGCCAGCGCTGTTGGCGAGCAGCCAGACAACAGCGCCATGATTGCCGCCCGCGAGGCGCGCAAGCAGGAGGCCCTCGCGCGGCGCGCCGCCAAAGCCGCCAACAGCGGTGAACCTGCTGACGTTGCCGCCGTCGTTGCGCCAACGCCAGAGGCGCAGGATCCGAAAAAGGCCGCTATCGCAGCAGCCCTTGCTCGTGCCAAGGCCCAAAAGGCCGCACAAGCTGTGGATGAAGACGTCGCCAAACCCGAGGCTATGGCTAACGAGGCCCAGCCGGTAAGCGAACCCGCACCGGCGACTGCCGAGGTTGACCCCAAGAAAGCAGCCATTGCCGCCGCCATCGCACGGGCCAAAGCCAAGAAGGCAGCGCAAGCTGCGGATGAAAACGTCGCCAAGCCTGAGGCTATGGCTAACGAGACCCAGCCGACAAGCGAACCCGCACTGGCGACTGCCGAGGTTGACCCCAAAAAGGCAGCCATTGCCGCCGCCATCGCACGGGCCAAGGCCAAGAAGGCAGCGCAAGCTTCGGATGAAAACGTCGCCGAGCCTGAGGCTATGGCTACCGAGACCCAGCCGACAAGCGAACCCGCACCGGCAATTGCCGAGGTCGACCCCAAAAAGGCAGCCATTGCCGCCGCCATTGCACGCGCCAAGGCAAAAAAAGCAGCGCAAGCTGCGGATGAAAAGGTCGCCCTGCCTGAGGCTACGGCTAGCGAGGCCCAGCCGGTAAGCGAACCCGCACCGGCAACTGCCGAGGTCGACCCCAAGAAAGCAGCCATTGCCGCCGCCATTGCACGCGCCAAGGCAAAAAAAGCAGCGCAAGCTGCGGATGAAAAGGTCGCCCAGCCTGAGGCTACGGCTAGCGAGGCCCAGCCGGTAAGCGAACCCGCACCGGCGACTGCCGAGGTCGACCCCAAGAAAGCAGCCATTGCCGCCGCCATCGCGCGGGCCAAGGCCAAGAAGCTGGCAGCAGAGGCTGCCGCACAAGGCCTGACCACCCAAGCACAGTCACCTTCTCCATCGCCAGACAAGAGCCACTGATCCATGTTCAATATCGCGAGTGCGCCGTTTGCTCATAACCGCAAACAGACCCAAACCCTGATGTTGCTGGTGATCCTGGCTTGCCTGCCCGGCCTGCTGGCCCAGACCTGGTTCTTTGGCTGGGGTTCCTTCATCCAGATCCTGCTGGCGCTGGTGACGGCGCTGGGGGCCGAGGCGCTGGTGCTCCGCTTGCGCCGCCGCCCCATCAAGCCCGCCCTGATGGATGGCAGTGCCGCCCTGACCGCCGTGCTGATTGGCCTCTCTTTGCCCCCCCTGCTGCCCTGGTGGATGCTGGTACTGGGTACCGCCTTTGCCATCATCATTGCCAAGCACCTTTATGGCGGCCTGGGCCAGAACCTGTTCAACCCGGCCATGGTGGCCTATGTGTTGCTGTTGGTCTCCTTCCCCGTGCAAATGACCAGCTGGTTGCCGCCAGACACAATTCGCGCCTATGACATCGGCTTTGGCGATGCAGCGTCCGTCATCTTTACCGGCTTCAGCCTGGATGGCTACAGCATGGCGCAGCTCAAGCAGGGGGTGGATGGCCTCACCATGGCTACGCCACTCGATACCCTGAAGACAGGGCTGAATCAGGGGCTCACCACGGGTGAAGTGATGAGCCACGCCGTATTCGAGGGCTGGGGCGGCATCGGCTGGAGCTGGGTCAACCTGGGTTACCTGCTGGGCGGCCTGTTCCTGCTGCAGCAAAGAGTGATCAACTGGCGTATTCCGGGTGCCATCCTGGGCTCCTTGTTGCTGGCCG
Organism: Aeromonas salmonicida; assembly: GCF_028355655.1. Classification (NCBI taxonomy): domain Bacteria; kingdom Pseudomonadati; phylum Pseudomonadota; class Gammaproteobacteria; order Aeromonadales; family Aeromonadaceae; genus Aeromonas; species Aeromonas salmonicida. Next base: position 1,932,793 of record NZ_CP110645.1, on the reverse strand, counting down.
CAACCCTGGGTTATCTGATGACGCCGGATGCCACCGCCACCCCCATGTTCCATCTGTTCAGCGGGGCCACCATGCTGGGGGCCTTCTTCATCGCTACCGATCCGGTCAGCGCCAGCACCACGCCCCGTGGCCGTCTGGTATATGGCGTACTGATTGGTGTGCTGGTCTACCTTATCCGTCGCTTTGGCGGTTACCCTGATGCCTTCGCCTTCGCCGTGCTGCTGGCCAACTTGTGTGTTCCGCTGATCGACAGCCTGACACGTCCCAAGGTCTATGGAGCACGTCGCAAATGAGTAACATCATGCGGATAACCCACCTCTGCGTGACCACACGGAACGACAGCCTGACACGCCTCAGGGGACATGGAGCACGTCGCAAATGATCCCGGCGCAAACCTCACTCTCAGGAAGTATCCAATGTTAAAGAGCATGCGCAAAAATGGCGTCACGCTAGCCCTGTTTGCCCTGGCCTGCACCGCCGTTGTGGTGCTGACCAACGAGCTGACCCGCGACAGGATCGCCCATCAGCAGCAGCTGGAAAAGCTGCGCACCCTCTCCGCCCTGTTGCCAGAGGGAAGCTATGACAACGACCTGGTGGCCAGTTGCAAGCTGGTACAGAGCAAAACCTATCTGGGCAGCGATCAGGCCATGCCGCTCTACACTGCAACCCTGAAAGGCGAGACCACGGGTTATGCGCTGGAAACCGTGGCACCCGACGGCTACAGTGGGGCCATTCGCCTCATCGTCGGTACCGATGCCAAGGGCAGCGTCAGTGCTGTGCGGGTGCTGGCCCACAACGAGACGCCGGGCCTGGGTGACAAGATAGAGCTGAAGAAATCGAGCTGGATAGAAAGTTTTGTCGGCAAGTTCCTCAGCCGCGACAACGAGGCAAGCTGGGCGGTGAAAAAAGATGGCGGCGAATTCGATGCTTTCACCGGCGCCACCATCACCCCCCGCGCCGTGGTCAAGGCAGTGAAAAACCTGCTGCTGCTGGAGCAAACGCACCCTGAGTTGCTGCGTGATGCCCCTCCGTGCGACCCCACGCCATAAGCCTGGGCCCACACATATGAAACAGATTGATGTGCTATGCATATCCATGTGCCATCTCAGCCGGAGCCGATAAATGGAACACTCTCATACACTGGATGACCAGACCCCGATCAGTGAGGGCAAGGGCCGTCGTGAAGAGCTCAAGGAGCTGATGCTGCAAGGGCTGTGGAAGAACAACCCCTCCCTGGTGCAGGTGCTGGGGCTCTGCCCTACCCTGGCAGTTTCCTCCACCTTTACCAATGCGCTCGGACTGGGATTGGCCACCATGGCGGTACTGGTGAGCTCCAACCTTGCCATCTCCCTGGTGCGAAACTGGGTGCCCAAGGACATTCGCATTCCCATCTACGTGATGATCATCGCCGCCCTGGTCACCAGCGTGCAGCTGCTGATGAATGCCTATACCTATGGCCTCTATCAGGCGCTCGGTATCTTCATCGCCCTGATCGTCACCAACTGCGTCATCATAGGCCGGGCCGAAGCCTATGCCTCCAAGAATCCGCCTCTGCTGGCGGCACTGGATGGTTTCATGATGGGACTCGGCTTTACTCTGGTGCTGCTGGTGCTGGGTGGCCTGCGGGAGATCATTGGCATGGGGACCCTGTTTGACGGCGCCGAATTGCTGCTGGGTGACTGGGCCAAGTCCCTGCGCATCGAGCTGTTTCATGCCGATGCCAGCCTGCTGCTGGCGATCCTGCCGCCGGGGGGCTTTATCGGGCTAGGCCTGATGATCGCAGGCAAGAATGCCATCAATGACTGGCGTGATCGCAAGCAAGCCGCCCCCCTTGCCGATAGCAGTGTGCCGGTGGCGGGTGTGCGCGCCACCCAGCTCTGATCTGAGACGTGAGAAACCATGAACAACCAGAAACGCAGGCAGATCCTGGAGCGACTGCGGGACAACAATCCCCATCCCACCACAGAGCTCAACTTCACCTCGCCCTTCGAGCTCTTGATTGCCGTGTTGCTGTCAGCCCAGGCCACCGACGTAAGCGTCAACAAGGCCACCGACAAGCTCTATCCGGTGGCCAATACCCCGGCCGCCATGCTGGCGCTCGGGGTGGATGGGCTGAAACAGTACATTAAGACCATAGGCCTGTTTAACACCAAGGCCGAAAACGTCATCAAGACGTGCGCCATCTTGCTGGAACGCCATGGCGGCGAGGTGCCGGAGAACCGCGAGGCGCTGGAGGCGCTACCCGGTGTGGGTCGCAAGACCGCCAATGTAGTGCTCAATACCGCCTTTGGCTGGCCCACCATCGCCGTCGATACCCACATCTTTCGGGTATCCAACCGGACCGGCTTCGCGGTGGGCAAAAACGTTGATCAGGTGGAAGAGAAACTGCTGAAAGTGGTGCCTGCCGAGTTCAAGCTGGATGTACACCACTGGTTGATCCTGCACGGCCGTTACACCTGTCTGGCTCGCAAACCGCGCTGCGGCTCCTGTATCATCGAAGACTTGTGTGAATACAAAGAAAAAGTCTATCCACAGGAATAAGGCAGCATGCAGGCCGTACGCTACAGCCCGCAAACTTATGCTGCGATTCCTGTATCATCCAAGACTTGTGTGAGTACATATATCTACCCGGAGAACTGAGCAATGAGAATTCTGCATACCATGCTGCGTGTTGGCGATCTGCAACGCTCCATCGACTTCTACACCCGAGTGCTGGGTATGAAACTCTTGCGCAAGAGCGAAAACAGCGAATACAAGTACACCCTGGCCTTCGTTGGCTACGGTGACGAGAAAGACGAAGCCGTCATCGAGCTCACCTACAACTGGGGTGTCAGCGAGTACGAACTGGGCTCGGCCTACGGCCACATTGCGCTGGAAGCGGACGACATCTATGCCACCTGCGATGCCCTGCGTGCCGCCGGTGCCAAGATCACCCGCGAGCCAGGTCCAGTGAAGGGCGGTACCACTGTCATCGCCTTCGTGGAAGATCCGGATGGTTACAAGATTGAACTGATCGCCAAGAAAGATGCAGGCAGCGGCCTGGGTGACAGCTTCTGAGGCAATGCCTCAGGTAACACCCAATAAAAAAGAGCGCTGCGGCGCTCTTTTTTCATGTCAGTGTGCAGGTTATCAGATGGTGCCATTGCGGCCCATATTGATCACCACCCGCCGGTTCTTGGCGCGACCATCCTCGGTTTCGTTGGAGGTGGCGTGGCGCTTCTCGCCGTGCCCTTCCACCGAGATCTTGCCCGGATCGATCCCCAGATCCACAAACACCTTCTTGATGGCATCGGCCCGCTTCTCGGAGAGTTTCTGGTTGGGCCAGCGGCCGCCATAACTGTCGCTGTAGGCGTTGATCACCACCACATCTATGCTCTTGTCGACCTTCACATACTCGCCGATCATCGCCAGTCGCCGCCGGGAGGCCAGTGACAGCTGATCACTGTTCTTGTCATAGGAGAGCACGCTGAAGGCGATGTCATTGAAGCTATAGGGCAACAGTCCACTCAGGCAATCCACAAAGGCCTGGTACTTGACCCGAAAGTTGACAGAGGAGAGGGAGACCCGCACCGGCCGGTTCTGACGGTACCAGTCACGATACTGGAAGGTTGGCATGCGGCCACCCTCCAGCTCATCGAGCATGGTCCAGGCAGTCTGCCCCTCCACCAAGCCATCAAACTGCTGGTAAAAGCGCAACTGGCTCACTTCCCGCCCGGCAACACCGGGACGCCAGAGTGGTGGCATGATCCCCAGACTGACCGTCTGGGTCTGGGCTTGCTGTCGCAACCCCTTGAGTTCGAAATCCAGATTGATCTTGCGACCGGCACGGCTGACGAAGGCACCCGTCCCCCAGTTGGGAATAGGGTGTTCGAGGCGGCACTCCACTTGCGTATCCGAGGTCAAACGCCAGACGGATTGATCCAGGCCGGCACCAAACTCGGTAACCCCCGCCTGTAATTGCATACTCACTGATATGCTGACCAACCCGACTATCCAAGCGTTCAAGTGCCTGCCCTCCACACGATCTCACGTTAGGTATCGGCAGGGGCAGGGCAAGCTTTAGGGCAAAGCACTCAGTGGGGGGCAGGACGATCCATCAGCTTGAAGCTGGCAATGCGACCCGCCAGCTCGCGAGCCAGCAGATCCAGCTCGGCGCTGTTTTGCTGCAAGGTTTCAGAGTGCAGGCGATGAGCTTCGTACACCTCGCGTATGGTCATCACATTGTGCTGGATATCGTCAGTGACGTAGCGCTGCTCCTCCGTCGCGGTGGCCACCTGGGCAGTCATGTCACTCACCTTGCGCACCTCGCTCACTATGTCGCTCAGCTCGCTCCCCGCCCGCTTGGCCTCGGTCACGCTCAAACCCGCCTGCTCAGTGCCCAGATGCATGGCCGTGACCGCCTGATCCGCGCCCTGACGCAATCGGGACAACATCCGATCTATGTCCTCTGCCGCCTGCTGAGTGCGAGAGGCCAGTGCCCTCACCTCTTCCGCCACCACGGCAAAACCACGACCAGACTCACCGGCCCGGGCAGCCTCTATGGCTGCATTGAGGGCAAGCAGATTGGTGCGATCCGAGATCTGCTTGATGAGATTAAGCGCCTCGCCGACCGACTCTGTATCCTGATACAGGCTATCCACCAGTTGCTGGGTGTTGGCCAGGGTGCCCGCCACCAGCTGGATGGCGTCTATGGTCTGATCCACCTCCTTGTCGCCCTGACGGGCACATCCGATAGCCTGCTGGGTCGCCAGCGACGTCTGGGTTGCATTGCGCGCAATCTCGGCCACCGTCGAAGCCATCTCGGTGGCTGCCGTCGCCACCAGGTCCACCTGACCGAAACCTTTGACGACGCCAGCATTCACCTCGGCGATCACGCCTGCCGAGGTGGCGGCGCTGCGGGCCAGCACCTCGCAGGAGCGACGTACCGCCAGCAACAGCCCCTCAAGGTGCGCGAGGAAATGGTTCAGATCCTGCGCCAGGGCGCCCAGTTCGTCACCGGACCGCCAGTTGACCCGCACCGTCAGATCATTCTCCTGTACCAGCCGTTTGAAGGTCTGGTGCAACGCCATAAAACCCAGGTGCAGGTCTCGCACCACCCGCCAGCAGACGAAGGTGGTCAACGCAACGCACAACAGCACACCGAGCGCCGCCCACCAGAAGTCGCTGGCACTCTTTGCTCGCATCTGCTCGACCCGCTCGAACAACTGCTGATAAAGGCGATCTTCGCTCTCCTTGAGCAGACCTATCTTGTCGGTACTCAAGGCAAACCAGGCTTCGGCATCGACCCCGAAGCCGCCTGAGGTGGCTTTGTCCAGCGCCAGTTGCTCCATGGCGGCAACCTTGGCTACCAGGGGAGAGGTCAGGCTGTCGGCCAGCAGTTGACGTTGTGAAGGGCTCGCCACCGCCTGGAAACGCTCGAGATAGGTATTCTGGGCCGCCAGCAGGGAGATGAATTGCTGCAACAACGCAGGGGTAAAGTGGTCACGGCCGAACACATTGCTCAGGGTTGCCCGCTCCAGCCCCATTCGTTCCTTGCTCTGCAAGAAGGCGGCGTAGGCATTGGTCTGCAGCGCTATGGTGGCATCCTGACTGTTGAGACTGACCTGGTCCACCACGGCCAGCAGCTGGCTGATAAGACGGCTGTAAAAGCCAACCTGCTCGGCCACTTCGACCCCCAGCGCGCCGACCCGCTCACGCATGGCGGTGAGCCCGGTCAGCGCCTGTTGTACCTCTCCCAACGCCAGCAAGGCGGGATCCTCGTGAAAACGGACCAGCAGGGTATCGACCAGCTTGCGCTGGGCAGGCAGGGCGTCGCGAAACTTGTTGCCACCAGAGCCCAGGAAACCTGCCGACATGCCACGCTCCTTTTGCAGCTCGTGGGCCAGTTGCGCCGCCTCCCGCACGACATAGAGTGCCGCTTGTGCCTGGCTCATCTCCTGTTCAACCTGATAACGCTCATACACGTATCGGCCAGAAAAAAACAGCAAGGCCAGCAGTGGCAGGCAGACCACCAGCAACATCTTGTGTGCCAATCCCAGCTTGTTCATCCCCTCTCCCCATTCCATTGTTGAAGTGGTCAATTATAAGCACGAGTGCCGAGAATAGAATCTGACGTCCGTCTCATGGCTGCTGATGAGGGACAAAGGCTGGCTTTTTTGCCATAATGCCGCCTCATTTCACGCCGACCGAGATACCATGACCGACGCTGTACACACTCTCAAGGGCCGTTTTCGTGGCTTTTACCCCGTCGTCATCGATGTTGAAACCGCCGGGTTCAATGCCAGGACAGACGCCTTGCTGGAGATAGCCGCCTATACCCTCAAGATGGATGAGGATGGCTGGCTCGCTCCCGATCAGGTCTTTCATTTTCACGTCGAGCCGTTCGAAGGCGCCAACCTGGAAAAGGCGGCGCTGGAGTTCACCGGCATAGACCCCTTCAATCCGCTGCGCGGCGCCGTCAGCGAGAAAGAGGCGCTGACCGAGATTTTCAAGGGCATTCGCAAAGGGATGAAGGAGAGCGACTGCAACCGCGCCATCATAGTGGCCCACAACGCCACCTTCGATCATGGCTTCGTCATGGCTGCTGCCGAGCGGGCCGGCCTCAAGCGCAATCCGTTCCATCCGTTTGCCACCTTCGATACTGCCGCCCTCTCCGGCCTGGCCCTGGGTCAGACAGTGCTGGCCAAGGCGTGCCAGAGCGCTCGCATCCCGTTTGACAATAAAGAGGCGCACTCGGCCCTCTATGACACAGAACGCACCACAGAGCTGTTCTGTCATATTGTCAACCGCTGGAAGAGCCTGGGTGGCTGGCCGCCGGCCCACCCGGATGATGCCCCCGTCGATGACGCGAACGAACAAGCGGGATAAGCAACGAGCAAGAAGGCTGCCATGGCAGCCTTCTTCTATTGGGATACGGCATCAAAGTGGTTTGACCAGAATGGCAGACAGACCCGGACAGCACAGTTTTCAACCGCTCGGCTCCCCTCGCCCATCCCAACCCTTCAGGGATGCGTCTCACAGGCCATTTGCCTGATTTTTTACTCGACATTTGTCGTGATTTTCGCAAACTAACTGCCTTTCAAAAGACAGACAACCAATAACCATTAAAAGGAAGTCACATGAACCCTGTTGTTGTCGCGGTCTCGCTGATGCTGGTGCTCAGCCTGCTGCGGATCAATGTGGTGGTCTCGCTCTCCATCAGCGCCATCGTAGGTGGCCTGCTGGGTGGCCTATCCCTGGCCGACACCCTCAGCACCTTCAGTGGTGGCCTGGGCGGTGGCGCAGAGATCGCTCTCTCCTATGCCATGCTGGGGGCCTTTGCGGTCGCTATCTCCCGCTCCGGGATCACCGACCTGCTGGCCCGCAAGGTGATCAACCAGCTGGGGCAAGATGCCAGCAGCTCCCGCATCCTCTGGGTCAAGACACTGCTGCTCGGCGCCGTCCTTTGCGTGTCCGTCGCCTCCCAGAACCTGATCCCGGTCCACATCGCCTTTATTCCCATCCTTATCCCGCCGCTGCTGCACGTCATGGCCAAGATGAATATCGACCGCCGTCAGGTAGCCTGCGTCATCACCTTCGGCCTGACCGCGACCTATATGCTGCTGCCGGTGGGCTTTGGTGGCATCTTCCTCAACAACATACTGGCCAAGAACCTGATCGACAACGGGGTGCCGGTCGAGCTTGGCCAGCTGCCGATGGCCATGGCAATCCCTGTGCTGGGAATGTTCGTTGGCCTGCTGGTCGCCGTGTTCATCACCTACCGCAAACCGCGCCAGTATGACATGGACAAGATCCTGGCCGCCGAGCCCGAATCCGTCGAGCTCAATCTCAACCATATCTGGGTTGCCCTGCTGGCCATCGGCGTCGCCCTCGGGCTGCAGCTGATGACCAACAGCATAGTGCTGGGTGCGTTGGCGGGCTTTGTCATCTTCACCTGTGGCGGTGTCATCAAGTTTCGTGAGAGCCAGGACGCCTTCACCCAGGGCGTGCGCATGATGTCCCTCATCGGCTTCATCATGATCTCAGCCGCTGGCTTCGCCGCCGTGATGAAGGCGACCCACGGGGTGGAGAGCCTGGTGCAATCCGTCTCTGCGGTGATCGGGGATCAAAAAGGCCTCGCCGCCTTCCTGATGCTGCTGGTTGGTCTTTTGATCACCATGGGGATTGGCTCTTCCTTCTCCACTGTGCCCATCATAGCCACCATTTATGTGCCGCTCTGTATCCACCTCGGCTTCTCCCCCATGGCGACCATCGCCCTGGTTGGCGCCGCCGGTGCGCTGGGGGATGCAGGTTCACCCGCCTCGGATTCGACCCTGGGCCCCACGTCGGGCCTCAATGCCGATGGTCAGCACGACCATATCTGGGACAGCGTGGTACCCACTTTTATTCACTACAATATCCCGCTCATCCTCTTTGGCTGGGTGGCGGCCATGGTGCTCTAGCGCTCGGACAAGCAGCAGACATGCAAAAGGCGACCTCGGGGTCGCCTTTTCATTGGATGCAAACCTTGGCCTATACCATCAGCCGACAGAGTGGCTCTCCCCCTTGGTGACCAGGCCATACCCCAAAGCCAGCAACGCCAATACCAGACCCAGGCTGCCGACCCCAATCCAGCCACTCATCTGCCAGGCCAGCATGGCACCACTGGAGCCCAGGGTTCCCCCCAGAAACATACCCACCATGAAGAGGGTGTTGATCCGGCCTCTTGCCTCTGCTTTCAAGCCATAGATCCGTTGCTGATGGGCAATCAGGGCACTTTGTACTCCCAGATCCAACAAGATGACCCCCACGGCCAGCCCAAACAAGGAGAGCCATGCCTCAAACAGGCACCAGGCCAGCACCACCAGCAGCGCACCAGCAAGTGCTACCGACCTGGAGCCAAGCGTGTCAGCCATTCGTCCCGCCAGGGGCGCCGCCAGCACGCCCACTATGCCGATCACCCCGAACAAGCCGGCAGCTTCCGCACCGAGGTGGTACTCGGAATGGGCGAGATAAAAAGCCAGCACTGTCCAGAAAGCGCTGAACGAGGCGAACAGCAGAGCCTGGGCCAGGGTTGCCCGACGCAAAGCAGGCTCTTCTCGCCACAACACCAGCAGAGAACGCAGCAAGCTGGCATAGCTCATGGTGGAACGGGGCAGATGCAGCGGTATCATACGTGCCATCAGCACGGCCCCCAGCAAGGCCAGCGGCACACCGAGCCAGAACATGACTCGCCAGCTGGCATAGGCGGTGATGAAGCCCGCCAGGGTACGGCTGAGCAGGATCCCGCTCAGCAAACCGCTCATTACGCTGCCGACGACGGCTCCCCGTCTGGCGGGATCGGCCAGGGTCGCCGCAACCGGTACTATCTGCTGGGCCGCGGTTGCACCGATACCCAACACAATGGAAGCCAGCATCAATGCTGCCGCTCCCGTCGCCATTGCCGCCATTGCGCAAGCCGCTGCAATTAGCACGAACTGCGCCACAATCAACCAGCGACGCTCCAGCACATCCCCCAATGGCACCAAAAACAACAAGCCGGCGGCATAGCCCAGTTGAGTCAGCATGGCAATCATGGCAACCGCTGGCTGGCCGGGGAAATCCCGCGCCATCACCTCCAGCATGGGCTGGTTGTAATAAATGTTGGCGACCGCCAAACCACAGGACATCGCCATGGCGAATACCAGCGATGAACTGATCCCGGCGCTCGGCAGGACCGCCGGGCGGCTTGATACCGATAAAGTCATGACACCATCCTCATACATGATTGAAATCCCGTGACGAGCACGATCTTGATGAGCACAGGGTAACGAAGATGAGGAAGACTCAGTAGACAAGCGGCGGCAATAACACTTATTCCGCCGGGGAATGGATCAAGGATGGGTTGATGGCATCTGCAATACGGGGAGTGCTGTCACGAACGCCAAAAACACTTGAGACTTGGCGCTGATCTGCCGCCCCGAGGGAAACAGAGCCCACAGATCCAGCCGGGGAAGCTGCCAGTCAGCAAGAATTGCCATGACTTCGCCACTGGCAAGCTCGGGGGCAAACATCCACTCGGAGGTAATGCCCAGTCCCACTCCCGCCAGCACGGCGGCTCGCATCCCTTCGGCGGCGGAGACAGTCAGCCGCCCCTGCACTGTCAATGTGACCTGATTTTCACCCTGTATAAAGTGCCACTGCTGCCCCATACCGGGCTTGGGGCTGTAGACCACCAGCGGACATCCTTGCAACTCGCCGGGGGATGAGGGCGTACCATGGGTTGCAAACCAGGCCGGCGCCCCCACCACTCTCATGGCGCAGTGCCCGAGCTTGCGGGCAACCATACCAGAATCGACCTGCTCACCGAGACGCAAAGCCACATCGATGCCTGCGGCGATCAAGTCGACATTGCTGTCATCCAACAGTACGTCTATCTCCAGATTGGGGTGGGCAGCCAGCAGTTCATGAAGGTGGGGAATGATATGCAGACGGGCAAAGGTGACAGGGGCACTCACCCGCAGGCGGCCGCTCAAGCTGCTGCGGCACTGCGCAACAGTAGCATCGGCCTCTCTGATATCGTCGAGGATCTGCCTGGCTCGCAGATAATACGCCTCACCCGCCTCTGTTGGCGTCAGGCCGCGGGTCGAACGCAGCAATAGACGACTGCCAAGCTGTGCTTCCAGCTGGGCAATCAGCTTGGATATGGCTGGCTGACCCAGCTTGAGCCGACGTGCTACCGCAGAGAAAGAACCGGTTTCCACCGCCAGCACAAACGCTTCCATTGCCCCGAGCCTGTCCATTATCCCCTTCCCCTTCTTTAATACCATCATGCGGCTTCATGCAGGCCACCGCTAACGTCACCCCAAAATGCGCTCTTTAAACGCCTGTCATGCCCATGGGTCAGCTATCGCTGATCTCTGGATAAATGCAGCCGGAACCGAGACAGGTCTACAGTAGCGCAACCTCATGTACAAAAACAAAAAAGGCCGCTCAATGAGCGGCCTTTTTATCAATGCAATCAGGACTTAGCTGTCGCGGCGCTTGTTGCCACCGAACTTGCGATCCTTGTTGAAGCCACCTTCACGGCGCTCCCCGCTCTTGTTGAACGGACGGTCACCGCTGGGGCGGCGATCCTTGTTGAAAGGACGATCGCTGCGGGGCGGACGGGGGGCAGTATTGCTGCCAGCCGGCACCTCTGTGTAGCGGGTGATCATCAGCGGACGCTGGCAAACACGGGCTTTCTTGATCACTTCCAGCACATCGGCGGTCATGCCTTTGGGCAGGTCGACGGTGGAGAAGTCATCAGCGATATCGATGTTGCCGATGAAACGGCTCTCGATGTTCGCTTCGTTGGCGATAGCGCCCACGATCTGGCCCGGCTTGACACCGTGATGGGCACCCACGTCTACGCGGTAGCGCTCCATCTCGACGTCCGGGTTGTCTTTCAACGGACGCGGCTCGAGGGACGGCATGCGACGGGCAGGACGATCACCACGGTCAGCAAAATCACTGCCACCGTCACGGCGTTCGAAATCACGACCACCACGATCATTGCTGCTGAACTGCGGCTCAGGGATAGAGTCATCCAGCAGCAGCGGTTGATCACCTTGAACCAGCTTGGCCAGGGCGGCAGCCAGTTCCAGCGGATCGGCAGAATCTTCTTCGATCAGCTCGTTCACCAAGTTCAGGTAGAGCTCAAGCTCTTCGCCCATCATGGTTTCCCGGATGCGCTCTTTGAACTTGGTCATACGGTGCTGGTTGATGTCCTCGGTGCTCGGCATCTTCATCGGCTCGATGGCCTGACGAGTGGCGTGCTCGATGGCACGCAGCATACGACGCTCGCGGGGAGCAACAAACAGGATGGCCTCACCCTTGCGACCAGCACGACCGGTACGGCCGATACGGTGAACGTAGGATTCGGTATCGTACGGAATGTCGTAGTTCACCACGTGGGTGATACGCTCGACGTCCAGACCACGGGCGACAACGTCGGTGGCGATCAGGATATCCAGCTGGCCTTGACGCAGCTTGTCAACGGTACGCTCACGCAGCTTCTGCGGGATGTCACCGTGCAGCGCTTCACAAGCATGGCCACGAGCGGCCAGTTTGCCAGCCAGCTCTTCGGCAGCGTTCTTGGTACGCACAAAGACCAGTACGGCTTCGTACGGCTCGACTTCCAGCAGACGGGTCATGGCGTCCAGCTTGTGCAGACCGGTTACCTGCCAGTAGCGCTGACGGATGGTCGGTGCAGTGGAGGTCTTGGAGACGATCTTGATCTCTTTGGGCTGCTTCAGGTGCTTCTGGGCAACACGGCGGATCTGGTCCGGCATGGTGGCAGAGAAGAGAGCAACCTGACGGGTGCTCGGGCACTGTTCCATGATCCAGTCCACGTCATCGATGAAGCCCATGCGCAGCATTTCATCAGCTTCGTCCAGCACCAGAGCTTTCAGACCGGAAAGATCCAGGTTCTTGCGACGGATCAGGTCCATCACACGGCCAGGAGTACCCACGACAACCTGGGCACCGCGACGCAGGGCGCGGGTCTGGGTTTCGTAAGAGGAGCCACCGTAGATGGGCAGGACGTGGAAGTCAGGCATGTGCTTGGCGTAACGTTGGCACGCCTCGGCAACTTGCAGGGCCAGTTCACGGGTCGGAGCCAGCACCAAAACCTGGGTGTTGCGGTTACCAGCTTCCAGACGAGACAACAGAGGCAAGGCAAAAGCAGCGGTCTTCCCTGTACCGGTTTGCGCCTGCCCCAGCAGATCGTGTCCCGCCATGAGGTGGGGAATTGCTGCGGCCTGGATCGGTGACGGGCGCTCATAGCCCACGTCTTGCAGCGCTTTCAATACAGGCGCGGCCAGTCCAAGCTCACTAAAAAGGGGCAGTTGTTCGGTATCAGACATAGATTCTTCCAGATTAAGGCAGGCGGCTAAGCACCGCGGAATAGCAAAAAGGCGGCGATTATAGCGCCACTTTGTTCTGCTGTCTTGAAAAATGTGATAAGCCTCTCAAGACGTTGGCAATTATAGAGGGATCTCGCGACTATGGCTTGCTTATTTTGCACTACTGGTGCGTTATTGCTGGTCACTCCCCGCTGGAGTCCTTGTCCCGCTTGTGTTTGAGCACCGCCATGGTCAATCGACTGGTGCACAATAAACGCCCACGTTCATCCCGAATTTCAATCTGCCACACCTGGGTCGTTGCCCCCAGATGCAGGGGTGAGCAACGCCCTGTGACCACCCCTTCCCGCTTGGCGCGCAGATGGTTGGCGTTCACCTCCAGCCCCACACAGTAGCTGTCCGGCCCGACCGCCATATTGGCAGCCAGCGACCCGAGTGTCTCCGCCAGCACCACTGAGGCGCCGCCGTGCAACATGCCTAGGGGCTGATGGGTTCTGTGGTCCACCGGCATGGTGGCTTCGAGCCAGTCGGGGCCAACATCCGTGTAGAGGATATCGAGGTGGGCCATCAGGGTGTTGCGCGACGAGGCATTGAGCCCTTCCAGACTCATGGGCTTGCGCCAGATGGGGGCAGTATCGTGACTCATGGGGGTAGTGACTCCTCTGAGGTGAGAAACAGGTTGAAACAATCGGCAGGAAGCAAAGATGGGGCCCGGCAGCACAGCGGCAAGGCCCCATGGAGATAATCGCATTACCAGGGATAGGTGACGCCAGGCCACTCACTCCAAGGCGTATCACGCCCGGGCAGGCGCGGCGCAGACCAGCGCCATGCCTTGCCAAGCCAGGCACGCAGCTCGGTTTCCAGCTCGGCATCGGTCAGCTGCGCGTCGGCCACCTTCCAGAAGAAGAGTTCCACTTCCACCTCCGGCAATACCGAGGGGTAGAGATAGACGCCTCCCCAGAACTGCAACTCCCGATCCGGGCTCCACAGGCCATAGGCAAAGGAGCGCTTGGCCAGAAACTCTGCCTGCTGCCACTCCAGATCTCCCTCATGCTGACTCAGGCTGAACTGGTCAGAGGGCCAGACATCCTGGGGGCGAAACAGTTGATGAAGCTGCTCCCGTTCACGCTGCATGGCCACAAACTCCACCACGGCCTGGGCCGGGGTGGCTGGCAACAGCAGGAAGTGCGGGTGCCGGTAGGCTTGCGGCACCCGAAACCGCTTAGGAAAGGTCAGCATCAGAGCAGTTCCAGCAACGCCTGCAGCGGATGCTTGAGTTTCTCCCCCTCCATCCGCTTGACCTGACTGCGACACGAATAACCGGTAGCCAGACAGCGATCTTTGGGCAACCTCGACAGGGGCTCTGCCCAGCTGAGACCATAGATCCCCTTGGAGTTCTCCACCTGTTTTGCATCGTGGCCATAGGTACCGGCCATGCCGCAGCAGCCCACAGAGACAGGCTGCAGACGAGCACCGAAGCGGCTGAACAGGGTCCCCCAGTCACCGTGAGTCGAGGGCTTGGCCGTCTTCTCGGTGCAGTGAGCAAACAGATACCAGGGCTCAGCCTCTCCTTTTTCATCGACATCCGCGGTGGGCTTGGCAAGGGGCAGGGTGTCGGCCGGAAGAGAAAGCAGCCATTCCTGGGGCAACAACACCTGAAAATCGCCACGAGCCGCGCCAAGGGCCTTGGCATACTCATCGCGATAGCAGAGCACCAGAGAGGGATCCACTCCCACCATGGGGATACCCAGCGCCGCTATCTTGTTGAGGAACTGGGCGCTGTTGGCCGCGGTGCGGGCGAAGGCACGCAAGAACCCCTTCACGTGCTGGGGCTTGCCGTTGGGCTTGAATGGCAGCAGATAGGGTTGCAGCCCAAGCTTGCTGGCAAGTTTCACCAAGTCCCGCACCACGGGGGCGTCGTAATAACTGGTGAAGGGATCCTGCACGATCAGCACCACTCTGGCACGCTGCTCGGCATTCATGGCCTCAAGGCCCGGCAGGTCGAAATAGCGCGCCTTGTTGTCGTGCAGGGATTCGGCCAGGGTCGGTACCGAGAGCAAGGGCACATCCACCATGCCGATGCTCTTCTCGGTCGCCTTCTGGGCCCACTCTTTTTCCAGGAAAAAGTTGACCAGTTTCGGCGCCTTGGCCAGCAGCGGCGCATAGCTCTCCACTGTGCCAACGAAGTAATCCTTGGGGCCCCGCAGATAGCGACTGTGGTATAGCTGCATGAAACGGGCACGGAAGGTGGGCACATCCACCTTGATGGGGCACTGGCTGGTACAGGCTTTACACGCCAGACACCCCTCCATCGCCTCCATCACCTCGTGGGAAAAGTCATACTGGCCACGGGCGCGGGCCAGGGTGTTGCGAAACTTGTCGACGATCGCCTTGAAGCGCAGGCCACCGGATTGCAGCGCCACTTCTTCGGCCAGAGGATCGAAGCCCTGCTCCGCCAACTGGCGCAACCATTCGCGCATCAAGCCGGCACGCCCCTTGGGAGAGTGACGTCTGTCTTTGCTGATCTTGACCGAAGGACACATGGGGGAGTCGGTTTCGAAGGTGAAACAGAGGCCATTGCCGTTGCAATCCATGGCGCGGGTATAGCTTTCCCGCACGGCGATGGGGATCTGGCGGTCGAACTTGCCGCGCTTGGGCCCGTCTACCGACACAAGCGAAGCTCCACTGCCATAAGGCATGCAGATCTTGCCCGGGTTGATGCGGTTGTCGGGGTCAAAGGCGCCCTTGACCCGCTGCAACTCCTCCCACAACTCGCCGAAGAAGGCGGGGCTGTATTCGGAGCGAAAACCCTTGCCGTGTTCCCCCCACATCAAGCCGCCATATTTGGCGGTGAGCGCCACCACCTGATCCGAGATGCGGCGCAGCAGCACCTCCTGCTCGGGGTCGCACAAGTCCAGCGCGGGACGCACGTGCAATACCCCCGCATCAACGTGGCCGAACATGCCGTAGTCGAGGCCGTGGCCGTCGAGCAGGGCGCGAAACTCCATGATGAAATCGGCGAGAGACTCAGGGGGAACTGCCGTGTCTTCGGTGAAGGCCACCGGTTTTTTACGCCCCTCGGCGTTGCCAAGCAGCCCCACCGACTTCTTGCGCATGGCGTAGATAGTCTCGATGCTCGGCAGGTGACTGCACACCTGATAGCCGATGACACCCGTCTCCCCTTTCGCCAGCAGCCCATCGATGCGCCGGCACAATTCAGCCACCTTGGCCTGATGTTCTTGCTCGTCGGTGTCGGCAAACTCGACGATATTGAGCCCTTGCAGATCCTTGCCGGGCACATCCTCAATGAACGCCTTGACCGAATGCCAGATGATGTCGGCACGGGCCAGTCCCAGCACGCGGGAATCCACCGTCTCCACCGACAGGGCCTGCGCCTGCACCATAAAGGGGGCATTGCGCAGGGCCGAGGGGAAGCTGTCGTACTTGACGTTGACCAGGGTCCGGTAACGCGGGATCGGTGTGATATTGAGCCTGGCTTCGGTGATGAACCCCAGGGAGCCTTCCGAGCCGCACAGTACCCGGCTCACATCCAGGGTGTCGGTGTCGGGGGCATAGAGGTGCTTGAGATCGTAACCGGTCAGAAAACGGTTGAGCTTGGGGAAAGTGGCTTCGATGTCGGCGCGGCGCTCGCGGCCGATGCGATACAGGGTGCGGTAGATCTCCCCTTCCCGACTCTCGAGGGCCAGCTTGTCTTCAAGACGGGAGCCATTGACCGGCTCTGTGACCATGATGTCACCGTTTTCCAGCACGGCTTTCAAGCCCAGCACGTGATCCGAGGTTTTGCCGTAGACGAGCGACCCCTGCCCGGAGGCATCGGTATTGACCATGCCGCCCAGAGTGGCGCGATTGGAGGTGGAGAGATCCGGCGAGAAGAAATAACCATGGGGTTTCAAATAGGCGTTGAGCTGATCCTTGACCACCCCGGCCTGAGCGCGCACCCAGCCCTCCTCCAGATTAATTTCCATGACCTGGTTCATATGGCGGGAGAGATCGACGATAATGCCGCCGCCCAGGGATTGGCCATTGGTGCCGGTACCGCCGCCGCGAGGGAAGAAACTCAAGGCTGCGTACTCGGGCCCCCGTGCCAACTTGAGCATCACAGCAATGTCATCCGCACTGCGCGGATAGAGCACCGCCTGAGGTACGACCTGATAGACGCTGTTATCCGTCGCCATCGCCAACCGGCTTGCATAAGACTTTTCGATATCACCACGAAATGCTGATCGCGCCAGCAACTCAAGAAACTGCAGGGTTGTAGGTGACAAACTGTCCTGGTAATCGAGTCTCGGGATCATGAATCCTTGTTCCCATCCTTTGCTTGATGCCGGTACTCCGGCGACAAAGACTGCCCTGGCTGCCTCTTTGCGGGTATCAGGGCCAGTCTGCTCACATGTGAGCGGGCAGTATATCAGCTAGAAAACCGCTTGCGCTTGGCAATATTCACCATTTGAAAGGAGGATTGTTATGGCTCACCACAGCCATGTTATCAGTACGTTTATTACCACAGAGAAACAGGCCTTGACCCTGTCACTGTTCGGCAGCATCGCCTTTGCCATCTTCGGGATTGGCTATGGTCTGCTGGTTGGCTCCCACGCCATCATGCTCGATGGCATCTTCAGCCTGTTCAGCATGGGCATGACAGGCCTTGGTCTGGTTACCGCCTACCTGGTTACCCGCCCCTCCGATGACCGCTTTCAGTATGGCTACGCTCACTTCGAGCCCATTGCCAACGTCATCAACGGGATCATCATTTTGCTGCTCTGTCTCGGCGCCCTCTACAGCGGCATCACCTCCCTGCTGGCCGGTGGTCGCGAGATAGATCTCGGTCACGCCCTCATCTGCGCCGCCATTTCCACCTTCTTGTGTGCACTTATCTATGTTGTCGAGGCGCGAATGGCCAAGCGGTTCAACTCGGAGCTGGTGCGCGTCGATTCCGAAGAGTGGCTGGTCGACACCATTTTAAGCGCCACCCTGCTGGTGGGCTTTCTGGTCGCCATGGGCCTCGATGCCATGGGCCATGGTCAATACAACCGTTACATAGACCCCATGCTGGTCTCTCTGCTGGCCCTGTGCGCCACCCTCATTCCCATCAAGGTGCTCGGCCGCAATCTGCGAGAAGTGTTGAAGATTGCCCCCAAGGGGGATGTATCCCAGCGGGTCGCCAGCGAAATTGAAGCCCTGCGCCAGCGCCATGGAATCGAGTGCTACAGCCATCTGGCCAAGAGCGGTCGTCGCTTCGATCTGGAGTTGAACATACTGGTGGCACCGGGGCAGGAGTGGCCTGTCGAGCGCCAGGATGCCCTGCGCCAGGAGCTCTGGTCACGCCTCGGCGATACCCTGGGGGATGCCTGGCTCTCGGTCTGCTTCACCCGCGAAAAACGCTGGTTGTAACGACCCACAGGGGGAGTGCAGCCAGGCTGCCTCCCCTGCGTCATCACATCTTCATCGCCCTGCTCTTGCCAAAGCGCCGATTCTCGCTATCATCAGGGCTCATTTTTAACCCGAGGTTTTATTGCCCATCATGGACAACCCCCGAAGTTACCTTTCGTTTCTTCCTGTCAAACTCTGTCTTTACCTGCTTCATCAGCGCCTCTGAATAACGCCATTGCCTTGCACTGCCGCGGCCACTGTTGCCGTGACTGATACCCGCTCTGTCTGTATTTATTGAGGTCATTACATGGAATTGCTGCTGGATCCCCACATCTGGGTTGGTCTGTTTACCCTGATCATTCTGGAAATCGTGCTCGGGATAGACAACCTGGTCTTCATCGCCATCCTGGTGAAAAAACTGCCCCCCGCCCAGCGGGATCGTGCCCGTATCATTGGCCTTTCACTGGCGCTGCTGATGCGCCTGGGCCTGCTCAGCGTGATGTCATGGTTGGTCACCTTGACCACACCCATCCTTCACCTCGGTGATTTTGCCTTCTCCGGTCGGGATCTCATCCTGATGGGCGGCGGCCTGTTCCTGCTGTTCAAGGCCACCACCGAGCTCCATGAGCGGCTGGAAGCCAAACAACCAGAAGATGGCCCGGTCGGCGTCTATGCCAGCTTTGGCGTGGTGATCACCCAGATCCTGGTGCTGGATGCCATCTTCTCGCTGGACTCCATCATCACGGCAGTGGGCATGGTGGAACATCTCTGGGTCATGATGGCGGCCGTCACCATCGCCATGGCGGTGATGGTGCTCGCGTCAAAGCCGCTGACCCGCTTCGTCAACGCCCACCCCACAGTGGTGGTGCTCTGCCTGAGCTTCCTGCTGATGATAGGCTTCAGCCTGGTGGCGGAAGGGTTCGGTTTCCATATTCCCAAGGGCTACCTCTACGCGGCCATCGGTTTCTCCGTGCTTATCGAGTTCTTCAACCAGTTGTCCCAGCGCAGCGCAGAGCGTCATGAGGCCAAGTTGCCCCTGCGCGAGCGCACCACGGCCGCCATCTTCAAACTGATGGGCAGCAAGGCGTATCAGGACAGGCCGGATGATGATCTGGATGCACCGACACCTCAGCCGCTGAGCTTCGGGGAGGAGGAGCGCTACATGGTAACCGGGGTACTGTCCCTTGCCGATCGATCCATCCGCACCATCATGACCCCTCGCTCCGACATGGCCTGGATCGACGTCAATGACTCGGTCGAAGAGATCCGTGCCGTGTTGCAACGGGAACCCCACAGCCTGTTCCCGGTTTGTGACGGCGATCTGGACGAGGTCATAGGGGTGCTCAAGGCGCGGGATCTGTTGTTTGCCCTCAACGAGGGCCAGTCCCTGACCGAGCTGGCCAAACAGAATGACCCCATTATCGTGCCCCAGACCATCAACGTGATCCGCTTGCTGGCAGAGCTGCGCAAGGCCAAAGGCAGCCTCATTCTGGTCGCCGACGAGTTTGGCGTCATCCAGGGGCTGGTGACCACCCACGATCTGCTGGAAGCCATCGTCGGCGAGCTGCCTGATGAAGACGAAACCCCGGACATGGTGCGTGATGGCGAGAGCTGGCTCATCAATGGCAGTACCAACATCCACCATGTGGAGCAGGTGCTGGAATACGAGGGGCTGGTGAGTGACAGCGATGAATACGTGACGCTCGCGGGCATGCTGCTCTCCCACTTCGGCACACTGCCGACTCCGGGCCAGCAGCTGCAATTGCAGCAGTTGCATTTCGAGGTGATCGAAGTCAGCGAGCGTCGCATCGAACGGGTGCGCGTCACACCGTTGAACCCCTGATCACACGAACGGCACGACCAACCAAAAAAGAGGGCCAATCGGCCCTCTTTTTTATGGCTGTTTGCCGCTTGACACTTGATTGCTGCATCAAGTGCAATTCTTTTCTGCAATTACCCCTCTTTTTCACAAATAAAAGCAGGGCTAGAGTGGCCTCAATCCACCATGAGGAACACAAAATGAGCCACGACAACCTGTTCTGCCCGCTGCGTCTGGGCCAGTTGCACCTTAACAACCGCATCGTCATGCCCCCCATGACCCGCTCCCGTGCCAGCCAGCCCGGTGACGTGGCCAACGCCATCATGGCAACCTATTACGCCCAGCGCGCCGAGGCCGGCCTCATCATCAGCGAAGGCACCCAGATAGACCCGCTGGGCAAGGGCTACGCCTGGACCCCCGGGATCCACAGCGCCGAGCAGGTAGCGGGCTGGAAGGGGGTGACCGATGCCGTCCATGCCAAGGGGGGCACCATCTTTGCCCAGCTCTGGCACGTGGGCCGCGTCACGCATACTGACAATATCGGCGGGGCCCAGCCCATCTCTTCGTCTGCCATCAGAGCCGAAGGGGTGCGGGTATTTGTCGATAACGGCAGCGATGCTCCCGGTTTTGTCGAGACCACAACCCCGCGCGCCATGACCCAGAGCGACATAGATGCGGTAGTGGGCCAGTTCCGCCAAGCGGCTCGCAATGCCCTGAACGCCGGCTTTGACGGCATAGAGCTGCACGCTGCCAACGGTTACCTCATCA
Source organism: Aeromonas salmonicida (assembly GCF_028355655.1). Taxonomy (NCBI): domain Bacteria; kingdom Pseudomonadati; phylum Pseudomonadota; class Gammaproteobacteria; order Aeromonadales; family Aeromonadaceae; genus Aeromonas; species Aeromonas salmonicida. Next base: position 1,911,955 of record NZ_CP110645.1, on the reverse strand, counting down.
ACCAGTTCCTCGACTCCGAGTCCAATACCCGCACCGACAACTACGGTGGCTCACTGGAAAATCGCCTGCGTTTCCTCAAAGAGGTGACACAAGCGGTCAGTGCCGAAATCGGGGCGGACAGGGTCGGAGTGCGCCTTGCACCGCTCACCACCCTCAACGGCACCGTTGATGCCAACCCGCAAGAGACCTATCTGGCCGCCGCTCGCTTGCTGGGTGAACTGGACGTCACCTATCTGCATATCGCCGAAGCGGACTGGGACGATGCGCCCCTGATGGCGGAAAACTTCAAGCAGGGGTTGCGAGATGCCTTCCCCAACACCCTCATCTATGCGGGCAAGTATGACGGTGAGCGGGCGCGTGCCGCCCTCAATGCGGGCTGGGCCGACATGATTGGCTTTGGTCGTCCCTTCGTGGCCAACCCGGATCTGCCGAACCGGTTGCGCCACGGCTACCCCCTCGCCCCCCACGATCCGGCGACCCTGTTTGGCGGCGATGAGAAGGGACTGACCGACTACCCGACCTATCAGGCGCTAGCCGAGACGCAGTCAGCCTGAGACGGGCAAGCCGCCCACCTCGGTCACAAAGCCGCACAGTAAAACGCGCCCGCTATTGATGCGGGCGCGTTTTTTGGGGTGTGGCGCCAGCGAGCCAGGGGTCAGTAGAGGGCCACACCGTAACAGGCTGCGTAGCTTCTTATTTCCCGGGTCAGCCGCGCCTTGTCCGCCAGGCTGAGCCAGCTCGCCTCGACGGCATTGAGCGACAAGCGGCAAAGCTGGTTCATGCTGGCGCCAAGATCATGGGCCAAGGCGTGGAAGTTGGCTGCCATGTAGCCGCCAAAATAGGCGGGATCGTCGGAGTTGATGGTGACGCACAGCCCCTGCTCCAGCAGGGTCAGCACATTGTGATGGGCCATGAGCTCAAACACCCTGAGACGGGTATTTGAAAGGGGGCAGACGGTGAGCGGCAACCGGGTATCGGCCAGATAACGCAGCAGGTCGGGATCATCGACGCAGCGCACCCCGTGATCGATGCGGCGTACCTGCAGCTCATGGATGGCCTGCCAGATATACTCGGCCGGCCCTTCTTCGCCTGCATGGGCCACCACCGGCAGCCCCAGCTCGCGACAACGGGCAAAGACCCGGGCAAACTTGGCGGGGGGATTGCCCTTCTCCCCCGAATCGAGACCAATGCCGTGAATGCGGGTGAGAAAAGGCATGGCGTCATCCAGGGTGGCGAACGCCGCCTCTTCACTCAGATGACGCAGAAAACTCATGATAAGCCGCCAGCTGATACCCAGCTCCCGCTCCCCCGCCTGCAGCGCCCGTTCTATGCCCCCCAGCACGGTGGCAAAGGGGATGCCTCGGGCGGTGTGGGTTTGCGGGTCGAAGAAGATCTCCACATGCACCACCTTGTCGGCGGCGCAGCGCTTGAGATAGGCCCAGGTGAGATCGAAAAAATCCTGCTCTGTGATGAGTACGCTGGCGCCAAGGTAGTAGAGATCGAGGAAGGATTGCAGACAGTCAAAGTCATAGGCGGCGCGCACGCTCACCACGTCGGACCAGGGCAGCGCCACCCCGTTGCGGGCGGCCAGCATACACATCAGCTCCGGCTCGAGTGACCCCTCTATATGCAGGTGCAACTCCAGCTTGGGCAAACCGGCAATAAAGTTATCCATGATGACGGCTCCATCAGCACACAGACAGCGAGACCTGCCACTTGCAGAGCGGATCCCTTCCCTCTCCCTTTTCATTGTGTACCTATCTCGCCTGGTAGGGGGAGACTTGTCATCAAACCGACTTATAATGGCGTCACAAAAACAACATAACTGATTGAAGATATTAAGAGTTGGCGTCCGCCCCGCGTTCACTCTTGTGCCCTATACAAAGGAGTTCCCATGAAAAAAAGCGTCATCTGTGACATCGACGGCGTCATTCTGCACAACAACGATCTCATCCCCGGTGCCGACCGCTTCGTCCACCGTCTGCTGGAACAGGGCACCAAGCTGTTGTTCCTCACCAACTACCCGGCCCAGACCCAGAAAGATCTGCAAAACCGCTTCCGCTCCGCCGGGATCGAAGTACCGGAGGAGTGCTTCTACACCTCCGCCATGGGCACAGCCGATTTTCTCAAACGCCAGGATGGCAAGAAGGCCTATGTGATTGGTGAGGGGGCCCTGACCCACGAGCTCTACAAGGCCGGTTTCACCATCACCGACATAGACCCCGACTTCGTGGTCGTGGGCGAGACCCGCAACTACAACTGGACCATGATGCAGCTGGGGGCCAAGTTTGTGGATCAGGGGGCCCGCTTCATCGCCACCAACCCCGATACCCATGGCCCCATGATGCATCCGGCCTGCGGCGCCCTCTGCGCCCCCATAGAGCGGATGACGGGCAAGAAGCCGTTTTATGTGGGCAAGCCGAGCGCCTGGATCATTCGCGCGGCATTGAACCGGATGGAAGCCCACTCCGACGACACCATCATCATCGGCGACAACCTGCGCACCGATATTCTGGCGGGCTTCCAGGCTGGTCTCGAAACCGTGCTGGTGCTCTCCGGGGTGAGCAAGGTCGCGGATGTCGATCGCATGCCGTTTCGCCCGAACCACATCTTCGACTCAGTCGTGGATATCGATATCGTCTGATGTGATCACAGGAGTCATCCATGGAACCGCTCTTCATTGCCGTCGCCTTCGCCTGCGGCATGCTGGTCAACCTGGTGGGGCTGCCTCCCCTGATCGGTTTTCTCGCCGCCGGTTTTGTGCTCAATGCCCTCGGCTATCAAAGCTCCGAAGTGCTGACGACGGTGGCAGAGCTGGGGGTGACCCTGATGCTGTTCACCATAGGCCTCAAGCTCAACATCAAGACCTTGCTGCGCCGGGACGTATGGGGCACCGCCACCGTCCATATCCTGCTCTCCAGCGGCCTGTTCTGGGTGATCCTGCTCGTCTGCAAGGGGCTCGGCATGACCTTGATGCTGGATCTGGAGTGGCCCCACGCCATCATGCTCGGGTTTGCCCTCTCTTTTTCCAGTACCGTTTTTGCGGTCAAGGTGCTGGAGGATCGCAGCGACATGAATGCCCTCTATGCCAAGCTGGCCATCGGGGTGCTGATCATGCAGGACATCTTCGCGGTGGGCTTTCTGACCGCCTCCACCGGCAAATTACCCAGCATCTGGGCGATCTGGATACTGGCGCTGCCCTTCCTGCGCCCCCTGCTGTTCAAGCTGCTGGAGCGGGCCGGTCACGGTGAATTGCAGATGCTGATGGGGATCACCCTGGCCCTGGTGCTGGGGGCCGCCGCCTTTGAGGCTGTCGGCTTGAAGCCGGACTTGGGGGCCCTGGTGATCGGCATGTTGCTGGCATCCCACCCGGCGGCGGCGGGGATGGCAAAATCCCTGTTCAGCCTCAAGGATCTGTTCCTCATCTGCTTTTTCCTCTCCATCGGCCTCAACGGCATGCCGACCCAGGAAACCATGTGGATGGCACTGGTGCTGATGCTGGCACTTCCGCTCAAAAGCGCCCTCTACTATCTGGTCTACAGCGGTGCCCGGCTGCGGGTGCGAACCGCGTTGCTCTCGACGCTGGCTCTCACCAACTACTCTGAGTTCGGCCTGATTGTGGCCGCCATTGCCGCCAAGGCGGGCTGGCTCTCCCACGAATGGCTGGTCGCCCTCTCGCTGGCGCTGGCGGGCAGCTTCATGCTGTCGGCCCCGCTCAATAGCTACAGCGAGTGGATCTATCAGCACATAGGCCCCTGGTTGCGCCGCCTGCAATCTGACACCCTGCACCTGGATGACAGGCCCATCGAACTGGGGGATGCAGAGGTGATCATCCTCGGCATGGGGCGCATCGGACAGGGCGCCTATCATGAGCTGGAGCGCAAATATGGCAACGTCATACTGGGGGTCGAAAACAACGGGGACAAGGCCCCCCTGCTGCGCGAACAGGGGATGAACGTGCTGGAAGGGGATGCCACCGATACCGACTTCTGGGACAAGGTGATCCTCTCCCATCAGGTTCAGCTGGTGATCCTCGCCATGCCCCACCACTCGGGCAACCTCTACGCCATCGACAAGCTGCGCAGCCACGGTTTTCACGGCAAGATAGCAGCCATAGTCCGCTTCGAGGATGATATCGCCTCCCTGCGTGAACAGGGCGTCGATGCAGTGTTCAACGTCTACGACGAGGCAGGCAGCGGCTTCGCTCGCCACGTCATCAGGGAGTTGCAGCCACTCGGCACCGAGGCCCCCCTTGTCAAGGAGTGGCCACCTCGTTTAACTTAACGCCAACATTGTTAAACAAACTAAACGAGTGCGGGGCCAGGATGGCCCCGCACTCTCAATCTCTCACTCACCATTGGCAAGGATGCACCATGAAAACCCTCAACGACTGGGTACTGCTCAACCAGCACGCAGTCTCCCCCACCCCGCTCACGCCCCCAACCGAGCGCATTAAAGCGGGCAACCCTGAGCAAACTGTCTGGAACCACTACTCGGATCCGAGCCAGCAGTTTCACGTGGGCTTCTGGGCCTGCGAGCCGGGGCGCTGGGCCATCCACTACACGGAGCACGAATATTGCCAGCTGCTGGAAGGGGATGTGGTGATCCACGACAGCCTGGGGGGGCAACTTGCCCTCAAACCGGGGGATCAGTTCGTTATTCCGGCGGGCTTTGTCGGGGAGTGGGAGACACTCACCCCCTGTCGCAAGGTCTATGTGATCTTCGAGCCCGCCACCGCTTGACGCTGGCGTCAACTCGCCCTGTTTTTCCACTCAACCCATCTGCCCGTCTGCTTGACGTTTACGGCATGATTTTCTGCGGTTTTCCCGCTTGCAAAAGGGTTTTGCGCTAGGCATTGTGATTGACGAGGAATGTAAATGGAATTTCGAGCCCGTATGTGGGGGGCTCCTATAAAAATCAAGAGGATTACCGCCAATGTGTTCTATTTTCGGCATTCTGGACATCAAATCCGATGCAGCAGCCTTGCGCAAATCGGCCCTGGAGATGTCCAAGCGATTGCGTCACCGCGGTCCTGACTGGTCCGGCGTCTACAGCACAGACAAAGCCATACTGGTGCACGAGCGCCTGGCCATCGTTGATCCGGGCAATGGCGCCCAGCCGCTCTACAACCCGGAGCGCACTCACGTATTGGCCGTCAACGGCGAGATCTACAACCACAAGGAACTCGAGAAGAACCTCAAGGTCGACTTCCAGTTCCAGACCCACTCCGACTGCGAGGTGCTGCTGGCACTCTACAAGGAGAAGGGCCCCGCCTTTTTGGACGATCTCAACGGCATCTTCGCCTTCATCCTCTATGACGCCGAGCAGGATGCCTACCTGATTGGTCGTGACCACATGGGGATCATCCCCCTCTATACCGGTCGCGACGAGCACGGCAACTTCTATGTCGCCTCCGAGATGAAAGCCCTGGTGCCCGTGTGCAAGAGCGTCGAAACCTTCCCGCCCGGACATTACCTCTGGAGCAAGGATGGCGAGCTTAAACAGTGGTACAAGCGCGACTGGATGGAATACGGCGCGGTCGAGCACAAGGTCAGCGACAGAGCGGAACTGAAAGCCGCGCTGGAAGCGGCCGTCAAGCGTCAGCTGATGTGCGACGTGCCCTATGGCGTGCTGCTCTCCGGCGGGCTGGATTCGTCCGTCATCTCCGCCATCACCAAGATCTACGCCGCCCGCCGGGTGGAAGACGATGGCAAGAGCGAGGCCTGGTGGCCGCAGCTGCACTCCTTCGCAGTCGGCCTGGAAGGCTCGCCGGATCTCGCCGCCGCCCGCAAGGTGGCCGATCACCTCGGCACCATACACCACCAGATCCACTTCACAGTGCAAGAGGGTCTGGATGCCCTGCGGGACGTCATCTATCACCTCGAGACCTATGACGTCACCACCATCCGCGCCTCTACCCCCATGTACCTGATGGCCCGTTACATCAAGGCGATGGGCATCAAAATGGTGCTCTCCGGTGAAGGTTCCGACGAGCTGTTCGGTGGCTACCTCTACTTCCATAAGGCGCCCAACGCCAAAGAGTTCCACGAAGAGAACGTGCGCAAGCTCGCCTCCCTGCATCTCTATGACTGCCTGCGGGCCAACAAGTCCATGGCCGCCTGGGGCGTGGAAGGCCGCGTGCCCTTCCTCGACAAGGAGTTCATGGACGTGGCGATGCGCCTCAACCCTGCTGACAAGATGTGCGGCAACGGCAAGATCGAGAAGCACATACTGCGCGAAGCGTTCGAGGAGCTGTTGCCCCACGAAGTGGCATGGCGCCAGAAGGAGCAGTTCTCCGACGGCGTGGGTTACTCCTGGATTGACAGCCTCAAGGCCATGGTCGAGACCGAAGTGACGGACCAGATGTTCGAGGCGGCGGCGTTCCGCTTCCCCGTCAACACACCGCTCACCAAGGAGGCCTATTTTTATCGCGCAATCTTCGACGAGCACTTCCCGCTGGAGTCCGCCGCCCGCACCGTGCCCTACGGCAAGTCGGTCGCCTGCTCCACTCCGACCGCATTGGAGTGGGATGCCAAGTTCAAGGAGATGGCCGATCCGTCCGGCCGCGCCGTGATGGACGTCCACCAGCAGAGTTACTGATAACGCCAGCGGACAGTTTCACTGCGAGATAACCAAGCCCCTTTCGAGGGGCTTTTGTTTTTCTAAGATCGTAATCAAAACACGTCAATGCAAAAAACCAACTATCTCTGATCGTTTCCCTATTAATCTAATGGATGACATTGCTCAGGCTGAGTAAGATGATTAACGTGTTTATGACACCTAGATACATAGGCTGACATCATCAGAAAATAGGAGCTACCTTGGTATCACCACGACTGGTTGCAAAAATTGAAGCTGAAGAACCTACCCTCCGTTTGGCTGTGCTCATTGACGCAGACAATGCCCAAGCAGCAGTTATTGAGGGGTTGCTGGCAGAAATAGCACGGTTTGGAGAGGCCACTGTAAAACGTATATACGGTGATTTCACCGCTCCAACAAGTGCGTCGTGGAAAAAGGTGCTACAGCAACACGCCATAAAACCTATCCAACAATTTGCATATACGACAGGTAAAAACGCCACGGACAGCACTCTAATTATCGATGCAATGGATTTACTCTATACTCGAAAGTTCGATGGCTTTTGTCTGATTACAAGTGACTCTGATTTTACTGGCCTCGCAATGCGATTGCGCGAAGAGGGGCTTACTGTCCTTGGCTTTGGTGAGAAAAAGACACCAGATGCCTTCCGCAATGCCTGTCATAAATTTATATTTACTGAATTCCTTCGTCCAGGAGCCACAACCGAGATAAGTTTGTCCGATAAAAAGGTTGAAAGTGGTCAGAAGCTAGCCCCCGTCCCTTCTAATACCACAGATACTAAACCACCATTCCCCGCAAGCTTTATATTGGCCGCATTAGAGCAATCAAGTGATGATGCTGGGTGGGCACAATTAGGAACTTTTGGTAGTTACCTAACCAAACTACAGCCTGACTTTGACTCGAGGCTATATGGCTACAAGAAGCTATCAGAACTTGTCAAAGCAAAAACAGAACTCTTCTTAACTGAAGAAAGATTGGCCCCTGGTTCGATGTTAAAAGTTCTATATCTTCGTGCAAAATAGTGAAGCATATCGGGATAATATTTCTAGATGCAACAAAAAAGCAGCTTATTAAAGCTGCTTTTTTATCAATGACCTGGTTTGTGTTTGTGAGGTTTCAGATCCGGATGTTCTTTTTTCTTTTCAGGCGTAACCCGTTGCCGTTTATCTGGCGTGCCATCTTCATTTTTTCTTTTTGGACCGGGTTTAATTCCCATCATTAACTCCTTCTAATGTTGGTGTGGATGCAAAAATAATGCTTACCCCTGCGCATCCGGCTGATTGGCGGGAGCCGCCTTGATAAAGGCCTGCAGCTGCTCGCAGTTGGCAACGATGCGCGCAATGGTGGGGTACTCATCCAGGGTCATGTCGTAGCGGCGGGCGTTGTAGACCTGGGGCACCAGCATGCAATCTGCCAGAGTCACCTCGTTGCCGACGCAATAGACGCCGGCCGTGGTCATCAGCAAGGGTTCGAGCACCCTGAAGGTCTCGTCAATCCAGTGGCGATACCAGGCATCACGCTGCGCCTTGCCCAGCCCCAGATCCTGCTCCAGATAGGTCAGCACCCGCAGGTTGTCGAGGGGGTGCGTGTCGCAGGCGATCATGTTGACTATCTGGCGCACCCTGGCCCGCGCCTGGGCGGCCGAGGGCATCAGCGGATAGGCGGGATAGGTTTCGTCGAGGTACTCCATGATGGCAACCGACTGACCGAACTGCACATCCCCGTCGATAAGAAAGGGCACCAGCCCCTGGGGGTTGACTCGATGATAGGCCTTCTCGCGCTGCTCGCCCTGCCTCAAGTTGACCGGGTGATACTCATAATCGAGCCCCTTGAGCTGCATGACTATCCGTACCCGATAACTTGCCGATGAACGCCAATATCCAAACAACTGCAACATAATCTGTCCCTGTGTTGGCAGGTGCACGGGCACCTGCCGTTCACCAGTCGGCCCTGTGTCCGCGCTGGCTTATTCACTTCGTCTGGCTGGCATCCTGTTGCGTGACTTTTTGCAAAATGGTGCCGAACAGACTCATCCCGTTGCGATCCTGCATCGCGATGGACACTGTATCACCAAAGCACAGAAAGGGTGTAGTGGCTTGACCGGACTCGATAATTTCCAACATCCGCCGCTCGGCGAGGCAGGAGGAACCGGCGCTGCGGTCATAGTTGGAGACAGTACCGGAGCCGATAATGCAGCCCGCCCCGAGCGGCCGGGTTTTGGCGGCATGGGCAATCAGCTCGAAGAAGTTGAAGGTCATGTCCACCCCGGCATTGGGCGCGCCAAACAGCGCGCCGTTGAGGTGCGTTTCCAGCGGCAGATGCACCTTGCCCTCCTGCCAGTCACTGCCCAGCTCGTCCGGGGTGATGGCCACCGGCGAGAAGGCGCTCGACGGTTTGGACTGGAAGAAGCCAAAACCCTTGGCCAGCTCGCCCGGGATGAGGTTGCGCAAACTCACGTCGTTTACCAGCATCAGCAGCTTGACGTGGGCGGCCGCCGCCTGCGGGCTGGTGCCCATGGGCACGTCATCCGTGATGATGGCCACTTCCGACTCGAAATCGATACCCCAGGCCTCCGATCCCATGACGATGGGACCACGGGGAGCCAGGAAGCAGTCCGAGCCGCCCTGGTAGATCAGGGGATCGTGCCAGAAGCTTTCCGGCATCTCAGCGCCGCGGGCCTTGCGCACCAGCTCCACATGGTTGACGTAGGCGCTGCCGTCGGCCCATTGGTAGGCACGGGGCAAGGGCGAGAGGCACTCACTCTCATCAAACGGGAAGGCATCGGCACAGGTGCCATCGTTGAGGGTCTGATAGACGGCGGCAAGGTGCGGGGCCGTTTGTGCCCACTCATCCAGCGCCGCCTGCAGGGTGGGGGCGATGGATGGCACCCGCACCGCACGGCTCAAGTCGCGGCTGACCACCACCAGGGCGCCATCGCGCTTGCCATTGTTCAAGGTTGCAAGTTTCATAAAAATCCTTATTTGCCAGTGGCAGTCGAAAGTTCGGGACGCTGCCAGCTGCTGACGTAGCGCGGGTTTTCTATCCCCTCACACAGGCTGCCGACGTTCAGCGCATCACGGGTATCCAGCATCACGGCCACCTCGTCGGTGAACTTCTTGGCATAGGCCTGCCCCGCCGCAAACGCCTTGGGATGGGGGCCGTGGGTAAAGCCTGCGGGATGGAAGGTAACCATGCCCCGCTCGATATTGTCCCGACTGAAGAAGTCCCCTGCGTGATAGAAGAGCACCTCGTCGTAGTCGTCGTTGCTGTGGTAGAAGGGCACCTTGAGGGCGCCGGGGTCACTCTCTATGGGGCGCGGCACGAAGGTACAGATGACGAACCGGCTCGCCACGAAGGTGGAGTGGGCCGAGGGCGGCAAGTGGTAGCGGTGGCTCATCAGCGGGCGAATGTCGCGCCAGTTGAGGCGCACCACGCACAAGTCCCCGTGCCAGCCCTGGGCATCCAGCGGATTGAAGGGCCAGGTGATGACCGACACCTGATTGTGGCGCTTGACCTGCAGCGACCAGGGATTTTCATCCTGCTGGGCCAGAAAGCGTTCATTGATGGCGGGCACATCCAGCGCCGCCGGGTCAAAGATGGCGTGATTGCCCACCAGCCCCTTGTCCGGCAGCTGATAGCTGTCGTTGGTCGCCTCTATCATCAGGATGAACATGGGCGCCGTGGGCTCGATGCGCCACATGGTGCCACGGGGGATCACCACATAGTCACCGTCCCGCAGGGTCAGATGGCCGTAGTCGCAATAAAACTCGCCACTGCCCTCGTGGATGAACAGCAGCTCGTCACCGTCGGCATTGCGCACCAGAAACGGCATAGGATCACACAAGCGCCACATCCGGTAGCGGCAGTGAGCATTGTGCAGAATATCCGGCATCACCCAGGGGGAGAGGGAACTCACCTCCTCCTGCAAGCCGTTCAAGTCAAACGCCCTCGGCCGCAGCGGCCCCTCCCAGTTGGTCCAGTCGGTGGGAGCATGCTTGTGGTGCATGTGGGTGGCGGGGCCGAAGAAACCGGCCCGCCCCAGTTCGCGCTCATAGATGGCCTGCTCTGGCAGGTCGGCATGAGCCTGACGGGAGTGGGTCCCCTCCCGATGGGGAAAGCTTATCCAGTTACGCATCGCTGGGTTCTCCATGCAGCACACCACGGCGGATCTGGTCCAGTTCAATGGATTCGAACAGTGCCTGGAAATTGCCCTCGCCAAACCCTTCATTGCCCTTGCGCTGAATGATCTCGAAGAACACAGGGCCTATGACGGTGTCGGTGAAGATCTGCAGCAGTATGCCGTCCTTGGTGGGAGAACCATCGATGAGGATCTGCAGATCCTTGAGGGAGGCCAGATCTTCCTGATGGCCCTCGACCCGGCTGTTGACCTTCTCGTAGTAGGTGTCCGGGGTCGGCATAAAACCGGTACCACGGCCACGCAGGGTACGGATGGTCTGGTAGATGTCACTGGAAGCGAGCGCTATGTGCTGGATCCCCTCCCCCTTGTACTGGCGCAGGTACTCCTCGATTTGGGACTTGTCATCGGAGGATTCGTTGATGGGGATGCGGATTTTGCCGCAGGGGGCCGTCATGGCACGAGAGTGCAGGCCGGTCAGCTTGCCCTCTATGTCGAAGTAGCGAATTTCCCGGAAATTGCCGATCCGCTCATAGAAGTTCGACCAGACATCCATGTTGCCACGCTGGACGTTGTGGGTCAGGTGATCGATCTCGTAGAGCCCGGCGTCCACCTCGGCCATGCGCGCCTGCCAGTCGGGGTAAAACACAAAATCCACGTCATAGATGGAGCCCTTGTCGCCGTAGCGGTCGACAAACGACAGTGTGCTCTCGCCTATGCCATAGATGGCGGGAATGTTGAGCTCCATGGGCCCTATCTTGCCGACGAAGGGCTTGGCCCCCTTGGTGATGGCGTATTGCTGGGCCTTGCCCGCATCCGCCACCCGAAATGCCATGCCGCACACACTGGGCCCGTGCAGGCTGGCGAACTGCTCCGCCTGGGAGTGTGGCTCGGCGTTGACCACGAAGTTGATGTCACCCTGACGATAGAGCCAGCACTGCTTGTGCTTGTGCTTTGCCACTTCGGCAAAACCCAGTGAAACGAACAACGCCTTGAGGGCGGCAATGCCCTTGGCATCCGGCGCCGTGTACTCGACGAATTCGAAGCCATCCGAGCCGAGGGGATTGATGGTGTGGGAACGGGAAGAGGAGGAAGTGGTCGTCATGATGCGCTCCTTGCAATGTGCTGATGACTGAAAGTGGTTAAAGCGGATTGACCTGGGGCGACGGCCTGACCGCCGATCCCGTCAAACAGGTATTGTTAACAACTTGTTTCATTAGATGCAGGTACGCGGCAGAAGAGAAGAGGCGGGTTTCAGATAGTTTCTCGGGGTTCTCCACCAAAAGATGTAAATAGATTGTGACATTCAAGCCGCAGCCTTGCGGATCGCCCCATGGCGACCCGCAGGGCTGTCAGCTTTGCCTTACAGTCGCCAGCATTTGGTCATGATGTGGGGCAAACAGGCCTGCGCCTTTTGCAGACGAAGGGGGGTGGGATTGATGAGCCAGGCCTCTGCACCCTGCGCCAGCAGCGGCAGATCGTGCAGGCTGTCACTCAGGGCCAGCGTCACAGTGAGGGCACGGATCTCGGGCAGTATCTTGTGCTGACCGTGGCAGTAAAAGCGCGGCATCAAGCCGCCCAAGCGGTAGTGCATCCGCGAGCCCAGGGTGCGATGGGGCAGCTTGCCAGGCAACTGTTGATGGAGTTGCCCGCGCACCAGGGCGCGAGGGCTGGCGGAGATCACCCAGCAGCGATCACCGTCTTTCATCAGCAAGGCGCGCGCCTCGCGAAACAGCCCAGGCCGGGTGCGGCAATAGGCCCGCACCAGTTTGCGCCAGCCCAGTGGCGAAAGCCCCAGTGTGATGGCCCACCAGATCAGCGAAATCCCCTGCCTGCGCCGGCTTGGCACGAGGTAAACCAGGCCACCCAGCGCGATCACCGGCAGCAGCAAGAGTGGCCAGAGGCGACGGCGCAGCATATAGCGCAGCAAGCCGGCGTGGCTGTCGCCCGGGGCCAGGGTGTCGTCAAAGTCAGCCAGGATCCAGTCTGTACGCATAGTGTCTTGTCCTCCCCTCACTCGCTCAATCCGGCGATGGCGACATGGAGCTCGGGGGTGAGAAACATGGCCCCCTCATCGGGAGGGCAGATAAAATCGAATGCTTCGTCTGCCAGGGTGAAACTCAGGCGCCAGGCATGTAGGTAGCCGCGGTCGGCCGCCGTGCCGCCGTAACGTTCATCCCCCAGAATGGGTGCCCCTATGCTTTTCAAGGCAACCCTGATCTGGTGGGTCTTGCCGGTCTGGGGCTTGATGCGATAGAGCCGCAGGCCCTCGCGCACCGGCACTGAGTCAAACCAGCTGATGGCGGGGTTGTCCAGGCTGCGCGCCAGCATCCAGCTGCCACCCCGCCCTTTTTGCATGTCCCCTTTTACCCAGCCCTGCTTCTTTTTGGGCTTGCGATCGGAGAGGGCCAGATACTGCTTGCTCACCTGTCGCTCCGCAAATGCCATGCTGAGCGCCCTGTTCGCCGCCGTGGTACGGGCCAGCAACACCAGACCTGAGGTCATTTTGTCGAGTCGATGAACGGGATAAAGCACCAACCCTGTGTCGGCCTTGACCCGACTGACCAGTCCCGGATTGACCAGACCCGCCTCACCGGCTTCGTCATGCATGCCAAGGCCCGGCCCTTTGTTGATCAACATAAAATCTTTGTGCTGCGCTAGTATCCGGTACATCTATAACCTTTTAGAATGTGTTTCATTACAAGAATATGGCTCCATCAAGGGGTCGCCTCCCCATGAATACTCAGAACAAGAATCGCACGGATGAAGAGATACTTGCTTTGGTTACTGCTGATTGGCGCCAGTTATATCGGGCCCCTCCTGGCCAATGAATCCTCCCTTGAAGCCCCGGAGCGGGTGGTGCTCCAGTTGCGCTGGCTGCACCAGCCCCAGTTTGTGGGCTATCACATGGCCAAGGCCAAGGGCTTCTATGCCAAAGCCGGACTGGACGTGGAGATAAGGCCCGGTGGCAAGGGAATAAGCCCGGTGGACGAGGTGCAAAGCGGTCGTGCCGACTTTGGCGTCGGCAACACAGAGGTGCTGACCGCCTATGCCAATGGCAAGCCACTGCTGGCGCTCGCCTGCGTCTTTCAGCACTCGCCGTCCATCTTCCTGGCCCGTCGTGACAGCGGCATTCTCACGGTTGATGGCATGCGTGGCAAACGGATCATGATGTTTTCCGCCCATCAGGATGCCGAGTTGCTGGCGACACTTTTCTATCAAGGTCTCAATGAAAGCCAACTTACCCCGATCCAGACCTCGGTCAATATCGATGATCTCGTCGAGGGCAGGGTCGATATCTTCAACGCCTATCTCAGCAATGAGCCTTTCTATCTGGAAGAGCGCGGCATCCCCGTCTCCGTCATCAACCCGCGCAATTACGGCATCGACTTTTACAGCGACATACTCTTCACCACTCAGGCGCAGGAGCAGGCCCATCCGGGCAGGGTAGAGCGGTTTCGGACCGCCAGCCTTGAAGGGTGGCGCTATGCCCTCGCCCACCCCCAGGAGGCCATCGCCCTGCTGCGCAGTGAATACGGCGTCAACCGCAGTCAGGCCCACATGGAGTACGAGCTGCAGGTCAGCAAGGAAATGATACAACCGCTCTATGTGGAGATCGGGTATATGAACCCGGATCGCGTCACCCACATCATGGAGCAGCTGGCCGAAATCGGGCTCATCAAACGGCCCGTGCCGCTGACTGACTTTCTCTATCAGGCCCCCTCCGAGCAGTGGGTATTCTGGCGCCCCTGGTTTTTGCTGAGTCTGGCTGCCTGCGTGCTCATATTGCTGCTGGCGGTCTACCTGCTGGTGTGCAACAAACGGCTCAATCGCGAGATTGCCCTGCGCCAGCAGCGGGAAGAGGAGATATTGCAGCTGGCAAGGCAGGACCCGCTCACCGGCCTGCCCAACCGTCTGAGCCTGATGGAGCGGCTGGAGGCGCAGATAAGCAGCCCCAACCCAGGCTGCCTGCTGTTTTGCGATCTCAACAACTTCAAACAGGTCAACGACGGCTTTGGCCACAGCCATGGTGATGCCATCCTCTGCCAGCTGGCGGAGCGGATCACCCGCAGCCTCAACCACCAGCGCTTCTTCGCCAGACTGGCCGGTGACGAGTTCGTGCTGCTGCTCCCCGATCACGACCTGCTCGATGCCGAGGCCATTGCCGAGGTGATCAGAATGGCCATGGCCCAGCCATTTCAGGTCAAGGAGCATCTGCTGGCGGTCGGTATCAGCGTCGGGGTCAGCCAATACCAGCCGGGCTGGCGTGCCGAGCAGTGGCTTATCCACGCCGATCGCGCCATGTACAACGACAAGGGGATCGAGCTGGCGGTGGCGCCCCCCTAAGCCCTTCATCCTGACCCGGTCAGCCTGGCTGCACCTCACAACATCACGCTGGCAGCACCAAGGCGCAGGGCAGTACAAGGCAACAAGGCCACCGCTATGGGTGGCCTTGTTGCTTTTGGTGGGAGCGCGGGAGCATCAGCCGAAGGTCTGCCCCAAGGATTTGAGCTGTCTGGCCTTGGTCAGCAGTATCTCGCTCGACTCATCCACATCCTGCATCTTGTTGCTGTTGGCGTGGGAGTGCTGGGAGATGAGGTTGACGTTCTGGCTGATGTTTTCGACTACCGCCTGTTGCTGCTCCGCCGCCGCCGAGATCTGGGCAGAGAAATCCATCACCAGTTCAATTTCGGCCAGTACCTGATGCAGGCTGCCGGAACCTTGCCGGGTCATCTCCACGCAGGACTGCGTCTGTTGCAGGTTGTTTTGCATCATCCCCTTCCAGCCGTTCAGGGTACGCTGGATCTGACCTATGCTGCTCTGGATCTGCTCGGTCGCCTTGTGGGTCCGGGTCGACAGGGTACGTACCTCGTCCGCCACCACAGCAAACCCCCGCCCCTGCTCTCCCGCTCTGGCCGCTTCGATGGCGGCGTTGAGCGCCAGCAGGTTGGTTTGATCGGCGATGCCCTGAATTTCTCCCATCAAGACCCCGATACGATCCGATTCACTGGCAAGCGCTACCGCGGAAGCAAACGCATGCTCCGCCTCCGTCGCAAGCTCGGTTATCTTGCGCTCCGTGTCGAGCAACTGCTTGTCCGTGTGCTGGCAGTGAGCCTTGGCCTGAGCAACCTGGCTGTTTGTGTCCTGAATGTTGCGGGCTATCTCCTGCGCCGTGCTCGCCATCTCGGTAATGGCCGCCGCCATCTGCTGGGTCTGGGCATCCTGCTCGGCGATGTCCGAGCTGACCTCACTGGAGGCACTCTTCAGGTGTACGGCCAGATCCTGCAGAGCGTGGGTGGCATCGTCCACCCGCCCCAGCACGGTCCGGATGCGGGCCTGCAGCAACTTGATGTGAAAATCGGCGATGGCGCTGGGCTCCTGACCCGAGTAGATAAGCCGGGTCAGGCTGTCATATTCATCGACCAGCTGCCGCAAATAGCGCGGAGTCGTGATGAGCTCGTGGCGGTAGAGACCTCCCAGCAGCAGGAGTGGCAAAGCCATATAGAGCGGAGCCCAGGATCCCAGCTGCACGGCACCCAACCAGGCCAGCGCCAGCAATCCTGAACCGGCAACCAGATGGCGCAGCCGTGACAGGGAAATACGGGGCTTGCGCCCTCCCTGCTCGGCGGCGCGCAGGCGGGCATAAGTCCTGGCGGCAATCTCCTTCATCTGCGGATCGGCACGGCAACGCACCGACTGATAGCCACTTATCTTGCCCTGCTCGAAGATGGGAGTGACATAGGCATCGACCCAGTAGTAGCGACCATCCTGGCAACGGTTCTTCACCATGCCGCGCCATGGCTGCCCCTGCTTGAGCTTGCCCCACAGATCGGCAAAGGCGGCCTTGGGCATGTCGGGATGGCGCACCATGTTGTGGTGCTGGCCTATCAGTTCGGCACGGCTGTAACCGGCAACCCGGCAGAAATGATCGTTGGCATAAGTGATGACGCCACGCAGATCCGTGGTGGATACCAGCTGTTCATCGGCAGGGAAATCAACTTCCTGATCAAAGAGTTGAACCATTTTATCACGTTGTTCACGCATGTCTCGCTCCATTCTGAGCCATTACTCAACAGAGTGTTGGTAAGCGGCCGGAGCCTGTAAAGGAGGACATGGAGAGAATGTCAAAAATGATAGCTGAACACGGTTTTGCGATCGGTGGGGGTGCCTCAAGCCAGCCGCAGCAGCCTGGATCCGGATATGAGCTCGTATCGCAAATAGCAAAAAGCCCAGACAACAAGGTTGTCTGGGCTTTTCTGAAGATGGCGGAGGAGGTGGGATTTGAACCCACGGATGGTCGCCCATCGCCGGTTTTCAAGACCGGTGCATTCAGCCGCTCTGCCACCCCTCCGAACGGCGTGCATACTACGTCAAGCCCATGTTCATATGCAATACATATTTGTTCTGGGATAGTAGGGTTCAACAGGCTGGGGTGGCGCTTGAAATCAGCGCTCGTCATCCCAACATTGAGTGCATACAATGCGATAACGAAGCGGAATGTACCGCCTCAACCCGGAAATCAAGAGGACACCCAAGATGGATACCCGTTCTATCTATACCGGCACCCAGAGTGCCGCGCGTGATACCAACAAGGTGCTGCGCAACACCTATATGCTGCTCTCCCTCACTCTTGGCTTCTCTGCCGTTGTGGCCGGGATCGCCACCGTGATGAACATGCCGCCCCTGCACTGGGCCGTGTTCCTCATCGGTGTGTATGGCCTGATGTTCCTGACCCAGAAGAACCAGGACAATGGCATGGGCCTGGTGTTCACCTTCGCCCTGACCGGCCTGCTCGGCTACAGCCTGGGCCCCATCATCAACATGTACATGAACAATGGTGGTGGCGAGATAGTGATGACGGCGCTCGGCGGCACAGCGTTGACCTTCTTCGGTCTATCCGCTTATGCCCTGACCACCAAGCGTGACCTTTCCTTTATCGGTGGCATGCTGTTCGTCGGTTTCTGGGTGCTGCTGGTGGCCATGGTCGCCAACATCTTCCTGCAGATGAGCGCCCTGAGCCTGGCCCTGTCCGCCATGTTCATGCTGTTCTCCTCCGGCGCCATATTGCTGACCACCCAGCAGATCATCCGTGGCGGCGAGACCAACTACATCTCCGCCACCGTGACCCTGTATGTCTCCATCTACAACATCTTCCTGAGCCTGCTGAGCCTGCTCGGCGGCAACCGCAACTAATGAAAGACCCCGCTTCGGCGGGGTTTTTATTGGTGCCTGTTTCTGTCAGGATAAGTTGTAAATCAAGGATATGAAGCTAAGCGGCCCTGATCCAAATCAGGGCCGCTTCGCGCTTGGCGGGTTAGTATCCCGTTCTCGTTTCATTCAAGGGTTGCTCTTGTCTCATGCCGATGGATTTCTCTGGCCTGCTGCGCCGACTGCTGACTGACAGTCACATCTACTTCGCCCTCAAGGTCTTGCTGGCCATGGTGGGGCTGCTCGCCTTCACCCTGGCGACCGGTGATATCCAGCTCACAGTGCTGCTCTCCCTCGGGGTGGTGGCCGGTGCCATCGCCGAAACCGACGACAGCCTGTGGGGCCGGGTCAAGAACCTCGCCATGACGCTGCTCTGCTTCCTGTTTGCCTCCCTGTGTGTGCAGTACCTCTTCCCGACGCCCTGGCTGTTTGCCATCGGGCTGGCGGGGTCGACCTTCCTCTTCGTGATGGTGGGGGCACTCGGTCAGCGCTACGCCACCATCAGCTTCGGCTCCCTGCTCATCGCCATCTACACCATGTTGGGGGCTGCCAAGGCGCCGGATCTCTTCTACCAGCCGCTCGCATTGTGCGCCGGTGCGCTCTGGTATGGCCTGGTCTCCCTCATCTGGCTCTGGCTGCTGCCCTACAAGACACTGCACGAGCAGCTTGCCCAGAGTTACTTTGCCCTCGGCCGCTATCTGCTCGAAAAATCTCGCTTCTTTCCAGCCGACGAGCATGGCGCCCAGGCCATTCGCCACAATCTGGCCCAGCTCAACATCAATCTGGTCAATGCGCTGACCCTGACCAAATCGGCGCTCAACGCCCGCCTCAGCACCCGCCATCAGGCGGCGCCCGAGCTTGCCAGTCTGCTGCGCCTCTATCTGCTGGCACTGGAAATCCAGGAGCGTGCCACCTCCAGCCACTATCCCTACAGCAAGCTGGAAGCCGAGCTCAAGCAGGGTATCGTCCTTGACGGGTTTCAGGAGGTGTTTCTGCAGCTCTCCGAGGCGTGCCAGCGGCTCGGTTACGCCATCCTGGTGCACAAGCCCTACGCCCACAACAAGCGCATCCACTGGACCCTGGAGGCTCTCGGCGATCAGCTGGAGTTCACCCACCTCAAGCAGCACTACCCCAAGACATTGCTGACGCCGATGAAGTTCCTGCGCCGCAATCTGGCCAGCATCAACCAGTTGCTGGGCAGCGCCGAGGAGCTGCAAAATCCGACGCAGGCCCCACAGAGCTTGCCCCCCCTGGCGCGTCCTGTCCGCCTGCCATTGCTGGCTCAGCTCAAGCAGCATCTCAGCCCGAACTCCATGGTGTTTCGCCATGCCCTGCGCCTGTCGCTCGGGTTGGTGGTAGGTTACGGCATCTTGCAGACCTTCAGCCTTGATAAGGGTTACTGGATCCTGCTGACGGTGCTATTTGTCTGCCAACCCAGCTACAGCGCCACCCGCCGCCGGCTGGTACAGCGGATGCTCGGTACCTTCGCCGGCCTGCTGGTGGGCGTCCCCGTGCTCTGGCTGTTCCCCGAATTGCATGTTCAACTGGTGGTAATGGGGCTCGCCGCCTTCCTGTTCTTCACCCAGGTACGCAGCAACTACAGCGCCGCCGTCTGCTTCATCACCCTCTATGTACTGATGGCCTTCAACCTGCTGGACGGCATCGGCTTTGCCATTCTGGGGCCGCGCCTGCTCGACACCTTCCTCGGCTGCCTGCTCTCCTACGCCCTGGTGGCCTGGCTCTGGCCGGATTGGCAGTACAAACGGCTGCCGACGCTTATCGCCAACTCCCTGTCAGCCAACGCCCGCTACCTGGCGGCCGTGCTCGCCAGCCTGCAACAGCAAAGGGATGAATCCATCGACTACCGGGTCGCCCGCAAGAGCGCCCATCTGGCCGACAGCGAGCTGGCCATGGCCTGGCAGAGCATGCTGGTGGAGCCGCAAAAGCGCCGCCGCTTCCTCGATCTCTGCTTCACCCTCACCTGGCGCAACCACGCCCTGCTCTCCTACATCTCGGCGCTGGGTGCCCATCGCGACAAGCTGGAGGCCATCGGCGAACTCGATGAGATCAGCCGCCACCTGAGCCACACCCTGGAGCGGGCCGCAGGCCATCTGGCGGGCGAGATACCTGCACAGATCGAAGGACAGTGCCCCGTCATCACGCCGGACAGCAGCGAGGAGCAGCTGATGCTGACCCAGCAGCTCACCCTGATCAGCCAGCTGGCGGACGAGTTGCTCACCCTGGCCAACGAGAGCCGGTTGCTCACCGGGGGCCAAGGCGCTACCATGCCCGCCCAATCCTGATAGCCCTATTTGCGAGGAGCCCTCTTATGGCTGAGCATCAGCTGGAATTCAACGGCCAAACCATCGAAACCGATGCCAAGGGCTATCTGCTGAACAGCAGTGACTGGAGCGAGGAGCTGGCACAGGTGCTGGCCGAGCAGGAAGGCATAGTGATGGAAGAGCCTCACTGGGAGGTGGTGCGTTTCGTGCGAGCTTTCTATCTGGAGTTCAACACCTCCCCTGCCATCCGTGCTCTGGTCAAGGCGATGGAAAAACAGTACGGCCCGGAAAAAGGCAACAGCCGCTACCTCTACAAGCTGTTTCCTGAGGGGCCAGCCAAACAGGCTACCAAGATAGGCGGCCTGCCAAAACCGGTGAAATGCATCTAAAAAAATACCGCGCCCATCTGTGAAATGAAGCGCGGTATTTTTTATCTCTTTGAACTATCAGGGTTTATAGGCAACAACGGATCCACTGAGTCCTGTCATCTGACCAATCCGGCCCTGCATGCCCTGCAGCTTGGCCCTGGAAACATCCGGCCCGATGAAGACCCGGTTGAGCTGGCCCTGCACCGGTGTACGCGGCGAAGTCTGGGCCGAATAGCCCGCCGCCCGCAACTTGCTCACCAGCGCATTGACGCTGTCCACGTTCTTGAAGGCGCCAAGCTGCAAGATCCAGCTGCCCTGCGACGAGGCGGCAGGCGCCTGTGACTGCGGCGCCATCTTGCTCGCGATGAGGTCATCCATCGACTTGATCTGGCCTACCTGTGGCTTGGTTTCCACCGGCTTTTTCACTTCCACCGGTTTGGGTGGTACCGGCTTTGGCTTGGGTGGCTCCACCGGCTTCTTGGCGATCACCTCGGGCTTGGGCTTGACCACTGGCTGAGCAACGGGCTTGGTAGCTGGCTGCTGTGCCTGCGCCGCCGATGGGTTCTTGTTGGTGGCGAGCGTCACGGGATCCGAGACCTCTTCGACCTGCCACTGCTCGGCGGCAGAGGCCTGCTGCTGGCTGGCCAGGTGTTCCGCCGGCAAGGTACTGGCGGCCGAGACCTGCAATGCCGGTTTGGCGGGTTCAAGCTCGGGGCGCAGCGGGATCTTGGCAAACGCCTCGTCCTTTTGCTCCAGCTTGTTGCCATCCATCAGATCCGGCAGAAAAATGACAACCAGGGCCACCAGGATGACGGTGCCTACCAATCTGTTTTGAAACTTCGAAGCCAAGTTAATCCCCACCCATGTTACTTAGAATTAATTGCAATTTTGCGGACATCAATGATGGACAGTCCCTTCAAGCCACTCTGTGTTGAGACTTCGAAGCCAAGTCAACGCCTACCCATGTTGCTTGGCCGATGGCGCGCCGAACAAGATTTGGCCCGGCAAAACCAGCCTGAAGCCGTGCCGTTCAATCGGCCCTGTGCCGATCAGGACGCAGTGCCCGCCAGAATGTCGGCGACAGTGTAAAACGAACCAAACACAATGACCATATCATCAGGACTCGATGCGGCCAACGCAGCCTGATAGGCGGCGCTGACATCATCAAAGCGCAGAGCCTGTCCCTTGCCCTCCCCCAGGGCAGCGGCAAGCTGCTCGGCGGTAGCGGCGCGCGGACCGGTGAGGCTGGCCAGGAACCATGCGTCGATCAGACCGTCAAGCTCGGCGAGCGAACCCGCCATGTCCTTGTCTTTGAGCATGCCGACAACGGCGCGACGCTTGCCCTTGCCGGGGATCTGGCGCAACTGGCTGGCAAGGTAGGCCGCCGAATGAGGATTGTGGGCCACATCGACGATGACCAGAGGCTCGCTTTGCAGCCGCTGCATCCGGCCAGCCAGCCGGGCATTGGCCAGCCCGTCACGGATGGCAGACTCAGGCAGCGGCAAGCCGAGGGATTCCAGCGCCGCCAGCACGGTTACTGCGTTCATCAGCGGCAAGGCAGGTTTGGGCAGATCCCGCCACTGGTGCAGACCCAGGTAATCCCAGCTGGTCTCATGCTCTTTGCCAGAGAAGTCGACACCGACCTGACGCAGGCAGGCACCTATGCGCTGCGCCTCGCTGGCGATGGTGGCAGGAGGCTTGGGTTCACCGCTGATGGCGGGTTTGCCGGCGCGGTAGACACCCGCCTTCTCCACTGCCACCGCTTCGCGGGTATCCCCCAGCCAGTCGCAGTGATCCAGCGCGATGGAGGTGATCATGGCCACATCGGACTCCACCACATTGGTGGCGTCGAGCCGGCCGCCCAGCCCCACTTCCAGCAGCAGCACATCGGGCGCGGCGCGGCGAAAGAGCCAGAGGCCCGCCAGGGTAGCGAACTCGAAGAAGGTGAGCGCTATCTCGCCCCGGGCCGTTTCCACCTCGGCAAAGGCAGCGCGATGATCGTCGTCGGTCAGCTCTTGTCCATTGATGCGTACCCGTTCGGTAAAGCGCAGCAGATGGGGAGAGGAGTAGACACCAACCTTGTAGCCCGCCGCCATCAGAATGCTGGCCGCCATGGCGCAGCTGGAACCCTTGCCGTTGGTGCCAGCGACCGTGATCACCTTGAACGGCAACTGGGTGAGGCCCATGCGACGGGCAATGGCACCGACCCGATCCAGCCCCATGTCAATGTTGACGGGGTGGATCTGCTCCAAATAAGAAAGCCAGTCGACCAGCGACCGGCTTTGGGATTGTTGCATGTTTGAACTCATCTTTACTCTTCGATGACGTGAGTATTCAGCATTTTGGCGAGCAGGCTGGCCAAACGGTTACGCATCTCGCGGCGATCTATGATGAGATCGATGGCACCCTTCTCCAGCAGAAACTCGGAGCGCTGGAAGCCTTCCGGCAACTTCTCGCGCACTGTCTGCTCGATGACGCGCGGGCCGGCAAAGCCGATCAGCGCCTTGGGCTCGCCCACATTGATATCACCCAGCATGGCCAGACTGGCAGAGACACCACCCATGGTGGGGTCGGTCAGCACAGAGATATAGGGCAGGCCCGCCTTGGTGAGTCGGTCCAGCGCAGCACTGGTCTTGGCCATCTGCATCAGGGAGAAGAGCGCTTCCTGCATGCGAGCACCGCCTGACGCGGAGAAGCAGACCAGACCGCGACCTTCCTTGATGCACTCCTCGACGGCGCGTACGAAACGGGCACCGACTACGGAGGACATGGAGCCACCGATGAAGGAGAACTCGAATGAACAGGCGACGACCGGTACCCCCTTGAGGGTCCCCTTCATCACCACCAGCGCATCTTTCTCTCCCGTCGCTTTCTGAGCGGCGGACAAACGATCCTTGTAGCGCTTGGAATCCTTGAATTTCAAGATATCCTGCGGCTCCAGCTCGGCACCGACTTCGGTACGGCCCTGCTCATCGAGAAAACTCTCGAGACGGGCACGGGCGCTGATGCGCATATGATGATCACACTTGGGGCACACTTCGAGGTTGCGCTCCAACTCTGCCCGGTAGAGCACCTGTTCACAAGCACTGCACTTGGTCCACACCCCTTCCGGAATGTTGTGACGACGAGGTGTAGTTATCTTGCTCTTGGGAAGGATCTTCTCAAGCCAGCTCATGGAATTCCTTAATGCTTTTGTGCCTGACAAAACGCATCGAGCCTAGATTGTTCAATGACTTAATAGCTCGATGGCAATAAATGACGGATCATTAAACCACAAATTTTCGGGGCCAGTTACTAAAAACTGGTCGTACCCGGTGCCGAGTCCGGCAGCCAGAGCGGGCCGAGCGGCAGCTGTGGCAACGCCAGTTCTGCCGGGTAATCCACGTCAACCAGATAGAGTCCACCGGCCTTGGCGGTCGGCCCGGCCTGGTTGCGATCCTTGGCGGCCAGCAGCTCGGTAATCCACTCCACCGGCTTTAACCCCTGCCCCACCAGCAACAGGGAACCTGTGATGTTGCGCACCATATGGTGCAAGAAGGCGTTGGCACGGATATCCAGCACTATGTAAGGCCCCTGACGGCTGACGCACAAGTGCGTCACATTGCGCCACGGTGTCTTGGACTGGCAACCTATGGCCCGAAACGAGGTAAAGTCCTGCTCCCCCAGCAGGCATTGACCCGCCAGGTGCATCAGCGCTGCATCTATGGTCTCGTGGTAGTGACTGACGCCGCTGCCGAGAATCGCAGGGCGGTAGTTGTGGTTGTAGATGACATAACGGTAGCGACGGGCGGTGGCGCTGAAACGGGCGTGGAACGTCTCGTCCACCTCCTTGACCCAACGCACGGCGATATCCGGCGGCAAGTTGGAGTTGAGCCCCAGGGTCCAGGCCGATTCGCTGCGGATGGCGTGGGTATCGAAATGGATCACCTGACCGGTGGCATGCACACCGGCATCGGTGCGACCTGCGCACTGAATGGAAACCGGGTGGTTGGCGATCCGGCTGAGGGCTTTCTCCAGCTCAGCCTGCACGCTGATCACTTCTCGCTGACGCTGCCAGCCGAAATACCGGCTGCCGTCATATTCAATACCTAGGGCGATTCGCATGGGTAACACTTGTCTTATGGTGAAAAGAGGCGATGAAAGAAACGGGGCGGATTATACGCGCTCAGGGTGAAAAGTCCCAAAAACCGCAAGCCCGCCAGCACAATCCCCAATAGAGAAGGGCAGCCCGCAGGCTGCCCTTCTCAAGGTCCTAACACCAGAGAGGCTGTTATCCCAGACGCTTGAGCAACTTCTCCGCCTCGGCACGCTGGTGATCACTTCCCTGCTCTGCCGCCTCTTGCAGCAGTTCGCGAGCACTGTCTTTGTCGTCGATCTCGAGGTAGGCCCGGGCCAGATCCAGCTTGGCCCCGACACCGCCGTCGTCGGCATCCACGTCAAAGCCGGTGGACTCCGGCAGCACCTCGGGGAAGCCGTCCAGTCCCACATCCAGCGAGAAGCCCTGATAGGGTTCCTGCTCCGTGGTGGTGGCATCGGCTTCGGCCAGCAGCTTGTCGATCTCGACATAACCACTCTCGTTGGCCTGTTCACGGGGCTTAACATCGCCCTCATGGGATTCCACCTCGGCGAAGGCATCCTCAAAATCGGAGAGTGCCAGCTCGTTGGGATCCCACTCAGGATCCGGCTCCACCGCCTTGGTCGGCGCCAGTCCCAGCTCCGCCAGCATCTCGTCGGCGCTGGTGTCGGCAACGCTCTGTTTCGCACTTTCCTGGCCAGCTTCAGCCTCGGCAAAGGCGCTCTCAAAGTCGCTCAAATCAAAGGCGGCAAGTTCTTCGTCGCTGATGGGAGCTTCAACATCCGGTTGGCCATCGTCGTCGGCATCCAGATCCAGGTCGGCGGTCAGGTCGGCATCCAGCTCGGCAAACAGCGCGGCCTGCAGCTCCTCTTCACTCATGATCTCATGACCGCCTTTGGGCGGGTTGAACTCGCTGGCGAGATCAAGGTCCGGCTCAACATCGAGCGCAATGGCTTCATCGTCGGCCAGATCCAGGTCTGGCACCAGATCCGGATCACGACCGGCTGCTTTGGGCGCAGGTTCCGCCTCAAAACCGGCCAGCTCCATCTCGCCGTCATCGCTGAATACTATGTCAGCAGGGGCCGCCGGCTCTTCCATCGCCATGTAACCATCCGGGGTGTTGAGATCCGGCATGGGGCGAACCGGCTCATCACTGGTGATATCGGCGCTGAACAGGTCATCAAACTCGCTGTGCTCCTGATCCATGACCATGGAGGTAGACTCGGAGAGGCTCTTCTCCTGCTCTTCCAGCTCGCGGCGAGCACGGGCACGCAGCCAGAGCGTGACCAGTGCCAGCACCAGCAACACAGGCAGCAGTATGATCATGGCGAGGTTGAGCGGTGAGGAGAGCAGCTCCATCAACCAGTGCTGCTTGGACTCAGGCGCCACAGCAACCGGCGGAACCGGATTGGCCTTGAGCTCGGCAATCTCTTTTTGCAGCGCTGTCTGCTCCAGCAACTGGGCCTTGAGGGTTTCCACCTCTTCGGTCAGGGATTGCAGCCGCAGCTTGAGCCTGTGGTTCATCTCAGTGACCTGACCGAGCTGGGCATTGGCATCTTCCAGCGCCAGTGCCATTTCGGTAGAGGGCTGGCCGACCGGCTTGCCAAGATCGGCAGGCAGCGGTCCAGGGGCGCTGGTAGCGGGTGCCTGGCTTGGTACCGGCTCGGCAGCCTTGGCAACCTCTTTCACTTCGGTTGCAGGTTGAGGCGCAGCCACCTTGGGTGCTGGCGCAGGGATGGGCGCCGCTTTGGGTACGGGTGCCTTGGCGGATGCGGCAGCAACCTTGGGCGCGGCCGGTTTGGCTGGCTGAGTTTGCTTGCTGGCCAGATATTTCGGGCTCAGCCCTTTCCAGCTGGCATTGTCGCTATTGAAACGCTGGCGGGCCTGAGCATCGGTGATGACACTCGCTTCCGCGGCGGTAGGCAGCAGAATGCGGGATCCAACCAGTATGTGGTTAATGTTGCCATCGGCGAAACTGCGGGGGTTTTTCTCGTAAATCGCCACCATGGTCTGGTAAACGCTGACGCGATTGGAAGGGCGATGTTTGCTCGCCAGACTCCAGAGGGTATCAGTAGGACGGACAGGGCCATAACTGCCGGCATTGCTCGCGACCTGCCGCACAATCGGCTGGGCAGTGGGACGGCTGGGCTGGGACGTAGCGCGGGGAGCGGCGACAGGTTGTGCCAGCGGCTGGGAATTGACGGCAGGCGGAGCTGGTTCATCCGGGCCTTTGAGCTCAACAAAAAAAGGCTCCCGCGCCGGGTCTTCAGCCTGAGCGGTGCCCAGCAGACCCAATGCGAGTAGCATTGCCAATGTTATGCGGGAATGTCCCATATTCGTTCCTTCGTATGACGGCCCTATCACATTGAAAAATCTGGATAGTTACCCCAAAACAGTCGGTTCAATATAAATCAGGCTCAGGTTGCAAGCCAGCAGTCCGACACATTTAGCACCCAACTTGTTCCTGAGTGTAGGAAAAAACTTAATCAGTTGATATCACGAAAAATTCTCGGGGCCATAGAGTGCGGCCCCGGTCACATCCACACCGCACGCGGGTGGCAAGGGACAGGCCCGATGGAGCATGTCCCCCACCGGGCCGGCAGATCCGCAGATCAGAGGTAATCGCGCACCAGCAGTTCGGCAATCTGCACACTGTTGGTCGCGGCGCCCTTACGAACGTTATCGGCCACGATCCACATATTGATACCGCTGGGGTGAGAAATATCCTGACGGACACGGCCAACCAGCACCTCATCCTTGCCGGTGGCATCGCGCACCGGGGTCGGATAGTCCGTTTCGTCATCGAACAGGGTAACGCCCGGGGCGTTGCGCAGCAGCTCCTTGACCTGATCCGCATCGAGCGGTTGATGCAGCTCGACGTGCACCGCTTCGGCATGACCATAGAAGACGGGCACCCGCACGCAGGTGGGGTTCACGGCTATGCTGGCATCCCCCAGGATTTTCTGGGTTTCCCACACCATCTTCATCTCTTCACGGGTGTAGCCGTTGTCGGTGAAGCTGTCGATCTGCGGAATAAGATTGAAGGCGATCTGGTGCGGATAGATGGTCGGCTCCACCGGACGCCCGTTGAGCAGCTGCGCGGTCTGGCCGGCCAGCTCGCTTACCCCCTCCTTGCCAGAGCCGGAGACGGACTGGTAGGTCGCCACGTTGATGCGGGCGATCCCGACCTCGTCGTGCAAGGGCTTGAGCGCAACCAGCATCTGGATGGTGGAGCAGTTCGGGTTGGCGATGATGTTGCGATTGCGAAAATCCGCCAACGCGCCCGGATTGACTTCCGGGATCACCAAGGGGATATCGTCGTCGTAACGGAAGCAGGAGGTGTTGTCGATGACGATGCAGCCGTGCTCGGCGGCGATCGGCGCCCATTTGGCAGAAACCTCGGCACCGGCGGAGAAGAGCGCAATCTGCACCTGACTCCAGTCAAACTCTTCCACATCCTTGATTTCGAGATTCTTGCCACAAAAGCGCACCGTATCACCGGCGCTGCGGCTGGATGCCAGCGGATAGAGGGTACCGACCGGGAAGGCGCGCTCCTCCAGAATTTCAATCATGGCCTGACCCACGGCGCCGCTGGCGCCCAATACCGCTACGTTGAATTGCTGACTCACTGATGTTCTCTCCTGTGGTATTGCAAATAGTGCCGGCAACGCACGCTGGCATCACCGTTGGCAGGCGAACCTGCCTGATAGAGGGCTCGGCATGACACCAAGCCAGAGACGGGCAGGGCCGGCATCGAAGCCGCTTACCCCAGCCGTTTGGATCTGTTGAATCTGGTTTAGCCGGGTTGGACGGTGAAACCGAGCCGGGCCAGGGTATCGCTGGCGAAGGGGCCGCTGACGTGCAAAGAGGATAGCTCGCGCCGCTCCGGATAGTGCTTGCGCTGTTCATCGAAACTGCCGGGCAGCTCAATCCGGTTGCGAAAACGGGCATCGTCGCGGCGCACATCATAAATAAGGTGCACCAGCTGTTTGATAAGCGCCTGATCCGCCGGTTGACCCGGTGTCAGTGCGCACACCTCGGGGGCTGGCAGCAAGGATTGCAGATCCTGGCGCGCCGCGCGGCCCAACTGCTGACAAAGCGCCTGATAGAGCATCCAGGTGCCGCGCGCCTTGCCCTCCAGGCTGTAGCCTGCGATGTGAGGGGTCGCTATCTCGGTATGGGGCACCAGGGCACGCAGGGGCTCTGGCTCCCCTTCCCACACATCCATCACCAGCTGCAGGGGCTCAAGCCCTTGCTGGCGAGCGAGCAGCGCCTGGTTGTCCCACACCTCGCCACGGGAGGCGTTGACGAGGATCTGCCCGGCAGGGCGCGCGGCGATCACCTGCTCATCCAGCAGGTGGAAAGTAGAATCCGGCCCCTCGCGGGTGATGGGCACGTGGAAGCTGACGATGTCGGCACCGAGTGCCGTCTGGTAGTCGACAAACGCCCCCGCCTGCGCGGCGGCCCGGGCGCGCGGCGGATCGCAGCGCAGCACCCGCATGCCAAGGGCCTCGGCCTTGCGCGCCACGCATTCACCGGTATTGCCCGCCCCTATGACGGCGAGGCTCATCTCGCGCAAGTTGAGCTCATGACGCTCGGCCAGCACCAGCAGGGCGGAGAGCACATAATCGCCGACCGAATACTTGTTACAGCCGGGCGCGCTGAAGAAGGGGATGTTGCGCGCCGCCAGCAGCGCCTTGTCGACGTGATCGGTACCTATGGTGGCGGTGCCGACGAACCTGAGCCGCGGGCTGGTGGCGAGGAGCTCGGGATCGACCCGGGTCACGGAGCGCACCAGCAGCACGTCGGCATCTTGCAGATCCGCCGCCTGCATCTGCCGGCCTGGCAAGGGGATCACCTCGCCAAATTCGGCAAATAGCTCAAGGGCGTGGGGCATATTTTCATCAACGACGATCTTCATCGGGCTCTCTCACTTCGCAACCGGCCACAGGCGCGCCATTCTAGCCCAAACCAGCAGAACTTTCAGATGCTTATTCGCCCCTGACCTTTCACCACAATCACTCCGTCCGGCCTGCCCAAACCGGCCAGATGTTCAGATGCCTGTTCGCCGACCCCCTTTCACCACCATCGCACCACAGTGCCTGGGCAAACCGCCAAGATGCGCAGATGCTGATGACCCCACGTCCGTATTGCCATGTCGGCCCGGGTGACACTCATTTGTAAGCCCATGTTACAGCCAGACCAGCGCGACTTGACCGACCCGCCGAGGCTGGCACAATGACGCCTCTTTTTTCCTGCCCGTTTAACGCGCACCTGTTACGAGCCTTGTTATGCCGACTCATGCCTCTTCGTTGCCGCGCCGTCAGGTGCTTGGTTTCAGCGCCGCCCTGATCCTGCCGCTGCTGTTGCTGGCCTGCCTGCCCTGGCAACCCTTTATGAGCCAGGCCCTGCAATCGGGCTGGTTGTGGTGGCCCTACGCCCTCACCCGCATGGTGGATGTGCCCGGCATTGCCATCAGCATTGCCGCCCTCTTGCTGCTGACCCGACACAAGCTGACGCTGAGCCTGCCCGCCATGCTGGCACTGGTCTGCGCCCTGTTTGCCATGCTCGCTGGCGACTGGGCCATCAAAAGCATCATCAAGCACCTGACCCAGGAGCCGCGCCCTTATTTGCTCTGGCTGGAGGGCCAGAGTCTGATCCCCGCCATCCAGCAGTTCTACTCAGGCAGTGTCGAGGTACGCAGCGAACAGGTGCATGCGGCGAGCCTCTTGCTGGCCCTGCCCGAATGGCTCACGGACCACTGGCAGGCAGAAGTGAACTACGCCTTTCCCTCCGGCCACAGTATCGCCGCCATGAGTCTCGCCCAGTTCTTCGGCCTGATCTGGCTGGCCCGCGCCCCTTCAGGGGTCTGGCTGCTGCCACTGTGGGCACTGGGCATAGGCCTGTCGCGCATGCTGATCGGCATGCACTGGCCGATGGACGTGCTGGCGAGCGCCCTGCTCGGCAGCCTGACCGCCCTGTTTGCCGCCCGCTGGTGGCTGCGCCGCTACTGACGTCTATGACCATGCCAACAAAAACGGGCACCTTCTGGTGCCCGTTTTTGTTGGTGCGATAACGTCACATACCGATAGCCAGGCTCAGTTGCTGGCACTCTGCCCCTGCCAGCCCTCGGGATACTTGTAACCCACGAAGCGCTTGGCGGCATAGGCCTTGAACTCGGGGGAGTTGTAAGCAGCCGCCACGTCCTTGGCGAATGGCTGATCGGCATCGGCGCTTTTCACTACCACCCAGTTGATGAAGTTGTAGCTGCGCTCGAGGAACAGACCCTCGCTGAACGCAATGCCGCTGGAGGCGGCGAAGTTGCCGTTGATGACGGAGAAGTCCACGTCCTCCCGCGAACGCGGCAGTTGCGCAGCTTCCAGCTGGATCAGCTTGATATTGTGCGGATTTTTCGCCACATCAAACTCGCTCGCCTTGAGCGGGTTGATCCCCTCCTTGAGGGTGAGCCAGCCCAGATCCTGCAGCATCAGCAGAGCACGCGCCTGATTGGTCGGGTCGTTGGGGATGGCGACCGTGCTCCCCTCTTTCAACGCCTTCAGCTCGCCCAGCTTGCCGGCGTAGAGACCCATGGGGCCGGTCGGCACCTGGGTGACGGGAGCCAGTGACAGACCCCTGTCTTTTGAAAAACTCTCCAGATAGGGTTTGTGCTGGAAGCAGTTCACATCGAGCGATCCATCGGCCAGCGCGATATTGGGGGTCACGTAGTCGGTGAATTCCACCAGTTTGACCTTGTAGCCCTTGGCCTCCAGCTGCGGCTTGATGGAATCGGTCACCATGTCGGCAAAATCCCCCACAGTCGTGCCAATCACTATCTCTTTCTTGGCCGGATCGGCGGCAAGAACGGAAAACGGCAGGCTACTGGCCAGCAGTGCCAGCGCTGAGAGGGTAAAAAAGGAACGACGCTGCATAAGGGACTCCCTGTCAAAATACTCATCAAAAGGTGACAGGATGACGGCGACGACCACAATAGGCTTCTCGCTACAACCATCCAGCCATCCAAACGGCTAATGCATGCAACCATAACAGAGCCTCTTCCCATCGCCAAGCAACAAAACAGGGCAAGCTTAACCGAGCGGCAGCTAAGCCCGGCTTTCAACCCTGTTGAGTGCCCAAACCGAAAATATTTGATAAACCACACAGTTATTACTTTTGCCTCCTCCCCGAACCGGCCTCAACTGGCTTATTGTAATCATCAGTCGGGTCTGGGTGGCCAGAGCCCTTTGTCAGGCTCACCTTGCTGAAGAAGGTGCTCACTGGCAGCGTCATCCAGGGGCGGTAGCGTCTATCTTGGCAGCATAGCCCTGATAGCTCGCATAGCAGGAGATAGTCTTATTCAATCCGTCGAGGAGTTACCGTGATCGATCACGTTGAAATCAAGACAGTGCATTTTGACGACTGCAAGCGCTTCTACCAAACCGTACTCCATCCACTGCATGTGGAACTCAAGTGGGCAGATGACGCTGCTGCCGGTTTTGGCCTGAACGGCCGTGACAAGGTGAGCTTTTTGATCGAAAGGTTCGAGCGACATACACACTGCCATCTTGCCTTCAGCGCCACGACTCAGGCACAAGTCGATGCTTTTCACCTGGCGGGTATCCAGGCGGGTTTTCGCTGCAACGGACAACCCGGCTTTCGTGCCCACTATGCTCCTGATTATTACGCCGCATTCTTGCTTGATCCTGATGGGAACAATGTAGAGGCAGTGGCATATATTTAATGATGATACATGTCGATGTTGAGCAGTTCTAAATGCCTGAACAAGAAGCTAACATTACAAACAGGGACAAGGAATATGTCAAAAGCGATTCAAGGATTCGAATATGCAATTAAAGATGCTGAAGAGCTGCTAGCTCATTTTGATAGTATAAACGCCAACCCACCACCACCCAGCAGTGAAGTTTTAAAAAGAGCTGGACTGGTAATGGCGCTCACCGCTTGGGAAACCTATGTGGAAGATAGATTGGTTGAGGAAATGCATAAAAAACTAGCCATAGTGCAGGGTAGTTACCTGGGTGACTTCATCTTGAAGAAATTGCATACAGATTTAAAATCCTTTCATAATCCAAGCTCAGATAAAACGAAAAAAATATTCATGGATTATCTTGGCTTTGATGTGACCGAGGGGTGGCGCTGGTCGAACTACGAACCAGATAAAGCCCGCTCAACACTCAATCAATGGATTAAAAAACGTGGTGATGCAGCACATCGTTCAAAGCCAATCAGCACTGGCGTACCGGCTCCTCATCTTATAAAGCGTGATGAACTAGAAAAAGTGATCAGATTTATCAGAGATCTGGTCAAGTCTACCGACTGTTATATCAATGAAAAGATTGATCTGCACCACACAACTGTTTTTGAACATCATAACCAGCTTTCAACTTGATTAAGGAATATACGAATGGAATGGTTGGTTGCAATAATTATTTTTGCCGTGATAGGTATTTTTTTGGAAAGCCATCATCTTGCAGTATTTGTGGGCAGTCTATAAAGAAGACATATTATAAATGGACAATCGATGGAAAGAAGCAAACGCTTTGTCCAAAATGCAACTCTCAGATGGAGAGAAAAGTTAGCAAGGAGGCATTTAACCGTCGCTTTGGTTGATGTAACAAGCTGATTATTCTCTGGCTAACAAGTCGAGATTGAGTGCTTCAACAGGCGTTCTAGAATTTTTCTGGCTGTTACTGAATTTACAATTTGAATTACTTTATTTTTGACTGATGCTGGCATTGCCGGTAGTTTTATAAGCCTCATCGACAGGGTGCCGTGACTCATATTTTATACGCCACCATGTCAATAGCGAACAACATGGAAGGCACGCTAAATCACGAGCAGGGAGCAAGACCACACCCTATTCAAGGAGTATTCATGAGCCCCAAACAACAGCTGATCGCCAAAGGTATCTTTATCGCTTCGACACTTTTTTCTTTGGCCATGGTAGCGTTTGTTGCATGGTCCGTCGTCACGGTCAGCCCGCTGCACCCGGCCGGATCAGCCCCGTCACAGGGGGTCAGCATCGGCCTCGCACTGGCCATTGGGTTGTTTATCATGGCATTCAACTATATAGCTTATCGCGGGCTCACCGAGCCGGTGAAGGGCTTCAAGGTCGTCTTCTGGTGCTTTATTGCGCTGCATCTGTTCGCCTTGCCGATCGGTACCGCCATCGCGTTGACCCTCATCTATCTATGGAACCAGTCGCGTACAACAGTTATCCGTCCACTGGGCGCCACACACTGATCTGACCCAAGGAGACATCATGCTGACCGCCTCTACCACAGGCCTGCTGGTCGTCGATATTCAGGGCAAGCTGGCACGGCTCGTTGAGGGGAGCCCGGCCCTGATTGCCAATAGCGCACGGCTGGTACAAGGGGCCCAGGCGCTGGGCTTGCCGGTTGTCTGGCTGGAACAGAATCCGGACAAGCTGGGGCCAACGGTGCCCGAGTTGCAGCCGCTGCAGAGCTGTGCCCCCGTGCTGACAAAATTCAGCTTCGGCGCGCTGGGGGAGCCGACAGTGGCAGCCGCCCTCGCCCGGACCGGCAGACGTCACTGGCTGGTGTGCGGCATAGAGGCTCATATCTGCGTCTACCAGACTGTGCTGGGGCTGCTCGGCAGCGGCGCCGATGTATCCCTGGTGGTGGATGCGGTGTCGTCCCGCAGCGCCGCCAACCGCGACTTGGCCATCGCTCAGCTGGCCACTCGTGGCGCGCGGCTCACCTCGGTGGAAATGTGCCTCTATGAACTGCTGGGGGATTGCCGCCATCCGGCGTTTCGCCCGATCCTGGCCTTGATCAAATAGCGGCTGATCACTCTCGGCCAGCTCCTCACACAAACGCGGCGCCACTGGCGCCGTTTTTATTATCGCTTGGGCACAAAACCCGCTGTTCGGTATGGCAGGCTTGCCTGCCACATAACGCCAACTTGGAGATGAGCCATATCCGATCAGGGCCAACTCAAAGCAGCTGCCTCGGCACAGCCGCAGCCAGGGTGAATGATGAGTTAATAACATGTTGATCTATAAAGACAAGCATCAACAGCCAGCAACTGAGAAAAGTTCTCAATACAGCACATAAAGGGATTCGCCGGAACCCCCATATGGTTTGAAACAGATTTGTAATGGGATTTTTTTGAGCCTTATCCCAGAACTGAAATGAGCGCTTTTTGGCTCTGTTTTTCCCGTGTATAGATGCCAGTCGCACCCAGGACGGTGCGATATAAGATGGAGTTTATAAATGAGAAAAACATCGTTGGCGTTGGCAATCTCGGCCCTGCTCTCGGCCCTGCCTATCGCTTCAGTTCAGGCTAATGAGAGTTGCACCCCACTCACCGGCAAAGAGGCCGGACTCGATACCGGCCGCAGCAGCGCAGCGCGCTGTCTGCCCGGCATCAATCCCCTGCAGGACCAGCAGTGGCACCTTCTCAACAGCGGCCAGAATGCCTTCAGCACCCGCGGCGGCGTGGCGGGCAATGATCTCAACCTCTGGTGGGCACACCGCACCGAGGTACTGGGTCAGGGCATCAATGTGGCAGTGGTGGACGATGGCCTAGCCATAGCGCACCCGGATCTGGCCGACAATGTGCGCCAGGGTTCACGTAACGTAGTGACCGGCAGCGACGATCCGACTCCGACCGATCCGGACAGTGCCCACGGCACTTCGGTATCCGGCATCATAGCCGCGGTGGACAACAGCATAGGCACCCTGGGGGTAGCTCCCCGCGCCCAGTTGCAAGGCTTCAACCTGCTCGATGACAACAGCCAGCAGTTGCAAAAAGATTGGCTCTACGCCCTTGGCGGCAACGCCGTCACCGCAGACAACCGGGTCTTCAACCAGAGTTACGGCATGAGCCTGGTCGATCCAGAAGGGGCCAACGGGCTGGATCAGGTACAGCTCGATCGCCTGTTCGAACAGCGGACCCAGCAGGCGCAAGGCGCGGCCTATATCAAGGCGGCGGGCAACGGCTTCAGCCGTATTGCTGCTGGCAACTATGTGCTCAACCGCACCGGCAACCTGCCCAAGCTGCCGTTTGAGAACAGCAATATAGATCCCTCCAACAGCAACTTCTGGAACCTGGTGGTGAGCGCCATCAACGCGGACGGAGTGCGTTCTTCCTACTCCAGCGTAGGCAGCAACGTCTTCCTGAGCGCCCCCGGCGGGGAATACGGCACGGATGCGCCCGCCATGGTGACCACGGATCTGCCCGGCTGCGACATGGGTTACAACCGGGTGGACGATCCCAGCACCAACCGGCTGCACAACAACCCGCAACTGGATGCCAGCTGCGACTACAACGGTGTGATGAACGGCACCTCCTCGGCGACTCCGAACACCACAGGCGCCATGGCGCTGCTGATGTCCGCCTACCCGGACTTGTCGGTGCGGGATCTGCGCGACCTGCTGGCCCGCAACGCCACCCGGCTCGACGCTAATCAGGGGCCCGTGCAGATAAACTACACGGCCGCCAACGGCCAGCGCCGCCAGGTGACGGGTCTGGAGGGATGGGAGCGCAACGCGGCCGGCCTCTGGTACAGCCCGAGCTATGGTTTCGGCCTGGTGGATGTGAACAAGACCCTGGCCAGCGCCGCCAGCCACGAACCGCTGCCACCACTGGTGCAGTTGCCCTGGCAAAAGGTAACGGTACGGGATCGCGCCGTCGGCGCCATCCCGGATGTGGGCAGCAGCCCGACCCGCTCCAGCACGCAGGTCGATCAGCCATTGACGGTCGAGGCCGTGCAGGTGATGGTGAGCCTGGATCACCAGCGGCTGCCCGACCTGCTGATCGAACTGGTCTCGCCATCCGGTACCCGCAGCGTGTTGCTCAACCCCAACAACAGCCTGGTGGGACAATCCCTCGACCGGCAGCAGCTGGGCTATGTGCGCACCAAGGGGCTGCGTGACATGCGCATGCTCTCCCACAAGTTCTACGGCGAACCGGCTCATGGCGAGTGGCGCCTGGAGGTGACCGACGTGGCCAATGGCAGCCGCCAAGTCTCGCTGCTCGATCGCAGAACCAACACCCGCAGTACCCTGACCGAGCGCAACAACAGCCAGCCGGGTCAACTGCTCGACTGGTCCCTGCGGGTACTCGGTCACGACGCAGCCCGTTCCTGATCACAGAGGAGTCATAACATGAAACACAGCTTACTCAGCCTTGCCTTGGCAAGCCTGCTGGCCTCGGTCTGCGTACACGCAACGGCCGACGAATCGGTGGTGATCGATGGCCAGCAGTACAACACCATAGAGGTGAATGGCAAAACCTACCTGACGCCGGATAACGGCAGCAAGAAACGGGTCGCCCGCAGTCTGGATGGCAAGGTGCCACAACAGACCCTGCGCAGCGGCGACGTCCTGCTGCAAGGGGTCGCCAGCCCTGAGCTGACCGTCAGCGGTACCCTGCTGGTCGAGGCCGATGACAATCAGGCCAAGGCTCTGGCGGGCCGCCACGGCCTGCAGTTCAAGCAGAGCAGCGGCGGCATCGCCCTGCTGGAGGCCAAGCCAGGCTCGGATCTGAACGCTATTGCCACCCAGCTCAAGCAGCAAGGGGTCAGGGTGCAGATCGAACTGGCCGGAGCACTGAAACAGCCAAAGTGAGCAAGCCCTTGCGCTGACAAGCGCGAGGTATCTTGCACACGCCGAGGGGGCCGCTGGCCCCCTCTCTTCTGCCCGAGCGTCTGCGCCCTGCACCTCGCGGCAAATCGCAACCCAAACCGGACCGCCCTGTTGCCACCATCCTCAATGGTGGGCCATCCAGCCTCCCCTTTCCCCTCCCTGCCGCGCAGCCTGTGATGCGACCCCTGTCACAACTTGGCACCCTTGCTCCCAACTGCACATTTCTCGCTCCGCCAAGGCAAGGCGCAGCCAGCCCGACTTGCTAACCTGCCTGCGGCTCCGGCCATGGCTGCCCCCTTGCACATGCACCCTGGTCCACCCTGAGCCGTCATCGATATCCATGGGAACCCGCCATCAGAGCGGCCGCCCGGCCCGATCACTTGCCGGTGTCGATATCGCACTTGCCTTTTTATTCAGACAGTTACGAGGAAGTCTTCATGCCTATCACGACAAAAATGAAAGCGGTTTCACTCGGTGTCAGCCTGGCCCTCGCCGGGCTGCTGGTTGGCTGCAACCAGAACGACTCGGATCCCCTGGTAAAAGACGACGCCTATTACCGCGGCCAGGCCGAAGCCATGGTGGCCAAGCTCACCCTGGACGAGAAACTGAGCCTGCTCTCCGGCCCAGGGTATGGCAGCGCCAACGGCGCCATCAACGTCAAGCAGGATGTCGCCGGGGTAGCGGGCTACATCAACGGGGTGGCGCGCAGTGCCGACGGCATCGACATTCCGGCCCTGAAACTGGCCGATGGCCCGGCGGGCCTGCGGATCAGCGCCAACCGCGACGGCGACAGCGCCACCTATTACGCCACCGCCTGGCCCATCGGCTCCCTGCTCGCCTCCAGCTGGGACGTCAACCTGGTCAAGTCCGTCGGGGAAGCCATGGGGGATGAGGTGCGCCAGTACGGGGTCGACATCCTGCTGGCACCCGGCATGAACATTCAGCGCAACCCGCTCAATGGCCGCAACTTCGAATACTACTCGGAAGACCCGCTGCTCACCGGCAAAATCGGTGCCGCCATGGTCAACGGGGTGGAGAGCAAGGGGGTGGGCACTACCATCAAGCACTTCTTTGGCAACAACTCAGAGACCAACCGGAATCAGATCAACGACATCGGCGAGCCGAGAACCTTCCGTGAAATTTACCTGCGCGGCTTCCAGATCGCGGTGGAGGAAGCCCAGCCCTGGGCCGTGATGACCTCCTACAACAAGTTCAACGGCACTTATGTCAACGAGCGCAAGGATGCCGTGACCGATGTGCTGCGCGGTGAGTGGCAATTCGACGGCCTAGTGATGTCAGACTGGTTCGCAGGCGACGTAGCCAACAACGCCTACAAGCAGGTGCTGGCAGGGCAGGATTTGATTGAACCTGGCAACGTCAAGGAGCAGTTGCAGCAATCCATCGAGCAGGGCGATCTCAACGAGGCCAAGGTGACCGAGGCCGCCATCCATATCCTGACCCAGGTGATGAAGAGTCCCTCTTACAACCAGCTGGCCGTCAGCAACAGCCCAGATCTGGTCGCCCATGCCAAACTGGCCCGCCAGGCCGGGGCCGAAAGCATGGTGCTGCTGCGCAACGAAGCCGCCGCCCTGCCCATAGCCGCGACCAGCAAGGTGGCCAGCTTTGGCATCAACCAGATCAACACCTACAAGGGTGGCACCGGCAGCGGGGACGTGAACGCCGCCAGCACCACCACCATAGCCCGGGGGCTGGCCAGCCGTTTCCCGGTCAACGACACGCTGCAAACTTACTACGGCGATTTTTATGAGGCCAACAAGGTCTATCACGAGGGGCAATTCGGCGCCAAAGGCTACTACACCTGCGATGAGGCCACCGTCAGCCCCGAACTCGCCAGCCTGATCACTACGGCTGCCGGTGAGCAGGATGTGGCGGTCATCAGCATAGGCCGTCAGGCCGGTGAGGGGGCGGATCGCACCGACAGCAAGGGCGACTACCTGCTCGGCGATGACGAGACCGCCCTTATCGCTGCGGTGAGCACCGCCTTCCACGCCGAGGGCAAGAAGGTGGTGGTAGTGCTCAACGTCAACGGCGTCATCGACACAGCCCAGTGGGGCCACAAGGTGGACGCCATACTGTTGGCCTACATGGCCGGTCAGGAAACCGGCCATGCGGTGGCCGACGTGCTGTCGGGGGCGGTCAACCCCAGTGGCAAGCTGGCCCAGAGCTTCCCGTTAAGCTACGCCAGCGTGCCCTCCGCCGGCACCTTCCCGGGTGAAGATACCGACGGTGACGGCGAGCCGGACGATCTCTACTACAACGAGGGGATCTATGTGGGCTATCGCTACTACAGCACCTTTGACAAGGCGGTTTCCTACCCGTTCGGCTTTGGCCTCTCCTACACCAGCTTCGGCTACACCAGCCGCGCCATCGCCAACAATACCCTGGCCGATGGCGCGGCCGGCAGCCTGGTGCTGACGGCAACCATCACCAACACAGGCGCCGTGGCAGGCAAGGAGGCGGCCCAGGTCTATGTCACCGCCCCCGAGCTCAAACTGCAAAAACCGACCATAGAGCTCAAGGCCTTTGCCAAGACCAAGCAGCTGGCACCGGGCGCCGCCGAGCAGCTGAGCTTCACCATCCCGGCCAGCATACTCGCCAGCTTTGATGAGGCCAGCAACCAGTGGATAGTGGAACCGGGCAGTTACAGCGCCTACATCAGCCCCTCTTCGGATGTCTCCGCCACCACGCCGGTCACCTTCACGGTGAGCAAGGAGATAGTGGTGAGCAGCACGACCCCGGGCACCCTGGCCCTGCCGGAAGGCGTGGACCCTGCCACAGTGACCACTGTCACCAAATAAGCCGGCGACAGTGACAGCATAAAATGATGGGAGCGGCGTGTTAGCGTGCGCTCCCATTTTCTGTACTGGGGAAAGCTTGACGAGACCAGCACCGTTATTATTGGCGAGTATTTCGGTAAGCCAACGGCGTCATATTGGTATTGGCCTTGAAGAAACGATTGAAGGCACTCTGGGAGGAAAAACCCATCAGGTCGCTGATATTTTGCAGTGGCTGGTCCCCATCCCCCAATAAACGGCACGCCTCCATCATCTTGACCTGTTTCAAAATAGCCGAGAAGCTGCAGCCCTCCCCCTGCAATTTCCGGTTCAGGGTCCAGCGGCTGATATTCATGGCCGAACAGACATCCTTGAGTAAATTGTCATCGCATTCCATGACACCGCTGCGAATGTTATGGCGGATCATGTCAGCCACCAGATTGGCAAAGGGCACCCGCTCATCAATGTCGAGGCAGATATGCTCAAGCTGGCTTGTCTGCAAACGGCAAAGAGGCCCGTTATAACCATCGGCTTGGCTATCCAGCAGGGCATTGCTTATGGTCAGGGTGTTGCCAGGCTGATCCCAGCGACAGTGGGTTCCAAAGAAGTGATCCAGCTGGCGGTGAGAGCCCAGCGGCTTGCCAATGAGCCCCACCGACACCGTCAGGTTTGGCACATAGACCCGCAAAATCCGGTAGAGGATGACAAAATTGGGGATGGCCTGGCTGGCGCCCAGGGCGGCAGGCCCTTGATTGATATATTCATATCGGGTGTGAGACGCTCCCTCCCTCACCTGAAAATCGTCGCAGTTGCCGATGACGGTGCGATAGGCCAGCAGGGCTTCGATGGCGGCGCGAGGGGACGGCTGGTTCAGGCATAGGCTGATGAGCGCCGGATAGTGCTGGTAGAGCTCGGCGATATCGTAAGACAGTATGCCCTCGTGAAAGCCATTCAGATGCCGCTGCATCAGGCTCAGCATGCGGTAATGGCTGTGGGCCTGGATCCGGCCATGCTCACGGTGGATATCGAATGGCGTCAGACCGGCAGCCATTAGGATGGCATCCGTATCTCCCCCTTGCTGCTGACAGGCTGCCAGCATTCTTCTGATCACTTGATTTGATACGCTCTGTGACATTTGCCTGCCCTGGCCACATTAATAACAAGAAACATATTTATTGATGGGTCGAGTACAAGTGGAACCTATATTTTCAACCTGACCCGACATGAGGTGAATATGGTGATCCGCCAGTCTGTCCATGACATGGCAGGGTTATTATGGCGTGGTGAGGCAGTGAACCTATGTAACGGAGTGTAAGATCAGGATCTGGCGCGCTTATTTTGGCAGAGAAGTAAAAATACGACGTAAAAATAACACAGAGCAGTCATTAAAAGATAAAAACGGCGCCCTGTCAGGGCGCCGTTTTTATTATCACAGTTGTTAATCAACACAGACTCAGCCAGCCTTGTGCTGCTCGGCCAGATAGAGCCAGGTATCGACTACTGTATCCGGGTTGAGGGACACAGAGTCTATGCCCTGCTCGACCAGCCAGGCGGCAAAGTCAGGATGATCCGAGGGGCCCTGACCGCAGATGCCGACATACTTTCCCGCCTTGCGCGCAGCCTGGATGGCCATCGACAGCAACGCCTTGACCGCTTCGTTGCGTTCATCAAACAGGTGGGCGATGAGGCCCGAATCCCTGTCCAGTCCGAGCGTAAGCTGGGTCATGTCGTTGGAGCCTATGGAGAAGCCATCCACGTGCTGCAAGAACTGATCCGCCAGCAGGGCGTTGGAGGGGATCTCGCACATCATGATCACCTTCAATCCTCGCTCGCCACGGCGCAGCCCGTTCTCGGCCAGAATGTCGATCACCTGGGCGGCCTCATCCACTGTGCGCACGAAGGGGATCATCACCTCGACGTTGGTCAACCCCATGACGTCGCGCACCCGCTTGATGGCTTCACACTCCAGCGCAAAGCAGGGACGGAAACTGTCGGCTATGTAACGTGCCGCGCCACGGAACCCTATCATGGGGTTCTCTTCGTGGGGCTCATAGTCACGCCCGCCGACCAGATTGGCGTACTCGTTGGACTTGAAGTCCGACATCCTCACTATGACCCGCTCCGGCCAGAACGCGGCACCCAGAGTGGCGATCCCCTCGGTCAGCTTGGCGACATAGTATTCCCGCGGGTTGTCGTAGCCTGCGATCATCTTGCGGATGGTGGCCTGAAGCTCCGGGCTCTGCTGGTCGAATTCCAGCAAGGCCTTGGGATGCACACCAATCATGCGATTGATGATGAACTCGAGCCGCGCCAGACCCACACCGGCATTGGGCAATTGGGCGAAATCAAACGCCCGGTCCGGATTGCCGACGTTCATCATGATCTTGATGGGCAAGGGTGGCATGTTGCCCACTTCGGTCACAGCCACATCGAAATCGAGCTCGCCGTCATAGATGAAGCCGGTATCCCCTTCCGCGCAGGAGACGGTGATGAGCTGACCCGGGACAATATGATCGGTGGCGTTGCCGCAACCCACCACGGCCGGAATACCCAGCTCCCGAGCAATGATGGCGGCGTGACAGGTACGCCCGCCCCGGTTGGTGACGATGGCGGAGGCCCGCTTCATGATGGGCTCCCAGTCCGGATCCGTCATGTCTGTGACCAGCACATCGCCGGGCTGCACCTCGTCCATCTGGCTGATGGAGGAGATGACCCGCGCCGGACCCGCACCAATCTTGTGGCCGATGGCTCGCCCTTCGATCAGCACCTTGCCCGCCTGTTTAAGGGCAAAACGTTCGAGCGTGTTGGCCTCCTGGCGACTGCGCACCGTTTCCGGGCGAGCCTGCACTATGTAGAGCTGGCCATCCTGTCCATCCTTGGCCCACTCGATATCCATGGGGCGACCATAGTGCTGCTCTATGATGAGGGCCTGCTTGGCCAGCTCCATCACCTCGGCATCCGTGATACAGAAGCGGTTGCGCTCGGTCTCGCTGGTGTCGACGATCTTCACCTGACGGCCATGACCGGCATCGCCTGAGTAGGTCATCTTGATAAGTTTGGAGCCGAGGGTCTTGCGCACCACGGCAGGGCGCCCGCCCCTGAGGGTTGGCTTGTGCACATAAAACTCATCCGGGTTGACTGCGCCCTGCACCACCATCTCGCCCAGGCCCTGAGCGCCTGTGATAAAGACAACGTCGTTGAAACCGGATTCGGTATCCAGAGTGAACATGACGCCGGAGGCGGCGAGATCCGAGCGCACCATGCGCTGGACGCCGGCCGAAAGCGCCACGCCCTTGTGGTCATAACCCTGGTGCACCCGATAGGAGATGGCGCGGTCGTTGAACAGTGAAGCAAACACATGCTTGACGGCAGTCATGACGGCATCGATGCCGCGTACGTTGAGGAAGGTCTCCTGCTGACCGGCAAAGGAAGCGTCCGGCATATCCTCGGCGGTGGCGGAGGAGCGCACCGCGAAAGAGGCATCCAGACCCGCACTCAGCTTGTCGTAGGCGGCGCAGATCGCCTGCTCCAGTGCCGGCTGGAACGGGGCTTCGATCACCCAGTCGCGGATCTGCTGACCCGCCCGGTTGAGGGCGCCTATGTCGTCCACATCCAGGTTATCGAGCAGATCATGGATCTTGCCATTGAGGCCGCTTGACTCCAGAAACTCGTTAAACGCAAAGGCCGTGGTCGCAAAGCCACCCGGCACGGATACACCGGCACCAGAGAGGTTGCTGATCATCTCGCCAAGGGATGCGTTCTTGCCGCCAACTCGTTCTACATCTTGCATTCCGAGTTGTTCGTACCAGAGTACGTACTGTTGCACTTGCATGTCTCCAGGTTGGTGGGCTCGGGTGCCATGGCACCTTCTGCGCCAAATTAGGTGCGTGAGTTATATGCGTTATTGTCCGTTTCTACTGTTGCCAACGACCATGAAAACGTTTTCTACTTATTGTCAAAAAAATCCCCGAGCAAGATTTGGGGATGGTCGAATGACACAGACATTCTACAATGCCAACACAAAAAGGTAACGACTCAGGTTTGC
Source organism: Aeromonas salmonicida (assembly GCF_028355655.1). Taxonomy (NCBI): domain Bacteria; kingdom Pseudomonadati; phylum Pseudomonadota; class Gammaproteobacteria; order Aeromonadales; family Aeromonadaceae; genus Aeromonas; species Aeromonas salmonicida. Next base: position 1,867,820 of record NZ_CP110645.1, on the reverse strand, counting down.
AAGCCACTTCACAACTTGGGCACAGCAGATCGGTTGACAAAATAGATATGGTTTCGAGAGATACTGACTGCTCGCAACCTCGCCAGCCCGCATCACAGGAGCGCATCGTGCACACCGTATTCTATGTTTCCGACGGCACTGCCATCACGGCCGAAGTATTCGGTCACGCCGTGTTGAGCCAGTTTCCACTGGTGTTCGAACAAGTCACCATCCCCTTCGTAGAGACCCTGGAGAAAGCCAGGCAAGTGCGGGCGCGTATCGACGAGCAGTTCCGCCAGACCGGGCTGCGCCCCATACTGTTTCACACCATAGTCGACCCGCAGGTGCGGGAAGAGGTGCTCAAGGCCCAGGCGAGCGGCCACGACTTTCTCAACACCTTCGTCAGCCCGCTGGAGCAGGAGCTGGGGGTCAAGGCCGAGCCGAGACTGCATCGCACCCACGGCATGGAGAACCGCAAGCTCTATGACGATCGCATCGAGGCGGTCAACTTCGCACTGGCCAACGACGACGGCATCACCACCAAGGAGTATGAGGAGGCGGACATCATCCTCATCGGGGTCTCCCGCTGCGGCAAGACACCGACCAGCCTCTATCTGGCGCTGCAATTTGGCATTCGCGCCGCCAACTATCCCTTTATCGAACAGGACATGGGCACCCTGGTGCTGCCCACCGCCCTCAAGGCCAATCGCCACAAGCTGTTCGGCCTCACCATAACGCCCCAGCGGTTGCACGAGATCCGCAATCAGCGCCGCGCCAACAGCCGCTACTCTTCGCTGGAGCAGTGCGAGCAGGAGCTGGCAAGCGTGGAGCGGCTGTTTCGCCAGGAGGCGATCCGCTTCCTCGACACCAGCTCTCACTCGGTGGAGGAGATAAGCGCGAAAATTCTGGAGGCTACCGGCATGCGCCGTCAGCTCTACTGAAAGGGGAAAATATCCCGAAGCTCAACGCACTGCCGACTTCACACCGGGTGGCAAGTTGACGGGACAGATAAACAGAAATGAAAACGGAGCCCAGTGCAGTAGCATATGGCTCCGTTTTTGTGGCTAGCGGGGACGGGAGCCAATGCTGTTCAACTCCTTGTTGTTCATCAGCATGGCGTAAAAGTTGAGCACGCCATAGCGCCTGCGTACTCGTTCAGTCAACCAGAGCGCCGGCAGTAAACCAACAGCGCCAGCTGTCAGCAGCACGGTTCGAAAGTGCATCACCAGATAGTCGTCACCCTGCACTGCCCAAACCAGCATGCATCCCGCCGCCATGGCAAGCAACAGGGGCGAGAGCCAGACCGTCAACCAGAGCGCGACGGCCAGCAGGCTGCCAATAATACGTTGCATGAAGCCTGTCCTTTTCACGGAGGAGGCTTTATAAAACAGGAATCACTGAAAGAGTCAACTGAACAGCATTCAATTGTTCACAATACAGCCAGCCACTCCTCTTTTTGTATTTGGAGTCCTGAAAAACCTGCTTGATGCCGAAAAAACCAACGAATGATAAGGAAAACAGGTGCGTTGACGGCTGATCATCACTATTCTGCTTCCGTTGGTAGCCGCTACAAAAAACAACAAGCGACCTACCGTAACGAAATAAATACGGATTTCGTCACGTTTCAAGCACGCTTTGCCGTGCAAGGTCACATGGAGTGACTCGACGGGCGAGATGACAGACGAGTGACATCAGAGACGTAAGGAAGGAAGAATGGATCTTCAACAAGACGGCGAGGAGCTGAAGCGCGGCCTGAAAAACCGCCATATCCAGCTCATCGCATTGGGCGGTGCCATAGGTACCGGCCTGTTTCTCGGCATTGCCCAGACCATCAAGATGGCGGGCCCCTCAGTGCTGCTCGGCTATGCCATCGGCGGCTTTATCGCCTTTCTCATCATGCGCCAGCTGGGCGAGATGGTGGTGGAAGAGCCGGTAGCGGGCTCCTTCAGCCACTTTGCCTACAAATACTGGGGTGACTTCGCCGGTTTCGCCTCCGGCTGGAACTACTGGGTACTCTACGTGCTGGTGAGCATGGCCGAGCTGACGGCGGTAGGCATCTATGTCCAGTACTGGTGGCCCGAGATCCCGACCTGGATGTCGGCTGCCGTCTTCTTCGTGCTGATCAACGCCATCAACCTCTCCAACGTCAAGGCGTTTGGCGAGATGGAGTTCTGGTTTGCCATCATCAAGGTGGTCGCCATCGTCGGCATGATTGGCTTTGGCGGCTACCTGCTCGCCAGCGGCAACGGCGGACCGGATGCCAGCATCACCAATCTGTGGGACCAGGGCGGTTTCTTCCCCAACGGCATCAGCGGTCTGGTGATGGCGATGGCGGTGATCATGTTCTCGTTCGGCGGCCTTGAGCTGGTGGGGATCACGGCCGCAGAGGCGGATGACCCCGAGAAGAGCATTCCCAAGGCCACCAATCAGGTGATCTACCGCATCCTGATTTTCTACATTGGCGCCCTGGCCGTGCTGATGTCCCTCTATCCCTGGGGCAAGGTCGTGGAAGGCGGCAGTCCCTTCGTGATGATCTTCCACGCGCTGGATAGCAACCTGGTGGCAACCGTGCTCAACATGGTGGTGCTGACCGCTGCATTGTCGGTCTACAACAGCTGTGTCTACTGCAACAGCCGCATGCTGTTCGGTCTGGCCAAGCAAGGCAACGGCCCGCGCAGCCTGCTCAAAACCAGCAAGAGCGGTGTGCCCGTAGTGGCAATCTCCGTCTCCGCAGCGGCAACGCTCTTGTGTGTGCTGATCAACTACCTGATGCCGGGCAAGGCGTTCGAGCTGCTGATGGCACTGGTGGTTTCGGCACTGGTCATCAACTGGGCCATGATAAGCCTTGCGCACCTGAAGTTTCGCAAGAGCAAGCAGGCCGAAGGGGTTGAGCCCAAGTTCAAGGCGTTCTGGTATCCACTGGGTAACTACCTCTGCCTCGCCTTCATGGTCGGTATTCTGGTCATCATGTATCTGACCCCGGGCATCCAGATCTCGGTGCTGCTCATCCCGGTCTGGATCGTCGTGCTGGCCATCGGTTATCAACTCAAGCTGAAACGTCAGGGACGTCTTGCCGCCGACCTTGGCTGATTTTTCCGACGCTCGTTATTCAAATGCCGGTCACTGACCGGCATTTTTCTATCCATCTTCTACCTGCTGCCAGACGCTCAGTACAGGGATGCAAGCCATCAAGCCTGTCATCAAGTCTGCAAGAATGGGAGCCTGCTGCCCGCCAGGCGATATCACTTGCTCGCTGATGCGCGCAAACAACTGCCGTAAAAACAACAAGCCCGAGGGGTGAGCCTCGGGCTTGGGACCGGTGAGGGACAGGGCCGGAGGCCATCCCCTTACTCCAGCAGGAAGACAGCTTCCACGTTGTCCGTGATGCTGATCTGCTGCTGTTGATAACTGTTTTCCATCATGTCGGCGGCAGGGGCCATGGCGGCGGCCTTGAGTGCACGGCTATAGATGGGCATGGGGGTATTGTTGCGGTACTCCACGCTGTAAACCTTGCCAAGCTTCATGCCGAACGCCTTGGCCAGGGACTCCGCCTTGTTCTTGGCATCCTCGACCGCACCAATACGAGCCTGCTCCTTGATGATCTGCGGCGACTTGAGACCGTACTCAATCTGGGAGACTGACTCCAGACCCGCCTTGAGAGCGGTATCCATCAGCCCGCTCAGTTTGTCGAGCTGATAGAGTTTGACCGCGAGTTGACGCTGGGCACGGTATCCCACCAGTTCCGGTTTCTTGTTCTGCGGATACTGATACTCGGGAGAGATCACCAGATTGCCCGCTTCCACATCGCTGCGCTTGATGCCCAACCCTTCCAGCTGACCAAAGAAGGCCGCAACCTTGCTATCGACCTGCTGCTTGGCCTTGATGCCCTGCTTTTCCAACGCAGTGACCGCAACATTGAGGGTCAGCATATCGGGTTCGGCCTTTTGCTCGGCATAACCACTTACCACCAGATGTGGGGCTTGCGGTACTTCGAGCGCGAATAACGGAGCACTGACAACCAGAGCGGAAAGGGTAAGAAGGGAACGCCACATATAAAAAAACCTCAATCAATTAGAGTGAGGTCATTATGCCCGTGGCTGAATGGGATTCATATATCGTGCAATGGCGGTATCTGATCCAGTACCTGATTGGTCATATCGATACTGATGCTGATCTCATTGCCCATCGGCTCAGGATGACTCGAGGCAACAGGTGCGACACTGCGGGAAGTGATCAGGTCTTCATCATCAAAATGGAACGAATCCCACGACAGAACATGTCCCTGTACCTGGCTAATGGGGTCTGCCAGCGTGGATGTGGTCAGTGGAGCACAGTCGATACTGTCGGAGTGAATGAGCAGATCCTGCAAGCAGGCATGGCTCAAACTCTGCAGCGAATACTCCTGCTGCCCCTCATCATGCCCGACCAGCACCACCCTGTGAGGTGGCTCAGCATCCATTGCCGGATTAAATACGATGGTGGCCGCCGCGAAGTCCACATTGAGAGAACCCGCCACGTCGCCATCTTCGCTTTCAAGATCCAGCCCGTCAATCCGGTCACCCGCCATGGTTGCCTGATAGCCAAACTGGCCGGTGCAGGTAATGCTGCCCTGCCCGTCCCAGCTATAGCGAATGCCATCAATATCGACCCAATTAAATGACTGCATGGTGACCCTCTCTTCTACTGCCGCTATCTTAGCCGCCCCCTCAGTCAAAAAACAGGGGCCAGGCATAGCCCGGCCCCGTTACCTGATTACGGATCAACCTTGAGGTTACCATCATCCAGCAGTTGCTTGATGATATCCTGGTTAGAACCCAGGGAGGCAAGATCAAGGGAGTTCTGGAACTGAATCGTCAGCTCGGAACCACCGACCACGCCATCAGGGTCTATCGTCAACGTCTTGGTGGCGGTATCAAACTGCAAGTAACTGTCCAACGCCGCCGCCAAATCATCGTTGCTGCCACCAGTCGGCACCCCAACCAGCAAATCAGACAGATCCAGCACATCCCCCCCACTGGCCATATTCCCCAGGGTAAAGTCTGTGATGTTGTCCGTACTGCCATCTGCATCGCCTGCAAGCCACTTGAAGGTATCGCTACCGGCGCCCCCTGTCATGGTGTCGCTACCGAGGCCGCCGATCAGAATGTCATCACCCAGGCCACCGATCAAAGTGTCGTTGCCTGAGCCTCCATGCAGGTAATCATCCCCTTCACCACCATCAAGGGTGTCATTGCCTTCCTGGCCAAAGATAATGTCATTGCCAGTCCCGCCCAGAAGAGTGTCATTACCACCGCTACGACCACCTTCAACACTCAGCTCTGTGAGGTGGGTACGGATATAGTCCACCGTCTGTTCACGGGTCCAACCATGACTTGTTTCCAGGGTCTCGAATACCAGCCAACCGGACCCTGCAGGCAAGGTCAGGCCCAACTGGGTTGCCAGCGCATCGGTATTGAGCGCATCACCAAACAAAATATCATTGCCTGCGCCCCCATCGACCACATCATTGCCAGCTCCAAGCAGCACGGTTATCTGATCACCCTCGGTCAGTGCCGCCGTCAACTGCTCGGCACTGGTCACAATCTGGGCTTCCCCTATCGGGGCACTGAAACCCTGCTCGACCCGGATATTGTCTATTTGCACTTCGGCAGTGCGACTGTTGGAGTTATCAAGCAGCTCAAACACAAAGCCGTATTGCCCGGCTGCAAGCCCGTTAGTGGTGATGGTGCTGTAAGATGTTGTCCCAGATGTACCAATACCGGTGATCGTGCCACTTTGTAGTGGGCTGGCCAGATCCCAAGCACCGCCATCGAGCCTTACCAGCTTCCAGGTGAAGCTGTCACTGGAATTGACAGAACTCAAGGCATACTGGAACTGCAGGCTTGCGCCAGCTTGTGCCGCCGAAATCTGGATAGCATTGGCAACGGCCAGCGCCAATACGGTTCTGTCAGTATCAGAACTCGTACGGTCATCCCTGATACGCAAGTAGCCTCCAGTGACAGTATGGGACCCCTGTGGATCACCGCTACGTACCCACCCCGAGGCTGCATTGATGCCACTGCCTCCACTGCCAAAGGTCGCCAGATCGAGGAAGCTGCCAGCGGAGTAGAACTGCGAGCCGGTTTCCGTCGTGTTGTCAAAGAACTTGAGCAGCTCCTGATTGACGCTGTTGGTCACCCCGATGGCATTGACCTGACTGATGCTGCTCAGCGACTCAAACGCATCGACAGACTCCTTGACCACCGTGTAGGTAGTACTATCGCCCGGGCCGGCAACCTGATTGCTGTCGTTGATGTAGTAGGTTGGATTGCCATCCGTGACGAAGAAGGTCAGGTTTTCATAATCGGGATCTGCCTGACTGCCGTTGTTGAACCACTGCACCGCCTGATTGAAAGCTGCCTCATAGTTGGTCCCTCCGTTGGCAACCAGGGCATCAATGGCATTGGTCAAGTTGATCACATTGCTGGCATCCAGACCTACAATGGTCACGCGTTCACTGGCATTGGTGGCAAAACTGATCAGGGTGATATTGATCTCGCCATCATGATCCTTGAGCTGATTGGCCAGATGTGTCAGGGACGCCTTGAGCATGCTCAGGCGTCCGCCTTCCATACTGCCGGACACATCGACAACCAGAGCGATATTGTAGCTCTGGCCCGGGATGAAATTGGTGGTTGTGCCACCCACATCCCCGACCAGAATATCGTGACCAGCACCGCCTGCCACAACACCATCCACATTGCCATCCGAGTTGGGTACCTTGTGATCGTCGCCTGTGCCTGGTGTCCCCGTGCTGTCGGGGGTATCCGAGGAGTTGCTGCCCACCACCAGGATATTGGACGCCACAGGGGGCTCATTGCTCTTGACCGATACAGTGAAGTTGGCGCTGGCCTGATCGCCATCGCCGTCCGTCAAGGTAGCGCTGAAGTCGAGCTCAATATCGGGGGGCGTTATCTTGTCTATCACCCCGAAGTTCTCAATTCGTACCGAGTCATTACCATCCAGCACAAAGCGCACGTAGAGCTGACTGAACTCGCCGTCGGGTTCTATGCTGGCCAGCTGCATTGAGCCATTCAGACCTGACAGGACAAGCTCTCCTGAGTCGATGACGGTGACACCATCGGCCGCATAGGCCACCCACTGTATGGTGCTGGTATTGGTATTGCCAACCCCATACACATTGAAAGAGAGGCCATCAACACCCGTCGTGGTGGATACCTTGAACCCTTCGTTATTGTCCAGGTTGCCATTTTTGATCCCGAACCCGTTGTTGTTCGGATTAAGGTTATCTGCATCGCTGCCAGGCAGATTTTGAGGGTTATTGACACTGCCATTGAACAGCAGTCCATCGAACAGGACACCAATCCCGCCAGCAGTTACCCCAATCGTCTCAACCGGCCCACCGGCACCGAACTGTGAACCGATCGAGAAGGTCTGGGTTGGCTGCGGAGTGACAAGATTGAAGCTGTAAGTATTGTCTTCATCGAGTGTCAGGGTATAGAAGACTTCGGGTGGTTGCCCACTGCCATCAATAGTGGCTACCAGGGTCTTCCCGTCCATAGACAAGGTCTCGGTGATCCCGGCCAGATCCGGCCATCCGGTCAATGTCAGTCCACCACTGGCCAGAGGGCCGTCAGCCCCAAAGGAGACGCCAAACAATCCCCCCGTGGTGATGGTAGCCACATTCATAACCTCAAGGCTTTCGATACCTGTGATCACCGGCATATCATCTTCAATGACAACACTGACCTGCTTGGTATCACTCAAATCACCGTCGCTGACCGACAGGTTGAACGTAAATGTCTCCAGCCCTTCCTGATTGTCTCCAAACTCATGATCGATGGGGCCCAGCAGGTCGACCGTGTATTTGCCCGTCGGATCCACAGATACCTGTATGACCGGGTTCCCACCCACAGAGCCAACCAGGATCGCAGAGCCGATACCGCTCCACACAACAGGCTGCCCACCGGAGCTCAAGCTGGATGGTGCTGAGAGAGTGAAGGTAAAGGCACTGCTGTCGATGTCCGTCACACCTGCCGTGGCATTGGCTGATGTGCTGTCAGTGGTATCGCCCGGATTGGGTGAATTATCCGGATTGGCCCCAAGCAACCCCTCTTCAGAGATACGCAGATCAGAGACGGTCAGCATGGGGGCATCATTGGTCGCAGTGACCGTCACGGTGAAGTCCTGATTGGCAGCACCCCCCTCGTCCGTGGTCCCCGCCACATTGCCATTCACTACCCCGCTCCAGTCCGCCGGCAAGGTAAAGCCCGGCACGCCCGCCACGCTCGCACCGCTCCAGCTGTAACTGCCCACCGCGCCAGCCACCCAGCCAGCCCCCATCACCGCACCTTCCGGCACATTGCTCAGGGTCACCGTCACGCCGGTCACCTCTTCCGAACCATCCGTATCCGTCGCATTGACACTCAACTGCGCCGCCAGCGACACCGCCACCGGGGCATCCGTTTCACCCAGCACCAGGCTGGTCGCACTGACACTGATGTCCCCTTCCACATTGATGGTGACAGTCCCGCTGCTGTTGGCACTGCCCTCGTTGGTGGTCGCCACCACTGTGTAGCCTATCGGCGCGCCGTCGTTGGTCGCGCTGCCCGCCACCCCAGCTGTGGAGTAGTCCGCCGGGAACACCAGCCCAAACGCACCCGGCAAGGCCCCGCCGGTGACCGTCACCGTCAGCACGTTACCCACCAGGGTGCCCCCCACCGCCGTGGTCCCCGCCGGCAGGTTGTCAAAGGTGTACACCAGACTGGTCCAGCTCTCGGAGCCATCGCTGTCACTGATGGTCACTGTGTTGGTCAACAGCACCTGCAGCCCGGCGTCGGTCTCGGTACTCACCACGTTCAGTGCCTGCGCATTGAAGTCGATGTCATGGCCGGCAGTGACCGTCACGGTGAAGTCCTGATTGGCAGCACGCCCGTCCGTGGTCCCCGCCACATTGCCATTCACTACCCCGCTCCAGTCCGCCGGCAAGGTAAAGCCCGGCACGCCCGCCACGCTCGCACCGCTCCAGCTGTAACTGCCCACCGCGCCAGCCACCCAGCCAGCCCCCATCACCGCACCTTCCGGCACATTGCTCAGGGTCACCGTCACGCCGGTCACCTCTTCCGAACCATCCGTATCCGTCGCATTGACACTCAACTGCGCCGCCAGCGACACCGCCACCGGGGCATCCGTTTCACCCAGCACCAGGCTGGTCGCACTGACACTGATGTCCCCTTCCACATTGATGGTGACAGTCCCGCTGCTGTTGGCACTGCCCTCGTTGGTGGTCGCCACCACTGTGTAGCCTATCGGCGCGCCGTCGTTGGTCGCGCTGCCCGCCACCCCAGCTGTGGAGTAGTCCGCCGGGAACACCAGCCCAAACGCACCCGGCAAGGCCCCGCCGGTGACCGTCACCGTCAGCACGTTACCCACCAGGGTGCCCCCCACCGCCGTGGTCCCCGCCGGCAGGTTGTCAAAGGTGTACACCAGACTGGTCCAGCTCTCGGAGCCATCGCTGTCACTGATGGTCACTGTGTTGGTCAACAGCACCTGCAGCCCGGCGTCGGTCTCGGTACTCACCACGTTCAGTGCCTGCGCATTGAAGTCGATGTCATGGCCGGCAGTGACCGTCACGGTGAAGTCCTGATTGGCAGCACCCCCCTCGTCCGTGGTCCCCGCCACATTGCCATTCACTACCCCGCTCCAGTCCGCCGGCAAGGTAAAGCCCGGCACGCCCGCCACGCTCGCACCGCTCCAGCTGTAACTGCCCACCGCGCCAGCCACCCAGCCAGCCCCCATCACCGCACCTTCCGGCACATTGCTCAGGGTCACCGTCACGCCGGTCACCTCTTCCGAACCATCCGTATCCGTCGCATTGACACTCAACTGCGCCGCCAGCGACACCGCCACCGGGGCATCCGTTTCACCCAGCACCAGGCTGGTCGCACTGACACTGATGTCCCCTTCCACATTGATGGTGACAGTCCCGCTGCTGTTGGCACTGCCCTCGTTGGTGGTCGCCACCACTGTGTAGCCTATCGGCGCGCCGTCGTTGGTCGCGCTGCCCGCCACCCCAGCTGTGGAGTAGTCCGCCGGGAACACCAGCCCAAACGCACCCGGCAAGGCCCCGCCGGTGACCGTCACCGTCAGCACGTTACCCACCAGGGTGCCCCCCACCGCCGTGGTCCCCGCCGGCAGGTTGTCAAAGGTGTACACCAGACTGGTCCAGCTCTCGGAGCCATCGCTGTCACTGATGGTCACTGTGTTGGTCAACAGCACCTGCAGCCCGGCGTCGGCCTCGGTACTCACCACGTTCAGTGCCTGCGCATTGAAGTCGATGTCATGGCCGGCAGTGACCGTCACGGTGAAGTCCTGATTGGCAGCACCCCCCTCGTCCGTGGTCCCCGCCACATTGCCATTCACTACCCCGCTCCAGTCCGCCGGCAAGGTAAAGCCCGGCACGCCCGCCACGCTCGCACCGCTCCAGCTGTAACTGCCCACCGCGCCAGCCACCCAGCCAGCCCCCATCACCGCACCTTCCGGCACATTGCTCAGGGTCACCGTCACGCCGGTCACCTCTTCCGAACCATCCGTATCCGTCGCATTGACACTCAACTGCGCCGCCAGCGACACCGCCACCGGGGCATCCGTTTCACCCAGCACCAGGCTGGTCGCACTGACACTGATGTCCCCTTCCACATTGATGGTGACAGTCCCGCTGCTGTTGGCACTGCCCTCGTTGGTGGTCGCCACCACTGTGTAGCCTATCGGCGCGCCGTCGTTGGTCGCGCTGCCCGCCACCCCAGCTGTGGAGTAGTCCGCCGGGAACACCAGCCCAAACGCACCCGGCAAGGCCCCGCCGGTGACCGTCACCGTCAGCACGTTACCCACCAGGGTGCCCCCCACCGCCGTGGTCCCCGCCGGCAGGTTGTCAAAGGTGTACACCAGACTGGTCCAGCTCTCGGAGCCATCGCTGTCACTGATGGTCACTGTGTTGGTCAACAGCACCTGCAGCCCGGCGTCGGCCTCGGTACTCACCACGTTCAGTGCCTGCGCATTGAAGTCGATGTCATGGCCGGCAGTGACCGTCACGGTGAAGTCCTGATTGGCAGCACCCCCCTCGTCCGTGGTCCCCGCCACATTGCCATTCACTCCCACCCTCCCGTCCGCCGGCAAGGTAAAGCCCGGCACGCCCGCCACGCTCGCACCGCTCCAGCTGTAACTGCCCACCGCGCCAGCCACCCAGCCAGCCCCCATCACCGCACCTTCCGGCACATTGCTCAGGGTCACCGTCACGCCGGTCACCTCTTCCGAACCATCCGTATCCGTCGCATTGACACTCAACTGCGCCGCCAGCGACACCGCCACCGGGGCATCCGTTTCACCCAGCACCAGGCTGGTCGCACTGACACTGATGTCCCCTTCCACATTGATGGTGACAGTCCCGCTGCTGTTGGCACTGCCCTCGTTGGTGGTCGCCACCACTGTGTAGCCTATCGGCGCGCCGTCGTTGGTCGCGCTGCCCGCCACCCCAGCTGTGGAGTAGTCCGCCGGGAACACCAGCCCAAACGCACCCGGCAAGGCCCCGCCGGTGACCGTCACCGTCAGCACGTTACCCACCAGGGTGCCCCCCACCGCCGTGGTCCCCCCCCGCTCGGTTGTCAAAGGTGTACACCAGACTGGTCCAGCTCTCGGAGCCATCGCTGTCACTGATGGTCACTGTGTTGGTCAACAGCACCTGCAGCCCGGCGTCGGTCTCGGTACTCACCACGTTCAGTGCCTGCGCATTGAAGTCGATGTCATGGCCGGCAGTGACCGTCACGGTGAAGTCCTGATTGGCAGCACCCCCCTCGTCCGTGGTCCCCGCCACATTGCCATTCACTACCCCGCTCCAGTCCGCCGGCAAGGTAAAGCCCGGCACGCCCGCCACGCTCGCACCGCTCCAGCTGTAACTGCCCACCGCGCCAGCCACCCAGCCAGCCCCCATCACCGCACCTTCCGGCACATTGCTCAGGGTCACCGTCACGCCGGTCACCTCTTCCGAACCATCCGTATCCGTCGCATTGACACTCAACTGCGCCGCCAGCGACACCGCCACCGGGGCATCCGTTTCACCCAGCACCAGGCTGGTCGCACTGACACTGATGTCCCCTTCCACATTGATGGTGACAGTCCCGCTGCTGTTGGCACTGCCCTCGTTGGTGGTCGCCACCACTGTGTAGCCTATCGGCGCGCCGTCGTTGGTCGCGCTGCCCGCCACCCCAGCTGTGGAGTAGTCCGCCGGGAACACCAGCCCAAACGCACCCGGCAAGGCCCCGCCGGTGACCGTCACCGTCAGCACGTTACCCACCAGGGTGCCCCCCACCGCCGTGGTCCCCGCCGGCAGGTTGTCAAAGGTGTACACCAGACTGGTCCAGCTCTCGGAGCCATCGCTGTCACTGATGGTCACTGTGTTGGTCAACAGCACCTGCAGCCCGGCGTCGGTCTCGGTACTCACCACGTTCAGTGCCTGCGCATTGAAGTCGATGTCATGGCCGGCAGTGACCGTCACGGTGAAGTCCTGATTGGCAGCACCCCCCTCGTCCGTGGTCCCCGCCACATTGCCATTCACTACCCCGCTCCAGTCCGCCGGCAAGGTAAAGCCCGGCACGCCCGCCACGCTCGCACCGCTCCAGCTGTAACTGCCCACCGCGCCAGCCACCCAGCCAGCCCCCATCACCGCACCTTCCGGCACATTGCTCAGGGTCACCGTCACGCCGGTCACCTCTTCCGAACCATCCGTATCCGTCGCATTGACACTCAACTGCGCCGCCAGCGACACCGCCACCGGGGCATCCGTTTCACCCAGCACCAGGCTGGTCGCACTGACACTGATGTCCCCTTCCACATTGATGGTGACAGTCCCGCTGCTGTTGGCACTGCCCTCGTTGGTGGTCGCCACCACTGTGTAGCCTATCGGCGCGCCGTCGTTGGTCGCGCTGCCCGCCACCCCAGCTGTGGAGTAGTCCGCCGGGAACACCAGCCCAAACGCACCCGGCAAGGCCCCGCCGGTGACCGTCACCGTCAGCACGTTACCCACCAGGGTGCCCCCCACCGCCGTGGTCCCCGCCGGCAGGTTGTCAAAGGTGTACACCAGACTGGTCCAGCTCTCGGAGCCATCGCTGTCACTGATGGTCACTGTGTTGGTCAACAGCACCTGCAGCCCGGCGTCGGCCTCGGTACTCACCACGTTCAGTGCCTGCGCATTGAAGTCGATGTCATGGCCGGCAGTGACCGTCACGGTGAAGTCCTGATTGGCAGCACCCCCCTCGTCCGTGGTCCCCGCCACATTGCCATTCACTACCCCGCTCCAGTCCGCCGGCAAGGTAAAGCCCGGCACGCCCGCCACGCTCGCACCGCTCCAGCTGTAACTGCCCACCGCGCCAGCCACCCAGCCAGCCCCCATCACCGCACCTTCCGGCACATTGCTCAGGGTCACCGTCACGCCGGTCACCTCTTCCGAACCATCCGTATCCGTCGCATTGACACTCAACTGCGCCGCCAGCGACACCGCCACCGGGGCATCCGTTTCACCCAGCACCAGGCTGGTCGCACTGACACTGATGTCCCCTTCCACATTGATGGTGACAGTCCCGCTGCTGTTGGCACTGCCCTCGTTGGTGGTCGCCACCACTGTGTAGCCTATCGGCGCGCCGTCGTTGGTCGCGCTGCCCGCCACCCCAGCTGTGGAGTAGTCCGCCGGGAACACCAGCCCAAACGCACCCGGCAAGGCCCCGCCGGTGACCGTCACCGTCAGCACGTTACCCACCAGGGTGCCCCCCACCGCCGTGGTCCCCGCCGGCAGGTTGTCAAAGGTGTACACCAGACTGGTCCAGCTCTCGGAGCCATCGCTGTCACTGATGGTCACTGTGTTGGTCAACAGCACCTGCAGCCCGGCGTCGGCCTCGGTACTCACCACGTTCAGTGCCTGCGCATTGAAGTCGATGTCATGGCCGGCAGTGACCGTCACGGTGAAGTCCTGATTGGCAGCACCCCCCTCGTCCGTGGTCCCCGCCACATTGCCATTCACTACCCCGCTCCAGTCCGCCGGCAAGGTAAAGCCCGGCACGCCCGCCACGCTCGCACCGCTCCAGCTGTAACTGCCCACCGCGCCAGCCACCCAGCCAGCCCCCATCACCGCACCTTCCGGCACATTGCTCAGGGTCACCGTCACGCCGGTCACCTCTTCCGAACCATCCGTATCCGTCGCATTGACACTCAACTGCGCCGCCAGCGACACCGCCACCGGGGCATCCGTTTCACCCAGCACCAGGCTGGTCGCACTGACACTGATGTCCCCTTCCACATTGATGGTGACAGTCCCGCTGCTGTTGGCACTGCCCTCGTTGGTGGTCGCCACCACTGTGTAGCCTATCGGCGCGCCGTCGTTGGTCGCGCTGCCCGCCACCCCAGCTGTGGAGTAGTCCGCCGGGAACACCAGCCCAAACGCACCCGGCAAGGCCCCGCCGGTGACCGTCACCGTCAGCACGTTACCCACCAGGGTGCCCCCCACCGCCGTGGTCCCCGCCGGCAGGTTGTCAAAGGTGTACACCAGACTGGTCCAGCTCTCGGAGCCATCGCTGTCACTGATGGTCACTGTGTTGGTCAACAGCACCTGCAGCCCGGCGTCGGTCTCGGTACTCACCACGTTCAGTGCCTGCGCATTGAAGTCGATGTCATGGCCGGCAGTGACCGTCACGGTGAAGTCCTGATTGGCAGCACCCCCCTCGTCCGTGGTCCCCGCCACATTGCCATTCACTACCCCGCTCCAGTCCGCCGGCAAGGTAAAGCCCGGCACGCCCGCCACGCTCGCACCGCTCCAGCTGTAACTGCCCACCGCGCCAGCCACCCAGCCAGCCCCCATCACCGCACCTTCCGGCACATTGCTCAGGGTCACCGTCACGCCGGTCACCTCTTCCGAACCATCCGTATCCGTCGCATTGACACTCAACTGCGCCGCCAGCGACACCGCCACCGGGGCATCCGTTTCACCCAGCACCAGGCTGGTCGCACTGACACTGATGTCCCCTTCCACATTGATGGTGACAGTCCCGCTGCTGTTGGCACTGCCCTCGTTGGTGGTCGCCACCACTGTGTAGCCTATCGGCGCGCCGTCGTTGGTCGCGCTGCCCGCCACCCCAGCTGTGGAGTAGTCCGCCGGGAACACCAGCCCAAACGCACCCGGCAAGGCCCCGCCGGTGACCGTCACCGTCAGCACGTTACCCACCAGGGTGCCCCCCACCGCCGTGGTCCCCGCCGGCAGGTTGTCAAAGGTGTACACCAGACTGGTCCAGCTCTCGGAGCCATCGCTGTCACTGATGGTCACTGTGTTGGTCAACAGCACCTGCAGCCCGGCGTCGGTCTCGGTACTCACCACGTTCAGTGCCTGCGCATTGAAGTCGATGTCATGGCCGGCAGTGACCGTCACGGTGAAGTCCTGATTGGCAGCACCCCCCTCGTCCGTGGTCCCCGCCACATTGCCATTCACTACCCCGCTCCAGTCCGCCGGCAAGGTAAAGCCCGGCACGCCCGCCACGCTCGCACCGCTCCAGCTGTAACTGCCCACCGCGCCAGCCACCCAGCCAGCCCCCATCACCGCACCTTCCGGCACATTGCTCAGGGTCACCGTCACGCCGGTCACCTCTTCCGAACCATCCGTATCCGTCGCATTGACACTCAACTGCGCCGCCAGCGACACCGCCACCGGGGCATCCGTTTCACCCAGCACCAGGCTGGTCGCACTGACACTGATGTCCCCTTCCACATTGATGGTGACAGTCCCGCTGCTGTTGGCACTGCCCTCGTTGGTGGTCGCCACCACTGTGTAGCCTATCGGCGCGCCGTCGTTGGTCGCGCTGCCCGCCACCCCAGCTGTGGAGTAGTCCGCCGGGAACACCAGCCCAAACGCACCCGGCAAGGCCCCGCCGGTGACCGTCACCGTCAGCACGTTACCCACCAGGGTGCCCCCCACCGCCGTGGTCCCCGCCGGCAGGTTGTCAAAGGTGTACACCAGACTGGTCCAGCTCTCGGAGCCATCGCTGTCACTGATGGTCACTGTGTTGGTCAACAGCACCTGCAGCCCGGCGTCGGCCTCGGTACTCACCACGTTCAGTGCCTGCGCATTGAAGTCGATGTCATGGCCGGCAGTGACCGTCACGGTGAAGTCCTGATTGGCAGCACCCCCCTCGTCCGTGGTCCCCGCCACATTGCCATTCACTACCCCGCTCCAGTCCGCCGGCAAGGTAAAGCCCGGCACGCCCGCCACGCTCGCACCGCTCCAGCTGTAACTGCCCACCGCGCCAGCCACCCAGCCAGCCCCCATCACCGCACCTTCCGGCACATTGCTCAGGGTCACCGTCACGCCGGTCACCTCTTCCGAACCATCCGTATCCGTCGCATTGACACTCAACTGCGCCGCCAGCGACACCGCCACCGGGGCATCCGTTTCACCCAGCACCAGGCTGGTCGCACTGACACTGATGTCCCCTTCCACATTGATGGTGACAGTCCCGCTGCTGTTGGCACTGCCCTCGTTGGTGGTCGCCACCACTGTGTAGCCTATCGGCGCGCCGTCGTTGGTCGCGCTGCCCGCCACCCCAGCTGTGGAGTAGTCCGCCGGGAACACCAGCCCAAACGCACCCGGCAAGGCCCCGCCGGTGACCGTCACCGTCAGCACGTTACCCACCAGGGTGCCCCCCACCGCCGTGGTCCCCGCCGGCAGGTTGTCAAAGGTGTACACCAGACTGGTCCAGCTCTCGGAGCCATCGCTGTCACTGATGGTCACTGTGTTGGTCAACAGCACCTGCAGCCCGGCGTCGGTCTCGGTACTCACCACGTTCAGTGCCTGCGCATTGAAGTCGATGTCATGGCCGGCAGTGACCGTCACGGTGAAGTCCTGATTGGCAGCACCCCCCTCGTCCGTGGTCCCCGCCACATTGCCATTCACTACCCCGCTCCAGTCCGCCGGCAAGGTAAAGCCCGGCACGCCCGCCACGCTCGCACCGCTCCAGCTGTAACTGCCCACCGCGCCAGCCACCCAGCCAGCCCCCATCACCGCACCTTCCGGCACATTGCTCAGGGTCACCGTCACGCCGGTCACCTCTTCCGAACCATCCGTATCCGTCGCATTGACACTCAACTGCGCCGCCAGCGACACCGCCACCGGGGCATCCGTTTCACCCAGCACCAGGCTGGTCGCACTGACACTGATGTCCCCTTCCACATTGATGGTGACAGTCCCGCTGCTGTTGGCACTGCCCTCGTTGGTGGTCGCCACCACTGTGTAGCCTATCGGCGCGCCGTCGTTGGTCGCGCTGCCCGCCACCCCAGCTGTGGAGTAGTCCGCCGGGAACACCAGCCCAAACGCACCCGGCAAGGCCCCGCCGGTGACCGTCACCGTCAGCACGTTACCCACCAGGGTGCCCCCCACCGCCGTGGTCCCCGCCGGCAGGTTGTCAAAGGTGTACACCAGACTGGTCCAGCTCTCGGAGCCATCGCTGTCACTGATGGTCACTGTGTTGGTCAACAGCACCTGCAGCCCGGCGTCGGTCTCGGTACTCACCACGTTCAGTGCCTGCGCATTGAAGTCGATGTCTCCCAAAGGGGTAACATTGATGGTCAGCACTGAGGTAACTGTGTCTTCTCCATCGGTTACCAGATAGCTAACCGGTGGAACAGCGCCGGAAAAATCAGGAGATGGAGTAAACGAGAAACTGCCATCACTGTTAATAATCAGCGTACCAATCCCTTCTTGAGTCGTGATTGTTCCTGCCGCAATACCAAGCACATCCCCCCAGCTATAACTCACTACGCTGGCCCCCTGCGGCCCATCGGGATTCACTGAATTACTCAATACGTTACCCAAGGCAGATGTGTCTTCTGCGATGGAGAACGCCTCATCACCATCACTCAGGTCATTTATCGGGTCTATGGTCAAGGTCAACGTAGAGGTCACGGTATCTACTCCGTCGGTTACCACATAGGTAACAGGCGGAACCGCACCATCATAGTTGGGCGCAGGCGTGAAGGTAAAACTGCCATCGGTGTTGACGATCAGGCTGCCGATACCATCAATCGTGACGCTCGTACCGGCAGTCACGTTGATATTGTCTCCCCAACTGAATAGCGGTACCGATGCGGCTTCAGGGCCATCAGTGTTGACGGTGTTGGTGAGCAAATTTCCATTCAGCACCGCACTCTCAGCAACCGTCAACTGCTCTCCTTCATCACTCAATTCGTTGGTTAGCAGTGGCTCTGCAAGTTGCTCTGTATCCACCACTGGCTCAGTCTGATAAGCAGTGTCAAACCCGGCGGCAGCAATGGTTGCATCACCCGTTCTATCAATGGTGACAAAACCGCCATTACCGCTGGCCCCGGCAACCCCGCCAATGCCACCGCCACCACCACCGGCTGCAGGTGCACCACCTGCGGCAGAAGCCTCAAAATTTTGTGTCGGGTCGACCCCTTGCAAGATCGATTGTTGCAGTGCTGCAATTTCAGGGGAGGTAGCCGTGCCATCGTCCGGGACTTGCTGCAGTCCCGGTACAGGTACATCCGGCGCAGAGGAATCTGGCGTGGTGGCGGTAGGAGCATCGTCATAGGGAGCCAATAACAGCTTGGCATCATCTGCAATATTGAGCTTGGCTCCGGGTTGCAGAATTTCACCTTTCTGCAATGGGCGACTGCTTCCATCGGCCAGCAAGATTTGAACATTGCCTTCAATAGAAGACACCACCACGGTTTTGTCGATTACTTGAGTGCGCATATCCATTGCTCCAACATGACAGATCTTGATGTCTACACCATAGATACCCGCCTCCCTGGCTTCCGTTGCAAAAATGTATAGGGTTGGTTCAAACCAAGAGCAATGCAGCCCATTAAATCGAAGGGTCTTTTTTATATTATTGAATCAATCACTTAATTGGGATTCGAGTAAAGCCTTAGCGAATTTGCTATTAAAAACCTCGATGCTTATTTATATTTCGCATAAAAAAAGGCCCCTATGGGGCCTCAGTGTTTATATTGATTGCTCAAGGCAAGGGAAATGCAGGGTGTACGAAGCCCTGATAACCGTCGATATGCAGCTTGGAAAGCAGCTCGACCTGATGCTGATCCTCAACACGGGTTGCGATGGTAGTCACACCCGCATTGTGGGCGGCGCGACAAACCGCGGCCAGGAAAGAGGTGTCTGCCCCCGGCTCCATGACCTGACTGGTATAACCATGGTCAACCTTGACATACGCCGGAGCCAGCTCTTCCAGATAGCCCAGAGACTGGAAGTGGCGGCCATAATGGTCAACCCCCCACTGAAATCCATGCTCCTGCAAAGTAATCACCAGCGCGGTCACATGTTCCTTGTGCTTCATAATGGCGGCTTCCGGTATTTCAAACAGCAAACGATCCTTCAGCTCTGCATGGGTTGTCAGGTACTCCGTCAGCCAGGTCAGAAACTCGTCAGAGCAGAGGGAACCTACCGTAATATTGATGGCCAGCGCCAGGTCTGATTGCTGTTTAAGCAAAGGAACGCAGGCATCCAATACCGCCTGATCAAATTCACTCCCCAACTTGAATTGTTCGATGGCTGGCAAGAACTGGCCCGCAAAGTAGTCAGTTCCATCACGCGAAATAGAGGCAAACAATTCAGCATGCAACCGCACCCCATTGTCGAATCGGCAGGCCGGTTGCGCCTTGAAGCGCCACAAGTGCCGTGAAATGGCATCTTGTACCAGATCGCGCCAAGCCAGGCGCCCCATCATTCCCTGATCTGTACCCCCTTCCATGACCACGGCGCCACGGCGTTCGTTTCGGGCCTTGCCAAGCGCATTATCGGCTTTGGTCAGCAAGGCGGAGAGATCATCATTGCCATCACGCCCCGCAATACCTATGACGGAGAGGGCATCTCCTTCACCCATCGGATTAACGACCAAGTCGGCAATACGGCTGTTGATAACCTCCGCCAAGTCTTTCAACTGGGTCAGATCATCGGTTGGACAGAGCAGCGCATATTCAGTCGCAGAGATCCGCGCCAGAGCCGCACCATCCCACCCCTTCAACTGATCTTTCAAGGTCTGGGCGATGGACTTGACCATGTTGTCCCGCGCGGCAAATCCCTCTTCGCGGTACAAATCATCGAGCATATCGACCGCCACCAGCATGACACCACCTTGTCCTGCCTCGGCAATCCAGGCGTTGACCTGACCGACAAAATAGGCTCTGTTGCCCAGCCCGGAAACTGCATCCACATAGACCCGCTCCCGCAGTTTTTCAGCTTCATCGGCTTGCTCTTTGAACTGCAGTGCCAACTTGCTGGAGAGGGTATTGATGGCCTGCACTACCTGCTTCAATTCGTGGGTTTTGGGCTCTGGAATGGCGTGACCGAAATGGTGAAGTTCAATCTCCACCGCCTGCTCGCAAATTTGTTTGAGTGGCTTGAGCAGATAATTCAGTGCCCTCATCAGCAAAATGGTGGTGATTAAAAAACCGATCAGGAACCAGCTTGCCAGTTCGCTCATCCCCCGCCACAGCTCGTAATAAGCTTGTCCAGGGTGGCCCACCACTTTCAGTTTACCCAGTTGCAGCCAGCCGGATGTCAGAATTGACTCGTTGGATACTTCGGGAAACAACCCCAAGCCGATAAACCATTGCGGCACGCCCTGAATGTTGCTGGTGTTCTCTTGCTCGATGACATCTTTGGACGCCAGCAGATCCAGTCGGATTAACTGATAATAGCCGCCATCGAATATGGCCTGGATGACAGACTCAGCTCCCACCTTGTCACCGTTTTCCAAATACGGGGTCAGCGCCAACCCGAGCGAGGTGGCGGTATTGATGACGGTGGTTTCCTGCTGCTGGGCCAGATAGGTTCGGGTCGAATTGAACTGCACCCAATAGGTGGCTGCAAACAACAAGCCGAACAGGATCAACATGGTTGCCAATAATTGTCTGTAGAGCGTCATAGGTTAATCATCCAAATTCACCACAGGCCGAGCCAATCGCCCGGAAGTCATGCGATTGCGTAAATCAGTCCATAATCCCAAGCGTGACGACTGCCCGGCCAGTTCCCCTTGACCACGCGCCTTCATCAACCACAAGTGACTACCGTTAAAGCTGTATATCGGCACCAGATCCCTGCGTTGGCTGGCAGGACGGATCGAGCCGATCAAATTATCCAAAATCACAGGTTCGGAGGAAGGGGTGTCATAGTAGGCAACAACCATATGAAACTGGTTATAATCCAATGCCTTGACATATACCATCCGCATTTTCTCATCGGGAATGCCAAGCTCCAGCAGGGTGAAGTATTTTGAAATGCTGAAGTCTTCACAATCACCGCCGGCCGCCCCCAGAAACTCCAACGGGGTAGCCCAGTAATCTTTCTTGCGCCACAACTTGATGTCATCAAGAAAACGCATTCGATTAAAAAACTGGTTTACCTTCTCCAGCTTCTGGCGTTCATTCAGCCCGGCTGCACGATTCTGTATGACCAGCGTACGCCAACTTGTCACACGCTTGCCTGCCCTGACCCCATAGGTTTCCTCTGCGCGCTGAACCAGCTTGAGGTCTTCGGGTGTCAAAGGTTGACTGGCAGAGAGGAGGAGCGGAAGCGAAACCAGCAGCAACCACAGTGAGTAACGCAGCCAGCGAGCGCGCAAAAGCAGACCCAACCCCGAGGCTGACGCCCTGCTGCAACCGCTTGCCTTCCACCACACCGTCACACTCATCCCATGGGCATCCAATGACTGTCACTGCACCGGCCAAGCATCAGACCGTTAGAGACAAGGGATGGTGGCAGCACAGCTGCGACCATCCCTTTCACTCGCATCAAACCTGATGCGTTCTCCATTAGCGTTTGGCTTGCCAGTCGGCCGGCTGCTGCACGTTAAACGCGTTGAGCAAACTGCCTGTCGCGTTGAGGATACGGTAATCCGCCAGCAGAGCGTCATACTCGGCCGTGATGTAACTGCGGCGCGCCTCGAACAGTTCGTTCTCGGTGTTCAACACGTCCAGCAAGGTACGCTGACCCAGACCAAACTGCTTCTTGTACGCCTGTACAGTGTCATAGCTGGCGTCAACGTGCTCTTTGAGGAAGGTCTTCTGCTTGGTCAAAGACTCTTTGGCGTTCCAGGCCAGACGCGTTCCCTCTTCAACCTGACGGAAGGCATTCAGGTGAATGTCTTTAGCCTGGGAGTACAGGGATGAAGCCGCCTTGCTCTCTGCCAGATCAGAGCCACCGCGGAACAGGTTGTAACGCATCCGAACCATGGCAGTCAGATCATCGTTGCGTCCCTTGACCGCATCGATATCCTCATTCCAGTTCTGATCCACTTCGAACGTGACGTTCGGATAGAAGCCGGATTTGGAGCCTTCATGCTGATACTTTGCCGCTTCGATATCCTGCAGGGAAGAGAGCAGGGTCGGATGCACTTCGGTGGCCGTTTTCAACGCGGCATCCAGACTGGCTGGAATGAACTGTCCATCGGGAACCGGTTGTACCAGATCCTTGGGCATCTCGTTGACGACGCGAATGAATTCGCTCTCGGCATCGCGATAGTTGTTCTCGGCGGCAGCCTGGTTGGCATAGGCACGGGCAACACGACCATCGATCTGGGTCTGGTCCGCAGTCGAGCCCAGGCCAGAGTCGGTCCGCTTGCTGATGTCGCTGCGGATCTGCTCATGGGTTTCCAGATTCTGCTTGGACAGCTCTAGGATCTCCTGCTGACGCAACATGTTGAGGTATACCTCAGCCACGCGCAGCGCCGTGTTCTCTGCCTCGGAAATCATGGCCAGACGCTGGGCGTTGGCTTCGGCATCGGTCCGGGCCACGTTGCTGCTGACATTGAAACCGTCGAACAGCATCTGGCGCAGACTGATCCCGGCCTCTTTACGGGTCATGGAGTCGTCAATATTGCTATTGGCGCCCGCGGCACGGGTGGACGGGCTATCGGTCTTTTCATAACCGACACCACCGCGCAAATCGATAGTGGGGTAGTAACCACCTTTGGCTCCATCATGCTGATACAATCGTGCCTGATAGAGATCAAAAGCTTCCTTGATTTTCGGATGGGTAGCCAGTGACTGTGCCACTGACTGTTCCAGCGTTTGAGCCTGGGTAAGGCCCGGGAACAGCACGGCGCCACTTACTAACATGGCAACAATCGTCTTCTTCATGGTATCTCCAGTCATGTTGTTTTTAGATTGTTGGCTTATCGTTCTCTCAGTGCCGACTGTTTCGCCCGTAATATCGGCTTAAGCAAATAGTCTAGGACACTTTTTTTACCAGTAATAATATCTGCACTGGCTAACATACCGGGGATGATGGGAAGTGCGTTAAGCTCATCGCCCAAGTAACTCTTCTCGGTGCGGACACGAACCAGATAAAAGGAGTTCCCCTCCTCATCCTGGATCGAGTCAGCACTTATCTGTTCGACCTTTCCATGTAGTCCTCCATAAACGGTGAAGTCATAAGCAGTGATCTTGACCACGGCATCAAGCCCTGGCCGCAAGAATGCGATGTCTTTCGGGGAAACCTTGGCCTCTACCAGCAAGGTGTCTTCCAACGGCACGATTTCCATCAAATCCATACCCGGTTGCACCACCCCACCCAGCGTATTGATCTTGAGTTTCTTGATGGTGCCTTTGAGAGGCGCAATGACGCTGGTCCTGTCGACCCTGTCTCGCAGCCCGACCTGCCCTTCCGACAACTGTCTCAATTTACCCTGAAGTTCGTTGAGCTCAGTCTGTGAGTCAGCACGGAACTTCAATGCAATGTCGTTGCGCTTGGAAATGCTTTCTCTCAGCACAGAGTTGAGTTTGGGAATAATAAGCCGGTTGCTCTCCAGCTCTCCCTGCATCTCGTTGACCTGGCGTTCCAGCTTGATGAGCTCTACCTGGGGGACTATCCCTTCTTTGGCCAGGGGACGACTGATGTTCAATTCCTGCCGGGCCAGATCAACACTGCGCCCGACGGTTCTTATCTTGGCATTGAGCTCGATCAGCTCCTGCTCTTTCTGCTCGATCTGCTGGCCAAGTATATAGAGCTGGTTATTCAGGCTATTAAGTCGTTCATCCTGAACCGACTTTTCACGGGCAGCATATTCGGCAAAGACATTTTCAAAACCATCAGGAAAGTCGATAGGCTGTTTGTCGATGAGCACCTGCTCACGCCAACTCAGGTTCGGCCCAGTCTTGACCACCACGCTCTTTATCTCGGCTCTTAGCCGGGCAATGCCGCCCTTGAGGGTCACCAGCTCTTCTTCACGTTCACGGAAATCAGAGCGAAAACGAGTGTCATCGATACGCAGCAACGGCTGCCCTTCTTCAACTATGTCCCCCTCCCTGACGAAGATCTCCTTGACGATCCCCCCTTCAAGGTTCTGGATCACCTGCAACTGACGGGACGGAATGACTTTGCCCTGCCCGACAGTCACTTCATCCAGCTCGGCCCAAGCAGCCCAGACGATGGCGCTCATGAAGAACAGAAAACAGGCCCACAACAATACTCTGGCCCGGGTCGGGGTACTCAGCAGTACGGCAGCGGCGCCATCATCGACAAACTCCAGATGTTCGGGTGCGGGCAGCACTGTATCGGACGGCGACTTCTTGAACAGGCCAAATTTAGCCATTGGACGCCTCCTGCACTCGCACCTTGCCTTCCTTCAACTGTTGCAACACTACATCTTTGGGTCCATCTGCCACTATCTGCCCCTGCTCCACGACGATGACCCGCGATGCGACATCAAGCATGGAGGTCTTGTGAGTAATGAGGATCAGGGTGGTTTCCGGTCCCAGTCGTGCCAGCTCATGCTTGACCTGCATCTCTGACTGGTTATCCATGTTGGAGGTGGGTTCGTCCATCACCAGAATGGGGGGATCGTTGAGCAAAGCACGGGCCAGCAGGATCGCCTGACGCTGACCGCCGGAGAGCTGACGTCCCCCTTCCCCTATTTGTCTGTCCAGACCGTTAGGGTCACGGTTGGTAAAGTTGGTGACACCGGCCCGTTTGGCCGCACGCAGCACACGCGCATCGTCCACCAGCGGATTGCCCAGCATGATGTTGTCACGCACAGAGCCGAAAAACAGGGTAACATCCTGAGGGACACAACCTATGTTGCGCCGGATCACAGATGCGGGCAGCTGATCCAGTTCGAACCCGTCGAGACGGACCGAACCATCTGTGGGTCGATACAGCCCCATAAGAATCTTCTCGAGAGTGGTCTTGCCCGCCCCGATCCGACCTATGATGGCCACCTTCTCACCCGGCTCAATACGCAGATTGATATTGTGCAGCGTGCTCGTCTCCATCCCCGGATACTTGAACGACACATTATCAAATTCAATGCGCCCGGAGATGATGGGGTGGTGAATGTACTGCTTGCCTTCCTCCTGCTCACCTGGCGTCATCATTATTTTCTCCAGGATCTCCAGCGCGGACTTGGCCTGGTTGTAACGAGTGGAGAGCACGGAGAGTTGCACCATGGGGGCGATGGCACGGCTGGAAAGCATGACGGCGGCAATCATGCCCCCCATGGTGACCAACCCTTCCGATATCTGGTAGACACCGACGATCACCAGACCCACGGTTACCACCTGCTGGATATAGCTGGCCAGGGAGGACATGGAGTTGGTGATGCGGCGAGTCTGTACGCCCCAGGTAGAGATGTGGGATACAGCCTGTTCCCAGCGATGCTGGAACATGCTCTCGGCGCCGAAGATCTTGACGGTCTCCAGTCCGGAAATACTCTCGATGAGGTTGGCATTCTTTTGGGAGGCGAGGCGCGAACCCTCTTCGATGGATTGCTTGAGCGGCGCCTGAATATAGAAGCTGTAAATAATCAGGATCAGCATGGCGACGATGGGCACGACCACCATGACGCCGGCAAACAACCAGATAATGAAGAGGAAGAAGACCGCAAACGGCAGATCGATGAGGGTAGAGACAGTGGCTGAGGTGAAAAACTCCCGTACGGACTCGAACTCTTGCAGGTGTTTGGCAAAAGCGCCGGTGGAAGCCGGTCTCGACTCCATCCGCATGCCCATCACCTTGGCGAAGATCTTGGCCGACAGCAATACATCGGATTTTTTTCCCGCAATATCAATGAAATAGCTGCGCAGCTGGCGCATCACAAAATCAAAGGTAAACACCACCATGGCGCCTACCGCCAGCACCCAGAGTGACTCGAACGCCAGGTTGGGCACGATTTTGTCATAAACGTTCATGGTGAACAGCGGACTGGCCACCGCAAACAGGTTGATCAAAATGGAGGCAATCAGCACATCCCGATAGATGCCGCGGGATTCAAACAGCGTGCTCCAGAACCAGTGACCATCACGGGTCTCCAGTACCTTGGGAGAACGGTCATCAAACTTGAACTGCTTTTTGACAAAGAAGAGCCGGCCCAGATATTCGTCACCCAGCTGGGCAACGCCGAGCCACTGGGCGGCATCACCCGCCTGAGGAAAAATCACCTTGCCCTGGGTTCTGTCTTCGTTCCACTCCAGCAGTATGCAGGCACCACCGTTTCGCATCTGCAATACGCAAGGCAGCAACAAGGATGAGATGTCGGCAAGGGGCTGGATCACTTCCCGTGCTGAAAGCCCCCCCCGCTCTGCTGCGCGGCTGAACAGGTTCGGTGTCAGCAAGCCGGATACCAGCGGCAGGCCGGTCGTCAGGGCATCCTTGCTGTTGGGCACGCCATAAAAGCGGGTCAAAAAGACCAGACATTCCAACAGCTCATCAATACGGTTCGTTTCTGCTTGCATAGCATCCTGTCACTGCTTGAATAGGTCGGCCGTCATCATCGCGCATCTGTGGTCACACATGGTTGCATGACAAGCGCACGCTCGTGGAATAAACATCAGGATCCCACAGCATAGAGATCAACAGCCTGATAAACGTTAAGCACAGGCAAATGACACTGGATATCATCATCAGACCTGAGAGGCATTACGCCCAAAGACGGTACGGCATGAAAGTGCTTGATAGCGACACAAGATGGCGCCATGTCTGATATATCCCGCCCAAATTGGAAACAATACACGCTTATTGACAATGATATCTTTTTCAAGCGGAATACTATATCAAGACAATTTTACCGAAACTATACCGCAAAGACTGAATTTCATCTAATAACCCTCTGTTTTTTTGACGAAATTTGATTGCTTACTCTATATGGTCAGGAAGGGAGAAAGGCCGTCCCAGACTGTGTCCTTGGGCACCAGAGCGGGCCAGTTCATTAGCAATCCCTGCCATGGCTGTCCAGCGATTTTCGCACCAGACCGGTGCCAACAGGGTCGGTCGGCGGGCAGAGGCAGAAATGCGATGATAGACCACCTCGGGAGGGGTGTGCTGGATCATGGCCACTGCAGCTTCAACATATTGATCCAGCGACAACACCGCCAGCCGCCCTGCCTGCCACGCCTTGCCGAGGGTGCTCCCCTCCACCACATGGAGCGGATGCAGCTTGATCCCCTCGACCCCGGTCGCCACGATGCGATGCAGGGTATCGAGGCTATCCATCGGCACCTCCCCCGGCAGGCCGACGATCAGATGGGCACAGACCTTGATGCCGCGCTGATGGGCCCGCGCAACCGCATCGGCATAGGCGGCGTAACCATGACCGCGATTGATGCGCTGCAAGGTCTTGTCATTGGCACTTTGCAGCCCCAGCTCCAGCCACACCTCATAGCCACGGGCTTGATAAGCTGCCAGCAGGTCCAGCACCGCATCCGGCACGCAATCGGGTCGGGTACCGACACACAAACCCACCATGTCGCTGACTGACAACGCCTCTTCATACATGCGTTGCAGGTACTCGACCTCGGCATAGGTGCTGGTGTAGGCCTGAAAGTAGGCGAGATAGCGTTTGGCACGGGTCACTTCATCCCGGCGCGCCAACAGTTGCTGCACCACGGAAAGCTGCTGGGCCGACTCGTCGGCAAAAGAGGAGACATTGCAAAAAGTGCAGCCACCACGGCCCAGGGTGCCGTCCCGGTTGGGGCAGGTGAAAGCGCCGTGAATAGAGAGCTTGTGGATCTTCTGGCCGTGGCGTTGCTTGAGATCCTGACCGAATGTATTGACGAGTTCGTGTAACTGCATGACACCTCCGCTAAAGGAGCGTCATTGTACGAGCTGGCAAAAACAGGGCGCTGAGCTGGATCAAGAGAGGGGAAGGTCAGAAAACATATAAATATTCACCAATATCTGGATAAATATCAGCAAGCGGGTCGTTGTTGATGCTTTCGAAACCCTTGCACCAAACACGGCATGCGCAATCCTGATGAATAACTGCTAGCTAACCACCTGTTAGGCAATGAAAATTCACGCATAGACTGACTGACGACAAAAGCAAGACTCGTGGTGCGTAATTGTGATCTCTCCCCGCCACTTGCCTGATGAATTGGTAAAATTACTACAAATCCCCTCCCCCACTGAGTCAACCAACAAAAGCCAACATATCAACATTAAGTGCTGTAAAAATAAAAAATTCCAGAGCAATCACCAATTCAAGCCCCATATATACCCGCACTCCAACATTTTGTTATGACATTGTAATAATAAAAACAGCCGGGATGTTCAATTGACCTTGCCGAAAAATCCCATTAGTTTGGAGATTCGCCACGTCAGGCGGACGGAACCACAAGAGCCAATCGCAATTTATGCAGTTTGCGATGCAAGGCCGAGCAAGGGAGAAATGCAATGTCACTATATGATCCAAAGCTGGAGAGGGATAACTGTGGCTTCGGCCTGTTGGCCCACATGGAAGGTGAAGCCAGCCACAAGCTTGTCCGTCTCGCGATGTCAGCATTGGCTCGCATGCAGCACCGCGGCGGTATCTCCGCCGACGGCAAGACCGGCGATGGTTGCGGTCTGTTGCTGCAAAAACCGGATAGCTTCTTTAGAGCCGTCGCCGAAGAGAAAGGATGGCATCTGGGCCGCAAATACGCGGTCGGCATGCTGTTTCTCAACCCGGACCCCGTATTGGCCCAGCAGACTCGCGACATCATCGACGAGGAGCTGGAAAGAGAGACCTTGAGTCTGGTCGGTTGGCGCAAGGTGCCCATCGATACCAATGTGCTCGGTCCCATCGCCAAAGCCTCCCTGCCCAGTATTGAACAGGTCTTTGTCAACGCGCCGCCAGGCTGGGTCGACAAGGATCTTGAGCGCCGCCTTTATATAGTGCGTCGCCGTATCGAAAAGCGCATCAGCGACGACTACTTCTACGTGGTCAGCCTCTCCAACCTGGTCACCGTCTATAAAGGACTGTGCATGCCGGTGAATTTGCCCCACTTCTATCTGGATCTTGCCGACATTCGCCTGCAATCGGCCATCTGCGTGTTCCACCAGCGTTTCTCCACCAACACCAGCCCGCGCTGGCCGTTGGCGCAACCGTTCCGTTATCTCGCCCACAATGGCGAGATCAACACCATTGCTGGCAACCGCCAGTGGGCCAAGGCCCGCAGCTACAAGTTCGCGACCCCGCTCATTCCGGATCTGCAAGAGGCGGCGCCCTTCGTCAACACCACGGGCTCCGACTCCTCCAGCCTCGACAACATGCTGGATCTCTTCCTGGCCGGTGGCATGGACCTGTTCCGTGCCATGCGCCTGCTGATCCCGCCTGCATGGCAAAAACATCCGAACATGGATGACGACCTGCGCGCCTTCTATGACTTCAACTCCATGCACATGGAGCCCTGGGATGGTCCGGCCGGCATCGTCATGACCGATGGCCGCTATGCCACCTGCGCACTGGACCGTAACGGCCTGCGTCCGGCCCGCTATGTCATCACCAAGGACAAGTTCATCACGCTCGCGTCTGAGGTCGGTACCTGGGACTACACCCCGGATGAAGTGCTGGAGAAGGGCCGGGTCGGCCCGGGCGAGCTGTTCGTGGTGGATACCAGCAACGGCAAGGTGTGGACCAGCTTCGAGATCGACGACGATCTCAAGAGCCGTCACACCTACAAACAGTGGATGGACTCCCATTGCAAGCGGCTGGTGCCGTTCGAGCAGATGGATGACGCCAGCACGGGAGCCCGCGAGTTCTCGGACGATCAGCTCAAGACCTATCAGAAACTGTTCGGCTACTCCTACGAGGAACTGGATCAGATCATTCGCGTGCTCGGCGAGAACGGTCAGGAAGCGGTGGGCTCCATGGGGGATGACACCCCGATGGCTGTGCTCTCCTCCAGCCAGCGCACCCTGTATGACTACTTCCGCCAGATGTTCGCCCAGGTGACCAACCCGCCGATCGATCCCCTGCGGGAAAACCACGTCATGTCACTGGCTACCTGTATCGGTCGCGAGCAGAACGTCTTCAACGAGACCTTCGGTCACGCCCACCGGGTACTGTTCCAGTCGCCGATCCTGCTCTACTCCGACTTCCACCAGTTGCTTGCGCTGGAAGGGGAGCACTATCGCCATCAGGTGATCAGCCTCAACTTCAGGCCCGAAGAGGGACTGGAAGCAGCCTTGGTGCGCATCTGCGAAGAGGCCCAGACTGCCGCCCGCAACGGCACAGTGCTGCTGATCCTGTCGGATCGGGACGTCAGTGCCGACACACTGCCCATTCCAGCCGCCATGGCGGTAGGCGCGGTGCAGCGCACTCTGGTGGATAACAATCTGCGCTGCGACGCCAATATCCTGGTGGAGACCGCCAGCTGCCGCGACCCGCACCACTTCTCGGTACTGCTGGGCTTTGGCGCCACAGCCATCTACCCCTATCTGGCTTATGAAACCCTCGCCAAACAGGTCGAGGAAGGCGTGCTCAAGATGAGCATGCGCCAGGCCATGCTCAACTACCGCAACGGCATCAACAAGGGCCTCTACAAGGTGATGTCCAAAATGGGCATCAGCACGGTCGCCAGCTATCGCTGCTCCCAGCTGTTTGAAGCCGTGGGCCTCTCCAGTGCCGTGGTCGCCATGTGCTTCCGTGGCGTCTCCAGCCGTATTCAGGGCGCCGATTTTACCGATATCCAGCAGGATCAGTTCAATCTGGCCCGTCAGGCCTGGTTGCAACGCAAGGCCCTCACTCAGGGTGGCCTGCTCAAGTTTGTCCACGGCGGCGAGTATCACACTTACAATCCGGATGTGGTGCAGACCCTGCAAACCGCGGTGCGCTCCGGCAACTATGCCGATTACAAGGAGTATGCGCGGCTCGTGAACGAGCGCCCTGTCTCTACCCTGCGCGATCTGCTGGCTCTGAAGAAGGTCGACAATCCGGTGGACATCAGCGCAGTGGAGCCGGCAGCCAAGCTGTTCCCCCGCTTCGACTCCGCCGCCATGTCCATCGGCGCCCTAGGCCCTGAGGCGCACGAAGCGCTGGCAGTGGCCATGAACCGCCTTGGCGGTCAGAGCAACTCCGGTGAAGGCGGTGAAGATCCCAAGCGTTTTGGTACCGAGAAAAATTCCCGTATCAAACAGGTGGCGTCGGGGCGCTTTGGCGTCACCCCCCACTACCTGATGAACGCGGACGTGGTGCAGATCAAGGTGGCCCAGGGCGCCAAGCCCGGTGAAGGCGGCCAGTTGCCCGGTGACAAAGTCACCGCCCAGATAGCCAAGCTGCGCTATTCCGTGCCTGGCGTGACCCTGATCTCGCCGCCGCCGCACCACGATATCTACTCCATTGAAGACCTGGCCCAGCTCATCTTCGACATCAAGCAGATCAACCCGGACTGTCTGGTGTCGGTCAAGCTGGTCTCCGAGCCCGGTGTCGGCACCATCGCCTGCGGCGTGGCCAAGGCCTATGCCGACTTCATTACCGTCTCCGGCTATGACGGTGGCACGGGCGCAAGCCCGCTGACCTCGGTCAAGTATGCCGGTTCCCCCTGGGAGCTGGGCCTGGCGGAAACCCAGCAGGCGCTGGTTGCCAACGGCCTGCGCCACAAGGTGCGACTGCAGGTGGATGGCGGTCTCAAAACTGGCCTCGACATCATCAAGGCCGCCATCCTCGGTGCCGAGAGCTTCGGTTTTGGCACTGGCCCCATGGTGGCGCTCGGCTGCAAATACCTGCGCATCTGCCACCTGAACAACTGCGCCACCGGCGTCGCCACCCAGGATGAGAAGCTGCGCCGCGAGCACTTCACCGGCCTGCCGGAGATGGTGATGAACTACTTCAAGTTCATCGCAGAAGAGACGCGCGAACTCATGGCTCAGCTGGGGGTCACCCAGCTGACCGATCTCATCGGTCGTACCGATTTGCTGGAAGCCCTGCCAGGTCTCACCGCCCGTCAGGCCAAGCTGGATCTCTCCGGCATTCTGGCAAGTCCGGTGGCGCCAGCAGGCTCCAGCCTGTTCAGCCAGCAGCACAACCCCACCTTTGACAAGGGACCGCTCAACTTGCGGATGGTGGACGATCTGCTGGAGGCGGTGGAGCACAAGTCGGGCGGCGAGTTCCGTTACGACATCCGCAACACGGATCGCTCTGTGGGGGCCCGTCTGTCGGGCGAGATCGTCAAGCGTCACGGCAACCAGGGCATGGCGGCCGATCCGGTGAAGGTTCACTTCAACGGCACAGCAGGCCAGAGCTTCGGCGTCTGGAACGCGGGTGGCCTCGAGATGATACTCACGGGTGACGCCAACGACTACGTGGGCAAGGGGATGACTGGCGGCAAACTGGTGGTCAAACCCCACGTCGGCGTGGCATTCAAGTCCCACGAAGCCGCCATCATTGGCAACACCTGCCTCTATGGCGCAACCGGCGGCAAGCTGTTTGCGGCCGGTACGGCGGGCGAGCGCTTCGCGGTGCGCAACTCAGGTGCCCTGGCCGTGGTCGAGGGGATAGGCGACAACGGCTGTGAATACATGACAGGCGGTATCGTCACCATCCTCGGCACCACTGGCGTCAACTTCGCGGCAGGCATGACAGGTGGTTTTGCCTACGTGCTGGACGAGTGCGGCAACTTTGCCAAACGCACCAACCCCGAGCTGGTCGAACTGCTGGACGTGGCGACACTCGCCATCCATCAGGAGCACCTGCGCGGCATCATAACGGCGCACCTCAATGAGACCGGCAGCTCGCGCGCCGAGGAGATCCTGGCCAACTTCGACTCCTATGTGCCCAAATTCAGGCTGATCAAACCCAAGTCCAGCGACGTCAAGTCCCTGCTTGGCCACACCAGCCGTTCCAGTGCAGAACTCAGAATCCAGGCGCAATAAGGAGGGAACCCTATGAGCCAGAACGTATTCCAGTTTATCGATGTCCAGCGGGTCGACCCGCCCAAGAAGCCGCTCAAGATCCGCAAGATCCAGTTTGTGGAGATCTACGAGTCCTTCAACCAGGCCCAGGTCGGCATGCAGGCGGATCGCTGCCTCGACTGCGGCAACCCCTATTGCGAGTGGAAATGCCCGGTCCACAACTACATTCCCAACTGGCTGAAACTGGCCAATGAGGGGCGCATCCTGGAGGCGGTGGAGCTTTCCCACCAGACCAACAGCCTGCCGGAAGTGTGTGGCCGCGTCTGCCCGCAAGACAGACTGTGTGAGGGTGCCTGTACCCTGAACGATCGCTTCGGCGCCGTGACCATAGGCAATATCGAGAAATACATCACCGACAAGGCATTCGAGATGGGCTGGCGCCCGGATCTCTCCAACGTGGTGAAAACCGACAAGCGGGTCGCCATCATAGGTGCAGGCCCGGCCGGGCTCGCCTGTGCCGACGTGCTGGCACGGGGTGGCGTCAGCGCCGTGGTGTTTGACAAGTATCCGGAAATTGGCGGCCTGCTCACCTTCGGCATTCCCTCCTTCAAGCTGGAAAAAGAGGTGATGCAGCGCAGACGCGAGATCTTCGAGGGCATGGGGATTGAGTTCCGCCTCGAGACCGAGGTGGGCAAAGATGTCACCTTCGCCGATCTGCTGGGCGAGTTCGACGCCGTCTTCCTCGGGGTCGGCACCTACAAGTACATGAAGGGTGGCTTCGAGAATGAGACGGCTCCCGGTGTGTACGATGCCCTGCCCTATCTCATCTCCAACGCCAACCGGCTGCTGGGCTTTGAGAAGGCGCAGGCCGATTACATCGACTTCGCCGGCAAGCAAGTCGTGGTGCTCGGTGGTGGCGATACCGCCATGGACTGCGTGCGTACCGCCATCCGCCAAGGTGCCGACAAAGTCATTTGCGCCTATCGCCGCGATGCCGAAAACATGCCGGGCTCCAAACGGGAAGTGAAAAATGCCCGGGAGGAAGGGGTCGAATTCATGTTCAACCTGCAGCCCATCGGCGTCGAACTGGATGCTGATGGCCAGACCTGTGGCATCAAGATGGTGAGCACTGAACTCGGTGCGCCCGATGCCAATGGCCGTCGCAATGCGGTAGTGATAGAGGGGTCAGAGCAGGTGCTGGCTGCCGATGCCGTGGTGATGGCGTTTGGCTTCCAGCCCAACCCCCAACCCTGGATGCAGGAGTTTGGCATAGCGCTCGACAACCGGGATCGCATCCAGGCCAGCGAGCAGGCTGACTACCCCTTCCAGACCAGCAACCCCAAGGTATTCGCCGGTGGCGATGCGGTGCGCGGTTCCGACCTGGTGGTGACCGCCATTTACGAAGGTCGCAAGGCTGCCGAAGGGATCATGGACTATCTGGCCGTCTGATCCGCCGTCCGTCATCGCCTTTGTGCCAACAAACAGCCCCGCATCTGCGGGGCTGTTTTTTATGTCGCTCTCGTCCGGGAAAAACCGGCTAGATACTCCAGCTCTCCGGCAACCGCTCGGTCAGGGTAGAGATGTACTCAAAAGTACGTGCCCGCCTGGGGGTGGTAAACATCTGGCGCGCACTGCCCGCCTCCACCACCTCGCCGGACTCCAGAAAGATCACCTGTTGCGCTATCTGGGCTGCAAGGCGCAAGTCGTGGGTCGCTATCAACATTGTGGTCCCTTCTTGGGCCAGCTGGCGCAGCACGGCCACCACCTCCAGCGCGAGCTCGGGATCCAGCGCCGAGGTGGGCTCGTCACAGAGCAGCACCTTGGGCGCCGGCGCCAGAGCCCGTGCGATGGCGACCCGCTGCTGCTGGCCGCCGGAGAGGGTAGCGGGTACGGCCTCGGCCTTGTGCCTGAGTCCCACCTTGTCGAGCAGTGCCAGCCCCCGTGCTATCGCCTGCGCCTTTGGCCACTTCAGCACAGTCACCAGCCCTTCTATCACGTTTTCCAGCACCGTCATGTGCGGAAACAGCTGGAAGTTCTGAAAGACCATGCCGGTCTGCTGACGCAGGCTCAGCACGCTCTGGCGAGGCAGGTGATGGGCAAAGTCGAGCTCGCTCCCCCCCAGCACCAGCTGCCCCGCGTCCGGTCGCTCCAGCAGGTTCACGCAGCGCAGCAAGGTGCTCTTGCCGCTGCCGGAGGGGCCGATCAGCGCCGTGACACTGCCAGCTGCCATCGCCAAGCCAATTCCTTTTAGCACCCTTTGCCCGCCAAACTGTTTCTCGATGCCGCTCAATCGGATCATAGGGCCAGCTCCCGGGTCTCTTTGTGGGTCAGTCTGCGTTCCAGCCGGTCTTGCAGGGTGGAGAGCACTGAGCTGAACAGCAGGTAGATGATGGCCGTCTCTATGTAAAGAATCAGCGGCTCATAGGTGACAGAGGCGAGCCGCTGGGCCGCCTGAAACAACTCGGGCACTGTTACCGCCGCCGCCAGCGAGGTGTCCTTGACCAGCGAGATGAAGGTGTTGGAGAGCGGCGGCACAGCGATACGTGCGGCCTGTGGCAGGATCACCCGCCACATCACCTGAGGCCAATTCATGCCGATAGAGTAAGCTGCCTCCCACTGCCCTTTCGGGATCGCCGCCAGAGTGGCACGGATAATCTCCGAACTGTAGGCACCTATGTTGAGGGTGAAACCAATGACGGCAGCGGTAAAGGCATCCAGCACTATGCCCGCGCTCGGCAAACCATAGAAGATAAGAAAGAGCTGAACCAGCAGCGGTGTACCCCGAATAAGCCAGACATAAAAACGGACCAGCACAACCAGCGGGGTGGGGCCATATAACCTTGCCAGCGCCACCAGGAAACCGAGCAATATTCCCAATACGAAGGTGATCAGGGTCAGCGGCACGGTAAAAATAAGCCCCGCACTGAGCAGGGGCCAAAAAGAGTCGATCATTAACTGCAACCAGGCTGGCACGTTAATTACCTCTGTCGTTATTATGTTGCCGCAATATTATTGCGAGACGTCAGTGCCAAAATATTTAACCGATATTTTTTGATAGCTGCCATCCTGCTTGGCGGTACGCAGCGTCTGATTGATGGCGGCCAGCAATTCCGGCTGCCCCTTGG
Organism: Aeromonas salmonicida; assembly: GCF_028355655.1. Classification (NCBI taxonomy): domain Bacteria; kingdom Pseudomonadati; phylum Pseudomonadota; class Gammaproteobacteria; order Aeromonadales; family Aeromonadaceae; genus Aeromonas; species Aeromonas salmonicida. The sequence continues at coordinate 1,831,547 of NZ_CP110645.1, read as the reverse complement.
CCAGCAAGGCGGCGGATTGATCCCCCTTCGCCTCGGTGGCCGCCACCTTCAACTTGGCATCCGGCTTCTGCTTCTTGAAGTCCAGGAAGGAGAGGCTGTCATTGATGGTTGCATCCACTCGCCCGGTCAGCACCAGCGCCAGGGACTGGTTGAAACCCTCTGTAGCCACCACCTCGGCCCCCGACGCCTTGGCCAGCTGGGCAAAATTGCTGGTCAGGGACTGGGATGATTTTTTGCCCTTCAGATCCGCAAAGCTGTTGATGCTGTGATTATCGCTGTGCACCACGATAACAGCTTTGGAGGTGATATAGGGATCTGAAAAATCATACTTTTTCAGCCGCTCTGGCGTGATGGCCACTTCGTTAAGCACCAGATCGTAGCGCTTGGCATCCACCCCGGCGATGAGGCCATCCCACTTGCCTTCGACGAACTCGGGCTTCACGCCGAGACCGCTTGCGATCAGCTCGCCAATCTCAACGTCAAAACCCACCAGCTTGCCACTCTTGTCGTGATAGGTGAACGGAGGATAGGCCCCTTCCGTGCCTATCTTGATCACCCCGGCGCTCTGGATGGCGGCGAGGCTGGATTGGGCCTCGGCCGATGTCATCAGAGCCAGCGGAAGTGCCGCCAGCAAAAACAGGGAGCGTACTTTATTCATGATCCACCTCGTTATATTTATAAACACCCAGAACGCTTGCCAAATAAACACATTGGCGCCATGCAATTATTATTTTCCAAACCTGAATCCATAGCAGGCCAATTAATTTCATTCACAGCAACATAAATTATTAATTCGGTTGGCTATCGGCATGGACAAAACATAACGCGGATCATTCCATTGCCAAACAATGAAATGTGGGGATATTTAGCGAAATAATGGATAACGAGGATGGATGATGGATGAATATAAGGCAACAACACAAAATAATCATGTCCCCAGGGCAGCATGGCTCACCCTGGGGGCCAGGATCAGGCGTGTTGCGGCTCCCGGGGAATGGGGGTCACCCAGGGGCGACGCCAGCGGGGTGCCTCGTAGAGATCAGGCCAGAACTCGGTCTGACGCGAGATGACATTGCCGCGCACTGTGTGAAAGGTAATGGCGCGAGCCTGCACCTCACCATCGGTGATCAACACCTCGGTCACGACTTCACCGCCCTGCTCCAGTAGCCTGACCACGTCAAAACTCCAGGGGCCTGCCGCCGGATAGCGGCGGTTGATCTCGACAAAGTTGCAGCGCCCCTCGATGCGTTCCCCCGACTGCGGCCAGTCGCAGATAAAATCATCGCCGAGCCAGCGGGCCGCTCTCGAAAAATCATTGCTTTGCATGGCCTGCCAATAGGCCTCTACCACTGCTTTTGGTTCCATGGTTCTGAACTCCATGCTCACTCTCCCGACAAACTCACAACCAGCCACTCCCCCTTGCCAACAGGCACCAGCGAGGTCGCAAAGGCCGGATCACGCTGCACCTCTCCCATCCACTCTGCCAACTCATCCCGATGGGAGATGGCATTGTCCACCACCAGCAGACCACGAGGGGCCAGCAGGCGCTGGATCTGTGGCCACCAGACACGATAGCGCTGGCGATCCGAGTCCAGGAAGATGAGCTGATAACCGGCCTCTGGCAAAGTGGACAACAGGGTTTCAGCCTCCCCCGCCAACTGGGTGATCCAGGGGCTCAGGCCGGCACGCTGAAAGTTGATATCAGCCAGTTCACGCTTGCCCTCATCCCGCTCTATGGTGGTGACTCGGCCATTGAGCCTTTGCACCGCTTCGGCCAGCCAGAGAGTGGAATAACCGTTGGAGGTGCCAATCTCCAGTACGGCCTCAGCCCCCCGCGTCTGTACCAGTACCGCCAACAACTCGCCGGTATCGCGGGTGATATTGAGCATCTTGCTACCACGGGTCGGCTGCGCATCATCGTTGCGCTCGCCAAACTGTTCCAACTCCCGTTTAAGCTGTTGCAATGCCATGTCTCCTCCTTGCTCATTACGCAGGTCGCCCAGTGCATGGCATGCCAGGTCGACTCTCATGTTTATTGTTCTTCTGATCCCGGGTCGGATGGCGGCACATCCCCCAGCAGATAACGGGGGCCGGCGCCCTGTCCGGCCACCTGATCATCCGGGTTGTAAAGGGCGCAGTGCTCAAGGGACAGGCAACCACAACCAATACAGGAGGTGAGCTTGCCTTTGAGCTGCACCAAAGCCTCGATGCGCTGATCAAGCAGGCCCTGCCACTGGCTGGCTATCTGCTCCCAATCGCTGCGATCCGGAGTGCGGCCATCTGGCAAGCCGGCGAGGGCATCGGCAATCTCGCCAAGGCTCAACCCCATCCCCTGTGCCACCCGGATGAAGGCTATCCGGCGCAGCGCATCCTGCGGATAGAGGCGCTGGCTGCCATCGCTGCGCACGCTGCTGATCAATCCCTTCTGCTCGTAAAAACGCAAGGCACTGGCATTGACCCCGGCGCGCTTCGCTATCTGACCTATGGCTAACCACTTGCGATCCGTTTTCACCCTTGACCTCAAGTTAGCTTTAACTTGCACAATCCTGTCTCCCCTCGCAAAAGGAGTCAAATGATTATGCATCATCTTCACCACTTGCTCGATGCCAACCGGGCTTTTGCCCTCAACGGCAAAGGCACCACCAACCACTGCCCCATGGCGCTGCACGCCCTGCATGAGATGGGTGCAAGCCCCCGCCAGTTGCAGCATTTCTTCGATCATTGGCAGGCAACCCATGCGCTGCCGAGTGGGGAAACAAGTCAGGACGAGGATGAAATCCGTTTCGTACGACTGCGTCAGCAGTTGGCAGACCGGATTGCCGCCGAGGGCTGGTTGCCTCTCTTCGAGACCCTGCTGGCCCGGCGCTTCTCACCGGCAGGAGGCGCCTTCCATCCTCTTATTCGCTTCGCCTGTGCCTTGGAAAATGGTCATGTGGGAGAGCAGGCTGCGGCACTGGCCGCCTGGCAGTGCAGTCCCCTGATACTGCCTGTAGGGGAAGGCGCACCGGCCCGGGATGTCGCCAGCCTGCTGGCCGGGCTCTCCGAACAGTGGGAGGGTGCGAGCTGGCAGGGCGAGTGGATCACGGGTCGATTGCAGCAGGTGGCAGAGGCGCCGCGCTGGCCGGGCACGCTGCCGCAAACGCTCGCCGAGTCATCGTCTGTTTTGACACAACTGGCCGAGGTGGCCCTGCCGCTCTATTGGCAAACCAGCAATTTTACCGTGCTGCACATGGTGACCGGCAGCCGGGCCGCAGCCATTGTCGCAACGCAGTTGCCCAGCGAGTGGCAAGGGCAGTGGCAGACCTTGATGTGGCAGGCGGTGGCGGCGGCTTATATCACGGTCGGGGCTCCGCACCTGCGTCCCCAGACATGGCCTGCCTGCAACGGATTATCCTGGCAGCAAGTGTTGGAACGAGCGCTCGCCAGTCTGGACGATCATGTGATCAAGCTGGTGCACTGCTGCTGGCGGGAACAGGCAAGCAGACCCGGCGATGCATCCCGCTATCTGGCAGTTGCGGCCCGCGCGGTGGGGCTGCTGAACGCAGCAAACGGGCGTGACGCCGCTTAGGGCGCCGCCAACCTAGTGAAACTGATGGCGGGGCAGCTGGGGGCGACCCCCTGGGTCAGGGTCAAGGGCTGGGCGCGATAGCTGAGGTGATAGAGGCCTGGCCGGGACAAATCGTAGACCTGGGTCAGATCTGCATCCGCCTGGCTCTGCTGGCCCGCCCCCAGAATGAAGAAGTCATCGGCACCGGGTTCGCCACGCTTGGCGAGCGGTCCTTTGTAAACCAGCGGCTGATTGTCGAGGGTGAGATCGATGGCATCGGCGAACCAGCCTTCGAACGGGGTGAACCAGCTCAACACCTCGAGCGGCCCCGCCCCCTTGTTGGTCAAGGTCATCACCAGGGGCAAGGGCTCGTTCACCCGGCTGTGTGCCTTGACCGACAGTTCACACTGCAGGGGAGCGAGCGCGAGGGTGGTGAGCAAGAGTGTCATCATGGAACCTCCTTCAACATCAAAAAGGGGCCTTGCGGCCCCTGTCAGCGGATCAGTTTTCGCTTGGGGTATTCTCGGCGAAGTATTCATGATTGTCGGCGTTGTTGAGCGCCTTGACCGGATCCGTCTTCGCCAGATTGCGGGCATTGGCCTGACCGTAACCCAGATCGTCGGTGCCTGCCACCACGTTGAAGTGACTCAGCTCATGGACTATGGTGCCGGCACGGGAATCGCTCCCGGTGACGGGCGCCGTCCAGAAGCTCTTGCACAGATAAACCTTGTAGGGTTGATCCGGATAGACGTAGGCGAAGTAGCTCTGCTTGCAGCTGCAGTCAAAGGTGAGCGGCTTGTTGTCGATGGCATCCTTGATCTTGCTGAAGTTCGTCTCGGCCTGATCCCAACGGGCACTGCTATAGGCCCCGAACCAGCTGCGATAGCGCTGGCCATCGGGCTTGTCGACCGCCAGATAGCTGCTGGCGTTGTTGCTGATGCCACTGGCGGCATCCAGCGCCGTCAACAGATCGCTCTTCTGGGTGTTGGTGCAGCGTCCGCTGAAACTGACAGAACCGGCAACAGCCTGGGGCTCGGCGGCGGCCACCTTGGCCTGAACCCGCTCATCGTTCACCCCTTCCACCCACAGGGTGATGGCGTTGGACTCGCTCGCCTGGGCCTGTTTGGCCTTGGCGGCCTTCGCCTCCTGCGGTACGGTCGGCAGCTGATAGCGGATGCTGTACTGACCCTGAGCACTCATGTCATAGAGACCCGACACTTCCGCCTGCACCGTCAGGCTCTGGCCGGCCTTGAGCAGCTGGAAATCCTTGTCGGTTGGCGCCGCACGCTTGATCAGCGCCCCCTCATAGCTGACCGGTTGACCATCCCGCTCCACCAAAAACAGGGGGGCATCGTCGCTGCCCGGCAGCTGCCACTTGAGCAGACGGATAGGCTTGTCACCCGTGTTGGTCAATGTCAGGTTGACGCGCACGTCGTCTGTGCTGCCATCCACCAGGGTGAGTTGGGCATCGAGCCCAGCAGCGCAGAGCGGGGAAGCCAGCACACCGGCCAGCAGCAAGGCTATTGGAGTCACTTTCATCATGTTTCCTCATTCATTGAGTGTCGCCATCAGGCGGTTTGCTTCCTTAAGGCCCTCTTTGGGGCCCACTCACCCTAGAGCAGAAATTTTCCACCACCATCCCACCATATGGGGGACGCCCCCCATCAGAGGGGGGCAAGATGTAGGCACGCTGCCATGCGACACATTTCGAACGACAAAACGGGAATCCGCTGGCCGTATCACGCAGCCCCTTTGGTTCTTGTAAAAGGTGCTTGTAAAAAGGTTCCTGTAAAAATTTCGCTTGCTCTCGCCTCACCCGGCCAAGCCCGCCAGCACCATCACTGGCGCATAAAAAACCCCGGCGCTAGGCCGGGGTTTGGGAACAACAGAGGGAAGAGGCTCTCCGTCAGGCTTTCGCCTCGGCCAGCAGCGCCAGCGCGGGCTGCAAGTTGGCGGGCACCAGACGGTACGCCTTGTGGTGCTTGACAAGAGTGACCTTCTTGTTGCCCTGGCTCAGCAGCAGACCATGGTGAAAGGCCGCTTGCGCCAGCCTGGCTTCATCACCGCGCACGTACAGGGTCAAGGGTTTGATCAGCTCACCCTGCACTATGTGCTCGCCATATTCGCAACTGGAGATCACCAGACTGGATTGGCCCTGTCCCTGCAAGCGCAGTTTGGCGTTCACCTCGCTGTCGGTAAACACCAACCAACCCGCGGCTTCCAGCTCGGCCAGCAGGGCGGCAAGCCTGGTGCCGAGCTGTTGGGAGTCCGCCTGCACCCGGGCGTACTGGAAGGCGATGCGCTCCAGCAGGCCCTTGAGATCGGCACCGGCCCCCAGAGTACGGCCCTGCTGGATCCAGCCTTTCAGATCCTCCATCACCAGACGGGAGAAACGCTTTTCCTTGAGGGAGTCCGCCATCCAGGTGCAGAGAAAATGGCTCTCCTGGGCGGGGGTGCGCTTGCCCGCCTTCTGCTCGGCGGTGCGCGCCAGCTCGGCAAGGCTCTGGGTGGCCATGTCGAGCAGGGCCTGATTGTAGTTAGGAGGTGTCATCACGGATCCTCAGAGAGACGAGCGGGCCAGAGGCCGGGTCATCAACAGCATAAAGGCGCCAGTGGCGCCTTTATATACAAAATCACCCCTCCCGGTCTGCCCTGACAAAGGGAAGGCGGGGACGGGGTTGGGCGCGCTTACTTCGGCTGACGCGGCTTCTTCATTGCCGCCAGACGCTTGAGGCGCTGACCCTGCAGCTTGGCTTCGGCCATGGCCTGGGCGGCGGCGTTGTCTTCACGCTGGGGACGCTTGCCGAAGCGACGACGCTCCTGCAACTGCTTGATCAGCTCGTCACGGTTGCCCACTTCGTAGCCCTTCGCCATGACACGGCGGATCTTCTGGCCGATCAGCGCCTCGATCTCGAGCAGGGTACGCTCTTCTTCGCGGCTGACGAAGGAGATGGCCATGCCGCTCTTGCCGGCGCGACCGGTACGGCCAATGCGGTGCACGTAGTCTTCGGCCAGGAACGGCAGATCGTAGTTGACCACGTACTGCAGATCCGGGATGTCCAGACCACGGGCGGCCACTTCGGTGGCGACCAGCACCCGCACCTTGCCTTCGGTGAATTCGCGCAGGGCGCGGCGACGGCTGCCCTGGGCCTTGTCACCATGCACAACGGCAGACTTGATGCCATCCAGATTCAGCTCGGCCACCAGCTCGTCACAGCTTTCACGGGTACTGGCAAACACCAGCACCTGTGGCCAGTTCTGCTTGCCAATCAACTCGGAGAGCAGCTCGCGCTTGCGCTTCTGCTCCACCGGATAGACGGTGTGAGTGACGGTATCGGCGGTGGAGTTCTGCTTGTTGACGCTGATGATCTGCGGCTTGTCCAACATGACGTTGGCAAGCTTCTTCACCCCGTCGGAGAAAGTGGCGGAGAACAGCAGGTTCTGGCGCTCCTTGTTGACCGCTTGCAGGATCTGCTGAACATCGGCGCTAAAGCCCATGTCGAGGATGCGATCCGCTTCGTCCAGCACCAGACACTCGACGCCTGACAGGCTGAGGTTGCAGGCGGTCAGGTGCTCCAGCAGACGACCCGGGGTCGCCACTATGATGTGAGCACCCGCTTTCAGCTTCTTGGCCTGCACATCCTGCTTGCCGCCGCCAACGAGCGTCAGCACGGTGACATCCAGATACTTGGCAAAATCATTGATGTTGCTCGCCACCTGGGCCGCCAGCTCGCGAGTCGGAGTCAGGATCAGCACGCGGGCATTGGACGGCTGCAGCTCGGCCGGCTTGTCCACCAGGCGCTGCAATATCGGCAGGGCGAAGGCGGCAGTCTTGCCGGTACCTGTCTGGGCGCTGGCCAGCACATCGAGACCGCGACGGATAGTCGGGATCGCCTGGCGCTGCACAGGGGTCATCTCCTGATAACCGCAATCTGAGACAGCACGCAAAATCTCGGGGGCAAAATCGAACGATTCAAATCTCATAATGGGTTCCTGTGTTCCAGCTGGATTGTGTTTGGCTTGCGGCTCGGCGTAGGCGAGGCGGAGGTTGATACCACCGGTGGCTGCGTCCGACATCAAGTCAGAAAATGAGCCGGAAAATGGCGGGCGCGAAGTGTAACAGATAGGCATCACAAATTCTGCCTCAAATGGCCTGAGTTTTTATCCTGTCACGAGAAAGGTGCCGACAAAGAGAGCCGCATCACTGGCATCGGCCAGCGCAGCCCTGCCCCCATCGGCACCAGAATGTCAGGAAACGTTAGACCCTGTTGGCAGCATTTGCCTGAAAATCACGCTGAAACAGACACATGCGAATGGCGGTGCGATATTTGCCATCGATGAAGAACTCCTCTTTCAGCTCCCCCTCCGGCGCGAACCCCAGCGACTGATAAACGTGTCGCGCCTTGGCATTGTCACTGTCGACGATGAGATACAACTTGTGCAGATTCAGCACGTTGAAGGCATACTTCATCGCCTTCAACGTTGCTGTCTTGGCATAGCCCAGCCCCTGATAGGCGGGGGCTATGATGATCTGAAACTCGGCGCGGCGGTGGATGCTGCGAATATCCACCAGCTCCACCAGGCCAACATTGGTGCCCTCCACCTCCAGGATGAAACGGCGTTCTTGCTGATCGTGGATGTGCTTGTCATAGAGCTGGGCCAGCTCCATGTAAGCCTCGTAAGGCTCCTCGAACCAGTAACGCATTATGCTGGCGTTGTTGTTGAGCTGATGTACGAATTTCAGATCCTCTCGCTCGAGGGGACGAAGGCTCAGGGTGTCACGACATGGCATAAAGTACCTGCTTGATGGTTGATGGGCGGCATGGGCGGCCCGCCTGGGCCTAGCCAATGCCATTGGTAAATCAATGGAGAACCCGGGGCCAGCCTGCGCTCCCCCGGATATCACTCAGCGAATGCGATTGGTCGGGCGCTTGAACAACCGGATGGCGATGGCCGCCATGGCGATAACGAACAGACCGAGGGAGGTCACCAGCAGGCACTTGGTCATCAATTCGTGATACTGGACGAACGCCGGCGCCGCCATCACGAACTTGCCCACCAGACTCAGCAGCAGGGCCCAGAGGAAGGCGCTGGCAAAACTGGCCATCACCACCCGGGGCAGATGCAGGCGGGAGACCCCCATCAGCATGGGCGTCAGCACCCTGACGAAGGGCACGAAACGAGAGGAAAACAGAGCCCAGAAACCGTAGTTGTGCAGCAGACGCGAGGCCCGTGGCAGGCTGCCGTCCGGGATCATCCGCTCCACATGGCCCATAAAGGAGGTGCCGTGCAGCGCATGGCCCTGCAGATAGGCGATCAGGCTGCCGATCCCGGCGGCGAGCGGCATGTAGACAAGGGTCACTTCGGGGCCGAGCACTCCCATCCCCACCAGGCCACCGGCCAGCAGCACCAGACTGTCACCGGGCAGGGGTAAAAACACGAAGCTCGACTCGAGAAAGAGGATCACCACCAGGCAGGTGACGAGCAGGCCCGCCGCCTGCATCTGGATCAATTGGTCAAAGTCCTGTTGCCATATGGCAAGCAGCATATCCTGCATCTGGTGACTCCCATCAACGTCAGTGAGCATCCATCCCGGGGGACCCGATGGCCCCCGCTGCGGCTGACACTCCCTGTCGCCATCCCCTTTCTCTCCTTGAAGGGGTTCCTGTTATACACCCGCGCAAGTGAACAAAAAATTAATGTCTGGCACAAAGTCAGCAATCAATACAAAAAGCTGAATGGCAGGACAAGGGTTGGACGAGCACTCCGGCTCTGCGATGTATAAGCTTCAACCGGCTCACCCTTGGGCTGCCAAGATGAGAAAAAGTCGCTACAGTCAAACGGCGCATCATCACAACCGGCTTCGGGGGAACAAGGCATGCCCACACACACAACCCTTCGCACTACCCTGCCCCTGCTGATCACCCCCTTGCTCAGCCATGGCGCCATGGCTGAAGAGTCGTCACTAATACAAAAACGTGCCAACGCAGTGGTGTCGCTGATGACCTTCACTGTGGTGCCCGACATCACAGCCAGCAACCTCGACATCGGCAGCAACACCAGCACAACGGCATCGTCGGCGCTCAACATGACCCAGATGGGGGGCGGCGCCACCATGAGCGAGAGTGTGCCCATCTATCTGGAAGGGACACTGGGTTTTAGCCGCTACGATCCCAAGTTCGTGGTGAGCAACGGCAGCGAGAGTCGCACTATCCCCACCCGATGGAACAGTCTCACCGCCACGGGTGGTATCGGCTGGGATCTTCATCTGCATCAGGATCGTCACGGCGGCAACTGGGTATTGCGCCCCATCGGCAACGTCACGCTGGGCACTGTGGCAAGCGATCTGCGCATCGGCAACTGGCTGCTGGGCCAATACACAGGCAAGAACCTCGACTTTCTCGATGGCGGCAGACTCGATGTCTACGGCCTGGGTGGCGCCCTGATGCTCGACTATGAACTCTTCTCTGCACAGCAGGATATCGACGTTGAGCTGCGCTACTCCTACCAGCATCTGCAAAGCTTTGGCGGCACCTCGGCCAGCGTAACCGGTCAGGCCAATGCGGAGAACCTCGGCCTCTACCTGCGCCGCCGCGCCCCCATCGGCAATTTCACACTGCTGGACAAGCCGCTGCGCTACGTGATGGAAGGGGCTCGCACCGAATATCTGGGCGAGCAAAGGGGCCTGCTCGGTTTCAACTCCCTTAACTCGCTGGGGCTCGGGATCGAGCTAGACAGCAGCAAGTACGACATCATAGTGACCCGAACCCGGCTGGTGGCCCGCTATATGTTCAGCCACAACACCAGCGGCTACGGCGTCGGGCTGGCGATGAGTTTCTGAGATCGCCACACGAAAGAGCAACCCACCCTCTGTTGTTGGATCCTGCGCGCCTTATCCTCGCATAAGGCCTACAGCAACGACGCCTGCCCCTCAGCCAGCGCCCTCTAGCTGCCAGCAGCGCTACAGCTTAAAAATCACTGATGAGTCACACAGTTAGTGGGATTTGTCACACATTCGTCCTGATTAAATCGCTACAGTAGCTCTTTTCGACGCCCAATCATGGGGATAGCGCCAGCCAGGTGTCCAATCCGGTTGCCCCACTGACTGGTTAACGGCAACAGGTTGGGGGCTGAATGCTTGAGCCACCTTTGGTGAGCACCCATGACCAATATTCCTGTCACCAAGGAGTGGTGATGGGGGTCAAGGAGAGATGAAATGGATTTCACCCCCCTTATTGCTGCCTTGCTGGCTCAACTCTGGTATGTGATCCCATTGTTGCTGCTGATGACCATAGTCAAAACCCCCTGGTTCAAGGGCATGATCGGAGAGTGGCTGATCACCCTCAGCATCCGGCTCTTTCTCGACAAGCGGGAATATCATCTGCTGAACAATGTCACGCTGCCGCTCGAGCAGGGCACAACCCAGATCGATCATGTGATCGTCTCCCGCTTCGGGGTGTTTGTTATCGAGACCAAAAACATGAAAGGGTGGATCTTCGGTGATCCCAAACACAAGCGCTGGACCCAGCAGCTATACCGACGCAGGCACGGCTTCCAGAATCCTCTTCACCAAAACTATCTACATGTGATGACGCTCAAAACCCTGCTGGGGCTGGCGGATCACCAACTGCACTCGATCGTCTATTTTATTGGCGACTGCACCTTCAAGACCCCCATGCCGGACAATGTCATACGCCGCGGGCTTATTCGCTACGTCAAGAGTAAAACCACGCAGGTATTGACCCAGACCGACGTCATCAGGGTGGTCGATTCCATTCAACAGGGGCAACTCGCTGCCAATTGGCAGACCCACAGACAGCATGTGGCACAGCTCAAGGCACGGCACGGAGTTTTCACCCAGCCTGTCCTCACCAGCGAGACTCGTCCTGTGCCTTCCTCATTAACCGCCATCGCTCAGTCAAACAAGGTCGAGGTGCTGACTTGCCCCAGATGCGGCAACACCATGGTACTGCGCACCGCAAACCGAGGGGGAAATAAAGGAAATCAGTTTTGGGGATGCAGTGATTATCCAAAATGCAAAGGTATTCGTAGCTGTTTAAAAGCATCGAATTTTTTATAAAAAACTAATATTTTATATAAATTGGTGGTGATATGAACTACAGTTCTGAATTTATCAAAAACTTATATCAGGATAGAGACAAAATAATTATTGGCTTAACCGGTAGAACCGGGAGTGGATGTACTTCCGCAGCACGAGTCCTCAGCCAAGACAGCTTTCAATCTATTTCCATGACTGACATAAATCAATTGACTGGAAATCAAAAAAGAAAAGCGTTGGTTATACATAAGCATGCGCGTGCGACATGGAAAAATTTTTATATAATTACAGTTAGCAGCGTTATAATTTTTATCACGTTGAAATCACTCAAGCAAAACACTCCATACAAATTAACATCAAAAACTGAATCTCTGTTGAATGAGCTAAATGAAATAGTTATACAAACAAAACCAAGTGATATTACCTATGAGCTTGCAAGGGAAATTTCAGAGAAAATACTGGAGAGTTCTCCAAATAAATCAGACTATAAGATTGCCCTTCAAGAGCTAGGCGATAACCTACGAAGTTCTGGAGATCCTCTGATTAAGAAAGAAAACCCTAACAAATGTTTCTTATTGCAAGAAGAGATTGCTCTGATAATTAAAGAAAATGAAGGGGCTTACTCCTATTTCGCAATTGATGCGATCAGAAACCCTTATGAAGCTCAGTATTTCAAGCAACGTTTTTCCTACTTTCATCTCGTTGCTATAACTGTAGATGATGAAACAAGGAGAAGAAGACTATCCAAATTAGGCTATACAAACTTTGATATAAACAGAATTGACTATAAAGAGGGGATGGATCTCAAAGACATTGACTTGAATGAAGAGGAAAAAGACCGACTTAAGGACATCATTCCAACTGTTGGTGAACTATATAGCCAAAACATAAGCCTATGCCTTGAATCATCCGACATTTTTATTAGTAATGCGACGGAAGATATCAAAACCACAAAAAACCCACGTTCTCTAGCTGATCAGCTAATAAAGTTTGTGTCATTGATGAAGAGACCTGGGTTAGTAACACCGACAGCGATAGAGCGATGCATGCAGGTAGCGTTCATGTCTAAATATAACTCAGGCTGCCTTTCCCGTCAGGTTGGCGCGGTCGTTACAACCAGTCAATATTCAATAATATCAGTAGGTTGGAACGACGTAGCCCACGGCCAGGTTCCTTGTAACTTAAGAAATGCAGAGTTATATATTAACAACCATGACAATGCAGCATTTAGTGAATTTGAGCTGGGTAATGAAAAATTCAGCCAGCATATAAGTGCCATCTATAAAGAAAAGGTCGCCACCTTCAAGAAAAATGACTATGCAAAGGCAATCACAATATCTTATTGCTTTAAGGATGAATATAACTCCATCACAAAGAAGAGCAACCAAGTGTTTACACGTGCACTTCATGCAGAAGAAAATGCATTTTTACAAATATCTAAACGTGGTGGAACACCTGTCGAAGGCGGATATCTTTTTACTACAGCGAGCCCTTGTGAATTATGTGCCAAAAAGGCCTATCAGCTGGGTGTTGAAAAAATATTTTATGTAGACCCATATCCAGGTATCGCCCAAGATCTTTTCTTGAAAGCTGGAGATGGAAGGCCTGAGTTAATTCTATTTTCTGGTGCTATTGGCCGTTCATATGACCAATTATATCGACCATTAATGCCGATGAAAGATGAAATAAAAAAGCTAGTATGAGCTACCGTCAAAGAATTTTATTCTCTTTGACAGCAGCTATTCAATAAGCATAGTTAGCGAATCATCGCCATCTGCCGTACACAGCGTTGCTCCCTGTCATCCACTCGCTTGGCAAACCAGGCGGTGGTGAGGTTGCGGGTGATCTTGGGGCTCTTGAGTTGAATGCCGGGCAGGATGGCACGGGGTTGCCGCTTGCCAGCCTGCTTGTCGGCCAGGGTAAAGACCCTGTGATAGAGGTCGGTCTGGGCAAATTCGGCGGTATCCCCTTTGCGCAGGCTCTGGTGGATCGCCTGCTTGCTCATATTGACCCGGCTAGCGAGGGTATAGACAGCCTGCTCAGTCTTGCCCGGCAAGTCTGAGTCATAGCGGACAAGATCCCCATCCAGCGCCAGGGTTTTGCCGCTCAGTCGGCTGACGGCAGCCTGGAAGGCGGCGTTGCGGCTGGCGTACCAACCCGCATTGAAGTCGGCGAAGCGATAGAGGGTATCCGGATAGTCGGCGGGATAGCCAAACAGGTGCCTGGTGCCGAACCAGATACCGCCACGACGGCTGAACACCTCATGGCGAATGGAATCCTTGACGGGATAGGGGTAGCCACGGGCATTTGCCTCGGCAAAGGCGATGCTCACCTGCATGGGGCCGCCGGTATGCACCGGGTTCATGTTGCCAAACAGCGTCTTGCCCATGGGCACCATGCTGATCATGTCCTCGAAGATCTCGCTCATCTCCCGCTCGGTGCGAAGCTTGTCGATGCGCTCGGCATAGCTCTTGCCGGTGGGGGACTTGATGCCAAGGGCCGTGCGCACCACGAATTCAGGGATCAGCAGCTTGGCGGCGCGGGCATTTATCTCCTTCCAGGCAATCTTGCCAAGGCCCGGCACCACGGGGTCGGCCTGATAGGTGGCCTCCTGCTCGGCCACCGCCAGCACAGTGCAGACATTGTGATCGCTTACCGTCACTCCCTGCGTCGAGAGCGCCGTCACCACATCATTGGCCCAGCCCTGCTTGTCTGGCACCTGACGCGGCAAGAACCGCACTATGCGGCTCTTCATGTCTGCCGGTTTGCGTGGCTGCATGGCGATAGGTTGTTTGGACTGCTGGGCGCTCATGGCGACATCTTGCTTGGGCGCCGTCGGGTCGCTGGCACACCCGGCAAGCAACAGGATTGCAAAGAGAGGCAGGATGGCGAGCCGAGTGGGAACAAGGGGTGAGGAAAATATCATCAAGGCTTCCGATGCAGGGGCAAGGCGCTGGGCGCCCGGCACACGAGAGTCACACGAGCGGAGCGGCTCCGAACGCAAACAGGCGCTCATTGTAGAGGATTGACAGGCGGATCTGAAGGCGCAGATGCCTTGACGCAGCACCCGCTGGCGCAATCGAGCAGCCCCGTCGGATGGGCGGGGCTGCTGCAAGCGGATGGGCTCTTTGGCGACATGCACTCAAGCCGTTTGGCGCAGGGCCTCAATTTGCGCCGCACCATTGATCACCGCCTGCAGGGAGGCGTTGACCACGTCGCGGCCGATGGCGACCCCGCACATGCGCTGGCCATCGACGCTGAGCAGCACATAGGCGGCGGCGCGGGATTCTGTGCCGGCGGTGAGGGCATGTTCCGAATAATCGAGCACGTCGATGTGCATCCCGGTCTGGCGCTCCCAGCCGTTGACCAGCGCAGTGATGGCCCCCTCCCCTTCGCCGCTCAGGTGCAAGGTGCCGTTCGGGGTCTGCAACTCGAGGCGCAGACTCTCCTGACTGTCGTGACCAAGCTGGAAGCGACCAATGCGATAGCCGTGTACTGGCTCGAGGTAATGCTGCTCAAACAGGGCACGGATCTGTTCCGGGCTGATTTCGCTGCTGCTTGCCTCGGCCTGTGCCTGGACCCGACGGCTGAAGTCGATTTGCAGCCAGCGCGGCAGTTGCAGGCCAAGGTCGCGCTCCAGCAGATAGGTGACGCCCCCCTTGCCGGACTGGCTGTTGATGCGGATCACCGCCTCGTAGCTGCGGCCAAGGTCTGCGGGATCGATGGGCAGATAGGCCACGTCCCAGTAGGCATCGGGTTTCTCGGCCGCCAGAGATTTGCGAATCGCATCCTGGTGACTGCCGGAAAACGCCGTGTAGACCAGTTCGCCCGCGTAGGGGTGGCGCGGGTGCAGGGCTATCTGGGTGCAGGCGCCCACAGTGGCGACTATGGCGTCCATGTCTGAGAGATCCAGCTCGGGATCAATCCCCTGGCTGTAGAGGTTCATGGCCATGGTGACTATGTCCATGTTGCCGGTGCGCTCGCCGTTGCCAAGCAGGGTGCCCTCGATGCGATCGGCCCCCGCCAGCACAGCCAGCTCGGCGGCGGCCACCCCGCAGCCTCTGTCGTTGTGGGTGTGGATGGAGATGCTCACCTCGGGGCGCGCCTTGAGGTGGCGGCAGAACCACTCCACTTGATCCGAGAACACATTGGGAGTGCTCACCTCGACCGTGGCAGGGAGGTTGAGGATCATGGGGCGGCCAGCAGGGCGCCACTCGTCGATGACGGCGTCGCACACCTCTACCGCGAACTCCACCTCTGTGCTGCTGAAACTCTCCGGCGAATACTGGAAGCTCCACTCTGTGCCAGGATTGCGCGCCGCATGGTCTCGCACCCAGCGAGCGCCTTGCACGGCGATGGCCTTGACCCCCTCGCACCCTGTGTTGAACACATAGTTGCGCTGGGTCGGGTTGACCGAGTTGTAGACGTGGACGATGGCGCGTTTGGCCCCCTTGAGCGATTCAAAGGTGCGGGCGATCAGATCTTCGCGGGCCTGCACCAGCACCTGTATGGTGACATCGTCCGGAATGAGATTGCGCTCGATAAGTTCGCGTACGAAATCAAAATCAGGCTGGGAGGCGGCGGGGAACCCCACCTCTATATGCTTGAAACCGACATGGACCATCAACGCCCACATTTGCAGCTTCTGGGCCACCGTCATGGGTTCGACCAGCGCCTGATTGCCGTCGCGCAAGTCCACGGCGCACCAGAGCGGCGCCCGCGTCATCACCTGGTTGGGCCATTGACGGTCCGCCAGTGCAATAACGGGGGCGGGGCGGTATTTGCGATGATCGAAGCTCATATTCAGATTCCCTTGGCTGATGTCCTTGAGGCGCGGCGCCGTTGCGGGCAATGAAGGTGAGCAACGACGCGACTGGGCAGGCAAGCAAACGGGGTAAGGAGGGGGAAGCTGGCTGGCGCGGTAACGCTGGCCCTGACGGTTGCGCAGGTGGTAACCCCACAACCGGTTTCCTGTGGCCCCTCTGGGTAAAAGGGGACGGCCTCGGCTACCGGATAAGCAACTGGCCCTGATCCTCGCACCCCGCTGTTGCAGGCGCAGACGACCTTATGTGATGAGAAACCAGTATATAGAGGCGGGTTGGGTGAGTGATTGCAAAGATTGCGGCATAAATCGAACATTGCGCAATTATTGTCACATTTAGTTCATTTTAAGGGATTATCTATCCCTATCCATGTGAAATCAGGCCAATACTCTTTACGCAGTGCTGGCGCCAAAAAACAGAAACCCCGCCATCGCTGGCGGGGTTTTTCAGGGTTCGCAAGTGTTGTGCAAAGAAGGAGAGAAAGACTCCCCTGCCCTTGTTACGCAATGCTTAGCGGTTTTTCACCTTCTGATGCAGCTCCTGCACCGAGTTCACGTTGGCGGTGGCATCCATGCTGATGGCCATGCAGGTGGCAAACGCCTCATTCATGGTGGTGGTATAAGCCACCTTGTGCTGCAAGGCGGCGCGGCGCAACTGCTTGGAGTCCTGGATCGCCACTCGCCCTTCGGCGGTGTTGACGATGTAGGTGTACTCGCCATTCTTGATGCGGTCGAGAATGTGCGGACGCCCTTCGTGCACCTTGTTGACCAGGCGCGGGTTGATGCTCGCTTCACCCAGGGCCACTGCGGTGCCGTGGGTGGCATCCAGCTCGTAGCCCAGCTCCAGCAGCTTGGCGGCTAAATCCACCACCAGCGCCTTGTCGCTGTGACGCACAGACAACAACGCGCGCCCCTCTTTCGGCACCGCATGGCTGGCACCCAGCTGGGCCTTGGCATAGGCCTCGGCAAAGCTGCTGCCCACCCCCATCACCTCACCGGTAGATCGCATCTCTGGCCCCAGCAGCGGGTCAACCCCAGGGAACTTGGCGAACGGCAGTACCACCTCTTTCACCGAGTAGTAAGGCGGGATTATCTCGGTGGTAAAGCCCTGATCTTTCAGGCTCTGGCCGGCCATGACGCGGGCGGCAATCTTGGCCAGCGGCGCACCGGTCGCCTTGGAGACGAAGGGCACGGTGCGGGCGGCACGCGGGTTCACTTCGATGAGGTAGATGTCATCGCCCTTGACCGCAAACTGCACGTTCATCAGGCCGACCACACCGAGTTCCAGTGCCAGCTTGCGCACCTGCTCGCGGATCTCGTCCTGAATTTTCTTGGACAAGGTGTAGGGCGGCAGGGAGCAACCGGAGTCACCGGAGTGGATACCGGCCTGCTCGATATGCTCCATGATGCCGCCGATGACTACGTCCACGCCGTCACAGATGGCATCCACGTCCAGCTCGGTGGCATCGTCCAGGAAGCGGTCCAGCAGCACGGGCGATTCGTTGGAGACGCTCACCGCCTCGGCGAAGTAGCGACGCAGGTCGGTCTCGTCATAGACGATCTCCATGGCGCGGCCACCCAGCACGTAGGATGGGCGCACCACCAGCGGGTAAGTGATCCGCTCGGCGGTCAGCACTGCCTGCTCCAACGCGGTGACTGTGCCGTTTTCCGGCTGCTTGAGACCGAGGCGCTCAACGGCGGACTGGAAGCGCTCGCGGTCTTCGGCGCGGTCGATGGCATCCGGGCTGGTGCCGATGATCGGCACGCCGTTCGCTTCCAATGCCCGTGCAAGTTTGAGCGGGGTCTGGCCGCCGTACTGCACGATGACGCCCTTGGGTTTCTCGATGCGCACGATTTCCAGCACATCTTCCAGGGTCACCGGCTCGAAGTAGAGGCGGTCGGAGGTGTCGTAATCGGTGGAGACGGTCTCCGGGTTGCAGTTGACCATGATGGTCTCGTAACCGTCTTCGCGCAGGGCCAGTGCCGCGTGCACGCAGCAGTAGTCAAACTCGATGCCCTGACCGATACGGTTCGGGCCGCCGCCGATGATCATGATCTTGTCACGATTGGTCGGGTTGGCCTCGCACTCTTCGTCATAGCTCGAATACATGTAGGCGGTGTTGGTGGCGAACTCAGCCGCGCAGGTATCGACCCGCTTGTAGATCGGGAAGATGTTGTGGCGGGCACGCAACTTGCGCACCTCGCCCTCGGCCACGCCGAGGATCTTGGCCAGACGGGCATCGGCAAAGCCTTTGCGCTTGAGGGCGCGCAGGAAGTCGGCATCGAGACCGGCCATGCCGCGCTCTTTCACCTGATCTTCCAGCTTGATGAGATCTTCTATCTGCACCAGGAACCAAGGGTCAATCTTGGTCAGCTTGAAGATGCCGTCCATGGAGAGACCGGCGCGAAACGCATCGGCGATGTACCAGATGCGGTCGCAGCCAGCGTCCTGCAACTCGTGGCGGATGCGGGTCAGGGAGTCAGGGGCATTGAGGTCAACCATGGGGTCGAAGCCGGTCTTGCCAGTCTCGAGGCTGCGCAGCGCCTTGTGCAGGGACTCCTGGAAGTTGCGGCCAATGGCCATCACTTCGCCGACCGACTTCATCTGGGTGGTGAGACGGTCGTTGGCGCCTGCAAATTTTTCGAAGTTGAAGCGCGGCACCTTGGTGACCACGTAGTCGATGGCCGGCTCGAAGGAAGCAGGAGTACGACCGCCTGTGATGTCGTTCATCAGCTCGTCCAGGGTGTAACCGATGGCGAGCTTGGCGGCAATCTTGGCGATGGGGAAACCGGTCGCCTTGGAGGCCAGCGCAGAGGAGCGGGACACCCGCGGGTTCATCTCGATGATGACCATGCGGCCATCTTTCGGGTTGATGCCGAACTGGACGTTGGAACCGCCGGTCTCGACGCCGATCTCGCGCAGTATCGCCATGGAGGCGTTGCGCATGATCTGGAACTCCTTGTCGGTCAGCGTCTGGGCTGGCGCGACCGTGATGGAGTCACCGGTGTGGATGCCCATGGGATCGAAGTTTTCGATGGTGCAGACGATGATGCAGTTGTCGTTGCGATCCCGCACCACTTCCATCTCGTACTCTTTCCAGCCAATGAGCGACTCATCGATGAGCAGCTCTTTGGTCGGCGACAAGTCCAGACCGCGCTCGCAGATCTCGACGAACTCTTCGGTGTTGTAGGCAATGCCGCCGCCCGAGCCACCCATGGTAAAGGAGGGACGAATGATGCAGGGGAAGCCGACCATCTGCTGCACGCCCCAGGCCTCTTCCATGTTGTGGGCGATGCCGGCGCGCGGGCACTCGAGGCCAATGCTCTTCATGGCGATGTCAAAGCGACGGCGATCTTCGGCCTTGTCGATGGCGTCGGCGGTGGCACCTATCATCTCGACACCGAACTCGGCCAGCACGCCATGCTTTTCCAGATCCAGCGCGCAGTTCAATGCAGTCTGGCCACCCATGGTGGGCAGCACGGCATCCGGGCGCTCTTTCTTGATGATCTCGCGTACCACTTCCCAAGTGATGGGCTCTATGTAAGTGGCATCGGCCATCTCGGGGTCGGTCATGATGGTGGCCGGGTTGGAGTTCACCAGGATGACGCGGTAGCCCTCCTCGCGCAGGGCTTTGCAGGCCTGGGCGCCGGAGTAGTCAAATTCGCAGGCCTGACCGATGACGATGGGGCCGGCGCCGAGGATCAGGATGCTCTGTAGGTCGTTACGTTTTGGCATGGCTTCTCTTTTCCTCTTAAGCGCGATACTGCTTGATCAATTCAATAAAGTGGTCGAACAGACCGGCACAGTCGTGCGGGCCCGGGCTCGCTTCGGGGTGACCCTGGAAGCTGAAGGCCGGACGGTCAGTGCGGTGGATGCCTTGCAAGGACCCGTCGAACAGAGAGACGTGGGTGGGGCGCAGGCAATCCGGCAGTGAGCTCTCGTCCACTGCAAAGCCGTGGTTCTGGGCGGTGATCATGACGGTGTTGTCATCCAGGCTCTTCACCGGATGGTTGGCGCCGTGATGGCCGAACTTCATCTTGATGGTCTTGGCGCCGGAGGCAAGACCCAACAGCTGGTGACCCAGGCAGATGCCAAATACCGGCGTGTTGGTGTTGAGAAAAGCCTTGATGGCCTCGATGGCATAGTCACACGGCTCGGGGTCACCGGGGCCGTTGGAGAGGAAGATGCCATCGGGGTTCATCGCCAGCACCTCGGCGGCCGGTGTCTTGGCCGGTACTACCGTCAGACGGCAGCCACGATCCACCAGCATCCGCAAAATGTTGCGCTTGACGCCAAAGTCGTAAGCTACCACGTGGTATTTGAGTTCATCGGCCGCCGGGGTGACGTGCCCCTTGCCAAGCTGCCAGCTGCCTTCGGTCCAGGCGTAGGCGTCTGACACAGTCACTTCCTTGGCCAAGTCCATCCCCTTGAGGCCTGGGAAGGCGCGGGCCTGTTCGAGGGCATATACCTCATCGACCTGTTTGCCCGCCACCTCTTTGCCGGCATAAATGCAGCCAGCCTGGGCGCCTTTCTCGCGCAGAATGCGAGTCAGTTTGCGGGTGTCGATGTCGGCGATGCCAACGATGTTGTGAGACTTGAGGTAATCGGAGAGGGATTGCTGATTGCGGAAATTGGAGGCAAGTATCGGAAGGTCCCGGATGATCAATCCCTGTGCATGGATTTGACTGGACTCTTCATCTTCGCTGTTGGTGCCGGTGTTGCCTATATGGGGGTAAGTGAGGGTGACTATCTGACGGGAATAAGAGGGATCGGTAAGGATTTCCTGATAGCCCGTCATCGACGTATTGAAAACCACTTCACCAACGGAACATCCCTCGGCGCCTATCGACACGCCTTTGAACACAGTTCCATCTTCCAGCACTAGCAATGCAGTGTGATTCAAGACAACCTCCAGTTATTTAGCTTTAAATTCAGCAATTTACCTGGGTGTTGCGGGTCCGGACGCTGTTTGAAACAGGGCTCAAACCCGGCAGATTTCTGGCAAATTGGGCGCATTCTACTTAAAAATGATCGCATTTCAACGTCTTTTCTCGTTTTAAATGCATCTAAATTCAATAAACAAGCAACATTACCCATTATCTATGCACTCAATCGCTTTGCAACCCCCTCCAGCAAAAGAAAAGCCAGAACCCGCGACAAAAGTGGCACCCTGTGCCACTCAAAGCACAAAAACCAACATTTAACCCTTTAAAAACAAGCAATTGTGATTTATAAAAAAAACTAACCAGACATTAAAATAGTCATTTAATGACAGATAAGTGACTTGCAAAAATAGAAAACGTTTTTCTCGTTTTGAATTTTTAGTCTTTTTTGTGACTTGTGAAAAAATGCGACTGCAGGGGGTGTAGAGGCCCAATCTCGTTACGCTTTGATGACATTTGAAAGAGGGGAGCGAGGCCGCCGTTCTAGAAAGAGGTAGTTTGGATGGTTTGGGTGAAAAAACGCGGCGTAATCACCATTTATACAAAAAATACGAAAAACCCCGGCGAACCGGGGTTTGGCAAGGAAGTAGGTGCCCCTCGCAGGGGGAGCGATGACACCCAGGACGTCAGGCAGCTTATTTCAGACTGAGTACATCCTGCATGTCGTAAAGACCGGCACCCTGCTGGCCAAGCCACTTGCCCGCGCGCACAGCGCCATTGGCGAAGGTGAGGCGGCTGGAGGCCTTGTGACTGATCTCCACCCGCTCGCCAATGTCGGCAAACATGACGGTGTGTTCCCCCACCAGATCGCCGGCGCGAATGGTGGCAAAGCCGATGGTGTTGCGATCCCGCTCGCCGGTGATCCCTTCACGGCCATAGACGGCGCACTCCTTGAGATCGCGGCCCAGGGTTTTGGCCACCACTTCCCCCATGGAAAGCGCTGTGCCGGACGGTGCATCCACCTTGTGCCTGTGATGTCCTTCGATGATCTCGATGTCGGTGTAATCCCCCATCACCTTGGCGGCCTGCTCCAGCAGCTTGAACACCAGGTTGACGCCGACCGAGTAGTTGGAGGCGAAGACGATGCCGATCTGCTTGCCCGCCTCTTTCAGCGCCGCCTTGCCTGCGTCATCAAAACCTGTGGTGCCGATCACCATCTGCTTGTTGTGGGCCAGGGCAAAGGCCAGGTTGGCCAGGGTCACCTCGGGACGGGTGAAGTCGATGATGAGATCAAACTCATCCCGAACCTTGTCCAGGCTGTCGCTGATCATCACACCCAGCTTGCCCAGACCGTTGAGCTCACCGGCATCCAGCCCGATCACGGCAGAGCCAGGTCGCTCCAGCGCCGCCCCGACCACCACGCCCTCGGCGTTGGTGATGGCTTCCAGCAGCACCTTGCCCATACGACCATTACAGCCCATCACGGCCACACGGATCGGATTGTCCATCTCCACCCTCTCATCTGTTTTATGGAAAGAGACCGTTTTACCAGCCTGCGCCGGCTTTGAAAAGCCGTGAGACACCCTCTTCGGTTCGGCCGCGACGGTGAACCGCTCAAAATGGCTGATGCCCCCCTTGCCATTCCAACCCCGCAGACTGGCGGTTTGGGGTTTGGCAGAGACGGCGCCATCTGATAGGTTTCCCTTGATGGACACAAGGTTCAACCCCACGCCGCTGCCGCCAGGAGATAGACATATGAATACGGGATTGCTGTGCGTACTGGGCCTGCTGTCGCTCGGCCTTGTCACCCTTGTGGCGGCGCTGCTGTTTGGCAGGCCTGGCCCGGCGCCGGAGATGGCCAGTATCAGCAACCCCTTCAAAACCCTTGACTGGAGCGGCATGCCCTCGCCCGCCAGATACAAGGCCCGTGACGGTGCCGAGCTCGCCTACCGACACTATGCCCCCGCAGCCAAGGATGTCAGGGGTAGCGTTGTGCTGGTTCATGGCTCCTCGGCCAGCAGCCAGAGCATGCACATACTGGCGAGCGCCTTCTCGCAAGCCGGTTATGGTGCCTACACCCTCGATATCCGCGGCCATGGCGAGTCGGGCCAGAGAGGCACGATAGCCTACATAGGGCAACTGGAAGACGATCTGGAAGATTTCTCAGCAGCAGTGACCCCGAGTCAACCCACCACCCTCGCAGGCTTCTCGTCAGGGGGTGGTTTCGTGCTGCGCGTCGCCGGTGGCTCACGGCAAACCCTGTTTGACAACTACCTGCTCCTCTCCCCGTATCTGGGCCCCACTGCCGCCAACTACCGACCAAACAGCGGTGGCTGGGTGAGCGTCGGCCTTCCTCGCCTCATTGCCCTGAGCATCCTCAACGGTTTCCATATTTCAGCACTCAACCATCTGACGGTGCTGAACTTTGCGCTCAATGAAGAAGCGAAAGCACTCCTGACCCCCTCCTACTCATTCAACCTCGCTTCGAATTTCCAGCCAGAGCGCGACTACCGGCAGAATTTGCGCAATGTAAAGCGCCCCTGCGCCCTGATTGCAGGCACCGATGACGAGGCGTTTAAAACCGACCAACTGGAACCCGAGTTAAGAGCGCTCGGCATTCAATGGCCCGTCACCCTGGTGCCGGATATCGGTCACATTGCCCTGACTCTCGATAAGCGCGCCCTGGCTGCAGCCGTTCAGGCCGTGGAGAAAATGACCCAGTAACAGCGCCGCCCTCCCCGAGTATCAAGGCCGCCTCATTGCCTGCAGGTGCGGGTGCCATGCCCAGCACGCGCAAGGCGTCGGCGGCCTACCCCAAAAGCAGATAACCCGAATATTCAGTAACATCAGCCCGTCAGCCCCGTCCGCCAAATGACATGTCTGTGAAAAGTGCCCTGCATGTCCCAAGACAACACCGAACAATTGACAGCATTGATTAATTTTTCCGAACATACTTTTGATATTTCAATCGCGTCAGAATTGACCGACAAAAAACCCTATCCATCTGGACGTCTATCTTGACCGAATGCCCCCGACTCACTACTGTAGGCGCCCCACAGCGGCAGGATGCCCGCCACGCTCATCCCATCAACCCGGGCTGGTGACGACAGGGAGGTCATGTTCAACCACAGAGGAATACATGATCCAGACCCAACCCAGTGCCAGAGCCCTGCTGCCTCTTCTGGTCTTTCTTGCTCTCTTCATCGGTACCGGCACCTGGCTCACCCTGCAGGGGGTGGAATTCGCCTTCTACCAGCTGCCTGCCCCCGTGGCTGCACTGCCTGCCGTCATGCTGGCACTGACGCTGGGGAAAGAGGGGTTCAACAAGAACCTTGAAACCTTCTTCAAGGGAGTGGGTGACAGCAGCATAATGGCGATGTGCATCATCTATCTGTTGGCTGGCGCCTTCGCCACCGTGGCCAAGGCCACCGGTGGGGTCGATGCCACTGTCGCGCTCGGTCTGTCGCTGATCCCGGGCTGGTTCCTGCTGCCGGGCCTGTTCCTCATCTCTGCGTTTATTGCCACCGCCATGGGCACCTCCATGGGCACTATCGGCGCCGTGGCGCCGGTAGCGCTCGGCGTCGCCCAGGCAGCCGGTATCGACCCCGTGCTGATGGCCGGCACCATTCTCTCCGGCGCCATGTTCGGCGATAACCTCTCCATCATCTCGGACACCACCATAGCGGCGACCCGCAGCCAGGGCTGCGAGATGAAGGACAAGTTTCGCGAGAACGTCAAGATTGCTGCCCCTGCCGCCATCGCAGTGATCCTGCTCTATCTGACCCTGGGGTCAGTGGGGGAAGCTCCCGCCACCACCGCCAGCGCGGACCTGTTCAAGGTGATGCCTTATCTGTTGATCCTGGTGCTGGCTCTATCCGGCATGAACGTCTTCATGGTGCTGGGGATTGGCATTGTGGCCGCGGGCGCGGTTGGCATGATCAGCGGTTACCCGCTGGGCCAGTTCAGCAAGGACATCTATCAGGGCTTTACCGGCATGCAGGAGATCTTTTTGCTCTCCATGCTGATCGGCGGTCTTGGCGCCTTGATGGAACGCCAGGGCGGGCTGGCCTGGATCAGCGCCCGCATCAGCGCCCTGATTGCCCGCTTTACCCGCCAGCACGATGGCGAGCAGAACGAGAAGGCGGCCGAACTCGGCATCGCAGGCGTGGTGAGCTTGACCAACCTCTGCACCGCCAACAACACAGTGGCCATCATAGTGGCCAGCAAGGTAGCACGGGAGCTGGCGGAGCATCACGGCGTCACCCCGCGCCGCGCCGCCTCCATGCTGGATATCTTCTCCTGCGTGGTCCAAGGGCTCATCCCCTGGGGCGCACAGGCGCTGCTGCTGGGCTCCATCTTCGCATTGTCGCCACTGGCGGTGGTGAGCATGAGCTTCTATCCCATGGCCCTGGCACTGGCTGCAATAGTGGCTGTATTCGTCAAGCATCAGATGGGCAAGACATCGGACAAATAACCGGGACGGCTGCCGAACCGGGCATTGCACCGGGCATTGTACCCGGCCTGGCAGCCCATCCCCGCTGGGCTTGTCGCACTGTTCATCCCTCGCAGGCCTTGTTAAGGTAACCAGGCCTTTGTGGCCAACTCTCTGCTCAACCCAGGTGCACAATACAGGAGCCCCCATGCCGGATACCCAACCCGAGCAAGCCCATGAGCGGCAAACCCTGCGCCAGCTCATTCGTCTGCGCAGAAAAAGCCTGAGCCAGGCCGAGCAGCAGGAGGCAGCCCAGCAGCTGGTTGCCCAGTTCAAGCAGCACAGCGAGATCCTGGCCGCCAGACGCATTGCCCTCTACCTGGCCAACGATGGCGAACTCAACCCCCTGCCCGCCATTCACTGGCTCTGGGCCCAGCAAAAAGAGGTCTATCTGCCGGTGCTGCACCCCTTCACCCCGGGTCACCTGCTCTTCTTGCGCTACACAGCCACCAGCCCCATGACCCGCAATCGCTACGGCATCGCCGAGCCTGAGCTGGATATGTCCCAGGTGGTACCTCATAGCACCCTGGACCTTATCTGTACCCCGCTGGTGGCATTCGATGCCGAGGGCAACCGGCTCGGTATGGGGGGCGGCTATTACGATCGCACCCTCGCCTGCTGGCACGAACACAAGCTGGGCCCCAAGCCGCTGGGTCTCGCCCATGACTGCCAACAGGTGGATGCCGTGCCACAGGAGCAGTGGGACGTGCCGCTGCCGCAGATCATCACCCCGAGCCGCTGCTGGCAATTTGCATGACCTCACAGGCAGTCGGCCTGTGCCGACTGCCTGTGCCTGCCCCCGTTGGCTGTGCTGCCGTCTCTGTTTTTTGCCATCTCCCCCTCTCAGTACAGCCTCCTTTTCGTGCCCGCCACGCCAGATGCCATCCAGGGGGCTCAATAAACAGGCAAACGATTTACATCTTGGGGATTTTTGGACCGGAACGTGACCTCTGTAGTCGCTCTGGGAGGGATGCTTGGATATAATGCGCCCGCTTTTTCCCAGAGGATCGATCATGACTCAAGATGAAATGAAGAAGGCGGCTGGTTGGGCTGCGCTCAAATACGTGGTGCCCGGTACCATAGTCGGGGTAGGCACAGGCTCTACCGTCAACCACTTTATCGATGCGCTGGCGACCATGAAGGACCAGATCAACGGGGCTGTATCCAGCTCAATCGCCTCCACCGAGCGCCTCAAAGAGTTTGGCATCAATGTCTATGACCTCAATGACATCGATGCCCTCTCCGTCTACGTGGATGGCGCCGACGAGATCAACGCCAGTCGCGACATGATCAAGGGCGGTGGCGCGGCCCTGACCCGCGAGAAGATAGTGGCGGCCGTGGCTGACAAGTTCATCTGCATCATCGACAACACCAAAACCGTGGACGTGCTGGGTCAGTTCCCGCTGCCGGTGGAAGTGATCCCCATGGCCCGCGAATACGTGGCCCGCGAGATCCGCAAGCTGGGTGGCAACCCCGAGTGGCGCGAAGGTGTGGTCACCGACAACGGCAACATCATACTGGACGTCAAGGGCATGGCCATCAAGGATGCCAAGGCGCTGGAAGTACAGCTCAATGGCATAGTGGGCGTGGTCACCAACGGTCTGTTTGCCCACCGTGGCGCTGACGTGGTACTGATCGGCACACCTGACGGGGTCATCACCCAATAAGGCCGCCTCGACAACATCATTGCTCTGCGAATCGATGACGGCGCCTGATGGCGCCGTTTTCATTTATCACTCAATGAGTTGCAAACTGTGGTTTACAACTATCGTTGAAAACTTCAAAGAATTTGACTTTCGTCACAAATATTCCCTCTCACAATCGTTTTTGCTACTTTACGGTTTTCTTCACACACCATATCTGCACTCATTCTTTGCATACATAGAGGGATCGTCATGACTGCCAAGTTTTCGCTGGACAAGGATAAGATCAAGGTGCTGCTGCTGGAGGGAGTGCATCTCAACACGGTAGAGACCTTTCGTGCCGCAGGTTATACCAGCGTGGAGTACCTCAAGACCTCCCTGTCGGAAGAGGATCTGATCGAGCGCATTCGTGATGTGCATTTCGTGGGGCTGCGCTCGCGCACCCAGCTCACCGAAAAGGTGCTGGATGCCGCAAGCAAGCTGGTCGCCATCGGCTGCTTCTGCATCGGGACCAACCAGGTTGACCTCGACGCCGCCCACCTGCGTGGCATCCCCGTCTTCAACGCCCCCTTCTCCAATACCCGCTCAGTCGCAGAGCTGGTGCTGGGCGAGATACTGCTGCTGCTGCGCGGCATCCCGGAGAAAAACGCCAAGTGCCATCGCGGCGTGTGGGAAAAACTGGCCAATCGCTCGGTGGAAGCCCGTGGCAAGAAGCTCGGCATCATAGGCTACGGCCATATCGGTACCCAGCTTGGCATCATAGCCGAGAGCATCGGCATGAAGGTCTACTACTACGACATCGAGAACAAGCTCTCCCTGGGCAACGCCATCCAGGTGCCGAGCATGGTCGAACTGCTCAACATGTCCGATGTCATCAGCCTGCACGTGCCGGAGACCGCCTCCACCAAGAACATGATCGGCGCCGAGCAGCTGCGCATGATGAAACCGGGCGCCATCTTCATCAACGCCGCCCGCGGTACCGTGGTGGATATCGATGCCCTGGCCGACGTCATCAAGAGCGGTCATGTCTCCGGTGCCGCCATCGACGTCTTCCCGGTTGAGCCCAAGTCCAACGACGAGGAGTTCCTGAGCCCGCTGCGCGGGTTGGACAACGTGATCCTCACCCCCCATATCGGTGGCACCACTCAGGAAGCCCAGGAAAACATTGGTCTGGAAGTGGCCAACAAGCTGGTCAAGTATTCTGACAACGGCTCCACCCTCTCCGCCGTCAACTTCCCGGAAGTCTCGCTGCCGGGCCACAAGGGCTCCAGCCGCCTGCTGCACATTCACCGCAACCAGCCGGGCGTCATGAACAAGATCAACCAGATCTTCGCCGAAGAGGGGATCAACATCGCCGGTCAGTACCTGCAAACCAGCAGCCATATCGGTTATGTGGTGATCGACGTGGAGACAGAGCACAGCGAGAAGGCACTCGCCAAGCTCAAGGAGATCAACGGCACCATACGTGCGCGGATCCTGCATTGAGCCGTCGGGCTATGCCGCTAAGCAACTAACCCAACCGACAAAACGCAGTAAACCAGAAACCCGCCGAATGGCGGGTTTCTTTATGGCCGGGTACTGTGGTTCAGTGACCTAAGAGCGTCGGTTCGATTGGCACAGCGTAATCGGACACCCCTGTCTCAATCACGAGAAAGGTTGCTGTCGCAACCTACCACCAGCCCAGCTGGGTTATGCCCCGCCGGGCTTTTCTTGGTACCGAAAATGCTACCACCAGCCGAGCAGGTTGCGTCCCACCAGAGCGCCCCACACCAGGGCATTGAGCGCCAGGGCGATAAAGACGGCGGCGGAGCCAAGATCCTTGGCGCGGCCCGACAGCTCGTGATGCTCCGAGCCCACCCTGTCTACCACTGCCTCTATGGCAGAGTTGAGCACCTCGACGATCACCACCAGCCAGCTGATGCTCACCAGCAGCAGGATCTGGTTGAGGGAATCCCCGAGCCAGAAGGCCAACGGCATCAGCAGCAGGATCAACATCAGCTCCTGCCTAAAGGCCGCCTCGTTGACCCAGGCCGACTTGAGTCCCTTCATGCTGTAACCGGTTGCGTTGATGATGCGGGTAACCCCGGTTGCTCCTGGCTTTGCCACGCTATCTACCTCATTTGGCGTCGTTTTGGGGTTCACATCCTATCAGAGCCCCTCGAGGTTTCCATCAGGGGCATTTTGCTTTATTTTATCCCCTTGCATTTTCGGCACGCGGTCAACGCTACAGCCCACGCCACCCACTCGAGAATTGAGTCGTATGTCCATTCACACCGATGAATTGCGCACCCGTCGCCTGGAGTCCCTGATCACTCCAAGCGAGCTCGCGCACGCCTTCCCGTTAAACGACACCGTTGCCCAGAACCTGCTGGATGCCCGCCGCGAAGTGGAAGCCATTCTGGCCGGTGAGGATCAGCGCCTGCTGGTCATCGTCGGCCCCTGCTCCATCCATGATCCGGCCGCCGCCCACGAGTATGCCCGTCGCCTCAACACCCTGCGCGAGCAGTACAAAGAGAGCCTCTGCATCGTGATGCGCACCTACTTCGAGAAGCCGCGCACTATCGTCGGCTGGAAGGGGCTCATCAATGATCCGCGCCTCGATGGCAGTTTCGATGTCAACGAAGGGCTGAAACTGGCCCGCAAGCTGCTGGTCGACATCAACGAGATCGGCATGCCCACCGCCACCGAGTTTCTCGATATGGTGACCGGTCAGTACATCAGCGACCTCATCACCTGGGGTGCCATAGGCGCACGTACCACCGAATCCCAGGTACACCGCGAGATGGCCTCCGCCCTCTCCTGTCCGGTCGGCTTCAAGAACGGCACCGACGGCAACACCCGCATCGCCATCGATGCGGTGCGCGCCGCCCGCCACAGCCACATCTTCTATTCCCCGGATAAGGACGGCAAGATGACCATCTACCGCACCGCCGGCAACCCCTATGGCCACGTGATCCTTCGTGGCGGCCACAGACCCAACTACGATACCGCCAGCATCGACGAGGCGTGCGAAGCCCTGGCCGACGTGGGCCTGCCAGAGCGCCTGGTGGTAGATTTCAGCCACGGCAACAGCATGAAGGATCACCGCCGTCAGCTGCTGGTGGCCCAGGACATCTGCGATCAGCTGCGCCGCGGCCGTACCGGCATCGCCGGCATCATGGCCGAGAGCTTCCTGGTGGAAGGTCGTCAGGATGTGGAGAACGGCTGCGCCGCCACCTTCGGCCAGAGCATCACGGATGCCTGCCTGTCGTGGAGCGACACAGAGACGCTGCTGGCCATGCTGGCCGAGGCTGCGCAGGTACGCCTAAGCAAACAGGCTCGCTAACCCTGCGTTACCCGAAAGACAGAAAGGGCCTGATATCACTGATATCCGGCCCTTTTCTTTACCTGCGGATCACTGCCAGCGCTGCTAGAGGGTAGGCATAAACCAGACCCGACCGGCCGCCTCAATGCGGTCGGTCTTGATCTGGAACACCCGCTCCAGCAAGGCTTCGTCGATGACATCGACGCCCCCCTCGCTCACCACGCGCCCCTGCTGCAGACAGAGGATCCGATCCGCCCAGTCGATGGCCAGATTGATGTCGTGGATGGCGAGCACCACCAGCAGCCCCTGCCGTGCCAACGATTTCAGCAGTCGCAACAGCGCCAGCTGATGGTGCAGATCCAGCCCCGCCAGCGGTTCGTCCAGCAGCAAGACTCGCCCCGCCGGATTGAGGCCGGGCCACACCTGCAGCAAGGTACGGGCAATCAGCACCCGCTGTTGCTCCCCGCCGGAGAGGCGACTAAAGTCCCGCGCCAGTAGCGAGCTCAGCTCCAGTGCATCGCACAGGGCGTCGACGGCGTCGCTCTGGGCCTGCTTCACATCGCCCGGTTGCCTGATCTGCACCCGTTCATCCAGCCCTATGGCCAGCACCTGAAACACAGGAATATGAAACAGCTGGGGCTGGCGCTGGGGCAGCATGGCGCGACGCTGGGCCAACTCCGGCCAGCTCAGCTCGCGGATCGCCACCCCGCCAAGCCGCACTGTGCCCGCGGCGGGCAAAATACCGGCCAGGGCGCCAAGCAGGGTGGATTTGCCGCTGCCGTTTGGGCCGAGCAGGGCCACCAGCTGACCGCCCTGCCAATCGAGATCCAGCGCAGCCAGTCGCTCCGGGATGGCAAGGGCTCGCGCCTCGATCAGGGAGGCTGACTCAAGCGAAGAGGGATCAGCGGGCAGCATCGGCATCTTGCCTCAACAGCAGGTAGACAACTTGAGCATGTCGGCATTCGGGCCGGTATTTATGCGGTAGCATTGGCATCTTGCCTCAGCAGCAGATAGATGAAGAGCGGGGCGCCGACCGAGGCGGTGATGACACCGATGGGCAGCTCACCGGCGCTTAATGCAGAGCGTGCAACCAGATCGGCCCCCAGCAGCAGGGCACCGCCCCCCAACGCAGAGGCGGGCAACAGGAAGCGTTGATCGCTGCCGCCACACAGACGCAGCAGATGGGGCACCACCAGTCCGACAAAGCCGATGACACCGCATAGCGACACGGCAATGCCGGTGAGCAAACAGACCGCCAGCACCAGTCGCACCCGCATCCTGTCCACGTCCAGTCCCATCAGACGGGCCTGGGTCTCCCCCAGCAGCAGTTGCTGCAAGGCCCTGCCCTGCCAGCAAAGCCAGCCGAGGGTCAGCGGCAGCACCAGCCACCACCAGGCCAGTTGCTGGCTGCCATAGGAGAGGCTGCCCATCATCCAGAACATGTATTCGCGCAGAGAGCCGTCATCGGCAAAGTACATCAGCCAGGTCATGGCCGCATTGGTGAGGATGCCGATGGCGACCCCGAACAGCAGCAGACGGGTATGGCCGAGCCTGGCCCGACGCGCCAGCCGAATGAGCAGCATGGTCACCGCCAGGGCGCCACCAAACGCTGCCAGCGACAAGCCCCAGCCCGGCAGATAGATACCGAGGGACTTGGCCACGGCCATCGCCACCATGGCGGCGAGGCCAGCGCCGCTCGACACGCCAAGCAGGCCGGGTTCGGCCACCGGGTTGTGCAGCATCACCTGCAGCACGGCGCCGCCGCAGGCAAGCGCCGCCCCCGCCAGCAGGGCCAGCAAGGCACGGGGCAACCGCAATTCCAGCAGGATGCGTTGTTCAAGATCGCCCATGGGCTGCCAGGGCAGCAGCATGAATTCGCCCCAGATAAGGGAGAAGAAAAAGAGCAGCAGGGTCAGCAGCGTCAGGCAAAACAACCAGCCCCGCTGCCAGCGTTGCTGGCGGGCGAGCAAAGAGAGATACACAGAAGCTCCCCGAACGTGTACAAGGCCCGGCGCCGATGCTGTATTGACCAGCCCGGCGCACAAGGATGAAAAGCGCATGATAACAGTGCGTTACCACCCAAGGTCAAGGCTGGTAAGGTTTGGCAAGGGCACCTATCTCGCCGCTCGCCACCATCTCCTGCAACGCCAGCGCCAGCGGCTGCCGCAGGGCGTGGTGAGGGGAGCGCTTGCTCATGCCCAGATAGAGCATGACCGGCTTGGGTGGCAGATAGGCCGCTTTGATGAGCCCGGCCTCATTGTGCTGGCTCAGGGCATAATCCACCTGGCAATCCGTGCCTATCATCAGCGATAAATGGCCCCGCTGCACCATGCGCAGCAGTTGATCCTCGGTGGGTACGCCGTGCTTGTCGAGCTTGTTGTCCGAATCAAACGGCTCGAAGTAGGCGGAGTTGAGCACATGACCCACCTTGCGTCCCTGCAAGTCGGCATAGGTTTTAAGAGACGACACCACGGCGCCCTTGCCATAGAAGGCAGAACCGCACTGGTAGTAGGCGGGGTGCAGATAATCGATGAACTGTGCCCTGTCCGGCGTCATCGCCACCCCTATCATGAGATCAACCTGACCGGTCTGCATCTGCTTGAGGGCCCGTCCCCAGGGGACCCGCGTCACCTCGAACTGTATGCCGCTACGGCTCTGCAGCCGCTGCAGAATATCCATGTCCAACCCGCGAAACTGACCATCCGGTTGCAAGACTCGAAACGGTGGCCAGACATCGGTGGCCACCGTCAGGGTTGGTGCACCCTGTGCCTGACAGGCCAGCAGCAGACCAAACACTCCCCAGCCTCTCTTCCCCATCCCCTGATCCCTGTGTCACCCACCCTTGATGGGTTAAAAATACCCTGCCGTGCCACTTATGGAAACCCGGGGTTCAGGGATAAAATGCGCCGGACTTTCAAGGAGAACCCAATGAACCCGATTTTCGCCAGTATCGGTCTGCTCTTGTGCAGCAACGTCTTCATGACTTTCGCCTGGTATGCCCACCTCAAGAGCATGAACCACAAACCCTGGATCATCGCCGCCCTGGTGAGCTGGGGCATAGCCCTGTTCGAATACCTGTTGCAGGTGCCCGCCAACCGTATCGGCCATACAGTGATGAGCGTTGGCCAGCTCAAGATACTGCAAGAGGTGATCACCCTTACCGTGTTTGTCCCCTTCTCGGTCTTCTATCTGAAAGAGGATCTGAAGTGGGATTACCTCTGGGCCGGCCTCTGCATCATGGGCGCAGTGTTTTTTGTGTTTCGCGAGAAACTCACCGGCGCCTGAGGCTGTACACTCAATAACATCCCAAGTAACGGCATCTCCTTGATAGACGAGGCAAAACCATGGAATTGCGAGACATGCTACAGATCCTGGCCAAGCAGGACGGCTCAGACCTCTATCTGTCGACCGGCGCCCCTCCCTGTGCCAAGTTCAACGGTGGGCTGCGCCCCCTGTCCGAGACGTCGCTCGAACCGGGTGAAGTGGCCAAGATCGCCGCCGACATCATGGATGGCGAGCAGAAGCAGCAGTTCGAGCGGGAGCTGGAGATGAACCTCGCCATCTCCCTGCCCCAGATAGGCCGTTTTCGGATCAACATCTTCAAGCAGCGCAATGAAGTCTCCCTGGTGGCCCGCAACATCAAGACAGAGATCCCCCGCTTTGAAGATCTCAAACTGCCCCCCGTGCTGCTCGACACCATCATGGAGAAACGGGGCCTAGTGCTGTTTGTGGGCGGAACAGGCTCGGGCAAATCCACGTCGCTGGCGGCCCTCATCGACCATCGCAACCGCAACAGCGGCGGCCACATCATCACCATCGAGGATCCGGTGGAGTTCGTCCATCGTCACCGCAAGAGCATCATCAACCAGCGGGAGGTGGGGGTAGATACCCGCAGCTTCCACGCCGCGCTCAAGAACACCCTGCGCCAGGCACCGGATGTGATCCTCATCGGTGAAATTCGCGATCGCGAGACCATGGAGCATGCCCTTGCCTTCTCCGAGACCGGGCATCTGGCCATCTCCACCCTGCACGCCAACAACGCCAACCAGGCGCTGGATCGCATCATCAACTTCTTCCCGGAAGAGCGCCGGCCGCAACTGCTCAACGATCTTGGCAACAACCTCAAGGCCTTTGTCTCCCAGCGACTGGTGAAAACCACAGACGGTGGCCGCCGGGCGGCGGTGGAGATCATGCTGGGCACCCACACCATCCGCGACATGATCAAACGCGGTGAATTTGGCAGCCTGAAAGAGGTGATGGAAAAATCCAGAGCGCTCGGCATGGTCACCTTCGACAGCGCCCTGTTCGATCTGGTGGTGGAAGGGGTGATAGAGGAGGAAGAAGCGGTGAAAAACGCCGACTCGGCCAACAACCTGCGCCTCAAGATCAAGTTGTGGAAAGAGAAGGGCCAGATCGCCAACAGTGCGGATGCCACCGGCTGGAGTCTGGAGCCCACCAAGGATGAAAGTAACGATCCCTTCTAGTCAGCCCCCTGTCCCCTCCCCCTTGAACCGTCACACGCCATGGCAGATGACGGTTCAAAAAAACGCCAGTCAGCCATCCTTGTCTTAGCCCCTGCCTCTTCTCGCCATGTTGCTATCTGGTTAACACCCGCCCCTTGGCCATGGCGTTCGCTCACATAAATGACAAAAAAATCAATGTGAGCCCCCTGCTTGCAAAAAATGCCGTTGAAAGCCCTTTCATACAGGCCTCAAAGGAGGCAGTATCAAGAGATTCTATCAACAAAGGGGTATTCAATGTTGTTACAACCTGCCAATACAGCAAAATCCAGACAATTGCTGAACGAGACCATGGCCTTGGTTCTCGCAGGAGGGCGGGGCAGTCGCCTCAAGCAGTTGACGGACAACAGGGCGAAACCGGCAGTTCATTTTGGCGGTAAATTCCGCATCATCGACTTCGTACTCTCCAATTGCATCAACTCGGGGATCCGCCGGGTCGGCGTGGTCACCCAATACAAATCCCACAGCCTGCTGCGCCATCTGCAATCGGGCTGGTCATTCCTGCGCTACCAGATGAACGAATTCATCGATCTGCTGCCTGCCCAACAAAGGGTGGACGAGGTCAACTGGTATCGCGGCACTGCCGATGCCGTGTATCAGAATCTGGATATCATTCGCGATCACGCCCCCAAATACGTGGTGGTGCTGGCGGGGGATCACATCTACAAGATGGATTACGCCGCCATGCTGCTCGATCACGTCAACATGGGGGCCAAGGTCACAGTGGCCTGCATCGAGGTGCCGCGCATAGAGGCAAGCGCCTTTGGGGTGATGGCGGTGGATGGGGATCGCAAGATCAACGCCTTCGTCGAGAAACCGGCCAATCCGCCCGCCATGCCAGGCAAGGCCGACATGGCGCTGGCCTCCATGGGGGTCTACATCTTCGAAGCCGAGTATCTCTACCAGTTGCTGGAAGAGGATCTGGCCAACCAGGATTCCCACCACGATTTCGGCATGGACGTGATCCCGCGGGTGGTCAAGGAGGGATCCGCCTACGCCCATCCGTTCAGCATGTCCTGCGTCGGCTGCTGCCCGCAAAAACGCCCCTACTGGCGTGATGTAGGGACTGTGGATTCGTTCTGGGAAGCGAACATGGATCTCGCCTCCGTCACTCCCGAGCTCGATATCTATGATCAGGAGTGGCCCATCTGGACCAGCCAGACCATGACCCCACCCGCCAAGTTTGTGCAGGACAGAAACGGCCAGCACGGCATGACCATCAACTCCATGTTCTCCGGTGGCACCATCGTCAGCGGCTCCTTCATCGTGAGTTCGGTGCTGTTCACCAATGTGCGCGTGCACTCCTTCTGCACCCTGGATCAGGCGGTGATCTTCCCCGGGGTCGAGATAGGTGCCGGTTGTCGCCTGCGCCGTGTGGTGGTCGACAAGGGCTGCATACTGCCCGAAGGGCTGGTGGTGGGGGAAAACGCCTGTGAAGATGCCCGCCGCTTCCACCGCTCCGAGCAGGGCATAGTACTGGTCACCAAAGAGATGCTGGCCAAGCTGTAAGCGAGTTGGTACACAGCAAGCAGCCACTGAACAAGGGAGCCCAGCCGGCTCCCTTGTTTACATTTGCTTACGGCTCGCCCCTTGCCTGTCAGCCCCTCGGGCATGCTACTCTGCCGACGCTCCTGCCTTTGCCTTATGATGGAACTGCACATGAAAAAACTGGACATCGCCCGCCTTGCCAGTCTCGCCACCGAGGCCGCCCACTCCCCGCGCCAGCGCATGAATCACAATCTGCACGACCAGCTGGCCGACCCCATCCAGCGGCTGGCCATTGCCATGGAGCCAGATACCTACATTCGCCCCCATCGCCATCTGCAAACCTGGGAGCTGCTCACCGCCCTGTGCGGGCGCTTCGTGGTGCTCAACTTTGACGATGAAGGCACTGTGGTTGCTCGCGCCGTGCTGGGGGAAGAGACCTCGGTACTGGAAACCCCGGTCGCCACCTGGCATGCGGTCCTGTCACTGGATCCCGGCGCCGTCATCTTCGAGGTGAAGCACGGCCCCTACGCACCGTTCAGGGAGGAAGACTTTGCCCCCTGGTCACCGGCCGTGGATGACATCGAGGGCCAGCAGGCCCTGATGGCCTGGTATCGCCATGCCGACGTGGGCCAGCGCTGGCCCGGGCGTTAACACCCCGGCCATACGCAGCCAGCCACAGAAACAACAAGACCCGCCGATGGCGGGTCTTGTTTATTGCATGATGGAGTGAGGGATCCGACAAGCGCGCTAGCGCTTTTGTACCAAACCAATCTGGCCGGGTTCACACCACTCGAACATCACCTCCTGGCTCTTGCCGCAGCAGCTGCCACCGCATACCTGAGTCTCCCGCTTGGCCACACGGCCCTTGCGCATCCAGACGCCGAGCATAGCCTCCACCGCATCTTCCGAGGTATGGAAATGACGCGCCAGATCCCGCCGACTCACCTTGCGCTGCACGGCGAGATAGTCCCCCAGCTCTCGCAGGATCATAAGGCCACCACCTTGCGGGCGACTATGTCACCGTGACGGCGG
The DNA here is from genome assembly GCF_028355655.1 of Aeromonas salmonicida. NCBI lineage: Bacteria > Pseudomonadati > Pseudomonadota > Gammaproteobacteria > Aeromonadales > Aeromonadaceae > Aeromonas > Aeromonas salmonicida. Next base: position 1,793,756 of record NZ_CP110645.1, on the reverse strand, counting down.
CCCAGCCACCAGAGCAGCAGCAGGGAGAGGCCATAGCTGCCAATCCAGAACAGGCTCTGCTCGGGGTGAGCGGCAAAGGTGGCAGCCTGATAGAAGACGGTGGCACACAGGAAGGCGGTGTAGTTGCACCAGGCGGCTGTCAGCAGCGCCCACTGACGACCGGTTTCCCGCACCAGCGCGCCCATGGCGGCGGCGCAAGGCATGTAGAGCAGCACAAACAACAGGTAGGCAAAGGCACCGGCCGCGCCGTCGAAGTGAGTCTGCATGTTGCCGTAGGTCGACACGTCCACTTCCTGAGCTTCGGCAGCGGCTTGTTGATCATCGAGCTCACCGACGGAGATCCCCATGGGATCGCTCGGGTTGATCTCCGCCAGATTGGCGGCAACGGCGGCGATGGCCTCGTGGAAGCTGGCAACGAGGGAGTATTCACTCTCCTCCTCATCACCGGCACTGCCGGCATAGAGGCTGTTGAGAGTACCGACCACCGCCTCTTTGGCGAAGATGCCGGTCACTATGCCGACCGTGGCCTGCCAGTTGTCATCGCGCACACCTATGGGGTGCAGCACAGGGGTGACTGCCTGACTGACCTTGCTCAGCACCGAGCTCTCCTGATCCTGGTGGCCAAAGCTGCCATCTGTTCCCAGCGAGTTGAGTACGCTCAGCACGGCAACCACCAGCACTATGGTTTTACCGGCACCAAACACGAAGGATTTGAGTTTCTGCCAGGTCTTGATCCCCACGTTGATGGGGCGCGGCCACTCGTAATCGGGCATCTCCATCAGCATGGAGTCACTCTTGCCCGGCAGCAATGTGTTGCGCAGCAAGAGGCCGGTGAGCACGGCCACCAGAATGCCGACGAGATAGAGACCGAACACCAGGTTCTGACCGGATTCGGGGAAGAAGGCCACCGCGAACAGGGCATAGACCGGCAGGCGGGCACCGCATGACATGAAGGGCGCCATAGCCGAGGTCATCAGCCGCTCGCGCTCCGAGTTGAGGGTGCGAGTCGCCATCACTGAGGGAACCGTACAGCCAAAGCCCATCAGCATGGGCACGAACGCCTTGCCCGGCAAGCCGAGGCGGCGCATCAGGGCATCCACCACGAAGGCCGCCCGCGCCAGATAGCCTGAGCTCTCCAGCACAGCCAGGAACAGGTAGAGACAGCCGATCACGGGGATAAAGGTAGCGACCGTCTGCAAACCGACCCCGAAGCCCCCCGCCAGTATGGCGCCAACCCACTCGGGGGCATTGACCAGCCCCAGCAGGTGACGGACCCCGTCCACAAACAGGGCGCCGCCCATGATGTCGAAGAAGTCGATGAAGGCGCTGCCCACATTGATGGCAAACAGGAACATCAGGTACATCATCAGCAGGAAGAAGGGGATGCCCACCCAGCGATTGAGCAGTACCCGATCCAGCCATTCACTCTGGGCAACGGTGAGTTTGCCCTTTTGCTGGCACGCCTGGCTGGTCCACTGATGAATGTGGCCATAGCGGATATCCGCCAGTTGCAGATCTATGTCCTGAGCATGGTGCGCACGGGCAACCACATTGGTAGCGGCGGCCTGTTGCCCTGCCTGCAGGGTTTCCTGCATCGCCTCATCCTCTTCCAGCAGGCGCAAGGCGCGGCCACGGGCGGTGAGGTGATGGGGGGCGAGCAGTGTCTCCAGCTCCGCCAAATCTTTCTCAAGAGTGCTGCCGTAATCGAGCATCAGCGCTGGCTGGGGCTTGCCGATAAACTGCTGGATCTGGTGCTTGAAGGCGGCGACCTGCTGGCGATTGTGGGCCGACAGGGGGACCACAGGGCAACCGAGCGCCTTGGCGAGCAGGGTTTCATCTATGGTCACCCGTCGCTTTTGCAGGATATCCATCTTGTTGAGCACCACCACCATGGGCAGCCCCAGCTCGCGCAGTTGCAGCGTGAGGTAGAGGGAGCGTTCCAGGTTGGCGGCATCGATGACGTTGAGCAGCAGGTCCGGCTGCTGACCCTGCACGAAGCGGCTGGCGATCTGCTCGTCCAGGCTCCCTTCCTGATTGGCCAGGCTATAGATGCCGGGCAGGTCCATCAGCTTGTAGTCATGTCCCTGGGCAGAAAACTCGCCCATCTTCTTGTCGACGGTCACACCACTCCAGTTGCCCACCTGCTGGCGGGCACCGGTCAGGGCGTTGAACAGTGAGGTCTTGCCGCTATTGGGATTGCCGACGGTCACGAGGGAGTAGTTCATACCAGTTCAACCTCGATTTGCAGGGCAAGGCTTTTTTGCATGGAGAGACAGATCCCCTGGCACTGGATCTGGAGCGGGTCACCCAGCGGGGCCGCGCGCAGGAAGAGGACTTCGGTCTGTGGCAGCAGGCCCATCACCATCAGTTTGCGCCGCAATGTACGTTCAAGATGGTTCATGTGCTTGATGCGAGCACTCTGTCCCGGTGACAACTGCGCGAGTACCATGACTGACTCCTGAAGTTAAACAATAATAATTCGCTTTTACTCGGGGCATTATAATCCGTGTTTCCCGCGCTGATTTGAGTAAAATCAAACTCCGCTTAGCTAACTCACAAATAACTGCCATGAGTCACGACAACAACAGCCACCTGGTTTACAGCACGGATGGCGGCATGATCAAGGAACAAACCCAGCCCCAATCCGCCTCCCCTTTTCCGCAGGATGGTACTGTGCGCATCCGGCGCGAGACCAAAGGGCGCAAGGGCGCCGGCGTCATCACCATCCACGGTGTACCGGCGGAACAGCAGAAAACCATCGCCACCCTGCTCAAGAAGAAATGCGGCACCGGCGGCGGTTTGAAAGAGGGGATCATCGAGATCCAGGGGGATAAACGGGACCTGATCAAGACCGAGCTGGAGAAGGCCGGTTTCAGCGTCAAGCTGGTCGGTGGTTGAGTCGCTTGTCTCGCGGATGGTTTTTCCCTAGAATGCCCGCTCCCATCGAGGGGGAGTAGTCTCGCAGCCCGACCCCAAACCGGTTTGCGACCCTGATCAACATGCTTGGTGCCAACTCACCATGGTCAGGGTGATCCATCTAATACGTGGATTTGACAAGACCTTTGACGGGCCAGTGCCAATACCGGGGACGGATGGCGCAGGCTTGTCTCAGGTATAACAATTCCGTCCCCCGGTCATTTTTATGGAAGCCTTGTTAACCTCAACCCTGAGCGTGGCTATCGCCGAGATCGGCGACAAGACCCAGCTGCTGGCGTTGCTGCTCATCTGCCGTTTTCGCAAGCCCTGGCCCATCATAGCCGGCATGCTGGCGGCGACCCTGCTCAACCACGCCGGCGCCGCCTGGCTTGGCGAGTTCATCAGCCGCTGGCTGGACCCCAAAGTGATGACCTATCTGGTCGCAGGCTCCTTCATTGCGATGGCAGCCTGGATCCTGGTACCTGACAAGCTGGATGACGAAGAGAGCCCACTCGACAAGTACGGCCCCTTCATGGCCACCTTCGTGCTGTTCTTCATCGCCGAGATCGGTGACAAGACCCAGATAGCCACTGTGCTGCTGGCAGCCAAGTATGACTCGCTGACGCAAGTCATCGCCGGTACCACCCTCGGCATGATGCTGGCCAACGTGCCCGTGGTACTGCTCGGCAAGCTGGGCGCCGACAAGCTGCCGCTCAAGGGGATCCGCATCGCCTGCGCCATCCTGTTTGCAGGGCTGGGGGTGAGTACTCTCATCTTCGCCTGACAAACCGCCGGCATGACCACAAGGCGGCGAGGCAAGCGTGAGCACTTGCCTACCCCGCTCCCATGCCGGCCTCGATGTCGTGCCATCACAAGCCAGCCCCGCCTCTATTCAACCAGGCGGGGCTTTTTGTTACCTGACATTTGTTACCTGCCATCATACGGATACGCAGCCTGCTGTCGCCCACGCACAGACAGGGAGTGTCCCGCAGTGCCAAGACAGTGGCATAATGCGGCAAACCTCATGGAGCATCCCATGCACTTCACCTCAAGACAGACGCTGCTCGACTGGGTCAGACGCGGACGCCTCTCCCAGACGCACCTGCCCGCCGCCCTCGCCCTGTGCGACTTGCCCCCTGCCAGTGCCCTCTGGCAATGGTTGTTTGACCGCCTGCTGCTCTGGCTCGGCAGTCTCTGCCTCGGCGCCGGTCTGGTGTTCTTCGTCGCCTTCAACTGGCAGGAGCTGGGCCGCGTCTCTCGCCTCGCCTTGCTGGAGCTGCCTCTGCTCGCCATGCTGGTGCTGCTGTGGCGAAAACCCATGACAGACACACCCCGCCAGGCACTGCTGCTGGCCATGGCGCTCAATATTGGCGCCCTGCTGGCCCTGGTGGGTCAGACCTACCAGACGGGTGCCGATCCCTGGCAGTTGTTCGCCACCTGGGCCCTGATGCTGCTGCCGCTGGCGGCGCTCGGCCAGAGCCCCCTGCTGTGGACCACGAGCTGGCTGCTCGGTCAGCTGGCACTGATGCTCTACTGGCGACTCGGCCTGTTCAGCTTCTTTTTTGCCTTCGATGAAGAGGGGCTGGGCTGGTGTCTGACCCTGCTCAACGCCGCCTTGTGGGGCGCCCTCTTGCTGGCCCCCACCCGCTTCAAGCTGATGCCCGCCTGGCTACCCGGGCTCGCCGCGGGATTGGGGGTCACACTGCTGACCCTGCTGGCACTGTTTGATGCCGCCTCCCCCTGGGTGTGGCCCGCCTGGCTGGGCTGGCTCGCCGCCGCCTACGCCCTCTGGCACCACAAATTTATCGCCGGGCTCGCCATGGGGTGCCTGAGCCTCATCGCCGTTATCCTGACAGCCCTTGGCAAGTGGATGGATCCCGACGTGGACGGCTTCCTGCTGCTGAGCCTGATCGCCATCGGCCTCTCGGTCGCCGCCAGCCGCTGGCTGCAACAACAACGGAGGTCCCATGCATAAGCAAGGTATCTGGCAAGCCCGCCAAAAGGAGGCAACATGGCTGATCTGACCCCCTGGCAACGGCTGCAACAGGCTGATCTGGTGGAAGGGGAAGCCCCCCGTGATACCCAACCTCACTGGTCCAGCCGCTTTCTGCTCGGCATGGTGGGCTGGGTTGCCGCCCTGTTCCTGCTGTTTTTCCTGTTCATGTCCTTTTCACAGCTCACCCAGGATGCCAACAGCGCCCTCATGATGGGCGCCGTGCTGATGGCCATCGCCTTTGGCCTCAACCGCTTCGCCCAGCGCAGCGATCTGTGGGATCAGTTCGTGCTGGCGCTGGCGCTGGCCGCCGATGCCTGGCTGCTCTATGGCCTCATCGATCAGATTGATCTCCACTCGGCGCCACTCTGGCTGGGGCTCGCCGCCCTCTCTCTCTTTATTGCCGCCCTGTTCGAACACTGGCTGATCCGGCTGTTTCACAGCTTCGCCGCCGCCATACTGCTTACCCTGGGCCTTGCCTGCCTTGGCCTGCAACTGCTGGCACTACCGCTGGTCATGGTGACGCTTGCCTTCTGCTGGCTGCAGGCAGAACGTCAACCTGCCCACCATCAGTTGTATGAATCCCTGACCCTGGGGTTGGCACTCTCCCTGCTGGTGCTGGGGCGCTTGCACCATCCGCTGTGGAGCGAGGGGGCCAGCATGCTCGACGAGCTTGGCCTCTCTCGCCTGCCGCTCTGGCTCAATCCCCTACTCTGCGCGGCGCTGCTGCTCGGAGTCATGATCCGGCTCAAGCTGCCACTGCTATATGGGCTGCCACTGGTGCTGATCAGCGCTTTCATCCCCGGCATGGGGGCGGGCGCCCTGGTGCTGGTACTCGGTTTCCATGCTGGCAGCATGGGGCTGATGACGCTGGCGGGCCTGCTGCTGCTCGGCTTTGGCTCCCTCTATTACTACGATCTGGGGCTGACCCTGATGACCAAATCCTGGCTGCTGCTGGGCTCGGGTGCCCTGCTGCTCGGTGCCCGCCAGTTACTGCATGTGATCAACGCCAGGAGGCCGTCATGAGACAGCTTGCCCTCTTTCTGACCGGCCTAGCCATTCTGGCAGGCATCAACTTCACCGTCTGGCGTTACGAAGCCGCCATGACCAGCGGCGAGGTAGTCCTGCTCAGGCTGGCGCCGGTGGATCCCCGCTCCCTGATGCAGGGGGATTACATGCGCCTCAACTACGACATCGCCCGCCAGCTGGGTACCAGCCGTTACAACGAGCGCATCAATGGCAGCGATACCCTGGTGATCCGGCTCGATGAGCATCAGGTGGCCAACTGGGCTGCCGATGGCAAGCCGGAGCAACTGGCATCGAATGAGCGTCTGCTGCGAGTGCGCCAGAGCAACAACCAGTGGCTGATCGGGCCCGATGCCTTCTTCTTTGAAGAGGGCACGGGTGAACAGTTTGAAGTGGCTCGTTATGGGGAGTTTCGCCTGCAGGGGAATGGCAAGGCGTTGCTGGTCGGGCTGAGGGACGAGCAGTTCAAACCCGTTGGCAACCCCAGAGCCCGCTGGTAACTGCTGGCAATATCAGGCTTTTTTGCCCACACTTGCGCAAAAGGATTGCAGAAATCACGCCAAGGACGTACCCATGAGGATAAGGTTGTGCTGTTGTCTGCTGCTGATGTCGTGCCTTGGCACGGCTCATGCCGGCTTGACCAAACTGGAGTACCTGACCGAGGAGTATCCTCCCTACAATTTCAGCAATGAGGCAGGCCAGCCCACCGGGCTGGCGGTCGACCTGTTGCAACTCATCTGGCAGCGCAGCGGCACACCCGCCCAAGCCGTTCGCATCCTGCCCTGGGCGCGGGGCTACTATCTGCTGACCCAGAAACCCAATGTGGTGCTCTTCTCCACCGCCCGCACCGAGACCCGCTCTCACCTGTTCAAATGGGCCTGCCCCATCGGTTATTCCGAATACATACTGCTGGCCCATAAAAGCAAACCTATACAGCTCGGTGCCGTCGAGCAGATGAACGACTACCGGATAAGCGCAGTGCGAGCCGATGCCGCCGAGCAGTTGCTGCTTAATCGGGGCATGGATGAAACCCGTATCATACCGGCCAACCGGCTGAGCCAGGCCTTGCGGATGCTGGTGTCGGGCCGCGCCGATCTGCTGGCGACCAGCAAGCTGGCGGGTTATGACGCCATCAAGGCACTGCAGCTCAATGCCGACGACTTCACTGTGGCCTTCGTGCTGGATGCCGAAGAGCTCTGCTACGCCTTCAGCCGCCAGGTGGATGACGACCTGGTCAAACAGTTCCAGCGCGCCATGACCCAGGCACTGGCATCGCCGGAATATCAGGCACTGCGGCAAAGATACCTGCCAGCCCCTTGAGTCTGTGCAAGAGGGAGCCCGCTTGCGCCCTTGATTTAACACCCGGTTTTATTGGCGAATAATCGCTATGTGGTAACACTTGAGGATTACAGAGCACCTCATCAGGATGGCCAGCATGAAAAAATGGATTGGATTTGCCGCGCTGCTGTTTGCAGCCATCACCCAGGCCAGCCAGGAACTTGGCAAGCTGCACTACCTCAGCGAAGAGTACAAACCCTATAACTACACAGACAGCGCCGGCACCCCGACCGGCCTCGCCGTCGAGCTGCTGCATCAGGTGTGGAAAAAGACCAATACGCCGCCGCAAACCATCACCATCATGCCCTGGGCTCGCGGCTATTACCTGCTGACCCAAAAACCCAATGTGGTGCTGTTCGCCACCGCCCGTACCGAGGCGCGGGATCCGCTGTTCAAATGGGCATGCCCCATCGGATATGCCGAAATCGTGCTGATAGGGCTGGCCAAGAACCCGCTCACCCTCACCAAGCTTGAAGATGCCCAGCAGCACACCATAGGGGCGGTGCGCGCCGATGTGGGGGAGCAACTGCTGCTCAACAACGGCTTTGACGAGCAAAAAATCATGGCCGCCAACCGCCTGCCCCAGGCACTCAAGATGCTCACGTCCGGCAGGGTCGACTTGATCTCCACCAACAAGACCACGCTGATGGATCTCATTGCCTCCCAGCAGCTGGATCCCGCCCAGTTCAAGGTATTCTGGATGTTGAGCTCGGAGCAGTTCTGCTTCGCCTTCAGCCACCCGGTCAGCGATGAACTGGTCAAGGAGTTCCAGAATGGCCTGACCCAGGTGCTGGCCAGCAGCGAATTTCAGCAGATCCAGCACAAATACTTCCCCGTGCCCTGACCGCACCATGGCGTAAATCGGGGCCCAACAGGGCCCCGGTTTATTGCAGGTATAGCGGCAATGCCGAAGCCAACCGGATCAGCCAGCCGCCAACGGGCGAGTCCCCTCCCCTTGTTGCCCCTTTTCAGCCAGCGACCACTGTTGCGGCTTGCATCGAGATCGACAGGTTTGGCAGGTTTGATCCAGACGCCTCAGGATTGGGCGCGGCGCTGACGTTTGACCGCATACATGCAGGCATCGGCCTGGCGCAGCGCATCGTCAATGCTGATGCTGGCCGGATCGACGGCCACCACCCCCACGCTGGCGCCGGGATAGTTCAGCACCTGGGACGCCAATGGCAATTGAACCTGGCTCTGCTCGAACAGGCGGCGCTGAAAACAGTGCACGGCAGCCTCGACCGTCTCCTCACCGCTCAGTGGCCCCATGCCCACGGCAACGAATTCGTCACCGCCAACCCGCGCCAGCAGATCGCCGCTGCGCAGGGCCCCCGCCAGCTGCTGCGCCATGGTTTGCAGCAGCAGATCGCCTGCATCATGACCGTGGGTGTCGTTGATCGCCTTGAAGCCATCGAGATCGATAAAAGAGATCAGCAGGGGATGACCGGTACGTTTCAACAGCGAAAACAGGCGATGAAGCTCCAGCATCAGCGCCCGACGATTGGGCAGGCCGGTCAGGGGATCGCTCAATGCCTGGCGCGACAGCTCGTTGTTGGCCTGTTGCAGCTGCTGCAACAACTGCTCCCGCTCCACATGCTCGGCAATCAGACGGGCGAAAAAGGCGATCAGATGCTCAGAACCTGTCACCAGGGGTTTATGCTCGGCGCTGGCGCCGCACAGGGTGCCATAGAGTGAACCGGAAGAGGTCCGCACCGGACTGCTCATATAAGTGCGGATCCCCATCGCCCTGGCCGCCGCCGAATCACCCCAGCGGTCGGCGACGTCGGCGGCATACAGTCGCCCTTCATCGAGCGCCCGCCGACACAGGGTATCGCTCCAGTCAACGCTTACCCCTTCCGGGATCTGCAAGGCGGCACTATTACGGGCATACAGGATATGTTGTGCGCTCTGTTCGAGGTCGATTTGCGTCAGATAGGTCGACTCCAGTCCAGTGACCGTCTCGAGCATTTCAAGGAGAGGGCGGGTCAGGCTCTCCAGATCCCGCGCCGCTGTCACTTGCACTGACAGAGCCTGCAATATTGTGTCCATGCACACCTCTTAGCTTGCATGTCTTGTCCTGAAACGATAGCCAACCCCACTGCCCCTCCACAAGCAAGCAGAGGGCCAATCAGGCAAAATACCGCCATTTTTACCCCGGCAGTCGATGGACGGCACTCAGGCGAGTCACGCCTCTGGCGGCGGCACCGATCCGGCTGCTGCCGCAGCGGCCCAAGGGGCTCCCGGCTCGCAACCCCCGCCTTTCTCACCCGGATCGTGGCTCGGCCTTTCCCGTTTATTGCCCACCGGCCCCGAGCAATTCCCTGCCGGGAGGGACCTGCCAGGCCCGGCGACCCCGATTGGCAGCCACCTCGCGGCCATAACTTTGAACTGGCGCAAAAAACCATGCAATTCTGACAGTTGCATCATCAATTCCATGGATTGGGCCGAGATGGCTCCGTAATATGGTGGACGGTGCCTGTTGGCCCCCTTGTTCCCTCTGATGGTCAACAGCGCATTGTGGTAGCGACAGCCAGGGGCGGTAGCAATTATTGCGCAGTCCAGCCGAACTCCCGCGCCTGCGGCGATACGCGAGGACACTGTCTTCGACAGGGTGTTATCTCAACAAACAGACGGGGTGTTATCTCAACGAACAAGAGAGGAATTCAACGCCGGCGTCTGGCCAGTATGCTTGTCGAACGCCCATCACCTGACCACAGCTGACCGGATGCAGCCGCCACCTGGCCCAAGGCCCGTCGCCACCGGATGCGACCCGAATTATTTGACCCGCATCAGGCGATGGCGGGTATCGCCCAGCTCGAACTGGATCACCTGGGAGCGCTGCATGGCCTCGACCCGCTGCAGCATGTCAGCATCGTATTGCTTGCGCCGCATCCACTGCATGGGCTCCTCGAAGCTGCCTTCATTGACGATAAAGGTATCCGTGTAGGTGTCGTTCACTATGCTGACCACCCAGATGCGCTGCTGAAACTCCGAGAGTTCGGCAAAGAGCGCGGCCCCGCGGGTCGCGAGCCAGCGCCCTGCCTGGACGATCCTGTTTTTACTGCTGACGAACCGGTTTGCCATAACTGATAAGGGTTGGATAAGAGGAAAGTTCGGCATCCTAGCATCCAGAGGGATGGGGCACCAAGCAACGGGAGTGCGCCTCTCCCACCACAGGATGAGGCGCAGGGTGCAATAAGCCTGTAGGGTCGATTAGCGGAGCGTAATCGTCCGCGGCAACAATCCCCTCTCCCCTTGCGGGAGAAAGGTAGGGTGCCAATAAGCGTGTAGGGTCGATTAGCGAAGCGTAATCGTCCGCGGCAACAGTACCCTCTCCCCTTGCGGGAGAGGGTTAGGGTGAGGGGTCACTCGCCTGATTGGCATGGCTTCGCCATGCAGGACACGAGGACGCCGTCCTCGATGGGGTTTCGCCGCCGCTGCGCGGCTTGGCGAGTGACTTTTCTTTGCGTGGCCAAAGAAAAGTCACCAAAAGAAAGGCCACCCCCACTTGTTCGCCCTCCTGCGTCGGGTGCCCTCGGTTCACCCGTTTGTCCCACGGCACGCGCCAATGGGCCATCCCTGGCCCAGCGGCGCTCGCTCGGCGTCCTGCCTCGCGGCCTGGACAAACGGGCTCACCTCGGCGAGCAACAGGGGGCAACCCCGAACCTTCAGCACCGAGGCCGGTTAACAGCACTCTGCCTATTCGGGGCAAAGATCGGGAGGGAGTTGTCTCTAATCCGGCCCTTCCTCCGCCAGCAAAGCCATGCCAAATTGTGTCACCTATGCAATAAGTGAAATCAGCTTGATTGCATAAGTGAAGTAATGAATATAAGTACAATAGCAAGTAACACACCGCCCTATCGGGTAACTGCCTTATATTGAAGGCCCGATAGTGATCATTTTTCCGCGACATCATCTTATTTCTCGAACGTCCAATTACAACTCGTTAATTTGAACGTAGACTTTTTATAGATAATTATAAAAAATTAAAACTGTGATCCAACTTGCAAATCTCACAATTATTAATAATATCAATGCATCTTTGATTTAGATCATGTTCTCACTCCCATGATCAGTCAACAGTATGAACGCACATAGTTATGTGTAACTTTACTTATGAGGTTAACATGCAAGCTTATAAAGATATTAACAATGACTCTGGTGTCATAGGATTTGAGATTAGTGATGATAGAATTACAGTTTGGTTCAATGGGGCACCGCAGCCATATACATACAGTTATACAAGTGCAGGACAGGCACATGTTGAACATATGAAAAAACTAGCTATTTCAGGTGATGGTCTAAATGCATACATCAACTATAATGTAAAATTTAAATATGTTCGTTAATAATTAAAAAATTAATTTAGATTACGACTGGGGCTGTTAACGCAATCTGTTTAGGCCCTTCAGTCACTTTTTAGTTTTCAAAAAATCACTCATAAACTTATACCTTAGTAAATTTAACTATTTCACTCATAGTGACTTTTATCATCTGCCTAGATAATTTAACTGCACTATTCATATAGTTTGAGGAAAAGTAATGCAACTAACTATTGAGCTTGAAAATTGCTATGGTATTAATAAGCTATCAAAACAATTCAATCTTACAAAAACAGAAACTTGTTGTGGAATAAACTCTCTTTACGCACCAAATGGTACGTTAAAAACTTCATTAACTAAGACCTTTAAAGATATTGAAAACAAAAGAGCTACACAAGACCTTATTTTTCCTACCCGTACGACTACTAGAATAGTAAAAATAAATGACATCGATATCACTTCAGAACAAGTGCTGACTATTGACTCATACAATGAAAGCTATAGTTCTAAACAACTATCGACCCTACTTGTAAATGACACACTAAAACAACAATACGAACTGGCATTAAAAGAAGTCGATGATAAACGCGAACTACTAATAAAGAATTTGTCAAAATGCTCAGGAAAAACGGCCAAAAACATTCCTGAGATAATTTGTGATACATTCTCTACATCAGAAAAAAAACTGCTGGAATTACTAGAAAAAATACATGAAGAGAATCATGATGATCTTAGTCAATTTAGCAATCTAAAATATAATGATCTATTTAACCAAAAAGTTATTGAACTTATTTCATCTGGTGATTTAAATAAAGAGTTAGCCGATTATGTTGAAACATATGAGAAGCTGATCAGTGAGTCTACTATCTTATCAAGAACATTTAATCACCAAAAAGCTGGTGATATATCTAAAAGCTTGAATGAATCAGGTTTCTTTACAGCATCGCACAGTATCAATATTTCAATTAAAGGTGAGAAACGTGAAGTCACATCACAAGAAGATCTCAATGAACTACTCCAGCACGAACAAGATAAAATATTAAAAAGCCCAGAACTAAAAGAGAAATTTAGAAAGTTCGATAGCAAACTTAAAACAAAAGACACTCAAACATTCCGTGACTATATTTCAGCACATCAAGACCTACTTCCTGAATATAAAAATGTAAATTTACTCAAGAAAAAAGTAGTTTTAAGTTATCTACAATCACAACAAGATATTTGGAGCGACTTAGTAGACACTTACAAAGAAAATCAAGAACTGATAAAGAAAATTATTCAACAAGCCCAACAACAAAGAACTACATGGGAAACTGTTGTTGATACTTTCAATAAACGCTTTGACGTACCATTTGAGCTCAGTGTTGAAAACCAAGATGAAGTCATTCTCAATGCAGCAACACCAATGATAAAGTTCAAATTCGATGATGGACGTGGCAATTCAGAAGATATAAATCACCAAAGTTTAATCTCAGCTTTGAGCCAAGGTGAAAAACGTGCACTGTATATCCTTAATGTATTATTTGAGTTGGAAGTTAGAAAGAAAAGCGCTCAACCAATTTTGATCATCATTGATGACATTGCAGACTCTTTTGATTATAAAAACAAATATGCAATTGTTGAATATCTACGTGATTTATCAAAGACGACCTGCTTTCATTTGCTATTACTTACTCATAATTTTGACTTCCATAGAATTATTAGTAGCCGTCTAAATGCTAAGCGAACGAATAGGCTAATGGCCATAAAATCTATCGATGGAATTAAAATAGTTCAAGAAGCATATCAGAAGGATGTTTTTTCAACATGGAAACAAAATTTAAGTACCAATGAGAAATACATGCTGGCAAGCATTCCGTTTGCTAGAAATATTGCAGAGTATTGTGGCCGTAATGAACACTTCGAAAAACTTACATCCTTACTACATCTGAAAGGAAATAGCTCAAACATCATCGTCAATGATTTACAACTTATTTACCGCGATATATTTAGTGACCTACCCAATTTATCACTACCAAATGGTCAGGACTCCATAATAGAAAAAATATTCCAACAGAGTGACACCCTAGTAATTGATAACCAAGAAACCCCTGAGCTTGAGTGTAAAGTTATTTTGGCTATGGCTATCAGGCTTAAAGCCGAAGAGTTCATGATAGATAGGATTTCTGACCAAGAGTTCGTAACCTCTATCACCTCTAACCAAACACGTGAGCTTTTTGACAAATATACAGCAGTATTTTCAACAGATTTAGAAACTATCGCTTTATTAGATCAAGTCAACTTAATGACTCCAGAGAACATCCATCTTAATTCATTTATGTATGAACCAATTTTAGATATGTCAGCTTGTCGTCTTTATGCGTTATATACTGACATTAAAAATATCATGCAAATGTAAAATACTATTAAATGTTGATTATAAAACTATGAAATGTTCATGGACAAAAAACGCAACCTTTTGGTTTCGACTTTTTATCTATCCAATTAAACCAACTCAAGTACAGAGTCACTGGCTTTGTCGGTGCTGTTTTCCAGTACAATTTCCATCTCGGCGAGATGGTTGCGAATGGTATCGAACAGACTGCTGAATAAGTTGGACTAGCTGAAGCCACGGGCGGGCACGGTATTGGGTCCCCCTGCAAACCGCCGAGTCGAGTTCAACGGGTCAGGAGCGCCATCATGGATGATGGCGCAGCCGGCATAGGGGCCAAATCGGGTCAGGGCGAGCACTGCTCGACCCCGATTTGGCGCGAGAACAAGGATGTTCGAAGCGGACTTTGGCCGAAGCCAGGGATGGCATAGGCCAAAGTGCCGTCTGCGGCGCTCCGTCCGACCCGTTGGACGAGACGAGGGAACCCGCGAAGCGGGCGGTCTGCTGGGGGAGAAGACTTTTGGTGTTATTTGCCAAAGAGAGCGGGTCTTTCAAAAGTCACTCGCCAAGCCGCGCAGCGGCGGCGAAATCCTGTCGAGGGCAGAGCCCTCGCGTCCTGCATGGCGAAGCCATGCCATTCAGAAGAGAGGGAAGGTGCCAGCCCTCCGACAGGCCGCAAACAAAAACCGCAGCCCAAGGGCTGCGGTTTTTTACTGGGTCAAGCTGTTGGCACCAACAGGGCAAGCGACCTTAGGCACGGCGCCAGCTGGTCTTGCCGGCGCTGTCTTCCAGCACGATTCCCATCTCGGTGAGACGGGCTCTGGCGGCGTCGGCGGCGGCCCAGTTCTTGTCGGCGCGGGCCTGATTGCGCTGGGCGATCAGTTGCTCTATCTCGGCCACTTCGTCATCGGCGTCATTGCCCTTGAGGAAAGCATCCGGGTCTTGTTGCAGGATGCCGAGCACTGCGCCCAATTCGCGCAGACGGGCACCCAGGCCTGCGGCCACGGCCATGTCTTCCGCTTTCTGGCGGTTGATCTCGCGCACCAGATCGAACAGGGCCGAGTAGGCTTCCGGGGTGTTGAAGTCGTCGTCCATCGCCTCCTTGAAGCGAGCCACCTGCTCGTCACCACCGGCAGCAGCAGCCACCGGCAGGTCGCGCAGGGCTGTGTACATACGCTCCAGGGCGGCGCGAGCCTGCTTCAAGTTATCTTCCGAGTAGTTGAGCTGGCTGCGGTAGTGGCCTGACATCAGGAAGTAACGCACGCTCTCGGCGTCGTAGTGGGCCAGCACATCGCGGATGGTGAAGAAGTTGCCAAGGGATTTGGACATCTTCTCTTTATCCACCATCACCATGCCGCTGTGCATCCAGGTGTTGACGTAGTCACCACCGTGGGCGCAGCAGGACTGGGCAATTTCGTTCTCGTGGTGCGGGAACTGCAGATCGGAGCCGCCGCCGTGGATGTCGAAGTGATTGCCAAGGTGCTTGGAGTTCATGGCGGAGCACTCTATGTGCCAGCCAGGACGACCCGGGCCCCAGGGGCTTTCCCAGGTCGGTTCGCCGGGCTTGGACATCTTCCACAGCACGAAGTCGAGCGGGTTGCGCTTGGCATCCACCACCCCGACCCGGGCACCGGCTTGCAGCTGCTCCAGATCCTGGCCCGAGAGCTTGCCGTAGTCGGCGTAGGAGTCGACGATGAACATGACATCGCCGTTGTCGGCCACGTAGGCGTGATCCTGCGCGATCAGGCTCTCTACCAGCTCGATGATTTCACTGATGTGCTGGGTGGCGCGGGGCTCGACGTCCGGGCGCACCATGCCGAGGGCATCAAAATCCTGGTGCATGTCGCCGATCAGGCGCTCGGTCAGATCGTCGCAGGTGACGCCGGTCTCGGCGGCGCGCTTGATGATCTTGTCATCCACGTCGGTGACGTTGCGCACATAGTTGAGCTGATAACCGCAGTAACGCAGGTAACGGGCCACCACGTCGAAGGCGACGAAGGTGCGACCGTGGCCGATATGACAGTGATCGTAGATAGTGACGCCACACACATACATGCCCACCTTGCCCGGGTGGATAGGTTTGAATTCTTCTTTTTGACGAGTGAGTGTGTTGTATATCTTCAGCATCTTATGACCACTGCCTGTGAGTAAAATGGCCTGCCATTCTACCCGCATCCGGTGGAGAAAACGAGGCAGAAAACAGGCCGGATCCTGCGTGCCATCTATGCCGCAGCCCCTTGATGGGCTAGAATTGCCACCACTTTATGCCATAGCCGCGAGCCACCTTCGCGCCCGCGCCACATTTGAAAGGACATATCATGGTTACTCTGCACACCAACCACGGCGACATCACCCTCACCCTGAACGCCGAAAAAGCCCCGGAAACCGTGGCCAACTTCCTGCAATACTGCCGTGACGGTCACTACGACAACACCATTTTCCACCGTGTCATCGACGGCTTCATGATCCAGGGCGGCGGCTATGCCCCCGGTTTTGAAGAGAAAGAGACTCGCGCCCCCATCAAGAACGAAGCGGCCAACGGCCTGTCCAACAAGGTCGGTACCGTCGCCATGGCCCGTACCATGGAGCCGCACTCTGCCAGTGCCCAGTTCTTCATCAACGTGAGCAACAACGACTTCCTCGACTTCAAATCCGCCACCACCCAGGGCTTCGGCTACTGCGTATTTGGTGAAGTGACCGCCGGCATGGACGTGGTCAACAAGATCAAAGCCGTCAAGACCGGCAACTCCGGCCGCATGCACCAGGATGTACCGGTAGAAGACGTTGTGATCACCAAGGTGACCCTTGCAGACTGATCTCTGCCTTCTGCGAGATGAACTGACTGCGGCCCCGGCCGCAGTTTTTCCATCTGCGCGCTTGACCGCCGGCCCGAACTGGCGCCGCCTCGACTATCTGGCCCGGGGCAATCCTCGCCAGCGCGCGGCCCATGCCCTGCTGAACGACACGCCCCTGTGGGGTGAGTTGCAGAGCCTGTGTCTGGATGTGGCGCTGGTGAGCACCCTGGCCATAGGGCTCGACCGGCCAGGCAGCGATCTCGACATCCTCTGCCAGCACAGCGATCCCGCCGCCCTTGCCGACCTGTTTGCCCAACGTCGGTGGCAGAGCCGCGCCCTTGGCAGCGACATCTGGCTGCTGGAGCAGACCCTGATCGATGGCGACGGCACCCCCTGGCCCATCGAGCTCTATGTCACCCCGGCGCGGGTCGATACCCTCAACGGCTGGCGCCACCTCAGCCTGATGGCCGCCTTGATAGAGCACTTTGGCCACGACTTTTACCAGACACTGCGCACCTTGCGCCTGCAACAAGGGCTGAAAGGGGAAGCGGCCATCTGCCGCCTGCTGAAGTTGCCCGGCGACCCTTATCAGGCGCTGTTGACGCTGGAGGGGCGCGACCTTGACCAGCTTGACTGGCGGCCTCAGGCACAGGCACCCTCTGCTCAGCCAGCCACTTTTTCCAGCCATCCAGTTATCAGGGCCCCTTGCACACCATCATGAGCACCCTCTTTATCAGTGACATTCACCTGTGCAGCGATCGGCCCGACATGACGGCCGCCCTGGTGCGCTTTCTGGAGCGCGACGCCCCCGGTGCCGATGCCCTCTATGTGCTGGGGGATCTGTTTGAATTCTGGATTGGCGACGATGACCCCAATCCGCTCCATCACACCATCGCCGATGCCTTTGCGGCCCTGCGCCAGCGCGGCGTGCCCATCTACTTTATCCACGGCAACCGCGACTTTCTGCTGGGCCGGCAGTTTGCCAAGCGATCAGGCATGACACTGCTGGCTGATCCTTGCGTGATCGACCTCTATGGGGAGCGGGTGCTGCTGAGCCACGGCGATCTGCTCTGCACCCTGGATCTGGGCTATCAGAAACTTCGCCGCATCACCCAGCTCAAATGGCTGCGCTGGCTCTTCTTGCGCCTGCCCCTCACTCGCCGCCTCGCCATCGCCTGCAAGATGCGTGGCCAAAGCCAGATGGAAAACGTGCAGAAGAGCCAGACCATCATGGATGTGACGCCAGCGGCGGTGGACGCACTGCTGCGCCAGCACGGCTGCCGGCTGCTTATCCATGGTCACACCCACAGGCCCGCCATTCACGACTTCACGCTCGACGGGCAACCTGCCCGCCGTATCGTGCTGGGAGACTGGTTCGAGCAGGGATCCGTGCTGGTATGCCGCCCGGGCGAGCAGCGGCTGGAGCAGCGCACCTTGCCATCGCTCAATCCTGCCGGGGCCCATGAGTCCGACAATCTGTGACCAGCCGACCATCGCCAGCCCTTCGCACCGTCGCCCCCTCCCCTATAATGTGAGCTCACATAGATAACGAGGAGTTGGCCATGGGATTTATCACCTGGATCGTGTTGGGGCTGTTGGTGGGTATTCTGGCGAAGTGGATCATGCCGGGCCGTGATGGCGGAGGCTTTTTCATGACGGTACTGCTGGGGATCATCGGCGCCATGGTGGGCGGCTATGTCGGCACCCTACTGGGTCTGGGCTCAGTGACAGGTTTCAACCTTTCCAGCATCGCCATCGCGACCATGGGGGCACTGATAGTGCTGTTCGTGTTCAACAAGATCCGCAGCTAACCCTCCCCACCCTTATCTTGAACGGGTACAGGGTTGTGTGAAGCTCGTCACCATGCGGCATGGGTATATGGGGGATGATGGCGACCAGGCAGAAACTTCTTTCTCGCCAGCCATTTCCATCAGTTGAGGTTCGTATGCCTGACAACAACACCCTAGCCCATCCCCTTGACACCAAGAGCATCAACGTCAACGACCCCTATGAGATGAAGCTATGGATCAAGACCTTCGAGTGCACCGAAGTACAGCTGAAAAGAGCGGTGAAAGCCGTCGGCACCTCGGGCAAGGCCATCCGAAAACACCTCAAGAAGTAGCCGTTCGAGAAATGGCAATCCGCTGAAAAAGCCCCGCGAGGGGCTTTTTGCATGGGTCATCGCCATCATGCGTCAGGCGCAGGATCACAGCACGGACACAGGCTCACCACGAACCAAGGTCGAGCGCATCAGGCCAGCACGCATCCTGGCTTAACGCAATCCGGCAATGGTGAAACCGCCATCGACCAGCAGACTCTGACCTGTGATGAATCGCGCTTCGTCGCTGCACAGCCAGGCAACCACGTCGCCAACATCGTCAGCCCCACCGATACGCCCGGCCGGTGTCAGTCTCACAAAAGGCTTGAGCGTCTCTTCATTCGCCCCCATCCGTTGTGCCATCGGCGTGTTGATGATGCCGGGATTGACGTTATTGATGCGGATGCCATGAGGGCCGGCTTCCAGCGCAAGGGCGCGGATCATGGCATCCAGCCCGCCCTTGCTGGCGGAATACGCCGCCGAGCCAACACTCGCGCCCTGGGTCAGCCAAGATGACGTATTGACGATAGCGCCGCCGCAACCGGCGGCCGTCATCGCCTCCAGCTCATATTTCACTGACAACCAGACCCCTTTCAGATTGGTGGCGATCACGCGATCAAATTCAACTTCCGTCATCTCGCTGATCGGCGCAAACCCCTCCACCCCTGCGTTATTGAAGGCCGCATCAAGGCGCCCAAAATGAGCTAGCGTCACAGCAATCAGCGCCTTCACCTGAGCACTGTCCGTTACGTCTGTTGGCACCGCAAGCGCTTCCCCTCCTTGGGCGCGGATCAAATCGACAGTCTCCAGCAGTGCAAGCTCCCGTCGTCCGGCGACCACGACTTTTGCACCATCACGGACAAACGCTAGCGCAGCTGCCCGACCAATGCCACTTCCGCCCCCCGTAACCAGCGCGACACTATCTTGCAGACGTAATGATTGAAACATCTCTGTACCTCGTTAATAAACACATTCGATGGAGGTCAGACTATAGGTGGCTTTATTGTCACGAATAAGCCACCTTATATCGCATAATTTACTGGCCTATATTCAGCAATGGGAAACGCAGTGCGAACAAATGAATTTGGAGAACTGACTGCATTTGTTGCGGTTGCAGAAGAGAAAAGCTTTCGCAAAGCAGCAGCACGCCTGAATTTGACAGCATCAACGCTCAGCCATGCCTTGCGTGCGCTGGAGGAGCGGCTCGGCGTCAGACTGCTGAACCGTACCACCCGTACCGTTTCGCCGACCCAGGCAGGTCTGGCCCTGCTGGCAGAGATAGCCCCGGCATTCAACGTTATTGCGAATGCCGTCGAGAAAGTAAATGCGTTCAGGGAAAGCCCCCAGGGAAGGGTGCGGATCAACACGCCAAGGATCGCAGCTGACATGATATTTCTGCCGCAGTTGCAGAAATTTTGCCATCAGTATCCTGATGTCCAGCTGGAGCTGGCTACCAACGACGGCTTCGTGGATATCATCAGCCAAGGCTTTGATGCCGGTGTACGCATTCGCAGCGATGTTCAGCAAGATATGAGTGCGGTTCGTCTGACGGCAGATTTCCATTCTGCGGTGTATGGCTCACCGGCGTACTTCGAACGGCACGCCATCCCGCTGACCCCCGCCGATTTACAGCATCACTTGTGCATCGGACGTCGGGAAATCACAGGAGGGTCTTTATACCGCTGGGAATTCGAAAAAGATGGCAGGCAAATCGCGGTTCCGGTTAATGGTCCGGTGACGGTCGACAACGTCAGCATGATGACTCGCCTCGCGCTGGACGGCATAGGACTGGTCTATACAGCGCAAAGCCCCGAACACGATGACCTGGTGACAACCGGCCGACTGATACGGGTTCTGGCAGACTGGTCGATCACCTACCCCGGCTTCTTTCTCTATTATCCCGGCCACAGGCAGTTGCCTGCGGCACTAAAAGCTGTGATCGATTGCTTCCGCTTGCCGTTTTGAACCGGCACGGAAACAACGTCATATGACACAGTTCAGATTTCCAGTACGTCAGTGCCTTGCGCACTGGCAAACCTGCTTTGAGCTCATGGATCAAGACACCCCCCCCCCTGTAACAGCAAGTCCAGCTCGCGCTCCAACACCGGGATAAGCTTGATGCTGTCGGTCTTGCCGTCCGGGATATTGATGAACATAGGGCGACAGTTTCCCACCCCTTGCTGTTGGTAATCTTTTCTTTCATCTCCTGCTCGGTTCGGCTTGCCCTGCTGCAGGTAGACAACGCAGCCAGACCTCATTACTGAGTGATAACCTCATACTAAAGCATTACCAATTTAGGGATATCAACCTAAAAAATAAGATTTAATAATCAATATTTTAAGTATAAATCTATTTTCTTATAACCAAAACATATAATTAGCATTTAAAATGTCACATCTATCATTGACCATATGTATGTCGTCATTTGGGAATTAAACAATGAGAGATAGGGGGCAAATAGAAAGGCCAGTTGATGATGTCATTCCTCTTGGCTATGACTCTCGGCGTTACGTCCGTTTTGTTCTTTCTGGTGGGGGTTATGTTGTCCAGTGCCATCTAGACAACATCTGGTTTGACGCATTCAGACCTGCGCTAAGGATGAATCTTCGCGACGTCAATATCCGTGGAGTGGGGCTGATGGGCAAGGCACAGCTCAAGCCTGGAGACAGGCTGATTATTCCATCACCTCAGGACTATTTGATGCATGCAAAGGTAGTTCGCTGTGCGCCAGATCCCCTTTTCCCGAAACTCTACAGGGTCGGCCTGGTATGGGACCGGCTCCTTCCCGCTAGAGTGCTTTTACAATGGGAGTCTTTTGTGTTGCCACCTCAGCTTCCTGATTTTCATGAGCAAGTATCTATCTTGGAAAGCTTATCCAATTGAATTTGTGTTCTTTTTAGAGCCCACCACCAACGACGATGTGCATTCCGTCTCAAGCCAGCACCGCCTGTAATGATAACTTAATCAAAAAAGAATTATTGCCACTTGATCCATTCGAATCTCATTGCTAGGCTCCATTTCACGTGGAGCAGAAGTAGATATGTAGCTACGCGGTATCCCTTACATTTCATCAAGGAAAAGGAAATACCATGGAAAGCATCGCTATTGCAGCATCCCAGCTCAACTGGAACGGCGGACAACGCATCACCCTCAAAGCCGGTGACACTGCAACCTGTACTGTGCTGCGTCCCGACCAGCTGTATGGGATCTTCATCTACAACTCGGCCCAAAATGACAACAACGCTGCGGTGAACGTTGTCTGGAGTAACAGCCAACCTCCCTGCCAAATCACAGTACCGGGTACGACGGCCAACGCAGGCTTAGCATCAATGGGCTTTGTGTCTGGCACTGATACTCAAACCATTTCCGTCTCTCTGCCCAGCAACAGCGGCATCGCCCAAGTTGACCTCTGGCTGGGCAGTGTCAGCATGCCGACCAATACTGCCGGTCTGAACAACCAGCCGTTGCAAGCCAACGGTGATCCGGTGCCGTTCAACAAATACACTCGGTACTATGCAGTGCCTCCGTCAAAATGGATGAACCTGACGATCGCCAGTACCATCACCCAGTTCATTTCATGCCAGTTCCGGCAAGACAAGGCGACCGTGTTTGTCGTCAACGAGACCTCCAACGGTCTGCTCAAAGGTCAGATCACCAAGATGGGGCCGACGGCCAGTGAGACCGGGGCAATTACCATCACGACCTCCCAGATCCAAAGCATTACCGAGAACCTGCAGGGCGATGGTTCGCAGTGGGTTTGGATGGATGCAGACAGCCAGCAGAACTCCCAGAGTGCAACCATTGCACTGCAGTCTCTGTAATCGACTCAAGCGTCTTAACGTCAAGAAGGCCCCACAATGTGGGGCCTTCTTCTATCTGCCTGGCGGTGCCTGAACATGGCATGGGAAAGGCGCAGCACCATCATCGGGCAGCGCGGCATCATACGTGAAGCCTGTCCCAACATATGGCGGCGACGCCCATCGCCGCGTTTGCGCCACGGAATCCACGCTCTTCCGCTACCGCCTGCGAGCTGCATCAATAAAATTTTTTACAGAAGTGGATTACCGCAAAACCATAGGCCAAGGCCACGCCAGATAAAGGACCTCGGGCGAGGTTAGGATCTGAAAAAGAAGGATCCTTTTTGCGTCTTTTACAGTTTGGAAGAGAGCTGGCTTAGGGCTCTGAAAACATAACTCGTTGAATGTATTGGGATGGTCGTACTTTCCGTGGGGATTTGAATGATCGAGGAAGATCTGTATAGTTACCTTAATCTATATAAAATTTTTTATTTTCATATAGTTAGGTGATTACGCCTGTGATCTTGAAACTGAAACATTGAAACGTAACTCGCCACATCCCAACTACCGGCTCACATTTCAATTCGCCATAGTATCGGTAAAATAACGGATATGTTTGAAGCTCGTAATTTCTTGAGTAGGGATACATGAAGAAGAAAAAAGAGATCAACTGGGAGCGTTGGCACTGGTTAAAACAACATATCAAGCGGGTACGAAAGTCACCAGAACCAGAAGAACCCCAAACCAAGATGGCCAATTATCTGACCACGATATTTGCAGCTATTCCACTTATCACAGCCAGCATCTACTTAAGTGGCATGGCACACTTTTTTGCAAAATGTCTGGTTCATGGACTCAATATATCGGAGTTTCCCCAGCCTACCGATGTCACACTGGCTACAGGCTACTTTCTCTGGCTGATGGCAGGGAAAATGTATGGGCTTACTTTCCTCGGCATCGTTCTCAGCATGCTTTTCCTAGCCATCACATTGTTTCTTTGGGGATCAGTACGCCTAAGATGGGCATGGTTTTGCCATCAAATAGGTATGATCAAATTCCCAAGAATAAGGCGCTGTATACGCCGAAGAGTACGAGTCCCGGCCCCAAAACTCTACCTCTTAGTTGTCTGGATAAATATCATCTACGATCGCGTTGCCATTTTGGTTGTACCCGCCCTTATCATTCTGCTACCCACATTTTTCTGCTTCAATGAAGGGCTGGATGCTGCGCAGGCTGAGGTAAAGAAGCTGGAAAGCGACCAGCTGAGTGCGCAATCAGACAAGGCCTTGTCACCTCTGCTAGGTGATACCCCACACATCCGTCTGATGTGTAACGCCATCCATTGCGCCTATCGGCTCAAAGGTGGGGAAATGAAGCTTGTTCGTCATGATCAGGTCGAGCAAGTGACATGGATAGCCCCCAAAGACACTTCAGATGACTCGCCAAAAGAAAGCAACTCTGAGAAATAGCGCTGTTCTGGTGCCGGACACTTTGTGTCTGGCGCTGCTCACCATTCCAATATTCCAACATCGAACATACTGATAACCGCTGTCGCCACTTGACCAAAAACAAAAAGGCCACTATTGCTAGTGGCCTTCGTAAGTCTTTGATTTTAATGGTGCCGAGGCCGGAATCGAACCGGCACGACGCGAACGTCGAGGGATTTTAAATGCCTGAGCCCGGCCTTTAAAAACAAATAGTTACGTGAAAACAGTCACTTAAGTACACGCCATTATGCGGAAAAATGCGGTGTTCTGTGAGCTGTGTGGATCAAATGTGGACACTACCGCAGCTTGTTGACCGTCAACGGATTGAGCCGCAAAGCATCCTCGAGGTGGTCTGGGGCAAAGTGTGAATAGCGCATCGTCATGGTGATGGTCGAGTGCCCGAGTATCTTTTGCAGCACCAGAATGTTACCACCGTTCATCATAAAATGGCTGGCAAAGGTGTGCCGAAGAACGTGGGTACTCTGCCCCGCCGGTAGCTGGATCCCTGCCTTGTTAATGGCGGATTCAAAGTGGTGGTAGCACTCGCTAAACAGCTTGCCGCGTCGCTTGGGGATGAGGTCGATCAGCTCCTGGTTGATGGGCACGGTTCGACGTTTGCCACCCTTGGTGTGGGTGAACGTCAACCGGTTGTTGGCAACCTGCGACTGGGTCAGGTCTTGGATTTCCCCCCACCGCGCACCGGTTGCCAGGCAGAGTCGCACCACAATACCGAGATCCGGATTGCTGGCCGCGTCACAGGCATCGAGCAGTGCCTTGATCTCATCTGGGTATAAGAACGCCAGCTCTGATTCGGTAACCCGGTAGAGCCGCATTCCGGCCAGCGGGTTTTCTGCTGTCCACTCCCCCAACCGCTTGAGTTCGTTGAACACGGCCCGCAAGTAGGCATGATCGCGATTCACCGTCGATGCACTCACCCCCTTGCCATCCTGTGTGGCGGCACGGCGGTCGCTTACAGCGCCAGAAAGTCGAGCCTCCCGGTACTTGGCAAAGTCATTGCCAGTGAAGTCACTGGCCAGCGGATTACCCAGGCTCTCGCAAATCAGCAGCAGTTTGGACCGGCGCTGCTCACCATCCCGCAGGCTCTGACCATGCAGGCCAAACCAGCGTTCGACTAGATCAGATAGCCGGCGAGAGTCAGCAACAGGTTCAACGGTTTGCTCATCATCCCCCTGCCAAGGCTTCTCGGCGAACTGCTCAAGCTGCCACAGCTCCCACGCTGCCGCCTCGCCTTTGGTAGCAAACCGCTTGCGTCGCCGTGGACCGTTGCGACCACCGGGGCGAATATCGGCAAGCCAGGGCAGTGGCTTGCCGTCATCCAGTTTGCGAACAGTCATGAGAACAAACCGACCCCCAACCCAAGTATCTGACCCAATACCGCGCGGCCGACCTCCCGGGAGTCCGCCTTGACGGCCTCGACCAATCGCTCCCCCAAGCTCCCTTGCAGGCTATCGGGGATGGCCTTGAGCACCTCCAGCCCTTTGGCTGTCAGCACCGCATTTTCGATGCCGTCATAAGCCGCTGGTGTGCCATGGAGATATCCAGCATCAACCAGCCACCTCAGACTTTCGAACGCAAATTCCTTACGCTTAAAATAGGGATCATTGAGGTATAGATCTTCAGCGAACAGATGCCCTTCTGCCTCTGGTGAAAGACCGTCAATGTGCTCACCATCTTCGGTGACGATGAACTTGCTGGAGGCCAGATACTGGCGCACCGGAAAACGGCTATACAGTTCAGCCAGTGCCAGCACCACAATGGTATCGAACCGTTCAATATTGGAGACCATATGAATCCTTCATTAAAAGAGACATTTGCCGATCATCAGCGCAAGTACGAACTGACCGACATCATGAAGAGGCACATCGTGTCGCAACTCAACGGCTCCGTGGACGCCGTGCGTGCCCGTGCCTTTTGGCGCACCCATCTGCCGAACCTCGCCGAAGCGGAAGGAACTGAACAGCTGGCGGAAGCACTTGCGTCGGCACTCGAAGAGGTTCGCAGAAAGCTCACTCCCCCCTTTGTCGGTTGATGCTCTCGCCAGTGTGAAGATTTCCCCAGCCAACGCCGCGCCCTTGGAGGCTTGCGAGAGCCTTCACGGCCTTAGGGATAGACCTCAACAAGCCAGAGCCGTAACTTATAGTCATCGCGTTTTGGACACTCATACATGATTCATGTGCCCCTCTACTTCGCAGAACCATTCATTCCATTTTTAGCCGAATTTATTATATCTGACATCTTGTCATTCTTTAACATTGCTTCTAATACCGATGCACTGTTGTTATTTTGATATAGACGAACAGGATTGTCTGAGAACTGAGATATCATGCTATCTAGGAGTTTCTCACTCATTTTCTCATCAATAAGCCCGGCTTCATCCTTATAGCCATGATATGTCATAGCGATTGAAACTTTATAGGCATAATCCTCCTGCAACTGACTCGCGTGGCTATATTGTTTTGCAGAGAACCAAGCACCCCATATAGCAGGAAAGGATACCGCCAACTTAGCTATCAGTTGTGCCATCGAGACGGTTGTACCTTCAGATGGGGTTTTGAATGCATACTGCACAATATCAAGGCCAACATAGGTCAGCAAACCCAAAAAAACAATGAAAGCAAAGAACCATAGCTTGACTTGAGTTGCTAAGGTCTCTCGTCTTTTTTGAAATGCTCCAGCCATGCCAACTTGGCTTGTGTTTTTCAACAACCCATCGACTTGCGATAATTTTTTTGCTGCATCCTCTGTCAATGCATTGATTTCAGCCTCCTTCTTAATAAGATTTTCACTAACTGAACTCAACTGTTCTCTATTCTCATTCAAAATATCATAAGATTTATTTACGACCGTCCCTAATTCATATTTATAATCTTCAACAGATTTCAATAAGTCTGCTCTACCTTCACTATATTGATTTGAGATATCATTAATTTTTTCATTCAGTGACTCTCGATATATATCGAGTTCACGATCAACTTTTGTGTTATTTTCGACTCTAATATTAGCTATTGACGCAGCACTAATTATATCATCTAGTTGGAAGCTCAACTCTATAACATTTGGCATTAAACTCATCGGTGCTTTTTGAATAAAATTTTTATCATTTACCCTGTTAACGTATGACTGATTTACTTCAAGTTGAAGAGATAATACTTTCGACACAAACTCAATAGATACTTTTACTTTATGAGCAATAAGAACCTTAGTCAGCGAATCCAACAGGTCTAGATAATTAAATATCAGTACTCTATTTTCCATCGGGTGATTTTTTTCATTGAAGTCAATATTTACCCTTTCTACAATTTCGTCTAGGTTATCTTCAATGGAACCTATTAAAGTTATTATTTTATTGTAATACTCAAGGTCATCTATATCGTGTAAAGATAGAGATTTATGATTCTTTTTCCGCATTGGACTAGCAAGGGAAAGTTTGTTTCCAAGTACAGCGTACATGTTAAGCGCTGTACCCAATAAAACTTTTGAATTTATTATTCTTATATCGAAATTCATGATAACTCCATTTACCGACTAGAAGCGGACTGCTTACATTTATTCATCAATCACTACTACATAATCAACGTGGCATTTTAAATACAAAAATAAATTACAATTAAAATATAAAAAAAGGCGCATCAGCGCCCTATCGTTTTCTGAAAATTCGGTGTTCTACCATGACGCCGATGATCTCGATCTGCTGCCGGTCGGAGTGCATCGGGGGGTAATCGTCGTTGAGGGGGACAAGCTCAAACACCTCTTGCCCGTTCTCATCGATGCCACGGGGTCGGTACTTCTTGAAGGTGGCCTCTTCACCGCCGTTCTTGGCAACCACATAGTCGCCAGGGCGAGGTGACTCATCGGGGTCAACGATGATCAGATCCCCTTCATTGAAGAGCGGGCTCATTGAATTGCCGCGCAACCAGAGGCCAAACCCACAAGGGCCAATATCGATACTGGCAGACACATACTCGACATTGCCATCGAAGGTAGTGGCCTGCTCGCACATCTCCCGCCAGTTACCCGCCTGGACATAGCTCAGAATCGGCACCCGATTCCCCTGGGGAATAACAGCAGGCTCGACGTTATGGTAACCAGGGGGATGTGCATCGGTCATCCCAACGACACCGCCCTCTTTACCAGTCAGCAGCCAATCAACGGATACACCAAGTGCCGCCGCCAAGTCATTGAGGTAGCGCCCTTTCGGCTGATTTAGTCCCGACTCCCATTTCCCCACAGATACACCACTGATCCCAATTTTTTTGGCCAGAGCGACTTGGGTCAAAGACAGGTCTTTTCGTCTAGATGCAATACGGTCACTTATGTTCATAAAACCTAAGTTACATCAAAATAATGAAACTTGGGTTTGCGCCAATAGCAACCCTAAGTTATATTCAACCCACAAACTAACTTAGGGTTGCTTTGTGGGTTATGAAAAAGACAGACGTTATCGATTACTTCGGCAGCATCGGGGCTACTGCAAAAGCCTTGGGCATTTCTCATGTTGCTGTTGGGAAGTGGGGTGCAGCCATCCCCAAAGGCCGTGCCTACCAAATCGAAGTGCTGACCGGCGGCAAGCTGAAGGCTAACCCTTCAGCACAACCCCAGCCCCCGGTTCTGTAAGGAGATCGCCATGACGATGGAAAACCATCCTGCCGAGCCCTTCAACGAGGTACTGCGTGAGCTGGCGGCCATCAAGCAGGGGTTAGCACTGCAATCTCTGCCGGCCATCCCGCTCGATGCCTTCTTGGACATGCTGCTGGACGTTTACAACTTCAAGCTCCCCAAGCGCACCGCCCAAGACATGATTGCCGATGGCCGAATTCCCATCATTCCCAAGCTGCGGGCTGGCGATCAGCCCTGGGTCAATCTGGTGCGCTGGCGCGATATGGCCAGAGAGCCAGAACAGTATTTCAAGTTGGTCAATGAGAACACTGGCCGCCGGTTGGCCAGCAGTGCCTTGACCAAGAAGTCCACTCCCCGCTCTGTGGCTTGATCTCACAGTAGCGGCTACGAACAGGAGCCGAAAGTGTCTAAACATCAACAAAACCTACACAGCCACTTTGCCGGTGCGTGTGACCGCTTCAAGCAGGCACACAACCTGACCCAGTTGGCCGCCGAGATCGACATGAACGCCGATGTGCTGCGCAACAAGTTCAACCCGGCGCAAGAGCGGCACAAGCTGACCGCCCAAGACTTAATCACTCTCTACCACGCCACCGGTGACGACACCCTGTTTGACGGTCTGCTGTTTGAGTGCGGCCTGACAGCCGTTCGCCTCCCCTCTACCGGCGCCGCCATCACTACAGAGGCCCGTGCCCAGCAGGCACTCAACGCTGGCGCCCAGATCATAGGCGTCACTGCCCAGGCAACCACCATCCTCGCCGGTGACCGCGTCACCAAATCCAACAGAAACACCGTCGTCGGCGGCTTGTGGGCTGGCATCGAGCACCTTGTGCTGCTGGCAACCGAGATCGAAGACCGCTTTCACGCCGTCCCTAGTCTTGCGTGTGCTGCCGACATGGCCCGCGCAGCCCTGGGCGCATAGGAGACCAGACCATGAGATTGATTTGCCCGCACTGTGGTTCCCGCGCCAGCACTCGCACATCCACCCGGATGAGCCCGCTGTGCGGCATCGCCACTTACCAATGCAGCAACGTGGATTGCGGCCACACCTTCAAGGCGGGATTCGAAATCATCGCCACCATCAGCCCGAGTGCCATGCCCAACCCGGCCATTGTGCTGCCCATGGTCCCGCGCAGGGTGAAAGAGGTGGCCCAATGAACAAGCTGCGCGCCGAGCAGCCGGGGCTGATCCCGCTGCCGTTCCTGTTGTTCACCCGCGCCACGGTCGTGAGCGATTGCGACGAGCCGGTGATGCGCAATACCACCCGTTTCGATGGCAGTTATCTGGAAGACCGCCAGGGCCGCCGTGGCGCTCTGCGCTTTACGCCACGCCAACCACCCCGCCCGCACTGGCTGACCAGGCTGCTGCAGGCATAAGAGAGGGGCACCCCATGAACACAGCACAGGTCATCGAGCTCGTTCAACAACCCAGCGCCGCCGACGTGGCGCTGGCAGAGATGCGCGCCCAGTTCGGCCGCAATGGGGCGGCCAGCCGCTGGTCACGCCTGCCAACCAAGGCCAGAGCCATTGTTTGCTATGCCGCTGAAATATCACCGGAGCTAGGCAAAAGCATGGAGTTGCACGATTTCGACGTCACTCAGAGAGAAGCGATCCGCCTCGCCCTGAGCGACCTGCTGGCCACCCTGCGGAAATTCGACGGTTCAGTGTTGCACCGGTACGAGTGGCACGGTCCCACCCACCACGTTGAGGGGCCGAGCCGAAGCGAACTGGAACAGGCCGAACATGAGATTAACCAGCGCGCCTTGCTCAACGAGAAGGCAAACACATTGGAAAGCCGCATCGCGGCAATGAGAAGAGTGCCCGGAAACGGGCAATAAGGAGACAAACATGCACACAACCCAGCAATCAACCATTGGCGATATCGCCAGCCGTTTCGAGAAAACCCTTATCAGTACGCCGAGTAGTCAGCGGGAAGTGCGAGCAAAAGAGCTGGCGGAAGAGGCAAACAAACAGGCCAGCGCCCTTGGTGGCTGGAGAGATTTTAACGAATTGATACCAATGGTCATGGGCGCAATCAAGCGGTATGAGGCTGGACAAAGCGGCCACTAGGGCCGCCGGAAGGGAGTTATTTGGTCACAACAAAATGACCATCTCGCCCTGTGCCTTGGTACTTATCACGCAATCCCAACCCGCCGAGGAATTGGTCAATTGCAACGAAACTGCCCAGCCCATAGGCCTTGATGGTGCAGTAAACCTGACCAGATTCATTTTCGACGACCAGCGGGTAATCAGGGCCATCGTCGACTTCTTTCTTAACGAATTTTGCAAGTTTGTCGTGAAAAGCAGGTTTCTCGACCTCGGGATTGTACTTGATGTCGAACATCACTCTCTCCTTGGGATGTGTTGAAAACCTAAAGAAAAACCCCGCCTTAACGGTGTTACAGCACCAGCGGGGTTTCCATCAGCAACTGAGGTAACTGATATGCGCAATGTAGCGATTCCCACCGCACTACGCAATGTGAAGGTGTGCAATCGGCACCTGGCCAAGCTGGCAAGGCCCCGCCACTTAACCCGTCCCGACGATAAGGCCACACAGCTTCATGCTACCCGCGCTCATGCCTGGCGCTCGCTCTGGCTGTGCCTGAATACCAGTGGAGGTCGGTCATGACCGATGACCTGTTTGAACTGGAAGCCCCGCAAGACGCGCTGGGTATCACAGAGGCGGGCCCCGCACATATGCAACCACCGGCACCAGTCAGCCAGCTGACCAAGCACTGGGAGGCTGCCGTCGATGAGTTCGCCAGCTCGGGTAGCGATGCAAAGAGAAATCGTGACATCACCCGGGAACTGCTGGCGCTAGGCGCCATTCGCGCCGTGTACTGGCTGGCCGTCGGCAGCGCCGAACTGGCACTGGCTAAAGAGATCGCCGAGTGGTGGGCAGACTGCGAACCACTACACGGCTTGGGGGAAACCATCAAATGAGCAACCAACACGCCATCGACCAATGGGTTTCTAACATGATCGCCGCCGAGGCCAGGCTGCACGGCCTGCAGCTCGACTTGCTGGACCTGCGTAAAGATGGCCCCCACGGCCAGCGCACTCCAGCCAGAACCCACCTGACTTTGTGCCGCCAAGCCCGCACTGCCGCCCGTATTGCTTCACGCAAAATCCAGTCTCTCTATACCGGAGGCGCCATCTAATGACCCATCAAAAACCAGCCGGGCTTGCCCCGGCTTTGGGCGTCGTGCGCCCTGCAAACCCCCTTTCCGCCGTACAAATGGTCACCCTGGAGCCCTGCACCAAGTGCCACCAGATGGCGGTGTGCATGCCGGTGGCTGGCCGCCACGGTCGCCGATCCTACCCCTATTGTGTCGAGCGCTGCTGGCCGCTGGCCCGCGCCGCCAGTGAAACCGTGGTGAAGGGCGCCCCTGCTGCCCGCCCCTCGATGCTCTGCAGTTGCTGCGGAGATTTCAGCCATGTGCGCCCGGTCATCCTCTCCGGCAACCGCATGACCAGCCTGTTTTTCTGCGAAGCCACCTGCTGGTCTGATCGGCTGGCGACCCTCGACATGGTACCGACCTGCACCCAGTGCGGCCGCTACCTGCAACCGAACGAATACACAGCTGAAAAATGCGGGGTGTGTAAGTGAACGAACCCATCAACAACCTGCAGGGCATCCAGCTGCCACAGCACTACCTGGTCGGCCACCATGCCATCAATATGGCAGGCGCTGCCGAGCAACTGGCCCGCGTCGAGTGGCACGTTGCCAAGCCGTTGGCCAAGACTTACCTGCACCGCTACCCAGCCAACCCGAAAACCGCCAATGTCTGGCTGCGCCGCATCGTTGACGTGTGCGAAGCTGCTGCGGCCCGCTTCCCGATCCCGGTGGTCGACCTGCGCAACGATATGCGCCGCGAGCTGGTCGCCGCAGAGTGGGCCCGCCGCTGCCAGCAACTGCTGAGCACCGGCGCCAACGAGCGCACCGCCACCGAACTGCTGGCTGACCTTGGCGCTCAGGCACAGGCGTGGCACTTCTGCCCCACCTTGCCGGTTCACCCTCGCACCCACGCCGAACGCCTGCTGGAAAGGCCGCTGACCGACGCAGAGCGAGACAATCTGGCCCCTGCCGTGGACAAGTTCGAGGGCGCCGCCGCCAGCCTGCTGGTGCGCCTGCTCGACGAATCTTGGTGGCTGCGCAAGATTAATCGCGCCTGGGCCATCTATTGCGAGCTGATCGCCATCCTCACCGGCCAAGTGCGCAAGGGGGTCAGCCCCTACGCCAGCGCCCACGCAGTGCGCGAGTTCACCCAGCGCAAGGCGGCCCAGCGGGCATGGATGGAGATCATGAGCGCCGTCAACGAGGCGCTGGGGCAAGAAATCGATCTGACAGACGCCATCATGGCATCCGTGGCCAACCCCGAGATCCGCCGCCATGAGCTGATGGTGCGCATGCGCGGCTTTGAGGATATGGCGCAGGAACAGGGCAAGCTGGGCCTGTTCCTGACCCTGACCGCCCCATCCAGCTATCACGCTTGGCGGGTGGGGAAACAAGACAAGTCCAAGACCTACCAGAACGAAGACTTCAACAACGCGACCCCGACCGAGACCAACCGCCTGCTGTGCAAACAGTGGGCCCGCTTTCGTGCCGCGCTGGCGCGGGAAATGGTCGGGGCATTTGGCTTTCGGGTAGTGGAGCCACACCACGACGCCACCCCGCACTGGCACTGCCTGCTGTTCATCAACCCGGAACATCAGCACGTCTTTCTGACCCTGCTGGCCTTCCACTTCACTGCCGCCGAACGGGCCGAGCTGAAAATGCCCAACGGTACCGAGTTGGACGCTTTGGCCCAGTCGCGCATCCGTAACAAGTTGCCGCACATCAAGAGCCTGCTCGACATCACTGACAAGCAGACCATCAAGGCCATCAAGGCCATCAACCCCAGGGTGAACTGGAAAGAGATCGACCCGACCAAAGGCAGCGCCACCGGCTAAATCGCCAAGTACATCGCCAAGAACATCGACGGCCATGCCGTGGGGATGGATTACGAGGCCGAGGCCCCCGTAGACCACACCACCATCGCCGTGGGCGCCTGGGCCAGCTGCTGGCGCATCCGCCAGTTTCAGCAGATCGGCGGCCCTGCCGTGAGCGTGTGGCGCGAGCTGCGCCGCCTGGGTGACGAGGTGATCGAATGGGATTGCGTGCTGGAAGCTGCCCGCCACGCGGCAGATAACAACCGCTGGGGAGACTTTATCAATGCCATGGGCGGCATTGATGCCCCACGCAAAGAGCACCTGATCCGCCTCTCCAAGCGGCTGGACGAAGCCGCCAACAAATACGGCGAGGACGTGATCAAGCTGCTGGGGGTGATCTCTGACGTGGGTCAGACCACCGCCACCACCCGCACAGAAGGCTGGCAGATAGTGCGCAAGGGGGCAGAGGTGCAGGGTTTGGGCGAGCAGCGCGAGCATGCCGTCGGCGAGCGCAGCGAGTTGCCCTTGAGCAGCGGCAGCTGCGCCCCTTGGAGTTCTGTCAATAACTGTACGGAAGGATCCAAATCAGGGGTTAAAGGATCCACTCTGGCCAAAGAGTTGAGCCGTATGGGTCTTTATGAAAGCAACGCCGCCCTGCTGCAACACGGCAGCATCATCAATGCCGGCAGCCAGTACGTGCGCCTGGTCGGTGATCGGCTGATTGTGAGCCGTCACTGGCCGGGGGCAACCGGCGCACCGGCGCACTGCAGCAAACAGATGCTGAGAGTAGTTGATGCTGAGGTTGAAAAAGCCTTTGATGATGCAGAGGCATTACGCCAGGAACAGCTCAGAATGCGAGTACGCAGTGCTGTTCTGACTCACGGGAGTCTGGCATTTGGGAAGAATTTGTCGGATGCTGATTTCGAGATCGCCTTTGACGAACTGCGCAAGTCTATCGATTGGGTAACGGATGCCGCTATCAACCCTCCTTCATCCGAAAATGTTCGGGAATTCCTGCCCAGTATGAAGCCACATATCAAGGCGCTGGCTATGGAGGAAAGAGCAGATGAGCAATAAGCAAACGTCCTACACACCCCAAGTGCATGGCAGCGAAGCCATCGAGAAGCGCTGCAGGCTCATCCTGGAGCGGTATTGGCCTCAACATGAGATTGATACCTGGCTTAACATGCTCACGCCTGGTGAGCGTGCCTATGCGGCTGTCCTGCTCCAAAGACAGCATCACCAAACCTCACCGGGTGCCCATCACTCCCCTGTGGTTCCCTATGATGAGTTCAGTGCGTTGACTCGCTGGATTGATGAGCCCCCGATGAGCCAAGGTAATCTGAGCGATGCGGAGTTCAAACGCGCCATCTGGCAAAAAGTGGACGAAGACAAGTGGTGGTGAGATAGCGATAGGAGCCTAACCATTTTGGGAGTGGTGATACTGTAGTTTTTATGGCTGGATATAGAGTCATTTTCGCATCTACGCCACTACCGGAGTAACTATGCTTCGCTTTGTCTCCCCGATCTATCACCTGTTTTATCTCTTGCCGATAGCAGTCCTGCTGGGCTTTAACCTGATGCCTGAGTATAAGGCCCAGCAGGACTTTGGCTTATGCTTGACGGCTTTTGGCAAATCTCCCTTTTACCGAGTTGAAACGGCAGAGCAGTGCGGCAACATTTTCACCACACCAGGCTTGGTCGCGAAAGAGCGACCAGACAGCTACGACGTATGGCTCGTCCCGCTGCAAACGACTATAGATAAGAGCACTTTCAGAGACATTTACGATGTGGTCAGTCAACAAGCTCCTCATGCCTTGAACGGTGCTCCGTCATTTGAAACGTGGTGGGCCTCTATCCCGGTGGGACCATATAAGAAAACGACATCATCAACCCTGCTCCGCTACATATTTAAGTAGGAAAATCTCATGCTGGAACGCCTTCAAGACCTTCTTGCTTCACTGGTCATGGAGCCCGGCGTAATGAAGTTCTTGGGTGGTCTGCTGATGCTGTCCTCTTTGGGGGCACTGATGCTGGGCGTCAGAACACTCATGTTTGAACGCCGTCTCGAACGGGCTTTTACCAGACTCCAGACCATTACGGATGGCAAAGCGACACTCCCCACTCCGCCAGGTTTGTTTGACCAGTGGCCCATCATTCAGGCCATGATCCCGGAAACGTTCATTGGATTCCTCACTTGGGCCAGCTTTTTTGCCGACGGGTGGATGATGGTGAGTTTTGGCAAGCAGATAGAACGGATGTACTGACCTCCCTCCGTATTCATCACTTTTCCACCGGCAGTTCGCCGAGCGCGGTGGTATAGCGGGAGCTTAACTGCTCCCGCTTCATCATCCACTCCCGGGTATCGCGGCCACGGGCCGCAAAGTAGACCTTCCCCAGCCTCCCCTGATTGATCCTGTCGATGACCTGCATCAGCGCATCGCTGCGCGGTACCTACCTGATCGCCATGTTCTCACACACGGCGCTCGCCAAAGAGTTCCGCCGCTGGGTGCTCGATGTGCTGGACCGGGAGACCGCTGCTCACCCGCAGCCCCTCACCGTGCTGACCGATGACGAGCTGCATTCACTGGCGTGGCTCTGGCGCGCCGCCGATTACATGATGGGGGCCGCCCGCCGCATCTATCCCCTACTCGATGTCGCCGAGCACCGCGAAGCCGGCACCTACTACTCCATCATCCACGAATACCCGATGACCCTAGCCGCAGCCCAGCGGATCCTGGCCGAAAAAAACGCCATATTCATCCCACTACCCACTGCAACCGAGACTGGAACAGGTTTCTCCACCACATGTACCACCTGCCGACAGCCAAAAGTTGGTAAATGTGAACCCTGTCAGTGAAATTCTTGGGAGCCCCGGCCCCCTTCAATCGACAATTCTTAGGGCTTAGGGCAAGATAAACAAACTTACAATAAGTGCATCATTTTCAAT
Source organism: Aeromonas salmonicida (assembly GCF_028355655.1). NCBI lineage: Bacteria > Pseudomonadati > Pseudomonadota > Gammaproteobacteria > Aeromonadales > Aeromonadaceae > Aeromonas > Aeromonas salmonicida. The sequence goes on along the minus strand of NZ_CP110645.1, from coordinate 1,757,097 downwards.
GTGTTGTGGGAAATCAGCATGTAAAAATCGGTGTAAGTTGGCATAACAACAAATGCATGGGTAATGGAATATGGATAAGTCAGAACTACCAGAAGAAATCACCGCAATGATAAAGGCAGCGGAACAAGGGGACGCAGATGCCCAGTTCAAGTTGGGATGGATGTATGAAGCAGGCCGAGAGATTGCACAAAACGATAGCACGGCCGTCGAGTGGTATAGCAAGGCCGCCGAACAAGGTAGTGCTGATGCTCAGTTCAATCTGGGATGGATGTACGAGAAAGGACGGGGAGTAGCGCAAAGCAATAACACGGCTGCCGAGTGGTATCGCAAGGCAGCCGAACAAGGGCACGAAGTTGCCCAGTTCAATCTGGGATTGATGTACGAAGAAGGCTGTGGGGTAGAGCAAAACGATAGCACTGCTGTCGAGTGGTATCGAAAAGCCGCCGAACAAGGAGACGCTGCGGCCCAGTTCCATCTAGGATGGATGTACGATCAAGGCCGGGGGGTAGCACAAAGCGTTAACATGGCTGTCGAGTACTATCAAAAGGCCGCTGAACAAGGGCACGCTGGTGCCCAATTCAAACTGGGATTGATATACGAAGATGGTAAAGGGGTGGCGCAAAGCGATAACAAGGCTGCCGAGTGGTATCGCAAGGCAGCCGAACAAGGGGATGCTGATGCCCAGCTTAATCTGGGATTGATGTACGAAGAAGGCCGAGGGGTGGCGCAAAGCGATGGCACGGCTGTTGAGTGGTATCGCAAGGCAGCCGAACAAGGAGATACTCTTGCCCAGTTCAGTTTGGGATGGATGTACGAAGAAGGCCGAGGGGTGGCACAAAGCAACAGCACAGCTGTCGAATGGTATCGCAAGGCTGCTGAACAAGGGGAGGCAAATGCCCAGAGCAAACTGGGGTTCATGTGCATGATGGGTCGGGGGATAGAGAAAAACAATAGTACGGCTATCGACTGGTTCCGCAAGGCAAGCAAACAAGGACATTCACAAGCAACCTTATATCTTGGCCTGTTGTATATGAACGGCTACGGTATTAAGCAGAGCTATGCTAGGGCACAAGCCCTTTTTCGTAAAACTGCCCGAAAAGCCCCACCCCAGCTGCGTTTTAAGGCCATTGAATATCAAGATCGAGCAAAACGTTATGCGTTATCACCCCAGATAACCAAGATTCGAGAACGCATTCTGGCTCAGTTGAAATCCCAAGAAAAGGCCACCATGACCCACTACACCTCACTGCAGGTTGGCAATGCCTTATTACTGGAGCGGAGCCCTTTGCGGTTGGGGCATATCAATGCGCTCAATGACCCCAATGAAGGGAAGCTGCTCTGGCACTATCTTGGTCATGCCCCGGTTGAGAGTAAGCCTGCCTTTGTCGGGTGCTTCCTGCCAGAGGAAGACAGCCTGAATATGTGGCGGTTTTACAGCAAAAACCATCAAAACGACGACGCCTGTGGCTGTGCGATTACATTTAATACCAATCACTTTTTTGAGTTCGATCTATTGTCAAAAAAACCGAGTGATGCGCCACAAGATGAAAAAAACCAGGCGTTCCTCAATTCGGGGAAATCACCTCAAGAGAGTGCGGAATTCTATCGCGTCGTCTATATCAAAGGGGAGATGCAGATTCATGGCGAGGACAAAGAAAGCGTCCTATTGAAGTCATTCAAAGAATTAAAAAACGCGGTGAAAAAATTCCTAGGCCCTAAACCAGATACGGCCAAGCTTCAGCAACTGTCGCAACTGTTGGGGCCGTTACCTTATCTACTCAAAGATGCTGACTATGAAGCAGAAAAAGAGCACCGCATTATCGTTACCCATTTGGAATACGGTGCCAAAGAGATTCAGGTGCAAGAACCTGACTTGATAAAAGGTACCCCTCCCCGGCTTTATCTGGAGATGCACCGGACTAATCACCTTGCTCCGGTCAAACATGTGACCCTGGGTCCCAAGGCCCCCCATCAAGAGATGATGGCTCCCTATTGGCATCATCAGTTAGCCAGCAAATACCCTGAACAACTCAAAGCCAAGCCAGATTTTTATATCCAAGTCTCCAAGTGCGCTTATCAGTGAGTGGAAAGAGCAAGGTGATGCAGTGCTATCCCCCGCTCGGAGGGTGAAAGGATCTGGCGGAAAGTGAAGGATCGCAAAAAGGATCTGGCAGGGTGCACGCGGCCAGTGCTGGCGCGGTGAGCCGTCCCCCTCACCCCGTCGTTCACCTGCATGGTTTTCCATACATAAAGCGGGCAGGCGAGGCGGGGTCCCGATTGCGCGCCAGCGGTGCTGGCAGGCTGCGCCAGTCGCTCCGAATGCTCGCCGAAGGATCCGCGAGGGTGCGAGGGTGCGAGGGTGGCCCGCATCAATGATGCAGCGGCGGGCCGCTGATGCGCCCAGATAAAGGGCAAAAGAAAACCCCGCCAGATGGCGGGGTGGTAGGAATGCGCTGGCTGGGTCAGCGCAGCTGATCGCCCTGGCTGGCCGGTTCGGTACCGGCGGCGAGCTTGTACGGGTTGAACCTGATGATCTCCTCCCCTGCCCAGTCGTTCATCGCCAGCAGGCTGGCCTTGATGCTGTCGATCTCGTTGATGTCGAACACCTGAGCTGCCTTGGTCACATCACCAAACCCGCCTGTATTGTTCGGCATCACCCGGCGTTGTTGCCCAAATCAGCCATTAGGCCACAACTTCCCCAGCCCCAGGTGATAGCTACACTTGGGGCTCTCTAGCTGGCAGACCAAGGGCATTCAGCTTGTTCATCGCACACACGTAGGCCATGATCTCTCCCACTTGTCCGTTGTAGTTACGTAGACTGATTTTTCCCGTCATCAATTGTTTGAACCTATACATCCCCGTCTCGGCCAATGAGCGCCGATGATACCCGGACTGCTGCTTCCAGTGAGTCAGCCCCTCCTTGCGCATCACCAGAACAGCTTCATTGCGTGGATGCCCCTTTTCCCATAAACCGGCATTCTTGCGCGGCGGAATACAGGCCTTGGCTCCTTTGCGCTTTATCAGTTCATGGCAGGCCTTGGTGTCATATGCGCCATCGGCATACACGGTCCCAAGTGCTCGGCGTAGCGGATTGAACAGGGTCGGCAACACCTCGGCATCATGAACATTTTCCAACGAGGCCTCGGCTGCCACGATGTCGTGGGTCGCCGGGTCCACCGCCAGATGCAATTTGCGCCAGACCCGGCGCTTGTCATAGCCATGCTTTCTGACCTTCCATTCGCCCTCGCCAAACACTTTCAAGCCGATGGAATCGATAACCAAATCGGTAACCTTGCCCTTGGGTGGCTGGCGGTATGCCACCTTCACAGTACTGGCGCGCTTGCTGACACAGCTGTAGTCGGGGGCACACAACGGCACATTCATCAGCTCGAACAGTGAGTCGAGCAGGCCCTGTGTCGCCCGCAGGGAGAGGTTGAAAATGCCTTTGAGCATGAGAAAGGTACAGATGGTCTGGTCGGTGTAGAGGGCGCTTCGTCCACGTCGGCCATGATGTTCTTGATGGAACCAGTTATGAACGACATTCTCATCAACCCAGAACGTTAGCGAGCCGCGTTTGACCAGGGAACGGTTGTACTGTGACCAGTTGGATATGGCGTGAAGCGACTTGCCCATGATGCTGATTTGAAGAGGGATTTGGTGATCAGATCAGCGTCTCCACCATAAGTTCAATTCAGGTCACTCTGATTTGGGAAACAACGCCGCATCACCCCCATCAGTTGGGGCGGTACCCGGTGGGTGGCCAGCTGGTCATCACGGCTCACGTTCTTGATGCTCAAGAAGTCATCCTTGGCCGCTACCTCGGCGACCGGGATCAACTTCACCCCGTCCTTGCTGCCGCCAGGCGTGTAGAGCAGCAGGTTGCGGAAGTTGCCAGGGCCTTTGCTCTGGCGCAGCGCCTCCTTGAGCTTGGCGATGTCCCCCTCGTTCTGCACCGCGTCGGTGATGTGCATGATGAAGCCGGCGTGGCTGCCGTTCTCATAGTACCGCCGGCGAAACAGGGTGGCAGACTCGTTCAGCAAGGTCGAATTCAGCCCGCCAACATAGTCGGGGATGCCGTAGATCTCCTGGTTGATGTCGCTCTCCATCACATGGCCAACTCGACCGGCGGGCAGCTCCTGTTCCTGCCCTGGCTGGGAAATCCACCAATAGGTGGCCATATCCAGCCCGCGCCGGGTGTACTTGGCGCGCAGATGGTCATAGCGCAGTACTCCGCCGATCCTGTTCTGTACCGCCTGCAGGTAGCCGTTGCCAAAAATCAGATAGTCCAGCGCCAGCCCGGTGAAGCCCGCCAGACTCAGTTTCGGATGAGGGATGAAGCACGAGCGCAAGATGTTGCGCTTAACCTGAATGGCAGAGGCATGATGCACACCGGCCCGATAGACCCGCGACAGTCCATTGAGGGACAGCGGCGGCTCATACCAGCGGCCGTTGTGCATCGCTTCCAGGTAGTCGAACACCTCCCGCTGCGATAAGACGGGCACCGGCTCGCCAAAGCTGAACGCCTCGATGGCCTCACCAGCAGGTTGTCGGGTCGCCGTCACCGGTTGGGTCGTGCGCGGGTTGCGACGCTTTCTCATGCGAAAATCTCCATCATGCTGGTATTGGTACCGTTGGCGCCTGCCAGCGGCTCATGTAATAGGGCATGCATCGTTGCCCAGGCAATGTCTGCGTGGCTTGTCTCATCAGATCGACTAGCCTCAAACGTCGGCATCTTGCCGGCGGTCATGCCCCGGCGGATGCTCATAAACGCCTGTGCCAAGTCAGTCCAACCACTGTCGAACTCAAGTCGCCCCTTGTTCATCACGTCCTGCGCCTTCATCACCATCTGCATCTTCACACTGGGGTTGTACTGGATAGAGGTCACCGCCGGGTAAAACTGCTTCACCAACTGATAAACCCCCTCCCCGATCCCGGTGGTGTCGATGCCGATGTAGGTCACGTTGTAGCGATCGCAGATAGCTCGGATGGATTTGGCCTGGGCATCGAAGTCCATCCCCTGCCAGCGGTGGCGCTCCAACATCCGGAACTTGCCGCCGGGAACCACTGGCGGAGCCAGCACGACGCAGCCAGCGCTGTCACTGCCGACCGCGCCTTTAGCCGGGTCATAACCGATCCACACTGCCCGGCTGCCGAGCGGGCGCAGCGCAAAGGGTTTGTAGTCATCCCACTGCTCCCAGCTGTCGACCATGCAGCGCTGCAGGGTAGCGAGCGGGAACACGCTGTCAGTGTCATCGGCAAACTGACACATCAGCAGCTGGTTATAGTTATCGGGGGAATAACGCCTTCGTAACCGTTCCAGGTCAAAGAGGTCGCAGCCGCCCCGCACCGCATCCTCAATGGTGACGATCTGCCGCCACTGGCCATCGCCGCAGAGGCGGCCGCCCTGTAACGCGGTATGGTCTACGTCGAACTTAATGTGTTCGTTCTTCGGGCGTCCCTTGTTAAACATCGCCCCTGACCAGAACGGATAGGCATCATGTGACAGGCTTGACGGGGTCGAGAAATAGGTCAGCCGCCAAAACTTCTGCATCGCCATGCCGCTGGAAACTTTGTAGAGCTCCTGAAACTTGGGTATCCAGAAATACTCATCGATGTAGAGGTTGCCGTGATAGCTCTGGGCGGTACGGGAGTTGGTGCCGAGGAAGTAGAGAATGGCGCCATTGCCGAGCGTAATGGGATCCCCCTTGAGCTCAACCCCGACCTCCAGCGCGAAAGCGAGAATGTATTGCTTGAACTGATGGGCCTGCGCCTTACTGGCTGACAGGAAAACCTGATTGCGCCCAGTAGTGAGCGCATCCATCAGCGCCTCTCGGGCAAAATAGAAAGTGGCCCCGATCTGCCGACTCTTGAGCAAGTTTCGCTCAATGAACTGCTGACCAGCCTGATACCACACCTTCTGATAGCCAAACATATTGCTGTGAAATAGCTCGCCCAGCTTCTCCAGCTGGGCTTCATCGAAATTGTTACGAACCGGCGCCTTCTTCGGCCCCTTGTTGCGGTTCGCCACCTTGGGATTGAGGTCGGTTTCATTACCGCCGTTGCTGTACTTGTTGACCCGGGCGATCCGCTCCAGCTGGCGGCCCAGCAGGTCAATCTCCTTGAAGTCGCCGCCGCTCTTCACATCCTTGGCGATCAACTGGCACATCCGCGCCTCAATGGCGAAGTCGACCCGGTCAATGGGTTTGATGTCATCCCAGCCGTCGCGCTTCTTCCAGGTCGAGACTGTCCCCTCCGGCGTTTGCAGCAATTCAGCAATGGCGCGGAGCGGGTAGCCCTGAAAGAACAGGTGCATGGCCTGCCGTCTGGGTTCGATATGGGGGAAAAGTAACGGTGCTGTAGTCATGGCGCCAGTCTACCGACCAAGACAAGCACCCTGACGCCCGCGCCAGTGTATCCACCGTGGATACACTGGCCGCCGATTGCACGATCCCGCCTGTCACCCAGACCATAACCGCGACATCACCACCCAATCACCAAAGGGATCCCAGCTCATGGCTAAGTCCAAATTTTTCCGTGTTGCCGTCGAAGGGGGCACGACCGATGGCCGCACCATCACCCGCGAATGGATTGAACAGATGGCCAAGCGCTACAACCAGTCCATCTATGGCGCCCGGATCAATATGGAACACATCCGGGGCTATGACCCGACCGGTCAGTTCAAGATGTACGGCGACATCACCGCCGCCAAGACCGAAGAGGTCAACATGGAAGGTGAAAAGCGCCTGGCCCTGTTCGTGCAAATCGACCCGACCCCTGAACTGGTCGAACTGAACAAGAAGCGTCAGAAGGTGTTCACCTCTGTCGAGATCCACCCCAACCTGAACGAGAAAGGCGCCTACCTGATGGGGCTGGCCGTCACCGACAGCCCGGCCAGCCTCGGCACCGAAATGCTCCAGTTCTGCAGCAAGGCATCGACCAACCCGCTGGCCGAGCGCAAGCAGTACAAGGAATGCTTGTTCACCGAAGCGCTGGAAACCGTCATCGAGTTTGAAGACGAAGCCGACAAAGGCCCCAGCCTGGCCGAGCGCATCACAGCCATGTTCAGCAGCCACAAAAAGCAATCCACCGCGGATTTCGGTGACGTGCATCAGGCCGTCGAAGCCGTGGCCAAAGAAGTGACCACCATCGACGCAGACCTGCAGAAGAAGTTCACCGCACAGGCCGCCACCATCACCGAACTGACCAGCCAGCAGGAAGCCACCGCCAAAGCACTGGCTGACCTCACCGCCAAGCTGGAAGGCCAGGAAGATTTCAGCCACAAGCGCCAGCCTGCCACCGGTAGCGACGGCACCACCATTCAAACCGACTGCTAAGGACCCCATCCATGCGTAACGAAACCCGCCAGAAGTTCAACGAGTTCACCGGCCAGGTGGCCAAACTCAACGCCATCACCAGCGCCATGGTGCAGTTCAATGTGGAGCCGAGCGTCCAGCAGACCCTGGAAACCAAGATGCAGGAATCGGTCGAATTCCTGAAAATGATCCAGATCATCCCTGTCAAAGAGATTAAGGGGGAGAAAGTAGGCATCGACATCGCCGGCACCATTGCAGGCCGCACCGATACCAGCACCAACGTTCGTGAACCAAGCGACCCCAGCACGCTCTATTCCAATGAATACGAGTGTGCCAAGACCAACTACGACACCAGCCTCCCTTACAACAAGCTGGATATCTGGGCCAAGTTCCCCGACTTCCAGACCCGCATCCGCGATGCCATCCTCAAGCGGCAGGGGCTCGACCGCATCATGATTGGCTGGAATGGCGTCGCCGTGGAGAAGAACACCAACCGTCAGACCAACCCGCTGCTGCAAGACGTGAACAAGGGCTGGCTGTATCACATCCGTGAAGAAGCCCCGGCAAAAGTGATGGATGAAGGCGAACCAGGCTCCGGCAAGATCTATGTCTATCAGCCGAAGAACGACGCAGACACCAAGGAAGGCGACTACCACAACCTCGATGCGCTGGTATTCGATGCCGTTAACGAGGCTATCGCCCCTTGGTATCAGGACGACACCGATCTGGTGGTCATCTGCGGCCGCAAGCTGCTGGCCGACAAATACTTCCCCATCATCAACAACGCCGACAACAACCAGGAAAAGCTGGCCGGTCAGGTGCTGGTGAGCCAGAAGCAGATTGGCAACCTGCCTGCAGTGCGCGTCCCATTCTTCCCCGACAGCGCCATTCTCATCACCAAGCTGAAAAACCTCTCCATCTACCCGCAGGAAGGTGCCCGCCGCCGCCATATCGCGGAAGAACCCCATCGTGACCGCGTCGTGAACTACGAAAGCTCTAACGATGCCTACGTGGTAGAGGATTACGACTGCGTCGCCCTGATCGAAAACATTGTCATGGGGCCGAAACCGGCCACTGGCGGTTAAGGGGGCGACATGACATCACCTGCCCGTCGCAACCGCGAACGCAAACTGGCCGCCCTGCAAGGGGCGGCCAATCCTCAGTTCGACCAACAACGCGCCAACGCCTACGAGCTGCAGTTGATGCAGCTGGCCGAACACCGCCGCACCCTCAAGGGCATCCAGAGCGTCGAGCGCAAGATCGACGCCAAGCGCCCCATGCTGGCCGTCTACAAACCCTGGATTGATGGCCTGCTGGCCGCCGACCGGGGCGGACAAGATGACGTCCTGGTGACCGTCATGCTCTGGCACCTCGACACTGGCGATCTCGAAGGGGCTTTCCCCATGGCCGACTACGTGATCCGCCACGGTCTGAGCACCCCGGACCGGTACGAGCGCACCGCCGCCACCATGATTGCCGAAGAGGTGGCCGACACCGCCATCAAACAGCAAGAGGCTGGCACCGGTCCCGCCCTGTCGATACTCGACCAATACATGGCCCTGCTGCACGGCTGCGACATCTTCGACCAGGTGCGCGCCAAGCTGCACAAGGCAGTGGGCCGCGCCGCACTGGCCGAAGGGCTCAAGCCGCAAGCTGCTGAGCACTACCGCCGCGCCATCGAACTGCACGACAAGGTCGGCATCAAGAAAGAGCTCGAAGTCCTCGAGCGTGAACTGAAAAAAGAACAGCAGCCCGACGCCCACGGCGGCGGCAGCTAACCAAGCGAACCCCGCACCCTGGGCGGCTCGGGCCTGACGAATGCCAGCGGCATACCAGACGGCCCGACCACCGCCCAACCAGCGGATAAACAAACACAGGAGCACCATGAGCACCGGATTCATTGCCACAGCACCAACCGCGCCAGATGAAGGGGAGATAGCCAACAGCCCCTTCTGGCCCGCGATCTCGCTGCCTGACCTGCGCGACACAGTCCGGCTTGATGGCACCGTCACCACGGCCCGCCTCACCCATGCCGTGGTCGACGCCATCACCAGCGTCAACCGGGATCTGGCAGATTGGCGTAGCGCCCGACTGGCAGAAGGCCACGCCACCCTGGCCGCCGTGCCGAGCGAGGTCATCAACAACGAATCGGTGCGCCTGCACAGCTACCGGCGCGCAGTCTATGCCATTACCCGCGCCAACTTGCTCGAGCGCTACACCGACTACAGCGCCACCGGTGACGGCGTCAAAGGGGCCGATGCCAAAATCATCAGCTCGGATGACCTCTACCGGGATGCCCGCTTTGCCATTCGCGACATCCTAGGCACCACCCACAACACAGTAGAGCTGATCTGATGCAACTGCGCAGCCAACAGGGCGACACCCTCGATCTCATCCTGTTCCGGCATTACGGCTACACCTCAGGCATCACCGAGCAAGTGCTCAACCTCAACCCCGGTTTGGCCACGCTCGGCCCCATCATCCCGACCGGAACCCTCATCAACATGCCAGCGGCCCCCACCCAGGCCGAGCAGCCGCTGATCCAGCTATGGGACTGACCATGAGCCGCCTCGACGACGAACTCGAACGACTGGCCGACATCAGCGATCAGCAAATCGCTGCGCGCATCCACGCTGCCCGCATCAGCGGCACCGGCCCCCACTACTGCATCGACTGCGAAAACCCCATCCCGCAGGCGCGCCGTGAAGCGATCCGGGGCTGCGAACGCTGCGCCGAGTGCCAGACCATCACCGAATTCCAAACCGCTCGCCACTACGGCGGCAAACGATAACAACAGGAGAGCACGATGCCAGAACCGATTTCAGCCAGTACCGCCAATGGCGTAGCGCTAGCCCTTGCGCTTGCCTCCACAGCCCCTTGGCTAGACCCCATCATCCTGCTCGGCGCGTTCGCCGGAGCACTACTCTTTGGGCTCACCAGTGAGGAGAAGATTGCAGGACGGGTCATTCTCCTGTTCCTCACCTCGTTCATCTGCGGGCTGTTGGCGGCAGATTTCACCGTTCAGATGCTGGCCAAACTGCTGCCGGCGGGCATCGAGATCAACAAGGGGGTCGGTGCCATCGTGGCCGCAGCCCTGGCGGTGAAAATACTCAAGGTCGCGATGAACGCGATCCCCGGCCAGCTCGGCGCTCTGTTCAGCCGCATTGGCAAAGGAGGTGGAAATGATCCCCACTAACCCTACCTACGCCATGATCTACACCGCGATCTATGCCCTGATGTGCACCGCAATCTGCCTGCGAGTCATGTTCTTTGACAGCCGGGATAGCCACTATCTGGCACTCCCAGCCTGGCTGTCATGGGTGATCTGCGTGGCCTCGGCCTCGGTGCCGATCCGCTTCTTGTTCGGCACCATCCTCGTCCCCGATCTCGCCTCCGTCATCATGACCGCCTTCCTGCTTTGTGCTGTGTGGAGCGATGGCGGTTCTATCTATCACCTGCTGCGCAGCAAGAAGCACTACCGCACGACCGACAGGAGGAAACCATGAGCTTGAAAAAAGGGGATACCGGCACCGCCGTGGCCGATCTGCAGCGCCGCCTCACCAAGGCCGGTTATCCGGTGGATCCTGATGGCTGGTTTGACGATGCCACCGAACAGGCCCTGCTCGCCTTCCAGCGGGATTACATGATCACCGCCATCGGTCAGGCTGGCCCGCGTACCATGGCCGCCTTGCTCGGCAGCGAGCGCGGCAACCAGCTCACCGTCCACCACATGCAGGAAGGGGCTGACCTGCTGGGCCTGCCGCTCGCCACCATGGCCACCGTTGCCCAGGTCGAAAGTATCGGTGAAGGCTTTACCAACGCCATGCGCCCCGTGGTGCTGTTCGAGCGGCATGTGTTCTACAAGCAGCTCACCAAGCACCTGGGCAAAGCCACCGCCAACCAGCTGGCCGCCAGTTACCCCAATCTGGCCAACCCCAAGCGCGGCGGCTATGCAGGCAGCGCGGCCGAGTGGGAACGGCTGCAACTGGCCATCAGCCTGCATCGGGATGCCGCCATCGAATCGGCCAGCTGGGGCATGTTCCAGATCATGGGGTACCACTGGCAGGCGCTCGGCTTTGCCTCGGCTAGCGACTGGCTCTCGGCCATGCAGCGCAGCGAGGTCGACCACCTCACCGCCCTGTGTCGCTTCATCCAGCAAGACGCTGCCATGCACAAGGTGCTGCAGGGCCGAAAGTGGGCCGACTTTGCCCGCCGCTACAACGGGCCGGCGTTTAAGGAGAACGACTACGACACCAAGCTGGCCAAGGCATACGACCACTTTGCCAAGGTATATCCGGTGAAGGAGGTGGCGCATGTTGCTTAACCTTCTGCGCTCCCCCCTCACCTGGTTGCTGATCGCCTTGGCTATCGCCATCGGCGGCTGGGGCTGGTCTGCCACCTCGGCCGCCACGGCAGAGGGCCAGGTCACCACCCTGCAAAGCGACCTCAAGGCCGCCGACGACAAGGCCAAAGAGGGCGAGCAGCGGGAACAACTCAAAGACACCACCATCACCGGCGAGCTGACCGCCCAGGCAGAAGCCGCCGCCAAACTGCAAAACCAGCTCGGCGAACTGTCGATGACCGCCGCCACCCGCGCCGACACCATCAAGAGGCTCAAACGTGAAAATGCTGAACTTAGGTCTTGGGCTGATAGCCCTCTGCCTGATCCTGTTGTCAGGCTGCTCAAGCGCCCCGCCATCACCGGCGCCGCAGATTATCAGGCTCACCTGTCAGGGCCTGACCCCCTGCCAGCTGCCACCGGCCAGCCCGGCCAATAACGGCGACCTGCTCGACCAATTGACCCAGACCGAGGCCGCCTGGGCCAGCTGCGCCGCCAAGGTCGACAGTCTCATCACCTGCCAACAACGGCAGCAACAACAAGGGAGTGAGGATGGAAAAGCCAAAACAGATCCGTGAAGTGCTGACCAACTGCGTGCCGCACCTCAAGACCAATCCGGACAAACTGCACATCTTCATCGCCCCGGGTAACGTCGAAAGCACCGGCGCCCGCTCGCTCTCATTCGAGTGGCAATACCCGCTCTCTATCGGGATTGAAGATTTCGCCGGCCACCCGGATCAAATCATGGTGCCGCTGCTGGCCTGGTTGCGCCAACACCAGCCGGATCTGATGACCAACGACGAACGGCGCAAGGATGGCATCACCTTCGAGGCCGAGTATCTGGCAAACGACCTGATGGACCTCATCATCACAGTCAAGTTGACCGAGCGGGTCAGGGTCTGGCAGAACGAACAGGGGATTGGCTGGGAGCACCTGCCAGAGCCGCCGGAAGACCCCTACGACGGCATCACCTTGGAACTCTTCATCAACGGGGAGCATCAGCCATGGCCACCGACGACCTGAGCCGCCTGACCCGCTGGGCCGATGGCCTGCTAGCCAGCATGGAACCCGCAGCCCGCCGCCAGTTGGCGGGCGAAATGGCGCGCAAGCTGCGCGACAGTCAAGCAGGCCGGATCCGCACCAACATCCAGCCAGATGGCAGCCCCATGACCCCGCGCAAGCCACAGCCCAAGTTGAAAAAAGGCAGGGGCCGCTTGTGCAGAAAAATGTTCTTCAAAATCACCAGCAGAACCTGGTTAAAGGCCAGCGCCACCCAATCACAGGCCGTGGTTGAGTTTGTCGGCTCGGCCAACCGCCTCGCCACCATCCACCAATATGGCTTGAAAGACCGCATCAAGGGCCGCGTGATCCGCTATCCGGCGCGGGAGCTGCTGGGCATCACCAATCAGGAGGTGGAGCTGTTGGATGAGCTGTTGTTGACACACTTGACCAAATAGAAGGTTGTCGAGCGAAGCTGAAAACCATACGATACGGCGCAAACTCTATCGTATGAGGCAAGGATGAATCAGCGTAGCGAACTGCGGCAGCGGCTCCGCCAACAAGCCAGCAAAAATGGGAAAAAACCAGCCAAATCCCCCGAACAAACCTTGGTGCGAGTTCAAATTGCCTTGACCCTGTTGCCACTACTGACGGCTTGTGTCTATCTGTTTGGGATGTCGTGGCATATGGGATATGTCGAGTTTTTTCATGTAGATAGCGGCGAGTTCCCTTTATCAACTGAACAAAATCTATTGACTGGTACAGCGGCTCTGGTAGTTAACATATTGCCACTCCTAACGTATCCAATCGTACTATTTCCAGCCCTTTTCATTGTAGGTATATTTTCGGCAGTAGCCTTCAAGTCGATAAACTGGGTTATACAGATTTCCCGAGAAAAAATACTATCTATTATAGATAATGAACCATTATTAAAGGAGGTGCGAGAAACACTAAATGGTTCGATAAAAAACAAGCAACCTAGTTGGCTCACAACTTTACTTGTATCTGTGATAACTTGGTATTTACGCTTCGCGTACCTAATTGTCACTTGCGGAATAGTTATTATGCTAGCTTACTACAGTCATGGCACCGGTGAAACAGTAGCCATACGACAAGTTAAAGAAATGAAAGAAGGTACCTTTGCCTCTGCCAATAAACTCAGTCTTGCTAAGCATTCTGGCCAAGTATCTGCACTACGTATTGTCTGCAATGCCATCCAGTGCGCTTTTTGGACTGAAAAGGATGGTACCTTCTACCTGCGCCATGAACAGATTGACCACATGACAATTCCCCCTAAACCGGATGGTAAATAAGCAACCACCGGCGAAAAGGCAAGCTGCTCCCAGTTAGGCAAATTGGATAAGCTCCCTTCGGTGCGCTGGGCCGAGTGGGCTAGTAAACCGACCATGTTTAACTCGTCGCCTTGTGTTTACATTCTCCAGAAACAGACGTAGCACGCCATCAGCCTGACCGATGACGAACTCTGCATCCTGACCTGGTGCTGGCGCGCCGCCGACCGGATGATGGAGGCCGCCCGCAGCATCTATCCCTTGCTCAAGGTCGCCGAACACCGCGACGCCGGCCTCTACTGCTCCATCATCCACGAGTATCCTTACACCCTGAACCAAGCCCGCAAGATCCTGGCCGACCGCACCCGCCATATCCAACCTAACCCCCACGGCGACAGCGACTGGCCCAAACTTATCCCCCACCTGCGCCGCGAGCCGAAAGCGGTCGGTTGGTAATTCATTGATACAACAATCACAAAACCAAAAGCCCATACGGGCCTTTTTTAGGCTCTTGCTGCATTATTACGGAAACTTTTTTAGAGTAATCACGAGAAAAAATTAAGATGTACAAATTTTACTCTTTCAATGAGAACAACGTGACGGCTTTTGAAAATTATTCAGCTTGGTTTTCAAAGCCAACTGTATTTAATGATCCATTTGAGGGCATCTATATTGATGACACAAAAAACATTAGTGACAATGAATTAATTAAACTTTTCAGAAACAATCAATACAATCAAAAAGTCCTTAATCTATTCGACATAAGAACAGATATAGATACATGGTTAACAGCTATTTATGCTCATGGCGAAATAGAGAAAATAAAAAGAGATATAAACAATAGAAATACCACCATACTTCAAACCGTCCAGAAAAAATTTTATCGCAGTGGAGTATGCTGTTTTATTATGGATATTCAGTCTCCGCCTATAAAAAGCAATTTAATGTGGGGGCATTATGGTAATGGGCTGCAAGGTTTTTCATTAAAAGTAAATGCAAATCCCGAAGATGTTTTTGAGGACGAGCTAACTTTTAGCGCTGTATCTTATAGTGATATCCCACCAAGAATTAATGCCTCTGAGATAATGCTAGAGGTAATTAAAGATGAAAACCGCAGCCTATCAAATAAGGCTGTGGATTTAGTGTTAAAACTAATGAATACAAAACACACCCACTGGGGTTATGAGAATGAACTAAGATTCATTTCAAATCATGATGGAAACGAATTAATAAAATATAGAAGCGGTGCAATAGAATCCTTATTCATCGGAGAAAGAATGCCACGCTGGCAAAAAATAGCTCTGTATCACATAGCCAAGGGGCATAATATAAATGACATATTTGAAGCTTATGTGAACAAAGAGTCATATGCTGTTGGTATTAGACCTTTTGTTTTGCCCTGATATATATTCAACTACTTTAACACAGCACCAGTGTGCCAGACCCGCGCACACTGGCCTTCTCTCGCCTTCCCGGCCATTGCCCAAAACAATGGCCCCATGCAACCGACCCCGACTGAACTCCAACGCCTGATCGACAACCTGATCCGCATCGGCACCGTGACCGACGTGCGATCAGGGGAATGTCGCGTCAAAACCGGCGACCTGATCACCAACTGGCGGCCCTACACCACAGAAAGGGCCGGGGCTAACCGTACCCGTCACCGCCTGAGCATCGGCGAACAGGTCATCTTGTTGTCAATCAGTGGCGATCTGCGCAATGCGTACATCATCGGCTCACTCAACGCCACCGCCGCAGACGAGCCACTGGCTGACGATGACAATCCCGATCTCGACCGCACCGAATACAGTGACGGCGCAGTCATCGAATACAACCCGGCCACCGGCACGCTCAACGCCACCGGCATCAAGTCTGCCAATATCGCGGCCAGCGTCACCGTCAAGCTGATCACCCCCCTGGTGGAATGCACCCAGGCGCTCAAGGTCGGTACCACCATCACCGCCGGCGGCAAAATTACAGCCCCCACCGCCAAGATTGGCAACGTCGAAGTCACCACCCACAAACACGGCGGCGTCAGCACTGGCGGCGGCCAAACAGGGGGCCCGGCATGAACTGGCTCGGCATGAACGCTGCGACCGGTCGCGCCATCAGCGCGACCAACCACATCATCCAGTCGGTGCGCGACATCCTCATCACCCCGGTGGGCTCTCGCGTCATGCGCCGCGACTATGGCAGCGAGCTGTTTTACCTCATCGACCAGCCCCAACATCAGGCCACCCGCCTGCGCCTGATGGCCGCCACCGTGCAGGCCCTCATCAACTGGGAACCCCGCATCACCATCACCCGGGTTGATGTGCTGGGCGGCGGCATGGATGGCTCACTCACCATTGAGCTCACCTGGCAGCGCAAAGATGGCGGCGCCCCAGATACCAAAACTGAGACGGCCAGCATCACCATTCCCACAGGAGCCGCCAATTGAGCAACGTAGACCTGACCCAGCTCCCGCCCCCATCGGTGGTAGAAACCCTCGACTTCGAAGCGATCCTGGCTGAACGCAAAGCCACCCTGATCAGCTACTACCCGGCAGACCAGCAGGCGGCTATCGCCGCCACGCTTGAACTCGAATCCGAACCGCTCAACAAGTTGTTGCAAGAGAATGCCTATCGGGAAGTGGTGCTACGGGCCCGCGTCAACGATGCCGCCAAACAGACCCTGCTCGCCTTTGCCAGCGGCACCACCCTCGATCACGTGGTCGCCGAATATGACATCGTGCGCCTGCTTATCACCCCGGGCGACCCTGCCGCCACCCCGCCACTCGATCCTGTCTATGAGTCTGATGACCGCCTGCGCATGCGTGGCCAGATGGCCTTTGAAGGATTGGCTACCACTGGCCCCATCAACGCCTACAAGTTTCACGCCCTCTCGGCCAGTACTGAAGTGGCTGATGTGGCCGTCGACAGCCCCACCCCGGGCACCGTTCGGGTGACCTTGCTCTCACCGGAAGGCCAGCCCAGCGCCGACACCATCAACCGGGTCAATCTGGCCCTCTCGGCAGAAGACGTGCGCCCCCTGTGCGATCTCGTTGCCGTCGAACCGGCCCAGATAAAAGCCTATGCCGTTGACGCCACCCTCAACACCACCGGCCTCGGCAAAGAACAAGCCATCGCCGCGGCTACAGACGCCATGACCAAAACAGCCGCCGCTTACTACCGGGTCGGGACCACAGTCCCGCTCTCGGCTATCTATGCCGCCCTGCATCAGCCAGGGATCGACAGCGTCACCCTGCGCTCACCGCTGGCTGATGTCACTTGCGGCCCGCAACAAGCCGCCAAACTCACCACCATCCACCTCGATTAAGGAACCAGACCATGGCTAACGCCCTCTATGACAAAGGCCGCGAGAAGTTTCTCACCGGCGCCATCAATGCCAGTGCCGACACCCTCAAGTGCGCGCTGATCAAAGACACCTACGCCCCCACTCTGGCAAGTGACGAGTTCTACAGCACGCTGTCAGCGCACGTGGTCGGTACCCCGCAAACCCTGACCGGCAAGACCGTGACCGCCGGCGTACTGGATGCCGCCGATGTCACCTTCCTCGCCGTGCCTACCGCCGCTGTGAAGTTCTGCGCCATCTACAAAAACACCGGCACTGCCGCAACCAGCCCGCTGATCGCCCTGTTTGACACGGCGGCGGGTCTGCCGGTCAGCACCAATGGCGGCGACATCATCATCGCCTGGGACAACGGCGCCAATAAAATCTTCAAACTCTGATGGCCACCCTCTATCCCGTCTGGCGCGGGTCACTGACCTATCACGATGGCACCCTGTCTCACGACGGGGCAGCCCTCTATCGGGGAACGCTACAAGGTGCGGATGACCCCGCCCCTGATGCTATCTCTTCGGTCAGTATCGGCTTGTCACCAGGCGGGATAGAGGAAGGTGGCATGGGCACGCTGGCGCTCGTCCAACGGGCCAAGGTGACGGGCACAAGCCAGGGGGTCACTGGAACCTGCAAACTGACGAGCAGGGCCAAGCCGCTGGGCATGGCCGAGGGGGCAATAGGAGATCTGACTACAACCTCCACAACCAACATAGCCAGCATGGGAGATCTGCTGGCGATGGGGGCGCTCGATATGTCGACTCAGATCAGCGTCGAGGGTATCAATGCTGGTGCAATCGGGGCGCCGTACCTCAGTACCAGAGCAAGGCAAAGCGGGATCATGGCCGGGGCCATCAATGAGCCGACCGTCAAGCAACCATTGGCCCCGTCAGGCATCACGCAAGGCGCAACCGGTAACCACAAAACCAGAGTGCGCCAGACTCTCGGCGGCCTGTCAGCCGGTATGCAAGGTGACCCGCGACTCAAAGCCAGAATGTCGCCAGCCCCCACCGCCTTTACCGGTGCAATGGGCACGCCGATTGCCAAATATGCTCAGATCATCTACCCGACAGCCCCTGCCCTGCCCGCGCCGAGCATGCCAGCCCTGATCATTACCCTGGCTCACCATGGGATAGCGGCGCCTCAGCTCTCCGAGCCTGCCACCGTGGCGAGCCTTGGCATGCAAGGCATTGCATCCAGCCGTTGCGGTATTCCCAAAGTGCATCGCATCCCCTTGACGACCCCAACCACCCGGGATCTGTTGCCCCCGTCAGTCACCAGACTGGAACATCTGGCAGCTGCCACCCTAGCCAGCAACCTGACCCCAGAGGTGATCTCCTCAACCCGCTTTGCTGATACCTGCCCTGCACCGCTGCTGCCTTGGCTGGCATGGGCCAGGTCGGTGGATTGGTGGGAACTGGCAGAGTCAGAAGACCAGCAGCGCGCCCTGATCCGCGCCTCGTTCCAGCTGCACCAGCGCAAGGGCACCCCGTGGGCCATCAAAGAGGCGCTGAACGTGCTGGGGTTTGGTGACAGCACCATCATCGAGCGCGCCACTGGCCGCCGCTATGACGGCACCCTCACTTACAACGGTAATGAAACCCACGGAGACCCGACCCAGTGGGCCGTCTATCGGGTCATTCTGGCCCGCCCGGTCACCACCGCCCAAGCCAACCGCATCAAAAGCTTGCTGGCAGAAATGGCGCCCGCCCGCTGCCACCTGGCAGCCCTTGACTACACCATGGCGCCACTCAGCTACAACGGCGCAGCAACCTACAACGGCAACTACAACCACGGAGCCTCCTGATATGGCAAATTTACAAGAGGTCGTCAGCTGGGATGCTGGCGTCTACCAGCTCGAAACCAGTGATCCGGTGCTAGGTGGCCCGGGCGGCCATTCCAACAAGCAGGCCCAGTCACTTGCCAACCGCACCGCCTACCTTAAAAAGCACGTTGATGAAATTGAAGGTGGCACGACTGCGGCGGGCAAAGCCAATAAGCTCACCACCGCCCGCAACATCGCCCTGAGTGGTGATGTCACCGGCCAAGCCTCGTTCGACGGCAGCGCCAACATCACTATCACCGTGACCTATAAAAACTCGGGCGTCACTGCCGGCACCTATCGCTCGGTGACCGTTGATGCCAAGGGCAACATCACCGCAGGCAGCAATCCCACCACCCTGAGCGGTTATGGCATCACTGATGCGGTACCCAGCTCGCAGAAAGGCACCGCCAATGGGGTGGCCACACTCGACGGTGCGGGCAAAGTGCCAGTCGCCCAGATCCCGGTCTATGCCAGCGCGACCGAAGCAGTAAAAGGGATCGCTCGGATCGGAACCCAGGCAGAGGTCGACTCGGAAACGGCTGATGATTTGGTAGTCACCCCGAAGAAGCTGGGCAAGCACTACAAACGCAACAATATTCTGGGGGAGGTATCACAAACAGCGGGGATCCCGACAGGGGCGATCATTGAGCGGGGCAGTAATGCCAACGGTGAATACATCAAGTTCGCCGACGGCACCCTGGTATGCATTGCATCAATATCCCTTACCTATTTTCAAACCAACATACTGCAAAAGAACTGGGTACTCCCTCACCCTCACGCTACCGGCGTAATTGTAATTTTATCTGGGCCACAACTTACAGACCTGGGCAAAGTTCGTGTGAACAGGGGGGCGTCACCATCATCTGGCTACACCGGACCTGTAACCACGGCGACAATCAGAATATTCGCCACAGGCACGGATGTTTTTCAAGCTGATGATACTGCAACTCTATGCGGTGCCCTGGCCATTGGCCGCTGGTATTAAGGAGACACTATGAAAATCACCCTCTCACCGGCTCGCCGTGATGAACAGCTCACCGCCAGCGTCACCGGCGACACCCTCTATCTGAATGGCGAAGCGATTGACTTCACTCCGCTGCAAGACGGGGATGTGCTGCCATATACCGCCATCGACAATCACTTCATAGGTGATGACGTCTGCCGTATTGATGGCGAAATTCACCTCACCCTGGTGCTGCCGTACGGCGCCAATGCCCCCTATGAAACCCGCTTCCCGGCAGCATTCACCGAGCCCATGACCGTGGTCAATGGCGCGGTACCCTTGCCTGCCTATGACGCTGTGGAACAGGAGAACCCCTCATGACGATTGACTGGACACTACGGATCACGCAAGAACAGCAGACTCAACAACTTGCCGACTCGTTGCGCGCCCTGCGCGATGTGGCGATCAACAAGACATCCTGGCTCGTTGACCGTCATCGTGATGAGCAAGATGCCGCCCTCGCCACAACATTGACGGCAGAGCAATACGCTGACCTACTCGCCTACCGTCAGCAGCTCAGAGACCTGCCCACCGCCACCGGCTGGCCCGCCATCGAGATACCACCGCCCCCTGCCTGGCTGGCACAACCTTAACCAACCACCCCGCCCTGTGCGGGGTGTTTCGTTACAGCCGCTCATCAACCCCTTGTCACCGCCGTTCCAGTGTATCCACGCTGGATACACTGGCCGCCGCTCGCCTCTCTTCCCCAGCTCCTACATCCTGACCCTGCTCGCATCACATGCACCAAGCTCCGTCCGGACAACAGGAGAACCTATGGCACTGGACCAATTTCACCACGGCGTGCGCGTCGTGGAAATCAACGAGGGCACCCGCACCATCCGCACCGTCGCCACGGCGGTGATCGGCATGGTCTGCACCAGCGCCGATGCTGATGCTGCCTACTTCCCGCTCGACAAACCCGTGCTGATTGCCAACCTGCCGGCAGCCATCGCCAAAGCAGGCAGCAACGGCAACCTCAAGAAGTCGCTGCAAACCATTTATGACACCGTCAACACCATCGTCATCGCCGTGCGCGTGGCCGACGGCGCCGACGCAGCCGAACTGACCAGCAACATCATCGGCACCATCAAGCCAGACGGCAGCTACACCGGCCTCAAGGCACTGGAACGAGCCGCCCCGGTCACCACCGTCAAGCCGCGCATCCTCTGCGTACCGGACAACTGCACCCTGCCGGTGGCCACCGCCTTGGCGGGCATGGCCAAGAAGCTGCGCGCCTTTGCCTACGTGCCGACCATCGCCGAAACCGTCGAGGCCGCCCTGGCCTATCGTGAAAACTTCGCCAGCCGCGAACTGATGCTGATCCATGGTGACTGGACGGCGTGGGATACCACCGCCAATGCCAGTGTCAAGCTCGATGCCTGCCTCAAGGCGGCCGCCCTGCGGGCCCTTATCGACAAAGAGGTCGGCTGGCACAAGACCCTGTCGAACGTCGGTGTGACCGGGGTCGATGGCATGACCAAGTCCCTGTTCTGGGATCTGCAAGACCCGGACACCGAAGTCGGCCTGCTCAACGCCAACGAGGTGACCTGCCTGATCCAGGCCAACGGGTTCCGCAACTGGGGCAACCGCACCTGTTCGGACGATCCCCTGTTCTGCTTCGAGAACTACACCCGCACCGCCCAGGTGCTGGCCGACACCATCGCAGACGCGCACATGTGGGCCGTCGATAAGCCCATGACCCCGACCCTAGTGAAAGACATCATCGAGGGCATCAAGGCCAAGGGTCGCGAACTGGTGACCGGCGGTTACCTGCTCGGCTTTGACTGCTGGTACAACGAGGAGCTCAACGACAAGGACACCCTCAAGGCTGGCAAGCTGCGCATCGATTACAACTACACACCGGTACCGCCGCTTGAAGACCTCGGCTTCCAGCAGCGCATCACCGACTCCTACCTCATCGACTTCAGCGCCCGCGTCGCGGCTGCAGCATAAGGAGCCACCATGGCACTGCCACGCAAACTCAAACACCTGAACATTTTTCAAGATGGTGAGAACTGGATCGGCGTCGCCGAAGACTTCACCCCGGCAAAACTGAGCCAGAAATTCGAAGCCTATCGCGGTGGTGGCATGATGGGCGCCGCCAACATCCACATGGGGCTGGATGATGGCGCCCTCGATACCTCCTTCACCTTCGGCGGCCTTGAGGCCGAACTGGTAAAGCGTATGGGTATCGCCAAGATTGACGGCGTCCAGCTGCGCTTTGCCGGTTCCGTCCAGCGCGATGACACCGGTGAAGTGGTCGCCGTTGAAATCGTCCAGCGCGGCCGCTTCAAAGAGCTCGACCGGGGCACCCTCAAAACTGGCGACAACTCCCAGAGCAAAATCAGCATGGTCAACACCTACTACAAAGAGACCATGAACGGCGTTGTTCTGTGCGAAATCGACCTGCTCAACATGATCTGGATAGTCGATGGCGTCGACCTGATGGCCGAGCACCGCAAAGCCATCGGCCTCTAACCCACCCAACAACCAAACGGGCGGCCAACAGCCGCCCTCACCACATCAACATCAGGAACAAGCACCATGGAAAACAAAACCGTTACCCTCGACCAGGTCATCCAGCGCGGCGACACCACCATCACCGAAGTGCAACTGCGCAAACCCAAGGCGGGCGAAATGCGCGGCCTCAACATGGCCGACGTCCTGCAGATGGACGTCAACGCCCTCACCAAACTGCTGCCCCGCATCACCACCCCGATCCTGACCGAAGCCGAGATTGGCAACATGGACCCGGCGGACTTCGTCCAGCTGGGCAGTGAGGTGGCCGGTTTTTTGATGACGAAGAAAATGGGTTACCTGGCTGCGTAGATGACCTGATGGCAGAGATTGCCATCATCGCCCACTGGCCGCCGTCCGACATGGCGGCCATGGAAATCAGCGAGCTGATGGGCTGGCACCAACGCCTCGTTGAGACTCACAACCGCATCAACGGGGCAGAAGAACAATGAACCCTCTCAAACTCCAAATCCTGCTCGGGGCGGTCGACAAGATCACCGCCCCCCTCAAAACAGCCAGCGGCCAAAGCCGCACGACAGCTCAAGACCTGCTCGCCACCAAGAAGCGCATCAAGGAGCTGGAAACCCAGAGCGGCCAAATTGACGGCTATCGCACTCTGGGCCGTCAGATTGGCGCCACCAGGGCAGAGTTGGTAAAAGCCCAACGTGAAGTCGTGCAACTATCCCTTGGCATGGCATCAGTCGAACAACCGACCAAAGCCATGACCCGTGCCATGGAAAAAGCCAAGCAGGCGGCTGGCGCTCTTGAACAAAAAGAGCGTGAAATGGTTTCACGCTATGGGCGCATGAAACAAGTCCTGACGGAAGCAGGCATCAACACCAAGCAACTCAGCGGGCACCAGCGCCAACTTAGAACTGATCTGGCTGCCGCCAACGGTCAGCTCGACCAGCAGCGCGCCAAACTGGGCCAACTGGCTGACCAGCAAAAGCGCCTCAACCAGGTCAAAGCCAACTACCGCCAGACCCAAGAACTGCGCGGCCAAATAGCTGGCCACGGCGCTACCGCTATCGCAGCCGGTACCGCCATCGGCATGCCGGTTTACAGCGCTATCAAAGAATATTCCGGCTTTGAAGATGCAATGAAGGGCGTTGCCAAGCAGGTGGATGGCGCCAGAACCGATTCCGGCGAACTCACCTCCGTCTACTACGACATGGCCAAAGAGATAAAGGCTATCTCAGAAGAGATCCCCCAGCTCAATGGCGCAATCGACATCGCAGCCCTGGTCGAAGGGGCCGCCCGCATGGGGGTGCAGGGCAAAGACAACCTGCTCAACTTCGCCAGAACTGCCGCCAAGGCGGCCACCGCCTTTGAACTGCCGGCCGGTCAGCTCGCCGAAGACATGGGCAAGATTGCCAACCTCTACAAGATCCCCATCGGCAACATCGAACAACTCGGCGATGCCATCAACTACCTCGACGACAACGCCCAATCCAAGGGCGCAGATATCATCGACGTGCTGCAACGTCTGGGGGGCGTTGCCGACAAGCTCGATTACAAGAAAGCGGCCGCGCTGGGCTCCACCTTCCTCAGCCTGGGGGCAGCGCCGGAGATCGCCGCCAGTGCCTCCAACGCCATGGTGCGAGAACTCTCCATCGCGACCATGCAAAGCAAGCGCTTCCAGGCAGGCATGAAGGCGGTCGGCCTGAAATCGACTGACGTTGAAAAAGCCATGGCCACCGATGCCATGGGCACCATCACCAAGGTGCTAGAGAAAATCAAAAAGCTCAAAGCAGAAGACCAGCTCAGGGTCACCACCCAGATATTCGGTAAGGAATACGGCAAAGATGCGGCCAAGCTCTCCAACAACCTGGATGAACTCTACCGCCAGTTGAAACTGGTAAACGCAGAGAAGTCGAGGGGGTCGATGCAACGCGAGTCCGACATCGACAAAGACTCGCTCTCATCCCAATGGCTGATCCTGCAGGCCGGGATAACAAACGTGAAGGCAGACCTTGGCGAACTGCTGCGCGGCTCCCTGATGGACATCATCACATTCACCAAAGAGATCGTCGCCGGTACCCGTAACTGGGTTGAAGCAAACCCTGAACTGGCCAACACACTGGTCAGGATTGCTGCCGTGACATCCATCATCGCCATTGCCCTAGGCGGGCTGTCGTTGACCGTTGCCGCCCTGCTTGGGCCACTGGCTATCATGAAACTGACGTTCGGGATCTTGGGCATCAAAGGCACGTTCCTCGGCAAAGCCATCACCCTGCTGCTTGCACCGCTTAAGTGGCTCACCATCGGTATATTCCGGCTCGGGGTGGCAATGCTCACCACCCCGGTCGGCTGGTTCATCATGGCTATCGCAGCTATCGCCGGGGGTGCCTACCTCATATACAAAAACTGGGACGGAATATCCAAGTGGTTCACTGAGCTTTGGGATAAATGCAAAGCCCCGGTGCTCGCTTACTGGGATCTGCTGAAAGAGATCTTCTCCTGGACACCCATCGGCATGCTCACCATGCACTGGAACGAGATATGGGCCTTCTTCGACACCCTGCCTGCCGGTGCCGCCAACAAGGGGCGAGCCATCATCGAGGGCCTGATTGGTGGCATCGCCGCCAAATGGGAAAGCCTGAAAGCCAAGATAAAAGCCCTCACTGACCTGCTGCCTGACTGGATGAAAGGCGGTGGTTCCGTCACTGCCAACATAAATCATTCGGGGTACCTGACTGGTAACTACAACCAACCAGCCTTGGCCAGTGGTTACGACTATGGCACTACCCGTCGGATCCGCGAGCAGGTGCAGCCGGTAGCATCGAGCCATATAGCAGACGCAACCCGCACTGTTAGAGAGCAAGTGATCAACGTAAATGGGAATGGAACTGGCAGTGATGGCCCGCGCATTGTGCAGACCGCAAAGCCAGTTGCAGCAAGAGGAGTATCGTCAACCACCGAGATCAACGCCCCTATCCACATTGTTCAGCAACCGGGCCAATCCGGCGCCGACGTGGCGCAAGAGATAAGCCGTGAGCTGGACAGGCGCGAACGACAGGCCGCCGCACGTGGCCGTGCCACCCTGGGCGATCGCAACTAAGGAGCAACCACCATGATGATGACCTTGGGCTGGTTCGTGTTTATGCGCTCGACCGTCGCCCCCCAATCCCAACAAGATGAATGGGCATGGCGCCACCCGGGCAATAACCGGGTCGGCGCTCGCCCGGCTTATCAGTTCCTCGGCCCGGATGATGAAACCAGCACCCTGAGCGGGGTACTGCTGCCCGAGGTAACCGGCGGCCCCGTCTCCCTCGACATGCTGCGCCTGATGGGTGACAGCGGTGAAGCCTTCCCCCTGATCCAGGGCGATGGCGTGATGCGCGGGTCATTCGTGATAGAGGGCATCAGCACCACCCGCAGCGAGTTTTTCAACGATGGCACTGCCCGCAAAATTGAATTCACCATCAAGCTCAAACGGGTCGATGACAACGACAGATCCATCGTCAACACCTTGCTGGGCCGCACCGCTGGCAACCTGCTTGGCCGCCTCGGAGTGGGCAAGCTGATCGGCAGCATCGGCAACAAACTCGGGGGGCTTTTCTGATGGGCGCCTTTGACCAGTTAGGCAGTCGTCTGGCCGACAATCTGGGCATCACCAACCCGCTCGACGCCCTGCGCCAAGGCCATCCGGTACCGGCTTACCAAGTGCTGGTCGATGGCAGTGACATCTCTGCCGCCATTCGCCCGCGCCTGATGTCAATGACCATCACCGACAACCGGGGCTTCACTGCCGACACCATCGAGATCACCCTCGATGACAGCGACAGTCAGCTCGACATGCCACGCCGTGGGGCTACCCTGCGCGCCTTCATCGGCTGGCAGGGCAGCGCCCTGGTCGACAAGGGCACCTATAAAATTGACGAAGTGGAACACAACGGTGCCCCCGACGTGCTCACCATCCGGGGCAAATCGGCAGACTTGCGCAGCGGCATGAACAAACTGCGCGAACGCAGCTGGCACCAAACCACCATTAACAGCATCGTCGAACAGCTCGCCGCCCCCTACCAGCTCACACCCTGCGTGGGTGACTCGCTCAAAGGCCAGCTAATCGACCACATTGACCAGACCAACGAAAGCGACCTCGCCTTCCTCACCCGCCTGGCGGGTCAGTGTGATGCCATCGCCACCGTCAAGTCTGGCCACCTGATGTTCATCAAGGCAGGTCAGGGCATCACCGCCAGTGGCCAGCCCCTGCCGGCCATCACCATCACCCGCCAAGATGGCGATCAGCACCGCTTCTCGGTGGCCGACCGTGACGCTTACACCGGTGTGACGGCCTACTGGCAAGACAACAAGGCCGCCGAGAAAAAGAAAATAGAGGTGAAGCGCAAGAAAAAGACCAAACCGAAACCGGAACGGCCACTGCCGCCTGGCGTGGTCGTCAACAAGAAGGAACATGAACTGCTGGTCGGCGACAGCGAGAACGTCAAAGAGCTGCGCCATGTTTACGCCAATCAGGCCAACGCCATGCGGGCCGCCCGTGCGGAGTGGGAACGGATCCAGCGCGGGGTGGCCGAGTTCGACATCACCCTGGCCAAAGGCCGCCCAGAACTCTACCCGGAACAACCCACCACCGTCAGGGGCTTCAAACCCGACATCGACGCAGCCCCTTGGCTGCTCACCCAGGTGATGCACGACCTCACCAATCAGGGTTACACCAACCGCGTACAGCTCGAAGTGAAGCTTGAAGAACTGCCAGAATAAATAATGGTAGTCGCAACCCCGAGTAGAAATACGGGGGGATTTCCCAGACAACCATGCTCACGCCATCCACGGGGGAGAGGTGTTATCTCTTCTTTGGTGAATAGGGTTGAAATGTGGGTTATCAGAACCAACATCTTGTCTAAGCATACTGCTTTGAAAATTAGGGGAATTTTATGATTGTTGACGCGGCATTTTCTGATGCACTTTTGAAGCTTCAAGCAACTGCTGATCGCCTTGAGGCTGAACTGGAAGCCATGTATCTCCAGTCACAGCCTTCATTAGAGGCTCTGCATGCAAAGACTAGAGAGTTCATGGAGGCGTACAAGTCCTTGAATGACTTTGCATTGAAGGCGATCTCAGTGCGGGATTAATGCCGATAAAGCTAGTTATCGGCATTACACACCTAGGGGCCAACGTGGCCCTTTCTTGCATTTGTAGCACACTGAAAACACTTTAAAATCAGTTGGTTATTTAGTTATTCATGTATTAGAGGAGAAAAGCGGATCACATTCGCGATTCTCATCTCTCTGGTGTGGCAAACCTGTCCACTACCTAATGCCTACAACCCAAGGATGCGTCCATGACTACCGACTATACCCATCAAGACTCTAAGCTGACGTTTTTGTTTCCAGAATCGCTTGGGGTCAACCGTTTCAAGCTTGTTGAGCGGCGTGCAGACCATGTGCATGTTTTCACGTTCACATTGCTAGACGAACAGCCAGGCTCTCGGCTTAATCAAGCTTTGTGCAAGGCCATCAGCGGCAAGACCCATGCTCGGGTAACAGTGATCCGTAATGACGGCGTAACCTGCAGCGAGAATGTTGTTGTGAAGGAATCAGCGACTGAAGCACCCAATGACTATTGCCTGAGCGTTGTGAAAGCATGAGGAGCAAGCATCAAGGGGCCTACGGCCCCTTGCTCATCCCCCCCCAAGCCTGACCGCGCAGCTGATCTCCAATGGGTTGCAGTACGGTCAGATGCTTAGAGCAATACAGAGGTCTCAGTGATGGCAAGAAAAATCTGTGTGGATCAAATGTGGACACTGGAAGGAAAACAAAAAGGCCACTATTGCTAGTGGCCTTCGTAAGTCTTTGATTTTAATGGTGCCCGAGGCCGGAATCGAACCGGCACGACGCGAACGTCGAGGGATTTTAAATCCCTTGTGTCTACCGATTTCACCACTCGGGCACCGCAATCGGTATCAAGTCCGCTTGGCGGGCTTGTCAATATGGAGGCACGTTCCGGAGTCGAACCGGACTAAACGGATTTGCAATCCGCTGCATAACCGCTTTGCTAACGCGCCATGCAAAAGAGAGTTGGCTCTCTATTGTCTGAATTTGGAGCGGGAAACGAGACTCGAACTCGCGACCCCGACCTTGGCAAGGTCGTGCTCTACCAACTGAGCTATTCCCGCATTGGTCTGGCTGACTGCCTGACTACGAGGACGCATTCTAGCGATGTTCCTCGCTCAGTCAACCAAAAATATTTAATACCCTGATCGTTCGGGTGTTTTTTACCCTTTTCCTGCACTTTTACCACTCATGAGTGTTTCCCTGCCCCAACGACAAGGAAACACCGTTTTCTGCCAGGGCAGAAACTAGAAGCGGGAGTGGTAGGTCAGATCGCCCCAAGCCGCTTTCATGTACTGGAACATGGACCAGAAGGTGAGCACGGTCGCCACATACAGCAGCACGTAAGCGAGCCACACCATCCAGATGTCGTATTGCCAGATAAGGCCGGTGAGCGACACCATCTGGATCATGGTCTTCCATTTGCCAATCCAGCTGACTGCAACCGCGGAACGCTTGCCAAGTTCGGCCATCCATTCACGCAGGGCGGAGATGATGATCTCGCGGCCAATCATGGTCATGGCGGGGATGGTGACCCAGATGGTGTTGTAGTGTTCGACTATGACCACCAGGGCCGCTGCCACCATGATCTTGTCAGCGACCGGATCGAGGAAGGCACCAAAGGCGGTTGACTGATTCAGCTTGCGGGCGAGATAGCCATCAAACCAGTCGGTCGCGGCCGCCAGAGTGAAGACGACAGCCGCCGCCAGATAGGACCACTGGTAGGGAACATAAAACAGGATGACGAAGACGGGGATGAGCAAAATCCGAAAAAACGTCAGCAGGTTAGGAATATTTGTCATTATTTTCAGCCACTTCTTGTATGCCGCTACATGGTAGCCCCAAGCCGATCACGGATGCAACCGGACAGGCGCCCGCCTTGGTCTATTAATCCATCAATAACCTCAGGATGCGGGCCATTATGGCATTTTCAGCCCCCTTGCGTCACGGCTCTTGTGCATCAGGATTCGGGGTTGAGAGCTATGTTCAGAGCGAACGCAGTGCATCGTGGATCGACTGGGCCAGCTCCTGGCTGATACCCGGCACCTTGGCGAGATCGTCCACCCCTGCCTTTTTCACCTCCTGCAAGCCCCCCAGATACTTGAGCAGGGCTTGACGACGTTTGGGCCCGACCCCCGGAATCTCCTCCAGGGTACTGCTAGTACGGGCCTTGGCGCGCCGTGCTCTGTGACCTGTAATGGCAAAACGGTGGGATTCATCGCGAATATGCTGGATCAGGTGCAAAGCGGGCATATCTGCCGGCAAGTGCAGCTCTTCGTGGCTCTCCCCCATGATCAGGGTCTCCAGCCCCGCCTTGCGGGTTACTCCCTTGGCAATGCCCACCAGCAGCGGGTATTTGCCGCCGAGAAACTCCTGCTGACGCGCCAGGATCTCCTCGGCGCGGCGCAACTGACCGAGCCCGCCGTCGATAAAGAGCACATCCGGCACCTTGTCCGGCTCTTGCAGCTTGCCAAAGCGCCGCTCCAGCACCTGCTCCATGGCAGCGTAGTCATCACCCCCTGTGATGCCGTCGATGTTGAAACGACGATACTCTGAGCTGAGCGGCCCCTCCCGGTTGAACACTACGCAAGAGGCCACGGTGCGCTCCCCCATGGTGTGGGAGATGTCATAACACTCCATGCGGGCGATGGGGCGCTCCAGCTCCAGCAGCTCTTCCAGCTGGCTGAAGCGGGCCGTGGTGGTGCTCTTGTGGGCGAGGCGCGAGCGCAGCGCAGTCTCGGCATTGATGGAGGCGAGCTTGATGAAGCGAGCCCGCTCGGCACGGGTACGGCTCACCACCCGTACCTTGTAGCCAGCAGTCTGGCTCAGGGTGTCGGCGATCAGGGTTTCATCCTCGAGGGCGACGTCCAGCAGCACCTCGCTCGGGATCTGCCGCCCCCCCTGCCCCGACAAATAGAACTGCAACAGGAAGGATTGCACCACCTCCTCGAGAGGCGTGTCACTCGGGACTTTGGGGAAGTAGCTGCGCGAGCCGAGCACCTTGCCCTGGCGGATAAAGAGCACATGGATACAGGCTGCACCCTGTTCGAATGCGACACCGATGACGTCCAGGTCGTCCAGCACGTTACCGCTCACCGATTGCTGCTCTGTCACCCGGCGCAGCGCCTGGATCTGATCCCGATAGCGGGCCGCTTCTTCGAAACGCAGATCGCCGCTGGCGGACTCCATCTTGCCCACCAGCTCGCCTATTACCTGCTGGTTCTTGCCCGCCAGAAACAGCTTGGCCAGCCCCACCTGCTGGGCATACTCAGCCTCGCTCACCAGACCGGCGACACAAGGACCGGCGCAGCGTTTGAGCTGATAGAGCAGACAGGGACGGGTGCGGTTGGCATAGACGGCATCTTCGCACTGGCGCACAGGAAAGATTTTCTGCATCAGATGCAGGCTCTCGCGCACGGCGCCGCCGGAAGGGTAAGGACCAAAGTACTCCCCTTTAATCTTGCGGGCACCGCGATGCACGCCGATGCGGGGGTGCTGGTGCGCCGTGATGATGATCCAGGGGTAGGATTTGTCGTCCCGCAGCAACACGTTGTAACGCGGCTGGTACTGCTTGATGAGATTGTGCTCGAGGATCAGCGCCTCTGTCTCCGTATGGGTCACCATGACCTGAATGTCGGCGATCTGGCGCACCAGGGTACGGGTCTTGATGCTGTCGACATTGGTACGAAAATAGGAGGCGAGCCGCTTTTTCAGATCCTTGGCCTTGCCCACATAGATGACGGTACCACCGCTGTCATACATGCGGTAAACGCCGCTCTGGTGGGTCACTGCACTCAAAAAAGCCTTGCTGTCAAAGAGAGGTTCAGAAGTCGTCATGATGGCTCCTGCGACAGACGTCGATCTGGCGCGTCACGGCACTCAAAAAGGCTTTGCTGTCAAAGAGGGGCTCGGGAGAAAAGGTCATCAGGCTACTCGACTCAACACAAAGGGGCGAAAACGATAGAAGTCAGCATCAACGGAGAGAGCATACTGCGCCAGGCCGGCGAAATGCAAAAAGGCGGCTGGGCCGCCTTTGCTTTCTACACGACAGCCGGTTACAGGGTGTCGGCATCCAGCATGCCATAGCGAATGGCCAGATGGGTCAGCTCCACATCGCCATTGATGTCGAGCTTGCTGAACAGGCGGTAGCGGTAGCTGTTGACCGTCTTGGGGCTCAGGTTCAACTGTTCGGAGATGTCGGTCACCTTCTGTCCCTTGGTGATCATCATCATGATCTGCAGCTCGCGCTCGGAGAGGGACTTGAAGGGATTCTCGTCCGCCGAGGCAAACTGACTGAGGGCCATCTGCTGGGCGATCTCGGGGGAGATGTAACGCTGGCCTGAATGCACCAGGCGAATGGCGTGGATCATCTCATCCGGCGCGGCTCCCTTGGTCAGGTAACCAGCTGCGCCCGCCTGCATCACCTTGGTCGGGAACGGATTTTCTGAATGAATGGTCAGCACTATGATGCGCACATCGGGCCGGATCCGCAGTATCTTGCGGGTCGCCTCCAGGCCGCCGATGCCCGGCATGTTCATGTCCATCAGGATCACGTCAGGATGGTGCTGACGGCAAAACGTGACGGCGGTTTCCCCGCTCTGTGCCTCACCCACTACCTTGATCCCGCGGACATCTTCCAAAATGCGTCTTATCCCTGTACGCACCAACTCATGATCATCGACCAGGAATACATTAATCACCCAAACACCCCGTTTTTTATCTCGTTATACGCCAGTTAGGGTTAACACGGCGTCTTGCATCATAACCAAACTCGTTCATTTGGCAAACCATGGGCGGGAAAAGTTTGAAAGTGCTCGTAAATGGTGTTTGTAATCAAATAATTATATAAAGATTCAACACAAAAACGGTGCCTGCAGGCACCGTTCAGAGGGTCAGATTGATTGTACTGGCATCAGTTCGCCAGCAGCGCGCGTACCTTGTCCAGATCTGCCTGGGTATCCACCCCGACCGGTGGCGCTTGCAGCGCCTGGGCCACGTGGATCTTCTCCCCGTACCAGAGCACCCGCAGTTGCTCCAGAGCTTCGACCTGTTCCAGCACGCTCGGCGCCCAGTCCACGTAACGCTGGATGAAACCGGCGCGATAGGCGTAAATGCCGATGTGGCGCTGGTAGTGATCGCCAATCTGCTCGTGGCTCCCAGCAGCGCGATCACTGGCAGCAAAGCGATCCCTGTCCCAGGGAATGCAAGCGCGACTGAAGTAGAGGGCGTAGCCCTCCCTGTCCGTCACAACCTTGACCGCATTGGGATTGAACGCCTCTTCTGCGTCCTGAATGGGTACGGACAGCGTCGCCATGGGCGCGCTCGCCGCAGCCAGGTTGTCGGCCACCTGACGAATGATGGCGGGGGGAATGAGCGGCTCATCTCCCTGCACGTTGACCACGATAGTATCGGCAGAGAAGCCGTAGTGACGGCACACTTCCGCCAGCCGCTCGGTGCCGGACTGGTGATCCTGCGATGTCATGCACACCTCGACACCGGCTTGTTCGGCAAAAGATGCCAGGGCACTGTGCACCCGCTCGTCATCGGTGGCGACGATCACCCGATCCGCACCGGATTGCAGGGCTTTTTCCACCACGTGCTGCACCATGGGCTTGCCATGGATATCTGCCAGCGGCTTGCCCGGCAAGCGGGTCGAGGCATAGCGGGCAGGAATGACCACCACGAAACTCATGACGGCATCTCATCGCTATTGAGCTGGCGAGCACGGTTTTCCAACAGCACAGGGATCCCCTCTTCCAGCGGATAGGCCAGCTTGTCAAAGCGGCAGACCAGCTCGTGCACGGCCTTGTTGTAATGCAGCTTCCCCTTGCAAACCGGGCAAGCAATGATGTCGAGCAATTTAATGTCCAATGCCAAAATAAACTCCTTCAACGATGTCGAGCGGGCAAGACAACCAGGCCCTTATGATGTCGAGCTATTCAATATTCGATTCCGGGCCGAAATACCCCCCTTCAACCATGTCGAGCGGGTGATACAACCAGGCCCCTATGATGTCGCGTCACAATCCGGAGCCTGAACGCGGCACTGTCAGCGATGGCAGTTTTTGCAGCAAGGTATCGAGCAAGGAGGTCGGCAACTCGGCACTGACCGGCAGATACCACCAGCTATCCAGCGCAAACGTCCGGCACTTGACCGCGTCTTTTTCTGTCATCAGCAGCGGACGCTGCCCGAAGCGGGCGACCAGCTCATCGCGGTCAAACGCATGATGATCCCCATAACCAACCTGCTGGTGCAACTCATACCCCAGCCCGGCCAAGGTAGCAAAAAAGCGGGGGGGATGGCCTATGCCGGCCAGGGCATCCACCGCACTGGGCAAGGGCTCGGTGGCCTGGGCATCATCCCGCACCCGGCGCGGCACATCGGCCACCAGGCGCATGGCATACTCTCCTTTGGCAGGCTCACCGCCATTGCAGATGATGGCATCGACACGCTTCAACCGGGTTACCGGCTCGCGCAATGGCCCCATGGGCAGCAGGCAGGCATTGCCAAAGCGGCGTACCCCATCCACCACCACCAGCTCGATATCGCGGGCCAGCCCATAGTGCTGCAGGCCGTCGTCGGTGATGATGATATCCACCTCACCGCTTTGCTCCAGCAGCCGCACCGCATCGGCTCGCTTGGGGGCGACCACCACGGGGCAACCACAGCGCCGGGCGATCAGCACTGGCTCATCGCCCGCCTGCGCGGTCGTGCTGGCGGCATCGAGCCGATAGGGGTAATGGGGCGCCTTGCCACCATAACCACGGCTCACCACTCCGGGCCTGAATCCGCGAGCTTGCAACTGCTCCACCAGCCAGATCACCACAGGGGTCTTGCCGTTACCGCCCACCGAGATATTGCCCACCACCACCACAGGGACAGTGGCACGATAGGCTGTGAACCAGCCACGCCGATAGGCGAAGCGGCGCGCGCCGCTAAGAATGGCAAACAACAGGGCAAAAGGGGCCAGCAACCAGCGCCAGCCGCTCTTGCCGTACCAGAGTTGCTGCAGCATTAGCCCTTGTTACCCACGGAAGTGTTACCGAACTGGATGGCGCGCAGCTGGGCATATGTCCCCTGGTTGGCCATCAGGGCTTCATGATTGCCACGCTCGACGATATGACCCTCGTCGATCACCAGGATCTCGTCCGCCTTCTCTATGGTGGAGAGACGGTGGGCGATCACCAGGGAGGTGCGCGCCTTGCACAGCTCGTCGATAGCAGCCTGGATGTGACGCTCGGACTCGGTATCGAGTGCCGAGGTCGCCTCATCCAGCAGCAAGACGGGGGCATCGCGCAGCAGGGCGCGGGCGATGGCAATACGCTGACGCTGACCACCGGACAGCGAAGCCCCGTTCTCGCCGACCACGGTATCGTAACCCTGGGTCATCTTGCTGACGAACTCGTCGGCATGGGCGATGCGTGCCGCCTGCTGGATCTCTTCCCGGCTGTAACGCTCTTCCGCCGCATAGGCGATGTTGCTGGCGACCGTGTCGTTGAACAGGTGTACATGCTGGGAGACCAGGGCGTACTGCTTGCGCAGCTCGCTCAGGCGGTACTCGCGAATGTTGACGCCGTCCAGCAGGATCTCGCCCTGCTCCACGTCGTAAAAACGGGTCAGCAGGCTAGCGATGGTGCTCTTGCCGGAGCCGGAGCGTCCCACCAGGGCCACGGACTTACCCGCCTCCACCTTGAAGCTGACGTTGTGCAGCGCAGGGGTGTCCTTGGTCGGGTAGGTGAAGGTGACATTGCGAAACTCGATCTCGCCACGGGCACGATCCAGGGTACGGGTACCTGTATCCTCTTCCGGGGTGGAGTCGAGCAGACCAAACAGGCTCTGACAGGCGGTGATGCCGCGCTGGAACTGGTTGTTCACGTCGGTCAGGCTTTTGAGCGGCTTGAGCAGCATCATCATGGAGGTGACCATGACGGTGAAAGTACCGGCTGTCAGGGTCGCCTTGACGCTGTCGATGGTCGCCACGTAGAGGAAGACGGCCAGCGCAACGGAGGCCACCATCTGGACAATGGGGCTGCCGATGGCATCGGCAGCCACCATCTTCATGGTCTGCTGACGCATGTGGTTGCTGACGCGGAAGAAACGTTTCTCTTCGACCTGCTGACCGCCAAACATCAGCACCTCTTTATGACCCTTGAGCATCTGCTCGGTCGAGGTGGTGATGTCACCTACCGCCTGCTGTATGTGGCGGCTGATCTTGCGAAAACGTCGGCTGATGAGGCCAATGAGGATCCCGACGACCGGGCCTACCACCAGGAAGATCACCGACAACTGCCAGGAGTGCCAGAACATCAGACCGAGCAGACCGATCACGGTCGCCCCTTCCCGCACCAGCGAGACCAGGGTGGAGCTGGCAGCAGATGAGACCTGACCCGCGTCATAGGTCACCTTGGCCAGCAGGTTGCCGGTGTTCTGGCGGTCGAAGAAACTCATGGGCATAGCCATCAGGTGACTGAACACCTGCTGTTGCAGCCGCATCACCACATGGTTGCCGACCCAGGCCATGCAATAGTTGGAGAGGAAAGTGGCACAGCCACGCAGGGCAACGATGCCAAGCACGAAGAAAGGCATCCACTTCAGCACACTGTTGTCATTGCCATTGAGGCCCTGATCGATCAGCGGCTTGATGGAGTAGACGAAGGTGGTATCCACGGCGGCATAGCCCAGCATCCCTATGATGCCGCCGACCAGACCCAACTTGCGATCCCGGACATAACCGAGCAGACGCTTGAAGACAGGCCAGCTGTCTTGTGAGGTTTCTTGTTGCATGAATAGCCGTTAATAAGGGAAATGACGGGGTATTCTAGCCAAAGCTTGGGCATCCACCAAGCGCCGCCATCTCGATACCCGCAACCCAAGGGGGAAATGACGGATTAATGCCCAAGCCAAAACTTGAACATCCACCAAGCGCCGCCATCTCGATACCCGCAACCCAAGGGGGAAATGACGGATTAATGCCCAAGCCAAAGCTTGGGCATCCACCAGGCGCCGCCATCTCGATACCCGCAACCCAAGGGGGAAATGACGGATTAATGCCCAAGCCAAAGCTTGGGCATCCACCAGGCGCCGCCATCTCGATACCCGCAACCCAAGGGGGAAATGACGGATTAACGCCCAAGCCAAAGCTTGGGCGTCCACCAGCTGCCACCTCGCCGATACCAGGGCCCCAAGTCGCGCTCGGCGCGGATATTGAGCCCGCCAGACGCGGGTTCAATCAGGATGGCGCCATCCTGTCCGGTCACCCATTGGCGAGCCTGTCCATACCTGGCAACCACTTCGGGGCGAGGAAAACCCCACTGATTGATATACCCTGCGCTGTGTACCACATAGCCCGCCCCCACAGCCTCGACAAAGGGCACAGTGGATGAGGTGCGACTGCCGTGATGAGGACTCACCAGCAGGGTACTGGCCAGCCCTTCTCCCTCCAGCAACACCAGGCGCTGCTCTGCACGCTGCTCTATATCGCCACTGAGCAGCACACTGTGTTGGCCATCGCTGATGCGCACCACGCAACTGTCGTTATTGCGGCCATGCCCCGGACGTTCTGGCCACAGCACCGCAAACGTCAGCCCTTGCCAGCGCCACTGCTGGCCACGGTGACACAGCCCCGTCATCTCGCCAAAATCGTATGAAGAGAGTTCATGGCGCACCGGCACGGCCTGCAAGATGGTGCGCCGGTTACCTGCATGGTCTCTGTCCTTGTGACTGATGATGAGGTGATCGAGCACCTGTACATCGAGCCGATTGAGCAAGGGCAAGATGACGGCATCTGCCATGTTGTAGCCACCGGGATAACGATCCCCCGTATCATAGAGAATGCCGCGATTCCCTTTGGTGATCAGCACCGACAAACCCCTGTCCCACGTCCAGTACCCGCAACTGCCAGGCTGTCGCTGCGGGCCAGACGGCCAGCACAAGGGCGGCGACCACGGGCAACAACAGCGGGCGAGCACTTGGCAGGTACCAGGCACACCAGAGCAGGCTCAGCACGGCGCTGACCGGCATCGCCCAGCTCGGAACCGGCCACCAGAGTTGCAACTGACTCGACAACTGGATCAAGGCCCATAACACCCACTGTAAACCGGCATCCGCCAACCAGAACAAACCGTGAGCAAACCAGTGGGAGAGCGGCGCCAGCAAGACGCCGATCAGCGCAAGCGGTATGATCCCCACACAAAATAGCGGCAACGCCAGCAGGTTGATCAAGAGTGCCAAGGGTGCAATCCCCTCGAACAGCGCCAGTTGCAGCGGTAACAAACCGAGCAGCAACAAGCCCTGCAGACGCACCAGGCTGGGCTTGCCCTCCAGATGACTCGCCACAAGCAGCAGAGCCACCGCCAAGAACGAAAGCCAGAAGCCGGCCGAATACAGAGCAAAAGGATCCCACAGGCAAAGCACCACAAACGCCCACAACCAGATGCGATAGCTGGGCCACTCCCGTTTGCACCAACGCAGCAGACTCCACACCAGCACCATGATGAGTGCCCGCTCTGTCGCCACTGCAAATCCGGCAAGCCAGCTGTAAATGGCGGCAAATAGCAGGGCGACTACAATCGCGGCCCTCAGCCCGAACAAGCGCCCCAGCCACCAGCCGATCACGGCAACCAATGCGATATGCTGGCCGGAGATGGCAATGATATGGGTGAGCCCACTGCCGCGAAACAACTCCCACTGCGCATCCGTGATGCCGCCCTGCTCACCAAATGTGAGTGCTGATAGCAGGGGTGCCTGAACCAATCCCCGCCAACTGGCGGTGGCTTCTGCCAGCCAGCGATCACGCAAACCAGGGGAAGCTGTCTCTATCTCTATGATGCGGCGCAGATTGCCGGTAGCGGTAATCTCCTTGCCAAGCAGCAGACGTCTCCCATCCATCCCCGCTTCATTGGCAAGGCCATGGGCCGGTTTCAACGACGTCACCAGGGTCACGGAACTGCCCGCCGGCATGGCTGGCAGCTGTTGATAGGCGTTGACCCGGATCAGGGGCTCAGGCGTCACCCCTCGCTCATCGAGGGCGGTCACCCGCAGCAACAGCCGGACAAATTTATCACCCTGAGGCTCTGCACTTTGCAGCCGTGCGGTTATGATGTGGCTCCCCTGCGCTCCCAGTTGATCCAACCAGGCGAGTCGATATGACAGATTGGCCTGCATCCAGAGGACGCCAAGCAGGAGAAACAACAGCCGCCAGGCACGAAAATATGCAAGGGGAACCAGCAGGCAGAGCATGACGCCCCCCCATGCGATGGAAGGCAACCATGGCCAGAGTAACGAGGAGCTTGCCCCCAGGGCAAACGACAACAAGCGCAGATCCATGGTGCAAGTATTTAGCAAGGTTTCAATATGCCCAAACGAATCATCAAACGCTGGATGCCGGATCAGAAGACGCTCAAAGAAAACAAGCGCTTGCAGCTGTTTGGTAACCTGTTGCTCGACAACAACCTCTGGCACCTCAATCGCCGTTCCGCCGCAGGCGCCTTCGGGGTCGGCCTCTTTATGGCCTGGATCCCCGTGCCCTGCCAGATGTTGCTGGCGGCTGGCGGCGCCATCGCCTGCCGGGTCAATCTGCCACTGGCCGTCGCCCTGGTCTGGCTGACCAATCCCATTACCATGCCCCCCCTGTTTTATGCCGCCTACCGGGTTGGCTGCCTGCTGCTCGGCCACCCCGCCCAGCATGTCGACATCGAGTTTACCTGGCACTGGCTGAGCTCTGTGTTTGAAACCGTGGCACCGCCCCTGCTGCTGGGGTCACTGGCGCTGGCGATGCTGAGTTCTGTGTTCGGCTATGTCACGATCCGCCTGGTGTGGCGTTTGAGCATCATTCGTCAATGGCGCCGCCGCAAGGCCCGAGCATGAAGCTGCCCCGTCTCAAGCTGGACCCAGATACCCTGCGCCAGCAGAAGTGGTTTGCGCTGTTTGGCGATCGCCTGCTGGCACCAGCCTTGTGGCAAGGAGGCAGTCGCGCCCTGAGCGGCGCTGTGGCGGCCGGTATCTTCGCCTGCTGGATCCCGGTCCCCATGCACTCGCTGATCGCCGTCGCTCTGGCGCTGGCGTTCAGTCTGAATCTGCCACTGGCCCTGCTGGCGGTCTGGTTTAACAACCCGGTGACGCTCCCCTTCATGTATCTCTATGCCTACCGCACCGGTTGCTTGGTGCTGCACAAGACGCCGGAGCCGTTCCATCTCACCTGGTCCCTGCACTGGCTTGAGCACGAAGCAGCAACCCTGGTTCCCCCTTTCCTGCTCGGCAGCCTCTTGCTGGCGGTGCTGACAGCCATTCTGGGGGCTGTACTGACGCTACTGTTGTTGCAACTGGGCAAGCTGATCCGTCCCCGCTGACCCGGCAACCCCTTGTCAAGACAGAGCTTGCCCTGACAAGGGGGCTATCCCTTTGCGTCCCCTTATCCCTTGCCTGCCCCCGCTTGCCATCATTTGGCTCTGCCGCCACACTCCTTATAGCTAGCTGCCGCACACCACCTGCTAGGACAAGGAGTCCACCATGGCTGCACCACTGACACTGGCCTATGCCAATGGCCAACCGCTCTCCCTGCTACCGACCATGGCCAATCGCCATGGTCTCATCACAGGTGCCACCGGCACGGGTAAAACCGTCACCCTGCAGGTACTGGCGGAGGGATTCTCCCGCCTCGGGGTGCCGGTCTTTCTGGCAGATGTGAAGGGGGATCTCAGCGGCCTGGGCGCCGCCGGTGCCAGGTCAAGCAAGCTGGATGCCCGACTTGCCCAGCTCGGCATCCCAGCCCTCGCCTTTGCCGCCAGCCCGACCCTCTTCTGGGATCTGTTCGCCGAGCAGGGGCACCCGGTGCGCGCCACCGTCTCCGACATGGGTCCCTTGCTGCTGGCACGTTTGCTCGGCCTCAACGACACCCAGAGCGGGGTGCTGGAGCTGGTATTCAAGGTGGCGGACGACGAGGGTTTGCTGCTGCTCGATCTGAAAGACCTGCGCGCCATGGTGCAATTTGCCGGGGAGAACGCCAAATCCCTGACCACTCGCTACGGCAATGTGTCGACCGCCTCCATAGGCGCCATCTTGCGCAACCTGCTCACCCTGGAGAGAGCGGGGGGTGATCACTTCTTCGGCGAGCCCATGCTGGACATTCAGGACTTGCTGCAAACCGACGAGGTCGGCCACGGCCATATCAATGTGCTGGCGGCCAGCAAACTGACCCAGTCCAGCCGCCTCTATGCCTGCTTCCTGCTCTGGCTGCTGTCCGAGCTGTTCGAGCAATTGCCCGAGGTGGGCGATCCGGACAAACCCGTGCTGGTGTTCTTCTTCGACGAAGCCCATCTGCTGTTCAACGACGCCCCCAAGGCGCTGCTGGAAAAAATAGAACTGGTGGTACGCCTTATCCGCTCGAAAGGAGTGGGCGTCTATTTCGTGACCCAGAGCCCGGCCGATATTCCCGACAGCGTGCTGGGGCAATTGGGTAATCGGGTGCAGCATGCGCTGCGCGCCTTTACTCCGAGTGACCAGAAAGCGGTACGGATCGCCGCCAACACCTTGCGCGCCAATCCGGCCTTCGACGCGGCTGGCGTCATCACAGAACTGGGGGTGGGCGAAGCCCTGGTCTCCCTGCTCGATGAGAAGGGTCGCCCGAGCGTGGTGGAACGCGCCTTTATCGCCCCGCCAGCCAGCCGTATCGGGCCACTGAGCGAGGCAGAGCGCCAGGCTCAGATACGGGGATCCCTGCTCTATGGCAGATATGAGCCTCGCGAGGATCGCGAGTCAGCCTTCGAACGGCTCAATGACGGCAAGAGGGACAATGCAGGCTCGCTGACTGACCCGACAGAGACGCCGCCAGCGGCGGGAGGTCTGCTCGATACCCTCAACGGCATTCTGTTTGGCCGCACAGGCCCGCGCGGAGGCCAGCATGACGGTGTGGTGCAGACCGCAGCCAGGAGCGTGGCCCGCACCATAGGCAACGAAGTGGGGCGCCAGCTGGTACGCGGGGTGCTCGGCTCTCTGCTGGGAGGCAACAAGCGACGTCGCTGAGGTGCAAACAGCAGGAACGAAAAAGCCCGCCAGAGATACTGGCGGGCTTTTTACTGAGCGAGTACATCACCGAACAACGAGGGCTCGCTTACAGCACCTTGGCGATGGCCTCGCACAGGGGATCTATGTTGGCACGGGTGATCCCGGCCACGCTGATCCGGCCTGAACCGACGATGTAGATGGCAAACTCGCTCTTGAGCTGTTCAACCTGATCTTTGGAGAGACCGGAGAAGGAGAACATGCCGTTCTGCTCGCGGATAAAGCTGAAATCCTGGCTCACGCCGAGGGCCGCCAACTTCTCTACCAGCAGCTCGCGCATCTCGCGAATGCGCACCCGCATGGCCGCCACCTCTTCTACCCACTCTGCGTAGAGGGCCGGATCGCTCACCACGGCAGTGACGACAGCGGCACCGTGTGACGGCGGGTTGGAGTAGTTGGCACGGATAACGGTCTTGACCTGGGTAAAGGCCACATCGGCAATCTCTTTGCTCGCGCTGACCAGAGTGAAGGCGCCGACCCGCTCGTTGTAGAGGCCGAAGTTTTTGGAGAAAGAGCTCGCCACCAGCAACTCGTCATGGCACTCGGCGAAGATGCGCAGACCTTCGGCATCTTCTTCAATACCACGGGCAAAGCCCTGATAGGCGAAGTCAAACAGCGGCAACCAGCCGGCAGCAGCACTCTGCTTGGCCAGGGCGCGCCACTGATCGCTCGTGGGGTCGATACCGGTCGGGTTGTGGCAGCAGCCGTGCAGCAGCACCAGTTCACCTGGCTGAACCTCGGCCAGCGAGGCCTGCATGGCGGCAAAGTCGAGCCCCTTGGTGGCGGCATCATAGTACTTGTACCACTTGACGGTCAGGCCGGCAGCCTGGAACACGCTCACATGGTTGGCCCAGGTGGGATCGGAGATCCAGATGGTTTTGGCCAGACCGTTGCGCACCACGAACTCGGCGGCTATGCGCAGGGCACCGGTACCGCCCGGCGCCTGGGCTGTCTTGGCGCGACCGCTGGCGACCAATGCGGAACTCTGCCCGAACAGCAGTTGCTGCACTATGCGGCCATATTCGATATTGCCTTCAATACCGAGGTAGTTCTTGGTCTTCTCGTCGGTCAGCAGCTTCTGTTCTGCTTTCTTGACACAGTGAAGGATTGGAGTAGCTCCGGTCTCATCCTTGTAGATCCCGACCCCCAGATTGATCTTGTGGCTGCGAGAGTCAGCGCGGAAGGCTTCGGTCAGGCCCAGGATCGGATCCGCTGGGGCGGCAACAACCTTTTCAAACATGGTATTCCCTGTATTCCGTTGAGTTCGTTGGTGGCAAAGCGTGTTGGCAAACCGTCTGTCGCACGCAAAAACGTGGCAGACAAAAGCGCCCGTTTGACGAGCGCTTCGTCAACTCTTTATATCACTGCGCTCAATGGGGGAAAACCGCTTTCTCAACGGCATCTGCGGCAATATCAACCGATGGCATGCCATGCTGGCGCCAGGGCGCACACCTCGGCAGACAAGCCACCATTGGACTCAACCAAACCGCTACAAACTGCTAACAAAGGCTTGGGGATACGGCTCGGTTCCCAGGGGCGGGAGTCGGTCAGCGGCTGGGCATAGGCCGCCATGATGGGAAGCAAGCCGGTTGGCAACCACCAGCTGGCAGGACGACCGAGCCGCTGGGCCAGTGCCAATACCCGATCCACTCC
Organism: Aeromonas salmonicida; assembly: GCF_028355655.1. Lineage (NCBI taxonomy): Bacteria > Pseudomonadati > Pseudomonadota > Gammaproteobacteria > Aeromonadales > Aeromonadaceae > Aeromonas > Aeromonas salmonicida. The sequence continues at coordinate 1,713,687 of NZ_CP110645.1, read as the reverse complement.
GGCAGGATCGAGGGAGGTGAGGTGGCTCCACTGTACCTTGGGCGGCAACGCCGCCACCATCTGCTGCAAGGCGAGCTGGGCAGTGGCGGGCGCCCAAACCAGCAGGGTTCCTGCACAAAGGCTTAGCTCAGCAAAGGCACCGACACTGTCGGTGGTGATCACCCGCTCAATCTCCCCCTCCCCCCACAGTATCTTGCCAAGGTCAGCCAGTGTGCGCTCCGGCACAGCCACTTCCCCTAGCGCCTGCAACCAGGGCGCTGCATCGAGCAGAGTGCCGCCGCTGAAAAACAGGCTGAAAGGCACAGGAGCCCGCAGCCGCAGCAGCTGATCGGCACAGAGCCGAATTCCCTTGTCCTCGAAATCGATCTGCTCGACCGGACTGAAGGTAGCCTCAGGTTTACGATAGAGTGCTGCCAGTACCCGATCGTTGACCCGCTCCCCCAGTTGCCAGCCATGGGCCTGCAGCCACTCTTCAGGTTCAGGGGGTGCGGTGGCAATCTCTGCCAGCATCAGCTCGCGAGTCAGGTAACGCCGGCCGGCCGGGGTCAGCTCATAACTGTGATTGCCAAGGGCAAGCAGCAACTGGTTGTCCTTGAGCAAGCCCACCAACGGCAGGTACTGACGAGCCCGGATCACCACAGGAGAGTGGTCCAGTAACTGGCGAGCCAGTTGCCGCCATTGCGGGTGACTGAAGTCAATCAAGCGTTGCCCTTCCCTGTTTGTCTAACGTCCTTCAACGAGTGGAATAATCTAGCGATTCACTGGCAGAGAGCCAAGGGCAAAAAAGAGACAACGTGAACTGGCGCAGGCGGAAAGGGGGAAGAATAAACGAAGTAGGCAGAAAATACGTCAGGATCGGATAAAGCAAAACGGCCAAGCAAGCTTGGCCGTTTATCAACTCAATCTACGCCAAGGCTAGATTAGAAGTTGTATTGCAGGGCGACAGTCCACTCGTCGTCCTTCTTGTCGATGTTCTGGATTTTGTACTCGGTGTAGGCTTTCAGCTTGGAAGTAAAGTTGTACTGAACACCCAGCAGGGTTTCATCAACTTGATCTTGGTAGCTGGTGTTGTTCTCTTTGGCTTCGGTGAAGTTGTAGCCAGCCAGGAAAGTCCAGGCATCAACGTTGTAGGTAGCGGCCAGCTCATAGCCACGACCTTTACCTTTGTAGCCAGTGTTGTCGTTTTCAACTTCACCTTGGGTGTACATGCCGGCGAAGTAGAAGCCGTTGATGGCGTAATGTGCGCCCAGGGCCCACTCGGACTTGTCGCCAGTCTGGGTGTTGGTGGTGCTTTCCAGGTCGGAATAAGCATAACCCCCGTTCAGACCCAGACCGAAGTCGAAGTCATAACCAGCGGCAGCGGCATAACCGTAGTTACGCTTGACGTCGGTAAATACGGTTTCTTTAACAGAACCGCCAACGTCAGAAACTTTGACAGCCTTGTCATCGTTGGTTTGATAGGACAGCTTGCCCTTGAAACCACCGTAGGTGTTGGAGTAGATCACCTGGCCTTCTTGACGACCGTCATAGAAGTTACCTACGTCACCCCATTCGTTGAAGATATCGGTCGGTTCCAGCACGTCGTAGAAAGCGGTGTCGGTCTGACCGAAGATGATCTTGCCGTACTGGGTACCATCGAAACCAACGTAAACGTGACGAGCCTGGAATTTACCACCAGAATCTTCAACGGTACCGATCTTGTTGCCATTCGCATCGACTACGTCGCGAACTTTGTTGTCACTATTTTCAGCAGCTACTTGCCACTCGGTCTTGGCAATACCGGACCAGGTGTTGTTCAGCGCAACTTTGCCAGACCAACCCAGACGGGAAGCACCAACGATCTCGCCATCGGTGTCATCGTGCTCACCGTAGTAGTTAGCCTGAACGCGGCCGTATACGTCAAAGGTGGTACCGTCTTTGTCATAGATCACTGCGGCGTTAGCGGCGGATGCAAACAGAGCCGGGATAGCAATAGCCAGAATTGTCTTTTTCATAGTTTCCAATGCCTACTGTAATTAAACACTAAGTTGTTGTTATTCCCTGTGTTAGCGATGTTCTTTGCATCACTATGCAGCCGAGACTAGCACCGGATTTTTTGAACCGCAATGAAAAAACTTGGAACTTTTTACCAAACTCATAGTCTTAGCGAAAAAAGTGTGATCTGAATCTCATATTATTTGCATGCCAAGGGAAAACGTTTACAGCGATAATCGCTGGCTTTATCAGGCCACTTTGGTGATTTATCGCACAATAGCGACGGCGCGCCTTATAAATAGAAGAAGAGGTCAAATTTGTGCGCTGAGCCATGCCTCGACCCGGGTTGGCAGTTACAGGTATCCTGTCTCCCTTCACTCCCCGAAACGGTCTTTTCTTTCATGCTCTCTACCCGCCTCAAAGCCGCCATTCGCAATACCTATCGTCAAATTGCCGATGGTTTACCCGGTTTTGTACCGCGCAAGGAGCAGAATTTTCTGGTAGCGGAGATCGCCAAGACCCTGACCGGGGAATATGACAAGCAGCGCCGTATTCTGGTGGCCGAAGCGGGCACTGGTATCGGTAAATCCCTCTCCTATGCACAGGGCGCCATTCCGGTGGCACGGCTGACCCAGAAGAAGCTGGTGATCTCCACCGCCACTGTCGCCCTGCAAGAGCAGTTGATCCACAAGGACCTGCCCTTTTATCACCGCCACAGCGAACTGCCATTTCGCTTCATGCTGGTCAAGGGCCGTCAGCGTTACTGCTGCGAGCATCTGCTGGAGCAAGCTGCCAGCGGCACCGAAATGGCCAACTTCGAATTCAACTTCGACGCACTCAGCAAACACAAGCCATCCGACTCTGACAAGGAGCGCTATCAGGCGCTGTGGCAAGCCTATACAGACGGAAAATGGGACGGCGATCGGGACAACTGGCCAACGACCATTCCCGATCTCTGCTGGAATCGCATCGCTGCCGACCGCCATACCTGCAACAAGGCGCTGAGCCATCATCAGCACTGCCCCTTCCATCGCGCCCGCAACGATATGGATGCCGCCGATGTGCTGGTGGTGAACCATGCCCTGCTGCTCTCGGATCTCACCATGGGTGGCGGCATCATTTTGCCCCCCCCCGATGAGTGCCTCTATGTACTGGATGAAGCCCACCACCTGCCCACCATAGCCCGGGATCACGGCGCCGCCTCGGCGAGCGTCAAGGGTTCCCGCCGCTGGCTGGAAAAGTTGACGCAAAGCGCAGGCAAACTGGCCAGGACGCTGAACAAGGACAGCCTGCTCGATCCCCAGTTGAAGCTGCAGGATGCACTGGCCTCGCTGCAACCGGATCTCAAGGCACTGGATCAGTGGCTGGGTGCCAACGACAAGCTGTTCAATGGCGAGGCACATTATCGATTCGCCGAAGGCGTATTGCCCGATCCCCTGCCCATGTTGGCGGAAAATCTGAAAGAGGCGAGCAAGAAGGCGCTGCGGGCACTGGACAGGATGCAGGGTGCCATTGGCGAAGCCTTGAAGGATGGCGAGATCCGGCGCAAGGAGGCCGAGCCCCTGCTGGCGGAGAGCGGCTTCTACCTGCAACGGCTGGAGAGTTTCTGCGCCCTGTGGGAGATGCTGGGGCGCCATGTGCCCGAGGGCAAGACACCGCTCGCACGCTGGATGGCCAAGAGCGATGATGGCGACATCTGGTTGCACGCCTCCCCCATAGAGGTGGGTTATCTGCTGGAAGAGTGGCTCTGGTCCAAGTGCCTCGGCGCCGTGCTGGTGTCAGCCACCCTCACAGCCCTCTCCTCTTTCAGCTATTTTCGCCATCAGGTGGGACTGAAAGAGCATGACGGCACCCGTTATCTGCGCCTGCGCTCCCCGTTTGACTACCAAAAAGCCGAGCTCTATCTACCCAGGATGGAACATGAGCCCAGCTCCCCCGCCTTTACCGAGGAGCTCATCAGCGTGCTGCCCCGCATACTGGCAGGCAAGGAGGCAAGCCTGGTGCTCTTTTCCTCCTATCGGCAGATGAACGAAGTAGTGGCAGGGCTGAGGGCCAAGGGACTCTCCTTGCTGGTACAGGGTGAGGCATCCCGCAATGCCCTGCTCACCCTGCACAAACAAAAATGCGATGGCGGTCAGCCCAGCATTCTATTTGGCACCGGCAGCTTCTCGGAAGGGCTGGACTTGCCAGGCCACTACCTCACCAACCTGGTGATCACCAAACTGCCGTTTGCGGTGCCCAACTCGCCAGTGGAAGAGGCCACCGCCGAGTGGGTAGAGAAACGGGGTGGCAACCCCTTCCTGCAACTGACGGTGCCGGAAGCCTCTCGCAAGCTGATCCAGGCCTGCGGCCGCCTCATTCGCAAAGAGGCGGATCGGGGCCGGGTCACCATCCTCGACCGGCGTCTGCTGACCAAGCGCTATGGCAAGGGACTGCTCGATGCATTGCCCCCCTTCAGCCGCCGGATTGAATAGGGCCAGCTCTGAACTGGCCAGCATGGCCCACTGGCATGACCACTGTTTCATAGAAAAGTCAGCAGTCAGGTAAATATGAGGCACCATAAACGCCTATTGCCGCCCTTGGGCAAACCTGTAAAAATGAGCCCCTGTTTTTCAGTGGGCAATCGCCTGACTGTTCAAGGAGATGAAATGAAACTGACTGTTCTGGTGCCGGCTCTGGCTGGTCTTTTGTGGGCAGGTAGTGCCCTGGCCGATGCCCAATTGGAAGTCACCAATCCTTATGTTGCCCAGTTGATCGATGGCCAACCCATCAATCCCAAGCTGCTCGACAAGAGCAACACCTACCCCATCAAGGCGGGTGATCATCAACTGGTCGTCGCCTTCGAAGGCAACTACTCCAGCCGTAGCGACATCAAACTGGTGACCGCCGAGCCACTGGTGATCAACTTCACCGCAGCCGACAACCAGAAACTGGTACTGGACTTCAAGAAGCCGCGCAACGAAAGCGAAGCCAAGCAGTTTGTGAAGGATCAAAAAGTCGTTCTGAAAGACAAGAACAGCGGCCAAATCGTTGCCAGCGAGCAGTTCGTGATGCCAAAGGTCGAAGGCTTCCAGCTGACCCGTGACTATCAGCAAGAGCTGCTGGGCATGGGCAAGGCCTTCAACCAGCCGACCACAGTCGCCGTCTCCGCCGCCGCCGTCATGGCCGCCGCCAGCGCGCCGGTACAGGTTGCCCCGAGCAAGGCTCAGAGCAATCCGGAAGCCCTGACCCAGCTGCAGAGCTGGTACAACAAGGCCGACGCGGAAACCCGCAAAGCCTTCCAGATCTGGGTTATCCAACAGCAGTAATGCCGTATCGTGCAAAAAGGGGAGCCTGGCTCCCCTTTTTCATACCCTATCCGGGCTGACACCCATGTCACTGTGCATCTTCCATCACCCTTATTACTCCTCTCTGGCGCTGCCCGAACGCCATCGCTTTCCCCTGGCAAAATACCAGGCCCTGTTTCAGACACTCAGCACCCGGGGCTATCCACTCCAGGAGACACAAGCCGCAACCCGAGCGCAGATCGACCGGGTTCACGACAGTGACTATGTGAGTGCCGCACTTGCAGGCCAGCTTGACGATAACGCCATCCGCCAGCTCGGTTTTCCCTGGTCGCCACGGCTCATCGAGCGCACCCTGCTCTCGGTCGGGGCTACCCTGGCCGCCAGCCGCCACGCTCTCGAACAGGGCTGCGGACTGCAGATATCCGGCGGCTATCACCACGCCCACCGGGCTCACGGCAGCGGTTTTTGTCTGTTCAACGATCTGGTGATTGCTGCGCAAACCTGCCTGGACGAGGGGCGCTGCGATCAGGTGCTGATCGTGGACCTCGATGTCCATCAGGGGGATGGCAGCGCCGCCCTTTGTGCCGGGCGGCGTGACATCATCACGCTGTCGCTGCACGGGGAGCACAACTTTCCCCGCCACAAGCCGGCCTCCCATCTGGACTTTGCCCTGCCAAGCGGCATGCAGGACGATGCCTATCTCGACACCCTGGCACAGGCACTCACTCTGGCGCTGCGCCTGTACAATCCCGACCTCGTTCTCTATCAGGCCGGGGTCGATGTGCACCATGCCGACGAGCTCGGCTATCTGGCCTTGAGTGATGAAGGCATTCGCCAGCGCGATGCCATGGTATTTGACTGTGCAATCAAGCATGGGCTGCCTGTCGCCGCTGTACCCGGTGGTGGTTACCGTCGGGAATGGCAACAGCTGATCCCGCTGCACATGACGCTGTTTGAGGAGGCGCGCAAGCGCTTTGGCCAAACCAGCATGCCTGCCCTGTACCAGGATTCATAAAAAGAAGAGGCGACCCCTTGGGTCGCCTCTTCTTTATTATCTTGTCTCTTTACCTCGACCACACAGGCGTCAAACAGTCCGCTCACACTTCGCAAACCTGCCTTGGCGGGATAACGTTGAACCTACTTTTGACGCTTCCTGGCGTACTTGCGACGGGCGCGCGCCTGACGCTCATCTTCCCGCTCGGCCTTCTCTTTGGCTTTTTGCTCGGCTTCATCTGCGGCTTCGACAATCTCGACGCTCACCATCTCCGGCGTCTCCAGCGAGATGCGGCCCAGCAGGCCTGAGCGGAACTCGTTAATCAGGATCTCGGACGCCTTGTGCAGATCGGCCAGACCCCCTTTGCGCACGAAGGCGCGTTGGCGGGCAATCATCTCCAGCAGCTCGATCTCGGTCTCGGGCAGTTCAGCTATCTGGTAACGTGCCTTGATCCGCTCCGGATAGGCCTTGATAAAGTAGTCAGCGGCAAACATGGCGATATCGGCATAGTCGAACACCGTATCCTTGATGGCCGCGGTGATGGCCAAACGATAACCGCAGGAGGGCGGGTTGAGCTTGGGCCAGAGGAAGCCGGGGGTATCTGTCAGGACGACGTTGTTGTCGAGCTTGATCCGCTGCTGGGACTTGGTCACCCCTGCCTCGTTGCCCGTCCGGGCTATGATGCGACCCGCAAGGGTATTGATCAGGGTGGATTTGCCCACGTTGGGGATCCCCATGATCATGGCCCGCACGCCGCGCAGCTCCAGATTGCGCTCCGGCAGCATCTCGTGGCACAGGGTCAGCAGCTGCTTGATCTTCTCGGGCTCCTGCTGGGTCAGCGGCAGGGCCTTGATCCCTTTCTCCTTTTCCATGTGGGCCACCCACAGCGCCGTGATCTCGGGGTCGGCGAGATCCGCCTTGTTCAGCACCTTGATAACAGGGGTATCGCCACGCAACTCGGGCACCAGCGGGTTTTCGCTGGAGAAGGGGATGCGGGCATCGAGCATCTCTATGATGACATCGACCTGTGGCATGACCTCGGCAATCTCTTTGCGGGCCTTGTGCATGTGGCCGGGGAACCAGTTGATGGACATATCCGTTACTCTCTAAATAGGGGCTGCGGGCGCTGGCTTGCTATGGAACGAGCGGCGGGCGATGGCAGACGTCAGGCGTCGCAAGGGGGCGCATTTTACCTGCTGGCGCCCCGATTTGACAGGTCATTCTAGCCATCAGGCCATAAAACCACCAAGCCGCCCTGAAGGGAGAAGGATGGCGGCCCGGCACCAGTCTTCCTCAGCAATTGACACATAACACACTGATATAATGTAACATTTATTTCATCTTTTCATACAACCGTCACCGATAATCAGTAAAAGTGTCATCTCCTGCCTCTAGGCTGCGCTCAGGTTTTACAAGGAGCGAACCCCAATGAGAAAAATGGCAGGACTTGCATTGATGATCGGCGCCGCCCTGGCTGCCGGCTGCAACTCCAACAACGACAGCACCACACCCGACCCCAGCGCCAGGAACGTCATCTTCTTTCTCGGTGACGGCATGGGCCTCAATACCCTGACGGCGGCCCGCATCTACGGTGTCGGCGAAGAGGGCAGTCTCACCATCGATACCCTGCCAGAGACGGCCTTTATCAAGACCTTCTCCCACGATGCCCAGGTCACAGATTCCGCTCCTTCCATGGCGGCCTACATGACAGGGGTCAAGAGCAACAACGGCGTCATCAGCATGGACGGCGATGCCACCTATGAAAGCGACTGCAGCAAGAGTGCCGGCAAGCCGGTCACCACACTGCTGGAGCTGGCCAAGGCCGACGGCCGGGGTACCGGTGTCGTCACCAGCACCCGGGTCACTCACGCCACACCGGCTGCCACCTATGCCCATATCTGCAACCGGGATCTGGAAAATGACATCGCCGTCCAGCTGGTGCCGGGCGGCGCCGGTTACAACGGCGCCCTGAAAGAGGGGCTGGATGTGGTGCTCGGCGGTGGCAGCGGCTTCTTCCTGCCAAAAGCCGACAAGGGCAAGCGGGAGGATGGCCGCAATCTCATCAGCGAGATGCAGGCCAAGGGCTACCAGTTTGCCAGCAACCTGAGCGAGTTGAACAAGGCCGAGGCTGGCAAGCCGCTGCTGGGACTGTTCGGTTCGAGCCACATGAAATATGAACTGGACCGCCCGGCCGATGAGCCTTCACTGGCCCAAATGACGCTGGCCGCCATCAAGCAGCTCAAGAACAAGGAGAAGGGTTACTTCCTGATGGTGGAAGGGGGTCGTATCGATCACGCCCTGCACGACACCAACGCCAAGCGTGCCTTGCAAGATACCCTCGCCTTCGACAATGCCATCAAGGCCGCCATCGATGAGGTGAAAAAAACCGACCCCGAGCTGAAGAACACCCTGATAGTGGTCACCGCCGACCATGACCATACGCTCGTGCTCAACGGCTATGCCAAACGCACCGGCAAGACCACCACAGGCAACCCGGGTGTGCTCGGGCTGGTGAAGAACTACCAAACCGGTGAACCAAGCAAGGATGCCGATGGCATGCCTTACACCATCATCGGCTTTGGCAATGGCTACAACCGGGTGGATGGCCCGCGCAGCAGCGTGGCACCGCTGGACGATGCCACCGTCTCTGCCAACGACTATCACCAGGAGGTCGTGGTCAAGGTCGGCGACATTGGCAACGAAACCCACGGCGGTACCGACGTCTTCCTCGGCGCCATCGGCCAGGGAGCGGACAGCTTCCACGGCTCTCTCGATAACACAGCCGTTTTTGGCAAGGTCAAGGCTGCAGCCAAGCTGTAAGGAGCACTTTCATGAGCAAACAGATGAATACATCCATCAAGCACACGCTGGTCTGCGCCGCCCTGTTAAGTGCGCTGGGCGCAACCACCCAGGCCCAGGCCGGTGACGCCAAAAACGTCATTCTCTTTATCGGTGATGGCATGGGCCCCACAGTGCTCACCGCTACCCGACTGTTCAAGGTGGGGGAAGAGGGCAACCTGGAGATGATGAAGCTGCCACGCAGCGCCCGCATCAAGACCTTCTCCAACGATGCCCAGACCACGGATTCGGCCCCCTCCATGGCGGCCTACACCACGGGTGTCAAGATGAACAATGAGGTGATCGCCATGAGCAGCGACACCCTGGCCGTGGCGCCCGGCAAGGATGCCAACGGCAACAAGGGCATCAACAACTGCACCGCCGACAACGGCAAACCGGCGCCCACCATACTGGAGCTGGCCAAGGCGGCGGGCAAATCGGTTGGCGCCGTCACCACCACAGAGCTGACCCATGCCACCCCGGCGGCTACCTATTCCCACATCTGCCACAGAGATGCGGCCTATGCCATCGCCGAACAGGCGGTGCCGGGCGGCGCCGGTTTCAACACCGCCCTCGGGGATGGGGTCGATGTGCTGATGGGGGGCGGTGCCAATCACTGGACCCCTTACAGCGCCAGCAATAAAGGTGGCCGCGCCGATGGTCGGGATCTCACCGCCGAGCTGACCGCTCAGGGATACAACTATGTCACCACCCAGAGCGAGCTGGCCAAGGTCAGCAGCGGCAAGGTGCTGGGTCTGTTCAGCACCAAATCCCACCTCGACTACGAGCTGGACCGCGTCGCCAAGGGGGATGCCAATACCCAGCCGTCCCTGGCCGAAATGACCGCCAAGGCGATCGATCTCTTGAGCCAGAACAGTCAGGGTTACTTCCTGATGGTGGAAGGGGGCCGTATCGATCACGCCCTGCATGGCACCAACGCCAAGCGTGCCCTCACCGATGCGGTGGCACTGGATGAAGCGCTCAAGATGGCGCTGGGCAAGGTGGATCTGAAAGATACGCTGGTCGTAGTGACGGCCGACCATGATCACACCATGACCATCAACGGCTACTCCGCCAAGGGCAACCCTGTGCTGGATCTGGTCAAGAACGGTGATGGCTCGACCCAGAACGATGTGGATGGCAAACCCTTCACGACCCTGGTGTTTGGCAACGGCCCCAACCGCCCCGATGTCCGCCCGACCCTCACCAGCGACGAGGTGATGGATAACGACTACCTGCAGGAGACAGGCGTCAAGCTGGGCTCCGAGACCCACGGTGGTGGTGACGTCATGCTGTTCGCCGATGGTGCCGGCAGCAGCCGCTTCAAGGGCACACTGGACAATACCAAGGTGTTCGGCAAACTGCGGGAGGCGCTCGGCCTGTAAGCAGCGGGGGCCCGGCTTCACCCTGAGCCCGGGCCCCGGCTCTTTCGAGCGACAGATGATGATGCGATGCTTGCTTCCTTTATTGCTGCTCGGCAGCACCTTCTCTTTTCATGTCCATGCCGCTGACACGCCCCCGGATCTCGCCGCCCGGATCAGCTATCAGGACAGGGTCACCAGCAGCGATGGCATAGCCCGGGAGAACCATTGGCAGGAGAGGTGGATACGGGTCGACAACCAGGTGTGGAGCCAGCGATTGATCCCCCTGCCCCTGGCCCGTGCCTATCACGCCACCCACGATGCTACCCCTGGCCACAAACACTTTACCCACCAGATGGCGGCGCGCTGGGTAACCCGCGACACGCGCGGTGAGCTGCAACTGCGCTACGCCGACGCCTGGCACAACCAGTTGGTGGAGGTGCCGGTGGAAGAGTATGGTCAGGTGGCCTTCAAACCGGATTGGGAGCGGATCCGCTACCTCATCAACCCGGCCCTGTTGCAAGAGATGACCCCGCTCGATGAGGCGGCTCCCGAGCAGGCACACTGGTATGAAAAACGCGAGGGCAAACAGCGCACCCGCATCCTCTGGTCGAGCCGATGGCAGATACCCCTGGTGGTGGAATCCGCCAGCCTGGACGGTTATCGCAACTACCGGATGGAGGTCACCCTCAAATCCTTGCCAAAGCCGTTGCCCTGGCTGCAACTGGACGGTTATCAGACTCTGGATCTGCGGGACTTCTTCGACTGATCCTGTCCCCTGCATGGGGTGAGCTGACTTGCGGTAACGGGATGTTACACTCTGTGTACTCATCCCGGATCCGGCCTCTTATGCGCATTCCCGTTTTGCTCCTGCTGCTCTGTACCGCCCTCTTCGCTGGCGCTCAGGCCCACGCCGTCGTGGTCCTTGCTGCCGAGATCCCCCCTTATGTCATTCGCTCCAACCAGGGAGCCCCGAGCGGCATGGCCATAGAGGTACTGGAAGAAGCAGCCCGTCGCCTCAAGGAGCCCTTGACCGTAGAGCTGATGCCGCTGGCACGCGCCCTGAGCCAGACCCGCCATCGCCAGGATGTGTTGCTGCTGCCACCGGCCAGAACCCCCCAGCGTGAACCCCTGTTTCTCTGGGTTGCCCCCCTGCTGGACGAAGCCTTCGTGCTGGTGGGACATCGTCAATTCCACCCGGCGCCACTCACTGTCAAAACATTGCCCGGCCTGACCATAGGGGTGATGCGTGGCTCCCACGGTCAGAACCTGCTCCAGCCGCTTGGTCGGGTGAAGCAGGACCCGGTCACCGACGAGGTCAGCAATGCCAACAAGCTGGCCCGAAACCGCATTCAGGGCTGGGCCGTTGCCTGGAATACGGCCCGTTACAACCAGCAGCAGGCGGGCTTGCCACTGACGGATCTGGTGCGTGGCGATACCCTGCAAGAGAGCACCCTCTATCTTGCCGCCAGCCCCCGCTTTCCCCCTGCCGACGCGCTGCGTTGGCGCACGACCATTCTGGCCATGCACGACGATGGCAGCCTGGCCCGCATCCTCAAGCAGTACGATTATCAGGCCCCCTGACAACCCTATCAGGATAATTGCCAAAGCAGTCCAGAATGGTTATGGTATCCCCATGAAAGCGTTCAAGATTTTTCCAAGCCAGCTCACACCCCGTTGAGCCCCCGCCCTCGCCCCTGACAGCGAGTCGTTCGGGGGCATCGCCTTCCCGATCTGTTTTTTCGTATCCAATACTCTTTTTGCGACCAGCTTGCCTGCCATCCTGGTCATATAACCCATTGATAAGGAATATCTTATGCAAAAACCTAATCTTGTGATTTCCAGCCTGGACCTGGATCGTATCGAACAGTTGCTCGGCAACCACCCCCAACACCTGGCACTGCAAGAGGAGCTGGATCGCGCCGAGATGCGCGAACCGGCCGACATGCCGCCGGACGTGGTCACCATGAACAGCACTGTGCGCTTCAAGATGCAAAACAGCGAAAACGAATTTTGCCTGACCCTGGTCTATCCAAAGGATGTACAGGGGGATGAGTCCAGGATCTCCGTGCTGGCACCGGTCGGCAGCGCCCTGCTGGGGCTGAAGGTGGGCGACAGCATCGCCTGGCCGGGCCCCGCCGGTCGCACCATCCAGGTCGAGATCCTGGAAGTGGTCTACCAACCGGAACGGGCGGGCGAACTGCACCGCTAGCCGCCACGGGCAGGCGCCGACCCGACCGCCTTCGGCGGCGGCGCTTGCTCTTGTCTGCTCCCGGTCACCCCTTGACTCTGAGCTATCCACTCCCCTGATCCCGATCAAGCTTTAGGGCTGGATCCGCCCCTATCTTGACCACAATTTGTGCTTCCCCTTGAGCCCGGGCAAAGCGGCAGGTATCTTGTTGGCCGCGCCAGCACCCTGGCCGCAGATTTCAGGCTGACATCATGATAAAGATTGCCCTCATCGACGATCACCAGATCGTCCGCTCCGGCTTTGCGCAACTGCTCAATCTCGAGCCAGACCTCAAGGTGGTGGCCGAATTCGGCTGCGCCGCCGACGCCCTGGCCGGTTTGCCGGGCAGCGGCGTGCAGCTGTGCGTGTGCGACATCTCAATGCCGGATCAATCCGGGCTGGACCTGCTCAAGCGACTGCCTTCCGGCCTCGCCGTGGTGATGTTGTCGGTGCACGACAGTCCGGCGCTGATCGAGCAGGCGTTGCAGGCAGGCGCCAAGGGCTTTCTCTCCAAGCGCTGCAGCCCGGACGAGCTGATCGCCGCTGTGCGCACCGCCGCCCACGGTGGCTGTTATCTAACCCCGGACATAGCCCACAAGCTGGCCTGCAACAGTCAGGATCCCCTCACCAACCGGGAGCGGGAAGTGGCGCAGCTGCTGGCGCGGGGGCTGGAAGTGAAGGCCATCGCCGAGCAGCTGGGACTCTCCCCCAAGACGGTCCACGTGCACCGCGCCAACCTGATGGACAAACTGAAAGTCAGCAACAACGTGGAGCTGGCCCACTGCATGCTGGACAGCTGGTGATCTCCCGATTTGCCAGCTATGTCGCCATCTCGCTGGCGGCCTGCTTCATCTTTGCCGCGGGCTGGTTTTGCCTGTGGAGCATCAGCCTGCATCTGGCGGGTTCCCCCATACTGGCGGTACTGCTGTTCCCGTTTGGTCTGCGCCTAGGTCTCCTGCTGCAAAGTCCGATCGCCTACTGGCCACCGCTGCTGCTCAGTGAATCCCTGCTGCTCTACTGGCTCGACAGCGAAGTCGGCCTGCCATCCTGGCCACTTGTTCAGGCGGGCAGCCTGCTCACCCTGCTGCCACTGCTCATCGCCCGCCGCCAGCAGGTGCGCAATGACTGGCAACAACTGCTGGTATTGCTCGCCACCGTGACGGTGGCGGCGCTGCTGCAATCCCTGCTCTGGCATCTGGCCGGGGAAGATGGCCTCACCGCCCTGCTGCTCACCCTGACCGGCGGCCTGACCCTCACCTCCACCTGCATGCTGATCTGGCACTACCTCACCCGCGCCACCTGGGTGCCGCTGGGACCCGCTCTGGTGGATCAACCGGTGGACTGGCGTTTTCGCCATCTGGTCTGGTATCTGCTGCTGTTTGTATTGAGCCTCTGGTTGCAGCTCGGCCTGCCGGACTCGCTGGTGCGCTTCACCCCCTTCTGCCTCGCCATTCCCATCATGGCCATGGCCTGGCGCTACGGCTGGCAGGGGGCCCTGCTCGCCACCCTGATGAACACGGTCGCCCTGATGGCAGGACAGGCCTGGCACGAACACCCGCTGGATCTGTTGCTCTCACTGCTGGCCCAGAGCCTCACCGGCCTGCTGCTGGGGGCCGGCATCCAGCGCCAGCGTGAGCTCAATCAGGCACTGACCCGCCAGCTCGCCCACAACCGTCAACTCACAGAGCGATTGCTGGAAACCGAGGAGAGCATCCGCAAGGAAGTGGCCCGCGAGCTGCACGATGACATAGGCCAGACCATCACGGCCATTCGCACCCAGGCCGGCATAGTACGGCGTCTCGCGCCGGATAATGCCGGGGTCGGCCAGAGCAGCGCCCTCATAGAGACGCTCTCCCTGGGTATTTATGATGCGGTGCGCGGCCTGCTCGGCCGTCTGCGCCCCCGCCAGCTAGACGACATGAGTCTGGAGCAGGCGGTGCGCGGCCTGCTGCGGGAGCTGGAGCTGGAACGCCACGGCATCGTCACCCGGCTCGAGTGGCAGCTGACGGACGAGGGGCTCTCCGACGCCCAGCGGGTCACCCTGTTCCGGGTCTGTCAGGAGGGGCTCAACAATGTGGTAAAGCATGCCAACGCCAGCTCGGTCACCATTCGCGCCCATCGCCAGGCCGAGCGTTTGCTGCTGTTGCTGGAAGACGACGGCTGCGGCTTGCCGGAGCACAGATCTCCCCAGGGTTATGGCCTGCTCGGCATACGCGAGCGGGTGCAGGCACTGGGTGGCAGCCTGCAGCTCTCCTGCATCCACGGCACCCAGCTGACCGTACACCTGCCCAATCGCAAACGGGAAGATCCCCGTGACTGACGCGCCATCCCGGGAGAAGACCGTCTTATGTTGAGCTTTATGAGGAGCGCACCGCCACTGCCGCTCATCCGTGACCAGGCCGAGATCGATGCCAGCTACCGTCACTGGCGACTGCATATTCTGCTGACCATGTACCTGGGCTACGCTGTCTTCTATTTCACCCGCAAGAGCTTCAACTTCGCCATGCCGGACATGCTGGCAGACGGCATGCTGGACAAGTCCGACATCGGCATGCTGTGGACCCTGTTCTACATCACCTACGGCTGCTCCAAGTTCTTCTCCGGCATCATCAGCGACCGCGCCAATCCCCGCTACTTCATGGGGCTGGGGCTGATGGCCACCGGTGTCATCAACATACTGTTCGGCCTGTCGTCATCCCTCTGGCTGTTTGCGGCACTCTGGGTCGCCAACGCCTTCTTTCAGGGCTGGGGCTGGCCCCCCTGCTCCAAGCTGCTCACCAGCTGGTATTCCCGCAGCGAGCGGGGGGTCTGGTGGTCGGCCTGGAACACGGCCCACAACGTGGGCGGGGCACTAATTCCCCTCATCGTCAGCACCATAGCTCTGCAGCACGGCTGGCGCTACGGCATGATAGTGCCCGGCGTCATCGCCATTCTGGCCGGGCTGTTCTTGTGCTGGCGACTGCGAGATACCCCGAGCGCCATGGGGCTGCCCACGGTCGGGGAGTGGCGCCAGGATGCCATGGAGCTGGCCCAGCAGACTCAGGATGCCGGCCTCTCCCATCGCCAGATCTTGCGCAAATACGTGCTTGGCAATCCCTACATCTGGCTGCTTGCCTGCTGCTACGTGCTGGTCTATGTGGTGCGCACCGCCATCAATGACTGGGGCAATCTCTACATGACGGAGCAACGCGGCTTCAATCTGATGAGCGCCAACTCGGCTATCTCGATGTTCGAGGTGGGGGGCTTTATCGGTGCCCTGGTGGCGGGCTGGGGATCGGACAAGCTGTTCAACGGCAATCGCGGGCCGATGAACCTCATCTTCGCGGTGGGGATACTGCTGGCGGTGGGGTCGCTGTGGCTGATGCCCTTCTTCAGCTATGTGATGCAGGCAGCCTGTTTCTTCACCATAGGTTTCTTCGTGTTCGGCCCCCAGATGCTGATCGGCATGGCGGCAGCCGAGTGCTCCCATAAAAACTCGGCGGGGGCCGCCACCGGCTTCGTCGGCCTGTTTGCCTACATGGGGGCGGCGCTGTCGGGTTATCCGCTGGCCAAGGTGATGGAGATCTGGCACTGGAACGGCTTCTTCGTGGTGATCTCGGTCGCGGCAGGGGTCTCGGCCCTGTTGCTGCTCCCCTTCCTCAAGGCCCAGGCACCACGCCCTCTCGCCGCAGAAGCAGTATGAGCCAGCCCCTTCAGGCCAGTCGGCAGATGCGGTTCTTGCCCTCTCGCTTGGCCTGATAAAGGGCGCCATCGGCCTGGCTGAACAGGGTATCGAAATGCCAGTCGTGCTGGCAGCGCGCCAGCCCCATGCTGACCGTGATGTGGATCCCGCTCAGATCCAGCGCCGCCAGATCCTGCAATATCCGTTCGCAGCGTGCCTGCTGGGCTTGTTCATCCTCTCTGGGTAGCAGCAAGACAAACTCTTCCCCGCCAAAACGGCTGGCCACCAGCTCAGGCTGAGCGCCGAGATAGGCGCCGAGCGCCTCCAGCACCCTGTCCCCTATCTCGTGGCCATGGCGATCATTGACCTGCTTGAAGTCATCCAGATCCAGTACGGCCAGCGCGCCGAACTCGCCAATCCGCCGCGCGCCCATCTGCTCCATGAAACCGCGCCGGTTCAACAGACCTGTCAGGGAGTCATGGCTGGCCTGCTGACGCAGGGCCAGGGCCCGGTACTGGGTGCAGAGCAGCAGCACCCCGAAGGTGGAGAGGTAACTGCCCATCAACATGGAGAGAAAGGGCAGCACGTTGACCCCGCTCTGATCCATCAGCACCCTGGCATCCCCTTCCAGCAGGAAGCCCATCCGCATCAGGTTGAAGCCATAAAGCAGGATATTGACCACGGTGAACACCAGCACAGCCGGCAGGTAGGCGGGATAGCCGTGTCGCCAGATGAGAAAGACGATCACGGCCCCCAAAACCATGTAGCTCAGACAGGCCAGCAATACCCGGGGCGCCATATGGTCGTTGAACAAGATGCTCCAGCTCAGGATCAGCACATAGACCAGCATGAACAGCGCGCTTGCCCCCCAGCCCAGAGGCTTGCCGAAGAAGCGTTGCAGTGCCAGCGGCATCAGGGCGATACAGACGGTGATCAGCAGATTGGCCAGCCAGATCCCCGCCAGATTGGGCATGAAGGCCTGCAGGGAGAAGAGACTCTGGGCCGCCAGGGCGCACAGGCTCGACCACCACCAGAATCCGAGTCCGGGGATCTCCCTGTGGGTCAACCATATGATGGAGAGGGTGATAAAACCGAGGCTGTAGCCACCCAGGGCCATGACCATGAGGGTGAATACATCCAGCTTGAGCAGTATTGAGGCGTCCATACCCGTGCCACTAAACGAAGGTAACTGAGTATATTTGAAGCGCAAAACAAGACCCAGTGGTGTCTGACTAAATCCTCAATAAAAGTTCACGTATTGCATAAAAATCCGCTAAATATGCTCCATTAGAATCCCTACTGTGTCGCAATTGAGAAAGTGAGTAACGTTTGGCACTGCCGAAGATGAGGCCGGATGTAACAAAGTGTCCCGCTGGCATTTTGGACTTGAACCCGCTCCATTAGATAGATATGTTGTTTTCGTGTGATTTTATGAGTGCAGTCACGGGGGAAAAGCGTCACTAACCTGTTGAGTCATCTGGCACAATCGGAATTTGGTACATTTTTCACTCAGCACACAGAAAATGGAATCTCATATGGGGCTTTTGCCTCAACCAAGACAATAATCCTGTCTTGCCTGTTGCCGGATGCAGCAGTCTCTTGTGCCACGGAGTCGCACGGGATCAGGTTCAAGGCCGAACACACCACCGACAGAGACGTCACTTATGATCAAAAAACTCATTCTCTCTACCTTGCTGCTGTGCGGGCTCGCCAACGCCGCCGCCCCTGCCTCCACCCTGGATGCCGTGCTCGATCGCGGCGTGCTGAGAGTCGGTTTCGACGCCGGCTATCAACCCTTTGAAATGACCAACAAGCAGGGCCAGTACATCGGCTTTGACGTGGATCTCGCCAAGATGGTCGCCAAGGAGATGGGCGTCAAGGTGGAGTTCGTCAACACCGCCTGGGATGGCATCATACCTGCGCTGCTGACCGACAAGTTCGACGTCATCATGGGCGGCATGACAGTCACCCCCCAGCGCAACCTGAGGGTCAACTTTGCCGATCCCTACATAGTCGTGGGCCAGACCATAGTGCTGCGCAAGGACAAGGCCAGCGAGATCAAATCCTTCAGCGATTTGAACGATCCCAAGTACAAAATCGCGGTCAAGCTCGGCACCACAGGCGAGCAGGCGGTCAAACGTCTGATCCCCAAAGCGACCCTGCTGCAGTTTGAAACCCAGGATGACGCCAAGCTGGAAGTGATCAACGGCAAGGTCGATGCCTTCGTCTATGACCTGCCCTACAACGCCATCTTCGCTTCCCAGAATACCGGTGCCGTGGTGCACCTGGACAAGCCGTTCACCTTCGAACCCCTGGCCTGGGCCATCCGCAAGGGCGATCAGGACACCCTCAACTGGTTCAACAATTACCTGCGCCAGATCAAGGGCGATGGCAGCTACGACCGCCTCTACAAGAAGTGGTTCGAATCCAACGCCTGGCTGGATCAGCTCAAGTAACCTCGCAAGGGGCGGCCTGCCGCCCCTTCACGCAGATCCCCACACAATAACTACAAAGAGGTTGCGACAGTGCACAACCCAACAAGACAGATGGAAAAACAACCCAACCAGTTGCTCTGGCACGGCGTCTTCCTGCTGATGCTGCTGGCTGCCGTATTCGGCATCTATAAAGCGGTTCAGTCCGTGGATTACACCTGGCGCTGGGAGCGAATTCCCCAATACATCGCCTACCAGGCGGAGCAGAACAACCTGGCCGAATTTGACGGCACAGTGATTGCCGGCACCACCAGCGCCGAGAAGGGCAAACTGTTCCTGCAAAATGATCTCGACCCTAATCAGCGACAGGCCATCGCCAATACAGGAGTGAAGGTCACCGAAGGGGACACCATTTTCCGGGGCGATACCCTGGATACCGAACTCACCTGGACCGCGGGCCCCATCGCCTGGGGTGTCTGGGTCACGGTCAAGCTCTCCCTGGTGGCAGGGGTATTTGCCATCCTGCTCGGCACCCTGGCAGGGCTGGCCCGCCTCTCCCCCAATCCGGCCTTGCGTAATCTGGCTGTCACCTATGTGGAGCTCATTCGCGGCACCCCGCTGCTGGTGCAGATCTTCATCGTCTACTTCTTTATCGGCACTGTGCTGAACCTGGACCGTTTCACCGCCGGGGTGGCGGCACTGGCCGTCTTTACCGGCGCCTATGTGGCCGAAATCGTGCGCGCCGGCATCAGCTCCATTCACAAGGGGCAGATGGAGGCCGGTCGCAGCCTGGGGCTCACCTCGGCCCAGACCATGCGCTATGTCATTCTGCCGCAAGCCTTCAAGCGGGTGCTGCCACCGCTGGCAGGCCAGTTCATCAACCTCATCAAGGACTCCTCCCTGGTGTCCGTCATCTCCATCACGGATCTCACCAAGGCGGGGCGTGAGGTAGTCAGCTCCACCTTCAGCCCGTTCGAAGTGTGGTTCACCGTGGCCCTGCTCTATCTGGTGTTGACCGGCACCCTCTCTTTTCTGGTGCGTCGTCTGGAGGTGAAATATGCACGCAGCAACTAAGCCTGATCCCATCATAAAAGCCAGCGGAGTGGAGAAGATCTACGCTGGTGGTGTGCACGCCCTGAAGAACGTCAACACGGAAGTCGCCGAAGGGGAAGTGGTGGTGATAGTGGGGCCGAGCGGCTCGGGCAAATCCACGTTTCTGCGAACCCTTAACCAGCTGGAAACCATCAACGATGGCAACATAGTGGTCGATGGCATCTGCCTGACCGAACCGGGTGACGTCAACAAGCTGCGGGAAGAGGTGGGCATGGTGTTCCAGTCCTTCAACCTCTTCCCCCACCTGAACGTACTGGACAACATCTGTCTGGCCCCGCAGAAGGTGCGCGGGCTGTCGCGCAATGACGCGCGGGACAGGGCCAAGGCCCTGCTGCTGAAAGTGGGATTGTCGAACAAGGCCGAGAGCTATCCGTCCCAGCTCTCCGGCGGCCAGCAACAGCGGGTGGCCATCGCCCGGGCGCTTGCCATGCAGCCGCGCATCATGCTGTTCGACGAACCCACCAGTGCGCTGGACCCCGAGATGGTGGGCGAGGTACTGGACGTCATGAAGGGGCTGGCTCGCGAGGGCATGACAATGGTGGTGGTGACCCACGAGATGGGCTTCGCCCGCGAGGTGGCGGACAGGGTACTGTTTATGGAAAACGGCGAGCTGCTGGTGGATGAAAAGCCCACCGACTTCTTTGACAATCCTCCCTCCCCGCGCCTGCGCCAGTTCCTGAGTCAGGTGCTGTAATACAGCCGGCTGTAAGAAGTAGAAGAGGGAGCCCATGGCTCCCTCTTCACGCTGACACAGGCTCAACCCGTCGCATCTATTTTGCCGCCTGGCGTTTTGCTTCATCCAGCATGGTTTGCAGTGCCGGCATATTGCGCTCGGCCATGGATTTACCCACCAGCGAGCTCTCCTGAAAGATAGCCGGCATGGTATCCAGGGATTTCTTCCCGACCGGACTCTGATAAAAGGCGATCAGCTCCTTGAGCTCGGCGTCGGTGAAATGCTTGCGATAGATGGCGGCCACCTCGGCACTCATGGCCGGCCAGGAGAGATAGCGGCCAAACCAGGCCTCCAGTACATCGCGATGCTTGGCCAATTCCTGCGCATGTTCGCCTGCCCCCCGAATGATCAGCGGGATCAACTGTGCCTGTAGCTGGGCCTGCAACTGCTCCGCTTGCTGTTCACTGTTGATCAGGTTGACCAGATCCTGAGCAGGATCGGCCCACACACTGCCACTCCACAGCAGGGCAATGACTACCCCTCTTTTCACCAACTGCATAGCCACCTCTTAAACCATATAAAAACAACAGGTTACATTGAATTTAAATTCAGGCCAGTCACCAGATGGCGGTGCAATATGTTAATGAAATTTTAAATCCATTCGGTATGCTGGAACACAACTGGTCAAACCGGATGCTCGACATGGATGTGCAACTGCTGCTGCTTTATCTCTCCCCCGTCTTTTTGGCATTTGTCGGCTGGGAGATGCTTTACCTGCGCAAGCACGGGGCGGCCTTTCCCACCGCCACCTACCAATGGAAGGATCTCTTCGCCAACGCTACCCTGGCCCTGATGCATCAGGGGGGTGACGCACTGACGGCCATCGCCGTCGCTTACCTGTATGACGCCCTGTGGGGCTGGCGGCTGCTGGACATCGAGCTCAATGTCTGGAGCCTGCTGCTGCTCTTTCTATTGCAGGATTGCTGTTACTGGCTGTTCCACTTTACCAGCCACCATGTGCGCTGGCTGTGGGCCTCCCACGTGGTGCATCACAGCTCGGAGCGACTCAACCTCTCCACCGCCTTTCGCCAGAGCCTGATGTACCCCGTCTCGGGCATGTGGCTGTTCTGGATCCCCATGATCCTCATCGGCTTCCCGCCCCAGGCCGTGGTGGCGACCGTGCTGCTCAGCCTGGGTTTTCAGTTCTTCGTCCACACTCAGGTGGTGGGCAAGCTCGGCTGGCTTGAGTGGGTCTTCAATACCCCCTCCCACCACAGGGTGCACCACGCCAGCAACGCCAAATACATAGACCGCAACTTCGCCGGTGTGCTCATCATCTGGGATCGGCTGTTTGGCACCTTTGTGGAAGAGGATCCCGCCGAGCCATGCCGCTTTGGCATCACCAAACCGGTTCGCAGCTTCAATCCGCTCACCCTCACCTTCCACGAGTGGCGCGACATGCTGCGCGAGGCCCGTGGCCTGCCTTGGTCAGAGAAGCTCAAGGTGCTGTTTGGCAAACCGGCCGGCCCCGGCAGCGCCTGAGCCAGAACCCTGGAACAAAGCAAAAAAGAGAGCGCCGCCAGGGCGCTTTCTCATTTTACAAGGATCACTTACCCCCTTCATGGAGAGGCAAATGACCAGAGTGCGGGAATGAGGCTCACCAGGGTTATCCCGGCCAGCAGTCGCTCACGACCGCTGAGCCGCTGATGGTCACCAAGCTGTCGACGGCTGTAGAGAAACAGCAGCAGGCCCGGCCCGTAGAGCAGCAAGGAGAGCAGCAGGTATTCCACACCGGCGGCATAGAGCAGCCAGAGGCCATAACCGCTCGACACCAGCGCCACAGCCCGCATCAGGCCATTGCCCTCGCCACTCAAGGAAAGCTTGAGCAGGAACAGGCCGATCAGCAGATAGGGCACCAGTATCATGGAGGTGGAGATGAGCAGCAGGTTGGTATACCCCTTGCCGAGCAGCCACACCAGCAGCAGGCAGCCCTGCACCGTCAGGCTGGTGAGCCACAGCGACGCTATGGGGGTGCCGTTGCGATTCTGGCGCCGGAAGATGGCCGGGAAGGCGCCGTGGCGGGCAGCGCTGAAGGGCACCTCGGCCGAGAACAGGGTCCAGCTCACGTAAGAAGCGAGCACAGAGACGATGAGGCCGACACTGATCAGCACCTTGCCCCAGGAGCCTGTCATCTGGGCCATCAGCCCCGCCATGGAGGGATTGGGCAGGGCCGCGAGCTCGGGGCGACTCAATATCCCCAGCGCCAGCACAGAGATGAGCACATAGAGCAGCAGCGCCAGCACCACGCCGAGCACTGTGGCCGTGCCCACGTCCCGCTTGTTCCTGGCGCGGGCCGACAAGACGGCCGCCCCTTCGATGCCGGTAAAGACCCAGAGGGTGATCAACATGGTGTTGCGCACCTGCTCGGAGACCGGCACAGCAAGCGTGCTGCCCCCCTGATCCGCCGCGAAGGTCACAAGGTCGAAGTAATAGCAGGCGAACAGGATGAACAGCAGCAGCGGCAGGCTCTTGGCCAGGGTCGCCACCAGATTGAACAGGGCGGCCTGCTGCACGCCACGGGCCACCAGCAGATGCACCGCCCACAAGATGCAGGACTCGCCGATAAAGGCCGCCAGGGTGTTGCCCTCACCAAACCAGATTTCGGTTGGCGTATCGACGAAGCTGCCCAGCGCCGCGAAGGCGATCACCAGGTAACCCACCACGCCTATGGTGGCGCAGAGCCAATAGCCCCAGGCGGAGAAGAAACCCACCAGATCGCCAAAGCCTGCGCGGGCATAGCTGTAGATGCCGCCATCGAGATCCGGTCTTAGCCGCGACAGGTAGAGAAAACTCGCGGCGAGTGCCAGTATGCCCACCCCGGTCACACCCCAGCCGATCAGCACGGCGCGGGCACCGGCCACCTCGGCCATGTTCTGGGGCAGGCTGAAGATGCCCGCCCCCACCATGGAGCTGAACACCAGCGCAGTGAGGGACCAGAGGCCTATTTTGCTCTCTTTCATGTGCTCTCCTTAGCGCAGCCGGCTGGCCAGTGCCTGAATATGCTCGGGGCCTATGCCGCAGCAGCCGCCGATGAGAGAGGCCCCCACGGCGCGCCAGCGCTCGGCCCAGCCGAGATAATCCAGCGGCCCAAGATCGGCGCGGATCTCGTCCAGCCCGTCGTTGGCGGTCGCCTCCTTGGGCTGGGGCGGAAAGGCGTTGGCATAGGCGCCGAGGCGAATATCCCCTCGACCCAGCGCCTGCAAGCTGTCACCGGCCACCGTCAGCGCGGCCTCGATCACCTCGGGCTGACAGCAGTTGAACAGGATGGCGTCCACCCCGGCCGATGCCAGTGCAGTGACGGCATCCGCCACCCGCTCACCGGAACGAAGCGCAGGCTCGCAGCCCGGCGCTTCATCTTCCAGCGTGAAGGAAACCCAGAACGGCTTGCCATCCTGTGGCAACAGCGCCTTGAGGGCCAGCGGCTCGGCAATCAGGCTCATGGTTTCGGCCAGCCAGATGTCCACATGGGGCGTCAGCGCCCGAATGAGCGGTGTGGCCAGCTCGCCCACTCTGTCCGCCTCGAACAGGTCGGCGCGGTAGGAGCCAAACAGTGGCGGCAGGGATCCTGCGACCTGCACCGAGCCCGGTTGCTCATTGGCAACCTCACGCGCCAGCTGGCCAGCCAGCGCGGCCAGCGCTTCCCCTTCGGCGGCAAATCGCTCGGCACCGATATGAAACGGCACCAGGGCATAACTGTTGGTGGTGATGACACGGGCACCGCTCGCCACATAGGCCTGATGCACTTCGCGCACCGTCTGTGGTGCCTCCATCAGCGCCAGCGCCGACCATTCAGGTTGGCGAAAGGGCGCCCCTCGCCGTGCCAGCTCGCGTCCCATGCCACCATCCAGTACCCACAATGCCTGTGTTTCCATCTGTCGTGTCTCTTTGTTGTTCTGTGTTTGTCTGTTTTGTCGATTTGCAGCTTTTTTGCGCTGCCATGCACTCTTTAGCGTTGCTCTGCGGCTGTGCGTCGCCGGGCCTCATCGTGGTGAGACATCCCTATCAACATCAGCCATAAAAACATATAGATGTTTAGATGGCCAAAACAAGATAAAGCAAAGCAGTGCAGGCGGCAATCGGTATCAACAGAAATCAGAACGCAAAGATGAGGAAAGGTAGAAATGAGTGAGGCCACCCAAGGGTGGCCTCACTGCTGTCTGGTTAGCTGGCGGTTTAACGCCCTGCCAGCACTCGCTTGATCTGCTTGGTCCAGTCAGAGACCCGCCCCTGCTGGGGCAATCCCTGCCAGATCTGCGCCCACTGGGCCGGGCTCAGAGGGCGACCGAGACGACGCTGCACACCGGCATAGAGATAGTCGTGGGCCGTGGTGGCAGCCTGGGTCGAGGTGAGAAACTTGGAGACAGGATCGGTCAACCGCACATCCCGCATGCCGAGCAGCGGATAGTCGCTGTGCACCGCCGCCAGCATGGTTTCACGCATGGCAGATTCGATGTAACCACGGGCAAACAGGGCGGTTACCGACTCCAGGGATCCCTGATCCGGGCCGTGATACTCCTCATCAAAGACCGGACTTGGCTCCACTACGGCGCTTTGTACCACGGCATCGGGATCGGATTGCGGCACCACTTCTGCCTTGGCGGCAACCGGTTTGGCAACGACAACCGCCTTGCGGGGGGCGCTCTGACTGCAAGCGCCCAGCGCCAGGGCAAGCGCCACACAGGCCAGCGCATGGGAATGAGACTGCATCTTCATGACTCCTTGGTAGCTCCTTTACGATTCCTGAGCGGACTTGTCGGTCACTATGGGTTCAACCCGAGTGACCAGCAGCTGGTCGATCTTGTAGCTGTCGATATCCACGACTTCAAATTTGTAGCCCGCGTATTTGACCGAGTCGGTACGCTTGGGGATCTTGCGCAGCATGAACATGATGAAACCGGCGATGGTCTCGTAGTTCTGGCTATCCGGAAACGCCTCTATGTCGAAGGCACGCATCACGTCAGAGATGGGGGTCACGCCATCCACCAGCCAGGAATTTTCATCCCGCTGCACAATCTGCTCTTCCACTACGTGGGTGGCCCACTCACCCATGACGGTACTCATCAGGTCGTTCATGGTGACTATCCCCACGACCAGGGCGTACTCGTTCATCACAACGGCGAAGTCACCCCTGTGGTTCTTGAAGTACTCCATCGCCTCGTAGAGGTTGAGGGTATCGGGAATGATGATGACGTTCTGCACCAGGGAGCCGCTGTTGAGATCTATGCTCTGGCCGCTGATGACGCGGATCAGCAACTCTTTGGCATCGACGAAGCCCTTGATGCTGTCGAGGTTGTGGTCACAGACCAGGAACTTGTTGTGGGGGTGTTCGGCGATCTTGGCCTTGATGCTCTCTTCACCCTCTTGCAGGGTGAAGTAAATCAGGCTCTCCCGCGCCGTCATGGCGGAGGTCACGCCGAGGGACTGCAACTCGAACACGTTCTCGATGAGCTGATGCTCTTCGCGCTGAATAACGCCCGCCTCGGCGCCGGCATCCATCACCGCATAGATATCGTCGGAGGTGATCTCGTCGTTGCGTATCATGGAGACCCGCAGCAGACGGAACAACGCATTCGCCATGCCATTGAAGAACCACACCAGCGGCATCAGCAGGGTCACGCACAGCAGCATGGGGCGAACCACCACAACGGCGATCCGCTCCGGCATGGTCATGGCCAGGCGCTTGGGCATCAGGTCGGCGATCAGGATGAACATGCCGGTGACGAACACGAAGGAGGCGGCAGAACTTATCTGGCCAAGCCAGGGGCCCTGATAGAAGCCGGAGATGAACCCCTTGATGGCCGGATTCAGGGCAGACTCGCCCAGGATACCGCCCAGGATGGCGACTGTGTTGAGGCCAATTTGCACCACGGTAAAGAAATTACCCGGCTGGGCCTGCAGTGCCAGCACCTTGGCGGCATGGCGGTTCCCCTCATCGGCCATCACCTGCAATTTGATCTTGCGGGAGGCGGCGAGGGAGATCTCGGAAAGGGAGAAGAACACACTGCCGGCAACCAGCAGCATCAGAAGAAATATACTATCGGCAAAACTCATGATTAACCTATTGCTACACCCGCCTTAGCACAAGACGGCAAACTGGGCCTGGGAGACCAGACCGTGAGTCCATCCGAGACTCACACAGGGGGCATATTCTAGCAGAAAACCGCCATCCGGGTGGCGATATCTTGCTCTGACATGCAGTGCAACAAAAAAGGCGCGAAACGCGCCTTTTTATTCATTTCATCAGCTCTTGCCAAGCAGATCGCTCAGCTCGTCAGCCTTGGTGTGGCGAACGTCCTTGCCCTTGACGTAGTAAACGATGTACTCGCAGATGTGCTGGCAGCGATCGCCGACCCGCTCGATGGCACGCGCCGCCCACAGTACGTTGAGTACCTGGGGGATGGTGCGCGGATCTTCCATCATGTAGGTCATCAGCTCGCGGATGATGGACTCGTACTCCCGATCTACCTTGTCATCTTCCTTGTAGACGGCGATAGCCGCCTCCAGATCCATGCGGGCAAACGCATCGAGCACGTCGTGCAGCATCTTGATGGTGCGGCGCCCCATGTTCTCGAGCGACACCAGCGGCGGCTGTGGCTTGTTGGCGTTGTCGGTCAGCATGCGGGCTATCTTGTCCGCCACGTCGCCGATGCGTTCCAGATCCGTGATGGTCTTGATGATGGCCATTACCAGACGCAAGTCGGACGCAGTGGGCTGACGCTTGGCGATGATGCGGGTGCACTCTTCGTCGATGGCCACTTCCATGGCGTTGACCTTGTGGTCATTGGCCACTATCTTGCGCGCCGCATCCAGATCCTGATCGTGGATGGCAGCAATGGCGTCGGTAAGCTGTTGCTCCACCAGACCGCCCATCACCAGCACCTGATTGCGCACATTCTCGAGCTCGGCATTGAACTGACCGGAGATGTGTTTATTGAGGTTCATATTGTCCATACAAATAATCCTTGATGCTCCGATTATGCCTTAGCCGTTGAACTGGCCGGTAATCTGTTTATTGAGGTTCATCCTGTACCCCTCCTTATCCGTAACGGCCTGTGATGTAATCTTCGGTCTTTTTCTTGGCCGGTGTGGTGAAGATGGTGTTGGTGTTCGAGTACTCGATGAGCTCGCCCATGTACATGAACGCCGTCTGATCCGACACCCTAGCCGCCTGCTGCATGTTGTGGGTCACGATCACCACGGTGAACTGGCTCTTGAGCTCGTTGATCAGCTCCTCGATGGTGAGGGTGGAGATGGGGTCCAGCGCAGAAGTGGGTTCATCCAGCAACAAGACTTCCGGCTCAATGGCGATGGCCCGTGCAATCACCAGACGCTGCTGCTGGCCACCGGAGAGACCGAATGCATTGTCATGCAGTCGATCCTTCACCTCTTCCCACAGGGCAGCGCCACGCAGTGAACGCTCGGCCGCCTCGTCCAGGGTGCGTCTGTCGTTGATGCCCTGCAGCCGCAGACCATAGACCACGTTCTCGTAGATTGACTTGGGGAAGGGGTTCGGACGCTGGAACACCATGCCAACCTGACGACGCAGGGCGGAGACATCCACTCCCTTGTCATAAATGTTGTGGCCATGCAGCTGGATTTCACCCTCGATGCGGCAGATTTCCACCAGATCATTCATCCGGTTGATGCAGCGCAACAGGGTCGACTTGCCACAGCCGGACGGACCTATGAAGGCCGTCACCTGCCCCTTCGGGATCTTCATGTTGACGTTGAACAGCGCCTGCTTGTTGCCGTAGTACAGGTTGAGATCCTTCACCTCCAGCGCTGTCTGCTCCGGGCTCAGGTTGAGCAAGTCCAGCGCCGTGTGCTGGGTGGATGCGGTCGTTACGTTGATCATCTGTTACCTCAAATCAGTCTGTGGTGGCCGACAAATTCATGTTCCGGCAACCGTCATGCTTGGGTGGTGAGGGATGGCGGCACGCTCTTTGGCCGCACATCACTTACCTCAATATCAGTCTTGGATAGCCGGATTAATCTTCCAGCGACCGGAATTTTTCATGCAAATGGTTACGAATGCCTGTGATGTCAGTCAGGTTCATGCTGTTCATCCATTGTCTAAACACCAGTCTGGACTGCCGCATCAATGTTCCAAAGAGCGGAATTTTTCACGCAAGTGGTTACGAATGCCGATGGCCGTCAGGTTGAGGCCGACGATCACCGTCACCAGCAGGAACGAGGTGGCATACACCAGCGGTCGCGCCGCTTCGACGTTCGGACTCTGGAAGCCCACGTCGTAAATGTGGAAGCCCAGGTGCATGAACTTGCGCTCCACGTGCAGGTACGGGAAGTTGCCATCCATCGGCAGGGTCGGCGCCAGTTTCACCACCCCCACCAGCATCAGCGGAGCCACTTCACCGGCGGCCCGTGCGATCGCCAGGATAAGGCCGGTCATGATGGCCGGGCTCGCCATGGGCAACACGATACGCCACAGTGTCTCGGCCTGGGTGGCACCCAGCGCCAGCGAACCCTGGCGAATGGTGCTGGGGATACGAGCCAGCCCCTCTTCGGTGGAGACGATCACCACCGGCAGGGTCAGAATGGCCAGGGTCAGCGCAGACCAGATGACACCAGGTGAGCCAAAGGTCGGGCTTGGCAGCGCCTCCGGGTAGAACAGCTGATCCAGCGAACCGCCCAGGGTATAGACAAAGAAGCCAAGACCAAACACGCCGTAAACAATGGAGGGCACACCCGCCAAGTTGATCACCGCGATGCGGATGATCTTGGTCAGGCTGTTCTTGCCCGCATATTCGTGCAGGTAGACAGCCGCCACCACGCCGAGCGGCGTGACAATGATCGCCATCAGGAACACCATGAAGACGGTGCCGAAGATGGCCGGGAAGACGCCGCCCTCTGTGTTGGCCTCACGGGGATCATCGGAGACAAACTTGCCGATCTGGTGGAACCAGTGACCCACCTTGGCCGGCAGGCTCATGTCATTGGGCCATACCACATCCAGTACCTTGGACATGGGCATGGTCACCAGCTCACCTCGCATGTCCTTGACCGTAATGGAGTCCCTGTCTGCCTGGGCTCGCAGGGAGAAAAGATCCTTCTCCAGCACCTGATAGCGATCGTTTAGCGCCTGACGTTCTTCAGCCAGCTGGGCTTTAAGCTGATCGGTCAGCTTGTCATCCAGCTCGGCCTTGCGCTCCTTGAGACGCAGCCGCTCCAGCTGGTAGTTGATGCTGCCTATGTCCCCTTTTTGCAAATCGTCAGCCTGTTCGGACAGATCGTTGGCACGGGCCAGTACCCGTTGCAGCGCGGGATGCAGATCCTCGCTCAGTGCCTGTCCATCCTCTTTCACCCCGACGATATAACCGTAGAAGTTGCCGTTGGTGGCACGCTCCACCATGGCGAGCTCGGCCGGCTGGGTACGGGACTTGATGTCGGTCTCCAGCACCCAGCGAAAATCGAGGTCGACGAATTCGCGGTTGCCGGTCTTGACCAGATAGCGGGTCAGTTGCTCACGAGTTTCCCCTTCCAGGGGCAGACCCGCGGCGCGCAGCCGCTCCACCGGCACCAGTTCACGGTCGTTTATCTCGCCAATCAGCACGCTCTTGTTGCCGCTGGCATCTTCAATCTGCCACTCATAGATGGGGTGAGGCCAGAAATAGACCAGACCACGCCAGCCGATGAGCAGCAACAGACCCAGTACCGCTACCAGACTCAGGCTCACTGCACCGCCTGTCATCCAGATCCAGGGGGCCCCTGATTTAAACCACTTACCCATTGTCGATTCCTTGCCCGTTACATGGAGCTGTATTTTTCACGCAACCGCTGACGCACGAACTCGGCCAGGGTGTTGAACATAAAGGTGAATACAAACAGGACGAAGGCCGCGAGGAACAACACCCGATAGTGGGAGCTGCCCACTTCCGACTCCGGCATCTCCACCGCAATATTGGCGGCCAGGGTACGCAGCCCCTGGAACATGGAGAAGTCCATGATGGGGGTATTGCCTGTTGCCATCAGCACTATCATGGTCTCGCCCACGGCGCGACCAAGGCCCATCATCACCGCCGAGAAGATGCCCGGGCTTGCAGTGAGGATCACCACCCGGCTCAGGGTCTGCCACGGCGTGGCGCCCAGTGCCAGCGACCCCTGGGTCAGATGCTTGGGCACCGAGAAGACGGCGTCTTCGGCGATGGAGAAGATGGTGGGGATGACCGCAAAGCCCATGGCGATACCGACCACCAGGGAGTTGCGCTGGTCAAACTTGACGCCCATTTCGTGGGTCAGCCAGATACGGGAATCGCCGTGCATGAAGGCGTTCTCGATGAGAGGGCTCAAGGAGAAGGCGCCCCAGCCAATCAACAGCAGCACAGGAATGAGCAGGATGGCATGCCACCCTTCCGGCAACCAGGACTTGCTGCGCTCGGGCAGATAGTTCCATACCAGCGCGGTCAGCAGCATCCCCATCGGCAACAGGACAAGCAGCAGCACCACGCCGGGCAGTGCCCCTTCGATAATGGGAGCGAGCCAGAGACCCGCCAGGAAACCGAGGATAACGGTCGGCAGCGCCGCCATGATCTCGACCGTCGGCTTGACGTATTTACGCAGCCCGGCCGACATGAAGTAGGCGGTGTAGATGGCACCGGCAACACCGAGCGGCACCGCAAACATCATGGCGTAGAAAGACGCTTTGAGAGTCCCGAACACCAGCGGAACCAGACTCAGTTTGGCCTCGAAATCGTTGCTGGCTGAGGTGGATTGCCACACATACATGGGCTCGGGATAACCCTCGTACCACACCTCTTGCCACAGGGCAGACCAGGTCACCTCGGGGTGATCATTCTCGACCGCAAACAGTTTGAAGGTATCGCCCTGCTGCATCAGCAGCACGTTGTGGCGGGGCGAGATGGCCAGTGCCGACAGCATGCCCCCCTCCACCTTCTCGCTCAGCAGCTTGGTCTCGCCAGTGGCGTGGAAGAAGCTGATGGTGCCATCCTTGCCTGCGCTGATGAAGCCCTTGCGAAAGTGCTCAGGGGTCAGCAGATCCACAGGGCCATCGCCTTTGAAATCACGGATCTGGGTGAACTGGCGCTTGCCATCCTTGGCCACTTCGAACCATTGGGAGATGACACCATTGTCGTTACCCACCAGCAAAGAGGAGGCACCGGCGAGCAGCTCGACCCGGGTCACGTTGGCATTGGGGGCATTGATCTCCATGACGTTGCGCAGGGAGATGTCATTGAGGTTGTGGATGTCGTAGACGGAGAGGCGGTTAGCCTCACGCACGAACAAAATGCGCAGATTGGGGGTCAGCAGCATTTGATCCACATGACGCGGCAAGGAGGGGATGCTGTAGTTCTGGGCGCTCCACTCCACTTCACCTGAGATGAAATTCTCCTCGCCACTCATCACCGTCATCACGCCGCGGCCATCTTCGGTCACGGCGGCGGTGGCCATCTTGTCCTTGGTGGCCTCAAATACCATCAGCTGCAGCGCCTTGCCTTGGGGATCGATCACCACGGGCTCTTCGCCGAAGGGATATTTCAGGCTGGGCTCGATGACCCGCACATCATTGGGATAGGAAACCTTGAAATAGGGTTGCATCACCAGCGCCTTGCCATCGGCAAACCCGTAGGCGATGAGCTTCTGGCCCGGCGCCGGGCTGGTGACCGTCGTGATGTCACCGGCAACCTGAGCCTGACCAATGGCCTGCCCCACCTTGACCTTGCCATCCGCCTGAATGGCAAAGAAGTTGACCAGCCCTTTATCGCTGAAGCGATAGCCGATCTCGTTCTGCTCTTCCATCCCGAGCCAGGCTGTCTTGCCTTCAATGGGCAGGCTGAACGACGTGGTCGGCTCCATGGTGGCGCCGTTGAAAATAGGTTTCACCACATAAAGCAGATAGAAAAAAATGAGCAACAGGGCCACCAGCACCAGAGCACCACCAGTGGTGACTCCGTACTTGGCCAACTTATCCTTGATCCGGCGTTTTCTACTGCCCGCCATGACCAGGTTGATCGATTCCGATGACATGCAAGACCTCAATGTGAGCTAGGCTTGGCGGCATTATATGGCGGTTGCATGACAGTTTTGTTACATCAAAGCCCCTTGAGCAGAGCTTATTTTCGAAGAGGAAAAGGACCACATTTTTCGGCAAGAAACAGATTCAACCATCTGTTTTATATGAAAATATATTGAATAGTGAGAAGCAGGACGCGGCAAAAGTCGCCCCCGCTTGCATCAAGAAGAAGAGTCGGTCGCTTGTTGCAGCGCCTGTCTGGCTGCCTTTTTCTCGGCGCGACGGCGCTTGAAGAAGGCCGAGAGCTGAGCCGAGCAGGCATCTGCCAGCACCCCCTCCGTCAACGACACTCTGTGGTTGTGGCGGGGGTCCTGCAAAATATCGAATACGGAACCTGCCGCTCCCGTTTTGAGATCCCGCGCCCCGAACACCACCCGCTTGACCCGGCTGTGAATGAGGGCACCGGCGCACATGCAGCAAGGCTCCAGCGTCACATACAGCACGGTATCGATCAGACGGTAGTTTTCCAGTCGGGTACCGGCTGCGCGGATCGCCATGATCTCCGCATGGGCACACGCATCATGCTCGCTGATGGAGCGATTCCACCCCTCACCGACCACTTCGTCTCCCAGCACCAGCACGGCACCGACCGGGATCTCGCCGATCCCCTCGGCCCGGGCGGCCAGTGCCATGGCATGGCGCATCCAGCGCTCATCCTGCTCTGCTTGCTGCGCTGTCTGGCTCAGGGATACTGCGGCTGCTGATGGTTCCACCCCTTGCTCCTCTCTCGATTGGTTGTTCATGACCGATTGGTTGTTCATGACGGCTTGCCCTGCATGTGACTGCGCCCATCAGAGCTTGCCTGTGCCTGGAACAGGCACCACACCTGCGGTTGCTGGCGCCTTGATCACAGTCGCCAAGCTAGCCCTGCGGCGCAATTTTTCCACCGTAATACGGGGCGGCGATTATGCCAAATCTCCGTAGCCGGCCCAAGCAGCATCTTGAGTGAGCAATAAAGAAGCAATCGACATCTCACTGATAAAAAAGGAGTTGCACCAACAGATTCATATCATTAGACTCCCTTCCGTCAGCTTGAACTGACCTCGTCGGTGTGTAGCGCAGCCAGGTAGCGCATCTGCATGGGGTGTAGAGGGTCGGAGGTTCGAATCCTCTCACACCGACCATTTTCCCCGAGAAATAGCCCAGTCAAACGACTGGGCTATTTTTTTACCTCCATTTCACTCCAGCCCCTTCATCCTCTTTATGACCCTGGCAGTACTCTGTCCGACAGGCGCCACCACAGAGCCATCACACATTGGTGGTATATTTTTTATTCAGAATCACTTGAAACCTGTGGCGAGTGTCGCTAGGATACGCGACTTTTCCGCCGGCAATGAAACAGGGAGGTGGGAATCCGGGTGATGGAGTCACCGACCGGCTTGCAATCCAATGAGGCAAGCACCCATGACGCAAGCAGTTGAATCACAGCCCCACCCAGCCCCCCTGCCACAAACCGACATCGAACTCGGCGAGCATGAATACGGCACTATAGTGCATCTGGATGTGGTCGATCTAGCGGCGCCGGACGACGAATACTGATCCCGCTCAAGATAGAGTAGAAGAGGAAAAGCAGCCGCTGAACCCTTGGGTTTCGCCACCCTTTTACCTTCCCCGGGGGCCAGGAAGGCCCACTGACACAAATAACAATAAAATGCTGCATAACTACGACTTATCAGTTTTATCCACTCCCCAACCTCCTCCCCTCATCACCCCAGATAGCAAGCCAAGGTGATACAAACCTACGTTATTGCTCGTCACTTTTCCCCTGCTGACGAGATAAACCCCATTCGACCCCTCTTCCCCATCCAAGTTTTAAACAAACGTTCAATAGCCA
Source organism: Aeromonas salmonicida (assembly GCF_028355655.1). Lineage (NCBI taxonomy): Bacteria > Pseudomonadati > Pseudomonadota > Gammaproteobacteria > Aeromonadales > Aeromonadaceae > Aeromonas > Aeromonas salmonicida. The sequence goes on along the minus strand of NZ_CP110645.1, from coordinate 1,679,181 downwards.
ACACTGGCGAGAGCTGAGTATTCACTGAGATCCAAAAAATCATTTCATACAGCCGTTTTCTGAAAGCTTGGAGTAAGGTCGGGATTTGTTTTTGCATTTGTAATTTTATTACGTAATTAGTTACATCCCGGGTATTCAAAACACCGCTGGCTTACACCACCACAGGGGGTGGGAAACCAAGAGCATAACCATCTGCATAGAGCATTTGCGCTAATCACATAATCCCATTAAAAACATAATCTTAACTATGTGTCAGAAACAGGCGTTTTAAAAAAGTGGTTGACGGAGAGGGCAATATTTCGCACCTTATAAATCGTGTTATCCCGTTGTTACGGGAAGTTTGAAAGAACAGGGATCGACTTTAGTCGTAGTTAATTAGTTCAAAATGTAATTCTCAAAGGAGTGAACCCTATGTCGGCACCGGCCCAGACCCACTGTAGCGCCCGTCTGCGCATCCAGGGCGAGATGCTTCCCGAATACGCGCAAATTCTGACGCCGGATGCGGTGGCCCTGGTATCCGAACTGGTGGAACGCTTTGCTCCCCAACGGGGCGAATTGTTGAAACAACGTGTGGCACGCCAGGCCCGTATCGATGGCGGCGAGCTGCCGGACTTTCTGCCGGAAACAGCACATATCCGTGCAGGCGACTGGACGGTGCGCGGTATCCCGGCCGACTTGCAAGACCGCCGGGTAGAGATAACGGGGCCAGTTGAACGCAAGATGGTCATCAACGCCCTCAACGCCAATGTCAAAGTCTTCATGGCGGACTTCGAAGATTCCCTGGCTCCTGCCTGGAATAAAGTGATCGAGGGTCAAATCAACCTGCGCGATGCGGTCAATGGCACCGTCTCCTACACCAGTCCGGAAGGCAAGGCCTATACCCTGAATCCCAATCCGGCCGTGCTCATCTGCCGGGTGCGTGGCCTGCACCTGCCGGAAAAACATGTCACTTTCGATGGTGAGCCCATCCCCGGCGGCCTGTTCGACTTCGCACTCTATTTCCTGCACAACCATCAGGCGCTGCTGGCCAAGGGCTCGGGCCCCTACTTCTATGTGCCCAAGCTGCAAAGTCATCTGGAAGGTCGCTGGTGGAGCGAAGTGTTTGCCTGGACCGAAGACAAGTTCGGTCTGCCCCGCGGCACCATCAAGGCTACCGTGCTGATCGAAACCCTGCCGGCGGTGTTCGAGATGGATGAGCTGCTCTATCAGATGCAGGATCACATAGTCGCGCTGAACTGCGGCCGCTGGGACTACATCTTCAGCTATATCAAGACGCTGAAAGATCATAGGGACAGAGTGCTGCCCGACCGTCAGGTGGTCACCATGGACAAACCCTTCCTCTCAGCCTATTCACGGCTGCTGATCAAGACCTGCCACAAGCGGGGCGCTCTTGCCATGGGCGGCATGGCCGCCTTTATCCCGGCCAAGGATGCCGCCGTCAACGAGCAGGTCTTTGCCAAGGTCAAGGCGGACAAGGAGCGGGAGGCAAGCAACGGCCACGACGGCACCTGGGTCGCCCATCCCGGCCTCGCCGATACCGCCATGGCCGTGTTCAACGCCACCATACCGGCAGGCGCCAAGAACCAGATCGGCGTATTGCGCGAGCAGGATGCACCCATCACAGCCGCCGACCTGCTGGCCCCCTGTGAAGGCGAACGTACCGAAACGGGCATGCGCACCAATATCCGGGTCGCCCTGCAATATCTGGAAGCCTGGATAGGTGGCAATGGCTGTGTGCCCATCTATGGCCTGATGGAAGATGCGGCCACCGCCGAGATCTCCCGCACCTCCATCTGGCAGTGGATCCGCCACGGCAAGAGCCTCTCCAACGGCAAGGTGGTGACCAAGGAACTGTTTCGCCAGATGCTGGCCGAGGAGCAGGAGGTGGTCAAACATGAAGTGGGCGCCGCCCGCTGGCAAGCAGGACGCTTTGCCGAAGCGAGCGAGTTGATGGAGCAGATCACCTGCGCCGATACCCTGATCGATTTTCTGACGCTGCCCGGTTACGAGCGGCTCTGAACTCCGGGTCTCCCCAGCGGAGCCCGCCAATAACAAGTCAATGGAAACGTGAAATCAATGAAAGAGGGAACTGATATGGCACTGACCCGTGAGCAACAGATCCAGGCTATCGAGAAAGACTGGGCAGAAAACCCCCGCTGGAAAGGGATCAAGCGCGGCTACAGCGCCGAAGACGTGGTGAATCTGCGCGGCAGCTTGCAGCCGGTGCACACCCTGGCTCAGCGCGGCGCCGACAAACTGTGGGAGCTGATCCACGGCAGCGCCAAGAAAGGCTACGTCAACTGCCTCGGCGCCCTGACCGGCGGCCAGGCAGTGCAGCAAGCCAAGGCAGGTATAGAGGCTATCTACCTCTCCGGCTGGCAAGTGGCGGCGGACAACAACTTGTCCTCCACCATGTACCCGGATCAGTCTCTCTATCCGGCCAACTCCGTCCCCTCGGTGGTTGAGCGCATCAACAACTCGTTTGCCCGTGCCGACCAGATCCAGTGGGCCAACAAAGTGGGTCCGCAGGATGCCGGTTTCATCGACTACTTCCTGCCGATCGTGGCGGATGCCGAAGCCGGTTTCGGCGGCGTGCTGAACGCCTTCGAGCTGATGAAGGGGATGATTGAAGCGGGCGCCGCCGGCGTACACTTCGAAGATCAGCTGGCATCGGTCAAGAAGTGCGGCCACATGGGCGGCAAAGTGCTGGTGCCGACTCAGGAAGCGGTGCAGAAGCTGGTTGCAGCACGCCTCGCAGCCGACGTCTGTGGCACCACCACCCTGGTGATCGCCCGTACCGACGCCAACGCGGCGGACTTGCTCACCACGGATGCGGATCCGTACGATTCAGGCTTCCTGACCGGTGAGCGTACCGCCGAAGGTTTCTACAAGGTGCAGGCGGGTATCGAGCAGGCCATCTCCCGTGGTTTGGCTTATGCCCCTTATGCCGACATGGTGTGGTGTGAAACCGCCAAGCCGGATCTGGACGAGGCGCGCAAGTTTGCCGAAGCCATCAAGGCGCAGTATCCGGACACCATACTGGCCTACAACTGCTCCCCCAGCTTCAACTGGAAAAAGAATCTGGACGATGCCACCATCGCCCGCTTCCAGCAGGAGCTGTCCGACATGGGTTACAAGTACCAGTTCATCACCCTCGCGGGCATCCACAACATGTGGTTCCACATGTACGAACTGGCTTACCAGTACGCCCGTGGCGAGGGGATGAAGCACTACGTCGAGATGGTGCAAGAGCCGGAATTTGCCGCCGCCAGCCGTGGTTACACCTTCGTTGCTCACCAGCAGGAAGTGGGCACGGGTTACTTCGACAAGGTCACTACCGTCATTCAGGGTGGACAATCGTCAGTGACAGCACTGACGGGTTCGACCGAAGAAGATCAGTTCCACTGATCACGACTGTCGCACAGACAAAAACCCCGGCCTGGTGCCGGGGTTTCTTTTTGGTTTCAATCCGGGTCTTACCCGTACACACAGCCGCAGCCCGCTCAAAGTTCGAGGATCTCTTTCACAAAGGGGATGGTGAGCTTGCGCTTGGCGCGAAATGAGGCGTTATCGAGCTGATTGAGGGTGGTAAGCAAGGTGCGCATGTCGCGGGAGAGTCGGTTGAGCAGGAAGCGGCCCACATCGATGGGCAATTTGAAGCCCCGCAGCTCGGCACGCAGCTGCAGGGCACTGAGCTTGCCTTCATCATCCAGCTCGTCGAGATGGAAACTCACCCCCCAGTCGAGGCGCGAAGCGAGATCCGGCAGTTGCAGCCCCAGCTTGCGCGGTGCGCTGCAACCCGTGACCACCAGGGTACCTTCCCCCTTCTCCTGCCAGCGATTGTAAAAATCGAACAGGGCTCGTTCCCACTGCGCATTGCCGGCGATGGCTTCCAGGCTGTCGAGACAGACCAGTGGCAAGCTTTCGAGGGCGTCGAGCATGCTGGGATCCAGCTGTTCAAACTGATCGAGAGAGAGATAGGCTGCCGCCGCATCGCGGGCATTGACCTCGGCACAGGTGGCATGGAGCAGATGGGAGCGTCCCGATCCCTTGGCCCCCCAGAAATAGAGGAAAGGCGATCCCTGACCAATGGCCGCATTCTTGAGGGCGGTGATCAGATGAGCATTGTTGCCGGGATAAAAACTGACGAAGGTTTCATCATCCGGTAGTTGTACGGCTAAAGACAGTTGGGCCGGTTGCTTCACTCGTTAGGCTTTGACTGTGACATTTGTGCCAGAGTGTACCATCGCAAAGGCAGATAGAGACCCGCCCGGACTTGGCCGGGCGGTCGGGAACACGATGAAATGATCAGGGCTGCGACCATTGGTAACGCAAACCGCTGTCATTATCATCAATCTGGCGCAACCGGCTCTCCAGTTGCAGGCCGCGGATAAGCTCGGCCTTGTCGCCCTGCAACGAGAGATCGAAGGTCACCTTGTCCCCCTCCAGCTTGCCGATAGTCACCTTGGTAACGCTGGCCATGCCCTGCAGCATCTTCTGCACCGTGATCATGCCATCAATACCGGACAAACCTTCCACCACCAGTGTCTGACTGGAAGCGACACCCGAAATGCGCGCGCCATAGTTTTGTACCAGCCAGGCAGCCAGCTCATCGGCAAAATGCTGTGCCACCTCGGCCTGGGTACCACTGCTGCTGCCACGGGTGAGTTCGGCCAGCTCGCCACCGGCCTTGGGCCCATAAAGGCCCCAGTCCATGCTCCACTTGTCACCTTCCGGTGTCAGCTTGCCCAGCACCACCATCTCGGCGCCGTAACGCTGGCTCGCCTGCAGTATGGGAGCGGCAAAACGACCCCAGACGTCAGTGGCGTTGACCGCCATGTTGTCATCGAGATCCATCAAAGGAATGCTGACCGGCAGCCCCATGGCCTGGCTCTGGGTTCGCAATGCGCTGGCCCAGCCATCGCTGGATTGATCCGGCAGGATGCGGCGCTCCCCCTCATTGATTACCAGCCAGAGCGCCATCTGTGGCCTTGCAGGCCCCAGCAGGGCAAACTTGCTTTGGGAGATCAGGGCATTGACCTTGGCCACATTGAAGTCGGCTTTCAGAAACTTGACCGGCCCCACATCCTGATAGCCATAGTGCTGCACATAGTCGCCGGGGGCGGCCAGCGCCTTGACCACGTCAGGCTGGGTGAGGATGTCCCGTTTGCCGGTCACCTTGACGAGCACGTCCCCCAGCGCCTGGGACTGGGCAGCCACCATGTCGCCGCTGGTGGGCGCCTTGCCCTGATAGAGATCGGTCACCTGAGCGGCCGAGACCATGAATGACAAGCCGCAGCAGAGGACGGTCACAACACGTTTGAGCATGAGAGGAGTCTCGAAATGGGAGATGCTGCTTATGGTAGCGGCAAGGCGCGCATTGCAGCAAGACAGAGGATGCCATAAACAGCAGAGCCGGCAAGGCGCCGGCTCCATTCTCACCCCTCATACAGAGAAGGTGGTCAAGGCATCAGGAATTACTTGGTGCCAAAGATCTTGTCGCCAGCATCGCCCAGACCCGGGACAATATAGCCTTTCTCGTTCAGACCCTGATCGACGGAGGCGCAGTAGAGCTCAACGTCGGGGTGAGCGGCTTCCAGCGCCTTGATGCCTTCGGGGGCGGCGACCAGCACCAGCACCTTGATGGATTGGCAGCCTTTCTTTTTCAGCAGGTCGATGGTGGCAATCATGGACCCGCCAGTGGCCAGCATGGGGTCTATGACCAGCGCCAGGCGCTCTTCGATGTTGCTGACGATCTTCTCGAAGTAGGGAACCGGTTGCAAAGTCTCTTCATCGCGGTAGATACCGACCACGCTGACGCGGGCGCTCGGCATGTGCTCCAGCACGCCATCCATCATGCCAAGACCGGCACGCAGGATAGGCACGACAGTGACCTTCTTGCCCTTGATCTGGTCAACTTCCACTGGTCCGTTCCAGCCGTCGATGGTAACCTTCTCGGTTTCGAAGTCAGAGGTCGCTTCGTAGGTCAACAAACTGCCCACTTCTTTGGCCAGTTCACGGAAACGCTTGGTGCTGATATCGCCTTCACGCATCAACCCGATTTTGTGTTTGACCAGGGGGTGTTTGACTTCAACGACTTTCATTATTATCTCCTCTAACTGCCGCGAAAAAATCGCGGAATCATACAACAAAAGCCACGGCTTGTAGAGCTTTTCCACGCAAAAACGCGCAAACGATTTCCTTTCTGCTTTTACTCGGCCACTGTTAGAATACGCCCCGAATTTTACCCTCCACTTCTTCATATGACGGGGAATACGCGTGACTGACAAAACCTCACTGAGCTACAAGGATGCTGGCGTAGATATCGATGCTGGCAATGCACTGGTTGAACGTATCAAGGGCGTGTCAAAACGCACTCGTCGTCCTGAAGTCCTTGGTGGTCTTGGCGGCTTTGGGGCCCTGTGTCAAATCCCTGCGGGCTACAAGGAACCGGTACTGGTCTCCGGTACCGATGGTGTGGGCACCAAGCTGCGTCTCGCCATCGATCTGAAAAAGCACGATACCGTCGGTATCGACCTGGTGGCCATGTGCGTCAACGACCTGATCGTACAGGGTGCTGAGCCCCTGTTCTTCCTCGACTACTATGCCACCGGCAAGCTGGACGTGGACACGGCCGCGGCTGTTGTCACCGGTATCGGTGTCGGCTGTGAGCAATCAGGTTGTGCCCTGGTGGGCGGCGAAACCGCCGAGATGCCGGGCATGTATGAAGGGGAAGACTACGACATCGCCGGTTTCTGCGTCGGTGTGGTGGAAAAGAGCGAGATCATCGACGGCAGCAAAGTGGGTGACGGCGATGCCCTGATCGCCCTGGCTGCCAGTGGCCCCCACTCCAACGGTTTCTCCCTGGTCCGCAAGATCCTTGAGGTCTCCAAGGCCGATGTGCACCAACCGCTGGGTGATACCACCCTGGCCAACGCCTTGCTGGAGCCGACCCGCATCTATGTGAAACCAGTGCTCAAGCTCATCAAGGAGTGCGAGATCCACGCCCTGTCCCACATCACCGGCGGCGGCTTCTGGGAAAACATCCCCCGCGTACTGCCCGCCAACACCCAGGCGGTGATCGACGAGCAGAGCTGGCAGTGGCCGGCGGTGTTCAGCTGGTTGCAGCAGGCCGGCAACGTCACCCGCCACGAGATGTACCGTACCTTCAACTGCGGTGTCGGCATGATCATCGCCCTGCCGGCGGATCAGCTTGAAAAAGCACTGACCCTGCTCAAGGCCGAAGGCGAGAATGCATGGCACATCGGCCATATCGCCAAGGCGGCCGAGGGTGAGGAGCAGGTCATCATTCAATGAATGACCGGATCAACAGCCAAATGCCCTCCCCTATGAAACGCATCCTGGTGCTTGTCTCCGGCAGCGGCAGCAACCTGCAGGCGATTCTCGACAGTTGCGCCAGCGGCAAGATTGCCGGCGAAGTGGTCGGCGTCATCAGCAACAAGGCCGATGCCTACGGCTTGGTGCGTGCGAAAACGGCCGGGGTGGCGACCTCCATTCTGGCCCAGCAGCAGTTTGCCAGCAGGGCGGAGTATGACGTCGCCCTGCAGGCGCTGATGGATGACTATCAGCCGGATCTGGTGGTACTGGCCGGCTTTATGCGGATCCTGAGTGCCGATCTGGTGCGTCACTTTGCAGGGCGGATGATCAACATCCACCCTTCACTGCTGCCCAAGTATCAGGGCTTGCACACTCACCAGCGGGCTATTGATGCCGGTGATAGCGAGCACGGTGCCAGCGTCCATTTCGTCACCGAAGAGCTGGATGGCGGTCCCGTGATCCTGCAGGCTCGCGTCCCCATCTTCGAAGGTGACGATGTCGAGGAAGTGGCGGCCCGGGTGCAGGTCCAGGAGCACAGCATCTACCCGCTGGTGGTGCAGTGGTTCTGCGAAGGAAGGCTGAGAATGCAGGGCGATACCGTCCTGCTGGACGGTGCCGCCCTTGGCCCCGCAGGTCATGCCTGCGAGTAACCGCCAAGCGCAGCATGCAAAATGTAACAAGGGAGGCTCAGCCTCCCTTGTCATTTCTACATATCCACTCTATGACTGCAGTCATGTCCGATTACGCCGCTACGCGGCTAATCGAACTTACACCGGATTGTCGATATCGATAAAGGTCACATCCAGCCCCTGCACGGTCGCCAGCCACTCTCCCAGCGCCTTGATGCCGTAGCGCTCGGTAACATGGTGCCCGGCCGCATAGAAATGCATCCCCATCTCGCGGGCGGTGTGGATGGTCTGCTCGGAGGCTTCGCCGGAGATGAAAGCATCGATCCCCTGCTCCGCCGCCAGATTGATATAGCTCTGGCCACCGCCAGTGCACCAGGCCACGGAGCGGATAAGCTCGGGGCCGGTATCGCCACAATAGAGTGGTTCGCGGCCAAGGCGCTCGGCAATCAGCTTGGCAAAGTCGGCCCCGCTCATCGGCTCTTCCAGCTTGCCCACCATGGCGACGCTCTTGCTGTTCCAGGGCTCCAGGCCACGGCGCACCTTGATGTCCAGCAGCTTGGCAAGCTGGGCGTTGTTACCCACCTCGGGATGCACATCCAGCGGTAGATGATAGGCAAACAGGTTGATGTCGTGAGTGAGCAGAGTCTTGAGGCGACGCTGCTTCATGCCGGTGATCTGGGCCGGCTCGCCGCTCCAGAAGTAACCGTGATGGACCAGAATGGCATCGGCGTCGAGGGCCACGGCCGCATCGATCAGAGCCTGACTGGCGGTGACGCCGGTCACGACCTTGCGAATGCGCGCGCGCCCTTCCACCTGCAACCCATTGGGGCAGTAATCCTTGATGGCGTGGGGTTCAAGTAGATGGTTGAGTACGGTTTCGAGTTTTCGATGAGAGATCATAGGGGTCCCTTATAAAGGCTCGGTCCCCTGCATCAACGATACAGCAGGGGCCAGGCTCAAACGCCAAGGACCCCATGATAATCGAGCAAGGCCGCCAAGACCATGACAGTTCCCACCCTGGGCACTCGAACGCAACGCCACCCTGACTGCACTGATAACCAAGCCGGACAGCCAGGGACAAGGGTATTGCTCACCCCCACCTTCCCGCAAACAGGCGAGCCCTTCCTTTTGGACAACAGAGTCAGACCATGAGGGTCACGACAGTTTCCACACCACCTTGCAACCCAGAGGGGCTCCCGGCCACCTGATAACCAGGCCAAGCAACCAGGGCCACGACGGGATTCGACCCCATACTCAGGCGGGAAGATCTATCCCCGCCTCCCGCATCTGGGCCAGCTTGTAGCGCAGGGTGCGCGGGCTGATGCCGAGCCTGTCGGCCACCGCCTTGCGACTGCCGTTGCAGTCTTGCAGAGTGTCGAGGATGATCTGATGCTCCTGCTGCTTGAGCTCGCTGCCCAGATGCTCGCCACCGCTGAGACGGTCGCTGCTGGTGAAACGGATCTCCTCTTCGTCCACCTCTTCCAGGATCAGGTGCTCGCAGCCAATGAGGCCATCTGGGCTCAGGATCAGGGCACGTTGTACCACGTTGTCCAGCTCACGCACGTTGCCGGGCCAGGCGTGGGCCAACAGACGTTCGCGAGCCCTCTCTGCCAGCTGCGGCGTCGGCAGCCCCTGCTGGCTGGCATGCAGTGCCAGCAGGTGTTCTGCTAGCGGCAGTATGTCACCGGGCCGCTCCCAGAGCGCGGTCCAGCGCAGGGGGAAGACGTTGAGACGGTAGTAGAGATCCTCGCGGAACAGGCCGTCCTGCACCGCCTTCTTGAGATCCCGGTTGCTGGTGGCGATGACTCGCACATCGAGGGGGATCATCTTGCGACTGCCGAGCCGCTCTACTTCTTTTTCCTGCAATACCCGCAGCAGCTTGGCTTGCAACCCCAGATCCATTTCGGTGATCTCGTCGAGCAGCAAGGTGCCCCCCTGGGCCTGCTCGAACTTGCCGGGGCAACCCTGCACGGCACCGGTGAAGGCACCCTTCTCGTAGCCGAACAGGGTCGCCTCCAGCATGTTTTCCGGGATGGCGGCGCAGTTGATGGCGACGAAGGTTTGTTCGGCGCGGCTGGAGTTGTCGTGAATGTAGCGAGCCAGCACCTCTTTGCCGGTACCGCTCGGGCCAGTCACCATGACAGTGGCTTCGCTTCTGGCCACCCGGGTCGCCAGCTGGAACAGTTCAGCGGTCTTGGGATCCCCGTATACCACAGCGCGCTTTTCTACTTTCTGGGCTGGCACATAGCGGCTGACCTGATTGAGCAGCACTTCGGGGGAAAACGGCTTGGCGAGATAGTCGATGGCACCTTCACGCATGGCGCGCACGGCACCGTCGATGTTGGCGTAGGCCGTCATCAGCAGCACGGGGATCTGCGGATATTGCTGGCGGATAGCAGCCAGCAGGGTCAGGCCATCCATGCCCCCCATCTGGATATCGGAGATCACCATATCAAAGCTTTGGCGCGACAGAGCCAGCAGAGCGCGTTCGCCGCTGTCCGCTTCACGACACTCGTAGCCGCCGAGCAAGAGTGTATCCACCAGCGCTTCGCGCAGGCCATTGTCATCTTCTACGACCAGAATACGGGCCTGAGTCATGCGACACCTCCAAGCTGCATCGGTTGCTGATGCAGAGGGAACGACAGAGTAAAGCAGGTGCCTTCAGTGGGCACTGAGGCCACGCTGACCTCCCCCTGATGGGCACGCACCACAGATTGCACCACCGCCAGACCCAGGCCAGTGCCTTGGGAGCGGGTGGTGAAGAAGGGTTCGAAAATCTGGTTAAGCAGGTGGGCGGGCATCCCCTTGCCATTGTCGAGGATACGCATCTCCACCCGGGCGCCGCTGCGCACCGCACTCACCAGCAAGGAGGTGGCCCCCGCCTGCTGGGCGTTGGCGATCAGATTGTTGATGGCCCCCGCCAGTGCACTGCTGTTGGCGAGCAGGCACAGATCCGGCTCCGGCGCCTCCATGTGCAACTCGCAGCCCTGCTGGTTGCAGAATGCCTCGGCACCGGCCTGTACCTCGGCCAGCAACCCCTGTACCGAGATGGGGGTCACCACCTGGTTGTCACCGTTGCGAGCGAACAGCAGTATGTCGTTGATCTGTTTCTCGAGATCTTGCAACCTGGCCATCAGCTTTTGCTGGAACTGGCTGCGGGATTCGGGTTTCAAGGTGCGGTTGGCAAGATTGGCCGCATAGAGCATGGCAGCAGAAAGCGGTGTGCGGATCTGGTGGGCCAGCGAGGCTGCCATGTTGCCAAGGGCAGACAACCGCTTCATGTGGTTGACTCTGTCCTGCAGTTTGCGGGTTTCGGTCAGATCCGTGATGAATATCAGCTGGCCGGGTTGATCCGGCAGTGGCTGGGTCGAGAGCTGCACCCGCCGTCCGTCACGCAGGGAGATCTCGTGACCATCATCCTCACGGGGCTGGAAGCAGCGGTCGATGATCTGGCGCCAGGCCTGACCTTCCAGCGGCTCCCCCAACAGTGCCAGGGCTGCCGGGTTGGCACGGGTGATGCGACCCTCGCCATCGAGCAGCAATACACCGGTCGGCAGCGCCGTGAAGATGGCATAAAGCTGGCTCACCTCGTGAGACTGGAGTGGGTTGTCCTGCTGCTGGGCTGTCATAAACCTGACCTCAAACTGGCGATTAGGTCAGGTTATTCAATTTCCATGCCACTAAAAATATCACTATAAATCAAAGCCTTGAATATAAGCGTCAAGGCTTTGACCTTTAGACTTCCTTGCTCATCCCGTACTTTTTCATCTTCTCCACCAGCGTGGTGCGACGCATGCCGAGCAAGTCGGCGGCGCGGGCCACGACACCATCCTGGGATTCCAGCGCCTGGCGGATCAGCTCCACCTCCAAGTCGGCCAGCATCTCCTTGAGATTGACCCCCTCCTCAGGCAGCTGCATGGCGCGGGCGTGACTGTTGTGCATATCCAGCTCGGGCGGATCCTGGAACACGGCGGCCAGCGCATCGCGCTCGTCCATTTCGGTCAACCGCTCATCCCTCGGCTCGCACGGCAGCAGACGATAACGGCTCGGCAGGTCGGCCACATCGACGATCTGTTGCGGGTAGAGAATAAGCAGCCGCTCCAGCAGGTTGGAAAGCTCGCGCACATTGCCGGGCCAGGGGTATTGCATCAGGGACTCCATGGCGCGCTGGGTCAGGCGAATGATGCCATGATGCTGCTCGGCATGACGGTTGAGCAGCTCCTGCAGCAACAGCGGAATGTCGTCGACCCGCTCCCGCAGCGGCGGCGTCTCGATGGGAAAGACATTGAGGCGATAGTAGAGATCTTCACGAAAGCCCTGAGTGCGGATCATCACCTCCAGATCCCTGTGGGTCGCCGCTATGATGCGCACGTCCGCCTGGATCGGCTTGCCACCGCCGACCCGATCAAACAGCCGCTCCTGCAACACCCGCAGCAACTTGACCTGCATCGGCAACGGCATGTCACCGATCTCGTCGAGGAACAAAGTGCCCCCCTGTGCCAGCTCGAAGCGGCCGCGACGGGAGGCGATGGCGCCGGTGAAGGCCCCTTTCTCATGACCGAACAGTTCGCTTTCCAGCAATTCGGCCGGGATTGCGCCGCAGTTGATGGGCACGAAGGGACCGGCACAGCGTGAAGAGAGTTCGTGAATGGCGCGGGCGACCACCTCTTTACCCGTCCCGGACTCACCCAGGATCAATACGTTGGCGTCGGTTTCGGCCACCTGACTGATGAGGCGGCGCACCTCCTGGATGCCACGCCCCTTGCCCACCAGCAGACGCAGCAGGGCCTGGCCCTTGTCATGGGTCTGCTGGCGAGGATGCAAGGAGACAAATGCCTGACAGAAATGCAGATACCGAGTGAGGGATTCGTAGGTGAAGGGAGCTTCGGCGACACCGATGAAGTTGCTGTTGGGGAAATCAGCCGGAACCAGCGACAAAAACGGAATGCGGGGAAAGAGGGTCAGCAATTCGTCCAACGGACGACCGGTCAAGGCACCGGCCAGCACCCCTTGCAGCGGGCCGGACGTTTCGATGGCCACATCCAGCTCGCTCTCGGCAATCTCCTGCCAGGGGATCCCCATAAACGAGAGCACAGTGCCCAACTGTTGGCGCCGCTGCGCATCGGCATCAACAATCAATACTCCCATCGCCATCATATCCATCCCTCTTATAATAGACGTAACTTATTGTTTTAATGTGCTTCTGTGGTCAAGCCACGCACCTTATGCAGGTCGCACAAAGTGCCAAAATTCCGACGCATTGTCAAAATTTGTCGCATTTGACTTAAGTTTATCGACGCAACTGCGTAATAAGATAAATTTTGTCGCCTCTTTTTTGATGAGGCATGGGGCGCTACCGCGAGGCAGGGATATTGACTGCATGTTTCCGGCCCAGTGACAGGCCGGAAACATGCAACAAGGGATCAGTGACGGGCGTTGGTGTGGGGGGCGGCGTAGCGACACTCGGGGAAGCGGCTGCACGCCATGAACAGGCGACCGGCATGGGGACCTTTTTTGGCCTCCCGCTCCACCAGCGGCGCATCGCAGCGGGGACAATGGGGAGCCTGGTGCGAATGCGAGTCTTCTTCGTCCTCCACCTCGGCAAACAAGTTATCCACCAGCTCGCTGTCGGCAGTCGAGACCAGTGCACTCCTGACCGGCGTGGTGATCACAGGGGACGAGCTTGAAGGCGAGCGTCCCCCATGGCGGGTCTCGTCCATGTCGACACCGTCCAGCAGCAAGGGGCTGAAGGTTGGCTCGCGGCGCTCACCCGGCATCACATTGTCGACCAGCGGTGCAGTTGTCTTGACCAGCAGCGGCAGGATCTGCTCGCGCAGCTCTTCCACCTGATAATGGGCACTCGCCGGGATCTGCAGCAACGGCAAACCGGCACTGTCGCAGGCGGTTTTCAGGAAAAGGTCGCGGGCCTTGCGTTTCTGATGTCGATGAGAACTGTCATCGAGCTCGATGGCGCAGATAAAGGAGAGATCGGCCGGGTGGCAGAGCAGATAATCCAGGTGCTTGGCGCTGATCTTGTTGAAGTGTTGCTGCCATTTGCTTTTGCCAAGCCCCGCCTGTGGCGTCAGCACATCGGCGACCCTCACCTTGGCAAAGACCCGGGCCTTGTCACCGACTGCCAAGTCCAGCACACCGAGGAAGGAGCGTTCGGCCGGGCTGAACAGTGCCTCCTGCAGATCATAGGGCAACGCCTTGCCTCTCTTGCTCCTGGTCCAGAAGACCACCAGCAGAAGCAGCACCAACAACACCAATCCCGATACGACAAGGGTATTCATGAATGCACTATCCAGTTCACAAAACGAAAGAGGGCATCACTCTACCACAGGGGTCAGATACCCGGCAGCGCTGAAACGTGGCACAAACCTCTCCTCTGGTTTTTTTCAGCCTATTTAGGCCGAACGGGGCTTCATATGGCCTGCCACAGCAGGCACAATGCTACAGAAACCCAATTCCAAGGAGAGCAGGATGCAGAAGCAATTGGTCGTGACCGTGATCGGTACAGACAAACCCGGCATAGTCGAGAGTCTGGCGGATGTCATCACACAGCAGCAGGGCAACTGGCTGGGCAGTTCCATGAGCGAGCTGGCCGGGCAATTTGCCGGCATCCTGCACGTCACTGTGCCCGATGAGCACTACCGCTGCCTGTGTGAGGCCTTGGTAATGTTGCCCGGCCTCACCGTCAGCTTTGCCGAAGGCCAGCTCGGCCAGGAACCGGAACGCCAGGTCATGCTCAGCGTCACCGGCAACGACAGAGCAGGGATAGTGCACGAAGTGGCCAGCATACTGCGCCAGCTCAACATCAACGTGGCCGATCTCACCACGGGTTGCGAACCTGCGCCCCACTCGGGCGCCCCTCTCTTCTATGCTCACGCCCTGGTGGCCCTGCCACCCCAGCTGGAGCTGGACGATCTTGTGGCGGCGCTTGAATCTCTATCTGACGATCTTGTCGTCGATATCGACCAGGCTTTCACCGACTGAGCGGATTGTCATCAATCTGTCATATTCACACGCCATAACTGCCGCGCAGACGCGACCTGATACAGAGGCATTAGATGAGCACCGACAAGCAGTATGAAGAAAAAGAGCTGAGCTGGCTCTCATTCAATGAACGGGTGTTGCAAGAGGCGATGGACAAGACGGTGCCCCTCATAGAGCGGGTCCGTTTTCTTGGGATCTTCTCCTCCAACCAGGACGAGTTCTTCAAGGTACGGGTGTCGGACGTCAAGCGCCGTATTCTCATCAATGAAGTACACGGCGGCGGTGACGAAGCCAAAGTGCTGCTGCGCGCCATCCAGCAGAAGGTGATGGCGCTCGGCGAAGCGTTCGACAACACCTACAAGGAGTTGTTGATCGCGCTGGCCCGCCACAACATCTTCCTGGTCAACGAGACCCAGATTTCCGAGTCAATCCATCAGTGGCTGCGGGTCTTTTTCAGAGAGAAGGTACTCCGCCACATCATTCCTATCCTGCTCAACAAAGAGGTCAACCCGGTCAAGTTCCTCAAGGATGAGTACACCTATCTGGCCATCGAGATGAAGAAGAATGGCCAGGTGATCCAGTACGCTCTGGTGGAGGTACCGACCGACGATCTGCCCCGCTTCTTCCAGCTGCCGCCGGAAGGCACCCGCCGCAAGAAGCAGATCATCATTCTGGATAACGTCATCCGCTTTTGTCTCGACGAGATCTTCAAGGGCTTCTTCGACTATGACGAGATTGCCGCCTACGCGGTGAAGCTGACCCGGGATGCCGAGTATGACCTCTCCGATCAGCTGGATCTCAGTCTGGTGGACAAGATGAGTGACGGCTTGAAGCAGCGTCTCACTGCCATGCCGGTGCGCTTCGTCTACGAGCGGGAGATGCCCGCCGCCATGATAAGCTTCCTCAAGCTCAAGCTGCAGATCAGCTCCTACGACGCAATCATGCCGGGCGGGCGTTATCACAACTTCAAGGATTTCATCGGCTTCCCCAACGTAGGCCGGGACTATCTGGAAAACCCCAAGCTGCCGGCCCTTGAATGCTGCGACTTTGACGGCTTCGTCAATGCCTTCGATGCCATCGCCAAGCAGGACATACTGCTCTACTACCCGTACCACAAGTTCCACCACTTTACCGAGCTGGTGCGTCAGGCGGCGTTCGACCCTGCGGTCAGTGCCATTCGCATCAATATCTACCGGGTCGCCAAGAAGTCGCGCATCATTCACTCCCTCATCGATGCCGCCAACAACGGCAAGAAGGTGACAGTGGTGGTGGAGCTGCGGGCCCGTTTTGACGAAGCGGCCAACATCGACTGGGCCAACATTCTCACCGACGCCGGGGTCAAGGTGGTGTTCGGGGTGCCGAGTCTCAAGATCCACTCCAAACTCTGCCTCATCACCCGCCACGAAAATGGCGAGGCGGTGCGCTACGCCCATATCGGCACCGGCAACTTCAACGAGAAGACGGCCAAGATTTACACCGACTTCTCCCTGTTGACCCGCCACCCGGATATCACGGCCGAAGTGGAAGGGGTGTTCGAATACATCGAGTACCCCTATAAGCGTTACAAGTTCAACCACCTGCTGGTCTCCCCCATCAACAGCCGCCGTCAGCTCTATCGGCTGATCGACAACGAGCTCACCAACGCCAAGGCGGGACAGCCCAGCGGCATTATTCTCAAGATCAACAACCTGGTGGACAAAGACCTCATCAACCGCCTCTATGCCGCCGGTCAAGCCGGGGTACCCATCCAGATGATCATCCGCGGCATGTGCGCGCTGCGTCCCGGCGTGCCGGGCTTGAGCGAAAACATCAAGGTGATCAGCATCATAGACCGCTTCCTCGAACATCCGCGGGTCATGGTGTTTCACAACAAGGGCAACCCCCAGCTCTATATCTCCAGTGCCGACTGGATGAGCCGCAACATCGATGGACGAATTGAGGTGGCCACGCCCATCTATGACGAGCGCCTCAAACAGCGCATCATGGACATTCTCGAGCTGCAACTGAGCGACACTTGCAAGGCTCGCGTCATCGATGCGGATCAGAAGAACGAATATGTGAAGCGGGGTAACCGCCGCAAGATCCGTTCCCAGGTCGCGATTTACGACTACCTCAAACGCATAGAGTCAAACAATGGACAATAGCCTGTACGCCGCCGTGGATCTTGGCTCGAACAGTTTTCACATGGTGATCGCCCGCCTCAACGAGGGGCGTATGCAGATAGTTGATCGCATCAAGGAGCGGGTTCGGCTGGCGGAGGGGATGGATGAGCAACGTCGCATGTCGGCAGACGCCATGGGACGCGGCCTCGACTGTCTCGCCCTGTTTGCCGAACGACTGACCAACATCAAGCCGGATCACATCCGTATCGCCGGCACCTATACCTTGCGCCGCGCCAGCAATGCCCGCGAGTTCGTGCGCGAGGCGGCCTCTGTGCTCAACCATCCCATCGAGATCATCAGTGGCCAGGAGGAGGCGCGTCTCATCTATCAGGGCGTCGCCCACACCCAGCACATTGAAGGACAGGTACTGGTGGTGGACATCGGCGGTGGCAGCACCGAGCTCATCATAGGGGAAGGCTTCGATCACAAGGCACTCACCAGCCGCAAGATGGGCTGTGTCAGCTTCACCCAGCATTTCTTTGCCAACGGCAAGCTGAGCGAGAAGGCCTTCAACGCCGCCGTGCTGGAGACCCAGCATCAGCTCGCCCCCATCATCAACCAGTATCGCAAGCTGGGCTGGCAGAGTTGCCTTGGCAGCTCCGGCTCCATTCGCACCGTGCGTGACGTGCTGCAGGGCGAAGGCTGGACTGATGGCAGCATCACACTGGCGGGACTGGAGCGTCTCAAGCGAGAGATGCTCGACCACAAGCGGGTCGATCAGTTGAAACTCGCCGGCCTGACCGAGGAGCGCCAGGAGGTGTTTGCCGCCGCCGTGGCCATACTGCTTGGACTCTTTACCTCTCTGCCCATAGAGAGAATGGAGTATTCGGACGGTGCCCTGCGCGAAGGGTTGCTGTATGAATTCGAGGAGCGCTTGCAGCACCACGACATTCGCGAGCGCACCGCGCTGGCCCTCTCCACCCACTATCGCATCGACAAGCGCCAGGCCAATCGGGTCGAGCAGAGCGTACTGACCCTGTTCGATGCGCTGAGCGGTCCCTGGGAGATGCCGGAGGAGCCCTATCGCGCCATCCTCGGCTGGGCGGCGCGACTGCACGAGATTGGTCTGGCCATCAACTACAGCGGCATCCATCGCCACTCCGCCTATATCTTGCAGCACACGGATCTGCCCGGCTTCAACCAGGACGATCAGGCACTGCTGGCGGCGCTGGTGCGGTTTCAGCGCAAGGGGCTCAAGCTCTCCGAGCTCCCTCCACTGCCCAACCACGACGAGCAGACCGTGCTGCGTTGCATTCGCATCCTTCGCCTCGCCGTGGCGGCGCACCACAGGCGCCAAGACAACCTGTTGCCGGAATGGAAGGTGCAGGCAGCCGAAGATCAGCTGGTGGTCACCCTGCCGATCGATTGGTGCGACGAGAACCGCCTGCTGATGCAGAACCTGGAGAAAGAGCACCGTTATTGTCAGGAGCAGGGCTGGCCACTGCTGTTCCAGCTAAGCTGATCCCCTTTCTCCACCCCGTAAACAGACAAGCAAAAAGGCAGCCCAGGCTGCCTTTTTGCTGTTATCCACTCGTTTTAACGGCGGCTTACTGCAGCTCGGGCAGCAACCACTTGGCCATCTCGAAGTAGATGATGAGGCCGGTACCGTCCACCAGGGTAGCGATGAAAGGAGCAGAAACAACAGCCGGGTCAATCCGGAAGCGACGCAGCACCATGGGAATGATGGAAGCAACGGTAGCGCTCCAGAGCACGATGGCGATGATGGTCAAGGTCACAACCATGCCGATCTCGGGGCCGACACCCAGGCTCCAGGCCCGGATCCATGCCGCAACCGCAATCGCTGCCGAGATAAGCAAACCGGTGGAGAGTTCCTTTTTCAAGACAGTCCCCAGGTTGCGCATGCTCACCTCCCCCACAGCCATGGCCCGCACTATGGTAGTGGTGATCTGGGTACCACTGTTACCACCGGTACCGATCAGCAGCGGTATGAAGAAGGCCAGCGCAATGGCGGCTTCCAGCTGCTCTTCGAATGCCCGCAGTACTGTGCCCGTATAGGCTTCTGCCACAAACAGGATAAGCAGCCAGCCCACCCGCTTGCGCCACAGTTGCCAGGGAGTCGCCTGCAGATAGGGCGTATCGAGCGGCGAGGAGCCACCCTGCATCTCGGCATCCTCTGTGGATTCGAGCTCCAGGATGTCGGCAGCATCGTCCACGTGGAAGATACCCACCAGCTTGCCCTTCTCCTCTACCGGTAGCGTCGAGATATCGCGGTCAATCAGCAAACGGGCAGCCATCTCCTGATCCGCACGCGCATTGATGCGCACCGTATCCCTGTCCATCAGGTCGCTGACGGGCAGTTGGGGATCGGCAATCAGCAAGGATTTGAGCGCGATACTGCCGAGCAGACGATGCTCAGCGTTGACCACATACAGGTTCTGGAACAACTGGGCATTGTCCCAGGCATCGTGGATCAACTGCTTGGCACTGCCCACCGTCTGCTGATCGCTGATGGCCAGAAACTCATGGCGCATGTTGGCGCCAACCGATTCTGGTGGCCAGTCGAGCAGGGAGTAGAAGGTGGACTGAGCCGGCTCCGGGAAGCGAGAAAGCAGCATGGTGCGCTCGCTGCTGCCCAGTCGGCGCAGTATGTCCAGCATATCACGACGAGGGATAGCCCCTTGCAACACACCGATAAGGCTGGCATGCAAGCGCAGCAGCAGACGGCCGGCAACATCGGCCGACAGTGAGCTCAGCAGGGCCGCGCCTTGTTCAGTGGGCAGGGTATCGAAGATACAGTTGAGCTCTTCCGGACGCAGGGTCAGCAGTTGATCGGCGCGCTGAACCGGATCCAGATTATTCTCCAGCCAGCCCTGCAGGGCGGCCAGATCGAGCAGTTGATGACGATTGAGTAGAGTCTGTGTTTTCTTCATCACAAGTGACCTCATGTGATTTCAGGCAGGGCCTGAGCGCGATCGGATATCCGGTCGCCGTCTGAAAGAAAACAGCAATTTGATTGACGAGTAATAGGCAGGAAATGACGCCGTCCGGCGTGTCATCATCCCCACGTACCAGCTTTAGCACTGCATAACGTATCCGGCATGCCGGAAGCCACTTGGGTTTACACCTTAATCCGATGAAAACTGTCCTGATCTTGGGCGTCTCTGGACGTCGTGAGATCAGTGGCCTTTGTTTATACAGGAGCCTCGCCTAACGAGATGCTGCAAAAAGTATGCACAACCCTTTGTTGTGCGGGCTGCATAATTATCGAATGCTCAATACGAGTCAAGCCACCAGGACAAGGTAATTGGCCTGCTGCAATATCTTGTTACAATTAGGGCTAGAGTGGATTCATATGAGAGCTATCAGTGGGTATTCAGCAAATGGGCCCTGTCACCTGGCAATGAAATTGCGGTGACCGGGCCCGTGAAAATATCAACGAATATAATCAAACAGCGTCAGTTTGCTTATTTTGCTGAAAGAGAGCTGGGAGGCACTCAATGCCGCATCCTCTTTTGACAGTGTGGCGATCACTTCATACAAATCCGCCTCGGATACCTTGGCCCTGGCTTGTTGATTGAGGGTACTCAAACCGTCGTTCGAGCCGAGCACCTGCTCCAGACTGTTCATTCTGCCGCCGATCTCACCCAACCCCTGATCGACATTCAAGCGGGCATTCTTCATATGGGAAGTCGCATCCGCGACTTTTATCTGAAAATCGTCCGCTGAAATATTGGGGTCACGCAGAGCGGTAATAAAGTCGGACATGCCATCCAGAATATTGTTGTTCTGGGGGGGATCCAGTACAAAATCTTGCGCTGCACCGCCTGCAGGCAGATCCAGGGTCAGCTCCAGGCCATTGAAGGGGATCTTGTTGCCCGCGACATAATCACCACTTTGCAACAGGGTGCCGCCACCATCCCGTATTTCATACGTATCCGGCGTACCCGCGGCCGTGGTTACCGTATATTGGTTGCTGGCTAGGGCTGGATCATAATTATTGCGATAAAAACTGTCGAAGTTTCCCTGATCGGCCACCCCGACTTGAATATTGGCACTGGCAGCACTGCTGGTTCTGCGCGTAGGCACTACCTCAAACAAATTGAAGCCTGAATCATTGGCTGCAATTTGCACCGTTGGTGACACCTGAATATTGCGCTGGCCGGTATCTCCCTGAAAGAGATAATTCCCGCTGGCGTCTTTGATAAATGGCTGGGTCTTGCTCTGGTTTCCACCAAAAATAAATTCGCCTTGGGAATTCTTGCTGTTCATCAGGTCAAACATCTGTTTTTGCAACCCTTCCAGCTCACTGGCAATCGCCAGACGGTCATCTGCGCTCACCGCGGAATCGTTGGATTTCTGGATCAGGGTCTGGGCACTGGTCATGGCGGTATTGAGCGCGGTCAACACTGTCTCTTCATGACCCAGGCTGTTCTCAAGCAGGCTGCCATTGACGCCATACTGCTTGAATAGATCGATCTCCTTGGTCAGCGCCATCTTCTGGCTCATGCCGGAGGGGTCTTCCCCCGAGGTCTTGAACTTGTCCCCGCTCTGCAGCTGTTCATAAGCCGTGCTCAACCTTTCGTTGGCATTGTTCAGCGAGGTGATATTCCGGCTATAGACCATGTTGGTGGTAATACGCATGCACTTACCTCACTGAAGACAACAGGGTATCGAAGATGGTTTTGGCGGTGCTGACCACCTGGGCCGATGCCGCATAAGATTGCTGGTAGCGGATAAGGTTGGCCGCCTCCTCCTCCAGGCTCACGCCAGAGACGCTCTCGAAAATACTGGTGCTCTGGTTCAATTTTGTTTCGTTGGCCTTGAGCAAGGTCTTGGCCTGGTTGGTCTGGTTGCCTATCCCTGTCACCAGGCCCGAGTAAGCCTCGTTGAAGGTCATCTTGTCATTGCTGGTGCCGGCATTGGTGCTCTTACGCACTAGGTCCTTGTTTTGCAGCTCCGCCAGTGCCAACCCGTTGGCATTGTCGGCAAAACCATCCTGGTTGTAACTCAGGGTGAAACTGTCACTGGCCCTTACCGTACCTGTGATGCTGAACTCATAGCCGGGAGTCTGGGTCGGATCGGCATAGACCTTGGGACCTGGCAGCGGGTTCTCGATGGCGGCCATCAAATTCTGGCCCTTGCTGGAAGCCGGCGCCACGCCGATGAGGGTAGTGCCATCTGCCGCATAGACTTCGTAGTTGCCGCTGCCATCTATCTTCACCACCTGGGGCGCTGCCGGATCCAGCGTATTGGTGCCAAAACCCGAACCCGTGCCTGTATTGAAGACGCCGCCAAGCTTGATCTCGGCAGAACCGAAGTTGTCCTTGTGCTTGTCAACCTTGAGGGGGGATGCCAGCGCCAGATCCTCCGGGCGGGTGGCCGCTTGGCCCAATCCGGCTGCCGCCTGCTTGGTGGGTTGCAGCAAGATCCTGTCCCCTGCCGCAGGTGTGCCGGATAAGTCTATTTCGATGCCGTGACCTGCCAGCTGGAAAGTGGCTGGTGGTGTGCTGCCGGTCGCCAGCGAGGTGCGGTTGCCATCCTTGTCCAGCGAGAACACCTCGTAACCGGTGGCGCTGCTGAACTGTACCTCGTAATCAAAGGTGGTAACCTCGGTGCCTTTCCCTGGCACGAAGCTGACTTTGGCGGCACCGGTGCCGGTGTTCTGCTCATAGGCCAGCCCATCGCTGGAGGCAAGGGAGAAGAGATCTCCCCCCAGCTCGTTATCCAGATCCATCCCCAACCGGTTCTGCCGGTTCATGGCATCGGCCATAGCCGCCGCCAACTGACCGAGCTCACGCTTGCTCGGCTCCAGATCATTGCGAGCGGAAAACAAGCCCCCCACCCCGCCACCTATGTCATTGTCACTGATGGTGGTTTTATTGGCCCCCATGGTCAGCTGTAGCTCGGATTCCCGAGAATCCGGGTTACCCGAGACAACGCTGAACTGGGCGACCCCGCCATTGAGGACCAGGGAGTGGCCCGTTCTCATGTTGACCAGCATGCTGCCATTGGCCTGAGGCACTGTGCTGATCTCCATTTTTTCGGAGAGCTGGCGAATGGCTTCATCCCGCTGATCGAACAGCATCAGATTCTCTTCCGGCGTTCCCTGGGTGCGGAGGATGGCCTGATTCAGATCATTGATGCTGTTGATGAGGTTGTTAACCTTCTTGGTCTCGTCACCTATGGTGGTGTTGATGGTGTCGGTCTGCTTGTCCAGCTGGGCTGACAGGGTATGAAAGCGGTT
This sequence comes from Aeromonas salmonicida, assembly GCF_028355655.1. Taxonomy (NCBI): domain Bacteria; kingdom Pseudomonadati; phylum Pseudomonadota; class Gammaproteobacteria; order Aeromonadales; family Aeromonadaceae; genus Aeromonas; species Aeromonas salmonicida. The sequence goes on along the minus strand of NZ_CP110645.1, from coordinate 1,655,851 downwards.
TACCATGCCGCTGAGCTCGCTCAGGGTGGTCTTGCGACCGGCGATGTCGGCGGGAGCCTCGTTGGCGGTATGGAACGCCTTGAAATAGGAGGTAACGGCTGCACCGACACTGTTGCTGGCATCCCCCAGCAAAATGTCGGTATTGGAGAGCTGCTCGTAGCGACTGGCCGAGGCGTAATAGGCGGACGTATCACGACGCACCTCACCCTGGGCGTAGGTATTGATGACCCGATCGGTCAGCATGTCACCCGTGCCCATACCGACGGAATTGGTATAGATCAGCGTACGCTCACGCACATAGCCCTGGCTGTTGACGTTGACTATGTTGTTGCTGGTGGTCTGCAGCAAGCGTTGCTGTGCCAACACACCCGAGGTACCAATTCCAAGCAGATCGCTTGCCATGACTTACAGCTCCATTTCTGTGTTGGTGGTAGCGGAGTAGCCAGCAATGGCATCACTGCGCAACACCTGTTTCAGTTTCCTGGCGTACTGGGGATCCGTGGCATAGCCCGCCTGTTGCAAGGCTTCAAAGTAACGGTCCGGACTGTCCACCTTGGCCAGGGCCCCTTTGTAACGGGTACCCGAGGTCAGGAAATCTACATAGTCGTTGAAGCTCTCTTCAAACGACTCATAAGAGCGAAATGCTGCCTTCTGGCGTGACGCCACCCCTTGTTCATACTCCAGGGTGCTGACCACCGCCTTGGGGCCTTGCCAACGCGGATCCGCCTTGATGCCGAACAGGTTATGGGTGATTTCTCCCTCTCCATTCTTGATCACCCGCTTGCCCCAGCCGCTTTCCAGTGCAGCCTGTGCCACCAGTACCGCCGGGCTCAGGCCCAACTTGTCCGCCGCTTTTTTGGCAAGGGGCATAAGCCGATTGACGAACTCTTCCGGGGTCTCGAACACCTGTGCCGTCTTGTCCAGCGCCTTGGATCCCCGTACAGCACGACCCTCTTGTGCCAGCCCCATGGGGGGGACGGTGCGATGAATGCGATGCGATGAGGCCAACGGCTGGGCAGCCTCGCCCATCTCTTTATCAGCAAAATCTTTGCCAACTTTTGAAGCCGAGATGAGATCGTTGGCCGCCGAGGTCGGTGGCTGGTAGGGCTTATAAACCCGTTCGGTACGCTGTGGCATCTTGAGCACCCGGCCATCGTGGCGGGTAAAGGTCTCGGGGGAGAACTGCTTGATCACCATGTCGGCCAGCCCCATGCCACCCTTGCTGGCCATGTCGGACACCCGCTGCTCATCCAGCATGCCTTCATAGAACTGGGTATAGCTGCTGCTCATGGGATTGTCCTGGGTCAGCACCTGATTGGCCTGGCGCATCCCCTTGAACAGGGTCTGGGTAAAAATGGATTCAAACTGGCGGGCAGCGCTTTGCAGTGCGGCAGCCTGCCCATCCTTGCTCTGGCTCAACTGGCGCAGGCGATCCAGGTTCTTGATATCCTGCACCATGCCCATGTTCATGCCGCTGTTGGTGTCAAACTCTGCCATTTTGCTTACCTCATTGCCGCCCGTGGCAACCCCTTGCCGCTTGTTACAGTATGACCAGCTGACCTTCGATGGCGCCCGCCTGTTGCAACGCCTCCAGGATCGCCATCAGATCACCGGGAGCCACCCCGACCTGATTCACCGCCCGGACCAGATCATCCAGCGTCGCGCCAGTATCGAGCTTGAACATGCGCCCCGGCTCTTGCTGGACATTGATGGTCGAGTTGTTGGTCACCGCCGTCTCTCCTCCCGCCAGTGGATTTGGCTGGGAGACCTGCTGGTTTTCTGCGATGGTGACCGTCAAGCCGCCATGGCTGATAGCCGCAGGCTTGAGCCGCACATTGCTGCCGATGACAATGGTGCCGGTACGGGAATTGACGATGATCTTGGCCGACTCACTGGCGGGATCCACCTCCAGGTTCTCTATGGTCGCCAGATAAGAGACCCGTTGACCCGGATCCCGCGGCGCATAGACCTTGACCGAGGTGGCATCGAGTGCCTGCGCCGTGTTGGGTCCCACCAGATCATTGACCACATCCGCCAGGCGGCGAGCCGTGGTAAAGTCCGGCCTATTCAGGTTGAAGGTGATGGTATCCCCCTGGCCGAAGGAATTCGGTACCTCCCGCTCCACGGTCGCGCCGTTGGCGATACGGCCCACTGTCGGCGTATTGATCACCACCTTGGAGCCGTCGGCCCCTTCGGCTCCCAAACCACCCACCACCAGACTGCCCTGCGCCACCGCATAGACGCGCCCGTCCAGCCCCTTCAGGAAGCTTTGCAACAGGGTGCCGCCGCGCAGACTCTTGGCCTCACCGATGGCCGATACGGTCACATCTATGGTCTGACCCGGCTTGGAGAAAGGAGGCAGATCTGCATGGATGGCAACCGGTGCCACATCTTTTATCTTGGGCTTGATATTATCCGGCACCTTGATACCGAAGTTGTTGAGCATGGTACGGAACGTCTGTTCGGTGAAGGCGTTGTTCTTCTCGCCAGTACCGGGCAGACCAACGACCAGACCGTAGCCAATCAACTGGTTGTTACGAACCCCTTCCACCGAGCTGATGTCCTTGATACGGGAGGCGTGGGCCATTCCCAAAGGCATCAGGCAGCAGATCAGGGTCACAAGACGGAGTGACTTCATAACATCTCCTAAAGCGGCCACCAGGGGCCATTGAAAAAGCTGGTAAGCCACCCTTGCTCCTGGCTGTTGGCCAGATCACCGGTACCACCGTAATGGATACGGGCATTGGCCACCCGCTGTGACGACACACTGTTTTCGGACGTCACATCTTCGGGCCGTATCATGCCGGTGATCCTGATGTACTCGTTGCCATTGTTGAGCATGATCCACTTCTCGCCGCGCACCACCAGATTGCCGTTGGGCAGCACCTTGGCCACGCTCACCGAGATATTGCCCTGCAGACTGTTGCTCTGGTCCGCCTTGGCCTGCCCCTTGAAGGCGCTGTTCTGACCCAGCGACGCCGACAGGTCATAAGGACCTGCTGTGACCGGCACTCCGCCCAGCGTAACGGGCTCCATGCTCAGCTTGTTATCCTTGCCACTCTGGGTATTCGCTTTCTTGGAGGCAGAGGTGGACTCGGCCAACTCTATGGTGATGATGTCACCCACCTTGTGCGCCTTGATGTCCGAGTAGATGCCGTTGACCTGATCAGGCTGGAAAATAGCCCCTGTGGGTCTGACCGACACGGGATCCGACTCCCCGTAAACGGGGGCAAACTCGGGATCATCGGGCTTGGCGGTATTGAGAGTGCTGCTGCAACCTCCCAGCGCCAGCAGTCCCAGCATCCATATGGTTTTCATCATGCGCCTCCTACTGATGTGCGCGGGATCAAAAATGAGCTCATGCCGTCCACAGCCAACTTATGTACGCTGGATAAGGAAGGACATCATGCCGTCCACCGCCGAGAGAACCTTGGAGTTCATCTCGTAGACTCGTTGTGCCTGAATAAGATTGACCAGCTCCTCGGTCACGTTGACGTTGGAGGTCTCCAGCATGCCCTGCTTGATGACCCCGAGCCCGTCTGCACCGGCCACGCCTCCGATGGGCGCGCCGCTGGACTGGGTTTCGAGGAACATGTTTTCACCCATGGGCTGCAGACCGGAGGCATTGACGAAATCGGACAGGTTGATCTGTCCCACGACCTGGGAAGCGCCATCCCCTTTGAGCTGGATCGATACTTGACCATCCGTGCTCACAGTCACGCTCTGGGCATTTTCGGGGATCTGGATCTCCGGCTGCAGCGGATAGCCGTTGCCTGGGGTCACTATGGTCCCTTCATCATTGAGGGTGAACTGGCCGTTACGGGTATAAGCCGCGCTGCCGTCTGGCAACTGAATTTCGAAGTAGCCACGGCCGCTGATCATCAGATCCAGCGAGTTGTCCGTGGTCTGCACGTTGCCCTGACCATGGTTCTTCTGGGTTGCCACTACTTTGGCACCGGCACCCAGCATCAGGCCTGACGGCAGTTCGGTATCCGCCGAGGAACGACCACCGGGCTGATTGATGTTCTGATAGAGCAGATCCTCGAAGATGGCACGGGATTTTTTGTAACCCACAGTGCTGGCGTTCGCCAGGTTGTTCGAGGTGACCGATATGTTGGTCTGCTGTGCATCCAAGCCGGTCTTGCTGATCCAAAGTGCAGGGTTCATGTAAAACTCCTTTATTAGCTGATGCGCAGCAACTGGGTTTGGGCTTCGTCATTTTCCTCGGCGGTCTTCATGATTTTGACCTGAGTTTCAAACTGACGTTGCAACCGGATTAGGTTGGTCATCTCGTCGACCACGTTGACGTTGCTCCCCTCCAGGGAGCCTGCGATCAGGCCCACAGTGGCCGAGGCCGCCTCATTCTGGCCATCCTTGCGACGAAACAGTCCGTCCTGGCCCTTCTCCACGGCGTCAGCCGCGGGTTTTACCAGCTTGATGCGCTGGAAATCTTCCGGCAGGTTGGCGGCAGCCCCTTCAGGACGACCGCTGATGGTGCCATCCCGGTTGATCTCGATCTTTTCCATCGGCAACGGCAGCACTATGGGTTGGCCCCCATCATCCACCACGTTCAGACCGGTTGAGGTTTGCAGGTTGCCCGTTGCACTCAGTTGCAGGTTGCCCATGCGGGTATAGGCTTCCCCGCCTTTGGGATCCTGCACCGCAATCCAGCCCTGACCGTCAACGGCCACGTCAAGATCTCGCCCTGTCGTCATCAACATACCGTGCTGCAAGTTCTGACCGGGCCGCTCCGTCATGGCAAACACCCGGGATGGCAGCCCTTCACCAAACGCCTGCATACTGCGCGCCTGCTCGAAGTCAGACTTGAAACCGACTGTATTGGCATTGGCCAGGTTGTTGCCACGAACAGCCAGGCTATTCATGTTTTCCTTGGCCCCTGACATGGCGATGTAAAGCATGTGATCCATGAGATCCTCCGTCAAACCGATGACTCTGATCAGGTAACTGCAATTTGAGTGCCAACGTCTGTTGAATAAACGCCCACGGAAAGGGAACAATAAAAAGGGGCGCCGAAGCGCCCCCTGTAACACCGTCATCATTAACGGATCTGCAGTATGGTCTGCTGCAATGAACTGTTCACTTCCAGCGAACGGGAGTTGGCCTGGAAGTTACGCTGGGCCGTGATGAGATTCACCAGCTGGGAAGTCAAGTCCACGTTGGATTGCTCCACCGCCGAAGACTTGATACTGCCCAAGGTGCCCGAATTAGGCGTACCGGGCAGCGCATCTCCAGAAAGCAGAGACTGGCGCCAGGAGGTATCGCCGACCTGAGTCAGTCCTTGCGAGTTGGCAAACTTGGCCAGCGCAACCATGGCAACCTTTAACGTCGTCGCATTGCTGTAGGTGGCAGAAACAATACCGTCCGGTGTAATCTCCACCTTGGTCAGATTACCCACAGTGGCGCCATCCTGAGTCAGTTTGGTGACGTTGAAAGGGGAGTTGTATTGAGTCACATCACTGAGACGAATTTCCACTGCCTGAGTGGGATCTGCACCGTTGTTAATAATCCCGGCCGCTGTGCCCAGCGTGACGGTTTTGATCGGGGCCGGTGGAGCTGGAATAGTAAGAGCTGGATCCAATTTTCCGCCGGAGGTAAACGTCATCTGGACGCCAGTGGGGATGCCTGGGCCCGGGCTGGGTGCACCACTAGCGATATCAATGGGCTTGTCCCCCTCATACATGTACATGCTCCAGGTACCCGGCGTCATTGGCGTCCCCGGAGTAACCGGATCCTCATGGCGGACAAAATACTTGGTGATCACATGGGGGGCGCCAAGCGAATCATAGATCGTCACGGATGTTGAGTGTGCAAAGGTGGCTGAGTTGGTGGGATCAAAAGCGGCGGGGTCCGTTGGCTTGGTTTTCGACTCAATACTCAAGTTAAAACTTGCTTCCACCAGCTCGGTCATTTTAGGCTCGCCCGCCCGGTCCGGTACTTGAATCGGCTTGGTGGCGTTGATGCTCACCGCCTTGGGTGTCCCATCCGTGTTAATTTCATAACCTTGCAGATAGTGGCCCTGGTTGTTGACCATATAGCTGTTTTCATTGAGCTTGAAAGCTCCAGCCCGAGTGTAGGTGCGATCCAGATTGGTCAGACCGTCCGATGTGACGAAAAAACCATTGCCCTGGATCGCCAGGTCCAGTGCGTTGTTGGTAAATTGCAACGCCCCCTGATGAAACTGCTGAGCCACCGCCCCCGTCGCCACACCGTTGCCGACCTGTGTCTTGGCATTGACAAAGATCGAGTTGGCATAAACATCCGCAAACTCGGCACGGGACTCTTTAAAGCCCATGGTATTGACGTTGGCAATGTTGTTGGCGGTAACGTTCAAATCTTTTTGTGCCGCGTTGACACCGCTCAAGGCATTGTTAAATGACATATCCAGCTCCTTAGATCGATGCTGTAGGCGTGGTGGTTGGTGGTGTGGTGGTCGCTCCTGCAATCTGCAGGATACTGTTCAGGGTTGTTGTGCCAAGGCCTTTCAGATTGAGCTGTGTCGGGTTGGTTCCATTCCCCAAGACCACACTATCAACCTTGCCATAAGCAAATGTAGCGATGCTTTCCGACTTTCCTTCCGAGTTGTTACCGTTGGCCTTGAGGACATATTTGCCTGACGCGACGGGCTCACCGTTCTTGTCTTTGCCATCCCAGGTAAACTCAACGTTCCCCTTTTGATCGCCCTCCAGAGCAAACTCCTTGATAACCTGCCCCTTCTCATCTTCTACGGTAATTTTGACGCTCGTGTACTTGTTCTCGACGCCGACAGCCACAACACCGCCAATGGAACCCTCGTTTTCCAGAAAACCAACGTTGCTCTGCAACAACACATTTTGCCCCACCAGCGCAGAAGCTTGCAGCGCCTGGCTTGAGGTCATCAGAGTGTTGAGATTACCCATCTGGGTTGACAGGCTATTGATCCCCTCCGAAGTCGACATGGAGGTCATCTGGGACAACATCTGGGCGTTATCCACCGGCTTGAACGGGTCCTGATAGGAAAGCTGCATGGTCAGCAACTTCAGAAAAGACGCCTGATCCAGCTCTTTCTTCGGGGCCGTCGTCGTATCAGTGGTCTGGGTTGTGGTACGGCTGATGCCGTTCACACTACTTGTATCTGCCATCTGTGCTTACCCCTATCAGGACTTGCCGAGGTTGAGAGTCTGCTGCAACATTTTTTTGGCAGAATCGGCAACCTGCACATTGGTCTGATAGCTGCGCGAGGCATTGATCATGTCCGCCATCTCTTCAACCATGTTGACGTTGGGTTTGAAAATATAGCCATCATCGTCCGCCATGGGATGGTTGGGGTTGTACTCCTTGAGCAAGGGGGCCTTGCTCTCGACAATCCCTTTCACCTCGACCCCGACCGATGATTGCTTGTCTGACATCGCCTGATCCAGTTGAGCGGCAAAGATTGGCCGCCTGGCATGGTAAGTTTTTTCCACGCTGGAGCTGACGCTGTCGGCGTTGGCCATGTTGCTGGCCACCGTGTTGAGTCGAACAGACTGTGCACTCATGGCCGAGCCTGCAATGTCAAAGACCTTGAACAAACTCATTACTGTTCTCCTTTCAAGGCCTTCAACAGGCCACTGATCTTGCCGTTCATAAATTCAAGGGAGGTCTGGTACTCAAGGCTGTTGCGCAAGAACTCGCTGCGCTCCTGCTGCACGTCAACCGTGTTGCCATCACCGGTATCCGGCTGCAGGGGATTGCGGTACTGCATCAGACCAGGGGCATCCGACTGCAAGGCAAAGTGCTTCTCACTGGTGGTGGCCATACCAAACCCTTGCTGATGCTGGGCCTGTGCCAATGCCTCTGAGAAGTTGATATCCCTGGCTTTGAAACCCGGGGTATCTGCGTTGGCAATGTTGCTGGATAGCACCTCGGCACGCTTGGAACGAACGCCCAGCGTGTATTGGTGAATCCCGAATGCCTTGTCGAATGAAATTGCCATAGCACACCTCCTGCTTGATAAATTATTAGCAAGAGGTGTGCCAAAGAGGGATTTTAAGCGGGGTTATTTGACTTTGTAGACGATGCCAGGATTGCAACGGACCATTTCGAACCGATCGGTCAGACCAGCCAGTGACTCTGAGGCCCCCAGCATCAGATAACCACCAGGGTTGAGGCTGGCTGCGAACTGATTGAGGATCTTCGACTTCACTTCCGGCGCAAAGTAGATGAGCACGTTGCGGCAGAAGATGATGTCAAACTTACCGAGCAGGCTGTAGCTCTCCAGCAGGTTCAGTGGCCGGAACGTGGTCAATTTTCTGACACGTTCCACCACCCGCATCTTGTTGTCACCATAAGGTTCGAAGAACAATTTTTTGCGCTCAGGTGACAAACCACGAGCCAGCGCCAGGCTGTCGTACACCCCTTCCTTGCACTGATTGAGCATGGTGCTGGAAATATCGGTGCCCACAATCTGCACGCCACCGGGCAAGGTACCCGGCTTCTTGACCTGCTGTTCCAGCGCCGTCATGGCGATGGAATAGGGCTCCTGCCCGGACGAGGAGGCAGCCGACCAGATCTTGATCGGACGGCCACTCTTGCCCAGTTCGGGAAAAAGCTTGTCAGTGAGTAGTTGAAAGGGGTAAGTATCGCGAAACCAGAGGGTCTCGTTGGTAGTCATGGCATCAACCACTGCCATTTTCAGGTCACGCTCACGCACACTCATCGCTCGAGTAACCAGATCAGACAGACTCTCAATACCAAACTGAGTCATCAAGGGTGAAAGCCGACTCTTGACCAGATACTGTTTGTTGTCACCCAGCACGATTCCGCTCTGTACTGCCAGAAAGTTGCTGAATTGTTTGTATAAGTCGTCCGAAAGTGTCTTCATGCAGTTTGTTCTTCTTGATTAGAGTGCGCCTTGTACGGCTTTGGCCAACTCATCCGGTTGGAATTTGGCGATGAAATTGTTCGCACCGACTTTCTGCACCATGGCCTGATTGAACACCCCACTGAGGGATGTGTGCAGAATAACATGTAAGTCCTTGAGATTGGGATTGTTACGGATCTCGGCGGTAAAAGTATAACCGTCCATTTCCGGCATCTCGATGTCCGAGATCACCAAGGCAATCTGATCCTTGATGGGGCCATTCTTGGCCATCTCCAGCAACATGTTGAGTGCCTCACGCCCATCCTTTGCCAGCACACATTGCACGCCAATCGCCTCGAGGGCTCGCTGCACCTGCTTGCGAGCAACAGAAGAGTCATCTGCTACCAGTACGGGACGACCATGGGTATTGTGCTCAACACTGGCATCCACCAACTCGGCACTTACTTCGGTCGACACCGGGGAGATTTCGTTGAGGATACGTTCAACATCCAGAATCTCCACCAGCTCGCCGTCTACCTCTGTGACTGCAGTCATGTAGTTGATGCGCCCTGCCCCTTTGGGTGGCGGCAGAATGGATTCCCAGTTCATGTTGATGATGCGTTCAACCGAATGCACCAAGAAGCCCTGAACTGAACGGTTGTACTCGGAAATAATAATGAAACACTTGCTCAGGTCCTCGATGGGACGTTTGCCCACCGCCATGCTGAGATCAATCACCGAAATGGTCTGGCCACGGATGTGCGCAACGCCACGAATACAGGAGTTGAGCTTGGGCATGACGGTCAAGGGAGGGCATTGCAGCACTTCACGCACTTTAAATACGTTGATGCCAAATCTTTGACGTCCATTGAGACGAAACAACAGCAGCTCCAACCGGTTTTGTCCCACCAGCTGGGTACGTTGGTTGACCGAGTCCATAATACTGGCCATAAACACTCCCTAAAAACGCTTGGCATTAATCATGCATGCGTATTGGCTTGCGTCAGACTATCGATGTCACTACAAACGAATTCTGAAGCAAGCATAGTTAAATATGGTGATATGCGTGAACAACTTATCGGCCTGCGAGAGAAAATGATTAGTAGACTTTTCCTCATCTTACTGCTGTTTTGCGGCATATCTCACGCCACGGCATCCGAGGTGACCAGTTATCTGCAAGAAATGGCGCAAGAGTTTGTGCTCGGCCAGCTCGATATTCCACTCGATGCCCAGGCTCATGTGCAAGCTGCCTCCATTGATGACAGGCTACCTTTGAGCCGCTGCGAGCAGCATCTTACCATCAGCCTTCCCGCCAGGATGGAGGTGCGTCGTAACACCACCGTCTACCTCAAATGTGAGGAAGAAAAACCTTGGGACCTCTATTTGCCGGTGCGCGTCAGCATCCAGAAACCCTATGTGACCGTGGCTACCCCGGTAGCCAAGGGCGACATACTCAGTGAGAGTGTCTTGACGCTGGCCTATCAGGACCAGACCCAGATCCGCGGTGATTATCTGAGCGATCAGGCCCCACTGATAGGAGTACGCAGCAAACGGGAACTCAAGCCGGGTCAGCCCATACGGCTCAGCCAAGTCTGCGTGGTTTGCAAAGGCGATCAGGTCACACTCAGTGCAGAAAACAGCAGCATGCAAATCAAAACCATGGCCCGAGCCTTGCAAGATGGCAGCTTCGGAGACATGATCAGCCTCGTCAATATTCGTTCAGGAAAAACAGTGCAAGGGAAAGTCAGCGCAGTCGGCTCTGTCGTGGTCCCCTTCTGATATGTTTTTCTGGTTATTTTTTTCTAAAGTTCTGACGACGGTCACCGATAAACAGGTAAGCGAACAGCAAAGCAGACGAAGGTAAACACTATGGCTATTAACAATATCAACAACTTGGCGAATAATCGGTTGCAAAACACCGGTAACAGCCAGGGTGCCAACACCAAACAAGCGACCTCGTCTCCCGACAACCGTGCGGCGACTGTCAAGACAGACTCCGTCTCCTTGACCAATGAGGCGCAGCAATTGCAACAGATGCAGAAAAACCTCAACTCAGCCTCCACCGGCAATGAAAGCCGTGTCGAGAGTCTGAAGAAAGCCGTGGCCAATGGTGAATACCAGGTCAACAGCGAGGCGGTAGCCAAAAAGATGTTCAGCTTTGAATCCACTCTGGACAAGCTGCTCGGATGATGGATTTACCTTCGCTGCTGCACACCCAAGACGAATACCTCTCCCGGATGCAAGGTTTGCTGGAGGAGGAATTCAATCTGCTCAAGCAGCACCAGGCACTGGCGCTGCCCGAGCTGGCAGAGCGCAAGCAGAAACTGCTTGCCGATATTGAAGTGCTGGACCAGACCCTTGCGCGGCTGCCCGAGCTGCAACAGCAGCTGTCTGCCTTTCCAGAGCAGATGAATGCCCTGCGTGAAAAACTCGATGCCTGCCAGGAACAAAACGATCTGAATGGTCGCCTGCTCGAGCTCAGCATCGTCTCCAACCGCCGCCTGGCAAGCTTTTTGAGCCAGTTGCGGGATCGCAACTCCCTGACTTATGACGCCAAGGGCAACACCCGCTCCGGCACACGCTCATTCGGCATCAAGGCCTGATCCCTTTCCGCTTCCCCTCGCGCAAGCTCTGCCCGTCGCCAACCTATAACACCAGCCTCAACAGTTCTTCGCTGTCCGCACAGGCATGGATGCTCAACACGCCCGTCTCATACCGGCCATAGGTTGCCGCCAGATCTCCCCGTGGAAAACAGATGGACCCCGGATTCATCAGCACCAGCTCCCCATCTCGCTGCAGCACGGATAGATGGGTGTGGCCGCTGATAAACAGGCTGCCGGGGGGCAGCGGTACCGCATCCGGGCGATAGAGATGACCATGACTGACAAACCAGCGCCGTCCATCCACCAGCAACTGGTTATAAGGTGCTGTCATGGGGAAGTTCAGCAACATCTGATCCACTTCCGAATCGCAGTTGCCACGCACCGCCATGATGTGCGGCGCCAGCTGATTGAGCCGCTCCGCCACGGCGGCGGGGGCATAACCCGGCGGCACCGGATTGCGAGGGCCATGGTTGAGCAGATCGCCGAGCAGCAGATAGTGATCGGGCTGCCAGGGAGCAAGCTGGGCCAGCACCTGTTCCAGTGCGCTCAGGCTGCCGTGCAGGTCTGAAATGATGGCAATCTTCATCGCGAACTCCCTTACTGCTTGCTGAAATAGAGATCCTTGGTGGCGATAGCCCCCTTGAGGTTCTGGCTCGGCAACCCTCGCAGTGTGGGGTCCACCAGCCGCATCTGATTGTAGTGATACACGGGAATGGCGGGCATTTCGTCCATCAGCAGCTGCTCGGCCTGGCGATAGAGTCCGGTCCGGGTACTACCATCCAGGGTGTCCGATGCCTGCTGCAGCAAGCCATCAAAGGCCGGATTGCAATAGCCGCTCTCGTTCTGGGGATCCTGACAGCGGAAGCTGTTGAGCATGGATGAGGGCTCCACATAATCTCCAAACAGGAAGGAGCGGACCAGCATGAAATCACCACTGTCTTTTGCCACCTGATAGGCGCTCCACTCCATGTTGTTGAGCGACACCTCCACCCCCAGCGGTTTCCACATGGCGGCCACCGCCAGCGCCAGCTTCTTGTGGCTCTCCGACGTGTTGTAGGTCAACGTCAGCTTGAAGGGACGGGCACTGTTGTAACCTGCCTGCGCCATCAAGGCGGCAGCCTTGGCCAGCCGTGTCGGCTGATCCTGCAGAGCCAGCGGTGAACCAAGTGCCTCATAGCCTGGCATGCCAGGCAGCAGAGACCAGGCAGGCCGCTCCCCCTGACCGCTGACCTGTTCGGTCAGCACGTGACGGTCTATGGTCATGGCCAGTGCCTGGCGCACCCGTACATCCTGCAGCTCGGGACGGCGCAGATTGAAGGTATAGAGATAGGTGCCAAGCAGGGGCAGACCCCAGATCCGCTCGGGGGTCGCCTCTTTGGTCTTCTGGTAATACTCCAGTGCCACCTTGTTGGTGAGCTGGATCTCCCCTGCCTCATAGCGCAGCCGTTCAGCATGCTGGGAGGAGAGCGGCAGATAGGTCACCCGCTTGATCCGGGTGTGCAAGTCATCCCAATAATGGATGTTTCGCTCAGCCTCGATACGTTCATTGGGTGCCCAGTTCACCAGCTTGTAAGCCCCATTGCTGACCAGTTTGCCGGGCTGGGTCCACTCTTTGCCAAACCGGGTGATCGCCTGCTCATTGACGGGAACAAAGGGGCGTTGACTGACCAGTTGCAGGAAATAGGGTACGGGCCGCTCCAGTGTCACCTTGAGGATCTGGCTGCTCTCGGCCTCCACCCCCAGCGACGTGAGCTCGAGAGCCCCGGCATAAATGGATTGAGCATTGTTGATCCCGGTCGCCAGCAGCAATCCGGCGGAAGGTGACCCTTGCGCCGGATCCAGCAGCCGACGCCAGGCGTAGACGAAATCCTGGGCGGTAAGCGGCTCGCCATTGGACCATTTGAGCTGGGGTCGCAGGAAGAAGCGCCACACCAGCCCATCTTCGCTGGTCTCCCAGCGCTGGGCCTGAGCCGGTACTATCTTGCCCTGACCATCTTCGCTCACCAGCCCTTCAAACAAATCCACCAGCACCACTTCCCCCGGAAAACCGGAGCGGATCTGGGCCGGATCGAGGGACTCAGGCTCATCACCGTTGCCCTTGACCAGCGTCTGGCGATCCGACAGCACAGTCTCCTGGGTAACCGTGGTTGCTTGCAGCGACGGGGCCATCAGCAGGCCCAGCAGCAAGGGAGAAAGCCAGCGACGGACTGGCCGGCGTTCCGGCTGGTAAACAGCGGGGCGGTAAACCATGACATAAACCTCGTTCAATTCACTTTATTTCAAGAAGGGGGAAGGCCGGCAGCGCGCCTGAATACGAATGCATGATGCTGCGCTTGTTATCCCCGAAGACGCCCCGTATTGTATCGGGCTTGCCCAAGAGATGGAGTCTTTCGGGCTATTTTTTTCCGTAGTTTTTATGAAATGCGAGTGGCTGTCGCTGGTAACGGCCTGACACGTCTTTCGATCTGGCTACATTCTCAGGAGTTTTTATGGGGTATGAGTGGCTGGCGCTGGCAGCGGCCAGTTTGTGGGCAGTGGCGGCCCTGATTTCCGTCAAACCGGCCCGCCACCTGGGGGCATTTGCCTACAGTCGCTGGCGCATGTTTCTGGTCAGTCTGATGCTGGGCACCGCCAGCATCGCCACTGGAGGCTGGCAATCCCTTAGCGAGAGCGCTCTTCCCCTGCTGGCGCTGTCGGGCCTGATCGGTATCTTTGTCGGGGATACAGCCCTGTTTGCCTGCATGAATCGGCTGGGGCCCAGACGCAGCGGCCTGTTGTTCTCCTGCCATGCTCTCTTCTCCGCCCTGCTCGGTCTCTGGTTGTTTGGTGAGCGGCTCGGCGGCTGGCGACTGGTGGGAGCGCTGCTGGTGTTTGCCGGTGTCATGCTCGCCATCCTGTTCGGCCGGCGTGGCGGCAATCAGCACAACGAGTGGGAACAGGTGCGTGGACACCTTGCCATCGGCATCGGTCTGGGGCTGACCGCGGCCTTCTGTCAGAGCCTGGGTGCCATCATCGCCAAGCCAGTGATGATGAGTGGCAATGTCGACGCTGTGAGCGCCTCCGGCATCCGCATGGGCAGTGCCCTGTTGGCTCACTGCACCTTGCGAGTGCTGAGAGTACCGCTTGCCATGCCCCACAACCCCATCAACCGTCAGGTGCTGGGGTTGATTGGCATCAACGGTTTCCTGGCCATGGCCATGGGGATGACACTGATCCTGGTCGCCCTGCGCCAGGGAGAAGTCGGCATGGTGGCAATTCTCTCCTCCACCACCCCTGTCATTCTGCTACCCCTGCTGTGGTGGCATTCGGGCCAGCGCCCCTCCCTTGCGGCCTGGGCGGGCGCCCTGCTGGCGACCCTGGGTACGGCCATGGTGCTGGGGGTCAGCGGACACTGAGCAAGGCGCGCCTTGCTCAGTGTCAGGCGAGCGGCTTAAAACTGGGCGATTTCCTCTGCCGTCAGCTCGCGGTATTCGCCCGGTGCCAACGCTTCATCCAGCGCCAGTGTACCGATCTGCTCCCGATGCAGCCCCACCACCTTGTTACCGATGGAGGCAAACATCCGCTTCACCTGATGATACTTGCCTTCATGGATAGTGAGTCGCGCCTCGCACTCGGCCAGAATTTCCAGCTGGGCGGGACGGGTCTTCTCGGTCTCGTTGCGCAGAAACACGCCATCGGCAAACAGCGATATGGCGTCCTGATGCACGGGATCCGCCAACCAGACATGGTAGGTCTTGGCACACTCATGGCGCGGCGAGGTGATGCGGTGGGACCATTTGCCATCATCGGTGACCAGCACCAGACCCGTGGTATCGAGATCGAGTCGACCAACCACGTGCAGCTTGCCCATGGCAGGTTCATCCATCAGGAAGAAAACGGTCGGGTGATCAGGATCCTCGTTGGAGCAGACGTAACCTTCCGGTTTGTGCAGCATGAAGTAGCGATTGCGCTGATCCAGCGTCAGCATGACACCGTCAAATTCAACCTGGCTCTGCTCGTTGATGTGAAAAGCGGGTTGTTTGACCACTATGCCATCCACAGTGACCTCTCCCTGCCGGATCAGTTTGCCCGCCAGGGAACGGGTCAAATCGGAACAATCGCAAAGAAATTTATCGAGCCGCATGCACAACCTCAGAGTCCATCAATAAAGGGGCGCCATTATATAGGCCAAGGCCAACAACTCCAGCAATAAGCAGTGCTGGCGTAAACCGTACCACAATGACGAAGCATGGCGCGGATGTTAGACTGCCTGCTGAGGGCCTAACCTTACGCATAATAATAAAGTCAGGAAGCCGTATGAAGTCACACACTCCTCATCCCGTCATTCCCGTAAACCAGCTACAAGCAGGCATGTATGTGATCGCCATCACCAGCCAGACCGGTGGCATGGAGATCGCCCAGATGGGGCTGGTGACGACTCGTCAGCAAATTGATGACCTGATCCGGCGCGGTGTGCTCACGGTGCGCGTCGATCTCGCCCGCAGCAAATTGGCTGGCATAGAGCAGATTATCTTTCCCGACCCGGCAGCCTCTTCAATTGCGTCACAACGCCCGACAGGCAGCGCGAACGGCGAGGGGCGTGAGCTCAAGATCCGCCGCCTGTATCAGGAGGCCCGTGAGCTGCAAGGCAAATTCATTCGCCAGCTAAAGGCGGGTGAGCCCATCGACATTACCCCCTTGGCAACCGTGGCCGAAGAGATGGTGGACACCATGTTCACCCACGGCGATGCCATGCTCTGTCTGGCCCGCATTCGTGCCAAGGATGCCTACCTGATGGAGCACTCCATGAACGTGGCCATACTGCTGGCCAACTTCGGCCGTTATCTGGCGCTGGAGCGCAGCGTGCTCAAGGAGCTGACCCTGGGGGGGCTGCTGCATGATGTGGGCAAGATCATGACCCCGGATGAGGTGCTCAACAAACCGGGCAAGCTGACCGATGAAGAGTTCACCGTGATGCGCCAGCACGTGGTACATAGCCATGACATTCTGAGCAGCACCCCGGGCATCACAGCCACCATGCTGGAAGTCGCCGCCAATCACCATGAGCGGCTCGATGGCACCGGCTATCCCCGCCACCTCAAAGGTGACCAGCTGTCTCTCTACACCCGCATGAGCGGCATCGTCGATGTCTACGACGCAGTGACGGCGGATCGGGTCTACAAGCAGGGGATGCAGCCGACCCAGGCATTCCGGATCCTGCTCAAGGGGGCAGACCACCATTTTGATCGACTGCTGGTGACCAAGTTCATCAAATGCATGGGGGTCTATCCGGTGGGTACCCTGGTACAACTTTCCAACCAGCGACTGGCCATCGTCATGCAGCGCAATCCGCAAGAGCCGCTCAAGCCGGTGGTGAAGGTGATCTATCACGCGACCCAGCGCCACTACCTCGAGGTGCAGTGGCTGGATCTGGCGAAGTCCGGGGTACAGGAGAGCATAGAAAGCACGGTCGATCCCAAAGAGTTTGGCATCAGCCTCGCCAACTTCGTCTAGTTGGCGCCCCCTTCCCGTTCGACACAGTGCTGGATCAAAAACTCTTCATCCAGCGGTGACAGATCAAAACGGATGCTGGCCTCTTCAATGGCACGAATATCGTGTTGATGATGCTCGCTGAGCCAGCGTACGGCGCGGCGCAGATCTTCGCCATGGGGCAGCAGAGTATGGTCGCTCATGGGGGATACCTCCGTTAAGCCATTGGCACCAGCCGCACTATCGGGCTGTCTTTGTATAGCGTAGACCGTCCGCCGCCCCTTCTCGATCTCCCCCTCCATCTTGCCGCAGACAAAAAACCGAGATCAAGGCAGGCAAACGCCCTATCCACCACAGATGCCTTGACCACTGCCCGGCCGCCTCTTGGCCACAAGAGTGGCCGGCAACCAGCAAGTGATCCGTCCTTTGGTGCAAGCCGGTCTGGCGACTTGACGCCAGCCACCCTGTCAAGGGTATGCTCGTCCTCTTGCCGACCCGTCCCGCTGGCAGCGGGATCGCCGTACCTCTTTTACAAGGCAGTCATACAAGGAAGCTGAATGCAAACCAAGGACAAGTGTCTGGCCGCCCTGGTCATCCTCTGCTGGGGGCTGAATTTCGTGGCGATCAAGTGGGGGCTGGAGGGGATACCGCCGCTGTTGCTGGGAGCGCTGCGCTTCGTCGGCGTGGTCTTCCCCGCCATCTTGCTGGTGCCCAGGCCCACCATGCCCTGGCGCTGGCTGCTGGCCTATGGTGGCGCCATCAGCCTGGGGCAGTTTGCCTTCCTGTTCAGTGCCATGAAGTTCGGCATGCCAGCGGGCATGGCCTCGCTGGTACTCCAGTCCCAGGTGGTGTTCACTCTGCTGTTCGCCATGCTCTGGCTGGGGGAGCGCTGGCAGCCCCATCACTGGGTAGCATTGCCACTGGCGGGTGCAGGCCTCTATCTCATCGCCACCCATGGCGAGGGTAACCTGACCCTGCTCGGCTTCGTGCTGACGCTCTGCGCAGCCGCCTGCTGGGGCCTTGGCAACGTCATCAATCGCCAGATTGGCCTGCGCTATCAAACTTCCCTGCCCAGCCTCATCGCCTGGGGCGGCCTGGTGCCCATACTACCTTTCTTCGCCCTTTCCTGGCTGTTCGAAGGGCCGGAGCGCATTGCCGCCAGCCTGCTGAATTTCAGCTGGCAGGGGCTCTTGTGCGTGCTCTATCTCTCCTTTGTCGCCACCTGGCTCGGTTACGGCCTGTGGGGCCGCCTGCTGATGCGTTATCCGGTGGCCCAGGTGGCACCGCTCTCCCTGCTGGTGCCCTGCGTCGGCATGGTGGCGGCTGCCGTCCTGCTCGATGAGCACCCCACTCCGTTGCAGTGGCTGGGTTCTGGTCTGGTGCTGCTCGGCTTCGTGGTCCATCTGCTGGGTGGCCGGCTGCGCTGGTTCAAGCCACAGACGGCGCCTTGATGACCAGGGCGTTATTTGCCCATCGCCATTGACCCAACTGGCAAAAATTTCCATCATGAGCAAGTCCCTATCGGGACTGACGTCACCAGACCGTGCCTGCAGGATGCAGACCATCAGGAGAGAGCAAGGATATGCCATCGACAGCCTCAGCCGGGGTGAGCCCCGTCCCGCCCCTTATTCGCACCACTGCGTACACCGCCGCCATCACCCTGATCCTGTGCTGGAGTCAGTTTGGCTGGGGAGCCGGCCTGCCTGCGGATCTCAAGTGGGAGAGCAACAATGCGGATCCTGTCTACGCCGACCCGGCCGCCAAACGGGGCGGCACCTTTCGCGGATTTGTCACCAGCTTTCCGCTGACCCTGCGCAAATTCGGGCCCGATTCCAACGGCAGCTTTGCCAGCTATGTCAGGGAAAGCAACCTGCCGCTGCTGAGCACCCATCCTGTCACAGGCAACCCCATGCCCATGCTGGCAAACGCGTGGGCCTTTGGCGCCGATCACAAGACCCTCTATTTTCGCATCAACCCCAAGGCTCGCTGGTCCGATGGCCAGCCCGTCACCGCTGATGACTGGGTGTTTACCCTCAAGATGATGCGCAGCAAGGAAATAAACGACCCCTGGTACAACAACTACTACAGTACCCAGATCACAGACGTGACACGCTTCGATGACCACACCCTCTCCATCACCAGCGGCAGCGAAAAGAGCCGGGAAGATCTGCTGGAATCCCTGCCATTCACTCCGGAGCCAAGCCACGCCATCAAGCTCACGGCCAACTGGGTCAAGGAGTACAACTGGAAAATACTGCCAGTCACAGGTCCCTATCAGCTCGGCGAGGTAAAAAAGGGCAAGTCGGTTAGCTTCAAGCGGATCAAAGATTGGTGGGGAGACGAGGAGCGCTACTTTCAGCACCGCTTCAACCCGGACAGGATTGAGATCAAAGTGTTGCGGGATCAGAACATCGCCTGGCAACACTTCTTGCGCGGCGATCTGGATACCTTCCCGCTGGTCATGCCCAACTGGTGGCACGACAAGACCAAAACCGCAGAATTCGAGAAGGGTTATATCGAGCGGCTCTGGTTCTACAACCAGACCCCACAATCCCCCATGGGACTCTATCTCAATACAGCAGACCCGCTACTCAGCGAGCTCAATGTACGGCTCGGCATCCAGCATTCCCTCAACCTAGACAAGATGCTCGTCACCTTGCTGCGAGGGGATTACCAGCGACTCAACAGCTACGGGTCGGGCCAAGGGGATTTTACCAACACAGAGATAAAGGAACGCCCGTTTGATCCCAAACTTGCGCGCAGCTATTTCGCCAAGGCTGGTTTCAACAAGGTGGGGCCACAGGGCATTTTGCAAAACGACAAGGGGCAGCCACTGACCCTGACCATCACCTACACCACGGCAGAACATGCCCAGCGGCTCACTTTGCTGCGGGAGGAGGCCAAGAAGGCGGGGCTCAATCTCGAGCTCAACCTGATGGATGCCTCTTCGGGTTTCAAGTCCATGCTGGAGAAAAAACACCAGAGTGCCTGGATGGCATGGAGCGGCGGTCGCTATCCCGCTTATTGGGAGTTTTTCCACAAGGTCAATGCCAACAAGCCCCAGACCAACAACATCATGAACATCGATGACGACGCCATCACTGCCCTGGTGGAGCAGTACGACAAGGAGTTCGACTTCGCCAAAAAAGCGGCGCTGTCGCGGCAGATCCAGCAGCGTCTGTATGAACTGGCAAGCTTTGTCCCTGCCTATCAGGTGCCCTATACCCGGGAAGGGGCCTGGCGCTGGATAAAATTGCCCAAGCTGCCCGCCACACCCAAAAGTGACCTGCTTTACTGGCCACTCGATGGCGGAAGTAGCGGCTACAGCTACGGCGGTCTGCTCTGGATCGACGACCAGCTAAAAACCGAGACAAAAGCCGCCATCAAAAACAGCAAGACCTTTCCTGCCGTCATGAAGATAGACACCACTTATCGGCAGCCTTGAGACCAAAGTACATATCAAACAAAAGACCCCGCACCAGAGGTGACGGGGTCTTTTTTGTTTGCAACCTTGATTGCAGCCTTGACGCCAGGGGCGATTAAGCGCGCTTGGCCTGCTTCTCGGCAATGGCGTCAGCCACGTCGGCCGGCGACAGCACTATGCCTTCCTGATCCGGAGTCGGGAACACGGCGACGCACAGCTCGTCCTGCTCCATGCCGTCAACCCAGCGCTCCAGCCACACCTTGAGGGTGATGGACTGCGGCTTGCATTCGGCCCATTCACCCTCGGCCCACGCCTGGGCGTACTCGGGGTGCGGCCATACCGGGATGCAATCTTCATCGTCTGTGGTCAGCATCATGACGCCGTGCTCGTCGGTCAGGACAAACAGCTCTTCGTACTCGACCAGCTTGCTGATGAAGTGCTCGTAACGGTAGTCGGCATTCAGTTGCAGCGCAGCATTGCGCTCGGTTTCGCTCAGTTCATAGCTCATTGGCCAAGTCTCTCTTTCAATAAAGGGCGCCATGTTCACATCTTGCTGACAGCTTGTCCAGTATGAGAGATCGGTCACCTATTTTTCGGCAATATCAGCCCAGTTCAGGCGTCACCAGGGAGATCTCCGTCGTCTCGCAACAACGCTGGCGCAGCCAGTAGGCAGATTCCACCTCGACGAAGCAGAGCTGATCCCGTCCAGCCAATGCGCCACCCATGATCTGCTCGAATCGCAGCAGCTGTTGTTGCTCCCAGGCGTTGGCCAGTTTAGAACCATGGGCTTCGTCCACCACCTCGCGGCGCAGCTCGAACAGGTTGTCGGTGATCGGGCTGTTTATCTTGGCCGGGCTGTGCCAATACATCAGCAGATTGTCCATCATCTCGCTGTCGTAGTTGGCAAGGGCATCCAGCTCGGGCGTCGCTCCGACATCGCTGGCAGCAAAGTCACACCAGCCAGCTGTCAGCGGCGCCAGGGTTTGCGCAGCCGCACCCTTGCCATGCTGACGCAATACGGCCACATCTCCCCCCTTTATGGCTGGCAGCCAGACATCGCCCTGATGCTTGTCGAGCAGAGGTAGCAGCAGAGAGGCGGGATAGACAGGGAAACGGGGGCCGAGAGTGTGAAGCAGTGATACTAGCGTGATCTTTACCATGAGGGGCGCCTTGAACTGGAAGGCCGATATTCAGTGATCGGCCAGAAAGACAAAGGAGAGCCTTATCCTATCATGTTTGAACGCTGGCGAGCGGACTCACATTTTCACTGCTAAACTCGGAGATCCGCGCCCAAAAAAACAGCGTTCAAGCACTCCCCGCACGGATAAAGCCCAATAGTTTGAACCAGCGCCCACTAAAGTGGATCCGGGAATGCTAGTTTGCATACATCTTTAGCGTAAGGAGTGCATTCATGATTGGGATCGACCAGATTTCTAACGACTTTGTAAACGACTTGAAAATACTGGCATGCTTTGATCCGGCCAACATGAGCCTGGGGATCAAGTTGCGCAGTGACATGTCCGACGAGCTGTGTCAAGCGGCTGTACGTCTGCATCAGCAGGGGCTCATCAGCGCAGAAGATGGCGGCTACCTGACTCCTTTTGGCATGACAATGGTTGAGCATCTGCAGCATCTGATAGTCGCACTCAAACCGCTTTGATCGCCTGCGGGGCCCAGAGCGAAAAGTTGATCAACTCCCAGCGCAAGCCCTGGCGCAGCAAACAGGCAAACAGCAAAGGACCTTCGGGTCCTTTTACTTTGCCATCGACCATCCACTCCCCTTCCCGCTTTGGCAAGGGCTGAGCCTTGATCTCATCAGGCTGACTACCATTCCCAAGACGTACCTGAACAAACTGCCGGCATACGGCTTTCGCTTCTGTGGCGGATGTACTCTGTGTCTGAAGATCGGCAATAGTTAGCAGGCTGGCAGCAAGAAGAAGTGATGGGGTCATGGTGAAATTCAAGGTCAACTATGATGCTGAAAACAGTGAAGATGGCCCATAAACAAAAAGCCGTGGAACCAGAGGCACCACGGCTTTCTTAAATTCTGTAAGAATTACAGAGCAGTTACGTTCTCAGCCTGCGGGCCTTTCTGACCTTGGGTCACAGAAAACTGTACGCGCTGACCTTCAGCCAGGGTACGGAAACCGTTACCGCTGATAGCGCTGAAGTGAACGAAAACGTCCGGGCCGTTTTCTTGCTGGATGAAGCCAAAACCTTTGGTTTCGTTGAAAAACTTAACGGTACCGGTGATCATGTTAGACATATCTTTAACCTGTATTCTAAATAATTACTTATGCTTTTCAGCGGATAAAGCTCAAAAACGGGATTAACTTATGAACAACAGGAAAAGATGTAAAACATCATATTCATTGACATAACTTTGGCCCTTTCAAGCTGATTTAGATTATACGTGGCTTTGGGGATTACGCAAACAAATTTGTGCCCCGCCAATGGCAGGGCACAGCCGTTTATAAGGCGGGCGATTCCAGTGCCTGAACCAGTACCTTGAGGAAGCGAGCAGCCTCGCCACCGGTGCAAGCCCGGTGATCAAAGGTCATCGACAGAGGCAGCACTCTGACCGGGCGAGCCTCCCCGTGGATGAACACCACCTTCTCGAACAACTTGCCCGCACCTATGATGGCCACCTGCGGTGGCGTCACGATTGGGCTGGCATAACGACCCGCGATGGCACCGAAGTTGGTGAGAGTAATAGTCGCCCCCTGCAGCATCTCGCGCGGCACAGCGCGCGCCTTCACATCGGCGATCATTCGATCCAGCCCCTGCCGGATGTCGGCTCCCTCCCGCTCGGCTACGTTCTCCATCACGGGTACATAGAGCCCATGCCTGGAGTCGACCGCAATGGCCACGTTGACCTCGTTGAACAGCCGCCTTGAGAGCGTATCGCCGTCAAACCAGGCGTTCATGGAAGGTTCGGCCCGGCAAGCGACACCGATGGCCTTGATGAGCCGCACTGTCACATCTTCGTCTGGGCGCCAGTGACGCAGATCCACCTCGTCGGTGATGCTGACCGGCACCACTGTCTGATGGGAAAGCTCCATCGCCTTGGCCATGGCCCGGCGCGAGCCCTTTAGGAACTCGTTGCCGCTGCTTTGCTGAGCCTCGAATGCCGCCTGCACGTCCTGTTCGGTCACCATACCGGCACCGCCACTGCCCTGGATCCGATCGATATCCAGACCCAGTTTCTGTGCCAGCAGCCGCACCGCAGGCATAGCCTGTATCAGGTTGCCACCGGGGGCTATGGCCCCCACTACGAAGTGATCCTCGATATGCTGTTGGTGAGCGCTGACCTTGCCCACCACAGTGCCGTCATCTTCACCCCCTTCAAATTCCACCAGTGGCGCGCCGATGTGGAGTATGTCGCCCTCCTGACCACAAAGCCTGGCAATCACCCCCGCCACCGGCGAGGGCACATCCACCAGCGCCTTGGCGGTTTCTACCGACAACAGCACCTGATCGACACTCACTGTATCGCCAGCACTCACCTTCCATTCGACGATCTCGGCCTCGGCCAACCCTTCGCCCAGGTCCGGTAATTTGAAAAATTTCATGACCAGTTCTCCATCTGTGGGGCAATCACCAAACGTTGGAAGATTCCATGGCTATTTTTTGCTCGGCTGCTGAAGCGCCAAAATTTGAAAAATGTCATAGCCATTTGTTCTCCATCAGCTGGTAAGCCGCATCCGCGATATCCTGCTCTGTGATGAGGTAATACTCTTCGTTGCGATAATAGGGTACGGCGGCATCCACACCGGTGAGACGCTTGGGCGGCGCCTTGAGGGAGGTCAACGCCTCCTCGGTCACCCGCGCCACTATCTCGGCGCCCACTCCGAAGCTGCCGCACGCCTCGTGCACCACCAGCAGCCGGCCTGTCTTGCGCACCGACGCCAGAATGCTCTCCATGTCCAGCGGCTTGATGGTCGCCAAATCCAGCACTTCGCACTGGATATCCTGCTCCGCCAAGAGGCTCGCCGCCCGCATCACCTCCTGAATACAGGCCCCCCAAGCAACCATGGTGATATCCCGCCCCGGCCGCAGGGTGAAGCAGACATCCAACGGCAGGCCGACACCGTCATCCACCACGTCCGACTTCATGGAGCGATAGATACGATCAGGCTCGAAGAACATGACGGGATCCGGGTCACGAATGGCCGATAGCAGCAAGCCATAAGCGCGCCTCGGGCTGGAGGGAATGACCACCCGCAGGCCCGGAATATGGGCAAACAGGGCTTCAACGCTCTCGCTGTGGTGCTCCGGCGAGTGAATGCCGGCGCCGTAGGGAGAGCGATAGACGATGGGGCAGGAGAGACGGCCACGGGTGCGGTTACGCATCCGCGCGGCCTGGCAGATGATCTGCTCCATGCCGGGGAAGATGAAGCCCTGAAACTGGAACTCGGCCACCGGCTTGAGTCCCTGGGTTGCCATCCCCACCGCCACCCCGGCGATCAGCCCCTCGGCCAGCGGTGTATCTATCACCCGTTTGAAGCCAAACTTGTCGCGAAGGCCAACAGTGGCCCGAAACACCCCGCCGTTGACCCCGACATCCTCCCCCAGAACAACCACATCAGGGTCGTGTTCCATCTCATGGTGCAGTGCCAGATTGATGGCTTCGAGCAGTGTCATTTCACTCATGCGTCCTCCCCCACTCGGCGTCATCAGCCACCGCATTTCCGTGGCATGTCATGTCGTCACACCAGGCAGGCTTGATGGCATCCTGCAGTCTCATCTCATCGATCATGAGCGTTCCTCCCCGGCGTGACGCTGCATGCCCTTGGCGATGATGCGCTGGCGCTGCCCGCGATAATCCCTGGGCAACTCGGCGAACTGATAGTCGAGCAGAGTTTCCGGCGCCTGCGGGGCCGTGCCTTCATAGGCAGCCACGGCGCGATCAACCTCCCGGCTCGCCTCGGCCAGCAGCGCCTGCTCCCGATGCTCATCCCACCAGCCCTGCTCGGCCATGAACTGGCGCAGCCGCTTGACCGGCTCCTTGGCCCAGGCGGCCTCGACTTCGGCGGCATCGCGATAGCGGGTCGCATCGTCGGCCGTGGTGTGATCCCCCAGCCGATAGCTGATCGCCTCTATGAGAGTCGGCCCCTTGCCACTGCGCGCGCGCTCGACGGCGATGCGGGTGGCATCATAAACAGCCACCACGTCGTTGCCGTCGACCTGGATGCTGCGTACCCCTGCGCCAACTCCTTTCTGGGCCAGGGTGGGTGCGCTCGACTGCAACTTGCGCGGCACAGAAATGGCCCACTGGTTGTTGTTGATGATCATCACCATGGGCAGATGCCAGACACCGGCGCAGTTGAGCCCCTCCAGGAAGTCCCCCTTGGAGGTACCGCCGTCACCTATGGTGACCACGGCGACACGAGGCTGGTTGCGCAACTTGAAGGCCGCCGCTATGCCGGCGGCATGGGTGATCTGGGTGGCGATGGGTACGCAGATGGGCAGGTCCTCCGACAGCTCGCCATCGGCCTTGTAAAAGACACAACCCCGTTCATCCCCGCCCCAATATTGCAGGTTTTTCTCCATGGGTACGCCCCGCACGTAGAGGGTGGGCATGTCCCGGTAGTAGGGCACGTAAACATCCTGCTCCTGCATGGCGAGACCGACGCCTATCCCGACCGCCTCGGCTCCCAGATGGGAGGGAAAGGTGCCGAGCTTGCCGGTTCGTTGCAGCGCGATTGCTTTCTTGTCATAGCTGCGCACCATCACCATGTTGCGGTAGAAAGTGTGCAGTATCGCCTTGTCCAGCCAGGTCGGCAGTGTCGCGACCGGGCGCCCTTCCTCATCGAGGTAACGAAGGAAAGGGATGTCGACATGGGTCATAACTGGCTCCTTGCCGTTGTCAACGTCACCACCATGAGGTGACCCTTAGAATGTAAATAAGATGTTAACCAAAGAGCAATGTGATTTAACCAGGTAAGACCAGTAGAAACTTCTTTAATTTCAGAAAGACACTGAACTTTTCGGCTGAGCAGAGACGAAAAAGGGAGCCTCTTCGGGCTCCCTTTTGGGTGGATGCGGGATCACTCCCATATCAATGGATTCGCGTCACCAGCCGGACGACGCGCAGGTCTATGGCACAGAAGACGGGGTCGGCTCACTCCCACAAACGGGTCGGCACCACCAGCAGCACGGTACGCTGACCTATGGCCACATTGGCGTTGGGGAAGACCACCGCTTCCCGCGTCTTTTCTACCGTGTAGCGCAGTTCACCATCCTCGGCCAGCACGAATCCCTGGGGAAACTCGGTGAAATTGTCCACATCGCTGGCAAACAGGAAGCGAAACTGCTCCGAACGCTTGTTGATCACCCGGTCGATGGCAAAAATGGTGAAGTCATCCGCGCGCCAAGGCTCGAGCGCCACCTCATCTCGAGTTACCAGCTCCTGCAGCGCCTGACGGGTCTCGATGAAGCGGGTCATGTCGTTCTCGCCAAACGGGCGCACCTTGCCCAGCTCCACCGTGAAAGCATGAGCACCATGCTGGTGCGAGCTGTAATAGCTGAAGGTGGTGGTGGGACCGCTGGAGAGCAGTATGGTACGCACCCCGCAGGCACCGAGGAACTGCACCTGCTCCTTGCAATGCGGCCGCTCATGGAGGAAAGGGTAGACAGCAAACTTCTCGTGACGCGAACCGCGAATGGCGGTGTGCAGGTCGTAGTGATAACGGGGCCGGGCCGGATCGGCAAAGAAGCGGCTCACATACTGCTCGAGCCGCATGGCGCGAATGCGTTCCTGATTGCACAGCCCCTCCCCCTTGCTGTGGGCACCGGAGAAGAGCCGGTTCATGTTCTCCTCCACCTCCCGCAACCCCAGGTTTATGGCGGCCGGGTTGCCAAACAGGAACAGCACCCGATGACGGGCGCTAAGCTCGCCGCTGAGCAGCCGGGTCAGCAGCTGGTTGCAGATCTCGATGGGCGCGGTTTCGTTGCCGTGAATGCCGCAGGAAAGCACTATGTCCTTGCGTCCCCCGGACTGATCGCCCGCGCCACTGGCAGGCTCCAGGCAGAGCACTCCCGTATCCCAGACGCTCACCCGGGAGCCATCGGGCAGGTCAAACGCGAAGGGCTCAAGCTGCCACTCGTGGTGGCGGGTTAGGGCCAAAAAATCATGCTGGGGAATCATCCATCTCACCCTTTTGTCAGAAACGCTATGGGCGGATTATACGCAAGGCGTGTGGGCTTAAAATCAGTTTTTAAACAAATTCAAACAGTAAGAATACAAAGCTGGCGACAGATAGTGACAAATCGACAAAGTATAGGGTAAAGGAAGAGGAAATCACGGGAAGTAAAACAGCACTGCGGGGAAGAAATAATATCAGGTAATTATTCACACGCTGGCACGGGCCAAGTCGGGATTAAGCAATCAGGATCAGCAGAAAAACAAGGCATCCATGCCCGGCAGATCAACCACGCCAGAACGGCTTGGTGGTCTCTTGATAGCGATCAGATTCGTTCAGGCCGATGTCCTTGAGCAGGTACTCGGGCAGCTCGGAGAGCTGGCGACGGCTGCGGCTGCGTTCCAGCCAGGTCAGCACTGTCATTTTGACACGAGCAACCAGATTCGATTGGCTGGAATGATGGTAACCGGTCTCGGTATAAGTCATGTTGGCCATGATGTGGCTCCTCTTGATGATGTCTGCGCGGGGTGCGAATTTGTTGCGCAAAGCTTAGTCAGGAGGGACAGCCGACTCAATTGACGAATTTTGATACAACGCATTAGTAAAGCTAATGGTGAATATCGTCAGTCTAAAAAACATAACAGATTGATTTTAAACTATTAAATAATCATTTTATTCCGTCTGAAAGACCGGCAGCATATTCTCCTGCATGGCACACCTCTAACTATGCAGTTTCTTGTCTTGGCTATGCAGTCACGGGATCTCAAGGCGAGGCGGGCAACCTGGAGTTTACATCCAGTTGTTAATCAATAGATCTTTTATTGATCCTTATTTAACAGATAGATACAAAATAAACACACTCAAATGGCTATCGTTTTTGACCCTCGCCAAGCGCACCGAAAAGGAGATGCTTGGCGCGCTTTCGGCATGCTGGTATGGTTATTTATACAGTAGTTTAGCCACGTCTCTGCCAGCCCCTGTGGAGGGTGTGACAGGGGCGACCACAGGACATGCCGATGGACACATTTACTCCGACTGCCGCCCTGCGTCAACAGATGGACGCGCTCGAAGAAGCGCTGGCCCGCCTGGCCCGACAGCTGGCGCAGCTACCCTTGCTGGAGGCTCACGTCTATCCCCTTCCTGCCGTACCCCAGGGGCAGGAACACGAGCCCATCGAGCAGATAGAAGTGGGCTATCTGGGTGGAGAGGAAGCACTGGCGGCCACCCTGGCGGCCTATCAGGATCACAGTGCTCGCCCCGGCTGCTCCACCAAGGCTACCCACCGCCTGCCGGGCTGGCTGCGCTTCTCTGCCGCCAGCGCCAGCCAGCTGCGCCCACTGATCGAGGAGATCAACACCCGCAAACTCGCTTTCAAGGGGCTGGTGCAACAGGCAGGTGGGCGGGATGAGAAATTCGAGCTGGTACACAGGGCCCTGCCCGGGGTGATCACCTTGCAGGTCTACCGCAAGCTGACCCTGCTGGAGGGTGAGTTGCATTCCCTCGGCTTTACCTGGGCCGACAAACAAAGCATCAACCGCCTCAGCCGGGAGCAGGTGCTGGAGATGCTGGAGCGCAGCCGCCGCTATATTCCAGCGCTCTCCAACAATGAGGAGTGGAGCAAGATGGTGGATCAGGAGGTCTATGACCTTCGCCGCCTGCCTGCCGATGCCGAGCTCAGGATCCGGCGACCGGTCAAGACTCACCCCATGATCAACCTGCTCTGGCAGAACAGGGAACCCCGCAAGCAGCAGCTCAAGGCGAGCCTGCCCCTGCTGCTCTGCTCAGACACCCAGCCCGGCGTCACCCACCTTGGCCACTACCCGCCCAAACTGCGCCAGGCCAGGCGAGATCGCAAGATTGGCGGTGAGCCCATCATAGAGCGGCTGCACCTCTACCTCTATCAGGGGTAACCACGAACCGGCAGCCCCCCTCTCCTGATGGTGCGGCAAGATGCCCATTCGCCACTCCGCTGGCCTGGCTGCATCTCTACATCTTTGACGGGATCTCCTTTGCAGACACAGACATAAACAAAGGGGGGATCGCCTGCTGGCGATCCCCCCTTGTACACGGCGTCGGCCTGATCAGCCCATCAGCAGGGCGCGCAGGCTCTCCACATCCAGCCCGCGCACTTCGGACTGGCCGCTGAGCAGGCCATCGGCCAGTGCACGCTTCTCGTCGTGCAGGGCGACTATCTTCTCTTCCACCGTCTGCTCGCACACCAGCCGATAGACAGTCACCGGCTGGGTCTGCCCCATGCGATGGGCCCGATCGCTGGCCTGATCTTCTACAGCCGGGTTCCACCAGGGATCCAGGTGCAGCACCGTATCGGCCTGGGTCAGGTTGAGACCTGTGCCCCCCGCCTTGAGGCTGATGAGGAACAGCGGCACCGGCTCGTGCCGGAAGCGCAGTATGGAGTCCTGGCGGGACTTGGCGGAGCAGCCCCCATCCAGATAGCAGTAATCCCATTTTTTCTGTTCAATGCGCGCGCGCAGCAGGCTCAGCAGATCGACGAACTGGCTGAACACCAGCACTCGATGACCGTTGCCGATGGCCTCGTCCAGCAGCGCCATCGCCTCGTCCAGCTTGCTGCTGGTCTGGGACCACTCGGGCATCACCAGCTCGGGGGAGCAGCAGAGCCGGCGCAGCCGGGTCAGGCCGCTCAACACGTGCATCAGGGCGCGGCCATCGGCACTTTGCACCTGCTGCACCACTTCGCGCCGGGTTGCCTCGTACAACTGGCGCTCCTCGAGGGAGAGACTGATGTGATGAATGATCTCTGTCTTGTCCGGCAACTCGGTCAGCACTTGCTGCTTGAGACGACGCAAGATAAAGGGACTGATCACAGCCCGCAGCAGGGCCATGTGCTGGGGATCTTTTACCGCCTTGCCGAAGCGGCGCTTGAACTCGCCCAGGCTGCCAAGCAGACCCGGGTTGATAAAGGTAAACAGGCTCCACAGCTCCCCCAGGTGGTTCTCGATAGGGGTGCCGGAGAGGGCAAGGCGAAAATCCCCTTCGAGCTGGAACAGCAGCTTGGCACGCTGGGTGCCGGCATTTTTGATCTGCTGCGCCTCGTCCAGCACCATGCTCGACCAGCGGCGGGACTTGAGCGCCTCCGCCAGGCTGCCGAGCATGCCGTAGTTGAGCAGGATCACCTGGCCGGCCCTGGCATCACGGATCACCCCTTCCCGCTCGGAAGGGTTCTCGAATACCACCACCTCAAGTTCGGGGGCGAAACGCGCCACCTCTTCCTGCCAGTTGGTGACCACTGACTTTGGCACCACCACCAGCGCCGGGCCCAGGTGCTGACGCATGCGCAGCACTATGAGCGCCTGCAAGGTCTTGCCCAGACCCATGTCATCGGCCAGACAGGCGCCGAAGCCATGATGGGCCAGGGTCGCCAGCCAGCGCACCCCATCCTTCTGATAATCCCGCAGCGGGGTCAACAGTTCGGCCGGGCACTCCACCTCCTGCTGCCACTCCTGTTGCAGGGAGTGCCAGGCGTCATCCCCCTCAGTGGTGATTACGGAGAGCAGGCGGGTGAGCGGATAGGCCAGCTTGTTGTTGATGCGTTGCTCTTCATCCAGCATGGCGCCCAGCATGGTGAGCCGCTCCACCAGCTTGTCACTCAGCATCAGGCTGGTCTTCTCGTCGAGCTGGACGGTGCGCTGACCTGGCGTCATCTGGCGCAGGATGAGACGCAAATCGAGGATCTGGTGCTCATCGAGGGCCAGTGCCCCCTCCACCTGGAACCAGTCCTGGCGCCGCTCGATACGCAGGCTCAGGGCAGCTTCGTCCAGACTCTTGAGGCGGGCGCTGTCCTGATGCCAGTGAATGACCACACCGGCATCCACCAGCTCGGGCAGGGCGTTGACCAGCGCCAGCGCCTGCTCCCCCTGAAGTAGCCACTCACTCCCTGGCAGCCCTATGGGCAGTGAATTACGCAGTTGCTGGGCCTGCCCCTTCTCGGCGAGAAGATCCCGCTGCCAGTAGTGATAATCCTTGATCCCCTGGCGCACTATGGCCTCCCCCTTGCCAAGGGGAAGCGGCGGCAACTCACCCTGCCGAGTCACCAGCTTGACCGCAAGCTGGCCATCCTGCCAATCCAGCTGTACCGAGGGAATACCGGGCCAGGGGGCCAATTCGGCATTGCCTTGCAGACCTGCCACCTGGCTGTGCCAGGGCAGATCGGGGATGGCGTCCAGGGTGCGCTGCAATTCGCTTAAGCCCTCGGCGGGCAACAGGGGGATAGATTCCAGTGCAGGCAGACGATCGAGCAGCGCCTGGGGGGTAAGGATGAGCTGCCACAAATCCTGTGCCAGCGGCAGTATATGGGCACCGCGCGCCGCGGCGGACGGGCTCAGCAAGGCACTCATACCCTGCTCGGTGGCGACAATCTGCAACAGTGGCGCACTGACGGCCAGTTGCAACTTCTGCCCCTTGGCATTGAACAGGCGCGGATGAGTGGCAAGGGGCGCCCAGGCCTCTCGTGGCAGCTGGCCCATGACCCTCGGCAGGGTGCGCACCAGCGCCCAGTCCTCTTCGTCAAGCAGGGCGGCATATTGAGTCGAGAGCAGAGCGGGATCGACCCGGCGACCGGCGGTCCACTCCCCTTTGGTGCTCTGCTTCTGGATCTTGCACTCAAGCTCTGGCCCTTCGGCGTGCAGCAGCCAGACCAGCCGCTCCTGCGCCTTTCGCACACCGCTGGAACGCCCCAACCCCTGCAGCCAGTTGAGCCAACTGGCCGAGGCGGGCGTCTTGTCGTCTTCGTCCTGGTCAGCGGATGCGTCATCCCCGTTGGCGGCTCGCAGTTGCTGCAGCGGTGCGCGCTGCGCCCCCTGCCCCAACAGGAGTCGCAGCAGATCCTGGCAAAAGGCCATCAGCCTGTGATGGGGTTGTGCCTCCAGCACATGGGAGAGATCCCACTTGTGCAGTATGGCAACCTGGGGACTCTGCTCCCCGTGCCTGGCAAGGGCGCAGAGATCGAGCCAGAGGTAACCCCAGTGCAACTCTTCCAGCGGCAGTTGCAGGGTGTCGAACAGACCGACCGCCTGACCATGACGATCACCGGCCCACTGACCCAGCAGATCCGCCAGCAACGGAAACTGATTACCCAGACTGCGTTGCCACTTCTTGCGCTGCTCGCTGGCGATCACGGGGTCAGCTTGTTGCAACCAACCAAGCCAGAGCAGAGCACTGAACATCAGCGGCCACTGCCCCTTGGCGCCCTCTGCCTGCCACTGGCCCAAGGTACCGAGCAGCCGTTCGGCAAGGGGTTGCTCTCCCCCCTGCTCCGCCAACTGCTGCAAGGCGGGCCAGTGTGTGGTGACCTCGCCGGCAAGGTCGCCACAGAGCCACTGCCATTCGGCGGCGAACCCTTCGCTCACGCTTTTCAGCTCGGGGGCACAGGCGCTGGCAACCGGTGCGAGCGGCCACTGCGCCCCTGGCTCGGCATCAAGCAGGGTTTGCAGGGAGAAGTGCATCAACATCAGTTGCTGCCATTGCGGGCTGGAGCCCGGCAGCAGGCGATGGGCATCGGTCACGTCGAGCAGGCCAAGCAAATCGGCCGCAAGATAGTAGGTCGGCACCTGACCCGCCTCACCAAGACAGAGCTCCCGTACCAGCGCCTGCGCCATCTCCTGGCCGGTGACCGAGGGCACCCGTGCCCAGTTCGGCATGGGGCATGCACCCGAACGTACCGCCAGGATCAGCGCCAGGGTTCCCTCTGCCGTCAGACTCCACTGCTGCTCCCCGCGCAGGCGCACCAGTCCCTGCTGCTGCAACTGCTCCAACTTGTCGATCAACGCCCGCCCGAGCGGCATCTGCGCTTGCAGCTGTTCTTGCAAATAGCGGGTACTGGCGGTGCGCTGCAACTGCAGCTCACTGAGCAGGGCATAACAATCGAAAGAGAGGGTGAACGCAGACATCAAGACTCACGGGCAGGTGCAAAAGCGGAATTTTAACGGGAAAGCGGCGGCGGCTCGACCCTTAACCGCGAAATAACTCAAAAAAAGCCGACTGGCTCATATAAACCAAGGAGCACGGAGGATCACAAAGGATGGAAGAAGACATGCCAAGATGGGAGAACCTCGGCGAAATGACAATAAAAAAGGCGCCGTAGCGCCTCTTTAGGGAGAAACGTGCCGAAATGTCAGCCCTCCAGTTGCGCCAGACGGGCTTCCAGAGCCTGCAACTGTGACTTGAGGGTTTCGACCTCTTCTTCCAGCGCGCTCAACCTGTCCGCCGCCGGGGACGCATAACTGCTGGCAGGGGAAGCCTCGGCCAGCGCCTGCAGATCCACCTCACCGCTGAACAGATGGGCGTAGCGGGATTCACGCTTGCCCGGTTCGCGGGGCAACTTGACCACATAGGGCCCCTGCTCAATCAGGGCGGCCAGTGCCGTATCCACCTGAGTGACATCATCGAAGCTGCACAGGCGATTAGTGCGAGAGCGCAGTTCGCCCGGTGTCTGCGGGCCGCGCAACAGCAGCTCACAGACGATGCCGAGCTCCTGCTCGCTGAACTTGAGGGTGCCAAACTCGGTATTGCAAAAGCGGTGCTGGTAACGGGGTACCCGGGCATTGAAACCGGCAGTGTTGACGACCAGACGCTTGCGGATCAGCTCATCCACCACGGCGCGGATATCCAGCTCGGAGAGATCCAGCACAGGTTCGCGGTTGCTCTTCTGGTTGCAGGCATTGACCAGGGCATTGAGGGAGAGGGGGTATTGATCCGGCGTGCAGATCTCTTTCTCTATCAGAGCACCGATCACGCGGGCTTCCAATGGGCCTAGCACTAACTCCATTTCATACTCCCTTTCTAAAACAAGACGTTGAGGCCACTATCTTAGCCATGGCGCCTCTGCCGTCCAGCAAAGGCGCCTATTTTTGCGAAGCAGTAGTGCGGTTGGTGAAACATCGCGCAACCTTGCCGCCCTGCTTTGCACCTGCCGCCGGGCATCAGGAGGAGGGTTTACCCTCCAGCGCAGTGGCCACGGATTTGGCGGCCGAGCCAGTTAGCAAGGGATCACCCGGATAGAGCATGAGGGCTTGCGTTCGCAGCGCCTGCGCCTCTTCCTGTCGCCCAAGAGCACCGAGTGCGATCACCATATTCGCGTAAATATTGGCTCTGGGGGTATGGCGTACAAATGCCTGACCCCAGTCGAGATAGGCTTCCAGCTCCGCCTTGTTATCAGTCTGTAAGCCCACCATCAAGCGCACCGAGTTCACGTCAAACTCCACCCGGGTCAACCAGGCCATGGGGTTGACGACATCAAGCAGCAAGGTTGGATCCTTGTAACCGCCGCGCTCGTACTTGGTTACCACCCAGGCGGTATGAATGGCAGTGAGCATGAAGGGCACAACCAGCACAGGGATGGCGATGGCCATGAAGCGCAACAGCAACCAGGGGCGATAGACATATTCACGCCAGCTGGCTGTCTGCATCCCCTCCTCCACTTCCGCATCCAGCACATGGATCAGCAGCAGCAGAGCCCACCACAGAGCGATGGCGTGATAGAGCGGATATTCGGTCTGGGTGTGCAGCAGTATGGGGGTCACCAGTGCCAGCAGCGCCCCCCCCTTGACCCAGCCCACCCTGGCAAGCCGCCACAACAGAGCACCGCCCATCAGCGCCATGCCGATCATGGGGGCCAGCCCGCCTTCCACCGCCCAGTAGAGAAACTCGTTGTGGGGGTGATCGAGGTTGTATTCAATCTGCACCATGGCCGGGTTCAGCGCCTTGTCAGCCATGTAGTGATGCAGGAAGGTGGTCTCAAAACTTCCGTAACCCCAGCCGGCCAAGGGGGATTCCGCAATCAGCTTGGCGGCATAGGGCCAGTAGACGGAGCGCATGCCACCGGATTGGTACACCTCAAGCCCGCGCTTGACGCCGCTGATCCCGTATTGGGACGCCAACCCCAGGCCGACACCGAGCGTAACCAGGCCAAGAATACGGGCCAGTTGATGCTGACGATGCAACTGTGGCGCAATCAGGATCAGGGCCAGCAAGCCACCCAGTTGTCCCACCCGGGATTGCAACACCACCAGCAGCACGCTGGCCGCCAGGATCACCCCATAACGCAG
Source organism: Aeromonas salmonicida (assembly GCF_028355655.1). Classification (NCBI taxonomy): domain Bacteria; kingdom Pseudomonadati; phylum Pseudomonadota; class Gammaproteobacteria; order Aeromonadales; family Aeromonadaceae; genus Aeromonas; species Aeromonas salmonicida. The sequence continues at coordinate 1,620,290 of NZ_CP110645.1, read as the reverse complement.
CCCTCGTAGCCAGACATTGGCATTGCCGCGCAGCTCAAGCCAGATGGCGAGGGAAAGTCCGGTCGCCATAAAGGTCGCCATCACATTGGGCTGCTGAAAGATGCCATAAGGGCGATTGGCCCGAGTGTCATAACCGAGCCAGTTGCCTGGGGTCAGCAGGTAATACTGCACCAGCCCGAGCAAGGCCTCTATCGCTACCGCTCCCAACAACAGATAGAGCAACTGATCACGGGCCTGACGAGCCAGTTGCCATTGGTACAGACAAAACAGAAACAGCAGACCGGCAAACAACCCCAGCAGTCGCGGAATGGCATAGTCCTTGAGTTCCAAACCGGGATACGCCATGGGTAGCAACAACAGGAATCCACCAAGCCATAGCCAGGCCTGCAATGAAGAGAATATCAACCGCTGTTGCAGGGTGACCTGCCACAGTCCAAGGCCGATGACGAGGCTGGCAAAGACCCAGCCCCAGGCATTGAATGGCAGATAGAGCCCGGCACCACCGGGGTTGTGCATGAAAAAATGCATGGCCAGAAGCCAATACAGCACGCTGACCAGCCCAAAGACCCTTGTTGTCATCCTCATCGGCCCTGACCCCTTGCTTTCATTCTTTTGAACACAATCACCAACCCCAAAAAAGAAAGGGGGCAAAGCCCCCGTTACTTACTTGGTAAACATTATGCCTGTTCAGGCCGACGGAAAGCATGGCGTACCAGCACGATGCCGATGCCCAGCATGCCACCGAGCAAAGTGGCCAATACCACTATCATGGCGCGCTTGGGTTTATCCCGTGACAGGGGTTCTTCCGGAGCCTCAAGATATGAAAAAGGTCTAAAGTTGATGTCATCAAGCTTCACCTTTTTCAGGCGCTCTATTCGAGTCTGCAAACCGGCAAGTTTTGGCTGATAAGTATCCAAGTCAATAGTCTTGAGCACCTTCAGTTTCTCTTCCAACCCTTTGGTACCCAGAGTGATAGGAAAGCGTTCCCCATTATTATAATTCGCAAGGGGCTGGGAAACACCTGCAGCTTTGGCAATAGAGATTGTTAGTGCCGTTCCGCTAATTTCACGCTTGAGTGCTCGTTCAGCATCCTCTGTTGTGAGCTTTAAATTCGTCATCAGCACATCAAGTTTTATCGATTGCTGATCAGCCAACTCACTGACCAAACGTTGTTGCTGCTTAGTGGAGATGAAACGAATGTAACTCTCCAACATATTTAGTGCATCGCTGGAAGTAGCGGCACTCACTGTCAGCATCACGCCAGGTTTAACCCCACTTTTATCAACAGGCTCGGCAGAAATAAACTTTGCCCAGTCACGTATCCATTTACGTTGTCCCTTCTCATCCAGTTGAGCTGTTGCAACATAATTTTTGAATAACTCACTGCTTTTCAAAAATTCACGACGATTCTCATAAGCGTTGAACTCACGAACAAACTCGTTATACAAAGTACTTTTATCAGGAAAACCTGTGACTCCCAACAACTTGGCTTGACTGGCCACACGCAACATGGGGAGCAGATCCTTTCTCTCGGGTACCTGGATCACAGCATTGGCTGACCAAGTCTGCGGGGCCAATAGTGCATAGGCAATCCCGACGATGGCAAACACACCTGCGACCAAGAGGATCAACAGCTTCTGGCGCCACAACACCAAGACCAACTCACGCAGATCAATCTCATCAGAGCCAGTGGGTGGTACCCACTGTGCTGGCACATCTGGCGTTCTTTCTTTCATTTGTTATCTCTTATCCATAAAAACTCAAAAAATCTGATGTCTTATCCAAGCTCACATCATGATGACTAACTCTGCCGCCTGACGATCCTTATCAGACAAAGACAGAGGGTACTTATCCGACAGTGGCCAATTTATTGCCAATGAGGAAGAATCCCAGCGGATGCAATGCTCATCATCAGGCTGATAATAATCGGTACACTTGTAAAAAACATCCGCCATCTCGCTCATCACATAGAAACCATGGGCAAAACCGGGGGGGATCCACATCAGCTCCCCTTGATCGGCACTCAATATATGCCCCACCCAGGCGCCATAAGTAGGAGAACCAGCCCTGATATCCACTGCAACATCGAAAATGGTGCCAGTTATTGCCTGTACCAACTTTCCCTGTGGATGACGTTGCTGATAATGCAACCCTCGCAAAGCTCCCCCACAGGAACGGCTCAAATTGTCTTGTACAAAATCGTACGCCCCACAATGCAGCTCAAATTCACTCTGACGAAAACACTCCATGAATTCGCCACGATGGTCACGGTATACTTGTGGCGTGAGGATCATCACATCAGCTATATCAGTAGCACGGTATTGCATATAAAAACTCATTATTGTTCCCTGCCCATCGTAGAGCCGGGTCGAAATTAATATCTATCTGACCATGACAAGGTTCAGATCTTCAGCAAGAGTGACGAAGAATCTCCTGTCATTTACCACTAATCTGATAACTCAAGCTTAACCAATTTAAAAGTCAGCGACTGTTAAATATCTTGCTTTCCTGTATAGAAAAGGGCTCTTATTAATGTATTGGCAAGTCAGCCTCTGATGTCAAAAAATCAATATCAGTAACAGCTGGTAATACTGGTGTTCCTTGCCTGGCCAGTCTGGCTTTCCAAACTAAATCACATATACCATCTGTCGGAGTGAAGCCCGCAGGAATACTCAAGAGTAATTGTCTAATTTTCTCATGATCAAAGCCATGGCAAGCCGCGTCTAACTCGACCAAAAATGCACGAAGTTCTGACCAAACCAACATTTGCTCGGTAGCCTTCATAATTCTTGGATGTTCAGTGCCTTCTACCTGCTCACCAATCAATAACTCTTCATATAATTTCTCGCCAGGTCGTAAACCAGTTATTTTAACCTCAATATCACCATCAGGGTTCTGCTCACTCTTAAAGTCCAACCCACTTAGTCTGATCATCCTATGTGCTAGATCCAGAATTTTCACAGGTTTACCCATGTCAAGCACAAAAACATCACCGCCCATGCCCATGGCTCCTGCCTGGATAACTAACTGAGATGCTTCGGGAATAGTCATAAAATAACGAATAATATCGGGATGCGTGACAGTAAGTGGCCCCCCATCTCTGATCTGCTGACGGAATAATGGCACGACAGACCCTGAAGATCCCAACACATTACCAAAACGAACCATACAAAAGCGAGTATGGCTTTGCTCTGCAGCCAACGCCTGCAAGACCAATTCAGCCAAGCGCTTGCTTGCCCCCATGGTATTAGTTGGACGAACAGCCTTATCCGTTGAAATCAAGACGAACGTATCGACACCAGATTCTATTGCAGCTTGTGCACAATACAATGTACCAAAAACGTTGTTGCGAACACCTTCAACAACATTATATTCGACCAAGGGAACATGTTTATAAGCCGCGGCATGATAAACTGTTTGAATATTAAAATTACTCATCACAGCTTTAAGACGATGTTGACGCTGCACAGATCCAAGCAATGGAATGACTTCAACTTCTATACTCTCCATACGACAGAGCTCATTTAACTCCTTATCGATGACATACAAACCATATTCGGAGAGCTCAAATAATATTAGCTTTTCTGGTTTACAACGAAGTATTTGACGACAAAGTTCAGAACCAATAGATCCACCGGCACCTGTGACCATAACACGCTTGCCATTAATGTTGGCGTTCATTAACTCAGGTATAGGATTGACAGCATCTCGACCTAATAAATCCTCAATAGATACTTCTTTCAATTCGTCGATATGTGCTTTGCCATCAACAAGATCAACCATTCCTGGAATGGATAGTACCTCACAGGGGAAATGTTCCAGACGATGGATAACATCTTGGCGCACAGCGCGTGACGCGCTGGGCATTGCCAACAGGATTTTTTTGATGTCAAAGCGAGAAACCAAATCACCAATCAAATCTGGGCTATAAACATTTATGCCTTGGATCACTGCTTTACGAATCGCGGGATCGTCATCTACAAACGCAATCGGAAAAAACTCGTGCCCCTGATTGAGGGCTAATTGTAACTGACGGCCTGATGACCCTGCACCATATATCAATACAGGTGTACGATTATGCTTACCCTGATTCACCAACATTCTGAAAAATAGCCTGACACTACCAACAAGCAGTACTGCAAAAGCAAAATAAATAACAGATACCGTTCTTGGCAAGGCCACTTCCATAAAAAATGCCAACATCACTAGAGATATTGTTGAACAAAAAACACCCAGTGCCACAGTCCATAAGACTTTAAATCCGACATAGCGTAATACGGCACGGTAGAGACCCAGTTTGACGAAAACAAAAACAGTGAAAGGCACGAGAATGGCCAAAAGCTCCCAGTGCAGGAGACTTTTAACGGGCATTGCCGTATCCAATCTTACCCAATACCCACCCCAAAAAGCAATACTAAGCAAAACCGCATCTATAATAACAGAAATAATGCGCTTGAATGGCCGAGATAATCCTAGAAAAAATGTCAGCATATAATAATATCCATGCAGCAATCATGAGGGACAACCATAAAGCAATAGTCAGTGTTTCACTCTATCACCGCTTCCTTTACCAGTTACTGTTTGCAGAATATATGTAAAATAACTTTTCAGAGTTAAAGACTCAATCATCTTTGCATCTGTTTCCGCAAGCAACTGAGGAGTTGACATATCAATAGAATTAACCTGAGCCAAACCGGTAATCCCAGGTCTAACGTCAAATACGTTGTACTTTTCACGCTCAGAAATCAGCACCTCCTGATTGAACAGACAGGGACGCGGCCCTACCAAGCTCATTTCGCCTTTCAAAACATTCCAGAGTTGTGGGAGTTCATCAAGTTTACTTTTACGTAAGAAATTGCCAAAAGGGGTAATGGCTGATGCATTGGCTAAATGGCTGGCAACGGAAGCCGTACCTACTTTCATAGTACGTAGCTTAACGAGAGTGAAGGGTTTTTTATGTCGCCCGACCCTCACTTGACAAAAAATCGGTGAGCCTGTTTCAAATAAACCGATCAAAATCAGCACCAGGATCACAGGTGATGCACACACCAATCCTAATAGAGAGAAAATAATGTCAAGTGTGCGAATGAGAAACGTGGTCATATTCTATACATCCCGTACTGATGATTGCATTGAGGCGGCTATCTTAGCCAATTGCTGATCCATCGTCACCGGTGGCTTCCATCCAAGCATCTCCTTGGTGTGGGTAATATCCACTTGCAATGAACCACATAGCCTATCCGCCACCGCCTTGTTACCTAGCAGACTTGCCACCCTCTGGATCCAGCTCATAGGTATTGGCAGCAGTTTTGTTTTCTTACCAAAGGCATGGGCGACCTTTTGCAATAACTCAGTTGTCGACACATCCTGATCATCGCTAACCAAAAATGTTTGGTTTACAGCCTTGGGGTGCTCAAGACAATTCATTATCAAATCAATCAGGTTATCCAACGCAACCAGACTCCGCTGATTATGAATGGCTCCCAGGGGTAGAGGTAAGCCTTTCATTACTGCCTTTACCAATTTGCCAAAGTTCCCTGGTGCATTAGCACCATAAACCAATGGAGGGCGGAGTATCACATACTCCATGCCAGTGGCTGAACAGAGAGCCTTCAATCCCTCTTCGGCCTCCAGCTTGGAGCGAGAGTAATCATCCCAAGGGGCCGGTTGATCCTCGATGGTAAAAGGGGACTGTGTTAAATTTCCATTAACTCCTATCGAACTGATGAATATGAACCTCTTTACCCCATTGGCCGCTGCCATTTTTGCAAGACCCAAGGTACCATCCACGTTAACCTGTCTAAAAGCAGCGAGCGGATCTTGCAGGTTATCTTTTAAAATATGGGCCCTTGCCGCACAATGAATAATGACATCAACATGTTCAAATGCTGCAGTGTCAACTGACAATGCTGACAGCTCTCCGAATATGACTTGTTCACTACCCACAGGGACATAATTATCATTTCTAACCAGTGCCGTCACCTGATGGCTTTTGGCCAATAACTGGCCTAACAGCGCACGACCGACAAAACCATTGGAACCGGTTAAAATCACCTTGCTCATAGACGCCCTCTGGCTATTTAGAATCCCCATTAGATGGGCTATTTAAATTTATTAATTGCTGAAATGACCTTGCTGATGGCCTCTTCTGACATTGTTGGATCTAAAGGCAGCGAGAGTACCTGCTCATGAATTTCTTCGGTTAGAGGCAATGAGAGCTCACTCCACTCAGAGTATGCTTGCTGCTTATGGGGAGGGATAGGATAGTGGATAAGAGTCTGAATACCCTGTTCTGTTAGATATGACTGCAGTGTAGTTCTATTTACACTACGAATGACAAAAAGATGCCATACATGCGCCTTGGTTTCTGTCAGGTGTGGAAGATAAATGGCTTCATTATTTATTTCTGATAAATAGCGAGCAGCTATCTGCTGACGACGAGCCGTATCAGTTTCAAGATACTGTAGTTTAACCCGCAGCATCGCAGCTTGAATCTCATCCAGGCGACTGTTGACACCTTCATATAAATTTTCATATTTACGGTGGGAACCGTAGTTACGTAATGCTCTCAGAGTCTGCGCTAACTCATCATTATTAGTGGTGATTGCACCCGCATCACCCAACGCCCCCAAATTCTTACCTGGGTAAAAGCTGAAACCAGCAGCATCACCCCAGTTACCAGCACGCTTGCCGTTAAGCTCGGCACCATGTGCTTGCGCGCAATCTTCTAACACCAACAGGTTGAATTTTTTGGCAATGGCCATTAACTCCGGCATAGGTGAAAGCTGACCGTAGAGATGAACTGGCAGCATGGCCTTTGTTTTGTGACTGATTGCAGCACACACAGTTACGGGGTCGAAGTTATAAGTAGAGGGGTCAGGTTCAACCAATATCGGAACCAGGTCATTTTCGGTAATCGCCAGAATCGACGCAATATAAGTATTGGCCGGCACAATGACCTCATCACCTGCATGCAGCATACCAAGCTCTTTCCAAGCCCTTAGCGTAAGAATCAATGCATCCAATCCATTGGCCACACCAATGGCATGCTTGGTGCCACAAAAGGTCGCAAATTCGCTTTCAAACTGGGCTAGCTCATTGCCCATGACATACCAACCAGAATCGATAACGCGAGCACATGCAATCTTTAATTCAGTTTGATATCGTGCATTGATGGATTTTAGATCAAGAAAGGGAATCATTGTCATCACCGAATTGCCATATAATTAATTGGGGATTTTAATTTTCATTTACAAACTTTACTACTTTTGCCGGATTCCCTATGACCACAGCATAAGGAGGAACGTCTTTTGTAACTACAGCACCAGCACCAACCATACAATACTCACCCAATGTAATACCAGGTAATATCGTCGCATTGGCACCGATAGAACAGCCTTTTTGTAATACAGTTCTCAAGAAGCAGTCAGGATATACTTTTGAACGAGGATGTTTGTCATTGGTGAATGCTGCACAAGGCCCGATAAAAACATCGTCTTCGACAGTTATACCATCCCAAAGATAAACACCTGACTTTACCGTAACGCGATTTCCAATAATGACATCATTTTCGATCAAAGTATGTGCACAGATATTACAATCTGAACCAATTTTAGCCTGTTTTAAAATAACCGAAAATTGCCAGACTCGAGTATCTTTACCAATGTCAGACGTTTGCACATCACTGAGGGGATGAAGAAACATTGCGAGTAACCTCTAAAAATTTCTGATAATCCCGAATATAATCACTTTCATCATAATTTTCACTAGCAAGAACCATTAGAACGCAGTCTTCACTGAAATCATGCATTTCTCGCCAAGTCACCCCATCTATATACAATCCTTTACTGGGTGACTCTAGCAATACAGACACCCTATGATGCCCATCATCTAATATAAAACGGCAATTACCTTTAACACAAACAGCAACCTGCTTCAGTTGCTTGTGTGCGTGAAAACCTCGTGCCACATCCTTTTGCGTACCAAATATGTAATACACTCGCCTAATGTCAAAAGGGATATTCTTATTGCTTTCTAAGCTAACCAAGGATCCTCTTGCATCACCAAGAATATCAAAATCAATAGTTTTTATTAAACTCATAAGACTACCCTAATTGCATCAAAAATATATCAATCTTATTTTTTCATTATAGACTGAATAGCTCTTTTAAAGTTAAACAAATAGTGATCAAAAATAAAGTGAACAATAACAATCCATATCCAGCGAGAAGGGGATATAAGCATGTAATTTTTAGTTAACGTTTGCATTTTATTTTTAAATACAACGCGCCTATCCAATTTTTTAATCGTATTATTCTGATGTGAACGATAAAAAAACAGAGGCTCATCCACAACGCTAAAGCTAGTTTCAGCTGCGCATCGGATAGAAAAGTCCCAGTCCTCTATTTTCAATCCCTCATCAAACCCACCCACCCTATCAAATAGCGACCGAGTAAACATGATTGTTCCGGCAGCATAAGGCTGATGAAAAAACACACTGCCGAGAACTTTACCCTGAATAATTTTTTTAGGAAACTCGCGTATAGCATCCCCACTTTCAGAGTCAAACTCTCTCGCCTTGGTATAACAAAACTCGGAGCCTGGATACTGTGCAATTGCTTTTATCTGTTTTTCTATTTTTTCTGGATGAAAATAGTCATCTGACGCCAAGATACATATATACTCCCCATGGGAATAGCCCTGGATAGCCTTATTCAGAGTCTTTGATATACCGGCGTTAGACTGCTCTATAAGAATAAATGATTCACCGTATGATAAACCCCTCAAAAATTCAACTGAACCATCGGAAGAACCATCATCAATAACTATCAACTCAATATTGCTGTAACTCTGTTCGAGCACGCTTTTCAATGCATTCTCAACATATTTAATATGATTATACGATGGTATGACTACAGTAACTAAAGGCAATGTCATATATAAACTCAGCTTTGTAATTTTCTATAGAAATTAAATAACTTACTTTCTTCTCGAGACCAATTATACTTCTCAGTCACTGCATTCAAACCATTATTACCCATTTCACTCGCCATATCAGGATTGGATATTATTGAATCAATCGCAGTTGCAATTTCCTGAGGGGAAAGAGGGTCTACACACAACCCACAGTTATTACCGGCGACAATTTCTTTCCAAAGTGGAAAATTTGATGACAAAACCGGAACTCCGGCCCTCATATACTCAAACATTTTTACCGGCAATGCCTCTATAAAATTTGGCATAGGATGAAGCGTGACAAGTCCCAATGACGATTGTTTAATTAAGGTATCTACACTGACACGATCTAGCCACCCATGGAATACAACGTTATTCCAGCCTTCACATTGAGATAACTTGCTTTTAAAATCTTCAGATGAAAAACTTCCAGATAAATTCAATTTAACTTCATACTCAAGCAGGCTAATCGCCTTCATAACTTCAACAATTCCCCTATCAGGCTCAATCGTACCAACAAAACAAACAGATTTTATTTCATTGTCAACTTTTTGTTTAAACTGAGCCCCCTCATTAAGAATAGGGTAATTGTTAATGTTCTCAGATATTCTACTTTTTCTAGCGAAATTTTGTTGAATAGATTCGGTTGCACAAACAACGCCATCAATTCTTGAGCATATAAAAGATTCCAAAAACGAATATGACTTAGCAATTAACATGCGAAGCAATCTGGGAATATACGACTTATTCAAAAGCTGCTTGTAAACATCTTCATGTGAATCAAAGACAGCCAACTTCCCTTTCTTTTTTAATTTAAATAAAAGCGGAAGCAATTCCGGATCATGTGCATGATATATATCAGCATTTATTCTCATTGCCACATCATAAGCTAGCTTGGTTGCATAATATACCCGATGAAACCTACTTCTAGGAAGCCCAATGTCAATAATGTTAACACCATTAACTATGTCATCACCCAAGCCATCGGCGACGACTAAATATACGTCATAGCCAGCAGTAACAAGAGACGTACATTCTTTAAAAAAAATTCTAACATCATGTCGTTTGTGTACTGTTGTAATATGTGCAACTTTCATAAGTTATAGTTACCAATAATAAAAACAATCCTAATTAATACATACCAGCTCAACTAAACTAGTCTTGCCAACATGGCCGAATAAATACTTCACTATCAAATATCATTTGATATGCTATTCCAGAACGAACATTGAGCCTCTATATTTTAACTTATTTACAACGATGGCAATAATGTATATTGAAATCGATGGAAATAGCATCCAAAAAACTGAAAGATTATTGAGTTCCCCCTTGGGGTAGAGCATATAAAAACCAATGATGAATTTGGCATAAAATATCAAGAAAATCGCACTTCTAGTTTTAATCATTAAATTTCTAATTAAAGCGCCTAGCGCGCCAAAGAGAAACATACCAAAAATAAAACCCATATACGAAAAATTGACATACATCTCACCAATACCTGTGACTGGTAAGTTCCCATCTTGGGTATGCATGTACCATTGTTGCTTAGCTAATACTGCGGGCATTTCAACAAGCCCAAATACATTAGGGCTAACAAAATTGAATATAGGGTGTAATATCGTAGAGCCATACATGTACCCTATATCATATGACCATGAATCAATCACCTTCATGAGTAAGGCAAAGTTAGGAGTATAGCCCTTATCAAAGAGTATATGTGAAAGGTAATCAAAACTAAGGAACTCACTTATATACGTTGATAGTTCAAACCCGCCATCAACCGTATTTAAACTCAAACTACTCGCGATCCTTAAACCATATACACTAATCCCAACTAGAACTAGAAGCATACCTAGAAACGAATACCTAACGTTTAATTTATAACTTCCATTGTAATAGTAATATATTATAAGAAACGTTGTAAGATAAAAAATAGACTGTGCGATTCGTCCATTTGATATCATAATCAAAAATGAAGAAATTACTATAATGCTTATCATAGTATTAAGCTTGCGATTCTGCATTGCAGAAATGAAAAATATATAGCAAGCAATATACATACTATGATAGCCAAGCGTTGTTACTGGTCCTTGAAAATCATAATACCTCATGGATATAGTTTTATAATATAGCACAATATCGCCTGAGGATATGATAAATATATTAATCATAAAATTCACGAGACCAATAACATATAAAAAAACTGCTATATAGAATATAGTCTTTGAATCGAAAGCACTAGAATGAAAAGGCTTATGGACACGAGAATTAGTTGAGAAAAACCAATATCCGGTTAATGCAGAAATGTATGAGACGATTAATGCTATGAGCCCGTACATGTATACAGTATCGATGTTGTTATAGAAATTAGTGGTAGAGATAAAATGATTATTATTTAATCCATTAACCCTCAAAATATATGCAGAGGCTATAAACGTTACATAACAAAGTGAAAAAAGATAGAACGGATCAAATAAGTCTTTATTTTTTGGTAGAATCAAAAATGCCGAAACAATAGCAAAACTAAAGAATATCAATGCAAACTCAATTCCTTCGCCAGGATAAGAGTTTAATAATGTCAGTGTAAGAAGTAAGATCATACTCCATACTGATAAATTAAAATATGAAAATTTATAATTAAAATATAGCATAATTTTTACCTAATAGTCTCCATGACCATTTTAACTTTTATCCCAAACCGGAAAAATCATTTAAAGTCATTATCATCAATGTGACTAATAGCTAATTCGACAAGTTCTTTTGTTTTTATTAAGTCTGCATGCTCTGAAAAATATGATGCTAATATCGTTCTATTATTAATTATCTCATCTAACTCTAGCTTTGAATTAAGTAATTCTTTATTTAGCTCCAATTCCTCAACTGAATATATTATTGCGCCTAGCCCCTTAAAGAAAGTATAAATAGCCGATTCTGATCGTAAAAAAACTTTAGCTCCTAGGTACATCATTATAATGATATTCCCCATGGCTTGTTGCCGGACATGATTCATTATTACAAACCCACACTTTTGTAATAATTTAATGTAGTCATCTATTGGCATAAATTTTTCTATTGGACAGAAAGATTCACCTAGATTAGCTGCGCCGTAATCCTTTATTTTTTTAGCATAATTATTGTCACCATAACTTAATGGCGTAACTATCTTATATTTTGAAGAATTTAAATCAAGTTTAGATAATAGGCTTATAGCCTCTAGATGATTATTAGTAGCCCCAGCACTGTTTCCTAATAAAATCCAGTCGCCAGATACTCTTTTTCCCATAAAATTTCTAACAAAATCATTCTCTAAGTTTCCATAATTCCATGGGGCATATTTAGGGAAAGATTTAACATTGAATTTATTCTTTACCATATTATATTCAACGGGTAAAACAGGTGAAAAAATATCAATTTTATTTAGGGCCCATCTAAATAAAATTTTACTACCTAAAATCTTATTCACTACCTTTATCAAACGTGACTTTATACTATATTTATTAATTCCTGGTAAAAGTCCGTCGTTAATAACCCTCCTCGTTTCATCTAGATATAGACCCACATCAAGAGTATCAGCAGAGAATGCTCTACTATAATAATCATATCCCATTCCTAGCCATATTATTTTTGCTCTTTTAGGCATTAGAACTATAGGAATCATAAAGTTTGCCAATGAATGCAGAACTATAATGTCATATTTCCACAACAATTTAGCAAAAAAAGGATTTAGCACTTCTAATTTACTTTTCTCTATGAAAAGATCATTGTTTTTTATAAATTGCCATGTTTTTTTTGTAAATATAAAAACATCATTGCATTTTGGATATGCTCGCTCGAAAGAGCGATATGCCGTATCAATAAAGATGCTGTCAAATGCAATATGAGCAATTTTGATGTTATTTTTAATAAATTTATTATCCATTAAACCACCGAATTTTCATGAAAAATTCAATATCGATATTTAAGAAAGCGATAAATAGCACCATTAATCATTAAAAAAACCAGGCCAAATAAAGATATAAGCATCAAACTTTGAAACCTAGAATAGGCCTCCAAGTGTAGAGGTAAATCACATGAAAAATAAATATAATATAAGGCTACCGGCATGGTTAAAAAAGGAGTCACATCATTCAATATCCACTTGAGATGTTGCTTGGGTATAAATTTTTTATGTACAATTCCTGTCCATATAATCATGAACAAAAAGTTAGAGGTACACCAAACCTTAGCTGCGCCAACGGCACCAAAATGCTTGGTTGCAAAATAAATCGCCGGAATGATAGTTAGTGCAAAAATGACATTTCCAATAATATGCAAACGGATATTTCCATAAGCACATTGTAAATAATATGAGAGGCCCGTAAGTGCTAATGCACCATTCCCCCAAGCATACCAGTGCATAATGGGAGCTACATTATCTGAAATTACCCAACTCCCAGTCCAAATATAAACAATTTCTCTTGAAAATGTTCCTGTCAAAATAGATACAGGTGCAATAATCATTGCCATCACTCTGGATGCAGATCTATAAACACTTACGATTTCAGATTTATTATTTTGTGCATGCAAAGCAGCTAATCTAGGAGAGACTGCCTGAGATAAAGGGCCACTGAGTAAACTAATTCCGCCAGCAGCTGTAACAGCCATGGTGAAATATCCATATTCTTTTAGAGGCAGTAATGAACTTAACAGCAATTTATCCAGCTGGGTGATCAGTACCCAAACGGCTGAGGTAAATGCGATACCAAGGGAAAATTTAAGCGTCGGTTTTATCGAGGATAGAAACTCCCAATCAGGCAAGGGAATCGCTTCTTTACTGGGGATGTATTTTTTGACAATAATCCAGAGTAAGAAAAATTCAACGCATGAAATCACTATCTGATACTGGAAAAAAGCATCTATAGAATCCTGAGTAAGGATTAACACAACCACAGACCCAGGGAAACGAAATGTTGCCAGCACCATATTGACAACATTTAGCTGAACTTGGCGCTCAAGCCCCATCAGAGTGCTACGCAAGGGACCACTCTGCCAACGGATGCAAACAGAAATAACGATACAAGATAGTGCAAAAATGACAGTTTCTTTTGGTAGGGTGGTTTTCAACCAACTAGTTGCTAACCACTCCCGAGCACCAAAACTCAATACAGCCACAATACAGGCGATTAGTGCGAAAAGAATAAGTATTAATTGTTGTAAACGCTTGAAACGAAAAGCTTCCACTAGATCAAAACGAGACCTTGAAGCCTCACGCGCCAGCATGGTGGAGATCCCCATATCTAGTAGCTGCATCCACCCCTGAAGCAAGGCAAAAAAACCAACCAAACCATATCCTTCAGCACCTAATCGCTCAACGTAAAATGGAACGATGACAATACCAAGTATGGCTAAATAGATCTGACCAATATAGTTAGCTATGGCATTTTTTCTAATTGACAATTTATGACCCTATACAAATTTCTTTATTCAACTGCATTTCTATTTTTAATAGATCACGTTTACGATTTGCAATTTTTTTAATAGGAACACCAGCATATATACCAAAAGATTCACAACTCATATTAACCAGTGAAAGTGCTCCAATGGCGACCCCCTCATCCAATATAGTATCAGGTAAAATAATACTTCCACTTCCAACAATAACATGCGGTCCTAAAAACACATCAGCATGATTTACGTTAGTGAATTTCTCAGGAACCATTGGATTAGTCATAAATGAGCCTGAATAATCATCATTACTAGAATATATAGAAACTCTGGAAGATATATTACAGTAATCTGATATTGTTATCTTACCTGCACCTATCAATGAGCTAAATACGGCTATATGGATATAACTTCCAATATTGATCCCACCCTCTCCGGCAGATACAACACAGTAATCATCAATTCTAACATTACTTCCAATTTTTATTTTATTTGCACCATAAATAGATGCTTTATCAGATATTTTTACATTCTCTCCATACGAAATAAAGCCAAAATACTCTAACTCTTCCTTGTTAAGATATGCCATAAAAAACCTTAATAAACTGTAACTTAGTAATAATGAAATAAGTAAAGTATAGATATAAAATTAAATAACAGCCCTTATCGCTGCAGTAACGCTATATATATCATTCAAAGTCATGTTATAGTGAAGTGGTAAACATATCATCCCTTCTGCAGCCTGATGACTATTGTCACAACCAAAGTTAACACATTGTGGAAAAACGGTATCCAAGGATGGATAAAAATAACGCCGATTCTGAATGCCTTGCTTTGATAAGTGCTCAATGACACGGAGCAATTTCTCCTCCGAGTCTAAATAAATCGGCATGTAAGCTCCATTGAAGGAGCTGTCTAGATGCCATTCAGGAAGACCCACCACATCCTTCAAGCCTTCCCTGTACGCAGTAAACAAGGCCTCTCGATGCTCCAAAATAAGAGCTATATCATCCAGCAACACCAAACCCACGGCAGCCTGATATTCATTCATTTTTGCATTAATACCAATGCCATCTATGCCATTTTTACCAATCGCAAAATTAATCAATTCTTTGGCTCTTTCATAATTCTCATGCTGTTTAAATACAACTGCACCGCCTTCGACGGTATGATACACCTTTGTTGCATGAAAACTTAATATACTGGCATCGCCGAAATTTAAAATCGACTCACTTCCAACCTTGACTCCAAATGCATGAGCAGCATCATAGATTATTTTAACACCCATATTTTCAGACAATTGCTCAAACGCCTGAACGTCACAGGGGTTTCCATATACATGTGTTGCAATAACAGTGTCTATTTCTGAGTTTCTTTCCAATGCCTTTTGAGCCTGCGTAGAACACAAATTGTAACTTTTAGGATTAATGTCAGAAAATGAAAGTGGAATGTTTTGCCATAATGCAGAGGACGATGTTGCCACAAAAGAGAAGGGTGTCGTTAAGGCAGATTTAACTCCTAGAACTTCATATGCGACTTGCAAAGCCAAGGTACCATTGGACATTAGCAGTAGATTTTTTATACCTAGATATTCTTCCAGACGTTCTGTCAACTTTTGGTGTAGAGGACCAAAATTAGTATACCAACCGATACTATTCACCTGTTCCAAATAGCTGCTTAGCTTTTTCAAATCAGGCTTGACCGGACTATTGAGAGCAATCATGTTTTTTACCAAAGAGTATAGCATTCTGTTAATGACAATTTATTAATTTAATTGCCAGTACCACTGGTATATTTAAATCATATATGGATGCATTGGCAAACTAACCACTTGCTTTGATAGTTTCTCAGCCACTGGCAAATCACCTTCTTTATAACCAAGATAAGCAAACGCCTTCTGCTGATGCAGACAAGTTGCGTAATAGATCATGGTTGGTATTCCTTTGGCCTTGTATTCAGCCATGGTAGCGTCTCGATCCTGAGTAATGATGGTATATTGTGCCCATGAGCTTAAATAACCAGGCGGCACCATGGGTGTTTTATATTTCCCTGCCAATGCCTGCTCATAGTTTTTAGCCACTTTATTACGAGCAATCAACTCCTCTGGGAAGACGGCCAGTTTCTCTAATAAAATTGCCGCTTGGATAGTATCAAGTCGACTGTTCATACCAATACGAACATTGTCGTATTTGTCTGCTCCTTTGCCATGAACCCGGTAAGACTTGATAAGCTCGGCATATTCATCGCTATTGGTGAAGATAGCGCCACCATCGCCATAGCACCCCAGCGGCTTGGCTGGGAAGAAACTGGTAGTTGCAATATCACCAAAGCTACCGGCCCGTTTTCCGTTCAATTCACCGCCAAAACCCTGAGCTGAATCTTCGAGGAGTTTCATATTGTATTTCTTTGCAATAATTTCCAGCTCTGGATAATTGGCAGGCAACCCGAAGAGATCAACAGTGATAATCGCTTTGAGATTGAGCTTGCCTTCGGCGAGAACCCGTTGAATCTGCTTTTCCAAGTTTTGAGGTGAGATGTTGAAGGTATCGGGATCGGAATCTACAAAAACAGGGGTAGCACCTTCATAAGCGATGGTCTCTGCTGTAGCAAAGAAGGTGAAAGTTGGACAAAAAATAGCATCGCCAGGTTTAACTCCCATCGCCATCATCGCCAGTGTCAGAGCATCGGTACCATTGGCACAGGTAATGACATGTTTAACCCCGACATAGTCAGCCAGCTTGGCCTCCAATTCGGCCACCTCAGGCCCCATGATGTAATGACCATGCTCGAGCACTTGCTGAATTCGTTGGTCAATCTTCTGTTTCAGATGCTGGTATTGGGCAGCCAAGTCAATAAATTGCATGATTATCTTTCCAATCTACTGAGGGTGTCACCCTCTAGAACATAGGTTTCTTGAGTGAAAGGGCAAACTGTTGTGGCCTGGCCATAAAGAGGGAGATCGAGCTTTTCACCGTAGGCACTCATCCAACCTATTTGCTTGGCGGGTACGCCCACCATAAGAGCAAAGGGTTTGACCTCTTTGTTCACTACTGTCCCGGCACCGATGAAAGCGTACTCGCCGATGGTAACACCACAAACAATGGTACAGTTGGCTCCCAGGGTTGCTCCTTTTTTGACAAGGGTGTCACGATATTCAGCTTTGCGTTCGATCAAGGCTCTTGGGTTATAGACATTGGTGAAGACCATGCTGGGACCACAGAAGACCCCCTCTTCCAAAATTACATTATCGTATACCGAAACATTGTTCTGTATCTTGCAGCGATCACCAATAACTACTTTATTGCCAACGAAGACATTTTGACCAAGAGAAACTCCTGCACCAATCTTTGCCCCTGCACAGACATGGGCCCAATGCCACACTCTGGAGTCAGCCCCAATCTGCGCACCCACATCAACGATCGCAGTTTCATGCACCAGATAGTTCATGCTTAATACTCCAGCGGCAAACCAACTTGACGGCCATCACGGGCTGCCAGGTAGGCGGCAATCAACAGTTCCAGTGAGGTCAAACCCTCACGACCGTCAGTTTCTGGCTCAGCTTCGCCACGCATAACATCCACTACATTCTTGTAGTAAAGAGGATGCCCAAAGCCGTAGACAGAAGTGGTCTCATAGTTTGCCTCGCTGATCTGGGCATCGTAATCTTTCTCTTCAGCAAACTGCCATTGCTGAATTTCGTTGACTGCAAGCCCGCCAATTCGCACCGTACCCTGCTCACCAAGGATGGTAATACTACCTTCCAGATTACGTGGATAAGTAAGCATGGTAACGCTCATAGAACCTACTGCACCATGACGCCACTTGATGTTCAGCACACCAGTGTCTTCAGCTTCAATATCCCGAGTCGTGGTCATCATCGCCTGAACTTTTTCGACAGGGCCAATCAGCCAGTGCAATAGATCAACATAGTGGCTCGCCTGATTCATGAAGGCACCACCATCAAACTCCCAATTACCGCGCCAACCGCCAACATCGTAATAGGATTGGGGACGAGTCCAGAACACATTAATATTGACCATATGGATCTTGCCAAAACGCTTCTCAGTGATGGCACGCTTCAACAGTTGCAGAGTGGTATTACGACGATTCTGTTTGACAACGAAGAGACGCACTCCTGCTTTGTCACATGCCTTGACCATTTGCTGACCATCTTGCCAACGAGTCGCCATAGGTTTTTCTGTAATGACATGTACCCCATGCGCAGCAGCGAGTATTGCCTGATCAGCATGCAAGCCACTGGGGGTGCAAAGGCTTACGATATCGATCTGCTCTTTTTCCAACATTTCTTGCAGCTTTTGATAGGCTGGGACCTGATATTGCTGCTGGTGCTCAACGAGCGTAGTCGGATTGATATCGCAAATCGCAACTAGCTCAAAGTGAGCTGCATGTTGGGCGATGGAACCAAAATGGTTTTTGGAAATGCGGCCACAGCCAACAATGGCGATTCTGATCTTGCGATCTTTGATGATAGGGTAGCTTTGAATTAGCACAATAATTACCTTATTTGTTTAACACCAGACGGAGGGTGTTTACTCGGTTTGTCTATATGTTTGTTTTGCCTGGAGTGCCGCATGGTTGACTGCATTCACTCGCCCCATCACATATCCTCGCAGGATTGTGAAAACTGTTCATGGCTCACACTAACGACCAACAAGAAAAATTTAGTCGCTAATATGGCACATCATCACAGTTTTAATGGCTAAATTTTTAGTGTATTCAGTCATTCCAATAGTTCATTGAAAATTGCAAGAAGGCATCTTATGGCAGCCTCTACAATTGAACCGGAGATTAAAAGCGGAAAAGCGTAAACCCAGCCTTGTCACAGGCCTCCCGTGTATAGAGAGCCTTGATATCTGCCAGCACAGGTTGATCAGTACGACAGAACTTGCGTAACTGTTGTGGAGAGAGCTCTCGAAACTCCTGATGACCTACGGCGACAATGAGGCTATCGACTGGAGATTGCTCGCTAATGACACCCAATTCAATACCATACTCATGTTGCACTTCGTCAGTATTAGCCCAAGGATCTATTACGACCACATTCAACCCCCAATTTTTCAGTTCAGTAATCAGGTCAATTACCTTGCTATTACGAATATCGGGACAGTTCTCTTTGAAGGTAATACCCATCACACCAACAACACTGCGAGCAACATCAATACCATTTTTCAGCATCAGCTTTATGACATTTCTGGCAGCATAACGTGCCATGTTATCGTTGATGCGACGACCTGCAAGAATTACCTGAGGGTGATATCCCAACTCTTCGGCCTTGTGCGTCAGATAATAAGGATCAACACCTATGCAATGGCCACCAACCATACCAGGACGGAAAGGAAGAAAATTCCATTTGCTACCAGCGGCTTCTAATACTTCTATGGTGTCGATGCCAATACGATCAAAAATGATGGAGAGTTCATTGACGAAGGCAATATTGAGGTCACGTTGACTGTTTTCGATCACCTTTGCTGCTTCCGCAACCTTGATACTGGTAGCAGGGAAGGTGCCGGCTGAAATAATCGAGTTGTAAAGCGCATCTACCTCTACAGCAATTTCAGCAGTCGAACCACTAGTGATCTTCTTGATTTTCGTCAGAGTGTTGACCTTGTCACCAGGGTTTATGCGCTCCGGGCTGTAGCCGCAATAGAAGCCTTCATTGAACTTAAGGCCTGAGAACTTCTCCAGCACAGGTACACATATTTCCTCAGTGCAACCTGGATAGACAGTGGATTCATAGATAACGATAGCCCCCTGCTTCAGTGCCTTAGCCACTGTCTCGCTAGCTTTCACCAATGGCGTTAAATCAGGACGGTTAGCTCCATCAATAGGCGTTGGGACGGTAACGATAAAGATGTCACAATCTTTCAAGGTATTCTGGTCACTGCTATAGGTCAGCCTTGTCGCCTGTTTCAGTTCTTCAGGGGTGACTTCAAGAGTACTGTCCTGAAAACTCATCAGTTCATTGATGCGCGATTGGTTAATATCGAATCCGAGCACGGAACGGTATTTCCCAAACTCTACGGCTAAAGGCAACCCAACATAACCTAGCCCAATAATGGCCACTTTCTTGTTTTGCATCTTTACTCCAAAAGAATATAAAAATAAAATAATAAAATGGTTCAAAGTCAGGATAGTGGTTTGAATACTTCATTTGAGGATGACTAATAAACCTTTAAAAGGAGATCTACAGAATATGCAACGTAGTTACTAACCGACTTAAATGTAAAAAGTGAAACCGAACCTAAAAAACACTTGTTATTTCACCTTGGAAACCAACCTCATCAAGTATTGACCATAAGCATTCTTTATCAATGGCGCAGCTAATAACCTCACTTGAGTAGCATCAATAAATCCCTGACGGTAGGCTATCTCCTCCGGACAAGAGACTTTTAGTCCTTGTCGAGTTTCAATAGTCTGAATAAAGTTGCTCGCCTCAATCATACTCTCGTGAGTACCGGTATCAAGCCAGGCATAGCCACGACCCATCATGGCCACCGACAGATTTCCTTGCTCAAGATAAATTCGATTAATGTCTGTAATTTCCAGTTCGCCGCGAAGAGATGGCTTCAAGTTCTTGGCTATCTCCACAACATTGTTGTCATAAAAATAGAGACCCGTTACCGCATAGTTGCTCTTCGGCTCTTGCGGTTTTTCTTCTAGGGAAATGGCAATCCCCTCATCATCAAACTCTACTACACCATACCGCTCTGGGTCATATACATGGTAGGCAAATACGGTCGCTCCACTGGGAGTGTCTGCGGCTGACACCAACTGTTTCTGCAAATTGTGGCCGTAAAATATATTATCGCCCAAGACCAGAGCACATGCATCTGAACCAATAAACTCCTCACCCAAAATAAACGCTTGTGCCAAACCATCCGGGCTCGGTTGTACCTTGTATTGCAAATTCAACCCCCACTGACTGCCATCTCCCAGCAGCTGTTCAAAACGGGGGGTATCTTGTGGCGTACTGATTATCAAGATATCTCGTATTCCCGCCAGCATCAGGGTACAGAGTGGGTAGTAAATCATTGGTTTGTCATAAATGGGTAGCAGCTGCTTGCTGACTGCCATGGTGACGGGGTAGAGACGAGTGCCTGACCCACCGGCCAGAATAATACCTTTACGTTTGGTCATAATGCTTCATTTCTTATATTTGAATTATTTAACCATGAAAAAGTGTGGCCAAGCGCCACTTCTTTTACCCTTTATTACTATCGACAAGACACGAAATCCCCTTGTCTCGCTTGCCATCCTCATATTGACTCAGGATCTCTACCAGCATCCGCTCGACACCAACAGTCCAGTCTGGTAGCACCAGACCGAATGTTCGCTGGAACTTGCTCGTATCCAGGCGTGAGTTATGAGGCCGCTTGGCAGGCGTCGGAAATTCACTGGCCGGCACAGCATTGAATTGCATGATCGCCAGTTCAACCCCTGCCTCTCTGGCTTTGGCAAACACCAGCTGGGCATAGTCAAACCAGGTGGTGGTACCGGAGGCGACCAGATGATACAGCCCCGCCACCTCTGGTTTGTACTGCGCAATACGGATCGCATGGGCCGTGCAATCGGCCAGCAACTCTGCACCGGTCGGGGCGCCAAACTGGTCATTGATAATCGACATTTCGCTGCGCTCTTTGCCAAAGCGCAACATGGTCCTGGCAAAGTTTGCCCCACGGGCGGCATACACCCAGCTGGTGCGGAAGATAAGATGACGAGTGCAAAGCGCAGCTGCATGTTCCCCTGCCAGCTTGGTTTCACCATAGACGTTGAGCGGTGCGGTCTGATCGCTCTCGACCCAGGAGCGCTCGCCACGGCCATCAAATACGTAGTCGGTGGAGTAGTGCACCAACCA
Organism: Aeromonas salmonicida; assembly: GCF_028355655.1. Taxonomy (NCBI): domain Bacteria; kingdom Pseudomonadati; phylum Pseudomonadota; class Gammaproteobacteria; order Aeromonadales; family Aeromonadaceae; genus Aeromonas; species Aeromonas salmonicida. The sequence continues at coordinate 1,598,035 of NZ_CP110645.1, read as the reverse complement.
AGCACCCAGTGCCTCAGCTTCTTTGGCAATCGCAGCAACACTGGTGGCATTGAGCAATTGGGCTAGTGCCCGCTCGCTCTCGGCCTTATCAACCGCAGTGTAAGCGGCAGCATTGACAATCACATCCGGCTTGAGCAGACGTACCGTCTCGGCGACACCGGCAGGATTAGTGAAATCACCACAATAATCGGTGGAGTCAAAATCCACCGCTGTAATATGTCCTAGTGGCGCCAATGCTCGGTGCAGCTCCCAGCCCACCTGGCCATTTTTACCAAACAACAGGACATGCATCAGGCACGCCCATCGTAATTCTGCTCAATCCAGGATTGATAGGCACCGCTCTTCACGTTATTAACCCACTGCTGATTATCCAAGTACCACTGTACCGTCTTGCGGATGCCGGACTCGAAGGTCTCTTGCGGTTGCCAGTTCAGCTCGGCGCTCATCTTGCTGGCGTCGATGGCATAGCGGCGATCGTGACCGGGGCGATCCGCCACATAGGTAATTTGATCGCGGTAAGAACCAGCCTTGGGGACCATCTCGTCGAGCAAATCGCAGATAGTGTGGACCACATCCAGATTCTGCTTCTCGTTGTGACCGCCGATGTTGTAGGTCTCCCCTACCGAGCCAGTGGTCACCACCTTGTAAAGCGCGCGAGCATGATCTTCCACATAGAGCCAATCACGGATCTGGTCACCCTTGCCATAAACCGGCAGTGGCTTGCCATCCAGCGCATTCAGGATCACCAGAGGGATCAGCTTCTCGGGGAAGTGGTAGGGGCCATAGTTGTTGGAGCAATTGGTGACCAGGGTCGGCAGGCCGTAAGTTCGGCGCCAGGCGCGGACCAGATGGTCGCTGGAGGCCTTGGAGGCCGAATAGGGGCTGCTGGGGGCATAAGGAGTGGCTTCGGTAAAGAGCGGCAGTGGCTTATTCCACAAGGGATGACCGGCACTCACCTCATCTGGATGGGGCAGATCGCCATACACCTCATCGGTGGAGATGTGGTGGAAGCGGAAAGCCGCTTTGCGTGTATCGTTCAATTCGTTCCAGTAAGCACGCGCCGCTTCCAGCAACGTATAGGTGCCAACAATATTGGTTTCGATGAAATCGGCAGGCCCCGTGATGGAACGATCGACATGGCTCTCGGCCGCCAAGTGCATCACGGCATCCGGTTGATGCAGAGCAAACACCCGATCCAGTTCACCACGGTTGCAGATATCCACCTGCTCGAAAACATAACGCTCACTGGCAGCCACGTCGGCCAGGGACTCCAGATTCCCCGCATAGGTGAGTTTGTCGAGATTGACCACGGCATCCTGCGTGTTTCGAATAATATGACGAACAACCGCCGACCCGATAAAGCCAGCGCCACCAGTGACAAGGATTTTCATAGGTATGCTCTTGAAATGAATATAAAAAAATGAAGGTAAAACGACTTGTAACAATGAGAGTGGAGACAAGGATAAACATGTCTGACCGGCAGATTTCTGACTATCAACGGAAAAAGTGCAATGGCTACCGCCCCTGAGTTACAGCTCCCAGTTCGCTGCTTTTAACCAGAATGAGTGTGCTGTTGGCCATCATGTCCTCCAGCTTGTGGCGTAGCGGCAGCTATCCTTGCCAACTACTTGCTTAATAACAGTTCGATGAGAAGTTGATTCTCGAACCTATCTTATTGAGCTATTCCATTTCAACAATAGCGGTGGATTCTAACGCCTTTAGCAACCTGTTGCACCGTCAGATCTTCCCATGCTCCGGGGAAGACGTCATCCCAGCTCACTTTCTTTCCATTCCCGCAGTTTGCTTATATAAGGCAAGTGCCGTTGCGGCTAGTCTTTCGCTTGTTCAGTTGCTATTTCTTTGATCTTAAATGCAAAAATGAATTTTTTACTCACCAGGTCTTGCGACGAGCACTAATATGTACGGTCCTGAAAGGGTCTCTCTGTCTTTCGCACACAGCTCAAGTGCTATTTTGCGGTGCTGCCGTCAATTCACATACTACTCAATGACCTGGACATCGGAAACAGGGGTCCTAACTCGATAAAGCACGACGCATTATGTCATCAAGGTGCCATATGCATATGATCTTGCTCAAAAAAACAGGGCGAACCAGATGGTTCGCCCTGTGGCTATACGATAACCCAAAGTGGGAGGTAATCGCTACTGCTGCTCCGTCGTCGTGTCTGGGGCTTGCCAACCACCACCTATGGCCTTGTAGAGCGCCACCTGGTTGGTCAGCTGGGCCAGACGGGTGCTGATCAGGCCCTGCTTGGCACTGAACAACGAACGCTGGGCATCGAGTCGGGTCAGGTAACTGTCCACACCTTGCTCATAACGGAACTCCGCCAGCTTGAAATAGGTCTGGTTGGCTTCGACCAGAGCCTGCTGTGCCTGCAACTGCTGCTGATAGTCCGCCTGGGCACCGAGGGTATCCGCAACCTCCTTGAAGGCGGTCTGGATGCTCTTCTCATAGCTCGCCACCGCCTGCCGGGTACTCACTTCAGCCACATCAAGATCGGCGATACGTTTCCCACCGTCGAAGATGGGCAGGTTGATCTGGGGGATAAACGACCAGGTGCCGGTTCCTCCGTCAAACAGGCCGCTCAGCTGGTTGCTGGCCGTCCCCGCCGTCGCGGTGAGCGAGATGGAGGGGAAGAAGGCGGCGCGCGCCGCGCCTATATTGGCATTGGCCGCCTTCAGACTGTGCTCGGCGGCCAGAATATCCGGGCGCTGTTGCAGCAAGCTCGAAGGCGCGCCCACCGGGATCGCCGCCAGTTTTACCTCGGCCAGGGTCACTGGCTGGCTGTCCAGCACAGGAACCTGGGTGCCAAGGAGCAGTGCCAGACCATTGCGATCCTGCTTCACCTGGCGTTGGTACTGGGCCAGGCTGACCCGGGCGCTTTCCAGTGCGGTACGCCCCTGGGCAAGCTCCATCTCGGAGGCCGCGCCCAAGCGATACTTGTGCTCGGTCAGGCCATAACTCTCCTGCTCGGTCGACAAGGTCGCCTCGCTCAGCGCCAGCAACTCCTGATCCGCCAGCAAGGTGAGATAGGCATTGGCCACCGACGCTATCAGCGCAATCTGGGTGCTGCGCCGGGTCTCAATCTCGGCAAGGTAGGTCTCCAGAGCCTGATCTTTCAGGCTCTGGATCCGGCCAAACAGGTCCAGCTCATAGGCAGTGATGCCGAGATTGGCATCGTACTGGCTGCTGATAGTCCCCTGCCCCGTGCTGCTGAGATCGTCGGATCCCTGCTGGCGGGTGCCCGAGCCGTTCGCTGCCAGGGTCGGCAGTTGCGCCGCCCGCTGAATACGGTACCTGGCTTCATACGCCTCGACGTTGAGAGCCGCGATCCGCAGATCCCGGTTGTTCTCCAGTGCAGTATCGATGAGCCTTTGCAGCGTCGGGTCGAGGAACTGTTGCTGCCAGGGGGAGATGGCCGTCTCCCCTGCTGTCTGATTGCTCTGCCAAGAAGCGCCTTGTGGCAATTCAGGTCTTTGATAGTCAGGGGCCATGGAACAGGCCCCCAGCAGCAGTGTCACGCTCAAGGCGACCAGCGTCTTAGTCATGATGGGTCTCCTTGGCAAGCGCAGCCTGCTCTTCCTGTGAATTGTGCTTGGTGAAGTGGCGAGTCACCAGCACGAAGAACAGCGGCACGAAGAAGATGGCCAGCACGGTCGCACTGATCATCCCCCCCATCACACCGGTACCGATGGCGTTACGACTGCTGGCACCGGCACCCGAGCTGATGACCAGCGGCAACACACCCAGGATAAAGGCGAGGGAGGTCATCAGGATGGGACGCAGACGAAGACGCGCAGCCTCAACCACGGCTTCACCCAAGCCCATTCCCTTGTCGTACAGCTCCTTGGCAAACTCGACGATCAGGATCGCGTTCTTGGCCGACAGCCCTATGGTGGTGAGCAAGCCCACCTGGAAGTAGACGTCGTTCTCAAGCCCGCGCATGGTCGCTGCCAATATGGCCCCCAAGACTCCAAGCGGTACCACCAGCATGACGGAGAAGGGAATGCTCCAGCTCTCGTACAGCGCCGCCAGACAGAGGAACACCACCAGGAGAGAGATGGCGTACAAGGCTGGCGCCTGGGAACCCGCTTGCCGCTCCTGCAAGGAGAGGCCGGTCCACTCGATACCTATCCCTTCTGGCAACTGCTTCACCATCTGCTCGATGGCTGCCATGGCGTCACCGGTACTCTTGCCGGGCGCGGCTTCACCCACTATCTCCATCGCCGAGACGCCGTTATAGCGTTCCAGACGGGGCGAGCCGAAGCTCCACTCAGTGCTGGCAAAGGCGGAGAAGGGCACCATCTGGCCTGTGCTGTTGCGCACATACCACAGCTTGAGATCTTCCGGGTTCATCCGGAAGGGGGCATCCGCCTGCAGGTAGACCTTCTTGACCCGACCCCGATCGACGAAGTCGTTCACGTAAGAAGAGCCCCAGGCCGTAGAGAGTGTGCTGTTGATGTCGCTGATGGAAAGCCCCTGAGCCAGCGCCTTCTCGTAGTCAATCTTGACGTCGAGCTGGGGCGTGTCTTCCATCCCGTTCGGGCGCACCCGCACCAGGTTGGGATCCTGCGCCGCCATGCCAAGCAACTGGTTGCGCGCCGCCATCAGCTTGTCATGACCCAGTCCTGCGCGATCTTGCAGGTAGAAGTCAAAGCCGGTGGCCGTACCCAGTTCAGGAATGGGAGGCAGATTGAAGGCGAACACCTGGGCTTCCTTGATGCTGAACAGATAACCCATGGCGCGGCCTATGATGGCATTGGCGCTGCGATCCGGGCTGCTGCGCTCTTTCCAGTCTTTCAGCTTGATAAACGCCATGCCGCTGTTCTGGCCGCTACCAGCGAAGCTGAAGCCCGCCACCGTCAGCACAGAGTCGACGTTGTCCTTCTCGTTTTTCAGGAAGTAATCGCGCATGTCCGCCAGTACCACTTCGGTGCGCTGCTTGGTAGCACCGACCGGCAGTTGCACCATGGACATGATGACCCCCTGATCCTCTTCCGGCAGGAAGGAGGTGGGCATGCGCATAAACAGCACGGCCAGCACCGCCAACATGGCGACATAGATGATGCTGTAGCGGGCGCCCTGCTTGATCACCTTGCGCACACCGCTCTGGTAGCGGTTGGCACCTGAATCAAAGGCCCGGTTGAACCAGCCGAAGAAGCCACGCTGGGCACCGAACTCCCCATGCTTGATGGGCTTGAGCAGGGTGGCACACAGTGCCGGCGTCAGGATCAGGGCCACCAGCACAGACAACACCATGGCCGAGACGATGGTGAGAGAGAACTGGCGATAGATGGCACCGGTCGAACCACCAAAGAAGGCCATGGGCACAAAGACCGCTGAGAGCACCAGGGCGATCCCCACCAAGGCACCGGTGATCTGGGTCATGGACTTGCGGGTCGCTTCCAGCGGGGAGAGATCCTCCTCGCTCATCAGCCGCTCCACGTTCTCCACCACCACGATGGCATCATCCACCAGCAGGCCTATGGCCAGCACCAGACCGAACATGGTCAGGGTGTTGATGGAGAAGCCGAACGCCGACATGACGCCAAAGGTCCCAAGCAATACAACCGGCACGGCTATGGTCGGGATCAGGGTGGCACGGAAGTTCTGCAAGAACAGATACATGACGCAGAACACCAGGAAGATCGCCTCGATCAGGGTCTGTACCACCTCCTCGATGGAGATCTGCACGAAGGGGGTAGTGTCGTACGGATAGACCACCTTCATGTTGGCCGGGAAGTAGGCGGAGAGCTCGTCCAGCTTGCCGCGGATCTTCTCGGCAGTATCGAGGGCGTTGGCACCGGTCGCCAGCTTGATGGCAACCGCCGCGGTAGACTGGCCGTTGTAGAGCGCATCGGCGTCGTAGTTTTCACCCGCCAGCTCAACCCGGGCCACATCCTGCAAGCGTACCTTGGAGCCGTCCTGATTCACCCGCAGCAGGATATTGTTGAACTCCTCCACGGTAGAGAGACGGGTCTGCCCCATGATGGTGGCAGTAAACTGCTGACTTTCGACCGAGGGCGTGCCCCCCACCTTGCCAAACGCCACCTGGGCATTCTGTGCCTTGATGGCGTTCTGCACATCAATCGGGGTCATCTGTACCCGGGTGAGCTTGTTCGGATCGAGCCAGACACGCATGGAGTACTGGCTGCCGAACAGTGTGATGTCCCCTACCCCGTCCAGACGGCTCAGCGGCTCCTTGATGTTGGCCACCACATAGTCGGCCAGGTCATCGTTGTTCATGCTGCCGTCACCGGAGATGAAGGCCGCCACCATCAGGAAGCTGCTGGAGGTCTTCTGAACCCGGATCCCCTGCTGCTGAACCTCTTGCGGCAACAGCGACATCGCCTGCTGCAGCTTGTTCTGCACCTGCACCTGGGCGATATCGGGATCTGTCCCCGCCTGGAAGGTGAGGGTCACCGACACATTGCCGGAGGAATCAGATTGAGAAGACATATAGAGCAGGTGATCCAGCCCCGTCATGTTCTGCTCGATGATCTGGGTCACAGAGTCTTCTACCGTCTTGGCAGAAGCTCCCGGATAGCTTGCAGATATGCCCACGGCGGGCGGTGCAATGCTGGGATACTGGGCGATCGGCAGGCCTATGATGGCCAGGCTCCCTGCCAGCATGATCACCAGGGCAATTACCCAGGCGAAAATGGGTCTGTCTATGAAAAATCGTGCCATGAGGCGACTACTCCATCCTACTTGTTGGCCGGGGTCTGTTCAGACGGCGCGGTGGCCGCCTGTTCAGTGGGCGCGACGACAGCCCCGGGTTGTACCTTTTGCAGACCGGCGACGATCACCCGCTCACCCGTCTTGAGACCGGATTCCACCACCCAGTCACTGCCAACGATGCGGCTCACCTGCACCTCGCGCAGCTCGACCTTGTTGTCCGCCGTCACCACCATGACGGTAGCGCCCCCCTTGGGGGTGCGGGTCACGGCTGTTTGCGGCACCAGCAGCCCTTTTGCACGCTCGCCCTCTTGCAGAGTGGCGCGCATGAACATGCCGGGCAGCAACAGTTGATGAGGGTTCGGCACTATCACCCGAAGAGTCACCATGCCGGTGGTCTCATCCACGGTCACGTCGGAGAACTGCAATGAGCCCTCTTCGCTGTAGCTGCTGCCATCTTCCAGCTGGAAGCGCACCTTGGCGCCCTTGTTCTCGTCCTGAACGAGCTTGCCATCGGCGATCTGGCGCTTGAGGCGCAGCAGGTCGGCGGTGGACTGACGCACATCCACATACATGGGATCGAGCTGCTGGATGGAGGTAAGGCTGTCAGCCTGCTGGGCTGTCACCAAGGCACCCTCGGTCACCGCAGACTTGCCGATGCGACCGCTGATGGGGGCCGTGATGCGGGTATAGGCCAGATTGATGTTGGCACTCTGCAAGGCCGCCTTGGCTGCGCCTATCTCGGCCAGTTGCTGCTTCCAGGCGGCATCGGCGTCGTCATACTCCTGGCTGCTGATGGCTTTCACCTTCACCAGTTCGGCATAACGCTTGGCCTTGAGGCGAGCGCTCTGCTCGTTGGCCTGCGCCTTGGCCAGATTGGCCTTGGCACTGGCCACGTTGGCCTGATAAACCGCGGGATCGATCTGATAGAGCAGTTGCCCGGCCTTGACGTCGCTGCCTTCGGTAAACAGACGCTTGAGAATGATGCCACTCACCTGGGGACGCACCTCGGCAACCCGCAGCGGCGCGCTGCGACCTGTCAGCTCAGAGGTGAGTTGCAGCGGTGCCGTGTGCAGGGTCACCACATCCACGGCGGCGGGTGGCATGTCACCCGGCCCTTGCTGGGCACCGCCCTGTTCGCCACAAGCTGCCAGCAGACCACCTGCCAGCAGGGCAAGGCCAACCGAACGTGCGAGAATATATTTATGCATGGAGAACCTTAACCTTTGTCAGTCAATGAATAACCACAGGGTTTACAGGTCCCTGTTGGTAAAATCGGAAAGATGAGGCAATATACATACATTCATAAATGTATGTAAGTGACTTTTTTACTTTTACAAGGCGCAGATATCGATGGCCAGAAGAACCAAAGAAGAGGCGCAGCAGACCCGCTGCCACATCATGAGTACGGCCCTTAATCTGTTCTGTTCACACGGCTTGGCCAAGACCAGCCTGACCGATATTGCCAGGGCCGCCGACCTGACCCGTGGCGCCATCTACTGGCACTTCAAGAATAAAGAAGAGCTGTTCGTCTCCTTGTGGGAGGAGCTGTGCCAGCCGCTCTCCCACCAGCTCGATGCCTGCGTTGCCGAGCAGGAGCCCGATCCCCTCGGCAAGCTGCGCAGCTTCCTCAAGGAGGTGCTGGTGAAGATCAGTACCAATCCGGCTCATCAGCAGATGTTCACCATCATGTTCAATCTGGAATCGCTGGAAGGCGAAGCCATCTCCCTGCGCGAACACATGCGCGGCCAGGCCGCCAACTTTTTCCGGGATCTTGAGATCACCCTGACCAATGCCATCCGCCAGGGTCAACTCCCCAAGACGCTGGATACCCAGCGCGCCGCCACCCTGCTGCACTGCACACTGGATGGCTACATCATCAACTGGCTGCACTTCCCTGAGCGTATCAACCTGACCCGCGAGGCCGATTTCCTGCTCGACAGCCTGTTTACCCTGATAGCCCTGCCAAACGGCCCGGCCACCCGCCGCCCCTGATCTGCATGGGCCGGCCCCGAGCTGGCCCGCATTCCTTGCTGGCAAGGAGCAACGGGATCTTGCCCAGCTTCTTGCTCAGCCAGGAGGTAGTCACAGCGTCACGGATCAGTGTCCACCCAGGCGGTATTATTTCGCTTACCTGAGCCTTTGGTAGCGCGCCGCCAAATTTGCTAGAGTAGCGCCCCCGAAAGAAGGTGCCTGCCATGTCCATATCACCACTGCCCAACTATGATGCTTCCCCCAGTCATGATGCCTCCTCCAGTCTGCCATCTGTGGCGGATCCAGGCACACTGTCAGCCCGTCAGCGTTTTCTGAAACAGCTGGCGGCAGGCGCCCATCTGCTGGAAGCGGGCTGCGGAGCGGGCGAGGATCTGCTCTTTTTCCGGCAGCAGGGGTTCATGGTCACCGCCTTTGATGCCAGCCTGGCCCAGGCGAAGCTGGCCTCGCGCCGCTGCAGCCAGCCGGTTCGGGTCTGCCGATTCGAGCAGATGCACAACGCCCTGCCCTTTGACGGCATCTGGGCCAGCGGCTCCCTGCCCTGCCTGGTCGAGGAGGAGCTTGCACCCACCCTGATGCATCTCGCCAGCCTGCTCAAACCCCGGGCGCCGCTCTACTGCTCCTTCCCTTATGACGAGGGAAAATCCGGCAACCCAGTGGCATCCTCACAGGACGAATACCCGCTGCAGACCCGGCTCGATGAAGCCCGCCTACAACAACTGATCGCCCCCCTGCCATTTGAGCTGCATCAGAGCTGGTGCGGCGAGGATGCCAAGCACGGCCGCTGGCTGCATGCCCTGCTGATCCGGCTACCCGATCTCACCCCCACCACGAATCAATATCGCCGCCGTCGCTTCAAAGGGCCCATCCCCCGCAATTCATCATCCAGCTAACAATATTTAACTCTGAGTTAACCAGGTGTTGGAAGACAAGATGCGGCACTTGTGTTAAAAAGCGGCATTAAAATCAGAATTAAATAACAAATCAGACACTAACACCTGGATTTCCTTATGAAACTTGTCCTCAAACTGCTTGCCGGTATTCTTGCCGGCCTCTTGCTCGGTCTCTACGCCCCGGAATGGGTTGCACGCCTGCTGTTTACGGCCAAGACAGTCATAGGTCAGCTGATCACCTTCACCATTCCGCTCATCATTCTGTTCTTCATCATGAGCGGTATCGCCAGCCTGCCGAAGAACTCCGGCAAGCTGCTGGGCAAGACGGTGGCTCTCTCTTATTGCTCCACCATACTGGCAGGTCTGTTCGCCTTCACAGTGGCAAGCCATCTGATCCCGCTGCTGACCACAGCCGCCGAGCCCACCACGGAAACCGCCATCAAGCTCAGCTCCTACGTCAATCTGGAGATACCGCCGCTGTTCGGGGTCATGTCTGCCCTGGCAGCCGCCTTCGTGTTCGGCATCGGCATCAGCGCCACCGAGGCCACCGACCTGCGCCGCGTCGCCGATCAGGGCCGTGACATCATAGACCGCCTGCTGGCCCGCGTGATTATCCCGCTGCTGCCGTTCTACATCGCCGGTGTCTTCGTCGAGATGACGGTGGAGGGCACAGTCTTCGCCACCCTCAAGACCTTCGGCGTGGTGCTGGTGATGGCCATCGTCATGCACTGGTTCTGGCTCAGCGTGCTGTTCGTCGGTACGGGTCTAGCGCTCGGTCGCTCACCCGCCATGCTCATCAAAAACATGCTGCCCGCCTACTTCACCGCTCTCGGCACCATGTCCAGCGCCGCCACCATTCCGGTTGCGCTGCAGGCCAGCAAGAACAACGGCGTGAGCCATGGCATCGCCAACTTCACAGTGCCGCTGTGTGCCACCATCCACCTGTGTGGCTCCACCATCACGCTGGTAACCTGCGCCACCGCCGTCATGTTCCTCTCCGAGCACCTGGCCATTCCCGGCTATGGCACCATGCTGCCCTTCATCATGATGCTGGGCGTCATCATGATAGCCGCACCGGGCGCACCGGGTGGCGGCGTCATGTCGGCCCTGGGTCTGCTCACCTCCATGCTCGGCTTCGGTGAGGCCTCCATCGCCCTGATGATCGCCCTCTACCTGGCGCAGGACAGCTTCGGCACCGCCTGCAACGTCACCGGTGACGGCGTCATCGCCCTGTGGGCAGACCGCTTCGCCCAGCGCGGCGAGACAGCGCTCGGCGCCGAGCAGGACGCTGCCTGATACTGCAAGCAAACACATAAAAAACGGGAGCCATCGGCTCCCGTTTTTTATGGCTGGCATCTGAGGTCAACCGCGCCGGCGGATCACCCCCTCCTGCGCCGTGCTCGCCACCAGCACACCATCGCGGGTGAAGAACTGGCCGCGCACCAGACCGCGACCTGCGCTGGCGCTCGGGCTGTCCACCACGTAGAGCAGCCAGTCATCCAGCCGGAAGTCCCGGTGGAACCACATGGAGTGATCTATGGTGGCCACCTGCATGTCCGGCTCCCAGTACGAGACGCCATGGGGCTGCAGGGCGGTAAACAGGAAGTGGAAATCGGAGGCATAGGCCAGCAGGTACTTGTGGACCCGCTGATCGTCCGGCATCTGGCCATTGGCCTTGAACCAGACATGGCGCAGCGGCTCGTGCACATCCGGACGGATCGGGTCGACCAGGGTCACAGGGCGAATTTCGATGGGCTTCTCGCACATGATCTTGTCACGCAGGGCGGGCGGGATCTGATGCTCGTAGGGACGCACCAGCTCCAGTTCGCTCTTGAGCTGCTCGGGTGGGGTGATCCCCGCCGGCATGCTGATCTGATGCTCGAACCCTTCGGCCTCGACCTGAAACGAGGCGTTGAGATAGAAGATGGGCTTGCCACCCTGGATGGCCTTGACCCGGCGGGTAGAGACGGTCTGACCGTCGCGGATATTCTCCACGTCGTAGATGATGGGACGATTGGCATCACCGGGGCGCAAGAAGTAGGAGTGAAAACTGTGCACCTGACGATCGGCGGCCACCGTCTGTTTGGCGGCTGACAAGGCCTGCCCCATTACCTGTCCGCCAAACACGGCCCGCAGACCGAGATCCTGGCTCTGGCCCCGAAACAGGCCCTCCTCGATTTTCTCGAGCGCCAGCAGGGCCAGCAGCTCATCAAGTACCTTGCTCATTATTATCTCCTGTATCAGTGCCGCAAAGGCTAACAAGCCCGCTCTGGCAGAGCAACCTTGCCCCTCTCCCCCAGCGGGTCCGCCGGGTGGTTTAATTCAGCAAGGAGGGGATTGGAATAATAAGCGGCAAACAGCAGCAACAAAAAGGCCCGCCTGAGAGGCGGGCCTTTCCTTGCATGAACCCATGAGGCTCAGCGCAATGCTTACTTGCTGCCGGTACCCGAGTTGCGGGTAGAGGAAGTCGGCTTGCGACGGGCCGTGGTGCTGCGGGCGCGCGGCTCCATACCCTGCATGTCCTTGTGACGCTTGACGGCACGACGGATCTGGGCAGCCTGCTTGTGACGGGTGCTCTTGCCATCCTGCTGCAGGTCGACTTTGGATTCGGTCTCCGGCGGCATGTTGACCAGGCCGCGCAGGTAGTTCACTTCCGGCAGTTTCAGCTCCTGCCAACCACCGCGGGGAATGCCACGATCCAGGGTGACATCGCCGTAGCGCACACGCATCAGACGGCTCACCTGCACTTCCTGGGATTCCCACAGGCGGCGCACTTCACGGTTGCGACCTTCGGTCAGGGTGACGTTGAACCACTGGTTCAGACCTTCACCGCCGGCCGGTTTGATCTTGTTGAACTTGGCCATGCCATCTTCCAGCTGCACGCCTTTGCGCAGGCGCTGCAACATGGCTTCAGTGATCTCGCCAAACACGCGCACTGCGTATTCGCGCTCCACTTCGTGGCTCGGGTGCATCAGGCGGTTGGCCAGTTCACCGTCTGTGGTGAACAGCAACAGGCCTGAGGTATTGACGTCGAGACGGCCAACCGCGATCCAGCGGGCGCTGTCCAGCTTGGGCAGACGATCGAACACGGTCGGACGACCTTCCGGATCGTGACGGGTACACATCTCCCCTTCGGGCTTGTGATACGCCAGCACACGGCAGATCATCTCTTCCTCGGCACGGGTCTTGACCGTATGGCCATCGACACGGATCACGGCGTTCACTTCGACGCGATCTCCCAGTGTGGCGACCTTGCCATCCACACTGACCCGACCTGCGGTGATCAGGGCCTCCATCTCACGACGGGAGCCGTGACCCGCGCGGGCCAACACTTTTTGCAGTTTTTCACTCATCGGGGTTACCTGATTGTTGATCGCTGCCCGCCAGCATAACGGGCAACGTTGACTACTGTGCCAGATCCCGTCAGGGCAATCCGGCACCACTTTAATCATTAAGAGACCTGGCCCACGCCTTGGCAAATGCCAACGACATGGATCAGATTTCACGGCCCTCAGCCGGCATAACGGCCAGGGGGGTTTGCAGTTCAGGATCCAGCTCGGGGAGCTGATCCAGGCTCTGCAGATTGAAATAATCCAGAAATTCCCGGGTGGTGGCGAGCAGCTCCGGGCGACCCACCACCTCCTTGTGACCAACGCTGCGCACCCAGCCACGGTCTTTCAGGGTATTCACTATCTGGCTCGACACCGCCACCCCGCGGATGGCTTCGATCTCGGCCCGGGTGATGGGCTGCCGATACGCAATCAGCGTCAGCGTCTCCATCACGGCGCGCGAATAACGGGGGGCCCGTTCGCTCCAGAGCCTTGAAAGCTCCTCGGCATACTCCTGGCGCGCCTGAAAGCGCCAGCCGGAGGCAACTTCTTTAAGCTCCACTCCCCGCTCGCTGTAATCCTGTCGCAATTCGGCCAGCAGCAGCTGAATATAGCGGCCGGTGACGGGGTAATCCGCCAGCACACCGCTTTTCAGCTCGCTCACGGTCAAGGGGCGCCCGGCAATAAAAATCGCGGCTTCGACCAGTGTCTTGAGTCGTTCAGCAGGCAGCGCCACGGTTGCCCTCCTTGCTCATGACGTCAGGCTGGCTGGGCAACGGGAAATGCACGCCCCCCCCGGCAAGTTGGCTGCGAGGAAGTGACAAAGAAAACAACTCAGTGCGCATGTTCACGCTCCCCGGTCTCCTCTTGGCTCGCCAGGGCAAAATGGATCGGACCCAGGGGTTCAGCCTGCAGGATCCAGATCAGGGACTCCTTGCACAGCTCCAGCAGCGCCAGAAACGTCACCAGCACCCCCATGCGTCCCTCTTCCATTTTGAGTACCTGTTCCAGCCGCAATGTCTGGCCCAGAGAGAGCATGGCCAAGATCTCCGCCATGCGCACCCGGGTCGGGATCTGCTCACGGCGGATCTGGTGATGTTCGAAATGAGTCGCGCGTTTTACCACACTTTGCATGTAAAGGGCGAGCTCAACCAGTGAAACATCGGGAGTCAGTGGCTTGAGAGAGCCGAAATCCGGCGGCAGGGCGGCGGCGATATAAATCTCCCGCTCCACTCGTGGCAAGGCATTGAGGCGCTCGCCCCCCACCTTGAAGCGCTCATATTCCTGCAGTCGACGAATAAGGGTGACGCGGGGATCTTCTCCCTCCTCTTCGTCCTCAAGCTCGGGGGCCTTGGGCAGCAAAAGACGGGATTTGATCTCCGCGAGCCAGGCCGCCATCAGCAGATATTCAGCCGCCAGCTCAAGGTTGAGCCCCTGCATCAGCTCCACGTACTCCATGTACTGGGCGGTGATCTGCAGGATTGGCAGGTTCAGGATATCCAGCTGCTGGCGCCGAATGAGATAGAGCAGCAGATCGAGGGGCCCCTCGAAGGTATCGAGAAACACTTCCAGCGCATCGGGCGGAATAAACAGATCCTGGGGCAGCTCATGGTAGGGCTGCCCCAGCACTTTCGCGATGGGGGATGGGGCAAGCCCCTCCCCCATGGTGACCTGTGCTGGCGTGGCCATCACAGGTGCCGGGTCGGCAGTATCACTCAAACGGCGTGGGATCCCCGGCACCGCGACGACGCAGCACTGTCTCGTCGTCGGAGAAATCCACCACGGTTGTGGGCTGCTCGCCCAGATAGCCACCGTTGACCACCAGATCCAGCTGTTTGCCCAGCTTGTCGAAGATCTCTTCCGGATCAAACTCCGCCATCTCCGAACCCGGCAGGATCAGGGTGGTGGAGAGCAGCGGCTCACCGAGCGCTTCCAGCAGGGCCAGCGCTATGTTGTTGGCCGGCACCCGGATGCCGATGGTCTTCTTCTTCTCGTTCATCAGGCGGCGCGGCACTTCCTTGGTCGCCTTGAAGATGAAGGTGTAGGGCCCGGGTGTGTTGCCCTTGACCAGACGAAACGCCGTGTTGTCCACCTTGGCATAGGTAGAGATCTCGGAGAGATCCCGGCACACCAGGGTGAAGTCGTGGGTGGGGTCAATGCGACGGATGCGGCAGATGCGCTCCAGCGCGCCCTTGTCACCCATCTGGCAACCGAGCGCATAGCCGGAATCAGTCGGATAGGCAATGACGCCGCCGTTCTGGATGATCTGCACCGCCTGACCGATCAGGCGGGCCTGGGGGTTTTCCGGGTGTACGTAAAAATGCTGACTCATAGCTCGTTCTCGCAATGGGGGCAGCAATGCCTGCCCGCTCGTATGGTCACGGGTTCCAGACCCATGACGCTACCTTAACCTGTTTGACGCCGGTTTACCCTCCCATGCAAGAGAGGGCCAACCGGCAGACCCTGTGCTAGCGACTGGCCAGCAGGGCGGCGTGCTGATCAGTGGTAAGACCAAAGTGGTCCGGATAGGCCAGCCAGAGCGGCATGCCTTCTTTTGGCAGCCAGAGGTGGCGGCCCAGCTCGGTCCAGCTGGACGGAAAATGAAAATCAGACCCCACCGAAATATAGAGGTCGTGATCCTTGGCCCACTGGCCCAGGTTGGCCCGCTCCTGCGGACTCTGCTGGGGAAGTGACACCTCCATGGCATCGCCACCGGCCGCCTTGAAGGCCACCAGCAACCGTTTGATCCACTTGGCCGTGAGATCGTAACGGCTGGGGTGAGCCAGTACCGCCAACCCACCGGCGGCGTGAATGGCGGTGATGGCCTCGCTCATCTCGGGCCATTCGGCCGGGGCATACCCTTTATTGCCACGGCTCAGGTACTTTTTGAATACCTTCTGCATGTTGTCGGCCACACCGCGCGCCACCAGCACACGGGCAAAATGGGCCCGGGTCACGGCAGCATCACCAGCCAGTGCCTTGGCCTCTTCATAGGTGCCGGGGATGAGGCACTTCTCCAGACGGCGCCCTATTTCCAGTGCGCGCGTCTCGCGGCGAGCCCGTTGGCCCGCCAAAAACGCCACCAGCTGCGGATTTTTTTCATCCACCCCCAGCGCCACCACATGGATCTCGTGGTGCTCCCAGCCGGTGGAGATCTCGACCCCGCTTACCAGTCGCAGCGGCAGCTGCTCGGCTTCGATGGTACGGCGTACTTCATCAAGCCCGTCAAGGGTATCGTGGTCAGTGACTGCTAACACATCGACCTGTTTTTCGGCGGCGCGGCGCACCAGATCGGCGGGGCTCAGCACGCCGTCGGAGGCTGTGGTATGACAGTGAAGATCGAATCTCATCAGGTTATTCCGCTCTCATGGTCAGGTCCCCATCGGGATAGATAGGCAAAAAAGCGACTTGACTTGGCCGCGGCTTTATCGTTTTCTGTAGGCACTTCATTGCAAACATCTTTTTACAGGACTTTATCATGCAAACGACTTCCATCCTGACCATCTGGTGGTGGCACACTCCCTGACATGCGGGCGTGTGGTCGTTGCTGTATCTGTAATCTGACAGCAAATTAAGAACCCAAAGAAAAAGCCCGCTGACCCCAGCGGGCTTTTTTATTATCCGGCAAATGGACCTGTGATGAAACCGAGAATTCAGACAAGAACACTGACATGGCGATGGCAACCCTACTGAAGCTGCCAAACCAACGTAATTTCCAAGGCATTTTTTCAAGGTATTCAACGTCATGAACATCGGTAAAACGCATCACACGCAAGGGAACGCACTATGACCGTCAATACGACTCGCTTGCCCCTGGGTGAATTCGATACCCTCAAGCTCAATGCCCCCTATGTGGCTGACCCGCTGGCACTCTATACCCAGCTCTGCCAGGGGCGCCCCAACAACCTGCTGCTGGAATCGGTCGAGATCGACTCCAAGGCGGGCAAGCAGAGCCTGCTGCTGGTCGATGCCTGCCTGCGCATCGAGTGCCGTGGCCGTACCGTGCGGGTTCGCACCCTGAATGACAACGGCGCCCAGTTGCAGAGCCTGCTGGCCGAGCGTCTGCCCACCGTCATCAGCCAGACACTGGTGGATGGCGAGTTGCAGCTCGACTTCCCGGCCTCCGATCGGGAACAAGATGAAGACTCTCGCCTCAAGGGGAGCAGCGTGCTGGACGTGCTGCGCACCCTGCAACAGGAGCTGCAGTGCCAGCTGGGTAAAGAGGCACTGTTTATGGCAGGCAGCTTCGCCTACGACCTGATTGCCTCTTTCGAGGATCTGCCAGAGGTGCCGGAGGGGAGCAACAACTGCCCCGACTACTGCTTCTATGTGGCCGAGACCCTGATCACCATCGACCATATCGAGCGCTCTACCCAACTGCTGGCCTGCATCTTTGGCGGCGACAGCGACGAGAGCCATGTGGACGACAGATATGCCCGTCTCACCGAGCGACTCACCGACTTCAAACTGGCCTGCCAGCAAGCCCGGATCCCAGCGCAAGCCACTGCGGCCCTAGCCGGCGGCATGAGCGTGGACAAGAGCGACAAACAGTTCTGCGCCGAGGTGGAGAAGCTCAAGGGCTTTATCCGCCGTGGCGACATCTTCCAGGTGGTGCCGTCCCGCTGCTTCTCCCTGCCCTGCCCGAGCCCGCTGGCCGCCTATCGCCGCCTCAAGCAGACCAACCCCAGCCCCTACATGTTCTACGTGCAGGATGAGAACTTCACCCTGTTTGGCGCCTCGCCGGAGAGCGCGGTCAAGTTCTGCGCCGCCAGCCGCGACGTCGAGATGTACCCCATCGCCGGTACCCGCCGCCGCGGCTTCAACCCGGATGGCAGCATCAACCGGGATCTCGATGGCCGCATCGAGCTGGAGCTGCGCCAGGATGAAAAAGAGGTGGCCGAACACCTGATGCTGGTGGATCTGGGCCGCAACGACATAGCCCGCATCTCGGAGCCGGGCACCCGCTACGTCAAGGAGCTGCTCAAGGTGGATCGCTACAGCCACGTGATGCACCTGGTCTCCAAGGTGGTGGGCACATTGCGCTCTGACCTTGACGCCCTGCACGCCTATCAGGCCTGCATGAACATGGGCACCCTCACCGGCGCCCCCAAGATCCGCGCCAGCGAGCTCATTCGCATGGTGGAAGGCAAGCGCCGCGGCAGCTACGGCGGCGCCGTCGGCTACATCAATGGCGCGGGGGAAATGGATACCTGCATCGTCATTCGCTCCGCCTTTGTCAAAGATGGTGTGGCCCACGTGCAGGCCGGCGCCGGTGTGGTCTATGACTCCAAACCCCAGGCCGAAGCGGATGAAACCCGCGCCAAGGCGGCCGCCGTGCTGGCCGCCATCGCCGCCAGCCATGGCACTTCACTGCAAGCCCTGAGCGCCCAGCAGGAGCAACATAAGGACGTGAGCCATGACTGATATCTTCCTGCTCGACAACTTCGACTCGTTTACCTACAGCGCCCCGGCCGATCAGTTCCGCACTTCGAAGGAGCAGCATCATGACTAACATCTTCTTGCTCGATAACTTCGATTCGTTCACCTACAACCTGGTGGATCAGTTCCGCTCACTCGGCTATCCGGTGCGGATCTACCGCAACAGCCTGCCATCAAGCCGCATCATGAGCGAGATCGCCGCCTGCGAAGGGGATGCGGTGCTGGTGCTCTCCCCGGGGCCGGGTGCGCCTCACGAGGCGGGTTGCCTGAT
Organism: Aeromonas salmonicida; assembly: GCF_028355655.1. Lineage (NCBI taxonomy): Bacteria > Pseudomonadati > Pseudomonadota > Gammaproteobacteria > Aeromonadales > Aeromonadaceae > Aeromonas > Aeromonas salmonicida. Next base: position 1,579,414 of record NZ_CP110645.1, on the reverse strand, counting down.
TGATCTGATCAAGCTGGCCCGCGGCCAGGTGCCCATCCTCGGCATCTGCCTCGGTCATCAGGCCCTGTGCGAAGCCTACGGCGGCACCGTCGGCGCGGCGGGTGAAATCGTCCACGGCAAGCGGTCCCTGATTGAGCACAACGGCCATGGCGCCTTCGCCGGTCTGCCGAGCCCGCTGCCGGTGGCCCGCTACCACTCACTGGTCGCCACCTATGTGCCGGAAGAGCTGACGGTGATTGCCCACTATCAGGGCATGCCCATGGCCATAGAGCAGCAGGACGACAGGGTGCTGGGCTTCCAGTTCCACCCGGAATCCATCATGACCTCGGAAGGGGCCCGCCTGCTGACCCAGGCGCTCGCCCATATCACCCGTCCAGTTAGCAGTGTGCGGTAAGGAAGACCCTATGCATCAACATCTCAACACCCTCTATCAGGGTCAGTCTCTGAGCCGTGAAAGCACCCGTGACGCCTTCGGGCAAGTGGTTCGTGGCGAAGTGGATCCCATAGTGCTCGCCAGTTTATTGACCGCCCTCAAGATCAAGGGGGAGACCCCGGAGGAGATCGCCGGCGCCGCCGAGGCGTTGCTGGCGGAGGCGCGCGACTTCCCGCGTCCGGATTATGAGTTTTGCGACATAGTCGGTACCGGTGGCGATGGCCTCAACACCATCAACGTCTCCACCACCTCGGCACTGGTCGCCGCCGCCTGCGGCCTGAAAGTGGCCAAGCACGGCAACCGCTCGGTATCGAGCAAGTCGGGCTCGAGCGATCTGCTCGACAAGATGGGCATCAAGCTCGACATGAGCCCGGCGCAGGCGCGCCATTGCCTGGACGAACTCGGCATCTGCTTCCTGTTCGCTCCCCAATACCACGCAGGGGTGCGTCACGCCATGCCGGTGCGCCAGGCCCTCAAGACCCGCACCCTGTTCAATGTGCTGGGGCCGCTCATCAACCCCGCTCGCCCCACCTATCAGCTGATGGGTGTCTATGCCCCCGAGCTGGTGCGCCCCATCGCCGAAACCCTGCTGGCACTGGGGCTGAAAACCGGTATGGTGGTTCACGGCGCCGGGCTCGACGAGATTGCCATCCACGGCCCAACCCAGGTGGCCCAGATCCGTGACGGCGAGATCCGCGAATTCATGATCACCCCGGCTGACTTTGGCCTGGAAACCTATCCGGTCAGCGCCATTCAAGGGGGCGAGCCCGAAGAGAACCGCGCCATCACAGCCGCCATTTTGGCAGGGCAAGGCACTCCGGCGCACAACGCCGCCATCGCCGCTAACGTGGCCCCGCTGCTGCTGATGGCGGGCAAGGCCGCGGATCTCAAGAGCGCGGCGGCCGATGTGCTGGCGGTGCTGGCGAGCGGCAAGGCGGCTGATCTGGCCGCCCGGCTGGCCACCCTGAGCCATCAGGAGGCATGATGTCAGCCACGAACCAGCACGGCACCAAACCAGAAAGCCCGCAGGGCACTCTCTCAGATCGCCCGCAGGGCAATAGCCAGCTTCGCAAGGATAACGAGATGTCAGACTCCATTGCCCCCCATGCTTTTCTGAACATGGCTTCCATCAACCAGACCATTCTCGGCAAAATCGTGGCGGCCAAGCAGGAGTGGGTTGCCGCCCGCAAGCTGGCGCAACCGCTGGAGAGCTTCCAAGGTGAACTGGTGCCAAGCGCTCGGGATTTTGTCGGCGCCCTCAAGGCGGGCTCAACCCGCTTTATTCTGGAGTGCAAGAAGGCCTCCCCCTCCAAGGGCTTGATCCGCGATGATTTCAGCCCGGAGGCGATCGCCGATATCTATGGCAAATACGCAACCGCCATCTCTGTGCTGACCGATGAGAAGTTCTTTCAAGGGGATTTCGCCTTTTTGCCGCGAGTGCGCGCCCGCGTCCAGCAACCGGTGCTGTGCAAGGATTTCATGATTGACCCCTATCAGCTCTATCTGGCCCGCCACTATCAGGCGGACGCCATCCTGCTGATGCTCTCTGTGCTCACCGACGAGGGCTATCGCGCCCTGTTCACGGTGGCCAAGGAGCTCGGCCTAGGGGTGCTGACCGAGGTGAGCAATGAGGAAGAGCTGACCCGCGCCATCGCACTCGGCGCCCCCGTCATCGGCATCAACAACCGGGATCTGCGGGACTTGAGCGTGGATCTCAACCGCACCAAACAGCTGACCAAAGATATTCCGGGCGATCGGGTGGTGATCAGCGAATCCGGCATCAAGGATCGCACCCAGGTGGCCGACCTTCGCCACCATGCCAAGGGCTTCCTGGTGGGCTCCTCCCTGATGGAGGAAACCGATCTGGAGGCCGCAGTACGCAAGCTGGTGCTGGGCCAGAACAAGGTGTGCGGCCTGACCCGCGCCGACGATGCCGCCGCCGCCCATCAGGCAGGCGCCGTATTCGGCGGACTTATCTTTGTGGCGAAGAGCCCGCGCTATGTGGACATTCCCACCGCCCGTACCGTGATGGCGGGTGCGCCGCTCTCCTATGTGGGGGTGTTTCGCAATGCCCAGCAGGAGACCATCGCCAAAACGGTGGAGGCGCTGGGACTGGCCGCGGTGCAACTGCATGGGAATGAAGACGCCGCCTATATCGACAACCTGCGTCCACTGTTGCCGGCGACCTGCCAAGTCTGGAAGGCAGTCGGCATCACAAGTGGCGAGCCGCTGCCCGCCCTCGACTATCCGGCGGATCGATTGTTGCTGGATACAAAAGTCGGCAGCCAGAGCGGCGGCACGGGTCAGGCGTTCGACTGGGCCATGCTGGCCAATCTCGATAAAGCCAGGCTGATGCTGGCAGGCGGGCTGAATCCCGACAACGCTCTGCAGGCGGCAGAGGTCGGCTGCCTCGGCCTTGATTTCAACTCCGGGGTGGAAAGCGCCCCGGGCCAGAAAGATCCACACAAGCTAGCTGCGGCTTTTAGCGCCCTGCGCGGCTTGTAACAGTGCCCTTCGCCTCTTTGAAAGCGCAGAGCGATAACAACGAATTTAATATTGTCTTTTTGATTCAAGGTATAAGGAAGAAACCATGACCCTGCTTAACCCGTTTTTTGGTGAATTTGGTGGCATGTATGTGCCCCAAATCCTCATCCCCGCCCTGCTCCAGCTGGAGAAAGCCTTCGTCGATGCCAAGGAGGATCCGGCCTTTATCGCCGAATTTCAGGAGCTGCTGACCGAGTATGCAGGTCGCCCGACCCCGCTCACCCTGACCCGCAACCTGACCAAGGGCACCAAGACCCGCCTCTATCTGAAGCGTGAAGACCTGCTGCACGGCGGCGCCCACAAGACCAACCAGGTGCTGGGTCAGGCGCTGCTGGCCAAGCGGATGGGCAAAACCGAGATCATCGCCGAGACCGGCGCCGGTCAGCATGGCGTCGCTACCGCACTGGCCTGCGCCCTGCTCGGTCTCAAGTGCCGAGTCTACATGGGTGCCAAGGATTGCGAGCGCCAGAAGCCCAACGTGTTTCGCATGAAGTTGATGGGCGCCACCGTCATTCCGGTGCATTCGGGCTCCAGCACCCTGAAAGATGCCTGCAACGAGGCGCTGCGCGACTGGGCTGCCAACTACGACTCCGCCCACTACCTGCTGGGCACCGCTGCCGGTCCGCACCCCTTCCCCACTATCGTGCGGGAGTTTCAGAAGATGATCGGCGAAGAGGCCAAGGCCCAGTGCTTCAAGAAAGAGGAGCGCCTGCCCGATGCGGTGATCGCCTGCGTCGGCGGCGGTTCCAACGCCATCGGCATGTTTGCCGACTTTATCGACAACAAAGAGGTGCGTCTGATCGGGGTCGAGCCGGGCGGTCACGGCATCGAGAGTGGCGAGCACGGTGCGCCGCTGGGTCACGGCAGCAAGGGGGTCTTCTTTGGCATGCACTCCTACCTGATGCAGGACAAGCAGGGCCAAATCCAGGAGTCCTACTCCGTCTCGGCGGGGCTGGACTTCCCCTCCGTTGGCCCGCAGCACGCCCATCTGGCCTCCATTGGCCGCGCCGAGTATGTCTCCATCACCGACAAGGAGGCGCTGGACGCCTTCCAGGAGCTGGCCAAATCAGAAGGGATTATCCCGGCGCTGGAGTCCTCACACGCGCTGGCTCATGCCCTCAAGATGGCCCGCAGTGAACCGGAGAAAGAGCAGGTGCTGATCGTCAACCTCTCCGGCCGTGGCGACAAGGACATCTTCACCGTCGCCGACATTTTCGAGAAAGAAGGAACCTTGTCATGAACCGTTACACACAACTCTTCTCCCGTCTGGATGCAGTCAATCAGGGCGCCTTCGTGCCGTTCGTGATGCTGGGTGACCCCACCCCAGAACTCTCCCTGGCCATCGTCGATGCGCTGGTCGCAGGGGGCGCCGATGCCCTCGAGCTCGGTATTCCCTTCTCCGATCCGGTAGCGGACGGCCCCACCATTCAGGGCGCCGCCCTGCGTGCCTTCGAGAGCCACACCACCCCGGACGACTGCTTCGAACTGCTCGGCCGCATCCGCGCCAAGTACCCGCAGTTGCCCATTGGCCTGCTGGTCTACGCCAATCTGGTCTATGTACGCCAGATCGACGGTTTTTATGAGAAGTGCCAGCAGGCGGGCGTGGATTCGGTGCTGGTGGCCGACGTGCCGGTGCAGATGTGCGCCCCCTACAAGGCGGCTGCCGACAAGTTCGGTATCGACAGCATCTTTATCGCCCCGCCCAATGGCGATGCCGAAACCCTGAGACAGGTGGCGGAGCTTGGCAGTGGTTACACCTATCTGGTGAGCCGCGCCGGTGTCACCGGCGCCGAAACCAAGGCTGGCATGCCGGTAGATGGCCTGATCAATACCCTGCGCGAGTTCAAGGCGCCCCCCGCCCTGCTCGGCTTTGGCATCAGCGAACCGGCTCAGGTGCGAGAAGCGATCGCCGCTGGCGCCGCCGGTGCCATCTCCGGCTCCGCCGTGGTGAAGATCATCGAGACCCACCACCAGAACCCGGAGCATATGCTCACTCGTCTGAAAGAGTTTGTGGAAGGGATGAAGGCAGCGACCAATCGATAAGGGGCGGCATTGGTCAAATGCCATTGGCCGTGAGTGGTCCGCTGATGTATCCAGATCACGCATAGTTGCATCGCCACATCAAAGGGAGCCTGACCGGCTCCCTTTCTCTTTCCTGCTTGTTGTCGCTCCCGGCATCTTTGTCCCTTCTTCCCTTGGGAGAGGGTCAGGGTGAGGAAACCCATAATCCCCCGGCGTTATCGAATCGTAGGTACGAATAGCGCAGCGTATTCGGACGTTCGTGGATCACCGTAGGGTGCAATAAGCGCAGCGCATTGCACCGCAGCAAATTCCCTTTCCACGGCGACGGTTCCGGCCCAGAACCAGCAGGGAACCCCTTGATGTGGCTTCGCCCCATGGAACACGAGGGCTCTGCCCTCGACAGAGTTCCGCCCGCCTGTGGCGGGTTCCCTCATCTAGCTCTCTGGGGCGGACGGTACGCCGCAGATGGTACATCCCTGTACCAACTGCGGCTGCGCCGTCATCCCTGACGGCGCCCCTGACCCATTGAGCTCGACTCGGCGGCTTGGAGGGGGATCAAAACCGTGCCAGCCCTCCGCTCCCGTCTAACCGCAAACAAGCTCCCTCTCCATCTGGGAGAAGGTTGAGGTGAGGGTATTTCCGCACTCTCTGCGAATCCGGCTGCTCACTTGAGCAACAGTTTTCCCTAATTGATTGAACCAGCTCAGATTTCTATCAACTGCCTCTTTCCATGTCTCAATCCGGCCCCTTAAAATAGCCAAACGACAATCCATCTCTCGGGAACATGTCATGGAAGCGATTGTTGCTACCTCGCGGGTGAAAAGCAGCGAACTGGGGGCTGAAACCCAGGGGCGGTAGCCTTGCCTGAAGAAACAGACAAGCAAGGTGAGAAAGGCATTGACCTCGACGGCACCGAGTTTTTTGCGGGTGTAGTAGTTGATTAAAAAATATGAAATTGCGGACCCAGTACCAGTAGGACTTTTCAGTACGGATGCTGTAGTGATGCAAACGCATCACTGTCCTGAACTGTTTTTTTATACAGTGGTAATGATAGAGTAAAAAAGAGGAGGTCAAGCGAGTACATTCAAGCATCAGAGGTAGACTAGTAATGCTTTGATTTAATTTTTTTCATGACCACTATCAGTGCAGAGCGGAGTTATATGGAAGGCTCTACTATCGGATTAGTGCCGCCTTCTATCTAATCACTGTTAGGCATAAGGAAATTATGGAACTCATTCAGCTAAATGAGAATGAGCTAAAAATGTTGCGTGATGGTCAATCTGAGCTCAAGTATATGATTGACGGAATTCCACCAAATCATGTTTTAGATCGCTCTCTTAATCATTATCGTGATTCAATTTGTGAAGTTTGGTCTTTACCATACTTTATAAAGTCAAATGACCAGCTAATTGGTAGTTGTGGTTTCAAGAACCCACCGATAGACTGCCGAGTTGAAATCGGTTACAACGTAGCTTTTGGTGTTCAAGGTAAAGGTATTGCAACATTCGCAGTTAACAAACTTTGCCAAATTGCTTTTGAATCTGGTTTAGTCAAATTTGTCTTTGCATTAATCTCTTCTGAAAATTCGGCGTCACTCATTGTTGTTCGCAAAAATGGATTTATTTATAAAAACATTGTTATGGATAGTAATGGCGAGTCATTAGAATGCTGGGAATTAAGTGATAATATCAATGCATTGGAAAATTTCTAACAAACGCTTCAAGAGGGACAGCCAACGCATGGCGCTCTTAGTTAAAATCAGCATTTGTGATTACGGTTGTTAATTTAAGTTCAGTGTTTAGCGTTGCCTGCCCCTTAAGCGGGCGTTATGTTTGAGGTGCTATGAAATCTCTAACTGTTGATGAAATTTTTGATAAAGGGATTAGCGATGAAACCAAACTTTCGGAACAAGAGTGGCCCATTTTCGCGGTGGCGTACTTAGAATCAATAGCTGATATGGAAGGCTGGGATCATTTTTTTACACACAGTATGGAATGGTATCCTCTAGTCTTAAGGGCTCTAAAGCTTTCAGGTGATTTCAACTCGCTGAAAATTATTGATAATTATCGAAAGCACTTTGAAAGCTTTGGCGTCGACTTCGAAGCGACTGAAATAGACAAGTTTTTGTGTTTTGCATCGGATAAATATTTTAGTGAATATGCTGACTGGCGCGAAGAGTTTTCGCAAGCAGGTGAACAACGCTGAAAATTAATTAACCAATACTACCTCAACGTTGGGGTGGTATTAAAAACATAACAAGCAAAGGCAGCCGACGCGTACCGCGCGCTGCTTTAAGCGTCATACATTATGGAGAGACTGTTGAAATATACCTGTCCTTGCTGTGGCTATAAGACTTTGGATGAGCCTGCTATAGGTACGTTCGATATTTGTGAGCATTGTGGCTGGGAAGATGACTTGGTACAAAACTCAGAGCCTGATTATGAAGGTGGAGCTAATGTTAGCAGCTTACGTGAAGCGCAACATGATTTTATAAATAAAGCTATAGATTCCCAAGAATTTATTAAAGATTCTGCTTGGAAGATATTAGAACCACTATCAAAATAATCACACTCAAAATCTGCAAAAAAATCCCACCATTAATAGTAACGGGGAAGTAAAAAATGCATAAACAGAAACTAACGATTCATCTGTTCATAAAGACTGGTTTTATGCGTTTTTGATACAGCTAAATAATACATTGACCCAGAGCACAAGGGCATAACAAATGGTTCAAATCGCTCGCTGTGCTCGCTGGGACGGGCTAAAGCCCGCCCCTTAACCAAACGTTATAGGGCAAACATGGATAACCTCGACAAGATCCGAAAACTCATACCGCTGTGGCATGCCCAAAGAAAATGGGCCGAGGAGCTTCTTGTCCGTGCATTTGATTTGAAATCCGCTGAGGAAATACTAAAACCAGAAAACCGAGGAAATAACCCAATTCCCGGGACGAACTGGATGTATCGAACTCATGGAGTTGGCGTAGACATATATCGAACCGCAGATGCAGGCGGAATTGATTTCGATTTCAATAAAATAGATCCAGATGAATGGCACCTACGAGTATTCTTTGAAAAACAATACAACGAAGGAAACCTGCCTCTCGCAGAGTATCGAGAGCTTTATGAAGATGAAGGCTTGCTCCAGTGCTTCATAAAAATGGCGCTTGAGGGGCAAGTCCTATAACAAATGGTTCAAATCGCTTGGGACGGGCTAAAGCCCGCCCCTTAACCAAACGTTATGCCGTATGAATAGAGGACAAGCGAAGTGAACGTGAGCCAGCCAGCGGAGATGCCTTTCACTAGGGAGGCCGCGATTCAAATGCTGAAGTGGGGAGCGATGCCCGAGTCGTCTCCTTACTCTCATAAGGCAATCGCGGAGTGGTGTGATCGGTTTTGGTGCCAGTACCTTGAGGTCGATGCGGAGCCTAAAATTGAGAAGTTACTTCCGATCCTCACCGATGTCGAAACACAGTGGGACTTGTACTTGGCCAATACCTATTCAATTGACGAATTAAGATCCGGTAATTTTGAGCAAGTGCGGATTCCGACGGAGTGGTTCCATGAATGGCTGAGACAAGCGGCATAACCCTTCATCACAGTGGAGCTGCGCTAGCTGGCCCACTGAATTAAAACGTTAAATGTAATTATGGACGAACGATAATTTACGAAGTTAATTGAGTTTCTGGAAAAGGTTCCAGCGATTAATGGTGCTATCAGAAAGGGAGTTGATGAGGATAGTCGCTGGTGGGTGAAATTTGAAATCGACATTCACCACCAGTTTGCTTGGCATACAGTCCAAGAATTGGGGCATGTTTTAAATTACATGTCTGTCAACGAACGATTGCCAACATCTTTTCATCCTGTATCTCCACCTCCTTATATTAATGATGGCCCATATGAATATCTATCCTAGGTAATTGAGTGTCATAATCCAGAGTTTAGGCTCGGCACTTGTGCAGAGTGGTTAATTGGCCGATTGCCAAACCCTGTTGAGGATTTAGAGAAATCGGCCTCAGAATAAAACACTTAACAAGGCCAAGCAGCATCGCCCCCTTGGGGCTGTACCTCGCTACGCTAGGCCGCTGTTGGCGGCGTTATATTTGAGGTGCTATGCAATCTCTAACTGTTGATGAAATTCTTGATAAAGGGATTAGCGATGAAACCAAACTTTCGGAACAAGACTGGCCCATTTTCGCGGTGGCGTACTTAGAATCAATATCTGATATGGAAGGCTGGGATCATTTTTTTACATACAGTATGGAATGGTATCCTCTAGTCTTAAGGGCTCTAAAGCTTTCAGGTGATTTCAACTCGCTGAAAATTATTGATAATTATCGAAAGCACTTTGAAAGCTTTGGCGTCGACTTCGAAGCGACTGAAATAGACAAGTTTTTGTGTTTTGCATCGGATAAATATTTTAGTGAATGTGCTGACTGGCGCGAAGAGTTTTCGCAAGCAGCTGAACAACGCTGGAAATTAATTAACCAATACTACCTCAACGTTGGGGTGTTATTAAAAACATAACAAGCAAAGGCAGCCGACGCGTACCGCGCAGCTGCTTTGAGCGTTAACTAGCAATTAAAATTTCGAGTATACATTCAAATGACAAAAGCATTATTAATTATTGACGTCCAAGTCGGCTTATTTGAACCAACACCATCACCTTACAAATCTGATGAAGTGATTTCAAATATCAATAAACTCACTGATAAGGCGCGACCGTCTAAAACGCCGATCATTTGGATACAACATGAAACACCAAGCCATGAAATTCTAAAGTTTCAAAGTTCTGGCTGGAAATTGTCTAATAATTTGAATCTGGCTGAATCAGATTTTTATGTTCGCAAAACCACACCTGACTCTTTTTTTAAAACCGACTTACTTCAAATATTAACAAACCAAACTGTTTCTGAATTGGTGGTCTGTGGTTATGCAACTGAATTTTGTGTAGATACAACGATTCGAAGTGCAGCGGAAAAAGGTTTTCAAATCACGTTAGTGAGTGATACTCATACCACACATGATAAACAACACGCACCTGCTGAGTTCATAATTCAACACCACAACGCCACGTTGCCAAATATTACAAGTTTCGGTGTAAAAATTAAAACTGAGCAATCCGCATTAGTCGAATTTGCTAGTTAAAAAACTTGATGTGGGACCGCTTTGCGGTCCCACAAATTGAAGTTAAGTGCCTATGAGAATCGTCAGCATCATTGCTCTATTACTGATTATTTTCTGCAACCTAAATGCAAAGGAAAAATCAATGGTTCAAGAAGAAGCCAAAAAAACTTGGGACGAGTACCATGAAAGAATAAAAATGCGCCGCCTTGCAGAAGCGAAAATTATAAATGCTGAACTTGGCAGCAATAGCATCACTACAGAAACCGATCTAATACTAGACTTCAATTTCTTCACTCAAGATAAAGAAGGTGCCAAAGGTATAAAAGAGCAGCTTAGTGAAAACTATGAAATGTCGATGTATCAGAATGGCGAATACTGGAAAATTTCAGGCACCTCTCGACCATATGCTGTGAATTTATCCACTGAGCAACATTTAGGCTGGGTAGAGTTCATGCACGATGTGGCTCTTTCTTATAGCTGCATTTTTAGCTCATGGACTGTTACCGAACATAAAACAAAGAAGTCATGGTCAAATGAAAATATTGAAACAGAGTTTAATTAGGGTAGCACTAAACAAGCGCATGTTGCCGGACTGGTGTTCCTCTGCGATCCAAACCAGCAGCAAATGCGGACGTTATTTATTATCTAGGAAATATGAAAGCTCATTTATTGAAATGATAGCGCTTATTTGAGGTCAGTTGCTGAAGCATTACTGATACTTCGTCCTTATTTTTATTTGGGCTCTTTGTCAGAACACAAACCTGGGACACCCACCTTTCTGAACCAGACATGGCATAGCCAACATTCAAAATGATGGGTGTCCTAGCTCTGCTGCATCTCAGCCCCAAAAGTTAGCGTTAGGATATTTGAGAAGTTGTGTGATAAATATCAACCGAAAAACAAAACGATTGGCCATTCTCTACACCTTCCTGTTTCTGATCAGACTCGGATTTCGCGCCTTTGGCTATGACCTGTTTTATCACAATCAAATAACCCCTCTGGCATATCGGATTTGATTGAAGTGGCATTGGCCATCATTTATCTGGCGAGTCTGGGTCTCTGCATACTGCATGCCCTGTGGATATTGCTCCGGCACTGGGATCAAGGTGCCTTGGGGGCCTCAGCACTGCTCACCCTCTGCACCGTGCAGTGGCACAGTTATGACTATCTTCATCACCTGGCCGCCAGTCTCAACATCTACTGAGAACCCCTCCACACCCGCCACCCCATCAATCCCAGCATTAATACAACCCCCGGCAGCCAGACCCAGTAGAGCTCGGAGAGGATAACCGCTGCACCCCGGGCGGTGAGATAGGCCTCCAGCTTGAAGGGGGCGACCCGGATCACCTGCCAGGGGGCGAAGAAGCGCTCGTCACGCCACGGCCAGAGCCAGCCAACCCCTTTGCCGCCAGTGGTAAGCGAATCGAGCAGGCAGTGGGAGAGCAGAGAGACCAGCAGAAACGACCAGACGGTGGCGGCGCTGGCCTTAAGCTGGCGGTGAAACAGCATGGCCAGAGTGGGCAGGGTAAAGGCGAACAGCAATGAGTGGGTAAAGCCGCGGTGGCCAAAGACATGGCCGTAGGCGACCCCCAGTTTGAAGGCGAGCACATCGGCATCGGGCAGCATGGCGATGGCAACACCCGCCAGCAGCAGGCGCGGCGGAATAATCCGGCTGCCAAGCCCGAGTCCAAGACAGAGAGGTACGGCGGCGTGAGTGATGATGGTAGGCATATCGAAAAGCTCCAACTGAAAACTGGTGCCTACCCTACCCCCGCTCGGTGAAGTGAACGTGAAGAATAAAAATGATGATACTCACCTTTCCCCTTAAGCGGGCGTTATGCGATTAGAGGAACAATCAATGAGAGCGCCATTTCAAGTATTAGTATTTCCGTATCAAATCCTCAATGAACAACCTCGTTACTTAATCGGACAACGAAGTGACAATGGGGCTTGGCAAGCTATTTCAGGCGGTGGTGAAGATAACGAATCCACTCTTGAGGCGGCAAAACGGGAACTTAAAGAAGAAACCTGTTTAATTGGCTGTGATTGGCAGCAGCTTGACTCAATGTGTATGCTTCCCAAGGTGTACTATGCTGGTCATGAAAATTGGGCTAATCATCAGTTTGTAGTACCTGAATATTCTTTCTCAGTTCGGGTGTCTGCTGAGCCACAACTATCAAATGAGCATACAAAATTTCGTTGGTGTAGCTTCCAAGAGGCTAGTGAATATTTTAAATATGACTCAAACAAAATAACCTTATGGGAGCTTAATCAAAGGCTTCAACGCGTAACAGACGCCTCAAGAGGGACTGTCAACGCGTGGCGTTTCCAATCCCATTGAGCTGAAGTGGTTACGGTTGTTATATTTGAGTTTAGTGGTATTGCGTTGCCAGCCACTTAAGTGGAGGGAAATCAGGACATCCACATTTCTGAGCAAGACGCTGTATAGCCAGCACACAGGAAGGTGGGTGTCCCAGTTTTGGTATCAAACCTTATGCCTTGGGAGGAAATATGAAGTTTTACAGTGCTGAACAATATCAAACATCTTGTGACGAGCGGTTTCTTCGATACGAGCGCAAAGTTAAAAATTTGCTTCCGCAGGCAAGAGTGGAGCACGTTGGTGCCTCTTCAATTCCGCTGGCAATATCTAAAAGCGATCTTGATATTTTTATCGGCGTGGAAAGTTACGAACTCAATGCAGCTATCCAGCTCCTGACGACATTGGGTTTTCAAGAAAAAGCCGATACCTTGAGAACATCGGAACTGTGTATGCTGGAGTCAACGTCGGGTGATGACGTTGCTTTTCAGCTGATGGCCAATGGCTCTGAATTTGAATTTTTTCTGATTTTTCGTGATAAATTGCGCGCCGCTCCGTCACTGGTTCAGCAATACAATGCACTCAAAATGTCTTGTGAAGGCCAGTCACAAGATGACTATCGCCGGAAAAAATCCGATTTTATAAATCACGTTTTAAAGAACGCATAATCAGCCCACAAAAGGGTGAGTGTCTCTGTTTTGGTTTTGTGAAGAACACCTGATGTGTCACTCTGAAAATGCCATCAGCACTGTCCCCTGCCGGTCCATTCCTCACCCCCTTCCTTCTATGAAAACGTGAACGTTGCTATCACAACCAGCATACAGATGCCTACATCACCATGGTTGAGACAGATAATCCCGCCGAGCTGGGCTATCTGGCACGCTACCGGAACGAGGTTGAGCGCCCTTGCCACCATTTTCAGGCACAGGCTGCGCTGTGGCCCAATCAGCAGTTGTAACCAGCCAATGGATGGCAGGTCACTCTCCCAGTCAGCCCAACTCTTGCTGCACGCATGAAAAACGAACTCATGGATTTGTGGCCAGTTGCTGTGCCCATGATCACACAGTGACAACTCTCACTTCCCTCTCACCGCCCCCTCGCTTTTTATCATCTAGAGTTACCAGGCAGTGCAAAAGCTGCTGATTTATATACATTCGCCGCCAAAGAGGGATCTTGTTTCATGACAGAGCATACTGATCTGCTGCCCACCAGCACGGATGATGAGCAAAGCGCCGGCAACCGCTATCTCTACTACACAGAGGGGGACCTGGCCCGCATTCTCGACAATCTTGAGCAGCTTCGCAGTGCTGTATTCCCCACCGCCCCGGGGGATAACGAAACCGGCACCACAGTGCCGCACAATTTTCCGTCCGTCTGCCTGGTGGGGCTGGGGCGCTGCGGCTCCAACATCGCCCAGGATGTCGCCTCGCTGGTTTACAACGCCCGCAGCTTTTATATGAACGAGTTCAACAGCGAGGAGCAGCGCAAGCGGGAGAAGGAGTTTGGCCCCTTGAGCTGGATCCGCCGCAACCTGCGACTGCCCAGCAATGGCGCCCGCCCTGTCTTTCTGATCGAACCCATGGTGATGCTGGGGGACCTGGACAAGGACATAGATGGCCGCATCCGCCACTCCAATCGCAGCGGCGAAGGTGGCTCCTTGCGCGACTACGCCAAGATGCGGGTGATGGACTTGTCGGAGATCCATGCCGGGGGCGCGGGGAACGCCCCCATCCTGGGTCAGTATCTGGCCAAGATCATTCTCAACAAGAGCCCCCACTACTTCGCCAACTCCGAGTGGCAGGCGATCCATACCTATCTGGTGGACTCCTGCGGCATCAAGGCTAACCAGTCACGCCTCTATTTCTACATCTTCAGTGCCGGGGGCGGCACCGGCTCCGGCATGGCCTCCGAATTCGGGCTGGCCCAGCAGTACTCCTACATGAGCAAGACCTTTTCGCCCCCGTCAGAAGAGGAGGAGCACCTCTCCCTCGGGGAGCACTTCATGTTCGATCCCATCTTCACCAGCGGCATCTGCATACTGCCCAATATCTGTGATCGGGGCATCGAGATTTCAGAAGCGCTGCACATCAACGCCGGGCGCCTGCTGTGCAAGTACCTGGCCGAGGAGTGGGACTTCTCCTATCACTTCGACAACGAGCAGGCGTGCGATGCCAGCATGCTCAAGCGGATCAGGCCCTGGAATGCCATGATGCTGATCTCCAACGACATCATGCGCTACGCCGAAGAGAGCGACGATGGCGAGATCCAGCACGTTGACGTCAACACCATGGAGAAGTACGCCAACCAGTACATCTCCCAGCAGATCTTCAACATTCTCACCGCCCAGGCCGTCACCACCGACTACGACGAGAACTACTTTCGCCGGGCGGGCATCGACATCAGCGAGACCATTCGCCTCGATGCCAACGACCTCTTCATGAGTCTGGCGGGGCCGGTGGCGGTGGCTTATGCCGAGTCCATCTCGCCCCCCGGCGGCATGTTTGACAAGGAGGGCGGGCTCAATGTGGACGACCTCTTCATTCGATCCATCGAGCTGCCCCACTTCAACAAGATGACCCAGGCCATAGAGGGGATCAGCCTGCTGCCCATCGAAGCTGGCAACTATCGGGAGTATCTGGACGACTATGTGAAAAGCGGCCATGACCCGGCCCACCTCAACGAGCTGCACTTCTTCAAGAACTGCTCCTCTGTGGTGTCGATCATCTCCCTGCCCAAGGAGTACAAGCTCTCCTATATGGATCTCAACCGGCTCAAGTCACACCTCAACGGGCTCTTTCCCAATACCACCCTCAAGCGTTATGCCCTGGTCATAGGTGCGTCGGCCAACATCTCCCTCACCACCCTGATCGTCAAGAGCCCCTGTCTGAGCGATGACTTCCTGACACTGATAGTGGCCTTTATCAAGCGCTGCTTTGCCAAGGATCACTATCGCTTCGACGATCACCTAGACAAGGTGGTGATCGAGATGATCTGCAACGAGGAGTGGAACGAAGAGCTGCTCGACAGCATGCTCAACGAGTTCGAGAACCCGGCCAAGATCCTCGATACCAACTGGTACGCCATCAAGCCCATGTACGAGAAGAAGTACCGTGAGCTTATCCGGGAAAAAGAGAAGTTCGTCTCCATCAACGACATTCGCCTCAGCCGCGAGTCGGTGAAAAAGGCACTGCTCTATCTGCGGGAGATCTATCGCCACAGAGTCAGCAAGACCCGCATTCTCTCCCTCAATCCCAGACTCGGGGAGACAGGGCCAGGGTAGCCCATTTCCAATGCCACCTGACCCGTGGCGGTAAGCTAACCGCCAACTTGAGAGGGATGGACCAAGAGACAGCGGACAGGAAATTACCACCCCCAAAAACGAAGGAGCCCAATGGGCTCCTTTTTATTGATCTCGTTGCAGCTGGCCACACAAGGCCAAGGCACACTGTGTCAGGAGAGCATGCTTCTCAGCATCCAGGCCGTCTTCTCATGCACATCAAGGCGCTGGGTGAGCACATCGGCGGTGGGCTGATCGTTGGCCTCATCCACCAGATTGAACAACTTTCTGGCGGTTCTGGCCGTAGCCTCTTGTGCCAGCACCAGATGCTTGATCATTTCATTGGCACAAGGCACCCCTTCCACTTCTTTGATGGACGAGAGCCGCACAAATTCCTTGTAGGTACCCGGTGCCGGAAATCCCAGGGCGCGGATCCGCTCTGCGATAATATCCAGTGCATTCCACTGCTCCGTGTACTGGTCCATAAACATGTTGTGCAGACTATTGAACTGGGGGCCGGTCACGTTCCAGTGAAAATTATGCGTCATCAGATACAAGGTATAACTGTCTGCAAGCAGTGCTGACAGACCATCTGCAATTTTTTGGCGATCGGCGGTTGAGATGCCTATATCCATTTCTGGTAAAACCATGATGTCATTCTTCATTAATAAAACTCCTGTCATTCACTTTTTTCTCAATGAATTTTGCTGACGCTTTTGCAACAACAACCCCATCGACCGACGCTACGGCATTCAACCGGCCAATACCGTGACCTTGGTCTACTATTTGCGCCGAAAGATATATTTCGCTTCCGATATTAATCGGCGCCGGAAACGCCATGACTGCCTCCAGATAAAGAGCGGTGGCGTACCTTGCATAGCTGTAATATGTGCATGACAAGCGTATGCTATTGGCACCCCATACGAGAGTGAAGGCCACAAGTGACCACCCAGACTGAACTACATGTTTGCGCTAAATGTGGCGTCAAAACCAACCATCTTGTGGTACTGGTTGCCCGCGACCATAGCCAGGACATCATGCCCAAGGATCCGCGCAAAACCTTCTGGCAAGCCTTTCGCGCCAGCCTCCTGACCAACGCGGTATTCGGCCAGACCCTGGCCTATCAGACCACCCATGTACGGCATCTGATCTGCGAATGCTGCGGGGAGAAGTTTCTTGAGTATTGAGCCCTGCAGTACCCATCAAGGCGCGATAGCCTTCCCCCCTGCCACCGCGTCGACAGAACAGATATCGCCCCAGTAATGCTCAATTTGTTGATCTTTGGCAGATTTCTGCTCTATTACAGTTTTGCCAGACCTCTCTCTCGACTAATATGCTCCACTTGGCAACCACCCTTGCAGAGACAACCCTGTGCAGCCGTTTCGCCATCCACCACATCGCCGGATTACCGCAGCAGGCTGGAGGCTGTAATCCACGGGCGGTAGCGTGGGTTTTGTAGGTTGGCGCAGAGCGTAGCGAAGCCCAACAAGCGAGATATTGATAAAATATTCGCGAACGTCCGATTACGCAGAGCTAATCGAACCTACAGTTCTGTCACAAGAAGTCGCACCACTTATATTCGCCAGCTAGAATGTTGGTGGTTTTAATAACGATGATGTTTACCGTCATTTTCAGGGACGTTTGAAGTCGATGTAAGTGTCTAAGAATAAACTTTTGGCAATTAAACCACCAACAAATATTGAGACAGAATAATGGCAGATTATATAAACAAAAACATTATTAGCCAGGCTTATATTCATGTCGAACCGAGAGGAATGGAAACAGATGAACAGTTGGAGTCATTCAAGGAACATTTAAGAAAATTTTCCTTGACTCGCACTGAATTCTTTTTATCTGAAGGTCTTGATATCAATGTTGAGTTTGAAGATGGCTCAATCAAAGCTCGTGTGACTGTAATTGGCACACTAATGCTTCTACTTCAAGGTATTAGTTCTTATAAAGATTTCAGAGAAGGCCTTCAACTTCTGTACTCTGATGCAAAATGGCTATCGGATGCAATCATATCGGAATCTTTATATCAAACGAAGGCCAAACACCACGATATAATCAGAGTGGAAGCTAGAACTGGAATTATTGGCTCCATTCATAAAGTTTTTAATAAGTTGGAAAGCATTAAACGTGGAACAAAAGGAGCTATGCTTGCCACTGATATTGTAGAGAAGATTGATGATGTGCAAGATGAAATATTAAAGCTAATGGATAATATATGTGATTTAGCTGATAAAAATTTGGTCGCAAAAGAATGCATAACTTTGGTTAAGGAACTACCAGAAACGCCTGTTCCCCTAAAAGACAAAGAGAATAAAAATTATGCTGTCTATGAATACAGACGCAAGAAATCAAATTTAATCAGTGTAATAGAAATTCATCTGATGGTTGATGAGTAAAATCAAATCATAAATAGAACCTTGGCTCATACACTGAGTGTACTTTAAAATTCCTTTATCTATAACTCAGATGTGCAGTGAGACCTAATTTAACCATAGATCCCGATAGTAACAACATTAGGCCATTTGATACCAATAAAAGGATGATGGATGAAACGAATTCTGATTATTGGCAATTCGGGATCGGGCAAGAGCTGGTTAGCAGCGCAGCTGGCTGAGCGGTTAAATATCCGTGAGGTCAATCTGGACACCATTGTATGGCAGCCGGGCGGTTTTAACCAAAAGAGGCCCCAACATGAGATCGACCTTGCTATTCAAACACTTGCCCAAGACCCTGAATGGGTGGTCGAAGGGGTATTTGGTGCCCTGGCCGAACAGCTGCTTGATGCCGCCGATACCCTGCTATTTCTGGATCTCGACTGGTCTGTATGCCATGATTCACTGATATCGCGCGGGTCACAAAGCGCCAAGCAACGGGATGCAATGGCAGCCGAAGATAACTTTCACAAACTGCTGGTGTGGGCATCGGAATATGGGCAGCGAGCCAGCAAAAGCTCCTGCCAATTCCATCGCGAGCTGTTTGAACGATGCCAAAGTGATAAGCGCCGTTTCACGACTCGCCAAGAGGTAAATAGCTATTTTTACAAGCTAATCATTAACCATTAAAATCTGAACGCTGATCACAACGATAGTGATTAGTCCTGTCGAGGATAAATATGGGGCATAGAAAAGAATTAATATGTGTAGCATCTGGGATCATCAATTCATTTTCAAGTAGAAACAATGAGATTGATGGATATTGGGGATTAGGAAAGCTTTACAAAGCTATTGAACCTGTAGAGTCGAAAGTCGTTTCTATAGAGTTGATTACCAAAGTCGCAACTCCAAATATAGATGAATTGAATATGATATCTCTATCATACTCAAAAATATTTATTAAATTATTAGGAAATAAAAAAATACCTATCCACTGGGTAATTTCTGCCACGATAACATCTGAATTTGAAGCCGAATACCAACCCCATCATCATATCTGGCGTCGTGATCTTGGTAAACCTTGTAACTTGACTTGCACAATTATTGATGACATGGGGAATAATCATACAGCTAAGGCATATGTTAACTGCTTGCCACATAATCCAAATAAAGAGTTGAGAAGTACAAGAGTTAAGTAATATTTAAAAAAAGTCAATGTAACTACAAATTTAAATATCAAGACAAAATATTATGAAAGCAAGCGTGATTTACTTATTATTGCTCCTCGGATTATCCAGCCAAACCACATTTGGTAGCGAAACAGAATATCAAGTGCCACCTCGGACAGAGGACTACCCGGCACCAGCCGTATATAAAGGTAAGACAGCCAAGCTTTCACTAGACTCGGAATTGGCCAGAACATTCCGCACCCGACTTACCGCTGCATTGTCACAAGAACCTGTTTATTCTGGAGAATACGTACTAACAGGCTGGGGATGTGGTTCATCAGGTTGTTATAATCAAGTCCTTGTCAACAAGCGCACGGGTAAGGTACTTGATATGGTATTTAATGCTTATAGCTCATACGATATCAATGATGGTTCTGATGTTCGTGTGGGAGAATGGATAGATTCTCCCCAGATTGATAGCCGCCTTCTTACAACGACCAAGGTTGAGAAGAGTAAAGATGATACATCATTTATTTACTACACCAATTATTACACTGTTGATAAAAACAAACTTGCATTAATAAAAACGACTCAAGACAGTCAATAAGACATGCGTGATATTTTTATTACTCACCTCAAAAAGAAAATACTCAATGTGAAATGTTTTATCATCCTTACAACTCTTCTATTATGCTTTCCCGTCTCTGCAAGAATAGACTCTATTTTTCTAACTGACGGGGTAAAAATAGAAATAAAAAAAGAAGATGAATGTTATTACTTGCTAACGGCAGGAAAAGAGAAACAGCAGCTTAAATTTATTGATGATAATCTAGAGTCCGATGTAATCATACAGGATTTCAACTTTGATGGTTACAAGGATATTGCCATCACTAACTCTCTTGGCATGGTCAATAATGTTTTTTATGTGTTCTTATATGAACATGTGAATGCAGCGTTTAAAGAGCTAAGAATTGCAGATTCGGCGACACCAAAATCTGCCTGTGGGGATCTTTATAACCTTGTGGTTCAATTAGATGATCTTTCTTTAGTTAGCTCTTGCCGCTCCGGTCCTGTATGGTATTACGACACTTACCGATATAACGATCAAGGTGAAATCTGGCTATATAAAACAACAGAGTATCAGATACAAAACTCCGAGATAGATACCTTCCCTCTTTACGAGCACACGTTTAATCAGAAGGGAGAAAAACTTGACACCGTTGCGATTGACTTTGATGGCAAGAAAATCCTCTGGTCAGTCACATCCGAGAAAGTCTTTCTCTACTCATCACCTGAAGAAACATCAAAGACCAAAGCCTATCTTATTCATAATGACAAAGTAGAAATTCTCGCGCAGAAAGATGATTGGATTAAAATTCGCTTTGCATCTAGAAAAGGCCCTCTTATCCGATGGCTCTATCTCCCAGAAGCAATAGCAAAAAGTTAACCTGTAAACTCGAATAGCGAAGCGTACTCTGACATTCGCGTAATTACCTTAACCCGGTAGGGTGCAATAAGCACAGCGCATTGCACATCTGCCTTCTTCCTGCCATCAAACAAGCTACGGTGCCCATGCCTGTGGTTTCACTCGCTCGTTGTGGTGAACTGTCTGGCACCGATGGCTCAACCCATTTCCTCACTTTGATCTCCTCGTTCCTCTTCTGCGCTCGACCCTAACCTCCCTGAAACAGGACCATTTATGTGCGTTGGCTCACACCCTGCAGCTCGTTTTTACCTCACAAATTTACAGGTTGGCGGCGACTCTCGTCCAAGGGGAGGCCCGCACCATGGCTGATACGTATCGGCGCACAACATCACAATCAATTGATTTTTAACGGTATAAAATCATTCTGCGATTCCATTCAGATCTATTTTGTCAGCAGGTCTGCTGTGAGATCGGGGTCACACTCGGGGCGATAGCGCACAAAAATCCAGTCATTCGCACATTTGTCCGATAGGGAGGCTTGCCTACCAGCGCGATAATAGTGAGGTCAATTTTGTCTGCATGCCGTGCCAGCACGGGCGGCATGCCAACAGGCTCCCTCACGGGAGCGGGAGAGCGCCATGATCACCACACTGATCAACGAACATCTGATCAATCTCGATTTGAACGCGACGAGCAAGGAGGAGGTCTTCAGCGAGATGGCCCGCTTGCTGGTCGCGCAGGGCAAGGTCAGCGATGAGCAGCAGTTCATCAAGGACCTGTGGGCCCGGGAAGAGCTGGACAACACCGGCTTTGAAGAAGGTGTTGCCCTGCCCCACGCCAAGAGTGCGGCTGTGAGCACACCGGCGGTGGCCATCGGCATCAGCCGCAGCGGTATCGATTACGGCGCCGAGGATGGCAAGCCGTCCCGGCTGTTCTTCATGATTGCCTCCCCGGCCGGTGGCGCCAACCACCATATCGAGGTGCTGGCCGAGCTCTCCGCCAAGCTGATTGAAGAAGGTTTCATTGCCAAGTTGCTGGCCGCCAAGACCCCGGCTGCCGCGCTGGCGCTGCTGCTGGAGCGCAAGGAGGAGCAAACCGCTGCCCCGACCACCAGCAAGGGCTTCATCATAGGTGTCACCGGTTGCCCGGCTGGCATCGCCCACACCTATCTGGCGGCAGAGTCGCTGGAACGCGCCGCCAAGGAGCTGGGTTACGAGGTGAAGGTGGAGACCAACGGCTCCATCGGCGTCAAGAACAGCCCGACCGCGGCCGAGATCGCCCGCGCCAGCGCCATCGTCGTGGCCTGCGACAAGCAGGTGGACATGGCCCGCTTCAACGGCAAGCCGCTCATCAAGACTGGGGTAAAAGCCCCCATCAAGGATGGCAAGGGTCTTATTGAGCAGGCGCTGAAGGCGCCAGCCTATGTGGCAGGCAAAGAGGACAAGAAGGGAGAGGATAAGAGCACGGGCGGCAGTTCCGATCTCTATCGCTACCTGATGAACGGCGTTTCTCACATGATCCCGTTTGTCGTCACCGGTGGTCTGCTGATCGCGCTGGCGCTGGCCATCGGCGGCAACCCGACCCCGAGCGGCATGCAGATCCCGGAAGGGAGCATGTGGAACCAGATCCTCAACGTGGGCGTGGCCGCCTTCACCCTGATGATCCCCATACTGGCGGGCTATATCGCCTACGCCATCGGTGACCGTCCGGCGCTGGCGCCGGGCTTTATCGGCGGCTGGATCGCCAACAACGGCAGCTTCTACGGCGCTGACGCAGGAACCGGCTTTATCGGTGCCATCATAGCGGGCCTGCTGGTCGGCTATCTGGTGCGCTGGATTGCCACCCGTCACTACCACAAGATGGTGCAGCCGCTGGTGCCTATCCTGATCGCCCCCATCGTTGGATCGCTCTTTATCGCTGCGGTCTTCATCTTCATCATTGGCGCCCCCATTGCCGACATGATGACAGGCCTGAACGCCATGCTGCTCTCCATGAGCGGTGGCAGTCTGGTGCTGCTTGGCATAGTGCTGGGGGGCATGGCCGGCTTTGATATGGGCGGCCCGGTCAACAAGGTAGCCTTCCTGTTCTCGGTGGGCATGATAGCCTCCGGCCAGACCCAGTTTATGGGAGCCATGGCCTGCGCCATACCAGCGGCGCCGCTCGGCATGTCGCTTGCGACCGTGCTCGGCCGCAAGCTGGGTATCTTCGATGCCTCCGAAATCGAAGCGGGCAAAGCCGCCGGTGCCATGGGCCTGGTGGGTATCTCTGAAGGTGCGATCCCGTTCGCCGCCCGTGACCCGCTCGCCGTCATCCCCGCCAACGTGCTGGGCAGCATGACAGCTGCGGTGATGGCCTTCCTGTTTGGCATCACCAACAGCGTGGCCCACGGTGGCCCCATCGTCGCCTTGCTGGGTGCGGTCAACAAGCCGCTGCTGGCCCTGCTCTGCATGATCTGTGGCGCCATCGTCACCGGCGTGGTGGCGGTTGCCCTGAAAAAGCTGCGGGTGAAGAAAACCGACGGGGTGGAACTCGCCAAGGCGGCCTGATCCCCTTCTTGCACTGATACGACAAGAGGCCACCTGCGGGTGGCCTCTTTTATGGCCTCAGATATCCGCCAATACTGCTGACGGTGGCCTGCTCATCTCATAGCACAGCCTCACGCCCGTCAGCCCAGCCTGGCTACCGGGCGGTCCCCCTTCTTTTTCGTAGCATGGCCCCGCCGTGGCCCGCCACTGTGTGATCCTCTTCACGCTTCATGGCCGGATCCTGCCAAACTAGGAAATTTTCCTAATCCCCCTAGGGATGGCTCTCACGCCATTTGCGCCGCGCCTCATTAAAGTCACGCTACCTGATGTAGTGACCCGATCCCCGCAGTGGCGCAGGTTCGGGCATGGGTTCAATCGACAGGGGAGCGAGGTGCACAGTCCAACCTCTTTCTGTTGTCCTTTCCGTGGCGTGACCTCTGACACCAACCAAAAAATGAGGGGCGCGGCGGAAATACCGTCTATCTCGCAGAGGATGAACGAAGATGTTGAAATTTCTCCAACAGGTCCGGGTGCCGACCCTGGAACTGCCGGTCGAAGCCCGGCGCAAGCTCTGGTTCAAGCCGTTTATGCAATCTTATCTGGTTGTATTTATTGGCTATCTGACCATGTACCTGATCCGCAAGAACTTCAACATTGCGCAGAACGACATGATCCAGGAGTACGGTCTCTCCATGACCGAGCTTGGCATGATTGGCCTTGGCTTCTCCATCACCTACGGGGTGGGCAAGACGGTCGTCTCCTACTATGCCGATGGCAAGAACACCAAGCAGTTCCTGCCGCTGATGCTGATCCTCTCCGCCCTCTGCATGCTGGGCTTCAGTGCCAGCATGGGCGGCACGGGTTTCAGCCTCTACTTCATGATTTTCTTCTATGCCCTGAGCGGCTTCTTCCAGAGCTGTGGTGGCTCCTGCAGCTACTCTACCATCACCAAATGGACACCTCGCAACAAGCGCGGCACCTACCTCGGTATGTGGAACCTCTCCCACAACGTGGGCGGTGCCGGTGCGGCCGGTGTGGCGCTGTTCGGTGCCAACTACCTGTTCGATGGCAATGTGCTCGGCATGTTCATCTTCCCGTCCATGATCGCGCTGGTTGTCGGCTTTATCGGCCTGCGTTTTGGCAGCGATTCACCGGAAGCCTATGGTCTGGGCAAGGTGGAAGAGCTGTTTGATGAAGTGGCCAGTGAAGAAGACATCGCCACCGAAGAGCAGAAGCTGACCAAGGGTCAGATCTTCGTGAAGTACGTGCTGATGAACAAGGTGATCTGGCTGCTCTGCTTTGCCAACATCTTCCTCTACGTGGTGCGCATCGGTATCGACCAGTGGTCCACCGTGTACGCTCACCAGGAGCTGGGCTTCTCCAAGGAGATCGCCATCCAGGGCTTTACCTTCTTCGAAGTGGGCGCCCTGGTCGGCACCCTGATGTGGGGCTACCTCTCGGATCTGGCGAACGGTCGTCGCGGTCTGGTGGCCTGTGTGGCACTGGCGCTGATTATCGCCACTCTGGGTCTCTACCAGCATGCCACCACCCAGTTCATGTTCCTGGGTTCCCTGTTCCTGCTGGGCTTCCTGGTGTTTGGTCCGCAACTGCTGATAGGCGTGGCCGCCGTCGGCTTCGTACCCAAGCAGGGGATCAGCGTGGCCGATGGCGTCAAGGGCACCTTTGCCTACCTCATCGGTGACAGCTTCGCCAAACTGGGTCTGGGCATGATCGCCGATGGCACCCCCATCTTCGGTCTGACCGGCTGGGCCGGCACCTTCGCGGCGCTGGACATGGCCGCAGCCGCCTGTCTTGTGTTGATGGCCTGCGTGGCCGTGGCCGAGGAGCGCAAGATCCGCCGTATCAAGCGTGAACTGAAAGCCGCCACCCTGGCTACCCAATCCGTCTGAACCCGCGTTAACTGAATACAACCGGCCCCATCTTCTGGTGGGGCCGGTTTTTTATTGCCACGCCCGCCGTCAGCAGATGAATCCCGACTCTCGCCATCCCTGTGCAAGCCAGCACCAGTGCGCCGCCAAGATCCCATTTTTGCCCCACGCCTTTGGCAAAAGCCGCCCCTTGGCGCTATCTTGTTGCCCCACCGCCATTTGCTTTGAGAACCGATGAAGATCCTCGCCGTCACCGCCTGCCCCACCGGCATAGCCCACACCTATATGGCCGCAGAGGCGCTGCAAAAAGCCGCCGACAAGCTGGGGCTGAAGATCAAGGTTGAAACCCAGGGCGCCATGGGGCTGGAGAACATTCTCACCGCGCGGGACATCGCCAGCGCCGACCTGGTGCTGATCGCCTCCGACATCGAGATAGAGCAGAAGGATCGCTTCCTTGGTTGCACGGTTCGCCAGGTATCGCTGGAATCCGTGCTGCTCAATGCCAGCGCCGTACTCAAATCCGCCACCGTCGGCGTCTGAATGCTCACCCGCGAGCTCACCTTCTTCTGCCGGCTAGGGCTGACCATCACCCAGGCCAAGCAGCTGAGTCGATTGGCCGGGCTGTTCAAATCCCATATTCAGCTTATCAATGTCACCCGCCGCCAACGCGTGGAGGCGACCAGCCAGCTCTCCCTGCTCACCCTGGCCACCCAGCCCGGCGATCTCTGTCTGCTGCTTATCGAAGGGCTGGATGCGGAGCTGGCCCACATGGCCTTCACCTGCTGGTGCGTGGAACTGGGCCAGCCCCTTGGCAGACCGGGAAGCGCCGCCCCGGCCGAGCAGCGCCTTGGCCTCGCCCAGCCCGACTACTGTTTTTCCCTCGCCCAGCTGGGGCACGCAGCGGCATCGCTGGACAAATCCCTGGCCCTGAGGGTGCTGGTCGATCTCTTGCCCGCCGAGCTGGTACGCGACAGACCAGCGCTTGAGCAGGCCATCGCCAAGCGCGAACAGGTCGCTGCCACCATCATACGGCCCGGCCTCGCCATGCCCCACGTGATCTGCCCCGCCATCCGCCAGCCCGCCCTCTCGCTGCTCAGTTGCGCCGAGCCCATCGAGTGGGGATCGGCGCTCGGGCCGGTACGGACCATCATATTGCTGGCGATCCCGGCCGGGCTCGCCCCCGAGCAATTGCGCCCCCTCACCCGGCTGGCTCGCGCCATGATGGACGAGGTGGTCAGCACGGCGCTCTTGCACGCAAGCTCGGCCCCCGCCCGTCAGGCCATCGTCATCGAAGGGCTGTTGAGTTAGGCGAACAAGCCCCACATGCCCCATGGCGGCGGCCCCCTGTGATACACTCCGGCATCCCCTTTTTTTGGTATGCATGCGATGAAATCTGCCCGCCCCCGTCTCTCCCTCCAAGGCCGCACGACCGCCGCTGAGCGCACCCCACAAGATGACGCCAACCGGCCTGGTCTGACACGCTCACGGGCCGGCACCCGGCACGCACACGAGGCTGAACAGGTCGGGCAGAAACCGCGGGTGGACCCCGCCGATCGCAAGTTGTTGCTGCTGAACAAGCCCTACATGGTGCTGTGCCAGTTCACCGATGAAGCAGGACGGGAGACCCTCAAGGATTACATCAAGGAGCCCGGCATCTATGCCGCCGGCAGGCTGGACCGCGACAGCGAGGGGCTCTTGCTGCTCACCAACGACGGCAAGTTGCAGGCTCGCCTC
The DNA here is from genome assembly GCF_028355655.1 of Aeromonas salmonicida. NCBI lineage: Bacteria > Pseudomonadati > Pseudomonadota > Gammaproteobacteria > Aeromonadales > Aeromonadaceae > Aeromonas > Aeromonas salmonicida. The sequence continues at coordinate 1,552,568 of NZ_CP110645.1, read as the reverse complement.
ACCCAGCCGGGGGAGAAGACGCCCAAGACTTACTGGGTGCAGGTGGAAGGCATACCGAGCGAAGAGAAACTGGCCGCCCTGCGCGCCGGGGTTGAACTCAACGACGGCATGACACTCCCCGCCGAGGCAAGGCTCATGGATGAGCCCGATGTGTGGCCACGCAATCCGCCGATCCGCGAGCGCAAGGAGATCCCCACCCGCTGGCTCGAGATCAAGATAGTAGAGGGGCGCAACCGTCAGGTGCGGCGCATGACGGCCCATATCGGCCACCCCACACTGCGCCTGATCCGCTACGCCATCGGCGACTGGACCTTGGGTAACTGGCAAGAAGACGGGCTGGCCCCCGGGCAGAGCCACAGCCTGCCTGCCCCCGAGCTGGCACCGGTATCGCCTGCTCGTCCGCGCAAGTCTCAAACCGGCAGTAGCGCCGCCAAACCTGCGGGCGACAGACCACGCAGAGCGGCCCAGTCCAATCGGAAAAACCCGCCACGCAGCGCAGGCAAACCAGCCATCGACCAGGCTGGCTCTCGTCCTCCTGCCGAGAGCAAACCCCGCAGCAGCGGTCGCGGCACGGCCCGCCGTCCTGCCCGTCACACCACAGACAAGGAGTCATCATGATGGATCGCCCGCCGATGGAAGAGAGAATGCCGGCCAGATTGACGGTGGCGGCGCTGGTGCACTGGCAGGGTCGTTTCCTGCTGGTGGAAGAAGAGATCAAGGGCCAGCGCCGTTTCAATCAGCCTGCCGGCCATGTGGAACCGGGTGAAAACCTGATTGAAGCGGCCTGCCGCGAGCTCAAAGAAGAGACGGGACTGACCGCCACGCCCAGCGCCTGGCTCGGGGTCTATCTCTACAAACCGGCCGACAGCGAGGCCACCTTTGTGCGCACTGCCGTCATCTTCGACCTTGAAAAGGCGCCGGGTCAGCACCATCCAGAGGATCCTGACGGCGATGTGCTGGCCTGCCACTGGCTCACCCTGGAGGAGATAGCCGAGTGCAAACCGGCCCTGCGCAGTCCCCTGGTGTGGCAGTGCATTCAGGATTATCTGGGGGGCACCCGCTTGCCACTGTCGGCGCTCAAGGCCTTTATTTGAGAACCTGCCCACGATCTTACTGCGAGGCCGTGATCAAGGCTCATGTGCTGCTCGCTTGTTTGTAATCAGGAAAGCTCATGTGTATTTACACACTCCGGTTCCTGCGCTGCTCTTTACCGAGCTTCCGGCCTCTCGTGACAGATCGTGAACAGGCCATATGAGGTCGTTTGGCACCATTTTTTCATCATGGTGCCGACAAACAGAAAAACGATTTCCTGCCTTGCTACCCCTCAAGGGGAAGCGGACAGGGAGATGTGACCGAGGGCGCAAAACTCTGGTAGAATACGCCCCGTTTAAACGAACTGGTAACTTCGACTAATGACAGACAACAGCCAAATCAAGGTGATCGTCGGCATGTCCGGCGGCGTGGATTCTTCCGTCTCGGCCTACCTGCTGCAGCAGCAGGGTTATCAGGTCGAAGGCTTGTTCATGAAGAACTGGGAAGAAGACGACACGGACGAGTACTGCTCTGCCTCCCAGGATTTGGCTGATGCCAAGGCCGTCTGCGACAAGCTGGGTATGAAGCTGCATACCATCAACTTTGCTGCCGAGTACTGGGACAATGTGTTCGAGCACTTCCTGGAAGAGTACAAGGCAGGCCGCACGCCGAACCCGGATATCCTGTGCAACAAGGAGATCAAGTTCAAGGCGTTCCTCGAATTTGCCGCCGAAGAGCTGGGTGCCACCTACATCGCCACCGGCCACTATGTGCGCCGTGACGACAGCACAGGCCACCCGCGCCTGCTGCGCGGTCTCGACAGCAACAAGGATCAGAGCTACTTCCTCTACACCCTGAGCGAAAAGCAAGTGGGTCAGAGCCTGTTCCCGGTGGGCGATCTGGAGAAGCCGGAGGTGCGCCGCATCGCCGAGCAACTGGATCTCATCACCGCCAAGAAGAAAGACTCCACCGGTATCTGCTTCATCGGTGAGCGCAAATTCAAGGATTTCCTAGCCAAGTTTCTGCCCGCCCAGCCCGGCCCCATCGAAACGGTGGACGGCAAAGTGATCGGCGAGCACCAGGGCTTGATGTACCACACCCTGGGCCAGCGCAAGGGGCTCGGCATTGGTGGTCGCAAAGACGCCACCGAAGAGGCCTGGTACGTGGTGGACAAAGAAGTGGAGCGCAACACCCTGGTGGTGGCGCAGGGCGAGCACCCGCGTCTCTACTCAGACGGCCTGATTGCCAGCCAGCTGCACTGGGTGGATCGCACCCCGATCCGCGCACCGCGTCGCTGCACCGTCAAAACACGCTATCGCCAGCAGGACATCCCCTGCCTCATTCAGCCCATCGATGACGAGACCATACGGGTCATCTTCGACGAGAAACAGGCAGCCGTGACCCCGGGTCAATCCGCCGTCTTTTATGACGGGGAAGTGTGCCTGGGCGGCGGCATCATCGAGCAGCGTTTCAGCCATCCGGTGTAAACCCTGACGGCGGTGACATCGATGATCGACAAATACCAGGGCTGAACCATGGCCTTTGCAAGCACGCTGAAACAGTGCGTCAGCCATGCGGTTTGGGCCAACAACAGAAGGCAGCGAACATGAGCGACCAATTCCAAGGCCGGATCATGGCCTGCTGCGGCATCAGCCGGTGAACCAACATAACAGGGCTGTGAAACGATGAGCGACAAATTTCAAGACAGAACCATGGCCTTTGCCGGCATCTGCCAGGCGGCCTATCTGGTACAAAAAGTGGCCCGTGATGGCACTTGCGATGAAGCGTCCCTGCGCGAGAGCCTGCAGAGCGTGCTGGTGACCGATCCCAAGCAGCCGCTGGAGGTGTTTGGCAACCATCTGGCCATTCGCGATGGCTACCGCGCCCTGGTCGAGCAACTGGGATCCGACGGCAGCCAGAAAAATGCCGAGCTGACCCGTTACGTGGTGAGCCTGATTGCGCTGGAGCGCAAGCTGGCCAAGCGCAAGGACATTCTCAACATGCTGGGGGAGCGGATCAGCCAGATCGGCCGCCAGCAACAGCATTTCGATCTGCTCGACGAGCAGATCCTGGCCAACATGGCGAGCATCTACAGCGATCTCATCAGCCCCATAGGGCCGCGCATCCAGATAGCGGGTACCCCGCTGTTCCTGCAGCAGCCCCTGGTGCAGCACAAGGTGCGCGCCCTGCTGCTGGCAGGCATCCGTGCCTGCGTGCTGTGGCGCCAGCTTGGCGGCAGCCGTACCCAGATCATTTTCGCTCGCAAGAAAATGGTCGAACTGGCCAAACGTTTCTAAGAATCGGCTCGAGCTCCGTCGTGAGAGGCCGGAAGCAAGGTGAAGAGCAGCACAGGTACCGGAGTTTATGTCGATAAATGAGGATGCCGAGCAGCACATGAGCCTTGATAACGGTCTCGTAACAGGAGCGCGAGTTGATGAGAATCCCCCACACCAATCATCAGGAGTTCACCCCATGGAGCTGTCCGCGCTGACTGCTGTTTCCCCGATTGACGGTCGTTATGGCGACAAGGCCGATGCCCTGCGCCCTATCTTCTCCGAATTCGGCCTGCTGCGTTTTCGCGTCGAAGTTGAGGTGCGCTGGTTGCAAAAACTGGCCAGCCACGCCGGGATCCCGGAAGTTCCTGCCCTGAGCACGGCCGCCAACACCCTGCTCGACGGCATAGTCCTCAACTTCAACGAGAGTGACGCCGCCCGCATCAAACAGATAGAGCGCACCACCAACCATGATGTGAAAGCGGTGGAGTACTTCCTTAAAGAAAAGGTTGAAGTGAACCCCGAGCTGGCCGCCGTCAGCGAGTTCATCCACTTCGCCTGTACCTCGGAAGACATCAACAACAACTCCCACGGTCTGATGCTGAAAACCGCCCGTGACGAGGTCATCAAGCCTTACTGCGAGAAGCTCATCAGTGAGCTCAAGCGTCTGGCCCATGAGTATCGTGACATGCCGCTGCTGTCGCGCACCCACGGCCAGCCGGCCACCCCGAGCACCATGGGCAAGGAGATGGCCAACGTCGCCTATCGCCTGGAGCGCCAGTTCAAGCAGATCATGGCGGTGGAGATCCTCGGCAAGATCAACGGTGCCGTGGGCAACTACAACGCCCACGTCAGCGCCTACCCGGAAGTGGACTGGCACCAGTTCTCCGAGGAGTTCGTCACCTCCCTGGGCCTGAACTGGAACCCCTACACTACCCAGATCGAGCCCCACGACTATATTGCCGAGCTGTTCGACGCCATGGCCCGCTTCAACACCATCCTCATCGACTTCGATCGCGATGTGTGGGGTTATATCTCACTGGGTCACTTCAAGCAGCGCACTGTGGCGGGCGAAATCGGCTCCTCCACCATGCCGCACAAGGTCAACCCCATCGACTTCGAGAACTCCGAAGGCAATCTGGGTCTGGCCAACGCCGTGTTCCAGCACCTGGCCTCCAAGCTGCCCATCTCCCGCTGGCAGCGAGACCTCACCGACTCGACCGTGCTGCGCAACCTGGGTGTGGCTGTCGGTTACTCCCTGATTGCCTATCAGGCGACCCTCAAGGGGATCTCCAAGCTGGAAGCCAACGCCGGTGCCATGGCCGCCGATCTGGATGCCAACTGGGAAGTGCTGGCCGAGCCGATCCAGACAGTGATGCGTCGCTACGGTATCGAGAAGCCCTACGAGAAGCTCAAAGAGCTGACCCGTGGTCGCCGCGTCGATGCCGAAGGCATGCGTACCTTTATCGACACCCTCGAGCTCCCCGAGCACGTGAAAGTCGAGCTGAAGAAGCTGACCCCGGCCAACTATATCGGTCAGGCCCAGCGTCTGGTGGATCTGCTGAAATAAGCCGATAACCTGATACATCAGGGGCCCTGTGCACATTGCGCAACAGGGCCCCTGTTATTTTTGACGGCCATACGTCTAGCCATACGTTTTGCCATACAAGAGGCCTTGCCCAAGGCCCGCAGCCATCTTGGGCAAGACCTCTCCTGACTCTTTCTGATCTTTTGACGAGAAGCACTATGTACGAACTCAATCTGGATATCGCTCACTTCCTCGAGCACTACTGGCAGAAACGCCCGCTCCTTATAAAAGGCGGCTTCACCGACTTTCAGGATCCCATCAGCCCCGACGAGCTGGCAGGTCTGGCCATGGAAGAGGTCATCGAATCCCGTCTGGTGACCCGCTTCGACGGCAAGTGGGAAGCGGCTCATGGCCCCTTCGAATCTTACGATCACCTGGGGGAAGAGAACTGGACTGTGCTGGTGCAGGCTTGCAACCACTGGGCCCCCGAGGTACACGAGCTGGCACTGCCGTTCCAGTTCATTCCGGGCTGGCGCTTTGACGATGTCATGGTGAGCTTCTCCACCCCTCATGGTGGTGTCGGCCCCCACATCGACAACTACGACGTCTTCATCACCCAGGGCCAGGGCAAGCGTCACTGGCGAGTGGGCGATGCCAAGCCTCTCAACGAGTTTGCCGCCCACGCCGCCCTGCTGCATTGCGAGCCGTTCGAGGCGATCATCGACGTCATCATGGAGCCGGGCGACATCCTCTACATTCCGCCCGGATTCCCGCACGAAGGCTACGCCATCGAGCCCTCCATGAATTTCTCGGTAGGCTTCCGCGCGCCGGATGCCAAGGCACTCATCTCCTCCTTTGCCGATCACCTGATCGACAACGAAATGCGTACCGAGCGCTACGGCGATGGGGATCTCAAGCCCCGCGTCCGTCACGGCGAGATCCAGCCCCATGAGCTGCACCGCCTGCGCGAACTGATGCAGCAGGCTCTGGACGACGAGACCCTGTTCAAGGAGTGGTTTGGCACCATGATTTCCGAGGCCAAGCACGATCTGGACGTCAGCCCCATGGAACCTGACTACAGCGCCGAGGAAGTGGCCGACCTGCTGACCCAGGGCGAACCCGCCATCAAGGTGCCGGGCCTGCGCTCCGTCTGGTTCAGCGGCGAGAGCCGTACCTGCTACATCGACGGCGAAGCCTGGACCCTGCCGAGCGACGATGCGGCCGCCATCTCCCTGTTGTGTGACAAAGACATCATCACCCAGGCCGACATGGTGGAACTGGCCGATCAGGCCGGTTTCCTGCAGCTGCTGACCCGTCTGGTCAACCGCGGTTACTGGTTCTTCAGCTAATCAGGCTGGCTGACAAAGACGAAAAAGGCGCCTTGATGGCGCCTTTCTTATTGCAGGAAGTTGATTCCCCCTTATTTGCAGCATGGACCCGTGTCATGGTGACTACTCATGGTCAAGCGATGGACAAGGGTGTCACATCCGCTATTTCGGAATAAATGCATTCTTGTAGAAGGATCTGAATCCATTATCTGGCACTTGAAACTCAACCCCATTGTGCAATGACAATGAGGCATCGCCAGTCTTATTCATAATTGCGCCATAGCGCGCATAACCACTTTTGCCATCGTGATACATAAAGTCCATCCGCGAAACCAGATCATTGGTTTTCTTGAACAACCTGCCGACAATCGGCGAGTCTGAGGACATGGGATTATTGATGGTCCGCAGTAATTTCATACTGGTATAATCACCATCGTCATCCCGGGTCAGCAGATAATGGTAGCGAGTCTCGGGAGCCTGCAGACCACCTAACCGATAGATCAAATTCACGTTAGTACCGAGTGCCAGTGCATTAAGGCCTGATGTTATCGGTGCATCGCGCTGACCGACAAAGTCAGATATTATCCTGCGAGCTACACCACCTTTCACTTGATAGATATGTCGGGTAGTAAAGATAAGGAACATGGTCTCATCAAGGCCATTGATGGCAACCACATCCAGCGGATATTCTTGCCACTCTAGATTTAATTGACTCGTCAGCTCATTGCTACTTGTCGGGGCATCTTCCAGATGAGACGTCAAGAAGGCGCGCGAAAAACTTGAACTGTTGCCCAGAGCCACAAATATTGCAGCTCGACCGTTATTGCTTGCCTGACTCTCAACGGCATGCCAGCAGGTATGCAAATCGCTTAATGGATACCAGTTACTGATTGGTGTTGTGGCGCCCGCTGTGAAGAAATTCGATATATTTCCGTAACCTGGCTTCTGAATATTGGCAAAGTTATAAATCTTGCCATTTCTTGGAGAGGTTACCAATGCCCCTGGCTGAGTATAAATCGGGTTATCATGATCAGCGATACTTGGGACGTAATCCCAATCGGTATTCATGGTCTTTGCATCAAATGTACATACCAGAGTTCGCTTCCAGTAACTGGATACCCGGCAAATATATGCACCAAGGTCTTCATACTCAAGCCCCCGCGGTTTAATATATTCATTGGTATATCTCGCGATCGGGGTAGGTTTGATATCTTCTTTTTTTAGTAACGTGTAGAGCCACTGGGCGATGGCTACCACTATGCCTATCACCGCAATAATAATCCCCAAGGGGCCGGCAATGGCAAGCCCCATAAAAGAGGCAATGGTGACGCCCAACGCCACCGTGGCGACCAGCATGTTGATTGCAGCAAATATAATATCCCCAATATCCCCGCCCTCGACAGCCTGATATAGGTTATACGCTGCCAAGGCCGCCCCCAGCGCAGCCAATCCAACAAAACATATATTGATAACCCGAGCGATATTTTGAGTGGCGAGAAACATCTTGCTGGCTATCTGCCGCTCTATCACATTCGTAAGATGCTCGCCTTTGGCTGCAAGGTTGCTCAAGAATTGACTGAATTTCCCCATATTAATGGCTATGCTATTTATGATTCCTTCACCATTGCCATAAATAAACATGGTCACTTTATCAAGGAACCGACCGAGCTGGATCAGATTCAATGTCACATCAAAAAGGGCGGCCCCCAACTCCATCAAAGGAACAGGGTTGCTCCATTCCTCCCGCTCGGTCGCCGTCAACCAGGTAAAGTTGCCTACCCCCAGCAACAAGGTGAACACGGAAAGGAATGAATCTGTGGAGAAGGCAGCGGGAGCCACACCGGAGAAGGCTGTGGGAGCCACACTGCCCGTCGCCCCTGCCAGACTGGGGTACTGATTAAGAATACGCCGCTGGGCATCCCCATCCTGCAAGGTGCTCGTTCTCAAGCTCATATTATTCAGTTCATTCCAGAAGCTATCCGGACTATTTTGGTTGAAGAAATTGTTCCAGAAGGTGCGCTGAGTACCGCTTTCATTTCTCAGCAAGGTCACCACATCATCGAAATTTCTCCTGTTGGCCAGGACTGTGTATTTCTCGCTTTGGTGACCCCAGCTCATGTTCATGGCAAACCCGCTGTAAACAGAACCCGCCATGGTGCGTTCAAATGTTTTCAGCTCATCCTCGGTGATGCGACGACCGGATGAAATATTGAGTGCCCTTACTTTATTGATGGTGTTATATACTTTCCACATCGCTTTTTCAAACGATGAGCCCGATCCCAGATACTCCTGAACTTTAAAAGAACTGATAAGTTCGTCTAACACCTCATTCTTGGAGTAGTGTTCGATAAGTTGACGAGCCCAACTTTCCCCCCCTGCTTTGTAGGTGGTTAACTTTCCATTTTGACAATAATGGGTGGCGACAGAGTATAGCTGATCGATAATCTCTTTAAATTGCGCCCCCTTTTCTGCTTGCTTAATATTCGCATTTACCTTAACCATATCCCAAGAGTTATAAAGCTTCCGGTCAGCCACAGTGACATTAGTTTGCTTGCTATATGAGTGTTGCAACAAGCCACTTACATATTCAACCATGTTGTCAGTAAAATAGCGTCGATTGCTGGTGAAAATGGCGTTAACCGAGTTGATGCCATCACTCATTGTCAGCACTTTATCATTAGGCTTCATGCCAGCGCCCAAGTCTGCACTTAATGTGCCGTTCTGATACTGGAATTCGAACTTCATTAACTCTTGAAACATCACCTGGGCAAGATATTGAGCTTCATCAGTTTCTTGTACAAAGTTGACCCGATTCGAATCAACGGTGGGCTGGTTAGACGCCATCACGTAAAAGTCGATCTCATCCAGTTCAGCGAAAGTGCCACTATTCAGGATAGAAATGGCGGCCTTCACCGGGGCAGGAAAAACACTGCTCGCCGCCAAGCCAAGCAATGACATGGAAGAGAAAGTGAGGAAGTCGCGACGACCCTGTGAAACTTCACGATGAATAATCTCTGAAAGTTTTTTCATATAATATATCTCTATCCGTGCTCTATGGTTTTCCAGATTGCTCAGTTTCTTCATACAATAGCCGGGCAGGTCATATCATAATGACTGAGCATATGAGTGTTTTTAGGGTGACAGGTAAAAACAGGTGACCACATCAGCATAATTAATACGTAAGTGGCAACTACGCTACTGATACTTATAAAACAAAAGAAAATATAGATAATTAAAGCTACAGCAATCCAGCCACGCATCCTTGTTTGTATATTTTACAACCTACCTTCATATTCTCATTTGAGTCAAACATCAATAATGAGGTCAAACCAAAAAATGCTACCTGTTAGACAAAAACAGACTTTATTACGGGAAAAGTTGTAACAAGATATTGCGAAGGAAAAACCGCTTGAAAACAGGACTCCCCCCCAGGTCCGGTATTGGGTCAATGCTGCGGCATTGCTTGAAAAATCAGCGTAGCGTTTCCCCGAGACCAAAGGCTCCCGGGCACGCCTTCACCCATCCGGTTGCAAGGACGTGGAGCTCAGCCTCTGATGACAATGAAGGGGAAGGAGAAGGAAGAGAGGAAGAGAGGAAGCCAGATATAAAGAAGAAAGATCGCGTGCCCTGTCTTGATAACAAAACGGCAGCCTGAAGGCTGCCGTTCTTTGCTCATTGTTCTTCGGGGATCTCGTCAAACAGGGGGTGGTAGAGCACTTCGCCGGCCATGCCTGCCAGGCCACCTTCCTGCAGCTCCATCGCCAGAAAGCAGTCGGCGGGAACTTCATAGATGCAGTGCAGACCGAACTCACTGGCGGGACGAAAACCGAAGCGACCATAGTAGGTCGGATCGCCGAGCACCACCACCGCCTTCCAGTCCATCTCCAGCGCCGTATCCAGCCCCTCACGCACCAGATCCGAGCCGATGCCCTGCCCCTGCCAGTCCGGATGGACGGCAACAGGCGCCAGACCGAGCCAGGGCCCTTCCATGCCGTTAATGGTGATCGGGCTCAGCATCAGGTGCCCCATGAACTCGTACTCTTCCTCTTCAACCATGGTCACCACGGCAGCGCCACATTCACGCAGGCGGTTGACCAGTTCGGCCTCATCGGAACGGCCAAAGGCGGCGCTCACCAGTTCATAGACCGGCAGCATGTCGCCGGGGCGCTCGGTTCTCAGCATACAGCGTTACTCCTCGTACAGCAGAGCGGGCATTATTCCACAAAGTGCCAGTCGACCTGAGCACCTTTGTCCAGAAATGGGAGAGTGGACTCAGGAAAGCGAGCCGCAAGCAGCCGCAGTACCCCTTGCAAGGCCACCGGCGTCATGGCCGTGATGGCCTCACCGTAGGCCGCAAACAGCTCGGCATCGTCCTGTTCCAACCTTGCCAGAGCAAGCTCGGGTCCCTGATGCCAGCGCCCAGCCAGCTCATCGATGAGCTCTGGCAGCTCCACCAGCAGCCAGAGCTGATGATAACGCCCCGCGACCTTAGCCCCATCACGCCCCCCTGCCGCGGGCAGCCCTGTGCGGCGCGCCATCTTGTCAATCCAGTCGAGCCGCTGTTGCCGCTGCGTGCGGGTGAGCAGAACGGGCCCCTGGCGCAGCAGGCTGGTCAGTTGCAGCAGGCAGGCAAGCCCCTGCTCGTCCCTGTCTTTTAGCAGCAAGCCACCCAGCAGATGCAACTGCTCGGGCTCGACCTGCTCCAGCTGACTGAGCGGATGGCACACAATGTCGAACAGGGCCCCATCATAGAGTGCTGCACCTGGCAAGGTGGGTATGCACTTGTCATCCAGAAACAGGGTGAGCTGCAACGAGCCGTCATGACCCGACCCGGCCGGGGCATCGGCACCATGCAAAATAGCCACGGCCACCCGCTCGTTCGCCAGCCAGGGCGCCAGTTGCTGCATCACTGGCTCGGGCAGGGGGACGGCCCTGTCCAGTCGCCAATAGCTCACCTCGCAAGGCTGCTGGGCAGTTCGGGCGCGCAGCCCGCGATAGTGCATACCGAGTTTGGCCATCACCCGACCGGAGGCGAGGTTGCCCGGCATGTGACGGGCGGTCAACGCCGGCAGTTGCAAGGTGTCGAACGCAAATGACTTGACCAGCTGCGCAGCCCGGGTAGCCAGCCCCCGGTTCTGCCAGGGGACGCCGACCCACCAGGCCAGCTCGCCGTTCCAGTGCAGCGAAATCACCCCGACCAGTGGGGCCACTTCAGCCCCCTGCGGCAGCGTCATGGCCCAGCTCCAACCAAGCCCCAGCGCGCCCTTGCGCCCACTGCTGGCGAGCCAGTCACGGGCGCCTTCCGGCGGGTAAGGGTGAGGAATATTGAGGGTATAGCGGGAGAGCGCCTCGTCGGCACAGTAGCGCACCACCTCGGCCTCATCGTCGGCCAGCAATGGCCGCAACACCAGGGGGCTGCCAGAGGGTGACGCCAGACCGGATTCACGCAGCAGGGGCACGGCCAAGCGGCGGGCAAGCAGGCGCTTGAGCACGGCGCCCATGTCGTCATCCGCGGTCAGCACCAGATCGGCCCCGAGCGGCCCCAGGGTGAGCAGGCCGCTCTCCTTGGCCAGGGTCAGCAGAGAGGGGGACGCGCTGATCAGGATCTGACGGCTGGGGTCGACATGAGGATCCGCGCTCAGATCGCCGTCGAGCCAGGCCGCCAGCAGCCCGCTGGCGGACAAGATGCCATCAGGGGGACAGCCAGACCAGAGGTCAGCCCCCAGCCCCAGATGGGGTGCGCTCTCTTTGCACAGCAGCAGTTTCCAGCAATGACCCTGCTGCTGCCAGGCTTGCAGCACAGGAGACCAATGGGGTTGCCACAGCGCCCGCTCGATAAGCAGCTCCATCAGCTTGCCTGACAGGCTGCAGGCAGGCTCAGGTGACGGGGATGGGCCTCGAGGCGGGCGATCCAGGCCCGGATGGCAGGCCAGCCCTGCAAGGAGAAGATCCCCTCCTCCGCCACATGGGTGTAGGCATAGAGAGCCATGTCGGCGATGGTCGGCATCTGCCCGCACAGGTAGGGACTCTGTTTCAGCTGCTGCTCCATCACCGCCAACGCCTGCTCGCCACCGGCCTTGAGGCCATCGAGCCGTGCCTCCTGAGATTCCGGCCGCCCCAGATAGTGGACGATGAAGCGCGCCACGGCTATGTAGGGCTCGTGGCTGTATTGCTCGAAGAACAGCCACTTGAGCACCTCGGCCTGCTGGCGGGGATCTGCCGGCCAGAGCGTGGAGCCCTGCGCCAGATAGAAGAGGATGGCGTTGGATTCCGCCAACGTATCCCCTTCATCGATGGCCAGCACGGGGATCTTGCCGTTGGGATTCATGGCCAGAAAGGCCGGGGTTTGGGTATCACCGGCCTGTATATCCACCGGTACCCAGGTCAGAGGCAGCTCGAGCCAACGGGCCAGCAGCCACACCTTGTAACAGTTGCCGGATCTCAGGTCGCCATACAGACGCATACAGACTCCTTGTCAGCGCAGGAGATTGAACAGGATAAAACAGACTCTCAGGGTGCCAGACGCTCTATGTGCCAGCCATTCCCCTCGCGGGTGTAGTAGAAGCGATCGTGCAGGCGATGCTCGCCCCCCTGCCAGAACTCTACCGTGTCGATCACCACCCGATAGCCGCCCCAGAAGCTCGGCAGCGGCACTTCGCCATTGGCAAACTTCTGCTTGAGCTCGAGGAACTTGGCCTCCAGCACGCCGCGGGCCGAGATGCGGGTCGACTGCTTGGAGACCCAGGCAGCTATCTGGCTATCCTTGGGGCGACTATGGAAGTACTTCATCACCTCGAAGGTGCTCATCTTCTCCACCCGGCCGGTGACGTGCACCTGGCGGTCCAGAGTGTGCCAGGGGAAGAGCAGGCTGATGCGGGGGTTGCCTTCCAGCTGGTGTGCCTTGCGGCTACCCATGTTGGTGTAGAACACCATACCCTGGGCATCGTAGTGCTTGAGCAGCACGGTGCGCTGCCAGGGTTGCCCCTCGGCATCCACGGTCGCCACCACCATGGCGGTGGGATCGGTCAACTTGGCCTCGCAGGCCTGTGCCAGCCACTTCTCGAACAGGGCCAGGGGGTCGGCCGGTAGATCGGCCCGGTGCAATCCGCCCCGGGTGTATTCACGGCGCAGATCAGCCACATCCATCATCTTGATTTTCCTTCTCTCTTTTTGCCGCCGATGCGGCCATGCGTGCTGGCATTGTGCGACGAGCACGCCATGGGTACAAGCCTCGGGGCGGTCAAATGCCAGCGCCAAAAAGAAAGGGAGGCTTGCGCATCCCCTTTTCTGCCCACACCCGGCTGCGGGCTTATTGCTTCCCGGCAGCCGGTGGACAATGGGCCAGCATGCGCTGGTTATACTCGGCCGCATAGGCCCTCAGCCTGGCCTGAACCTCTTCCTGACCGGGTCTGATGACATCTCCCAGTCCATCGAGGTAGCGCACGCCACAACGCGCCTTGGCAGCTTCCTGCTCACTTGCCGCAATACCGGGCGCCACTTCACCGCGCCCGGCCCGCACTATCAGCCGGTAATCCTGCCTGGCAAGGCTGGCGCTGACCGTCTGCTCCAGGGTGTCGGCATCCGCCTGACATCCACCAAGCAGGGTAAGCAGCAGCAAGCCGGTGGCTCTCATGCCCGCCTCCGTTGCCAGCCGAACAGGGCCAGCGCCAGTGCCCAGAAGCCCAGAGAACCACCGCCACCACCACCCGAGCTGCCGCCACTTTGCGCAACTGGCAATTTGAGCGGGCTGATGGCGAAGAAGATGTTGTCGCTACAGGCCACCTTCAGCCTGACGCTGCTGGTGAGGTTGGTCGGCAGAGTCACGGTAGCCGAGCCACTGTTGGGTTGGCTGCTGGCCAGGGTCGACCAGTTTGCCCCCTCGTCCTGAGTCACTAGCAGGTCTACCTTGCTGCAGTTGATAGGCGCAGCATGGGTGCCTGCCACATCCCAGCTGACGGCCTGGCTCGCCCCCGGCGTCACCGTCACGCCCAACGGGCTGGTCAGGCGGAAGGCGCTGCCGGTGTTGACCACCTGCACCTTCATATCATCGCTGGCGACGCCGCCCTGGCCATCACGCACAGTGAGACGGAAGTTGAGCTCCCGGTTGGTGGTGGGCCAGGCCTCGCCCTTGGCCAAGGTACCGGTCAGCAAGGAGGGCAGGCTTGGCAGGATCCGCTCCGGCGAACTGGTCGGCGAGACGAACCGGAACAGCGGACGGGAACCGTCATCGATCATGTCGAGGGCGCTGCTGGACTCTGTGCCCAGATCGATCTGCTCCCAGGTGTAGGTCAGGGGATCCTTGTCCAGATCCGCCCCGGCACCCTTGAGCACAAACGGGGTGTTGGCGGGAATGATGTGGCTGGCACCCGCTGCGGCCTGAGGTGCGTTGTTGCTGAGGCTCAGTGTGGTACCACAGGTCGGCACAGTGGCCATGTGCGCCCGCATCTGCTCGATGGATTTGCTGTGGAAATAGGGGTCACTGTGGGGCTGGATATTCTCGTCATCACAGATACCGGCATAGGCCATGATGGAAGTGCCGCTGCCCGGTTCAAACGCCTGCTCGGCGACCCGGTTGCCCCCACCACAACTTTTGGTAGTGCCGTTGAAGGTGTGGTCGGCACCGAACTGGTGGCCGATTTCGTGTGCAACATAGTCGATAAAGAAGGCATCTCCCACCGGGGTGGATGAGCCTGTCATGCCGTCCGATTTGGTGGCAGTACAGAGCACACCCAGTCCGGCCAGACCACCACCGCCGGTGTTGACCACATGACCTATGTCGAATGGCCCCAGCGCTCCGCTAGGCAAGGTCTGCGCAGTAGCCTGTACCTGGCCGTTGACATCGACATCCGTGTCGTCATTGCTGAACGGATCGCTCGCCGGATCGGTAAAGATGATGGCGTCATTGCCGCTGGCCAGCTGGAACTCGGCCCCCACATCGCGCTGATATACCTCGTTCACCCGGTTGAGCAGGGTGGCAATCGCCCCCATGGTCAGCACCTTGGAGCCACCGTGGAACTGGGTATACTCTCCGGCTGCCGAGATGGCGATGGTATAGCGCTTGCGCTCGTTGCCATCCACCTGCACCTTGCGGGCCAGGGTGTTGGCGTCATGACCGATCACCTTGTCGGCCTCCTCTTCCAGCCGGCTGTAGGCATCCTGCTGGTAGTAGACGGCATAGCCTTCGGCATTGGGCAGCGGATCGACGAACACCATCTTGCCCTGATGGCTGAACATGGCGTGGAAGCCCTGCGGACCAAGATCAAAACGGCCCGTCTCTACCGGCGCAGCCGGATTATGACCCTTGAAGGTCAGGATATCGGGATACTTGACGACAAGATCGGCGGGCAGCAGGTCATAGGCCTGCAGCGCGAAGGTCACTTCCCCCCCGTCAGGCAGGGGCAAGGTCAGCTGGCGTCCCCCGGCCTGCAGTCCGGCAAAGTAATCGAGGGGCACCTTGGCCACCCGAAACTGGTTCGCCCGCACGTCATAACCGTCAGTCACCGTGGCGCGCGCCGCCACAGTGCTCCACTCATTGGCCGCAAGGCCACCAGAGCTCATCAGGCTGGCCACAACCAGCGCCAGGGGCGAATATTTCATCAACTGCATCTTTTTAGTCCTTTTAAATGCACTCAGCTGAACAACCATCGGCATCATTTTCCTGCTGGTCCGATTAGTCCAGCGCCATCGTCTGTACATTCCCCGAATGGGGAGTGTTGCGCCAACCCTGTCTAACCCCTATCATTGCGCGGATTTATCAGTTTTAGAACCGCGCTCGATAGGGAGGCGGTTCATCTTTATCTGGCCAAGGTTAATCTCATGCTCAAGTCCCCACTGTTGCCCCGTTCCGGGGATCTGGTCGTTGCCATAGTTGACGATGTATTAGGCCAGGGTCTCACCCTGGACAGAGCCTATGCACGCCACTTCTCCGGCATCGAAATCAAACCACAAGAACAGGCAAGGATTGCCCTGGTCACCGGCGACCTGCTGCGTCGCCTCAGCCTCTACTGCGCCCTGACAGGTATTCAGGTGCGTCAGGCCGAAAAAAACGTCTGGCCACTGCTGCACAGTTGGCACGCCTTCCACAAGATAGTTCAGTCCAACCACCCGACCCTGGATCGCTTCAACGAAGAGGCATTCCGTCGCCGCCTGACAGAAGCGAAGAAAAATCCGGTGCTGATGGATGGTTGCCCTGCCTGGCTGGAAAAACTGGGCAGCGAGCAGTTGGGCGAGGCCTGGCCTGCCGAGCGCGCCGCCCTGGCCTGGATGCCCAAGCGTTACCTGAGGGTCAACACCCTCAAATGCACACGGGAGCAGCTACAAGCCGCGCTGGCCAAGGAGCAGGTCAACACCATTCCGGTTGAAGGGGTCGCCACCGCCCTGCAGGTCACCTCTGATGCGGCCCTGTTTCGCACCAAGGCGTTTGCCGATGGCTGGTTCGAGCAGCAGGACGCAGGCTCCCAGCTGGTTGCAGCGGCGCTGGAAGTCACCCCTGGCATGCGAGTCATCGATGCCTGCGCCGGTGCCGGTGGCAAGACCCTGCACATCGCCGCCATGATGGAAGGCAAGGGCCGTCTGCTGGCAATGGATGTGGAAGAGTGGAAGCTGGAAAACCTCAAGCAGCGCGCCCGCCGTGCCGGTGCCCACAACGTGGAAACCCGCGTCATCGAGAGCAGCAAGACTGTCAAGCGCCTCAAAGGCACTGCCGATCGCGTACTGCTGGACGTGCCCTGCTCCGGTCTTGGAGTTCTCAAGCGCAATCCGGATGCCAAATGGCGCGACACCGCCGAGCGACTGCCGGTGCTGGTAGCCTTGCAAGAGGAGATACTGCAGCGTTACAGCCAGATGGTGAAGGTGGGGGGTCTGCTGGTCTATGCAACCTGCTCCATCCTGCCCCAGGAGAACCGTCAGCAAGTAGACAAGTTCCTGGCTGCCAACGACAACTATCGTCTGCGGGATGACCACACAGTCAGCCCGTCAGCGACCGGCTTTGACGGCTTCTATATGGCTCGCATCGAGCGCATCAGCTGATCCCGTCTGCCGTGAATAAAAAAAGGGGAGCCATTGGCTCCCCTTTTTGCATGATGCAGATGCGACCTTATTCGGCAGCAACGTCATCCTGCTTGTGCTTGGCGGCAGTTTCCTTGATCAGGGTCTGCAGCTCGCCGGCCTGGAACATCTCGATCAGGATATCGCAGCCACCGACCAGCTCACCCTCTACCCACAGTTGCGGGAAGGTGGGCCAGTTGGCGAACTTCGGCAACTCGGCACGGATGTCCGGATTTTGCAGTATGTCGACATAAGCAAACGGCTCGCCACAGGACATCAGAGCCTGGGAGGCCTGGGCAGAGAAACCGCAGCTGGGTAGCTTGGGGGAACCCTTCATGTACAGGATGATGGGATTGTCAGCCAGCTGCTGTTTGATCTTTTCAATAGTTTCCATAGGTGCCTCACTAGAGCGATTTCGGCGGCCATTCTACTGCAATCCTTGCAGACCACAAACTGACAAACCGTCCTGGATGCAAGAAGTGATGAATCAATACGCCGTAGCTTGATCCGGATCATGGCGAGAATCAAGAGTTGTTAGCCCATCTTTGATGCTGGTACAATCGACGGGCTTTGGGCCATCTGGCCCCATCATTTCAAGAACAATTCTTTTCAAAATAGAAAAGAGTACGCAATGTCTTGCAACCGTCGCCTTCGCACGGCTAGCCAATGGAGAGTAGAAAATGGCTTTCGAACTTCCCGCTCTGCCCTACGCAATCAATGCCCTGGAACCGCACATCTCCCAGGAAACTCTGGAATATCATCACGGCAAGCACCACAACACCTACGTGGTCAACCTGAACAACCTGGTGCCAGGTACCGAGTTTGAAGGCAAGTCTCTGGAAGAGATCATCAAGACCTCCACTGGCGGCATCTTCAACAACGCCGCCCAGATCTGGAACCACACCTTCTACTGGCACTGCCTCTCCCCGAACGGCGGCAACGAGCCGACCGGCGCCCTGGCTGATGCCATCAACAAGGCGTTTGGCTCCTTCGCCGAGTTCAAGGATGCCTTCACCAAGTCTGCCATCGGCAACTTCGGTTCCAGCTGGACTTGGCTGGTGAAGAAAGCCGACGGCTCCCTGGCCATCGTCAACACTTCCAACGCCGGTTGCCCGCTGACCGAAGCCGGTACTACACCGCTGCTGACCGTCGACCTGTGGGAACACGCCTACTACATCGATTTCCGCAACCTGCGTCCGAAGTACATGGAAACCTTCTGGACCCTGGTGAACTGGGAATTCGTGGCCAAGAACCTGGCTGCCTGATAGCCGCTTCTTGCCAAAACGCCCCGCACTGCGGGGCGTTTTTTTTATGGCAGAAATGAGCCGGCAGCAGATATAAAAAGGCGCCCGAAGGCGCCTGTTATCGACAGCCAGTGGCATCACTGGTCTATCTCGTCCAGATAGTCATCCAGATTGGCATCGTCGGCTTTCTCCGCCGGCGTCTGCTTGAACTCGGTCTGACGACCGGTCACTTTGTTCTGGTTGTGCTGCAGATAGAAATCCTTGGTCAGGGCATAAGGATCGAGCGCGTTGTCGATGATCCTCTCCTGATCGATCAGCTTGGATCGAGTACCCAATCCATCCAGCATCCAGTGGGTGACTCGCAGCGGCAGCGTCAACAGGGCATAGGGGAAGTAGATGGTATCTATGGTATCCCCCACCAGCTTGCGCGTCGTGGTAGGACCGTAGACGGGCACCATCAGATAGGCACCATCGCCGATGTCGGCACGACCCAGCACTGTATTGAGTTCCAGCTTGTCGCGTTCGAGCCCGGCATGCTTGGCCACATCGAAGATACCCAGCAAACCGATAGTGGTGTTGAGGGTAAAGCGGCCGAGGTTGGTCCCCGCGCCTTGCAAGTCACCGGTGATCAGGTGGTTGACCATGCTGCTCGGCTCGTTGAAGTTCTCAACCAGGTTCTCGATGCCATCCTTCATGCCTTGCGGAATATAGCGGGCATAGCCATGCACCACGGGGCGGGCCACATAGGGCTCCAGCACATCGTAGTTGACCACCCACATGGCCCGGTTTGCCCCCTGGAAGGGATCGCGGCCATCGCTGGCAGTACTGGTCGCCTCGGGCCGACCCGGTGCTTCATTGAGATCAAGACTCTCGGGGCCCGGCTTGGGTGGGCCACCCGCACAGCCTCCCAACAACAATGCCGCCATCAATGCCACTGAACGCACATACATATGGAAGTCCT
Organism: Aeromonas salmonicida; assembly: GCF_028355655.1. Lineage (NCBI taxonomy): Bacteria > Pseudomonadati > Pseudomonadota > Gammaproteobacteria > Aeromonadales > Aeromonadaceae > Aeromonas > Aeromonas salmonicida. Next base: position 1,533,156 of record NZ_CP110645.1, on the reverse strand, counting down.
AGTTTCTTATTGTGATTAATCCGAATTATAGGCACCCGCCCCATAGAGGGGCGGGGCAAAGGGGTATTAGAGGGCGTGATCGATACGGATGTCAATCGGCGCTGAAGGAATCGCATCCGTCGGGATAGATGTCGATACCCCTTCGAACGCCCCTTCCTTGTTCATGACGTTGCCGCCGCGAGAAAGCCGTGCCTTGAACTGCAGTTGCGGATAGGCGGAAAGCTTGCTGCCCTCCATCATGGCATCACCATCCCCCAGGGAAAGGGTGACAGGCAAAGTGGGTCCTGCGATGCGCTTCACGGCAATGGGCATGGGCGGTCCATTGGGCACCACGGCAAAAACGAACAGATGAGCATCTTCCGGCATCTGAATGCCGGCAGCCAGGGTGACATGGATCGGAAACTCCCCTTTCTTCACCTCCAGCTGTTGCCCCTGCTCATCACTCTTGTTGGCTGCACCAGGGGTCATCACCGCTATGCCACGCTGTTTCAACTGCTGCTCGGCATAGTCGATGGAGCGCTCCACCATGGCGTAGCGGGTCGAGCCCTTCTCCATCAGCGGCAGCATCTCGCGCCAGCGCATCAGCGCTGTCTTGAAGTCCTCTTTTTGCAGCGCCATGAAGGCATAGACGGAGCGTGCCTCTATGTTGGCCGGATCCAGCGCGATGGCGCTGCGCAGCAGCTCATCGGCCTGGGCGTCATCCCCAGTCATCATCAGCGCCTGGGCGTAGGGCACGGCTACCATGGTCTTCTGCGGAGCCAGATCATAGGCGCGCTCAAGGGCCTCGCGGGCCATGTCAGGATCATTGCCATCCAGCGACAAACGACCCAGCAGCAGCCAGCCACGGTAATCATTCGGCTCGTCTTTCAGACGAGTGCGCAACGCCAGCATGAAGTCCAGCAGGTCCTGCTCGGTCACCTGGGCATCCCGTTCGACCAGAATGCGGTTGCTCAGCTCACCCAGTCGACTGCTTGCATCCTGCCAGCGCTGGACTTCCTGCCAGGCGCCCAGCTTGTAATAGAGCCCCAGACTCACCCCCACCAGCACCAGCACACCCGGGATCCAGCTCAGGCTCTTGCCGCCACGGGCGCTCTGCTCCACATCGGGGATGTCATCCAGCAGGCTGCGTTGCAGCTCGACCAGGGATTCCGGCTCCTCCGCCAATATTCCTTGCTCGCGCTCTTCGCCGATTTCCAGCAAACGCTGACGATAAAGCTGCTTGTTGAGAGCCGAACGGCTGATGCTCTGCTTGCCCTCTCCACGCCACAGCGGCATCGCCAGAGTCAGACTCACCAACACCAGCAAGGCCGCGATCACAATCAAAAATGCGGTCATTGTTTCTCTTCCTCTTTGAGCAGGGCAGCCAGACGTTCCTGCTCCTGTGCGCTCAGGGCGCTATCCGCCTGTTTGGCCATGACGGGACGACGGCGACTGCGCACCACCACAGTGACGGCGCCAATGACGATGACCAACAACGGGCCGAGCCAGAGGATCAGGGTCGACGCCATCAGCGGCGGATTATACAAAATGAAGTTGCCGTAGCGGGCGACCATGTAGTCCACCACTTCCTGCTTCTCCTTGCCCTCACGTACCATCTGGTAGGTCTTGTCCCGCAAGTCCTTGGCAAGCCCTGCATTGGAATCGGCGATGTCCTGGTTCTGACACTTGGGACAGCGCAACTCGCGGGTCAGCTCGCGAAAAGTCTGCTCTTGCGCGGGAGTGTCAAAGGTATAGACATCAATCGCAGCCAGAGCCGGTCCTGCGCCACCCAATCCTGCCAGCAACAGCAGGGAGGCAATCAGTGTTTTCATCAGGCGCCTTCTCATTTCATGGACTCGAAGATGGGCTTGAGGGTAGTGGCCCAGACTTGTGGATTCACATCCCCCACATGGCGATAGCGAATGATGCCCTGACTGTCGATAAAGAAGGTCTCGGGTGCCCCATAGACACCCAAATCCAGCCCCAGCATGCCATCCGGGTCATACAGGTTGACCTGATAGGGATTGCCAAGCTCGGTCAACCAGCGGATGGCCTTGTCCCGCTCATCCTTGTAGTTCATGCCGACAATGGGGATGCCCTGCTCCGCCAGTTGCTTGAGGTAGGTGTGTTCGCCGTAGCAGGTCGGGCACCAGGTAGCCCAGACGTTGAGCAGCATGGGGCGCCCCTTGAGGATGCTGCGATCATGCTGCTTGTTCAGGTCGTAGATGTCCTGCAGGGTGAACACGGGCACTTCCTTGTCCACCATCACTGACTCGAGCTTGGTGGGGTCGGAATAGAGCCCTTTGAACAGGAAGACAGCACCCAACAGAAAAATAATAAAGGGGATCAGAAACAGCCAGGTCTTCTTGTTCATGCCTTGGCCTCCTCTTCACGACGGCCAAAACGGTAACGCTTGTCCAGCATGGCCAGCACGCCGCCAATGGCCATGAAGACGCCACCGAACCAGATCCAGCGCACGAAGGGTTTGTAATAAATCCGTACCGCCCAGGCGCCGTTGTCCAGCTGCTCGCCGAGCGCCGCATAGAGATCTCGGGTAAAACCGGCGTCAATCGCCGCTTCCGTCATCGGCATCCGGCTCACTGTGTACATCCGCTTCTCGGGTTTGAGCAGGGCCACCTGCTTGCCATCTTTGTGAACTTCCAGCACACCTTTGAAGCCGTCGTAGTTGGGGCCATTCTTTTCCCGAATGCCGGTGAAAACAAACTCGTAATCGGCAAACTGCACCCTGTCACCGGCCTGCATGCGCAGATCTTTTTCGATGCTGTAGTTCTGGGTACAGGCGATACCTATGATGCTGACGGCCAGCCCCACGTGACCCAGGATCATGGCCCAATGGCTGTTGCCCAGCTTGCGCACCCCAGTAGCGAAGGAGTGCTTGTGGGTGGCGCGTACCCAGGTCTCCTGGATGCTGGTGATGATGATCCAGGTCCCCAGCCCAATTCCCACAGCAGCCCAGGGCTTGAACGCCTCGGCCAGCCACAGTGGCAGCAAGATGGCGGCGACCAGACTCAGAACCAGGGCAAGGATCACCTTGCCCTTGAGTTCGCCCAGCCCCTGACGGCGCCAGCGAAACAGCGGGCCAACCCCCATCAGCAGGGCAAACGGAATGATCAGCCAGCTGTAGATGTGGTTGAAGAAGGGAGTGCCGATGGAGATGCTGCCAAGTCCCAGCTCCTTGTGCACCAGCGGCAACAGGGTGCCGAGCAACACGGTGAGCAGACCCGCCACCAGCATGATGTTGTTGCCGAGCAGCAGGGTCTCGCGGCTCCACAGCTCGTGCTTGCCGTGGCTCTTCACCTGCGAGCCCTTGAAGGCGAACAACAAGAGCGAGCTGCCGATCACCGCCAGCAGGAAGCCCAGAATGAACAGGCCGCGGGTCGGGTCGGAGGCAAACGCATGCACCGACACCAATACGCCGGAACGCACCAGGAAGGTGCCGAGCAGGCTCAGGGAGAAGGCGGAGAGTGCCAGCAGCACTGTCCAGGCCTTGAAAGTAGCCCGCTTCTCGCTTACCGCCAGCGAGTGCAGCAGGGCAGTACCTGCCAGCCAGGGCATGAAGGAGGCGTTTTCTACCGGATCCCAAAACCACCAGCCACCCCAGCCGAGCTCGTAATAAGCCCACCAGGAGCCAAGCACTATGCCCAAGGTCAGGAAGACCCAGGCCGCCATGGTCCAGGGACGGGACCAGCGCGCCCAGGTGGCGTCGAGACGCCCCGTCATCAGGGAGGCGATGGCAAAGGCAAAGGCGACCGAGAAGCCCACATACCCCATGTAGAGCATGGGCGGATGGAAGATAAGACCCGGATCCTGCAACAAGGGGTTAAGATCGCGGCCATCCACAGGGAAGTAAGGCAGGGTCCGGGTGAAAGGGTCGGAGGTAAAGAGCACGAAGGCGGTGAAACCAACCGAGATAAGCCCCAGAACCCCGAGCACCCGCGCTACCGCATCGAGCGGCAGGCTGCGGCTGAACAGGGCCACCGCTGCCGTCCAGCCTGCCAGCGTCAGTACCCAGAGCAGCAAGGAGCCCTCATGGGCCCCCCAGACGGCAGAGATCCGATACGCCAGCGGCAAGAGGGTATTGGAGTTGGTGGCCACATACTGCACGGTAAAGTCGTGGTCGATAAAGGCCCAGGTCAGGCACAGAAACGACAGCAACAGCAGCAAAAACTGGGCATAGGCCAGCGGACGGGCGGTCGACATCATGCCAAGGCGCCCCCACTGAGCGCCAAGCAAGGGATAAACCCCCAGCAAGATGGCGGTGGCAAAGGCCAGGATCAGTGAAAACTGCCCTAATTCCGGGATCATTTCAGAGTTCCTTCAGGTTGAGTAACAGCACACACCTGTGCGCGGGTGAGAAACGATGAAAACGGTGAGCGGGTAGCCAGACTCATTGTTTGGCTCCTTTCAACTGCGCCTCGGTATATTCCGGCTTGAAATGCATACCATTGGTGGCATCGGCCACTTCCGGCGGCATGTAGTTTTCATCGTGCTTGGCCAGCACCTCGAATGCCTCCACCGTAGTGGCGTTCTTGAGAGTACCCTGGGCCACTATGCCCTGCCCTTCCCGGAACAAGTCCGGCAGTATGCCGTCAAACTCGACGGTCACCAGATGTCCGCCATTATCCACCAGCTTGAAGGCTACCTTGAGGCTCTGCTGATCTCGCAGCACGGAACCCGGTACCACCAGCCCACCAATACGCAGACGCTGCCCCTCTTCGGGCTTTATCTTGTCCGGTCCCTTGCCTTCTACCAGCTCACTCGGGGTGTAGAAGAGATCGATGTTCTGGCTGAGGGCGTAGAGCACCAGGCCGATCACGGCGGCCAAACCGGCACTGATCGCCAGTATGATGGTGAGGCGTTTTTTGCGTCTCGGGTTCATAGGGTGTTCTCCATCTGCTGGGCCGCCTTGCGGCGGGCCTCTCGCGCCTGCTTGCTACGCAACTCGCCAAGCAGGCTGCGGGTTTTTATACGGGTGGAAATGACGATGCCAACCAGGCAGATCAGGGTCAGACCAAAAGAGAGCCAGACATAGAAGGCGTAACCGCCCATCGCCATGAAGTCACTGAAAGAGGCAAAGTGCATGCTTACTTCTCCTGCTCGGCAAGATCGATGACCCAGGGGCGATGCCACTCCCGCATCAAGAGCTCGTTACGAAAACGCATCAGGGTCAGGGCTCCGAGGAAGGCGGCAAACGCCAGTATCATGATGAGCAGCGGCCACAGCATCTCGGGGGAAATGGAGGGTTTGTCAAACTTGGTGATGCTGGCGCCCTGGTGCAAGGTGTTCCACCACTCCACCGAGTAGTGAATGATGGGCAGGTTGATCACCCCCACCAGTGCAAGAATGCCAGCGGCGCGGCCCGCCACCACCTTGTCGCTGAAAGCGTTGTAAAGCGCGATCACACCAAGATAGAGAAACAGCAGGATCAGCTCCGAGGTGAGGCGCGCATCCCATACCCACCAGGTGCCCCACATGGGTTTGCCCCAGGCAGCACCGGTGAACAGTGCAATAAAGGTGAACACGGCGCCGACCGGAGCAATGGCCGCCACCGTCATGTCGGCCATTCGCAGTTGCCACACCAGCCCGATAAAAGCGGCCACTGCCATGGTGGAGTAGGCCCCCATGGAGAGAATGGCGGAGGGCACATGGATATAGATGATCCGGAAGGAGTCGCCCTGCTGATAGTCGGCCGGTGCAAAGGCCAGCCCCCAGACAGTACCAATGATAAATGACAGCAGACTTGTCACGGCAAACCAGGGCAGCAAGGTCCCTGCCAGCCCATAGGCTCGCTCGGGTTTAGCGTAAGGGTGCAACCATTTCCACATAGCTCACAAAACCTTTTTGTTATTAATTGTTTGGCGAGGCCTACCATACTGACCTCGGGGTGACATCAAATACCCCGAAAGCAATAAGCGACCCTCTTCTTGATCCATCGCAACATTATTTTTCCACAATGACCCATCAGGAGCCCTGTGCTCATGTCCATCGTCAGTTCAGGCTGACCCTGAGCGCCGCCGATACTGCCAGCGGAGTCAGGGTCAAAGCCCCCACCAGCATGGCGGCCAAAATAGCGAGCTGGCCAGCATAGGGCAAGCCCATCCCCGCCGCATCGATGGCGGAGGTGGCAAAAATCAGTACCGGAATATAGAGCGGCAGGATCAGCAGGCTCAGCAAGACACCGCCCTTGCGCAGCCCCACCGTCAGGGCGACGCCGACTGCCCCTAGCAGGCTCAGCACAGGGGTTCCCAGCGCCAGGGTCGCGACCACGGCTAGATAGGAGTTCATGTCCAGCGACAACAGGATGGCAAGCAGCGGTGAGATCAGCAGCAGTGGCAGTCCGGTCAGCAACCAGTGAGCGATCACTTTTGCCAGCGCCAACAGCCCGAGGGGATGAGGCATCAGCATCATCTGCTCAAGCGCCCCATCGCTGAAATCATCCCGAAACAGCCGCTCGAGCGAGAGCATAGCCGCCAGCAAGGCGGCCACCCAGATGATACCAGGGGCAATGCGAGCCAGCAGCTTGGGCTCAGGGCCTATGCCGAGGGGAAACAGGGTGATGACGATCAGGAAAAACCAGAGCGGGTTTAAAATGTCGGAGCGCTGGCGCAGAGCCATCAGCAACTCGCGGTGAATAAGCTGGATTACGGCGCGCAACATCAAGCTACTCCTGCAGCAAAGGGGTCAGCGACAGGGTCTTCAACCGTCCCTGCATCAGAGTCATGTCCTGGTGGGTGGTGAGGATCACCATGCCTCCCCGCTCGGCGTGGGCCAGGAAGAGGCGTTCCAGTACCTTGACCCCCTGCTTGTCGATGGCGGTAAAGGGCTCATCCAGGATCCAGAGCGCCGGTTTATCACTGAGCCAAAGCCTTGCCAGTGCCACCCGGCGCTGCTGACCGGCGGAGAGTTGTCCGCTGGGATTGTCCTCGAAACCGGCAAGCCCGACCTGGGCCAGCACTCGCCACAGATCCACCCCGGTTTGGGTCGGATGATGCAGTTTCTGATAGAAGGCGAGATTTTCGAGCGGTGTCAGCGCCGCCTTGACACCGGGCTGATGGCCCAGATAGAGCAGGTTGGCATGATATTCATCGCGACAGTGGCGGATATTTTCGCCATTCCAGCACACTTCACCGGCAAACGGCTGGGACAGACCCGTCAAGAGGCGCAACAGGCTGGTCTTGCCCACGCCATTGGGACCTTCAATCTGCACCAGATCGCCGGGAGCCACCGCAAAGGAGAGGTGTTCAAACAGAGTGCGATCTTCACGCACGCAGCTCAGATTGTTAACTTGAAGCAGCATGAGGATGTAATCAGATGAAAAGAGGCGGCCTGCATATTAACACAGTATTAGAATGCGTCTTTTCAAAGATGCCAATTATCAGCAGGATTTGTGGGGAAGATCCCGCCTTTTCGGCGCGCAAAGCGGGAGATGAAAATCAGGAAGGCGAGCGCCTTCCCGATGATTTATGAGCGGCCTTTTCGCAATGAAATCAAGAGTTCAGCCTCGGCCTTTGGCAATTCGCACTCGTTCATGACCTCGTCGAGGTCGGCACCCAGCTCGACCATCTTGGCGGCACGGCTGTAAAGGCGGCGTTCCGGATCCTGCAGGGTCAGCTCCTGCTGGCGATCGTTGACCTGCTGCATGGCCCCTTCGACCGACTGCAAACGTTGGCCCATGCCGATGGCCCCCGTGTGCAGTTCCATCATCTGCTTGCGCAGACTCTCGAGCTGGCCTTGCAGCGTCTCCACCCTGGCCTCGGACTCTCGTTGGCCACGTCGGCTGCTGATCACCCCGTACAGGGCAAGCACCAACGCCAACAAGGACACCCCCAAGGCAGCTATTTCAATAATCAAAACATCACCTTTCTATCAGAGGGAACCAATATCTTCCCACTCTTCATCGGAGAGCAGCTTGTTCAGATCGACCAGGATCAGCAGTTGACCATCACGGTTGCTGACACCCTGAATGAACTTAGCGCTCTCTTCGGTACCCACCGCAGGGGCGGCATCAATCTCGGAGGAACGCAGATAGACCACCTCGGCCACACTGTCGACCATGATACCAATCACCTGCTTCTCCGCCTCGATGATGACGATGCGCGAGTTCTCGCTCACATCGCCGGAAGGCAGGCCGAAACGGGAACGGGTGTCGATGACGGTCACCACATTGCCGCGCAGGTTGATGATACCCAGCACATACTCGGGCGCACCCGGCACAGGGGCGATTTCGGTGTAGCGCAACACCTCCTGCACCTGCATCACGTTGATGCCGTAGGTTTCATTTTCCAGCTGGAAGGTGACCCATTGCAGCACTTCATCTTCGGCCAGATTCTGTGCAATATTGCGCTTTTCTGTCATGTTTTTATTCCTTTTATGAAAACGTCTACTGGTAAAACTAGCAATAAAACAGCACAAGTGCAGAAGTTATCAGCGACCTTCTATGTTGACCCCGCGCTCCAGCAACAGGAGCAATTCCCTGACATGCAGCAGGGCGCACATCTTCTCCTTGACCATGCCAGCCAGCCAGGGGCGTTTACCCTCCTGATGGCGCCATTTGACCTGATCACGATGCAATAACTCCGTGCCTTTCAGATGATGGCAGGCAAGCCCCCAGGGAGATTCACCCAACATGATCAGATACTTGTAATCCGGTATCTCCAGGTGCTGACCCGGCATCACCCACTGCGCGGTATCCACCACGTTCATCTTCTGCTCGCGGGAAGTCATGATGCCACGATACCAGTCGGGCTGACCAAACAGCGACGAGACTTCGCCCATCTGATGGATCCCGCCAAGCTCGGTCAGGGGCACTGCAAAGGTGACGCCAGCAACTTCGAAGAACAGCGCCTGAAATTCCTTGCCGGTATCGATGTTTTCCCAGGTCGATGGTGCCACCGCTTCTTGAGGCGCCAGCTCTACCGTCGTTTCTGTCATCACCAACGTTGCCGGTTCGACCACCGCCGGGGCCGGCATCTCCTCTGGCCAGACAGGCTCAACCGGCAACAAGGCATCTTCAGCCTCGATCTGCAAGGGCTCGCTGACGACCTCTTCATGGCTCAGGGCATCCATTTCAAACTGCACCTGACCCACCTGGGCGAGCAACTCGCTCAGCTGTTCGAGCCGTTCATCCGCTTCCAGATAGGGTTGAACGACTACCTCGGGAGCAGCCAGAGGCTGGCGTTGCAACAAGATCACGGGCGCAGGTTCAAGCTCTTCTGACGGCTCCGTCAGCAGGACCTCATCCAGCAACAAGGAATGGAAGTAATCATCCATTGCCCTCACTTGAGTTGTGTCTCTCATGATGTCACCTCATGAGCACGTTGACGCTCCTGGGCATCAAGATAGTTGAGCAAAGTCTCATAGGCATAAGTGCCGCGGCTGCTCGGCGAATAAATAGAAGGGGGAATGTGGAGCAAACTGGCATCCCGAAACTTGGTATCGATGGGGATGACGGCGTTCCATACGGCATCGCCATGTTGTTCCTTGATGGACTTCAGGGTCATCAGGGAGGCGCGGGTTCGCTTGTCAAACATGGTGGGGATCACGGTGAAGCGGAACTTCTCCCGCTTGGAGCGTTGCATGATTTCGAAAGTTTTCATCATCCGCTCCAGCCCCTTGAGCGCCAGAAATTCGGTTTGTACCGGTACCAGTATCCGATCACAGGCCGCCAGAGCGTTGACCATCATGACGCCCAACACCGGCGGGCAATCGATGAGCACATAGTCATACTGATCCTGAATACGCAGCAGGGCACGCTTGATCACCAATCCCATCCCTTCCCGGTTTCCCATCACCCGATCCAGGGTAGCCAATGTGATGGAAGCCGGCAGAAGATGGATATTTTCGAATTTGGTTCTCAGCGTCAGTTTATTGACCAGCTCGGCAGTAGGTTTGGCAGCCTGAAACAACTCATAGAGAGTGCCGTCCAGCCGGTCTGAATCAAAGTCGAGATATGCAGTCAAGGAAGCATGGGGGTCAGTGTCAATCAATAGCACCCGCTGTCCGCGCTGAGCCAGAATACCGGCTAACGAGACCACTGTGGTGGTTTTACCGACCCCACCTTTTTGGTTGGCAACCGTCCAAACAATCACTGTATCAATCCTGCCTTGTTGTTATACGTATGCCACCACCTGGCAGAGTGATCACCTTGACCTCGCCTGCCTCGACTGCCTGTTGCACTGCGGGAACCGGCTCCACCGTCACAGGCTTGACGGGAGCGGGGGCGGGTGGCACCCAGGCGAACTTGGAAATAGCGACCACCACCTTGCGATTCTGTAAACGTCCCTGTTCGCTGTCATTCCCGGTAAAGGGAGAAAACTCGCCGTAGGCCTCGTAAGCAAGTCGCTGGGGGGCAACTCCCTTGGCAATGAGAGCAGTGAGCACGGCCTCCGCTCTTGCCGCTGACAACGTCCAGTTGGAACGGAAAATTTCATTATTTATCTGCTGGTTATCTGTGTAGCCTCGCACTCTCACATAGTTATCGACCGGTTTGAGAATACTTGAAAGAGTATTGAGCACAGGCTCGGCATTAGTGCTCATAAAGGCACTGCCACTACCAAACAAGAGTCCAGAGCTCAGCTCTACCGTCAACCAGTTGTCATCCAGCGTGAGCTTGACTACCCCCGCCTCCACCAGTGAGCCCATGTTTTCTTGCAATTGGGTATCTATCGTCGCAAGAGTCGTACCATCTTGCTTGATGGGAACACCAGAAATGGGAGCAATCGAAGGGGAGTCTTGTCTGGCACTCTCCAGCACTGCAGATGTGGCAGAGACCTCGCCGTTCAACAGGGATGTCCCCTGCCCTTCCAGCAAGCCATCGCTGCGTGGCGGCATGACGCTGAAAGCCTGAGTCATGCCATCAATGACGGCGCGATACTTGTCCTTGTTGACCAGCGCCACCGAGTAGAGCACCACGAACAGAGCAAAGATCAGCGTCATATAGTCGGCATAGGAAACCAGCCATCGATCGAGGTGCTCTCGACCTTGCAGGTGCAAACGATAGCGCTTGCGCATGGCTACTCTCCTTTCAGATAAGCCTTCAACCGCCGTTCAACCTGCGGGCCATTTTCGCCGTGAGCAATCGCCATCAAACCTTCCAGCGTCATCTCCTGAAACAGAGCGTAATGATAGTGAAAGGCGCGCAGACGATTGGCAATCGGTAGATAAAAGAGGTTGGCAAAGCCGACCCCATAGATGGTGGCAACAAAGGCAACGGCAATTCCGGCACCAAGAGCAGCGGGATCTTCCAGATTGAACATGGCCTGGATCAGACCTATCACTGCACCTATGATGCCAATGGTCGGACTATATCCCCCCATGGCCTCAAAGACCCTGGCGGAGTGCTCGTTGCGCTCCTGCTCGATATCGATGTCCGCTTCCAGCAACATGCGGATATCCTCTATCGATACCCCGTCCACTATCATGGTGAGACCCTGACGGGTGAACTCGTCACTCTCCTGATCGGCCTGATTTTCCAGCGCCAACAGTCCCTGCTGGCGGGCAAATACAGCCCATCCCTGCAGCCGCTCGGCTTGATTGAGCAGATCCCAGGCAGGAGGGATCAACATCCAGCGCAACTGCCTGATTGCTTCGAGCAGATATTTGCGTGGTGTCTGCAAAATGACCGCGCCCCAGGTGCCACCCACCACGATGACAAAGGCAGGGCCATCGAGCAGGGTGAGCAGGGTGCCGCCATGCCACAACTGGGCAATGGCAATGGCTCCCAAAGCCAGGATCAGGCCGAACATCCCCATCTTTAGCGACCCAGCTCAACCAGAATACGCTGTGCTACCCGATCCAGCGGCAGTGACTCAGTGGCGATACCCGCCTTGGCGACGGCTTGCGGCATACCATATACGACACAGGACGCTTCATCCTGAGCCCAGATAGTAGAGCCCTGTTCCTTGAGCAGGCGAGCGCCATCCCGGCCATCGGCCCCCATGCCGGTCAACACTATGGCAAGCACCTTGTCGGCATAGGTTTTGGCCGCTGAAGCAAAGGTAATATCGACACAAGGCTTGTAGTTGACCTTGTCGTTACCCTCGACAATCCGGATACGGGCTCCGACACCACGCCCTTCCAGCAGCATCTGCTTACCACCGGGCGCCAGATAGGCATGGCCGGGTTTAAGCACATCACCATCTTCCGCCTCTTTGACCCCGATCTGGCACAGGCCATTGAGACGAGCGGCAAAGGCGGCGGTAAAGGTCGCCGGCATATGCTGGATAAGCAATATGGGGTGAGGAAAATCAGCGGGCAGCTTGGTCAACACATTTTGCAGTGCAACCGGGCCGCCGGTGGAGGTACCGATAGCCACCAACTGATAAGTCTTGCCACTGCGCTTGAACGCCGCCGCCGGCACACTCCGCTGTGGCTCGGCCTGACGATCACCAGGACGTGACAGCGAACTGCCCAATGGGCTGCGAGCAGCAGGTTCCGGCGCTTTGGCTCGAGCTGGTGCCGCCATCAGGAAGCGCTTGCGCGAAATATCCTTGACCCGTTGTTGCAACAGCCGGATCGCCTCATCCTTGTCACGGGCAATGTCTTCAAATTTCTTGGGCAGAAAGTCGAGAGCACCGGCATCCAGCGCATCGAGCGTGGCCTTGGCCCCTTCATGGGTCAGAGAGGAGAACATCAGGATCGGAGTGGGACACTTGGCCATGATCTCGCGTACGGCGCTGATGCCATCCATCACGGGCATCTCTATGTCCATGGTGATCACATCAGGCCGCAGAGCCAGCGCTTTGTCTACTGCCTCCCGTCCATTTTGGGCCGTGTCTATCACCGTCAGCATGGGATCCTGATTGATGATTTCACTGACCCGGCGGCGGAAGAAGCTCGAATCGTCGACAACTAGTACCTTGACTGCCATTGTTATTTTTCTAACTCCTTGGGCCTGAGCTATCAATGTCTACGCGCATACGCTTTGAGCAGACTCGGCACATCCAGAATGAGTGCGATACCACCATCACTGGTGATGGTGGCCCCGGCCATGCCAGGGGTTCCTTGCAACAGGTTGTCCAGCGGCTTGATCACCACCTCTTCCTGGCCAATCAGGTTATCCACGACAAAACCTATCTGCTGAGTGCCAATCTGCACTATCACCACATGGCCCGTATCCTGCCGTGATTTCTTGTTCGTCCCTTTCACCAGCCACTTGTGCAGGTAAAAGAGCGGAATGGCCTTGTCACGCACTATGATAGTGAGCTGACCATCCACCACGTTGGCCTTCTTGAGGTCCAGATGGAAAATCTCGTTCACACACCCCAGCGGCAAGGCAAACGTCTGTTCACCCACTTCCACCATCAGCGTCGGCAAGATCGCCAGCGTCAAAGGCACCTTGATCTCGAGGCGGGTCCCTTTACCCCAGGTTGAATCGATATAGACGGAGCCATTCAGGCTCACAATACTGGTTTTCACCACATCCATACCGACACCACGGCCTGAAATATCGGATATCTCTGACTTGGTAGAGAAACCAGGCGCAAAAATCAGGTTGTAGGCATCGTTGTCACTCATACGAGCCGCACTGTCTGCATCCAGCACACCACGACTGATGGCGATGGACTTGAGCTTCTCCGGATCCATGCCGGCACCATCATCCTCGATACAAAGCAGGATGTGGTCACCCTGCTGGGAGGCACTCAGGGTAATGGTACCCTGACGTGGCTTGCCCGCTTTTTCACGAACATCCGGCATCTCGACCCCATGGTCACAGGAGTTGCGCACCAAGTGAACCAGCGGATCGGCCAGGGCCTCGACCAGGTTTTTATCCAGGTCAGTCTCTTCCCCGACCATCACCAGCTCAATGTCTTTCTTGAGAGTGCGAGCCAGATCGCGCACGACGCGCGGGAAGCGACCAAATACTTTTTTGATGGGCTGCATGCGGGTTTTCATTACCGCGCCTTGCAGATCGGCCGTCACCACGTCCAGATTGGCAACCGCTTTTGACATATCTTCATCGTTGCTGGCGATGCCGAGGCTCACCAGACGATTACGAACCAGCACCAGCTCACCCACCATGTTCATGATGACGTCAAGTGTCTTGGTATCTACCCGAACCGTGGTATCGCTTTGCACTGCATTTTCTGCCGGTGCTGACGGTTGTTTGACGGGGGCTAGTGCCGGTTTTGCGGCAGCAGCCGGCGCGGCGGCGGGTTTTGGTGCAGGTGCAGGCGTCGGCTTGGCCGCGGGAGCAGCGCTCATCGGAGCTGCTGGTGTTGGGGCGGCGGCTACCGGTGCTGCAAGTGGCGTGATACTGGTTTTCGGTCCCTGGCCACGACCATGCAGCTCATCAAGCAGACGCTCGAACTCATCGTCATCGATAAGTTCGTCGACTTCTTTTTGTACCGACGTCAAGGGGTTGACCTCGAGGGCACCGCTATGCTGACCCTGACCATGCAACTGGTCGAGCAAGGCTTCGAACTCGTCGTCAGTGATGTCACCGGTGCCGGTCAATATAGAATTGGCAACCGGGGTCGGCGCCCCACCAGCACCATGCAATTCATCGAGCAAACGCTCGAACTCATCGGCAGAGATTTCATCGATGGAGCCACCACCATTAACGGGCAATGGTGCAGCAACCGTCTCGGGTTCGGAAACCACGACAACAGTCTCAACCGGTTCTTCCCCCTGGGCAGGGGCATTATTGCCAGCGGAGGCAGTCAGCAGCTGCTCTTGCCCCTCGGGCTTGCAGAGCTCATGCAGATCATGCAGGATTTCGGCGGATGCAGGGCTTGGTGGTTCGCGATTCTGCACCTGGGCGAACATCACATTGATGGCGTCTAGTGCCTGCAAAATGACATCCATCAACTCGGCAGTGACGGTTCGCTTGCCATTGCGCAAGATGTCGAACACGTTTTCGGCACCGTGACAGACGTCTACCAATTCTCCCAGAGAGAGAAAACCGGCGCCGCCTTTAACGGTATGAAAGCCTCGAAATATGGCATTCAACAGATTCTTGTCATCGGGTCGCTTTTCCAAGTCGACCAGTTGTTCGGACAACTGTTCCAATATTTCGGATGCTTCGACCAAAAAGTCTTGCAGTATGTCTTCATCAACTTCGAAGGCCATGCGTCACTCCATTAGAATCCCAGGCTAGACAGCAGATCGTCCACATCATCCTGACCATTGACCACATCGGAACGCGTCTCAGGGTTCATGATGGGGCCTTCGGCTTCAATCCCGCTTACAGGAAGGCGTTGAGATGAATGCTCAGCCGCAGCCTCACCAAACATAGTCAGCATTTCTATTAATTTTGTTTCAACTTCCTGAACCAGCTTGATGACCTTGCGGATCATCTGGCCGGTCAAATCCTGAAAATCTTGCGCCATCAGGATTTCTGTCAGCAGTTGCCGTAATTTATCGGCATCAGATTCAGAAGCCTTAATAAAATCATCCAGTTGGTGACATAAAGACTTAAATTGTCCGACATTCATGTCCCTGCTCATCAGGGCATTCCAGTTGGGCAGAACCAGCTGAATATTGTCATTGAGCCTGTCAGCAATCGGCAGGCTGGCTTCCACCGCATCCATGGTGCGGTTGGCTGCCTTGTCAGTCATGTCGATAACGTAGCTGAGACGCTCCCGTGCATCGGGAATATCATGGGTCGCCAGGTCGGGGATCCGCGGATCCAGCCGGAAATCCTGTAGGGAATCATGCAGTTGTCGGGTCAATTGACCCACTTTGTCAAACAGAGCGGCGGCATTGGGGGCACATGCATCAGCAATGATGGTATCGGCCTGTTCAAATTCGCCTTGCTCAAGATGGGCAACAAGCATCCTTGCCTGATCGAGCGAAATCATTGCACTCGTTTTGGCCTTCATCCCTGCTGCTCCTTAGCCGATTCGTTCAAAGATTTTGTCGAGTTTCTCTTTGAGCGTTGCAGCGGTGAAAGGCTTGACGATATAGCCATTGACGCCCGCCTGGGCGGCTTCAATGATCTGTTCGCGCTTGGCTTCAGCCGTTACCATCAGCACCGGCAGATGCTTGAGTTTGTCATCGACGCGAATCGCCTTGAGCAAGTCGATACCTTGCATACCAGGCATGTTCCAGTCGGTGACCACGAACTGATAATCACCATTTTTCAACATTGGCAAAGCCGTGTTGCCGTCATCTGCTTCGTGGGTATTGTTAAATCCCAAGTCACGCAGCAAGTTCTTGATAATCCGGCGCATCGTTGAAAAATCGTCAACAATGAGGATTTTCATGTTCTTGTCCAAAATTCCCTCCTAAATAGCCGCCATAGCGGCTCACTTACATGATGCAGATCGCAGGTTTTGTTTTGCGGATTATGCCTTAGAGTTTTGTTTCAGTGTAGCTAGTACAAACACTTATACATGCCAATCTCTTAAACGAGCGCGTAATCTGTGCATCGCCTGACTGTGTATCTGGCTCACACGAGACTCGCTTACGTTCAATACCTCGCCTATTTCACGCAAGTTCAGTTCTTCATCGTAGTAAAGGGAGAGCACCAACGCTTCCCGTTCCGGCAAGCGTCCAATGTGTTCGGCAAGAGCACCTTGAAAACGCTCGGCTGCCAGTTCGTCAAAACCACTGTTGCCTCCAGCATCGTCGGGATGACCAATCACATCCTCGCTGACCCCCAGGTCCTCGATGCCGATGATCTTGCCGCAGGAGACATCCTGCAGCATGGTGTGATACTCGCCGAGACTGACCCCCATCTGGACCGCCACCTCGGTATCGCGGGCATCACGGCCATGTGCTTGTTCAACATTTTCGATGGCTTCGGCGATGGCACGGCTGTTGCGATGCACGGAACGCGGCACCCAGTCGCCCCGCCGAATCTCGTCGAGCATGGAGCCACGGATGCGGATCCCGGCGTAGGTCTCAAAACTGGCGCCCTTGCTGCCGTCAAAGTTGCGGGAAGCTTCGAGCAGCCCAATCATACCTGCCTGGATCAGGTCATCCAGCAAGACACTGCTTGGCAGGCGAGCCAATAAATGCTGGGCAATCCGCTTCACCAGTGGAGCATGACGCTCGACCAGCACATAGGAATCCTGATGACGCAAGTACGCTTGGGCTTTATTCACGGGAACCTTCCTGTGCTATGACCGGCTTTTGCAGCAAATTTTCCAGGAAAAATTCGAGATGACCGCCGGGTTGGTTAGGAATGGGCCAGCTTGCCGCCTTGTTGGCGAGGGCGCGAAACGCCAGCGCTGCAGGTGACTTGGGGAAGGCTTCGACAATCAGCTTCTGCTTGCGCACGGCAGCCCGCAAGTTGGTGTCGTAAGGCACGCAGGCCACCAGCTCCAGCGAGGTGTCCAGAAAACGATCGGTTACACGGGTCAGCTTGGCATAGAGCTCCTGCCCTTCGCGCAGGCTGCGCACCATATTGGCCACCACCTTGAAGCGAAACACGCCGTGATCCTTCGAGAGGATCTTGATCAGCGCATAGGCATCCGTGATGGAGGTTGGCTCGTCGCACACCACTATCATGATGTCCTGAGCGGCGCGAGTGAAACTCAGCACCATCTCGGAAATGCCCGCCGCCGTATCCACCATCAGGATATCGACCTGAGTCTTCATCTCGCTGAAGGCGCGGATAAGCTCGGCATGCTGCACCGGGGAGAGTTCCACCATGGACTGGGTACCTGATGTCGCCGGCACTATCATCATGCCGTAGGGCCCCTCGACTATGATGTCGTCTATGGTGCACTCGCCGGCCAGCACATGGGAGAGGTTGCGGTGTACCCGCAGCCCCAGCATGACGTCAACGTTAGCAAGGCCAAGGTCGGCGTCCAGCACCATCACCCGTTTGCCTTGGGCGGCCATGGCACCCGCCACGTTCAGGGTCACGTTGGTCTTGCCCACGCCCCCCTTGCCACCGGAAACGGCGATCACTTTTACTCGATTGTTTTGACGCATTTTGCGCAGACCACTCGCCTGATCCATATGTATGTTACTCATAAAACTCCGAATCTTCGGCCTCGCCAAAGCCTGCCCCCCAGAAATAGGGTTCTTCTGTTTCCTGCTCCAGCGAGCCCATGGCAGCCCCGACGAGCTGCGCCGCATTGGCAACTTGAATATCTTCCGGAACCCTTTGTCCATCAGTGATATAGCTGATAGGCAATGCATTCTGGATACACACGTTAATCACTTCGCCCAGATTCAGACTCTCATCCAATTTGGTAAGTATGCAGCCGCTTAGTGGAATACGCCGGAAATGGTCCACCGCCTCCTGCATCACCCGACGCTGGGAAGTGGCTGACATCACCAGGTAGCTGCGGATGCGAACCTTGGCATTTTTCACCAGGGTATCGAGCTGCTCGGTCAACCGTATATCCCGCTGCCCGACCCCTGCGGTATCGATGAGTACCAGCCGACGATGGCGGAACTGATAGAGGGCATTGGCCAGCTCTTCTGCATCCCTGACCTGCCGAACCGGACACCCCATGATGCGACCATAGGTCTGCAACTGTTCATGGGCACCAATCCGGTAATTGTCCGTGGTGATGAGCGCCACCTGCTCGGCGCCATACTTCATGGCAAAACGAGCCGCCAATTTGGCGATGGTGGTGGTTTTGCCCACCCCGGTCGGTCCGAGCAGGGCAACGGCCCCACCCTGTCGTAAAATGTCGTCTTCGCTGATCTTGAGCTGGGCGGTCAGCACCTCGGCCAACTGGGCCATGGCCTGATGGATGGACATATCCTCAGGGATAAGGCCCGCCAGCTGATCGGCAAACGCATCGTCAAAGCCTATCTTCTTGAGTTCCTTGATGAGCAGGGCCCGCATAGGTTCACGGCGTTCCACTTCCTGCCACATCAGTCCGGAGATCTGGTGCTCAAGCAGCTTGCGAATGCTGGCCATCTCCTTGCGCATCCCTTCCATCTCCTGCTCTCGCGGCGCAGGCTGGGGAGCACGACCCGGAGTCGCCACTCTGGCTTTGGGCTTGGCGGGCTCGGGCGCAGCTCCCCACTGGCCCTGTTCGGCCAGGGTGCGAGGCGCGGATCCGGCAGCTGCCATCGGGGCCCCACCGTTGAGACCGGCCGGGTTGGATGGATTCAGCTTCTGCTGGCGTGCCAGCAGCGCGGCCAGGGTATCGGCATAGTGTTCGTTCTGTTCCTTGGCCGGGGTGGGCACAGGGCGCGTCATCTGCCGTCCGGCAGACGATATATTGACGCTCTCATCGTTCAACTGACGGCGAACCGGCGCATCTTTGGGTCCCGGAACCTGGGATTGATAATCGACAGCGGCGACTATCTCCACCCCTCCGGTGACTTTCTTGTTGGACATGATGACGGCATCGGGCCCGAGAGTCTCCTTGACCTCAGCCAGCGCCGTTCTCATATCCTTGGCAAAAAACCGCTTAATCTTCACCCGTCATCTCCGCTAACTAGTTCTGTCCTACCGCACTGACGATGCGGATTTGCTTGTCATCAGGCACTTCCTGATAAGACAGAACGCGTAATCCAGGAATGGCATTCTTGACAAATTTCGCCAGGGTATTGCGCAGTATCCCTGATGTCAGAAGCACGGCCGGTTGGCCTTCCAGTTCTTGTCGTTGAGTGGCTTCCACTAGCGAGCGCTGCATCCGCTCCGCCAGGCCCGGCTCTATGCCAGCGCCATCACCACCCCCTGCCTGCAGGGATTGATGCAATATACGTTCCAATTCTGGCGACAATGTGATCACCGGTAACTCGGGATCCGGGCCGGCAATCTCCTGCACTATCAGGCGGCGCAGGGCGATACGGCAGGCGGCCGTGAGCACTTCCGGGTCCGGGCTGCGCGGGGCATATTCCACCAGGGTCTGCAGGATAGTGCGCATATCACGGATTGGCACGCCTTCATTGAGCAAATTCTGCAATACCTTCACCAGGTTACCCATGCTGATGACCTCGGGAACCAATCCTTCCACCAGTTTGCTCTGGTGCTTCCCTATCATGTCGAGCAGTTGCTGCACCTCGTCATGCCCCAGCAGCAAGGCAGCATGGTTGGAGAGGATCTGGCTCAAGTGGGTAGCGACTACTGTCGCGGTATCAACCACTGTATAACCCAGGGTCTGCGCCTGGGAGACCTGCTCCTTGGCGACCCACACCGCCTCCAGCCCGAAGGCGGGATCCCGGGTGGCAATGCCCTGGATCTGGCCGAACACCTGGCCCGGGTTGATGGCCATCTCTTTATCATGGTAAACATTGGCCTCGCCGGTACTGACCCCCATCAAGGTGATGCGGTATTGATTGGGCGCCAGATCCAGATTGTCCCGAATATGTACGGCAGGTACCAGAAAGCCGAGCTCCTGAGAAAGTTTCTTGCGCACCCCTTTGATCCGGCTGAGCAGTTCCCCGCCCTGATTGCGATCCACCAGAGGGATGAGCTGATAGCCCACCTCCAGCCCGATAATATCCACCGGCATCACATCGTCCCAGCTCAGCTCTTTCTGCTCATGAGGCTGCTCTGAAGTAGCAGGCATCAGCTCGCCCTTGGCGGCCTTGGCCGCAGCACGTTTCTCACGGCGCAGCAGCCACCAGGCTCCGGTGGCAGAGATGGCTCCCAGGCTCAGGAAAGCAAAATGTGGCATGCCGGGAACCAGCCCCATCATCAGCAGGATGCCGGCCGAGATGGTCAGTGCCTTGGGATTGTCAAACAACTGGCCCAGTACCGCCGTGCCCATGTCCTGATCCGTATTCTGCCGGGTCACTATGATGGCAGCGGCGATGGAGAGCAGCAGGGAGGGGATCTGGGCAACCAGACCGTCACCAATGGCAAGCAGGGTATATATTTCAGCCGCTTCACCAAAGGTGAGCTGGTGCTGCATCATGCCGATGATGAAACCGCCGATGATGTTGATAAAGAGGATCATGATGCCCGCGATAGCATCCCCTTTCACAAATTTGGAGGCGCCGTCCATGGAGCCGTAGAAGTCGGCTTCCTGGGTCACATCCTGACGACGTTTTTTGGCATCTTCCTGGTTGATGAGACCAGCGTTCAAATCCGCGTCGATGGCCATCTGTTTGCCGGGCATGGCATCCAGGGTGAAACGGGCGCTCACCTCTGCAATCCGCCCAGCACCCTTGGTGATGACCACAAAGTTGATGATCATCAGGATCGTAAAGACGATGATACCGACCGCATAGTTGCCGCCGATCACCACGTTGCCGAACGCCTCGATCACATGACCGGCTGCAGCGCTGCCATTATGACCTTCCAGCAAAACCACCCGGGTTGACGCCACGTTGAGCGCCAGACGCAACAAGGTAGCGAGCAGCAAAACAGTTGGAAAGGCAGCAAATTCGAGGGGGCGACGGGTATAGACGGCGACCAGCAAGACCACGATGGAAAGCGCAATATTGAAGGAGAAGAGGACATCCAGCATCAGCGGCGGGATGGGCAGCACGACCATACCAAGAGACGCAAGCACCAGCAGCGGTGTCCCCACCCCCTTGGTCAGCAATCCCCTGTGCTCTTTCAATCGGCCCAATGATGCCTGGAATTTCATCGTTTTTCTCAATCTTAAACTGCTGGTATCCGATTAAAGCAAACATCAAGCCAACAATTCAATGCATTGATTTTAAATGATTTTATTTTGACTGCGTCAGAAGTTTGTCATTTTCGAAATTCGGGCGGAATGGGCAGATCCTTGGCGATCGGATTGGGGCGCCGGCCGCTGCCACGACGGAATTTTTTGAGCTGATAAATATAAGCCAACACCTGGGCCACGGCGGCAAACAGGCCTTCCGGGATCTCGTGCCCAATCTCGGTGGAGTGAAAGATAGCTCGGGTGAGTGCCGGGGACGGCATGATGGGGATCTCGTACTCCCTGGCTATCTCCCTGATCTTCATTGCGATCTCATCTGTCCCCTTGGCAACTACCTTGGGCGCGGCACCCGGCTTGGCAATGTCGTATTTGAGCGCCACCGAGTAGTGGGTCGGGTTGGTGATGATGACGTCTGCCTTTGGCACATCTCCCATCATGCGTCGCATCGCCATCTGCATCTGCAACTGCCGTATCCGTCCCTTCACCTCGGGTTTACCTTCGCTGTCCTTGAATTCGTCTTTCACTTCCTGCTTGGTCATCTTGAGCTGGCGGGTGTGGTTCCAGGTCTGGAAGGGTACATCTATGGCCACTATGGGGATGAGAGCACAACAGAGGATGATCAGCATCCACAGCAGCAGGTCCAGCGCATCTATGATGCCCCCGGGGAACCCCTCCATGGAGAGGTTGAGCAGATGGTTGAACTGGCTCGACAACATCCACCAGGCAAACAAACTGATGAAGACCACCTTGGCAATGGACTTGACCAGTTCGATCAGGGACTGCACCCCGAACATCCGCTTGATACCGCTGAGCGGGCTCAGCTTGCTCCACTTTGGCATCATGGCCTCGGAGGAGAAATTCATCCCCCCCAGCAGGGTATTGCCGACGAAAGCCGCTATGGCCACCAGCATGAACAGCAGGCCAAGCGGATAGACAAGCTCCCTTAGCAAGGCCGGCAACATGGCGCCCATGGCGTTGGGATCAAAAGCCTGATCCCGGTCCAGAGTAAATCCAATGGTGAGGATCTTGACCATGGCGCCGGCCAGACTCTCCTTGACCATCAGCAGACCGAAAACAGCTGCCAGCAGGACGCTGGCGGTACCCAGCTCCTTGGAGCGTGCAATCTGCCCTTTTTCCCGGGCCTGTTGCAGTCGTTTGCCCGTGGGTTGTTCGGTACGTTCCTGATCGGTATCAGCCATCTTGCTGACCTCCGCAACACCGGACGCAGCTCAGCGGCACTCGCCTCCAGAGGAAGTGAAGCTGTTCGGTATCAAGCCACGCGCAATCAACCATTCTGATCACCGAAGCACTGGACATTAATCAGCTCGCAGCTGGTCTCCTGCACCCGCTCCCACATGGAATCGAAGTGACCGAGAAAACCGCCTATGGTGAGCCAGAGAATGAAGAGGCCGGACATCATGCTGACCGCAAAACCGATACTGAAGATATTGAGCTGGGGGGCTGCCCGGGTCATGACCCCGAACGCAAAGTTGATGAGCAACAGCGCGACAATGGCCGACAGCGCCATCACCAGAGAGGCCTGGTACATGATCCCCAGAAAACCGACCAGACTGCGGATGGCAGGCAGGGTGAGCCCGGCATCGGAGACCGGCAAAGTCTCGAAACTCAGCACGACCATGCGCAGCATGATGAGGTGACCATCTACCGCCAGAAACACCAGGGTTGCCAGCATCAGGTAGAACTGGCCTACCACAGGGGCCGACTGGCCATTCATGGGGTCCACCAGGGTCGCAAAGCCCAGACTGGTCTGCATGGCGATGACCTGGCCGGCCATCACGAAACTCTCCATCAGAAACTGGGTCATCAGGCCGAGGGCAATGCCGATGAGCAGCTGCTGGGTCAATACCAGAAAACTGCCGACGGAGAACAGCTCAACCTTGGGCATGGGAGGCAACAAGGGGGCGATCATGAAGGTCAGTGCCAGCGCCAGCCCGATGCGGATCCGGGCTGGCGTCAGCCGGCTGCCAAACACCGCCATCACCATCAAGAGACCGCTCACCCGCGCCAACGGCCAAAGTATGGAAGACAACCACTCCATGATAAGAGCGGTTGTATAGGTCATACTGCCGCCTCGGAAGCCTGCTGACATACAACCAGCAGTCGGTTGTCAGACGGCAATCCTGGCCGCGTCGTGGAGTGCATCATCCCACCACCTCGGGAATTTGACTCACCATCAGCAGGAAGAAATCCATCAGGCTCTGCAAGCCCCAGTGTGCCCCCGCCCCCAGTGCAAACAGGGTGACGATGAGACGAGGCAGGAAGCTCAAGGTCTGTTCGTTGATGGAGGTAGCGGCCTGAAAGATGGCCACCACCAGACCTATCATCAAACTCGGTAAAATCACGGCGCACACCATGATAGTCACCAGCCAGAGTGCCTCACGGAATACGTCGACAAAGGTTTCCGGACTCATGCTGCTTGCTCCTTGCGTTTGTCCGACTTAACCACCGGCGCCCAAGCCGAAACTGTTGGCCAGAGAGCCCAGTATCAGGTTCCAGCCATCCACCATGACGAACAACATCAACTTGAATGGCAGGGAAACCAGCATGGGTGACAGCATCATCATACCCATGGCCATCAGGATACTGGCCACTACCAGATCGATCACCAGGAAGGGCAAAAACAGCATAAAGCCTATCTGGAATGCCGTCTTCAACTCGCTGGTCACAAACGCCGGGATCAGCACTCGCAGTGGCACCTCGGCGGGTTTATCCACCTGCACGTCGGCGATTTCCATGAAGGTATTGAGATCCTTTATCCGGGTCTGGGAGAGCATGAACTGATGGATGGGCAGTTCGGCCTTCTCCAGTGCCTCCCTGGCCTGAATGGTCTCGGCCAGATAGGGTTGCAGCGCCTCGTCGTTGATGCGATCCAGCACGGGGGACATGATGAAAAACGACATGAAGAGGGCAATGCCGATCAACACCTGGTTGGAGGGGCTCTGCTGCAAACCGATCGCCTGGCGCAATATGCCAAGCACTATGATGATGCGGGTAAACGAGGTCATCATGATGACAACCGCAGGCAAGAAAGAGAGCGCCGTCATCAGCGCCAGCACTTGCAGGGTCAGGCTGTATTCCTGACTGCCATCCGCCAGGGTCTTGATGGTCACGGCCGACATGCCATCCTGGGCCAACGCCAGCGGCGAGAACAGCACCAGCGTTGATAACAGGCCGACCAGCAGCCCCATTGGTAACCTCAAGCCGTTAG
Organism: Aeromonas salmonicida; assembly: GCF_028355655.1. Classification (NCBI taxonomy): domain Bacteria; kingdom Pseudomonadati; phylum Pseudomonadota; class Gammaproteobacteria; order Aeromonadales; family Aeromonadaceae; genus Aeromonas; species Aeromonas salmonicida. The sequence goes on along the minus strand of NZ_CP110645.1, from coordinate 1,508,433 downwards.
CTTTTTTCATGTTTACCCATCAATTTGCCAAGTTGCTGGGAAAACGCCTGGGGCTGGCTCTCGTCCAGCGGCGTATCCAGGCGATAGAGAAAATTGACCTGCTGCGGTGTCACCCCGATCAACAACTGCTGTTCACCTACCTTGACCACCAGCAGCTTCTCTTTATAACCCACCGGCAGGCTGGCGATGACACGCATCTGACCGCCCCCCATGGCGTTGGCTATCTTGCTCTTCTTGAGCAGAAAGCCCAGCATCAGGATGAGGCCGATCACCATCAGGCTGGAGAGCAACCAGGAGGTGAGGCTGGGAGGATTGGCTCCCGCGCCGGGGCTGGCCAGTGCAGGGAGGGACAACAGCAGTAACAGGAACGCGCGGATCATGTGAGTTTCTGGATCCTGTCGGCCTGAGTGATGATGACATCAGTCAGCGCAATGGTACTGGTCATTTGAGTTTCTTGATCCTTTCAATCTGGCTGATGACATCGGTCAGGCGAATACCGAACTTGTCGTTCACTACCACCACTTCACCGTGGGCGATCAGGGTGCCATTGACCAGCACGTCCAGCGGCTCACCCGCCACCCGATCCAGCTCCACCACAGAGCCCTGGTTCAGTTGCAGCAAGTTGCGGATGCTGATCTGGCTGCGGCCCACTTCCATGGCGATGGTGACCGGAATATCCAGAATGGTATCGAGTTTGCGCCGCTCCTCCGCACTGATGGGGGCGTCATCGGTGAGCTCTTCAAGGGGAGCGGGTTTGGCTTCGGCAATCACCTGCTCTTCCAGTGCGGCTGCCCAGGCGTCCGCCATCAGATCCTCTTCATCAGTTCCGCTCATCTTGCTTCCTTATGCTAATTCGTGACCATCTGTCGTGACAGACTGTCGATTATCGCTGTTGATCTTCGATGCTGCGCTCGAGCTCTTCCAGCTCGGCCTCACCATCGATACGTATGCCGCCCCGGGTCACCAGATGCATCTCTGTCTTGACCCCTTCCGGGCGCTTGAGTTTGTCGGTAATCTTGAGGGCCACGTTATCCTTGGTCCGCCCCATCTTGGCATGGAAGGTGGGCAAATCTTCCACATAGACCAGCAGGTTCTCAGGCATCTCCACCGGGATTATGTCACCGGGCTTGAGCTCCATCAGCTCGCGCAGTGTCAGATCCGTCTCCAGCAGCTTGGCTCTGAGCTCGACCTTGACGTCCATGATCTCGTCGCGCAGCGCCTTGCTCCAGCGTACGTCCGTGTCACCCTTGTCGCTCTGCACACCGGCATCCAGCAGTTCGCGGATGGGCTCCAGCATGGAGTAAGGCATGGCCACGTGAAAATCACCGCCGCCCCCATCGAGCTCGATGTGGAACGAGCTCACCACTATCACCTCGGTGGGACTGACGATGTTGGCCATGGCAGGGTTCACCTCTGAGTCGAGGTATTCGAAACCCACATCCATGACGGGGGCCCAGGCGTCCTTGTAATCCTCGAACACCAGCTTGAGCAGCATCTGTATGATACGGCGCTCGGTGGGTGTGAACTCGCGACCCTCGATCTTGGCGTGGTAGCGACCATCGCCGCCAAAGAAGTTTTCCACCAGGATGAAGACCAGTCGGGCCTCCATGGTGATGAGTGCCGTGCCCTTGAGCGGACGGAAACGCACCATGTTCAGGCTGGTCGGCACGAACAGTGTGTGTACGTATTCGCCGAATTTGAGCATCTGCACGCCGTTGATGGAAACCTCGGCGGTGCGTCGCATCATGTTGAACAGGCTGATCCGCATGTGACGGGCAAAGCGCTCGTTCACCAGCTCCAGGGTCGGCATACGGCCACGGACGATGCGGTCCTGGGAGGAGAAGTCAAACTGGGCAACACCGGGATCCCCCGCTGCGCCTATCTCTTCCTCTTCGACATCATCGACACCGTGCAAGAGGGCATCAATTTCGTCCTGACTTAACAGATCGCTCACGCTTCACCCTTATTGCATTACAAAGCCGGTAAACAGCACTTGTTCGATAACGGGGGAAGAGACCAGGTCACCCAGTACCCGACGGCACTCTTCCAGTGAATCCTTGCGCAGCTTCTCCTTGCCTTCGAAGGTCATCAGCTGCTCGCTGGTGGCGGCACTGAAAATCCGCAGCAAGGTGCCTTCAATCAGGGGGATATTTTGCTTGGCCAGGTTCTCGTCGGCGGTGCCACGCACCATCAGCTGCACCTTGATCTGCACCAGCCGATCCCGCTGCCCGCCCGAGACGTTGAACACGAAGGGACGCGGCATGCCCACATAGAGCGAAGGTTTCGGTGCCGTATCTTTCGGCTTGGCATCTGCCCCCTCGGCAGCAGCATCCGCAGCCGGCTTGTCAGAGCCGGAGAGCATGAACCAGGCACCAGCACCGCCACCCGCCAGCACTATCACTGCCAGGGCGATGATCATGATCAGCTTCTTTTTCTTGCCTGCCGCCGGATCTTTAAGCGTCAGTTCGTTGTCATCTGCCATCCCTTGTCCACCCTAGTCTCAAACTTGTTCGATATCATAAACTTACTCAGGCTGGCATCAAGCATAGAAATCAATTCCGGCGTCGTTTGTCGATTCCATCGACAAACGACTGCCTGCCGCCGTGACCTCTGCCTCAGTTTGGCCTGTTTCAGAAAACGATCCGCTGCCATGTTGACCTGACTGGCCCTGGCCGGAAAAAGCGGACTGTCCCTGAGACTGCTGCTGTGGCTGTTGTTGCACCAGAGTCTGACCAAGCTGGATGCCCTGTCCGGCCAGCATATCACGCAGGCGGGGCATGGCTTGCTCCAGCATTTCGCGAGTCTGCCCATGCTGCACCACAAAGTGCACGTTGGCTTGGTTGTCGGATCCCATTTGGATCTGGATTTTCATCTTGCCAAGACCCAGGGGATCGAGCTGGATCTCCGCCTGCTGCAACTTGTCCGTCAGCATCAGATTTACCTTCTGATGCAACTGGGCAGGGGTCTCCGGACTGGCCAGCTTGAGGTGAGCCAAATGCTGGGGATCCCGCCGCGCCGATATGTCGGTGGTCGGCTTGCTGTCATTGTTCACGGCCTGGGGCTGACTGTTCTGCTGCACCTGCTGGCTGTGGTTGTTGTCCTGGGTAGTAGACTCTGTGCCCAGAGCGCTGTTTCTGCCAAGCTCGGCCACCTTCTGCTTCACATCCAGTTTGACGTCAACCTTGGTCTTGGGCGAATCACTGGCTTCCATCTGCTTGAGACCAGCCGACAAGGCGTTCAATGATGCTTGCGGCCCTTGTGATTCACTGCTGGCCAGCGCCTGTTGCGGCGCCGTCAATACGGGCTCGGCAGCTTGTGCAACCGGTGTCGTCTGAGCGCCTGTCGCCATGCTGGGTGCAACAGCCTGGCTATCTGATTTGGCGGCAGGGGCAACCTTGGCTTGCTCACCCTCTTCAGTGACAGCCTGGGTCTGTGCGGCATCGGTCGAGGTTGTGGTGCCACTGTCGGCCCGGCCCAATCCCTCTTCAAACGCCCTGGTGGCGCCCGCCTGAGCAGGCACGACCTGATTCATGGTGTGCAGGGGAGATGGCTTTTCAGCCCCCTCCTTGTGACCCATAGGGGGGATGGCGGATTTGGAGCTGCCATCAGCCTCGACAGGATTGTTCCCCTCGCCTTTGACAACCTTTTCCACCGCTTCGGTCGGCAACACCTTGCTCAGCAAGGCGGTCCGTTCAGCACCGGACAGTGCGGCCTTGCCGTCCTTGTCGGCGCTCGCCGTGTCTTTGCCCTTTTCATCACCCTTCAGCTCAGCCGCCATGGCCGCGGACATATCCCCATCCACGGCTTCGGTGGCTGGCGTTTCATCGTTTGCAGCCGCAGCCCCTGTATCCGCCCCCTTGAGCAGGCTGGCCGCCTGTTGCGCCAGCAAGGCGGCGTCTCTGGACGCGGCCAGCTTGCCATCACCTTGTTTGCCGTCAAGCGCCAGCGCATCGGCAGATGCGGTGGCCTCATCTTCTTGCGGCAACATATTGCCGTCACCTTCCACAGCCGGGGCAAGGTTGAGAACGGCGGGGGAGACGAGACTGGTATCCTGCTTGAGGGCGTCTTGCAGACGCTGCAAGAAATCAATGGGAGAGGCACTGCTCTCAGCCTCTTCCATTTTTTTCTCCTTGCCGTCCGTGGCGGCCGTCTCCCCTGTGGTATCCGCCAAAGATTTGGCATCACCATGCTTGCGACCTTCCCCCTTGTCAGTGACGACCTTTTCCTTGGCGAGCGGATCAGGGGCAACTTGCTCACCGGCAGCCACTTTGCTGCTCTGCCTGGCACCAGTTGCCTTATCCGTCTGCTGGGTCTTGGCCATCACCTCGGAAAAGCCCCCCTTCAGATCGCTCTGCGAGGACTGATCACCTTTATCGGACGATGAGATGAGCGGCGCGTTTTTATCGGCAGGAGTCGCAGCCGAAGCGGAGGGGGTATTGGTTAACAGTGTCTGCATCATGATGAAGGTCCCTGACGGCAATCGGGTTCGGGTGCAGCCCTCACGCGAAAGAGAGGGGTGAGGCGCACACTGGATGGTCAGAATAAAGCAAGTTACAGGCCAGAATGATGAAAACGGCGCAGCATGGCGTACTCATCCAGCATCTTCTGCTCCTGACGCTGAGCCTTCTGCTGCTCACGCCCGGCCTGCTTGGCCAGCAACAACTCCACCGCCTTGCGCCTCTGCTGGGCTGACAGCCACTCTTGCCGTCGCAGCTCCAGCGCCTGACGCACTTGCCGCACCCCTTCATACTGCTGGGTAGCCGCCTGTTCGAGCTTGCTGATAAAAGCGTGATACTGGGCATTCTGCTGGGCGCCTATGCCCTGCAAGCCACGGTCGGTCCACTGTTGATGGTAGATCTGGCGGTACTGATTGAGCGCTTCCTGCTGCTCCATGAAGATTTTCAGATCCTGCTGGGCCTTGGCCAGTGCCAACCCTGCCTGCTGTTCGGCCTCAAGCAACCGCTCGGACAACATCACCAACCCTTTACTCATGAGCGAGCTCCACCCTTACTACATCGTCAACGCATCAGTGGCATGGCCACCAGTTGCAGGGATTGCAGGCCCTCATCATAGTGAATGACCTCGCGCATACCCTGTTGCAAGAACTGGTCCAGATAAGGTTTGTGAACGATGGCACGGTCGATGCGAGGGTCAGAACCCTGGCTGTAAGCACCTATGGTGATGAGATCCCGGTTCTGCTGATAGAGGGAATAAAACTGCTTGAGGGTACGCGCCAAATCCATGTGCTCGGGTGAGGTGACCATGGGCATGACACGACTGATGGATTTTTCGATATCGATGGCCGGATAGTGGCCTGCATCGGCCAGCTCCCGCGACAGGACTATGTGGCCATCGAGGATGGCCCGCGCCGCATCGGCGATGGGATCCTGCAAGTCATCCCCCTCGGTCAAGACGGTGAAAAACGCCGTAATGGATCCCTGACCATCGCTACCGTTGCCCGCTCGCTCCACCAGCGCCGGTAATTTGGCAAAGACCGACGGCGGATAGCCCTTGGTCGCCGGCGGCTCACCCACCGCCAGTGCGATTTCACGCTGGGCCTGGGCGTAACGGGTAAGCGAATCCATCAGCAGCAGCACGTTGAGGCCCTGATCGCGAAAATACTCGGCGATGGCGAGCGCCGTCTCGCACCCCTTGAGACGCATCAGGGGCGAGGCATCGGCCGGCGCCGCCACCACCACGGAGCGGGCTCGCCCCTCCTCCCCCAATATGTCCTCGATAAACTCTTTCACTTCCCGGCCCCGTTCACCGATGAGGCCCACCACCACCACATCCGCCACCGAGCCGCGTGTCATCATGCCGAGCAACACGGATTTGCCGACGCCGGAGCCGGCAAACAGTCCCATCCGCTGGCCCTGCCCTACCGTCAGCACGGCATTGATGGCGCGCACCCCTACGTCCATCGGCTGATGGATGGGGCGACGGGAGAGCGGGTTGATACGGTGCTGGGCAAATTGCACCGTCTGGGACGAGAGGATGGGACCAAGCCCGTCCAGCGGCTGGCCTATGCCGTCGATGACGCGCCCGAGCAGGTTCATTCCGACCGGAATGCCGTGCTCTTCGGTCATGGGCACCACACGGGCACCAGGAATGACCCCCTTGAGCTGTTCGCTTGGCATCAGGAACAGGCGATCGCCGGAAAAGCCCACCACCTCGGCCTCCAACTCGCCATCCTGGGTATCGATGCGACAGAGGGCGCCGATGGCCGCGCGGCAGCCAATGGCCTCCAGCGTGAGTCCCACAACCCGGGTCAATTTACCGGCGACGGGCGGCTTGGGCGCGGTATCGCGGACCCGATACCCTTGCAACCGAGTGAGTAACGAGCCGCTCATCTGGCCTCCTGAGAGAGAAAAAGGTCAACCGGGCCCGCTGGCGCCAGCCCGGTGTCAATTATTCGGCAAGTCCCGAGACGCATTGTCTCGCAAGAAACTGCGCAGCAGCTGATCGATACGCCCCTGCAGGGTCAAATCGACGCTGGAAAGCTCGGTCGCCAGTTGCAGATCACCGGGGGAGAGAGTGGGATCGCTTTGCAACCGCCAGTGACGCTTGGCGCACTCTTCCACCCCGAACGCCTGCTCGACCCGCGCAATGTCATCGGGATGCAACATCAGGGTGACGCCCTGCTCGGCGGCCGGCAACAAGGCCAGCCCCTGCTTGAGCGCTTCCAGCAGGATACGGGGCGAGGTCTCTGCCTCGTGCCGCATGAGGGTGCGGGCCAGTTGCATCACCAGCGAGATGAGCTGCTGCTCCACCGCCTGATCCAGCTCATGGAGAGGATTGGCAAGGCGGTCAATCAGCGACTGCCAATGGGCCATCTGCTGATCCACCTGCTCGCGGGCCAAAGCCAGCCCCTCCTCCTTGCCCTGCTCGAGCCCGGCCTGGTGGCCTTGTTGCAAGCCTTCCAGCTTGCCCTCCTCCAGTCCCTTGGCGAATCCGGTGGCCTGACCTTCGGCCATGCCTTCATCCCAGGCGGCCTGACGGATGGCTTCCAGCTCTTCTGCCGTTATGCTGGGGGTGGGTTCGGGAACCGGTTCTTCCACCGGCACTTCTTCTTCCTGCTGATACCAGTCGGGAGAATAACCCAGGGCATTGGTCTCGACCGCGGCCTCGACTTCCATCTCCGGCCAGCCCCACGCCTCGACCCGGGTATCATCCCCGTCAGGGCGAACATAACCACGCAGCTTGTTGTTCATGCTTTAAATGCGCCCCTCGCCACGGTCAGATACGGGCCAACGAAACCGAACACTTGATGGTTCATGGTTTAGAGGAACTCCTCGCCACCACCGGCGCCCAGCATGATCTCGCCGGCATCCGCCAGACGGCGGGCGATGGAGAGGATCTCTTTCTGGGCAGCTTCCACCTCGGAGACCCGGATTGGCCCCATGGCCTCCAGATCGTCCGCCAGCATCTCGGCGGCCCGCTTGGACATGTTCTTGAAAATCTTCTCGCGCATCTGATCGTCCGAGCCCTTGAGCGCCCGTTGCAGCAGCTCGCCCGGCACTTCCCGCAGCATGGTCTGAATGCCGCGGTCGTCCACGTCGATGAGGTTCTCGAACACGAACATCAAATCCTGGATCTGCTGGCTCATCTCTTCGTCCGACTCGCGGATGGAGTCCATCAGCTGGCCTTCGATGTTGGTATCCAGGTAGTTCATGATGTTGGCTGCCGCCTTCAGGCCGCCCATCTTGGCTGCCTGGGCACCCGCCGCACCGGCGAACTGTTTCTCCATGATGTCGTTCAACTCTTGCAACGCCGCCGGTTGCACCTCTTCCAGGTTGGCGATCCGCATCACCAGATCCAGGCGCACCTGCTCCGGGAACTGGCTCAGGATCTCGGCCGACTGCTCAGGCTCCAGATAGGACAATACGATTGTCTGGATCTGCGGGTGTTCGTTCAGGATGATGCTGGCCACCTGGCGTGCATCCATCCACTTGAGGGAGTCGAGGCCGCGGGAGCCTGAACCCAATATGATTTGATCCACCAGGTTGCTGGCTTTGTCTTCGCCAAGTGCCGCCACCAGCGCCTTGCGCACGAAGTCTTCGCTGCCGATGCCGATGTTGGTGTACTTCTGGATATCGTCGATGAATTGACGATGCACCGCCGCCACCCGATCGTGGCTGAAGTCAGACATGGAGGCCATCGACATACCGAGTCGCTGTACCTGCTTGGGCTCAAGGTGACGGAAGATCTGGGCGGCATCCTCTTCATTGAGGCTCAGCATCAATACGGCCGCCATCTCCATCCCGCTCATCTGATCCAGGATCAGGCGCTGTCCCTCGGTAATGTCATTACCGGTGACTTGGGTCTTAATTTCTTCAGGCATCTTTGTTGCTTACCCATTCTTTAATGACCTGTGCGGCCAGATCCGGTTCGTTCGCAACCAGCGCACGTACCGCCTTGAGCAGATCCTCGTCACGGTGCAGATCCGGCAGTTTCAGATGGCCGTCACGTACGCCGAATACCGGCTCGGACTCGGCCTGAGCGGCCAGCAGACTGAGCTCGTCATCCCCACCCAGCACTATGCTGTTGTCCAGATCCAGATCCCCTTCCGGTCGTGCATCCGGGTAAAGCAGACGCTTGAGCATGGGGCGTACCACTGTGACGATCAACACTATGATGACCAGCACTGAGGCCGCGATGCGCACCGCACGCCAGAACCAGGGTTGCTCGTAGATGGGCGCGTCGGCCACATTTTCAAGCTCGGGCCGGTTGAACGGAATGGCGACCACTTCCAGAGTATCACCGCGGGTCACATCAAAGCCAAGCCCGCCGCTCAATAGGCGACGCAGGGTATCGAGTTCGGCCTGGGAACGGGCCTCACGGGTGACGGCGCCATCGGCACCGGCGATGGACTTGTAATCCACGGCTACCGAGACTGTCATGCGGCGAATGCCCCCCATCTGGCGGCGAATATGGCTGACGGTGGTATCCAGTTCGAAGTTGCGGGTTGCTTCCTTGCGGGAACGACCAGAGGAAGAGGCGGCTCCGCCATCCCCGCCTGCGGCTTCCTCGGGAATATTCGAGGCTGCGGGTGGCTGATTGGTGAGAGCACCCGGCACACCGCCGTTGCTGCCACTGGCACTGTTCTCTTCCAGCGTCATCTCGGAACGCACGGCAGGCAGGTCCGGGTTATAGGTCTTGCGGGTCTGCTCCTGCTGGGAGAAGTCAAGAGAGAGGTCAACCTCCGCCGTATAATTGTCGGCGCCCAGTACGGGTATCAGGATGGCGTCAATTTTTTGTTTGTATTCCACTTCCTGCTTCTGCTGCATCGCAAACTCCTTGCGGGTCTGGGCAGAGACAGGATCTTGCGAACCGGAATTGAGCAGGCGACCGTTCTGATCGGTCACAGTGACACGGGTCGGCTCCAGGCCATGTACGGCGGAGGCGACCATGTCGACGATGGAATCCACTTCCCCCTGACCAAGAGCATTGCCCTTGAGGCTCAGCACCACGGTCGCACTGGGTTTGCGCTCGTTGCGGGCGAACACGTTGTCTTTCGGAATGGCCAGCAGCACCTGGGCCTTGGCCACGTTCTGGAACTGCTCGATGGCGCTCGCCAGCTGGCGCTCGCGGCTTAACTTGAGGCGCTCCGTCTCCATGCGCTGGCTGACGCCAAAGCTGGAATCCTTGAGCAGGATGGACTCGCCATCGTTGCTGGCATCGGTATTGGTGGCAAGGCCGGCGCGGGTCAGGCGCAGGCGGATATCGGCATATTTTTCGGCGCTGACCAGCACGCTCTTGCCATCCACCTCATAGGGGATCTTCTGGGCGTCAAGGTAGTCCAGGGTCTTGACCAGCTCCTGGGTGCTGTAGGTGCCAAGGGGACGCATGTCCGGCTCCTTGCCCCACAACAGGATGAAAACGGCGATCGCCAGACAGATGGCCAGCCCCAGGATCAGGGTAATTTGCCGCAGCACATCCGTGTTGGACAGGAAGCCGAGAGCTGAACTCTTTTGCTCGTTCTCATCGAGGGCAGCGGAGCTCTCCTCGTTGATCAGCAGTTCGCCATTTTGGTCAGTAGCCACGATTTATGTCCTTATTGCTGACATGTGCATGATATTCAGTAATCTCTTATACCGGCATGTTCATGATGGTCTTGTAGGCATCGACCATCTTGTTGCGCACCTGCACCGTTGCCTCGAAGGCGATAGAGGATTTCTGGCCGGCGATCATCACATCGGACAGATCGACTGACTTGTCGCCCATATCGAAACGGGTGCGCAGATCATTGGCGGCGCCTTGCAGTTCGTTGACGTTGCCGAGCGCCTGCTGCAGCAACTGACCAAAGTCAGAGGTGACCTGACGACCGGGCTGAGTCAGCGGCGTGGCGCCAGCTTCAACCTTGAGAGCCTGCATCTCTTGCATCAGGCTGCTTGCACTAATTTCCATATCTCATCCCCAGACAAATCATTGACGCTGGCATCCAATAAGCAATTAGAGTGCCAATGCGTTAGGAGTGGCGTGAGGATGCGTGGCCAGACCAGAGCTGGCGGATTCGACAAGGACTGATGGCTCTGATTAAATCCGGTGTTGACGCCCACTTTTAATGGTTGGCAAGGAGTCATCTCTGGATTATCGCAAACCTGTGTTCAAGGCGATGGACTACATAAGCCAGCATCTGGATGACAATCCCAGTCTGGATGAGGTCGCGACGGCGGCCGCCATCTCCACCTTTCACTTTCACCGCATTTTCAAGACGATGGTCGGAGAGACTATCGCCGGCTTTACCCGGCGCCTGCGCATGGAACGTGCGGCCCGTCGCTTGCTGGCCGCACCACAGAGCGATATCACCACCCTTGCGATCGCAGCCGGGTTCTCCAGCTCCCAGAATTTTGCCAAAGCCTTTCGTCTGCACTTCGCCATGAGCCCCTCGGAATACCGCCAGCAACAAGGGGGAAACTGGAAAAGCAAGATTGGAAACGATCCCCTTCCCTTTGAAACCTATGATGGCCTGGTCATGCACCCGGTCACTGAACACCAGGGTCTGTTGCAGGGGACGAGCATCAAGCAGATGCCCGCCCGGCGCGTTGCATATATGCGCCGTATGGGGCCCTATGGCAAAGAGACCTGCGAGCAAGCCCATCGGGATTTACTCGCACTGTTCGCGTCAGACGAGGCGATGACACCGGCAGGCACCTTGAGTCTCTATTGGGATATTCCTGACATCACCGATGAGACGCGCTGCCGTACTGACGTCTGCATTGAGCTGGATTCCGGAATCCACGCAGGGCGCCAGTTAACCACCCAGACCATCGCCGCTGGCCCCTATGCGGTATGCCAGTTTATCGCTCGCGGAGATCAACTGGTCACCACTTGGGAGATGGCGTTTGGCTGGCTGGTGAGCAAAGGGCTGAGCTGCGACGACCGTCCGTGTTACGAGCAATACCACGCGGGCACTGACCCCGACCGGGATCATTACGTGTTTGATATCTGTATCCCGCTTATCAACCCATAAGCCGATACCCCATTTCCATTCACCCTCTTCGGTGCCTTCGGGCGCCGAAGCGACGGAGTCATGCCCATGAATGTCAAAACGCTGTTTCTTGCCAGCCTGCTGGTGAGCCTTCCGATGGCAGCCAATGCCCAGTCACAGAGCCAGACCCTGATCTTTGGCGGCACCATCTACAGCGGCGATCCGGCGAACCCTCACCCGGAGGCAGTCGGTATTGAAGGTAAAAAGATCGTGGCGGTCGGCAGTTACCAGGAGGTCAGTGCCCGGCTCGGCAGCCATGCCAACCAGATTGATCTGAAAGGAAAGTATCTGATGCCGGGACTCATCGACAGTCATGTGCATGCGGCCTTTGCCGGATTTCAGGCCATGACGGTTAACTTTCCCGATGCCATGAGTCAGGTTAAGCAACTGCAACAATTTCTGACCAGCAGCCAGGATGACCCCCGTCTGACACTCGGTGACGTGCAGCTATACAGCAATGTCTCGCTCGATTACTGGCATCAGTTACCCCTGCTCGATCAGGTGTTCAATGGCCCGCAGTACCGGCAGGTCCCCGTGGTGCTGGCCGGATCGGATGCCCACACCGGCTGGGCCAATCAGGCCATGCTGCGCAAGGCAGGCATTGATGGAGAGGCCCTTGCCGGTCGTTATGCCCCATTGAAAGGCAATTTTGGCCTCACCCCATCCGGCAAGCTGAATGGTTTTGCCTCGGAAGGAGGCTGGGATGCCATCCTCAAAGCCCTGCCACCCGTCAGCGACGAGACGATTGCCAATGCCATCATGACCGCAGCCAAGCAGCTCAATCAGGTTGGCATTACCGCCTGGATGGACCCTATCAGCAATATTCGCCCCCTCGCGCCTGTCTTCAACGCCGAGCCGGATCGCCGTGACACCGGCCTGCTCCCGGCTTACAGCATGCTATCGCGGGAAGGCAAGCTGACCGGGCATGTATCCACCCTGGCACTGGTGGGGATCCACGCATCGCCCGCCATCATTGATGACGTCCTGGCGCTCCAGCGGCAGTTCCAAGATGCCCCGGATGTCAAACTGGTGGGGATCAAGATCCTGCAAGATGGAGTCATCGAGTTTCCATCCCAGACCGCCAAGTTGAGCGAGCCCTATCTCAACCGCCCCGGTTACAGCGGCAAAGACGATCTGGACAAGCAGCGCTTCAACGAGCTGATCCGCACGGCTGACGCCCATCAACTGATCACTCATTTCCACGCCATCGGCGATCGGGCCGTCCGTGAATCCCTCGATGCCATCGCCTATGCACGGGCCCACAATGAAGATCGCCGCCTGCTGCACAGCATCACCCATCTGGAAGTGGTGAGCCCGGCCAGCATTGCCCGTTTCAAACCACTCAATGTGGCTGCCTCAATGCAACTGCTATGGGCCGGGAAAAACGTGGCGACCACCATGCTGCTGGAGGGGAAAGTGCCCCCAGCCCTGCTGGCCCGTCTCTATCCGGCAGGCAGCCTGCTGCAAAGCGGCGCCATTCTCGCCGGTGCCAGTGACTGGCCAGTATCCAGCCCCAACCCCTTCCTTGCGATATATACCGCGATCACCCGCCAGGGCGAACTTGGCTTGCTGCCCCCCGCCAGCGAGCAGATCAACCGCCAGGCTATCTTGCAGGCTTACACGCTCAACGCCGCCAAGGTGATTGGACAGGAGAAACAGACAGGATCGATCAGCGTAGGCAAGAGTGCTGATCTGGTATTGCTGGATCGCAATCTGGAGCAGGTTGCGAGCGAGCAGATCAAGGATACCAAGGTGCTGTGGACCATGTTCAAAGGCAAACGGGTCTATCAGGCCCTCTAATCCAGAGAGAGGAAAAAGGCCCACTATGCGGGCCTTCATGAATAGGTCATGGCAAAATCATTACCTGCTGTGACCAGCTGATAACGACTCGATTATCGGCTTTTTTCAGTCAGATCCTTGTCCACCCAGTACTTGGATCCCGAGATGCTGGCATCGAGCAGCAGCCCCGTCTCGCCGATCTGGTAGATGGCCATGCCGCCATTGTACTTGGCGGTGAGCCCGGCGCTCTCCTTGCCCGCTACCGCCCCCACCTCAGAGGTCGCCTCCCAGCCCTTGGTCACGAAGGCATCGAACCTGGCCTTGTCTTCAAACAGGATCACCTGCTGGTAAAACTTGCCACCAAGGCCGGCCGAGAGGCCAGCGCCCAGCATTTTCATGTAGGTGTGCTGGCCGCTGCCGCGATTGATCGCCACCCCTGCCCCCTGATTGGTTTGCAGCATCAGGGAGAACTTGCGTGAATCGAACACCGCATAGCCATACGCCCGGTCAAACAACAACTTGGCAGAGGGTTGTTCGTTGAACAGTCGCACCAGGGCTGTGTCGGCCATGGTATCGAGGGCGAGTCGTGCTTCTGGCGCCGTCTTGGGCTCACGCATCTCGTCGAGCTTCTTGTCGGCGACCACCAGCCACTCCTTGCCGGTTGCTATGCTCTTGTCGGTCCAGGCCCCGGCGGTATTGAACGCCTCCGAGCCCCACTGGGAGACGGACGCCCAAGTCGCCTTGGAGAAATCGGTCACGCTCCGCCACGCCTCCTTGCTGGTGTCGCTCACAGCCGTGCCAAGATCGGCGGCGGCCTCCTTTACCTTGGCCCAATCGGCCAGTATGGGGGTCGAGGCCAGCGCCAATGTCGTTGCCAATACCAGGAATCGAATCTTCATGGGTTCTCCACCATCTGTGATGAGCTGACCCTCACAGTAGCAGAATAAGGGACCGCCGGATAAGTGTGAGGCCCACAACACCAGTCAGTGGATGACGCACGGCCTGACCTCATATGCACATCTGAGCACCCGATCCGGTATCCGAGATGCCCGGCAAGCCTGGTTGAAAGGGTCAGTTCCCCCATGACGGCGCTGGCGTTATCCCTTGTCGAAGCAGCCGTTGGTAGACAGAACATGAGGGGAACAACGGGACTCGGCACGCATCATGCCGCATGCCTCGGGGTGACCGGCGCAGCACTCCTCCGTGAGGTAGCCTATCAATGCCAGCATGAGAGGGATGTTGGCGCGATAACGCAGGAAGCGACCCTCTTGCTCCACCGACAGCAAGCCGGCGTGCAACATGGCCTTGAGGTGAAATGACAGTGTGTTGGGGGCGATATCGAGACTGCTGGAAAGCTCCCCGGCCACCCGTCCCTCCAGGCCCGCTTTCACCAGCAGACGCCAGACATCGAGCCGAATGCCGGAGGAGAGGGATTCAAACACCTTGGTGGCCATCGCTTTGTTCATGTCATTCACCTTGAATTTTCATCAATAACTCATTATTTCAGCAAGATACGTACGATTAACATGCCTGAGACAAGCAACTCGTTCCTCCCGGGAACGAGCACGGATCGTTGCACAACCAGACCCAACCATCTTGCGACCAGCGCACTGTAACAGGGCCTTCGTCCCTGATATGCAATGAAAACACATGTTTTATTCATTTGCATACCCTGATTGTCCGGCGTATAAATGGCATATGCCAAATAGGAGTGCTTATGCCCAGACCCAAAATTGCCCGCCAGATCTGTGGCCGCCCCGCCAACAGTTGCTTCAAACCCAATGGCCGCCCCATGCACCAGCTGGAGCAGGTCGCCCTTGCTGCCGACGAATTCGAGGCACTGCGCCTGGTGGATCTGGAAGGCATGCAGCAACAGGAGGCCGCCGTCGTGATGGGGGTATCTCGTCAGACCCTGGCCAACATCCTTAAAAAAGCCCGCTACAAGGTGGTGGACTGTCTGAGCCAGGGCAAAGCCTTGATGATGCAGGCGAGCGACCCCGACACCAGTGGAGACATACCCCTATGAATACAGAACATGGCCTGATGATGGCACCAGCAGCCAACCGTGCCGTCATGCTGACCCGGGGCCAGCTGGCCAGTCACTTTACCCGCGCCGAACAGCTGCAAATAGTAAGCCCCGAGGGCACTGTGCTCGCCACCCTGCCCAACCCGGCAGCCGGTGAGGGTTGTGGCGGCAAACAGGCGCTGCTGGTCACCCTCAAGGCTCATCAAGTCAATCAGGTAGTAGTACGCAATATCGGTGAGCGAATGCTGGGACGCTTGTTGACCGGCGGCATGCAGGTGGTGCAGTGTCGCTCGGCGCGACTGCCGTGGCCGGCACTGCTGGCTGAAGGCAATTTGCAACCTCTGACCGAGCCAAGCCAGGGCCGCAGGTCACAGCGCCATGCTGGCAAATCCGTCATCCACGCCATCAAACGCGATGGCCATGACGGCGCTGAGCGTCCCCCTTGTCAGGGAGGCTGCTGCGGCGAAGGGAACACAGGGCGCCACAACACCAAGGAGGCAAACTCATGTCACTGCTGCTGATCACCATACTGGCCGCCTTTGTGCTGATCGTCGCCATGGGCTCCCTGCTCTGGTGGCGCCAGTACAGGCTGGCGCAAAAGCGCGCGGATAAAGCGGTGCGCCCCTGTGGCTGCGCGAGCACCTGCACCGATCACCTCTACCAGATAAACGAACCAGGGCCCAAGTAGAAAGGTGAGAACCGGCAATACTGGGGAAAATTGCTGACATCAGTGGCTTGAACCGCGGCCAGGTCTCGAAAGATCGCTGCCGACCGGGCTGGTGGCGGGCTCCTGATACTGCTGATGTATGGTGCGAAACGCCTCCTTGTTGCGAAGCGCGGCTTCCACGCAGACGGGGTCAAACTGGCTGCTGGCATGCTCCTCCAGATAGGCAAACGCCCTGTCAAACGGCCAGGCCTGCTTGTAGGGGCGCTCGCTGGTGAGAGCATCGAACACATCTGCCACCGCAACGATACGCGCCGCCAGCGGAATAGCCTCCCCCGCCAGCCCCTCCGGGTAACCGGTGCCGTCAAAACGCTCATGATGGCAGGCGATGATATGGGTCAGCATGTCGGTATGGTGAATGCCGTCGAGGCCAAATTCACTGATCATCAGGGCAATCATCTCCCGCCCCTTGCCGGGGTGGATCTTCATGATCTCGAACTCTTCCGGCGTCAGCTTGCCCGGTTTGAGCAAGATGGCGTCAGGCACCGCAATCTTGCCGATGTCGTGCAGCTCGGAGAAGAGGTAGATAAACTCCACCTCCTCGTCGCTCAGCGAATGGCGCGTCGCCACAGAGCGGGCGATCAGCCGGGAGTAGGCCGACATCCGGTGCAGATGGTTGGCGGTTTCCTCATCCCGATAACGGCTGAACTCCCGCGCCGTGGTGAGGGCGCCGCCAAGGGTCTGAATGGAGAAAAATTCCACCGCTATGATGGCCGACAGCACCTGGGCATAGGCTGACAACTCGCTGCGAATAGGCTCCCTGAAGTAACCCGGCTCCATCGCATCGCAAAACAGAAAGCCGAACAGCTTGCTGTTGAACAGCAGCGGCTCCGTATAGCTGGAGGCATACCCCGCTTCCAGCAGCTTGCGGCTGTGCTCCGAGCTCGAACCCAGCAGGGAGTCCAGACTGTCGAGCACCCTGGGCTGTTTATGTTCCGCCAGATAGCGCAGGGAGGGCACCTCGCTCAGTTTGACCTCGTACTGCACCAGAGGAGAGCTCCCCTCAGTGCTGTGGGCAAAGGTCTTGAGCCTGTCCGTATGCGGGTCATAGATAGCGATGGCCACCCGGCTCAACTTGTCAAAGCGCTGCCTGAGCGTGGCATGCACATGCTGCATTCTCTCGCCAAATGAGCTTTCCATCCCGTCCTCCCTGCTGGTGTGCCTGTTGGGAGTATAGTGACGCCCATCAGCAGCCCCCCATCTCGTTAACTGAAAACTCAACAAGATGTGAGCGGGTCGACGATTCGACTGGCCCCGTCGAGACGCACCCAAAAGGGGTAGCCTGGCTGGCGCAGTACTTGGGTGCTGTGTAGGGGAATCTGCCTCCGCCAGAGATATTGTTCCGTTCTACCGTACTGGCTGTATAGTTTTTGGTTAGCCATTCCGGTAAAATCCGCGCCCTTATAAGAGAGCCACCTAAGAGTGATTGAGCGATGTCCAACACAAAACAGGCCCCCAAAGTAGGATTCGTCTCCTTGGGTTGCCCCAAAAATCTGGTCGATTCCGAGCGCATCCTGACCCAGCTGCGTACCGAAGGGTACGATGTGGTGCCCAGCTATGATGATGCGGAGCTGGTGGTGGTCAACACCTGCGGCTTCATCGACAGCGCGGTACAGGAATCCCTGGAAGCGATCGGTGAGGCCCTGGCTGAAAACGGCAAGGTGATCGTCACCGGCTGCCTCGGCGCCAAAGAGAACCAGATCCGCGAGATCCACCCCAAGGTGCTCGAGATCACCGGTCCCCACGCCTATGAAGAGGTGCTGGGCCATGTCCACAAATACGTGGCAAAACCGACCCACAACCCCTTCACCAGCTTGGTGCCGGCCCACGGCGTCAAGCTGACTCCGCGCCACTACGCCTATCTGAAGATTTCCGAAGGCTGCAACCACCGCTGCACTTTCTGCATCATCCCCTCCATGCGCGGGGATCTGGTGAGCCGCCCCATCGGCGAAGTGCTGGCCGAAGCCAAGCGCCTGAAAGAGGCCGGTGTGAAGGAAATCCTGGTGATCTCCCAGGACACCTCCGCCTATGGCGTCGACGTCAAGCACCGCACCGGTTTCTACGATGGCATGCCGGTCAAGACCAGCATGGTGGCCCTGTGCGAAGAGCTGGCCAAGCTCGACATCTGGGTACGCCTGCACTACGTCTACCCCTACCCCCACGTGGATGACGTCATACCGCTGATGCGCGACGGCAAGGTACTGCCCTACCTGGACATACCGTTGCAACACGCCAGCCCGCGCATCCTCAAGCTGATGAAGCGCCCGGGTACCGTCGAGCGCACCCTGGAGCGGATCCAGAAGTGGCGCGAGATCTGCCCCGAGATCACCCTGCGTTCCACCT
Organism: Aeromonas salmonicida; assembly: GCF_028355655.1. NCBI lineage: Bacteria > Pseudomonadati > Pseudomonadota > Gammaproteobacteria > Aeromonadales > Aeromonadaceae > Aeromonas > Aeromonas salmonicida. The sequence continues at coordinate 1,490,070 of NZ_CP110645.1, read as the reverse complement.
TCATCGTCGGCTTCCCTGGCGAGACCGAAGAAGAGTTCCAGATGCTGCTGGACTTCATCGACAAGGCGGAGCTGGACAGGGTCGGCTGCTTCAAATACAGCCCGGTCGAAGGCGCCAAGGCCAACGAGCTGCCGGATCCTGTGCCGGAAGACGTTCAGGAAGAGCGCTTCCAGCGCTTCATGGAGCTGCAGCAGCAGGTCTCCATCCGCAAGCTGGCTCGCAAGGTCGGCAAAGAGATGACAGTGCTGATCGACGAGGTGGACGAAGAGGGTGCCACCGGCCGCTCCTTCGCCGATGCCCCCGAGATCGACGGCTTGGTCTACCTGAACGGTGAAACCGATCTGAAGCCCGGCGATCTGGTCAAGGTCCGCATCGATGAAGCGGACGAATACGACCTGTGGGCCAGCCTGATAGGCTAAGTCCGCAGTCCATGATGGCGCCTGCCCGGCAGGCGCCAATAAAAAAGCCAGTCAGTGGCCCTGACTGGCTTTTTTATTGATCGCACTAAATGGTTATGCGCGCCGAAGCAGGCCGCAAGCTGCTGTGCCAGACGTCACCAGATCAGCGCTTCTGACGAGGATTAGAGGCCGGTATCCGCCACCATAACCAGGACATGAACGCCTTTATCATTGACCTCCTCAACGGCCTTGAAACCATGACGGCAATAAACGCCACCGCTCAGGTTCTCGGTTTGCAAGTACAGCTTGCTGATCCCCGCCCTGCGAGCACGGCTGAGGATCTCTGTTACCAGCAAGGAGGCGACACCCTGCCCGCGCGCTTTTTCAACGACATATACCCCACCCAACCAATATTCGTACTCGGGAAACATCGCCATTTCACGGATCTTGAGCTCGGCAGCCCCCACCCATTCACCGGCCAGGCGGGCCAGTACCATCAGCGGAGCCCGGTCAACCTGGGTGGCCGCCGTGACCTTGGCCAGCACCTGCTCTTGAGTAAAGCGACCACTGTCGCGGCACCATTCGTCAAAATACCATGAGGCAACCACGCCTGCGGCAGATGGCGCATCCGCCAGTAACAACAACTCCATAAAGCCTCTTTTGCGTATAACCCATGACCTGCAGGGAGGAATGAACACGGCGAGGCCAAGCCCCGGGTAGCGCCGACAGGCGGCGCCCTGGCCGCTGGCAGCGCGTCCCCATGGACCCGCTTGCCCCAGACCAGGTTATCGAATGGATATCATAACCAGCCTGAGAGTGGAAGGCGCCTATGGCTGGAAAGGCAGGCGCAGCCCCATCCATTGGCAGAGCCTGTGATGGGCGGCGAGCAGGCTGTACTAAGGAGCCGGTAGCCAAGGCGCGCTTTCCCGCCGTCACGCACCGGCAAGGAAGCTCACGCCCACCGTTTTCCCATAAAAAAACCTGCTCCGAAGAGCAGGTTTTGCATGTCATTGGGTTGGTTTCAGGTCGATCAGGCGACGTGCGCCCGACCCTGTATCACATCCCCCCAGGCAGACTGCACCAGGCTGTTGGCCTGACTGTCGAGGCGATTGATCAGTCCCATGTCGCCCGCTTCGGGGGCGAAGCTGCTCATGGCCTGGATCAGGCTGTCGACCGCATGGTGAGAGAGCGCCGTGTAGGCGCGCTCGCCCTCTGCCTGCTGCTCGCCAAGACCTATGACCAGCTGGGCCCGGTTGTCGGCAAAGTAGTTGCTGAAGGTGGCGCTGCCCAGTTGCTCGAACTTGCCCTGCTCGCTCGCCCCGTCGGTGTGACGGTTGACCAGCAGTTGCAAATCGTAGCCGCTGCGCTTGAACCAGAGATCCCGCCAGCTGACGTCGTTGAAGACGATGAAGTCCTCCTTGCCGATGTCCTGCACCAGGTTCTCTATCACCTCGCCACTGAACACGAAGCTGTCGACGCCGGTGCCGCCACTGAAGCGGTTCTGATAACCCCCCAGCACCAGCAGATCATCGCCGTCCCCGCCATCAAGCTGGCTGAACTTGGCGACCCGGTCGGCGATCAGCCGATCCCGGCCGTCACCGCCCCGGATGCTGGCGTGATAACCCATCAGCTTGACCTGATTGTTGCCATGCTCCGCCAGCAGGCGGTTGTGGTTGCCGAACACAATGGCAACGTCATCCCCCTCACCCAGCCGGATCTGGTTGTGATGGCCTATGGTCACCGCAAAGTCCTGATCCGCGCCGGCATCGATCTGGTTGTAGTTGCCGGAGGTGACCAGATAATCCTGGCCAGCGCCCCCTTCCACTATCCCCTCTTCACCGAAGATGAAGGCCTGATCGTTGCCCTCGCCCATGAAGGCGCGGTTGACACGGCCGGCCAGCACGGCGACATCGTCACCCTGCCCGCCAAACATCATGTTCTCCCGTCCCATCATGATGCCAGTGTCCTGACCGGCACCGCCGGTGAAGATGTTGGAGGTACCGGTGGCATAGAAGACATCGTTCCCGCGCCCACCCCAGAAGTTGTTGTTGTCGCCGAGGTAAGCCCCCAGATCCTTGCCGTCGCCCCCCCAGTTGAAGTTGTAGTTGCCAAGGGAGACGTGCATGTCGCCATCCCCCTGCAGGTGACCACTGTTGCGCAGGAAGTCGAAGGTCTGCTCCTTCATGTTTAGCAGATCGGCCGTCAGGTTCTGCTTGAGGTTGCTGGCCAGCGCCTTGAGCTCCGCCTGCTTGTCGCCGTTGAACAGGGCCGCAAACAGGTTGGGCAGGCTCAGGGCATTGAAACCGAACGTCTTCTCCTGTGCGGTGGCTGGCTGGGCAGCGGCCTTGGCTGGGCCTTCCCCCTGCTGCACCGACACCTCACCGGGTTTGGCCTCTTCGGGGGCCGCCTCCTGCAAGCCGTGGGTGCGGGCAAAATCGCCGAGGGCATCTGTGCCCAGATCCAGCCCGGCCTTGAGGCTGTCGAGCCACTTGGCAGGATCGGTCAGGCTCTTGAGCTGATCGCCACCAAATTCGGCGATGACCCCCAGCATCTCCTGCAACAGCGCAGGCGCATCGATGGCCGCGCCATCGCGCGCCACCAGCTGGCCCCGGGCGTTGTAATCCACCCCGAAGATATCTGCCAGCGTGGTGTCGGCACCGACCCCGGCCAGTCGTCCCAGCAGCCGGTTTTGCAGCTGGCGCGGCAGATCAGCCGGAGTGAAGGTAAAGGTGGTCTTGGCCTGCCCGGTCGACGTGAACTCCTGGGTCAGGATGCCGAACAGGGAACCCAGGTTGGTGTCCAGCATCGCCTGGATGTTGTCACCAAACACAAAGTTCCAGTTGCCAGTGGTGACCTGGATGTCGGCCCCCTGCCCGGCAACCGCGAAGTTGAACGCCAGCTTCTCGTTGGCCTGGCGCAGCTTGTCCGCCCGGCTCAGAGGCCCCTTTTCACCCTGGCCGCCGCCCAAGACGTGCTGGTTGAACGCCTTGTTGAGGGTCGCTTCCAGATCGCTCTTGAGGCCGCGACTGCTGCGCTCATGGTCGCTGTCCAGAGCCGTGAGCGAGCCGTACTTGACGCTGCTGGTCTGATCCAGACCGGCCATGTCCGCCACGAACTTGTCGGCCCCGGCCAGGGTCCACTGCTCCCACTGGCTGGCAAACCAGTTCGGCTGCGAACCGTCTCCGGCAATCTGCTGCAGGGCACCGGCGATGCGGGCCGCCCCGCCAAAGGGGTTGACCATGGGCGGCGTGGGGATGGATTTCTCCAGCATCACGATGAGATCGTTGCTGCGCCCCTGGTTGAAGCTGACGTTGCGTTGGCCCACGAACAGCTGTGCTCCCTCCAACGCCCGGTAACCGGCGATGTCCAGGCTGTGTTTGCTGTCGCCATCCCCGATGTGCACCATGACGTTGTTGTCGCCGAAGGCCAGCGACTTCATGCCCCCCGTACCCACTTTGACACCCAGGTTGCTGGTACCCCAGTTGATGGCGGTAAATTCGCCATCCCCCACGTTGACCTGAATGTTGCCGGAGTAGCTGACGGCATTGTCGGCCTCTCCGGCGGCAGGCTCGGACTGGCGCTGTTTTTCGGGGGCAACGAAGGTCTCGTCGTTGTCGGCGATGGCGCCACGGGCGTGACTCTCGCCGTCACCCCGGCCCACCTTGGCCAGATCGATATCCCCTTCGGCCACACCGCCGCGCACCAGCTCGGTGTGCGCCACAGGCTCGCCGGCTTCGTTGAGGGTCAGCACCACCTTGTTGCCGGCCACCTTGCGGGCCCAGACATCCTCTTCACCACGGGTGTGCTTGCGACCAGCCAGATCGACCGCCACCTCGCTGCTGCGGGCCGATACCTGGGCACTGATCCCCTCGTTTTTCAATGCCTTGATGAAGCGGCTCGCAAACCCTGTCTGCTGGTCGTCGCTCACCAGGGAGCAACCCACCAGGCTGACGTAGCTCGGCTTGCTCGCCACACCCGCCTCTTGCAGGCGCTCGCCGAACCGGCGCAGACGCCCGGCCAGCTCATCGGCACTGTAGCCACTGAGTCGGCTGTTGTTCTGCTCGTCACCGTCACGACCGTGACCCACCACCTGCCAGCGAATATTGCCAGCCAGCTGAGCAGGATCGCCATACACCACCCGATAGTTGCCATCCGCATCCAGCTGCACCACCAGGCTGCGGTCGGGGTGCTTGCCCGCCAGACTGGCCGCCGCTTTGGCGGCAACCGGATCATCTTCGGTCTGGATGATGATCTGGCCATCGAAGCGGGTCTCCCCCCCCTGGCGGCCCGGTGTCACCTCAGGCTGCTGCCACTGGGTAACCTGCTGGTTGCGTACCGGTTGATCCGCACCGTCCAGGCCCGCCACTGGCGTCCATTTCCTGGCGACATCGCCGTACTCGACCCGCTGGCTGGCGTCATCCTCCTGCAGGCGGAAGCGGTTGTCCGCATCCACCTTCAGGGCGGGCAGCCCCAGACGGTGGGTAATGCCCGGCACAAAGCCTTCGATCCCCTTGTGGGAGGCCAGGTGCGCGCTGCCGTAGATGGCGACGAACTTCTCGCCAGCCGGCAACTTGCCCAGCACGTCGACGGCGACGTTGTTGGCCGCCCCGGCGCGATACATGAGGCCGTGCTCAGTCCCGGCAATCGCGGGTCTTGCCGTGCTGCCGTCGTCCAGCGCCACAATCCGCAGCCCTTTCTCACGCGCTCGCTCGAACAGGGAGGGATCCAGATGCTTGGTTTTCAGCATGGTTGCCAGCTCGGGAGACATGTCTCCCCCCGCCAGATAGCGGTCGATCAGCGGCTGCGCCAGCTCGCCGCGCAGGTGCTCCAGACCGATGACGGTCACCCCCTGCGCCTTGAGGACATCCATCTGCTCGTTGACGAAGCGCAGACCATTCACATCGCTGCCATGGGTTTCCCCGATCAGCAGGCCGTTGCGGTTCTCCAGCAGGCGTGACAGCTGTCCCGTCAGCGTGCTCTCCTGCGCCACCTGATCGTTCAGATCCCGCAGGGCGTTCCCGGCATAGCGGGCATCCCAGGCCGCCACGTCTGTCTGCTTGCTGCTGTGATAGATGTTCTCAACCTGCTCGATGCGGCGGGACTCCAGCTCGCCGAGATAGCGGCGGTCGGCAAACTTGTCCAGCATGATCATCTCGGCAGAGAGCTCGGAGCCGGGCGCCGCCTGCTTGGCTGCCTCCTTGATGAAGTAGACAGTCATCTGGGCAGACTGATCCCCCGTCATGTCCTGCAACTCCTGATAGGAGTAGCCCAGGTGCAGCACCTTGCCGGTCTCGTCCAGCACGGCCTTGCTCAGCAACCCCTTCGACTGGGCATCTGCCAGCCACGTCTTCAGCTCGCCATACTGCTCGCCAAGCGCGACATGGAAGCTGGCATCAAACGGCAGATCCGCAGGCGCCTGCCCCTGGTATCCCCCCTTGGCCGCCAGATAGGGATCTTGTGCCACCCAGCGCAGCAACATCTGGGTGAGACCCGGATGCTTGCCATTCACCTCCTCGGCAGCCTTGCCGATGACGAGGGCAGCCAGATCGGGGCGACGCTTGGCCAGTGTCGCGACATCGGTTTGCAGCGACGCCAGCTCACCGCGATAGAGCCCGCCGTTGAGCTGGCTCTGCAGCTTGCTCAGCGCCGGGTTTCTGCCGGAGCCTTCGTGCCTGGTCTGGTAGTCGTCGATCAGCTTGTTCAGCCGCAATGCGGCCTCCACCTGCGCCTGCCCGGTGGCGCCGTGCAGCACGGCGAGCTGATCCAGGATCCCCTGATAAGACTCGCCAATGGGCTTGGCAAATACCTGGGCGGCTTTTTTCAGCTCATCCGGGCTGTAGGCATCGGCAAACAGGTTGGTTGCCCGCTCCTGCGTCACCACTTTGCCCGGCAGCCCCGTCATCGGGCTCTCATCAAACACCGGCAACTGCAGGATCTCCTGCAGCGTGACCTTGTTGGCAAGATCCTTGGACGGCTTGAAGCGGGCAAGCGCGTCCCCGTTCATCTCGGTCACCCGGAAGAACAGCGGCTTGCCATCCGCTCCCGACGTCAGGTGGTAGCCGTTCGCCATGTCGAGCCCCTCCTTGCCAAAGAAGCGGGTCATGTAACGACTGAATTTCTCGGCGGAGGAGAACTCGACTATGCCCACATTGGGATCGTAGAAACCGTAGACTCGGCCCGACTCCCCCTGCTTGGACCAGGCCGCCATGGCGTGGCCCGGCGCGTCCAGCTCCAGCAGCACGGGGGCGGCATTCCCCTTGGCGGTCAGCTTGCCGAGCACGCTATCGAGCGAGATGGCGCTCTTGCCTTCCCACTTCTCCTTGACGATGTCGTACTTGATGCTGCGCAGGCTGTCGTAGTTGTAGGACGCCGGCGTGTTGTTGTGGATCTCGGCCAGACTGCCCACCAGCTTGCGGGCGTTGTCCAGCTCGGCGGCCGAGTAGCGATCAGGATTGTTGATGACGGCGGCCGCAGAGTAGAGCTTCTCCATCATGCGCCGCGCCAGATCCGGCTGCCCCTCGCTCTCCAGCTGCTTGGCGACCAGCACCAGTTTGGAGAGGGGATCGCAGCGGCCACCGAAGCCGTCATCCGCCAGGTTCAGCAACAGCAACTGGGGAGCCAGGTGCTCCCTTGCCAGCGGATCTGCCCCCCCTTGCGAGGCCACGTCACGGAACAGGCGGTTGAACTGTTCAACCTTTGGCTTGATGGTGCTCTTGAGCGCCCGGTTCTCGATCTCCCAGGCGAGCGCCCCCTGCTGCTGTGGCGTCAGGGTCGGCTGGACGAACAGGTCGACAAGCTGGGTCATGCTCATGTCGGGCTGGAAGCCGTCAACCACCTTGCCGGCCAGCCCCTGCTGGTAACCCGCGAGGAACGCCTTGGTGGTACGTATGTCCTTGGCCACGCCGTTGCTGCCCACCTGCGGGGCGAGCGCCTCCTGGTAGCGCTTGAGATCGCGCTTGATGCCCTCGATGCCCTTGAGCGGCGCCTCGGCACCCGCCTCTGACTGACTGCGGTTGAACAGATCGCCGACTATCTGCTCGGCATATTGGCCCATCAAGCGGTTGCTGGCCAGATGGCCATAGAAGGTCTGCTCACCGCTAACCTGATACCCGGCCACGGCCAGCTTGGCCCGCAGCTTTTCACCCTCGCTGCCGAGCCCTTCGTTGTCGGTCAGCAGCATAATTGGCGTGCTCTTGGGCAGGCCGTCGAGGTTTTTCTCTACCGAGAAACGGCCGTTGACCGCCTTGGCGATCGCCCCGACCAGACCGCCCGGATTGGGCAGCTCATGGGCAGTGATCGCCTTGCTCATGCTGGGCATGGGGCGATCGAGCAAAAGGGCGCCCACCGGCTTGCCTTGCTCGGCGGCATAACGGGCCAGATCGGCGGCGATGGGGCCGCCCATGGAGTAGCCGTGGATCAGGATCTTGTCCGGTGCCACCCCGCGCTCTTCCACCAGATAGCGGAACATGGTGCGGGCATCCTGATAGACCCCCTGTTCGCTTGGGCGACCATCGCTGGCACCGTAGCCACGCAGGTTGACCGCCAGCATGTCGATGCCCTGCTTCTGGTAATGACTGCGAACGGCATCGGCCTGCTCCTCGGCAGAAGAGCCTGAGCCATGCAGGAACAGCACCACCTCGGGCTTGCCATCCTCCTGCGTCCCTTGCCGTTCGGTCCCCTTGTGCAGGTAACCGGACAGGCGACCGGCGTCCCCTTGCAGGGTCACTTGTGCAGCCTCCCCTTTGCTCACCGCATGGTCGAGCAGCTGCCGGGTGATGTCACCCACCTGGCGGCGCTCATCACGGGTGCCATACAGGTTGTCGTTGAGGAAACGGGTCAGAGGGTTGAGCGACTGCCTGTCTACCGGTGCTGCATCGATATCCAACACGCGAGAAGCATCGCCTCCCGATTTCTTGTCACCCAGGGCTTGCAGACCTGCCGCGTCATCCTGGAGATGCTCAGCAGTGAGCTGGCTCCACGCCTCGGCATGGTTGGCCATCACCCATTCGGCCTTGTGGTTGGCCGATGCGACCTTCTTGGCATTCTTGACGGAGGGGAGCCCTTGGCTCTCCCGATACGCCTGATACCAGACGTCAAAATCTGCGCTCTGCTCGACCAGGTTGTTGACTGCCGCCACTATGGTGCGCCGGCTGACCGGGTCGAACTGATCGAGGGTTTTCACCTCCACCCTGGCGGTTGATTCTGACTTGGGCACAAACTGGCTCAGCTCGTTGGGTACCTGACGAAACTCGAACAGGATCGCCGGTTCGGGATGTTTGCTGTCACCCGTAGTGGCATTGTTGATGCCGTGACCCGCGACTTCGCCGCCGACCTTGAAGTAGTCATAAATGTTCTGTGCCAAACCCGGCGAGTAGGCCGATTTCAGGGTCGCCAGGATCTGATCCGACACGACCTTTTTGTCATGACTGCTGAGCAATGCCAGCATGGCAACGGGCTTGGTTCTTGGCAGAATTTCCCAGGCATTCTTGACCTTGGGATCTGTCAGCCCCTGCGCATTGGGGGCGATCCCTTCCGAGACAGGATCCCAGTCATTGATATGGAGACCATATTCCCGTGCCAGGTCGGCCGTCTTGTCATAAACGGAGGTGAGATAGGCAAAGACATTTTGCGCGGTGGCCGCATCCTCCAACGACACATTGGCCGTGTTTGACAGGAAGAGCTCCTTCAACTCGGCGTGATACCAGGGGGCCGACTCCAGCAGACGGATCTCCTGGGACGAACCGGTACCGAACGCCTTCGCACTCACAGCCATGGTCGCCTGTTGACCGCTCGGCGTCATGCCGATGGTCTGCCCCTGACCATCACGAGAGGCGCCATTGCCAGCGGCGATGACGTGGTTGGCATTGGAGATGACCAGCGTGAAACGACCATCCTCGCTGACCAGATCCGGCAGCTTGGTGTGGTTGGTCTGGCTGATGTGCTGGGTAAACTCTCTGGCGAGCCAGAGCATGGCCTCTTTGCGCGCTTCAACCGCCTGGCTGTCCTGTATCTCGCTCGGATAGGTCACCAGCTCTATGGTGTGGGTCTGCCACTGACTGATCCCTTTGACATCGGTGATCCCGGCCGGATTGGTATACCCACCCTGATTCATGTCTTTGGTCAACATGAACAGCGGCTTGCCAGCCGCATCGTGCACATAACCGAACTTCTGGGCCGAGTTCTTTGGCAAGGCAACCACCAGCCCCGTCAGCTCATTTTCGATGCCAATGGAGGCGGTATCGAAGTGACTGTTGAAGTCGGGCACGGACTTGCTGCCAGTGCGAGGGCCGTTCAAACCGGTCAAATCAACAGCAGTGGTGGTAAACACCTCATGTCGTTGCACCGGCTTGGCCGCAGCGCTTGCTGCTGGCTCTTCACCCTTCACCTCCGTCGGGGTCGGGGAAATGGGTCGATCAACAGGTTGACGCATGCCGGCATTGATCTGCAGGCGGTTGACCGCAGCTAGGGCGCCATCGAGGGCGGACTGCTCCTGTTCGCTCAAGCCATTGGCGGCATCGATGGCCGATGGCTGGGCGCTGGCCGACGCGTCGGTCGACAGACCGCTGGCATTGGGCACATCAAGCTCACCGGCCTGCGGCAACCGCGGTGCCGCCATCGGGCTCTGGCCGTTATTCACTCCCTGATGGCTCGGCTTGTCGCCGCTTTGTTTCAGGCTTGCAGCATTCTGCCTGGCCTGTGTTGCCTGCTGGCTGGCCTGGCTGCTGGCCTGCTCGCCTGCGGCCTGGGCCTGGCTCGCGCTCGACTCGCCCTCTTGCTGCCGCTGCCGGGCATCGGCCTCACGGGTCAGGGCATCGAGACGACGCTGTTCGGCCTGCTCGGTCCGGCTCTGCCCCTGCGCCAGGGCCTCGCCCTGCAACTGTTCGCTGCGCTGCTGGCCAGATTTGGACTGGGCAAGGGCGGCCTCGACCTGCTGGTTCTGCTGCTCGCGGCGGGTTTTGGCATCCGCAATCGCCTCGCCTGCCGTGCTGCTGGCCTCTTCCAGATCTTCCTGTGCATCGGTCAACAAGCGGTCGGCAAAACCATTGCGCCAGTGCTGGCCGGACGGGATAGTGGCCGCTTCGGGCTGCTTGAGCTGTTCAAACTGGCGGGCCAGGGTGTCGAGCTGGGCCGTCATGTCGCGCGCTTCCGCCTCGATGACGCCGCGCTGATCCTGACCATTCTCGGCCAGCTTGCCCTCGTCGGTAGCTTCCAGCTGGGCCTGAGTGCCCGAGATGGCGGCGAGCTGCTGCGCCTTCTCCTGCTCCAGCCGCTGTTTGTCGGCATCGGCACTGGCCCGATCGGCTTGGGCCTGAGCGGCGTTGCCGTCTTCCGCCAGCTGGGTACTCACCTGACCTATCTCGGCCTTGCCAGCCGCAGTGGCGACCACGTTGTCGATGAGGTAGCCAAGGCCGTTGTTCTCCCCCGTGCCCCGGAACGCCAGACTATTGCGGCCCTCTCTGGCAGTCAGGGTCAACTGTTTGGTCTGCCAGCTGTCGGCGTCGCCCTCGCTGGCAAAGACACGCTTGCCGTTCCACAGTACCTCGATGCCATGCTGCAGCGAGATGTTGGCCCGACGGGCAAAATCGAAGTTCAAAGTGACAGTCTCACCCGCCTTGAGGCCGGCAAGATCCTGGGAAATTTGGGTATTTCTGTCGGTAGAGAGTTCGCTGACGCGAGCGCCGTGCCCCTCGGTGGCCAGCCCGTAGGCGCTGGCGGAATGATCTGCTTCGATCCCGTCACCGGCATGCTGCCAGCCGTGGGCGCCCTGTTCGAAATCGCCGTTGACGATGAGGTTTTCGCCCCCTCTGGCCAGGCCTTGCTCATCGAGCTGCAACGCCTTGTCCATGGCTTGCTCATCCTGTTCACCGGTCTGGCTCACCTGACCGGTCAGGCCGCTCGCCAGCGAGGATTTCACCTCGCCAATCTCGTCCAGACCAAAGCCACTCAGGGCCTGTACTTCCCCCAAACTGGCCGCTTGTGGCGCCTTGACCGGGCCCTCTTCATCGCCCTGTACCAGGTAGTTGATCGCCTGGTTGCCTGCCGCACCGAACAGGGTCTGCTTGATGTTGTCAAACAGGGTGCCGAGCTTGTTGCTGCTGGTGTTGCTGCTGGCGATGGCCAGGCTGTAGAAGTCGCCGTTGCCTATCTTGATGGCCACGTTGTGGCGGGCATAGGCCGCCGTGACGTCGAGCCCGTCGCCGATCTGGACATTGGCATTGCCCTTGCCCTTCATGACGGCGACGTTGAGCCCATCCCCCACCTTGGTGTTGAGGTTGTAATCACCCCAGGCCAGGTTGATGGAGGTGCCATCGCCGACCTTGATGTTGTTGTTGAACTTGCCGTAGGCGGCGGTAACGCTCAGGCCATCCCCCACTGTGGTGGTCTGGTTGACCTCCCCCTTGGCGAGGGTGACCTGGATGCCGTCTCCCACCCGGGTGACGACGTTGGCCTTGCCGAGCAGGGCCTGGTAGCTCTCGCCATCTCCCACCTGGGTGACTATGTTCGCATCCCCCTTGGCCAACACGACCTGACGGCCATCCCCCACCTTGGTGATGATGTTGGCGCGACCCCAGGCACCTGTGTAACTGTCACCGTCACCGACCTGGGTGACCAGGTTGGCCTCCCCTTGCAGCACCGCCAGCTCGTGGCCATCGCCGACCTTGGTCAGCACGTTGGCGCGGCCCTTGGCGAAGCTGTAGCGGTCACCGTCACCGACCTGGGTCAGCAGGTTGACATCCCCCCAGGCCCCTTGCACCACCAGGCCGTCGCCCACCTTGGTGATCAGGTTGGCGCGGCCCTTGGCCAGGCCTATGGTGCTGCCGCCACCGACATGGGTCATGACGTTGCCCACCTCGGAGATAAGCAGGCCCACTGTGGTGCCGTCACCTATCTTGGTCAGCAGATTGCCCTTGCCCCACAGCACGGCGGCCGTGGTGCCATTGCCCACGTGGGTCAACACGTTGGCATCGGCTTTGGCAATGGCGCCGAGGAAGTCATCCCCGACCTTGGTGATGATGTTGGCTTTGCCCAACGCCAGTACCCCGGTCAGACCGCTGCCCACATGGGTCACTATGTTGGCCTTACCAAACAGAGCCGCAAGGGTGGTGCCATCGCCCACCTTGGTCATCACGTTCAGCTCGCCGGCGAACAGCCCCAGGCTGGTGCCGTTGCCGATGTGGCTGTAGATGTTGGCCTTGCCAATCATCAGCGCAGCTGTCAGGCCATCGCCCACCTTGGTCATCAGGTTCGCCTGCCCCAGCATGGCGGCGAAGGTCTCACCAAGGCCGACATGGGTGAAGACGTTGGCATTGCTCACCATGGCAGCCAGCGTCATGCCGTTGCCCACCTTGGTCGCCAGGTTGCCCTGGGCCAGCATAAGGGCGACGGTCAGACCGTCACCGACATGGGTGAAGACGTTGGCCTTGGCCACCATCAGTGCCAGGGCATTGCCATCCCCCACCTTGGTGAAGACGTTGGCCACCCCGCCCATCAGGGCCCAGGCGTCGCCCTGGCCTATCTGGGTAAACAGGTTGCCCGCACCTATCATGGCGGCAATGGCCGTGCCATCGCCCACCTTGGTGAACAGGTTGCCAACGGCCCCCATGACTCCCAGAGTGGTGCCATCGCCGACATGGGTCAGCACGTTGCCCGCCCCCAGCATCACGGCAGAGAGATCGCCGTCACCGACCCGGGTCAGCACGTTGGCCGCCCCCAGCAGCAGCGCCTGGGTATCACCCCGGCCAATCTGGGTCAGCACATTCACGCCGCCCCCCAGGATGGCCTGCACCTTGCCGTTGCCCTTCTTGGTGAGCACGTTGGCGCCCCCCAGCAGCACGGCGCGGGTATCGGCAGCCTCGTCCCCCTGGCTGATGTGGGTCAGCACGTTGGCGCCCCCCAGCAGTCCGGCGGTCAGCTGGCCGGCACCCAGCTTGGTCAGCACGTTGGCACCGCCGACCAGCATGGCATCGAGCTGCCCCTCACCGGCCTGGGTCAACACGTTTGCCCCACCGCCAGCCAGCCAGAGACCATTGCCATCGCCGATCTGGGTGTGAGTGTTGTAACCGCCCAGCATCACGACCTGGCTGTCGCCACGCCCCTGCTGCACCGAGATGTTGCCATAGGCCAGCAGGCGGGCCAGATACTCCCCGTCCCCGCTGCGTACCAGCACGTTGGCCGCGCCAACGGCATAGACATCCATCTTTCCCTGCGCGCCCTGATGTACCAGCACGTTGGCAAGACCGGCGCCACGGAACACCAGATCGCCGCGCTGACCGCGCTTGATCAGCACGTTGGCGGCCCCGGCGCCGTTGAAGTGGATGTTGCCCTCGGTCACGTCGGACTCGATGACGTTGCCGCCACCGGCGCCGTCGAAGAAGATGTCGCCCTTGCTCTTGCCGCCGCCTTGCTGGCGGGGGAGCAACGGCTGGGAGCCAAACTCCCGGGTGGCAGGCAGCCGATCCGACACAGCGGTCACGGTGTCGAGCTGGTAGTGCACCTCGCTCAGGGAGTAGCCCCCCGTGCCCATGGCGCTGAAACCCGTCTGCTCCGAGATGACCTGATCGGCCAGGCTGGCAATGTGGTTGCCCTCCTTGTACCAGGCCCTGGCCAGGTACTTGAGCGCACCGGTTTCCCTGTCGTTGGCCAGCTCCACCACCACTATCTTGGTATAGGGGCCAAGCTGCTTGGCAAACACATAGGTGTTGGCCTGCGCTCGGGATTTCACCGCGCTGACAGCAACCTTGGTGCCATCTTCATAGATGGCATGACCACTCATGTTGGCCGTGGAGAGGGTGACATCAGCGGCGGCCACACTCACGCCACCGCCGTAGTTGATCCAGCTGTTTTCGGTCAGATCCGCTTCCACCGCCTGCAGTGTGATGCGCTGACGCCGTTCAAACACCAGATCCGTCAGGCGATAAGCGCCGTCGGTCCGGGTCGAGGTAAATCCTTGCTGTTCATTCATCTGGCGGCTGGCCAGGCTGGCGAGGTGATCACCTTCCTTGTACCAGGAGGTGGAGAGATAACGCAGGGGACCCTGCTCGCCCTCGTTGGAGAGTTCGACCCGATTTATCTTGGTGTACATGCCATCGAAGAAGGCAAACAGGTAGGTATTGGGTTGCAGGGTCGACTTGATGGCCGTGACCGCCTGGGACTTTTGAATCCAGCTACCGCCCATGGTGGCCGTGGTCAGCACTATCTCGTCGGCACTGGCACCCGCAAAGGGCGAGCTGTCGCTGCCAGACCCCTTGCGGGAGAGGTGGTTGTATCCCCCGGCTCCCTTGAAGTGAATGTTGCCCTCGGCCACATCGGACAACAGGCGGTTGTAACCCCCGGCGCCGTTGAAACGGATGTCGCCACGGGTCTGCAGATAGGCATCATCCTCATGGCGCAGACGGGAGATCTCGTTCCAGCCGCCGGCGCCGTTGAAGGCGATATCCCCCTCGCGTCCCTTGCGAAACACCTTGTTGTAGGCGCCGGCCCCGTTCAGGGATATGTTGCCGGATTCCACCAGGGAGCTGATGATGTTGGCCGCGCCGGCACCATAGAAGCTGATGTTGCCGTGCGACCCCTGATACTGGCTGTGCCAGGTACGATCTATCTTGTTGGCCGCCCCGGCACCGCTGAAGGTCAGATCGCCCCTGTCAGTCTGGTGCCAGAGTTTGTTGTAACCCCCGGCCCCCTCGAAACTGACATTGCCACTGATCCCCTTGCGGGTCAGGAAGTTGGCAAGAGCCGCCCCCTGATAGCGGATGTCGCCCTCACGCCCCAGGTGATCGATATTGGTGCCGCCGCTGGCGCCGGCAAAGTGGATATTGCCTGACTCTGACTTGCTGATGTCCGCGTAGCCCGCCGCCCCCTTGACGGTCAGGTTGCCGGAGTCGTCGACCACCTTGAGGTAGGCGGCGCCGCCGTACACGCTGTCATTGCCCGTGCCGGTATAGACGGTGGCGCCAATGGAGCCAATCTTGATGGTGTCGTCACCGCCATAGGCACGGATGACGCCGCCGAAGCCAAAGGCATTGATGTCATTATTGCCATCATCTGCCGTGTAATTACCGGTAAAGAAGTACTCAATACTTCTCCATACACTCTTTCCCATGTATTAGCTCATTATGATTAAATGGAAAACCACTGCACTCTGCGCACACAATGGCCAAGTTCGGCATGAACATGACCACGCACGGTACAGACCCGCTGCCCTTTCCATGGCAGAAATATCCGGCGACGCAGATCGCTCACCACGGCGCGGGCATGTCCGTATGGCGCTATCATCTCCGGAATAAAAATATGGTCGCCGGATTGCCAATCCTCACGGATCAGCTCCCGCTCGGCGGCCAGTAAGGTGTCACGAATGGATAAAGAGACAAACGCCCAGTTGCAAAATGCAACCGGGCGCCCGTGTGAGTCTTCATAATAGCTGAACTGGTTCAATTCGAAGGCAGGCAATATTCGCTGCTGCCACTCGGCGACGGAATAACGCCGGTGCAGGGAGGAGTGCTGACTCAGCAGCATGACTCCCCCCAGCATATGTTGATTTTGTTGCCAGTTCGGTTCCGTTGATTGCAATACCAAGCTCATTGGATCCCCAACCGGAACATTATTTTTTCTTGCGCGGCGCGGCCTGTGCTGTGGCAGCCGGTGCGGTTTGCTGCTCGTCAGAAGGGGCTGCCGGGATCAGGCCTGCGGCGATCAACTTGTCAAACTCGGCGGCCATGCGCGGATCTTCAAGCATGTTTTTTATCATTGAAACCATATACATAAAGCCAGCGGCAGGCATGTGGACCGTCTGTTTCAGCGCCAACTCGTTGTCACTTTCTGCCATGACCCCTTGCGCCATCCTCAGCGGATCTTGTCCAACGAAATAGAGGGAGAAGATCCCCTTGTTATAGTTGACGCTGGATACTGTCTGTACAAACTGCTCTGTCATATAAATTCCATTATCAATAAATATAAAGAAAAACAAAAATGAAAAATAACACCCCAAGCAAGACAACATGGGCTTAACATTTCGCATTTCACTATATTTACCATATTTGAAATTATTATCATGTTCAATTAAACAATGACCTAAAAATAGAGTAAATACGTCAACAAGGATATCAACTCAATCTTCAAGGTTAATAAGTCCATATCCAAAGATTAGCCTGATACAGTACTCAACCCAGCACTTCTATTATGAGATTTGTCAGCCAATATAATATTTGACAGTAAAATAACGGCTCGCTAGTATGCGCGCCCTGCCTGCAACAGGCCACCTTGCCCCATATAAATAGGAGGGGTGTCACAGCGGCAAACGGATATTATTATGACGGCGAGTGAAGAGTCTGTTTTAGCGTGTATCAATATTATTATCGGGATGCTGGGTTGTCCCTCTCAAGATACAGCACCCACGCCAGACGACACCTTTGACAATATTGTCGATACGCTGCAGCAACAGACAGGAACCCGCATTCGTCAGCGTAATATCCCCCCTCGAAAACTCGATAAACTGACTCTGCCAGTGGTACTGCTGAGCCCCTCTGGCGAGGCGTTCGTGCTGGCCCAGCGCCAGGGTGAGCAGGCGCTGATCCTGGATCCGGCAGTGGGCAAGCCGCAAGTCATAGCACAAGACGAACTGCTGGCACGCTGGGATGGCCGCCTGCTCGAGGTCGGCAAACGGCAGAGTCGCTTCGACATCCGCTGGTTCATCCCCGCCTTCTTGCAGCAAAAACGCCTGCTCGGCGAGATACTGCTGTTCTCACTGGTGTTGCAGATCCTGGCGCTCATCTCCCCGCTCTTCTTTCAGGTGGTGATGGACAAGGTGCTGGTGCATCAGGCCTGGGCAACCCTGGATGTGCTGGTGTTCGGGCTGCTGATCACGGCTCTGGTGGAGGTCTGCCTGCGGGGGCTGCGGGAATACCAGTATGCCCACACCGCCAACCGGATCGATATCCAGCTCGGGCTGCGCATGGTGCAGCACCTGTTTGCCCTGCCCCTGCTCTATTTCAAGAGTCGCCAGGTGGGCGCCATTGTGACCCGGGTGCAGGAGCTCAACACCATCCGCGAATTTCTGACCGGCACCCTGTTCACCCTGACGGTGGACGTGCTGTTCATGTTTGTCTTCCTGGCCGTCATGGCCAGCCTCTCCGGCATGCTCACCCTGGTGATCCTGCTCTCCATTCCTGCCTATGTGCTGATCGCCTGGTGGATCACGCCGCGCATGCAACAGGCGGTCGAGCAGCAGTTCGGCCATGCGGCCACCAACACTGCTTTCTTGAACGAGACAGTCGCCGGGGCCGAGACCCTGAAAAGCCTGGCGCTGGAGCCGCGCTTCGTGCGGCGCTGGGATGAGCAGACACGCCAGATGGTGGAGGCCGGCTACCGGGTGCAGCAACTCAACAATGCCTCCCAGCACGGGGTCATGTGGCTGCAAAAACTGGTGACAGTCGTCGTGCTCTGGCTCGGTGCCAGCGAGGTGATCGCGCTGCAGCTGACCATAGGCCAGCTCATCGCCTTCAACATGATGGCCAGTCACGTGGCGCAGCCGCTATCGCGCCTGGTCGAGTTGTGGGGCCAGTTCATCCAGACCCGGATCGCGGTAGACAAACTCGGCGACATGCTCAACCTCCCCCCGGAACATCAGCGCGATGGGGATGGCCGCATCCACGCCGGCGCCATAGTGCTCGAGCGGGTGCATTTTCGCTATCAACCGGATGCCCCTCTCATCATCGACGATCTATCCCTCGCCCTGGCGCCCGGCGAGACGCTGGGGATTGTCGGAGGCTCCGGCTCGGGCAAGAGCACCCTGGCCCGTCTGCTGCTGCGGCTCTATCAGCCGGAGCAGGGGCAGATCCTCATCGATGGCCAGCCCATCCAGCAAATTCCCCTCCACCACCTGCGCCAGCAAATGGGGGTGGTATTGCAGGAAAACCACCTGTTCAACAAGTCGGTGCGCGACAACATAGCCCAGTCAGTGCCCCACGCCAGCCTGGACGACATCATACGGGCCGCCACTCTGGCCGGCGCCCATGAGTTCATTTTGCGACTGCCCCTTGGCTACGACACTGTGCTGGCGGAAGGGGGCAGTTCGCTCTCCGGCGGTCAGCGCCAACGGCTAGCCATCGCCCGCACCCTGCTGGCCGACCCCAGGATCCTCATCTTTGACGAGGCCACCAGCGCCCTGGATGACGAATCCCAGGCGCTGATCCAGCACAACATGCGCCACATCGCCAGCGGCCGCACCGTCATCACCATAGCCCACCGCCTCTCCACAGTGCGCCACTGCGACCGCATCATAGTCCTGCAGCGCGGCAAGATAGTGGAGCAGGGCGACCACGCCAGCCTGCTGGCACTGAGGCAGCACTACGCCCGCCTGTGGCAGCTGCAACAGGACTTGCACGAGGAGACCCCATGAATCTGCGCACCTGGCTGAACCGCTGGCGCCGACCCGGTCCAGCCCGGCAGCAGGAGACCCACTACGGCTTCCTGCCCGCCCATCTGGCGCTGGCCGAGACGCCGCCCTCTCCCTTTGCCCGTATCACGGCGCTCACCCTGAGCGCCGGTGTGCTGCTCACCCTGCTCTGGGCCTGCTGGGGCCAGCTCGACATCCAGGCCACCGCCAGCGGGCGCCTGCTGGTCTTTGGTCGCAGCCAGATGATCCAGTCCTACGAGCAGGCCAGGGTGATCGGCATTCACGTGGAAGATGGCCAGGCGGTCGCCGCCAACGCGCCGCTGCTGACCCTCAACACTTTGGGGGTCAGCCAGGATCTGAGCCGGTTGCGCGAGCAACAGGCATTCCAGTACCAGACCCTGATCCGTTATCAGGCGCTTTATGGCAACGAAACCGTCACCCAGCACCCCGACTACGCCAGGCTCACCCCGGCGCAGCAACAGGCGCTGGCGGAGAACCACCAGAGCGAGCTGCACGAATACCGGAGCACCCTCAACAACCTGCAGGCCGAGCTTGGGGTCAATCAGGCCAATCAGGCCGCCAGACGGGGGGACATGGCCTCCCTCACTATCCTGCTGGCCAACATCCGGCCCCGCCTGCAGGCGCGCCAGACCCTGAGCCAGTCCCAGGCCATCTCACGGGTGGAGTATCTGGAGCAGGAGAAAGAGCTGCTGGAAACCCAGCGCCAACTCGCCCAGCAGCGGGCCGAGCTCGAGGTGCTGCAATCCCAGCAGCAGAGCCTGCAGGAGCGGCTGGCCGGCTTCAAGGCGCAAAAACAGCGGGAGTGGGTCGAGAAACGCCAGCAGGCCCAGCTGCAGCTGACCGCCATCGAGCAGGAGCTCGCCAAGCTGAGCGAGCGGGAGCACCTGGAAGTCATTCGCGCCCCGGTGGCGGGCACAGTGCAGCAGCTGGCCATCCACACCCAGGGCGCCGTTGTGCAGCCGGCCCAGCAGTTGCTGGTCATAGTGCCCAACGAGGGAGTCCAGTACGCCGAGGTGAAGATCCTCAACAAGGACATAGGCTTCGTGCACGAAGGGCAGACGGTCAGCATCAAGGTAGATGCCTTTCCTTATACCCGTTACGGCACCATAGACGGCGAGCTGGTCAGCGTGTCGCGCGATGCCACCACGGATGAGCAACTGGGGCTGGTCTTTCCCGCCAGGGTCAAGCTGAGCCGGGGCGAGATGCAGATAGACAATCAGCCGGTGCGGCTCACCCCGGGCATGTCGGTGGTGGCCGAGGTCAAGACGGACAGGCGTCGGGTGATCGACTACCTGCTGAGCCCGATCCGTGAGTACCAGGCCGAGGCACTGCGGGAGCGATGACAATGACACAGGCTTTGCCGGCCTTCGAGGCCCCCGTGAACGAGCCAGCCCCCATCGCCAATGGCGCCCTCGCCGCCCTCGCCCACGCGGCCCATCAACTGATGATGGCCGCGGATGCCGGGCAACTGGCCCACGCCATGGGTTGCGATCTGGCGCCGGAAGATCTGACTGTGCGCGAGGCCGCTGCCCGGCTCGGCCTGCGCAGCGCCCTGTCACAGGGGCCGGGCTGCCCGCTGGCGGCGCTGCCACTGCCGGCCCTGCTCAAGCGGGAGGGGCGCTGGTACACCATCACAGCAATAGAACCTGAGGGCTGGCAGCTGTTTGATCCGGCGACCTGCACCAGCAGCCTGCAACCGCTGCCGAACCCCACACAGGCGGCGCAGTGGCACTATTTATTGCTGGCCCAGCAGGATCTCACCCCGGCCGAGGTCAAGTTCGGGTTGGGCTGGTTCAGCCCGGCGGTACTGCGCCAGCAGAAGCAGGTGCGAGACGTCTTCTGTTTCGCCATCGTGTTGCAGCTCATTGCCCTTGCCAGCCCGCTGCTGTTTGAGAACATCATCGACAAGGTGCTGGTGGGGCGCAGCCTCGGCAGCCTGCAGGTGCTGGCCCTGGCCATGCTGGCACTGGCCTGCGCCGAGCCGCTCTACAGCTTTCTGCGCGGCCAGGTGTTCGGTCATCTGGCCAACCAGGTCAACGCCGAGCTGTCCGGCAAGCTCTATCGCCATCTGGTCGGCCTGCCCATCGACTATTTCAAGGCGCGCCAGACCGGCCAGATCATCGCCCGGGTCAAGGAGATGGCCCAGATCCGCCAGTTCCTCACCGGCTCCACCCTGATGCTGGTGCTGGATCTGGTGTTCATCCTGCTGTTTGTCGGCGTCATGTTCCATTACGCCCCCGTGCTGACCGGCTGCGTGCTGGGTTCCTTGCTCATCTATTTTCTGCTGTGGCTGCTGATTGGCCCCCTGGTGCGCAAGCGGGTCGAGGCCGAGTATCAGGCAGATGCCGATGCCACCAGCTTCCTGACGGAGGCAGTCACCGGCATCGAAACCATCAAGACCACGGCCACGGAGCCACGCTTTTATCAGGAGTGGCAGCGTCTGCTGGCGCGCCAGTTGCGCCGGGGATTTCAGGCCAGAAAGGTGGGGCTTGCCGCGGGACAAGGCATAGATCTGGTGCAAAAGCTTACCGCCGCCCTGCTGCTCTGGCTTGGGGTCGGCGAGGTGCTGAACGGCCGGCTGAGTCCGGGGGAGCTGGTGGCCTTCAACATGCTGGCGGGCCATGTCACCCAGCCGGTGCTGCGGCTGGCCCAGGTGTGGCAGGACTTCCAGCATACCCTGATCGCCCTGCGCCGGGTGGGGGACATACTCGACGAGGCGCCCGAGCACGGCAATGGCGGACTCGCCTCCGTCCCCGCTCTCGAGGGGGCCATCGAGTTTCGTCACATCCGCTTTCGCTACCAACCGGATGCCCCCGAGGTGCTGGCCAATCTCTCCCTCTCCATCGAACCCGGGCAGTTCATCGGCATCACGGGCCCATCGGGTTGTGGCAAGAGCACCCTCACCCGCTTGCTGCAACGGCTCTACGTGCCCCAGCACGGCCAGGTGCTGGTCGACAACATGGATCTCGCCATCGCCGACCCCGTCTCATTGCGCCGCAACATGAGCGTGGTGCTGCAGGAGAGCATTCTGTTTTGTGGCTCGATCGCCGACAACATCCGCATCTGTCGCCCCGATGCCAGCCAGGCCGAGGTGGAGCAGGCGGCGCAGCTGGCCGGCGCACTCGGCTTTATTCGCGAGCTGCCCCAGGGCTTTGGGCAACAGGTGGGCGAGAAGGGCGCCCGCCTGTCTGGCGGGCAACGCCAGCGGATCGCCCTGGCCCGCGCCCTGCTGGCCAACCCCAGGATACTGCTGCTCGACGAGGCCACCTCGGCCCTCGATTACGAATCCGAGGCTGCCATCATGGCCAACATGGCTGCCATTCGCCGTGGCCGCACCCTGATCAGCATCGCTCATCGCCTCAATACACTCCGCCATGCTGACCGCATCCTGGTAATGGATGAGGGGCAGATAGTGGAGTCCGGCAGCCATGATGAGCTGCTGGCACAACAGGGGCTCTATGCCCGATTGTGGCGTCAGCAAACCGGATACCAGGCCGAGTCAGCCGCAATCTCGCCCAGCTAGTGACTCACAAGTCAGTAAAGGTTCCCCCCGATTCAGTCCCGATACAGGCGCGCCTGCTAGGATCCGGATTGACTCGCCCTGGCATAAACCCTCTAATTGACAGCCTGGATTCCCATGATCGCGCACCTAATGAAAATATTGTTGGTCGAAGACGACAAGCTGCTCAATCACCACCTTGCTACCCTGCTGACCGAGGCCCAGAATCAGGTCCACAGCACGGACAACGCCCAGGTGGCCCTGCATTACGCCACCGATTATCCCATCGATGTCGCCATCATAGACTTGGGGCTGCCTGACATGGACGGCCTGCAACTAATCAGGCAGTTGCGCGAGCGGCAGATCCCCTTCCCCATCATAGTGTTGACCGCCCGTGGCAACTGGCAGGACAAGGTGGAAGGACTGGAGGCCGGTGCTGACGACTATCTGGTCAAGCCTTTCCAGAAGGATGAGTTGCTGGCTCGCCTCAATGCCTTGGTGCGCCGCAGCGCCGGTTTCATCTCCCCCAGGGTCAAGGCGGGTGACTACGAGCTGGATCTCTCCCGCAAGGAGCTGACCATTGGCGGCGAGCCTGTGGTGCTCACCAGCTTTGAATACCTGATCCTCGAGTACCTGATGCGCAACGCCCGCCAGGTGGTCTCCAAGCAGCAACTGCTGGACCAGCTCTATGGCGATGGCGAGGGTGATCCCAACACCATAGAGGTGATGGTGAGCCGACTGCGCAAGAAGCTGGACCCGGAGGGGAACATACAGCCCATCTCCACCATCCGGCGCCAGGGTTACATCTTCAACCTCTCGTGCAACTGATGGGTCTTCGCTTGTTGTCACGCCCCATGCAGCTGCTGCAGCGCTCGCTCCACATCAAGCTGATGCTGAGCGCCATGCTGGTCATAGCGCTCATCATGGCCTTCTCCGTCTATATCCTCTATCTGGGTCACACCGAAGAGCAGGCCCAGAAGGCCAGCACCCGCATGCAGGAGAACCTCTCCAAGCTCTTCTCTTCCAAGTTGCCGGAACCCCACTCCACAACCGATCTTGGCAAGATAACGCCGGATGCCATCGACCCCAATCTGGACACCCTGATCTGCCGGGCGGATGGCCAGCTGAGCTGGTCCAGCCTGCACATGCCAGAGGTGGTCCAGGCCAGGGACACCATCTGTCAGGATCTGATGAATTACCTGGGCGGACTGGATCAGGATTACTTCTTCAAGCGCCACACCATCAAGAACGGCGAGAGCTACTTCATCTACAGCCTGCGTTTTCTGCGCAATCACGGCGATGGCCCCACCACCTACTATGTGGTGATGGTCGATTCGGCCAAGCGCTATCTGGCCCAGACCCGCAACTACCTCTACCAATGCATTCGTCAGGCACTGCTGGCTTACTCACTGCTCGGTGCCCTCTTGCTGCTCACCAGCTTCTGGAGCCTCACCTCCTTGCGCACCATGGCGCGCCAGATAGACGAGATCAGGGCGGGCAAGCGTGAGGCCCTCTCCAATGACTACGAGCGGGAGCTGACGCCACTGACCGAGTCGGTCAACCAGCTGCTGGAGAACGAACGCCAGCAAAGCCAGCGCTATCAGCACGCCTTGAACGATCTGGCCCACAGCCTGAAAACCCGGTTGGCCCTGATCCAGATAACGGCGCAGGAGGTCAAGCTGGGGCACGACATCCACGACAACATCAATGAGCAGATCCTGACCATGGATCAGATCATCCAGTACCAGCTGCGCCGTGCCGTCACCGGCCGCCAGCGCCTCGCCAGCAAGGGCACAGAGCCGGTACCGCTCATCGAAAAGCTGCTGGCCAGCCTCGCCAAGGTCTATCGCCACAAGAAACTGCAAACCCGCTTCAAGTTCGATGACGACGTCTTCTTTGCCGGTGAACAGGGGGATCTGATGGAGCTGATGGGCAATCTGCTGGATAACGCCTTCAAGTTTGCCATCAGCGAAATCCAGGTCACTGTGAGTCGCCGCCTGGATCGGCTGCGCATAGAGATTGAGGACGATGGCCCCGGCATAGACCCGGACAGATCGCAACAGATCTTCCAGCGCGGGGTGAGAGCCGACAGCTCACCCGGCCAGGGCATAGGCCTGGCTGTGGTCACCGAGATAGTACACAGCTACGGCGGCCAGATCATGGTGGATGAGTCCCCGCTGGGGGGCGCCCGCTTTACCCTGGACCTGCCTTAAGCCACTCGGCTCATGCCGCCTCACGCCAACACGCCAGCCCATTCAGCACGCCTGCCCCTTGCAGGCGTGCTTGCTGTTGCCTTCTTCCTCTTGATGCCCAGATAGACACCCGCAACCCTCATCATATCGATCACATATCAGCAAGGGAGCGACACACAAAAGCAGGATGAAGATCAGAAGATAAAAAAAAACCGGCCTCAAGGGCCGGTGAAACAGTTCAGGCTTGTCAGGTGACAAACGTACCCAGCGGATGAAGACAAGTTCCAACTCCCTGTGGAGCCCTGGCCTCTTGAGTACGTGCAGTCACTTTATGCCATGGTCACTGAATCAAGGCTGAACCATGACGCAGTTGGCATTCCCTTCCTGTTTCTGCTTACAACTTGATACCGAGCGACTGGCGCAGATAGGCACCGGCACCGAGCAGACCCGGCCCCTCGTGAGTAATGAGGAAGACGGGGATATCCTTCAGATAGGATTTGAAACGCCCCTTGTCTTCAAACGCCACCCGAAAGCCCGAGCCAATAAAGAACTCCTGAAAACGCGGTACGATGCCGCCTGCGATATAGACGCCGCCGAAGGTGCCCATGTTGAGCGCCAGGTTGCCGGCAAAGCGACCCATCAGCACACAGAACAGGCTCAAGGTGCGGCGACAATCCAGGCAATCCCCCGCCAGCGCCCGCTCAGTAATGTCTTTGGGGGCCAATGCCTCTGGCTCGCGCCCATCGGACTTCACCAGACCGCGATAGATGTTCACCAGACCAGGGCCGGAGAGCAGCCGCTCGGCCGAGACATGACCAAGCTCGGCGCGCATGACCTGCAGCACCGCATCCTCTTCTTCGCTGTTGGCGGAAAAATCCACGTGACCGCCTTCGCCCGGCAGGCTCAGCCATTGCTCACCTGCCTGCACCAGGTGGGCGACACCAAGGCCGGTCCCCGCCCCATAAATGGCGATGGGTTTGTCCGCCACAGGGGCCCCGCCCCCCAGCTGGATGCGATCGGCTTCTGCCAGCACGGGCACCGCCATTGAGACGGCGGTAAAGTCATTGATCACCTGCAAGCGGGTCAGGCCCAGATTGGCCTGCATCTCGCCGATGGAAAACTCCCAGCTGTGGTTGGTCATGGCGACCCAGTCACCGTTGATGGGGCAGGCGATGGCGATGCAGGCCTGGCTCACCTGCGCAGCGTGTTCGTCCAGATAGAGGCGTACCACGGCTTCGAGGCTGGGATGGGCCAGCCCGGAATAGGTCTTGGCCCGGGAAATGGTGCCGGTCGCCAGCTCGCACAGGGCCAGCCGTGCATTGGTGCCACCGACGTCACCGACCAGCGCATGGGTATGCTGCATAACATAACTCCTTCGTTACTTGGGTCGGGGCGGCGCTTACCGTCCCGCAATTATTATTTGGCAGCAATTCTACCCGAGCCCCTCCCCCGGCGGCGTGTTTGATCAATGCAACTGTGCGCCCGCTCACAGTGTTGTTGCTTTGCAACATTTGTAAGCGTTTTCATGGAGTGGATGGAAGTTTGTAACCAAAAAGACGAAATAATTAGACATGAGTCATACTTTGCAGGGCCGAGATTAGTTTCAATAAGAGCTTGTCTTGTATAGTCATCCAGTTGATTGGAAACATGCTTAGCCGTGAATTTAGTGCAAAGACACTGAAGCTAAATTACAAAAATGCCTGGTGGTGATGATGAATACCCTTGATAAAATTACTAACAATTTGGAAAGTTTCAGTAAATCAGAGCGTAAAGTGGCCGAGGTCATTCTGGCCTCGCCACAGACGGCCATCCACTCCAGTATCGCCACCCTCGCCAAGATGGCTGACGTCAGCGAGCCGACCGTCAACCGTTTCTGCCGCCGTCTCGATACCAAAGGCTTTCCCGATTTCAAACTGCATCTGGCCCAGAGTCTGGCCAATGGCACGCCTTACGTGAATCGCCACGTGGAAGCGGAAGACGGTCCCGAGACCTATACCGCCAAGATCTTCGAATCCACCATGGCCTGTCTGGATGCCGCCAAGAACAGCCTGGATATTTCCGCCATCAATCGCTGCGTCGATATCCTGACCCAGGCCAACAAGATCAGCTTCTTTGGCCTGGGCGCCTCCTCCGCCGTGGCGCGCGACGCCCAGAACAAGTTCTTCCGCTTCAATATTCCGGTAGTGAGCTTCGATGACATCGTCATGATGCGCATGAGCTGCATCAACAGCAGCGAAGGGGATGTGGTGGTGCTGATTTCCCATACCGGCCGCACCAAGGCGCTGGTAGAGATAGCAGCGCTGGCCCGCGAGAACGATGGCACAGTGATAGGCATCACCGCCAAAGACTCGCCGCTGGCCCGTGAGTGCAATCTGGTGCTCTCCATGGATGTGCCGGAAGATACCGATGTCTACATGCCGATGGCGTCACGCATCGCCCAGCTGGCGCTGGTGGATGTGCTGGCGACCGGTTTTACCCTGCGCCGTGGCATGAAATTTCGCGAAAACCTGAAGAAAGTCAAAGAAGGTTTGCGCGAATCCCGCTTTGATACTCCCCACTCCTCCTGAGGCAACGGGGGCCCCGGCCCCCGGCTGTCTATGCCACCCACCTTGGTGTAGTATTGTAATTTAGTAACAGAAGCCACCCAGATGGCTTGCAAGCGGATGCTATGGGTCATGCGCTTGCCGGGGCAGTATCTCAAGTCATATCAACTTCAAACTGGAGTCTTTCATGCCAAGACGTACAAAGATTGTAACCACACTCGGTCCGGCGACCGATCGCGAAGGGATCCTAGAGGCGATCATTCGTGCCGGCGCCGACATGGTGCGGATGAACTTCTCCCACGGCACCGCTGAAGACCATATCTTGCGCGCCAATCAGGTGCGTGACATTGCCGCTAGGCTCGGCCGCCACGTCGCCATCATGGGTGACCTGCAAGGCCCCAAGATCCGCGTTTCCACCTTCAAGGATGGCAAGGTCTACCTGGCCATCGGTGACAAGTTCATTCTCGATGCGGCGCTCGGCAAGGGTGAAGGCTGCCAGGAACAGGTCGGCATCGATTACAAGAGCCTGCCCGACGACGTGATCGCCGGTGACATACTGCTGCTGGACGATGGCCGCGTGCAATTGAGAGTCGAGCTGGTCGAAGGCACCCGCATCCACACCACAGTGACGGTGGCGGGCCCGCTCTCCAACAACAAGGGCATCAACAAGAAAGGCGGCGGTCTCTCCGCCCCGGCCCTGACCGAGAAAGACAAGGAAGACATCAAGACTGCCGCCCTGATGAACGTGGATTACCTGGCCGTCTCCTTCCCCCGTTGTGGCGATGACCTGCGCTATGCCCGTGAACTGGCCCGCGAAGCCGGCTCCAACGCCAAGATTGTCGCCAAGGTCGAGCGCGCCGAAACTGTCGCCACCGACGAGGCGATGGAAGACATCATCCTCGGCTCCGATGCCGTCATGGTGGCCCGTGGCGATCTGGGCGTCGAGATCGGCGATCCCGAGCTGGTTGGCGTGCAGAAGAAGCTGATCCGTCACTCCCGCCGTCTGAACCGCGTCGTCATCACGGCGACCCAGATGATGGAGTCCATGATCAACGCCCCGTTGCCGACCCGTGCCGAAGTGATGGACGTGGCCAACGCCGTGCTGGATGGCACAGACGCTGTGATGCTCTCCGCCGAGACCGCCGCCGGCCAGTTCCCCATCGAGACTGTCATGTCCATGGCCAGCGTCTGTGTGGGTGCCGAGAAGCACCCAAGCCTGAACGTTTCCAACCACCGCATGAGCTACACCTTCACCTCGGTGGAAGAGGCAGTCGCCATGTCCACCATGTATGCCGCCAACCACCTGGAAGGGGTCAAGGCAATCGTGGCGTTGACCGAATCCGGCACCACACCGCTGCTGATGTCCCGCATCAGTTCGGGCCTGCCTATCTTCGCCATGTCTCCCCACAACAAGACACTGGCCTGGACCAATCTCTACCGTGGCGTCACCCCGGTGCTGTTTGACGGCGACGAGACCAAGCCGGTCTACGAAGTGTGCCGCGACGCGCTGGATGTGCTTAAAGCCAAGGGGCTGGTCCAGAGCGGCGACATGGTGTTGCTGACCCACGGCGACAAGATGGAAACCGTGGGCAGTACCAACACCTGCAAGGTGATGATGGTCGAGTAACTTCTCCCATCAATGAAAAACGGCTCCCGCGGGAGCCGTTTTTCATTGACGGGTCTGGACCTCAACCGCGAAACAGTTCGACCTTGTCACCATGGCGCAGGCTACCTGCACCGCGCACCACCACCCTGTCTCCCTGCTTGAGCGCCCCGCTCACCGCCACCTGCTGACTGTCACCAAACAGCACTGTCACCGGCACCCGGTTGACTTTGAGCCCCTTGCCGCTCTGCTCCACCTGATAGACAACGCTCCCCTCGGTATTGAGCACAAGGGCATCCCGTGGCAGCAGCATGGTGTGCTGCTCACCCAACGGCAACGCCACCCGCACCGGCGACCCTATGATGAAGCTGGCCGATTCTGGCTTGAGGCGCAGCTCGATGAGGCGGGATTTGGGATCGGCACTCGCCGCCCGCTGGTAATAAATGCCATGGCCGCTGAGCTGATCACCCTCAACCCGCAATCTGGTCCGAGGCTCCAGGCGCTGAGCCCAGACGATGGGGGCCTGCAGGCGGATATCCGGCTGATCCGGGTTGACCAGCTCCAGCGCCTGCTCGCCGGCATCCACATGCTCCCCCGGCTGGATGAAGTGGTTGTTCACCACTCCATCGAACGGGGCGAAGATATGGCTGCGACGCAACTGCTCCTCAATCTGGCGTACCTGCACCCTCGCCAGCCGCTCGGCAAGCGCTGCCTGCTCCACTTCGTAACCGGCCTTGTCATACTGGCTGGCTGAGGCACTCTTCTGTTGGTGCAGTCGCTCGAGACGCACAAACTCGGCCTTGGCATAACGCACATTGCTGGCCCACTTGGCCTGCTCGGCCCGCGCCTGTTCCAGCGATAGCTGCAACGCAGCGCTGTCGAGACGCAGCAGCTCGTCCCCCGCCTTGACTTGGCTGCCGAACTCGGCAATCCACTCCACCCGTCCGCTCACCTCGGCACTCAACGCCGCCTGCTGACGGCTTGCCACAGTGCCACTGACCCAGATGCTGGCCGCCGCATCCCCTTGGGTCACGTCGGCAAGGGTCACCATCTTGCCTTGTGCCAGGGCGGGAAGTACGCCTCCCGCCAGCAGGGCCACGCCCAGTACCATCCTTGTGAAAATTCGTTTCATCGATGAGCTCCTTGCTCAGGCCCGCTGCCGCAGGGCGAGCGGTGACTGTTCAGTCTGCTCCCCCAGCCGCAGAAAGGCGGGTAACAAGATCAGGGTAAACAGGGTGCTGCAACTCATGCCGCCGACGATGACGGTGGCCAGTCCCCGGTAGATTTCGCTGCCCTCGCTCGGGCTCAGCATCAGCGGCAACATGCCAAAGATGCTGGTGAGGCTGGTCATGGCGATGGGCCGCATCCGGCTTCTCAGCGCATCGGCTACCGCACATTGGCGACTCATGCCGTCCCGCTCGGCCGAGCGGGTCTGGTGCACCAGCAAGATGGCGTTGTTGACCACCAATCCCAGCAGAATGACGAAGCCGATGATGGTCAAGAGATCCATCGGCAGCGGCACCAGCATGCCGCTCAGGTGCAGCGCCAGCACACCGCCGACAGAGGCGAGCGGCAAGGTCAGCAACACCAGAACGGCATCCTTGAGAGAGGCAAACACGCCCCACAGCAGGATCAGCAGAAAAATCAGCACGATCGACACCACCACCCAGATGGGGCGTTCGATCGCCGTTTTGGCGAGGTTCATTCACTCTTCCTGAGTTGTTGTTATCGGCCATTCCGCTGGCCTTGCTTCCTGCCCCAAGGGTGGGGGCCATTGCATTAAACTGGAATTAATCCAGGTTGTAAATCCATGGTTAACAAACAAAAAAACCGGCCAGATTGGCCGGTTTCTCATCAGATTCAGTGCCAGCGACGCGGTCAGGCGGCGTGCACCACAGGGTTCGGTTGAGACAGACCTTCCAGCTCGCCAGGAGCAAAGTTGTCCACCTGGATGGCTTCGTAACGCAAGGCATCGGCAGCCAGCAGCTTGTCGGCCTCATCCTTGCTCAGGATGGACTGGGACAAGGCGGCATCAACCAGCTCGGGCAACGCCATCTTGCGGGGCAGCTTGCCCTCTTTCTGGGCCTGCACCAGCTTCTTCTCGTAGGGCTGCACCGCCACCATGGCCAGGAAGGCACGCTCCATCAGACCGACGGGATCCGCGTCATCCTTGCCCACGTAGCACAGTGCCGTCAGACGATCACGGAATTCACCCGGCTTCATCATGGCCAGGCAGATGGCATGACAGCGATCATCAGCCGGCATCTGGTAGCCGACACCGAACGGGAAGACGACCCGCTTGAGCACGACACCCACTACCTTGTTCGGGAAGTTCTGGAAGAAACCATCGAACGCCTTGCCAATCAGGTAGAGGTTACGCTCCACCGCATACTGCACGAACGGCAGATCGGAGACCATGCGGCCCTGATCCTCGTAATGCTTGAGGGTGGCTGAAGCCAGATAGAGGTGGCTCAGCACGTCACCCAGACGGGCGGAGATCATCTCCTTGCGCTTGAGGTCGCCACCCAGCATCAGCATGGAGACATCGGCGCACAGGGCCAGCCCTTTACTCATGCGAGCGAGCTGCTTGTAGTAACGGGCGGTCTCGCCCCCTACCGGGGAGCCATTGAACTGACCCAGGGTCAGCCCCTGGAACAGGGCGCCGAAGAAGTTGCCGGCACCAAACGCGATATGTTTGAGAAGCAGGCCGTCGAACTTCTCGAGGCCACGCTCAAAATCAGGATCGGCCGCCGCTTCCATCTCGCCAAACACATAAGGGTGGCAGCGGGTAGCCCCTTGCCCGAAGATCATCAGGTTGCGGGTCAGTATGTTGGCGCCTTCCACAGTGATGGCCACCGGAATGCCCATGTAGGCATAGCCAGTGTAGTTTTTCGGACCGAGCTGAATGGCGCGACCGGCGTGGATGTCCATGGAGTCATCCATGATCTGGCGCGCCATTTCGGTCATGTGGTACTTGGAAATGGCAGTGACGATGGCTGGCGCCTGACCCAAGTCCAAGGAACCTGCGGTCATGCGACGGGCCCCTTCCAGCTGATAGGTAAGACCACCGATGCGGGCCAGCGCTTCCTGCACCCCTTCAAACTTGCCGATGGACATGCCGAACTGCTTGCGCACGTAGGAGTAAGCCCCCACTGTGCGGCTCGCCATGTGACCACAGGCGGTGCCGAGCGCAGGCAGCGAGATGCCGCGACCGGCGGAGAGACACTCCACCAGCATACGCCAGCCACGGCCGGCGTAATCCGGGCCACCGATGATCCAGTCGAGCGGAATGAACACATCCTTGCCGAAGGTCGGGCCGTTAAGGAACGCCAGCCCCATGGGGTAGTGGCGATCGCCAACCCGCACCCCAGGGTGACTGGTCGGGATGAGCGCGCAGGTGATGCCGAGTTCTTCCTTGTCACCCAGCAGTTTTTCCGGGTCAAACAGCTTGAACGCCAGACCCAGCACGGTAGCGCGCGGGGCCAGCGTGATGTAACGCTTGTTCCAGTTCAGGCGGATGCCAAGCACTTCCTCACCCTTGTACTGACCCTTGCAGACGATCCCCTTGTCAGGGATGGCGCCAGCGTCAGAGCCCGCTTCCGGGCCGGTCAGGGCAAAACAGGGCACTTCCTTGCCATTGGCAAGACCCGGCAGCCAGAAATCCTTCTGGGCCTGGGTGCCGTAATGCATCAACAGCTCGCCCGGGCCAAGGGAGTTCGGCACCATGACGGTGACCGCCACGCTCAGACTCTTGGTGGCAATGCGGGTCACTATGGTGGAGTTGGCAATGGCCGAAAACTCGCGACCGCCATAGGATTTCGGGATGATCAGGGAGAAGAAGCCCTCCTTCTTCAGATAGTCCCACACCGGCTCCGGCAGATCTTTGGTTTCGTTGACGATCTTGAAGTCATCCACCATGGCGAGCAGGGTCTCGACCTGATTGTCGATAAAGGACTGCTCTTCGGCGCTCAGTTCGGCCTTGCCGTAACCGTGCAGTTTTTTCCAGTCGGGGTTGCCGCGAAACAACTCGCCATCCCACCAGACGGAGCCGGCCTCCATGGCCTCCCGCTCGGTGGCCGACAAGGGCGGTAATATCTTCTTGAAGATGCCGAACACGGGACGGGTTACCACCTTTTTACGGATGGAGGGCACGCCGAGCACGACGGCTATCGCCAGCACCAGCAGGATAAGCAATGTGATCATACCGAAGTTCCTTCTATTTCACTGTTTCCGTTGATTTATTGTTGGTTGTTACACGGCCAGGGAGAGCCTGGTCGACTCCACGGGCGCCCCGACACCAGACGCCAGATAAGGAATTACATTGCGCACCAGCCCTTCCACATCGAGCTGCTGGCCAAAGTCGGCCAAGGCGATGTCGCGCAGGGCATCGGCGGAGGCCATGGTGAACACGACGGTGCCCAGAGTGAAATGCAGCCGCCAGAAGAGGTCTGCCGGTGACAGAGCCGGATTGGCCTTGGAAATCGCCTGAGTGATCCGCAACAAGATGGGGCCATAGTGAGCCGTGATGAAGCGGCGCAGGTGACCCTGGCTGTCGATATAGCCACGTCCCAGCAGCTGCATGAAGATGGCGGGGCCATTGGCTCGCACCGCAACCAGCTTCATCAAGGGATCAACAAAGCTTTCAAATACCTGCAGCAGGGTCAACTGCTCCTGCTCCATCAGGGTATGCAGTCGTGCATCCAGATCCGGCATAAACAAGCTCAGATAGCGATCAAGCACAGCCTGGATCAGCTCCTTTTTGGAGCCGAAGTGATAGTTGACCGAGGCGAGGTTGACATTGGCTTCACTGGTGATCAGACGCAAAGAGGTATCGGCGAATCCCCGCTCGGCAAACAACACCTCGGCGGCATCGAGAATACGGTTTTTGGTATCGATTTTACTCACAGGACACCTCACTTAAAACGAATGTTTAAAAAGTACGTTTCACAACCACTTGTGTCAAGAGAATGTGAACATGTGTTAGTGAAATGTTTTTGCTAAAAAGGGGGAACAAGGCGGGAACTTAGCTGACAAACAGCACTCTATATCTATGCCACTGCAATTAAACATTAAGTCTCGCCCAACCTGCTCCATGCTAGTTGGGCATTTTTTTGCCCTGTTGGTATTGGTGCCGATGCACGGGCAAAAAAAACCGTCGCTGGGAGCGACGGCGGGGAAAAGAGGTTGCACCATCCTGATCCAACCCATCGATGCGAGTTCAGGCTTTCATCGATTTGCCCATCATGGCGGCCAAGCGTGTTCAAACTTTGTCAGCGTCCCCGCAATTTGTGACAAAGTATGACAAGCCACAACATGGTCTCGACCCGCCACCTTTGTTATGCTGGCGCCTCACGCCAGAAGGGGAGAGAAGATGAAGTATACGGTCGATACCCACACCCATACCGTCGCCAGCACCCACGCTTACAGCACCATTCACGACTATCTGCCCATCGCTCGCGCGAGGGGGATCAAGCTGTTTGCCACCACTGATCACGGTCCCGACATGGCCGATGCCCCTCACTTCTGGCACTTCGTCAATCTGCATGTGTTGCCACGGGTGGTCGACGGGGTCGGCATACTGCGCGGCATAGAAGCCAACATCAAGAACATTGATGGCGAGATCGACTTCCCCGAACGTTACGAGTCACGGCTAGACATGATAATGGCAGGCTTCCACGAACCGGTGTTTCCCCCCTGCGATCAGGCAACTCATACCCAGGCCATGATCAACGCCATCAGGAGCGGTCGGGTCGACATGATAAGCCACCCTGGCAATCCCGCCTTCCCCATCGACATTCAGGCCGTGGTCAAGGCCGCCGCGCAATACAGAGTGGCGCTCGAACTTAACAACTCCTCGTTCAGCCATTCCCGTCCGGGTAGCGAGAGTAACTGCCGCGCCATCGTTGAAGCGGCGCGCGACCTCGGTGCCTATCTCACCTTCGGCTCCGACTCCCACGTGGCGTTCAGCCTTGGGAATTTCGAACACTGCCACCGACTGGTGACCGAGGCACACTTCCCCGAGGACAGGATCCTGGCGCGCTCTCCCCGCGCCCTGCTCGATTTTCTCGAGAGCCGCGGCCGAGCCCATATCCCGGAGTTTGCAGATCTCTGATCGTTTGGCCGTAACACAATGAACCAACTCATAAAAGTGAGACAGGCTCATTGACTTGAACCTGTATTTTCGGGAATCTGGCCACACGCCGGTATAGCTCAGTTGGTAGAGCAGCGCATTCGTAATGCGAAGGTCGGGGGTTCGACTCCTCTTACCGGCACCAGATAAAACAAAGGGTTAGCTTCGTGGTGAGGCTAGCCCTTTGTATTTATTTTCTATATACCCCTCCTTGTACCCCTCCTTTGCGATTTGCTACCCCCTCCCCTCTTGAGTAACAAAGAAGGCCATCTGGCAGAGAGTGGTCGTGTATCGTTTGGACTTTGGGGAGCAAGTCAGGGTTAAAGTTGGCCCAAACACTTTTTCATAACAGAGGACTCAAATTCATTTACCAGCTGTGATTTAGCTTCGTCGTTATCAGGAATTGGCTTTCTGTAAGCCTCATCAATGAGTCTGACGGTTATTAAACCGTTTTTAGCTGCGAGGGTATCCCCTGACTCAGCAGACCAATCAATTTCTCTACGTACAGCCCCAAGCGCCTTGGTTTGGGACTCTCCGTAGAACAAGCGTAGCTTCATTGTGTAGTTCGCTTGATGCGCCACCATTGAGCAATGCCGGACATCATAGGACTCTGCGTAATCAATACCAGTCGGGTACTTATCACTTAGTGGCTGGCTCAAGACTGTACCAGCACAAACAGACAATACAGTTCCTAAAATCACTCTCTTCATATTCCCAAACCCTCGTTGTGCTGGCGAGTATGCCGTTATGGCGCCGTTGTCTAGCTGTAACCTAGCCGTGATGATATCAACTTAAAGGCATAGATTTGAGCCTTGTGACTTTTTTTACTTGTATGTACAACACGTTACAACGCATAAACTGCCCATGATGAGCTGTCAGCTTGTCTTGTGAGCGAGAGGGAACACCAGAGGGGAAATGGAAAAATCGAGGGGGATGCTAAGGCGGGTCAATCCGATTACGTGGGGAAAATTGTATGTCCCCAGCCAGGGGGGTGAGGGGGTCTTCTTATATATGCAATGCAGCTTGAAAAAATCTCACAGAAAATATGACAAATGGCCCTCTCTGCAATAGCCAATACAACCCCATAGATGTACTAACAACAGAGGATAGTAATCAGATGGGGGCTGTATGTCTTGAGAGGCGTAAGGGGTAAAGCGCCTCCCCTCTGTCACCGGATTACTTCATCTTTCACGGCTTCATAGTAGGAATAATGGGAGTGTCGAGCGCATAGAGGGCAAGAAATACGCTCATCGCGCCAATCTTTCTTCTGAATGAGCGTTACGCCTTTACAAGCTGGACAGTGGTAATTGATATTCAGCGCCCTTAGCTCTTCTTGGCGTTCGCTGTCAACGTTCAGAAGGGCCAAATCAAGCGCCCCTTGTAGCGAACGAGTATCGGTATAGACACCATCACACAAAGCCATATCAAAGCCTTTAAGTTTGGGTGGCGTAATGCGGTAGCTAGAGCCTTTACGCTCAATGACAACGCCCTTGTAAGAGAATTTGATAACATCTGGTTTGTATTCATGAGTGCGGACAGGCTTATCTGCCTGCCCTCCGAATTTGAAATTTGCTATCTTGGGCTTATTGATGAGAGGCATTAACCACCTCTCAGCTTCTTGAAGAACTCGACAGCGTCCTGAGTGTTGTTAAGCGGATTTGGCTTATAGCCAGCTTTCACACGTCTAGCCCGTTCCCATTGCTGCCATTGCTTGGTTGTCCAATTGGCGTTGGCTAGTTCTTCCCCCGTAAATTCTGTTTGTTGGGGAGCTTCAGAGAATCCATGTTTGCGCATAGCATCATTCTTCAATGACTGCATATAAGCAATGTGCTCTTTAGAGCCAGCACCAATACCAAGAGCTTTCATGCTCTTGCTCACTTTAGAGGCGTCTCCTTGTGCCTCTTGGATGATGGCTGCAAGCTGATCATCACTGAGTGACTCATCCTGAAACAGGTCTTTGATTTGTTCATTCATATTTAACTTCTCCGAAAGGGGTTAGGTGCCCAGGTGAAAGGGGCATCAATGTCATAGTTCTTGAATTTTGAATAATCGCGGTAGTGGTCACAGTGGGTTACAGGAACCCGTTTGCGTGTGTTAAGAAAACACCACATAGTAATAGTCCTGCTTTGCTAAAAATGGCTGTTTTAAGCCTTGATAGACAAGGGCTAGAGAGGAAGTGACACAGGGGGGAGGTACTACCCTACAGGGTAGGGGGAGTGGCACTAATAAGCTCGTTACGCAGTCGATGATAAGTGCGTTTAGAAAGGCCGTATTTGGTATGCAATACAGAGTGGGAACAACCGATCTTAATCTCTCGCTCTAGCTCTGGGGTACGTTGGTAGCGCATCCCTTTCGATTTATTCAATTGCTCTTGCTGGGTGAGCAAGGCCTCATCGATTGCTTCAGAGAGAGTAAAAGTGTCAGTGACTAGCATTCGGCTGTAAAGGCTGGTCGGCCTGATGCCTGCAATCACCTTGATGATACCATTTGCGCTTTGGCGCTCTACGCATACCGCCTTGTCTTGTTGGTTGTAATAGACGTGATAGAGGTTCATACAGTAACAACCTCCTCGCCAACTACGACCGTGACGCCCTCAGAGGAGACGGTGTTACTGATCTCTCGCATAGCCAGGCTTATGTATCTTTCTGGAAGTTCTTTGTAACTCACCGCGTTATCTAAGCATCCTGCTAGGAGGATTAACTCCCCTGTTCGCTCTCTTTCTACAGCGCAGCAGCGACCATATTGATCGAGGTGCGCTATTATTGTTCTTTGCATTCTTCTTCTTCCGCTCCAACAGTATGTACGCCTAGATTTTTAAGTAGGGTACGCACACTTTCGCGAGTGAAGGGTGTAGTGGTCAACTAAATCCGGACACTTGGTTAGGCCGAGTCTCGGCTTTTGCTGGCGGCATCCCGTCATTGTGTTGATGTGGACGCCGCCAGTTGTAGTAATCCATCAGGTAATAACTGATATCCCGCGTTGCTTCCCGCAGGCTCATGTATCCCGTTGCCGGGAGCCACTCTGACTTCAGGCTTCTGAACAACCGCTCCATCGGGGCGTTATCCCAACAGTTGCCACGCCGACTCATGCTCTGGGTCATGCGATAGCGCCACAGTCGTTGCCGAAATGCCCTACTGCCATATTGGCTGCCTTGGTCGGAGTGAAACAACACACCAGAGGGGCAACTCCGCTGCTGATAGGCCATCTCCAGTGCTTTGATTGCCAGCTCTGCATCAGGCTTGTCAGACATTGCCCAGCCCACGACTCGGCGAGTATGGAGGTCAAGAACCACAGCTAGGTAATGCCAACGAGTACCTGCCCAGACGTAGGTGATATCGCCACACCACACTTGATTGGGTTGCGGAACATCAAATTCGCGGGCCAGCAGATTCGGAATATCCGGTCGTTCAGACCGTGCAACCTTATAACGATGTGTGCCCGGCTGTTTGGATGCCAACCCGGCTTCCTTCATCAGGTTACGGACTTTGAATCGGCCAATCTGATACCCCAACTCTCGCATCATCGACATCAAGGCACGGCTGCCTGCCGAGTCCCGGCTCGCTGTGAACAAGCGGCGCAACTCACTGCGCTGTTGCATGCGCTCACGGTTAATCACTCTCCTGCGAGCCAGATAATCGTAAAAACAGGATGTGGGAATATCGAAAGCGCAGCAGACCAAGGTGATGGGGGCTTGCTCCCTTAATCGGTCTATCAGCGCGTACGTGTGAACTCGTCCGCCATCAAGAGAGCAGTAGCCTTTTTTAGTATGTCCTTTTCACGTTCGAGCCGGTTGATACGGGCTTCCAGCTCCTGAATTTTCTGCTGCTCCGGAGTCAGTGCTTTGCTGATTGGGGTTGTGCCACTGCGTTCGGATTGCAGTTGCTGAACCCAGCGACGAAGCACGGTTTCACCGACATCCAGTGAACGGCTTGCTTCGGGAACAGAATACCCCTGGTCGAGCACCAGGGATGCGGCTTCGAGTTTGAATTCGGCAGTAAATGAGCGACGTAATCTTGTCATTGAACACCTCAGGTCATGGTGGCGACTGTACCACCTAAAATGGTGTCCGGGATGATTAGACCACTACAGGGCTTACCTCTCTGCGTCAGCAAGCCTTTTGCGTTGAGCGCTGAAGCCAAAGCCTTGTATCCGTAACCAAACGCCAATAGCTCTTGCACTGGCTCCAGTAGCTTAGTGAAGTAGGTTGCATTGGCCGCCTCTTTGGCGGTGTTGAATTGCTCGAATGTTGAGTTGTATCGTTGCATTGTCGTTACCTATTGGATTATAAAAATTGAAATCATGTGGGTTAAATAGACTACAAGGGGATAAAGAAGTAAGACTTTACCAATCATCTAAATCATCCTCCCAAGCATCCCCTTTGACTTCTTGCTCTGCCTTTACTGGCGTCAGCTTGTCTAGGTTAAGGATTAGAATTCGTGTCTTCTTGTTAGCGCCAGCATCGTACTTTGTAATTCGTTGTAGGTATCCACGCTCTTCAAGATTGGAAATGGAATTGCGTACAGAGCGATCACACAAGCTAGTTAATGCTACTAACTGAGCGTTTGTAGGCCATGCACGTAAATCACCGTCACGTAGGGGGTTGATAAAGGATGAGAGGGTTAGGAGCAAGTGCTTGTCGTTGCTTGACAGGTCAGATAGGTTTGCCCTACACAGGGCTGTTGTTATTTCCAGTTGAGTTTTCATCACTTGTGCTGTGATCCTTTTTCTTTGTAGCCAAATCCCTCAGGATTAGGTCAATGATATAGCGGGTGGGTTTCACACCTTCGGGCAGATACTTGATAAGCTCATTGGCGCAAAAGGCGGGCACCTTCACTCGAAGGCCATTTTCTTGGGAATACATCATTATCTCATTACCTCTATCTTGACTTGGAACGGGCAAGAGCCCACTTACTCGCGCAAGCAGGCTACATTTTTCAACTATGTATACTTATATATACCTGTGAGACAGGTGTTTCTGCTACAACTATTTTTTAATAGTCAGGTGGGTAGCAGGGGACAATCTCTTGTTTCATTCCTCTACTCCTAAAAATTGAGTAATAGATGAGACTCTAGCCCAGAGCCAGCTTGAAGGGGAGAGCCTGCTATTATATTAAGAGGATGGGATGATACCATTTGTAATGAGGGAGCATCCTCTAAGTGCAAGAGGGGGGGCACTATTTGCCAGGGGGGGTGGCACTATTTGCCCAATAACAGATAACGTAACAGATAAATAAATAACTATTATACGGCACGTAGTGCCACCCTCTTTGCCGAAGGCGTATATGTTAACTATCTGACTGTATGTGCCTCAGGCCGGCAGGGCCAAGCTACAGAAGACGCCTAAAGGAAAGAGAGAAAAGACAAACCCCTTATCCTGTCCTTCTGTAGCCCTTGGCTACCAACTACATAACCTACCTAGTTTTGTTCTCTTCTTTTAGGCGTATCTTTACTCTTTGCCGAAGGCGCTAGTCTTCTCTATTCACGTATGTCATAGAGTGTCACTAGGCGTAGCCTATGGATTCTGCAGGTAATCTCCTAAACCTCGCTAGAGACGCTCCTAAACGCCTTCCTGTGTGTTTATCTAATCAGCGTTGCTTTCTGCGATCACACACAAACGCCCTTTGGTTTGGATCAATATGCGTCTAGGCTCACCACTATCCAATATTCCCCAGACACCAACTAGCTCGATTCTATCGTCATAAACCCTGATATCCCGCCCTTCAAAGCTGTAGTGCCCACCTTCTGATTCACATTGGACTTCACCTTTTTCAAAGTTTGGATTGAACTTGAAAAGGAATGGTCCTGCCACCAAGATCAGCAACACAACAATGATCGCGATGAAGGAGACCTTTCTATAAAAATCCACGTTACCTCCTGTTGAAGCGTAAAAATTATGCAGCACCACTAACCGGCATGGTAACGCCTATGGCATTAGGAAGATAACCCACGCCCCCCAAAGTTGAGTGATACAACGTTGTCAGGCTTGGTTTGCTCTGTTTGCGTAACAGTCTTTATAAAATCTCCCCAGCGTAGAAACAGGGCTCGCAACTTCTCGGCCATGCCCCCCACCTGATAGGTGCGTATCAGCCTGTCTTTAGGAACATGGTTGAGCATCAATTCAATCAAGCGCTCGGGAGCATCCAGATATTCAGCGGCCCCTGTAGCTACGCTACGACGCAAGTCATGAGGACTAAACGGTACAAGCTCGGCAAGGTATTTCATTCGGACACGTTCTAGCGCACGGGTTACAGCATCCCCTGTAACCGGTAGCCCTGGCTTGCTGGTTGATTC
This sequence comes from Aeromonas salmonicida, assembly GCF_028355655.1. Taxonomy (NCBI): domain Bacteria; kingdom Pseudomonadati; phylum Pseudomonadota; class Gammaproteobacteria; order Aeromonadales; family Aeromonadaceae; genus Aeromonas; species Aeromonas salmonicida. Next base: position 1,449,002 of record NZ_CP110645.1, on the reverse strand, counting down.
AAATACATAAGGGCCATTTGATAGGGGCTTTTGCCTCTCGATGATTTCCAGTGCCAACGGGCACAGGGTGACTACGTGTGCACGTCCATTCTTAGTCTCGGGGATCGTCCAGCGGTCGCCGTTGATCTGCTCCCAGCGCATCCCTACGGCCTCAGAACGGCGCACAGCGGTTAGGCAAATAATACGTAAACAGTTAGCTACCCCAAACGATAAGACCACGTTAGACGCTATCCCACGGCCACCAGCAGACACAGACCCGCCCCCACTGGTTGCCTGTTCAAGTGCTGCCCATAGCTGGCGTAATTCATCCTTGGTTAACCAGCGTTCACGGGGTGGGGGCATAGACGCTCCAAACATAGCGGGCTTGAGTAGGCGAGCGGGATTGATTTCGATGTGACCTTGTAACACTGCGTGATCAAGACACTGATTCAGGATGATAAGCCCCTTGCGTGCCCCTTCGGCTGTTTCTACTTGGCGGAAATGTTCATAGAGCACAGCACGGGACAGGTCGCACACTCTGATATTACCTATGGCGGATTCAATGTGGCGTGTATACGTCCCTTCGTAATCGCGTAGGGTGCGGGAGCCTATCGGCTTTGACTTGGCTCGCATTGCCATCCAGTCGTTGTAAACCTCTCCAAGGGTAGGCATCTGAATATTCTTAGCCTTGGCTTGCTTGGCGACAGTGACAGGGTCTATTCCCTGCTTTACCAGCTCAACGGCTTTCCCGTGGGCAAGTCGAGCTTTCGCTAGGGTCGTGGCAGGATACCCACCAAGCAGCATTTCCCCCGCTTTGCCCCCTATCTTGTAGCGATAAACAAAACGCTTGATACCACTGGCGCGTACTTCCAGCTTGAGACCACCCCCATGTTTTGACTGAATCGACACCCGATGCACAGTGACACCGGATTTAGGTTTGATTGCCGCAATCTCTGCGTCAGTTGTGATTGTCATTCCATACCCCTCCTTATACCCCTCTAACAATAGAGTATAGGTCGAGGCTACGTGAAACAATCAGACATACGAGAATTTACATAAGCATATGATTTTAATCCATTAATTATCATATTTTGAATGTAGGCAGCCACACGCCGGTATAGCTCAGTTGGTAGAGCAGCGCATTCGTAATGCGAAGGTCGGGGGTTAGACTCCTCTTACCGGCACCAGATATATAAGGGTTAACCACATATGAGGTTAACCCTTTATATCTTTTGGCTGACACACAAAATGTGTCATCACAGTTGACGCCGGGTGCCCCATTGGGAACAAGATGACTATCTGATGCCATCAGGTCAGTCTAGAGAGCTCTAACGCCGATCAACACAGGCAACAAAAAGCCCGCAATGCTTGAAGCGATGCGGGCTTTTTATGTTTGTCGGCTTGCACAAGGCAGCTAAATGGCGGAGAGACAGGGATTCGAACCCTGGGTGGCATTGCTGCCACAATTGATTTCGAGTCAATCCCGTTCGGCCACTCCGGCATCTCTCCACGGGGCTTAACTTTTACCGGACCAGGCCTGATAAATCAACTTGAATCTCTTTAAAGATCAAATGACTGTCGATAAAAAAGACAATGTTGCTGCGCTTGTGACCATGATTGCTGCTATGGTCCGGGGCACGACATGCAGGCATAATCCTGAGCCCGAGCGCAGGTGATCCCACGCTCCTGGTACCTTACTGGCGCCCACGTCGCCAGACACAGGCTATGACAGATACCGGCTTGTTCACAGTCCTGCCCTGCACATGACCCCATTCGTCGCATTATCCGGCACTGTCATAACAAAGTGCGAAAATTCCTCAAAATAGTGACTTATCCAGAGCAGACTCCTCTGTACCCCTTGCGGGACAGGCTGGTAATCACGAGTGGATTGGTTAACAATTTCACTTCTTTTTTCTGGGTGGGTAGTGACCCGCCTTCACGCGATCTGATAGGAAGTACCATGTTCAATGCTCGAATCGTCTCACTGCTGCTGGTGGCAGCCAGCCTCTGGACAGCGCCAAGCTGGGCTACAACCTATCCCTTGCCACCGGCTGGCAGCCGCCTGATCGGTGAACTGGAGGACTACATAGTCCAGCCAGATGAACACCTTGAGCTTATCGGCAAGCACACCCAGATTGGTTTTTTGGCACTGCTCGAGGCAAATCCCGGGGTTGACCCCTATTTACCCAAACCTGGCACACGCCTGACCCTGCCGACCCAGATGCTGCTGCCGGATGTGCCCCGGGAGGGCATAGTCATCAACCTGCCAGAACTGCGCCTCTACTATTTTCCCAAGGGGAAAAATGAGGTGATAGTGCTGCCCATCGGGATTGGCGATATCGGGAGAGAGACGCCAGAAATGACCACGACAGTGATCGCCAAGAACCCCAACCCGACCTGGGTGCCCGGCCCCATGGTGCGCAAATCCTGGCTGGAGCAAAAGGGGATCTCCCTGCCTGCCGTCGTGCCGCCGGGTCTGGACAACCCTCTCGGCAAATTCGCCATGCGCCTCGGTTATGGCAAGCGGGATTACCTCATTCACGGTACCAACAAGGAGTTTGGTGTCGGGCTGCGAGTCAGTGCAGGCTGCATTCGCTTGCGTCCTGACGATATAGAGGCACTGTTCAAGCTGGTGCCTGTCGGCACGACAGTGCGCGTGATCAATCAGCCGGTCAAGACCGCCATCGAACCCGATGGCAGTCATTGGCTGGAAGTTCACTCCCCCCTCTCCCGCACCGAACTGGAGCTGGAGCAGGGCGCCCCCCTGATCCTCTCACCCGAGGTAGAGGCCTTTATCGCAGCGTCCGAGATCGACGGTGACAAGGTGGCTGCCGTGCTGAACAATAAGAACGGCATTCCACGCCCCGTCAGCGGCTAACGGCAACCCTCTGTTCATGAAGGACTTTCCATGAGATACCGCTTCTGGTTCTTACTCTCTCTATTGCTCAGCCCGATGGCGCTGGCCGATATCCTCTGGATGCATAACGGCGATCGACTGACCGGCACCATAGAGGAGATCACGGATGAACAGGTGCGCATAGCGCTGCCCTACAGCTCGCCGGTCACGGTCAAACGCGAGGCGGTCAAACGCTGGCGCCTCGAAAAACAGGACAAACCAAAACCGACGGTGAAGACCGGCATCACCCTGCTCGCTCTCACCGCGGATGACACGCGCGCCTGGCTCTGGACAGGCAGCAGCGATCTGAACGTGAAGCTGAAACACAGCGAGAAGAAAACCAACAACGTCAACCTGAAGGCCACAACCGAGGTTGCCAATCTCGACTGGCGATACAGCCTGGATGGGGAGTACATCTACGAAACCGCCAACAACGTCACCAACAGCCATGAGTATCGGCTCAAGCCCATGCTGGACTTCTTCTTCGACCAGAACTGGTTTGTGCGCTCCACCGTCGACTACGAATACCAGATGCTTAGTCCAGCCTACCTGAAGTTGAGCTATGCCTCTGGCCCGGGTTACAGGTTCTGGAACGACAAGAAACGCCGCCTTGAACTCATCACCCAGGTCGGTCTGGAACGCTCCTACCTCAGACCTGCAGTCTTCGATGAGCCCGGCATTGTAAACATCTTTGATGAAAGGATCATCAACTACCCTCTCCTCAACTTGGGCTGGGACTACCGCCAGCCTGTCTCCTTGTGGTCGGAGAACATAGAGCTGTTCAGCAAGGGGGGCTACAAGCGCTACCTGGCCCAGCCCTCTCCTTATGTGACCCAGAAGCAATCCATGCAAGGAAGCCTGGGGCTACGTTACTACTTCAACGATCACTTGCGACTCTCCTGGTCAAGCGAGTTGGACTGGGATGATGTCTGGTTGGACTACCTAGGTACTCACCAACAACTGGCAGGGAAGGAGTGGCGCCACCTCATCAGCCTGGGGGCCAGCTTCTAGTCATCAGGGCAAACCATTCGGCGAGTGGATGAGCCCCAGACAGGCGGCACAACGCCAGAAATAAAACAGGCTCACCGAGGTGAGCCTGTTTTATTTCAATACTGTTTACGCCACGGCGGTGACAACCGTCACGACATCAGAAGTAGATCCGGGTGACGGATTCAATGACACAGCCGGGACGACGAATGCCCTCAATCTCGACCTTGATCTCCTTGAGCAGCTCAAGACCGCCCTTGATCGGTGTCACCCTCAGCAGCTTGGTACGTGCGCGGATGTTGCTGTCCACCTTGATTGGATAGGGAAAACGCACCTGATCCAGCCCGAAGTTCACCACCATGCGGGCAGCCGGAAACTCGGGGGTAGCTTCATTGATACTGCCCGTCAGACGTGGCAACAGCGCCAGGGTCAGAAACCCGTGGGCTATGGTGGTCTTGAACGGTGACTCGGCAGCAGCACGCTCAGGGTTTGTGTGGATCCACTGGTTGTCGCCGGTCACGGCGGCAAACTCATTGATCATCTGCTGACTGACCAGCAACCACTCTCCCACATGGGTCTCTTCACCAATGCTCGGCTGCAGCGCAGCAAACAGGGCCGCCGCCTCACCACTCAGTTCAACCGCAGTCTCCTCAGTCTGCACTGGCTGACCATTGGCGGTCTGCACTTGCCGTACTGACTGGCTGTCAGCTTGCAGGTCCAGCACACGACCCAACAGAGGGTGGAGGTGTGCCTTTTGCTGAAACTCACGCCAGTAGTCACGGATCGCCGGAGAGAGCCAATCCTTGAGCTCAAAGGGGTGCTGCGCCAGGATTTCGCGCTTGCGCTTCAGAAAATCGACAACCTTCATCTACCGATCCCTATTCAATTCAAAGCCTGTAAAGAGGTCTAACCAGTCCTATTTTATGAAAGTTTCAACTGCAAGTGCAAAAAAATCTCAGCGTACAGCTGTACCAAGCAAAGAAGTAGTCACTAACACAAGTACGGCAAGCCTGATGGAACAAGGAGGAAAACGATTATCATGGCAGGTGCTTGCCACCGTGAGTACAGATATAAAGAGGGGGATACCGACAGGAGGCAGCCCCTCCCCCCGTCAAACATCGCCACGAGGCGCAGGTTGCCACCATTGCCCACAGGCGGCCTCATCCAGGAAAGACCAAGCGAGGATCCGGCTCACCTTGTTGCCTTGCGCCATGTCGATCACCCGCACCTGGCGGGCCCCGACCTGGGCCAGCGTCTTTTTCGCCGCCGGCAGGTTCTCCTTCTTCGACACCAGCGAGCTGAACCAGAGACACTGGGCAGCAAACTCCTTGCTCTGGGCAATCATGGTGGCAAGAAACCCGGCTTCTCCCCCTTCACACCAGAGCTCGGCCTTCTGGCCGCCGAAGTTGAGCACTGGCTGCCCCTGCACGGCTTTACCAAGATTACGCAGCTTGCGCTCACTGCCCTTGCTGGCCTCATCAAGCGATCCATGGAACGGCGGGTTGCACAGGGTCAGGGCGAAGCGCTCCTGCGGGCTTATGATGCCGCGAAAGACGTGTTTGGCATTGCCCTGATGGCGGCACTCTATCTGCCCGCCCAGACCGTTGCTTTTGGCCAGCAGAGCCGCCGCCTTGACGGACACGGGGTCGATATCGGACCCAACAAAACGCCAGCCATACTCGCGAGCTCCCAGCAGCGGGTAGATGCAGTTCGCCCCCACCCCTATATCCAGTACCCGCACGCCCTTGCCGGTCGGGACGCAGCCCGCACTCTCGGCGAGCAGATCCGCCGCCCGATGCAGATAATCCACTCGTCCCGGAATGGGCGGGCAGAGATAACCCGCCGGCAGATCCCAGTGCGCAATGCCGTAGTGCAGTGCGAGCAAGGCCTTGTTCAGCGCCTTGACGGCGGCAGGATCGGCAAAATCCAGGGTCTGGGTACCGTGCTCGTTGACGAATACCAAGGGCCGTAGCTCGGGGGTACGCAGGCAGAGCGCATCAAAATCATAGGGAGCCTGATGGCGATTGCGTGGGTGCAATCCGGATTTGCGGTCAGAGTGGGTCTTCATGCTGGGCCTGCCGAGGGAAAACGGGCCCACACTATAGTGATTTGGCCCCAGAAAGTCTAAATAGCAGCCACAAAAAACCGGGCTTCAGGAGCCCGGTTCAAGTGAGGTTGGAAAAACAGTCCGTACTGCGAGCCGTTTGTCCAGCCTGACTCAGATATCGATCCGGCGTGCTTGCCAGAATCTGCTGCGCCAGTAGGAATTGTCCAGCTTGGAGCGCGTCACACCAGCACGGGTAGAGGCATGGATGAATTCACCATTGCCCACATAGATACCCACATGATTGAGACGACGATTTATCTTGAAGAAAACCAGATCACCTTCGACCAGGTCTTGTTTGGAAACGCGAGTGCCTTCATGGACTTGGGAGCGGGTATCACGGGGTAATTCGATGCCGACGGCATTGCGGAACACTTCACGGGCAAAAGCGGAACAATCTATGCCGCGTTCGCTGGTACCACCAAAGCGATAAGGGGTACCGCGCCACTCTTTGTACACTGTCAGGATTTCATTCACATCTGGGGTTTGCGAAGCTTCCGGTTCAATCACGGGTTCCATCATGGAAACTTCAATCTTGCTCGCAACCTCGGGCTGGGGTGCAGATGCACAACCCACCATTCCGAGCGCGACCAGTAGTAGTATCAGGTGGCGCAATCCTTTATCCCCGCAATGAGTAAAACTTGTTAAAATACGGCCCGGAAGGGCAATTTATAAGGCAACAGCACCCGACTATATCCAAGAATTCTATCGAGGCAAGCGAAAATCCCTATCGACATCACATTTTCGCAAGGAAATGCATTATTTTTCATGATTAATGTGATCATGGCCAAACAATATACAATCTCGAAAGCGCCCGTGCAGACTCTATCAAACTGACTTTTATCGCTGTTTCAGTCCTCTTTTAAAGTGAAAAATCATGATCTCTGTGGATCTCTATTTGTTAAAACCCGCCCGGGTCAGCTCAGCGCAGTTGGCCATGCTGCCAGAAACGCTTTCACCAACAGAACGGCAACAGTGGCAGGAGATCCAGCATCCGGATCGGCGCCAGGAATTTCTGGTCAGTCGGTCACTGCTAAGGTGCTTGCTGGCCGCTCGCCTTCAATGCCAGGCCAGCGAACTGCTTTTTTGTACCCATCTCCACGGCAAGCCGGCGCTGAGTGACCCGCGCTGGCAGTTCAACCAGAGCCACAGCGGCGACTGGCTGGTGATCGCACTGTGTGCCACAGGACCGCTCGGGGTAGACATAGAGATGGGCAGGCGCCGCCGGCAGACGTTGCCACTGGCCAGACGCTTCTATGCCACCAGCGAGTATGAGTGGCTCGCCGCCCTGCCGGCAGAAGAGCAGGACGGCGCCTTCTATCGGCTCTGGTCACGCAAGGAGGCGGTACTGAAGGCCCATGGCGGCGGCATTGCCGCGGGGCTCGACAAAGTTTGCTTTCTGCCGCAAGAGGGATGGCGCCTTGATAACCGGCTCGATGAGCACGAATACCGGGTGCAGGATTGGCCTATTGGCAGTGGCTGGCTCAGCCTCGCCGCCCCGACCCTGGCCGTCAACGGTTACCTGCTGGATGAAAACTTGAAATCCACCGCTATCAACCCCATGTTAACTCACACCATTTTCCAAGAGTCAGCCTCATGATCGTCGACATCAATCCCCAGAATTTTCAAGCCGCACTGATCGATGCTTCCATGAAAAAGCCGGTCGTCATCTATTTTCACGCACCCCAGATGCCGGAATGTCAGGGCATGACCCCGCTGGTGGAGTCACTGGTTGGCCCGGACAACCCCCAGGTAACCCTGGCCAAGGTCGACATGAACGATCCGCAGTTGCAGCCATTGGCCAGCCAGCTCGGCCTGCGTGCCCTGCCCGCTCTGGTACTGTTCCATCAGGGGCGCCCGGATGAACAAGCCATTTTGGAAGGGCCGCAGGATGAAGCTACCTTGCGCCACTACTTTGCCGCCTTCGCTCCCAAGGAAGAGGAACTGCTGTTCGAGAAGGGACAGCAGGCACTGGCAGACGGTCAGGCAGATGTGGCCTATGCCCATCTCACCAAGGCCCACCAGCTGGCGCCTGATCGCCACGACATCAGCCTGTGGCTCATTCAGGCGGCGCTGGATATCAATCTGCTGGATGAAGCCCAGGAGCTGCTCGGCAAGATCCCCATGGCTGCGCAAGATGACCACTACCAGACCCTCAGCTCTCGTCTGGCGCTGGCGCTGCAAGCCGCAGACAGCCCTGAGCTGCGTGCGCTGGAGGCCCGTTACGAGCAGGAGCCGGACAATTTCGCCCTGACCCAGGAGCTGGCGGTGCAATACAGCCAGGCGGGCCGTCAGGAGGAAGCACTGGCGCTACTGTTCACCATTCTCAAACACGATCTGGCCTTTGGCGATGCCAAGAAGACCTATCTGGACATACTGACCACCATGGGTGCCCATCCGGCCGCACAGAGTTACCGTCGCAAGCTATACAGCCTGCTCTACTGAATAATGAAGGGATAAAAAGTGAGAGTGATGCCGAGAGATCGGCATTGCTCTGGCAAGGCGAGAGCATATGGAAGAAAAGCGGGGAATTGACGAATTTCAGGCAAAAAAAAATGGCGCATGAATGCGCCATTTTTTCGCATGGATTACTTCTTGTAGGAAGTAGCCATGTTGTCGATGCGCTGGTTAGCACGCATAGCTTCTTGCTTGGCTTCTGCAACATCAGCAGCAATCTTGGATTGATCAGCACGAACTGCGCTAACATCTTGAGCCAGTTGGTCAACTTTGTTAGACAGATTCTGAACGGAGGTTTCCAGTTCGCTGGTGTTTGCACAACCGCCCAGCAGAGCGGACAGACCAACAACACCTACCAACAACAATTTTTTCATTTTTAAAAGCTCCCTTTAACTCGCCAGACGTTTAGCAAGCGGCGTGATTATGGCACAAAAGAATCATACTTTGGATAGGCCTCATCACAGATAAATGCATTAAAACCCTCATTTTTTTTTAGTTGCACACTTTATGTGCAAACTTTAATCAAAAACGAGTGCCTCTGGATGAGGTTCGCACAGAGCGTAACCAAATTTTGTGCTTATTACAATTTCGTATGAGGCTCAGGCAGAACGTTCTGACAGCAATTGACGATATTGCACCAGGTCCTCGATGGTCAGCACAGGCATCTGATGCAGGCGACCGAAGGCAACCAGGTCTGGCAGACGAGCCATGGAGCCATCTTCTTTGGTCAGCTCACATAAAACCCCGAACGGTTTGAGGCCGGCAAGCTGCATCAGATCGACTGTGGCTTCGGTATGGCCGCGGCGCGTCAGCACACCACCGGTACGAGCCCGTAACGGGAAGACATGGCCTGGGCGATGCAGATCGGACGGTTTGGCACCATCGGCGATGGCCGCGCGAATGGTCGTGATGCGATCGGCCGCTGAAACGCCCGTGGTAACCCCTTGCGCCGCCTCTATGGTGACGGTGAAAGCGGTCTGATAGTGGCTGGAGTTTGCCTCCACCATCATGGGCAACGCCAGCTGGCGAACGCGCTCGTCGGTCAGACAGAGGCAAACGATGCCGGAACACTCGCGGATCATCATGGCCATCTGTTCATTGGTCATGGTTTGTGCGGCGAAAATGAGATCCCCCTCGTTCTCCCGATCTTCATCGTCGGCCACCAAAACGCCGCGACCGGCGCGCAAGGCCGCGAGCGCCGCTTCGACGCGCGCAAGGGGATCACCAAATTCACTGAGTAGAGACTGATTCATGGTAAGACTCCTAAATAAGACAAGGACCAGAATCAGGGCATGGAAAGGCAGACAGAGATAGGTATGCAGCGGCCGGCCCAACGGGGGCATGCCTGCAATATCTGTCTTATCCTCTTTCATCCGGACTATGACCGTCGGCTCCGGCATCTCACCGGATCTGCTGACCCCGACTCAGGTGTGGCACCAAAGTCGGGCGCTCGCGGGCTCCCCGAGTCAGATCGGGATACCGCCGGTGGGGAATTGCACCCCGCCCTGAGAATAAGCGCAGACAGCCTAAAGAAAAAAAACGCAGGATACCAGTCCAAAACCCATCAAAGATGAATACGGAACCGACCAGCGCCCGTAGACAACGACTTGAACCAAGGACGCACGGCGCGCTGTCTTTTCTGATTTTGTTTATGGCATAGTGCCTGAAAAAACGCGCTGCCTGCGCAGACTCAGGCGCCAACACCACAAACGGAATCATGACAGAGATGGAAAAGAAAATACTGCTGACGGACTGTCCGGACGCCAAGGGCCTCATCGCCAAGATCACCAACATCTGCTACAAGCACCAGCTCAACATCAACATGAACGACGAGTTCGTGGATCATGAAAACGGTCGCTTCTTTATGCGCACCGAGCTGGAGGGGCGTTTCAACGACGAGACCCTGCTGGCGGATCTGGATGATGCCCTGCCCGCCGGCGCCCAGCGCCGCCTGGTCAAGGCGGGCAAGAAGCGCATCGTCATCCTGGTGACCAAGGAGACCCACTGCCTCGGCGACATACTGATGAAGAACTATGCCGGTGCGCTGGACATGGACATAGTGGCGGTGATCGGCAACTACGATACGCTCGCAGAATTGACGGGCAAGTTCGACATTCCGTTCCACACCGTCAGCCATGAGGACCTGAGCCGCACCGAACACGAGGAGCAGGTACGTGCCATCATAGACGGCTACCAGCCCGACTATGTGATCCTGGCCAAGTACATGCGAGTGCTGACCCCGAGCTTCGTCGAAGCCTATCCGCGCAAGATCCTCAATATCCACCACTCCTTCCTGCCGGCCTTCATCGGTGCCCGTCCCTACCGTCAGGCCTTCGATCGCGGGGTCAAGCTGATTGGCGCCACCGCCCACTTCGTCACCGACGATCTGGATGAGGGTCCCATCGTCGAGCAGGACGTGATCCATGTCGGTCACGCCTTCAGTGCCGATGACATGGCCAAAGCCGGTCGTGACGTGGAGAAATCCGTGCTGAGCCGCGCGCTGGAGCTGGTGCTCAACGAACGGGTGTTCGTCTACGGCAACAAGACGGTGGTGTTCAAGTAACCCACCTGCCGCACCACGCCAGAAACAACAAAGGCTCCCGAGGGAGCCTTTGTTGTTTCTGCCACCGACTTACAGCGGCAGGCCATTGATGGTCATGGCACCCTTGTCGAGCTTCAGCTCGGCGGTCAGCCGGGCCTTGTCCGCCTTGAGATAGCCCATGGCAGCGAACTGTTCCAGCATGGGGGCCAGCTGCGGCACCGCCTTGCCCAGTTTGTCACTGAGATTGGCATGCATCAGGCCGGAGAGGGCATGCATTCCCTGTTCGCTATTGAACAGCTGTTCCAGAGAAGTCGATGCCAGCTTGACGTCCCCCTTCATGGAGACAGGCTCGCCGTTGAGCTGGGCGCTCAAGTCCACCAGCTCCAGGGTCGCGCCGCGCTTGAGCAGCTTGTCCAGGGCTTGCTGGATGGCTTCATCTTCCACCCCTTGCCCGCTGGAGGCTTGCAGTGCCTGATAACCTTCCAGATCCAGCCCTTTCAGATTCAGGGCCAGCTTGCTCTGGGTCAGCGCCAGATTATCGGTCTCGTTCTCCAGATTGAGAGTCTTCACCTTCATCTGATAGCTGCTGGAGAGGGTCTGGGCATCATCGCCTTCCAGTTGGGTTTCCGTGGTCAGGCCCTGCAGTGACACCTTGACGCTGTCTGGCAGCTGCACCGACAGCGCAGAGAGGGTCATGTCGCTACGGGGGGAGAGCCAGATCCCGCTGATCTCGGCCATGTCGGCGCTGCCCTTGAGCTCGGCCAGCACCATGTCCATCTTGCTCTGCTCTTCATGCAGTGTCATGCCCTGCCAGTGGAAGGTAACGTGACCGTTGCCATCCATATCGCCGCGGTAGTCGCCCGTCATCGGCAGGAAACTGAACTCGTCGAGCCCCTGCTTGACCTTGAACTCGTTGGCCCAGAAGCGGCTGCTGTTGCTCATGGTCCAGAGGCTGCTGACCGACTCTATGCCAAACTGCCACTGCTCCAGCTTGAGGGCGCTGAACACAGTGGCCAGCGTGCCCTGCTTGGTGTCGAGCAGCATGTTGCTCTTGATATAGAGCGGCAGAATGCGACTGTTGACGATGAACTGCGCCTCGACCGGCTCGCTCCCTTCCAGCTGACCGTCCAGGCTGGCCAGAGTTTGCGGCGTGACCACCACCTTCAAGATGCCGTCACGGGTAAACAGGTTGCTGGCGCCAGGCACCCAGCTCAGCTCGACGCCGCTCTCCTGCTTCACCTTGGCGATCTGCTCGTCCATGATGCGGTCAAACGTATTGCCCGTGTACCAGCAGGCACCCAGCCCACCCACTACCAAGGCCGCACACACGGCCAGCGTTACTCGCTTCTGCATTTTTATATGATTCTCCAAAGGCTCATTGCCGCACTCTACGGGGCGATATCGGGGCTAGGCAAGTCCAATTCAGCATCGACCGCAATTATGTAATGTCACAGCAAGGGACTGAACAGATAGAAGATGTTCTCCATTACCTTCTTGTACCTGGGGCGATCGCGCCACTTGGCCAGGGACATGGGTGTCGCCTCCGTCATATAACCCTGTACCAGATGGGTCATCTCGGCGACAAACAGCGGGTTGTCGATGAGCAGGGTCACCTCGAAGTTGAGCCAGAGGCTGCGTCTGTCCAGGTTTACCGTGCCCACCAGTGCGAAGTCGTCATCCACCAGCACGCTCTTGGTGTGGAGCAGTCCGGCATCGTAGCGATAGACTTCAACCCCGGCCTCCAGCAGCTCCTCCATGAAGGCATTGCAGGCATGGTTGGCCATGATGGAGTCATTGCGCGCAGGCAACACCAGTTGCACCTGCACCCCTCGCGCCGCCGCCGAGGAGAGCGCCGCCGCCAGGGGATCGTCCGGCACGAAATAGGGCGTGGTCAGCACCAGGTGGTGACGGGCCTGGTAGATGGCCAGCAACAGACTCTGCTGGATGCAGTCTCCGCCAACAAAGGGGCCGGACGGGATCAGCTGGGCCCGGTAGTTGCTCTGGGGCCAGGCTTCCGGATCATGCTGCAGGCTGTCGAGCAACCGCTCGCCGGTCTCCATCTCCCAATCCCAGACGAAGATGGACCACATTAGCGGCACCACGGGCCCCTGCACCCTGATCATGATATCGACCCACTGGCCTACCCCGGCGTTCTGCTTGAAGAAGCGGGGATCCACCATGTTCATGGAGCCGGTGTAACCCACCCTGTCATCGATCACCACCAGCTTGCGGTGCATGCGCAGATCCTGGCGCTGGAATGGGATGCGCCAGGCACCGACCGGCAGCACCTCCACCAGTTTGACCCCGGCCTTGCGCAGCTTTTTGGGCCAGTGCGAGCGGAAAAACGTCTTGCTGCCCATGGAATCGAGCAGCAGACGACAATCCACGCCGCGCGCCGCCACTTCCATCAAGGCGTCGCACACATCGTCGGTATCGCCGCCGGGGTGCCAGATGTAGTACTCCAGATAGCAGGACTGGGAGGATTGGCGGATGTCGCGCGCTATCTCGCGCAGTATCGATTCGGGTTGGCTCAGCAGGGTCATGCGGTTGCCGGAGAGCATGGGCATGGCCAGCCGCCCCTGGATCAGATCGTGCAATGGCTGGGCCTTGCTGCCCACCTCGCAGCAGTGCTGGGGAAAGAGCCTGGCCAGCTGCCGGATCCAGATAGCGTAGGGGCGGTACATGGCCTTGGCCCGTTCTGCACGGCGACGACCGAGCCGGATCTCGCCAAACAGCACATAGAAGCCGACCCCGGCAAACGGGATGGCATAGATGAGCGCCAGCCAGGCAAGCGAGACTCCGATGGGGCGCCGCTTCATCACCACCCGCAAGGAGATCCCTGCCACGATCACGGTGTGAAATAGCAGCAGCAGCCAACCAAGAAACTGGGAAAACAGCAGCTGGATGTCGTACTCCAAACCGTTGATCAAGAGGACTCCTTTTACATCAGGGTAAATGCGGTGGGCAGACCCCACGGGGCCAGGATGGTATGCTGTGAAACACATCCATTCTATCAGGTCGTTAGCATGATCCTGCAATCTATGCTGCTCAGTCTGGCCATGCTAGGTCAAGGCTCATATGACATCAATGAGCAACAGATAAATCAGTACCTGCAATCCCAGGTACAAGTGAACAAACAGCTGGAATTACCCGGCATCATCAAGGCCCACGTACAGCTCGAGCAGAGCGACGTCCAGATCGGGCGTCAGAGCCCGGATACCGCCCGTGTCTATGGCAAGGGAAAACTGAGGATCGCCCTGCCGGATCAGACCGAATACGATGCGCGTCTGAACATGACCTACGAGGCCAGACCACGCTATGACAAGGCTCAGAGCGCCCTCTTCCTCGACAACATCAAGTTGATTGAGTACAAGCTGGAACCGGAAGCGGCGCAGCAGAAGTTCGGCTTCATGCTGGGCATGCTGTTGCAAAGCATGGAGAAACGGCTGGAGACCCAGCCCGTCTATCGGCTGAACGACAAGGACCCGAATCAGGCCTGGCTGAAAGAGAATCTGCTGGGGCTTGAGTTGTCACCAGGCAAGATCCACCTGCTGACCAAGCCGCAGTGAGTCGTCAGTTGTAGACGGGAGTGTTGGCCTGACGCACCAGCAGCTCGATCTGGTAACCCTGTTCGCGCTGCTGGTCATAGAGAGAAAAGAGGGGGCCATCGAGCTCATGCAGGGGAAGGTCAGCAAAACCGGCCTTGAGGTAAAACGGCTTCTCGAATGGCAATGCCTGACACACTACGGGCTTGTCCACCAGATCACTGCAGGCATGTTGCAGCAAACGGGAGCCCAGCCCCAGTGACTGATAGTGGGGCAGCAACCGAAAACCGCACAGGTGGTAGTAATCCTGTTCGTCGCGCAGGCGTACGGCGCCCACCAGCCAGTGCGCATCGCGCACCACGAAGATACGCTCAGCCAGATCCGGCACGTAATGGGAGAAAGTCGTTTCGTAGTAGTCCCTGATCAGGGAAAGATCCGCATCACAGTACTCTTCGAACGTGAGTTCCATCGCCCGCTTGCTTATCACACCCGTTCCATCCTTGGCCGCTCGGCCAGTCTTCAAATGTCAGTGGCTGCCCGGAAAGAGATCCGACCAGACAAGTCAGCAAGATATCACGCCTTTTAGTAACAAAAAAGCCAGTAACCGCGCCTGTTTGTACACTTTTTAACACACTGCTGACCGCATAAATCACAGGCAATGCTACCACGGTATCCCAATGTGGGCACGGCTTGCTCGCGGCGATTAATTTTACGGCAAGGGACTATTTAATCGTACGTAAACCTATGATTTAAAATATCAAAATCACTTCGTAAACATTTGTTAACAAGCCTAATGAGTTACACCCAGCTATAAAAAGCCTCAATCGAATAGCAATCTTGGTGTTTCACCCTATGGTGAAGCCTTGGCATAGCATAGCGCTGTCGTTGCCTGAGTGGGACAACCCCCACGCTGTCACCTCACCACTTTGCCAAGGAGATACCATGTTCAAACCTATCCCTTCCCTGCTGATGCTGGCACTGCTGCCCACTGCCAGCTGGGCCGGCGACATCCACATCCCGATTGCTCCCTACCACTTCACTCAGCAGCAGCTCAACGCCACCGGCGGCGCCACTGTGCCACTGGACGAGGCCCACTTCGTGTTTGGCGAGGCAGCCATGGCGTTCGATCTGCACGATTTTTTGCTGCAACAGGCGCCTCACCTGCTGCCCAAGGAGGAGGTGATCCTGCACTGGAGCGGCATTACCAGTCTCAACCCCCAGCTGCTGCTGGCCCTGATGGAGGCAAGCAGCCAGCTCATCTCGGCCCCCTCGGATCAAGCCATGGCGGCTCCCTTCGCCAAGCTGGTCAAGGCTCGGGGATTCGATAACCAGCTCGAACAGATGGCTCGCCAGCTCTCCGAGCGCTTCTACCAGGCCAAAGCCCAGCTGCGACTGAGCCAGCGCAGCGTCCCTGCCCTCCCCCCGCTGGCGGCGCATCAGGCCGCCCTGGGCAGTCTGCTCACTCCCCACGACCAGCAAGAGTTGAGCGAGCAGTGGCAGACCCTGTTTGGCAAGGAAGCCATGACGTCGCCCAAGGCCCCTGCTGCGGTTCCCTCGGCCCGGCTGGCCGGTGGCCAGTTCCAGCTGCCCTGGCGCCAGGGCTACAGCTGGAAGGTGAACGGCGCCCACTCCCATACCGGTTCGGGCTACCCCTACTCCTCCATCGACGTCTCCTACGACTGGCCGGGCTGGGGCGGTGCCACCTACACGGTCACCGCCGCCAACAGCGGCACAGTCTCCGTATTCTCCCGCTGCCAGGTGCGGATCACGGCCCCCAACGGCTGGGCCACCAACTACTACCACATGAGCGGCATCTCGGTGCGCAGCGGCGACTACGTGGCGGCGGATACCCCCATAGGCACCTACGCCAGCAATCGCAACGAG
Source organism: Aeromonas salmonicida (assembly GCF_028355655.1). Classification (NCBI taxonomy): domain Bacteria; kingdom Pseudomonadati; phylum Pseudomonadota; class Gammaproteobacteria; order Aeromonadales; family Aeromonadaceae; genus Aeromonas; species Aeromonas salmonicida. The sequence goes on along the minus strand of NZ_CP110645.1, from coordinate 1,432,608 downwards.
GCCCTGTGCGAGGGAGGTTCCTCCACGGGTCCGCACCTGCACTTCTCCCTGCTCTACAACGGGGTGTTCCAGTCCCTGCAGGGGCAACGCCTGAGCAGCTATGCCGTCAACGTCGGCGCCAGCAACTACGACGACAACTGCAACCGCTTCTGGCTGCAAAACAGCCGCAACGGCCAGCGTTTCTGTGCCTGGCAGCCACTCTACAACAACGGCCTCGACTGAGTTGCCAGTCAGCCGCTTAAGTGATGGAAAAATCAGTAATGACGGGGTCAGGCGGTTTTATGCAAGCCGTCACAGATCCGCACAGTCTGCTTTGAAAACGCTCACAAAACAGTCAAAAGGAGATTGCCGGCCCGAAGGGCCGGTGTGAGGCTCTGGGTGCCCACATGGGCACCCAAACAAGGACAGACAATAATGAAAAAAACAGCGGGAATCTGGGTGATCGCAGGCATGCTGATCGCCCCTCTGGCACATGCCGACGTCATACTGCACGCCTTCAACTGGCAATACAGTGAAGTCACCGCCAAGGCCGATCTCATCAAGGCCGCCGGCTACAAGCAGGTGCTCATCTCGCCGCCCCTCAAATCATCGGGCAACGAGTGGTGGGCACGCTATCAACCGCAGGATCTGCGCCTCATCGATACCCCCCTTGGCAACAAGCAGGATCTCGAGCAGCTGATCGCCGCCATGCAGGCACGAGGCATAGCCGTCTATGCCGATATTGTGCTCAACCACATGGCCAACGAGAGCTGGAAGCGCAGCGATCTCAACTACCCCGGCAGCGAGCTGCTCGGTCAGTATGCGGCCAACCCCGCCTACTTCGAGCGCCAGAAGCTGTTTGGCGATCTGGGCCAGAACTTGCTGGCCGGATCGGATTTTCATCCCGAAGGCTGCATCACCGACTGGAGCGATCCGGGTCACGTTCAGTACTGGCGCCTGTGTGGCGGCGCCGGTGACAAGGGGCTGCCGGATCTTGATCCCAACAACTGGGTAGTGAGCCAGCAGCAGGCTTATCTCAAGGCGCTCAAGGGGATGGGGATCAAGGGCTTTCGGGTCGATGCGGTCAAGCACATGAGCGATTACCAGATCAATGCCGTGTTCACCCCCGAGATAAAACAGGGCATGCACGTCTTTGGCGAGGTGATCACCACGGGGGGCGCCGGCAGCACGGATTACGAGCGCTTCCTCAAACCCTATCTCGACAACAGCGGTCAGGGGGCCTATGACTTTCCGCTGTTTGCCTCCCTGCGCGGGGCGCTCGGTTATGGCGGCAGCATGAGCCTGCTGGCCGACCCCGGTGCTTACGGTCAGGCCCTGCCGGGCAGCCGCGCCGTCACCTTCGCCATCACCCACGACATTCCCACCAACGATGGCTTTCGCTACCAGATCCTGAACCAGACCGACGAGAAACTGGCCTATGCCTACCTGCTCGGTCGCGATGGTGGCTCGCCGCTGGTCTACTCCGATCACGGCGAGACCCAGGCCAAGGATGGGCTGCGCTGGCAGGATTATTACCAGCGCGCGGATCTCAAAGGCATGATCCGCTTCCATAACGCCGTACAGGGCCAGCCCATGCAACTGGTCGGCAGCGGCGACTGCTTCGTGCTGTTCAAACGGGGCAAGCAGGGGCTGGTCGGTGTCAACAAGTGCGAGTACGAGCAGGAGTACTGGCTCGATACCGCCAAATTCGAGATGAACTGGTATCGCAATTACCGAGATGTGCTCGATCAAAACGCCGTCATCAATGTGCAGAGTCAGTGGGTACGGGTCGCCATTCCCGCCCGCAGCGCCCGGCTCTGGCTGCAAGAATAAGGAGTATCACTCTGCCAGGGGCCGCCACTGCGCGGCCCCGCTTGTTTACTCTGCCTATTTCAACTCGGCGCTCATCGGCGGCTTGTTCTGCCACCATCAGGATGCTTTACTCACAAGGCCAATCAGGCTGAAGGAGCAAGCCGTTGAAAGCATGGATGTTGATGGGGCTGATCCCGCTGTTTTCCCCGCCCGGCTGGAGCCGGACGCCACCGCCGGCGGAGGTGGTGATCCTGACCGCCCAGACCCAGGCTCCCCTTCACATTCCAAAGGTGGTGCCTGCCCCCGGCGTGTCATCCGCCCCTGTTTCTGCACCGGCGCCAGCGCCTGCAAAAATCACGCAGCCATCCGGCACTCGCCAGATCCAGGTCTACAAATCGGTGCAAAAAAATGGCGTGGTGCGCTATTCCGACCTGATGCCGGATCAGGGTCACTATGAGTTGCTGCTGTTCAACGACTGCTACGCCTGCAACCCGGCCTCCAGGGTCAACTGGCACACCACGGGTCTCTTTCTCTATGACTATGCCAGCACCATACAGGCGGCGGCCAAGGCCTATCAGGTGGAGCCCGCGCTCATACGGGCGCTGATCCACGCAGAGTCTGCCTTCAACCCGCAAGCCATCTCCCGCAAGGGGGCCATGGGATTGACCCAGCTGATGCCCGCCACGGCCCGTGAGCTGGGGGTAGGTGATGCCCTGATGGCGGAGCAGAATATCTTTGGCGGGGTGAAATACCTGGCGGGCTTGCTCAAGCAATATGGCGGCAACATAGCGCTGGCGACCGCCGCCTACAACGCCGGGGCCGGCGCGGTCCAAAAGCATGGGGGGATCCCCCCTTACGCCGAAACCCGCGCTTATGTGGAACGGGTGCAACTGCTGCACCTGCGCTACAAGGAGATGCTGAGCGCTCGGGGTCTTTGAATGCCTCCCCCCTGAAACGAAAAAACACGCCCGGGGGCGTGTCGATACCACACTTTTCCGTCACGGATCACGCTTTCGTTGCAATCACGCGATAGGCCAACGCACCCAGAATGGCACCGACGATCGGAGCAACCCAGAACAGCCACAGCTGGCTGACGGCCCAATCCCCCACAAACAGGGCGACCCCTGTGCTGCGCGCCGGGTTGACCGAGGTATTGGTCACCGGAATGCTGATGAGGTGGACAAGCGTCAGGCACAAGCCGATGGCGATGGGGGCAAAACCGGCCGGTGCACGGCTGTCGGTGGCACCCATGATGACGAACAGGAAGAAGCCGGTCATGACCACTTCACACATCAGGGCCGCCAACAGGCTGTAACCGCCTGGTGAGTGCTCGCCATAGCCGTTGGAGGCAAAGCCGGCACTCACATCAAAGCCGGCCTGACCGCTGGCAATCACATAGAGCACGGCCGCGGCAGCAATCCCGCCCAAGACCTGAGCGACTATGTAAGACAAGACGGCGGATGCCGGGAAGTGACCACCGGCCCACAGCCCCAGTGTCACGGCCGGGTTCAGGTGACAACCTGAAATATGGCCGATGGCATAGGCCATGGTCAGCACAGTCAGACCAAATGCCAGCGCCACGCCCAGCAGGCCAATCCCCACGTTCGGGAAGGTGGCGGCCAAGACGGCACTGCCACAGCCCCCCAACACCAGCCAGAAGGTGCCCATAAACTCAGCTGCAAAAGGTTTCACATTTAGATCTCCCAATGATGAATGGAACATGAGCCAGGGCTCATGAGGTCGCCGTTATTAAACGGGCGACACATTATGGGAGTGTGAAATAACAAGGCGAAGTGGGCCTGCCTTATTCCTGAAATGTGATGAGAATCACAAGTTATTGATTAATTGGGCAGATTGCCGTCAAGATGCAAACTACACCAGACGGAGCTCATCCATGCCATGCGATAACTTGTGACCCTGCTGACTCTTTTGACAACAAGTCAGCACGCGAGTGGATAAATAGCGCGGATAAACGAGGAGGGCGCACGGGCGCCCTCCTCTCACAGTGGTTCTCAGACACAGTCGGCGTCGGCAAGATTCAGCGATAGCGGCCCCGCACCGAGCTGGTGGCCCGCCCCGCCATCTTGATCAGGCTCTGGCGGGTATGGAAGTGGCAGATAGCCACCCCCAGCGCATCCGCCGCATCCGCCTGGGGCGTGGCCGACAGCTTGAGCAGATGGGTCACCATGTGCTGCACCTGCTCCTTGGCCGCCCCACCCGTGCCCACCACCGCCTGCTTGATCTGGGTCGCAGAGTATTCGCTGACCGGCAGCAGGGCGTTGACCGCCGCGACTATGGCACTGCCCCTGGCCTGACCCAGCTTCAAGGCCGAGTCGGCGTTGCGGGCCATAAAGACCCGCTCGATGGCGAACTCGTCGGGCTTGAACTGGGTGATGATCTCGCTCACCCCGTCATACACCTGCTTGAGACGCGACGGCAGCTCGCCCAGGTCGGTGCGAATACAGCCGGAGCCCAGGTATTCCGCCTTGCCTGCGACTATGCGGATAACGCCGTAACCTGTGATCCGGGAACCCGGGTCTATGCCCAAAATAATGCTCATGACACTCTATTGCTCTGAAGGCAGTTCATGGGCGCCAAGATAGCAAACAAGCGTCCGCTTGGCTCGCGCGGCGGCGCCCTTGCCGGCTGACTGCGCAGGGATCCGTCATCTTGTACAGTGGTCTGCCTGTTCCTTCACCCGTGCGGGCCCGCCAAATCAGGCACGGCAGGCGCAGGAGAAGGGTCAGTCCGCCAGCGCCACCAGCCGCTCGGCCAGTCGATGGCCGTGCAGATAGCTCTCGACCAGAGCCCCATCGGCCTTGCCCAGCTCGATTTGCCGATACCAGTGATCGAGCATAGCCACGAAGCCCCGCTGGGCCAGTACCGGCTGCCAGTCGTCCGGTGCCAGGGTCTGCACAGTTTTGTCTCGGGCAATCGTGCCCCGGGTGCAGTTTTCCAGGTGCAGGGAGAGGCTGTCGCCGTAAGCATCGACACGCTCTTCCGTGATGCCGGCGCTGCGGTTCATGCTGCCGCTCACCGCCGTCTGCCCGCTTTGCCAGGCCACACTGACCCCGGCCAGCAGCTCGGGCTGCTGACTGCTGCGCCGCAGCACAGCATGCAGATCCCCGGTAGGCAGGCCGCCATAGAAACAGAGGCTGTCGAGAACATGGATAAAGTCGTCGAACAGGAACTGGCGTGGCAGCCCCGGCAGGGCGTGTCTGTGCTTTTGCCAGTTGAGCTCGGTGAGCGGCTGATTATCTGTACGGGCGGCACGCATGGCGGGCAGATAGCGGCGGTTGAAGCCGACAAACAGCGGGCAGTCCTGCGCCATGGCGAGGTTGGCGAGCGCCTCCACTTCGGCGTAATCAAAGCAGAGCGGCTTGTCGACAAAGGTGGGAATGCCCGCTTGCAGGCATTGGCGGGCCAGCGCGAAGTGCACCGAGGTGGCGGCGTGGATCATCACGGCATCCGGGCGGCTCGCGAGCAGCCCATCCACCTCGGTAAAGCACTCGGGGATCCGGTACTGGAGAGACAGCTTGCCCAGCACTTGCGGGTTGCGGGTACAGAGCAGCGGGGTGACCCGCTCGTCGCTGGCCAGCAGCGGCAGATAGGCCTTCTGGGCAATATCGCCAAGGCCAATCAGGGCAATGCGCATCTCGACTCCTTTTCACTCGATAACGGGATAACCGGCTAAGTTGCCCGCACCATCTCAGGATTTCCCCCGCAGATCCAGCCTTGCCGCAACCTGCGGCTGCCTCATCCCTCTCAGCCTTCCCCTTCGCAAGGGCGAGGAGCAGGCGGGAGTGGCTTTACTCCCTCCCCTGCCAAGAGACAAGGTGGACTGATATTTATCGCCAGCAAAACGGGTTTCGTATTGCACCCATTTTGGCTAACATGCCCCACTTTCAGGAGACACAGGGGCAAGGAACTGATGAGCAACAAGACGCTGCAATCCCTCTTTCACTACAAGCGCTGGGCCGATGGCGAACTGCTGGATGCGATCGCCACGCTGGATTCGCAGCAATATGCCGAAGCCCACCACACCTGCCTTCGGATCTTCAACCATATCCATGTGGTCGATGCCATCTTCAAGGCCAATCTGCTTGGGGAGTCCCACGGTTTCAGTGCCACCAATACCCCGGAAACACCGACTCTGGCGGCGCTGCGCAGCTCGGTCACGGCACTGGATAACTGGCTGATGGAGTACGTCGCTACCCTGAATCCGCAAGAGGGTGAAACCTCGCTTTCGTTTCGCTTTGTCGATGGCGACAGGGGGCAGATGAGCCGCGAGGAAATGCTGCTGCATCTGGTGACCCACGGCGGCTATCACAGAGGGGCCATCGGGCGCATTATGGTGCAGTGCGGCATCACGCCCCCGCGCGATACCCTGACCACCTTCCTGCATCGCAGTGAACCCGAGCGAAGGGGCGATGCGCCTCTGGCGGATGGCGAGGCCCACCCATGAAACGCGCCTGTCTGCGGCTCACGCCGCTGCTGCCATTGCTGCTGGGCGGCTGTGCCGCCGCTATCGATCACTACTCGGGGCGCTTTCGCAACACCCTGGCACAGGGGGAGACACGCGCGACCATTCGCGCCGAGCTGGGAGATCCCCAGCTTTGCCAGCAGGCCGCCTTTCTGACCGAGGATAATGTGCAGGGCTGCGATCGCTTTACCGTGCTCGGCAAGATCCACAAGCGCGGTGACGGCAATGGCCAGGCCACGGCGAGCGCCGTGACAATGGGGCTGGGGGAGCTGGTGCTGATCCCCATGACGGTGGCTGGCGTTGCGGCGGATTACACCCAGCGCCATACCCTCACCGTCTATTACGATCGAGACGATCACTATCTGTTTCATACCCTGCTCAATGGCAAGGGGCAGGAAGTGTGGCAATAAGGGGCGATAAAGCGGAACGCTTTGCTGCCCAATGGCCAGGTGACAGCCGTTTGCAGGATGACTCGGGAAATCCCGCTAAGATTGCTCTCTGCGATCCAGCCATTTGCCCACTCTGGCCCCCAGCCCGGAGCAGAGCAGAGCAGGGCGCTGACAATGGCCCCTATCATTCGGTTTGTCTCGGAGAGCGCTTTTGTCTCAACAAACTGGTAGGCAATCAGATTGAAAATGAGGATCCCGAGCAGCAACCCCAGCCCGCTGCCCATCTTCTCTCTTCTGGATTTGGCTTTCACCGCCATCTATTGCTCCTGTGCAAGGGAGCCAGCCATTCAGCCCCTCCCCTTATCCATAGGCTGAACAAGATAGCAAAGCCGAACCCGCTTGCCCGCCTTTATCGCACCTGCTTAAGCGCTTTGATGACGCAGTTCAAAAAACGATGATTTTCTGATGGTTACCTCCGTTTTGTGCTCGCTGGCACAGCTTCGTTTGACTTACCATAGCCATCTAGAACCTGTTGAGCTGCGATGGGTTACTGCCGTCGTTGGTCAATGGAGCATATTGGAAGCTGTAATCCACGGGCGGTAGCGTGCGATTCGATGGTTATACACCTCAGACAGAAAGGTGGGTGTCCCAGATTTCCTCCACTACATCCCCTCATATTTAATTGCTACTGTTTCATTTGGAATCAAAAAGAATGAAAAACTATAACGAAGATAAAAATGAACGTAATTACTTTAATGTTTATTTTTGCAGAAGTGACATTCCCCAAAATTCATTTTCTCGCCCAGCTATATTATTATCCCCAAGAAATAGCAGTTGGAAAAACAATAACAACTGGGATAAAAACTCATTTAGCTGGAATGATTTCAAATACAGATGCATATATGACTATAAAATCATTGAGTATAATGAAAGAGAAATTGAAGGGTCATTATTTCTTGGCTTTGTATCAAAAAACTCAAGAATAGAAGCTGATGGTCAGTTATCTCCTGATATTGATATAATAAGGGCAGAGGAACTACCAAAATTTTTCACACTACAAGGTGAGATGCAAGATTATCGCTTTCTGGTTAATAAACATGGAATTAAAAAATCTAACACTATTTTGTTAGCATTAAATGACTTGGTTGCCTCTAAACGCATAAGCCAAAGAACGAAGTTTATCAATGATGCAATAAAAACTGATGTTTTTCGTTTAGCATTCATGAGAGAATCAGGTCGTTTTTTCGCATACCATAATGCAGACTATATTCTTGATGGATTAGAGGATGAGAGTTACTCAAGAATATCCACTAAGCTATCGTTGAATTATGAATTAGCCGGATTTTATGAAAAACACTCATTTAATATGAATTTTGATATAGAAAGCATTCTCCCAAAAAGAATTTCTGTATTAATTGGTCAAAATGGTATAGGTAAAAGCCAAGCTTTGCATACTATCGTAACATCCCTTACTAAAGGGGATAATAATTTCTATGACAGTAACTTTGGTGGTAGACCAATAATAAACCGTTTACTGGCTATAGCAACACCCGGAGAGACAACTAATACTTTCCCACCGGAAAGAGCGAATAAGAGAATAAAATATCGCAGGTTAATACTTAATCGAAACTCAAGATCAAAAAGCTCTCGAGGTTTCTGTGATCTTTGTATTCAACTTTTGCGTTCAGAAGAATCTATCGGTTCTAAATATCGATGGGATTTATTTAAAGAAAGTATTAATTTTCTTCCAAACATAGAAAACATTGTAATACCATTGAATCAAGATATATCTGTTAATGCCCCTCATGTATTTAGCATAAGAGATAAAATCTATGTCCCTCTTTTAAAAATTAACCATGGGGGGGAGCAGGCAAAATTAGAAATACAGGGAGCTATCATTAACAATGCTAATCCAATGCTTCACATTAATGGAGAGGTCTTCCCTCTAAGTAGTGGACAGTTAGCATTCATTAAATTTGTTGTTCAAGCTTGCTTATTTATTGAAAATGGCACTCTAGTATTGCTTGATGAGCCTGAAACGCATCTTCATCCAAACTTTATAACTAAATTTATTAGAACCTTAGATCAATTACTGAAATTAACAGGCTCAATTGCAATTATTGCAACACATTCAGCTTACTTTGTTCGTGAAGTACCAAGAACACAGGTTCTTGTATTCAAAGAAGATTCAAATGGTCATGTAAACATTCAAAATCCAAGACTAAAAACTTTTGGGGCTGATGTAGGTTCAATCTCATACTTTGTATTTGAAGACGAAATAACAAATGCATTAGTGGATGACTTGATTGATTCTTTTCAGACAAAAATAAAAAACAAGGCAGCCTATTTAAAAGATCTTGAATCTGAATTGTCCTCAGATATTTTAATGTACCTGCGCCGTAAATTAAATATTGAGGTTACAGATGAAGGAAATTAAGCCTCCTTATGTAAAGGATGTTGAGGAGTTACAGCTACTAGCTGATAATGCTAACCTTGGTAGTTATCCTCAATTATTAGGAAATTACATTGTATTTCGTGACCAGTATTTAAAATACATATCCAATAAAGGAGACCCTTGGAATATAGAATCGCTAATAAGCGATAATGACCTCAAAGGAGCGCTTGTAACACACTATAATAGCGCACCAAAAGGAAGGCTTGAATTTATAGATTTCTATAGACGAAAGTTATCTCCAGATATATGCCCAATGTGTGGCGGCCCCGGTAATGGAACCGTAGACCATTATCTACCAAAAGACCTTTATCCAGAGTTTTCTTTTTTCTCCAAAAATTTAATTCCAGCATGTAACTGTAACTCTTTAAGAGGAACAACAATAAAGGGAGATAAATCACCAAAAAGAGTTATACATCCATATTTTGACACATTTTTAAATGAAAGATTATACACAACATTATTTGCTGGTGATTTTGATGCGCCCAAAATATCTATAGATATAATTAATAAAAACCACCCTAACTTCGATATTTTAAAATTCCATCTGGACGAGGTAATCAATAATGCAGCAACTCAGGGCTGGTTCGAAAAAAACTGGGCCAAGTTAAGTAAGAAGGTACATCTCATTTTAAAATACTTTCTTCCACCTAAACCTGAAATAATTACAGTGGATAGTCTCAAAAATACTATTGAAAATTATATTGATAGTAAAGATTTAGAATTCGAAACGCCTAATAACTGGCATTCGATTTTTTATTCTGGAATTATTGATGATATTCCTCGATTAGAACGCCTTGTACATATTATAAATAGCTCACGATAAGTTTAATAAAAAAGGCGACCATCTGGTCGCCTTTTTACTTTTATCACTTAACCAATCAGCAAACTCACCGCACCGGTCGCTTGGCGCCATTGCCTTTGGCCACGGGCTTGCCACCCTGAGTGGCGGGTTTAGCACCCGGCTTGGCTGCTGAGCCTGCGCGGGTCGGGGTTTTACCCTTGTGGGCGGGTTTCCCGGCCGGTTTGCCTTGACCTGCACCCTGAGCAGCGGGCTTGCCGTTAGCGCCCGCGCCTTTAGGGAGCTGGGAGCCTACTGGCTTGCCATTGCCCGCCTTGCCGCCCTTGCTGGCGGCAGGGGTGTCGTTGCGAGTGTTGCCTTGCGAGGCGACAGCCACTGCGCCTTTGCCGCCAGCCGCCTTGTTGCCTGCCCCATTGCTGCGCTGATGGGTGATGGCGCTATGGCGGGTCAGGGCCGGTTTCAGGCCCTTGTTACGGCTACGTTCGGCCACCGCCTCGCCGCGACCTTCCGGCGGCACCAGGCAGTTGGGGCCGTTGCCAATCAGGTGACCCTTGCCCATTTCCAGCAGGGCCTCGCGGATCATGGGCCAGCCGGCCGGATCGTGATAGCGCAGCAGCGCCTTGTGCAGACGGCGGCGACGTTCCCCTTTCACCACGAACACGTCCCCGCCCTGGCGGCTCACCTTGTTGAGCGGGTTTTTCTCGGTGTAATACATGGTGGTGGCGTTGGCGAGCGGCGACGGGTAGAAGTTCTGCACCTGATCGAGCTTGAAGTTGTTGGTCTTGACCCAGAGCGCCATGTTCACCATGTCTTCATCCGTGGTGCCCGGGTGGGCCGAGATGAAGTAGGGGATCAGGTACTGCTGCTTGCCCGCCTCTTTGGAATACTTGTCGAACAGCTCCTTGAAGCTGTAGTAGCTGCCCATGCCCGGTTTCATCATCTTGGAAAGGGGGCCCTCCTCGGTATGCTCAGGGGCAATCTTGAGGTAGCCGCCTACGTGGTACTTGGCCAGCTCCTTGATGTAGCGCGGATCTTCCACCGCTATGTCGTAGCGCACCCCGGAGGCGATCAGTATCTTCTTGATGCCCTTCACATCCCGCGCCTTGCGATAGAGGTTGATGGTCGGGGTATGGTCGGTATCCATGTGCGGGCATATGGTCGGCCAGACGCAGGAGGCGCGGCGGCAGGTCTGCTCGGCCCTGGGGCTCTTGCAGCGCAGCTTGTACATGTTGGCGGTGGGGCCGCCGAGATCCGAGATGACGCCGGTAAAGCCCGGCACCTTGTCGCGGATCTCTTCGATTTCTTTGATGATCGACTCTTCCGAGCGGCTCTGGATGATGCGCCCCTCGTGCTCCGTGATGGAGCAGAAGGAGCAGCCGCCGAAGCAGCCACGCATGATGTTGACCGAGGTCTTGATCATCTCGTAGGCCGGGATCTTCTCCTTGCCATAAGCCGGGTGCGGCACCCGCTGGTACGGCAGGCCGAACACGCCGTCCATCTCGTCGGTTTCCAGCGGGAAGGCGGGCGGGTTGACCCAGACGATGCGATCGCCGTGGGCCTGGGAGAGCGCACGGGCACAGCCCGGGTTGGTCTCGTGGTGCAGGATGCGCGACGCATGGGCGTAGAGCACCTTGTCCTCCTTCACCCGCTCGAACGCCGGCAGCTTCACATAGGTTTTCTCCCATGGCTTCTGCTTGGGCGGCTGCACCAGCACCGGCTTGGCTTCTTGCTCCACCGGCGCCGTACCTTCGTCATCCGAGCAAGGCGCCCCTTCCATATAGGGGTTCATGATGGGGTCGATGCGGCCAATCTGGTCCAGCTTGCTCGAATCCACCCCGCGCCACTCGGGCAGCGGCTCCTTGCGGATCACGGCGGTGCCGCGAATGTCCTGCATGGTTTCCATGGTCTCGCCATTGGCGATGCGGTGCGCCACCTCGATCAGCGGCCGCTCGGCGTTGCCATAAATGAGGATGTCGGCCTTGGCATCGAGCAGGATGGAGCGACGTATGGTCTCGGACCAGTAGTCGTAGTGGGCGATGCGGCGCAGCGACGCTTCTATGCCGCCTATGACGACCGGCACCTCCTTGAAGGCTTCTTTACAGCGCTGGGTATAGACCAGGGTGGCGCGGTCGGGCCGCTTGCCGCCTATGTCTCCCGGTGTGTAGGCATCGTCGTGACGCAGCTTCTTGTCGGAGGTATAGCGGTTGATCATGGAGTCCATGTTGCCCGCAGTGACGCCATAAAACAGGTTCGGCTTGCCCAGGCGCATAAAGTCATCTTTCGATGACCAGTCCGGCTGGGCAATGATGCCGACCCGAAAGCCCTGGGATTCCAGCATGCGGCCTATGACCGCCATGCCGAAACTCGGGTGGTCCACATAAGCGTCACCGGTCACCAGGACTATGTCACAGCTGTCCCAGCCGAGTTTGTCCATCTCCGCTCTGGACATGGGCAGGAAGGGCGCTGTGCCGTAGCACTCGGCCCAGTAGCGGGGATAGGAGAAAAGGTGGGTAACCGGCTGCATTTTGAACACCTGGAACAATTCGGGTCGCGTATTATACCGGCAGAGCGAAGCGGGGGCGATGGCTTTTTGCCCCTACAGAGCAAGAGGGAAAGGCGAGCCAGTGACTGGCTCGCCTCAATAATGCGGGGTTGAACGGGATCAGGCCAGGACGCGGGCCAGCACTATGCGGCTGTAATGGCGCTGTAGCAGCTGATAACCACCGAGCAGACACCAGACCAGAGCCGGCGCCAGGAAGATCGGGTGGGTCGCGAGACGCAGCATCAGCAAACCCAGCAGGATCAGCGCGAACGGGCGGATCTCGTAGAGCCAGAGCGGCCAACCCTGCTTGCGGGCAGGGTGTGGCTTGTCGATGCGTCGATGGGCACTGCGCCTGAACCAGGCCAGGGAACCGGCCAGATAGAACGCCAGTCCGGCCAGCAGCAGACCCGGTTGCTCGGCAACCCCCAGCAACAGCAAACCGCTGCCCATATAGGCAAAAGGCAGCGGCTCATAGATAGCAGATGGCAACATAGCTCACCTCAAGGTTAAAACTGGTTACATATTAACCGCCGGCTGCCGTGATGCCATCCGCTTTCTGCGGCTTGCACCTATATGGGTGTAGGTATCAGGCCGCCGGTTTATCCTCGGCTTTCACCGCCAACTCGGCTGCCAGCGCCTCGTCCACCAGCAGATCCCTCGCCCCTGTCATACCCGCCCGTTTGGCCAGCAGATGATAGATGGCAGGCACCATCAGCAGGGTCACCAGGGTCGCGAGAGACAGCCCGAAGAACACCACTGTCCCCACCGCCATCCGGCTCTCGTAACCCGCCCCCATGGAGAGCATCAGCGGCACTGCCCCTATGATGGCGGTCAGCGACGTCATCAGAATGGGCCGCAGGCGGCGCACCGAGCCGGCAATGATGGCCTCATCGAACGCTTCCCCACGCTGGCGAAGCTGGTTGATGAATTCCACGATCAAGATGCCGTTCTTGGTCACCATGCCGATCAGCATGATCATGCCGATCTGGCTGTAGATGCTCAGCTCCTGTCCCGTCAGCCAGAGGCCGAGCAGGCCACCGAAGATGCCAAGAGGAACCGTCACCATGACCACAGCCGGGGTCAACATGCTCTCGAACTGGGCCACCAGCACCAGATAGACCACCAGCAGGGCCAGACCGAACACCATTACCATCTCGCCCTGGTTGTCGCGATAATCCTTGGACTCACCGGCATAATCCACCGTCATGCCGCTCAGCAGATTGGCATTGGCCCAGCCATCGAGGAAGTCCAGCGCCTCCCCCAGGGTGCGATCCGGCGCCAGATCGGCGGTGAGGGTCACCGCTTTTTGCCGCTGGTAATGGTTGAGCCGTTGCGGGCTCGCCACCTGTTTGACGGTGGCCAGGGTGGAGAGACTCACCATCTCGCCACTGGCCGCCTTGAGATAGATGCGGCTGAGATCGGACACACCGTTGAAGTCGTGCTGATTGGCGCGCAGATAGACGTCGTACTCCTCGCCCCTGTCCACATAGGTGGTCTGGCTCACGCCGCCGAGCAGAGCCTGCAGCGAGCTGGCCACGGTCGACACCGGAATGCCGAGCTGGCTGGCCCTGTCACGTTCTATGGTCACTTGCAGCTCGGGGGTCTTCTCGGCGTAGTCGAGATCCGGCATCGACATCAGGCCGCTCTGGGCCGCCGCCTCTTTCAACGCCAGCCCCTGCTGGTAGAGCTCGGCATAATCGGAGCCCTGCAGCACGAACTGGACGGCCGCGGTGGAGCCGCCCCGAAAGCCCGGCTGGAAGGTGCGGATCATCACATCCGGGATCCCCGCCAGTCGTCCACTCAGGGACTGGGCAAACTGGGTGGCGGTTTCATCCCGCTCGGTCCAGTCGGTGAGCTGAATGATCGCCATCCCGGTCTGATCGCCGCCACGGCCAAAGGCCGGGGTACTGAAGCTCATGGCCTGCACCACTCCCTTGCCCAGCAGCGGCATGATGGCTGCCTCCACCTGCTGCATATTGCGCTTCATCCGCTCTATGCTGGTGCCCTCGGCCCCCTTCACGAACACATAGAGCACGCCCCTGTCTTCGGTAGGGGTCAGGCTGGTGGGCAGCTGACCAAACAGGGCGCCGATGCCGCCAAGGCAGAGCAAGAGCACCAGCGGCGTCCAGGCTGAACGACGCAGCACCCAGCCCAGCAGGCGTCGGTAGTGTTTCTCCACCCAGCCGAGGCCGCGATCGAGCGCCGCCGTCAGCACATTGGGTTTGTCGACGGAGCGCATCAGCCAGGAGCCCATGGCCGGCGTCAGGGTCAGTGCCACCAGGGAGGAGAAGAGCACCGCCAGGGAGAGCAGGATGGCGAACTCGGTGAAAAGCCGCCCCACCATGCCATCCATGAAGGCGATGGGCACAAACACCATCACCAGCACGGCCGTGGTCGCCACCACGGCAAAACCCACCTCGCGGGTGCCGTGCCAGGCCGCCATCAGCGGTGGCTCACCCCGTTGCAGGTGGTGGTGAATGTTCTCCACCACCACAATGGCGTCATCCACCACCAGACCGATGGCGAGGATCAGTGCCAGCAGGGTAATGAGGTTGATGGAAAAGCCGAGATACCAGGCGCCGATAAAGGCGGAGATCAGCGACACAGGGACAGTAATCGCAGGGATCAGTGTGGTACGCCCCTGCCCCAGGAACAGATAGAGCACGGCCACCACCAGCACGGCGCTGATGGCCAGCGTCTCGTACACCTCGTCGATGGCCTGCTTGATGAAAATGGTGGAGTCATAGTCGACCTCGAGCTTGGCCCCTTCCGGCAGGAAGCGCTGCATCTCGGTTATCTTCTGCTCGATGCCCTGGGCCACCGCCAGCGGGTTGGCGGTGGACTGGGCGACGATGCCGATCCCCAGGCTCTCGCGACCGTTGCGCTGGTAGGCGCTGTCTTCATTCTTGGCGCCTACCTCCACATCGGCGATGTCCGCCAGATAGATGCTCTGGCCGTTGTCGGCACTGCGCACCTGCAAGGCCTGGAAATCGGCGGCAGTGTGGTAGAGGCGGGCAATCTGCACCGCCATCGTCATGCTGTTGTTGCGGATCTCCCCCCCTGGCAGCTCGATATTCTCCCGCTTGAGGGCGTCCTGCACGTCCGCCACCGTGATGCCACGGGCCGCCATGTCCGCCGGGCGCAGCCGCACGTACATCACCTGGGTCAGATCGCCGGAGAGGGCCACCTCGCTCACCCCGTCCACCAGACTCAAGGGGTCGACCAGCACGCGGTTGGCGTAGTCGGTCATGGCGGTACGGTCCATCTGGGTGCTGCTGAAGTTCAGCCAGACAGCAACATCGCCGTTGCCGTTGTCCTTGGTGACCATGGGTTCATCCACGTCGTCCGGCAGCCTGGGCCGGGCACGGGAGAGGGCATCACGCACATCCGAGGTGCCCTCCACCATGTTCCAGCCGAGCTTGAACTCCACCGTGATGACGGAGCGCCCCTTGCGGGTCACCGAGTTGATGTTCTTGATGCCGCTGATGCCGGAGAGCTGATCCTCGATGGGCTTGGTGACCTGGCTCTCCATGACGGCGGGAGCCGCCCCCTCGTACATGGTGGTGATGGAGACGGATGGCGTCTGCACATCCGGCATCTCGCGCACCGTCAATTTGCTGAAAGCCACCAGACCGAACACGGTCAAGAGAGCACTCAATACCACAGCCACCAAGGGGCGACGAACAGATATATCGGAGAGCCACATCAGCCTTTGACCTCCGCCAGATCGTGCACACTGATGCCATCACGCAGATTGACCAGCCCCTCTACCACTATGCGATCGCCAACCTTCAAGCCCTCGGTGACCCACACCTCTTCACCATGTGTATCCCCCAGCACCACGGCCACCCGCTTGACCCGACCATCGGGCTCGAGGCGATAGACGAAACGCTGTTCACCGGCGTACTCCACCGACTGGGCGGGGATCAGGGTCATCTTCTGGGGCGGCAGGGAGAGCTCCACATTGAGCAACATGCCAGGCCGCAGCTGCCCGTCAGGATTGGGAATGATGACGCGCGCCTTGATGTTCTGGGTATCGTTTGACACTCTACTATCGAGGGTCTCCAGCACGCCATGAAACGATTGATCCGGCCAGGCCGAGCTGGTGGCGGTCACCGCCATGCCGGGGCGCAGCAGGGAGAGGTAGCGCTCGGGCACCGCCAGATCGAGCCGCAGCCTGGCAAGCTCATCCAGATGGAGCAAGGTGTCACCACTGTTGACCAGGGCCCCTTCACTCAAGTCGATGAGGCTGACGGAGCCGTCAAACGGCGCTTGCAGGGTGCGCAAGGAGAGCTCGTAACGTGCGGCATCCACCCTTGCCTGGACTTGCGCCACAGTGGCCTCCTGCCCTTCCAGCTCTGACTGGGTCACAGCGCCGCGCGCCACCAGCCGGCGCATGTCCCGCAGCTTGCGAGCCTCATCACGCGCACTGGCACTCTGCTCGGCGAGCTCCGCCTGCTGCTTGCCCGCATCCAGCGCAATCAGGGTATCGCCCTGCTTGACCTGCTGACCGGAACGCACCGCTATCTTGACGATCCGCCCGGTCACCTCGGGGCTTATCACCACGGAGCGATTGGCGGCCAGCTTGCTCACCAGCTTGATGGAGGGTTCAGCCAGACTCTGCTTGACCGTTTGCGCCCTGATATTGACCTGCTTGGGCTGGGGTTTGCTGACAACTTCACCGTTACGGTAGTACCAGACACCCAGCATCAGCAGGGAGAGACAGGCGATCGACAGCCACATACGCATTTTCATCAAGCAATCCATGAAATTAGGGAAAAAGGAGGCACTTCATCAATGATGGGCATCATGTTACCCCCTGACTATGCCGTGACTATGTATAAATGTGACAAAACGTAACAGAAGCGGTGGAAGATCACCGAAATCGTCGCCACAGGAGACGTTCTTGATGGTTCTGCCCTAAACTGATGAACCGAACCAGTCCAGATCAGGCCCGGCCGCCTATGCCAGCACCACGCATTCATATCGTCACACGCAGCCAGCACTGGCTACTTGGTACCCTCGTCATACTGCTGCTTGCCCTCACCTTCCATCAGACTCTGAAACAGGTCACCGAACTCAACGAGCGCGATACCCTCAACATGGCCGCTCGTTTGCGATCCCAATTCCAGCAGATGGAAACCGTGCTCGAGGCCATGCGTGGTCAGGCCGAGGAGCGGCTGCGCAGCAATCCTCAGTCGGCCCTGACCCGCCAGCTTTATCAAACCCTGCGCACAGATCCCGAGCTGGGATTCTCGCTGGACAAGGTTCCCGCCAACCTGCCCGCCGGGCTCAGCGGCAATCTGACCGGGCTGGGCCGACTGCCTGCCCCGGGCAGCGAGCGAGAAGCCAGACTGCATCTGGCGCTTAGTCTGTCCCCCCTGCTCTCCACCGCCAGCAAACTGCTGGGGGACAAGGTTGCCTGGCTCTACTTCACCGGGGTAGATGACTTTATCTATCTCTACCCCTGGATCCCCTCCAGCGAGTTTCGCTTTCATCGCGCCATCTATCTCAAATCTTACTGGCAGGATGCCCTGAAACAACAAAACCCCAGCCAGCGCGCCATCGTATCGCGCCCCTACGAAGATTTTGCCGGGGAGGGCCAGATGATTTCCTTGTCGCAACCCATAGTGAAGGACCAGGTGCTGGTGGGGGTCATCAGCATAGATGTGCTGCTCGAGCGACTCGATCGGCTGCTGCATGAATCCACACCCGCCATTGGCACGCTGTTTTTGGTCAACCAACACCAGCAGATCCTGGCCAGCAGCGCGCAGGGGGCTGACTTTGTCCCAAAGTTCCAGACTGACAGACATGGTTACCAGTGGCGGCAAGGAGCCCTCCAACTGGTCCAGGCTATTCCTGATACGCAACTTACCCTGATCCATCGCATCCCGCTGACCGCGCTCACCCAGGCCCTGTTCTGGCATTCACTCCCTTCCCTGATCACCATCCTCTTTATGGTGTGGGCGGCGCTCTCCAGTCTCAAAGCCCGTCGTCTGAACCGGCAGCTCGACTACCTATCCAGTCACGATGCCCTGACTGGCGCCTACAATCGCCACTATTTCGATGAATTCGAGCGTCTTCATCTGCGAGCCAAAGCCCGTAAAGTCGGGGTTGTCATGTTTGATTGCGATCACTTCAAACAGGTCAACGACCGCTTTGGTCACGAAGTTGGCGATCAGGTGCTGATCCGGCTGGTCACACTCTGCCAGCCTCTGTTGAGGAAAGAAGATGCCCTGATCCGCTGGGGTGGCGAGGAATTTCTGTTGCTCGCCAGAGGGGGCGAGTCCCTCGAACAACTGGCCGAGCGGCTGCGCCTGCAGATAGCAGAACATCCATGGGAGGAGATAGCGCCAGGCCTTGCGGTCACCATCAGTCTGGGCTATCACCATTGCCGTGCCGGAACTCCACTGCAGGAGGCTATCCACCGGGCGGATCTCGCCCTCTATCAAGCCAAAGCCAATGGACGCAATCGAAGCGAAGGCTGGCAGGATGACGGCGCCAAAAACACGGGGTAAGCTGGGAGCCTCACTCACCTCAGGAGAGACAAAGTGTCACGAAAACCCCGCGTGGGATTGGCTCTGGGCAGTGGTGCTGCCCGAGGATGGGCCCATATCGGCATCATACGGGCGCTGGAGCGCCTGGGCGTCAAACCGGATCTGGTGGCGGGTTGCTCCATCGGCAGCTTTGTCGGTGCCGCCTATGCTGCTGGCGAGCTGGACAAGCTGGAGTCCTGGGTGCGCGGCTTCAGCCGGTTGCAGGTGGTCAGCCTGCTTGACCCCGCCCTCTCCGGCGGGCTGTTTCGCGGGGAAAAGGTGTTTGGCATCGCCGCCAATCACCTGGGCGACCCCGTCATCGAGAGCCTGCCCCTTCCTTTCGCCTGCGTTGCCACCGAGCTCGATACCGGCCGCGAGATCTGGTTGAAAGAGGGGCCGCTGCGCCAGTGTGTACGCGCCTCCTGCGGCATGCCTGGCATACTCACCCCCACCCTGGTCGAGGATCGCTGGCTGGTAGATGGCGCCGTGGTCAACCCCGTGCCCATTTCGCTGGCCCGCGCCATGGGGGCCGAGGTGGTGATCGCCGTCAACCTCAACGCCGACATGCACCAGCCCTGGACAGATGAACCGGACGAGCCCGTCACCGGCAACCGCTTCAGTCAGTGGCTGAACCGGGGCGATGGCCCCAATACCCCGGGAATGTGGAGCGTAATGACAGGTTCCATCAACATAATGCAGGAACGCATCACCCGCGCCCGTATGGCGGGGGATCCGCCCGAAATCCAGCTCTGCCCGCGCCTTGGCAGCTTCTCCATCATGGACTTCCACCGGGCCTCCGATGCCATCAACGAAGGGGAAGCCTGTGTCGAACGCAACATGGAGCAACTCAAGGATGAGCTTTCCCGTCTCGGCTTGATTTGACGCCAGGCGCCAACCTGACAAGCCCATAAAAAAGAGCGCCCACGGCGCTCTTTTGCTTTCTTGCGGCGGGCAAGCCATCAGAACAGCCCCAGCCCCTTTAACATCACGATCAGGATCAGTAGCGGTGACACATAACGGATGATGAAAAATAGCGGCTTGAGGATAGCCAGCTCCAGTTCGCCATCGTTGGTCAATGCCGCCTTCATCCGCTCGAAACCCCATACCCAGCCCACGAACAGGCAGAGGAAGATACCGCCAAGGGGCATCAACACATTGGATGAGACGAAGTCGAACAGATCGAAGAAGGTCTTGCCGGCGATCTGCACCTCTGCCAGTGAGCTGTTGGAGAGTGCGCAGGTTGACCCGACGGCCCCCAGCACCAGCAAGTTGAGCAGGGTCGCCTTGGGCCGGCTCATGTGAAAACGCTCGGACACCACGGAAACAGGGACTTCCAGAATGGAGAGCATGGCGCCTGTGGCCGCAATGGCGGAAAGCACGAAGAACAGCACCATGAACAGATGACCGAAGGGTATGCTGGCGAACACGGCCGGAATCGTGATGAACAGCAGGGAGGGACCCGCCGTTGGCTCGAAGCCGAACGCAAACACAGCCGGGAAGATGGCGATCCCCGCCAGCATGGAAACGAACAGATCGGCGCACATCACCCGGAAGGTAGTCAGCGGTATGTTCTGATCATCCCGAAAATAGCTGCCATAGGTCATCATGCAGCCCATGCCGATGGAAAGCTTGAAAAACGCCAGCCCCATGGCGGTCAGCACCACACCGGCGGTGATCTTGGAAAAGTCCGGCGAGAACAGAAAATGCAGCCCCTGACTCGCCCCTGGCAGGGTCAGACTGCGAATGCCGATCACCAGCAGCAGGATGAAGAGCACGGGCATCAGCTTCTTGGTAACAGCCTCGATCCCTCTGGAGACCCCCATCAGCAGTATGCCCCCCATCAGCGCCAGCACCAGCCACTGCCAGAGCAGACTCTGTAGCGGATTGGTGATAAGCGCATTGAAGGCTGCGCCCGTGACCGCAGGATCGGTCGACAGTATCTCGCCGCTGGCCGCCTTGAAGATATAGGCAAACACCCAGGCCGCGACCTCGGAATAGAAAGACATGATGAGGAAGGCCGCAACCACCCCCATCAGGGCAATCAGCCACCAGGGCTGGCCCCTGGGTGCCAGCTTGCTCAAGGTCGTCACCGCATCGGCTTTGCCCTTGCGGCCCAGCATGATCTCGGAAATCATCACCGGCAGACCCACCAGCAGGGTGGCAATGACATACACCAGCAGGAAGCTGGCGCCGCCGTTTTCACCGGTCAGGTAGGGAAATTTCCAGATATTGCCTAGCCCGACGGCAGAGCCCAAAGTAGCGGCAAGGACACCGAATTTGCTGGTAAAGCCATCTCTGGCCTTGGGAAGGATTTGACTCATGCTTGTCTCACTGTGCGCATCATGCAAGGGATACCCCTAATTCTAGGGTCAGAATTTTCTGAGGATTAATCCGGCTTGCCAAGATATTTTCGTTAAAATCCCGGACGAGAGCACAATTAGCCAAATTTAATTAATTGAAGTCATTATTTGATGGATAAAAAAATGCCGCCTCAATGGCGGCATTTTTGTCAAAGCCCAATTAAATCAAGCCTTGGCAATATCGTCCGGACCGATCTGGCCGATTTCGGCGACTTTTTTGTCAGCCAGCAGCCAGAGGGTGAACTTGTGCAGTTCCGGGTGATGAGCCAGTGCCACCAGGAAGGCGCCACCTACTTCACGATAACCCAGTTCATAGTTCTTCAGGGTGGTGGGGGGAACGCCCAGCAGATCGGCAAATTTAGGACGGCTCAAACCGACCGCTTCACGGATCTGACGGATCTTCTTGCCAACAGTTACGATATTTGAATTCATATTGTTCCATACTCCGTACGGCGGATTGACTCCACCTTTATTTTTCGCGACGACTCGTAGTCAAGTGTATCAGTTTTGAACGGACTCGTTATGGTCGAGCCTCTATCTTTAATCAGCGTCTTTCGACGACAACCCTTGTAAACCTCGGGGATGGTAATCGCTCAACCGCCTCAGGTAAACAGTCTCGAAAAGAAACCTTTATTGTTGCCGCCAGAATAACTCGTATAATCCGCCAGCTATCCCTAAAGAGTAAGAACTCATGGCGCTTCCCGGCATAATCTCCTGTTTACACCCAGTTTCAGATCCCGAAGCTCTCACCCGCCAGCTGATGCAAGGCCAGCAGACACGCGCCGAAGCGTTCTGGTTACCCGCCAGCATGTATGAACAGGCAGCAGCGGTTTTGACTGTGCTCGATGACAAATGCAGTCTGTTTCTTGAGCAGCCCGTTGCGGACCTCCCCCTGCGCAGTCACGATGGCATGGTGCAAGAAGCGCACACTCTGCTGCTTGGCAACGGCAACTGCATCGCCCTTGCCAAGGTGCCGGGAGATGGAGGCCTGGTCCCCGCCTCCGGGCTCGCCGAAATGGGGCAATGGCTGGAGTCGGGTCACCTGCACTTTCGCTGTTCAGCCGCGGTGCAGCCCGTAGCACGGGCCATCCTCAACATCTGGCCACTCGACCCCTATCTGGCTCGTCATTTCCTGCTCAGTTTTACCCCTTTACTGTGCAAAGCAACCGAAGCCGACTATCTGGCGGTGTTCCAGGCACGCGAATGTCCCGCCATGGCGCAATCTGACTGGGTTCAGGCCTATATGAAACTCGAAAAGAAACTGCACAGAGCCTATTTGGATCACTAATTAATTTGGATAAACAGCCAGTTATCCACACGACACAATTTGCCATATGGACTATGTGTGAGCTTGATCATGTTTTGAAATCGGCATAGAGTGCGCCACGTCATCGGAATGACATTGGCTGTTCGTGAAGGGTTGATTGCATCGCATGCGATGCCAACCGCTCGCTTGTGCACCAGGAATGAGTGCCTCTCGGATGGAACCGGGATCCCTGCCAGCTTCAACACTGTTGTTCGGCAGAGCCTGCAGCTTACATAAATTAAAAAGTGCGAAGCACGTAACCAACGTGCCATCTCAACGAGGATTTTTTTATGATGAAAATGGCTCCTTCCCTGATCGCCATCGCTATGGCCGCCATGGGTGCAACTGCAGCTCACGCCGCTGACGATATCTACTTCGGTGCCGGTGCCGGTGCTGCTCACTTCAACGGTCTGAACAAGATCGAAGGCGTGAAGAATGGTGAAGAAAACGCTGCGGCGGCCAACGCCTTCGTAGGTTACAACTTCAACGAGAACTTCGGTTCCGAACTGGGCTACCTGTACACTGGCCGTGGTAACACCGATGGCAACCGTTACGAGAACCAGGGCGCTACCTTGTCCGGTATCGCTCGTCTGCCGCTGGGCGGCGACTTCTCTGCCTTCGCTGAAGGCGGCGCCTACTGGGCTCACACCGATGGCATGGGCACCAGCGATACCAAAGTATCCCCGCTGGCCGGCCTGGGCGTGACCTACCAGGTAAACGACGCGCTGGATCTGCAAGCTCGCTACCGCTACATGTGGGACGTGGCTGATCTGCACGCCGACAACGTGCGCTACAAGTCCAACCAGAGCGTTGCGACCCTGGAAGCCGTATACCACCCGTTCCGCTCTTCCTACGTAGCCCCGGCTCCTGCCCCGGTTGTTGTTGAAGAAGCGCCGGCTCCGGCTCCGATTGTTGAGAAGAACTTTGCCCTGAACTCCGACGTGCTGTTTGCCTTTGGCAAAGACAGCCTGAAGGCCGAAGGCGTCGAAGCGCTCAACTCCCTGTACCAGCAGATCGTTGACTTCCAGCCGAAAGACGGCAGCGCCGTTGTTGTTGGTTACACCGACCGCATCGGTTCCGACGCTTACAACCAGAAGCTGTCTGAAGCCCGTGCCCGTACCGTTGCCAACTTCCTGGTCAGCAAAGGTATGGCTGCCAGCAAAGTTGCTGTTGAAGGCCGTGGCGAAGCCAACCCGGTTACCGGCAACAAGTGTGATGGCGTGAAAGCCAAAGCTCAGCTGATCTCCTGCCTGGCCCCGGACCGTCGCGTTGAAATCCGCGTATCCGGTGTACAAGTAGTTCAGCAATAATCTGACGCCGTTCAGATAATGCGAAAAGGGGATGCTACGGCATCCCCTTTGTCTATCCACTTTCTGCATCTTGATTAAAAACACAACAAGTCGCGTCACTTTCTGTCAAACCGTTTCCCCCGCCACACTCGCTGCCTATTCATGCAACCCTGCGCCAACGCTGGATATCTGTACAGAAACTTGATCAATACGAGTCAAAGGAATACAGTAACCCCGCTTGTAAGGCATTGGATGAACTATTAAAAGTGCTTCTTGCCCGGTTAGTTGTCCATGAAGCCAAGGCTTCATGAGTATCCAGGAACCATCCATTTTTTACTTCGTACCACCCGTGGTCAGCCACGGAGGTCGCCGCTGAAATGTCACTTGCGACCGGTATAACTGAAGAGTGCGCAGTACGCCCTAGCACGGCAAACTCAACGAGGATAAAACGATGAAAATGAAAATGGCACCCGCCCTGATTGCTCTGGCCATCGCGGCCATGGGAACTTCTACCGCTCAGGCAGCCGACGATTGGTACACAGGTATCGGTGCAGGTTGGGCTTATGGCCACGACCTGAACGACTTTGGCAAAGACGCCGACAAGGATGCCACAGCGCTCTCCCTGTTTGGTGGTTACAACTTCAATGATTACTACGCTGCTGAACTGGGTTATCTCTATGCCGGTAAAGCGGGCGTCGACGGTGTCGACTTCAAGACCCAGGGCGCCACCCTGTCCGGCCTTGCCCGTCTGCCCCTGAACGACATTTTCTCCGTGTTTGCAGAAGGCGGTGCCTACTTCAACCACGTCAATGGCAACGGCAACAGCGACAACGGCACAGCGCCGCTGGCGGGTGTTGGCCTGACCGCCAAGCTCTCCGACCTCATCGACGTACAAGCCCGCTACCGCTACATGTGGAACCTGGGTGATGAGCAGAAGACCTGGGAAACCAACATGAGTGTGGCCACTCTGGAACTGGTGATGCACCCGAATCGCACCTCCTATGTGGCGCCTGTCGCTGCGCCAGCGCCCGAGCCGGTACCTGAGCCTGTCGTGGTCGACAAGAGCTTCGCCCTGAGCTCGGACGTGCTGTTTGCCTTTGGCAAATCCACTCTGAAGCCGGAAGGGGTTGCTGCGCTGAACACCCTGTATCAGCAAATCGTCGACGTGCAGCCCAAAGATGGCAGCGCCGTGGTCGTCGGTTACACCGACCGCATCGGCTCTGACGCCTACAACCTGAAGCTGTCAGAAGCTCGTGCCCGCACAGTGGCAGACTTCCTGGTCGGCAAGGGTCTGCCAGCTGGCAAGGTTGCCATTGAAGGGCGTGGCGAAGCCAGCCCGGTGACCGGCACCCAGTGTGACGGCATCAAGGCCAAGGCTCAGCTGATCGCCTGCCTGGCCCCGGATCGTCGTGTTGAAGTACGCGTCACCGGCATTCAGGAAGTGACTCAGTAACAAGCC
This sequence comes from Aeromonas salmonicida, assembly GCF_028355655.1. NCBI lineage: Bacteria > Pseudomonadati > Pseudomonadota > Gammaproteobacteria > Aeromonadales > Aeromonadaceae > Aeromonas > Aeromonas salmonicida. The sequence continues at coordinate 1,407,199 of NZ_CP110645.1, read as the reverse complement.
CTGGAGGCACATGAAGGAGGCCGTCCGGCCTCCTTTTTTATTGTGTTTTTACTGCATTCAGCCGCATCCCCGCGCCATTTCGTGATCCTCTCCCCATCCTTGTCGCCCAACATGGTCAAACACCCTTTATCGCCTATAAATAGTGGTGGTTGTACATAACAGGGCAGGAGCCCTACGACACCATGCATCGACGAGGATACGCGATGAACATAAAACTGAAACCTGTTTGGATTGCTTTGGCACTGGCGAGCACGGGGGCGCTGGCAGCACCGGTCAACGACTGGTACGTCGGGGCTGGTGGAGGCTGGGCCATCGCCCACGATCTGGGTGATTTTGGCAAGGATGCGAGCAAGGACGCCACAGCGCTCACCTTGTTTGGCGGCTACAACTTCACCGAAAATCTGGGGGCGGAGCTCGGCTATCTGTCGACCGGTGACTGGGATGTACAAGGCACCGACTTCAGCAGTCAGGGAGCCACCCTGTCTGTGATAGGCAGGCTGCCACTGGGTGACATCTTCTCGGTGTTTGCCGAGGGCGGCGGTTACCTTTACCACGTCAAATCCATCAACGGTGGGGATGACAACCTGGCTCCGCTGGCGGGCCTTGGGCTGACGGCCAAACTGCACGACTGGGTCGATATCCAGGCACGCTACCGCTATCTGGTCCGGGTCGGTGACGATCCTGACAACGACAAGGTCGGCAGCGGCACCCAGCGCTGGGTGAGCGACATCAGCACCGCCACGCTGGAGCTGGTGATCCATCCCGACCGCAGCAAGACGGTCGCACCAGCCCCCGCCCCCGTTCTGGTCGCCCCCCCGCCTCCCCCCGCACCGGAACCTGTGGATCAGACCTTCAACCTGAGCTCAGATGTACTGTTCGCGTTCGGCAAGGCAGAGCTGAAACCGGAAGGGATGCAGGCACTGGATGCACTCTACCAGCAGATAGTCGATGTTCAGCCCAAGGATGGCAGTGCCCTTGTGATGGGTTACACGGATCGCATCGGCTCGGATATCAACAATCTGGCGCTGTCGGAAGCCCGAGCAAGCACTGTGGCCAACTTCCTGATCGGCAAAGGTTTGCCCGCCGACAAGGTGAGCATCCAGGGCAATGGCGAGAGCAATCCGGTCACCGGCAGCCAGTGTGATGCCATCAAGGCCAGAGCAGCCCTCATCGATTGCCTTGGGCCGGATCGCCGGGTCGAAGTCAGGGTGACAGGGGTGCAAGGCACTCCCGAAGCACCGGTGGCAGAAGCCGAGATGTAACAGGCCAGACTCGTCAGCCGTGCACAAAAAAGGGATGCCGAAGCATCCCTTTTGCATTTTCGCTTGTTGCACGCAGCGAGAGGATCAGAAGGAGGTACGGCGATAGCGCCGGTACTCGGGTCGCCAGAAGTTCGCTTCGATGGCCTGATCGATCACCTCGTCCGGGGTCTGTACCGCCTTGCCCTGCAGCATGGCGGTTTTGGCCACCATCTTGGCGATGTAGCGGGAGACCTGATGGATGTCTGCCAGATCCGGCAGCAGGGAACCTTCAGCCCCCTTCACCAACGGCGAGCACTCCGCCAGGGCGCGGCTGGCCGACATCAACATGGCATCGGTCACGCGGGTGGCACCGGAGGCGATGACGCCAAGGCCTATCCCCGGGAAGATGAAGGAGTTGTTGCACTGGGCGATAACGTAACGCTTGCCCTTGTACTCGACGGGCGCGAACGGGCTGCCGGTGGCGACCAGCGCCTGACCGTCGGTCCAGCGAATGAGATCCGCCGGTGTCGCTTCCACCCGTGAGGTGGGGTTGGAGAGCGGGAATATGATGGGACGGGTGCAGTGCTTGTGCATCGTCTTGACCACCTCTTCGGTGAACAGACCCGGCTGGCCGGAAACCCCGATCAGGATATCCGGGCGACCATGCTCCATCACCTCCAGCAGGGAGATGTTGTCCCCCACCGGCCAGTCAGCGATGCGATCCACCGGCTGGGAGAGGCGGCGCTGGAAATCGAGCTGGTTGGGGATCTTGTCGGTGATGAGACCAAAACGATCCACCATGAAGACCCGGCCACGGGCCTGGGCGTCGGTCAGCCCTTCGGCCTTCATCTGCGCCACTATCTGCTCGGCGATGCCGCAACCTGCGCTGCCCGCACCGAGGAAGGCGACCCGCTTCTCGGAGAGCTTGGCGCCGGAGGCCTTGCAGGCTGCGATCAGGCTGCCTAGCGTCACGGCGGCCGTGCCCTGAATATCGTCGTTGAAGCAGCAGAGCTCATTCTTGTAGCGGTTGAGCAGCGGCATGGCATTGTTCTGGGCGAAATCTTCGAACTGCAGCAGGATATCGGGCCAGCGACGCTTGACCGCCTGGATGAAGGCATCGACGAACTCGGCATACTCTTCCCCCGAGATGCGCGGATTGCGCCAGCCCATGTAGAAGGGGTCGCTGAGCAGCTGCTGGTTGTTGGTACCCACGTCCAGCACCACAGGCAGGCAGTAAGCAGGCGAGATGCCGCCACAGGCGGTGTAGAGCGACAGCTTGCCGATGGGAATGCCCATGCCGCCGATCCCCTGATCGCCAAGACCCAGGATCCGCTCGCCATCGGTGACCACTATCACCTTGACGTTCTGCTTGGTGGCGTTTTGCAGCATGTCATCGATCCTGTCCTTGTCCGGATAGGAGATGAAGAGACCGCGGGCGCGGCGATAGATGTTGGAGAACTCCTCGCACGCCTTGCCCACGGTCGGGGTGTAGATGACGGGCAGCATCTCGGTCAGGTGGTTGTGCAACAGACGGTAAAAGAGCGTCTCGTTGGTGTCCTGGATGTTACGCAGATAGATGTGCTTGTCCAAATCATTGCCAAACGCCATGAACTGGCGGTAGGCACGCTCGGCCTGCTCTTCGATGGTCTCGATATTCTGGGGCAGCAGCCCTTCCAGATTGAAGCTGCTGCGCTCTTCGCTGGTGAAGGCGCTGCCCTTGTTGAGCAGCGGTGTCTCCAGCAGGGCGGGACCGGCATAGGGGATGTAGAGGGGACGTTTCTGATTATTATCTTCAAACATGTTTCTGGTACCTAAACGATGGCCTGGACGAAGGAACCTGCCGATCCTATGAGCTTGCGCCACGAATTTCAAAGAGTTTGCACATTCGTTGCAAAAGGTTTGCGACCCAGGCGGCGAAAGGCACCGGGGGTCTGACCAGTCAGCTGGCGAAAGCGGTTCGCAAAGTTGGCGCCATCGCTGTAACCGACCCGGCTGGCCAGCTCGGCAAGGGGCCAGTTGGTGTAGAGCAACAACTGGCGCGCCTTGTTCATTCGCAATCGGGTAAGCCAGGCCATGGGCCCCATGCCGAACACCTGCTGGCAGAGGCGATGTAGATGGGGCACAGAGCAGGCCATCTGGCCAGCGAGCAAGGCCACGCTCCAGGGCTCGTCAAGGCGCGCCTCCACCCGGCGAAACAGCGCCTGCAACCTCAGCTCGGGGGTGCCGCGTACCTCCCCTTGCAGAGTGCGTTCCAACAGCGCCAACAACAGGCTAAGCAACTGGGGTTGCAGGGGTGAACGGACTCCCTCTCCCTGCATCAGACTGAGCAGATGGTAGAGCTGCTCCCCCTCATCCCCTTGCCAGATACGGTGACCAAGCCGATGCAGGTGCTGCCAGCGCGGCACGTCATCGAGCAAAATCCAGCTGATCTGCCAGCGCTCCCCAATCAGCTTGAGGCCACCGGGCACGGCGGCGGGCAGGAAAATCAGCGAGCCGGCCGGAATGGCTTGCTCCCCCGCGTCGGTGAGCAGGGCGCCTCCCTCGTCGTGGCTCACCATCAGGATGTGGAACTCGGGCCGGTTGCGGCGAATGAGGTAGTGATCCCTGAGCCGGGAGAGACCGCTGAGGAAGATCCCCGCCTCACCGAGCAGGGGCAGCCCTTCGCGCCCCAGCATCCGCTCCTCGCAACCGGGGGCAATTTCCAGACACTCGCTGATAAATGCCATAACGCCTCAACAAGATAGTTTTGCACAAGAAAGCCGAGAGATGCTCACAGTGAACCCTCTCTCACCAGCCCCTATCATACCCATGACAAACCTTGCTTTTCACATACCCGGTTAACATAAATGAATTATTGGCAAGCGATTTTAAAACAAACCACCGATCGCGACTTCATGGCCCGACTGTGGCGACTGGCCCTGCCAGTGTCACTGCAGTCCATGATGTTCTCCCTGCTGGGTCTCATCGACATCATGATGGTGAGCCAGCTTGGCACCACGGCAGTGGCGGCGGTCGGCTTGGGTAACCGGGTCTTCTTCTTCAATCTGCTGGTGATAGCGGGGCTCTCGGGGGGAGTCTCTGTATTGGCAGCCCAATATTACGGTCGCGGCGAGCTGGCCGGGGTGCGCCGCTCCCTGGCGCTGGCGCTGGTCGGTGCCCTGCTTGTGAGCCTGCCGTTTGCGCTCATCTATGTACTCGCGCCGGGCAGCGTACTGGGCTTTGCCAGCCAGGACCCCGAGCTGCGCCTGCTGGCCGATGAGTTCCTGATGATCACAGGCGCCACCATACTCTGCACCGCCATCGTAGTGCCGCTGGAGGCGGCCCTGCGATCCGTGGGCAACGCCGCCGCCCCGACCCGGATCGGCATCATCGCCATCATTGCCAACGTCATCCTCAACTATGCCCTCATCTTCGGCCATTTTGGCTTCGAGGCCATGGGCGTGGCAGGCTCTGCCTGGGGCACCACGATTTCACGCCTGCTGCAGACAGCACTGCTGATCTTCTATCTGGTGCGCCAGGAGCCCCGCCTGATCCCGCGTAAAACCGACTGGCGGGCCGCCTTTCGGCGCAAGGAGGTGGTGCGCTTCACCCTGATCGCCCTGCCACTGCTGTTCCACGACGGGCTCTGGGCCTTCGGCATGCTGATCTACGGCTTTCTCTATGCTCATCTTGGCACGGATTCGCTCGCCATCATGACCACGCTGGGGACGCTGGAGAGCATCCTCATCTCCCTCTTCTTCGGGCTGGCGGTGGCCTGCTCCACCCTTCTCGGCCACCGACTCGGGGCGGAAGAGTACGAAGCCGCCTGGCAGCACTCCCAGCTGTTCCTGCTGCTGGCTCCCATAGGCGCTCTGTTGGTGGGGATAGCTGTCTGGCTGCTGCAGACCAATCTGCTGCAATGGGTCGGCAACCTGCCGGGCACCCTGATGGGAGAAGCGAGTCAGGTGCTCGCCGTCATGTGTCTGGGCATGCTGCTCAAGGTGTTCAACATGGTGGGCATCATAGGCGTGCTGCGCTCAGGCGGCGATGTGAACTACAGCATCTTCATCGACATCATCGCCATGTGGTGCATCGGCCTGCCGCTGGCCTGGGTGGCTGTCAGCCTGCTCGGCTGGCCCCTCTCCTGGGTGGTGGCCGTGGTGCTGCTGGAGGAGCTGTGCAAGGTATTGCTGGTACTGCGCAGGATCCGCCAGCGTCACTGGCTCAGAAATCTGGTGCTGGGGTAAAGCGGGAAGGGGCAAAACACGGGGTCATATCAATGACAGAAAAACCCTGTTTGCAGTATGCTTTCCACCTCTTCAATCAGAGACAGGGCGCCACTGTGTGAAGTGGTGCAATGCCCTGTCCAGTAGTCGTTTAAGGAGACGAGCATGCAACCACAAAAAGAGCTGATCACCGAGACTGCCCTGCTGGAGATGGCCAACGGCATCATCAAGAGCCACGAAGACTTCATCCACGGCATGCGCGCCGATTCGGTGGAACAGAAAGGGGATATTCTGGTGTTCAAGGGGGAATTCTTCCTGGCCGAAGATGGCACTCCAACCGGCAAGACAATGGCGGTGTTCAACATGTTCAAGCTGCTTGCCCAGCAGCTCTCTGGCAAATATCAGCTGAGCTGAGATAACCAGGCTGCCAGCAAGATGCCGCCCTCAGGCGGCATCTGTCTTTGCGGGCGGATTCAGACCAGGCTCACCCGCCAGCTCCCCGACCACGCAGTTGCGCCCCGCCATCTTGGCCATGTAGAGGCATTCGTCAGCCCGATTGAGCAGATCTTCGACGCTCTCGCCGCGCTGGGCCAGGGTCAGACCGATACTCACCGTTACCTCCAGCAGCTCATCCGAGGTGGGGCTCTTCACCAGTCGCGCCTCTACTGCCACCCGCAGCCGCTCCGCCACCCGCTTCGCCTGGGCCAGCTCGCCGCAACGGGGCAACAGGATGGCAAACTCCTCGCCACCATAGCGGCCCAGCACCATGCCGGGCTCCAGCTGTTCTGCCAGGGTCGCCGCCACCTCTTTCAGCACCGCATCCCCCGCCAGATGGCCAAAGGTGTCATTGATGCGCTTGAACCTGTCCAGATCCAGCAGCATGACGGCGAAGGGGGAGTGCTTGTGATCCATGGTCACCCTGGCCTTGTCGAGCTGCTTCATCAGCAGGCGGCGGTTCATCATGCCGGTCAGTTCGTCCGTGGTGGACTCCCGGTAGAGCTGCAGCAGCATGTTGAGCTGGCCACACTGCACCCAGGCGCTGGTCATGGCAAACAACCCCAGCAACCAGACCTGATTGAGGGTCTGCATGCTCCACAGCGGCTGCCCCACCAGCAGCCAGTTCCCCACCAGGGTGGTCACCATAATGCCTCCTGTCAGCTGCAAACTGAGGGAGAGCGGAATGGGGAAGATGGCAAACAGGCTGATGAGCAGATAGGGAAACGCCATGTAGCCCGCTTGCAGCTCCTGATCCGCGCCAAAGCTGTGCAGGCAGATAAGGGCAAACAGCAGCATCACCGTCATCAGATATCCCAGCGCCCACTTCATGCGCTCGCGCTGGAAATGGATGAGATAGGAGAAGGGAATGAGCGGAGAGAGGGCCAGCAGGCAGAAAATCCGGGCCTGAAGCAGCGTATCAAACTGGGCGGCAGGCAGGGTCAACCAGTCCACCAATGCCCAGGCGGGCAGCCCCACCATCAGTAAACAGGTGAGCAGACGCAGACGCACCGTCATAAAGCCCATGCGGGTCAGGGTAAAATCTTCGGAGTGGGCACGGGCACTCCAGAACTCCGACAGCTTCAGCATCCAGAGCCTCCAAGTCACGAGAGAGGGCTCATTCTACGCCGTGAAAGTACAAAATCCTATGGAACAGACGCCATTTCAGGGCGAGCGCCATCACACAAACCGGCGGATCATAAACGCCACGCGCAAACGTTTCAACCCATGGAAAAATAAACCGGTTTCAGCCCGAATTAGCGCTGGTCAGTCTGATTTCAATCACTAAAATAGCGCCCAATTTTCTCCCCCCTCCCCCCACACATTCGAGGTATTTATGGAACAGGCTGCCGCCGCGCGCGCAACCCGAGAGGCCCATCCCCCCAGACGTGCCCACAGCGAACTGGTCTATGGCATAGACGATGTCCCGCCCCTGCCCCAGACCCTGTTCGCCGCCCTGCAGCATATGCTCGCCATGTTTGTCGCCATCATTACCCCGCCCCTGATTATCGCCAATGCCCTCGGCCTCCCTGCCGCCGACACCCGTTATATCGTCTCCATGTCGCTGGTCATGTCCGGCATCGCCTCCTTCATCCAGACCCGCCGCTTCGGCCCCATCGGTTCCGGCCTGCTCTCGGTACAGGGCACCAGCTTCAATTTCCTCGGTCCCATCATCGCCTCCGGTCTCGCCCTCAAACAGGCAGCCATGCCCACCGAGGATCTGCTGGGTACCCTGTTCGGCACCATGCTGGTGGCCGCCCTCACCATGGTGGTGATGAGCCGCTTCCTCCATCTGGTCAAGCAGGTGATCACCCCGTTGGTGACCGGCATAGTAGTGCTGCTGATCGGCCTGACCCTGATCAAGGTGGGACTCATCAGCATGGGTGGCGGTTACGCCGCTCTCTCTGACGGCAGCTTCGCCAGCCACAGCAACCTCTTTCTCTCCCTGCTGGTGCTGGGTCTCATCGTGCTGCTGCAGCGCAGCCGCAACCCCTGGCTGCGCCTCTCCGCCATCATGATCGCCATGCTGGTGGGCTATGCGGCAGCACTGATGCTGGGCAAGGTCACGGCCCCCACCTTCGACGGTCCCCTGGTGATGGTGCCCATCCCCCTGCACTACGGCCTCGGCTTTGACTGGCAGCTGTTTGTGCCGCTGGCCATCATCTTCGTGGTAACGGCGCTTGAAGCCATCGGTGACATGACGGCCACCTCGGATATCTCGGGGGAACCGCTGGAAGGGCCCGTCTACATGGCGCGGATCAAGGGGGGCGTGCTGGCCGATGGCGCCAACTCCATGCTGGCGGCGGTCTTCTCCACCTTCCCCATGTCCACCTTTGCCCAGAACAACGGCGTCATCCAGCTGACCGGGGTGGCCAGTCGCCATGTCGGCCTCTTCATCGCCGCCATGCTTGCCTTGCTCGGCCTGTTCCCGGCGGTCGCCAGTCTGGTGCAGCAGATCCCGGAACCCGTGCTGGGCGGAGCCACCATCGTCATGTTCGGCACCATAGCCGCAGCCGGGGTGCGCATCATCTCCCGTGAGGAGCTGGACAGGCGCGCCCTCATGATACTGGCGGTGTCGCTGGCCATGGGACTGGGTGTGGCTCAGGTGCCGGAAGTGCTGCAACATCTGCCGGAGCTGGCCAAAAGCGTGCTCTCCTATGGCGTTGCCACCGGTGGCCTCACCGCCATCATCATGAACCTGCTGCTGCCCAAACGCGGCATCGCTCATCCATGAGTGGCCTCTCGCTGATAACGCTGCACATTGCCTAACCCAGGTAGATGATCCAGGCCCCGCACTGCGGGGCTTTACCTTGCCGGTTCCCGCAGGTAGTGTGCTGGGCAGCCTTTTTCCAAGGATGCCGTCATGCCCTATGCCCTGCTTCCTCCTCACGCTGATGCCCACACTCCCGACCTGATTTTGGCGCAAGAGCAACGCTGGCTGCGCGACTGTGCCCGTGACGGCCAAGCCCGAGCCCACCTCTGGCAAGCCCCCCAATGCCTGATTGTCACCCGCAAGGACACGCGACTCCCCTGCTATCAGGCGGCCTGCGAGCAGCTCGCCGGCGAAGGCTGGCCCGTCCATGTGCGCGACAGCGGTGGCACCGCCGTGCCCCACGGTGCAGGCATCCTCAACCTGTCACTGCTGCTGCCCCGCACCACCACGGATCTTGGCCACTACTACCGGCTGCTGGGCGCCCCTCTGTTGACCCTGCTGGCCGACTATGGCCTGAGTGGCGGCTACGACTTCGTGCCCGGTTCCTTTTGCGATGGCCAGTACAATCTGGTGATCGGGGGTCGCAAGATCACCGGCACGGCCCAGCGCTGGCTGGCACCGGGCCAGGATTACAACGGCGCCGTGCTGGCGCAAGCCATGCTGCTGGTGGCAGGAGATGTGGATGAGGGCACCCGGATGGCGAGTCGTTTCTACGAGCTGGCGGGCGGGGAGCTGCGTTTTGCACCCGGCACCTCCACCACCTTGGCGCAGCAGATCGGTTGGCAGGGCAGTCCCGAGGATCTGGTGATGCAGGTTCGGCGGCGACTGCAGGCACTGCTGACCGGCTTCTAGGCTCCCCCCAAACTCATTGCGATGACACCAACAAAAAAGCCACGACCCGGGTCGTGGCTTTTTCATTTTCGCGTAGTGCAGAGGCCGGGTCAGGCGGTCTGCGGCTCGGGCTCGGACTCCGTGTCGCGATCCCGGCTGAAGTAGGCGCGAGTTTCGGCGATCACCACATGACGCAGGCCGATGAGACCGATGAGGTTGGGCACCGCCATCAGGCCGTTGACGATATCGGCCAAGAGCCAAATCATGTCCAGATGGAGGAAGGCGCCGCTCGCCACCAGCACCAGATAGATGAGGCGGTAGGGCTTGATCGCCTTGACCCCGAACAGGTACTCGGTGCAGCGCTCGCCGTAGTAGTTCCAGCCGAGGATGGTGGTGAAGGCGAAGAACAACAGGCCAATGCTCACCAGATACTGGCCGATATGGGCATCCAAGCCTTGCGCAAAGGCGGCACTGGTCATGGCGGCACCGCTGAGATCGCCGCCCCACACCCCTGTCACCACCAGGGTCAGACCTGTCATGGTGCAGATGATGATGGTGTCGATGAAGGTGCCCGTCATGGAGACCAGCCCCTGCTCCACGCAGGAATCCGTCTTGGCCGCCGCTGCCGCTATGGGGGCCGAGCCCAGGCCTGATTCATTGGAGAAGACTCCCCGCGCCACACCGGACTGGATCGCCAGCATGATGCTGGCGCCGACAAAGCCGCCAGTGGCCGCGTGACCGGTAAAGGCGCTGCTTATCACCAGACCAATCGCCTCGGGCAGGGCGCCGGCGTTGTTCACCAGCACACCGGCACAGGCGAGGATGTAGAAGATGGCCATGAAGGGCACCACCTTGCTCGACACGCTGGAGATGGACTGGATCCCCCCCAGTGTCACCAGCGCCACTATCAGGGTCAGCACCACGGCGGTCGCTTCACGGGGCACCGAGAAGGAGAGGCTCATGGCGTCAGAGATGGCGTTGACCTGGGGGAAAGTACCGATACCGAAGAAGGCGACGCCAATGCCGAACAGGGCAAACAGCTTGGCCAGCGGCTTGGAACCGAGCCCCTTTTCCAGGTAGTACATGGGGCCACCGGCCATCTGGCCGTTGGCATCCTGCTGGCGATATTTGACTGCCAGCAGACACTCGGCGTACTTGGTCGCCATGCCGAACAGGGCCGCCATCCACATCCAGAACAGGGCACCCGGGCCGCCGAGCTTGATGGCGGTAGCGACGCCGACTATGTTGCCTGTGCCAATGGTGGCGGAGAGTGCGGTACAGAGAGCGCCGAAGCTGGAGACGTCCCCCTGCTTGCCTTGGCCCTGATCGCGACCAAAAACCAGCCGCAAGGCGAGTGGCAAACGCACCACCTGAAGCAGACCCAGACGCAGGGTGAGATAGACACCGGTCCCGACCAGCAGGATCAGCAGGGGCGGACCCCAGATAAAATTATCGATGGCGGTTAACGCCGATTGAATTGATGACATGCATCCTCCTTAAAAAACAAAGATTAAGGAGGAGAAGGATGATCTTCCCAAATAGTCGCGATCACCAGAGGGTGATCGGATGCGGGCCAAGCCCAGGTACAACCATCCCATCCCCTCTGTCCTTTTGCCTGAGAGTTTCCGGCGCCAGCCTGCCCTTGCGGGTAGTCATGGTGCCTTGCTCCTTCGGCGCCCGATTCAACGGGTCTCTCCAGAGTATCGTCCAGTAGCAGTCCACACCGGTTGCCCGGTACCTGAAAGATTCACTTCTTCGGTGGATGGTCCCCCATCGCTCTCCTGCTACCTTCATCCGAACTAGTTTGGATTAGGAAGCGGGCATGTTAATCCAAAAAATGTGAGCTGTCTCGCACTCGGCCATCCTGGCCCCGGCTTTTTTTCCGTTCAGTCCATCGTCGGGATAAATGTTACTTGTTCGTTAACTATCAATAGCTTAACGAGCATTATGCTGGATCAACCCGATCAACATTATTGACCGGCTCGCGTATCAAGATGATCTTTCGTCTCGACCAGAAAAACTTTCCAACATATCCAATCAAAATGCTTGCACAGAAACGCAATAAGCCGATAATCCCGCGCATAACTAAGCACTTTGCAATGGAGTTATGCACTGTGTTTGGTCGGTCCTTCCGGACCACTCGCCTGAGCCGGCCGCTGCCGTCTCAACAAACCAAGGCTAGGGCAAATCTGCCCCCTAAGGATGATCAAAAGAGAATGAACGAGACCCTGGTAGCACAAGATTACCGTCAACTGGTTGAACAATTCGGCTCTCCCCTGCTGCTGCTCGACAAGGCAGCCGTCCGCAAACAGTATCGGGCCCTGGTAGCCGCCCTGCCCGATGTGCGATTGCACTATGCACTCAAGCCACTGCCCCATGAGGCTGTGGTCTCTGTATTGAAGGAAGAGGGGGCCTGTTTCGATCTCGCCACCAATGGCGAAGTGGATCTGGTGCGCAGCCAAGGGGTTCGCCCGGGACGCTGTATTCATACCCACCCCATCAAGCGCGACAGCGATATCCGCTATGCGCTGGAGTACGGCTGCACAGTGTTTGTCTATGACAATCCGCTGGAGCTGGAGAAGTTCATTCCCTACAAGGACGAAGTGAAGCTGCTGCTGCGGGTCAGCTTCCCGAACCCCGAGACCAAGGTCGACCTTTCCAAAAAGTTCGGCTGCACCCCGGAGCAGGCGCTGCCGCTGCTGCAACTGGCCCACGCCAAGGGGATCAAGGTGATGGGGCTGTCGTTCCACGTCGGCTCCCAGGTGCCCCACGCCCGTCGCCATGTGCAGGCCATCGATGCCTGTCGCGAGATCATGGAGCAGGCCTGGGATCTGGGGCTCAAACCCTGGGTGCTGGATATCGGCGGTGGTTTCCCGGTGGATTATGATGGCGGTGAGTTCGACATCGACGGCTTCTGCGCCCCGATCCGCGAGGCGCTTGCCAAGCTGCCCGCCACTGTGCAGAAGATTGCCGAGCCGGGCCGCTTCATCAGCGCGCCAGCCATGACTTCTGTCTCCAGCGTGATGGGCAAGGCCCACCGCGGCGACAAGATCTGGTACTACCTGGATGACGGCCTGTATGGCAGCTACAACGGCCAGCTCTATGATCACGTCACCTATCCGGTCTCGACCCCCTATGCCCGTGGCGAGCAGCACAACTCTGTGCTCTCCGGCCCCACCTGTGACAGCGTGGACGTGATCCGCGAGGGGATCATGCTGCCGGATCTGGCGATCGGCGAACTGGTGGTGGGCCGGGTCATGGGTGCCTACACCTGGGCCTCGGCCTCGACCTTCAACTTCTTCCCCAAGGCGAGCATCCTGATCCTGGACAGCGCGCAGCAAGGTCAGAAGCTGGTGGCGGTTGCCTGAAAATAAACGCTGACGCGGGCTGAGCCTGCCCAGAGACAAAAACAAGAGGGGGAAGCCGATGCTTCCCCCTCTCTCATTGCGCTTTATCCAGACTGGCTAGATAAATTGGCTGGTCAGCAACCAGCCGGTGTAAGCCACAAAGATGGCGAGCAGTATGCCCCCTTCCAGTCGGCTGATCCGGCCCTGTCCCTTGCGGCCCAGACACATCACCAGCAACAGCAGGGTCAGCCCCATCATGATGCTCCAGTCACGGCTGAGCACCTCGGGCGCCACATCCAGCGGCGCTATGCCTGCGGCTATGCCGACCACGGCCAGGGTATTGAACAGGTTGGAGCCGAGCACGTTGCCGAGCGCCAGATCGTGCTCATTCTTTCTAATGGCGATAAGAGAAGAAGCCAGCTCCGGCAAGGAGGTGCCCACCGCCACTATGGTCAGGCCAATCACCAGATCGCTGATGCCAAGGGCCTGGGCAATGGTAACGGCGCCCCATACCAGCAGGCGGGAGGCGCCAATCAGCAGTACCAGCCCGACGATGAGCCAGATAATGGCGCTTTTGAGGGACATGCCTTCACTGCTGATGCTCTCTTCGGTATCCACATCGAGCGCATCTCCCTTGCCATGCATGCCAGCCCAGATGGACCAGCCCATCAGCACCAGAAACACAGCGCCGAGGATCAGGGCATCCGTGCTGTCGAGCCGACCATCGATCAGCAGGGCGCCGGAGAGCAGCGTAATGCCGAGCAGGATCGGGATCTCCTTGCGCACCACCTGGGAAGCCACCGCAATAGGACTGATAAGGGCGGTCAAACCCAGGATCAGCGCAATATTGGTGATGTTGGAGCCGTAGGCGTTGCCAAGGGCCAAACCGGGATTGCCTTGAGAAGCCGCCAGCGCCGAGACCACCATCTCGGGAGCCGAGGTGCCAAAACCTATGATCACCATACCGATAAGCAGCGGCGGCATGCCGGCATAACGGGCGGTCGCGGCAGCACCGTCCACAAACTTGTCTGCACTCCAGACCAGCAGCGCCAGTCCGGCAATCAGGGCAACAACAGCCAGAGTCATAATGTTTCTATCTCATCAGATGAAAAAACAGGAGTCAGGTATTGAGCCTGACCCCTTCCAAGTTGGGCACAGTGTAACGGTCCGACTTGCCTTTTCAAGGGGAAATCAAACGCTGCTTGATGATTTCAAAGTGCCGCCAGCAGACTGCTGGCGTCGGAGACCTCGAACTTGCCGGGCGCTTCTACAAACAGCCGTGTGACCACACCATCCACCGCGATCAGCGCAAAGCGCTGGGCCCGCAAGCCGCCGAAGGCGCCAGTGTCCTTGGCAAGGCCCAAGGCTTGCGTCCAGCAGCCGTCGCCGTCCGCCAGCATGGTGATGGCGTCGGCGTTCTGGGCCACCTGCCACGCCTTCATCACAAAGGCATCGTTCACCGACAGGCAATAGATGGCATCCACCCCTTTGGCCTTGAACTGGTCGGCCAATACCACGTAACCGGGCAGGTGGGCATTGGAACAGGTGGGGGTAAAAGCGCCGGGTACCGCAAACAGTACCACCGTCTTGCCGGCAAACAGGGCCTGGCTATCCTGCACCTGCTTGCCCTCGGCGGTGATAAAGGTAAATTCGCCCGCAGGCAGGTTCTGGCCAATGGCAATCATGATATCTCGTCCGTGATGAAGATAAGGAACCACAGTCTACCCCAGCCAGTGAGCCGGCAACACACCCCCATCTGCATCGCCATTTGAACTAACCTTGAGCAGGATCAGCCGACCAAGGAGGCCTCATGCAGCACTATTACGACGGACTGGAAATTCGCCCCTCCCCCTTGCGAGAGCAACAACAACTGGAGCAGCTCAATCACCTGCTCACCCATGTCGGCCAGTATTGCGCCGGTTACTCCAGCGCCTATCGCCAGCGCCGTTTGCAGGAGTTGGGCGAGCTGGCCACACTGCCCCTGCTCGACGCCACCGACCTGTTTGCCGCCCAGCAGGCCCATCCGCCCTTCGCCGGCCTCACGGGTCGGCCGGCCAGTCAGGCGCTGCGGGTCTTCGCCTGTCCGGGCCAGCTGGCCATTCCCGAATATGCGGGCGCGGACTGGTGGGGCGCGGCACGGGCCCTGTTTGCCGCCGGTTTCAAGGCGGGGGAAGTGCTGCTCAACGGCCACGATTACCATATCAGCCCCACCGCCTTCATCTTCGACAACGGCGCTCGCCAGCTGGGGGCACCCGTGGTGCCTTGTGGCCCCCACGATACCCGCCGTCAATTGGAGGCCCTGCAACGCTACGAGCCGACAGGCTTTGTCGGGCCACTGGCGGCGCTGCTGGATCTGCTGGAAGCGGCGGAGCTGGCCGAGATCCCGAGCGACAGCCTGCGCTCCGCCCTTTTGTGCGAAACCTCCCACCCCGACACGGCGCCACTGCAGGCGGTCCACGGTATCCGGGCACTCAACTGCCTGGTGTTGCAGGATCTGGGAGTGCTCGCCTACGAGAGTCAGCCCGGTCAGGGCTTTATCGTCAACGAAAGCTGCATCGTCGAGATCATCGATCTCGCCACCTCGGAGCCGGTCATCGGCGATGCGGTCGGTCAGCTGGTGGTGACCCGGCTCGACCTGGAATATCCCCTGTTGCGGCTGGTCACCGAATGGCAGGGTCACTGGCTGGCGGGGGCCAGTCCGTGCGGGCGCACCAATCGGCGCCTCAGGCTGGTGTAACCAATGCAAAAAATGCAAACGGGCAGCCATCTGGCTGCCCGTCTTGTCTCCGGCGAGGAGAATATCTGAAGAAGAGGCTTACCGCCTCGCCTGCCAGGTGGCGATGGCAAGCAGGGAATCCGGGGTAAACTCGGTGGCGCGGGCGGCGATCTCGGCCTGGCTCATCCAGTGCACCTCGCTCACCTCTTCAACCTGCAAGCGCAGCAGCCCCTGATAATGACAGCTGTAGAGGCCACCCCAGACCCGGTAGCCCTCCCCCTCTGCATAGAAGGTACCAAACCCCTGCAGGGGCACATCTTCGATGCCCAGCTCTTCGGCCAGCTCGCGGCGGGCAGAGGGCTCCATCTGTTCGCCCGTGGTCACCACACCACCGGCGCAGGCATCCAGCATGCCGGGGCAGAAATCCTTGCTGAGGGTGCGCCGCTGCACCAGGATCCGATCCGTCTGGTCGAGCACCAGAATATAACTGGCGCGATGGCACAGGTTCTCCCGCCGCACCCTGGCCCGTTCGGCCACCCCGATCACCCGGTTATCCGCATCAACCACATCCACCCATTCCACGCGCAGGCCCTTTCGCTCATGTCGTTCAATTGCCCGCAGTATATCGGGGCAAGGAGGGGTCAGGGCAGCACTTTTTCACCTCATGGGTACAGACACGCTCCCCGGATACCCGCCGTCATACGGATTCATACAAACCTTTATTAAATGTCACATTAGTGTCACCCATGGACGGCATAGTGTGCCCTGTCCAAGCAACAGGTGTTTTGTGATGAAGGTGTTCAAGAACTTGTCTCCCCGCCAGATTGCCCGCTACATCAAGAGCTTCCATCGCGGCAGCTTCATGGTGGAGGCACTGGGGCGATTCGAATTCAGCGG
The DNA here is from genome assembly GCF_028355655.1 of Aeromonas salmonicida. Classification (NCBI taxonomy): domain Bacteria; kingdom Pseudomonadati; phylum Pseudomonadota; class Gammaproteobacteria; order Aeromonadales; family Aeromonadaceae; genus Aeromonas; species Aeromonas salmonicida. The sequence continues at coordinate 1,390,754 of NZ_CP110645.1, read as the reverse complement.
CGGAGAGATCAATCTGCAGAGCCTGACCTGCCGTCAGACCCTGAGTCTGGCCCGGCAGATCAATCTGGAGGTTCGCGGCCTGCGTCACACCAGCCTGCTGTTGGGGTAACTTCCATAGTCCTTTCTGTTTGTAGTCTGCTTCCATACACGTTTTTGCCCGCCGGCTAGTCGCCGCGCGGGCCATTTTCTATGTCGGTGACCACACCGTTGCGCACTGTCACGAAACGCATGAAGGCATTCTTGCCAAAGTTGTAGGTCCAGCGCTCACCGTATGTGACCTGTACCAGATTGCCAAACTGGTTCACCTCGTTGCGGGTCAAGGTTTCACGCAGCATGGGCTCGCCACACTTGAGCAGCATCTCGGCTGTGCTGTCCCCCTCTGTGATGAGGGCGTTCTTGCAACGCATGGCATCGGCACTGGCCGGTATGCTCAGTAACAGCAGGGCCAGGGCGGCCCCCAGATCCAGAGGTCGTTTCATTGGCTATTCCATTTAAACAGGGCACTGCCCAGGGTGAGACAAGAGAGGGTAAACAGTACAACCAAGCCCAGCGGTGCAGCCACCTCGGCCCAGCCAGCCCCTTCCAGCATGACGGCACGGGCCGCCGTGATGATCTGGCTGAGCGGTAGCCAGGCCGCCAGCTGTTGCAGCCAGACCGGCGCCCCTTCCAGCGAGAACCAGACCCCGGAGAGAAACATCATGGGCATGCTGATGACGTTGAGCAGGCCGCTTGCCAGCTCTTCGTTCTGAATGCGGGCGGCGATGAGCAGACCCAGTGACGCCATGGCGGCCCCGCCCACCAGGGCGATAAGAAGCAGCAACCAGCCAGAGCCGAGCAGGGGCACACCAAGCAGGCCGTAGGCCACCAGAAACACCAGCAGGCTCACCACCAGGGTAATCAGGATCCGCGACAGCAACTGGGCACAGAGAAACTCGGCGGCGGAGAGCGGCGTTGCCCTCAATCGCTTGAGCACACCGTTCTTGCGGTAACGGACTATGACGAAGCCGACCCCGAACAGGCCGGAAAACATCAGGTTCATGCCGATCACTCCGGGCAACAGCCAGTCACCATAACGGATCGCCTGACCGCTCAGAGTCTCTTTCACCAGTGGCTGAAAAATCGCCTGGCGCAGCAGGTATTCGGCCAGCGCCCCCTGGGCGGCATCCGGGTTGACCCAGTAGCGACCCGAACCGGGCGAGAGCAGCAGATCCAGCTGATGGTGGCGTACCTTGAGTCGCCCCTTTTGCTCATCGTCATAGGGAATGAGTTTGAGCAGCGGAATGGCGTTCAGGGGCGCATAGGCAGCAGGCAAGTCCCCCACTACCCCCATCTGCACCAGCGGCTTGGGCGGGCCGGAGAAGATGAGGGAGAAACCTATCACCAGCAACAGCGGGAAGGCCAGATTCCACACCAGGGCCGCCCTGTCCCGCACAAACTCCAGATTGCGGGCATAAAAAAGCGCACCGATCCGTTTTATGGCGCCTTTCATGCTCCGCTCCTTGCACACCAAGCTGACGAGCGGCGCGACCACCGCAAGTCTCGCGGATGGAGGTGGGTGCCAACACGGCGTCTTGTCATGCTGCTCATGCGCCACTCCTCAGGCTATGGCCGGTCAGGTGCAAAAAGAGATCCTCCAGGTTGGGAGAACGTACCTGCATGCCGGTCAGCGGGACTCCAAGGCTGAGCAACTGCGGCAGCAGGAGTGCCACGTCGGGACAGGTCAGCTCCACCTGATCGCCGTGGGGCAGGAGCGGATAGCCCAGGCCGGCGAGGGCCGGGTGATCCGGTAATCGCACCAGCACACCGTCAAAATGCTGGGCCAGCAAGGCCGTGGGGGTATCCAGGCTGAGCAAGTGACCGTGATCGACGATGGCGATGAGATCGCACAACTGCTGCGCTTCATCCATGTAGTGGGTAGTGAGCACCACCGTCTTGCCCTGGGCCTTGATCGCTTCGATGCGCTGCCAGAAGTGGTGGCGGGCCTGGGGATCCAGCCCGGTAGTGGGTTCATCCAGAAACAGCAACTCGGGGTCACCGAGCAGAGCGAGCGCCAGCAGCAGGCGCTGACGCTGACCGCCGGAGAGCTTGCGGCTGTCACGGTCGATGAATTCGCCCAGGGCACACAGCTCGATGAGCCGCTCCTGGGGCAAAGGATGGGGGTAGAGGCTGGCAAACAGGCGCAGGGTATCGCGCACAGTCAGAAAATCCTGCAGCGCAGTATGCTGGAACTGGATGCCGATGCGGGAGCGGTAATCGGGGCCGCGATGGGCGCCATGGAACAGGATCTGGCCGCTATCCGGGGTGAGGACGCCCTCCAGCAACTCTATGGTGGTGGTCTTGCCCGCCCCGTTCGGGCCGAGCAGACCGAAACAGCAACCGGCTGGAATGGCAAAGCTGAGCCCGTCCACCGCCTTGACGCCGGGAAAGTGCTTGATGAGATCGACGACTTCGATGATGGCTGCCATGACTTGTCTCCCAGGAGAAGCCCTGACTATATCCAAATCTTTTGCAAAGGCACATTGTCTATCGACAAGGGCCCGCCAGGCAGGGGAGCCTCAAACAGAAACGGCGACCCTAAGGTCGCCGTTTGCATCAAGCCAGCCGGATCACAGAATGTCCAGCAGCTCCACTTCGAATACCAGGGCAGAGTAGGGCGGGATGGAACCGGCACCACGAGCACCATAGGCCAGATCCTGCGGAATATAGAGCTTCCACTTGGAGCCAACCGGCATCAGTTGCAGGGCTTCAACCCAACCGGCGATGACGCCAGTCACCGGGAATTCAGCCGGCTCGCCACGGGCGACAGAGCTGTCAAACACGCCACCGTGGGTGAAGGTACCGTGGTAGTGCACGCGCACGGACTGACCGGCCACCGGCACGGCGCCATTGCCTTCTACCATGACTTCGTATTGCAGACCCGAGTCGGTCACCTTGACGTCGGCACGCTTGGCGTTGTCAGCCAGGAAGGCTTCGCCATCGGCGGCGGCCGCCTTGGCAACGGCTTCCTGCTCTTCCTGCATGCGTGCAGTGATAACCTGGAAGGCATCATTGATATCGTCACGGCTGACCGCGAACTCCAGACCATTCAGGGCATCTGCCAGACCTTGTTGCAGGGCCGGGATATCCAGACCGGCGAACGCTTGCTGCGCCAGTTGCTCGCCCATGTTGCGGCCGATGCCATAGCTGGCCTTCTGTTCGATAGAGTCGTATTGGGACATTGAGATGTTGCTCCAGATCCAAGTAATAAAGAGGCGGGATAATATCAGACTTTTCGGCCAGGTGCTGCCGCCGGTCGCCCTGATTTCCCCGCCCGTGAGAGCGAGTTCACACCAGTCAGGTGCGAACGCCGCCCATCGGCGGCGATCCTGTCAGGCGCAATGGCGCTGTGAGCCTTTGGACTCAAACCTCACTTTCTGTGACATCAGCGCGATCCAGCAGGGCCCGCACTGCGGCTACCTTGGCACCGTCGGTGATATTGACCCGGCCGTCATCAGAGGTACCCATATTGACTCCATGGGGTACCATACCGCCGCGCCAGCCCATGCCGGACATGTGCACCTCGTTCACACCAGTAAATTCGATGATGGTGCGCACGTTGTCGGCATTGATCCCGGCACCTGGCATCAGGGTGGCCCGGCCTGCCAACGCCTGTTGCATGGCCTGCAAGGTCTCGAGCCCCGCCAGCGCCGTCGGTGCATGACCTGACGTGAGGATCCGCTCACAACCGGCCGCTATGATGACCTCCAGATCGGCACGCCAGTCGGAGCAGAGATCGATGGCGCGATGGAAGGTGACGCCAAGGGGACCGGCTGCCGCGACCAGTTGCCTGAGCTGGGCAGCAGGCACCCGCCCCTCTTCATCCAGCAGCCCCACCACCACACCTTGCAACCCGGCTGCGCGGGCGGCGGCGATATCCTGCAGCATCATCTCGAACTCCCCTTCGCTGAAGCAGAAATCCCCTGCACGGGGACGGATCATGGCATAGACAGGGACGCTGGCGTGGCGGGCGGCCAGCTGCATGAAACCATAGGAGGGGGTCAAACCACCCAGCCCCAGCGCAGAGCAAAGCTCGATGCGATCTGCGCCGGCTTGCTGGGCGGTGAACAGGGATTCCAGGTTGTCGATACAAATTTCAAGACGGGTCATGATGACTCCTTTATTGGAGAGATCAGACAGCACATCTGATCTCATAAATTGAGCAAGGCCGCACCCCGCACCCCACCGGCACCGCCGAAGCGGGCCTGGCGGATCTCGGGCAGAGCGACACCGGGCAGCAGGTGGCCGGGCAGACGCAGCGGCAACTGTTGGTACAGGGCGGGCAGACCGCTCAAGCCGCCCCCCAGCACGACCACCTCGGGATCAACCACAGAGATGGCGGTAGCGAGTCCGGCAGCCATGATCTCGAGCCAGCAGTCGACCGTAGCCACCGCATCAGGCTCATGAGCCTCGAAGCGTTCCACTATCTGGTGGCCGCTGGCACGCTGACCGTGAAAATGGTGGTAGAGCCGCTCCAGCCCGCTGCCGGACGCATAGGTTTCAAAACAGACCAGGCGGCCACAGCCGCAACGGGGACGAGGCAGGTCGGGATACTTCATCAGCATGGTGGCCGGCAAGGGGTAGTGACCTATCTCCCCCGCCAGCCAGTTACGGCCCTGAATGAGTTTGCCGGCCAGATAGACGGCACCACCTATGCCGGTGCCTATGGTGACCCCCAGCGCGCTGTCAGCCCCTGCCGCCGCGCCCTGGTGCACCTCCGACCAGAGAAAGCAGTTGGCATCGTTGTCCACCTTGACCATACAACCCAAACGCTCGGCCAGATCGGCGCCCAGATGGCGACCATTGATGGAGGGCAGGTTCGCCGCCACTATGCTGTGATCGTGCCGATTGAGGATACCGGGAAAGCCGATGCCCACGGAGCCTCTTGCACTGAAGCGGGCGTCAGCCTCGAGTACCCGCTGGCAGATCAGCTGCTGCAACCCCTCGTAATCATTGCCGGGAGTGCTCATGCGCTCCTCATGACAGAGATTCAAGCCGCCGTCATACACAGCGAACGCTATCTTGGTGCCACCGATATCAAAGCCGTAATACATGCTCACACTCCCTTGTCGGCGAGTTGCCTCACCTCAGCCTGTCCAGAGGGGCACATTGTATTAATTCGCAAAAAAAATAAAGTGATCGGGGGCGAAAAACGGGAGCCGGATCAAAGCAAACGGAACATTTGCCGTTGCAGGCAAGCCTGGCCAAGGCTCATCAGGGTGCGCTCCTGGCCATCGAAGGCGAAGCCACGACGCAGGTAAAAACCCTCCCCGACCCGATTGCCATCGAGCAGCCACAATCTGACGCCTTCACAACCGGCGCGCCGCATCTGCATGGCCACCGCCTGCCACAGCCGCTTGCCATAACCCTGGCGCCAATGATCGGGGTGGAGGTAAAACGCCCGGATCCAGGCGGTGGGATATTCACCCTCTTGCGCCAGCTGCCAGTAGAGCAGGCCGATGACCACCTCATCCAGACAGAGCAGCATGGGTCTTGGGCCCGGCTCGGCGAGCCGGCTGCGCCAGATTTGCAGATGTTCGGTCACCGCCAGCTGGGCCAGCATGTCGTTGCCAAGCACCTCACCGTAGGCAGCGAGCCAGCTGGCCCGCTGCATCACCGTCATTGCGGGGGCATCATCAAGCCGCGCCATGCGCAGGCTTATGCCTTGCATTGGGGGACCAGACCGGAGGCGCGCGCCTGCTCATAGAGCGGCCGGGCCTCGGCCTGCTGGGCCTGCAACTCGGCGATCCGGTTTTCGTTGCTGGGGTGGGTGGAGAGCAGTTGCGGCGGCGCCTTGCCACCGGCGGCGGCACTCATGTTCTGCCACAGGGGAACGGCTTCAGCAGGATTGAAACCGCCACGGGCCATCAAGTCCAGGCCCAGCCTGTCCGCTTCGCTCTCCTGCTCGCGGCCATAGGGCAGCATGACGCCCACCTCGACCCCGAGCCCCAGCGCCGTCATGGTGGCACCGCGATATTCGCTGCTGCCCATGGCGATATCCGCCGCCGCCAGACCGAGACCGGTCAGCTGGCTGCGGGAGAGTCGCTCGTTGGAGTGCTGGGCCAGCACGTGGGTCAGCTCGTGACCGATGACGGTAGCGAGCTGATCCTGATTCTTGGCGACCTTGAGCAGGCCGCTATAGACCCCTATCTTGCCACCGGGCAGGGCGAAGGCGTTGACCTGCTTGGAGTCAAACACCACCACCTCCCAACTGGTGATGCCATAGCTGGCGGGCACCTGGGCGGTGACCGCCTTGGCAACACAGGAGACATAGGCATTGAGCTTGGCATCCTTGCTCACCTTCTCCTGCTTTTTCATCTGCTCGAAGGAGTCGGCACCCAGCTTGCTCATCTGCTGGGGCGAAAACAGCAGCATCTGGCTACGACCGGTAGGAGACTGGGCACAACTGGCTAGCAGGGTAGAACAGAGCGCCGCCAGGCCGAGCTTGAACAGGGGAGATGTCATGGAGGTGTCCTTCACCATAAAGATGCCCTATTTTCGGAAATGCAGGCGTCCGGCGCAAGTCGACAAATTGCCCGGTTCGGCGAAAGCAGTCACATCCCCTTATTACCGGCTTGCTTAAAAAGAAAACGGGCCCCGCTGGGGCCCGTCTTTGAGAGGAAACCGGTTTACATTATGCCCAGTTTCTTCAGGTCGGCTTCGACCACTTTGGCCGGGACAGGCACGTAACCATCTTTGGCGACTATGCTTTGACCCGCCTTGGAGAGCATCATCTTCACGAACTCCTGCTCCATCGGGGCCAGCGGCTTGTTCGGGTGCTTGTTCACGTAAACGTACAGGAAGCGCGACAGCGGATACTTGCCGGTGATGGCGTTATCAGCGGTGGCTTCGATGAAGGTCTTGCCATCTTTGGACAGCGGTACGGCGCGCACACCCGAGGTGACATAACCGATACCGGAGTAACCTATGCCGTTCAGGGAAGCAGAGACGGACTGCACCACGGAAGCGGAACCGGGCTGCTCGTTCACGCCGCTCTTGAAGTCGCCATCACACAGGGCGTGCTCCTTGAAGTAACCGTAAGTACCGGAGACTGAGTTGCGACCGAACAGTTGCAGATCCTTGGAAGACCAGTTGCCATCCAGACCCAGATCAGACCACTTGGTGGCAGCCTTGGCTTCGCCGCACTTGAGGGTGTTGGAGAAGACGGCATCCACTTGTTGCATGGTCAGCCCCTTGATGGGGTTGTCCTTGTTGACGAACACGGCCAGGGCATCGACCGCGACGCGGATGGCAGTGGGCTTGTAACCGTAACGCTTCTCGAACGCCTCTTCCTCACCGGACTTCATGCCGCGGCTCATAGGGCCGAACTGGGCAACACCTTCGGTCAGTGCAGTCGGTGCGGTTGAGGAACCGGCGGCCTGGATCTGCACGTTGACGTTGGGATACATGCGCTTAAATTCTTCGGCCCACAAGGTCATCATGTTGGCCAGGGTGTCAGAGCCGACAGAGGACAGGTTGCCCGAGATGCCGCTGGTCGGAGTGTAATCCGGCAGGTCTTTATCCACACCGGCAGCCAGAGCGCTGACAGAAAACAGGGTTGCTGCGGTAAATCCGATTACACCAGCCAGTTTGTTGAGTTTCATCCAATCTCTCCAAAGTTACAGAAGGTCCGTTCTTAAGACGGCGCCAGTATCTGACCTGGCAGTGACAAATTTATGGATTTAATGTGACACTTTAATGACATGACAAGGGTTTTGACCAAATGAAGAGAGGGCAGCTTCCGCTGCCCTCTCTTTTGCTAACTTATTGCCGGTAAAGACTATTTAACCACGACCATACGGGCTGGAATGAGAAAGCTGAAACGGCTGCCAGCACCGACCCGACTCTCGATATCGAGCTGACAGTCGTGATGGCTCAAGGCGTGCTTGACGATGGCGAGCCCAAGCCCGGAGCCGCCGGTATGCCGTGAGCGAGCCTTGTCGACCCGATAGAAACGTTCGGTCAGCCGCGCCAGATGCTCGGGAGCAATCCCCTCTCCTTCATCCTCCACCACAAACAGCGCCATGGCGCCCTGCTTGCGCCATGCCACGCTGATCTTGCGCCCCGCCGGTGTGTAGTGAATGGCGTTGTAGACCAGGTTGGAGACGGCGCTGCGCAGCTGATCATTATCCCCTCGCACGAAAAGGTTCGGTTGCACCAGAAATTCAATCTGGTGTGCCCGCTCCCCCGACAGCGCCCGCGCCTCCTGCTCCAGCAATCCCAGCATCGCGGGCATGTCCACCAGATGGGAGAGATCCACTGTCGGAGCCGCCTCGATACGGGACAAGGTAAGCAGCTGATTCACCAGATTATCCATCCGGATGGTCTGTTCCATCATCACCTTGTGCGCCTTGGCCCACATGGCGGGCGGCGGCGGCTCTTCGGTCATCTCCAGATAGCCCTTGAGCACGGTGAGCGGGGTACGCAGTTCGTGGGAGACGTTGGAAACGAAATGCTTGCGGGTCTTCTCCAGGCTGCGCAGCCGGGTGACATCCCGCACCACCAGCATGGCCTGATCCTCGGCGTAGGGCATGATGCGAAACTCGAGAAACTTCTCCTCATTGATGGGTGAGTTCATCTCGAACGGTTCGTCATACTGACCCTTGCCCAGATAGGCACCGAAGGCCGGATTGCGAATGAGGTTGCCTATGTGCTGACCGGCATCTTCCGGCCAGCGAAAACCAAGCAGTTGCTCCGCCAGTCGATTGCACCAGAGGATACTGCCATCGGTGCGAAACACGACTGCGGCATCGGGCAGGGCCTCGGCACCCTCCCGAAAGCGGCGGATAAGACCCGCCAGCTCGCGGCGACGGGCCCGGTGACGCTGCTGCAACTTGTAGATGCCGTTGAAAATATACTCCCAGCTGCCGCTGCCGTTGGGGGGAACCAGGCTGCGATCGTGCCACAGCCAGTCCGACAGCCGCTTCAGGAAGCGATAGTGCCAGCCCAGATGCAGCACAGTAGCTGCCAGCAGGCAAAGGGCGAGGGTATTCGTCAACCAGCCGACCAGAACGAAAGGCGCATAGAAGAACGCCATCCGCCACAACTGTCGCCGCCAGGCATAAGGTTGCAACATAACTTCCTCTACAGACGGGTTGAGAAGCGATAGCCTGCGCCGCGCACCGTCTGAATCAATCGATCGTGACCCGTCTCTTCAATGGCCTTGCGCAAGCGACGAATATGCACATCTACGGTTCTGTCCTCGACATACACATTGGTACCCCAGACATTGTTGAGCAACTGCTCGCGGCTGTACACCCGCTCGGGGTGAGTCATGAAGAAGTGCAGCAACTTGAACTCGGTCGGTCCCATGTCCAGCGCCCTCTCTTCGGCACTGACTCTATGGGAAACCGGATCCAGCTTGAGCCCCTGCACCTCGATCACCTCGTCCACCGAGGTGGGGGAGACGCGGCGCATCACGGCGTGCAGGCGGGCGGTCAACTCCTTGGGGGAGAAGGGCTTGGTGATGTAGTCATCGGCGCCGGCCTCCAGGCCGCGTACCTTGTCCTCTTCCTCACCACGGGCGGTCAGCATCACCACAGGGATCTGGCGGGTCACCTCATCCTGCTTGAGTTGCTTGATGAACTGAATGCCACTGCCACCGGGCATCATCCAGTCCAGCACTATGAGTTCGGGGTAGGGTTCACACACCTTCGCCAGTCCATCGGCGTAATCTTCCGCCTCGATTGTTTCGTATCCCTTTTGCTCAAGCACGAAGCAGAGCATTTCGCGGATCGGTGCTTCGTCCTCGACCACCAGAATTCGCTTAGCCATATCCCTTCTCTCTCCTGTGTGAAGATGGGTGCGCCAATTATTAGAATTTTCTGTGACACTTTTATGACTTTATGACAGGCGGGATGATAAACGTTTTCAGATTCAGTTGGCAGCAGTGAGTTGCAGCAGGTCCCAGCGGTTGCCACTGATATCCTCGAACACCACCACCATGCCGTATGGCTCGCTACGTGGCTGTTCACAAAAATGAACACCGTAGTCCAGCATGCGCTGGTAATCGGTCCAGAAATCATCGGTTTCGAGGAACAGAAATACCCGGCCACCGCCCTGTTGACCGATGGAGGCCTGCTGCTCGGGCGTGGCGGCGCGAGCCAGCAAGAGCGCCGAGCCGGGCGCGCCGGCAGGCGCAACCCGCACCCAGCGCTTGCCCGGTTTACCCGGTTCATCGAGGGGAGTGTCTTCCAGCAATGTAAAACCCAACCCCAGGGTAAAGAAGGCGATGGCCTCGTCATAGTCGGCCACCAGCAGGGCCAAAGCGCCAATGTGTTGTGCCATGGGGAATAACCTCAACAGATGAATGAAGGGGACCAACGCCCCGGCTGGCGCGCATCATAGCGGCTTGGCGTCTTGGGCTCCAGCAGCAATGCCCCGCTCGAAGGAGCAGCCCTTCCCCGGCCGCCAGACCTGCGTTCTATTCCACCTCCTATTCCACCTCGACCCGGTTGCGACCCCGCTTTTTGGCCTGATAGAGCGCCTCGTCGGCCCGCTTGAGAACCTGCTCCAGGGGATCCCCGCGCCGCTCCGCCACCCCGAACGAGGCCGTGATGGACAGCGCCAATGGCCAGTGCGGATAAGCCACCAGGGCGGCTCGCAGCCGCTCCGCCAGCGCCTTGGCACGGGCTTGTTCGTAGTGCAGGCAGACCAGCACGAACTCCTCCCCGCCCCAGCGCACCAGCCGGCACAAGCTATCGCAGTGGCGCAGGACTTCGCTCACCATGTGCTTGAGCACCTCGTCCCCAACCGGGTGACCATGGCCATCGTTGACGAGCTTGAAGTGATCTATGTCGATGTAGATGAAAGAGAGGGGCATATCGCCGAGCTCGGCCAGCAGCTTGTTGCCACCGAACCGGTTGAGGGCGCCGGTCAGGGGATCGTACCTGGCCTCCTCCTCGGTGCGCCGGGTCTGCTCGCAGAGGCTCTGGCTGCGCGCCTCCGCCGCCTGTCTGGCCTCACGGGCCTTGCGCAATCGATCCCGCATCAACAGGTGCTGCACCATGAACAGCAGCAGGCCGTAAACCAGCCAGCTCAGCAGCAGGGGACGATAGAAGGCTCCCGGTTGCACCCAGCGACCATAGAACTCCATCCGCTCCAGCACCAGCCGGTAGTGGCCTGGCTGCATGCCGATGCCGGAGGCGATTTCCACTGCGTAGACATGGCGCAGGTCTTCCCCCTGCTGGGCCAGCGGAATGCGGTACTGCTGGATCCACCAAGTGGCTGGCGTGAAGACCCGCAGCGGCACGTCCTGCAGCCGCCCGTAATCATCGGGACGAAAGATCACCTCGTTGAACTTGTGGGAGGTGGCATCACCCGCCCGAGAGTAAATCGGGTGGTAGTTGCGCAGATAGAGGCGCCAAAACTGGGGCTCTGGCCCCTCGACCTGCAGCTGGATGCGCGCCCCCTCGAAGCGGGAGAGATCAATGCCCTGCTCCGGCAGACTCAGCGTCAGGATCAGTTCACAGAAGGGGTACTCATAACCTTCGCGCAACTGGCAGTCGATGGCTGGCTTGTCCGTCGGCGCAGGATAACCGCTTTGCTGGCCGGCGGCCGACAGCAAGGTAGTGACAGAGGCGCCATCATGGATCCTGTCATCCTGCACCGCCACCGACAGGCGGGCATTGGCCAGCATGTCGAGCCGCCGATCCGGCCCGAATTCAAACAGCAGGATCGCCAGCAGGCTCAATCCCAGCAATACCCAAAACAGCACATTGGCCAGACGAGAATAGGAAAAGGTCATATAGGCTCCACCCGACTAGGTGCTCTGAATCCATACCCCGAGATCCGCACGCCCGGATCCCGTGGTTATTACACGCGCCAACACCGGCGCCATACCGTATTTCTTCAGCCGGGTACCGGCAGACAGACCCGGACCGACCCCGGGATCAGGCGCAGCCGTACTGCACCAGGCGGGAGGCACCAGGTTGGCGCCCCGGGAAATCACGCACTTGCCAATCAGATTGTGAATCTCAGGATAGAACACTCCATGCCATGAAAAATAAAGAGAAATCAATAAAAAGGGCCCTGATGGCTCATCTTGCACAAGGGGAATGGCGGGCAACAAAGCCCTCAGGGTCCTTCACGCAGCGCCCGGTAGAGGGTGGTGCGACTGATGCCGAGCTGGCGCGCCGCCTCGCTCACATTGCCCCCGCACGCCGCCAGGGTCTGCTGCACCCGCAGCCGGTTCTGTTCACGCAAGGTGGTGGCCCGTCCCCCCATCGGCAAGGCACATGCCTCTGTGGGCACATAGGGCAGATGCAGGTGAGCGGGCTCAATCCAGCCCAGCCCTTCCGCCAGCACGCAGGCCACCTCCAACGCCTGCTTGAGCTGGCGCACGTTGCCGGGCAAGGGATGGGCCAGCAGTTGCTGCTCCGCCTCCGGCGTCAACTGCAGGGCCGGGTCCATCTCCGAGAGCAGGCGCTGGATCAATCCCTGGCGATCGCCCTGTGACCATGCCCGCAGCGGTGTCAGCTGCTGGCGCCAGCCGCAGACCCGGTAATAGAGGTCCTCGCGAAACGTCCCGGCCTGCACCATGGCAGCCAGATCCTGGTGGCTGGCGCTGACCAGCCAGAAATCCACCGGCTCAGGTCTGTGGCTGCCGACCGGGGTAACACTGCGCTCCTGCAGCACCCGCAGCAGCCGGGTCTGGGCCAACAGCGGCAGCTCGCCAATTTCATCCAGCATCAGGATGCCGCCGTGGGCGGCGCGCAGATAGCCCTGACTGCCCTGGCTGCGGGCGCCACTGAAGGCCCCGCCCACATAACCAAACAGCTCGGCCTCCACCAGATCTGCCGGCAGGGCGCCACAGTTGACACACACCAGGGGCTTGTCCTGTCGGCTCGACTGGCGGTGCAGGGCACGCACCAGGTGCTCCTTGCCGCTGCCGGTCTCCCCCTCGACAAGCAGCGAGATGCCGCGCTCCAGCATCTTGAGCGGCACCTGCTGGCCGTGCGAGCCGCCAGCATCGGCCGGCAAGCCGGGCAGGGCCGCAACGGGGCCGGCCTCCGGCACCAGCCGCAAACCGCGCCGATCCCGTAGCAGTTGCTTGCCGTCGAAGGGGTGCTGGCCGAGCCAGAGCCGGCCGGCCCGGTTGGCGCCGAGCAGCTCGCCCCCCTCCCCCAGCAGCAAACGGGCGGACCAGAGACTCTGGGGATCGAGATCCACCAGCCAGCCCGGCTGGCGCGCCAGCAGCGCGTTTTCCAGCGTCATGGCCAAGAGCCGAACCGTGCCCAGCATGTCGCCGTCGTGGTGGGCCGCGTCAGTGGAGATGTCGAGTACCCCGAGCAATTGCCCGTCCGGCCCGAGCAGGGGGCAGGCGCTGCAACTGAGGAAGCTGTGCTGGGCGAAGAAATGCTGATTGCCGAGCACCTGCACCTCGCTCTGCTCGGCGAGCGCGGTACCGATGGCGTTGGTTCCCTTGCTCGCTTCCCCCCAGCGGGCGCCGCTGCGCAAAAAGATGCGCTCGGCGTGGCGGGCAAAGCCGTCGTCACCGCTGGCGGCCAGTATGGCCCCCTCACCGTCACACAGCAGCAGGCGACAGGGTCTGCCCGCCAGCAACTGGGCAAACAGCGGCAACACGAAGCGCTGGAAGCAGGCAATCAGCGTCCTGTGCGCCTCCTGGCGGGCCGACAACTCTCCTTGGGGCAGCAGATCCAGCTCGGCACTCTGCTGGCGGAGCAGACCCTGATGCAGGCAGCGCTGCCAGGAACGCTGGATCGGACTGGGGCTGGAACTGTACTGCGGTAACTCGCTCATCACGCCTCCTGTTCACAAACGGCACGACTGTCGCGGCCACTGTTCAGAAACGGCACAGTGTCATCGTCACGGCCGGGGTCATTGGTTAATCAAGATACGCTGCCGCACCCCATTTGGTAACGTTTTTGTAACCTTTTGCCCGCTGGTCAGACCCTTTGGCATGGCCCTTGCGATACCCCCTGCGTACCACCCCGGCCAGCCAGCACGTGCAGCCGGGCAGGACCTTCACACACATAAGGATGATGAGATGATTTATACCGCTCCCGGTCAGGCAGGTGCCCTGGTCAGCTTCAAGTCCCGTTACGACAACTTCATCGGGGGCGACTGGGTGGCCCCCCGCGCCGGTCGCTATTTCGAGAACATCTCGCCGGTGGATGGCCGGGTGTTCTGCGAGGTGGCCCGCTCCGATGCCGCCGACATAGATCTGGCGCTGGATGCTGCCCACAAGGCGTTCGTCAGCTGGAGCAAGACCAGCGTCACCGAGCGCAGCAACCTGCTGCTGCGCATCGCCGATCGCATCGAGCAGAACATCGAAGTGCTCGCCATCGCCGAGACCTGGGAGAACGGCAAGGCGGTGCGCGAGACCCTGGCCGCCGACCTGCCGCTGGTGGTGGATCACTTCCGCTACTTCGCCGGCTGCATCCGTGCCCAGGAGGGCTCGGCCGCCGAGCTGGATCAGCACACCGTCAGCTACCACTTCAAGGAACCCATCGGCGTGGTCGGCCAGATCATCCCCTGGAACTTCCCGCTGCTGATGGCGGCCTGGAAGCTGGCCCCTGTGCTGGCGGCAGGCTGCTGCAGCGTGCTCAAGCCCGCCGAACAGACCCCGGTCACCATCATGTTGATGATGGATCTCATCAAGGACATACTGCCCCCCGGCGTGGTCAACGTGGTCAACGGCTTCGGCGCCGAGGCGGGTCAGGCGCTGGCCACCAGCGATCGGATCCAGAAGCTGGCCTTTACCGGTTCGACTGAAGTCGGCGCCCATATACTGCGCTGCGCCGCCGACAAGCTGATCCCCTCCACCGTCGAGCTGGGCGGCAAATCCCCCAACATCTATTTTGCCGATGTGATGCAGCACGAGAGCCAGTACATCGACAAGGCGGTGGAAGGCATGCTGATGACCTTCTTCAACCAGGGCGAGGTGTGCACCTGCCCCTCCCGCGCGCTGGTACACGAGAAGATCTACGACGACTTTATGGACAGGGTGCTGGCCCGCGCCCGCACAATCGTGCAGGGCAACCCCTTGGACACCGCTACTCAGGTCGGGGCGCAGGCGTCCCGCGAGCAGTTCGACAAGATCCTGAGCTACATGGAGATAGGCCGTGGCGAGGGGGCCAAGATGCTGATCGGCGGCGGCCCGGCCAAGGTGAGCGGGCTGGAGGGGGGCTTCTACATCCAGCCCACCATCTTCTCGGGCCAGAACAAGATGCGGGTGTTCCAGGAGGAGATCTTCGGACCGGCGCTCGGGGTCACCACCTTCAAGGACGAGGCGGATGCGCTGGCCATTGCCAACGACACCCAGTACGGCCTGGGGGCGGGTCTGTGGACCCGCGACAGCAACCTGGCCTGGCGCATGGGGCGCGGCATTCAGGCTGGCCGGGTCTGGGTCAACTGCTACCACGCCTACCCGGCCCACGCCGCCTTTGGCGGTTACAAGAAGTCAGGGATAGGCCGCGAGACCCACAAGATGATGCTGGACCACTACCAGAACACCAAGAACCTGCTGGTGAGCCACGACATCAATCCCCTCGGCTTCTTCTAAGCCCATCCTGTCATCAACAAGGGCGCCTGCGGGCGCCCTTGTTGTTATTGCTCATCCGACCCCACAGGCTAGGAGTCGAATGTGAGTGACAGTCATGTACATGCCTTGCAACCGGCACCCTGACTCAGGCTGGCTGAGGTGAATCGCGTGAACTCCGGGATGTGGCGATGGATTAATCGCCGAACAACTTGCCTTCTCCGGCCCAGTCCGATGGGGCCACGTCTTCAAAGATGACATAGATATATTTCGGATCTGTTCCTGTATTGCGCACTATGCTCTCGGTGATTTCTGCTGCAACGACCTGTTTGGTCCCTGTTTCTTTACCTTCAAACCAGGTAACGCGAACGACGGGCATGGTGATCTCCTTGTAGTAAACAATGCGATTGGCTTGCCAGCGAGTGAGCAAAGACAAGCCGTGATGGTGGATTAGTGCTCAAGAAATTCACGCAGGTCTTGCGTGAATTTGAACGGGTTTTTGAACATCAGGAAGTGATCTCCCTGTTCTGCCTTGGTGTAAACGTACAGTTTCGCCCCCGGGATCACGGATTGTGCCCAGCGCTGGCTTGCAAGATTGGCGCTGTACTCTCCGCTGAAGATGGCCACCGGCATCCGGATCTTGTGGCGCAGCACATCGCGCCAATCGTTGGAGCCGTGGTCGTACATAACCTGCATCATGGCGGCCGGATCCTGGTGGATCACCGACTCGCCAAAACGTTCGGAATTGACGAAGTAGGGCGAGTCACGCAATTTGGCGCGGGCAAGAAAGTGGGTCGTTTGCGGATCCGGATCCTTCGGCACAGGTGCTTGCAATGCCTCTATCAGCCGATCGGCCGAAGGCATCAAGGCGCCGGTATCCCTGCGCTCCTGTGCGGACCAATGGGCTCTAGCCACTATGGCCACAGGCTCATCCACAAAAACCGCTTTGCGAATGCCCTGACCTCCGAAGAGGTCGATATAGCTCCACAGCACAGATGCCCCCATCGACCAGCCACAGTAATCAGCCGACCTGATATTCAGGTGATGATTCAGCTCCTTGAGATCCATTGCGTAGCGGGCAATCCGATTGCCGTAGCCAACCTTGTCCGACAGCCCCTGATTGCGCGGGTCGAGCACAATCACGCGATAATGCTTGGCGAGGATAAACATCAGGTTGATGTATTCAGCGCCATTGGCCGACCAGCCGGGAATAAAGACCAGCGGGTGACCAGATCCGGCCTCCCAGTAGCTCAGTGTCACATCATCGCTGGTGGTAAAGCGGTTGATTTGCAGCCCCTTGAAGTCCGACAACCTCGCGGGTAATCCCTCCAGCCTATTGGGGAAGACAAAGTCCTTGCCCAGCACCTCGATAGCCGGGGCTGCCAGCGCCAGGCCAGAAGAGATGAGCAGACTCAGCGCCGTCAGCGCAGTACGACATCCAGTTTTCATGATGACCTTTGAGGAAAGTAGCCCGCACCAGACGGGCCAAACTGGATCCAGCTGTTCACACTTGCACCCAGACAGGAGCCACAGCCGGGCCTTTGCCGAGGAAATAGCCAAAGTGGATGTTCATCTCGCCAATCGGTTCGATGAAACGGCTGTTGGAGAGCGGTCCGGCATCTACGCTATCAAAGCCGATGGACGTTGCCAGTTCAGCAACAGAGGCCTTGGCGGTATCCGCATCGCCGGCAATGAAGACTTGCAACACCTTCCCCTCGCGGGCTTCTGGGGCAAATAATGATGCAAAGATGGTATTGAACGCTTTGACTACCTGGGCTTTCGGAGCCAGTTTCTGGATCTCCTCGGCGGCAGACGTGGTGTGCCCAATGACAAGTTCCTTGTAGTCGGCGCTGATCGGGTTGGATATATCGACTAATACCTTCCCGGACACATCCCCCGCCGACTCGATAGCCGCTTCCATGGCGCCAAAGGGTAACGCCAGTACCACGACGTCGGCCACTCTGACCGCGGCAGCAATGTCGCCGCCGATTGCCCCATGACCAATGCGCTCTGCCAGCGCCGCGGCCTTGGCCAGATCGCGTGCACCTATGCTGACGTCATGTCCTGCTCCCGCCAGTGCGGCAGCCAAACCCACCCCCATATTGCCCGTACCAATAATTGCAACTTTCATGACGCTTGTTCCTGACGGATAAGGTGATGCGCTCACTTTAAAACTTGAAACCAATCAGGATAAATAGAGAAAATGATGCATGACTTGAAACGGAGAGTTTGCAATGGATCGCTTGCAAAGCATGAGTGTGTTCGCCAAGGCCGTAGAGCAGGGCTCCTTCTCAGCGGCCGGAGAGGCCCTGCGAATGTCTTCCCAACTGGTGGGCAAGCATGTGCAGGCACTGGAACAACATCTGGGGATCCGGCTGATCAATCGCACTACCCGCAGGCAACATCTCACTGAGGCAGGCTTTATCTTTTACGAACGGGTGAAGAGCATTCTGGCCGACGTGGAGGCGGCCGAGGGGATGGTGGCGATCAGCGAAGGCACTCCGCGCGGACGCTTGCGCATCAATGCGCCCGTCTCCTTCGGCATTCACGCACTGACGAAGCACCTGCCTGACTATATGAGCGCACACCCCGATGTCTCGGTGGATATGTCGCTCTCCAATCGCTTTGTCGATCTGGTGGACGAAGGCTTCGATGTTGCCTTCCGGGTCGGAGAATTGGCAGACAGCGGGCTCATCGCCCGCAAGCTGGCGCCTTACCACCTGAAGCTCTGCGCAGCACCATCCTACCTGGCTGGCCGGGCACCGATCCACCACCCGGAGGAGCTGACACAGCACGAATGTCTGGGTTTTTCCCATACGGAGCTACGCACACACTGGACTTTCCTGGGGCCGGATGGTGACATCTCAGTCCCGGTATCCGGCAAACTGATGGTCGATAGCGGTGAAGCCCTGCTGATGGCGGCACGCGGCGGGCTTGGCCTTTTCTTGCAACCGGAAGAGCTGGTGCGTGACGACCTGGACGCTGGCAGACTGATTGAAGTACTGCCCGATTTCAAGGTGCCAACGCGCCCTCTCCATCTTCTGTACGCCCCTGACCGCCGCATGACACCCAAGCTGCGCAGCTTCATCGATTTTGCAGTGAGCAGGTTTGGAGCCTGAGCAGGAGGTGCCCAGCCGCAATAGCGGAAGCCCTGACTGTTATTCAGGCTTCTCGCTCCCTCCCAACTGCTGGCGATAGCGCTGGGGTGAGCAGCCCAGCTCACGGTTGAACATGGCGATAAAGGCCGAGGTGGAGCCGTAACCGAGCCGCCAGCCAATTTCCTGCACCGGCAATTCCCCCTTGAGCCAGGCCAGCGCCTTGAGCAACTTGAGCCGGGCCCGCCACTGGCCGAAGTTCATCCCCAATTCCCGCACGCAGCGCCGGGCCAGGGTGCGCTCCGTGCTGTGCAACTGCTCGGCCCACTGGGCCAGGGTGCGCGGATCGGCAGGGTCGCTGCGCAGAGCCGCCAGCATGGGGCCCAGCAGCTTGTCCTGGCTCATGGGCAGGTAGCTGTCCTGGCAGCGGGTGCGGGTCAGCTTCTCCACCAGCAGCTCGGCCTGGCGCACATCCCATTCATCCTGCATATGGCCCAGCTTGCGCTCGCAAAAATCTGCCAGCATGGCCCGGATGAGCGGCGTCATTTCCAGCAGGCAGGGCTCGGCAGGCAGTCTGGCCGCCAGGGCGTGATTGACATAGATGGAGGTGTAGTCGAGGGCCTGCTGGTTGTAGGAGGCGTGCTCCAGATCCGCCGGCACCCAGATGAGGTAGTCGGCGGGAGCCACCAGCCGGTGATCGTCCAGCACTATCTCCATCACCCCCAGGCTTATCAGGCTGAGCTGGCCCCAGGGGTGGCTGTGGGGCGCGCAGGCACTCTCGGCCTGGATCTGCTGATAGCGCAGATAGAGTGGATTGGGCTCGGGCAGGGCTATGTCCGTCGAGTGATAGTGATGTAGTGCCATATCAGGGCAACTTGTCCTTTCTGCGGGATGAATTGTCAGTTTTACGTTACTTGATAACAGAAAGACAAGGGTAGACTGGCCATCTCGATAATAAGGAGCCTTTGATGCGTATCTTCTTCCCGCTTATGTTCCCGCTGATGGCCGTGCTGATCTGGGCCACCAATACAGTGGTGTCCAAGGCCGCCGCCGATGTGCTGGATCCCGCCGCCATCTCCTTTTACCGCTGGGTGATCGCCGCCCTGGCGCTGACCCCCTTCTGCCTGCCACAACTGTGGCGCCGCCGTCGCGAAATCCGCCCCTGGCTCGGCAAGCTGCTGGTGCTGGCAGCCCTTGGCATGGTGCTTTACCAGTGCCTCGCCTATTACGCCGCCCACACCACCTCGGCCACCAACATGGGGGTCATAGGTTCGCTCATTCCGCTGCTGACCCTGCTGCAGAGCGCCCTCTTCTTCGGCCAGCGCCCGGGCAAGCAGGCGCTGCTCGGCATGAGCATCTCCCTGTTCGGGGTGTTCTGGCTGCTGAGCCAGGGCCAGCCCCTGGCCCTGCTGCAAGACGGCATCAACCCCGGGGACGGGCTCATGCTGCTCGGCTCCGCCAGCTACGCCCTCTACGGCCTGCTGATCCGCCGCTGGCAACTGCCGTTTGGCCCCTGGCTCAACCTCTACATGCAGATCCTGCTGGCTGTGCTGCTGCTCATCCCGGTCGCCCTCAGCGCAGACTCCCTGGCGGTGCCCGCCGAGGGCTGGGGTCTGGTGCTGTTTGCCGGGCTCGCCTCCTCCCTGCTGGCGGCCTACTGCTGGATGCGCGGCCTCGCCTGCATGGGAGCGGAGCGCACCTCTGTGTTCATGAACCTGATGCCGCTGTGCACGGCGCTGATCGCCGTCATCACCCTGGGGGAGCCCATTCACGGCTATCACCTGCTCGGCGGCGGCCTGATCCTGGGCGGCGTCATGCTCTCCCAGTTCAAGCCCAGGGTACGCCCCGCCCTTGTGGAAGAGGCATAAACCGGCGAGACAAGCCGCTGCAGCACAACACAAGAAGGGAGCCGAGGCTCCCTTCTTGTTTGCATATCAACGCTAACACCCGCGGGCTCAATTGCCCCGGCGCCAATGGTAAGCCCCTCCCGACACGACTGTTATTCAGGTTTGCTCGTGGTGCGCCTTGTGCGGGTCGCGCCGGGCCTTGTCATGAGCAGCAAAGGCTTTTCGGGCCGCGCTGATGCCATTCATGCAGGCCGGGACACCGGCATAGACGGCGATCTGGAGCAGGATTTCGATGATGGTTTCCCGGCTGACGCCCACATTCAACGCGGCCCGGATATGAAATTCGAGCTGCCCGGGCGCATTGCCCATCGCCATCAGCGCAGCGACGGTAAGCATCTCACGGGTGCAGAGATCAATACCGGGACGGGAGAGCACATCGGCAAAGGCAAATCCCAACACCAGTTCGGCAAAATCTGGCGACAGGGCATCCAGATTCGCCGCGACCTGATCCGGCGCCTGCGGGTCGAGCCGGGCCAGCAGCGCGAAGGCCTGTTCACGCCGCTCGGACGATAAGCCGCTCATGCGTTCACCCCCTTCATGCCTTCCCGGGTATAGCGATCCCCTGCCACTGGCAAGGCCCTGATGGCACTGTCCAGCGCGGCGAGATCCCCGGCCTCCAGACGCACCGACAGGGCGCCCAGGTTGTCCAGCAGATGGGGGATCCGCCTTGTGCCGGGGATGGGCACTATGTCATCCCCCTGCGCCAGCAGCCAGGCCAGGGCGATCTGCGCCGTTGTGCACTGCTTGCGTGCCGCCAGGGCCATGATCACCTCCACCAGCGAGCGATTGGTGGCGATGTTTTCCTGTTGAAAGCGCGGCAGGTTGGCCCGAAAGTCACCCTCTTCAAACGCAGTATCCTGCTGGAAACGTCCGGTCAGAAAGCCGCGCCCCAAGGGGGAATAGGCCACCAGACCTATGCCCAGCGCGCGGCAGGTCGGCAGCACCTGGGCTTCGACATCCCGCGTCCAGAGGGAATATTCCGTCTGCACCGCCGCCACCGGATGCACGGCATGGGCACGCCTCAAGGTGGCCGCGCTGACCTCGCACAGGCCGATACGGGCAATCTTGCCCTCCTGCACCAGCTGCGCCAGCCCTGCCATCGTCTCTTCGATGGGGTGAGCCGGGTCGATACGATGCACATAGTAGAGGTCTATCTGCTCGACCCCTAGCCGGCGCAACGAGGCTTCACAGCTCTGCCGTGCATATTGGACGCTGTTGTCCAGGGTGCGCCTGTACTCGCCGCTCTGACGCACTATGCCGAACTTGGTGGCGACCTTGACCCCGGTTCCGTGGGTCGCCAGGAAACGGCCTATCAGGACTTCATTGTGGTGCGGGCCATACATGTCGGCGGTGTCGAGAAAATCGATCCCCATCTCGACGGCCCTGGCCAGCACCCGCAGCGCCTGCTCATCATCCCGCGGACCATAAAACTCACTCATGCCCATGCAGCCGAGGCCCATGGCGGATACGTCCAGATCAGTGCCCAGTGTTCGTCGTTGCATACATTTCTCCTTACAAGATGGAGGTCAGTATGGTCTTCCGAATATGATTCAGGTATAGACTGGATTGGTAGTCAGCTTTCCGATTTTGGAAGATACATGAACGCTCTCTTGCTATGGGATGACGCCCGGGTCTTTCTGGCCATCGCCCGCAGCGGCACCTTGAGTGGCGCCGCCCTCGCCCTTGACATGGGCATTGCCACTGTCTCTCGCCGGCTGGATCGCCTGGAGTCGGCACTGGGTCTGCCGCTGTTCAGTCGTCATCAGCACGGCTATCGACTGACCGACGATGGGGATGCCCTGCTGGCGCGGGCCGAGGCGCTGGAACATGCCGGACATGCCTTTGGCGAAGCCGGGCAGCAGCAGGGACAAGTGGCCGGATGCGTGCGCCTCGCCACCGCAGACAATCTGGCCAATCCGCTCATTATTCCCTCCCTGGCCAGGCTGTTTGCCATTCATCCCGATCTGAGGGTGGAGCTGGTCACAGGCGTGCAAACGGTGAACCTGCACAGGCGCGATGCCGACCTGGCCGTGCGCATGGTCAAACCTGATGCCGGCAACGTCACCATCAAGCGGCTGGGCACCCTGGGCTTTGGCCTCTATGGGGCCAGCAGCTATGTCGATTGCCGTCATCCGGGAACAGATGCAGCCAGCTTCGATGAGGATGCCTTTATCGGCTGGGGGGAAACACACGGCCATTTGCCCGCCGCCAAATGGATTGCGCGCATACTGCGTGGCCGCCCCTGCAGGGTGGAGACCAACACGCTGTCGGCCCAGCTGGCCGCCGCCACCGCCGGTCTCGGGCTGGCGGTACTGCCCCATTATCTGGCCAAAGAGACGGACCTCGTCTGCCTCCTGCCCGAGCTGGGAGTGGATCAGCCGATCTGGCTGGTGATCCACACAGATCTCGCCCACTCCAGACGGGTGCGGGCCGTCGCGGATCACCTGATCCAACTGTTTGAAGAGGCCGAATCTGCCCTCCACCCTTTCCCCCTGGGCGCACTGTGAACCAGGCAAGGTAGGAAGGGCTGCAACCCATGCGGCGACGGGCAGACAGCAAGAAGGGAGCCGAGGCTCCCTTCTTGTATTGCATCTGCGCGCAAAAAACGCGGGCTCAGTTACCCCGCCGCCAGTGGTAGCGCCGCTCGGGCCGGCCACGCTGACCGTAGTTGAGATCCACATCGACCCTGTCTTCGGACTCCAGATACTCCAGATAACGGCGCGCCGTGGTGCGGCTCAAGGAGAGGCGCAGCGCCACCGTATCGGTAGAAAATGCGGTATCCGGCTCGCCCGCCAGCAGCTCCAGCACCTGGCGCAGCGTGATGGCATCGATCCCCTTGGGGGTATCGCGCACCTCCCTGGCCTGGGCGCGCCCCTTGCCCATCAGTCGATCCAGATCGCTCTGCTCCAGGGAGCCGCGCTCGCAGATGCGCCTGTGCAGGGTGAGGATCTCGTCCAGACTCTGCTGGATGCGAAACAGCCGCAACGGCTTGATGATGTAATCCTGCACCCCCAGGTTGAGGGCCTGCTGTATGGTCTCAACGTCGCAGGAGGCGGTCACCATGATGACGTAGGCTTCACGATTGTGGCTGCGCAGCCGGTTCACCCACTCCAGGCCCGAGCCGTCAGGCAATGAGATATCCACCAGCAGCAGTTGTGGTTCGGTCGCACGCATCATGAGATCGGCCTGGGTCAGGCTTTCGGCCCGACCCAGCAGGGAAAATCCGGGGGTGGAGGAGACCAGCTCGGCCAGAATGGATCCTATCCGTTCGTCATCCTCGATCACCAGAGTGAAAATGGGCTCCATAGATCACACCAATTGGTTTTTATTCAAGTAGATACCGAACAAGGTTGTCTGTTCGGCGGTGCGGCGCCATTCTATCACACCCCCTCGCCTGGCCACCGTCTCCTTGACCAGGAAGAGGCCGACCCCGTGATCGCCGGTCTGGCGGCTGATACCGTAATCAAACAGATGATCCGCCAGCGCCTCGTCCACCCCTTCACCACTGTCCTCCACCTCTATCACCAGCCGGCGACCAAAATCGTTGAGAGAAATCAGCACCCGCGGCGGACAGACCTTGCGCCGCGCCCAGGCGGCGCGAATACCGTTGTCCAGCAGGTTGCCGATGAGGGTGATGAGATCCGCCGACACCGCCGCCGGATACTCCGCCAGCGCCGAGTCGGGATCCAGCACCAGCTCCACCCCCAGCTCCCGCGCCCGGCTGAACTTGCCGAGAATGAGCCCCGCCACCGGCTTGTCCTCGATGGCTCGCAGCAGCCCCTGCAACATGGTCTGGCAGGCCTCGCTCTCCTGCTGGATCAGTTCCACCGCCTGATCCACATGGCCGAGCTGCAACAGGCCGGAGAGGCTGCTCAGCTTGTTGGCGAACTCGTGGGTCTGCATCCGCAGCATCTCGGCATACTGGCGCAGATGCGTGACCTGCATGCCGAGGCTGCCAGTTACCTCGGGGCGACTGAAGATCAGCAGGCGCCCTGGCACCTTGCCCTCCACCGCCTGCCAGCGGCCCACGAAGGATTCTCCGTGCACGGTAAAGCCAAGCTCGGTCTCGACCTGGGTCAGGGCCGGTGCCAGCGGCGGCGACAACTCGGCGAGCGGCTGCCCCAGCAGGGCATGACGCCCTGTGCCCGGCAGGCGCAGCTGATAGAAGGCGGCACTGTTGAGCATGCGGATGTTGCCCCTGTTGTCGAGCGCTATCACCCCCTCTGAGATGTGCTCCAGCACCAGCTCTTGCAGCACGAAGCGATTGACGATGGCCTCGGGTTCCAGATCCAGCAGGGTGCGGCGCAACAGGTGCTGCACCCAGAGCGCCAGCAAGAGACCACACCCCAGCACGGCAAGGATGGCACTGACCAGCAGGGCGATCCGCTCCAGATAGATGCCTTCCACAGTCCGCATCAGGTAACCCACCACCACGGCCCCCATGGCACGGCCATCGGGCCCGAGCACGGGCGCAAAGCAGCGGATGGCCGGGCCGAGTGTGCCCTCGTCCTCTGAGCAGTAGCTGAGCCGGTCATGGAGGGCCGGCCAGATATCTTCACCACGGAAGAGACCGCCGATGAGCTCGGGCGAGGGGTGACTGAGGCGGCGGGCGTGTTCGTCGGTCACCACCATGTAGGCGGCGTCGGTGCGATTGCTGATCCCCTCCACATAGTCGCGCAAACCGGGATCGCTGCCCTGCTGCAAGGCCTGCACCACCCGGCTGTCCGCTGCCAGCACCCGCGCCAGATCGGCGCCATTCTCCTGCAGATTGCTCTCCAGCAGGTGGCGGATAAAGAGGGCAAGCAGACTGCCCAGGATCACGATCAGCAGCAGTGACAGCCCCAGAGAGAGGGTGACCAGTTGGTGGCGCAGTTTCATCGATTAGCCTTGCAACATCAGGAAGCGGACCAATAGTGCGGGCGCCACCAGGTCTGGTCAATCAGTGGCGCGGGATCACCGACAAAATCCGCCAGCCCTTCGTCACGGGCAGTCAGCGCCACCGCCCTTGCGACCGCGCGGGCCACTTCCCCCACCTGCTCGATGGGAGGCAACAATCGCCCCTCTGCCAGCGGATAGGCGCCCACTGCCCGCACCGCCGCCTGCAGCATGCCGTCACTGATGCGGCGCGCCTTGACGGCGCAGGCCCCCAGACCAATGCCGGGGAAGACATAGACGTTGTTGCACTGGGAGACCACCCGCGCCTCCCCCGCCACAGTGACTGGGGCAAAGGGGCTGCCGGTAGCGAGCAGGGCGCGCCCGTCGGTGGCCTGCCACACCTGCTCCGGCGTCGCTTCGGCACTGCGGGTCGGGTTGGAGAGCGGCAGGATCACGGGGCGCTCGCATACCTCCCCCATGGCCCCGAGCACGACCTCGGTAAAGAGCCCGCCCTGACCGCTCACCCCGATCAGCACGCCGGGGCGCAGCCGCTCAATGAGCTCGGGCAGGGTGGTGCAAGCCTCTTGCGCAGGACGGGCAAAAGGTCGTTGGGATGGGGTCAGATTGGCGCGTTCCAGACAGACCAGCCCATCTTGATCAAACAGTTGCACCCGATCCGGGCTGCCCGCCAGCTGGGCCAGCATGGCGGCGATGCCGCACCCCGCCGAGCCGGCGCCGACGATGAGCACGGGGGTGTCGGCCAGGGTAGTTCCGGCCTGTTGCAACCCAGCCAGCACGCAGGCAGAAGCCACCGCAGCCGTCCCCTGGATGTCGTCGTTGAACATGCACAGCTCGTCTCGATAACGAGCCAGCAGATTGGCGGCATGCTTGCCGGCGAAGTCTTCAAACTGCAACACCACCTGGGGCCAGCGCGTGCGAATGGCTGCCACCACCTTGTCCATGAAGTGGTAATAGGATTCACCATCCACCCGGTTGGCCTGCCAGCCGAGGTAGGAGTCATCCTCCAGCAGTTCGGGATTGTTGGTGCCCACATCGACGCACAGCGGCAGGGTGCGCGCCGGGTTGATGCCGCCGGCGGCGGAGTAGAGCGCCAGCTTGCCGATGCAGATCCCCATGCCGCCGATGCCAAGATCGCCGAGCCCCAGCACCCGCTCACCGTCGGAGATGACGATGACGTCCACCTCCTGCTCCACCGCGGCGAAGATGGCGTCCAGATCGTCTCTGTCATGCCAGGAAAGATAAAGGCCGTGACTGCGCAGATAGAGGTCGCTGTGGCGCTGGCATGCCTCCCCTACTACCGGGGTGTAAATAATGGGCAAGAGCTCCGGCAGGTGGTGGCGCACCAGATCGTAAAACAGCACAGGGTTGTCTTCTTGCAGCTGGCGCAGCAGCAGGTGCTGGTCGAACGGGCTCTGCATGGCAGAGACCAGACGGTAGATACGGCGCCGTTGCTGGGCCAGGGACTCCTCCTTGTGAGGCATGCGCCCCATCAGGCCTTGTCGCTTGCGTTCGGCATAGGGCAGGCTGGTGCCCATCATGATGTCGTTCATTGTCGATTCCTTATGCCAGCAGCGAGATGAGCAGGGTGGCCAGGATCAACATGACGGCCCCCCCGAGACGGGAAGAGATTTGGGCAAACGGCATCAGCTTCATGCGCTGGGCCGCAGACAGCACGGCCACATCACCCGTGCCCCCCATGTTGGCCATGCACAGACCGCCTGTGATGGCCGCCTCTATGGGATAGAAACCTATCATGCGCCCCACCAGGGCCGCCCCCAGGGCGCCGCCGACCACTGTCACCAGCACCAGCACGAAGTAACTGATGGAAAAGGCGCTGATGAGTTCCGGGATGCTGGTATAGGCGACCCCTATGCCCACCAGCAGGGAGGGCGTCAGATTGGTCACGACGAACTGGTACCAGTCGGCGGCCGCCTGCTCGTAACGACGCGGCAGCACGCCACTCACCTTGATGAAGGCCACCGCCAGTATCATGAGCGCAAAGGGATGCATGGGGATGAAGTTACCCAGCAGTGAACCCAGCACGAACATGCTGGAGCTGATGAAGAGCCCTATGCCAAGGCTCTCCAGGGTCGGCGCCTGGACCTGCTCTTCGGCCACCTTCCGACTGCTCTCCTTGACCATCAAGTTGCCATTGCCGGTCAGAGAAGGGTAGCGGCGACCGAGGCGGGCCAGCATGGTACCCATCAGAATGGCCAGGGTGTTGGCGATTACAACGGCAGGCACCATGCGTGACAGCAGGTCAGCGCTGGACATCTGCATCGGGCCCGAGAGGATCTCCACCAGGGGTACGGCACCTGCCCCCATGCCGCCACCCATGATGGGCAAACCTATGAGCAGAACCGCATTCTTGAAGCCATAACCCATCAAGGAGCCGACCAGACCGACACTCAGCAGCGCCACTGCAACACCGCCCAGGATCACCGGCAGGTAACGCATGGCGGCATTTTTCAACAGAGCACTGCTCATGCCCAGCACTGAACCCGTCACCAGGCTGGCGATGAAGAAGTTGAGAAAGCCCCCCTCTTTCATGAAGCCGATGATCACCTGACCCGCCTCGATTGGCAGGATCCTGTATTCAAACAGAGCAGCCCCCCCGAAAATGGCGAGTATGGTGCCACCTCCCAGGTATTCACGGACCGGCGTGATGCGCTCACCCAGTTCGGTCAGCAGGGTACCGAGTACGAACATCAGCGCCAATGCCCCGACCATGCCGAGCGGCAAGGAGCCGTTCCAGCCGGAGAAAAGCACGCAGGTGGCAAGCCCGAGGAAGATCATCATGGGCATGCCGGCTATTTGTTGACTGCCCCAGGGGGCGGCTTTCGGGGTAGAGAGGTTTTTCATTGTTATGCTCCAGCGTGTGAGGTGGCGCTACTCTAGTGATCCTCCCTCTGCCTGTCGGTTAGCCCCGCTACAAAGACATATAAAAACATTAAAATCTTAAACGCTATGAGGACAATGCCGTCGTCCAATACAAGATAGCGTCCCCATTCACAACACCTGAAAACTTGGATATACACACAGAAATAAACGGATGCGGACAAGGTTTTTCCCTCACTTGCTGGCAATGGTGAGGCTCAGATTAAGTGTTATCCATGGAAAGAGAGGGAGTAAACGGGCTGCAGGCTGATGACAGTCGTGTCATATTCATGCTGATCATCAATATCAGAGAGGCCATGATCCTGACGCTCGCGCAACTGACATGACCCACCCGTATGCAGGTGGATAACAGGGCAGGCAAGGATGACTGGCAACTTGTATGTCATGACGGGGATGCACTATCAACACAACGCCATAGCGTGCGTTTTCAACTGACAAGACTGGGCCGATGGAGCAAAGAGTGCCCACCTGTCAGTCACACCTTGACAGCCAGCGTCTCATTTAAACCTGTTCGGTTGGCTTATTCTGCTAATAACAATGGAATATTGGCAGGGTCAAATTCATGACAGATATCGCTTCCTTCCCGGCTGAAGCCATAATGGATTTCGGCAGTATATTCGACATCGACCAGCAGACTCTCGATTGAGAAATGGGCGTCACCCGATTCATATCGTTCCACAGCTATCGTCTCCCTGTTTAGCTGACCCATCAATATTAGTGGATAAAAAACAGACTGCCGAATTTATATGACACCTTGCTGACCAGAAAATAATAGTAAACGGGATGCCTTCCTTATTTTTGCCACCCCAGCAGGCCGGTGTTTATTTCTCCAGCCAGAGTATTCCACCCGATTTGACACACCTGTGCGTATTTCAGACACAGACAGCCCCTTACGACCCCCTTCACTGACCAAGTCAAGCCTCATAAGAAGCTCCTCCATCATTTTCATAAACAAGATCTTGATCACACTATTTACTTAGCCTGCTAAATAACTACAATGCTTAGCAGGCTAAGTAAGTGGAGAGCACCTCATGATGAAGGATCTGGAAATGTTGCGCGAGTTGTCCCTCGCCGAACGGGTCGGACGACTGCATCGACTGTGGCGCACAGTGGCAGACCTGGAACTGGCGCCCCTGGGTCTGACCCATCCACGCTGGACAGCGCTGTGGAAACTCAGCCGCCTCGGTGGTCATCTCAGCCAGAAGACCCTTGCCGAAGCGCTGGAGATAGAGCTGCCGTCACTGATGCGCACTCTGGGTCAGCTGGAGGAGCATGGACTGGTCGAACGCCATTGCTGCAGCCAGGACAAACGGGCCCGCATCGTCACCCTGACTCCGGCTGGCAAGGCACTGCTCGACAAGATAGAAGATCGCATCATGGATGTACGCCGTGAACTGCTCGCCGGCATCAGCCAGCGGGAGCTGGAACAATTTGAAGACATAGTGCACCGCATCTGTGCCAACGCCCTCGGCAAGATAGGTTCACAGAGTGAAGAGAGAGAATAAGATGACCCCGGATCAACAATTCAAACGCTGGATAAAATGGGCCATGGGCGCCTTTATTCTGGTCTTTGGCTACTTCCTGCTGGCTGACATCAAGATGCCGCTCACCCCGCAAGCCATGGCTACCCGTGTCGTGACCAAGATGGCACCCCAGGTCAGTGGCAAGGTGATACAGGTTGCCGTTGGCAACAACCAGCATGTCAAACAGGGGGATCTGCTGTTCTCACTCGACCCCGCCCCGTTTGAACTGGCGGTGGAGCAGGCCCGCCTCGCGCTGGCTCAGGCCGAGCAGCAGAACCGCCAGCTCGACGCCACTCTCAACGCCGCCGCCGCCGATTTCAGCTCGCTGCAAACCCAGGCCTCCCTGAAGCTGCGGGAAGCGGAGCGTATCGACGCCCTCTATCGTCGCCACATGGTCTCTGAGCAGCAAAAAGACGACGCCGACAGCGCATTTCGCACCGCCCAGGCCAACCTGTTGGCCAGCAAGGCCCGCATGACTCAGGCCCAGGTGAACCGCGGTCTGCACGGTGATGACAACCTGCTGCTGCGCCAGGCTCGCAATCACCTGGCCCAGGCCGAGCTCAACCTCGCCTACAGCCAGGTACACGCCAGCCAGGATGGCATCATCACCAACCTGCAACTCAAGCCGGGCAGCTTCGCCGCGGCGGGTGCGCCGCTGCTGGCGCTGGTTTCCGAGCAAGTAGACATCATCGCCGATTTTCGCGAGAAGAGTCTGCGCCACGTCAACACGGACAGCCAGGCACTGGTCGCCTTCGATGGCGAGCCGGGCAAGCTCTATCCAGCACGGGTCACCAGCCTGGATGCCGGCGTCAGCGCCGGCCAGTTCGATGCCAACGGCCTGCTGGCCAGCCCCACCGAATCGGATCGCTGGGTCCGGGATGCCCAGCGCCTGCGCCTGCATCTGACCCTTGAGCAGTTGCCGGCCCACCTGCCGGCTGGCGCCCGCGCCACGGTGCAACTGCTGCCGGACAACGCGCTAAGCGCGCTGTTTGCCCGCGGCCAGATCCGTCTGCTCAGCCTGTTGCACTATATCTACTAAGGTGGCAGCGATGAATCTGTGGCACAGGCCCCTCACCGCCAACGAACTGCGTCAATGTCTGCGCATCGCCTTTGGCAGCACCACCGGCTTTTTGCTCTGCAAGTTGTTTGGCTGGAACTACGGCGTCTTCTACACAGTGACACCGGTATTGCTGCTGGGCATGGTGCCAGTGATGAACGGCCATGCGGCACGCCAGCTGATCGCTGCCGCCGTCATCTGCGGGGTGGAAGTCGGTCTGCTGGGCGGGCTGTTTGGCAGTCATCCCGGCCTGATGACCCCCATCGCCTTTTTGCTGTTTCTCTACCGTTTCGCCGCCATGTCCCGGGGCAGCCTGTTTCTGTTCGGGGCCAACGGTGTGCTGAGTCTGAGCATAATGCTGCACTTTGCCAGCTACCCACAGACCGATCTGAACGACCTCATCTTCAGCAACCTGTGGGCCAGCATACTGTCGGTACTCATCGCCTACCTGATGACGGCGCTGATCCCGGATGTAGAGGAGCGACCCAAGCCTGCGGCGGCCCCCAAGGCACCGCACAGAATGCGACACGAGGCCCTGCTCGGTGCCAGCATAGCCACCCTCTCCTTCATGGTGTTCCAGATCTTCGACTTGCGTGACTCCATGTCTGCTCAGGCCACCACACTGCTGCTGCTATTTCCCATGCACTGGAACGGGGCCTTGAGCTATGCCCGCAAACGGGCCATGGGCACACTGCTCGGCGTGAGCTTTGGTCTCGTCAGCCAGCTGGTACTCTACGACTGGTCAGGTTTGCTGTTGCTGGTCGCCCCCATGCTCTGGCTCGGGGCCATGCTGTTCAGCTACGCCCATGTGAAGGAGGCCAGCGGCTCAGGCGTCGGATTTGGCGCCCTCACCACTCTCGGCATCCTGTTTGGCCAGTACCTGACTCCGGGCAACGATCTGGTATTCAGCGCACTCTATCGAGTCAGCAGCATACTGTTTGCCATCGTTGCCACCCTGCTGGCCTGCTATCTCATTCACCGACTGCTTAACCGTTTCGAGGCCACTCGTTTCGGCTATTGACCCCCTGTTGTTAGCTCAAGGATGTGCTGTTTTTCGCCCCGTTATGCCTACCGGGGCGTTTTTTTGTCTGCATTTTGCAAGCTGGCCCCGCGGGTCTTGTGACTGCAGCCACTATGCTTGCAAGAGCCGTTCGCAATAGCAGCAGGAGAGACACAATGGCACGAGTACCCGGAAGCTGGCTGGCGTTTGGTCTTTTGCTCGGGATGAGCAGCGTCTGGGCCAATCCAGTGCTTGTCGCAGCCGAAGATGACTGGGCCCCCTATTGCGCGCTGGACAAGGAGAGCGGCCAACCACAGGGGTTGGCACCGGCCTTGGTGAAAGCGGTGTTCGCCATCGAGGGCATAGCGCTTGAGTTTCGTACCATTCCCTTCGCCCGCTGCATGCACGAAGCCAAGAGCGACAAGGTGCTGGCTTGTTTCAATGCCACCATCACAGAGGAGAACCGCTATCAATACCACTGGCACGAGACCCCCATGTTCGAGGAGGATCTCGCCATCTTCGCCCTCGCAGGCGGCGGGCACCATGACCTCAAACTCACCGCCCTGGAGGGCAAGACGGTGGGCATTACCCTGGGTTACACCTATCCCACCGATTTCATGGATAACCCCAGGATCACCCGCTTTCAGGCCAAATCGGATGTCCAGATCATAGAGATGCTGGTACGCGGACGGGTCGACTACATACTGATGAACGAGATGCCTGGCTATCTCAAGATCCAGCAGAAATCACTGACCGGCCGGGTCGTCAAGGTAGGCAAAATCTCCACCGATGGCTTCTGGCTCGCCTTCTCCCGTGCCCATCCCCAGGGAGAAGCCATGGCAAAACGCTTCGAGGAAGGGCTGCAGAAGATCAAGAACAACGGCACCTATGAGACGCTGGTACGCGACTTCGAGCACAGCCTGGGCCTGCATTGAATGTATTTCGCCCCCTGCGCGCCGCCTCGGGACGCATATAGACGCAATAGAGACAATTGAGCATTGAACCTTCTCCTCAACCTGTTAGGCTCGAGCCCGGATGACACCGATGGAGAATTCAAGATGAAACACGCCAATATATTCTTGCTGGGCATCACGACCCTGGCTCTGCTGAGCGGTTGCGAACGCGGAGCCTCCACATTGAGCGTGACCGGCGGCGAGCCCATCACCTATCAGTGCGAGCAGAACAAGAAGGTGCAAGTGAGCTACTTTGCCCTTTCCGACCAGAGCCTGAATTTCATCAAACTGGCACTGCCAGATGGCAAGGATTACACGCTGCCACAAACCATTTCAGCCTCCGGCGCCCGCTATACCGATGAGCATGAGGCCGTCTGGTGGAACAAGGGAAATGAAGGCTTCGTCGAAATGCGCGACAAGAACGGCGAGTGGCAGAGCGTCTACAACGACTGCAAACAGCAGTAATGAAAAATCCCGGCCTGGCCGGGATTTTGCTATTTAACCTCTGTATCCAGACAAGAGACCATCTGCACAGCGATGGTGTGCAACTTGTGTCCGTTTTCCTCGTTCAGCCGCGCTTGTCGCTGATCACCAGCCAGAGCGCATGTACCATACCTGGCAGGCCGCCAAGCAGGGTCAGTACTATGTTGATCAAAAAGTGCAGGCTGAAGCCTACCTGGATAAAGGCGCATACCGGAGGCAAAAAGATGGCCAGCAGTATCTTGAGCAGATTGTTCATCTCGCACTTCCTCGTCAAAGATGTTTCACGGTTCGGGATGAGCTCACCATAAACAGCCTTGACCTCAACTGCAAACGAAACAAGGGCCCACTCGCGGCTCTCACACCTGAGTCAAACAGGGGATCCGCTCCCCCAACTGCTCGCGCCAGACTTTGAGGTCGTGGATCTGCTGGTTGCTGCTACCACGCCAGAGCAGACCGGGATCTGCCAGTGCCTTCTCGAACTTGCCATCCACCAGCACGTCCAGCAGGGCGACCAGCTCGCGCTGGGCCTCTGACAGTTCGCCGAGCAGATAGCCGCTCCAGCACCAGATGTCCTTGCCGGGGCACTCGGCCCGCACCCGCTTCACCAGCGTCAGCACCTGGGGCACGTTGGCGGGGTGGAGCGGATCGCCGCCGGAGAGCGACAGACCACGCCGTTTGATGCGCGTGTCGTTGAGATCCTGGATGATGCGATCGCACATGGCCTCATCAAACGGCTTGCCGCCATCGAGCCGCCAGGTGCTCTGGTTGTAGCAACCCGGACACTGATGCTCACACCCCGACACAAACAGTGTGGCGCGGGTGCCGGGCCCGTTGATCACATCGACCGGGTAGTATTGGTGGTAGTGCATGGCTAAATATTCTGTGTGAATTTAAGGTAATCCAACACACTCTTCATAAAGTTGGCTCTTTCACTAGCAAGCCGTTGAAAATATTCATCTTCACGCCGGTCCAAAAGAAACAAGATTTTTTCTCGCAGGGCACCTTCATCAAGTTCGTAGCCATGATCTTGTCCATAGGCATGGATAAAGCGATAGAAGAATTCAGTGTCGCTATCATGACCTTCATGCCAAGAGTCTCGACTGACCCATTGCTGTAATAACTGCTCCGACATTGGTTTCAGAAACATTTCACTTTCCCTCAAAGAGAGACTCCCTGCTTTAACAGGGAGTCTCTACAAATTACATATGCTTGACGCGGCGTTTCACTTCTTCCTGCTTGCCCGCATTGAAAGGGCGCGCATCCGGGCTGCCGAGGTAGCCGCAGACACGGCGGGTCACAGACACCTTGGCCGGATCGTGGTTGCCGCAGCGGGGGCAGGTGAAGCCCTTGGAGGTGCACTCGAACTCGCCGGTGAAGCCGCAGTCGTAGCACTCGTCAATGGGCGTGTTGGTACCGTAGTAGGGCACCTTGTCATAGCTGTAGTCCCAGACGTTTTCGAGCGCTTCCAGGTTGTGCTGGATATTGGGGTACTCGCCGTAGCAGATGAAGCCGCCGCTGGCGATGGGCGGATAGGGCGCCTCAAAGTCCAGTTTGTCGTACGGGTTGACCTGCTTCTCCACATCGAGGTGGAAGCTGTTGGTGTAATAACCCTTGTCGGTCACCCCGGCCACCACGCCAAACTCCTTGGCATCAATGCGGCAGAAACGGGTGCAGAGGTTCTCGCTCGGGGTGGAGTAGAGACTGAAACCGTAGCCTGTCTCCTCTTTCCACTCGTCGGTCGCCGCCTTGAGCCGCGCTATGATGGCTACGGCCTTCTGGCGCAAGGTGTCGCTGTCGAACAGATGGACATCGGTGCCAAACAGGGCGTTGATGGTTTCGTGTACCCCGATATAGCCGAGCGAGATGGAGGCACGACCGTGCTTGAAGATCTCGCTGACGTTGTCGTCGGCCTTGAGCCGCACGCCACAGGCCCCTTCCATATAGAGGATCGGCGCGACCCGCGCCTTGACGCCATCCAGCCGCTCGATGCGATACATGAGCGCCTTTTTGGCAACTCGCAGGGCGGCATCCAGACGATCCCAGAAGTCCGCCTCATCACGGGATTTCAGGGCGATGCGCGGCAGGTTGAGGCTGACCACCCCTATGTTGTTGCGCCCTTCGTGGATCAACTCGCCATTTTCCTCATAAGCCCCGAGGAAGGAGCGACAGCCCATAGGCGTTTTGAAGGAGCCGGTCACCTTGACCACCTGGTCGTAGTTGAGGATGTCCGGATACATGCGCTTGGAGGCACACTCCAGCGCCAGCTGCTTGATGTCGTAGTTGGGATCACCCTGTTTGTGGTTGAGACCATCCTTGATGGCAAACACCAGTTTCGGGAACACGGCGGTCTTTCTGTTCTTGCCAAGGCCGGCGATGCGGTTGCTGAGGATGGCGCCCTGGATCATGCGGGACTCCCAGCTGTCGCCAAGGCCGAAGCCGAAGGTGACGAAGGGGGTCTGGCCGTTGGCGGTGTGCAGGGTATTGACCTCGTACTCCAGCGACTGGAAGGCGTCGTAACACTCCTTCTCGGTACGGGCCATGGCGTAGGCGTCCACGTCCTTGATCCCCCACTCCTCGGCCACTTCCCTGTGTTTCTGCCAACTGATGGTTACATAGGGCGCCAGCACCTCGTCGATGCGATTGATGGTGGTGCCGCCATAGATGTGGCTCGCCACCTGGGCGATGATCTGGGCGGTCACGGCGGTAGCCGTGCTGATGGATTTGGGGGTGTCTATCTCGGCATTGCCCATCTTGAAGCCGTGGGTCAGCATCCCCTTCAGGTCGATCAGCATGCAGTTGAACATGGGGAAGAAGGGAGAGTAGTCGAGATCGTGAAAGTGCAGATCGCCGCTCTCATGAGCCTGCACCACGTCGCGGGGCAGCATGTGGCTGGTGGCGTAATGCTTGGCGACGATACCGGCCAACAGATCGCGCTGGGTCGGGATCACCTTGGAATCCTTGTTGGCGTTCTCGTTGAGCAGGGCCGCGTTGGTCTGCTCCACCAGGCCACGGATCTCCTGAGCCAGACGGCCGCGGGCCTCGCGAGCCTGATCCCGGTCGTGACGATATTCGATATAGGCACGGGCGATGGCTTTGTCGTCGGAAGCCATCAGGTGGTTCTCGACCCGGTTCTGGATCTCGTGGATATCCACCTCGCCACGCCCTTCCAGCTCCTGAGTAACGGCGGCGGCAACGCGCTCACCCAGGGTCGGATTGGCCTGACTGACCGCCTCTGCCGCTCGGCCCACTGCCTCGGCAATCAGCTGGGCATTGAATGGTGCGCGACATCCATCACGTTTGATCACAACCGGTTTCATGCGTTTTCCCCGTTTAAAAGGCCAGGCTATCGCCTTCGGCTTACCCTTGTTTGGTGCCCTTCTCCACGCCTCGTCCTGGGCGCAAATAAATTCAGCCGAGGCTTGACAAGCCAAGGCTGACGATGAGAAGAGAACAGCTTGTACACAGCTTAATAACACAACATATAGGTGTTTTATATGAATGCATCCCTATATGTGGTGTCTATTAGGCACCAAAGCGCAGCCTCATTTCTTGATCCAGAACAGGTTTTGAGGCGAGTGGCGCAGTTCCCGACCAGTGAAAAACAGCCCCATACAAGGCTATTCTCAAGCCTGGTGCGGGCTGGCGTTCGACGGGACCGTGACAGAAAAAATCCCCTCCTGCGACAGTGGCTGACGAGGGCACGTCTGGCGCAAAACAGGCATAATGAGTGGAATATCATTGCTATCGACGGGACCCGATATGGCCAAGACCCTGCTACTGCTGCTGTGCCTCCTGCCCTGCCGGTTGTGGGCAGCCGAGATCCTGGTGATCAGCAGCTATCACGCCGAATACCTGTGGGATCAGAGTTACAACGCCAGCCTGCAAACCCATCTGAACGGCAAGCACCACATCAGCCACTTCTACATGGATACCAAGCGCCGCCCCCATGACGAGTTCGACCTGATGGCCGAGCAGGCACTGGCCTTCTACCGGCAGCTCAAGCCCGATCTGGTGGTGCTCGGCGACGACAACGCCATCAACTATCTGGCCAACGAGATCGCCTCCCTCGGTACGCCCGTGGTGTTTCTTGGCATGAACGAAAACCCGCGCCACAAGGGACTGGTCGGCCATCCCAAGGTCACGGGCGTGCTGGAGCGCCCCCTGCTCAAACGCAACATCAGCGAAATGAGCCAGCTGATGGGCGGCATCAAGAAAGCGCTGGTGCTGTTTGATTCCAGCAACGTGGCGCTCACCGCCATTGAAGATGAATTCAAGACCCAGACCGATCTGCGGGTCGGCCAGACCCGGGTCAACAGCCAGCTCATCGGCGATTACAGCCTCTGGCAGGAGGCTGTGCTCAACGCCAAAAAAAATGGCTACGACGCCATCTTCATCGGTCTCTACCACACGCTGGTGGACGATACAGGCAAACATGTGAGCGAACAGACAGTCCTGGCCTGGGCGAGTGTGCACAGCCCTGTGCCCCTGTTCTGCTTCTGGGAGTTTTCGGTGGGTACGGGCAAGGCCATAGGTGGCCTGGTGCTGGATGGCCGCGATCAGGGAGCGAAAGCAGCAGAGCTCGTCAACGCCATACTGGCGGGTGCCCAGCCCAGAATGCTGGCACCTCGTGCCGCCGTCCGAGGCGAGTATGTGTTCAGCAAGCAGGAGCTGGCCCGCTGGCAGCTGACGGTGCCAGAGAAGTGGCAAGGCAAAACCCAGTGGCGCGACTAACGCCCTGAAACAACAAACCCGGCTGGATGGCCGGGTTTGTTGTTTTCAGCGTATCGTCATCGCCAGATCATGACTGAAGGGCTGCCTGTAACTGCTCTTCGGTCCAGATGGTGATACCGAGCTCCTGGGCCTTGGCCAGCTTGGAACCGGCCGCTTCCCCCGCCACCAGCACATCTGTCTTGGCCGACACAGACCCGGCTACCTTGGCCCCCAGCGCCTGCAGCGCCGCCTTGGCATCGTTGCGAGAGAGCAGGTTGAGGGTGCCGGTCAGCACAAAGGTCTTGCCGGCAAAGGGCTGCTCGCTTGCTTCCTTCTTCTCGATGACAGGCCAGTGGATACCGGCGGCCAGCAAGGCTTCCAGTACCTCGACGTTATGGGGTTGACGCAGGAAGTAATAGACGTGCTTGGCCACCACCTCCCCCACATCCGCCACCGCCAGCAACTGCTCCACCGAGGCGGCACGCAGGGCATCCAGCGTGAGGAAATGGTTGGCCAGGTTCAGCGCTGTCGCCTCCCCTACCTCACGAATACCCAGGGCAAACAGGAAACGCGGCAGGGTAGTGCTGCGCGCCGCATCGATGGCCGCCACCAGATTGAGCGCGGATTTCTGCCCCATCCGCTCAAGGCCGGCGAGCTGGATGGCGTTGAGGCTGAACAGGTCTGCCGGTGTCTTCACCAGCCCCTTGTCGACCAGTTGCTCGACAATTTTGTCGCCGAGGCCATCCACATCCATGGCACGCCGCGCCGCGAAGTGCTTGATCGCCTCCTTGCGCTGCGCCTCGCAGAACAGACCGCCTGAGCAGCGGGTGACCACTTCCCCTTCCAGCCGCTCCAGCGCCGAGCCACAAACCGGACATTGGGTAGGAAAGAGGATCTCGCGGGCATCAACGGGGCGCTGCGCCTCCACCACGGCGACTATCTGCGGGATCACGTCCCCGGCCCGGCGCACGATCACGGTATCGCCGATCATGACACCAAGGCGTTCAATCTCGTCGGCATTGTGCAAAGTGGCGTTGGAGACGGTGACGCCACCGACAAACACGGGTTTAAGCTTGGCAACCGGGGTCACGGCGCCGGTACGACCCACCTGAAACTCGACGTTCTCGAGCAGTGTCATCTCCTCCTGGGCCGGAAACTTGTGGGCAGTGGCCCAACGGGGAGCGCGTGCCACAAAGCCCAGCTCTTCTTGCACGGGGATGGCGTCGACCTTGTAAACCACGCCGTCTATCTCGTAGGCCAGCTCGCCGCGGCGGGCCAGAATATCGTCGTGAAAGGCCTGGCATCCGGCCGCGCCTTCCTTGAGTTTCACCTCCGGGCTCATGGGCAGACCCCAGGCTTTGAGCTGACACAAGCGGCCGAAATGGGAATCCCCCAGCTGATCGCCGCCCACCCCGACGCCATAGGCGTAGAAGTTCAGCGGACGACTGGCGGTAATGCGGGAATCGAGCTGACGCAGGCTGCCAGCCGCGGCATTGCGCGGGTTGACAAACACCTTCTCGCCAGCGGCCAGTGCTTTGGCATTCATCGCCTCGAAACCGGCCTTGGGCATAAATACCTCGCCACGGACTTCCAGCCGGGCGGGCCAGTCGCTGCCGCGCAGGGAGAGTGGGATCGCCTTGATAGTGCGCACGTTCTCGGTGATCTCCTCACCGG
The DNA here is from genome assembly GCF_028355655.1 of Aeromonas salmonicida. Lineage (NCBI taxonomy): Bacteria > Pseudomonadati > Pseudomonadota > Gammaproteobacteria > Aeromonadales > Aeromonadaceae > Aeromonas > Aeromonas salmonicida. The sequence continues at coordinate 1,351,020 of NZ_CP110645.1, read as the reverse complement.
TCGCACCATCGCCCCGGGTAGCGGCCTGCACCAGCTGGCCATCCACATAGAGCAGGCTCACTGCCAGACCGTCCAGCTTGGGCTCACAGCAGAAGGTGAAGCTCACCTCCCGCTTCAGGCGATCCTTCATGCGCTGCTCGAACGCCTGCAACTCTTCGCTGCTGAAGACGTTGTCCAGGCTCAGCATGGGGATCTCGTGACGTACCTGTTTGAAGGCGGTCAGCGGTTGACCACCAACCCGAACACTCGGGGAGGCTGGGGTTTTCAGTTCTGGATGCTCGGTCTCGATCGCGATCAGTTCCCGCATCAGGCGATCGTATTCGGCGTCAGGGACGGTGGGGTTATCCAGCACATAATACTGATGACCGTATTCGGTCAGCAGATCACACAGTTGACGGTGGCGGGAGAGGGTTTCGCTCATGGAAAAGTCTCGGACTGTGGTTGGAATAATAAGTTAACCGCACAAACAAAAATGCGGCACCTGGGTACCGCACTTTTGATGTACTCGACCCCGTGGAGTCTTAGTCTCGATTAGCCTCATAGGCGGCCAGTTCGTGCCGGTAACGGGCTATGGTCTCGTCGCTCAGCGGGCTGCGATCCATGTCAGTCAACATGGCATCGAGATCGCTGGCCAGCTGGTCGGCAGCCTGCAGCATGTGCTCGAAGGCAAAGGCTGCATTGCTGCGCAGCGGCAGCTGCATGAACAGGGAGACACCCGGGGTGTTGAACTGCTCCATCCGGTACGGATTGAAGGTGCCCGGCTTGACCATGTTGATCATGGAGAAGAGCACTTCACCCTTGCCGTTGAGATCCTCGTGGCGATGAAAAATATCCATTTCACCAAACTTGAAGCCTAGCGCCATCAGGGAGGCCAGCAGAGTCGCCCCTTCCAGATCGTGACCGGGGCGCGCCATCAGGTTGATGACATAGACATCCTGCCAGATCTTCTCGACCGGCTGGGTATCCATCAGCGGCTCACTAACGGGTTCCTCATACACAGGCTCCTCGTAGGCAGGCTCTGGGGCCACATAACGGGGCTGCGGCTTGTACTCAGGCACTGGCACATGAGCAGGTTCGCGGGCACCGAAGGTCGGTGCGGTCGCGTAGGCAGGCTCGACCAGAGGTTCATCATCCAGCTGTTGCAGCAGCGGCTCGCGCTGGGAACGAGAACGGTGTACCGGGGTACGACGGATCACCTGAGCGGGCTTGCGCACCGGGGCGGCAGGCACTTCCTCTACTGTCTCGGCGATGGGCTCCTCGAACTCCTCCTCGTCTTCTTCGTAGACGGGGGGCGGGGCAACCGGGCGGGCGACAGGCTTGCGCACCACAGGGGTTGGCAGCTCGACCTCGTCATCCTCGTCATCGAAAGCGGTGACGGGCGCACGGCGGCTGACATCCGGCTGGCGAGCCTCCTCGCTGTGGAGCTTGGGCTCGGCACGACGGCTACCACTGACCACACGCACCTGACCGACACCATCGTTGTCGAAGGCGTCACTGTCGCGACCACGTGATTTGGATTCCATCCGGCCCAGAGGTTTCTCTTTGATCGGTGCCTGACGATTCTTTCTGTTGCTCCACAACCCGTGAATGAGCAATGCCGCAATAGCAATACCGCCCAGGGCAACCAAGATGTAACGCAATTCCTGCATTAGCTGCTTCTCTTTCTAGTTTTGCTCAGCCAAAGCGACGGCTTCACCGATATCGACCGACACAATGCGAGAAACCCCGGGCTCTTGCATCGTAACGCCAACCAGCTGCTCAGCCATCTCCATGGAGACCTTATTATGACTGATGTAAACGAACTGTACTGTGCTCGACATCTCTTTGACAAGAGAACAGAAGCGACCGACGTTCACTTCATCGAGCGGTGCATCCACCTCATCCAGCAGACAAAATGGTGCTGGGTTGAGTCTGAAGATGGCAAAAACCAGCGCAAGTGCGGTTAACGCCTTCTCCCCCCCGGAAAGCAGGGCAATGGTAGCATTCTTCTTACCCGGAGGTCTTGCCATGATGCTCACTCCGGCCTCCAAAAGATCATCCGAGGTCAGCTCAAGCCAGGCACTGCCTCCCCCGAACACTTTTGGAAAGAGGGATTTTAAATCTTCGTTGACCTTATCGAAAGTGTCACGGAAGCGTATTTGTGTTTCTTTATCAATTCTTTTAATGGCTTGGCTCAAGGTTTCCAGCGCTTGCTCGAGATCCTGACACTGGTTTTCCAGGTAGGTTGAGCGGGTTTTCGCCTCTTCATACTCCTCCAACGCAGCCAGGTTGATGGCGCCAAGTGCCTCCACTTGTGCCTCCAGCGTCTGGATCTCCTGACGCAACTTGCCGCGATCGGCGGCGATCAAGACAGCCTGATCGAGATCCACCAGCCGTACCCCCAGCTCCTCGAACTGCTCATGCAACCCCTGACGGCGGGTCAGGTTGCGCTCGCGCTCCAGCCTCAGGGTCGCCAGCTTCTCCTGCAAGGTCAGCAGCTGCTTGTGATCAACGCTGCGTGCCTGTTCCAGTTCGGTCAGTTGTCGCTCCAACTCTGCCAGCCTTTGATGGCAGGCAAGTTGCAATGCTTCGAGGTTGCGTTGCTCGACCAGCAGGGGCGACAGATCCTGACCCGGCGTGGCTCCGGGCTCCTTGAGTTCGGCCAATTCCAGCCCGAGCCGGGCCAGTTCCTGCTCCCGCAGGCTGATGAGCTGGCTCTGATTCTGCTGCTCCAGCTGCCAGCGCTGGCAGCTGGCTTGTTGCTGCTCACGGCGCAGGCGCGCCTCTTCCACCGCCCGCTCGGCATGAGTGACTCGCTCCTGAGCAAGCTGCAGCGACTCGGTCAAGGGCTCACCCTGTTCCTGCAACTCGCCAAGCCGCTCCTCATCGAGCTCAAGCTGCTGCAATGCCGCTGCCAGCCGCTGCGCCTCGTCGGCCTGCTCCTTGTCCAGCCTGATCAGCTCTTCGCCAAGCTGACCGAGCCGTTGCAACCGCTCCTGACGCTGGCCTTCCCGCAGGCTCCAGGCTTCACGCAGTTGCTGCCACTGCTGTTCCTGCTCGCGCACTGTGCGCTGGCTCAGCTCAAAGGCACTGTGCAGCTGAGCGCGCGCGGCATCGACAGTGCCCAGTTGTTCATCCAACAGGCCAAGGGCCTGCTGGCCTGCCGCCAGTTCTGTGTGTAACCGCTCACGTTCACCGAGCAGGGCCAGAGTGCCGAGTGCCCTGCCCTGGCCGAGATCGGCCCAGTTGGGACCAAACCAGTCTCCGGTCGGGGTCAGTACCGACTCACCGGCCAGGAGGCCAGGCTGGCGGGCCAGCGCAGCGTCTCTATCTTCAACCAGCCAGATGGCGTTGAGGAAGGCGGGAATATGCGCCCCCTCAAGCCGGGCCGCCAGGGTACCCGCCACCGCAGGTCGGGATGGACCAATCCAGAGTCCGTTCTGCGCCAGATTGCACTCGTCGCTGGGCTGGGCGGTGAGCCAGCGGCCGAGCACCTTGTCAAGCGCCTGTGCCCACTCGGGCGCCACCTGCAGCCTATCCGCCAGGGTGGCGCCCACCATCTGCTCCCCCAAAATTTGGTCAAGCGTGGTGAGACGAGCTTCAAGCTCCCGCAGCAGGCCGCTCTGCTGGCTTTGCTGCAACTTGCACTCTTCATGGCGAGCCACGCTGGCCTGCCACTGCTGCTCCAGCTCGGCGTGGCGAGCCCGGGAGCATTCCAGCTCGGACGCCAGGGCGTCTAGCCCGGGCTGCAACGACTCCCCTTCCCCACCGAGTGGACCTGCGCGTTCATCCTCCAGCTTGAGCCGTGCCAGCCGGGTCTTGGCTTGCAGCTCCTGCAGACCGTTCACTTGGGCGCGAGTCTGGTTGAGCTGCCCCTGCAACTGGCCGAGTTGTTGTTGCCACTGCTGCTGGCGTTGACGCGCCTGCTCCAGCTGTTCGCCGGCGGCAAGACGCAACCCCTGCTGATCGGTGAGCAACTGCTCACACTGTTCGAGTCGCGCCGACTCCTGCTCCCCCTTGAGGGCGCCTTCGGTCAGCTGTTCCTGCTGGCTCGCCAGTTGTGCCCTGATGCCCTCTATCCGCTCGCCAAGCGCCTGACGCCTGACCTGCCAGTCGCGACCAAGCTCGGTCTGATGAAGTTGCTGCTGTTCGAGGCGGGCGATGGCCTGACCACCGAGAAAAATTTGTTGCTGGCGGCTCGCTTGCTCGGCCTGAGCCTCCTGGCGGGCCACCGACAGGGTGACGTGACGCCCCTCATCCTGGGTGCGCTTGGCATCCAGCGCCGCCAGCGCCTGTTCGGCCTGAGTCAGCTCGGCCTTGGCCTCACCCAGGCGAGTCTCCAGCACCCACAGCTCGGAACCGATAAGCTCGGTCCGTGCGGCGCGCGAACGGCTCTTGAGTTGCTTGTAACGTTCGGCCGTCTCGGCCTGGGCCTTGAGATGTTCGAGGCGGGAGCCCAGCTCACCGCGAATGTCGCCGAGCCGCTCCAGATTCTCCTGGGTATGGCGGATACGCTGCTCGGTTTCGCGTCGCCGCTCCTTGTAGCGGGAGACACCCGCCGCCTCCTCCATGAACAGCTTGAGATCGGCGGGGCGCGACTCCACCAGCCGACTGACGGTACCCTGCTCTATGATGGCGTAGCTGCGCGGCCCGAGGCCGGTACCGAGGAAGAGGTCGGTGACATCCTTGCGGCGGCACTTCTGGCCGTTGATCTGGTAATGGTTGGAGCCGTCGCGCAGCACCTCGCGGCGCACCGAGATTTCGGTAAAGCGGCCAAATTCACCGGGTACCCGGTTGTGGGGGTTGTCGAACACCAGCTCCACCGAGGCGCGACCGTGAGGGCTGCGGTTGATGGAGCCGTTGAAGATGACGTCCGTCATGTTCTCGCCGCGCAGATGGCGGGCCGAACTCTCCCCCAGCACCCAGCGCACGGCGTCGATCACGTTGGACTTGCCGCAGCCATTGGGCCCCACCACCGCGGTCATGTCGGCCGAGAACTCGATGCGGGTTGGCTCGACAAACGACTTGAAACCGGCGAGTTTGATCAATTTCAGACGCATGGAGGCCTATTGGGTAACGAAATAAAGAGAAGGCGGGCAGGCGACTTTACCAAATCCAAACCTTGTTTGTAATATGCTGGCACTTTCCCATGAACAGATGGAGCTCCGATGAGCCAATCACCCCCTATGGTCAAAGACTCAATCAGCGGCGCAGACTACTTCCTGCGCGGTTTCTCCCTCATTCGCCAACCGGGCATCCGCACCTTTGTGCTGATCCCGTTGCTGGTCAACTTCGTGCTGTTTGCCGGGGCCTTCTACGCCCTCTTGTTGCAGCTCGATAGTCTGTTCGGCTGGCTGCACCAGCAGATCCCCAGCTGGCTCAGCTGGTTGGACTATCTGCTCTGGCCCATCGCTCTGGTCACCATACTGGTGGTCTTCTCCTTCCTGTTCAGCTCGGTCGCGAACTGGATAGCGGCCCCCTTCAATGGCCTGCTGGCGGAGAAGGTGGAACAGACCCTCACCGGCGAAGTGGTCAGCGACACCGGCATGCTGGACATCGTCAAGGATGTGCCCCGTACCTTCGGCCGTGAATGGACCAAGCTGAAGTACTACCTGCCTAAGGCCATCGGCTGCCTGATCCTGTTCCTCATCCCCGTGGTCGGGCAGACCCTGGCCCCCGTGCTCTGGTTCCTGTTCAGCGCCTGGATGATGGCAATTCAGTACATCGACTATCCGTTCGACAACCACAAGATAAGCTTCATCACAATGCGCGATGCCTTGAAGCAGCGCCGCGGCAAGTGCCTGAGCTTCGGTGCCCTGGTCACCCTCTTCTCCGCCATTCCGGTGGTGAACCTCTTTGTGATGCCGGTCGCCATCTGTGGTGCCACCGCCATGTGGGTGGACCACTACCGCGCCGAACAGCTCAAACGTTGATCCCTGCCCCAATGAAAAAAGGCACCTCGTCGGTGCCTTTTACTTTTTGCATTATTAAAAATAATGAATAGCCTTCATTCCTTGTCCCATATAGCTTGAATTGATAGGATGCGGGCCTTTCTCGCACCCTGGGATATCTCATGTTACATACACTCTTCTTGCTGGGCCTGGTGGCCGAAGGAATGACTGGCGCACTGGCTGCGGGTCGGCGACGGATGGATCTGTTTGGCGTGGTGATCATCGCCTCGGCAACAGCCATTGGGGGCGGTACCATCCGGGATGTGTTGCTTGGGCACTATCCCCTGCTCTGGGTTGAACATCCGGAATATGTGCTGCTGGTGGCAGGCGCGGCCATGGCCGCCGTCATATCGGCACCGCTGATGCGCTACCTCGGCAAGCTGTTCCTGGCGCTCGATGCGCTGGGACTGGTGGTCTTCTCCATCTTCGGCGCCGCCAGGGCCCTGGAGATGGGCCATGGCATCGGCATTGCCTGCATCATGGCGGTGGTCACCGGCGCCTTTGGCGGTGTACTGCGAGACTTGCTCTGCCAGCGCATTCCCCTGGTGTTTCGCCGGGAGCTCTATGCTGCCATCTCGCTGATCACCGCCGCCATCTACTGCCTGGCGCTGGATCAGGGCCTGCCCAACGACTGGGCCGCCTTTGGTGCCATCGGGATCGGCTTCGTGTTGCGCTTGCTGGCGGTACGATTCAAGTGGGGATTGCCCACCTTCCACTATCAGTACGCAACCCACTGAGCGCGCCAGTTTCTGGCGAAGCCGTTCGGATTGCAGACAACAAAAAAGCGCCTGACAGGCGCTTTTTTGTATGGAGACACTGAGCGCATACGCGACTCAGTTAATCCCTTCCGAGCTGAAGAAGGTTGCCTTGTCGGCGATGAAGCGGATCTTGATGTTCTTGCCCTCCTCTCCCCAGATGCAGCTGGTGGTGCCCAAGGCATCGTCGCAGCGCTCTGCCTTGCCGAGTATGGTGCTCGCTTCCGCGTAGCTGATCCCCATCTTCAACTTGTCGTAATTCTCGCGATTGAGCTTGCCACAACCGGTCAGCAGCAGGGCAATCATGCCCCCGAGCAAAATATGTTTCATCTGGTTCTCCTCTGGATAGTGTCCGGAGCCTAACAGCTCGGCGCCCCTCTTTGCCAGTGACCAGGCGCTGCAGCCCGCCATTGAGGCAAGGTGTCGCTCGCCGGATGCCGCCAACGACTACCAGCTGCGGACGGGCCCGGTGTCCAGATGAACGAAGTTGTCGCTCGGGTAGTAGCCCACTCCACCCACCTTGAGATTGAGCGCAGCCTTGCGCAGATGGGCCAGCTGAACGCCCGGGATCCGCACATCCACCGCCTGACCCAGGGTGTGATAGCTGTGCTTGGCAACGCCGCGACTTTTGCTGCGCTTCTGGCGATTGGTCGCTGGCGAACGGTAGCCGGAAATCAGCTGGATTTCGCCGTTGCGGCCCAGCTTGTGCTGCAACAGATAGAGCTGATCGAACAGCTTCTTGTCGATGTTGAACACTTCGTTGCGACGATAGTCGCGGAAAATATGATTGAGCTCGGCCAGCCCGTCTTGCAGGTAGCGACCATTCTCCCAATAACTGGCCTGCACCCGCTCACCGGTATTGAGATTGAAAAAACTGAGTTCACGTCCTGAGGTACTGCGGCTCGCCATGGCAGGGAATGAGAGCATTGCTCCCCCCAGCAGGCACCCAGCCCCCAGCAGCAGGCGACGTCGACTTATCTCTTGTTCCAGCATAAGGAGTTCGTCCATCGCAGATGTAAGCGACACTGTTGAGTGAATTTGATACAGGTGCTTGAAACTACCTTTCGAACCCTCTCATGTCAAACCGCCAGCACCAATGAAAAAGCCCGGCAAGGGCCGGGCTTTTCACTCTGTGGCAAGGATCACAGCAGGCGACTTTGGAAGCTGACTCGATCAAATCCATAGATGTCATTGCGCAGTTGCTGGCGACCCTCTTCGTCGATCCAGCTGCTCCAGTAGACGGTAAATACCGGGATAGGGGTGGTCAGCGGCAACCACTTGGTCTGGGTATTTTTCAGTATGCTGGCCACCTTGTCCGGCTGGTAGCGGGAGTCCGCCAGCAGCAACTCGGCCAGATCGTCGGCGTGCTCCACACGGATACAACCGGAGCTGAAGGCCCGAGCCCCTTGCTCGAACAGCGCCTTGCGCGGAGTGGAGTGCAGATAAATGGCATCGTTGTTGGGCAGATAGAACTTGTAGCGCCCCAGGGCATTGTGATCACCGGGCTTTTGCCGCAGGCGATAAGGGAAACCGGCGGCCAACGCCTGATACCAACCCTCTTCTGTGAACTGCACAGGGTTGCCTTCGCCGTCGATCACTTCGAACTGCTCGCGATTCAAATACGCTGGATCCCGACCCAGCTTGGGCAGAATATCCTTGCTCAGGATGGAACGCGGCACATGCCAGGGCGGGTTGAGCACTATGGAGCGGATCTCGCTGGCGAGAATGGGGGTTGCCCGCTGCTCCTTGCCAACGATGACCCGACTGGTAAACACCTCGTTGCCGGACTCCACCACACTCAGACGGTAGTCAGGAATATTGACCAGCACGTAACGGGCACCGGATAGATGATCAACCAGATCCCGACGCCACAGGTTGCGCAGCAGTAGGCTGGCACGCACTTGCGGCCCGGTGTTGAGCCAGGTGCGAGTCTGGCGACCAATGATGCCATCAGCGGTCAGACCGTGGCGGCGCTGGAACTGCTTAATGGCCTGCTGGGTGTCAACGTCATAGGTGGCGTCGTCATGGCGGGGGGCGCCATCCCCCAGCTCGTTGAGGATGGTACGGATCTGCCCCAGTTCAGGGGATGCCTCACCCGCCCGCAGGGTCGGCATGGTCAGGGTCGGCCACTGCTTTGCCATGGGCATGGCGAGCAGTTTGCGTACTTCCTCGCGCACCGCCTCATACTCGGCAACCTGGGGTCTGAGCTGCTTGACCTGATCCAGCAGATTGTCGCCAACAGGCTCGTGGGCCAACGGCTGGTTCAAATTGAGCTTGAGGGTTTGCATCTGCTCGCGGGCGACCAGATCCATGGCACGCCAAGCCTGCTGAAAGCGGGCCAGCTTGCCAAAAACTTCATCGTAAATGGCCCCACGCTGATCGGCCGGTTTGGCCTGCAGCTTCTTCCAGAGACTGAAGAAGTCAGGGTGCAACTGGGCCAGTACGGCCTCCTGCAACTGGTGCTCCAACTCAAGGCGAGCCTGCTCTGCGGTACTGTTTTGATACCAGTCATGCTGCACTGCAGCATTGGTTACCAACACCTGTCCTTCGCTTGCCTGCGCCATTGCCGCTGGCAAGCAGCCCAGCCAGATCAGGTTTGCCAACGCCAGCCAATACTTCTTCCCCATGCTTACCTCAAGATCGGTTCACTTCAACTGCCAGACCCGGCGGTCAAGGCGCTCATGATGCGTGAATGCCAATGACTTTACTAGCTGGCGGGCGCGTAGCGCCGCCAGATAACGTCATACTCATTGGTTGCTTTAAATTCAGCCAGCTCCCGATTGAACGCCCTGACAAACGCCGGTGAAAGCCGCTGTTTGCTGAACATGAAAAAAGTGGGTGCTTCATATACGGCCATACCGTGAGGCACGATCAGATCGTTTAGCCCCTCTTCTTTCAGACCCCAGGGCGTGGCCAGAATATCCCCGAGAAAACCGTCGATCCGGCCGAGCACCAGCTTGCCGTAATTTTGATGATCATTGACCACGCTTACCTGGGCCGCATAACGGCGCAACAAGTCGGCTGTCTCGGCCCCATAGTAGTAATCCTTGGTCACCCCGAGAATATGACCACTGGCCAGCCAGCTCGCCAAATCGGTTTCAGGATAGGAAGAGGACTTGCGGACCCAGAGCACACTGCGCCCCGGATTATAGCCATCGGAAAACCAGGCATAGCGGCCACGCTCCTCGTTGGAGTATGCCTCCATGGCGATATCGAGCGAGCCCCGCGCCAGATCGTGCAGTATCCGCTTCCAGGGCCGCTCCACATAGGTGACCTGACAACCCAGTCGCGTGAGCATGGCATTGAGTGTTTCCACGGCAAAACCTTTCAGCACCTTGTCATCCGTCGTCGCGCTGTCGTAATAGTGATAGGGCGGCCAATGGTCAAAACCGACCCGCAGCGGAGAGGGGCAAAAGCTGTTGGCGGATGCAGCCGGAGAGAGCAACCAGAGCGCACAGCAGAAGAGTATCAGCTTCATGGGTCATCCTTGACAACGCGATGCCTCATCATAAATCGGCCTTGGCCAAATGGCGACAGATCCTGCCACAGCGATCCTTATCTATCGGTACTCTACGAGGGACGGGTTTCTCCCCACAGGGACTCGGCCATGAAATCAGTCCAGACCCAGTGCGGCACCGGGCTTGTTCAAGCCATAAACAGGGCAAACAGGGAGCATTTGGAGTACGGGCTCGAAAGGGGTTAATATGTGACCAAATATATTTTTGTGATCCACTATGCTTTTTTTGCAATTGGATTAGCATATGCGCGAAATCAGCCTACCAATCGTGAGGCGTAGAGAGTGATATGACGTATAAAAAGTTCGGTTTTCTGACTGCCATCATGGCACTGAGTGGTTTCTACCTTTACACCCTCTATCTGGCTGCCCACCCCAACGTGAGCCTGGCCTACAAACTCTATTACCTGGAAGGCAAGACCCGCTTCTGGGAGCACAACTCCAGCATGACCTATCAGCCCGGCAACGAGCTCAACCTGACCAGGCCGAGCCGCTTTCTCTCCAGCGCAGGCTGGGCCAAGAAGCCAAGCAGCGAAGGCACCGAACTCAGCGGCCAGGGTGGCCTCTATTTCGTGCTGCCCAAACATCAGGCTCAGCCTGAACAGTTGACCATACAGGCCAGGGTCAACAGCCCGCAGGCAGGCACCCTGCTCAAGGTGGCACTGGGTCATGACTTCACCACGACAGTCCGCCTGGCCAAGGCTGGCATCAACGAAATCCGGCTCAATCTGCCGGGCGACTCTCTGACGTCGGACCCGAAACGGCCTAACTTCCTGGCGCTGTCCGCACCGACCCCCCTCAATGTCCAGTCGGTACGCCTGACCGTCGCCCAGTAAGACGTACTCTCCTATACGTTGTTTTATAAAATAATTTTCCAAATAAGGAAGTTTTCATGTCGCATGCCGATTTTCGACTCTCTCTGATCGTTCCCGTCTACAACGAGGAAGAGAGCATAGATGCCTTCATCAACGCGATAGATAACGAACTGGCGCCTCTCAAGGATCGGCTGGAGATCGTGTTCGTCAACGACGGCAGCCGTGACAGCACCCGTGAAGTGATCGAGCAAGCCATCACCCGCGATCCCAGGGTGACCCTGGTCAACCTGGCGCGCAACTTCGGCAAGGAAGCGGCCATGACCGCCGGTCTGCATCATGCCAAAGGTGATGCCATAGTGCCGATGGACGTGGATCTGCAAGATCCCCCCTCCTTGATCCTGGAGTTCGTCAAGCTGTGGCAGACCGGTGACTATGACACCGTCTACGGCATACGGGTGGATCGCAGTGCCGATACCCCGATGAAGCGTGTCACCGCCGGTGGCTTCTACCGTTTCTTCAACGCCCTCTCCACCAGCACCAAGCTGCCGGAGAACGCAGGTGACTTCCGTCTGATCGACCGCCGTGTGGTGGAAGCAATCAAGCAACTGCCAGAGCGCAACCGCTTCATGAAGGGTCTGTTTGCCTGGGCCGGCTTTCGTGCCGTGGGCGTTCCTTACGAGCGTCCGGCCCGTCACGCCGGTGAAACCAAGTTCAACTACTGGAAGCTGTGGAACTTCGCCCTCGATGGCCTGATGAGTTTCTCCAGCTGGCCGCTACGGGTGTGGAGCTATGTGGGGGTCGGTGTTTCCTTCGTTGCCTTCCTCTACATCCTCAAGATCGTCACCCAGGTGGTTTTCTTCGGGATCGACGTACCCGGTTATGCTTCCCTGATGTCAGTAGTGCTGTTCCTTGGTGGCATCCAGCTGCTGTCTCTTGGCATCATTGGCGAGTACATAGGCCGCATGTTTGTGGAAGTGAAACAGCGTCCTATTTATCTCATCGAAGGGGTCTACGGCCAGTATGCCAAGCCGGAGGAAGACAAGCAGCAGGACGCTGACACACAGCAAGAGACTGAACAACAACAAAACAAGAAGGAGCAAGCGCCTCAATGATCTCCCGCGAGGAATTCTGGCGCCTGTTCCGGTTCGGTCTGGTCGGCGGGGGGGCAACCCTCGTCGACCTTGGTACCTCTATCGCGCTGTTTCATACCTGGCCCGCCATCTCTGAACACTGGGTCACCTCCATCGCCTTCATGATTGCCTTCTGGTTCTCATTCTTTGGCCATCGTTACATCACCTTCCAGAAACAGGGTGCCATCGGCAAGTTCTTGCTGGTTGCCCTCTTCTCGCTGGCGGTGAGAAACCTGATATTGAGCGGTCTGCTGTTTGCGGGTCTTTCTGGTCTGCTGCCTGTGGTGATCGCCACGCTGACAGTCACAGTGCTCACCTATATCCTCTCTCGCGTCTGGGTATTTGCCTGATGAATGACATTACAACGTTGACTCCCGACAGCTCGACTCCCAGCAGTCAGGCTCCCTATCGCCCGTCACTGGCCATCAGCAGCCGTGACTGGCTGATGATCATCGCCGCCTTCCTGCTGAGTCGGGTTGCCCTCTATGGCATGGGTTATTTCGGTGTCCAGCTTTACGGCGCCACCGACATAGGTCCGCTGCAAGCCTATTGCCAGTTCGACTGCGTCTGGTTCCAGCGCATCATCGAAAACGGCTACGATCTCTACCCGCGCTGGCTCAGCAAGGGCAATGCGGCCAACTGGGCCTTCATGCCGCTCTATCCGATGTTGTCAGGTGCGCTGTCAAACCTGCTCAACGTCGAGAGCCTGATCGGCCTGATGCTGGTGGCCAACATCGCCTTCTTCGCCAGCCTGCCGCTGATGCTGCTGGTGCTTCGCCAGCTCAAGCTGGGTGACGAGACAGCCCGCTTCGGCGTCTGGCTGCTCGCCTTCTCCCCCTTCTCCGCCTATTTCGTCTCCGGTTATACAGAGTCGATGTTCATGGCCTTGATGCTGGGGATGTTCCTGTTTGCCTATCGGGAACAATGGCTGATGGTCGCAGTACTCGGCGTTTGCATCTCCGGCACCCGCAATCTGGGTGTGATGATGGTCTTCCCTGTGCTGATCCTGGCGCTGCAGGCCTACGGCTGGCGGGAGTTCTTCCGCTTCACCGAACGCGCCTTCAAGGTGGTATTCACCCTCTGGCTCATTCCGCTCGGCCTGTTTTCCTATATGGTCTACCTCTATCACCTCACAGGTGATGCGCTGGCCTTCAAACATATCCAGGTGGCATGGGGCCGTTACATGGACAGCCCGCTCGACTGGTGGCTGAGTGGCTTCGAACTGGGCGGGCGCAAGGCTTACCTCTCCATCATGGTGATCTTCGGCTGGTGCCTGAATCTCTACCTGTTCAGCCAGAAGCGCTGGGCCGAAGCCACTCTGATGTTCATCTGCTGCACCATACCGCTGATGACGGGCCTCAACGCCATGCCACGCTACATGTTCGGTCTCTACCCGACCCTGCTGGCCATTATCCTGCTGACCCATCGCTGGCCAGCCATGCGCCCGGCCGTGCTCTGCATCAGTGGCATGGTGGCCTCCTTCATCGCTGTGGCCTTCGTCAACTTCAAGTTCTTTACCGTCTGATGTAACGCGACCAACGCCATGTCCAAAAATGCCGGTCACTTGACCGGCATTTTTTATGGTCTTCATAAATCGACGGGAGAAGTGAGCCTTGGCTGAAGGCGGGTAAACAAAACATCACCCACCAGTTCCTATCGTGAAACAGCGCAGGTGTTCTCCGCCGCCGCGGATAGTATGAGAGCAAACGGACAAGGCAAGTCAGACAGCAAGAGGCGAGAGAGGGGTAGACAGCTAGCAAGAAGGGAGAGTTATCTTGCAAACCATCGCAATGGGACAGCTTGCAAGTGCTGTCTCCCGAGCACAGGCAGTGCTCGGGAGACAGCCACAAAGCAAGTCTCGTAGAGAGACTGGCTTACTTGACGGTGACCCGGGCAAACTTGCGCTTGCCGACCTGATAAACGGCGGTACCGGCACCTATGAGTGCCTTGCCATCTTCCAGCTTCTCGCCGTCACGCTTGACCGCGCCCTGCTTGATCATGCGCAGTGCTTCGGAGGTGGTGGCCACCAGATCGGCATCTTTGAGCAGGTTGGCGATGGCCAGACCGTCACCTTCCAGCGCCAGTTCGACTTCCGGCATCTCGTCCGGAATGGCGTTCTTGGAGAAACGCTGGGTGAAATCTTCGTGGGCCGCTTCCGCTGCCGCTTCGTCGTGATAGCGAGCGATGATCTCTTTCGCCAGCCAGATCTTCACGTCACGGGGATTCAGGGTGTTCGCGGCGATACCGGCCTTGAACGCTTCAATCTCGGCCAAGGGACGAGAGGAGAGCAGCTCGTAGTAGTTCCACATCAGGTCATCTGTGATGGACATGATCTTGCCGAACATCTCGCCCGGGGCATCGTGCACGCCTATGTAGTTGGCGGCGGATTTGGACATCTTCTTGACGCCATCCAGACCCACCAGCAGCGGCATCATCAGCACGCACTGGGCGGCCATGCCGGCATCTTTTTGCAGCTCGCGGCCCATCAGCAGGTTGAACTTCTGATCGGTACCGCCGAGCTCGACGTCCGCTTTGAGCGCAACCGAGTCATAGCCTTGCAGCAGCGGATAGAGGAATTCGTGAATGGCGATGGACTGGCCGCCGGTGTAGCGCTTCTTGAAATCGTCGCGCTCCATCATGCGGGCCACGGTCTGCTTGGCCGCCAGCTTGATCATGCCGGTCGCGCCCAGCTCGCCCAGCCAGCTGGAGTTGTACTCGATGCGAGTCTTGGCGGGATCGAGGATCTTGAACGCCTGCTCCGCATAGGTGAGGGCGTTGTGCTTGATGGCCTCTTCGGAGAGCGGCGGACGAGTACTGTTCTTGCCGGAGGGATCACCCACCATGGCGGTGAAATCGCCGATCAGCAGAATGATCTCGTGGCCCAGATCCTGGAAGGTCTTCAGCTTGTTGAGGATCACGGTATGACCCAGGTGAATGTCGGGAGCCGTCGGGTCCATCCCCAGCTTGATGCGCAGCGGGCGCCCTTCCTTCAACTTGGCAACCAGTTCTTCTTCAACCAGAATTTCTTCCGCTCCGCGCTTGATCTCGGCTAGCGCCACCTCGAGCTGGGACATTTTTTGACACTCCAATCACGATTCCACAGGGCCAAACATATTACTGGAATGGCGAGCTAATTGGAAAGGCTGTAAAATCCGCTCATTCTGCCCGACTTCGTCAGCTTCTCATGGTCATTTGGAACGCCTTCAACTCTCTTCCCACCTGGCACCGCAAGATGGTGCTGATTTTGAGCATCATGGTGATGATGCTGGCGGCCTGGCCAAGCGAACGGGCAGTCGCCACCCGGGTCGATGACAACAGCAACGAGCTAGCCGCCGAGCCGCAACCGGACGGCGACGATCTGTTGGCACAAGCCGGGCAAGCGGCTATCCCGCCCAAGCCGAGCTATGTCACCAAACAGGTGAAAGTGCGTCGTGGCGACAACATGGGCGTCATCTTCCAGCGGCTGGGGCTCAGCACCACGGATCTGCACCTGATCGATCAACTCGACGGCAGCGACCCCCTGCGCATGTTGCGTCCCGGGCAAGAACTCACCTTCAAGCTCACCAAAAATGGCGATCTGCACAGCCTTTATTACCCCCACAGCCTGGAACAGGCGTTGAAAGTAAGCCGCAAGGCCGAGAGCTTCGTGGCCAAACCGGTCAAGCTGGAACTCGATACCCGCGAACAAGTTACCCGAGGCGAGATACGCTCCAGCTTCTGGGGGGCCGCCGTCGAGGCGGGGATGACCGAAGATCAGATCATGGATCTCGCCGCCATCTTCGGCTGGGACATCGACTTCGCACAGGACCTGCAACCCGGGGACAGCTTTCGGGTTGTCTATCAGGAAAAATTCCAGGATGACGAGCGAGTGGCCTCCGGCGACATTCTGGCCGCCGAGTTCATCAATCAGGGCGCCATCTATCGCGCCGTACTGAACGAGGATGGCAACTACTACACACCGGAAGGCAAGGCGATGCGCAAGAGCTTCCTGCGCGCGCCAGTCAACTTCAAATACATCAGCTCCAACTTCAATCCGCGCCGCCTGCACCCGGTCACCGGCAAGGTGCGTCCCCACAATGGCATCGACTATGTGGCACCGGTGGGCACCCCCATCATGGCGGCGGGCGGCGGCAGCGTAGTGGCGGCCGGTTACAACCAGTTCAACGGCAACTATGTCTTCATCAAGCACGCCGGCAACTATGTGACCAAGTACCTGCACCTCTCCAAACGCACCGTCAATAAAGGTCAGCGGGTGAAACAGGGGCAGACCATTGGCACCCTGGGGGGGACAGGTCGGGTAACAGGCCCGCACCTGCACTATGAATTTGTGGTGGGCGGCATTCACAAGAACCCGCGCACCCTCAATCTGCCGCAGGCCGAGACCCTCACAGGGCGGGAGCTGGCCAACTTCAAACTGCTGGCAACGCCGCAACTGGCCAAACTCGACCAACTCGACAAACCCGAGCTGCAGCTGGCCCAGAACAAACGAGATAGCAACGGCAGTTAATGCGTCATCAGCCTCTGACCACGCCGCAGAAAAAGGCGAACGCTGAACCCTTGTTCCACATCTTTATCTCGATAAATAAGGACATCTCATGATTGAGCGCTACATTGGGCTGATGTCCGGCACCAGCATGGACGGGATTGATGCCGTACTGGTGATGATTGACGGGGATGAACTACGGGTCGAAGCAGCACTCGGCCACCCCTGGCCTGCCGACATGGCGCATGCGCTTCATGCCCTCTGTACGCCCGGCGACAACGAGATAGACAGGCTGGGGGTCGCCGACCAGCAAGTGGCGCAGGAATTTGCCGCCGCCGCTCAGGCCCTGCTCGCCAAGGCGGGCCTTGCCCCTGCCGCTATTCGCGCCATCGGCAGCCACGGCCAGACCATTCGCCACCGCCCCCAGCTCGGCTTTACCCTGCAGATCGGCAACGCGGCCCTGCTGGCGGCGCTGACCGGCATCGACGTCATCGCCGACTTTCGTACCATGGACATGGCCCTCGGCGGTCAGGGGGCGCCCCTGGTGCCCGCCTTCCATCAGGCGCTGTTTGCCAAACCCGGCGCCCTGCGAGTGGTGCTGAACCTCGGCGGCATCGCCAATATCTCGGTACTGCCGGGCAACGCGGGCGGGGTGTATGGCTTCGATACCGGCCCCGCCAACACCCTGCTCGATGGCTGGTATCGCCGTCATCAGCCAGACGGCGGCAACTACGATGCCGGTGGCCAATGGGCCGCCAGCGGCCGGCTGATCCCGGCACTGCTGGAAAAGCTGCTGGCTCACCCCTACTTCGCCTCCCCCGCCCCCAAGAGTACCGGTCGAGAGATGTTCACCCTCGCTTGGCTCGATGATGAGCTGGCAGACAGTGGCTACGCGCCGGTGGATGTGCAGCGCACCCTGCAGGCGCTCACCTGCCACAGTATCGCTCGTCAGCTGCCCGTCCCTCCCGAATCCCCCGGGATCAACCAGCCCAAAACCGAGCTCTTCGTCTGTGGTGGCGGTGCTCATAATGGCCCCTTGCTGGCTGAGCTGGCCAGCCTACTGCCCCACTGGCGCATCGCCAGCACGACCGAGCTGGGGATTGCCCCCGACTGGATGGAGGGAGCGGCATTTGCCTGGCTGGCAGAGCGTTTTATCCACCGCAAACCCGGCAACCTGCCCGCCGTTACCGGTGCCAGCCGTCTTGCCGTCCTGGGTGCCCTCTATCCCGCCTGATCGCCAACTGGGAGCACCACCTATTACCCCGATCACTGCCAGCAAGGGAGGGCAAGCAGCCCTCCCATACACGGTCGCTAATCGCACAACCCTATACCCCGCCGGATAAGTGACACTGACTGCCCGACCGGCGTCACCCAAAGCGGGTAAGCCAGCATCTGGCCCCATCATCTCACCCCACCATCACGACCCGCTCACAGGACGACTGCACCCTTATGGCATATTTACCTCTCTATTTTGCGCGGCAAATATCATCAGAATAAGCGCACAAGCGGCTATTCAAGTGCAATAAAAAACATCGTCTATGCAATATATTGAATTATATTCCAGCCACATCTTTATTAGCCTTTGGATGACCTTGGGCTAGCATATTTTTAGCGGACTGGATAGATGCCCAAAACGATTTAAAATACATATCTATGCACAATAAAATAGATTAACCGCAAGAGGACGCATATTTTTAACGCCTCGTTCACAGCACAGCCCCCTCCCCCGCAAGGGGAAGAACCCAGTCCACACGGGCTCGCCCGCGATGCCAGACCTGTTTGATCCACCGAGGAATCGTATTCACCCTGAATTGAATAGCAAAACAGCTATATTTCCAAGCGTTGAGCCATCTCATAGAAACGCAATCACTGGTTTGCATCCCCTGATGGCCACTCATAGAATCGCCTCGTCTGAAATAATCAACCCTGTCCCTTCCTCTCTTATCCCATTCAGCTATTGAGTGGATTAAATATATAACCGGGGATGCACCTGCTGGCGCACTCGGATGGGACGAACCTGTACCTGAGTTAACAACGAATACTAAAAAGAGGAATATCTATGAGTGGCACCATCATCAAGGCTGCAAGAAATACCACCCATGCCCCCCAGGATCTGGGCCCCTACACCCAGACGGTGGCGTTCTCTCATTACAACAATATTTCTGCCCAGTTACCGGTCGATCCCAAGACCGGCAAGATGGTGAGTGGCGACGTCAAAGTACAGGCCAGACAGTGCCTGAATAACCTCAAGGCAATCATAGAGAGCATTGGCCACGTGATGGACGATATGGTCAAAGCCACTATCTTCCTCAAAGACATTTCGGATCTGGAGGCGGTCGACGCCGTCTATCGCGAATTCTTCCCAAGCTATCTGCCGACCCGTACCACACTCGCTGTGGCCGCCCTGCCGCTGGATGCCCAGGTGCAGATCGACGCCATCATCTCCAATGGCGAAGGCACCTTCCCGCAGGCACCCTGCGCCCTGGTGAAACTGGCCCGCAACAGCGACAAGGCACCGCACAACCCGCTCTCGACCCATACAGTCGCCTTCTCTCACTACAACAACATAGGCGCGCAACTGCCGGTCGATGCGTCCTCGGGCAAGCTGGTCGCCGGTGGCATCAAGGAGCAGGCAGGTCAATGCCTGCGCAATATCAAGACCGTGCTGGAAAGCATCGACGTGCCGTTTGACGATATCGTCAAAGTGAATATCTATCTGACCAGCCTCGCCGATCTGGAGACCGTCAACGAGGTCTACACCACCTTCTTCCCCGACTCCGCCATTGCCCGCGCCGTGGCCTATCTGCCCGCCCGCTCGGTGATCAGTGCCGCCGCCCTGCCAATGGGTGCCCGGGTGCAGATGGATGCGGTCATCTCCCACGGTGACGGCACACCGCCGCAACTGGTAGAAGACCGTCACAATCTGGTGATCGCTGCCCGCAATACCGACAAGGCACCGCGCAGCCCGCTCCATTGCCAGACTGTCGCTTTCTCCCACTACAACCATCTGGCCGCTCAACTGCCGCTGGATATCACCACCGGCAAGATCCTGACTGGTTGTGTCAAAGAGCAGACAGCCCAGTGCCTCAGCAATATAAAAGCCATCGTCGAGAGCATCGACCATGTGATGGACGATATCGTCAAGGTCAATATTCAGCTGAAGAACATCGCGGATCTGGCCGAGGTGGATGCCGTCTATACCCGCTATTTCCCGAGCTATCTGCCCGCCCGCACCGTCATTGGCGTGAGCGAGCTGCCCGCCGGCGCCTTGGTGCAGATGGATGCAGTACTCTCCAATGCGGAAAGTACCCCGCCGCAGGCGTAAGTGTTGCGGTAAATAAAAAAGAGACCGGCTTATGGCCGGTCTCTTTTTACATGTTTATGATTTTCATTTTTAAATAATGTAAATTCAGGGGGGCGGGATTTTTTATTAATTATAATCACATCACGCCACACATCACCAACCCCAGAATAATAGTTAACTCCCAAAAATAACTGTAATACCAGCACCGACTGCACCACCAAAAACGGAAGCTAAGAAGATAATGACCAACTCCATTGACTTACTACTTTTACTTTCAAAATAACTTATTATTTCAGCTGTTTCTGCAATAGGATAAGATGGCCAGTTGTTTATTAAATCATCAACAAAATGCATTAGATAATTACTATATTTTCCACTTTTATATATTGATGAATAGTGTTGCTGACATGTGTTTTTAAATTGAATCTCTTGGCCTTTATAAAGACCAATATCTCGATATAAGCCACTTAATAGTTTTGGCCTATATGATATTCGATCCTTCAATGTCTTCTTATATCCATCATCTTCCAGCCTCATTAGATCATGCAGCTTATCTTGTATAACACACCAATCCAAAAGCCGCTTACGATTCATTGCCTCCAGTTCATAATAAAAACCAACCTCACTAGACAACTCAAAAACAAACTCATCAAAAGCAATATCTTCAGACTCAAACACATTCTTAGAATAAGAGAAACTTAAATCATCATAACCTGGAACCTTCGTGTGATTTAATTCAAATACTTTGAATTCATCAATGTTTTCTTTCGATGACTCACTAAAGAAAAAATCAGCATGAAATGGTGATGGGCCAATGTAATCAAGTTGCAAAATAGAACTAACTAAACCGATCTCCTTTTTAAAATACTCCCTAACTACTTGTATTGCTGTTGATGGAGATGAACTTCTGCCTGCACCAATGGATTCAACGATAGTAAAAGGTCCATGCCAGTCATGTATGAATAAAACTTTGAAATTATCTGAGTCAGTATCTATATTATCTCGTTCTTTACCAATAAGCTCACCTTGAACTCTTTTGGGCAAATAAAGATTAAATGACAGTTTATATAATGGAATAAGAGGGTGACATGGCTCACCATTCCTCATTTTGGTGGATTCACATGTCTGAATCTTTTCATTTTTTACGTCATAATCAAAAATTATTTCAACGTCACTTACAGTGGATAGCTTTTCTAAAGAAAGTTTAACCTCATCAATATACTCTTGAACTGTAATTTCTCTAGTTATTCCCTCTTTAAAAGAAAAGTTTAGGCAACCCACACCAAACGCTTTCATTCCAACCCCCTAAAGCTAAATTCACCTTTCCACCTGATGTTTAAATTTCACTAGAACAGACAAGGAACACTATGATACTCAAAATAAATTATCAGTAACTAAAAAATACCAAAAATTCATTGGACAATATCCATTTTTGAAATAAAAGCCCCCCATCTTGCGATGGAGGGCGTTTTATCGTTCCGGCTATTGAGTCAGATTGACCCAATGTTCAGCGATTACAGGGACTCTGCGGTCGCAACCACGTTTTCCACGGTAAAGCCGAATTCCTTGAACAGCAGCTCGGCCGGTGCAGACTCACCGAAGGTGGTCATACCGATGATCTTGCCACCGAAACCGACGTACTTGTACCAGTAGTCGGCGATGCCCGCTTCGATGGCCACGCGCTTGGTGACGGAAGACGGCAGGACGGACTCCTTGTACTCGGCAGACTGGGCGTCGAATACGTCGGTGGCCGGCAGGGAAACCACGCGCACGGCGCGTCCCTTGGCAGTCAGCTGCTCATAGCCGGCCACGGCCAGCTCCACTTCGGAACCGGTGGCGATCAGGATCAGCTCCGGGGTGCCGGCGCAGTCTTTCAGCACATAACCACCCTTGGCGGTATCGGCCAATTGCTGGGCGGTACGGTCCATCTGGGGCAGGTTCTGGCGGGAGAAGATCAGCGCAGTCGGGCCGTCCATACGCTCGATGGCGTGCTTCCAGGCGATGGCGGATTCAACCTGGTCACATGGGCGCCAGGTGCTCATGTTCGGGGTCAGACGCAGGGAGGCGATCTGCTCGACCGGCTGGTGAGTCGGGCCATCTTCACCCAGACCGATGGAGTCGTGAGTGTAAACGAAGATGGCGCGCTGCTTCATCAGGGCGGCCATACGCAGGGCGTTGCGGGCGTACTCCATGAACATCAGGAAGGTGGCGCCGTAGGGGATGAAACCACCGTGCAGGGCGATACCGTTCATGATGGCGGACATGGCGAACTCGCGCACACCGTAGTGGATGTAGTTGCCTGCCGCGCTCTCGGGGGTGAGCGACTTGGAACCGGACCACATGGTCAGGTTGGACGGAGCCAGGTCAGCGGAACCACCCATGAACTCGGGCAGCAGCTTGCCGAACGCTTCCAGAGAGTTCTGGGACGCTTTACGGGTCGCAATCTTGGCCGGGTTGGCTTGCAGGGTCTCGATGATCTTGGCAGATTCAGCGGCCCAGTTGGCCGGCAGCTCGCCTGCGGTGCGACGCTTGAACTCGGCAGCCAGCGCCGGGTGAGCGGCTTCATAGGCGGCAAACTTGGCAGCCCAGTCGGCTTCCAGCTTGGTGCCCTTCTCCTGACCGTTCCACTCGGCGGCGATGTCGGACGGAATAACGAACGGTGCGTGGTCCCACTTCAGGAAGGCACGAGCGGCGGCGATCTCGTCGTTGCCCAGCGGTGAGCCGTGGCAATCGTGAGAACCGGACTTGTTCGGTGAACCGTAACCGATGATGGTGCGGCAGCAGATCAGGGTCGGCTTGCCGGTCTCGGCCTTGGCGGCTTCGATGGCGGCATTGATGGCTTCCGGGCTGTGACCGTCAACGGCAGCAATCACGTGCCAGCCGTAGGCTTCGAAACGCTTGGGGGTGTCGTCGGTGAACCAGCCTTCAACGTGACCGTCGATGGAGATACCGTTGTCATCCCAGAACGCGATCAGTTTGCCCAGTTGCAGGGTACCTGCCAGGGAGCAAGCCTCGTGGGAGATGCCTTCCATCAGGCAGCCGTCGCCCATGAAGGCGTAGGTGTAGTGGTCAACGATGTCGTGACCCGGCTGGTTGAACTGCTCGGCCATGGCTTTTTCGGCGATCGCCATGCCCACGGCATTGGTGATGCCCTGACCCAGCGGGCCTGTGGTAGTTTCGATGCCTGGCGCATAACCGTACTCGGGGTGGCCCGGGGTGCGAGAGTGCAGCTGGCGGAAGTTTTTCAGATCGTCGATGGAGAGGTCATAACCGGAGAGATGCAGCAGAGAGTACAGCAGCATGGAGCCGTGGCCGTTAGACAGAATGAAACGGTCGCGGTCGGCCCACTTGGGGTTGTTCGGGTTATGCTTGAGGTGGCTGCGCCACAACACTTCGGCGATATCCGCCATTCCCATGGGGGCGCCCGGGTGACCGGAGTTGGCTTTTTGAACGGCATCCATACTCAATGCGCGAATGGCATTGGCAAGCTCTTTACGAGAAGGCATCTGTATCTCCTGCGATTGCTTCATTTGATGGCCAAGATTAAGGCGCGTTATTGTCCCAGCAGGGGGCGTGCGGTGCAAATATTATCTGGGCGAATAAAGTGGCTTTGGGAGCTCAATCGCTTTTCTTGCCAAGGCAAACGATTGAGTTGTCATCGGCTTGCACCCCAAATGGGGTAAAGCACGTATCTTGTTCGGCCAGCACGGGGCAAAACCAAAATAGTGCTGGCAATCGAGAAGGGCGCTAACTAAAATGGACGTCCAGATGTAGATACCTCTACAATCATCCTATCATCACCCGGTTATTGCTGTGGCGATAACCCCAGACAAGCTGAGAATCCCATCATGGCAAAGCTGTTTACTTCCGAGTCGGTCTCCGAAGGCCATCCCGACAAGATTGCGGACCAGATCTCCGATGCGGTACTGGACGCCATCCTCAAGCAAGATACCAAGGCCCGTGTCGCCTGTGAGACCCTGGTCAAGACCGGTATGGTCATGGTAGCGGGTGAAGTAACCACCTCTGCCTGGGTTGATATCGAAGAGATAGTGCGCGATACAGTGCGTGACATCGGCTACACCCACTCCGACATGGGCTTCGACGCTGACTCTTGCGCCGTGCTGAACGCCATCGGCAAGCAGTCCCCTGACATCAATCAGGGTGTTGACCGCAGCGATCCGCTGGAGCAGGGCGCTGGTGACCAGGGCCTGATGTTTGGCTACGCCACCAACGAAACCGACGTGCTGATGCCCGCCCCCATCACCTACTCTCACCTGCTGGTGAAGCGTCAGGCCGAAGTGCGCAAGAACGGCACCCTGCCGTGGCTGCGTCCGGATGCCAAGAGCCAGCTCACCTTCGCCTACGACGACGCAGGCAAGATCCTGGGTGTGGATGCCGTTGTGCTTTCTACCCAGCACAGCGAGTCCATCAGCCACAAAGATCTGGTGGAAGCGGTGCGCGAAGAGATCATCAAGCCTGTGCTGCCGGCAGAGTGGATCACCAAGGACACCAAATACTTCATCAACCCGACTGGCCGTTTCGTTATCGGCGGCCCCATGGGTGACTGCGGTCTGACCGGTCGCAAGATCATCGTCGACACCTACGGCGGCATGGCCCGTCACGGTGGTGGCGCCTTCTCCGGCAAGGATCCGTCCAAGGTTGACCGCTCCGCCGCCTACGCTGCCCGCTACGTGGCCAAGAACATAGTCGCCGCCGGTCTGGCGGATCGCTGCGAGATCCAGATCTCCTACGCCATCGGCGTGGCCGAGCCGACCTCCATCAGCGTCGAAACCTTCGGTACCGCCAAGGTGGCCGAGGATCTGCTGGTCAAGCTGGTACGCGAGCACTTCGAACTGCGCCCGTATGGCCTGATCGAGATGCTGGATCTGAAGCGCCCCATCTACCAGGCTACCGCTGCCTACGGTCACTTCGGTCGCGAAGAGTTCCCTTGGGAGCAGACCGACAAGGCCGAGCTGCTGCGCTCCGCTGCTGGCCTCTAAGGCACTCAGTTGTGATAAAAGGGGAGCCTGGCTCCCCTTTTGCTTGTCTGCCGACCGACGGAAATCCCATGTCTGCTACCCCTGCTCATCTCGAACAACTGCTGTATCAGCGGGTCGACGCCTGTTTCGTGCAGGCCGAGGCGCGCCTCGGTCGCACCTTTGCCCGTCCGCGCATCCACTGCAATATGCGGGGCCGGGCGGCGGGTTCGGCGAGGCTGCAGACCTGGGAGCTGCGCTTCAACCCTGCCCTCTATCAGGCCAACCAGCAGGCGTTTCTGGACGAGGTGGTGCCCCATGAAGTGGCCCATCTGCTGGTCTATGCCCTCTGGGGTGAGGGTCGGGGCAAGCATAGGGTATTGCCCCACGGCCAGCAGTGGCAGTCGCTGATGCGGGAGCTGTTCGGGCTTGAGCCCAGAACCACCCACAGCTTCGATCTGACGGTGCTGGCCCAACGCACAGTGCCTTATCGCTGTCACTGCCAGCAGCATCAGCTGTCGGTTCGCCGCCACAACAAGGTGGTGCGCGGTGACGCCCGCTACCACTGCCGCCGTTGCAAGCAGCCCCTGGAGCGGGAACAGCAGGTGCCAGTGCCTGCACAGTAAGCCAGCCCGTGTCGCAACCCTGTGTTAGGGTGCCTTCTCTTTTCGTCCAACCGTTTTATTGCCAAGGATCTTCATGTTTCGTCCCCTGCTCTCTGTCGCCCTGACTCTGTTGGTCAGCCTGCCCCTTCATGCCCAGACTTTTCGCACCGCCAAGCAGGATCTGGTCAAGCTCTATCAAACCCAGCCCACAGTCACCACCTTCTACTGCGGCTGCGACATTCGCTATCAGGGCAAAAAAATGAGCCCGGATCTGGCCAGCTGCGGTTATGAACCGCGCAAGCAGCCCAAACGAGCCGCCCGTATCGAGTGGGAACACGTGGTACCCGCCTGGGAATTTGGCCATCAACTGCAGTGCTGGCAGCAGGGTGGACGCAAAAATTGCAGCAAGAGCGATGAGTTCAACAAGATGGAGGGGGACATGCACAACCTCTTCCCCGCCATCGGCGAGGTAAATGGCGATCGGGCCAACTACCGTTTCTCCGACTGGAACGGCAAGCCGGATCAATACGGCCAGTGCCAGATGCTGGTGGACTTCAAGGAGCGCCGGGTGCAACCACCCAAGGGGCTGGTACGAGGCCAGATCGCCCGCGCCTACCTCTATATGAGCCAGCAACACGGGCTGCGCCTCGCCGCGCAACAACGTAAACTGTTCGAAGCCTGGGACAGGCAGTACCCGGCAGATAGCTGGGAGTGCGAGCGCAACCGCCGCATCGGCAAGCTGCAGGGCAATACCAATCCCTTCATTGAAAAGCAGTGCCGATAACCCCATTTGACTAAGGAGGGGGAGCGCCCCCTCTCATCATGAACCCCTTCAACCTCTGCCGCGTGAGCCTTGCTCAACGCCTCGCAGTAGGATATTGAAGGGTTTCCAAGCAAGAGACTGATAATCAGCCATGCGCATTCCACGTATCTATGAAGCGGCCACCCTGCAAGTTGGCCAGACCCTCGCCCTGTCGGAAGACGGTGCCAACCACATCGGCCGGGTACTGCGCATGCAGCCGGGCCAGCAGCTCGAGCTGTTCAATGGCGACGGCAATCAATATGCCGCCACCATCACCCTGGTCGGCAAGAAATCGGTTGAAGTGACCATCGACAGTTGCGAGCAGCGCGCGGTGGAATCCCCCTTCGCCATCCATCTGGGCCAGGTGATCAGCCGGGGCGACAAGATGGACTTCACCATCCAGAAATCCGTCGAGCTGGGTGTCACCTGCATCACGCCGCTCTTCTCCGAGCGCTGCGGCGTCAAGCTGCCCGCCGACAGGCTGGAGAAGAAACGCGAGCAGTGGCAGAAGGTGGTGATCAGCGCCTGCGAGCAGTGCGGCCGCAATGTGGTGCCCGAAGTTCGCATGCCGATGGAGCTCGATGCCTGGCTGGCGGAAGAGACCCAAGAGCTCAAGCTCAACCTGCACCCGCGCGCGCCCTACAGCATCAACACACTGCCGGTGCCGGAACACGGGGTGCGCCTGCTGATCGGTCCGGAAGGGGGCTTGTCGAGCGACGAGATCGCCCGTACCGTGCAGGAAGATTTCAAAGAGATGCTGCTGGGGCCGCGGGTGCTGCGCACCGAAACCGCCGCCCTGACCGCCATTACCGCGCTGCAGTGCCGATTCGGTGATCTCGCTTAATACCTGCGGGCAGCGCCATACCTGCGCGGGCAGTGTCGATAAACTGCGTGGCGACAGCGAATGATGACAGCCTCAAACGGCCGATTACGCTGCGCTAATCGACCCTACAACCCAATCGAGCCATTAAGAAGGATATTCGGATGACCATTAAACTCGGCATAGTGATGGACCCGATTTCGGCCATCAATATCAAGAAAGATTCCAGCTTTGCCATGCTTGAAGAGGCGCAAAAGCGCGGCTATGAGCTCTTCTATCTGGAGATGTCGGATCTCTACATGGAAGCCGGTCGCGCCTTTGGCACCATGCGCCCGCTGACCGTCAAATATGACTATGCCGACTGGTTCAACCTGGGCGAGGTGATCGATCAGCCCCTCTCCACCCTGGATGTGATCCTGATGCGCAAGGATCCCCCCTTCGACACAGAGTTCATCTATGCCACCTATATGCTGGAGCGAGCCGAGGATGAGGGCTGCCTCATCGTCAACAAGCCCCAGAGCCTGCGCGATGCCAACGAGAAGCTCTACACCGCCTGGTTTGCCGAACACACCCCGACCACGCTCGTCACTCGCAGAGCAGACAAACTGCGGGCCTTCCACGCCAAACACAAAGACGTGATCCTCAAACCGCTGGACGGCATGGGTGGCGCCTCCATCTTCCGTATGAAGGAAGATGACGCCAACGTCGGTGTCATCATCGAAACCCTGACTGAACATGGCAGCCAGTACTGCATGGCGCAGACCTATCTGCCCGCCATCAAGGATGGCGACAAGCGGGTGCTGGTGGTGGACGGTGAACCGGTTCCCTACTGCCTGGCGCGCATTCCGGCACAGGGGGAGACCCGTGGCAACCTGGCGGCCGGTGGCCGTGGCGAGGCACGCCCCTTGAGCGAAGCGGACTGGGCCATCGCCCGCGCCGTCGGCCCGACCCTCAAAGAGAAGGGCCTCATCTTCGTCGGCCTCGACATCATTGGCGATAGGCTGACCGAGATTAACGTCACCAGCCCGACCTGCATCCGCGAGATCGAGGCCGCCTTTGACGTCTCCATCACCGGCATGCTGATGGATGCCATCGAGCGTCGGCTGGCGAAAGCCTGAGTGGCTCACCACTAAACGGCAATAAAAGAAGAGGCGGCCCCTGGGCCGCCTCTTCTTTTTCATCCTGTTACCTCATTTATCCCGGCACCCTTTAGCAGCGGAACTGCCCTACCTTCACCTTGAGATCGCTCGACAGCTGCTCCAGCTCATGACAACTCTGGTTCAACTCGGAAGCGGCCCTGGTCGACTCGGTCGCTATGTGGGCTATGTTGACCACGTTGCGGGTGATCTCCTCGGCTACCTTGCTCTGCTCCTCAGCCGCCGTGGCGATATGGGTGTTCATCTCGTTGATCACATTGACCGAACTCACTATCTCGCCGAGGGCCTGACCACAGGCCAGCACGGTGCGATTGGACTCCTCAACCTGACTCAGCCCCAGTTCCATGCTGGAGGCCGCCTCGCTGGCCCCCTGCTGCAACTTGACGATGGTCTTGCCGATCTCTTCGGTAGAGCGCTGAGTGCGCTGGGCAAGGGTACGCACCTCATCGGCCACCACGGCAAAGCCGCGACCCTGATCGCCGGCCCGCGCCGCTTCGATGGCCGCATTGAGCGCCAGCAGGTTGGTCTGCTCGGCAATGCCACGAATGGCATCCATCACGCTGCTGATATTGCGGCTGTCATCCGCCAGCTGGGTGATCATGGCGGCCGTGTTCTGGATCTGGGCGGAGAGGCCGGACATGCGCAAGATGGCATCTTCGACGATATGGTGGCCGTGACGGGCACTCTCGTGGGCATGGTGCGCCGCATCAGCGGCGCTGTTGGAACTGTTCGCCACCTCGGCCACAGTTGCACTCATCTGGTTCATGGCGGTTGCGGTCTGATCCGTTTCTGCCTGTTGCTCTGCGAAGCGCCCCCGGCTCTGCATGCCGATGTGGGCCAGATGGGCCGACGCTGTGGCAAGCTGCTCCGCCATGCCGTTGATCTGGGTGATGAGCTCACGAAAATGGCAGATCACCTCGTTGAGTGAATGAGCCAGCCCGCCCATCTCATCTTTGCGTAGCACGGGTACCAGCTTGCTCAAGTCGAGATCGGTCTGCATGCCGCGCAAGATCCCGCCCATGGCGACCAAAGGTTGACTGACGCTACGCCCTGCCCACACACCGAAGAACAGAATGCAGGCCCCCCCCACCACAAACATCAGGATAAAGAGCTGGAATAGTTGCTGCCGGAGATCATTGAGCTCGCCAATATTTTGCTCCGCCTCCTTGAGCTGGAATTCCACCAGCGCGCTCACACCGTCGCTCACCGGATCTATCACCCCGTAGAGGGGCATGATGCGGGCAGCCAGCAAATCCCGCGCCTCCCCCTGCATCTGATCCAGCACAGCCACCACGGCAGCAATCTGCTGATCGGCGGCACCAAACAAGGCCTGCACACTGGCGGCCTCCTGCTGTTCGGCCGCGCTCATCTCCCGACTCCGGTATTGCTGCCAGATCTGCGCTATCTCCCGCTGCGCCTGCTGCATGTCAGCCTTGGCGTTGGACGGTGCTATGCCCCCCACATTGGCTTTATTGGCCGCATCGATCACCTTGACCGCGTAGAGATCGGCAATCTGCTTGAGCTCCTTGAGCTGTACCACCTCTCCCTGATACATGGCGTTCATTCCCGCCATCAACTGGGACATAGCCTGGGTTGCACCGACCAGCAAGGCCAACAGTGCCAACAGGGGCACAACGCAACCCAGAATCAACTTCTGTCTGATCGAAATACCTTCCATGGCTTTCTCTCCACTCGAAATATACTGATAGCCTAGACCCTGCTGGTAAAAAGCGGTTTTGCCCAACGAGGCGAGCTGCCATAATTGCTTCAAATACCTTTGCAATATTTGGCCCATATGCAAACACTGCAAAATCATTTTCTGCTCGCCATGCCGAGCCTCTCCGATCCCTATTTCGAACGTTCGCTGGTCTATCTGTGCGAGCACAATGAAGAGGGTGCCATGGGGCTGGTGGTCAATATCCCGGTGGACATGTCACTGGATGCCATGCTGACCCAGCTCAAACTCGCACCACCGCCCAGCCCGGAGCTCAAACAGCCGGTGCTGCAAGGGGGGCCTGTGCATGCTGATCGCGGCTTCGTGCTGCACAGCTTCCGTCCCGGGTTCAACTCCACCCTGCAGGTGGGGGACGAACTCATGGTCACCACCTCCAAGGACATACTGGAAACCCTGGGCACCGAACAGGCACCGGATCACTGGTTGGTGGCGCTCGGCTACGCAGGCTGGAGTGCAGGTCAACTGGAACAGGAACTGGTGGATGGGGCCTGGCTGGTGATACCGCCCAACCCGGATCTGGTCTTCAAGACCCCCATTCATCAACGCTGGCAGCAAGCGGCCGCCAGCATAGGGGTCAATCCCATTCATCTATCCAGCGACATCGGCCATAGCTGATGCCGTTTGCCACGCATTTTGCGATGCGTTTTGAGGAAAATATTCAATGTCATCACGCAGTATCATGGGCTTCGACTACGGCACCAAGAGCATAGGGGTCGCCATCGGACAGGAGCTCACCGGCACGGCCCAGCCCCTGCGCGCCATCAAGGCCAACGACGGTGTGCCCAACTGGGACGACGTCGAGAAGCTGCTCAAGGAGTGGCAACCGGATCTGCTGGTGGTCGGCCTGCCGCTGAACATGGATGGTACAGAGCAGGAGATCACTGTGCGGGCTCGCAAATTCGGCAATCGCCTGCACGGCCGCTTCGGCAAGCAGGTGGAGTTCAAGGACGAGCGGCTCACCACCACGGATGCCCGCGCCCGCCTGTTTGAACGGGGTGGCTACAAGGCGCTCGATAAAGGCAGCGTGGACGGGGTTTCCGCCCAGCTCATTCTGGAAGCCTGGATGGAAGAGCAGTACGGCTAATCCAGAAACAACAAGGCAAGGGCCTCAGCCCTTGCCACATACTCCCCCATCATGCCTGTGACTGATCAGGCGCCAGCGCCTCATCCTCTGTCAGACTCAGGTGTTCCGAATGCCCCATGGGAACCGTGACTGCGACATTAGCGTGGCGATACGTCGTTGTAGAGTCGCCGGATTTCGTTGCGCAGCCACATCACCTTAACATCCTGATTGTGGCGTTTGTGCCAGAGCAGAACGAAGGCAATCTCCAACTGGGCGTAGAGCTTCTCGGACAGCGGTAGCGGCATGGCAATCAGGTTGTCGTGATGCTTGGCCGCATAACCGCCGCAGTAGGAAGGGGCGATGGCAATCAGCTCGTGGCTGGACTGGGCGGCAATATGCAACGCCTGCTCGAAGCTGGAGACCATGATGGGCACATTTCGTTTCAGCCCCTCCTCCTCCAGCAGACTGTCGAGAGCCCAGCTGTCATTCGCTTCCCACACCATGCTGACCTGAGGAGACGCCAGAAAGTTCTCCAGCGACCACTTCTGCTCGAGCAGGGGGTGATCCTTGCGCAGAAAGACCACGGGGCGATCGGTGAACAGCACCTCATGGTCGATGTAGTAGGGCAACCGGTTGACCTTGGCCCGGGAGCGGGCATAGGTTTCCCTGGCACAAAATCCCAGATCCGCATCCCCGTTGACAATGTCATTGAGGGAATGGTGATCCCACCCCAGCATCCTGACCACAGAGTTGGGGTACTTCTGGTAGATGGCCATGGGCAAGTCGCTCAGGAAGCTGATGTAGAAAGGCGACTCCATTACCAGACTAAAGCGGGCCCCGTCGGGGATCGCCTCGCTGTTGAGCGAGGTGAT
Organism: Aeromonas salmonicida; assembly: GCF_028355655.1. Classification (NCBI taxonomy): domain Bacteria; kingdom Pseudomonadati; phylum Pseudomonadota; class Gammaproteobacteria; order Aeromonadales; family Aeromonadaceae; genus Aeromonas; species Aeromonas salmonicida. The sequence goes on along the minus strand of NZ_CP110645.1, from coordinate 1,319,059 downwards.
GGTGTCAGTGAGCTGGAACCAGACCTTCAGCTCCTCCTCCAGGGTCAGGGAGAGGTTGGTGGGCTGCAACCCCTGCCGCACCCGTACAAACAGGGGATCATCAAACCAGTCCCGCAGTTTGGCGAGGGATTTGCTCACCGCAGACGGGGTGACACAGAGCTTTTTGGCCGCCCCTGCCACACTGCGCGCCTGCATCAGGTACTTGAAGACCACCAGCAGGTTCAAATCGAGCTCACCCAGATTGCGCATATCCCCTCTCATCTTTCGTTATCCCCGCGACTGCGCTTCACGTACCGCGAGCAATGGTAGCAGTCCTTTGACGGCCAGGTAACTGAGCTGTGCCAGCAACAGGGCGTAGATCAGCATCTCGGTCGGGGCAAAGCCCAGCTGGCCCAGCAACCAGATATAGAGGCCGGAGAGACTGATCTGCATGATGCAGAGCACGGCGCTGGCGAACGCCACATTGTGCTGGCAACCATCGAGCGCCTCCCCCATCGCCACCCCGAAGCCGCAAGAAAAGCCAACGCAGACCAGTGCAAACCCCGGCAGCAGCAAGTGGATATCCCCTCCCGACTGCCAGCTACCGAGCAGCAAGCACGCCGCCAGCAGATAGGCCAGATGGGAGAGCGCCAGCACCTGCTGTTTGCCCAGGCGGCGCAACAACAATGGAGTCAGGAAGGAGGTAGACATGCTCACCCCGGCCATCACCATCATCACGATGGAGTACTGCTCGGTGGTAAAGCCAAACTCCTTCATCAGGATCAGTGGCGAGACGCTGACGTAGACCAAAATGGACGTCACGCTGGCACTGGTCAGCAGGGAGAGCAGCATAAAGCGCGGGGAGCGCAGCAGGGCGAAGGGCAACGCCGTGTCACTCCCCGGTTGCCGGGCAGGACGGGTCTCCTTGAGCAGCAACAAGTTCACCAGACCGCTAATGGCCGCCACCAGCGCCATCGCCACGAAGATCCCGCGCCAGTCAAAGTGGGACAGGATGAGATAACCGAGCACCGGAGCCAGCACAGGGATCACGCAGATGACGCCATTGATCATCGAGAGCGCCATCGCCAGCCGCTCCTGGCTCAATACATCCCGCAGCACGGTAAAGGTCATGATATAGAGCGCCCCCGCCCCGACGCCCTGCCAGAAACGGCCGAGATAAAACTGGCTGATCCCCGCCGCATTGGCCGCCACCAGCGAGGCGATGACAAAGATGAGGGCGCCCCCGATCACCACCCAGCGCCGTCCGTAACGATCCGCAATCATTCCCCCCAGCAGCACGGTGGCCGCCATACCGAACAGATAAATGGAGAAGGCGGTGTGGATCTGCGCCTCGCTCGCCTGCAGGGTGTCGGCAATCTGGGGCACCGCCACCAGATAGAGATCGATCCCGACCGGATAGAGGATGATCATCAGAAAACTGCACAACAGGAAAATACCCATGGATGCTCCATAACAGAGTGGCCCGCAAGCACCCGCCTGACGGCTGAAACAGGCGGCCAGAGTGGGCGGGGCCAAGGTGGTAACGAACGTAGTAACGAACGTAGTAACGAACATGACAACGAACAGGGTCGCAATGGGGGAACTATATGGGCGACCCCCTCCTGCACCTAGTGAAGAGATGGCGATCGGTACATTCCAATTTGGACATTTTATTTTAAGTGCCGAGCTATTTGGGCATTAACGTGAACGATGGCCGTGCCAGGCAGCACCAAAAAGTACGCCGGGCAATCCCGGCGTACTCATCTCAATCAAAACAACCGCACTGTCACTCAGCCAGCTGGCTCAGGATGGCGTGAGCCGCCTTGACCCTGGCCTCGATGGGATAGTTGCGGTTGGCCAGCATGACGATGCCTATCCCCTTGGCCGGCACGAACACCACATAGGCCCCAAAGCCGCCGGTCGAGCCCGTCTTGTTGTAGAGTCGCGCTCCCCCCATCTCTTGGGACGCGGCAACAGGTTTGACCGGGTTGGCATTGTAAGTCACCGCCGGGGAGTTGCCCTCCAGCAATGTCTGCTCGGTCACCGGATAGGCATAACTCTCCCAGCCCAGTCCCTGGGTCATTTCCCCCACAGAGTAGAAACCTGTGTGGGTCAGCGCGATCGCGCTTTTTACCGCGGCATCTCCCTGATACCCCATGTTCGCCTCGACAAACTTCAGCAGATCCGCAGAGCCGGTCTTGATGCCATAGGCCTCGTCAGCCAGCACGCCCGGATTGACCCTGACGGGCTTGTCTTCCTTCGAGTAGCCATAGGCATAATTCGCCATGGCCGACTCCGGCACCTGGATATAGGTGTGATGCAAACCCAGCTTGGGCAGCAGGGTCTGGCTCATCAGTTGCTCAAACGGCTGGCCCAGACTATTCGCGGCCAGGTGACCAAACAGACCTATGCTGGGGTTGGAATACTGGCGATGGGTACCCGCCGGGTAGGCTGGCGTCCACTGGCGATAATAGGCACGCATCTTGTCGGTGGAATCCACCTCGTCGGGGAATTGCAACGGCAGACCGCCCGCACTGTAGGTGGCGAGTTCGGCCATGGTGATGCCGTCGAAGGCGGAGCCTTTCAGCCAGGGCGCATGCTGGCTCGCCTTGTCCTCCAGCTGAAAACCACCCTTGACCGCGGCATAGGCGCCAAGGGTCGCGGTCAGTGTCTTGCTGACCGAACCAATCTCGAACAGGGTCTGCTCGCTGACGCGAGCTCCGCTCTCCCGATCCGCCACCCCGTAGTTGAAGTAGTGCGCCTTGCCTTCTTTGAGCACGGCGACCGCCATGCCCGGAACCCTGTGCTCCTTGAGCAAAGGCTGGATGGCGCCATCCACCACGGCCGTCAGGGCCTCGGCTTCTTTTGCATGGGATAAGGGGGAGAGCAGCAGGGTACTCAGTACCAACAGCGACCGGGTTGTAGCTTTTTCCATTTGATGAGTCTCATGATGAATGTAGGTAACGCCAACCCCATGGCTGGCACAGTCAATCCGTGCGTCAGCATAGATGAGCTCCATGTGCCCACAGTGAACCAGAGTGAAGTCTGTGTGAAGTCGCCCCAAAAATGACCCGGCTCAATGGCTTGCCCTTTCGTTGCCCCCTCCTCCATCGCTGACGTATAAGCTGTAGGGGCAATGAGACACAGGGGGAAGCACGAGTGAAAGCACAAGAACAGATAGCAGGGCTGCTGGCGGCACTGGAGCAGGTGATTTTGGGTAAGCCCTTGCAACTCAAGATAGCCCTGGTCACCCTGCTGGCCCGTGGTCACCTGCTGATCGAGGATCTGCCCGGCATGGGCAAAACCACCCTGGCCCACGGGCTGGCACAGGTGCTGGGGCTCGACTGCCGACGGGTACAGTTCACCGCTGATCTGCTGCCCGCCGACCTGCTGGGGCTGCAGATCTTTGACCCCCACCAGCAACAATTTCGCTTTCACCCCGGCCCCGTCTTTACCCAGGTGCTGCTGGCGGACGAGATCAACCGTGCCAGCCCCAAGGTGCAAAGTGCCCTGTTGGAGGCCATGGCCGAGGGCAAGGTGAGCATAGAGGGCCACACCCACCCGCTCCCCGCCCCCTTCTTCGTCATCGCCACCCAGAATCCGGCGGATCAGGCGGGCACCTATCCCTTGCCCGAGTCCCAGCTCGATCGCTTCGCCGTGCGCCTGTCGCTCGGCTTTCCACCACGGGAGGCCGAACGCCAGCTGCTGCGAAGCGGTAACCAGACCAGCCCCCTGACCCGGCAACTGGATGCTGCCGGGCTGGCCACCCTGCAGGCCGAGGTGGATGCCATTCATGTCTCCGATGCCACCCTCGACTACCTGCTGGCGCTGGTACAGCAGAGCCGTTTCGATGCCGAGCTGCCCCAACCTCTCTCCCCCAGAGCGGCCCAGACCTTGCTGGCGGTGAGCCGGGCCTGGTCATTGGTGGCGGGGCGCCGTTTCGTCACTGTGGAGGATGTGCAGGCCGTCTTCCCCTACGTTGCCGAGCACAGGCTCAGAGGCAGCTTCGGGGTACAGCGCGGCGAGGCCAGCCCCCTGAGCCAGCGCCTGCTGGCCAGCGTCAGTCCGGACAATCCTTGATGAAACGCCCCCTGCTGGGCTGGCGCCGGTTCAGGGAGCAGTGGCAGCAACGCTGGCTGACCCGCCGTATCCCCCCCGCCCGCCAGATGGCTCTGGGGCCGCGCAGCCTGTTTATCCTGCCCACCCGCATGGGGCTGCTCTATCTGCTGGTGATGATCGCCATCTACCTGCTCGGAACAAACTACCAGAACAACCTGGTGCTGCTGGTCTCTTATTGCCTCGGCAGCCTCTTCATGGCCGCCATGTGGCTTACCCATCGCAACCTGCTGGGGCTGGAACTGCTGGGAGGTTCGACCGTGCTGGGGGAGGCGGGCAGCCAGGTCCCCATCCAGGTGACGGTACGAAGCGTGCGCCCGTGTCAGGCGCTGCACTTTGCCCTCAATGAAGGCTCCCTCTGGCTGGCGCAGGCAAACTCGACACCCCAGAGCCTGACCCTGCCGGTGCGGGGAATGCAACGCGGCCGCTTGCCACTGGGCCGTCTTCGGGTCGAGAGCCGCTACCCACTCGGTCTGTTTCGCTGCTGGTCGCTGCTGGATCTGCAACTGGAAGCCTGGCTCTCGCCCAAGCCTCTCTATGGGCCACTGCGGGGCGGTTCGCCATCAGGGCAGAAAGGTACCCAGGGTCAAGCTGGTCCGGCCCCCCTCGGCGATTTTGACATGTTGCGGGCACACCAGGTCGGGGAACCCTTCGGCCGAATTGCCTGGAAGCAGTTCGCTCAGGGGCGCGGCCTGCTGGTCAAGCAGTTCCAGGAACCCGAACAAGATGACACTCACCTCAGCCTGCAAGGCGTCACAGGCACGGATCTTGAGCAACGACTGTCAGCCCTGGCCTGGTGGTGCGCCGATTATGGCAAGCGGGGCATTCCTTTCACCCTGACCCTGACAGGCCAGACCCTGGGCCCGGAGAGCGGCCCCGCCTTTCTTCGGCACTGTCAGCGGGCATTGGCCCGCTTCGATGACAGAGCCGGATCTGTAAACGAGAGCTCTCCCAATGCTGCTCGATAATCGCCGTCTGCTGCCCCTCATCGCCTTGCAGCAAGGTGTGCTGGTGCTGGCACTCTGGCCCCAGCTGCAGCTCTGGGTCGTCGCAGTCGGCGCCATCACCCTGGGCGTGCGGGCCATGATGCTGTGGCAGGAGTGGCGATCGCCCCCCGCTCGCGTACTGGCACTGCTGGCCATCACGGGGGTTCTGCTGTTGGCCTGGCAATGGCGGGCGCTGGGCACGCTGCCAGCCCTCATCAACCTGCTCTGGCTCGGCTACAGTCTGAAGATGATAGAGGTGCGGCGGGAGCGGGATGTAGAACAGGTGCTGCTGCTCGCCTTCTTTCTCATCGCGCTGGCGCTGGTGCAACGTCAGAGCATGGGCTGGGCGCTGGCCATGGCGGGCACACTCTGGCTGACGGTGAGCACACTGGTGACGGCCGTAGCACCGGAGCAGAGACAGCCGTGGCGCAGCGCCGGCGCCTCCCTGCTGCTGGCTCTCCCCCTGCTGCTGACCCTGTTTCTGGTGCTGCCAAGACTGCCCCCGCTCTGGCAGATGCCGACCACCAGCCGCGCCCTGTCGGGGCTCTCGGAAGAGGTGGCCCCCGGCGACATCAGCGAGCTGGTCAACTCCTCCGAGCTGGCCTTTCGCGTCACCTTTGCCGATGGCCCGCCCCCCGCCAGCGAGCGCTATTTTCCGGTGATGCGCCAGGAACAATTCGATGGCCGCCGCTGGCTGCTGAGTGCCGAGACCCGGCAGTGGCAGCAATCCCAGCCCATGCAAAGCATACAGCTACAAACCGGCGCAGGTCCCCTGCCCCCCGCCAGTTACGAGGTGATCGCCGAACCCCAGCGCCACCGCTGGACGCTGGCGCTCTCCCAGCCCAGCGTCTTGCTCGGCCCTGTGCTGGTCAGCCCGCTGGCAACCCTGTATCGCCGCGATCGGGGGGATCAAAGGATCAGCTACCGGGTCACCACAGCGCCGACGGCGCTGCCTGCCGACAGCGCCACCCTGCGGCGCAACCTGCAACTGCCCGCCGCCGGCAACCCAAGAGCCCGCGCCCATGCCCAGGCACTGAAGGCCCGCCATCCAGTGCGAGCCGAGCTCGTCGCCGCCCTGCTCGACGGCTTTCGGCGCGAGCCCTTCTACTACACACTGCAGCCCCCCCTGCTGGGGCCTGACGGGGTGGATGACTTCCTGTTCAACAGCCGGCGTGGTTTTTGTGGTCACTACGCCATGGCAAGTGCCTTCGTGCTGCGGGCAGCCGGGATCCCGGCGCGGCTGGTGACCGGTTATCTCGGCGGGGAGTGGAATCCACAGGGCCAGTATCTGGAGGTGCATCAGTTCGATGCCCATGCCTGGGTGGAGTACCAGGATGACAGTGGCAACTGGCAGCGACTGGACCCGACGGCGGCGGTGGCACCGCAGCGGGTCGAGGGCGGCATGACGGCAGCCTTGAGCGAAGAGTTCACCGCCGCCGATCCCCTCTCCCTGCAGCGCTATCGCCAATGGGCCCTGCTAAACCAGCTGCGCTGGTGGGGAGCCAACCTCGACTATCAATGGACGCGGCGGGTGCTCAACTACGATGCGGCCCGGCTGTGGCAACAGGTGGGGTTGCGCTGGCCGGCCCTTGCCAGTCATACCCCTTGGTTGATCCTGACCTGCTTGCTGGGAGTCGCCACCCTGATCGGCACACTGCTGCTATGGCCGGGACGGGCTCTGCCACACCTGAAGGTATGGCAACCCCTGCTCAGACGGGCTGCCCGCCAGGGGTGGCAGCCCCACGCAGGGGAGAGTCTGGCCAGCTGGTGCGAGCGGCTCATCCACCTTGACCCCGAGCTGGCGCGGCCACTGCAGCGCTGCGCCTGGCTCTATCGGCGCTGGCGCTATGCCCCTCTCTCCGAACAACGGCGGCAACAAGCCCTGCGACAACTGCAACGACGGCTGCGCCAAACCTGCCAGCTATGGGACAAGCGCAGGTAGTGGCAATCCAGCCAGCATGGAATATCGACAAGGATCCACCAAAAAAGAAAGGGAGCCAATGGCTCCCCTTCTTTATCATCCCATGTTGACCTGCGCAGGGTTTAAAGCTGCTTGCCGTGCTGGGTCGGGTTATCCCAGATCCCCTCTTCCAGCTGGCTGCGGATCTCTGGGTACTTGTTGGCATCGAAGGTGGGCACCTTGCCCAGCTTGAGCTGATCGTTGTAGTCCTTGGCCAGCTTGATGGCCACGCTGGAGAGCAGCAGTATGGCCACCAGGTTGACGATGGCCATCAGCCCCATGGAGACATCCGCCATGGCCCACACGGTCGGCAGTTCACCCACTGAGCCGAACATCACCATGCCCAGCACGAACATCCGGAACAGCATCAGGCCACCCTTGTGGTTGTGCTCCAGGAACACCAGATTGGTCTCGGCGTAGGAGTAGTTCGCCACTATGGAGGTGAAGGCGAAGAAGAAGATGGCTGCCGCGATGAAGATGTTGCCACCGCCACCAATCTGTGAAGAGAGTGCACGCTGGGTCAGCTCAACACCCGTGATGCCTGAACCGGGTTCAAACTGACCGGACATCAGTATGATGGCCGCAGTACAGGTACAGATGACGATGGTGTCGAGGAAGACCCCCAGCATCTGTACATAGCCTTGGGAAGCCGGGTGTGGCGGATAGGGCGTCGCGGTCGCGGCGGCGTTGGGGGCAGAGCCCATACCCGCTTCGTTGGAGAAGAGACCGCGCTTGATGCCATTGATCATCGCCTGGGAGATGGCATAACCCATGGCGCCTGAACCTGCCTGCTCGATGCCGAAGGCAGACTTGATGATCAGGGCAAATACCCCGGGCAGCTCGGTGATGTTCATCGCCACCACGAACAGCGCCATCAGTATGTAGGCCAGCGCCATGAAGGGCACCACCAGTTCGGCGAAACGGGCTATGCCTCGAATGCCGCCGAATATGATAAGGCCAGAGAGCACCACCAGCGCCAGGCCGGTAGCCCAGTCAGGAATGCCGAACGCTACCTTCATCGCCAGGCTGATGGAGTTGGCCTGCACCGCATTGAACACCAGGCCGAATGCCAGCAGCAGACAGAGGGAGAATACCACCCCCATCCAGCGCATGCCGAGACCGCGCTCCATGTAGTAAGCCGGGCCACCACGATAGTTGCCATCCTCATCCTTCACCTTGTACAACTGGGCCAGGGTGCTCTCAACGAACGCCGTCGCCATACCAATGAAAGCGATCAGCCACATCCAGAAAATGGCGCCCGGGCCACCCAGATAGATGGCAACGGCCACACCGGCCAGGTTGCCGGTACCCACACGGGCGGCAAGGCTGGTACAAAGAGCCTGGAAGGAGGAGATACCGGCCTTGTCTGATTTGCGGCTATTGCGCAAGACGGAGAACATGTGGCCGAAGTGGCGAACCTGAATAAAACCCAGGCGGAAAGTAAAGAAGATGCCGACCCCTATCAGCAGGTAGATGAGCACAGCTCCCCACATCAGGTCGTTTAGCATTGCGATCAAGGTGTCCATATTTCTCTCGTTGTTATCACATCCATGGCCAGTCTGCGCTGACCCCTTTCTGTCTATTTCTGAATTAGCGTTTCACTAAAGGGGCGGAATCTAGCATAGCGAGGGAGTTCAGAATAGTGATCCCGATCACTACAGAAACAAAAAACGAGCGTTTCAACGCAATAAAGCTTCATTTAACACGCAAAGTTTCAACAAAACTGAGAGTCAAATTTATCCGGCGATAAATTAGACCCAAAAGAGCACATTTTGGCAATTATCTACATAGAGGTAGCCGTGCTCGTCGGGAGGCAAACTATTGCGCAAGCGTTTACCTGAAATGGCTTTCAAAATGGGGCGACTTCGCCAAACGTTTTACACGTAATAAAATTTCAAGTAGCTAACCACACAATTTATGTGATCGACTACACAAAACCGAGAATCAACCAAAAAAGTTGTTTTTATCAGGGGATAAAAACGATCACGAAAAATGGATAAAAGTCGTTTTTAATCAACTACTTTCACCCACTACTTCCCACTGCTGGCGAGGACTGGATGATAAGCATACAAGCCACCCTATTGCAGGATGAGCCACATCCGTATTAATTAGGCAGGCAGTGGCGATGGGCCTCCCCCATCGTGCTTTTCTGAGCCTGAGTCGCCGTGATTTTGTAATTTTATTTCAGAACTGTCGTCTCACGCCCGCCACCCCAGAGCCTGCGCCCTCACCAAGAGAATGCGCCCTCATAAAGAGATGATATTTGCCATGGCCGATAAATTAACCCAGCTGAAAGCCCTGACCACAGTTGTCGCCGATACCGGTGATATCGAAGCCATCAAGCGCTACCAGCCCATCGATGCCACCACCAACCCGTCCCTGGTGTTGAAGGCATCCGAGATCCCCGAATATGCGGCGCTGATCGAAGACGCCATCAGCTGGGCCAAATCCCAGAGCCAGGACAAGGCACAGCAAATCATCGACGCGGGCGACAAGCTGGCGGTCAACATAGGTCTGGAAGTGCTGAAAATCGTTCCGGGCCGCATCTCCACCGAGGTGGATGCCCGTCTATCCTTCGACACCGAAGCCAGCATCGCCAAGGCCCGCAAACTGATCCGTCTCTATAACGAAGCGGGCATCGCCAACGATCGCATCCTGATCAAGCTGGCCTCCACCTGGGAAGGCATTCGTGCCGCCGAGGTACTGGAGAAAGAGGGTATCCAGTGCAACCTGACCCTGCTGTTCTCCTTCGCTCAGGCCCGTGCCTGCGCCGAAGCCGGTGCTTTCCTGATCTCCCCGTTCGTGGGCCGCATCCTCGACTGGTACAAAGCCAAGCACAACCGTGACTATACCCCGAGCGAAGATCCGGGCGTTGTCTCCGTCACCGCCATCTACGACTACTACAAGCAGCACGATTACCCGACAGTGGTCATGGGCGCGAGCTTCCGCAACACCGGCGAAATCCTGGAGCTGGCCGGTTGTGATCGTCTGACCATAGGCCCTGCCCTGCTGGAAGAGCTGAGCAAAACCGAAGGCGCCGTGGTGCGCAAGCTGAACTACACCGGCGAGCGCAAGGCAAAACCGACTCCGATGTCCGAGGCCGAATTCCGCTGGGAGCTGAACCAGGACGCCATGGCTCACGAGAAGCTGGGTGAAGGCATCCGCATGTTTGCCATCGATCAGGGCAAGCTGGAAACCATGCTGGCCAGCCGCCTCTGATAAGGCGTCAGGACCAGACAAAAACCGGGCTCCCGCGAGGGAGCCCGGTTTTTTTATGAGCGCTTGATCCCTTGTCATGAGTTCGTCACGAAAACGTTTTATTTTCAATGGCGTTATGTTATACGGGTGATGAAAACGAGAATAACCAAGGAGGGAGCCATGGAAATGTTCAACTTCGATTATGACGATGTAGTTGAGCTCGGTTCGCGTAGCCGCGGGACAACGGGAAAAAAACGTAAATGGCGTGAGATTGAGGCGTTGAAAGATAAACATCGCCTGCAGAAGGAGCTGCAATCCATCGACATCGCTTATGAAGGTCTCTCAGACGAGATCGAACTGTAAAAACAAGGCCCCGGTTCAACCGGGGCCTTGTTTTTGAGTACCTTGCCCTCAGGACGAGGGGGGCAGCGAGAGCCGTTGGGCCAACTCCTGAAAGTGCTGGCTGATCTCGGCGCCAAACAGGGGATCCCCGATGGCGCGATTCTGCCAGAGCTGCTCCAGGTGACGCCAGTCATCCTCGGTCAGTGAATCACGCAGATGAGGGAAGATGACCGCCTCTTCATAGTTCATGTGCGCCTCTTGCAGCGCCACAAACTGCTCCAGCCTGGCGGTGAACTGATCCAGCGGAATGACCGAATCCATCAGTATCATCTCCACCATCTCCTTGAGCTCGGCACCGGCACCCAACAATCTGGCGTGCTCCTCCTGCAGCCTGTTGGCCACCTCCCCTTCCACCACCCGGTATTTCAGGTAGTAGTCGTAGATCATGTCCTCTTTCGGATGGTGGTACTTGTCAGAGACCTCTCGCAAATAGTCCACCGCGTCCCGGATCAGGAAGTAGCTGACTGGCTGTTCATTGCGAATGGCGACGAGCTTGTGTTTGAGCAGCGTCAGCAACCTGGCGATATTGAGATGGTCCTTGTGCAGACTGGATAACATGGGCACTCCTTGCGCTGAAATGGGAAGATCCTGTCTCGAGTATACGGTCATTTATCGCGCTAACTTTGCACTCAATCAAGTCATCTGCAGACAAGGCGACAAGCAAGCAAGAGCTCAGCCCCCTCACATACGCCCGTCAAGCCCCGCCAATTCGGCTCCTCAGCCCATGTGCAGACACCAAGCCACCCTCACCAGGATCCGTTCATGACGTGACCAGAGCAGGCTTGCCCGCGACACTTATGGCCGTTACCCGCAGACCGAATGCCAGTTGATGGGGCTCATCCCCTGTTGGGACAGCAGACGATTGGTCTCGGAGAAGTGGCCGCAACCGATAAAACCGCGATGAGCCGAGAGCGGACTGGGGTGAGGCGCACTCAGCACATGGTGTCGGCTCCGGTCAATGAAGCGTCCCTTCTTCTGGGCATGGGCCCCCCACAGCAAAAAGACCACTCCCTGACAGCTGGCATTGATCTGCTCGATAACCCTGTCGGTGAAGGTCTCCCAACCCAGATGGGCGTGGGAGTGGGCCATGCCCGCCTGTACCGTCAGCACTGTATTGAGCAGCAAGACCCCTTGCTGGGCCCAGGATTCAAGAAAACCGTGGTTGGGTGTGACAAAGTCCGGCAGATCCCGCTGCATCTCCTTGTAGATATTGACCAGAGAGGGAGGCGTACGCACACCGGGCAGCACGGAGAAGCAGAGGCCATGGGCCTGATTTGGGCCGTGATACGGGTCTTGCCCCAGGATCACCACCTTGACCTGATCCAGCTCGGTCAGCTTGAAGGCGTTGAACACCTCGGTTGCGGGAGGATAGATCACCTTGCCCGCTTCCCGCTCGCTCCTGACCGTCGCCAGGGTCGCCTTGAAATAGTCCTGCTCTTTTTCTGATCCAATCACATCTGTCCAGGTCCGCACCCCAATATCCTCAATTAATACAGCAAGGGGCTCAGGATAGGGGGCCAGACAGCAAGACGCAACCGTAGCGCCATCGTCTGAGCCCACCAAGCAAGGCTGTATCCTTGAGTGATAACACGCAGCAGGGGCATCTCCCGGCCCCGGTATCGCAGACTCGGTCACGCGTCCTCCCAGCTGGCTGTACAGCCCTTCTATATAGAAGAGAAGATCAATGGCTACAGGCCCCATTTCCAGCCTAATGGCTCCCTGACCCATACTGCCGATGAACCAAAATATCTATCCCTTCAAGAGAGAGCCGAGCACCTTAATCACGGGGGAACACCCTATAAGATGTAGTTAAATTACTAGATTAAATTAATAAAAAATGCATAATTTGGATATCTTACATAATCAGAAAAATGATCTATTTTTGATTAATCTCAATGAATTAATCCCTTAACTCCTGCGCAAAACACACATTTCTTGATTTAGATCAATTTTCGTAATATTACCATCGTGGTATATATGACCCAACGAAGTAAAGGTGTAAGGCAAGGGCCCTTTAAGTCATCCCGGTGGTTTAAATACATCAGGGTAATTTCCTTACAGTTGAATCCGCTTTCCTATGAGGAGTCATACCATGATCAAGGGCATCCAAATCACCCAGTCCGCCAACACAGCTTTGCTGAACTCTTTCTGGCTGCTGGACGAAGAGAAGCAACAAGCGCGTTGCATCTGCGCCAAGGGCGACACCTTCGCCGCCGATCAGGAAGTCAAACTGTCTGATCTGGGTCAGTTCGAATACCGTGAACTGCCGGTTCAAGCTGAACCTGCCGTAGAAGGTGGCCAGCACCTGAACGTCAACGTACTGCGCCGTGAAACCCTGGAAGACGCCATCGCCAATCCGGAAAAATATCCGCAGCTGACCATTCGTGTTTCCGGCTATGCCGTGCGCTTCAATGCACTGACCCCGGAACAGCAGCGTGACGTGGTCACCCGCACCTTTACCCAGAGCCTGTAATTCCCTCTGCGGTGATCTGCACCATGAAAAACGGCCCACGCGGGCCGTTTTTTTATGGGCAAGAAACCGTGCTTGCCCATCCTCTCCTCGCAGGCCGCGCCCCCAGCTATCCGTGCTGGTCGACCTTCTGTACGGCGGCCGGGTTGGCGAGCACCTCGTTCATCTGCTGCTCATCGAGCTGATCGCAGTAACGAGCCACCACCACAGTGGCCACCCCGTTGCCGATCAGGTTGGTCAGGGCACGCGCCTCCGACATGAAGCGATCTATCCCCAGGATCAGCGCCAACCCGGCGAGCGGCAGATGCCCCACCGCAGAGATGGTAGCCGCCAGCACGATGAAACCACTGCCCGTGACGCCGGCCGCCCCTTTAGAAGAGATAAGCAGCACCACCAGCAGGGTGATCTGCTGGAACAGATCCAGCGGCGTGTTGGTCGCCTGGGCGATGAAGATGGCCGCCATGGTCAGATAGATGGAGGTGCCATCCAGGTTGAAGGAGTAACCGGTCGGTATCACCAGCCCCACCACCGATTTCTTGCAGCCGAGCGCCTCCATCTTGACCAGCATGCGCGGCAATACGGATTCCGAAGAGGAGGTCCCCAGCACGATCAGCAGTTCTTCCTTGATATAGGAAATAAAGCGCAAGATGCTAAAACCATTTGCCCTGGCGATACTACCCAGCACCATGAAGATAAACAGCAGACAGGTCACGTAGAAGCAGGCGATTAATTGTCCCAGCTGCACCAGCGAGCCAATACCATATTTTCCAATGGTAAAGGCCATCGCCCCGAATGCGCCAACCGGCGCCAGTCGCATGATCATGTTGATGATGCCGAAAATAACCTGGGAGAAGCTATCGATGACATTGAAGATTAATTTTCCCTTCTCGCCAATATGATGCAGGGAGAAACCAAATAGCACCGCAAACAGCAATACCTGGAGAATATTGCCGCTGGCAAAGGCGCCGATCACGCTGCCCGGGATCACGTCCAGCAGGAAGGCGATGATGCCTTGCGACTTGGCCTGCTCGGCATAGGCCGAGATGGCGCTGGCATCCAGCGTGGCGGGATCCACGTTCATGCCCACCCCGGGTTGCAGCAGGTTGACCACGCACAGCCCTATGACCAGGGCGATGGTGCTCACCACCTCAAAGTAGAGCAGTGCTATGGCGCCGGTTTTCCCCACCGCCTTCATGCTCTCCATGCCGGCGATACCCGTCACCACGGTACAGAAAATAACGGGGGCTATGATCATCTTGATTAATTTAACGAAGCCATCACCCAATGGCTTCATATCCGCCCCTAGGTCGGGATAGACGTGCCCCAGAAATACCCCCAGGGTGATCGCAAGCAGCACCTGAAAATAAAGGCTGCTGAATATTTTTTTTCGCATTATTAACGTCCTGTTAATTAATCGACATCTCATATGGTAGAAATAAGCATGCAGGGAGCCGTAACGAGAGATCATCGTTCTCTCGCCAGCTTAATGCTATTTCGTCATCGTAACGGCGCCACTTTCACACGTTATAAGAAGCAATTAAGAGACATTAATCACACAACACATTTAACATCATTAACACCACGGCAACCGTGATATATTTGGTCGGTGATTTATTTAAGACCTCAATGACAACATCCTGGATATAAAAATGCCCCGCATGGCGGGGCATTTGGCATCACGAAACTGGCGCGGTGGATCAGGCGGAAGTATCGAGTGGCTCGAAGCCCTTGATAAGATCGTCGATCGCCTTCATCTGCTTGAGGAAGCCTTCCAGCTTGTCCAGCGGCAGGGCACTCGGGCCATCACAACGGGCCACTTTCGGGTCCGGATGGGATTCGATAAACAGACCCGCCAGACCAACCGCCATGCCGGCACGTGCCAGCTCGGTCACCTGATCCCGACGACCACCCGAGGCAGCCCCCAGCGGATCGCGGCACTGCAATGAGTGGGTCACGTCGAAGATCACCGGATAGCCACCCGTGCTCTTCTTCATCACGCCCAGACCCAGCATGTCCACCACCAGGTTGTCATAGCCAAAGTTGGCACCGCGCTCGCACAGGATCAGACGGTCGTTGCCGCACTCCTCGAACTTGTCGGTGATGTTCTTCATCTGGCTCGGGCTCAGGAACTGCGGCTTCTTGATGTTGATGACGTTGCCGGTGCGGGCCATGGCCTCCACCAGATCGGTCTGGCGCGCCAGGAAGGCGGGCAGCTGAATGACATCCACAACCTCGGCAACCGGCTTGGCCTGATGCACTTCATGCAGGTCGGAAATCACCGGCATGCCGAAGGTCGCCTTGAGCTCCTGGAAGATCTTCATCCCCTCTTCCAGGCCAGGACCCCGGTAGGAGTGGATGGAGGAGCGATTGGCCTTGTCCCAGCTCGCCTTGAACACAAAGGGGATGCCAAGCTTGCTGGTCACTTCCACGTACTTCTCGCACACCGCCATCGCCATGTCGCGGGATTCCAGCACGTTCATGCCACCGAACAGCACGAACGGTTTGTCGTTGGCTACATCGATGTCATTGATCTTGATATTCTTCTGTTCCATCTCAGGCATCCTTAAAGTGAAGAGGCTGGGGGCTTGCATCCAAGTCGGTCCGTTGCGCCCTGGGCACACCGGCCTTGATATTCTTCTGTTTCAGTTCCCAGGCATCACTCAAAGTGAAGAGGCTGGGGCTTGCATCCAAGTCGGTCCGTTATGCCCTGGGCACACCGGCCTTGATATTCTTCTGTTTCAGTTCCCAGGCATCACTCAAAGTGAAGAAGCTGGGGCTTGCATCCAAGTCGGTCAGTTATGCCCTAGGCACACCGGCCTTGATATTCTTCTGTTTCAGTTCCCGGGCATCCTTAATGGAGGGGCTTGGGGCTAAGATCCAGCGCGGCCAGTTGTACCTTGAGCACATCGGCCACCGGATCGTCCGGGCATTGTTCAATAAAGTATTCAAAATCGTCGGCGGCGAAACGCGGGCAGTCGAGCTGTTCATAGATGAATCCCCGATCCCGCGTCTCCAGCGGATCGCCCGGCTTCATACGCAGCAGCAGCTCACTGCAACGCAGGGCTTCGGTCATACGATCTTCCCGCAGCAGAGCACCTTTGCTGACGTTGAGCAGCCGTTCGATGATCTCCCACTGGCCCGAGGGTTGCAGGTGTTCAGGGGTCAGGGTGGCCAGATTGCCAAGGGCACCGCGCAGCAACAACTCCATGTGGTGCAGGCTCAACTCGTCACCGGTGAAGGGGTCCACATAAACCTCGCCTTCGCTGCCGGCAAAGCTCACCAGGAAGTGACCGGGGAAGCAGATCCCCTCCACATCCAGCCCGAGCTTGCGGCCCAGCTGTATGATGAGAATGCCGAGGCTAACCGGTATGCCCCGCTTGGTGGCAAGGACCTGGGCGAGATCGGAATTGGCGGCAGAAAAATAATCCTGCCAGTCACCGTGAAAACCCAGGGTCTGGTAGAACCCCTGCAACAGCTGGCGGCGTACTTCGTCACAACTGCCCTCGGCAATCGCTTCATCCAGCCAGGCATCGAGACGGGCCAGCTCGGCCTCACCGCGGCCACTGATACCATGGATCTCATCACTTACCGACAGCGCCAGCTCGGCGATGTCGTGGGCCTCGAAATCGGTCCATTCGTCTACACGTATCATCGTCATCATCCTTAACCGAACAGACTGGCCTGCTTGTATACGGCCAGTTTGGCGATAAAGAAGACCCAACCGATGGCGCCGAGGAAGGCAAACCAGCGGATACCGTTATTGCGAGCCAGTCGCAGTGCCATCATGGCCAAAAACGCCACCACCAGGATGGCGGTCAGCTTCTCACTGAGCCAGGGGGTGCCGTTGTTGAGTGGATTGAGATCCAGCACCATGCACAGCAGCACGCCGGAGAGCACCACCAGCCCGTTCAGCCAGCCGCTCACCTTCATGATTTGGCCACTGTAGGCACGGCCGGAACCTGTCTGCACCCAGTAAAAACGCAGCATAAACATCAGCACGGCCGAGGCGATCAGCACCAGATGCAGATGTTTGAGAGCAAAATACATAACGTGTCCTTGAACAAAGGCAGGCTCAGGCCCGCCATTCACCATCAATGAGCCAGGCATCCCAGCGTTACCCGCTCGTTATCCCCGTAATCGCGCACGGTTTCCACCCGGCTGAACCCCTGTTGCAGCAGGAGTTGACGCACCGCCTCGCCCTGCTGCCAGCCATGCTCCAGCAAGAGCCAGCCACCAGGACACAGATGAGCAGGCGCACCGGCGACGATGAGGCTGATATCCGCCAGCCCCTGCTCGTCGGCGACCAGGGCTGAACGAGGTTCGAACCGCACATCCCCTTCATTCAGATGAGGGTCGGCACCGTCTATGTAGGGCGGATTGGAAACAATCATCGCAAAGCGTGGGGCCTGACTCAGGAGCGGATCGCAAAGCGGCTCAAACCAGCTGCCATCGCGCACCGTGATGGGCAAACCCAGCGCGGCGCTGTTGTCGCGCGCCAGTGCGGCCGCCTCCGGCATCCGATCCACCGCCCATACATCGGCATCGGGTCGCTCTGACTTGAGCGCCAATGCGATGGCCCCCGTGCCAGTGCCCAGATCCAGCAGGGCGCAGGGCGCCTGATCCGGCGAGGCTGGCCTGGGGGGCAGCCGTGCCAGCGCCTGTTCGACCAGCACCTCGGTATCGGGACGCGGGATCAGGGTAGCCGGGCTCACCTTGAGCGGCAGCGACCAGAACTCCCGTTCCCCTACCAGATGGGCGATAGGTTCGCCTGCCAGCCGACGAGTGAGCCACCCTTGCAGCTTTTCTTGCTGGGTCACATCCAGCTCGCGCTCCGGCCAGGTCATCAGATAACTGCGCCGGCAATCGAGCAGATGGCAGAGCAGCACGTCGGCGTCGGCGCGGGGAGACTCCCCCCCGGCCAGGGTCGCCATTATGTGGGCGCGGGCCTGCTGAATCTGCATCAACTGCGCGCCATCGCCGTGACGGCGATATCTGCACAAACGGGCTGCATCAGCTATTTTCCGCCAGGGAGGCGAGCTGATCGGCCTGATATTCCTGGATCATGGGGCTGATGATGCAGTCCAGATCCCCCTCCATGATCTCGCCAAGGCGATAGAGGGTGAGGTTGATGCGGTGCTCCGAGAGGCGACCCTGCGGGTAGTTGTAGGTACGGATACGCTCGGAGCGATCGCCGGAACCCACCAGGTTGCGACGGGTGCTCTGTTCAGCCGCGCGGTGGCGCTCATCCTCGGCCGCCTGCAGACGGGCAGACAGCACGGACATTGCCTTGGCGCGGTTCTTGTGCTGGGAGCGCTCATCTTGGCACTCCACCACCAGGCCGGTCGGCAGGTGGGTGATGCGGATGGCGGAATCCGTCTTGTTGACGTGCTGACCACCAGCCCCGGAGGCGCGGAAGGTATCTATCTTCAGGTCGTTCGCATTGATCTCGATCTGCTCGGCTTCCGGCACTTCCGGCAGCACGGCGACGGTACAGGCAGAGGTGTGCACCCGGCCCTGGGATTCGGTCTCGGGCACTCGCTGCACCCTGTGACCGCCGGATTCAAACTTGAGGCGGCCGTAGACATGCTCGCCGTCCACCTTGGCGATCACCTCCTTGTAGCCACCGTGCTCGCCGTCGTTGCAGCTGACGATGGAGATACGCCAGCCCTGACGCTCGGCGTAACGGGAATACATGCGAAACAGATCACCGGCAAAAATGGCCGCCTCGTCACCACCGGCACCGGCACGGATCTCCAGGTAACAGTTGTTGTCATCCTTGGGATCCCGGGGCAGCAGCATCACCTGCAGCGCCTGCTCCTGCTCCTCCAGCGTGCTCTTGGCCAGCGGCAACTCCTCCTGCGCCATCTCGCGCAGGTCGGCATCATCCTCTTCCAGCATCAGCTTGGTGGCTTCCAGGTTCTCTTCGGCCTGGCGGAAGCGCTGGAAGGCATGAACGATATCTTCCAGCTGGGCATATTCCCGGGTCAGGGCGCGGTAGCGATCCTGATCCGAGGCCACCCCAGGCTCGCCGAGCATGGCCTGTACTTCTTCGTGGCGCTCGATGAGGCCTTCCAGCTTTCTGATCAGTGACGGATTCATAAATCTTGTTTTCTCGATGGAGGAAGGGGCCGCCAGCTGGCCACCCCGAACAATTACTCTTGTGGCAATCCCAGCACCTGACGCAGGCGGGACAACTGATGGTGATCCCCCTGGGCCGCCGCCTGGCGCAAGGCCTGGGTCGGTGCGTGGATCAACTTGTTGGTGAGGCGGTGTGCCATGGCCTTGAGGGCCTGTTCGGCATTCTCGCCCTGTTGCAGGGACAGCAAGGCGCGCTGCAACTCCTCATCGGCCACCTGCTGGGCCTGATGACGATAATCGCGGATCAGATCCACCGAATGCTGGCTGCGATACCAGCCCATGAACTCATCGCGCTCTTCCAGCACGATAACCTCCGCCTCGGCGGCGGCCCTTTTACGGGTCTCCAGGTTCTGCTCTATGATGCCCTGCAGGTCATCAACCGTGTAGAGATAGGCATCGGAGAGCTCGTCCACCTCGGCCTCGATATCCCGCGGTACGGCGATATCCACCAGAAACATGGGCTTGAAACGGCGGGCCTTGAGAGCGCGCTCCACCATGCCCTTGCCGATGATGGGCAAGGGGCTGGCGGTGGAGCTGATGACAATGTCAGCCTCGTGCAGGTAATCCGGGATCTCTTCGAGCGTCATCACCTGGGCACCGAACTCTTCGGCCAGCAGTTGAGCCCGCTGCAGGGTACGGTTCGCCACCATCATGCGGGTGACGTTCTGCTCACGCAGATGGCGGGCCACCAGTTCTATGGTCTCGCCGGCACCGACCAGCAGCACCTTGGTCTGGGAGAGATCGGAGAAGATGCGTCGCCCCAGACTGACGGCGGCAAAGGCCACCGAGACGGCACTGGCGCCAATCTCGGTATCGGTGCGCACCCGCTTGGCCACGGAGAAGGACTTCTGGAACAGGCGCTCCAGCGAGCCTTTCACTGCTTCGGACTGCTGGGCATGGGCATAGGATTGCTTGATCTGCCCCAAGATCTGCGGCTCACCCAGCACCAGAGAGTCGAGGCCGCAGGCCACCCGCATCAGGTGACGCACTGCCTCTTCGTCCTGATGCTGGTAAATGGCGGATACCACTTCGGCCGCATCCAGGCCATGGAAACGTTGCAGCCAGTGCAGCACCTGCTCTCCCTGCCCCTTTTCCAGGCTGCAGTAAAGCTCGGTGCGGTTGCAGGTCGAGACGATCACCGCCTCGCTTACGCCGGGTTGGGTGACCAGCTCACGCAAGGCGCGATCGATGCAGTCCGGGCCGAACGCGACCCGCTCCCGCAAGGCGACACTGGCGGTGTTGTGGTTGATTCCGAGGGCAAGCAAACTCATGAGTGGGCGACGATCATTTCATACACTGGGTGCAAAGGCTGCCAATTGTACGAGAAAGGGTAAGTCTTTAAAAGCAATACGGCCGCCCCGTATACTGTGGCAAATCCCCTCATCTGGAGCATGACCTTGTTCTTGCGTATTTTCACCTTTGGCTGCCTGCTGTTGCTGGCCGGCTGTACCACCACCCAGCCCCAGCGGGATCAGGTCAACTGGCAGAAAGAGCGGACTCGTCTCGAGCAGCTCAGCCACTGGCAGCTATCTGGCAAGATGGCCATCATCACAGCCCAGCAGAAGGGCAGCGCCCGGGTCAACTGGCAGCAAAATGGCGACGACTATCGCCTCAACCTAACCAGCCTGATCGGTACCCACATTCTGGAGCTCTCCCGCAGCAAGGGCGAGATCACCCTGATCGACAACGAGGGCAACCCGCACCAAAGCCAGGATGCCGAGGCGCTCATCTATCAGCTCACTGGCTGGGACATTCCGGTGCAGGGGCTGCCGGAGTGGATCAAGGGACTGCCGGGCAAGGCCGAATTCGAGCTCAATTCCGACAGCAGCCTGGCCAGTGTGCGTGACGGCCAGTGGCAGATTGTCTATGGCGACTACCGGGATCAGGACGGCTATCGCCTGCCCCACCTGCTGACCATGACGGGCCAGGGCAGTCGCCTCAAGTTGCAGATCAACCAATGGACGCTTGCACGCTGATGGCTGCGACTGACAAGGAGCCAAGAATGGCCACCATTCGCTGGCCGGCACCGGCCAAACTCAACCTCTTCCTGCATGTCAATGGCCGTCGTCCGGACGGCTATCACGAGCTGCAGACCCTGTTCATCTTTCTGGATCACGGCGACTGGCTCGAATTCGAGCCACTGCCGGACACGGACCAGCTCACCTTGAGCCCGGCCATTCCCGGCGTGCCCGATGAGCAGAACCTCATCATCCGCGCCGCCCGCCTGCTGCAGGCGCGGTTGCCCAGCCCGCAGGGGGCCCATATCCGGCTGGAGAAGCTGCTGCCCATGGGCGGTGGTATCGGCGGTGGATCCTCGGATGCAGCCACCACGCTCGTGGCGCTCAATCACCTCTGGCAGGCAGGCTTGGGCGAAGATGAACTGGCGGAACTTGGCGTTCAGCTGGGGGCCGATGTGCCGGTGTTTGTGCGCGGACGAGCCGCCTTTGCAGAAGGGGTGGGCGAGCGACTGCAACCGGTCGAATTGCCAAGCGCCTGGTATCTGGTGCTCAAGCCCGATTGCCACGTGGCAACGGCCGCCGTGTTCCAGGATCCGGACCTGCCCAGAGCGACCCCGAAAATGGCATTTCACAACTTGCTGGAGGGGGAGTGGAAAAACGATTGCGAATTGCTGGTGAAAAAGCGCCACCCCGAGGTTGCCAATGCGCTCGGCTGGTTGCTAGAATACGCGCCGTCAAGAATGACGGGCACAGGAGCCTGCGTCTTTGCTCAATTTGAAGACGAAAAGGCTGCTCGGGAAGTGTTGGCAAAGGTGCCGGAAAGATGGGATGGGTTTGTCGCCAAGGGCGAGAACATATCACCACTATTCGTGACATTGCAACAAATCAGTGATTGGGGTATCGCCAAGCGGTAAGGCAGCGGGTTTTGATCTCGCCATTCCTAGGTTCGAATCCTAGTACCCCAGCCATTCTCTTGGTGATTGATACGGGTGCATCGATTGACTGGCCGCAGCGAAACTTGAAAGAGTGCAATCTCGTCAAGCTGGTCTGCCGCCAACAGGGTGCCCCGGGTTAATCGCGAAGAGGTCATCGGCCTCGTTGATGACGGGCAGTCCAAACGCGACAGCCATCTGATTTGAAACATGTAACGATATGCACTTAGCCTGAAAGCGGCCTATAGTGGCCTGACCCGTCAACTTGATAAATCGTTTGCCCCAAAACGATACGGGTCTGAATCAGACTCCCCACATACTGGATGCAACCCCGAGGTTTCAAACCGTGCCTGACATGAAGCTGTTTGCTGGTAACGCAACGCCGGAACTAGCCCAGAAGATCGCAGATCGCCTGTTTATCAAACTCGGCAATGCTGCCGTAGGTCGCTTTAGCGACGGCGAGATCAGCGTACAGATCAATGAGAATGTACGTGGTGGCGATATCTTCATCATTCAATCCACCTGTGCCCCGACCAACGACAATTTGATGGAATTGATCGTCATGGTGGATGCTCTGCGTCGTGCTTCAGCTGGCCGTATCACTGCCGTTATCCCCTACTTTGGTTATGCCCGTCAGGACCGCCGCGTCCGCTCCGCCCGTGTTCCCATCACCGCCAAGGTTGTCGCCGACTTCCTCTCCAGCGTGGGTGTGGACCGTGTGCTGACCGTTGACCTGCATGCCGAGCAGATCCAGGGCTTCTTCGACGTCCCGGTCGACAACGTGTTCGGCAGCCCTGTGCTGCTGGAAGACATGAAGTCCAAAAACCTCGAATCCCCTGTCGTCGTATCGCCGGACATCGGTGGTGTGGTGCGCGCTCGTGCCATCGCCAAGCTGCTGGACGATACCGACATCGCCATCATCGACAAGCGTCGTCCCCGCCCGAACGTCTCCCAGGTCATGCACCTGATCGGTGACGTCGCAGGCCGCGACTGCATTATCGTCGATGACATGATCGACACCGGCGGCACCCTGTGCAAAGCCGCAGAAGCCCTGAAAGAGCGCGGCGCCAAGCGTGTATTCGCCTACGCCACTCACCCGGTCTTCTCCGGTTCTGCCGTGGAAAACATCAAGAACTCAGTGATCGACGAGCTGATCATCACCGACTCCATCCCGCTCACAGCCGAGATGAAGGCAGTGGACAAGGTCAAGCAGCTGACTCTGTCAACCGTGCTGGCCGAAGCCATTCGTCGTATCAGCAACGAAGAGTCCATCTCTGCCATGTTTGAGCATTGATAGACACTGTTGTGACAAAAACCGCCAGCTGGCGGTTTTTGTCTTTCTAGCCCTGTCACACCCGGTATTGCCCTGCCCCACCGCAGGTTAAGGATTGATCCATGAATCGCTTGCGCCCGCTGCTGCTCCTTGCCTGCTGCAGCTTCCTGTTCGCCTGTCAGCCCGGCAAAGAAAACCAGCCCTTCGCACTGACCCTGGCGCACATGAACGACACTCACTCCCAGTTTGACCCGGTCAACGTCGAGCTGAAGGGACCCATCTTTGGCAAGCAGGGGGAAACCGACACCCTCTACACCCGTTTTGGCGGCTATCCGCGCCTGCTCACCATGGTGAAATCCTATCAGGCCGAGGCGCTCGCCAAGAATCAGCCACTGTTGCTGCTGCACGGCGGCGATGCCTGGCAGGGCAGCGGCTACTTCAAACTCAACGAGGGGATGGCCAACGCCGAGCTGCTGAGTCAGTTCGGTCTCGATGCCATGGCGCTGGGCAACCACGAGTTCGATCTCGACAACCGGAAGCTGGCCCGCTTCATCGAGGGGGTCAACTTCCCTCTGCTGGCTGCCAACCTGGACACCCGTGACGATCCGGCGCTGCGCCACGCGACCAACCTCAAGCCGTTCGTGGTCTATGCCTTCGATGGCAACCAGAAGAGTCCGGTTACCGATCTCAACAAACTGCCCCAGGGCAAGCAACTGGTGGCCGTGATGGGACTGGTGCTGGAGGACATGGCCAATATCTCCCCCAACGTCGGCAAACTGCGTTTTGGCAAGGAGGTTGAATCGGCCCAGAGCACAGTGGACATGCTGCGCAAGAAGGGGATCCATCACGTCATCGCCCTGACCCACATCGGCAATGAGCGGGATCTGGCGCTGGCGTCCAGAGTGAATGGCATCGATGCCATCGTCGGCGGCCACTCCCACAGCCTGCTCGGCGATTTTACCAACATAGGTTGGGGCAAGACCGGCGAATACGCCCAGCTGGTGACCAATCCGGACGGCGTTGGCCTGACCTGCGTGGTGCAGGCTGGCTCCTACGCCCAGGCCATCGGCCTGGCCCGGGTCAGCTTCGACGGCCAGGGCCGGGTCATTGGTTGCAAGGGTCAAAACAAGCTGCTGG
The DNA here is from genome assembly GCF_028355655.1 of Aeromonas salmonicida. NCBI lineage: Bacteria > Pseudomonadati > Pseudomonadota > Gammaproteobacteria > Aeromonadales > Aeromonadaceae > Aeromonas > Aeromonas salmonicida. The sequence continues at coordinate 1,294,510 of NZ_CP110645.1, read as the reverse complement.
CCAGCCGCGACTTCTTCGCCGACCCTGCCCGCCGGCAGGCGCTGGACAAGGCGAGTGGCAAACAGGCAAGCAAGTTTGTCGATGCCCAACCCAACCTGGTGACGGTGGATGAAGACCCGCGCCTGCGCGGCATCATCGACAGTCACTACAAGCCCGCACTGGAGCAGGCCTTTGGCCCCGTTATCGCCACTGTACCGGCACTGCTGCAAAATGCCCGCCGCCCCGGTGACAATGGCAGCGACAGCCACGGCTCAGACGTCGCCCCCCTGGTGGCCGAAGGCCAATACTACTGGGCCAACACCCAGGCGGTGCAGGCCCTGACCGGTGGCCCGGTTCACTTTGCGTTGCTGGCAGTGGGCGGCGTGCGCGCCGATCTTCCCGCAGGAGAACTGCGCGAAGGGGATGCGGCGCTCACCCTGCTGCCATTCAAAAACCAGTTATCCGTGTTGACCCTGAGCGGCGCGGACGTGCGCGCCCTGCTGACCGAGACCATCACGGCCACCCTGCCTGCCAGCGCCCATGCCGGCAAGTTCCCCTACGGCGGCCATCTTCGCTACACCTTCACCGAAACCGAAGCGGGCAAGCGTGGCGACCTGACCCAACTGCAATGGCAGACGACCGAAGGACAGTGGCAGGACTTGGTCGACAACCAGCGCTATCGAGTGGTGATGAACGCCTACAGCGCCAACGGCAACGATGGTTGGCAGGCGCTGGCCCGCGCCCAGGCCCTGCGGGCCGAGCGACTGGATCTCGCCTGGGTGGATGGCAAGCTGACCGGTTTTCCCATCGAGAAAGTGGAGCAAAGCGGCGATCAGTTGAACGCCCGTTATGCCCGAGGTCAAACGCTCGATTGCCAGGCCAGGGCCGTCAATTGCGGTACGGATGCAGCTTCCTTCGTGCAATACGTGCGAGAGCAGCGACCGACACTGACGGCACTGAGTGAACCGACCGTCACGCTACTGCGGGCCGAATAAGGCTCCCCCCGGGTAATACTGACCAGAACGGGCCTCGAGAAGAGGCCCGTTTTGCGGCCATTCGCGACCCGAACCAGGGTTATTCCCTCACGGTTGCCGAGCTTTGGTTGAGTGATCGCCAGTCGGCGGCTAGAATATCGCGTCCCATTGCCTTGGGCGGTCTGCCCATTGCAAGTAGCGAGTGAAGACATCAAGCGTGACAAACCAAATCAAACTGATCGTGGGTCTGGGCAATCCCGGCCCTGAATACGCCAAGACCCGCCACAACGCGGGCGCCTGGTATGTGGAGCAACTGGCTCGCTGGCACAATGTCAGCCTGCGCGAAGAACCCAAGTTCTTCGGCCACACGGCTCGCATTCAGGTGGAAGGGCAGGATGTGCGTCTGCTCATCCCGAACACCTACATGAATCTCTCCGGCAAGGCAGTGGCCGCACTGGCCCGTTTCTACCAGATAGAGCCGGAAGCCATGCTGGTGGCCCACGATGAACTGGACCTGCCCCCCGGCATCGCCAAGTTCAAGCAGGGCGGAGGCCACGGCGGTCACAACGGTCTGAAAGACATCATTGCTAGGATGGGCAATAACAATAATTTCTTCCGGCTGCGTCTCGGGATTGGCCACCCTGGCGCCAAGGAGCTGGTGGCCGGGTTCGTGCTGACCAAGGCCCCGAGCAGCGAACAGAACCTGATCGACGCCGCACTGGATGAATCCTTGCGCGCCACCGACATACTGTTCAAACAAGACATGACCAAGGCCATGAACCGCTTGCACAGCTTCAAGGCCGAGAAAGTCTGAACAGGGTTTGATGGGTGACGTCAGGGGTGAATGTCTACCTGCGCCACCGACAGACTGTTCAAACACGCTATGACCAAGGCCATGAACCGCTTGCACAGCGTCAAGGCCGGCAAGTATATAACTGGATGCGCCTGCGTCCCTCACAGCATCTATCAAGTAAGGTAACAATCCATGGGTTTTAAATGCGGTATCGTGGGCCTGCCCAATGTAGGTAAATCCACCCTGTTCAATGCGCTGACCAAGGCCGGCATCGAAGCCGCCAACTTCCCGTTCTGCACCATTGAGCCGAACACGGGTGTGGTTCCCATGCCGGATCCCCGTCTCGACCAGCTGGCGGCCATCATCAATCCCCAGCGCGTCGTGCCGACCACCATGGAATTCGTGGACATCGCAGGTCTGGTTGCCGGTGCCTCCAAGGGCGAAGGTCTGGGTAACCAGTTCCTGGCCAATATCCGTGAAACCGAAGCCATCGGCCACGTAGTACGCTGCTTCGATGACGACAACATAGTTCACGTTGCCGGCAAGGTTTCCCCGGCCGACGATATCGAGGTGATCAACACCGAGTTGGCCCTGTCGGATCTGGACGCCTGCGAGCGTGCCATTCATCGCCAGTCCAAGCGCGCCAAGGGCGGTGACAAGGATGCCAAGCTGGAAGTGGAAACCCTGGAGAAGATCCGGGTCGCACTGGAAAACGGTCAGATGATCCGTGGCATGAAGCTGGACAAGGATGAGCTGGAGGCCGTGAGCCACCTCAATTTCCTGACCCTCAAGCCCACCATGTACATCGCCAACGTGGCAGAAGACGGTTTTGACAACAACCCCTACCTCGACAAGGTGCGTGAAATCGCCGCCGCCGAGAACGCGGTTGTCGTAGTGGTCTGCTGCGCCATCGAATCGGACATCGCCGAGCTCGATGACGAAGACCGCGCCGAATTTATGGCAGATCTTGGCATCGAAGAGCCGGGCCTGAACCGGGTGATCCGCTCCGGTTACGAGCTGCTCAAGCTGCAGACCTACTTCACCGCCGGGGTGAAAGAAGTGCGTGCCTGGACCATACCGGTTGGCGCCACTGCACCGCAAGCCGCTGGCAAGATCCACACCGACTTTGAAAAAGGCTTTATTCGCGCTCAAACCATCGCCTTCGAAGACTTTATCACCTACAAGGGTGAACAAGGCGCCAAGGAAGCGGGCAAGATGCGCGCAGAAGGGAAAGACTACATCGTCAAAGATGGCGACGTACTGAACTTCCTGTTCAACGTCTAATCCCATGAGAGGCCAGCATTTGCTGGCCTCTTTTCTATCTGTACTTGTCAGGTATCTTCCGGCAAATGTCGTAAAAAAAACCAGATTGTTGGGCTTTTGCACGACAGCGACCAATAACTCGCCAAACGCACCCAAATTCGGTTTTTCTGACAAAAAAAGGGTTGACGCCCCAGAGCCAGATACGCATAATTCGGCCCGCACAGTGACGAGGCAACGACTCACTGGAAGCACGGTTGGCTATGTAGCTCAGTTGGTTAGAGCATCGCACTCATAATGCGAGGGTCACAGGTTCGAATCCCGTCATAGCCACCACTATTTCTGAAGTTGGGGTATCGCCAAGCGGTAAGGCAGCGGGTTTTGATCTCGCCATTCCTAGGTTCGAATCCTAGTACCCCAGCCATTTTTAAAGGTGTTTGATAGTCTTTGTCAGGCATCACTGTTGGGGTATCGCCAAGCGGTAAGGCAGCGGGTTTTGATCTCGCCATCCCTAGGTTCGAATCCTAGTACCCCAGCCATTTTTAAAGGTGTTTGATAGTCTTTGTCAGACATCACTGTTGGGGTATCGCCAAGCGGTAAGGCAGCGGGTTTTGATCTCGCCATCCCTAGGTTCGAATCCTAGTACCCCAGCCATTTTTACCCGTCATCGACTTGTCGATGATTTGCTGTGGTAAGCGTGAGAGATTTTGATCTCGTCAACGTGCCTAGGTCCAAACCCTAGTACCCAGCCATTTTTACTTGTATTTGACTCACGTCGAGCACAAGACGGCTATGTAGCTCAGTTGGTTAGAGCATCGCACTCATAATGCGAGGGTCACAGGTTCGAATCCCGTCATAGCCACCATTAATTTTTCTGTTGGGGTATCGCCAAGCGGTAAGGCAGCGGGTTTTGATCTCGCCATTCCTAGGTTCGAATCCTAGTACCCCAGCCATTTTTACCCGTCATCGACCTGTCGATGATTTGCTGTGGTAAGCGTGAGAGACTTTGATCTCGTCAACGTGCCTAGGTCCAAACCCTAGTACCCAGCCATTATTACTTGTATTTGACTCGCGTCGAGCACAAGACGGCTATGTAGCTCAGTTGGTTAGAGCATCGCACTCATAATGCGAGGGTCACAGGTTCGAATCCCGTCATAGCCACCATTAATACTGCGGAAGTGGCGAAATTGGTAGACGCACCAGATTTAGGTTCTGGCGCCGCAAGGTGTGAGAGTTCGAGTCTCTCCTTCCGCACCATTAATACCAGTACCAAACAAACCAGCTCATGCTGGTTTTTTTGTACCTGTTTTTCACCAGGCAGCCTCTTGTCATCCCTTGCCCAGCTCACACCACAGCCCTGCTCAACCGCGGTTGCCCCTCCCTGTACTCGCGACAGCCCAATAAAAAGCGGCTCGCAAGCCGCTTGTCTCTTTGCCCTGATAACCACAGGTCAGAACGGGAAGAACCAGGGGATGGCGATGACGCTCACCACCATCACCAGCAGGGTGAAGGGCACGCCAATGCGCACGAAATCCATGAATTTGTAATTGCCAGGCCCGAGCACCAGGGTATTGACCGGCGACGAGACTGGCGTCATGAAGGCCGCCGAGGCCGCGATGGCAATGGTCATGGCAAATGGATAGGGTGACACGCCCATCTGCTGGGCCGTGCCGAGCGCTATGGGCGCCATCAGTACTGCCGTGGCAGTGTTGGAAATAAACAGCCCAATCAGGGCGCACAGGGCAAACAGGCTGGCCAGCATCACCCTTGGGCCCATCTCCCCCACTGCAGCTATCAGTCCGCCGACAATCAAGTCCACCCCGCCGGTCTTCTGCAGTGCCAGGGCAAAGGGCAGCATGCCAACGATGAGGATCAGGGTTGGCCAGTGGATGGCCTTGTAGGCGCTCTCCATGTCGATGCAGCGAAATTGTCCCATCAGCAGGCAGGCAATCAAGGCCGCTACGACGTTGGGAACAGGGTCGGTCACCATCAACACCACCATGAGCCCGAGGCAGATCAGTGCAGGGATGGCCTGACTGCGGGCTGGCGCCATCTCGTCCACCTCGGCAGGCAGCCCAAGCAGCAGGAAGTCACGGTTGTGGGTGTGCAGCAAGCGGATCAGGCTCCAGTTCCCCACCACCAGCAGACTGTCCCCCATCAGCAGGGGATCGTCCACCAGCTTGCCGGTCAGCGCCTCGCCGTTGCGGCGGATCCCGACCACGCTCAGGCCATAGTGGGAGCGAAACGCCACCTCACGAATGCTTTTGCCCAGCAGGCGGGAGCCGGGAATGAGCGACACCTCGGCCATGCCGACCTCCCGCGCCTGATCGGAGAAATACTCACCGCGCAGTATCATGGGCTCGAGCCGGGCCTCGCTGCAAAACTCGCGAATATCCACCTCGGGATCGGACATGTCGATCAGCAGCACATCCCTGGCCTGGAACTCGGTAACGCCGGAGACGGTGACCATTACCCGCCGGAACTTGCGCCAGCGCTCCACCCCTATGACGTTGGCACCGTAACGGGCGCGCAGTTGCAACTCGTCCAGCGTGTGGCCAATCAGGGGGGAGTCCGGGCGCAATGCCAGGCGGCGAGCCCGCCCGGTCAGGCGGTAATCACGGATGAGCTCCCGCATGGTACTGCGTCCTGCCGGCTTGCCTTTGCCCTCCTCCCCTTCACGCACCAGGGAGCCCCGCATCAGCAGCATGTAGAGGATCCCCATCGCCAGCACTATGACCCCCATGGGAGAGAAGTCGAAGAAGCCGAAACCGGGCATGTCGTGGCGCATCAGCTCACTGTTGACCACCATGTTGGGCGGGGTCGCCACCAGCGTCATCATGCCACTGATGAGGCCGGCAAAGGCGAGTGGCATCATCAGCCTGCCCGCCGGTATCCCCATGCGGTTCGCCACGCTCAGCACCACAGGGATGAAGATGGCCACCACCCCTGTGCTGCTCATCACGGCCCCCAGCAGGGAGACAGCCACCATCAACAGCACCAGCATGCGGATCTCGCTGCTGCCCGCCACCTTCACCAGCATATCCCCCACCTGATAGGCGATGCCGGTACGGACCAACCCCTCCCCCACCACGAACAGGGCGGCGATCAGAATGACGTTGGGATCGCTGAACCCCGCCAGCGCCTCCGGCAGTGTCAGGGTGCCACTCAGCACAAACAGTATGATGATCAACAGGGCAACCACGTCCATGCGTACCTTGTTGGTCATAAACAGATAGATGGCCCCCACCAGCATGCAGAGGACCCAGATCAGTTCGGCATTCACACTCGCTCCTTTCGTTCATCTCCGCCATTGCATCAGGGTGCAACCACGGACTCCATCAGACCACAGCTTATTCTGCCCCGATTTGTTACATATCAATAAAGGGGAGGAGCATCATCGCATATCCCGCCCCCCACGCGGTTCGTAAAAGGGTGCGCCGTCGTCACACTTCTTTGACCCATTCTTTGATGTGGCTCAGGCCGGGGCGGACAAAAGTCCTGCGGCCGACCCCGCGCAGCCCCTAGAATAGGCCCGTTCCGATCACCTCCCTTTTTCAAATTTTCAAAGGAAACGAAAATGAGCATATTCGAGTGGTTCAGCATCAATCACACCCTGGTGACCATACCGCTGGGCGGCGGTTACGCCATGTCGTGGATTGAAGCCATCGGCACCCTGTTTGGCCTGGCCTGCATCTGGTTTGCCAGTCAGGAGAAGACCATCAACTACCTGTTCGGCCTTATCAACGTCAGTCTGTTTGCCATCATCTTCTTCCAGATCCAGCTCTACGGCCTGCTGATGCTGCAGCTCTTTTTCTTCTGCGCCAACCTCTACGGCTGGTACGCCTGGACTCGGCCCGCCAACGATCAGGGGGACACACTGCAAGTCCGCTGGCTGAGCAAGTCCAAGCTGATGGTGACCGCCGCCCTGAGCGTGCTGGCCATTGCCCTGCTGACCCGCTATATCGACCCTGTGTTCGCCGCGCTGGCGCGCACTTCCGTCTCACTGCTCAACCTGCTGGGCGCGGGTCTCGCAACGCCTGAGCCCTCCCCCGATGCCTTCCCGTTCTGGGATGCCAGCATGACGGTGCTCTCCGTGGTCGCCCAGATCCTGATGACCCGCAAATACGTGGAGAACTGGATCCTCTGGGTGGTCATCAACATCATCAGCATCGGCGTCTATGCCGCTCAGGGCGTCTATGCCATGTCGCTGGAGTACCTGATCCTGCTGTTTATCGCCGCCAACGGTACCCGCCTCTGGATGCTGGCGGCCAAACGCCAACGGCAGGAAGTGATCGCATGAGCCTGCTGCCCCACCTGCAATGCCGCCCGGATCAGATTGCCGAGCGGGTTGTTTTGTGCGGCGACCCGGCCCGGGTCGATCGCATCGCAAACCAGCTGGCGTCGTGTGACGTACTGGGCCAGCACCGGGAGTTTCGCCTGATCAACGGCCGTTATCAGGGACTGCCAATCACAGTCTGCAGCACAGGCATAGGCGGCGCGTCGGCCATCATAGCGCTGGAGGAGCTGGTGCAAGCCGGCGCCCGAGCACTGGTCAGGGTCGGCTCGGCGGGGGCCTTGCAACATGAGATAGCACTGGGAGATCTCATCGTGGTGGAAGGGGCCGTACGCCACGATGGCGCCTCACAAGCCTATCTGCCCCCCGAGTACCCCGCCTGCGCCGACATTCGCCTGCAGGCAGCCCTGCTCGACCACATCGCCGCCAGCGGCCTGCCCCATTGGCACGGTCTGGTGCGATCCCACGACAGCTTCTACCGGGATGACGAGCTGGCGGTGTGCCGCTACTGGCACGAGCGCGGCCTGCTGGGGGCCGACATGGAGACAGCCTCCCTGCTCACAGTGGGTCGCCTGCGCAAGGTGCGGGTCGCCGCCGTGCTCTGCAACGTGGTGGCATTCGAGCAGGACGTGCAGCAGGGCGTGGGTGACTACGCCAGCGCCGAGCAGGCCATGATGACCGGCGAGCGACTGGCCATCGCCGCCGCGCTCCATGCCCTGGTGCAGTAAGCCAGGCTCATCCTGACCCCTTCAGGGGCTGGTACCGCAGCGGCCCCTGACAAAACGTTAAGCCCGGCACATTCAATGGCACGGGCGCTGGTATCCGGCCCGCGCTCTTGCTAGCCTCATGGCCCTCGTTTCCCCCGCGGGTTTCTCATGCAGCAACAACCCTATCCTCTCGGCCGCTTTCACACCGAACTCAGCCAGCAAGAACCCGAATTTGCCAGGGCGCTCGAGGAGTGCAGCCTGTTCCTGCGCCGCTACCTGCCGGGCGAACCCATCATGCGGCAGGGGGAGCAGAGCGAGTGCCTCTATCTGGTGGAGACGGGCCGAGTCTCCCTCAACAGCACTGTGCACTCGGGGCGCATCTTTCAGCTCGGCGAAATAGCCTGCCACAACCAGATCTTCGGCGAGATGGAGTTCTTCAGTGCCACCCCGGTGCAGTGGAGCGTGGTGGCCGAGACCGAGCTGGATGCCAGCGTCATCTGTGCGCACAAGCTGGCCCAGCGGCTGCTGGCAGAACCCGGCCTGGTACTCTTCTTCGCCGCGGCCCTGGCCAGTGATTATCTCGATACCCTGGACATCACCACCAGCCGCTTGCTGCATCCCATCGCCTACAACATTGCTTATGAACTATGGCGCGAGCGCCAGCGCACTCCCATGCTGGGTTCGCGCAAGCGGGCTCATGAAGCGGCGCGCTTTGGCACCACGGAGCGGGTCTATCGCCGCGCCCTCAAGGAGCTGGTCGAGCAGGGAATCGTGTGCGAAGGCGCTGATGGCCTCGCCATCGCCGATCTCGCCAAACTGCGCGCCTACCTCAACCTTTAACTGCTATCAAAGAGACATCCCATGCATTCCCAATCCTACCCAGAGTTCACCTTCTTCAGCCGCTTCGTGACCGATATTCAGGCAGGCCGCAAGACCATCACCATTCGCGATGAGAGCGAAGCCCGGTGGCAACCGGGCCAGCGACTGGCACTCTTTACCAACCCCGAGCACCAGCCGTTCGGCACCATTGAGGTACTGTCGGTCACGTCGGTCGCCTTCGATGCCCTCAACGACGAACACGCCCGCCAGGAGAACATGACCCTGGCGGAGCTAAAACAGGTGATCCGGGATATCTACCCTGACCTGCCGCCACTCTATGTAATTGAATTCAAACTGCTTGCCTGATTGATGACCCGAGTCCGATTTGGCCTTGGCCGAGCAATATGCTAATAGTGTCCACTTTGCATCCTGGAGGAGCCAAACGTGTTTGAGATAGCGAGCCTGAAAGAGGCGATGATGCACGGGGTCGAGCTGTTCCAGCTGCTGCTGGAGATCATCTCCATCGCCTGCGTGGTCATTGGCCTTGGCAAGACCCTCTGGCTGGCGGCGCGGGTACGGGATCACCAGCCCGGCTTTCCGCGGATCCGGCTCTGTTTTGGCAGCTGGCTTATTCTGGCGCTGGAATTCCAGCTCGCCGCCGACATACTGGCCACCACTGTCGCGCCAAGCAAGGAGGAGCTGATCCGTCTCGCCATCATTGCGGTGATCCGCACCTTCCTCAACTACTTCCTCGGCAAGGAGCTGGAGGCACAGGCCGAGCGCCAGCAGGCTGAACAGGTCACGGCCAACCGATAACCCTTTCCCATCACAGCTATTGAATCCTGCCACACATGTAGCAAGGGAGGGCGGCCTGTGACCCTCCCCTCATTTTTGACAATCAGTCAACTATGGAACCCTTTTCAGACGTTCCCACGCCCTGCCCCGCGCATCTGCAAACACCTAGAATGGGGTCATCTCTCTGTGCCCGGCCTGACCCATGACCCCTCTCGATAACTGTGTGATTTACCAGATCTACCCCATGAGCTTTCAGGACAGTAACGGCGATGGCATGGGGGATATCAATGGCATTTGCCAGCGCCTCGACTATCTGGCCGAGCTTGGGGTCGACATGCTCTGGCTTACCCCTGTCTATTGCTCCCCCAAACGGGACAACGGCTATGACGTGGCTGATTATCGCCACATAGACCCGGCGTTCGGCACCCTGACCGACATGGAACAGCTGATTGCGAAGGCTGCCGAACGCGGCATGGGCATCATGATGGACATAGTCGCCAACCATACTTCCACCGAACATGAGTGGTTTGTACGGGCGCTTGCCGGGGACGCCCGCTATCAGGCCTATTACGTTTTTCGGGATAAAGCCTTCGTCGATACCCATCCGGTGCAATCCATCTTCGGCGGCAGCGGCTGGCAATACGTGCCAGCGCTCGACAGCTACTATCTGCACAACTTCGATGTGAGCCAGGCCGATCTCGACTGGGACAACCCGGCGGTGCGCGCCGAGATGGCTGACGTGATCAACTTCTGGCTGGCCAAGGGCATAAAGGGGTTCCGCTTCGATGTGATCGACATGGTGAGCAAGGAGTGGTCGCCCCTTGCCATGAGCAACGGCCCCCGCCTGCACGACTATATCCGCGAGCTCAACGGCGCCAGCTTCGGCAACAAGGGGATCATCACGGTCGGGGAAACCTGGGGGGCGGATCTCGCTCATATGCAGCACTATTCGAACCCGAATGGCAGCGAATTCAGCATGGTGTTCAACTTCGAACACCTGGGGCTGGGGCAGGATAAATGGTCATCCCGCTTTGATCTCCTCACCTTCAAGCGGGCCATGGCCCGCCACCAGCAGGGGCTGCACGGCCGGGGCTGGAACAGCCTGTTTCTCGGCAATCACGACCTGCCCCGCGCCGTCTCCCGCTTTGGCGACGACAGGCCCGAGTGGCGCGAGCTGAGTGCCAAACAGTGGGCCCTGGTGCTGCACATGATGCAGGGCACCCCCTTCATCTATCAGGGGGAGGAGCTGGGCATGACCAACCGCCACTGGCAAACCGATGAGTTGCGCGATGTGGAGGCCATCCACTACTGTGCCAGCCAGGCGGAGCTGGATCCCGCCGAGCTGAGCCGCCGTATCGATGCGATTGGCCGCGACAACGCCCGCACCCCGATGCAGTGGGATGCGAGCCGACATGCGGGCTTCAGCACGGCCGCCCCCTGGATCGCGGTCAACGAGAACCACGTAGAGATCAACGCCGCCGAGCAGCTGGCCCGCCCCGGCTCGCTGTTTCACTGCTATCGCCAGCTGATTGCATTGCGCAAGGCCCACCCCGTCATTCGTCATGGCGACTTCGAGCTGCTGGATGGGGATGATCCACAGCGTGTCAGCTACCGCCGTCAGTGGCGGGATCCTGCCACCGGCGAGACCCACACCCTGTTGCTGCTCGCCAATCTCACCGCGGGCACCTTGTCCATGCCCTATCTTGACATGGTGGAGAGGGGGGCCACCCTGCTGATGGGCAACTACCCGGACGCGCCCACGACTCACTTTGCTCCCTATCAGGCCACCGTCTGGCTGATGCAGGCATAAGCGGGTGAGTAACAGGCGGCGCTTCGGGGCCGGCACATGGCCTCCCCGCTTGTGCTGGCTCCCAATATCCCTCTCGTTTATCGCCGCCAATACATGACCAGGTCCTGGCCCTGTTATTTCCCTGTATTGTTCTCCTCCATATTGGCCTGCACCATTTATCTTTAATCACTTAAAAACTTCGTATTTTCAGGCGTGTGGCGACCAGCCCGAAATATAACAACCGATCTCTTTATAGATAATAGAGACACCACAACGCACTGTTTCTAATGAAGTAATAACGAATGTAGGTCTATTGAATGGTTATTTACAGGATGTATTTTGTTCTATTTAGCCAGGGTTAAAAGTCAATTCAAATCTGCGGCCTTGTTATTCCAAGCCTGAACCTTATGGTTTCCATCCGGCGCGAGGAGATCCTCGCTCTGCGCCAACATGCAGTTCAGGCTCGCGGGATAGTTATCCCGCCATAACAAAAAGGTAATCATCATGCGTAAAACCGGTGTGGCACTCGCCATCTCGACTCTCTTCTGGCTCAATTCGGCCACGGCAACTCCCATCATATTCCCGGACGACCCGCTGGCCAGCCATGGACCAGAGACGCCCGCCCTCGCTCGCACCTTCCAGCTGGCGCAGGACGATCTGGGCAACCGGATCCACCAGCTCCATCTGCCAATTCAGACCGAACCCGAGCTGGTGGCTGAGCTGGAGCAGATCGGCAGGCAGCAGGGATTCTCGGTCAACACCCATGACGACATGTACAAATGGACCGAAGACAACATGTGGCTGTCACGGGATGGCGCCCTCGTCTTCCGCCCCAGGGCGCCACTGGCCGACAAGGGTCACTACCACGCCTTCATCACAGCCCTGACAGCGCAGAGCCCGCAGGCCGAGCAGGAGGGCCACCACAGTCTGGGCAACCAGGATTCTCAGGGGTTGGAGGATGGCATGCTGGCCCAGGCCGACACCTTTGCCAACGAGCAGGGACGGGAGCTGATCCCGACCTTCTCCATCATAGATGGCGGCAACATGCTGACCGGCCAGCGGGCCGACGGTACCCCCTATGCCCTGATCGGTCGCGATGCCCTGCTTCAGACCACTCTGCACCACAGCCGGCTGGATAGGGAGCGCATCGCTACCCGGCAGGAGACCATGGAGCGCGACGGTGACTTTCGGCTGCAACTGATCGAGCGGGAGTGGCTGGGCAGCCCCCATACGGTGCAGAACGGCCACGATACCGAGGTGGACCTCATACTGCTGGAGGCCGCCAACCTGCTGCCTCGGGATCTGAACGCCGAGCAGCGCCACGCCTTTGCCAGAACCGCGCGCGCCAAGGCCGAGCTGGCACAGTACCAAGTGGACTGGGACAGCCGGCAGGCCGCACAGGGGAGGATGTTTCTGAGCCAGCAGCAGGGCGCCCTCATCGCCGAGCGCTATCGCGCGCTCCATGGCCAGGCGCTGCCGGCCTCCTTCGATCTGCTGGCCCGGCTGAAACAGGACTACGCCAGCCTGGTGGTCACCGCCGATCTCCACTCCGACTTTGCTGATGATCAGATAGAGAAGGAGATGCAAACGCTGCAGGCCGATACCGCCACCCTGACCCGGCTGGGACGCATGCTGCAGGCCGGCGGCTACCAACGCAAGGAGTTGGCCGGCGCCGAGCTGGATGAGCAGACCCGCCGTTTCCTCGCCATGATGGCCATCAGCCAGCGCCTGATGGCGCAGGAGCTCAAGGTGGCCGAGCGCGATCTGGTGATCCTGGCCCAACCCGGTTTTCACCTCGACATGGCCATGCGCCCGCTGGCCGATGGCCGCATTCTGTTCAACGACCCTGCGGCCAGCGAGGCGCTGATCCAGCAGGTGCTGGCCAGCAACGGCAGCCTGAACGATAGCGAGCGCCAGGGCCTCACCGAGACCCTCACCAGCCTGAAACAACAGGCCGAACGCTGGCACAAGATCCATGCCCTCATCCGGCAGCAGCTGACCGACGCAGGTCTGACTCCCATCGCCACCCCGGGCGCCTTCAACGTGAACAAGCGGGCGGTGAACTGGATGAACGGCATCATGGGCACGGCGCAGCAACCCTTCTACATCACCAACGCCGCCAGCATAGCCCCCTTGAATCAGGCCTTCAGCGCCTGGTTGAAACGCGAGGTGCCCGAGCTGACCATCTACTTTGTGGGTCAGACAGCAAGCAGCACGCGGGAGGGATTTAACCAGGCGGAGGCTCTGCTCAGGGGCAGCGGCGGCCTGGATTGCATCACCTTGCACCACGAGTAGCGAGTGCTTGATCCAGGCGTTCAACTGACAGTCATTTGACTCGCAAGCGGGTTCTGTGTAATTTGCGACCAGAATTTTTGTTGGACCGCTTTTCCATGTTGTACATCCTGTTCAAATGCTCTGTCAGGAGGCTGTGCTCCGTGCACTAACACGATGAAGTGTTGCCCGGAGCCATCCCTCTTCTGAATCTTCATCAGCTGCGTGCACGCCCTCTCACAGGGAGGCTGCCCCGCATCTGATGAAAACAGGGGACTCAGGCCGGCGAGATGCTTCATCGCCGGCCTTTTTGTTTCTGATATTCAGGACAAAGTTTCAATATTGCTTGAAACGGGGGCCGGTACGCCAAGTACCAGCCCCCCGTTTTTTATGGATGTAGCACCATGAGTTTACTCACCATTCAAAACCTGACTTGTCACATGGGTGACAAGACCCTCTACCAGCAGGCCAGTTTCACCCTCTTCGCCGGCGAGCATATCGGCGTCACGGGCAAAAACGGGGCAGGTAAAAGCACCTTGCTGAAACTGCTGCAGGCGGAACTGTTGCCCGACGGGGGCGACATCCTCTGGCAGCCCGCTGTGAGCCTCGGTTATCTGGATCAGCATGCCGAGATGGACGCGCAAACAAGAGTGCGCGAATACCTGTAAACCGCTTTTGCAGATCTCTACCGGCAGGAGGCAGAGATAATGGCCATCTACGCCTGCCCGGCGAAAAGTATCCAAGCGCGCCATCTGGCACGTGCCGCCACCCTTCAGGCCAGCCTGGAGAGCCGGTCGTTTTATCTGGTCGACAGCCGCATCGATGCGGTGGCGGGTGGCCTGGGGATCACTCAGTTGGGTATGCATACCCGGTTGGGGGAATTGAGCGGCGGACAAAGGCACAAGGTCATGCTGGCCCGCCTGCTGTTGCTCGCGCCGGATGTCCTGCTGCTGGACGAGCCGACCAATTATCTGGATACCCTTCACCTTGACTGGCTGGCGAACTACCTGAGCGGCTTCAAGGGAGCCTTTATGGTGGTCTCTCACGACAAGGCGTTTCTAAACCGGATTGCCACCGGCATTTGCGACATAGACCGGCAGCAGATCCGCAAATTCAAGGGTAACGTCGACAAGGCCATGGCCCAGAAAACCACTGAAGATGCCACCCATGGGAGGCAGTATCTGGCGCAGCAGCGACATATCGACAAGCTTGAACACTTCATTGCCAAAAACGGGGCCGGGGTCAACGCCAGCATCGCCAATGGCCGCAAGAAACAGCTGGACCGCATAGACAGGCTGGCAACACCGGAGCAGGAAAAGGCCGTCGCCTTCTCGTTTCGTAACGCCCCGCACAATGGGCAGCAGCTGCTTGCCGCCACTGAGCTGGTCATTGGCTATCGACGCCCCTTGTTGGCCCCCATCTCGCTGACCCTGAGCCGTGGCGACAAGCTGGTGATTGCCGGGTTCAACGGCATAGGTAAATCCACCCTGCTGAAAACCCTGGTGGGCGAGCTGCCCCCGGTATCTGGCCAGCTCGCCCTGTCACCGGCCCTCAAACTGGGTTATTTCGAGCAGGCGCTGTACTGGGGTGACCCGGATGCCACACCTGTCAATCTGGTGAAAGCTGTGTGCCCGGGCGTGGATGACAAGGTGGCCCGGCAACATCTGGCACGCTTTGGCATAACAGGAAAACTGGCATTGCGGCCGATTGCCTCCCTCAGTGGTGGTGAGCAGACCAGGGTGAAACTGTGCCGACTGGCCCTGCAACCCACGAATCTGCTGGTACTGGACGAACCGACCACACACCTGGATGCCACCGTCAAAGCAGCCCTGCAACAGGCCTTGCAGGACTATCCAGGTACTGTGGTGCTGGTCTGCCACGAACGGGAGTTCATCGCCCACTGGCCGGATCGGGTGGTGGATATTCACGCCTTCACTGCCGCTGAACATACGTATTGCGTTTGAGGTCAAAGATATGTTTTTGAAAATATTGCTGTTCTTGATTGCGTTTCTGGTGGGGGCCGATGAGCTGATGCTGGGCCCCATACTGGCTCCCATCGGCAAGGATCTGGGAGTTCAACCCGAGCGCGTGACCCTCTTCATCACCGCCTACAGCCTGGCGCTGGCGATGGTCGCCCCCTTGCTGGGCACCCTCTCGGATCGTCTGGGCCGAATGAAGGTGATGCTGCCCGCCGCCCTGTTGTTCAGGGCGGCCTCAGTCGCAACAGGCCTGGTGGAGAACTTTGAATGGGGGCTCGCAAGCCGGGTGCTCACCGGCCTTGCCAGTGCCGGCATGTTGCCCATCGCCTTTGCCATGGCAGCTGACAGCGCAGGGACAGATGCCATGAAGCGCATTGCCTGGGTCCAGGCAGGCCTGACCCTGGGCATGATAGCGAGCCCGGCCGTCGGGGCTCTGCTGACCCAATGGCTCTCCTGGCGGGCTGCCTTCATCCTGCTCGGCGTGTGCGCCTGGGGTGTGGCGGCGGCGCTGGCCTTGCTGCCCGCTGGCCAAGCTCCGGCAGAAAAATCGGCTGAGCATCAGGAGGACAAGGGCCCCCGCCTGCTGGCCATCCCGGGCGCGGTCGGTGCCCTGTTCGCCATGTGCCTGGGTCTTGGCGGCGGCATCGGCCTGTTCAATCTCGTCGGCCAGCACCTGCGCGATACCCAGGAGTGGTCCATCGGGTCCGTGGGGGGCTTGTACGCTCTGCTTGGCATCATCAGCGTCATCGGCAACCTGCTGATGCCCCGCCTGTCTGGCCGGGTCGAGAGCGGGCGCACCCTGATGCGTATGGCCTTGGTGGTCTGCTTGCTGGTCAGCGTCTGGTTTTACCTCTATCCGGCTGAGCAACCCATGCTGCTACCGCTGCTGCTGTGGGCACTGGCAGGCGGCATAGGATCGCCCGCGCTGCAGGGCTATATTGCGCAGCTCTCCAGCGCTCACAGAGGCATGCTGATGTCGCTGGCGATGACCATGATGCACCTTGGCGTGGCGCTCTGGTCCGGTGTCGCCGGATTCGCCTACAGCGCAGGGCCTGTGGCCTTGGCAGCCCTGGCCATACTGCTGTTCGGCAGTGCCATAGTGGTCTTGCGGCCGGTCAACGCCACGGCCTGATCCCCGACAGAAAACGAGCGTGAACCAGGCACGCACCCCAACAGGTCGCCCATCCACCATGAGCGGCGACCTGTTTCCAACTCAGGCTGCCGGTGCAAGCAAACATGACTCTTCCATCTAATTATTTAATTTCATGATTTATTTAATTCAACGATTTCGGTACCGCCCCATCCCTGCCACCATTATTCACGCTGGATCGATAGATATGTCCCGACAAATAGACCCGATTATTTTCAAGGGTATAAATGACGAATAGATGATGTATTAATTGATTATTTATCCCGTTTGATGCGATCTCTCCAACCCTCTTACTATGCCTGCGACCTATCCATGGCCGGTTGCCCGCAACCGGCCTTCAAACTGGCATAGCAAGTGGACAACTCATGATCACCACAGACGGTAATAACGCAGTCGCCTCAGTGGCGTACCGCACCAGCGAAGTCATCGCCATCTACCCCATCACCCCCAGCTCCACCATGGCGGAGCAGGCGTCGGCCTGGTCGAGCGATCGGGGCAAGAATCTGTGGGGGGATGTACCTCGCGTGGTGGAGATGCAATCGGAGGGGGGCGCCATCGCCACCGTCCACGGCGCCCTGCAGACAGGCGCGCTGGCAACCTCGTTTACCTCGTCCCAGGGGCTCTTGCTGATGATCCCCAACCTCTACAAGCTGGCGGGTCAGCTCATCCCCTTCGTGCTGCATGTGGCGGCGCGCACAGTGGCGACCCACGCCCTCTCGATTTTTGGCGATCACTCGGACGTGATGGCGGTGCGCCAGACCGGCTGCGCCATGCTCTGTGCCAGCAATGTGCAGGAGGCGCAGGATTTCGCCCTGATTTCCCAGGTGGCCAGCCTCAACAGCCGGCTGCCCTTCATCCACTTCTTCGACGGTTTTCGCACCTCCCACGAGATAGCCAAGATAGTGCCGCTGGCGGATGACACACTGCGTGCCCTGCTGCCGGAGGCGGCGATCCGCGCCCATCGCGATCGGGCGCTCACCCCCGACAGGCCTGTCATTCGCGGCACCGCCGCCAACCCGGACACCTACTTCCAGTGCAGGGAAGCGAGCAACCCCTGGTATGACGAGGGCTATCGCCACGTGAGCGAGGCGATGCAAGCCTTCGGCGAACAGACCGGCCGTCACTACCAGCCGTTTGAATATGTAGGTCACCCGCAGGCCGAGCGGGTGCTGGTGCTGATGGGGTCCGCCATCGGCACCTGCGAAGAGGTGATCGAACGGCTGCTGGCCAGAGGCGAGAAGGTGGGGCTGGTGAAGGTGCGCCTCTACCGCCCCTTCAGTGCCGAGCATCTGCTGGCGGTGATTCCCGAGAGCGCCTGCAAGATTGCAGTGCTGGATCGCACCAAGGAGCCGGGGGCCCAGGCCGAGCCGCTCTATCTGGATGTGATGACGGCGCTGGCCGAGGCAGTCAGCCGGGGCGATCGGGCCAGCCTGCCACGGGTCATCGGCGGCCGCTACGGCCTCTCCTCCAAGGAGTTCAATCCGGCCTGCGTGCAGGCCATCTTCGATGAGCTGACGCTGGATAACCCACGGCCGCGCTTTACCGTCGGTATCTTCGACGACGTCACCGGCCTCTCCCTGCCGCTGCCGGTGCTCGGCTCTTCGCAACACAAGCCGAGCCAGAGCAAGCTGGAGGCGCTCTTCTACGGCCTTGGCAGCGACGGCACCGTCTCGGCGGCCAAGAACAGCATCAAGATCCTCGGCAACCACACACAACTCTATCCGCAGGGCTACTTCGTCTACGACTCCAAGAAGGCGGGCGGCCTCACCGTCTCCCACCTGAGGGTGAATGAGCGGCCGGTGCAATCGGCCTATCTCGTGGATGAGGCGGACTTTATCGGCTGCCACCAGTGGCAGTTCATCGACCTGTACCAGATGGCGGAGCGGCTCAAACCGAACGGGATCTTCCTGCTCAACAGCCCCTACGACGCCGATCAGATCTGGCAGCGACTGCCGCAAGAGGTGCAACAGGCCCTGCGTGCAAAAGAGGCGCGTTTCTACATCATCAATGCCGCCAAGATTGCCCGGGAGTGCCAGCTCGGCAGCCGCATCAATACCGTGATGCAGATGGCCTTCTTCCAACTCACCGCCATCATACCGCCGGCAGAGGCCACCGAGTTGCTCAAGCAGGCCATCGCTACCAGCTATAGCAGCAAGGGACAAGCGCTGGTCGAACGCAACTGGCAGGCCCTGGCCGCCACCTGCGAGGCGCTGATCCCTGTGCCGCTGCAGGTGCTTGATCAGTCCAGCCACCAGCGCCCCCCCGTGGTATCGGCCAAGGCCCCCGACTTCGTCCAGACCGTCACCGCCGCCATGCTGGCGGGGCTGGGCGACAGCCTGCCGGTCTCCGCCTTCCCGCCGGACGGCACCTGGCCGGTGGGCACCACCCGCTGGGAGAAGCGCAACATCGCCAAGGAAGTGCCCATCTGGCAAGCGGACCTGTGCACCCAGTGCAACTACTGCGTGGCCGCATGCCCCCACTCGGCCATCCGCGCCAAGGTGGTGGACAAAGATGCACTGGAGGGTGCCCCCGCGACCCTGGATGCGCTCGATGTGAAGGCCCGCGACATGCGCGGCCAGCAATATGTGCTGCAGGTGGCGCCTGAGGATTGCACAGGCTGCAACCTCTGCGTCGAGGTCTGCCCGGCCAAGGATCGCACCGATCCGAGCCGCAAGGCGATCAACATGGCGTCCAGGCTCGACCACCTAGAGGACCAGAAGTCGAACTACGACTTCTTCCTGGACCTCCCCGAGCGCACGGCCGAGCAGCTGGAGCGCATCGACATTCGCACCTCCCAGCTCATCTCGCCGCTGTTCGAATACTCGGGCGCCTGCTCCGGCTGCGGCGAGACCCCCTACATCAAGCTGCTGACCCAGCTCTACGGGGACAGGCTGCTGATCGCCAACGCCACCGGCTGCTCCTCCATCTATGGCGGCAACCTGCCAACCACCCCCTACACCACCAACGCCGAGGGCCGTGGCCCGGCCTGGGCCAACTCCTTGTTCGAAGACAACGCCGAATTTGGCTTGGGCTTCAGGCTCACCGTCGATCATCATCGCGAGCGGATGCAACGCCTGCTGGCCAGCCTGGGCGACGCAGTCCCGGCCGAGCTGCAACAGGCGCTGCAAGATGCCGGCCTGCCGGTCTCCGAGCAGCGGGCCCATATAGCGCAGCTGCGCAGTCTGTTGCAGGGTCGCACCGAGCCGGGCGCGGCTGAGCTGGCACGGGATGCGGACTACCTGGTGGACAAGTCGGTCTGGCTCATCGGTGGCGATGGCTGGGCTTATGACATCGGCTTTGGCGGGCTCGACCACGTGCTGAGTCTGGGGGAGAACATCAATGTGCTGGTGCTCGACACCCAGTGCTACTCCAACACCGGCGGCCAGCAGTCCAAGGCCACGCCACTCGGTGCCATCACCAAGTTTGGCGAGCAGGGCAAGCGCAAGGGGCGCAAGGATCTTGGTGCCAGCATCATGATGTATGGCCACGTCTATGTGGCGCAGATCTCCCTCGGCGCCCAGATGAACCAGACGGTGAAGGCCATTCAGGAGGCGGAAGCCTACCCGGGACCGTCGCTCATCATCGCCTACAGCCCCTGCGAGGAGCACGGCTACGATCTGGCCCAGAGCCACGAGCAGATGAAGCAGCTGACCGCCACCGGCTTCTGGCCGCTCTACCGCTTCGATCCGCGCCGCAGCGACGAGGGCAAGCTGCCGCTGGCGCTCGACTCCCGGGCACCGAACGCCTCGCTGGCCGAGACCCTGAGCCAGGAGCCCCGCTTCCAGCGCCTCGAACGACAGTTGCCGGAGGTCGCCACCCTGCTCTATCGCGAAGCGGAACTGGACGCCAACCGCCGCTTCGCCTGGCTCAGCCAGCTGGCCGGCAAGGAGGCTCCCCCACAGGAGTGATCGGCCTGCCGGCGACCAGTGAAACCGGATAACAAAGAGGGCTCCCGTTGGGAGCCCTCTTCACATCCAGTCTGATCGGCATCAGGCAGGCATGGTAGCCAGCTCGTGCCGCTTCAATGCCAATAGTGTGATGAGCAAGGCGGCACTGGCGATCAGCGCCATGCCGATATAGGTAGCGCTGAATCCCGGAGCCAGCTCGACCGGACTCAGGCTGGCCAGGTTGTGGCTGGTGCCCGCTGGCAGGGCGGCATGAAACAGCACGGAGCAGATGGCGACCCCGACCGCGCCCCCCAGCTCACGGCCGAAGTTGAACAGGGACATGCCGATGCCGCGATCCGCTGCCGGCAATGCATTTTGCACCACAACCGCGAGGGCCGGCAGCACCAGCCCCAGACCCAGACCAGCAAAGCCCAGCCCCAGACTGGCCCAGACATCGAAATGAATTTGCCACAAAGCCAGCGCCGACAGTGCAAAGCCCACCACCACGAAGCGCTTGTAGTAACCGGTGCGACCGATCAGCTTGCCACCGACGAAGGCACCCGCCGTGATGCAGACCATGAAGATCACCATGTAGAGGCCGCTCTCGCTGGCCCCCATCCCCTTCTGCCACTGCATCTGCAACGGCAGATAGACCAGCACGGCGAACATCAGCAGTTGCGAAACCAGTGCCAGCAGCACACTCACCAGATAACCGGGCAACCGCACCAGATGGACAGGCAGGATAGGATCATGGGCACGTCGCTCCACCAGGATCAGCAGCAGCAAGGCAACCGCCAAACCCGCCGCCAGCCAGATGGGAGGCAACGCAGTCTCGGGTGATAACAGCAACAGGGTCAGCGTGGTCACTGTGATGAGCAGTGCCGCACCCTTCCAGTCGAAACGGCTGTGACGACGCACATTGAGGTGCTTGAGGTTGCGGTTCACCAGCCAGATGGCGAGCGCCCCGAGAGGCAGGTTGATCCAGAAGATCCAGCGCCAGCTCAACTGCTCGGTAAAGTAGCCGCCGAGCAGAGGCCCGGCGATACTGGAGACCGCATACACGGCCGAGATGTAACCCTGATACTTGCCCACCTCCCGTGGCGGTATGCAGTCGGCAATCACGGTAAAGGCAAGTGCAATGAGGCCGCCGCCCCCCAGCCCTTGCAGCACACGAGCCGCCAGCAGCGTCGGCAGATCCTGCGCCAGAGCGCAGGCCACGGATCCCGCCAGGAAAAGACCAATACCGATATTGAGCATGCGTACCCGACCGAACAGATCGCTCAACTTGCCATACACGGGCAGGGCGGCGGTGGCAGCCAACAGATAGGCGGTCACCACCCAGGTGAGGGCTGCGCCTGCGTTCAGCTCGGCGCCAATGATGGGCAAGGGGGTGGTGACTATGCTCTTTTCCAGTGAACCCAGGGCGATCACCAGGGCCACGCTTGAGAAGATGGTTTTTGGGGACATATAACCGGCTCGCTAATGTGAAATGCCAAAATCTGCGGCAAAGAACTTATTATTGTCTCATAAATCATTATCCGATGGCTAAAACCACTGCCATCCAGCGGCCAGTCCCTTGACCATGACGGCCGTCGCGGCATCCGAACGCCGGATCTGGTAGTGTGGTCTTTTGCCCCAAGAGGAAGCAGACCCATGTCCGAGCAGTTCCGGTTTGATCAATACGACGCCCTGATTTTCGATATGGATGGCACCCTAGTGGACTCCATGCCCCTGCATCTGGATGCCTGGGAGGCAACCAGCGCAGAGTTCGGTCTGCCGTTCAATCGTGAGCAACTCAATGAATATGGCGGCATTCCCACCCGCAAGATAGTGAGCATGCTGGCCGAGCAGCACGGACTGGATATCGATGTGGATGCCTTCACTCGCCGCAAGGTGGCCCTCTATCTGGCGCATATCGACAAGGTCAGCGTCTTCCCCTCCATGTGGGAGCTGGTCAGGCGCTGCCACGGCAAGGTGCCGATGGGCATAGGCACTGGGTCATCGCGGGATCATGCCGAGCGCATTTTGAAAAACACTGGCCTGGATGCCTATATCTCCGTGCTGGTCAGTGCCGACGACATCCACAACCACAAACCCCATCCGGATACCTTCCTGAAGGTAGCCGAGCTGCTCGGCGCCAATCCCGCCAACTGCCTGGTGTTTGAAGATACCCAGATCGGCATTCAGGCAGGCAAGGCCGGCGGCATGACCACCTTGCTGGCCACCGAAGGCACGCTGCAGCGGGTGTGACAGACGAGTATCCTGGCCCACCCTTGCGGGTGGGCTCGGTCGTTCAACCCCGACTCGGCTGAGATATCGCGCAGCGGCCTGGATGAGAGCATATCAGCGACAAACGGGGGTCTACGGGCCCGGCACAAAACGCCATAAAAAACGCCCCTTGCGGGGCGTTTTTACCAACCATCGCCGTTACATGGCGTTGGTGGATTCGAAGATCTTGTCGGCCGAGGCTTCGACGAAGCCCGGGTAGAGCACGCCGTCGGCCTGCGGGTAGCGCAGGGCGAACTCGTAGAAGCAGCTCGGAATGGTGCGCACGCCATCGCTGAAGGGCACATCCGCCTTGTCGGCCATGGTGGAGGATTGTTCCAGCATCACCTGCGGGTCCCCTTTCACCTCGCCACCCACGCCGTTGAGCACGAAGCCGGCCGCCTTGAGGGCGGCATTGACCTGCTGGATGGTATCGAACTGCTTGAGGCGATTGATGTTGACCGTGAAGTGGTTGGCGCGATAGCCCCAGGCCGCCATCCAGGCGGCGTATTCGCTCTCTGCCAGCAGGGTCTGGTAATCGGCCCAGGATACCTGCCAGGGCGCCCCCGTGTAGAGGAAGGCCTGGGTGTCGGTCAGGTGATCAGGTACCTGCTCAGCCAGCTTGTGGATGATGGCCTGGGCCGCCTCGGAGAGCTCCTCCACTTTCAGCTCGCTGATAAACACCTTGGGGGCATCCGGATCCTGATGCTCGAAGTGCTTGGCATAGAGCTTCTTGGCCTTGAACACATACTCGCCCTTCTGCTCGTAACCGAGCGCCAGGAAGTGGGCGGCCAGCTTCTCCAGCCCCAATTTGGGCAGGTTGTAGGTGCGAAACGCCACATGATCATTGACGATGGGCTCGCCGCCACCCAGCAGGGTGTGGACCTTTAGGGCGCTCGGGGTGACTTGAATGTAGTTATCCCACAAGTGACCGAACAGGGTGTCGATATCCTTTTGCATCTCTCTTTCCTTTGATTGCGGGTACAGACAAGGGCACCTGTTCAGTGCCCCTTTTATTTTTTGTTATCAGCGCTCAGCTTTTTGTTATCAGCGCTCAGCGCAGAGGAGGACAGTGTCGACCGTGGCGGCCTTGCTGCCAGCCTCTTCCTTGTTAAAAGGTCAAACCCGGAGACAGCTGATCCGGCATGGCAGCCTTGCTGTCCTCGACGGAAGCAACCGGATAAGCACAGTAGTCTGCGGCGTAGTAGGCGCTCGCCCTGTGGTTGCCGGAGGCACCTATGCCGCCGAACGGCGCGGCGCTGGAGGCACCCGTGATGGGCTTGTTCCAGTTGACGATACCGGCGCGGATCCGCTTGAAGAAGTGCTGCCAGTCCGCCTCGTTGTCACCAAGCAGGCCCGCCGAGAGGCCGAAGCTGGTGGCATTGCCCTGGTCGATGGCGGTATCGAAGTCGTCGTAACGAATGAGCTGCAGCAGCGGGCCGAAATACTCTTCGTCCGGCAGTGCACCGATTGCGGTCACGTCTATGATGCCGGGCGAAACGAAGCCGGTGCCCGCTTCCAGGTGTTTGAGGGTGAGCAGACTCTCGCCACCCAGTTGTTGCAGGTTGGCTTGCGCCGCTACCATGCCGAGAGCCGCTTTCTCGCTGATCATGGCCCCCATGAAAGGCTGATCGGCGGCATCATAGAGACCGACCTTGATCTGGCCGACCACCTCCACCAATCGCTTGACCAGAGCATCGCCCCGGGCACCGCGCTCGACAAACAGACGGCGGGAGCAGGTGCAGCGCTGGCCGGAAGTGATGAAGGCTGACTGGACTATGGCATGGACGGCGCCATCCACATCGCTCACATCCTTGACGATCAGCGGGTTGTTGCCGCCCATCTCCAGCGCCAGGATCTTGCCAGGCTGACCGGCAAACTGCTGATGGAGGAAATGGCCGGTACGGGACGAGCCGGTAAAGAAGAGGCCGTCGATATCCGGATTGCCCGCCAGCGCCTTGCCGGTCTCCACTTCGCCCTGTACCAGGTTGAGGACACCCTTGGGCAGACCCGCCTCCTGCCAGATCTTCAGCATGGTTTCAGCCACCATGGGGGTCAGCTCGGAGGGCTTGAACACCACCGTATTGCCCGCGATCAGCGCCGGTACTATGTGACCGTTGGGCAGATGACCAGGGAAATTGTAGGGGCCGAACACGGCGACCACGCCGTGGGGCTTGTGGCGCACGAATGCCTTGGCACCCGGCATGGGGTTCTCGACAGTGCCGGTGCGCTCGTCATGAGCGCGGATGGAGATGGCAATTTTGCCCTGCATGGCGGCCACTTCGGTGCGGGTCTCCCACAGGGGCTTGCCGGTTTCCCGGGCAATGGTGAGCGCCAGCGCCTCCTTGTGCTCGCCGAGCAGATCGGCGTAGCGGCGCACTATGGCCAGACGATCCTCGAGGGCCAGATCGGACCAATGGTAGAAGGCAGCGCGGGCCGCCTTGACGGCTGCATCCACCTGACTGGCACTGGCGGCGCCCCCTTGCCAGATGACTTCATTCTTGGCCGGATCCATTGACTCGAACGGCTTGCCTTCACCCGCCAGCCACTGGCCGTCGATAAGTTGTACTAAATGGCTCATCAATTCACTCCCTGTGTTTCACAAGCAGCCTTGGCTGCCTGTTTCATATGCGGTTCTGCTGCCTTCAACACCAGACAAGGCGGCTCAGTCGAGATCGACGACACGCACCATGTCGCCATCCTGCACCTTGAGTGCCGCCGCCATCTTGGGCGGAATGATGGCTTCGTGCTTGTCCAGATCGACCCGGATATTGCCGTGGCAGGCGCGATACTGTTCGTAGCGGGTGTTGCAGATCAGATGGGTCTTGCCACCTATGGGCTCGCCGATCAGCACTCGCAGCTTCTGGCTGCGGCGCACGCTGCGAATGTTCTTTACGTCGCACTCGACGGTGGGGCCGGCATCGAAGATGTCAACGTAGCCACGGTTCACGAACCCCTCATCCTGCAGCATCTTGATGGCCGGGCGGGTCTTCTCGTGGGTCTGGCCGATGACGGCGCGCGCCTCGTTGCTCAGCAGGTTGACGTAGATGGGGTACTTGGGCATCAACTCGGCGATGAAGCGCTTCTTGCCGATGCCGGTGAGATAGTCGACGGTAGGAAAATCCATCGAGAAGAAATGCTTTTGCAGCCACTCATAGAAGGGGCTGTGACCTTTTTCATCGGAGACGCCACGCATCTCGGCAAAGACGGTCTTGTCAAACAGTTCGGGGTGCTCGGCCATGAACAGGAAACGGTGCTTGGAGAGCAGGCGGCCATTGAGCCCCTCGCGGGCGCATTCGCGCAAAAACAGGGTGCACAGCTCGGAATTGCCTGTGTAGTCATTCGACAGGGTGAGCGTCTCGACCACGTTGTAGATGCCGAGTTTGGGGGAAGAGTGCACCACCTTGCCGATGTGATAGTTGTAGAACGGCTGGGACAGGCCCACGGCCGCATCGATGGCGCAGGTACCGACCATTTCGCCGGTCTCCAGATCCTCAGCCACGAAGAAGTAGAGGCAATCACCCTTACCTGCCGGTTTGTCCGAGAAGGTCTGGGTCGAGGCATCTATCTTGCGCTGCAGCAGTTCATCGTTGACAGGCAATGATGTCATGCCGGTGCCGGATTCAATGGCACAGGTCTTGAGACCGGCAAAATCTTTTTGCTCGATAGGACGGATAACCAACATAAATGACAACTCCCTTTCATTGACGACAGGTGGGGTCCCGGCTCCTGCCGGGAGGGCTCCCCACCTCAATTAGGATCAGGCGTTAACCACCTGGGCAACCGCTTTCTCGAACCGTGCCAACCCTTCCTTGATATCCGCTTCCGGAATAACCAGTGAAGGTGCGAAGCGCACCACGTTAGTGCCTGCTACCAGTGCCATCAGCCCCTGATCGATGGAGGCCAGCAAGAAATCACGGGAGCGGCCCTTGTAGTCATCGTTCAGCACGGCGCCGAGCAACAGGCCCTTGCCACGCACTTCACTGAAGCAGTGGTACTTGGCATTGATGGCGTCGAGCCCTGCACGGAACAGCTGTTCACGCTGCTTGATGCCGCTCAGCACTTCCGGGGTATTGACCACGTCGATCACCGCCTCGGCCACCGCGCACGCCAGCGGGTTGCCGCCGTAGGTGGAGCCGTGAGTGCCCACTTTCAGGTGAGCCGCGATTTCATTGGTGGTCAGCATGGCGCCGATGGGGAAGCCGCCGCCGAGCGCCTTGGCGCTGGTGAGGATGTCAGGCGTGACGCCAAGACCCATGTAGGCAAACAGATCGCCGGTACGGCCAACCCCGGATTGCACTTCGTCATAGACCAGCAGGGCATTGTGCTTGGTACAGAGTTCACGCACCCCTTTGGCAAACTCGTCGGTCGGACGAATGATGCCACCCTCACCTTGCAGCGGCTCCATCACCACGGCGCAGGTATTGTCGGAGATGACGGCAGCCAGCTCCGCCAGATTGTTGTAAGTCACATGGGTGATATCAGCCGGCTTGGGACCGAAACCATCCGAGTAGGCTGCCTGGCCACCCACACTGACGGTAAAGAAGGTACGACCGTGGAAACCCTGATGGAAGGCGATGATCTGGGTCTTGTGCTCACCGAATTTCTCGATGGCATAACGACGGGCCAGCTTGAGAGCCGCTTCGTTGGCTTCGGCGCCCGAGTTGCAGAAATAGACCTTGTCGGCGAAGGTGGCGGCAACCAGCTTCTTGGCCAGGCGCAGAGCCGGCTCGTTGGTCATCACGTTGGAGAGGTGCCACAGCTTCTCGCCCTGGGTTTTCAGGGCTTCGACCAGCTTGGGATGGCAATGACCCAGGCCATTGACGGCGATCCCGCCGGCAAAGTCGACATACTCACGGCCTTCCTGATCCCAGACACGTGACCCTTCACCACGCACCGGGATTATCTTGGCGGGCGCATAGTTGGGAACCATCACTTCATCAAACACTTCACGTGTCACTGCCAACAACTCTGACATATTGCTCTCCTTCGATCTGGCGACAGAATAATCCACCGCCCAAAAGTTAAATCCATGTAAACACATCGGCATTGTCACAGAAAAAAAGCTAAAAGTCTGCAACAAAGCAAGTTACAGGGAACAATGTTCGATTGCCTGTGAGATTTTAGGCAACCGCATTGCATAACGGCTCAGGGGGTGTTGGCAAGAGATAATTTGGACAGGGAGGGGGGTGAATAAAGTGTCAGGGAAAATATTTTTGGCCTCATCTCGATTCTGTGAGGCCAATCACAACCATTCAGGAACTGGTTAGAAAATTGGCCAGCAATTGGTGGCCCTGCTCGCTCAGAATGCTCTCCGGATGGAACTGAACTCCCTCTATATTCAACTGCTTATGGCGCAGACCCATGATCTCGTCAAAAGAGCCATCGGCGTGTTCACTCCAAGCGGTAACCTCGAAGCAGTCGGGCAGGGTTTCCCGTTCCACGATGAGCGAATGGTAGCGGGTGACCCGCAGCGGGTTGTTGAGCGCCTTGAATACTCCCCCGCCCTGATGGCGAATAAGGGAAGTCTTGCCGTGCATTACCTGACGCGCGCGCACCACTCTGGCACCGAAAGCCTGAGCCAGGGATTGGTGACCGAGACAGACGCCAAGGATGGGGAGCTGACCCGCAAAACGGCTGATGGCCGACAGGGAGATACCCGCCTCATTGGGCGTGCAGGGGCCGGGAGAGATCACCAGATAACGGGGAGCTAGCTGCGCTATGGTATCCAGCGTCAGCTCGTCATTGCGCTTTACCACCACCTCTTGCCCCAGAGCGCCAAAATACTGCACCAGGTTCCAGGTAAAGGAGTCGTAGTTATCGATCAACAACAGCATGGGGCAACCAGAGGCAGAGAATCAACGATCCAGATAGCGGCCCTGCTCCATTTCGCGCTCGCGCTGGCATTCTGCCAGATAGATGGCGGCGGCAATGGCGGGGGTGTTGTGATATTTGTCGATGGCGTTGGAGACCATCAGTTGCAGGGTATTGAGGTTCTTGGCCTTGCGGAATTTACGCAGCCAGTGACCCTTGTCACCCAACTCTTCAATCGTGGTGTTTAATTCGACAGACATGCTCACTCTTGGGGCAGAAGCCCGCGTTTGAAATTGGAAGATGAATTAACGAATAGCAGGTCGGGTAAAACAAAGAAAGCCAGGCAAAGACCCAGCTCTCTTCTACTACACCTTCCCAGTATGTCAGGCTCGAGGAACGAAGCCGACTACATCATATACGCTGGTCAGTGTTTTTTCAGCCCTTTCACGTGCCTTTTGTGCGCCTGTCGCCAAAATTGTTTGCAGATGAGCCTCATCCTGACGCAACTCGCGGAAGCGCGCCTGAATGGGCTCCAGCAAGGCAACGACCGCCTCGGCAGTCTCGGTCTTGAGGTGACCATACATCTTGCCTTCGAAGTGCTGCTCCAATTCGGGGATAGAACGGCCTGTCACCCCGGACATCAGGGTCAGCAGATTGGAGACACCCGGCTTGTTCTCCGGATCAAAACGCACCACTGCCGGCTCGTCGGAGTCGGTCACAGCACGCTTGATCTTCTTGACGATCTGCTTGGGATCTTCCAGCAGGCCGATGAAGTTGGCCTCGTTGTCGTCAGATTTGGACATCTTCTTAGTCGGATCCTGCAGGCTCATCACCCGCGCACCTTCGGTCGGAATGAAGGGTTCAGGCAGGGTGAACACTTCGCCGTACAGGTTGTTGAAACGGGTGCAGATGTCGCGTGTCAGCTCCAGATGCTGTTTCTGATCGTTGCCGACCGGCACCTGGTTGGCCTGATAGAGCAGGATATCTGCCGCCATCAGCACCGGATAACCGAACAGGCCGACGTTGACGTTGTTCTCGAAACGGGCGGACTTGTCCTTGAACTGGGTCATGCGCGACAGCTCGCCCATCTGGGTGTAGCAGTTCAGGATCCAGCCCAGCTCGGCGTGCTGCGGCACGTGGGACTGGATGAAGACAGTGCTCTTGGTCGGATCGATCCCCACCGCCAGATAGAGGGCGGCGGCATCGAGACACGCCTTGCGCAGGGCGGCTGGCTCCTGACGGGTGGTGATGGCATGCAGATCGACGATGCAGTAGAGGCAGTCGAAGTCATCCTGCATGTTGACCCACTGACGCAGGGCGCCCATATAGTTGCCTATGGTCAGCTGACCCGACGGCTGGGCCCCGCTCAGTACGATTGGTTTAGTCATGAGAGTGTTAATCCTTGTTATTCGGCCAACCCGACACCTTACTCGGCTAACAGGGCATCGAGCTGGGCAAACTGCTCATATACCCAGTCCGGGCGGGAATCTGCAATGGGACGACCATAGTTGTAACCGTAGGTGAGCCCCACTACTTTCATGCCGGCGGCCTGAGCGGCCAGCACGTCATTTTCGGAATCGCCCACCATCAGGGTGCGGGACGGACTGACGCCCAGCTCATGGCAGGCATGCAGCAGGGGCTCGGGGCTCGGCTTCTTGACCGGCACACAGTTACCACCCAGCCAGAGCGCGAAACAGTCGCTGATGCCCAGAGCATCCAGGATGGGCTGCACGAAGTGACTCGGCTTGTTGGTCACCACGGCCTGTTTGTAACCCAGCTTTTGTAGGCGGCGCAGGCTCTGTTCCACACCGTCATACATTTCAAGCCCTTCCAACAGGCAGGCCTGATAGTGCTGATCGAACAGGGGGCGGGCCCTGGCAAACAGTTCAGGAGCCTCACGATAATCCAGCGCGCGCTGGATCAGCTTGTCGGCGCCATTGCCGACCCAAGTACGCACCACGGCTTCATCAGCCTCGGTCAGACCCAGTTCAGTGAGGGTACGGTTGACCGCCAGCGCCAGTTGGGGGGCACTGTCGATCAGGGTGCCATCCAGATCGAACAGCACCAGATCAAAATCACGCTCAGCGCTGGACATGGCTCAGCTCCGCACGCATCTGGTCGATCACCGCCTTGTAGTCCGGCTGGCTGAAGATGGCAGAGCCCGCTACGAACATGTCGGCACCCGCTTCGGCGATGGCGCGGATATTGTCTACCTTGACGCCGCCGTCGATCTCGAGGCGAATGTCACGGCCACTCTCGTCAATCAGGCGACGCACCTGACGCAGCTTCTCGAGTGTACCGGGGATGAAGCTCTGGCCACCGAAGCCAGGGTTGACCGACATCAGCAGGATCACGTCCAGCTTGTCCATCACGTACTCCAGACAGGAGAGCGAGGTCGCCGGATTCAGCACCAGACCGGCCTGACAGCCCTGCTCCTTGATGAGACCCAGGGTACGATCCACGTGATCGGACGCTTCCGGGTGGAAGGTGATCAGGTTGGCCCCCGCTTTGGCGAAGTCCGGAACGATGCGATCCACCGGCTTGACCATCAGGTGTACATCGATGAGCGCCTTGATGCCATAGTCGCGCAGGGCCTGACAGACCATGGGGCCTATGGTCAGGTTGGGAACATAGTGGTTGTCCATCACATCGAAATGCACCACGTCGGCACCGGCGGTCAGCACCTTGGCAACATCGTCACCCAGACGAGCGAAATCGGCGGAGAGGATTGAGGGGGCAATCAGAAAGTCTTTCATCAGCGTCATCCATTGGCAGCGTGGCAGAAAAAGCGGCGCAATTTTACCGCAAATATCAGATGAAAACGACCCGAACACAGGCAGGAAAAAGCGGGTCACCCGATTTATCGCCCATATCCGGTGAAAACGAGGCGAACACCAGGATGGCGACAGGCAGAAACAGCAGCGGCACCCGAAAGTGCCGCCAGAGGATCAGCCGAGCGAAACAAGTTCGGCATCGCTTGGGTAGTAGCCCTGTTCCGGCTCTATACCGGGCGGATAAAGCGCCAGCAGCTCGGCTACCTTGTTGCGACTGCCGCCGTTGCGACTGATGGTGCGCTTGACCAGAATCTCGTCCAGTCGAGCGCCACGATAGAGCTCACGGGTCAGCGCTATGTCGTGGTTGCTGATTAGCACCGGCACCCCCTTGCGGGCAGCGGTATGACGTGCCAGCCGCGCCAGTATGGCCTGATCGTCCAGGGTGAAGCCGCCGGCTGAATAAGTGGTGAAACTCGCCGTGTTGGAGAGTGGCGCATAGGGTGGATCGCAGTAGATCACCCAGTCTTCCTCGGCACGCTTGATGGCATCGGCGTAGCTTTCACAGATGAAGGTCGCCTTCTGCGCCTTCTCGGCAAAGGCCCACAGCTCTTTTTCAGGGAAGTAGGGCTTCTTGTAGGAACCGAACGGCACGTTGAAGCCGCCCTTCTTGTTGTAACGGCACAAGCCATTGAAACCGTGGCGGTTGAGAAACAGGAACAGCATCGCCCGCTCGAAGGTGGTCTCAGTCTGGTTGAACTGGGTGCGCAGCCGGTAGTAGGCCGCCTTGTGATTGTGCTCCGCTACGAACAGCTTACGTGCTTCGGTGATGAAATTATCCGGCATCACCTTGAGATGGTTGTACAGGCAGATCAGATCCGGATTGATATCGTTGAGCACATAGGCATCGTAGTCGGTGTTGAGAAAGACAGACCCGGCCCCGACGAAGGGCTCCAACAACACACGCCCGGCAGGCAAACGCTCGGCAATCTCTTCAACCAGGGAGTATTTTCCCCCGGCCCATTTTAAAAAAGCGCGTGTTTTTTTCATGGAAATCCGGTGTTAAGAAGGCATAGACCCAAAAAGGGGGACGATTCTACCCCCTTCTCAGGCCGAATGGCTATTGCTTCAACTCTTTTTGTACCTGAGCAAACGACTTGGGCCAGGGCTGCCCCTTGAGCAGGGCGGGCGAGAGCTTGCGAATGGCGGCCTTGGCCTGAGTGGTGTTGGCGTAATCCCCTTGCAGCACCACATACCAGGGGCTGCCACGGAACTGGGTTTTGTAGACCCAGACATTGCCAGTCAGACCATGTTCGGCCACAAACTTGTCAACCGCTGCTGTGTTGCTCGCCCCCATCAGCTGGACGCTGTAGTGATTTCTGGGCTTCTTGTTCAGGGTCGCCGTCGGCGTCAGGGCGACCTTGGGCGCAGGTGCAGCCGCCGGTTCGACAACGGCTGGCTTGGCGACCGGTTTGGTAACGGGGGCCGTGTTCCGGGCCTTGGGCTCAGTGGCCGATTGGGGAGCTTGCGCTGTCAGTCCCTGGGTCGATGGGTTCTCGGTCGAAGCAGCCCGGGAACTGACACCGGTCAGCTCATCCACCACACCAGTGGGCAAGGCACCGCTGACATTGGGTTGTTTCATCAACTTCTGGACCACCTCGTCGGAGATCACCACACGGCGCCCCTCATAGTTGGTCGATTCAGTGGTCAGCGTTTCGCTCTCGACGGCTTTGGGCAATACCTTGGCATCAGGCTGCCAATCACGCACCACACCGCCCGGGTTATCACCGCTGGCATTCGGGCTGCTTTGACCGCCATTCTGACCGTCATTGCTGCTACCGCCTGCGGTCAGTGGATCTCCGCCTGAGACGGGAATGGGCAAGGCCGTGGTTTGTGAGGGGGCGAGCCCGGTGCTCTTGCTTTCGTCGCTGAACAGGGCTGGCAGCAGATAGCTCAGGGCCAGCAGACCGCCGGCAACCAGCGCCAGCACTATGGCAATCTTTTTAACGGGCAACTCGGCCTGACGTTTCTTGGGCCTTCTGTCGGTCATGATATCCTCCAGTAACTGCATGATGGTGGACGGATGTCCATTCGCCACGTTCAGGATCTCTTCCACTTTCAGCTTGGGCAAGAGGGCTGTCGGGATCTTGAGCTCTTTGGCTTTCTCATACAAGAAGATACGTTGCTCCGGTGCGCTCAGTGGCGCGACCTCCAGCTCCAGAGCCGGCATGGCCCGCCCTTTTAGCAGGCTTTTCTGAGTGCGACACCAGACGTCACTCCCGGAGAGCACGATCGCCAGCTGGTGTGGCATGGGCAGGGTATCGTTGTGACGACAGAGACTCCACAGCTCGCCGACCAGCTCAGCAGGCAGCTCGTCAGCACGCTCGATCAGCAGCAACAGGGTGGAGGGCTTGCCCTCCAGCATGCGAAAGAAACTTTCTGCCAGCGCATCCTGCGGATTGAACAGCGGCCTTGCCACCACCTGGGGCAGCAGCAGCTGGCGCACGTCCGCCATCTTCATGGCTGCACTGCCAATCAGGCTCACTACCCGCACTTTTTCGGGCAAGTTGCCGAGCAGGGATTCACACAGGGTGCCGCGGCCACTGCCGGGTTTGCCGGAGAGAAAAATAAAAGGGTGATTGAATTCAATCAGATGCAGCAGCCGATCAACCAGCTGCCGCTGGGAAGGAAATTTAAGCAGTTTATTGTTACTCACGACCAGACTCAATCACCGCCAGCAATTCATCATCGGAGACATCGGCTACGACCTGAGCGTGACCGATACCGACCGGCAGCACCAGTCGCAACTTGCCTTCCAATACCTTCTTGTCTCGGCGCATATGACGAATGAAGGCAGAGAAATCCATCTCGGCAGGTGCCTGAATGGGCAGATTGGCCGCCAGCAGCAGATCGCGAATGCGGGCAAGCTGCCTTGCATCCAAATCACCCCGGGCCTCGGCCGTGGAGGCAGCCATCATCATGCCTGCGGCAACCGCTTCACCGTGCAGCCAGTTGCCATACCCTTTTTCAGCCTCAATGGCGTGACCAAAGGTGTGACCGAGATTGAGCAGAGCGCGAACCCCGTGCTCCGTCTCATCCTGCGTCACCACATCGGCCTTGATTTCGCAGCAACGGCGGATGGCATACGCCAGGGCCGCTGGTTCCAGCGCCTGCAGACGGGACATGTTGGTTTCGAGCCAGGAGAAAAATTCGGCGTCCCAGATAATGCCGTACTTGATGACCTCGGCCATGCCGGCGGCAAATTCGCGGGCAGGCAGGGTCTTGAGGCACTCGGTATCAATGACCACATGTTTGGGCTGATAGAAGGCTCCAATCATGTTCTTGCCGAGGGGATGGTTGACGGCGGTCTTACCGCCGACGGAGGAATCAACCTGGGAGAGCAGTGTGGTAGGCACTTGAATAAAAGGAATGCCACGTTGATAGCTTGCCGCAGCAAAGCCGACAACATCTCCTATCACACCGCCCCCCAGGGCGATCAGTGTCGTGTCCCGACCATGATTGGTTTCCAGCAGAGCAGACATGATCCGCTCGAAGGTTGCCAGGGTCTTGTAAGCCTCACCGTCCGGCAGTATCAGGTGTTCAACCTGAAAACCGGACAGCAACTGGATAATCCGCTCAAGATACAAGGGAGCGACAACGGTATTGGTCACTATCATGACCCGTTTTCCCTTGATGGTTTGTGTCAGCACTTCTGCATGCTGCAACAGACCCGCCGCTATCTCGATGGGATAACTGCGTTCACCC
This sequence comes from Aeromonas salmonicida, assembly GCF_028355655.1. Classification (NCBI taxonomy): domain Bacteria; kingdom Pseudomonadati; phylum Pseudomonadota; class Gammaproteobacteria; order Aeromonadales; family Aeromonadaceae; genus Aeromonas; species Aeromonas salmonicida. The sequence goes on along the minus strand of NZ_CP110645.1, from coordinate 1,259,198 downwards.
AGTTCGACCTTCAACCTTTCCATGGACGTCCTCTAGATTACATGCCGATCAACTTAACAATTTGATTGGCAACGATTTTAGCGCTCTGATCATCAGTTTGGATGACAAAGTCAGCCACTTCTTCATACAGCGCATTGCGCTCTTGTGCCAGACGCTCGAGCACTTCGCGCGGCGGCTCTTCGGTTTGCAGCAGTGGGCGACGCTTGTCTCTTTGTGTGCGCGCCAGCTGCTTCTCAATCGTTGTTTCGAGGTATACCACGATACCGCGAGCAGAGAGCTTGTTCCGTGTTTCTCGGCTCTTGATGGCACCGCCACCCGTCGCCAGCACGATACCCTGCTGTTCTGAAAGGTCGCCTATGACCTTCTCTTCGCGGATCCGGAAACCCTCTTCGCCTTCAACATCGAACACCCAGCCGATATCGGCACCACTGCGGCGCTCAATCTCATGATCTGAGTCGAAAAACTCCATATGCAGTTGTTCTGCCAGATGTCTACCTATGGTGCTCTTGCCCGCACCCATGGGACCTATCAGGAAAATATTGCGTTTCTCAGCCATGTCTTTTCGTTAGTAATTACAAACTGTACGACCCCGACAAACACTCGATCGGGGTACCTATGAACCTTATCTTGCGATGGATCAGGAGGGGGATTATCTCAATAGAAATCAGGACTGGCAACCGCAGCCCTTACGCCCCAGCATCATTGGGGCGTAAGGTTATATGTGTTTTACCCTCACATGTAAAGCATTCAGAAGGCGTCGGTAACTATCTTGGGTGTCACGAAAATCAGCAATTCCCGCTTTTTATTCTCGCTGGTTGTCTTGCGAAACAACACGCCAAGGCCCGGGATATCACCAAGCAGAGGCACCTTGCTGACGTCGCTCTTGATGGTTTGCTGATAGATGCCGCCGAGCACCAGGGTCTCGCCATTGTTGACCAGCACCTGGGTCGTGATGGACTGGGCGTTGATGGAAACCGCATCACCGGTACCGGTCGGCACCGTTTCACCCTTGGTATCCTGGGTCACGGTCAAGTCCAGAATAACCCGGTTGTCCGGTGTGATCTGGGGGGTAACCTTGAGGCTGAGGACAGCCTTCTTGAAGGTAACCGAGGTAGCACCACTGGAGGAGGACTCCACATAGGGGATCTCGGTCCCCTGCTCGATCAATGCGGGTTTCTGGTTGGCCGTAGTGACTCTTGGACTCGCGATAATCTCTGCCTTGCTCTCCTTTTCCAGCGCCGACAGTTCAAGATCCAGTAGAGTGCCATCCGCCAGACGAGCAACCTGGAATGCTAAGGTGCCAGCGGCGTTGGTGACCGGCAGGTTGACGTTCATCCTGTCTTCTACCCCGGGTCGAGTGATGGCAGAACCGCCGTTGTTGTTGCCTGATCCATCGTTGCCCTCGATGCTGCCTGAGGTACTGTTACCGTGCCCGTCGTTCTTGGTCACCCCCCAGCGCACCCCGAGTGCCTCGTCAAAACCATCATCTATGGTGACCATGCGCGCTTCGATCACCACCTGCTTGACCGGAATGTCGAGGATATCCAGCATCCGCTTGATGTTGCCGATCACATCGGCAGTGTCCTTGACCACCAGCACGTTGGTCCGCTCATCCACGCTCACCGCCCCTCTGGCAGAGAGCAGCTTGGTGTTCTCGGAGGAGAGCAGGGAGGCTACCTCGGTCGCCTTGGCATAGTTGATCTGCAGGTATTCGGTGTAGAGAGGGGCCAACTCGGCCACCTGGTTGCGACTCTCCAGTTGCTGCTTCTCACGCAGCGCAATCTCTTCGGCAGGCGCTACCAGCAAGATATTGTTATCCAGCCGTTTATCCAGCCCTCTCACCTTGAGGATGATGTCCAGCGCCTGCTCCCAGGGCACGCCATCGAGTCGCAAGGTAATGTTGCCTGCCACTGAGTCCGTGGTGACCAGATTGAGGTTGTTGAAATCAGCGATGAGCTGCAACACGGTTCGCACCGGGATATCTTGGAAGTTGAGCGAGATAGGCTTGCCCTGATACTGTTTTCCAGCCGTTGCTGCGACGCGTTTTTTCACCTCTACGATGAACATTTTGTCAGCCTGATCGTAACGGTAATCAAACTGGCCGTTGACGGAGAGCTCGAACAGGGTGTCATTGCCCTGACGGAACACTTCCACCTGGGATACGGGGGTGGCGAAGTCCTGCACATTGATCAGGTTGAGCAGCTCATCCGGTATCCGGGTTCCATGAAATTTGGCCAGCACTGTCTGCCCGCGGCTGCTGACATCCACCGCTGCAGAGCTGTTGTCCAGCATCACCAGAAACTCCCCCTGCCCATCCTTGCCCCGTCTGAAGTCCACGCCCTTGACGGAATTGAAATAGGCACCGTTCGCCTCGGTGCGGGATACGGGCAAAACCGGTTTGCTGGCAACAGGGGCGGCAGCCTGGGCTGACTGGGCAACTATCTGGGTATTAATCAAGGCTGACTGAGTGACGGCTTGTGTATTGACAGGCGCAGACTGTGCTGACGATACCATGCCGGATGACTGGGACGAGGTAGGAGGTGGCATGCTTGCCTTGTCTCCCAGCGCCACCAGCAGCTTGTTGCCCTGCTGATGCACCTGATAAGGGGTCAATTGGTCGAGGGCAATCTTGATGTCGAGACCTGTCCCTTTACCCTCTACCTTGAGGTTGTCGACCCCCTGTTGCTTGATGGACAGCGGATTGACATTGAGCGCCCCCACAGCCCCCGGCACGTGCAACAGCAGCTGATTAGGCTGGTAGGAGAGGCGGTCGGTAAATCCGCTGACGGGTTCACTGAAGCTCAATTCCAGCAACAGCTGATCGGCCATCAGCGGATTGACCCTGACCTCTTGCAATGTGGCCACGGCCCAGGCCTGGCCACATACTCCGGCGCAAAACAGCAGGACTACTCTGGTGACACTACCTATTGTTGCTCTCATCGCAGTTCATCCCTGATTATCGTTTTGCTTCAAGATTGGCCATGCTCAACTGGGTTTCTCTGGTGACCCAACATCCTTTGCCATCCGGTACAGTCTCAATCAAATCCACGCTAGTGTCAGTGATCCTGATCACCCGCCCCTGATCCAATCCCATGTGCTGATTGAGACCAACCCGTATGGATTGACCATCCGGCGTCCGGACCAGAGCCCACAGCTGCCCTTGCTGGCCAAGGGAGCCCTGCATGATGAGGTTGGCCAGAGAGTACCTCTCCAGTACCTCCTTCTCCCGGTTGGCCACTATCTGGGCACAATCAGGCTTTACCTTGGCATCGACCTTGGCACTGCTGGTCTCCGGCTGGGGAGTAATAAAGGGGCTACGCTGCTCACTGAGCCGATAAGCCATGGGAGAAAAGGGTTTGATTTCAGGCAATGGCTCAATGGGGACCGGCTTCCTGGCCTTGGTCTGAGCCACATAATTATCCATGTCATCCTGGCCACTGCAGGCGGTCAGCAAACACACCGGCAACAGCACGCAGATCATTCTCATTTTTTCTGCCCCACTGACTTGCCGTTGTACTTGTAGGTCTTGGCCAGCATCGACATGGCGATCAGCTCATCTTCTCCCTTGCTCTGACCAAGGTTGAACGACTCAAGGATGACAATACGCGGCAAAGCCGCCATGTCTGCCGTGAACTTGCCAATCTGATTGTAGGTGCCCACTACTTCGATACGCATGGGCAGTTCGGTCGAAAACTCGTGCTTGATCTCTGGCTCCCAATTGATGCGATTCAATTTGAGGCCATTGTCGGTCGCGATGAAACTGATATCGTCCAGCAAACCCGCCACCTCATGGGTGTTGGGTAACTGCTTGAGCTGGGCATCCACCAGTTGTTCAAGCTGCACCATTTGCGCCTTGTATGCGCCCAGATTAGCTGCAAGCATCGCCTTGCTCTCAAACTGCCCCTTCAGCTCCGCTTCTTTATTTGTCTCCTGAGTCAGCAAGGCCAACGAATTTGCTATCACGTAGTAATAGATGGCCCCCCCCAGCAGCGCACAGAAAAACAGGATGAAAATCCCTTTGGCCAGCTTGGGCCAACTGGCAATGCTGTTGAGATCCAGTTCATTGAGTTGTTGCAGGTTCATTGTTGCCCCTTAGTCACATCGACGGTGACGCCGGCTGTCGTCGCGACCAGAAACATCATGGAGAACTGACTCAGCGACACAGGTGCGACATCTGCCGCAAAAATCGTGCTGATCTGTGACTGGCTCAGCCAGCCGGAACCATCGATGCGCCGCATCATACTGGCGACCCTGCCGTAGGCTTCGGTCTTGCCGTTGACGTCGATCCGGTTGCTTTGCAAAGCAAGCGTATTCAGATAAACCCCATTGGGCACCAGCGAAGGCAGCTGATTGAACAGGCGAACCGGCAGATTGCGACGCATCTGCAGCTGTTCAATCAACTGCATGCGATCGATCAGCTCCTTGCGTCGCTCCTTGAGCAAGCGGATCTCGCCAAGTTGCGCATCGAGTATGGTCATCTCTTGCAGCAAACGCTGATTGCGCTGCTGCTGATGGCTGATCTGCTGCTTCACCAACCAGTCGGCGGCAAAGCCGAGAGAGGCGGTGATCGCCAGGAAAATCCCGAGCATGACCCCGAACTGTTTCTTCTGGCGCAGGGCGCGTGCTTCGCGCCAGGGAAGGAGGTTTATATTTGACATGGTGTGAAGCTCCTCAATGCCAGTCCCAGCGCCGTCATGTACTTGGCACCATGGACCACACCGCCCTCCCCTTTAGGCTTGCCGAACAAGCTGAAAGGATCCGGATGCAACACTTCACAATTGAGTTCATCTTGTAATTGACTGACAAGCCCGGGCAGCAGGCTCCCGCCTCCGGTCAGGACAAGCTTTGACAACTCCCGATAACCAGAGGAGCTGCAAAACAGCTGAACGTTGCGCCTGACTTGCTGCAACAGGGCATTGATATGGGGTAACAGCACATCCAGCTCATGGTCAGCAGGCAGAGTGCCTTTGATCTTGGCCTGCTCGGCCTCTTCCAGGCTCATGCTGTAAAAAGAGGAGAGTGCCTGACTGTATTGATCCCCGCCAAAATTCTGCAGTCTGGAATAAATCGTCTGGCCTTTGACCAAGGCCGCAAACGTCATGGCACTGGCCCCGATATCGATCACACCAACCGGTTTTTCCCAGGCAAGCAGCTCGGGCTGGCAGGCGAGGACAGCGCGCCCAAGAGCATGAGCTCCCACATCCACCACCTTGGTGATCATGTCGGCTTCGGCCAGGGCGGTAACCCGACCGCTCACACTTTCGGTACGGGCCGCACTCAGCAGCACCTCCTGGCGATCCTGATCGTTGACCTTGCCGAGGATCTCAAAATCCAGGCTCACTTCATCGAGGGGGAAGGGGATGAGCTGTTCGGCCTCCAGCTGGACCTGATTTTCCAGCTCGTTCTCCCCCAGGCTGGCATCAACCTGAATGACCTTGGTGATCACATTGGAACCGGTGACAGCCGTCGCCACGTACTGGCTATTGCCTGAAATGAGGCGCTTGAGGGCCTTGAGAGACTGGCTGACCCGTTCGATATCCTGCAACTGGTAATCGACCAGGGTGCCCTTGGGGGTGACGACTTCCGCCACCGATTCAAGATGCAGTTTGCCGGGGCGACCAGTGATGGTCACGGCCTTGATGGTCTGGCTCCCAAAATCAATACCTGCCAAGGGAAGCAAGGAACCTTTATTGAATAGCCCAAACATATACACATCCATGCGTTATTGGGTTTTAGGATTGATTGTAGGACAGCTCACAGCAAGGTGACGGCTTAACTCATCCTAAATGCTCTATCTATCAATGTCATAAAGTTTGTACCGAAAAGTGATGCATCTCGCTTTCTGGCTGCCCCCGCCTCCCCTTGGTTATTGAGCCACAGAATGCTAACCTCGCGCCTCTTGTCGAGGACCCTGACTACGAACAGGAAAACCTCGAATTTACGGAGGCAAAAGGGCTATACTCTGCGCCCGTTGGCTAATTTTAAGACGATTGGTAGTTCTTCCATGCTGAAATGGCTCGTACGCCTGTTTATTGTCATGATACTGGGTGCAGTGCTGGGTGTTGCCAGCCTCATCGGTATCTACTTCTACATCAAGCCCCAATTGCCGGATGTGACCGCTCTGCGCGACGTCAAGCTGGCCACCCCGATGAAGGTGTACAGCCGGGATGGGGAATTGATCTCCCAATTTGGCGAAATTCGTCGCATCCCTCTGCATCTGAACGAAATTCCCCAATCCATGATCGATGCCGTGCTCGCGACCGAGGATGCCCGCTTCTATGAGCATCCGGGTATCGACCCGATCGGTATCGTTCGGGCGGCCACTGTCTGGGCTGTTTCCGGCCAGGCTCGCCAGGGTGCCAGTACCATCACCCAGCAGGTCGCCCGCAACTTCTTCCTGAGCAACGAAAAAACCATAGTGCGCAAGGTCAAGGAGGTGTTTCTGGCCTGGCGCATCGAGCAGAATCTCTCCAAAGACGAAATTCTGCAGCTCTATCTGAACAAGATCCCCCTCGGTTACCGTGCCTTCGGGGTCGGCGCAGCCGCTCAGGTCTACTTCGGCAAAGAGGTCAAGGATTTGACCCTGGACGAGATCGCCATCATAGCCGGCTTGCCCAAGGCACCATCCATGCTGAACCCGATCCGTTCACCGGAACGTGCCTTTGCCCGCCGCAACGTGGTGCTGGGTCGTATGCTGGAAACCGGCAAGATCACCCAGGCCCAGTATGACGAGGCGTCCAAGATGCCCATCAAGGCCCGTTATCACGGTGCCGAGATCACCCTCAATGCTCCCTATCTGGGGGAGATGGTGCGCCAGAAGATGGTGCAGCAGTTCGGTGAAGATGCCTACACCATGGGCCTGCACGTCTATACCACTGTCAGTGCCAAGCGCCAGCGTGCCGCCCGTCAGGCCTTGCTGGATGGGGTGTTCGACTATGACACTCGTCACGGCTACCGTGGCGTGACAGCCCAGCTGTGGAAATCAGGCGAAGCCGATTGGGATTACGAGCAGATAATGGCCCATCTGGCCAAGCAACCTACTTATGAACCCCTGATGGCGGCCGTGGTCACCAAGCTGGATGACAAGGGGGCGACCCTGGTGCTGAAAAATGGCAAGCAGGCTGAGCTTGGCTGGAACGGCATCAAGTGGGCTCGCGCCTTCATCACAGACGATCGCCAGGGCTACGCCCCCCGTTCCGCCCGTGATGTGCTGAAAGTTGGCGCCCAGATCTGGGTCCGAGAGAAGGGCGAAGCCTTGCTGCTTTCCCAGATCCCCGAGGTCAACGCGGCTCTGGTGGCCATGAATCCGCAGGATGGTGCCATAGAGGGACTGGTCGGCGGTTTCAGCTTCGAACTGTCCAAATTCAACCGGGTTGATCAGGCACGCCGCCAGATAGGTTCCAACATCAAGCCGTTCCTCTATGCCACAGCGCTTGAGCAGGGCTATACCCTGGCCTCCCTCATCAACGATGCCCCCATCAACCAGTGGGATCCCTCCAAGGGCCCCATGTGGCAGCCCAAGAACTCCCCGGCCATCTACGAAGGCCCCACCTCACTGCGTCTCGGCCTTGCCAAGTCCAAGAACGTAATGTCGGTGCGGCTGATGCGCGCCATCGGTCTGGACACCTATATCGACGGTCTGACCCGCTTCGGATTCGCGCGCGATACCATCTCCGCCAACGAATCGCTGGCACTGGGCGCCGCCGAATTCACCCCGCTGGAAGTGGTGCGTGGCTATTCAGTCCTTGCCAATGGGGGCTTCCAGGTGACCCCCTACTTCATCACGGAAGTAGTCGACAGCTTTGGCGTACCCGTTTATCAGGCCAATCCGGCTGCAGCCTGCCGTGATTGCGGCGTACTGGCGGCGGCAGGCCTCGATAATGCCGATGCCTATGCCAATACCGCTCCTGACTGGAAGGCCCAGTGCCCGATCGATCCTGTCGTGCCCAACAACATGGCACCACAGACCATCAGTGCCCAGAGCGCCTTCCTGGTCACAGATACCCTGACCACCGCCATCTGGGGTGGCAATGGCTGGCGCGGCACCGGCTGGCGCGCGGCGCGGGATCTCAAGCGTCACGATATCTCCGGCAAGACGGGTACCACCAACGAATCCCGTGATGCCTGGTTCTCCGGCTATACCCCGAATCTGGTCGCCACCTCCTGGATCGGTTTTGACAACCACCAGCGTGGTTTGGGCCGGGCCGAGTTTGGCGGTGGTGCTGCGCAGCCCATCTGGATCGACTTCATGAAGACGGCGCTCAAACAGGTGCCCGAGCGCAAGATGCCGGTACCGGAGGGGATCATCACGGTGCGGATTGACCGTGAAACCGGTCTGCTGACCAATCGTGCAGACGGCAGCACCGAGGAGTTCTTCAAGGAAGGCACTGAACCGACCCGCTTTGCGACCCAGAGCTCGGACGGCAATCAGGTGTATGGCGGCGATGGCTCGCCCACTGACGGACCCGTCTCCACCGACGATATCTTCTAAGCAACACCAGATGACAAAACCGGCGCCAAGGCGCCGGTTTTCTTTTTCTACGCCTGCAATGTCAGCCGAGCAGGCTCTTCATCAGGCTGGAAATGCGGGAGGCCAGCTCGTTGAAGCAGGGCCTGCGTACCGAGTAGTGACGATAGAGCAGTGAGATGGTACGTCCCGGCACTGGGTCGACCACAGGCCGATAGCTGACGCCGCCCTCCTCGGCATTGGCGGGTACGGCAAGCCTGGGCACCAGGGTCATGCCACTGCCGGCAGCGACCATGTTGCGCAGCGTCTCCAGACTGGTGCCCTTGAAGCGTTGATCCTCACCGATGCCGGCGGCAAAACAGAATCCCATCGCCTGATCCCGCAAGCAGTGACCATCGGCCAGCATCAGCAACTTCTTGCCCTTGAGATTGCTGAGCGGCACAGCCCTGGCCTTGGCTTCCGGGTGGTGCTGCGGCACCGCCAGCCACATGGGCTCCTGATAGAGGGGGATGGAACCAAACCCTTCCATTCCGTCCAGCTCGGCGAGGATGAGGCAATCCAGCTCTCCCTCCTCCAGCCGTTTGAGCAGCAACTGGGTTTGCTCCTCATAGAGGTAGAACTCCAGCTTGGGAAAATGCTCGCGCAGGTCCTGAATGATGTGGGGCAACAGATAGGGACCGACGGTGGGAATGAAGCCGATATGGATCTCGCCAGACATGGGCTCGGCAAAGTGCTGGCCTATATTCTTGAGTTCACGCACCTCTTTTAGCACCTTGCGCGCCTGATGGGCCATGGCATCACCGGCCGGGGTAAACAGCACCTTGCGGGAGGTGCGCTCAATCAGGATCACCCCCAGCTCATCCTCCAGCTTGCGCAGCTGACCGCTCAGGGTAGGCTGGCTGACAAAGCAGCGCTCCGCCGCCTTGCGAAAATGTTTCTCCTCTTCCAATGCCACCAAATACTCGAGATCGCGAAGGTTCATACATCCAGAATCCTGCCAACCAATTGGGCCATTAGCATGCCCAAGAAAGACAGGAGGGACAAGGGATGGTGACTGAATGGAAAAAGAGGGGTGGATGGAAAAACAAAACGGGCCCGGATCCAGGATCCGGGCCCGCTCAAGCGGCGAGTGTCAAACCGTCATTACACCCGGAAGCGGCGCACCATCTCCTGCAACTGGTTCGCCAGGTGATTGAGGTCGTTACAGGCTTGCGCCATCTGGGTCGCACCGGCCGCCACCTCTTCCGAGGCGTGGCTGATGTTGACCACGTTGCGGTTGAGCTCTTCGCTCACCGCCCCCTGCTCTTCGGTTGCGGTGGCAATCTGGATGTTCATGTGGGAGATGCTCTCTACCGAATTGCTGATCTCCGAAATGGACAGTCCCGCCTCCCGGGCTGTGCTCACGGTGGAGTTCATCATCTCCTGGCTCTGCTGCATGGTAGTGCCAGCCTGCTCGGCCCGCTGCTGCAGCTCGGCGATGATGGTATTGATCTGGGAAGTGGAGTCCTGAGTGCGTTTGGCCAGGGTGCGTACTTCATCGGCCACCACGGCAAAACCACGGCCCTGCTCACCAGCCCGTGCCGCTTCGATGGCGGCGTTCAACGCCAGCAGGTTGGTCTGCTCGGCTATGCCACGAATGACCTCCAGCACCATGCCGATATTGCGGCTGTCATCGCCGAGCTGACGGATCACCACGGCAGTGCTCTCGATGGCACCAGCCACCTGCTCAATGCGCTTGATGGAGTCGTTGACGGTATTGGCTCCCAACTCGGCGGAGCTGCTTACCTGAGTCGCGGCACTGGCGGCGTCACTGGTATTGCGGGAGACCTCCTGCACTGTGGCCTGCATCTCGTTCATGGCGGTGGCCAGCTGGTTCAGCTCATGCTGCTGATTATTCATATTGCTGGCGGATTGACGAGCGACGGCACTTATCTCCTCTGACGCCGAGCTGAGTTGCACCACAGAGCCAGACACCTCGCTGACCAGATTGCGCAAATTGCCCTGCATCTCGCCAAACCCCTTGGCCAGCTTGCCCAACTCGTCATTATTGAACCACTTCAAATCGAGGTGAGCAGCCAGATCCCCTGCAGCAACCTTGCCCACCAGCTCCAGCAATTTGTTGACCGGTTGCTTGATCTGCTGGGTCAGATACCAGGCCACCAGCACCACAAAGATCAGCGTCACCAGCCCGATGGCCACACTGAGCTGCTTGGCGGACTGGTATGCCTGGTCGTTGCTTTTCTCCATCGCCACCCCAATCCTGTCGTTGATTTCACGCAAGGTCATGGTGAGCTTGGTCGCCTGCTCCAGGGTTGTGCGTGTCAAGCCGTCCCGATACTCGCCAATGCGGGCACTGTCGTTCTGCATCACAGCCTGATAGAGCTGATCATGGGCACTGAAATAGGCCGCCCCTGCTGGTTGCAAGGCTGCATATGTCTGCTCTTCATCGGTTGCATTGAATGTCAGGCGCCCATAATCAGCTACGGCCTTGGCAAAGCGACCTTTTGCTTCAGTGACGCTGTCATTGCGTCTTGTGATGTCGGCGCTGTCATTGTTGGCCAGCGCAATTACCATGGCCAACTGGGCTCTGCGTGCATCCAGCAAGGCTACATGCATCTGACTTGCATACCGAATGGAGGGCACCAGATTCGTTGTAATGAGCTGGGTATTGCCGTTCAGGTAGGAGAGCCGGGAAATCCCGAAACCTGCCAGCACAAACACAAGCAGCGCCAGCACCGCAAACCCAGTACTCAACTTCTGACCGATAGACATATTTCTGAACATGATTGATATCCTTGGCAGCTGGACGCAAACCCGTGGAGCAACACTCCCGAGCAACTTCCCATAGAGCATAGCGCTATGAGCGAAAACGGATGATTTTCAAACTATCCGTCACTCAATATATCGTCATATCAGTCAAGGGCTCGGGCGCAAGGCAGGTAGATGAAAAGCTGCACCTCAACTGCAGGAGAAGGAATTCAACGCCCAATCAGCTCCTGGAGCTTGCGAGCAAATGCCTCCGGTTCCCCCAGGAAGGACGAAGCCGACACCGGCGTTATCTTGTCACCCAGCACCAGACCCAGTGTGGGATAGCCCTGACCGCCGAGGCGGCGCATCCAGCCCTGACTGTCCACCAGATGAGTGGTCAGATCCACGTTCTGATAGGCATCTGCAAATGCAGCTGAGTCAATGCCCTGCTCTGCCGCCAGGCTGCTCAGGTGTGCGAGGGAGCCGACCCAGATGCCATCGCGATAATGGGACTGCTGAATGCGATGAAGCAGGGCCAGGCCATTGCCACCCAACGCAGTGATCGCCAGGATGGCACGGATGGGCTGCTCCGAATCGAGCAAGAGGCCATCACTGAGCAGCAAGTCGTTGAAGTAGCGCTCGCCGAAGGGCTGGCCGGTCAGGGCCTGGATCCGCTCGTCATGAGGGCGAACGTAATCGCGCAGTGCCAGGCCCATGGGCTGGCGACGCTCGCCAAGCCAGAGGCCGCCGGCATGGAGTTCAATGCGAAGGCCCGCTATCCCGGCAGCCGCTTGCAGCAAGGGGGCTGCGCCATAGCACCAGCCGCAGAGGGGGTCATATACGTAATGCAGGCTTGTCTCTTTCATGTGATTCACTCTCGATTGTCTGGCTAAAAAAAACCGGGCCCCAGGGCCCGGCAAAAAACACAGGGAAAGCAGGCTCAGTGGCTTACCACTTCATTTCGCCGGTGTTGACCTTGGCACCGATGGCCAGGCCGTCATCGACCGGCAGGGACGGGAAGGCTTTCTTCATGCTTTCAATCAACTCGCCAGAATTCTTGGATTTGGCCAGCTCCTGCTCGAAACGCTGTACGTAGTCACGGGTAAAGGTCACGGCTTCGGTTCCCTTGGGCTCAGTGCCCAGGAAGTGGCCCGGTACGACGCGCTCGGGCTTCATCGCCTGCAATTCGTTGAGGGTCTTCACCCAGTGAGCACGGGCGTCCTTGGTCTGGCTGTCCGCCATCCACACGTGAACACCGTGATAAACCGGTACACCACCGAATGCGGTCTTGATGGACGGCGCCCAGAGGTAAGCGGTCGGAGTGTTCATCTCTTTGATTTCAATCTTTTCCCCTTCCAGGGTCAGGTGGTTGGCCGTCAGTACCTGAGGTACTGTCAGGCTCTTGGGTGAGCCGTCGCCCAAAATAGGTCCCCAATAGGTCAGCTTGTCATCTTTGGTCTTGTTGATGTGGTCGATCACATGCTGGTCTGCCAGCACTTTAACGCCAGGGAATGCAGCCAGGATGGGCTCCAGACCAAAGTAGAAATCGGGGTCGCCCGCGCTGATATACACGGTGGTCAACTGCTTGCCGCTTTTCTTGATCATGTCGACTAGGGCCTGACCGTTTTTCACATCAAACTGGGCGTCGATCAGAATGGCCTCTTTGTCGCCAGCCACCAGGGAGGAAGAGACCGGGAAGATCGCCTTCTCGCCCGGGTTGTAGACAGTCACGGTCAGGGGGCCTGCCAGGGCAGCGCCACTCAACAGGGTGGTAGCCAGGGTCAAATTGCGGATCAGGGTATTGTTCATCGGGTATTCCTTATCAAGTCATCGGGTGGTTCATCAGATGGACACAGTTTATTGGATCATTAACGGTACAAATACAGCATAATAAGCGCATCACTGTTGCATTAATCGAACATATAGAGGACCTGCACATGGATCGACTGACCGCATTACGGGTCTTTGTCAGCGTAGTCGAACAGGGCAGCCTGAGTGGCGCCGGGGAGAAGCTGGAGATGTCGCGCGCCATGGTGACGCGCTATCTGGCGGAACTGGAACAGTGGATGGGGGCTCGTCTGCTGCATCGCACCACACGCAGACTGAGCCTGACCGGCCCGGGGGAAGAGGCACTGAACCGGGCCAGAGCCATGCTGGCGCTGGGGGAAGAGATGGAGCAGATCGCCATCCGGGGCGATGAGGCGCCCAAGGGACAATTGCGTATCACCAGCAGCTACTCCCTATCGGAGGCCCTGCTGGTGGGAGCTGCCAATGACTACCTGGCCCAGTATGCGGGCACCGCCATCGATATACTGCTGCTGGACCGCACCGTCAATCTGGTGGAGGAGCGGATCGATCTGGCCATTCGCATCACCAATGATCTGGATCCCAACCTGGTGGCCCGCCGGCTCGGCACCTGCCACTCAGTGGTCTGTGCCAGCCCGGCTTATCTGGCAAGGCACCCGACTCCACAGAAAGTGCAGGATCTCGCCCTGCACAATTGCCTCACCTACACCTATTTTGGCAAGAGCCTGTGGGAGTTTCAGGGGCCGGCCGGACCGGAATCCGTGCCAGTCAGCGGCAATCTCAGCGCCAACATCTCCAACCTGCTGCTGGAGGCCACCCTGGGCGGGGCAGGCATCAGCATGCAGCCCCGTTACTCGGCGCAACCTTATCTGGAAAGCGGTGCTCTGGTGCCCCTGCTGAGCCAGTGGCAACCCAAACGGCTCGGCGTCTACGGTGTGTATGGTACCCGCAAACAGATGTCTCCCCTGCTGCGCAGCTTCCTCGATTTTCTGGTGGTCAGAATGGGGGCCGACCCCATGTGGCAGGAGTAAAACGACACCATGCAAAAGGGGCCCGCAGGCCCCTTGTCACTGTATATCCCGGTCAGTTGTAGCCGGATCAGGCTTCAAAACCGGTCAATGGCACCTCGGACGGAGCCTCCTGAGCCACATCCAGATAGATGTCACGATACGCCACATAGATGGAGTAGTTGAGGGCCGGTATCACCACCAGCAGGCCAATCAACATCAGGGCGGCGCCAAACAGCATCAGACCAGCCGTGATCAGGCCCCACCAGAGGAAAGGCCACATGTTGGTGAGACAGCCCCTGAAACTCAATCTGGCTGCCTGCAATATGCCCATATCGTGGAAATAGATGAGGGCGGGTGCGAAGGTGATGGCCATCAATACAGGGATCAGCAGTGCCAGTCCCAGCAACAGACAGAGCAAGAGCCCTTGCGCCTGAGCCACGCTCACCACCATGGATTCGGGATCCTGGGTCAGCAGGGAGGTCAGCCCCCACATGGAGAGCAGCCCCAAGCAAATGAGGCCGATCAGGGTGAACAGGGCCAGCACCAGCAGGCCCCCCAGCATCAGCGGGGTCAGCTTGTTGCGAAACCCGGCAAAAAAGTCGGCAAACTTGAGCTCATTTCCCTCATAGCCCCGATGGGCCACGACCACCCAGCCAGCACCCCACACCATATAAAGCAACTGGGAGATGAGACCGCCCGCAGGCAGGCGATCCAGCAGCAGACCGACCGCGAACCAGATCAGGACCATGGCGACGCTGACACCCATGCCCTTGTTGAAAATATCGAAGCCGGATCGCACCCAGACCCAGCCACGCCCGATGGGGTGACGGGCGGGTTCGGCTCGCAGGGGGGACAATCCATTCATAACGTTTCCTCAGATGATAACGGGCTGGCTGCCGATTCTAGAGCCATGGGCCGACTGACTCAATGGCGGTGACCATAGGCGAGCACTTCGCATGTCATGGCTGCTTGTATCAGGCGTTACAGTTATCATAAGAGACCCCCGCACCAGGGGCATTCACTTATTCAAGAGAATCCAAGATGCGTAAACTTCATCTGGCACTGATCCTGCTGGCCTCACTGCTGTTAAATCTCTGGCAATGGCAGGCCCAGCCTGCCACCGCTGTCCACTCGCAACCAGAGCCAGATGGCAGCCCCCGAATGGTGCAGTGCGATGGGGCTGCAAACCCGAACGCCAGCCAGAGCACGGGCCAGAACCTGATGGCCAAGCTGCCGGGCAAAAGCGCTCAGGGGGAGCCAGCCACCGCTCAGGAAGCCATTCCCCCCAATCCGGAGCTGGAGGCCGCCATCAGCCAGTGGAGCCAGTCCAGCGACGGCTCTTTGCTGATCGAGCGCCTCTACGATGCAGAGCAGGGCCGCCATCTCACCACGGTATTCGACCGGCTGGACGTAGTGGAAGATGTGCGCGGTCAGGTGCAGGAGCTGTTGCGCGAGCTCTACCGCCTCGGCTTCGATCACCCCGATGCCTATGAGCAGGAGAGCCAGCGGATCTGGAACAATATCAGTAACCTGCTGGGTGAGGATACCCGCACCCGGCTGGAGCAGGATCTCTACTCGGGTGACATCAATCGGCTGCTGGAGATCCAGGGCCGG
Organism: Aeromonas salmonicida; assembly: GCF_028355655.1. Lineage (NCBI taxonomy): Bacteria > Pseudomonadati > Pseudomonadota > Gammaproteobacteria > Aeromonadales > Aeromonadaceae > Aeromonas > Aeromonas salmonicida. The sequence continues at coordinate 1,243,553 of NZ_CP110645.1, read as the reverse complement.
CTGGCGGAACGCGGCGAGCTGCTTGCCCCGACCCAGCGCCAATCTCTGACGCGTCTGCTGAGCGATGCCAACCAGCAGCTGTCCCAGCAGGAGAGTGGCGATGCCAGTACCTATCTGGAAAACCAGAAGGCCTATACCCAACGCGTGCTGGAGAGCAGCCGTGCCTTCCTGAACCCAAGCCAGCTGAAAGTGCTGCAAGAGATGCTGGAGCTGGATCTGGTGCGCCAGGAGGTCTCGGTCCAGATGGAAGCCATCTACCAGCACTTCCAGCCGGCCTCCTGATGCCCTTAACCTTGTTCGTTTGACCCAACCCATAGCGTGGATCTGTCATGAGAGTCGTTTGTTGTCTGTTGTTGCTATTGGCCAGCCAGTCCGCCCTCGCCGAGGGATTTATCAGCCGTCTGCTCAATCACCCTGTCCCCGGCGGTGTGGCCGTGGTACCGCTCGGGAATGAGCTGCAGGCCCCCACAGTCCGCTATCAGGACAAGCCTGTGCTGGTCGTGCGAGAGGATGGCCAACGCTGGATTGCCATCGTCGGCATTCCCCTCAAAACCCCGCAGGGAATCCAGCAGCTGACGGTCAATGATGGCCGCACCCTCAGCTTCACAGTCACGCCCAAGCACTATCGCGAGCAGCACATCAAGCTCAAGAACAGCCGCCAGGTCAATCCGCTGGCCGAAGACATGGTGCGCATCAACCGCGAACTGGCCGAGCAGACCCTGGCCTATCAGACCTTCAGTCCCACCCAACCCAGCAATTTGCTGTTCGACAAACCGGTCAAGGGGCCCCTCTCCAGCCCGTTTGGTCTGCGCCGCTTCTTCAATGGCGAGGAGCGCAACCCCCACTCAGGGCTCGACTTCGCGGTCGGTGCCGGTACCCCAATCAAAGCACCGGCCGCCGGCAAGGTGATCCTGATTGGCAACTACTTCTTCAACGGCAATACCGTGTTTGTCGACCACGGTCAGGGGCTCATCAGCATGTTCTGCCACATGTCGAAGATCGATGTGAAACTCGGCCAGAGCCTGCCACGCGGCGGCATAGTCGGTCGAGTCGGCGCAACCGGCCGTGCCACCGGCCCCCATATGCACTGGAACGTCAGCCTCAACGATGCCAGGGTCGATCCCGCCATCTTTATCGGGGCCTTCAAGCCCTGACTCGAGACAGCCAATCCAGCGCATCAGCCGTGATGAGCAGACCGGATAAAACAGAAAAGGCAGCCAAGGCTGCCTTTTCTGTTTTGGGGACACAGCTCAATGGGCGGGAACGTGCAATCCCGCTTCTTTGCGCATGGCGCGCCACATCACCAGCACCAGCACAGTGCTGCAAGTCGGCAACGCTAGCCAGACACCTGATACCCCCCACAGGGAGGAGAAGCCCCACAGGAAGCCGCCGATCAGCACCAGCTTGCCGCCGGTGAGCAGGGAGGCGATGCGCGCCCGGTTGATGGCCTGGAAGTAGGTTGCCCCCACCAGCAGCAATCCCTCCATCGGCAGGCCCCAGAAGTAAAGCCAGATGCCGAGGCTCGCCACCGGCAGGAGGGCCGCATTGTCGCCGGCAAATAGATATACGACCCCCTCAGGCCACAGATAGAGCGGGATCATGCCGCACAGCGCCACCAACAGGGTGACCCCCAGCGCCAGGTTGCGCACCCGCAACACCCGTTGCCAGTTGCCCGCCCCCGCGTTGAAGCTGGCGATGGGCTGTATGCCCATGGCGATCCCCTCGAAGATGAGATAGAAGAAGGCTTCGCTATAGCTGATGACGCCATAGGCTGCCACATGCAGCGAGGTGCCCACCGCCAGCAGCGCCTTGTTGTGCATCGCCAGCACCACCGACAAGTAGAGATACATCAGAAAGCTCGATATCCCGAGGCGCAGGGTCTCCCCCATCAGCCGCCAGTTCGGCGTAAGGGTATCCCAGCGAATACGCAACTGGCTGCGGGGGGTGAAAAAGTGCCACAGACAGAGTCCGCCGGTCACGGCTTGAGAGAGCATGGTCGCAATGGCCGCCCCCGCCAGTCCCCAGGGAATGACTGCCATCAGCAGATAGTCGAGCAGCACGTTGAGCACGCCACCGCCGACCAGGATCCAGGTGGTGAGACCCGGTCGCCCGTCGTTGCGCAGCAAGGCGGTAAATGCCATGGAGAGCACGGCAAATACCCCGAGCAAGGCATACCAGCGCAGATAGGCCATGCCAGCGTTGAAGATCTCCCCCTCGGCTCCCATCCAGGAGAGCATTGCCTCACCATAGCGAATGCCGATAAAGGTGAGCACGACCGAGGCCATCAGCACCATCACCAGCGCATTGCCGACGATGTGACGTGCAGTTGCCTGCTCCCCCTTGCCGAGATAGAAGGAGGCGAGCGACGAGGAACCCATGCCGATCAGCGCCCCCACCGCATAGAGCACGGCGCAGATGGGATACGCCAGCATCATGCCTGCCAGTCCGTCCTGACCCAGGATATGGCCGACGAAGATGCCGTCTATGGTGACATAGATGCCGGTGACCAGCATGGCGGCCACGGTCGGCGTGACGTAGCGCAAAAACAGGCGAGAGAGTGGGGCCGTGCCCAGATCGACTGCAGACATAAGATGCTCAAAGGAGGGAGAAACGGCCAGAATAATAGCCAAACAAGGCCAGGATCGCCCGTTATTTATGTTACAAATCATTAATATGGAAAACTTTACCCGCTCCGGCCCCTGCTTTAGGCTAGGGCGACCTCTCATGAACGGAAACGTGCGCCATGTTGCAACGCCTGCTCTCTCTGCTGCTGCTCTCCCTCTCTCTCTTTCCCCTGCTCGTCCAGGCCGATGACGCTATCACCCAGGTAGAGGAGTTGCTGCAGAGCGTCCCCAAGACGGACACCCCGGAAAACCAGAAATTGCGGGAGAGTTATCAACAGGCGCTGCAGTTTGCCCGGGAAGCCCAGCGCTATCGTGAGCAGGCTAAGGCCTATCAGCAGATCCTGATTGATTACCCCAAGGAGTCGGCCCGCCTCAAGGAGAGCCTGCACAACTACCAGCCCCAGTCCCGCCCGTCCCTCTCCTCCTTGAGGGAGGAGGCGCTGCGCCAGGCCATCGGCCTGAGCAGCAACCGTCAACTCAACCTGCGCAAGGAGCGTCAGGCGGTGATGGACAGCCTCAACCAGTTGGAGAGCACGGGCCAGGAGTACCACCTGAGGGTCGACGAGTTGCGCAAACAGTTGCAGCAGACCCGTACCCTGCTCGACCGGCTCAGCTTCAGCAGCGAGTCGGATCGCCAGCAGGATGCCCAGCGGCTGGCCACCCGCCTCAAGGAGCAGAGTCTCGCCGACCGGATCCAGATGCTGGAGCTGGAGCAGCTCTCCGCCCAGCAGCGCAACGATCTCGGCAAGCTGAAGTTGCAGGAGCTCAATCTCGCCATCACGGATGAAGACGAGTGGCAGGCCAGCCTGCTCAACCAGCAGAACCAGCTGCGCCGCGACAAGACGGAGCAGGCGCTGGCCGAAAGCGAGCGGCTGCGCAAGCAGCTCACCTCCGACATGCCGCTGCTGCTGGAGCAGCAACAGCAGAACCAGGCGCTCTCCATCCAGCTCGGCGCGTTGGAGGATCAGATAGAGCGGGTACAGGACGATCAAAGGGCCATCGACAAGAACCTGTCGGCCCTGAACGATCTGGTCAATTCGGTGCGGGAGCAATTGGAGTGGTTGCAGATCAGCAACGCCTACGGCGAGAACCTGCGCAGCAAGCTCTCCGACCTGCCAGCCTACTTCCCGCTCGACAAGCTGGAGTCCGCCATCGTCAACGCCCGCATGGCCAAATACCAGTACGAAACCGAACAGGATGCCCTCAAGGATCCGCGCCAGATGCGCGAGCAGCTGATGGCCACCGACGAGGTGGCGCTCGATCGCTCCCAGCAGGCGGTGCTCGACAATCTGCTCAAGGCCAGACGGCAACTGCTGACCCGTCTCAATGACGCGTCCGACAGCCTGATCCAGGAGCAGACCCGCCTCAAGCTGCTCTACAGCCGCCAGAACAGCAAGATCGACGAGATCCGCGACCTCAGCGCCAGCCACCTGTTCTGGATGCCGGATGTGCGTCCGCTCACCCCGACCGTACTGCTCGGCATTCCGGCGGCCCTCGGCCTTGCCTTCAACCCGACCAACTGGCTGCAACTGCCGCAGGCCATCGCCGAGAACAATCCCATCACCCTCACCCTGGCCGGTATCGGCATACTGGTGCTGGCCTGGTGCTGGTTCAAGCTCGCCCGTCACCTGACGCATTACAGTCAGCACATAGCACCGCGCATCGGCAAGGTGACCCAGGACAAGTTCAGCCTCACCAGCCGCCTGCTGGTGCGCTCTTTGCTCGCCTCCCTGCCCCTGCCCGCCATGGTGCTGATGGTGCATGGTCTGCTCGACGGCGCCTGGCAATACCCGTTCGCGGTGGCGGTCGCCCGGGGCCTGAGTGAAATCTGGTTCCTGCTGCTGGCACTCTTGATGGCGCGCCACCTGACGCTGGAAAAAGGGATACTGATCCTGCATTTTCGCTGGCAGAAAGAGTGGGTGCAGAAGGTGTGGAGCCAGTTTCGCACTCTGCTGCTGGTGATCATCCCCAGCTTCTTCGTGCAGGGCATGGCCAACAGCTATCAGGAACACGCTTTCTATGACTCCCTCGGCCGGATGGCGTTCATCGTCGGTGCCCTCTGGTTGCTGCTGTTCTTTGCCCGCCTCAACCGGGAGCGACTGCCGCTGACCTGGGGCCAGGCCGACATGAGCAAGCCCCATCTGCTGCACCACTTCATCTGGAACAGCCTGATGCTGGCCCCGCTGCTGGCGGTGATCGGCTCCCTGCTCGGCTACTTCTACACGTCCCGCATCCTGCTGCGCCAGCTGGAGCTCAGCCTGCTGATGGGGCTCGGCTGCCTGCTCATCTACTATCTGGCCCACCGCTGGATGCTGATCCAGCGCCGCCGTCTCGCCTTCGATCGGGCCAAGAGCAAACGGGCCGAGATACTGGCCCAACGTGGCCGGGAAGAGGGCCATGATGAACTCAGCTCCGAGATACCGGATGTAGTGGAAGATACCGAGCTGGATTTGGACACCATCAGCGCCCAGTCGCTGGGGCTGGTGCGCACCCTGCTGATGCTGGGATTCACCATGCTGGTGGTGGTGCAGTGGTCCGAGCTCAACTCGGCGTTCAGTTTCCTGCGCAGCATCGAAGTGTGGCAGGTCACCAGCAAGATTGGCGGCATAGAGCAGCTCTCCCCCATCACACTGCAGGATCTGATGCTGACGGCATTCACCTTCATACTGACGGTGGTCACTGCCCGCAATCTGCCGGGCCTGATGGAGCTGACCCTGCTCCAGCACCTGAGCCTGTCCCCGGGCACAGGGTTTGCCATCACCACTGTCACCAAGTACATAGTGCTGGTAGTGGGGGCGCTCAGCGGCTTCTCCATTCTTGGTATCGACTGGTCCAAGGCGCAGTGGATGGTGGCAGCCCTCTCGGTCGGCCTGGGTTTCGGCCTGCAGGAGATCTTCGCCAACTTCGTCTCCGGCCTCATCATACTATTCGAGAAGCCGATCCGGCTCGGCGACACTGTCACCATCCGCGAGCTAACCGGCACAGTGACCAAGATAAAAACCCGCGCAACCACCATAGTGGACTGGGATCGCAAGGAGATCATCGTCCCCAACAAGGCCTTCATCACCGAGCAGTTCATCAACTGGTCCCTGTCGGACGCCATCACCCGGGTTCGCTTGCGCATCCGTATCGGCCTGACTCAGGACCCCAAACGGATACAGACGATTCTGGAAGATTCGATCAAGGCCTCCACTCTGGTGCTGGAGACCCCCTCCCCCGAGGTGTTCCTGATCGAATTCACCGATTCAGCGCTGATCTACGAGATGCGGCTCTATGTGAACAGCATGGATCACCGCATGCCCATCACCCACGAAGTACACTCGCTGGTGCTGGAGAAACTGCAGCAACAAGGTCTGGGACTGCCGCACCAGCAGATCGATATTCGACTGAGCCGCGCCTGACCGGGACATAAAGGAGTTATATGATGCAGATCATCGCCCATCGCGGGGCCAGTGGCCTGGCGCCGGAAAATACCCTCAAGGCCATCAGGCTGGCGCTGGAACTGGGGGCTGAAGCCATCGAAATAGACGTGCAGCAGGCCGATGGCGAGCTGTGGGTATTCCACGACCGGCGGCTCGAGCGCTGCACTGACGGAAGCGGCGTGCTGACAGCCCAATCTTGCGCCTATCTGACCAGTCTGGATGCCGGACAAGGGGAATCGATCCCTACCTTGTGGCAGGTGATGACGACCATTGCCGGTCGCGCCGAGCTGCATATCGAGCTGAAAGGGGCGCACACTGCCAGCGAGGTGGCCTTGCTGACCCGGCGCGCCGAAGCCGAACTGGGTTTCACACCGGTTCAGTGGGTCGTCTCCTCCTTCCACCACCCGGAACTGGCCCGTTTCGCCGCCTTGCGACCCGAGATCCGGCTTGGGGCACTGACCGCTACCCTACCATTCACCCTGGCGAGCTTCGCTGCCGAGCTCGGCGCCTGGTCACTCAACTGTGATGTGGACTTCGTCGATGAGGCACTGGTGCAGGATGCCCACAACCGCGGGTTGAAAGTGCTGGTCTATACGGTCGATCATGGGGACGATCTGACCGCACTGGCGGCCATGGGGGTTGACGGCATATTTACCAACCGGCCGGATCGCTTCCTTTCCCCGAAACAAGGGGACTCATTACTTCGGCAGGAGATCCCTAAGCGCTGATTTAGGCTATAAATTTAAGTGCGCACCGGGATACAAAAAGTTCAACTTTGGCCGATAAGAGTTGGCTCATAACAATAACACCTCACATCGCAGACTGACGCTCACAAGGATGTACACATGAACTTATCCATCAAGAACAAACTTGTCCTCGCCATCGGGGTCATTATCCTGGTCATCACAGGCCTGCAAGTCTGGTACAACACCTCCCAACTACGCAGCGAAACCCAGCGGCTGGTATGGAATATCATTGACGAAAGCTCGGTGGCCAACGTCAAGGGGATATCTCGCTGGCTCGATGCCAGGATCAACATGGTCACCTCCACCAAGGAGGCCTTCGCCAAAGAAGATGAGCCGATCAGCCACCTGGCTCAATCCATGAACGCGGGTGGCTTCGACCTGGTTTATGCCGGTACCACTGACGGGCGCATGATCCAGAGTAAACCGACCGACCTGCCGGCAGGTTACGATCCCCGCCAACGCCCCTGGTACAAGGATGCAATGGCTGCGGGCAAACTGGCCATCACCTCACCCTATGCAGACGTCACCACTGGCCAGTTGATCGTGACCATTGCCGAGCCCTTCCAGCGTGGCAATACCCAGGGGGTCATCGCCGGAGACCTCTCCATCAGCTCGCTGGTTTCTGACATTCTGGCGGTCACCACCGAAGGCACCTACGCCATCCTGGTAGACAGCAATGGCACCATCATCGCCCACCCCGATGCCTCCTTGAGTCTGAAGCCCGCCACCAGTCTGGCACCTGAGTTGACAGCGGCGTACATCAACCAGGTGGCTCACGATGGCATGATCAATGAGCTGGTGATCAGCGGCAAGAAAGAGGTCTTTGACTTCAACGCGATCCCGAATACCAACTGGTATTACGGCATGATGGTGGACGAAGCCGTGGCCTATCAGTCCGTCTCCCGCATGGTCACCTCCGCCCTGCTGCAAGGCTTGCTGACCATACTGATAGTGGCCGGTTTCTCCTATGTGGCCATCAACGGTTCACTGGCTCCGCTGAAAACCCTGGGGGAAGCCATTGCCGACCTCTCCCGTGGCAACGGTGACCTGACCCGCCGCATCAAGATTGAGCGAGAAGATGAGGTTGGTGCTGTAGCCAAGCACGTCAACACCTTCATCGAACGTATCCATGTGATGGTGCAGGATATTTCCAACTCCTCCGGCCAGTTGAACCATCAGGCCAAGTCCTCCCACAACATGGCGGAGAAAGCCAACCAGGGTCTGGCACGTCAGCAAAACGAGATCTCCCAGATCGCCACGGCAGTGCACGAAATGTCAGCCACTGCGGTGGAAGTGGCCAACAACGCCGAGCAGACCGCCGATGCGGCCCGCAGCTCCTCCAGCAGTTGTGAGCATGGCAAGCAAGTCATCGCCCGCAACCAGCGTTCCATCACGGATCTCGCCACTCAGGTCAAACAGGCCTCCGGCATCATTCAGGAACTGGAGAAGAACGCCCAAGAGATCAACACCATCCTCTCTACTATCCAGGGGATCGCCGAGCAGACCAACCTGCTGGCGCTCAACGCCGCCATCGAGGCTGCACGGGCGGGTGAGCAGGGTCGTGGCTTTGCCGTGGTGGCCGACGAGGTACGGGTGCTGTCACAACGTACTCACAGCTCCACCGTCGAGATCCGCAGCATGATTGAGACGCTGCAGCGTAATACTCAGGGCGCTGTCAGCACCATGCACGAAGGCCAGTTGCTGGCCCAGAACAGCGTGGAAGATGCGAACGACGCTACGCAGGCACTGGAGCAAATCACCACCTCCATCAACCAGATCTCCGACATGGCGACCCAGATATCCAGTGCCGCCGAGGAGCAGCGTGCCGTCACCGACGAGGTCAGTCGCAACATCCAGGCGGTCAAGGATGTCTCCGACGAGCTGGCAGTCGATGCCGACAGCTCACGCAACCTCTCTGAACAACTTAAAAATATTTCAGGTGAACTGAGCAATCAGGTCGGCATGTTCCGCATCTGATCAGCACAAACCAAAGGGGCCATGCAGGCCCCTTTTTTTATGAAAAAATGCTTTTGTTTCAATAGTTATTACCACATGAATCGTCTGGACTATGAGGAAATAAATGCTCATCCGGCACAGTTCCCCGTCATGAAACAACAAATCCCACTCCGCACTTGGATTAGTTTTTTTAACTCAAACAACCCAACACGAATCAGTGAATAATTCTTATTAAATATTTTTGATAAAAAACTTAAAAACTTTATGGGTAATACCTAAAAAGAGAGGTGTTTCTCATTTTTTTGAAAGAAAACTACGTATAATCCTGAGCTTAAAATAACCATAGCAATGACAGCGGCTGACACCGATAACTGAAGGATGGCGATAATTACGGCGTTTTCATCCAAGGAATGGGGTGATTTTAATAAAACTCACCATTGCCAAGCACTAAAACAAACCAGTTTGACTTGCATCAAGCCTGAATTTTTTTAATAGAGCAAAATCGTGCCCAGCAAATCTATCCCTAAGGAGGCAGATGTGGATATTATCAAGACCGATGTCGCCATCATCGGTGCCGGTGGTGGTGGCCTGCGTGCCGCAATCGCCATAGCAGAAGCCCACCCGGAGCTGGAGATCGCCCTGATCTCCAAGGTCTACCCGATGCGCAGCCACACAGTGGCCGCAGAGGGCGGTGCCGCCGGTGTTGTCCGTGATGATGACTCCCTCGAAAACCACTTCAACGACACCGTATCCGGTGGCGACTGGTTGTGTGAGCAAGACGTGGTCGACTACTTCGTCAACAATGCCACCAAAGAGATGGTTCAACTTGAGCACTGGGGTTGCCCCTGGAGCCGCAAGCCGGACGGCAAAGCCAACGTACGTCGATTCGGCGGGATGAAGATCCCCCGCACCTGGTTCGCGGCTGACAAATCCGGTTTCCACATTCTGCACACCCTGTTCCAGACCTCCATCAAGTATCCGACCATCAAGCGCTTCGATGAGCACTTCTGCATGGACTTGATCGTGGAAGATGGCCGCGTGCAGGGCGTCCTGACCTTCGATATCCAGAACGGCATCTCCCGCTTCATCCAGGCCAAGTCTGTCATTCTGGCTACAGGTGGCGCCGGTCGTGTTTACCGCTACAACACCAACGGTGGCATAGTCACCGGTGACGGCATGGCCCTGGCCTACCGCCATGGTGTGCCATTGCGCGATATGGAGTTCGTTCAATATCACCCGACCGGCCTGCCGGGCACCGGCATACTGATGACCGAAGGTTGTCGCGGTGAAGGTGGCATTCTGGTCAACAAGGATGGCTACCGCTATCTGCAAGACTATGGTCTGGGCCCGGAAACCCCGGTCGGCCAGCCGAAGAACAAGCACATGGAGCTGGGTCCACGTGACCGTCTCTCCCAGGCATTCTGGCAAGAGCAGCAGAAAGGCCGCGTGATCCAGGGCCCGATGGGCGACGTGGTTCACCTCGACCTGCGCCACCTCGGCGAGAAGTATCTGAAAGAGCGTTTGCCCTTCATCTGCGAGCTGGCCAAGGCCTACGTGGGTGTGGATCCGGTCAAGGAGCCGATCCCGGTACGTCCGACTGCCCACTACACCATGGGTGGTATCGAGACCAACGGTCAGTGCGCTACCCGCATGCCGGGTCTGTACGCCCTGGGCGAGTGCGCCTCCGTCGGTCTGCACGGCGCCAACCGCCTGGGTTCCAACTCCCTGTCCGAGATAGTGGTGTTCGGCAAGGTAGCGGGTGAGCACGCTGGCGAATTCGCCAAGACCCAAGCCCACGGCAACACGCAAGCGCTGGCCGCCAAGGCCGAGCAACTGATAAAGCAGCACCTCTCGCTGATGGACATAGACGGTACCGAAAACCCGGCCGATATCCGCAACGAATTGGGCATGTCCATGGAAGCCGGTGTCGGTATCTACCGTACCGAAGAGCTGATGCAAGGCACCATCGACAAGATCAACGAGCTGAAGGCACGCTACAAAAAGGTCAAGATCAACGACAAGTCCTCTGTCTTCAACACGGATCTGCTGTACGCCATCGAACTGGGCTACATGCTGGACGTGGCCGAAGCCATGGCGCACTCCGCTCTCAACCGGAAAGAGTCCCGCGGTTCCCACCAGCGTCTGGACGGTTACGAAGAGCGTGATGACGTGAACTTCCTCAAGCACACCCTCTCCTTCTACAACCAGGAAGGCGCCCCGACCATCGATTACTCCGATGTGAAGATCACTAAATCCCAACCGGCCAAGCGTGTGTACGGTTCCGAGGGTGAGAAACAAGACGAGGCTAAGAAGAATGGCTGAGATGATCGAAATTGAAATCCTGCGTTATCGCCCGGAGCAGGACAACGAGCCCTGGATGCAGACCTTTCAGGTGCCTTACCTGAAAGAGATGTCCCTGCTGGATGCCCTGCAATACATCAAGGATCAGCTCGACTCCACCCTGAGCTTCCGCTGGTCCTGCCGGATGGCGATCTGCGGCTCGTGCGGCATGATGGTCAACGGCATTCCCAAGCTGGGTTGCAAAACCTTCCTGCGCGATTATCTGCCAGGCAAGATGACCATAGAGCCGCTCAACAACTTCCCGATCGAGCGTGATCTGGTGGTCGACATGTCCGATTTCATCGAGAAGCTGGAGAGCATCAAGCCCTACATCATCCCGAGCGAACCGCGCAGCCTGTGTGATGGCGAGTACACCCAGACCCCGGCTGACATGGCGAAATATCACCAGTTCTCCATGTGCATCAACTGTGGTCTGTGCTACGCGGCCTGCCCGCAGTATGGCATCAACAAGAAGTTCACCGGTCCGGCGGCACTGGCACTGGCCTATCGCTACAACGCCGACAACCGTGACAGCGCGTCCAAAGAGCGGATGAAGATCATCAGCCAGGACGAAGGCGTCTGGGGTTGTACTTTCGTGGGTTATTGCTCCGATGTCTGCCCCAAGGGCGTGGATCCGGCTGCAGCCATTCAGCTTGGCAAGGTCGAGAGTGCCAAGGACTACATGATCGCCATGTTCAAGCCAGATTGAGATCAGGAATGAGACCATGAACAACACCAATAGCAAACGTAAGCCTTACGTCCGCGAAATGAAGAAAGACTGGTGGCTGAAGAATGCCTTCTACACCGGTTACATGATCCGTGAAGGCACCAGCATCTTCGTCTCCATCTATGCCGTCGTGCTGATGTGGGGTCTGCTGCGTCTGGTTCAGGGTCAGGAAGCGTTCAACGGCTGGCTGGAATCCCTGCAAAGCCCGATCGCCATCCTGTTCCACGTCATCGCGTTGGCGGCCTGCCTGTTCCACGCCAAGACCTGGTTCGCCCTGGCGCCCAAGGCCATGCGCATCTTCCGTGGTGAAGACCTGGTGCCGGAGAAGCCGATCGTCATCGCCCAGTATGTGGCGCTGGCAGTGGTATCCCTGCTGATCCTGATCATCGTGGCTTGAGGAGAAAATTAATGAGACGTTCTGACGAACCCATCTATTGGGGTCTGTTTGGTGCCGGTGGCATGGTGGTTGCCATGCTGCTGCCGGTGATTGTCCTCATCACAGGTCTGCTGGTGCCCATGGGCATCATGGACGTGGAGACCATGAGCTACGAACGCGCACTCGAGTTCGCCAGCTCCTGGTGGGGTGCCTGCATCCTGCTGGTCATCATAGCCCTGCCGATCTGGCACGGCATGCACCGTATCTACCACGGTCTGCATGATCTGGGGATCCACACCACCAAGCTGCACCACTATGTGTTCTATGGCTTCGCCTTCCTGGTGTCTGCCATTACCGTCGGTCTGCTGATGGTGCTGGTCTTCCAGTAAGCGCATCCTGACTGAATGACAAACCGGGCCAAGTGCCCGGTTTTTTCATGATCGCCTTCGGTAGCTCACACCTTAGTCCGATAGCCGGACTGCTCCCTTGATGGGACAAGGCACTCGGCCACTTTCAGCGTCCCTTCACCAAAGCCGCGGCGCGGATTCACGGCCGTTTTCCGCGTAATAGAGTGACGGCAGAAACTGCGCCAGATAGCTGAACTCGCTATAGCAGTGACGCATCAGATTGAAGCCGATTTCGTCCGGCACCTCATCAAGTGGATTGGTGCAGGCCTTGCCCAGCAGGAAGCGGCTGCGCAGCACGCAACCATAAGGAGTATCGCGCGCCAGGTGCAGCATCTCGCCATCCAGCGGTGCACCCTGCTCATCCAGCGCCACCTGATCGCCAAAGCCGATGCGAGCGCAAATGGCGGCAGACAGTGCCTGCGTCTCCCACGCCTCGTGTAGCGATTGTGCAGCGAACACCTCTTCGGCGCCGTGAAACTTGAGGCGGGCCGCCACCGGCGGCAGTTCGGCAAGCCACTCCACCGCATCTATGCTGGCCCCCACATAGCGCTCCCCTTTTTTCCAGTGATGGTCCCAGCCCCGGTGCTCGACGTGGTCATGCGGGTGCCACCACTTGATGTGCTGGGTCGTCTTGAAAAACGTGAACCACCAATCCAGCATGCGCCCCTTGCAGCCGTGCAGATCGGTGCGAATGGCGACCGTCAGCAAGCCGTCGGTACTGCGGGTCAGGCCCATTTCCAGGCGCAGCGGCTGCAGCCTGAGCAACTCATTGATGTCATTGACGCCCCAGGGGGAAAGCAAAGCGGAAGGATTCATGATGTGACTCCGATTTAATTTGGAAACCAAATTCGTTTCTTAATTTAAGCTATGCCTGTATGCTGTGTCTGTCAATGCTTTCCAGGAGCCAAACATGTCGAACCAATCCAATGACGTAGTACGTTCACGCGGCCGGCCGGCCACCCCGGAATCCGACCTGCGCACCGCTCTGGTCGAGGCAACGCTGACCTTGTTGCTTAAGGGGGGGTACGCCACCGCAACAGTGGATGCGGTAGCCAAACAGGCGGGGGTCGCCAAGAAGACACTGTACCGCTTCGCCGCCAACCGCGACGAGCTGGTGGCACAGGCGGTACGCAGCTGGACCGATGCATTTCAACCGGCATTCGAGCTGGATGCCGATAGCCCCGATGCCCTGGGGGAGATGATGGAGCAGGGATTGCAGGCCATTGCGAGCCAGGTGCTGAGCGCGCCGGCGGTCGGCATGTTCCGGCTGCTGCAACATGAGTTTCAGGGGCGGGATGCACTGCTGGCGGCCTATCAGGACAACGGTATTGCGCGCGGCAGAGCGACGCTGGCCAACTGGTTGCAGCGCCAGCAACAACTGGGTTGGCTACGCGCGCTGGACGTCGCACAAACCAGTGACCTGCTGCTGGCGATGACCATGGCGGAGCCGCTGCGCCAGATGGCACTCGGCTTGCTGGCGCCGGGCAGCGACATCCGCGAGCGCATCGCCGCGGCCGTTGCGCTGGTGCTGCCCGGCTTGATGCGAAGGTAGGCGTCCTTCGTCAGCAAGGATGCAACGCCACGGCGAAGACGCTCTCAGGCCTGTCCGGGCAAAGGGCGGGATGGCGTCTGAGCGCGGAGAACTGCCGAGCAGCTCCCACCGCCCGCCAGTCCCATCCCGGTCATTCAAAAACCGGGCCTGATGCCCGACGTGTGGATGGCTCTCACTCCATCGGCGGCAGGAAGCTGCGCATCACCTCGTCGCTGTAACCACTGTCCTGAAACGAAATCAACACCTGATTGAGGCGGGTAACCAGTTCGTACCCGCGCGGGGAGCCCTTGCTCACCAACAGATAGAAGCCTTTGCGGCTGGGCAGGGAGAGGTTGAGCAGGCCGCTCTCACTTCGATAGATGCCCAGGCCAATTCCACTCACCAGCGGTTCTATTTCACTTGGCAAGAAATCACAGCGATCCCGCCCCAGCATATCCAGCGCCTGCTGCAGTTGCTTGACCAGATGGGGCTCCCGCGTCAAGCCATAGGGGGCATAGTTGTAACCAATCACGCCGCACACCCGGGAGCGATTGACCGTCTGTAGATCCGGCGCCTCAGGGAAGCGGCGTTTGAGATAGAAAAAACCGAGGTGTGTGTAGTAGAGCGGCACGCTGTAGAGGGCATATTCGGCCCGCTCCGGCTTGTAGCTGGCATCCCAGGTCAGCTCGCACAGGCCGTTCTGACGATAGTCCGCCAGCTCCTGCTGCACCCGCGCCCAGGGCAGATAGCGGATCTGGTATGAGATCCCCAGCTTTTTCAGGGACTCGAGCACCAGAGTAGTGGCCGAGCCAGTGAGTCGGCTGGTATCGGGTACGCCATCCTTGCGCTCCCAATAGGTAAAGGGAGCCCATTCGTTCCCCTCCCCCAGGCAGATCTGCACCTGCGGTTCGGCCGCCTGAGCCAGACTGCCGGCTCCCAGCCCCATCAACAGCAAGATTGTTCGGTTCATTGCCCCCTCCTTGACTACCTTTGCAGCTTAGTTCAGTCGGCCAGTCCCCTCATGTCTCAGACCTGCCTGTATCACGCCACAGCGCCAGCAGGGGCGCGGGAATGACGCCGTATTGCAGGGCCGGCGTCTGATGCCAGTCGGCCAGCTTTTGCAGCGCTCTGGCCAAATCCTGCGCCAGGGTACGGGTCACTCTCACCCCATCTTCCAGATAGAGGCTCTTGATCTCGAAGATCCCCTGCTGGCGATGGGCCTTGGCATCCATGCGCCCCACCAGCTTGCCACGGTGCAGCAGCGGCAACACGAAGTAACCATACTGGCGCTTTGGCGCCGGGGTATAGCACTCGATGCGATAGTCAAAGTTGAACAGCTCGCTGACACGCTTGCGATCCCAGACCAGGGGATCAAACGGCGACAGTACCGTGGTGTGGGTCGCCTTGAGGGTGCCGGCCAGGGCCATGGCCAACTCATCGGCGAGGGATGCATGAACAAAGGCGCCGTGCTGCCACCCTTCCACCCGTACCGGCAACAGCTCCCCCTCGTCCGCCAGCTGATGGAGCAGGGCATCGTATTTACCGCGGCGCAGCCGATAGTAGTCGGCGACCCAGCCGGTCTTGACCAGCCCAAGGGCGCGGCAACTTGCCTGCACCATCTCCCGCCGGACCTGTTCCTGGCTCGGCAAATCCCGCTCGTCACACCAGTCGGGCATGACCCGCTCGGCGAGATCATAGACTCGCTGGAAATTGCGCCGCTCGCGCACCATCAGCTGGCCTGCGGTAAAGAGCACCTCAAGATGGCGTTTCTCCGGCTTCCAGTCCCACCAGCCGTTGCCCTTCTCCACCTTGCGCTCAAAGTCGGCGGCCCGCACCGGGCCATGCTGGCGAATACGCTCGATAATCTGGCCTATCTCCTGCTGATGGGTGGCTAGCCAGTTGGCCGAAAACTTCCAGCCCATGGCGGCAGGATCCAGCATGCGATGACGCAGCAGCCGGTAATCCTCGCGGGGAATGAAACAGGCCTCATGGGCCCAATACTCGAAGATGTCCCCCTCGGCCAACAGTTGTTCGAGCCAGCGAGGATCGTACTGCCCCAGTCGGCTGAACAGCACCAGATAGGGGCTGCGCGCCACCACTGAAATGGTATCTATCTGCAGCAGCGCCATGCGCCGAATTGTCGCCAGCAGATCCGCAGGCTTGGCCTTGGCACGACGCGGGGTCAGCAGCCCCTGGGCTGCGAGCTGCAGGTGGCGGGCATCTTGCAGTGACAAATGAGGGATCGACATGGAAATAGGGGCATCCGTTCCAGGGTTTAAGGCCACCAGCATGCCCAACTCATGACCAAATGAAAACGCCCTGCTCAGGGTTTGGTGAAGACGACCACATCCCCATGGGGAAACAGGACGTCGGCCTGCCAGCGAATGGCCAGAGCACGAAACGAGGCCTCGGCAAAAAAGACGATGTGGGTCGGGTCGTGCCGATAGCGCCAGGTTTTGAAACGGTCATCGTCCAGCACCCGCTGGGTCTGCAGCACCAGGATGCCGCCGGGCTTGAGGCAGCCCCAGAGCACGTCCAGTGCAGCGCGCGGGTCGGCGATATGCTCGATCACCTCAGTGCTGGTGATGAAGTCATACTGGCGGGTGAGCAAGTCGGGAAGATCGGCATAGAACTTGTCATAACCCGCCATCTGGTAGCCCGCCTCCCGCCCCATGGCGATGAGCGCAGGCCCGGGGCCACAGCCAAAATCGAGGCCGCTGGCCGGTGGCGGCACCCGGCTCAGCACCTCGCCGAAGGCACGCATCAGAAAATGGCGGTAGCGGGGATCGTCCACCTGATTGTCGTGTCCGTCATAGACTGCCTTCTCCGCTGACGGCCCCAGATGATCGGCGCCATCCAGCCAGACCAGCTCGCAAGACCGGCAACGATGGTAATACTTGCCGGCCACCGGCAGTGCATAGGAATCGACTGCACCGCACAGCGGGCAAGGAGACGGGCACATGGGATTTCCTCACGAGTGTGACAGGCCCAATCCGGGATGGGCTCGAAATGGGCGCCAGCTTGCCTGCCTGGGCGGCCGCTGACAAGGGGTTTTGTCCCATGGAATAACCGCCTGCAGCCCCGCTAGTTGCGGCTGTTTTCTGTTCCTTTGGGTAAAAATGAGGCTGTTCTTCCCACTCTTAAGTGTTTCTTAAGTTTGCCCCTTTAGTCTGACCCTAACAGACAAGAAGGAGCCATCCATGACCACAGACATTCAAGCCCCCTACCGGCTGATCCTGGCCGACACACCGGAACAGGTCATGGCCTTGCAGGCTTATATTCAGGCCGCCTACAGCCACGAATTCGATGCCCGTATCCCCCACTTCCTGCCCTGCTTGCTGGGTCTCTACCGGGCCGATGGCTTGCTGGTCGGCGCCTGTGGCCTCAAGCAGGCCAGCGAGGAGCGCCTCTATCTGGAACAGTATCTGGATCAGCCCATAGAGGCAGCCATCGAGACACGGCTGGGTGTGCGTGCCCGGCGGGATCGCATCGTCGAGGTAGGTAATCTGGCCTGCAGCGAACCGGGCAATGCCCGCCTGATGTTTGCGGCGCTGTGTCGTTTGCTGTGCGACAACGCTCTCGATCACGTTGTCTTCACCAGCACAGCCAAACTGCGCAACAGTTTTCATCGCCTCAGTCTCAGCCTGATCGAGCTGGCCCCCGCCAGGGCCGACCAGGTCGGAGAGGATGCCAATGCCTGGGGAGCCTACTACCACTGCCAGCCCAAGGTGATGGTGGGTGACCTCAATCAGGGGCGGCAAGCCCTGGCCCAGGGCAGCTTGCTGCTCTCCTTGCTCGCCCCCATGCCATCCCTGTTCAACTGCCCGCAGCGGAGCGCCTTATGATGCTGTTCGACCGGATAGCCCACTTCGCCCACAGTGATCCGCACAGCACGGCGCTGACCAGCAGCGGGCATCGCCTCAGCTACCATGCCTTGTGGCAGCAGATCATCGAACTGGCAGATCGCCTGCAACAGGCAGGCATTGCTCGGCTGGCACTGCAACTGGATAACGGCCTGCCCTGGGCGCTAATCGATCTCGCCTGCGCAAAGGCAGGCATAGTGGTCATTCCTGTGCCGCACTTTTTCAGCCCGGAGCAGCAGGAGTGGCTACTGGAGAGCAGCGGCGCAGATGCCCTGATCGGCCCTCATCACCAGGGCTGGCAGGCAAGTGCGCCACTGCTCCTCTCAGTGGGTGAATTGCCATTGTGGCGCATCCAGCCGGTACGGGTGCCCACCCTGCCTGCTGGTACCGCCAAGATAACCTACACCTCCGGCAGCACGGGGCAACCCAAGGGGGTCTGTCTCTCCCTTGAACATATGATGGCGGTCTGTGATTCACTGGCCCGGCGAGTCGCCCCGGCGCAGGTAGAGAAACACCTGACCCTGCTGCCGCTGACCACACTGCTGGAAAACCTGACCGGCCTCTACGTGCCATTGCTCACCGGTGCCTGCAGCCGTATTCCCTCGCTGGGTGAACTGGGATTTTCCGGCTCCAGCAAGCTGGATCCGGCCACCCTGACCCAGGCCCTGCTGCGCTGGCCCACCCACAGCATGGTACTGGTACCCGAATTGCTGCGCCTGCTGCTCGCTCTGTGCAGTGCCGATGTGGCACTGGCCGAACGCCTCACCAGCCTGCGCTTCGTCGCCGTGGGCGGCGGCAAGGTCGCCCCCGAGCTTATCAGCCGCGCCCGCAAGCTGGGGCTGCCGGTGTTTGAAGGCTATGGCCTGTCGGAATGCGGCTCCGTCGTCGCACTCAATGGGCCTGATGGCCACAGCCTCGGCAGCGTGGGTCAGCCCCTGCCCCATTGCCGGATCAAGATCGCCGCTGATGGCGAGATCCTGGTGGAGGGCGCGGCCATGCTGGGTTATTTGGGCTCAGACGAACAACAACCCGCCCGACTTGCCACCGATGACCCTTCTACCGTGCAGATCGCCACCGGCGATCTGGGTCATCTGGATGAGGCGGGTTACCTGCACATCACGGGGCGCAAGAAGAACGTGCAGATCACCGCCTTTGGCCGCAACTTCTCCCCCGAATGGATCGAGGCCGAAGCCCAGCTCTGTCCGGCCATTGCCCGCATCGTGATCTTCGGCGATGGCCAGCCCGCCAACGTCGCCCTTATCCAGTCGCGACCCGGGGCAGACGCCCAGCTGGCGCAACAGGTTGAGCAGCTCAACCAGCGCCTGCCCGACTATGCCCGTATCAATCACTGGCTGCCGGTGACACTGGATCAGCATCCCGATCTGCTGACTGCCAACGGTCGCCCCCGCCGCGAGCGGATCTATCACCACTTTTCCCGTCAAATCAGCCAATGCCTTACCGGAGAGACCTCATGAGCTTCTATCACACGCTGCAACACGCTACCGCATCGGCACGGGAACATCTGTTCAATGCCCCCATCATAGAGGCGTGCCGCAAGGGAGATATCTCCCGCGGCACCTATGTTGATTTTCTGTCTCAAGCCTTCTACCACGTGCGCCATACGGTACCGCTGCTGATGGCCACAGGCGGCAAGCTGGGTCAGGAGTACGAATGGGTACGGGGCGCCATTGCCGAATATATCGATGAGGAGTACGGCCATCAGGAGTGGATCCTGAACGATATCCGCGCCTGTGGCGGGGATGCCGAGGCAGTGCGCCATGGCCAGCCCGGTCTGCCCATCGAGCTGATGGTGGCTTTTCTTTATGACCAGATCCAGCGCGGCAACCCCATGGGGTTCTTCGGCATGGTGCAGGTGCTGGAAGGCACCAGTGTCGCCATCGCCCTGACCGTGGCCGATCAGTTGAAGGCTGGCCTCGGTCTGCCACCCCAGGCCATGAGCTACCTGAGTTCCCACGGCACCCTGGATCAGGAGCATCTCAAGTTCTTCGAGTCCCTGATGAACCGGGTTGAAGATCCCGCCGATCAGGCCGCCATCATCCACTCGGCCAAGGTGGTTTATCGCCTCTATGCCGACATGCTCTATCAGCTGACAGACAAACCGCAATGAGACGGCAAAGGGAGAAAGACATGTCGCTCACCCACGGCAGGCTCAATCAAGGAACAGGAACCCCAACCCTATGAAACTGCAAGGAAAGCGAG
This sequence comes from Aeromonas salmonicida, assembly GCF_028355655.1. NCBI lineage: Bacteria > Pseudomonadati > Pseudomonadota > Gammaproteobacteria > Aeromonadales > Aeromonadaceae > Aeromonas > Aeromonas salmonicida. The sequence goes on along the minus strand of NZ_CP110645.1, from coordinate 1,223,341 downwards.
TACTGCTCACGGGCGCAAGCGGCGGGATAGGCGAAGCGCTGGCCCAGGAGCTGGCGGCGCAGGGGGCACACCTGTTGCTGCACGGTCGCCGAGCCAGCGTGCTGGATCGCCTCTGCAAGGAGCTGCCCCATCCGGAACGCCACCAGACAGTGGTTGCCGATCTGGGATCCCACCAGGAACGGGCCCGTTTGCTGCAACACCCTGCATTGGAAGAGGGGTTGGATGTGCTGATCAACAATGCTGGCTGCAACCAGTTTGCCTGGCTGGAAGATCAAAGCGCCGAGCAGGTGGAGCGTCAGCTGCTGCTCAATATAGAGGCACCTATTCAGCTTACCCGCACCCTGCTACCCCATTTGCGCAAACCCGCCATCATCATGAATATCGGCTCCAGCTTTGGTGCCATAGGGTATCCGGGTTACAGCGTCTACTGTGCCAGCAAGTTCGCCCTGCGCGGCTTTAGCGAAGCGCTGGGACGGGAACTGGAAGGCTCCGGTATCAAGGTGCTGCACTTCGCTCCCCGCGCGACCCGTACCCGTCTCAACTCAGAGGCAGCATACGAGATGAATGCCGAGCTCGGTACCCAGACCGACAGCCCGCAGGAAGTCGCCGAAGCCGCCGTCATCGCCCTGTGCAACGAGACCCGCCGCAGTTGGCTCGGCTGGCCCGAAAAACTGTTCGTACGGCTCAATGCCTTGCTGCCCGGCATCGTCGATCGGGCGCTGGCCAAACAACTGCCCATCATTGAACGCTACGCCCGTCACCTTCCACCAAGGACGGCAGACACCAGCGCAAGCGCTGCGCCGCAACCGGCATTGTCCCGCCCGATCCCGACCAAAAAGGAACCTTGATATGACCTTTGCCCTTAACTCTGCCACCTCCTGTGCCATCGCCCTCCTGCTGGGTTCAAGCTGTGTCGCGGCTGCGAATGATGCGCTTATTCCAATCCAGCAACAGTGGGCCGTCTGCCAGTACCAGCAAACCGGCAAGGCCAAGGAGAGCTGCCTTGAAACCCTGAGCAGCCAGGCCGATCAGGCCAGCGCCAAAGAGGCCTTTCGGACCGACCTGCTGATCTGGTCGGCCATCGTCAAGAGCACCTGGGCCGGCGCCAAGGGTGGGCTTGATGCCCTGGGTCTGGTGAAAGAGGCCAAGGCCAAACTGGAGATCGCCCTCAAGCAGGATCCCAAGGCGCTGGAAGGCTCTGCCTACACCAGTCTGGGCTCACTCTACTATCAGGTACCGGGCTGGCCGGTGGGATTTGGCGATGATGAAAAGGCAGAGGAGCTGCTCAAGCAGGCGCTGGCACTCAACCCCGCCGGCATAGATCCCAACTTCTTCTATGGCGACTTCCTGCTGGATCAGGGTCGCAAAGCCGAAGCGAAAACCTATCTGGACAAGGCGCTGGCCGCACCGGACCGCCCCGGCCGCGAGCTGGCAGATCAGGGCCGTCGCCTCGAAATCCGCGACCGGCTCGCCAAGCTATAAATCACCCTGATAAATCAGTGATGTAAACTCTGCCCGCCCGCTTGCATACTGGTGGGCAGCGTCGTTTATGTCACTGGCGTAAACCATGAACCAGGTAGCAAGGGGGAACACAATGCGGATCCTGCTGGTAGAAGATGATGTGATGCTGGGCGATGGCATGGTGGATGCCCTGCGCAGCAGTGGCTACACAGTGGACTGGCTGCAGCAGGGGCTGCCAGCCCTGTCTGTGCTCAAGAGTGAGGAGTTCGCCGCCCTCATTCTGGATCTCAATCTGCCGGACATCGACGGCATCAGCTTGCTGCGCAAGTTGCGCCGGGAAGGCCAGGTGCTGCCGGTACTGATCCTCACGGCCCGCGATGCCCTGGACGACAGGGTGCTGGGGCTGGATGCGGGATCCGACGATTACATGGTCAAGCCCTTCGCCCTGCAGGAGCTCAATGCCCGCCTGCGCGCCCTGGTGCGGCGCAGCAAGGGGCAAGCCCAGGCGGTGCTCGAATATGGCGACATCCTCATCCACCCGGAGTCACAACAGGTCACCTATCGGGGCGAACCGGTCAAGCTCACCCCCCACGAATACAAGCTGTTGCAGGAGCTCGTTACCCAGAGCGGCCGGGTACTGAGCAAGGATCAGTTGCAGCAGAGCCTGTATGGCTGGGATGAAGGCGCCGAGAGCAATGCGGTGGAGGTGCATATCCACCATCTGCGCAAGAAGTTCTACAGCGACCTCATCCGCAATATCCGTGGTGTCGGTTACATAGTCCCCCAGCTTGAACAGTCACAGCACAAAGGTAACCTTGCATGAGTCACCCTGGTTCAGCTCGCGGCAGCGGCAACATATCCCCCGACTCTGAGCAGCCACAGCACAGGGAGCCCTTTGCATGAATCACCCCCGCTCCATCCGCCGCTTTCTGCTCTCCGGCATATTGGCGCTGGTCAGTACCAGCCTGGCCATCAGCGCCCTTATCGGTTATCTGGAAGCCAGCCACGAGATGGAGGAGCTGTTCGATGCTCGTCTCGCTCAATCCTCCCGCATCACCAACCAACTGCTCAGCCGCTATCTGGATCAGCACAGCGCCCTGCCCGCCAACGGCACCGTCTATGAAGAGTGGGAACAGCACAACCCGGACCAGTGGCAAAAGGACACCAGCTTCAATCTGCGAGGAGAGGACAGGGAGCTGACCCCCCTTGGGCACGAGTTCGAGCGCAATCTCTACTTTCAGCTGCTCAATGAGCAAGGCGGCATACTGCTGCGCTCCCCGAGCGCCCCGAACCAGCCCTTGGTCGAGCTGGCCCCCGGCTTCAACACGGTAGAAAAAGACCGGCATCAATGGCGCACTTTCACTCTCTACAACCAGAACGAGCATACCTGGCTCGTCGTGGCGGAGCGGGATGACGAGCGCAGTGAACTGGCCAGCAAGATGGCTACCCTGGCCATGCTGCCGCTGCTCATCACGCTGCCCTTCCTGCTCGGTCTGCTATGGTGGCTCATCTCCCGTGGCCTGGCGCCGCTGCGACTGCTGGCACAGGCCATAGGCGAACGTCATCCAGCCAACTTGAGCCCGCTCAATCTGAAGATCCGCGCCCAGGAGCTGACTCCGCTCACCGACGAGATCAACCGCCTGATGCACGCTCTGGCCGACACCATAGAGCGGGAGAAGCAATTTACCAACGAGGCGGCCCACGAGCTGCGCACGCCGCTGGCGGTACTGCGCATCCACAGCGAGAATGCGCTGGCCGCCGAGGATGACGCCAGCCGCCAGCAGTCACTTCACAAGATGTTGCTGGCGCTCGATCGCAGCGATCGCTTGATCCGCCAGTTGCTGACCCAGGCGCGCATCGACAGCCAGCAAGGATTGGAGCTAACCGAACTTGACCTGGGGAATTTGCTGCAAGGCACACTGGCCACGCTGGCGCCCATCGCCCTTAAAAAGGGCCAGCAGCTGTCACTGGAGGGAGCCGAACACTTGACTGTGATGGGTCAAAGCACACTGCTGGATCTGATGTTCAGCAACCTCATCGACAACGCGCTGCGTTACACCCCGGCCCAGGGCGAGATCGCGGTCGAGGTGCAGCAGGAGGGCAATCGGGTCAGAGTCGATATCCGCGATACAGGCCCCGGCATTCCCACTGCGGCTCTGTCGCGCCTGTGTGAGCGCTTCTTTCGGGTCAATCCCCAGCAAGGTGACGGGGTCGGGCTCGGCATGGCCATCGTCTCGCGCATCGCCCAGTTGCACGGCGCAGATCTGGACATCCACAACCGGCCAGAGGGGGGGCTGGAAGTCAGCGTGCGGCTGCCAGCGCCGCCCCTGCGCGCCTTGGCATAAAACTGGCAAAGCGCATCAATAAAAAGTGGAGGCCGGGGCCTCCACTTCCTTGTTCATGACATTCACACTGACCTTCAACGGCAAGCGGGCTTCACCGTAAAGGTTTGGCTCGAATCCACAGCCCCCAGTTCCGCCAGCAGACGACGGCCAATCAGCACCGGATAGATCATCTTGCTGCGATCCCGCAGGGTGAACCACTCCTTGTATACCTTGTCCCCCAAACAGATGGACATGGTCACGGTCGGCCGCTGCTCCATGCCACCGGCGCCTCGCACCTTGACCATGCGCTCCACCGGCCGCTCCAGCGTCTGGCTCACCGGCTTGTCGGTGTTGGCATCGGTCAGTTGCAGGGTAAAGCGCACCCAGGATTTGCCATCGCGCTTGAAGTGGTGCAGATCCCGCGCATCCATTGAAGAGGTCAGAGCGCCTGTATCGAGTTTCATCTTCACCGCCACACCGCCTGGCATGATCAGTCCCTTCTCAATCCAGCCATACACGGCAGGGGACGCTGCCGCCCATGCCATTCCCGACAGGGAGAGGCAAGCCAACAGCAAGGTCATGGTTCGCAGTACCAGCATTTTCACTCCTCGTCAGATCAGGGCCGACAAGGGCCCGAGAGGCCAAGAGTGGGGATGGAAACGCCTGCTGTCAACTGACGAAACGCGGCGTCAGGCCGATGAGCGCGGCGCTCGATCTGCCCGCGTCAGGATCACGACCTCAGGCCACAAAGGGATTCTTTTGAAGCGTTAACTGACGAAAGCGTTGGGAGAAAAAGTGGTGCTGGATGACACCTGAGGCTGTGCTCAGGTTGTGACGCCAAAGGCTACCACAATGATGTGTGAATTATCAGTCTTGTTCTGGCGGGATTTTTGCCTACACTGTTGTAAACCGGAGGCCCTGAAAACCGCCGGTTTTTTTGCGCCTGCCGAAAATTGACCACTGCAAAAGTGACTTTCAACAAGGCTCAATAAGGAATTCGTAATGCGTATCGAAGAAGACTTGAAGCTCGGTTTCAAGGATGTCCTGTTCCGCCCCAAGCGCTCTACCCTCAAGAGCCGTTCCCAAGTCAGCCTGACCCGTCAGTTCACCTTCAAGCACACCCAGACCCAATGGCAGGGCGTTCCCGTCATCGCCGCCAACATGGATACCGTCGGCAGCTTCGCCATGGCCAGGACACTGGCAGGCTTCGAGATGATGACAGCGGTACACAAGCACTACAGCCTTGAGCAGTGGCAAGCCTTCGTCAACAGCACGGATCCGGCACTGCTCGGCCATGTCATGGTATCGACCGGCACCTCCGAAGATGATTTCACCAAGACCCGCCAGATCCTGGCCATGTCAGCCGCCCTGCGTTTCATCTGCGTGGACGTGGCCAACGGCTACTCCCAGCACTTCGTCGAGTTTCTGCGCAAGATCCGTGAAGCCTGCCCGAACCATGTCATCCTGGCCGGCAACGTGGTCACCGGCGAGATGGTCGAGGAGCTGATCCTCTCCGGCGCCGACATCGTCAAGGTCGGCATAGGCCCGGGCTCGGTCTGTACCACCCGGGTCAAGACAGGGGTCGGCTACCCCCAGCTCTCCGCCATCATAGAGTGCGCCGATGCGGCCCACGGCCTCGGTGGCCAGATCGTCGGTGACGGCGGCTGCACCTGCCCGGGTGACGTGGCCAAAGCCTTCGGCGGCGGCGCCGACTTCGTGATGCTGGGCGGCATGCTGGCAGCCCACGAGGAGTGCGGCGGCGAAGTGGTGGACGTAGATGGTACCCCCTTCATGAAGTTCTACGGCATGAGCTCATCGAGTGCCATGGACAAGCACGCCGGCGGCGTCGCCGACTATCGCGCCTCCGAGGGCAAAACCGTGCTGCTGCCCTACCGCGGCCCGGTCGAGAACACGGTGCGCGACATCCTGGGCGGTGTGCGCTCCACCTGCACCTACGTGGGTGCCAGCCAGCTCAAGGAGCTCACCAAGCGCACCACCTTCATCCGGGTGCGCGAGCAAGAAAACAACGTCTACGGCAAGGAGTAAACCTGCCCCTGCTGTCTGCCAGCGCAACGCGATGAGCCAGGCAGGCTGACGGCAGTCCCTTAGAAGCCAGCCAACCGGTGTGCTACCCTGCACACCGGTTTTTTTGTATCTCTTTTCCATCGGTGCCCTCACATGACAACCTCTTCGCCACTCAAACTACCGCCATTCGACTGGGATATTTTCTGCTGCGTCGTGGACAACTTCGGCGACATAGGCGTCACCTGGCGGCTCGCTCGTCAGCTGAAACAGCAAGACCAGGGTAGCGTCAGGCTCTGGGTGGACGATCTGGCCAGCTTCGCCCGCATCTGCCCGGGGCTCGATCCCACGCTGGACGGTCAGTGGCAACAGGGCATCTATATCCAGCACTGGCACGACGCGCTGCCGGCGGATGTGATCCCGGCAAAGGTGGTCATAGAGGCGTTTGCCTGCGAACTGCCCGCTGCCTTTACCCAACGTATGGCGCAGCAGCAGCCAACCCCCTGCTGGATCAATCTGGAGTACCTCTCGGCGGAACCCTGGGTCGAAGATTGCCACGGCCTTGCATCACCCCAGCGGGTCGGCGACCTGAGCCTCAACAAATACTTCTTCTTCCCGGGCTTCACCCCCAGAACCGGCGGCCTCTTGTGCGAGCAGGGGCTCATCGCCGAACGTGACCAGTGGCAACAGGATGAGACTGGCCTTGCCGCCTACTGGGCCAGCCTGGGATTACCGCCCAAAGGGGACAATGAGCTGAGAGTCAGCCTCTTTACCTACGAGAGCGAAGCGCTTGTGAGCCTGATAGAAGGCTGGTGCCAGAGCCCAACCCCCGTCACTTTGCTATTACCGCTGGGGCGCTCGCTCAATGACGTGCTGCGCGGCGCCGGCCTTGCGAGCACCATCGTCACCGCCAAGGCGGGGGATCTGCTGCACGCGGGCAGCCTCACCATCAAGCTGCTGCCCATGACGGATCAGGCAGGCTACGACCGGCTGCTGTGGAGCTGCGATCTCAATCTGGTGCGCGGCGAGGACTCCTTCGTGCGGGCACAGTGGGCCGCCCGCCCCTTCCTGTGGCACATCTACCCGCAGGAAGAGCAGGCCCATATGGTCAAGCTGGACGGTTTTCTCGATCACTATCTGGCGGACTTTCCCCCGGAGGCAGCCCAATGGTTGCGGGCTTTCAACCACGCTCTCAACCTGGGGGAAGATACCAGCAAACTTTGGGCCCAATGGCCCCGATATAGCGCTATTTGGCAGCAAGATGCGCGAAGCTGGTCACAGAAGCTGCTCGAGGACGGGGATCTCGTCACGCGGTTGGTGAAATTTTTAGAAAGCCGTATATAATCTGGCAGTTTTTATCCGTCCGTTTCACGAACAGGAATTTTTTACATGAAAACCGCACAGGAAATCCGCGCTGGTAACGTAGTCATGATCGGTACCGAGCCGATGGTGGTCCAGAAGGCTGAGTTCAACAAATCCGGCCGTAACTCCGCCGTGGTCAAGATGAAACTGAAGGGTCTGCTCAACGGTAGCGCGACCGAGACCGTATTCAAGGCCGACGACAAGCTGGACGTGGTTCAGCTGGAGCGTAAAGAGTGCACCTACTCCTACTTCTCCGATCCCCTGTATGTCTTCATGGATACCGAGTACAACCAGTACGACGTCGAGAAAGACAACCTGGGTGACGTGCTGAACTACCTGGTAGACGGCATGGAAGACATCTGCGAAGTGACTTTCTACAACGAGAAAGCCATCTCCGTAGAACTGCCGACCACCATAGTTCGCGAAGTTGAGTACACTGAGCCGGCCGCCCGTGGCGACACCTCAGGTAAAGTGACCAAGCCTGCCCGCCTGAAGGGCACTGCCTACGAGCTGGCTGTTGCCGCCTTCGTAGAGATCGGTGACAAGATCGAAATCGACAGCCGCACCGGCGAGTTCAAGCGTCGTCTCTCCTGATCGACCCCTTGAATTGAATGCAAAAAAGCGAGCCATTGGCTCGCTTTTTTATTGCTCCCCTGGCCGCACTTCAGAAAACCGGCTCGCCGCCGCTAACCCAGTTAACCGGGGAGCGCACTATGGCCAGATTATCCTTATCACTGCTGTTACTGACCCTGCTGGCAAGCGGTGCTTCGCAAGCCAGCGAAGTCACGCCACCCGCCCCCCTCGACTACTGGCAGAACAGCGACTGGCAAGGGCTGCCCGATAGCACCCAGATCGACAAGCAGACAGTGCTGTTCGCCAAGCACGACAGCGACAGCTATGTGGGGCTGGCGATCCTGCTGCCAGACTGGCAGCGCAGCGGCCAGCTGTGGCAACTGACCCGGGCCCTAGGCCAACTCGGCTTCGATACCCTGCTGCTGCTTCCCTCTCCTCAACAAGCAGAGCTGGACCCCGCCGCCGAGAAGAAACAGCAGGCTATCGACGACTTTCGCAAGCAGTTTGCCGCCCGCATCATCAAGCTGGGGGATGCCAAGCTGCAAGAAGGGGGCTTCAAGCTGATACTGGCTCAGGGTACCAGCGCCGCCTGGGCCACCAATCTCATCGCCAGCGAGCAAGTGCCCGCCCCCGATGCTCTGGTGCTGCTCGATGGCTTCTTCCCGAATGTGCAAAGTAACCAGACCCTGGCCAAGCAGGTAGCCCAGGCCACCATGCCGACCCTGGATCTCTATCAGGAAGAGGGAGGGCGCTGGCCACTGCTGGCCGCCGAAGCTCGTCGCAGCGAGAGCCGCCGCAGCCACAAGCTCAACTACCGCCCCTACGCCTTGATGGAGCTGGATGAAACACCGACCCGCATTCAGGGTTGGCTCACCCACCTCGGCTGGCTCTGACCTCGACCTGCCCCCAAAATGCCGCCAGCGTCACAGACAGCGCCATTGATTCACCACTGACGGCGTTCGGGCTGGCTCCCTAGCGCCCATATTTGGCATCATGACGGCTCCAATGGCAGGAGGCGTCATGCAGCAGATAGTTTTTCTCGATAGCGATACCCTGGATGCGGGCATCACACTGCACCGGCCCGACTTTCCCCATCACTGGCAGAGCCATCCAAGCACGGCCCCCGAGCAGGTGGTGGAGCGGCTCAAGAATGCCAGCATCGCCATCATCAACAAGGTACGCATCGGCGCCCCTGAGCTGGCACAACTGCCGGATCTCAAGCTGATCGCCCTGGCGGCCACCGGCAGCGACAACGTGGATCTGGAAGCATGCCGGGCCGCCAACGTCGGGGTGTGCAACATCCGCAACTACTCGGGCCCCTCTGTACCGGAGCACGCCATGGCACTGATGCTGGCCCTGTCGCGCAACCTGTTTGCCTGGCGCCAGTCCCTGCTGGAGGGGCGCTGGCAGCAGAGCGGCCAGTTCTGCTTCTTCGACCACAACATCATGGATCTGCACGGCAAGCAGCTCGGCATCATAGGCAAAGGTACCCTGGGTCAGGCGCTCGGCGAACGGGCGCAGGGGATGGGCATGATAGTGCGTTACGCCCAGAGCCAGACAGGCGCCAGCCACGACGAAGATCGGCTGCCGCTGGAGGCGCTGCTGCAAAGCTCGGATGTGGTCAGCCTGCACTGCCCGCTCACCCCCTACACCCGCCACCTGATCGGCGAACGGGAGCTGGCCTTGATGAAACCGGGCGCCTTGCTCATCAACGTGGGCCGTGGCGGCCTGGTGGATGAAGCGGCACTGCTCAAGGCGCTGGCCAACGGTCGCCTCGGCGGCGCCGGTTTCGACGTGGCGAGCGTCGAGCCGCCGCCCCCGGATCATCCGCTGATGCAGGCTCTGCAATACCCCAATTTCATCCTGACGCCCCATGTGGCCTGGGCCAGCGAGGAGTCGATGCAGCGCCTCGCGGATCAGCTGATCGACAATATCAACGCCTTCGCCGAGGGACGACGCCAGCACCGGCTGGTCTGAGTCACATCATGCAAAAAGGGGCCTGTTGGCCCCTTCCTCTATTTGTCGCCAGCACGCAGCAAGGCTGACATCAGTCATCGTCGTGCCATCTGTGTTTCTTGTGCTTTTTGTGCTTCTTATGTTTCTTGTAGTGATGATCATCGTCGTCGTAGCGGTTGTTATTGCTCTTGTGACCATCCCCCGTCTTGGCACCGATGGCCGAGCCGCTGGCCCCCCCGACACCGGCCCCGATCAGCTGGCCTGTGCTGCCGCCGACGCTCTTGCCGATGGCCGCGCCACCCAGTGCACCGACGGCGCCCCCCAGGGCCGCCTCATTCTTGTTTCCCTTGTTGGCGGTGGCGGCGCCACCGGCCGCACCGCCGAGTGCCGCACCGACCAGGGCACCGGTATCGCCTCCCAGCTCTTTGCCAATCATGGTGCCCGCCACACCGCCTGCACCGCCACCGAGTATGGTGTTGAGGGTTTCCGAGGCCTGCACAGCGCCACTCATCAGCAGCAGGGAGCCCAACAGGGCCAGGGCACTCATGCCGCGCTTTTTCATCTCCATGGGGTACTCCTGTCAAACCTGATTAATTTCCCCTGCACTATACAAATGGCCACCCGCCGCGCCAGTAGCGCAAACAGCCTGACATTTAATCCAAAGGAATCCCGGCAAGACGTCAGGAAGAAAAATTAAAAATTAACACCATGAAAATAAAGATAAAAAATCTCAGTTCGGCACAAGGTGAACGGTATTTAGTCCAACGTCAGGCTGTCGCAGCCCGGCGCGGGCATGCAGGGATCAGACAGATATTGTCACCCCAGGGGATACAGGCTCACCGCCAGTATCCGGGGATGGAGAGAGATGCCAGCGATCCCGACCCGGTCGCTTGCTCTGGTAGCGGCATTCGTCGGCCCTTTCGAACAGAAAAAGGCCATCATCCGGGTAGTGGGCGCCACCCGCGCTCAGGGTGACCTGTGCCTGGATTCTAGCCACTGCTGGTTGCGTACCCGCGCCAGCAGATGATGCAGTCGCGACTCCCGCTCGTGGCGCTCCCACGGCAGCAGGGCAGCCAACTCGTCCCCCCGCTCCGATAGACGGCGCAGGTGCAAGGCTCGGCAGTCAGCAGCTCGTCTACCCGGTTGGGCACCTACTTGATCATCACACTGCCACTGAAACAGTCGATGTGAACCGAACTTGTGGTGAAAAGGCAGGAGCAATCGTCGATAGAAATCGGCTGGATAACCGCCAATGGATTAAAAACGCCAGAATGTGAGGCGGCTCATTCTTCCCTGCCAACCAATATCCACGGAGAGTAAAAACAGTGACCACTGGGCGTTGACGGTTAAGGAGGAAGCGAGTGTTATAGTCTATAGCTTGCACAATCGGAGCCGGATGGCCTTGCAACGACCACCGAATGCGATTATCTGTCAAACAAAGGAGATGTTATGAGCAGTCCGTTTATCGAACAGATCAAAGTACGTCGTACCATCTATGCCCTGGGCGACCAGGTGTCTCACACGCCGGAGCAGCTGACGGCCCTGATCCAGGATGCCATCAAGCACAGTCCCTCCTCTTTCAACTCCCAGAGCTCCCGCGCCGTCATACTGTTTGGCGCCCAGCACCACAAGCTGTGGGATATCGTCAAGGCCGAGCTGAAGAAAATCGTGCCACCGGACGCCTATGCCCAGAGTGAAACCAAGGTAGATGGCAGCTTCCGCGCAGGGTTCGGCACAGTGCTGTTTTTCGAGGATACGGATGTCATCAAGGATCTGCAGCAGAAGTTTGCGCTGTATGCCGACAACTTCCCCATCTGGTCGGAACATGCCACCGGCATCGCCCAGTTTGCGGTCTGGACCACCCTGGCCCAGGAGAAAGTTGGCGCCTCCCTGCAACACTACAATCCGCTGATCGACGAAGCGGTACGCAAGGAGTGGGACCTGCCCGCCAGCTGGCTGCTGCGCGCCCAGATGCCTTTTGGCAGCATCGAGCAACCGGCTGGCGACAAGACCTTCATGGATGATGCAGTGCGGTTTCGCGTCTTCAAATAACCCGGACCCCACATCCGCTTCAAGCCCCCGCTGGTCGGGGGCTGCTTGTTTCCAGACGTCCGTCAGGTCAGCAGGCCAACCTGCAACATACCTTTCTCGTCTACCTCCACACTCACCTGACGCCAATCTTGGATCACGGCTATGACGGCCGGATCCAGCAACCGCTTGCCTCCGACCTGCACCACGGCGCAGCCGGCTCGCAGGGCGCTCTGTATGCCAGCCGGTGCATCCTCGAACACCAGACAGTTGGCAGGGGCAACCCCGAGCCGCTCGGCCCCCAGCAGATAGGGTTCGGGGTCCGGCTTGCCATGAACCACGTCCTCCGCTCCCACCAGCAGGGTAGGCAGCGGCAAACCGGCACTCTCCAGCCGATGGCGGGCAACCCTCTGGCTGGCGGAGGTGACCAGCGCCCAGCGCTCGGCTGGCAAGCGGCTCAGCAGAGCCCGGCTGCCCATGATGGCCTCACCGCGCCCGGTGTGATGGATCTCCAGCTCATCGAGCAGGGCGACCTCCTGCGCCATGTCCAGCTGCGGCGCCAGGGCCCTGATCACCTCCCGCGAGCGCAAACCGTGGCACATCGCCAGCACGGGCTCAGGGGCCAGCTGATGACGTCGGCACCAGAGTCGCCACACGGTTTCCACCTCGTCGGTGGAGTGAACCAGGGTGCCATCCATGTCCAGCAACAGGGCCGCAGCCCGTAGGGTGAGCCGGGTCATGACGAAGCCCCAGCCAGCACATTGCTGAAGGCCCGCTGCTGGGCACTCTCCTCATAACAGGCCAACGCCTGCTCGGCATTGCTCGCCCACACTTGCAAAGGCCCGACGACGAAGCCTTGTTGCAGCAGGCTGGTCAGCAGTTCTCCCGTCTCCGGCGCAGCCAGTGGCTGGGCCATCACCAGGGTTCCCTTGATCAGAAACAGATAGCGTTCGGTAGACATGATATGGCTCCTTGTTGCACGTCAGAGCGGGCAAATGGCCCGTAACGAGGCCATTAGAACAAGGCAGTTAGATAATTTATAATCAATTAATCGCCACATTGGATAACCAAACGGAATGAAATTCGACTTGAGGCAACTGCAGGCATTCGTGATGCTGGCCGAGACCGCCAACTACCGGGAGGCTGCCAGCCGGCTGTTTATCACCCAGCCGGCGCTGACCAAGCAGATCCAGGGGCTGGAGCTGGCCCTTGGCAGCACCCTGTTCAACCGGGGTCGACATGGCGCCCAACTGACCGCCATCGGCACCCAGCTGCTCACCCAGGCCAGCGCACTGGTCGAGCACGGCAGGGGATTTGAACGCCACGCCTTGGCGCTGGCGAGCGGCATTGCCGGACGGCTCAAGATTGGCTTCGGGCTGTCCAGCTTTGCGCTGGCTCCTTCGCTGGTCGCCCGCTTCAAGCAGCAGGTACCCGATGTGATGGTACACATGCAGGACATGACCTCAGCCACCCAGCATGAGCGTCTGCTGTCGGGTCAGTTGCAACTGGGCTTCATGCGCAGACCACAGGCCCCTCAATTGCAAGAGTACAGATTGCTGACCGACCGGCTGGTGCTGGCCGTTCCCAGCCAGATGACGGGGCCGGATCCGGCCACCTTCGACGTTGAGTGGGCGCTCGCCAACCAGCCCCTGCTGCAAATGGTCGGCCATCGTTGTCCTGGGCTGAGCCAGCAGATCGCCAGCTTCCTTGGCGCCAACCGGCTGACCGCCATAGTTCAGGAAGCAGAGGATATACAGACACTGGTCGCGTTGGTGGCCGCCGGGATCGGCAACGCCATACTGCCACGCAGCGTCAGCTTTATCGCGGGCCAGGGCGTCACCCTCTACCCCTTGTCCGGGCCAAAGTCAGAGTGGGAAATCAGTCTGGTCTGGAATTCCGAGTTTGCCGATCCCATTCGCGATCGATTCCTGCAGCTGGTCATGGCGGCACATCCCGCACCTCAGCCGGCAGAGTCTGAAGGGATAAAGCCTCGCCACGGTCCCATTATCGAATGTGGCCTTCACTCAAGGGTTGGGTAATGAGGGCAAGCCACGCTGTGGCAACGGTTCTTCCCCTCTTTCTTGGCCCTGTAGAGAGCCATGTCGGCAGCGGCCAGCAGCTCATCTTCCGAGACCAGCACCCGCTCCGGAAGCTGGGTAGCAATGCCGATACTGGCGCTGAGCCGGGCATCGCCCAGCTCATTCATACTCAACTCCTTGATCCCGAGGCGAATCGCCTCCCCCATCCTCAAGGCGGCCTCCTTGCCGGTATTGCCGAGGACCACCGCAAATTCATCGCCCCCGAACCGGCTTGGCAGATCCGCAGGCCGCTGGCAAAAGGCGTTGAGCAGGTGACCCACCTGCCGCAAGAGATCATCTCCAACCTGATGGCCGAAGTGATCGTTGCACGCCTTGAAGTTGTCCAGATCGAGCATGATGAAGGAGATGGGCGTGTGCTCCCGCATGCTGCGGCGCCACTCGTTATGCAGAAAACTGTTGAACAGGCGCCGGTTGGCAAGACCTGTCAGAGGATCATGCTGGGAGAGGTGGGTCACATCCAGCTCCAGCAACTTGCGCTCAGTGATATTGATATGGGTGATGGTATAAAACTCGACATCCACCCCCAGTACTGGGGAGACCCGCATCATGAACCAGCGCTGTATATCCGGGCTGTGGCAGGGATACTCCAGATGGAAATGGTCCTGTTCGCCACAGAGCACCCGGCGGATCCCCTCTGCCGCCATCAGCACCAGCGGCTCGACGGCGCTGTCGAACACCCGCAAGTAGTTGATACCCAGCCAGTCATACCCTTTTGGCATGCCGTTTTGCTCGGCAAACCGGTTCCAGGCGAGGTTGGTATAGTGGATAACCCCAGCCCGATCAATCACGGCGATCTGGTCTTCCAGCGAGTTCAGCAAGGCTGCCAGGTACTGCGCCCGTTCGGAAAAGTGAAACAACGAGCCCTGAAAGTAATCCACCATGACCATGATCCTGAAAAATAATAAACGGCATATACGGCAACAAACGAGTCAGTACTAGAAGTAAAGCCGCCATCCGTCACCTTGCCAACAAAGGTGGCGCCAACGAACAGACAGGACCTGGCCCGGTATTACCCTATCCGATATGGTGCATCAGCATGAAAAAAGCGGTGAATATTCGCAGCGGCAATCGGGCAGGCCAGCCTCAGTGGCCACACCACTGCCGTTCACAGGGCACCCCATCCCCCTCTCCGTCCATCTTGGTGTTCGGGCAATGTCGCAAGAACCAGGTAGCCTCCTCGCAAGAGGTCATCTGGGAGCAATACTCACGACCATCGCACTGATAGCTGAGAGCAGAGGTCTGTGGTGTACTACGGGAGGCACTGCCTTCATCACCGATGAAGGAGGAAACCGGCAAGGGGACCACAGAGTTGGTCGAAAAAAGGGAGTAGAGGGAGAACAATCCCACCAGCAGCAGGGGGATCACTTTGCCACGCCAGCTGCTCTTGTGGCGATAGACGGGGCGAGGGCGGGATCCGGGTCTGAGTGACGCTGGTTGTGACGATCGGGTGCTGGTCTCTCTGCCGAGCCGAGGGGATACAGAAGGTGGATTGAACCCGTCCGCCAGCGACAGGGGCCTGTCGGGAAAGAACACCTGCACGGCTCTGGGCTTGTCATCCTTGCCTGTGCCTAACTGGTAGGAGACGCGCTCCCCGACGTTGGGCAGTGCGCCATCGGATTGCAGGGCCGAAATGTGCACGAACAGTTCGCTCCCTTGCTGCTCGCCCGCCTCCTGCTCCGGCTTAATAAAGCCGAAGCCTCGCGCTTCGTTCCAGCTCGCGATCCGTCCCTGATAACGCATGCCCTCATCCTTGTGGCCATCAATGCTGACACCATGTTGCCCTAAAACGGCGCCAGCTCAACAGAGGGATCAGGGGGAAAATCTCAAAATAGTGAGCAAAGACAAGAGATCGAAAAGGTTCTGGTGAATTAACGCACACCACCAAGGCTGAGCCATGCCCTCAACCCGATGCGGGTCATACCAGCCCCAGTGCGTAGCGTAACGCCATCTCCTTGAGCGGGCCTGCCTTGTCCGCCAGATTGAGGGCCAGATTGCGAGCCAGCTTGAGCGGTCCTATCTCGTTGCTGAACACGCCATAGAAGAGATCCATCCCCGACTGCATTAAAAGATTGTCGGGGCGACGGCGGCGCTCGTAACGCTCCGCCAGGGCCAGCTGATGCCAGTCGGCACCGGCTTTTGCCAGCAACCCGGCCCAGCAGGCCACATCCTTGAAGCCAAGGTTGACCCCCTGCCCCGCCAGCGGGTTGATGGTGTGGGCGGCATCGCCGAGCAGCACTACCCGACCGGCGTGATAGTCATTGGTGTGGCGCCGCACCAGCGGGAAACTCCCCTTGGCCGTGACGGTGAAGCCGCCGAGCCGGGCCGGAAAGTGGCGGCACACCTCCTCCCCCAGCTTCTCATTGCTCATGGCCGACAAGGCGCGAATGCGGGCGGGATTGTCATACCAGACCAGGGAGCCGTGCTGGCCGGGCAGCGGCAGGAAGGCGCGCGGGCCACTCGGGGTAAATTGCTGCCAGGTGATGTCTTCCTGCGCAAACTCGGTGTCGATGTTGATCAGCATGCAGTGCTGGCGATATTCAAAGCGGGACACGCCTATGCCAGCCAGCCGGCGCATCTGGGACTCGGCACCATCGCAGGCCAGCACCCAGCGGGCGCAAAGCTCTGTGCCGTCGTCCAGTGTCAGTACCGCCTCATCCGCGCTCTGACGCAGGCTGATCACCGCCGCAGGCGTGTGGGTCTGGATGTTGGGGAAATCCTCCATCCTCTTGAGCAGGGCCAGCTGCACCAGCCGGTTCTCTATGATGTAGCCAAGCTGGGGCAGGCCGAGATCGGCCGCGTCGAACCGGGTGGCAAAGCCATCCAGCTCCCAGGTCTCCAGCCGGCGGTAGGGACAGAGCCGCATCTGCTGCAGGTGCGACCAGGCTCCGGCCTTATCCAGCATCGCCACCGAGGCCTGGCTGATGGCGGAAACCCGCAGATCCAGCGGCTGCTCGGGGGCGTATTGCTCGGGCAATTGGGTCTCTATGACCCGAATGGAGAGGCCCTGTGCCGCCAGCAGACAGGCGGTGGCGGCGCCGACCATGCCAGCGCCGACGATGGCGATATCACACTGTTCCATAACTTGATTCCTGAAAAGGGACGCACCGGACCAGAGTAGGCGGGGCCGGACCGAATGGGGACATGATACCGCAAGGGACCGGCAGAAACAGTGAGACAAATTGCGAATTGCTGCGCCAAATCAAGGAGAAAGCCCATACCCATACGGACAGGCTCCGGGGCAAAGCCCCCCATGGCGGGCTGGATATTAGCTAGGCAGTATCCAGATTGCGGAGTAAAATGCCCGGTCCTTTGACCATGCCGATTTCAACACAAGTCAAGAGAAGCAATGAGCAAGAAACTTCACATTAAAACCTGGGGTTGCCAGATGAACGAGTATGACTCGTCCAAGATGGCCGACCTGTTAGATGCCAGCAATGGCTACACGCTGACCGAAGAGCCCGAAGAGGCAGATGTCTTGCTGCTGAATACCTGCTCCATTCGCGAAAAAGCACAGGAGAAGGTGTTCCACCAGCTGGGCCGCTGGAAAAAGCTCAAAGCAAACAAACCCGGTCTGGTGATCGGCGTGGGTGGCTGCGTGGCCTCTCAGGAAGGGGAGAACATTCGCAGTCGCGCCCCCTATGTGGATATCGTCTTCGGTCCGCAGACCCTGCATCGCCTGCCCGCCATGATCAAGCAGGTCCAGGAGGGCCGTGGCGCCCAGGTGGACATCGCCTTCCCCGAGATCGAAAAATTCGACAGTCTGCCGGAACCCCGCGCCGAAGGCGCCACCGCCTTTGTCTCCATCATGGAAGGCTGCTCCAAATACTGCTCCTTCTGCGTGGTGCCCTATACCCGCGGCGAGGAGGTGAGCCGGCCGATGGATGACGTGCTCTACGAAATCGCCCAGCTCGCCGAACAGGGCGTACGCGAGGTCAACCTGCTGGGCCAGAACGTCAACGCCTACCGGGGCCCGACCTTTGATGGCAGCATCTGCTCCTTCGCCGAGCTGCTGCGCCTGGTGGCGGCCATCGACGGCATAGACCGCATTCGCTACACCACCAGCCATCCCATCGAGTTCACCGACGACATCATCGAGGTCTACAAGGACACGCCGGAAGTGGTCAGCTTCCTGCACCTGCCGGTGCAGAGCGGTTCGGATCGCATCCTGACCATGATGAAGCGCCCGCATACAGTGCTGGAGTACAAGTCCAAGATCCGCCGCCTGCGCGCCGCCCGTCCCGACATCACCATCAGTTCCGACTTTATCGTCGGCTTCCCGAACGAGACGGACGAGGATTTCGAGGCCACCATGAAGCTGATCGAAGAGATCAACTTCGACATGAGCTTCAGCTTCATCTATAGCCCGCGTCCCGGCACGCCGGCCGCCGACATGCCAGACGACGTCGACATGGAAGTGAAGAAGGTCCGTCTGGCCCGCCTGCAGCATGTCATCAACAACCAGTCGATGCAGATTGGCCGTGCCATGCTGGGCTCCACCCAGCGCATCCTGGTGGAAGGGCCCTCCAGGCTCGACCCTATGCAGCTGTGTGGTCGCACCGAGAACAACCGCGTGGTCAACTTCGAAGGGGCACATACCCTCATCGGCGGCTTTGCCGATGTGGAGATCACCGAGGTACGCCCCAACTCACTGCGCGGTCGCTTTATCCGCGGTGAGGATGAGATGAACCTGCGCATCGCCACTGCGCCCCGCGAGATCCTGGCTCGTCGTCCCGACAATGTGCCCGATGCCCTCGGCGTGGCCGCCTTCACTCCCCACTAATCTCTTCGTGCCCATCTGGCCTTGCCGGATGGGCACTGCGTCAAGACGAGGATATTTTGAGCCGACACCTAGCGACCCTGAATCTGCATCTGGAGCCCGCCGACAACCAGCGCCTTGCCAGCCTGTGCGGCCCCTTCGATGACAACATCAAGCAGCTGGAGCGCCGTCTCGGCGTCGAGATCAGCTACCGTGACAACCACTTCCAGTTGCTGGGCAAACAGGCCCAGGTAGATGCGGCGGCCGTCATCCTCAAGCACCTCTATGTGGAAACCCAGCCCCTCAAGGGCGGCAAGGTGACCGACATCATCCCCGACATGGTGCATCTGGCCATTCAGGAGTCGCGGGTGCTGGAGCAAGATGACGAACCTGCGCCAAGCATCCCCTATGGCAAGGAGGTGACGGTCAAGACCAAACGCGGCCTCATCAAGCCACGCAGCCCCAATCAGGCCCAGTACATCGCCAATATCGTCAGCCACGACATCTGTTTCGGCATAGGCCCGGCCGGTACCGGCAAGACCTATCTGGCTGTGGCAGCGGCGGTGGATGCGCTGGAGCGTCAGGAGATCCGTCGCATACTGCTGACCCGTCCTGCGGTGGAAGCGGGTGAGAAACTCGGCTTTCTGCCCGGGGACCTCTCCCAAAAGGTCGACCCTTACCTGCGCCCGCTCTACGACGCCCTGTTCGAGATGCTGGGGTTCGAGCGGGTCGAGAAGCTGATGGAGCGCAACATCATCGAAGTGGCGCCGCTCGCCTATATGCGCGGTCGCACCCTCAATGATGCCTTCATCATCCTGGATGAGGCCCAGAACACCACCACAGAGCAGATGAAGATGTTCCTGACCCGCATCGGCTTCAACTCCAAGGCGGTGGTCACCGGTGACATCACTCAGGTGGACCTGCCACGTAGCGCCAAATCCGGTCTGCGCCACGCGCTGGAAGTGCTGCAAGGTGTCGATGGCCTGTCGTTCAACTTCTTTGAATCCAAAGACGTGGTTCGCCACCCTGTGGTGGCCCGTATCGTGCAGGCGTACGAAGCGTTCGATGCCAAACTGGCAGACGAGCAGGCGGCCAGCAAATCCCATAAGGAGAGTGCCCAATGAGTGTGACCCTGGATCTGCAACTGGCCTGCGCGGACACCGACGGTCTGCCCGGCGAAGTACAGCTGCAAGGCTGGCTGGACGGCACCATTCTCGGCTTCCAAGAAGAGGCCGAAGTGACGGTGCGTATCGTCGACGAGGCGGAGAGCCGCGAGCTCAACCTCACCTATCGCGGCAAGGACAAGCCCACCAATGTGCTCTCCTTCCCGTTCGAGGCGCCACCCGGCATGGAACTGCCGCTGCTCGGCGATCTCGTCATCTGCCGCCAGGTGGTGGAACAGGAGGCTGCCGAGCAGAACAAGCCGCTGGAAGCACACTGGGCCCACATGGTTGTGCATGGCAGTCTCCATCTGCTAGGTTATGACCATATCGAGGATGACGAGGCCGAGGAGATGGAACAGCTGGAACGTGACATCATGCAGGAACTCGGCTTTGCCGATCCTTATCTGAACGACGAAGAGTAAAGGACGGGATCGTCATCGCCTTGAAACAGCCGATGGTCATCCTTACATACCCAAAACAATTCCAAATGTGTTCAAGCGAGTAACCAAGAGAAAAAATGACTGACGATCACCCTAGTACCGGCTCGCCGAAGAAAACCTGGCTCGACAAACTCAGCCAACTCTTCCAGGGCGAGCCAAGAGACCGCAACGATTTGGTGGATGTGATAGCGGATGCCGAGGAGCGCGATCTCATCGATCAGGACACCAAGGACATGATTGAAGGCGTACTCGAAATAGCCGAGTTGCGCGTTCGCGACATCATGATCCCTCGCTCCCAGATGGTCACCATAGAGAAGTCCCAGCCGGTGGACGACATCTTGCCCGTGATCATAGAGTCAGGTCACTCCCGCTTTCCGGTGATCAACGAAGACAAGGATCATGTGGAGGGCATACTGCTCGCCAAGGATCTGCTGCCGTTCGGTTTTGGCGGCCACCATGCCAGCGAGCCGCTGCAGCTGGAAAAAATCCTGCGCCCGACCGTGATAGTGCCCGAGAGCAAGCGGGTCGACAGGCTGCTCAAGGAGTTTCGCGAAGAGCGCTATCACATGGCCATCGTCGTGGACGAGTTCGGTGGTGTCTCTGGTCTCGTGACCATTGAGGACATACTGGAGCTCATCGTCGGCGAGATCGATGACGAGTTCGACGATATCGAAGATGAGCCGGACGAGATCCGCCGCATCAGCAAGCGGGTCTTCGCAGTCAGTGCCCTCACCGAGATCGAGGATTTCAACGACTTCTTCGGCACCCAGTTCAGTGATGAAGAGGTGGATACTGTGGGCGGTCTTGTGATGCACGCCTTCAGCCACCTGCCGAAAAAGGGCGAGGAGATCGAGCTGCAAGGTTACCTGTTCAAGGTGATGCACGCCGACCGGCGCCGCCTGCAGCAGTTGCAGGTTAAGATCCCCGACAACCATGTCGCGGCACAGTCTGAAGCGCAATAAGTCGCTCTGACGCCCTGTAAGTCTCACGTAGCTATCTTGCCGTGAAGCATCAGCGCCCCGCTCGTCGGGGCGCTTGCCGTTTGGTGGCAGGGCAAGCTGCCGCCCCTTGACACTACCGCCCTCCCTTCCCTCAGTGAACCGTGCCCGTCTCCCATTTTCTGCCCGGCTTTTTGCTTGAACAGGTCCAGGCTGCCGGGAGGCTCGCCGTTAACCGCATTTACAGGTTAAGATACCGGCCAATCAACCTGTTATCGTCCAATCCGAGCCTGCATAGTCCGTGAAATCATCGCCCGTGAAATCAAAACTCCTGACCAGTCTGTTTGCCATGGCATCCGGCGCGCTCGCCGTCCTGGCGTTCTCGCCGTTCGACTACTGGCCTCTGGTCATCCCTTCCCTGCTCGGCCTCTATGCGCTGCTGGACAAGGCCAATCCCAAACAGGCGGCCTGGCGCGGTTTTGGTTATGCCATGGGCCTGTTCCTGCCGGGGCTATGGTGGATCCACGTCAGCATGACCATGTTTGGCGGCATCATGCTGCCGGTCGCCTTCGTATTGCTGGCAGGGCTCTCGGCTTATCTGGCACTCTATCCGGCCCTGGCCTGCTGGGCCTTTGCCCGCTTCTTCAGTGGCCGTCACTGGAGCCGCTGGCTGCTCGCCTTCCCGGCGCTCTGGCTAGTGGCTGACTGGCTGCGGGGCTGGGTGATGACAGGCTTCCCCTGGCTCTGGTTTGGTTACAGCCAGATCGACGGGCCGCTCAAGGGCTTTGCCCCCATATTGGGGGTGCAGGGCATCACGCTGGCACTGCTGCTGTCGACGTCCGCCCTCTGGCTGGTGTGGCAGAACCGCAAACCCGTCTGGCTGCTGGTGCCCGTTGCACTGATCAGTGCCGCCCATGGACTGATGCAGCTCAACTGGGTGACCCGGGGCGAGCCGGTCAAGGTAGCTCTGGTACAGGGCAATATCGCCCAGTCCCTCAAGTGGGATCCGGAGGCCCTGGTACCGACGGTGCGCACCTATCAGGATCTCAGCCGCGAAAATCAGGATGCCGACATCATCATCTGGCCGGAATCGGCGATTCCGGCCATCGAAAAAGAGATGGGCAACTACCTGGAGAGCCTGGACAAGGCGATGAAGGTGAACGATACGGGTCTGCTGGCAGGCATAGTCCACTACGATTTCGAGCAGCAGCGCTTCTTCAATACGGTGCTTGGCATGGGAGTGCAGGACGCTGACGGCAAGGAGGCGTATCACTATGAGCACAAGAACCGCTACTACAAGCACCACCTGCTGCCTATCGGCGAGTTCGTGCCGTTTGAGGATCTGCTGCGCCCCATAGCCCCCTTCTTCAACCTGCCCATGTCCTCCTTCAGCCGGGGGGACGAACAGCAACCAAACCTGATCGCCAAGGGGCTCAAGTTTGCCGCCGCCATCTGCTACGAGATCATCTTCCCCAAAGAGGTGCGCCGCAATGTGCAGCCTGATACCGACTTCCTGCTGACCGTTTCCAATGATGCCTGGTTCGGCACCAGTATCGGCCCCTGGCAGCACCTGCAGATCGCCCGCATGCGCGCCCTTGAGCTGGCACGCCCGCTGCTGCGGGGCACCAACACTGGCATCACTGTCGTCACCGAGATTGACGGCAGCATCATAGGCCAGATCCCGCAGTTCGAAGCCGGGGTGCTGCGCGCCGAGGTGCGTCCCGCCCACGGATCCACCCCCTACCTGCGCTTTGGCGACTGGCCGCTGTACGGCATGACGGCCCTGCTGCTGGTGCTCGCACTGGCGTTGCGTCCACGTGCCCATCCCTGGGCCCGTGAACTCTGATCCGGCACGCTCCGACACCCGCACATCAACAAAAGAGGCGCCCCATGGGGCGCCTCTTGCCATTTCATTTCGCTAGTTGATGGTATTCAGGGCGAGAGCGGCTCGCGGTGATATTCGTGGCCGCCACATTCGGGACAGGTATCGAGCGGTTGAGGGTGCAGCACTGTATGGCGCCAGCCACACTGCTCGCACACCATGACGCCGAGTCCGACCCAGTCTCCCGCTTCGTACACCCCTTTGTGTTCCAGCTCGTCGGCCAGCTCGCGCCACTCCACCTGGGCGCGGTCGGTCACATCCGCCAGCCAGGACCAGGCGGTGTCTTTGAGGGCCAGCATGAAGGCGGACTCCTCCACGGCCTCATCGCTGCGTGCTTTATCATCGTTGCGGCTCAGCTCATAGTTGCCCAGATCCCGCTTCACGTATTCGGCGATCAGCGCCAGCTCATCCTGGGTCAGATCGCTGGCGGCCTCCAGATAGGCCTGCACCTTGGCGATCATCCGGTTGAGGCGCTCCCCCTGGAACTGTTCGGTCTCCTGCCACTGCTTTTGCAACTCTGCAATGAAGGCTTCGTACCCTTTTTGACGTTTGTCCATGGTCGTTACTCCTCTACTGAACCCTGATCATGCCCGGCATAAGGCCTGACGGATGCTGGCGGTTGTTGCCGCCGCTGGATATGGGTATTCTATTGCGATTTCCCAGCTGATTTATCTATTCATTTCACAGATCCGGATGTCACCAATGCAAGAGCAATACGTTCCCCAATCGATCGAACCAGCAGTGCAAAAGCACTGGGATGCCAAGAAAACCTTCAAGGCCGTGGAGAAAGTAGACAAGGAGAAATTCTACTGCCTGTCCATGTTCCCCTATCCGTCTGGTCGTCTACACATGGGGCACGTTCGTAACTACACCATAGGTGATGTGATCTCCCGTTATCAACGCCTCAATGGCAAGAACGTGCTGCAACCCATAGGTTGGGATGCATTCGGTCTGCCGGCGGAGAACGCCGCGGTCAAGAATAATACCGCACCGGCCCCCTGGACCTACGAAAACATCGAATACATGAAGAACCAGCTGAAGATGCTGGGGCTGGGTTATGACTGGGATCGCGAGCTGGCGACCTGCAAGCCGGATTACTACCGCTGGGAGCAGTGGTTCTTTACCAAGCTGTACGAAAAGGGTCTGGTCTACAAGAAGACTTCCTCCGTCAACTGGTGTCCGAACGACATGACGGTACTGGCCAACGAGCAGGTGGTCGACAACTGCTGCTGGCGCTGTGACACCCCGGTGGAGCAAAAAGAGATCCCCCAGTGGTTCATCAAGATCACCGACTACGCCGAAGAGCTGTTGAACGACATCGACAATCTGGAAGGCTGGCCGGAGATGGTCAAGACCATGCAGCGCAACTGGATTGGCCGCTCCGAAGGGGTCAACATCAGCTTCGCCATCGAGGGTCAGGCTGAGCAGCTGGAGGTCTACACCACCCGTCCGGACACCTTCATGGGCGTCACCTATGTCGGTATCGCCGCCGGTCACCCGCTGGCCCTGCAGGCTGCTGCCAGCAATCCGGAACTGGCTGCCTTCATCGAAGAGTGCAAGAACACCAAGGTAGCCGAAGCCGAGCTGGCCACCATGGAGAAGAAAGGCATGGCCACCGGCCTGTATGCCATTCACCCGCTGGATGGCCGCAAGGTACCGGTCTGGGTCGCCAACTTCGTACTGATGAACTACGGTACCGGCGCCGTGATGGCGGTTCCGGGTCACGACCAGCGTGACCATGAGTTCGCCACCAAATATGGCCTCGACATCAAGGCGGTGATCAAGCATGCCGATGGCGAGGTGGATGTAAGCGACGCCGCATACACCGAGAAGGGCGTGCTGTTCAACTCCGGCGAGTTTGACGGCCTCGACTTCCAGGGCGCTTTTGACGCCATCGCCAACAAGCTGGAAGCCCTCGGCCACGGCAAGCGCACCGTCAACTTCCGTCTGCGTGACTGGGGCGTCTCCCGTCAGCGTTACTGGGGTGCCCCCATCCCCATGCTGACCCTGGCTGACGGCACCGTCGTGCCGACGCCGGAAGATCAACTGCCGGTACTGTTGCCGGAAGATGTGGTGATGGACGGTATCCAGAGCCCGATCAAGGCCGACGCCGAGTGGGCCAAGACCACTTACAAGGGTCAGGAAGCGTTCCGGGAAACTGACACTTTTGACACCTTTATGGAGTCCTCCTGGTACTACGCCCGCTACTGCTCCCCGGACTACGACAAGGGCATGCTGGACCCGGCTGCTGCCAACCACTGGCTCCCGGTGGATCAGTACATCGGCGGTATCGAGCACGCCTGTATGCACCTGCTCTACGCCCGCTTCTTCCACAAGCTGCTGCGTGACGCGGGTCTGGTCAACAGCGACGAGCCGTTCAAGCGCCTGCTCTGCCAGGGTATGGTGCTGGCCGACGCCTTCTACTACAAAGATGAGAAGGGCGGCAACGTCTGGGTTAGCCCGACCGACGTCAAGGTAGAGCGTGACGAGAAGGGTCGCATCACCAAGGCCATCGACCTTGAGGGCCGTGAAGTGATCCACTCCGGCATGACCAAGATGTCCAAGTCCAAGAACAACGGCATAGACCCGCAGCTGATGGTCGAGCGTTACGGCGCAGATACCGTCCGTCTGTTCATGATGTTCGCCTCCCCGGCCGAGATGACCCTGGAGTGGTCCGACTCCGGTGTAGAAGGCGCCCAGCGCTTCCTGCGTCGCCTGTGGCGTCTGACCTTCGAGCACGTCTCTGCGGGTGCCGTTCCGGCACTGGATGTGGCAGCCCTCACCAGCGAACAGAAAGCCGTTCGCCGCGAGCTGCACAAGACCATCGCCAAGGTGAGCGATGACGTGGGTCGCCGTCAGACTTTCAACACCGCCATCGCCGCCATCATGGAACTGATGAACAATCTGGCCAAGCTGGGCTCAGACGAGCAGGACCGCGCCCTGATGCAGGAAGCGCTGGAGACCGTGGTAGTCATGCTCTCCCCCATCACCCCGCACATCGGCTTCGAGCTGTGGAAGATGCTGGGCAAGGACAACGACGTGGATCACGCCACCTGGCCGGTGGCCGATGAAGCGGCCATGGTCGAGACCGAGAAGCTGGTAGTGGTGCAGATCAACGGCAAGATGCGCGGCAAACTGACAGTACCGGCCGAGATAAGCCAGGCTGATGTCGAGAAGCTGGCCATGGCCGATGCCTCTGTGCAGAAGTTCACCGACGGTCTGACAGTGCGCAAAGTTATCTATGTACCGGGCAAGCTGCTCAACATTGTCGCCAACTAATGGTGGCAAGGCCTCTCCCCTGCACTCCTTTTGTTATGGGAGGGAGCTCCTTGCTCCTTCCCCCTTGCAAACCAGCAGGTCGGGAAGGGGTCAGCTGACCGTTGCTAATTATGATGACGGCGGGCAGACGCCCGCCGCTCTTCACTTCACGCAAAGAGGATTTCATATGGGCACCACCCTCACTCGCTGGATGGCCATCGCACTGATGGGCTTGCTGTTGCAGGCCTGCGGTTTTCAGATGCGGGGCACCGCCATCCCGCCCGAGCTGATGACCATGAAGGTAGTCGGTGACAACAAGAGCGATTTCTACCGTCTGGTGACCACTCGTCTCAAGGCCGCTGGCGTACAGCTCGCAGACAAGGAGGGCATCCCAGTGCTCACTCTGGCTGGCGTGCGCAACACCAGCCAGATTGCTTCGGTCGATTCCATCGGCCAGGCTCGCGAGTATTTGCTGGGCTATAGCACCCAGTTCACCGTCTCCATGCCGGGCAAACCGACTCAGGTGTTTCCCATCACCTTCAACCGCAGCTTCCTGAACAAACCGGACGCGGCACTGGCCTCCTCCCGTGAGCAGGAGCAGCTAGGCAAGGAGATGCAGGAGCAAGCCGCCAGTCTGGTCATCCGCCAGCTGAGCCAGGTCAAGTTCTGATGCGAGCATCTTGATGAGAGTCGACCCCGAGCAGTTCGCGGACCATCTCAAAGCAGGGCTCAAGCCCTGCTATCTCGTTTTTGGCGACGAGCCTCAGCTCAATTTTCAAGAGCAGGCCATCGCCCCTGCGACCCACCGACTCAACCAGGCCAAGTTCTGATGCGGATCTATCCCGAGCAGTTTGCGGATCATCTCAAAACAGGGCTCAAGCCCTGTTACCTCATCTTTGGTGACGAGCCTCTGCTGAAGCTGGAGGCTATCGACGCCATCCGTCAGGTCGCCCGCAAGCAGGGTTTCGACGAGCGTCATACCTTCGTGGTCGAGGCGGGGCTGGACTGGAATCAGGTCTACGATGCCTGCCAGGCCATGAGCCTCTTCTCGGCCCGCCAGATCATAGAGCTGGAGCTGCCGGCCAAGGTCGACAAGGATCTCGCCGCCCGCATCAGCGAGATTGGCAAGCAACTGCATCCAGATCTGCTGCTGGTGCTCAGCGGTGGTCGCCTCAACCAGACCCAGATGAAGGCAGCCTGGTTCGACAAGCTCAGCCAGGGCGGCACCTATGTGCCGGTCAATCACCCCGAACCCCGCTTCTTTCCACGCTGGATGGGGGCCCGCTTCCAGCGTTTCGGCCTCAAGGCGCTGCCCGATGCCATCAACTTCATGTGCCACTCTTACGAGGGCAACCTGCTGGCCGCGAGCCAGGAGATAGAAAAACTGACCCTGCTGGCGCCGCCTCAGCCCATCAGCGTCGCCTATCTGCAAGAGACCATCATACGTCACGCCCACTTCACGCCATTCCAGCTCATCGATACCCTGCTGGAAGGCAAGGTAAACCGGGCCCAGCGCATTCTGCTGGCCCTGCGCGCCGAGGGCACAGAGCCCGGCATGCTCTCCTGGGCCCTGTGCCGGGAGCTGGAACAGCTCACCGAGCTGGCCCTGGCTGCCAGAGCCGGCCAGCCGCTGGTGGAGCACTTCTCACGCCTGCGCATCTGGCAGAGCCGCCAGCAATTGATCCAGCAGGCGCTGACCCGGTTGCCCTTCACCAAGTTGCAGCAGTTGTGGCAACTGATGGCCCAGCTTGACGACGCCTTGCGTCGCTTCGACACCGAACGGGCCTGGCTGATGTTGCAGACCCTCGCCCTCGGTTTTCGCGATGGCACTCCCCTGCCTTTGCTGGAGCCAGCATCATGATGAGCTCGCCGCCAGACCTGAAGAACCGAAGTGGTCCTGTTGCCAGCAAGCGATTTGCTGACGCGGGGGAAAGGTCATGCTGAAAGCCCCCATCGGCTTGCTGGGTGGCACCTTCGACCCCATCCATATCGGCCATTTGCGGCCGGCCATCGATGCGCGCGACGCACTGGGGCTGGCCGAAATCCGCCTGATACCGAACCATATACCGCCCCACAAGGCCAATCCCTTCTGTTCGAGCGAGCAGCGCCTCGCCATGGTCAGACTGGCGGTGGCGGAAAACCCGGGGTTTGTAGTGGATGAACGGGAGCTCAAGCGGGACAAGCCGTCTTACACCATAGATACCCTGATGGCGCTGCGGGAAGAACTGCCCGATACCCCGCTCTGCTTCCTGATGGGGATGGATTCATTGCTCACGCTGCCAAGCTGGCATCGCTGGCAGGCACTGCTCGATTACGCCCACCTGGTGGTGAGCGTGCGCCCCGGCTGGCAACCTGACTACCCGACCGAGGTGGCCGACCTGCTGGCACGCCATCACACCACGGATGCCAGCGCGCTGCACCGGCGCCTTGCCGGCCATATCTGGCTGGCAGACAATCTGCCCATAGCGCTGTCGGCAACCCGGCTCAGAGAGCTGCTGGCGGCGGGACAGGATCCCCGTTATCTGCTGCCAGCCTCTGTGGCCGATTACATCCGGCAACAGGGCCTCTACCAGGCGGACTGAATGCAACTGGTGCCGACTATTGTCCGGGCCGGTTGCGCACTATATTGATCAACAGGGGCCTGGTTTGCCGACCCGGCTTGGCCCCCGCTCTACTCCCCTTCACCAGACTGGGAAACGGGAGTGACCATGATATAATCCGCCGCCCTGACGTAAGTAGCAGGGCGCCGGAATACAGGAGAGAATCATTGCAAGGCCAAGAACTGCAAGCCTTTATCGTCGACAAGATCGATGACATGAAAGGCCGCGACATCATCACCCTCGATGTGCGCGGTCAATCCAGCATCACGGACACCATGATCGTCTGTTCCGGCAACTCCAGCCGCCACGTCAGCGCCATCGCTCACAATCTGGCCAGCGAAGCTCGTCATGCGGGGCTCGACCTGCTGAGCGTGGAAGGCCAGCTCACGGGTGAATGGGTACTGGTGGACCTGGGGTCCGTGATAGTGCACGTGATGCAGGATGAGTATCGCGATTTCTACCAACTGGAAAAACTCTGGAGCGGTGCCGCTCAAGTGAATGCGCAATAGGGCACAAGTGTAACAAACGATGAAGATCCAGTTGATTGCAGTGGGCACCAAGATGCCTGCCTGGGTAGAGCGTGGCTTCGAAGAGTACCGTCGCCGTTTTCCCAAAGACATGCCATTCGAACTCGTCGAAATTGGCGCCGGAAAACGCGGTAAAAATGCCGACATTCCCCGCATCCTGCAAAAAGAAGGGGAAGCCATGCTGGCCGCTGCCGGCCGCTCGCGTCTTGTGACTCTGGATATCCCTGGCAAACCCTGGACCACGGAACAACTCGCCGTGCAACTGGAAGCCTGGAAACTGGATGGCCGCGATGTGGCCCTGCTGGTGGGAGGCCCGGAGGGCTTGTCGCCGGAGTGCAAGGCCGCCGCCGAACAGAGCTGGTCGCTGTCGCCGCTGACCCTGCCCCATCCGCTGGTACGGGTGCTGGTGGCCGAGAGCCTCTATCGCGCCTGGAGCATTACCACCAATCATCCGTATCACAGGGAATAACCCATGGGGTTTTTGTCTTCTCCCTTCGTCAGCCATAAGGTAGCGGCATGCTGAAGAATCGCATCGAAATGCGCGACCACAGCGCCGAAGGCCGCCTCTTCTTCCGACGCACCCTGGTCGCCTACATCGGCATGGTCGTGCTGATGCTGGTGTTGCTGGGCAATCTCTATTATCTGCAGGTAGAGTCCTTCGAAACCTATCAGACCCGATCCAACGACAACCGGATCCGGGTTGTGCCTGTGGCGCCGCCGCGTGGCCTCATCTATGACGCCAATGGCGTGCTGCTGGCGGAAAACCGCCCGGTTTACAGCCTGGAAATCGTGCCGGAAGAGACCCGGGATCTGGACAAGACCGCCGACGAGCTGATCACCCTGCTGGCGCTGCCAGAGGGGACCAAGGAGAAGTTCCTGGCCGAGGTCAAGCGTCAGCGCCGCTTCAAGCCGGTCCCCCTGTTCGAGAAGCTGACCGAGTATCAGGTCGCCCTCTTCTCGGTCAACCAGCACAACTTCCCGGGTGCCAGCATCGAGGCTTACCTCAAGCGTTACTATCCGTTTGGTGACACCCTCACCCATGCGCTGGGCTATGTGGCCAAGATCAACACCCAGGATGAGGCTCGCCTCAAGAAAGAGGAAAAATTCGCCAACTATGCCGCCACCAAAGATATCGGCAAGCAGGGGGTGGAGAAATTCTACGAGGATCAGCTGCACGGGGTAGCCGGTTATCAGGAGGTCGAGGTGAACAACCGCGGCCGGGTGGTGCGAACCCTCAAATTCCAGCCGCCCGAGCCTGGCAAGGACATCTACCTCAACATCGACATCCGCCTGCAACTGAAGGCTCAGGAACTGCTGGCCGGTCGCCGGGGCGCCATCGTCATGATGGATCCCAATACGGGCGCCATCCTGGCCATGGAGTCGAGCCCCAGCTATGACCCCAACCTGTTCGTGACCGGCATCTCCAACACCAATTATTCGGCGCTGCTCAACGATCCGGCACGCCCGCTGGTGAACCGTACCACCCAGGGAATCTATGCACCCGCCTCCACCGTCAAACCCATGATGGCGGTAATGGGGCTGAACGAAGGGGCCATCACCGCCAACTATCGCTACTTCGGCGGCCCCAGCTTCTCCATTCCGGGCACCACCAAGAAGTTTCGTGACTGGCGCAAATGGGGTCACGGCTGGCTCGATGTCTACCGCGCCATCGAGGTTTCGGCGGATACCTATTTCTACG
This sequence comes from Aeromonas salmonicida, assembly GCF_028355655.1. NCBI lineage: Bacteria > Pseudomonadati > Pseudomonadota > Gammaproteobacteria > Aeromonadales > Aeromonadaceae > Aeromonas > Aeromonas salmonicida. The sequence continues at coordinate 1,192,253 of NZ_CP110645.1, read as the reverse complement.
ATCTCGCCTATCGGGTCGGTATCGACAAGATCCACAGCTATATGACCAAGTTCGGCTTCGGCCAGTACAGTGGGGTGGATCTGTATGAAGAGACCCGAGGTGTCATGCCGTCCCGCGACTGGAAGATGGCACGCTGGCGCCAGCCCTGGTATCAGGGGGACACCATCTCCATCGGTATAGGTCAGGGCTACTGGAGCGCCACGCCGATCCAGCTGGCCAAGGCCACCAGCATACTGACCCAGAACGGTCACGACGTGACGCCACACCTGCTCAAGAGCACCGCCTCGCAAGAGGGCGTGGTCAATGCCCCCGTCAACCCCAATATCGCCCTTCAGGCCAAGAGCGACAGCTACTGGCAAGTGGCCAGGGATGGCATGTGGCGCGTCATCAACGGCCATGAAGGAACCGGACGCCGCGCCTTTGCCAACACCCCCTATAAAGCCGCGGGCAAGTCAGGTACCGCCCAGGTGGTAGGCATGAAAGAGAACCAGGTCTACAACGCCAAGGCCATGAAGGTGGAGCACCGCGACAACGCGCTATTCGTCGCCTTTGCCCCCTTTGATGCGCCCAAGGCCGTGGTGGCCCTGGTGCTGGAAAACGCCGGTGGTGGCAGTAGTATGGCAGCGCCCGTTGCGCGCCAGATGCTGGATGCCTATTTGGTACCGCCTGAGCCCCAGCTGCCACCGGCTCCCAAGCCGTCGTCCCCACAGAGCGAGGTCGTTCCCCATGAGTAATTCCTCACGGCAGCAGAGTCTCTGGTACAAACTGCACATCGACCTGCCCCTTTTTCTCGGCCTGCTGGCCCTGATGTCCCTCTCCATGGTGGTGCTCTACTCCGCCTCCGGTCAGGATGTGGATTCCATAGTGCGCCAGCTGGTACGCGGCGGCTTGGCCTTCGGCCTGATGATAGGCCTGGCCCAGTTGCCTCCGTCACTCTATGCGCGCTGGTCGATCCCCCTGTTTGTGGTCGTGGTCTTGCTGCTGATCGCGGTGGACGTATTTGGCCACATCGGCAAGGGGGCACAGCGCTGGCTTGATCTTGGCTTTATGAAGTTCCAGCCCTCTGAGGTGATGAAGCTCTCCATGCCCGTCATGGTGGCAGCCTGGCTCAGTCGCCACTCCCTGCCTCCCAAATTCAGCCATGTGATCATTGCGCTGCTGATGGTGTTGCTGCCGACCCTGCTGATCGCGGCCCAACCCGATCTCGGTACCTCCATACTGGTGGCCGCTTCCGGCTTCTTCGTCATCTTCCTGGCGGGGATCAGCTGGTGGCTGATTGCTCTGGCGGTGATGCTGATCTGCGCCTTCATGCCGGTACTCTGGTTCTTCCTGATGCACGACTACCAGCGCCAGCGGGTACTGATGCTGCTAGACCCCGAGAAAGACCCCCTGGGTCGGGGCTATCACATCATCCAGTCCAAGATAGCGATCGGTTCAGGTGGCGTGTTTGGCAAAGGCTGGCTGCAAGGCACCCAGTCCCAGCTAGAGTTTCTGCCCGAACGCCACACCGACTTTATCTTTGCGGTCTTCAGCGAAGAGTTCGGACTGGTGGGCGTGGCTCTGCTGCTGGTCATCTATCTCTACATCATCAGCCGCTGCCTGTTTATCTCCATGCAAGCCCAGAACAGCTTCGAGCGTCTGCTCGGTGGCGCCCTGACCCTCACCTTCTTCGTCTATGTGTTCGTCAACATGGGCATGGTGAGCGGCATACTACCTGTGGTGGGGGTGCCACTGCCGCTGGTGAGCTATGGCGGCACCTCAATGGTGACCCTGATGGCTGGCTTCGGCATTCTGATGTCCATCCAGACTCACAGAAGGCTGCTGGCCTGATGAAATCATGGTGGCTGGCACTCGCACTGTGCTCGCTGACGGCAGGCGCGACCGTTTCGCCCGAGCGACTGAGCCTGCTGGCGGAGCAGCAACAGGTGCCGCTGGCGGCGTTGCAGGATGCTGCCGCCAAGGCGCAGTTGCGCCAGGAGATCCTGGACACTATCAGCCGCCCTTGGGAAGCCAAACCCTGGCATCGCTATCGACCGCTGTTTGTGACGCCAAGCCGCATTCAGGACGGGGTCAGCTTCTGGCAACGCCATGCCGATGTCCTGGCGCGGGCCGAGCAGACCTATCGGGTGCCCGCCGCCCTCATCGTCGCCATCATAGGCATCGAAACCTTCTATGGCCGCCAGATGGGCCGCCACTCGGTGCTCGACAGTCTCTACACCCTGGGCTTCCACTATCCGGAACGCAGCGACTTCTTTGCCAAAGAGTTTGCCCAGCTGGTGCTGCTGGCCCGGGAGGAGCAGTGGCCCCTCACTACGCTCAAGGGATCCTATGCCGGTGCCATGGGAATGGGGCAATTCATGCCCTCCAGTTATCGCCACTACGCGGTCGACTTTGACGGCGATGGTCGGCGGGATCTGTTTCGCAACCCTGTGGATGCCATCGGCAGCGTCGCCAACTATTTCGCCGAGCATCAATGGCGCTGGGGCGAGTCTGCCGTCGAGCCCGCCTTGATCGGTCTGGCCCCCGTCAGTACCCTGCTCAGACCCGAGCCTGAACTCAAGCAGCAGTGGGCAGAGCTGGCCGCCGCCGGCATTGAAGTCGCCACGCAGCTGGCGCCACAGACACCGGTGAAGTTGCTGGCATTGGAACAGGCCGATGGACCGGAATACTGGGTCGCGCGCCACAATTTTTACGTGATCACCCGCTATAACCGCAGCCCTCTCTATGCGATGGCGGTGCATCAACTCAGTCAAGCAATCCAGGAAGCGTATGCATCAGAGCCACAAATTTCTCCCGCTCAGCCTGACCTTGTTGTTGGCCGCCTGTAGCAGCCAGCCGGAACAACTCCCCCTGCCGCAGGCTCCCATGCCCCAGGAAAAACCCCAGGTCATAGAGATACCACAAGCCACGGGGGCCATTCCGCGCCCCGAGCCCCTGAGTGCCAGCGGCAACCGTGACTACTGGATTGGCAAGCAGAAGAACGAGGTGTGGCGCGACATCAAGCACTATACCGAAGAGGGTACCGCCAGCTGGCTGGCCCCGGATCTGGACGGCCAGAAGACCGCCAACGGCGACGTGCTGGACAGCAAACTGTTCAGCGCCGCCCACCGCAATCTGCCGCTGCCCAGCTATGTGCGGGTCACCAACCTGAGCAACGGGCTGGAAACCATAGTGCGGGTCAACGATAGGGGTCCCTTTGGCAGTGATCGTCTCATCGATCTCTCCTACGCTGCCGCAGAGCAGCTGGATATGGTAGCGAGTGGCGAGGCCCGCGTGCGACTGGAGCTTATCAACGACACGCCGGATCAGATGATGATCATTGAGCCGATGAAGCCCATCGCAATGACCCCGACGACCGCGGCCGCAGCAGCGCCCAAGACGATATCGCAAGATGGCTTCCTGGGTGAACCGACCGCGCTGGCGATGGCAACCCCTGCTGCTGCCGCGCCCGTCAAAGCCCCGGCAGCCAAACCGGCACCGGCCAAGGCAGCCGCCCCCGCCAGCAATGGCGACGGCAAGATGATCCAGGTGCTGGCCAGTGGATCCAAAGAGAGAGCCGAGGCCATGGGCAAGGTGATGACCCAGCGCTACGGCGTGCCGTATCAAGTGGTGACACACAATGCCCTCTTCCGCGTCCTGCTGGGCCCGGTCGCCGCCGATCAGCAGGCCACCCTGCTGGCACAGATACGTCAGGGGGGGCTGGAGCAAGCCTTTATCGTCCCCTGAGCCGTGTGGCTCATATGAAGGTGGCCACCACCATCTTGATGGGTATCACGTCGTTTCCCGGCGTGATACCCACTACTGATGGATAAAAAACCAGGCCAGATGGCACGTCGGACTATGACCAACGGGCGCTTCTGGTATAGTTAAGCCCGCATTTTAACTTGGGTTACCCCCCATCCAGGCTCCAGGAATTTCAAGATGTCCAAATTTGCCCGTTCAGTTATTCTGGCCTCCCTGATAAGCGCCACCGCCCAGGCCAACACACCTGTACCCACACCGAACGCCGCCCCCATGGTCGTTCCCGCCGCGCCGGAGATCTCCGCCAAGGCCCATATTCTGATCGACTACTACTCGGGCCAGGTACTGGCAGAAGCCAACGCCGATGAACGCCTGCCGCCCGCCAGCCTGACCAAGATGATGACCTCCTACATCATTGGTCACGAGCTGCTGGAAGGAAACATCAAGAACACCGACATGGTGACCATCAGCAAGAACGCCTGGTCCAAAAACTACACCGACTCCTCCAAGATGTTTATCGAGGTGGGCAAGCAGGTCTCCGTCGATGACCTGAACAAGGGCATCATCATCCAGTCCGGCAACGACGCCTGCGTCGCCATGGCCGAATTCCTGGCGGGCAGCACTGACTCCTTCGCCAGCCTGATGAATGCCTGGTCCGCCAAGCTGGGGATGAAAGATACCCAATTCAAAAACCCCCACGGACTGGATGAAGAAGGTCACTATAGTACTGCTCGCGACATGGCTCGTCTGGGTCAGGCCCTGATCCACGATCAGCCGGAGGAGTACAAGATCTACGCCCAGAAATCCTTCGTGTTCAACGGCATCACCCAGCACAACCGCAACCGCCTGCTGTGGGATCAGTCCTTGCAAGTGGATGGCATCAAAACAGGCCACGTCAGCCAGGTTGGTTACAATCTGGTCTCCTCCGCCACCAACAATGAAGGCATGCGCCTGATCGCCGTTGTGCTGGGCGCCAGCAGCGAAGGTTCCCGCGCCGCCGAGAGCAAGAAACTGCTCACCTACGGCTTCCGTTTCTTCCAGAGCCTGACCCCGTACAAGGCCGGCACCGAGCTGGTCACCCAGAAGATCTGGATGGGTGACAAGCCGGAAGTGAAACTGGGTGTCGACAAGGACGTATCAGTGCTGGTCACCCGTGGTCAGGGCAACAACCTGAAGGCGGATTTCCAGCTTGAAAGCGAACTGAAAGCACCGCTGGCCAAGGGTCAGCGAGTGGGCACAGTGTTCCTGAAGCAAGGCGACAAGGAGATCAAGCAGGTTCCCCTGGTTGCGCTGGAAGAAGTGCAGGAAGGCGGTCTGATGAGCCGTCTGTGGGATTACCTGGTACTGCTGGTCACCAGCTGGTTCAAGTAAGCCACAGGATAAAATAGTGATAAAAGAGCGGCGCCAATAGGCGCCGCTCTCCAGTTCGGGTCTCAGTGAGCGAATAACCCTGCAATCTGCAGGTTCCGCCGACAGCTGATTTGTGGTAAAAAGCAGCACCTCCATGTCTTGTCGATCAGTCTGGGCCTTGATCCCGGCCCGGGCAATGCCCATATAGACTTGTACTGGCGGCCCTGATGGGCCATAGGCCACTTGGCCACACAAGATGAAAGATAAGGTCATCCCGTGATGACGCCAAAAGGTGAGTAGATGAATACCAAGTTTGATGAACTGCTGGAGTTCCCCTGCAAGTTCCCGTTCAAGGTGCTCGGCGTAGCCGATCCGGCACTGCCTGATCTGGTGGTAGAAGTGCTGCAACAGCACGCCCCAGGCACTTACAGCCCGACCGTTCAACCCAGCACCAAGGGTAACTACCACTCGGTGCGGGTCACTGTGACGGCCCAAAGCAAGGAACATATCGAAGCCATGTACACAGCTCTCGGCAAGATCGAGCTGGTTCGCTACGTTCTGTAAGCCACCTCTCTCGCCCCGCCAGGGGCGATTGATTTTGTGCAATCCTGTTTTGCCGACTCAAGCGCCTATCAGTGAGGAACCATGTCACCCCAGATCCCCGCCCAACCACAGCTGTTAGTCAGACAGTTGGGTCGCCGCCCCTACCAGCCGGTATGGGATGCCATGAAGGCCTTCACCGATAACCGCACCAGCGATACCCCGGATGAGTTCTGGGTGGTGGAGCACGATCCCGTCTACACCCAGGGCCAGGCTGGCAAAGCCGAGCATCTGCTCGCTCCCGGTGACATCCCCGTGGTGCAGAGCGATCGTGGCGGTCAGGTGACCTATCACGGCCCCGGCCAGCTGGTGCTCTATGTACTGGTGGATGTGCGCCGCAGCAAGCTGTCGGTACGCGAGCTGGTGACCTGCCTGGAAACCGCCATCATCAATACCCTGGCAAAAAGCGATATCCAGGCCTATGCCAAGGCCGATGCCCCCGGCGTCTATGTGACCAACGAGCTGGGCCTGGAGGCCAAACTCGCCTCCCTGGGCCTGCGGATCCGCAAGGGTTGCTCGTTTCACGGCCTGGCACTGAACATCAACATGGACATGACCCCCTTCCTGCGCATCAACCCGTGCGGCTATGCGGGCATGGCCATGACCCAGACCAGCACCCTGGGCGGCCCGCAAAGCGTGGCCGAGGCGCAAGCCATTCTGGTGGCCGAACTGGCCAGCCTGATTGGCTATCAAACGATCACGAATGCCGACGATACCCCATGAGCAAGCCCATGCCGGGCGTCCATGAGGGCATGAAAATGGCCCAAACGGCTATCAACCAGACAATAACAAACACCGAGAGTGAATCATGAGCAAACCCGTTCGTATGGAGCCGGGCGTCAAGCTGCGCGATGGCGACAAGATGGCCCTGATCCCGGTGAAATTCATGCCGGATCCCAACGAGGAAGTGCTGCGCAAGCCGGACTGGATGCGGATCAAGCTGCCGCCGTCGAGCCAGAAGATCGAGCACATCAAGAGCACGCTGCGCAAGAACAAGCTGCACTCAGTGTGTGAAGAGGCCTCCTGCCCCAACCTGGCCGAGTGCTTCAACCACGGCACCGCCACCTTCATGATCATGGGGGCCATCTGCACCCGTCGTTGCCCCTTCTGCGACGTGGCACACGGCCGCCCGCTGGCGCTGGATCCCGACGAGCCGCAGAAGCTGGCACTCACCATCAAGGAGATGGGGCTGAAATACGTGGTCATCACCTCGGTGGACCGCGACGATCTGCGCGACGGCGGTGCCCAGCACTTCGCCGACTGCATCAAGCAGATCCGCGAACACAGCCCCCAGACCCGCATCGAGATCCTGACCCCGGACTTCCGTGGCCGCATGGAGCAGGCGCTGGAGGTGTTCCGCGAGACGCCGCCGGACGTGTTCAACCACAACCTGGAAACCGCGCCGCGCATGTACCGTGTCGCCCGCCCCGGTGCCGACTACAAGTGGTCCCTTGAGCTGCTGCGCCGCATCAAGGAGATGCACCCCCATGTGCCGACCAAATCCGGTGTCATGATGGGCCTTGGCGAGACCAACGAAGAGATAGTGCAGGTGCTCAAAGATCTGCGCGAGCACGGCGTCAACATGCTGACCCTGGGTCAGTACCTGCAGCCGAGCCGCCACCACCTGCCGGTGAAGCGCTACGTGCCGCCCGCAGAGTTTGACGAGCTGAAAGATGTCGCCATGGGGCTGGGCTTCTCCCACGCCGCCTGCGGCCCCTTCGTGCGCTCCTCCTACCATGCGGACCTGCAAGCCAAGGGTGAAGAGGTCAAGTAATCTCTTCCCTCCTTTACTTAAGAAGAGCGCCCAAGGGCGCTCTTCTTATAGATCAGTCGTTTGCGATCGCCCCGCCATAGAGTTAACGTAATCGCTCCTTTTTCAGGAGTGATACCCAAGATGCCAACCCCCCTCGTTCGTCTGCTCCCCATGAGCGCGGCCTATTATTCCGTCTTCTACGACCGCTCCCTCGAGGACTACGCACAAGATCTGGCCAGCAACCATGGCTATGATCTCGCCACCGCTCGCCGCAAGTCCGAGGCCTCCCTGCTGCAGTACCTGCCACAGGGGATCGCCACCCCGGGTCACTGTTTGCTCTGCATCATGCCGGGCGAGGTGACGGGAGAAGAGGCAGAGTCACTGGGCTATCTCTGGCACGCCATCAATGCCGATGATAACGCCACCTTTATCTACGACTTCTATATCGACCCGGCCCTGCGCAGCCAGGGCTATGGCAAGGCCGCCATAGCGGCACTGGAAGCCAGTCTCAGGGCCAGTGGCATCAGCCAGATCAAGCTGCGGGTCGCATACGACAACCCGCGGGCCCTGGCGCTCTATCAGGAGGCAGGCTTCATCATCACAGGGCACAACATGGCCAAGCTGCTGGGTTAGTTTGGTTGAGCCTCATCTTGCCCCCATCCCGCCAGGGGCGTGTTGCGGTCAGGCGGGGGCTGCTATGATGTGGCCGCTCCGGCCAGTTGCCGCAGCGGTACGGTTTTTCATTCCCTGTTGCCCCGTTTCAGGATCATGCAGATGTCACACACCCGCGTCTTTATCGTGCACGGTTACACCGCCTCCCCCCAGTCCCACTGGTTCCCCTGGCTCAAGGAGAAACTCGAGTCCCGCGGTATTCAGGTCGAGGTGCTGGCCATGCCAAACCCGCACCATCCCGAGCCTGATGCCTGGGATCACGCCATGGACCGCCTTGTCCAGGATCATGACGAGCATACCTTCCTGCTGGGCCACAGCCTCGGTTGCATCACCATACTGCGCCAGCTCAACCGCCTGCCCGCCTCCCGCCGGGTGGGTGGTATCCTGCTGGTATCCGGTTTCGACCAGCCGCTGCATACCCTGCCGGAGCTGGATGCCTTCATGACCCAGCGTTACGACCCGGCGCACATCATGACATTGGCACCACAACGGGTTGTCGTTGCCTCCCGGGACGATGCCATAGTGCCCTATCGCTACTGCCAGCACCTGAGCGAGCAGCTGGCCGCGCCACTCTACAGCCTGGAGCAGGGTGGCCACTTTCTCGATCGGGACGGTTTCCTGACACTGCCGCTGGTCCACGACCGGCTGCTGGGGATGATAGCCCCCGCCGCATAGCAAAACGGCCACGCAAGTGGCCGTTTTCACAGATGGCGTGCCTAGAGCGACATGCCGGAGAAGGACATGAAGCCGAGCGACATCAGCCCGGCCACTATGAAGGTGATGCCGATACCGCGCAGCCCCTCGGGCACATCCGAATACTTCATCTTCTGGCGCAGGCCGGCGATGGCGACGATGGCCAGCAACCAGCCAAGTCCTGAACCCGCCCCATACACTATGGATTCGATGAAATCGTAATCCCGCTGGGCCATGAACATGACGCCGCCGAAGATGGCGCAGTGCACCGTCAACAGCGGCAGATAGATGCCCAACGCGTGATGGAGCGCCGGGAAGTGCTTGTCGAGCACCATCTCCATCACCTGCACCAGTGCGGCCAGCACCCCGATATAGATGATGAAATCGAGAAAGCCGAGATCAAACTCCCCGAGGAAGGTGCTCTCGGGCCGCAGGATATGGCGGTAGATCAGGTTGTTGAGGGGAATGGCGATCACCATGACCACCAGCACCGTCATGCCCAGGCCAAATGCCGTGTTGATGTTCTTGGAAACGGCCAGAAAGGTACACATGCCCAGAAAGAAGGCGAGGGCCAGGTTTTCGACAAAAATCGACTGAATAAACAGGTTTACATAATAATCCATCGGATCGGCTCACAGCTTGTGCAGGGAACAACCCTGCCACGGCACCCGACCAACAGGTCAGAGCAAACTGGCAGGGGCAACAAGGCGCGACAGCAGACCCCGGCATCAGCCAGCAGGCGAGTGCCAGTTGTCTATCGACGAGAAGAAGCCGGGATCCGGTGCGCGCTCAGCAACAAGCCGGACACGAGTCGCCATGGCAGAAGCGAAATTGCAGATGCTGGCCGAACAGCAGCCGTTTATGAAGGTCCCCCAAGTAGCTGGACAGCTGCCTGAGGTAGATGAGGGGCAGGAAGAACAACAAACCACAGAGCAAACCCAGGATGTCGTGCTGGAACCAGGCCAGCAGCATCTGGTCGAAATGGGGGTGATTGGCCCCCTCCAGCCGGCGCCCCTGCTCGACGCCGAGCCGCCAATGAGCGGCAGGTGGCAGACTGACACTGTTTGCTAACCCTTGATCGGACGCCCCGTGCAGTTGCATCTGGGCCGCAGACACAACAGATGCCGGCAGATCGGATGCAGTGACCCCTGCCGCGGTAAACGCAGCAAGCCACAGTAAGCAGGCGATGGCGAGAGCCATCCATCCCGGCTGTGATCGGCCAAGGGGTGGCAAGAGGTCAGGCTCCTTGAAAAGGCAAGGGATTGAACGGGGACGAATATATCACAGATGCGTTATTTATTGAATTCTTGCATCCAGTACGCAGCGAAATTTGATGTGAAACACCTACTTTACCCACAAAATCGGCATTTAAAAGCTGAGATGAAAATGGGAGCGTACCGGTCCCTCTTGTTGACACTCGAGTCCATCAGGCGTGATGAGCGCCGTCTCCGATAACAAAACGGCCACCAGAGGGTGGCCGTTTTCATCAACAGAGCGCTATTGCTGCCGGACTAGAGACCGGCCGCTTCCAGATGCTCCACCAGCAGTTGCACGCTGCGGTTGCCGCGCCACTCGTTGACATCGAGTCGGTAGACCAGCCGCACCCGCTTTACCGAGGCATCCGGCCAGCGCTTGAGGTCGACCCCGAAGGCGATGGCATCCACCGCATGGCCCGAATCCGTGGTCAGCATCATCTTGAGGTGTTTTTCCCCCACCAGCCGCTGCTGCACCAGCACGAATTCGCCGTCAAACAGCGGCTCGGGGAAGGCCTGGCCCCAGGGGCCGGAGGCGCGAATAAGCTCAGCCAGCTCAAGGCTGAGCTCATCCGGCAGCAGTTCGCCGTCGGTGAGCAGTACTCCAGTCAGCAGCTCAGGGGTCACCAGCTCGCCGATCACCGCCTCGAAGGCGCGGCCAAAGGCCTCGATATTGGCTTTGGGCAGGGTCAGCCCCGCCGCCATGGCGTGGCCGCCAAATTTGCCCATCAGGCCCGGATGGCGGGTATCGAGCAGTTCGAGGGCATCGCGCAGATGCACACCGGGAATGGAGCGACCTGAACCCTTGAGCTCGGTCTCGCTGCTCTCGGCAAACGCGATCACCGGGCGGTAGTACTTCTCCTTCACCTTGGAGGCCACCAGCCCCACTACCCCCTGATGCCACTCGTTGCGGTGCAGCACTATACCGGAGGGCACTTCGCCATCGCGAAACCGGATCTGCTCCAGGGTGGCGAGTGCCTCCTGCTGCATCCCCTGCTCGATCTCCTTGCGCTCCTGATTGAGGCTGTCCATCTCGGAGGCGAGCTGGCGCGCCAGATTGAGATCATCGCTCAGCAGGCAGGCGACCCCGAGGGACATGTCATCGAGCCGGCCCACGGCATTGAGACGCGGTCCCAGCGCGAAACCAAGGTCGGCGGCGGTGAGGCGGCGGCCATCGCGGCCCGACACGTCCACCAGAGCCTGAATGCCGGGACGGCAGCGACCGGCCCGGATCCGCTGCAACCCCTGATGCACCAGGATGCGGTTGTTGCCATCCAGCGCCACCACGTCGGCGACTGTGCCGAGCGCCACCAGATCCAGATAATCCGCCACATTGGGGGCACGAATGTCCTGGCGCTCATACCAGCCCAATTGGCGCAGATGGGTGTTGAGGGCCGCCATCAGATAGAAGGCCACCCCCACCCCGGCCAGGGACTTGGAGGGGAAGTCGCAGCCGTGCTGGTTGGGGTTCACTATCGCGTCGGCAGCAGGCAGCTCCTGGCCCGGCAGGTGATGATCGGTGACCAGAACCTGCATGCCGGCCGCCTTGGCCGCCGCCACCCCGGCGATGCTGGAGATGCCGTTGTCCACCGTGATGAGGAACTCGGCGCCGCGCGCCACCGCCAGCTCGACTATCTCGGGGGTCAGGCCATAGCCGAATTCGAAACGGTTGGGCACCAGAAAATCGATGTGGTGGCCGCCCATTGCTCGCAACGCCAGCACGCACAGGGCCGAGCTGGTGGCGCCGTCGCAGTCGAAGTCACCGACGATCAGGATGCGCTGCTGGGCGGTCAGCGCCGCCGCCAGCAGCGGCACCGCCTGCTCCATGCCGAACAGGCGCTGGGGCGGCAACAACTGGCTGGCGCTGCGCTCGAGCAGGGCAGGATCCTCTACCCCCCGGCTGGCAAAGACTTGACGAAGCAGTGGGTGCAAAGTAGCGGGCAGATGGGAATCATCAACTCGCGGACGACGACGGATTTGCAGGGGCATTGATGTGATCCAGTATCTTGAGCAGTTGTTCAGGGCTCTGATAACCCCGCACCAGATCCCCGTTTGGCAGGACCCAGCTCGGCAGCGCCTTGATCCCGAGCCACTGGCTCAGGCCGATATGATAGGCAAGGATCTCATTACAGCCGGTCGCAGGCAAACGATCACTGAGCTCAAGTTCGCTGAACAGGCCAGGATCGCACCAGAGTGCCTGTGCCTCTGCCACATCGGCGAAGGTACCCAGCGCTGGCAGTAACTGCACACTCACCCCCTGTGCCTGCAAAACGGGCAACTCATCCAGCGCGGTACGGCAGTTGCGGCAGGTCAGATCGGTAAACAGGGTGACGCTGTGACGCTCGGGCTCGGCCTTGAGCTGCATACGCCGTTCGCCAATCTGGGCCAGCGCCCGCTGACGTTGCTGACGCTGACCCAGCATGGTGAGGTTTTTCATGTCGTGGCCCAGATCCAGCATGATGCCCTGAAGCACATAGTCGCCCCCGGCATCGGCATAGAGCGGCCCCTGACTGGTGCCCAGCATGAAGAGACCGGGCATGGGGGTTTCATCCACCAGATAGACCTGCACCCCGAGGCGCTGCTCTATACGCTGTTTCAATAATTGGGGATCCATCCCCGCGCTGGCAGCAAAGGTGCACAGCAGCATCATTCCCAGTAGTAAATGCTTCACTCTTTTACTCACTTGGCATGAACGAATGGACTCACAAGGTAACTCAGGCCATGTCCTGGCCTCAACTTGTTAATTACTGATTGATTAATAGAGAGACCTGCAAAAAAATCCCTCCCTGACAGGTTGCCAATTGGGCAGAGGCCCAGCAAGCTAACCGTGACGACAGGAAAAAAGCGGCCATCCTCTGTTTTCCTGATGCTTGATTATTCAAATTTTGATGCGGCGACGGCTGCAATTTACCCATTTTTGGAGGGAAACATGAGTCTGATTCAAGAGTTCAAGGCCTTTGCCGCCCGAGGCAACGTCATCGACATGGCGGTCGGTATCATCATTGGCGCCGCTTTCGGCAAAATCGTCTCCTCCTTCGTGGGCGACGTCATCATGCCACCCATCGGCCTGATCCTGGGTGGTGTGGACTTCAGCGATCTGGCCGTGACCCTGAAGGCCGCCGAGGGTGCGACCCCGGCCGTGGTCATCGCCTACGGCAAATTTATCCAGACCATCATCGATTTTCTGATCATCTCCTTCGCCATCTTCATGGGGCTCAAAGCCATCAACACCCTCAAGAAGAAGCAGGAAGAGGCAGCCGCCCCCGCCGGTCCCACCAAGGATCAGGAGCTGCTGAGCGAAATTCGCGATCTGCTCAAATCCCAACAGGGAAAATAAGCGCCAACCCCTGTCGTGTGTTTAAAAAAACCGCCCTCGGGCGGTTTTTTGTTGCGCGTCGGCGACTCAGGCACGTGGATGGTGCTCGCCGTGCAGCGCCTTGAGTCGCTCATTGGCCACATGGGTGTAAATCTGAGTAGTGGAGAGATCCGCATGGCCCAGCAGCATCTGCACCACCCGCAGATCGGCGCCATGATTGAGCAGATGGGTGGCAAAGGCGTGGCGCAGGGTATGGGGAGACAACTCCCCGCGGATACCGGCACGCTGGGCATAGAGCTTGATCCTGTGCCAGAAGGTTTGACGGGTCATCATACGGGCCTGCTTGGAGGGAAATACCACATCCGAGCTGGTGCCCCCCAGCAGCAGGGTACGGGCCTCCCGGTAGTAACGCTCCAGCCAGTGCACCGCTTCCTCCCCCATGGGCACCAGTCGCTCCTTGTTGCCCTTGCCCATCACCCGCACCAGCCCCTGACGCAGGCTGACATGCTCGGCGGTGAGCCCCACCAGCTCGGATACCCTCAGCCCTGTGGCGTAGAGCAGCTCCAGCATCGCCTTGTCCCTCAGCTCCAGCGGGTCGTCCACCAACGGTGATTGCAACAGTGCTTCCACCTCGGCTTCACTCAAATCAGAGGGTAGCTTCTTGGGCAGTTTGGGCCCCTCCAGCAACACGGTCGGATCATCGCTGCGCAGCTTTTCGCGGTTCAGATACTGGTAAAAGCGGCGCAGGGCAGACAGAAAGCGAGCCGTGCTGCTGGCGGCAAACTGGTGGTCCACCCGCCAGGCGAGATAGTGCTGGATGTCATCCATCCCCGCCAGCAACAAAGAGCGCCCCTGCCCGTCGAGCCAGAAAGCAAATTTCTCCAGATCGCTGCGATAGGAGCTGACAGTGTTGTCAGAGAGTCCCCGCTCCAGCCAGAGGGCGTCGAGAAAGGGTTCGATCAGGGGATGATTGTGCACGGCGGGGGCTGGCTTGGTCATGGTACTGGGTCTTGGGCAAACGGTGGCTCATTGTAGCGCGCCCGGCGCCGGACGACAGCGGGATCTGAGGGCCTGCGCCACGCTTGCCCCGTGAAGGGCGTCAGTCTATCTGCTAAACTGGCGCCCCTCCCTGTTGCCTCCGGGCGCGTACGCCCCACGCGCCGCCAGGATAAAGAGCGATCTGTTTTACGGTAAGGACAGTGCGATGAAGATAGGTTTGTTTTACGGTTCCACCACCTGTTACACCGAGATGGCCGCCGAGAAGATCCGCGCCCTCATTGGCCCCGAGCTGGTCGATATCCATAACATCAAGGATGTGCCCCTTGTCCGCATGCAGGAGTACGACATCCTGATCCTGGGCATCTCCACCTGGGATTTCGGCGAACTGCAGGAAGATTGGGAATCCCGTTGGGAAGACATAGCCGATGTCAATCTGGAGGGGCGCATCATAGCCCTGTTTGGCATGGGCGATCAGCTGGGCTATGGCGAATGGTATCAGGATGCCCTGGGCCTCCTGCACGATCAGCTGGTGCCCAAGGGGGTCAAACTGGTGGGTTACTGGCCAAACGAAGGGTACGAGTTCGACGCCTCCAAGGCGCTGATCGACGATGGCCGGCATTTCGTCGGGCTGGCCCTCGATGACGCCAACCAGTATGACCAGACCGAATCCCGCATCGAGCAGTGGGTCGACCAGATCCTCGGCGAGATCCACGAACTGTTGTGAGCCCCTGACCGGCGGCCAGTGTCCCGATGCATTGGCCGTCCGGGCGCAGTTATCGCACCGATTTTCTCAATCGGTATCATCGCTTGACGCTATAGCGACTTTTTTGTGCTGGTCTGCAACAATGCAATCGACACCCCATAACACAATCAGAACGGGTGTCGGAAGCAAACAGGAACAGACCAGAAAAGGATATTCTATGACCCCATTCTCCCTGTTGGCCCCCGCCATTGCCCGCGACGTACTCGATCACGCGCTGGCGCTGGGTGCTGACTTCGCCGAGCTGTTTGTGGAGCGCAAGCGCCGCAGCCAGCTCAGCCTGCTCTCCAGCCAGATAGAGAACATCAGTGGCGGCCTCGATTTCGGCATAGGCGTGCGCCTGTGCTACGGCCACAAGGTGCTCTACGGCTACACCAATCTGGCCAGCCGCGACGAGCTGCTGCGCATCGTCACTCTGCTGGCGGCCAAAGACAGACGCGACCCAGTGGTGACCGCCACCGCCTTCGATTTCACCCGATTGACCGATCGCAACCCGGTGGCGTTGCCGCTGTCGGCCGACAAGCAGCTGGAGCAGAAGATTGCCTATCTGCACGCCATGGATGCGGTGGCCCGCGCCGAGAGCAGCAAGGTGAGCCAGTTCTCCGGCAATGTGCTGGGCTGGGAGCAGGAGGTGGAGATCTTCAACAGCGAAGGGTTGCAGGTGAGCGATCGCCGCCACTACAACCGCATCATGGCCCAGACCATCGCAGTTGAGGGGAGCGAGCAGAGCGTGGGCTATGAGGCGCCCGGCGCCCTGATGGGCTGGGAACACGCAGATCGTATCGATCCGCGCGAGCTGGCCCTCACTGCCACTCGCCAAGCGCTGGTGAAACTCGGTGCAGCCCCCTGCCCGAGCGGCACCCTGCCGGTCATCATGGAGAGCGGCTTTGGCGGCGTCATCTTTCACGAGGCCTGCGGCCACCTGCTGGAGACCACCTCGGTCGCCAAGAAGGCCTCGGTATTCCACGACAAAATGGGCCAGCTGATCGCCAATCCGGCAGTCAGCGCCGTGGATGAAGGCTTGCAGAGCAACGCCTGGGGCTCCATCAACGTCGATGACGAAGGGATGGCGACCCAGCACACCCAGCTCATCAAAGACGGCGTGCTGACCGGTTTTCTGGTGGACAGAATGGGCGCCCTCAAGACAGGTTACGCCCGCACCGGCTCGGGAAGGCGCGAATCCTACAAATACGCTCCCACCTCGCGCATGCGCAACACCTATATCGAACCGGGCAACCACAGCCTCGACGATATGCTGGCCACGGTCGAGCACGGCATCTATGCCAAGAAGATGGGGGGCGGCTCGGTGCAACCGGGTACCGGCGAGTTCAACTTCAACGTGCAGGAGGCCTATCTCATCGAGCACGGCAAGATCACCCGCCCGCTCAAATCGGCGACCCTGATCGGCACGGGCCCGCAAGTGCTCAAAGAGATCTCCATGGTCGGGAGCAATCTGGCGCTGGCCGCCGGCATGTGCGGCTCCGTCTCGGGCTCGGTACCCACGTCTGTCGGCCAACCCGCCTTGAAAGTTGACAAGATCCTGGTAGGAGGGAACGCCTGATGAGCACACTCGATATGAACAACCTGCTCACCCGCCTGCTGGAGAAGGTCGCCGATCTGGGCGCCGAGGCGGATATCATCGCCAATCAGGACAAAGCCTTCTCCCTCAAGGCCGACAAGGGGGAGCTCGGGGAATACAAGGTCACCAGCAGTCAGCAGCTCGGCATTCGTCTGATCAAGGATGGACGGGTCGGCATTGCCTACTCGGAATCCCTCGATGAGGCGGCCCTCGATGCCATGCTGCAGGATGCACTGGATGCCAGCCGCTTTGCCAAGGTGGACCCGGATCAGTGCATCTCGGTTGCCGGCAGCCGGATCAGCACCGACTGCGCTGAGATAAACCAGCCCGATACCACAGCGGTGGAGGAGAAGATCGCCCTAGCTCTGCGCCTCGAGGCGGATATGCTGGCACAACCTGATGTGACCGGCGCCCCCTACAACAGTTTCTTCGAGGGAGAGAGCAGCCTTTGGCTCGCCAACAGCCTGGGCAGCCTCTGCCAGCACAGTGAATTCAGCGTCGGCTGCTATACCTCGGCGCTGGTGGAGCGGGATGGCCGCCAGTCGATGCACTCGCAAGGGCAGTATGGCCGCCGCTTCGACGAGCTGGATAACCAGACCCTTATCGAACAGATCTACGCCGTGGCCCATGACCTGTTGCCGGGGGAAGCGGTACCGAGCGGTCGCTACAGTGCCATTTTCAGCACCAACTGCTTCGCCAGCCTGTTTGGCTGCTTCCAGGCAGCGCTCTCGGGCAAGTGGGCCCAACAGGGGATCAACCCCTGGCGAGACAAGGTGGGCCAGTCTGTGGCTTCCCGCTGGCTCACCCTGGAGAGCCGGGCCTATATGCCGGGCGGCATGAACATCAAGGCGTTCGATGGCGAGGGGACAGCCACCTCGGATCTGTTGCTGATTGGCGAGGGAGAGCTGAAAACCCTGCTCCACAACAGCGCCACCGCCCACCACTTTGGTGTGGCGAGCAACGGCTCGGCCGCCCGCAGCGCCCGCAGCGCGCTGGATGTGACCACTCGCCATCTGGTGTTTGGCACAGGTCCCCACAGCGAGGCAGAGGTCAAAACCGGCGAGTATCTGGAGCTGGTCAAACTCGATGGCCTGCACTCAGGGGCTGATGCGGTGAGCGGTGACTTCTCCTTCGGCGCGTCAGGGTTCCTGTGCCGAAATGGTGTGCGAGTCCAGCCGGTGCGCGGCATCACGGTCGCAGGCAACTTCTACCGCCTGCTCGGCGAGCTGGAAGCGGTCGGTGACCGTCTGAAGCACAACGATGGCAAGGGCTTCTACGCGCCGCTGATCCGTTTTGGTGGTTTGAACATTGCGGGCAAGTAACCCCCGCATTTAAAGAGAAAATGGCACTTTGTCCCGTTCTGAACAGCAAGAGGGCAACCCCAAGGGTTGCCCTCTTTTTTATTCTGACCTGTGGCTTGGAGCTTGCTGACTAATGGTCAAATAATGCTCATGCCCCGCCTGGCACCGTCGATACTGACAATGCAAGGCAATGAAAACGCGGTTTCCTACCAAAGTGCAAGACAATATGGAGGTCTGCATGAAGACAATCGCAATGGCGATCACCCTCGCCACACTGGGCATATCGATGGCACAGGCCGCTTCGGCAAGCAGCACAGGACGCATCACCTTCAGCGGCGCCATCGTGGAAGATGCCTGCCGCGTCAACCAGCAAGAGAAGCAGATGCAGGTCACCTGCCTCTCCGGCCCCTCACAAACAACCGAGACAGTTGATCTGCAACAGCTGGCAAGAGAGGCGTCAATGAGCCTCTCCCACAGTCAGGTTTCCTACCAGTGGGTCGATGAAGGCCGCACAATGGCGATCGTCACCATCAGCCACAAATAATCCCCCACTGCCGAGGACAGAAACAACAACGGCGACCATAGGGTCGCCGTTGTCATTACCGAGTCTCACATTCAAGCCATCAGGCTCAGGGGTTGAGACGCGTCGGCATACCGGTGCGCTGTTCCAGCACCTGTTTGACCACATTGGAGTCGCTGTCGGCATGAGCGATGAAGCGAGTAATGGCAGGAGTCATGGGAAGCGGCACGGACGCCGAGGAGTTGAACTCTTCCTCGTTGCGTGACAGTGGCTCATGGACTTCCATGTAGCGACCACCATCGGGCTCGACCGTGGACTTGACCGGCTGGTTGACGAACTGGACGCGGGTGCCGACCGGCACGTTGTCGAACAGGTACTTGATGTCGTCGGCGCGCAGGCGCACGCAGCCGCTGCTCACTCGCAGACCGATGCCGAAGGTGGCGTTGGTACCGTGGATGGCATACAGGTTGCCGATATAGAGGGCATGCAGACCCATGGGGTTGTCCGGACCCGCGGGCCAGACCGCAGGCAGTGTCTTGCCCTGGGCCGCATAACGGCGACGGATGTTCTCGGTCGGAGTCCAGGTCGGGTTGGCACGCTTGCGTTCAACCTTGGTGATCCAGTTTTCCGGGGTATTCACCCCCAGCTGGCCGATACCGATGGGCAGCACTTCGACGACATTCTTGCCTTTCGGGTAGTAATAGAGGCGCATCTCGGCCACGTTGATGACGATCCCTTCACGGGGCGGATTTGGCAGGATCAGCTGATGAGGAATGATCAGCTTGCTGCCCGGTGTCGGCAGATAGGGATCGACCCCGGGGTTGGCCTCCATGATGTTGGTCAGACCCAACTGGAAGTCGGAGGCGATCTGCTCCAGCGGGCGATTGTCCGCGGGTACCACATACTCCAGGTTCTCACCGATCAGGCGGCTATTGGCAGCGGGCAGCTGGTATTCAACGGCAGCAGCCTGATAGCTGACCAGCGTCAGCGTAAATAAAAGGGCCGAAGCGGCAGTGCGAAAAGGATTCATAAAATTCCTGTGTGGTTTCCTGTACCAAGTTGGCCGGGGGCCGTGTCATCCTCGGTCTGACCTGTGACGAGTCACCTTGCGCCCGAGGCCAATCACCGAGCGCGCATTCTTCCCTGAGTCGGACAAAATTTCAACGTCAGGATGGCTCTTTTTGCATGAACAGTCTATTCACAGCCCCTGACTTGTCATTTTTACCCTTGCCAAGCTAACAATCAGCAAATGAGTAGAGCATGAACAAAAGGGAGACCCATGGGTCTCCCTCTCCTCAGCAGGCTCTGGCCAGCAGGCGGGTCACAGCCTCCCTGATGGCGGCCCTGGCATCCAGCCTCCCCATCTCGTCGGCCAGCAGGCGCGCCCGTGCCCGATAGCGGGGCTCGTGCATCACCTTGCGCACTGCCGCAGCCACGGCCTCTGCCGTCGGCTCGTTGCTGTGCAGATTGATGCCAACGCCACTCCATGCCACCCGGGTAGCCACCTCGGCCTTGTCCTCCCCTGTGCCAGCCACCACCAATGGCACACCGTGGGCCAGTGCGGCCTGCACAGAACCATAGCCGCCGTTGGTCACCAGCACGGCGGCACGGGGCAGCGCCAGCTCGAACGGCACATGGTCGGTGACGATGGCATTGGCGGGGATGGATGGCCCCAGCAGCGCCGGATCCCGCCCGCCCGTGGTCAGCAGCAACTGCACCTCGTCACCCGCCAGCCCCTGCATGGCCGGGATCAGCAGTTGCCCCAGATCCACGTTGGCCAGGGTGCCCTGGCTGACAATGACCAGCGGCCGCCCATCCAGCCGTTCCCACCAGGGCGGCGGCGTCAACGCAATCATGGGTGGCAACAGGGGACCGATATGACGGATCAGCCCCTCAAGCTCGGGTCGCTCATATTCAAAGCCGGCGCAGGAGAGCTGCAGGAACGCATCCGGCGCCGTCACCATCACATCGGTGAAGGGGGCCGCCAGCGGCGGCGCCCCCGCCTCGGCCAGGGCAGCATCGAAGCTCTGCTGCACCTCGGCCTGCAGTTGCCGGGTCTGTTCATCCAGCCATGGCAGCTCGCCAAGGGAGAGGCGCAGCTCGGGGGGGATGCGCGGGCCATAGAAGATGGCATCCGGGCTCGAGAAGGAGACCGGGTTAACCCCCAGCATCAGGATCGGCACTGGCCTGCCATGGGGTTGCTGCAGCAAGGGCAGCACACCGTAGAAGCCGTTCTCCACCAGCAGCAGATCCACCCCCTCTTCAGCGATCAGCGCCCGCAACCGGCGGTCGTGCACCGGGATGGGCGCGGCGAAGAAACGCCTGAGCGCCAGCGCCATCTGGGCAGTGCCGCTCAACTCGGCCCGCTCGGGGAAGTGCTGCTCCAGCGCCCGGTAGTCAAAATCCACTTCGGGGGAGAAAGACACAAATTCGGCGCAGCTCTGGCGGATCCCTTTTTCGAACAGGGCGCCGCACAGCATCAGTACCCTATGCCCCTCCTCTACCAGCAGGCGGGCCGCCGCCAGCATGGGATTGACGTGGCCCGGGGTGGCGGTGGCCACCAGCAAAATGGTCACCATCACGCCGCCCCTTGCGGCGCCAGCGCCGGGTTGAGGCAGAGCGGGCTGGCCTGGATATGGACCCGCTGGATATGGCGTGCCGAGCAGGCGGTGAAGCCTTCCCGCCCGTGCAGCAGGCCGAGGTTGTCGGCGATCACCACATCCCCGGGCTGCCACTGATGGGCATAGAAGTAACGGGGGTCATAGAGTCGCTCGTGCAAATCCTGCAGGAAGGCGCCCTGATCCTCGGGCGGGATCCCCTCGATCTGCAGCGCATGCCGGTTGAGGAAGCGATCCCCCTCGCGCGGCGGCTCGTTGTAGCGCATGACGGTTTCACCGCTCACCGGATGAGGCACCAGCAGGGGCGAGCTCACCTCGCCACCGTAGTGAACCACCTGCTTGATGCGATAGGTGATCCGCACTCGCTCCCAGCGGGCCAGCCGCTCGCCATCGAGATCCACCAGCAGCTGGCGGGTATTGATGAAGGTGGTACGCCCGCCCTCATCGGCGGCAGGTGCATGCACGCAGTGAAAGAGCTGGAACTCCGGCACGGTTGGCTTGTACATGCCATCCCAGTGCAGCGGCACATAACTGGAGTCGAAAATGTGGTCGGTGGCGTTCTCGTGCTCCTTCACATCCAGCACGGCACCGAAGGGCCACATCATGATCTCGCCCCAGCGCTCGGCGTAATGGGTCAGCCGCTCGGGGTCGACAAAGCCCGAAGCAAACCCACGCAGGATCAGCACGCCGTGGCGACGGGCCAGTTCGCGCAGCGATCCGACCGGCAGAGCCTGTACCGGCTGCTCGCTCCTGGCCGGTTCGATCAGCAGGCCAAAGGGAGCCAGGGGACGGATGCGGCAGAGCTCGCCGCCGAGGGGGATGATGGATGCAGTCATGATGAACTCCTCAGGCGGCGGCCTGCTTGCTGCGGATCAGGTAGTGGCTCGGACGGCCGTGGATATGGACCAGTTCGTGCTCCAGGGCCAGCACGTCGCGCCGTTTCATCAGCACGAACTGGCCATCCAGATTGGCCGCCACCCCGTGCCAGGGGGTGAGCCAGTCATCCCGGGTCGGCAGCATGTGAATGCCCATCTTCAGGCTGTGGCTGGCCTGGGGGTGAATGGAGAGACGGATGGCCTCGGGGAAGCGCTCCGCCAGCAGCTTGCCCCAGGCGCGGCTGCGCTGGATCACGCCGTGGGTGCGCGACTTGGCATCCCGCTGCAGTGCCGTGTTGGAGAGTGGCGTGTCCGGCAGCTGGCTGTCTTCATACAGGAAGCGAGTCATGGCGCGATAGAGACGAACCCCCTCCTCCGTGGTCTTTACCTCTTCACTGATCTGCGCCAGCGGCTCGGCATAACGCTCGACCAGCTGTTCACGCAGGGTGTCGAAGTCGCGGTTGGCGCAAAACTCGGCCATGCCCGCCACCATCCCCAGATGAAAGACCCCGAGGTGGGTCGCCCCCAGCTCCAGGATCAGCTGCTCTATGTGGGCCTGATAGGCATCAATGGCCGGGTCCGATACCCGGATCAGATCGCCAAAGACATGGCCATCCGAGCAGATCAGGATCCGCATGCCGGGCCGGTAGTGCAGCTGGATGCGCTGGCAGAGGTGATTGAGAAAGCTGAGGGAGAGGCGCTCCGCCATGTCCGGCAGAGTGCCGAGTACCTTGTTCGGGTTCGGCGACTTGGTGGGAAAAGCGGGCAAGACGCAGGTAATGGTCTCGCCCCGCTCGATGAAGGCTTGCAACCGGGGGATCTGGATGGCCGCCACCTCCTGCTCTTCGCTGTGCCGGTCCAGGATGGGATCGGGGAAGCGGCGACGATAGGGCAACAGCTCGGCAAATATCTCACGGGCAATTTGATGGGAAGATAAACCACTCATTATTCCGGCTCCTTTAGGCAGGATAAAATCAATAAAGATGACTCTTTATCAATGCGTCCAGTCTCTGTCGTTATTATGAATGTATCCGTTTGCTACCCAAACGAATCGAGAGGGGACAGTAGCCGAGATTAAGTCAGGCTATCAATTCGCCATTAATGTAAAGAGATTCAACCCAGCGCTAACAATCTATTTCGCATAAGCAAACTCACTCTATGCATCTGAATAAAAACATATTTAATGAATACCTTGGCGTATTAAAAAGCACCAGTCAGGAAAGTTCCCCACCGGTTTTATTATTCCGTCACAATTTGACTCGTGGATTATTTAGCTCAACTTAATAGTGATGTTTTTTCATGCCGGCAATGCTGACCATTTTGCTTTAAATATCGCAAACTATTATCCAGCTGCATATTAAGCGGACGAGCAAACGCTGGCTCTGGTAATCAAGACAGGAAGTGGCGGGCGGGATGATTCATCCCTGACCCACAGCGGCATCGCCATGGTTTTTCATGATGGCGGCCCCGGGCGGAGCCGCCATACGATTCAAAACTGGGCCCGGTCGGCCGCCAGATAATCCAGGGCCGCCTGCCAGCCCATTTGGTAACCCTGCTCCAGCCGCCCCTTGTCTGTGGTCATGCGACCGACCCGAAAGCCCGCCGGCGGGTAGATGAGCCGGATGCGGCAATCCGCCGGTGGCTGACGGATGAAGTCGATGGCGTCGTTGTAGCTGCGATGGCGCGCCAGGCTGGCGCGAGCCAGGGCCGGGGTCTGGCGCAGCAGATAACGGTGCAGCGCAGGCAGACGCGGCGCCCGCTTGCGATAGCCGAGGGGGCGGGAGAGTACCACGGTAATATCTCGCGCCCCCTGCTCGTAGGCATGACGCACCGGAATGGAGTCGGCCACCCCGCCATCCGTCATGGCTTCCCCGCCGATGCGTACGAAGTCGCGATAGACCAGGGGCACAGAACAGGAGGCTTTGATCTGCTGCTCCAGCTCGGCCGCATTACCCTTGAGGTAGGCGGCCTGACCGTCCGAGACCCGGGTGGTCACCACTGTCAGCGGCACCGGATTGACGGCAAAGCGGGCCAGATCGAGTCGGCACTCGCGGATGGTGATCTCCCACAGCCAGTCGAGATCGAGCCAGTGACCGCCACGCACGAATCTGGCCAGACTGATGAACTCGGGGCGGCAGGAGTAGTCCGTGATGACGCTGTGGTTGCGTCCGCGCTGACCGGCCAGAAAAGCCGCCAGATTGACCGCTCCCGCCGAGACCCCGATACAGTGATCGAACGCCGTCCGGCCCTGTGCCAAAAAGGCATCCAGCACACCCGCGGCAAAAATGCCGCGCATGGCGCCCCCCTCGACCACCAGGGCCGTTTGCCGCCGACTCATCTCGCCTCCCGCTGAATTTGCTCTGTGAATGGACTCACACTTTGACCCATCCGGTGCCCATCCCCACGTTGCGCTCCCTATAATGGGCGCGCCTCTGCTCTGGTGCCATGAGGTATAACTTATTGATGCTACGGAATATTACAATGAAAAAAATCAGCAAGTCCCTACTCGCCGCTGCCATTTCCCTCGGATTGATGGCAGGCTGTCACAGCAACAATGACTCCGAGACTCCAGATACCATGGTTCGCTTCGCTACCTTCAACCTCTCCTTTGATCGCACCGCTCCCGGCATGCTGAGCGGGGAACTGGCCCTGACACGCGCCGAGCAGGACACCCTGCTGGCTCGCCTCGCCGACGGCGGCCTGAGCGGCGCAGAGAAGACCAAAGCCCTGGACGTGCAGCAGATCCGCAATATCGCCGAGATAGTGCAGCGCACTCGGCCGGATGTGTTCCTGCTCAACGAATTCGACAACGACGGCAAAGGCGAAAATACCGCCGACCTGAAGGCGTTCAACGACAACTACCTGGCCCACGCCCAGCACAGCGAGGTGCAGGCCATCAGCTACCCTGTGCTGCAAAACTTCGCCACCAACACAGGCCTGATGAGCGGCCATGACCTCAACCTGGATGGCAAGGTCAACACAGGGCCGGACGACGCCTGGGGCTTTGGCAACTACCACGGCCAGTACGCCTTCGCCGTCATGTCCCAGTACCCCATCGATACCAAGCAGATCCGCACCTTCCAGCACTTCAAGTGGAAGGACATGCCCGGCGAATCGAACCCTGTCATCGACGACTGCAGCAACCCCAAGGCCCCGATCCCGGCGGGCCGCCAGTGCGGCGATGCCTGGTATGACGACGCCGCCTGGCAGGCATTCCCGCTCTCCTCCAAGAACCACGCCGACGTGCCGGTGCGCATCAAGCGCGGCGACAAGGAGGAGGTGATCCACTTCCTCATCTCCCACCCGACCCCGCCCATCTTCGGCAACGCGGCGCGCCACAACGTCAAGCACAACCGCGCCGAAGTCGCCTTCTGGCAGGACTACGTGGAGACCGCCAGCTACATAGTGGATGACGCGGGCAAGGCCGGCGGCCTGGCCGAGGGCGCCAAGTTCGTCATCGCCGGGGATCTCAACGCCGATCCCCAGATTGGCGACGGGGATCTCACCGCCATTCAGGATCTGCACAACCATGTGCTGGTCAACCAGGCGGTCACCAACGGCGCCATCATTCCGGTCAGCCAGGGCGGCCCCGAATGCCTCGCCAGCCAGCCGGATCAGTGCAAGCGCAACAACAAGCGCCCCACCCCGGAGCGCATCACCAGCAGCAGCGGCCTGCAGCTCGATCACCTGCTACCCTCCGCCAACCTGAACGCGGTCGCCTCGGGCGTGTTCTGGCCCGCCAGCTTCGAGCCGGGCTATCACCTGGTGTACGACGCCAAGCTCGGCATCGCCAAGGGAGTCAGCTCGGATCACCGGCTGGTGTGGGTCGACTTCAAGCTCGACTAACTTGATGGTGTTTTCAACAATCAGGGGGCCCGCGGGCCCCCTGATTGTTTTCAAACAAAGTGAACCGCCCTTGGTCACGGCAAGCGCCAAGGGGCACAGCAATGAGTGCCATTGCCAAGGTGGGGCGACGGGATCACAGAACACGGGCACCAATGAGGCTAGAATGGGGACTCTTGTCGCCAGGCTCTGGCGATGATGCCTCCGCTTTCACTCATCGAGGACACGCTTCATGGAACTGCTTCTTCTCAGCAACGGTAAAGCCACCGAATTTCCGGGTCTGCTCGGTTGGGCCCGGGATAGGGTGCAAACCCTGCTCGCCCGCAAACAGGTCAAACGCATACTGCTGATCCCCTACGCCGTGATCCGCAGCGACTGGGATGCCCGCGCCCGCGATCTCACCGAGAGTCTGGGGGTGGAAGCCATCAGTATTCATCAGTTTGATGACCCTGTGGATGCCATCAATCAGGCTGATGCCATCTTCATCAGCGGTGGCAATACCTGGCGCCTGAACCAGCTGCTGCACGAATATGGTCTGGTCGTGCCAATCCAGCGCGCGGTGCGCGAGCGAGGCGTGCCCTATGTGGGCTGGAGCGCAGGTTGCAATGTGGCAACCCCCAGCATTCGCACCACCAACGACATGCCGGTGTGCAACGCCGCCGTGCTGCCTGCGCTCGGCCTGTTCCCGTTGCAGATCAACCCTCATTATCTGGATGCCAGCATCAGCGGTCACATGGGCGAAACCCGCGACGAACGTCTGGCGGAGTTCTGCGCCATCAATCCGAGCGAATACGTGGTGGCCCTGCGCGAAGCCAGCCTGCTGCAGATAAGCGGTGAGAGCAGCGGCGACACCCTCGAATACTGGAGCGCCCGCGGCGAGAGCTACAAGATCTTCAAACACGGCGAGGAGGTGCAGGAATTCATGAATGCCACCCCGCTGGCGAAGTTGACCCCCTTTAGCCCTCACGGCTGACTGCCCATGAAAAAGGGAGCATAGAGATGAGGTGCTGATCTGAGCCGCCGAACCTGCGGTTTGCCATGCTGTAAGGGGCAAGGGATCTTCCCTCGCCCCTTGTTTTGTTAGACGGGAGTATGCCATGACGACACGGATCGAACACGACAGCTTCGGGGACATAGAAGTGCCGGCCGAACGGCTGTGGGGCGCCCAGACCCAACGCTCCCTGCTCCACTTCGACATCTCGGGAGAGCGCCAACCCGCCGAGCTCATCTGTGCCCTGGCCCGCATCAAGTCTGCTTGCGCCCGGGTCAATCACGCCAAGGGGTTGCTGCCCGCCCGCACGGCCCAGGCCATCATGAGCGCCGCCGATGAAGTCCTGTGCGGCCTGCATGAGGAAGAGTTTCCACTGCGCGTCTGGCAGACAGGCTCGGGCACCCAGACCAACATGAATGTCAACGAGGTACTGGCCAACCGGGCCAGCGAGCTGCTCGGCGGTCCGCGGGGGCAGGGCTGTCTCGTCCATCCCAACGATCAGGTCAACCTCAGCCAGTCGAGCAATGATGTCTTCCCGAGCGCCATGAACCTGGCCGCTGTCAGTACCATCACGCTGCAGTTGCTGCCCGCCCTGATCACCCTGAGCGCGACGCTGGCCCGCAAGGCCCACACCTTCGACGACATCGTCAAGATTGGCCGCACCCACTTGCAGGATGCCACTCCGCTCACCCTGGGGCAGGAGTTCTCCGGTTGGGTTGCCCAGCTGGAACAGGGGGAGCGCCACATTCGAGCCGCCCTGCCCCATCTGTGCGAGCTGGCGCTGGGGGGCACGGCCGTCGGTACCGGTCTGAACACGCCACCCGGTTTTGCCGATGCCGTGGCGGCCACCCTGGCGGAGCAGACGGGCCTGCCGCTGGTGAGCGCCCCCAACAAATTCGAGGCGCTGGCGAGCAGCGATGCCCTGGTTCATGCCCACGGCGCCCTCAAGACGCTGGCCGCGTCGCTCATGAAGATCGCCAACGATGTGCGTTGGCTGGCCAGCGGCCCCCGCAGCGGGCTCGGTGAGCTGCTCATTCCGGAAAATGAACCCGGATCCTCCATCATGCCCGGCAAGGTCAACCCGACCCAGTGCGAGGCGCTCACCATGCTGTGTGCCCAGGTGATGGGCAACGACGTGGCGATCAACATAGGCGGCGCCAGCGGCAACTTCGAGCTGAACGTCTTCCGCCCACTGATTGCCCATAACTTTTTACAGAGCGTGCGTCTGCTGGCCGACGGCATGCAGAGCTTCCACGATCACTGCGCCACCGGCATCACACCGAACCGGGCCCGCATAGACGAGCTGCTGGCCGGCTCCCTGATGCTGGTCACAGCACTCAACCCTCACATCGGTTACGACAAGGCGGCCGAGATAGCCAAGCGGGCCCACAGTGAGGGGCTCAGCCTGCGGGAGGCCGCCATCGCCTCCGGCCACCTCACGGCGCAGGAGTTCGATACCTGGGTAGTGCCAGCCAACATGGTGGGTCGACGGGGGCTCTGACATGAGTGCCTGCTGAAAAATGAAAAAGCCGGGCATGCCCGGCTTTTTCATTGTGCAATTCGTCGTTCAGGGTTTGATCAGCTTGCTCAGGGCATCCAGCTCGCTCTGGGCGGCCAGCAACTTGGCCTGGGCCTCTTCCAGCTTGGCCTGCTTCTTGGCGATCTTGTCCGGCTTGCCCGACACACGCGCATTTTGCAGCTCAAGCAGCCGCTCGTTCACCTGCTCTTTCAGCTTGGCTACCCGTTGCTGCTGCTCCTTGAACAGACCGTCATCGGTACAGTGGGCCTCTATGTTGCGCAGCGCCTGCTCCAGCCCAGCTATCTGATCCGCATTATTGTGCGCCTTGGCGAAGACCAGCTGGTCCGCCACTGCCTGTTGCCTAGCCTTGCAGCCGACCTGCTGGCTGCCATAAGCCTGACCGGCCAACAGCAGCATACTTATTCCGAAAACCTTCCACATAACGACCTCATTCCTCTGTCATGTTTGATGGTCGCCTATCAGACCGTACTCGGCCAACCGGGTCAAGTCATGCGCAAACCGGTACGACAGAGTTTGTGCAACATCACGCCTATGCAGGCCGGCCAGGTCTACAATGGGGTTTTCGTGATGGAGTCTCTTATGAATCAACAAATTGTCATTATTGCCAACGGCGCCCCCTATGGCAGCGAGTCCCTGTTCAATACCCTGCGTCTGGCCATTGCCCTGGGCGAGCAGGGTGGCGCCAGCCTGCAGCTGTTCCTGATGTCCGACGCTGTCAGTGCCGCCCTGGCGGGGCAAGCCCCGGCCGAGGGTTACAACCTGCGCCAGATGCTGGAGATACTGCTGGCACAGGGCACAGCCATCCGTCTTTGCAAGACCTGCACCGATGCCCGCGGCATCACGGCGCTGCCCCTCATTGAGGGGATCGAGATCGGAACCCTGCCCCTGCTGGCCCAATGGACACTGGCGGCCGACAAGGTGCTGACCTTCTAGCCAGCTAACAGCCTCACAGGCACAAGTCTTGATCGGCAGGGAGCCTGCGCCATTTGAAAACCATTACCCTGTTTTTACTGTCTACACTGTCAATTAGATAACAATGTGCGCCCCCTCATATTCGTTCAGGGAACTACCATGAATCCAACCGAACAGACCCTGCTGGAACAGATGCGGATCACCGAGTTTGAGATCGCCCATCGCAAGGAGCTACTGCTGCTGGACGAGGACGACTTCACCCGGCTCGCCAGCTATCGCGCCAAGATAGAACCTCATATTGATATGTTGGTCGACAAGTTTTATATACTGCAGACCGGGATCACCGAGATTGCCCTGCTGATCGGCGATGCCGATACGCTGACAAGACTCAGAGCGGCTCAGCGCCGTTACATACTCGATCTGTTCAGCGGCCTGTATGACCTGGAGTACGTCAACAACCGGCTGCGGATCGGGCTGGTACACAAGCGGATCGGGGTGGAACCCAAGCTCTATCTGGCGGCCATCAACACCCTCAAGGGGCTGCTCATCGAGGATATCTTCACCCAGATAGCCCATGAGCCCGAGCGCATCGCCATGCTGACCGCCCTCGACAAACTGTTTCTGTTCGACATTACCCTGGTATTCGAAACTTACATCCGCAGCCTGGTCTCGGAGATAGAGTCATCCAAGGAGAAGTCGGAGATCTATGCCAAAGCGCTGGAGGAGAAGGTCCGGGAACGTACCCAGCAACTGGAGGAGATGAGCCGCACCGATGCCCTCACCGGCCTGCTCAGCGTGCGCCACCTGCAGGAGAACCTGACCCGCACCCTGCGCACCTGCCAGCGCCGGGCCGAGCCAGTGGTCATTGCCTACCTCGACATCGACGACTTCAAACAGATCAACGACACCCAGGGGCACCAGCGGGGAGACGAGATACTGCGCATAGTGGGCGCATCCATCCGCAAGGTGTCACGGGCAGAGGACTGCTGCTTTCGTTACGGCGGAGACGAGTTCTGTCTGATCCTGCCCAACTGCAGCGAGGATCAGGCCAGAGACGTCTATCTGCAACGGTTGACCCACGCACTGGCAGAGCAGATAGGTGATGTCACCCTCAGCATCGGCCTGGTGCAGACAGGGCCATTGCAGTTCGACGAGGGCAACAGCCTGATCCGGCTGGCCGACGAGCGCATGTATGCCGCCAAGAAGGCGCTGAAAGAGGTGAATCCGAAAGAGACCCACTAGCCTTGATGGGCACAGGGTTTCGCCGCCTCGGGGCGCGGGATCCGGGCCCCCCATTCGTACAACAGAAACGTCAGCACGCAGAGCAGCGCCATCAGTATGTAGAGCCACTGGCCACTCCACTGCTCGATAATCCAGCCTCCCAGCACGGCGCCAATGGCCCCACCCAGCCCGGCCAGCGCACCGGCGCCGAAATAGCTCCCC
Source organism: Aeromonas salmonicida (assembly GCF_028355655.1). Lineage (NCBI taxonomy): Bacteria > Pseudomonadati > Pseudomonadota > Gammaproteobacteria > Aeromonadales > Aeromonadaceae > Aeromonas > Aeromonas salmonicida. The sequence continues at coordinate 1,161,494 of NZ_CP110645.1, read as the reverse complement.
TTGAGATGAGGGGGCGACATCTGGTCGATCAGCACATTGAGCAGCGGAAACAGAATAGTCTCCCCCACGCTCAGCAATAGCACGGCCCCGATCCAGTGTGACCACTGCTGGGGATCCCCCAGCGCGAACAGCACCTGAGCCCCCAGAAACAACATGATGCCGACCTGCAGCCGTACCTTGTGCGGCCAGCGGGCGAGCAGATGCAGCAGCGGGAATTGCAGCACAACCACGGTCAGTGCATTGGTGGTCACCAGGATGGCGACCAGTTTCGCCACCTCTGGGGTTTCTGCCCGCGTCAGGTATTGCACCAGCGGCGAGTGAAACTGGGAGTAAACCAGCACCATCAGCAGATTGGCCATCACCAGCAACAGAAAACCCAAATCCAGCCACAGCACCTTGATGGCGGCGCGCAGACCCAGGCCGCCGCTGCGCTGCTCGCCCTCAATCAGCTGGCGAAACCCCCAGACGAAGGCGGCCCCCAGCAGCAAATAGCTGCCGGAGAGCAGCAAAAAAGTGTGCTGCTGGGCACTGATCCCCAGCGTCACCCCAAGCAGGGGCCCGATCGCCGCCCCCAGGTTGAGCAAGAAGTAACGCAGGTGGAGTGCCAGCTCGCGGGCCTTGGCAGAGATGAGGCTGTCGGCCATCAGCGCCTTGCCGGGCGCATCGATCAAGCCGGAAGAGAGGCCGCTGCCAAGCACCCCGACCCCTAACCAGAATACAGAGTGGGCAAATCCCAGCAGGCCGTAGCAGAGCAGCGCGACCAGACAACCGGCCAACAAGATGTTGCGCCGCCCCAGCTTGTCCGACAGCCAGCCGCCATAGAAGCTGACCAGGGTCGAGATGGCCGCAGTCGCCCCCAGCATGGCACCGATACTGGTGGCCGAAAGGGCATACTCCCGATAGAGCAAGATGGAGAGAAACGGCCAGACCATATAATAGCTGGTGCGCACCATGAAGGTACCCAGGATCACGGTCCAGACCAGAGGGGGAAACTGCCTGAGGAGGGCCCACGACATCATACTGCTCCTTGTTGCCCGTCGCGCGGGGAGCTCTCCGTTGTAACAGAGGGTCTCATAGGAAACAAGCGTGGCGGATAGCGGACACAAAAAAGCCGACCCTGAGGTCGGCTCTTCACAGCGCAGCAGCCTTATTCGGCAGCCGGCTCTTCGACAGCGGCTACGTCAGCAGCAGGAGCAACGGCTTCGGTCGGTGCATTCGCTTCCTTGATGGAGAGACGCACACGGCCTTGACGGTCCACTTCCAGTACCTTCACCTTCACAACATCACCGAGCTTCAGGAAGTCGGCCACGTTCTGCACGCGGGCGTCGGTGATCTGGGAGATGTGCACCAGACCGTCTTTACCCGGCAGGATATTGACGAAAGCGCCGAAATCGGCCAGACGCACAACCTTGCCTTCATAGATGCGGTTCACTTCGATCTCGGCAGTGATGGCTTCGATACGACGGATCGCTTCCATGGCCGCTTCGTTGGCCACGGCGGAGATGCGGACTGTACCGTCATCATCCAGCTCGATGTTGGTGCCAGTCTCTTCGGTCAGCGCACGGATCACGGAACCACCCTTGCCGATCACGTCCTTGATCTTCTCGGGATTGATCTTGATGGTGTGGATACGCGGGGCGAAATCGGAAATCTCGGCACGCGGCGCCTGGATGGCTTCGTCCATCACTTTCAGGATGTGCAGGCGAGCACCACGGGCTTGCTTGAGGGCAATCTCCATGATCTCTTTGGTGATGCCTTCGATCTTGATGTCCATCTGCAGCGCAGTGATACCTTGAGTAGTACCGGCCACTTTGAAGTCCATGTCGCCCAAGTGATCTTCGTCACCCAGGATGTCGGACAACACGACGAAACCTTCTTCTTCCTTCACCAGACCCATGGCGATACCGGCAACAGAGGCCTTGATCGGCACACCCGCATCCATCAGCGCCAGGGAGGAACCACAAACGGACGCCATGGAGGAGGAGCCGTTGGATTCGGTGATTTCAGACACCACGCGCACCACGTACGGGAATTCGGCGGCGCTCGGCATCACGGCAGCAACGCCGCGCTTGGCCAGACGACCGTGACCGATTTCACGACGCTTGGGGCTACCCATCATGCCGGTTTCACCGACGCAATACGGCGGGAAGTTGTAGTGCAGCATGAAGCGGTCGGCGCGATGGCCAGCCAGCTCGTCGATGTTCTGGGCGTCACGCTCGGTACCCAGGGTCGCAACGACGATGGCCTGAGTCTCACCACGGGTGAACAGGGCAGAGCCGTGAGCGCGGGGCAGAATGCCGGTACCGACGGAGAGGGCACGGATCATTTCCGGATCGCGACCATCGATGCGCGGCTCGCCACGTACGACGCGACCACGAACGATGCGGCTTTCCAAGCTGTGGAACTCTTCGCCAATCTTCTTGGCATCGTCTTCCACGCCGGCGGCGATCACTTGCTCAACCACACGCTGCTTGATGGCGCTGATGGCGGCGTAACGCACGGCCTTCTCGGTGATGCGGTAGGCTTCACCCAGTTCAGCTGTAGCCAGCTCGGCAATCTTGGCCTTGAGGGCTTCGTTGGTCGCAGGCGGGGTCCAATCCCATGGCTGGGTACCCACATCGGCGGCGAACTCGTTGATGGCGTTGATCACGACTTGCATCTGCTCGTGGCCATATACCACGGCGCCCAGCATCACCTCTTCAGAGAGGATGGCCGCTTCGGATTCCACCATCAGCACGGCGTTGGCAGTACCGGCAACCACCAGATCCAGATCGCTCTGGGGCAGTTCGGCGGTAGTCGGGTTCAGCACATACTGACCGTTCATGTAACCCACGCGGGCAGCCGCAATCGGGCCACCAAACGGGATGCCGGAGATGGCCAGTGCAGCAGAGGCACCGATCATGGCAACGATGTCCGGGGAAACCAGCGGGTTCACGGACATAACGGTGGCAACCACCTGAACCTCATTGAGGAAGCCTTCCGGGAACAGCGGACGAATAGGACGGTCGATCAGGCGGGAGGTGAGGGTTTCGCCTTCGCTCGGACGGCCTTCGCGACGGAAGAAACCACCCGGGATACGACCAGCAGCATAGGTACGCTCCTGGTAGTTGACGGTCAGCGGGAAGAAATCGCGACCGTGATCGGCCTCTTTCTTGCCGACGACGGTCACAAATACGCAGGTATCGTCCATGCTGACCATAACGGCCGCAGTGGCTTGACGGGCCATCACACCGGTTTCCAGAGTGACGGTGTGTTGACCGTACTGGAATGACTTTACAATAGGATTCACGTGAATTTCCTTTTTACAATTTGGCTCTTTAAATTCGCGTGCAAGTATACTTGATTCGAACCAAAAGGTAAGCAGTGACACACATTCTGTGAGGATGGCAACAGCCTGACGGACAATAAAAAAGGGGAACCCTGAGGTTCCCCTTTTTCGCGAAATCTGATGGTCGATTAACGACGCAGACCCAGCTTGGCGATCAGAGCAGCATAACGCTGAACATCTTTACGCTTCAGGTAGTCCAGCAGCTTGCGACGCTGGGAAACCATGCGCAGCAGACCACGACGACCGTGGTGATCTTTAGCGTGCTCTTTGAAGTGACCTTGCAGATGGTTGATCTGGGCAGTCAGCAGGGCAACCTGCACTTCGGGGGAGCCAGTGTCGTTGGCGCAACGAGCGTTGTCAGCAACGATGGAAGCTTTGATCTCAGCATTTAGAGACATGGTATTACTCCAATAGAGTGTTTAAAGGTTCACAGCCAATCTCTAATTCAGCCGTGAAATGAGGGCGGTATCATAATCGTCCCCGTCACTTTTCGCAACGGGAAAGAGGCGCAGCGGGAAAGACGCCCTGATACCGCCTGAGGATCACTCCTCGTCGTGTTCATCGTGGTAGCGAACCAGACGCTTGGGGGCAACCCGCCCTTCGTCGTCGATCTCGCCCACACCGATGAACTCACGCTCCGGGCCCACCGTCATGCGAACCTGGCCGCTTTGCGGCGCGCCAGCTACCTGCACGGCTTGACCCTGGTTCACATAGGCGGCGACTGCCGCCAGCATGTTCACCTCGGGCAGTGCGGCCACGGCGGTATCCATCGGCAGCAACAAGGGGTCGAGCTGCTCCCGTGGCGGGATACTCTCTGCCTTGGCCTGTTCGAAGATGCACTCGAGCTGTTCGAGGGTCAGCATCCGCTCATAGGGATACGTGGCCACCTGGGTACGGCGCAGCTGGGTAACGTGTGCGCCACAACCCAGCACTTCACCCAGATCGTCCACCAGGGAGCGAATGTAGGTGCCTTTGCTGCAGTGCACTTCCAGCTTGACCTCATCCCCTTCAAAGCTGATGAGCTTGAGCTCGAACACTGTGATGGGGCGGGCTTCCCGCTCGATCTCTATGCCTTCACGGGCATATTCGTAGAGCGGGCGACCGTTGTGCTTGAGTGCCGAGTACATGGACGGCACCTGCATGATGGGGCCGCGGAACTGGTCCAGCGACTCGATCAGGGTACCCAGAGCCACGTTCACCGGACGGGTGGAAACCACCTCGCCGTCGGAGTCGCTGGTGTTGGTGCGCTCGCCCAGCTTGGCGGTCACCTCATAGCGCTTGTCCGCTTCCAGCAGATACTGGGAGAACTTGGTGGCCTCGCCGAGGCAGATCGGCAGCATGCCGGTCGCCAGCGGATCCAGAGCGCCGGTGTGACCGGCCTTGGCGGCGTTGTAGATACGCTTGACCTTCTGCAACACATCGTTGGAGGTCAGACCGGTCGGCTTGTCCAGCAGCAGGATGCCGTGTACGTCACGACCCTTGAAACGGCGTCTACGAGACATCTCAGGCTTTATCCTCAGTTGTATCATCCGGTGCGGCTTCGTCTTCTTCACGGCCGGCTTCGGCCATGCGACGCTTGTCGTCACGCACTGTGTTGGACACCAGGTTGGAGATGCGCATCCCCTCGACCAGGGTCTGGTCGTAGTAGAAGCGCAGCTCGGGCACCACCCGCAGGCGCATGGCGCTGCCGAGCAGGCTGCGGATGTAGCCGGCCGCTTCGGTCAGGCCCTTGAGCCCTTCCGCGATGCGCTCGGCATCGATATCCAGCTGCAAGAAGGTGACATAAACCTTGGCATAGTTGAGGTCCTTGGACACTTCCACGTCCGAGACGGTTACCATGCCGATGCGCGGGTCCTTGACCTCACGCTGCAAGATCAGCGCGATTTCGCGCTGGATCTGCTGGCCGACCCTGTTGGTCCGGCTGAATTCTCTGGCCATATTCTATCCTGCGATAAAAGGGGGCCGCAGCCCCCTATTTTGTCTAACTGTCGGCTTACAGAGTCCGTTGAATTTCAATGGTCTCGTAAACTTCGATCTGGTCGCCTTCGCGTACGTCGTTGTAGTTCTTGACCGCGATACCACACTCGTAACCGTTGCGGACTTCGTTGACGTCATCCTTGAAGCGACGCAGGGATTCCAGCTCGCCTTCATAGATAACCACGTTGTCACGCAGAACACGGATACGGTTGGAACGCTTGACCACACCTTCGGTAACCATACAGCCGGCAACGGCGCCGAACTTCGGTGACTTGAAGACGCTACGCACTTCAGCCAGACCGATGATTTCCTGACGATACTCAGGAGCCAGCTTGCCGCTCATGGCCTGCTTCACTTCGTCGATCAAATCATAGATGACGGAGTAATAACGCAGATCCAGGCTCTCGGATTCGATGACCTTGCGCGCAGAAGCGTCGGCACGGACGTTGAAGCCCACCAGGATGGCGCTGGAAGCCGCAGCCAGAGTGGCGTCGGTTTCGGTGATGCCACCAACACCCGAGCCCACGATCTTGACTTTGACTTCGTCGGTAGAGAGCTGGACCAGCGCATCGCAAATGGCTTGCACCGAACCCTGTACGTCAGCCTTGATCACCACGTTCACTTCGGACACTTCGCCCTCGGTCATGTTGGCGAACATGTTTTCCAGCTTGGCCTTCTGCTGGCGAGCCAGCTTGACGTCGCGGAACTTGCCCTGACGATAGAGCGCCACTTCACGGGCTTTCTTCTCGTCACGTACAACAGTGGCTTCGTCACCGGCAGACGGCACCCCGGACAGACCCAGGATTTCCACCGGCAGGGACGGACCCGCTTCCTTGATCTCGCGACCCAGTTCGTCACGCATGGCACGAATACGACCGTATTCCAGACCACACAGTACGATGTCGCCCTGGCGCAGAGTACCTTCTTGTACCAGCACGGTGGCAACCGGACCACGCCCCTTGTCCAGGAAGGATTCGATCACGACGCCGCTGGCCATGCCATCGACTACCGCTTTCAGTTCCAGTACTTCGGACTGGATCAGGATGGCTTCCAGCAGGTCGTCGATACCTTCGCCAGACTTGGCAGAGACATGAACGAACTGGCTGTCGCCACCCCAGTCTTCTGACATGACGTTGTAACGGGCCAGCTCGGTCTTGACGCGATCCGGATCCGCTTCAGGCTTGTCGATCTTGTTGACCGCAACCACGATAGGCACTTCGGCCGCCTTGGCGTGCTGGATGGCTTCGATGGTCTGCGGCATGACGCCGTCATCGGCAGCAACAACCAGAACGACGATATCGGTCGACTTGGCACCACGAGCACGCATGGAGGTAAACGCAGCGTGACCCGGAGTATCCAGGAAGGTGATCATGCCACTGTCGGTTTCGACGTGGTAAGCACCGATGTGCTGGGTAATACCACCGGCTTCGCCAGCAGCAACCTTGGCTTTACGGATGTAGTCGAGCAGCGAGGTCTTGCCGTGGTCGACGTGGCCCATGATGGTCACGACAGGAGCACGGGACTTGGCTTCGGAGGTCTCGTCACGATCGGACAGTACCGCCTCTTCCAGTTCGTTCTCACGGCGCAACACCACCTTGTGACCCATCTCTTCGGCGACCAGCTGAGCTGTCTCCTGATCGATCACCTGGTTGATGGTGGCCATGGCGCCCATCTTCATCATCGCCTTGATGACTTCAACACCCTTGACGGCCATCTTGTTGGCCAGTTCGGCTACAGTGATGGTTTCGCCGATGACAACGTCACGGTTAACCACAGCTGCGGGCTTGTTGAAGCCGTGCTTCATGGCGTTGGGCATGGCCATCTTGCCGCGCTTGCCTTTGCGGGCACGCGGGTTGCGGGAGTCGCGATCGTCTTCACGACGACCGGCCTTTTTCGGGGCCTTGACCGCTGCAGCAGCCGTGCGACGACTGGTCTCTTCCTTCCGGTCCAACTCGTCTTCTGCGGCTTGCGCATGCTTGTTGGTGGTCAGATGATAGTCACTGCTCTCTTTGGCGCGAGCAGCTTCTTCTTCAGCCCAGCGAGGGCCGTTCTGTTCCGCCATGAGACGAGCCTCTTCGGCTTTCTTGGCGGCGAGTTCTTCTGCTTTTTGCAAAGCTGTTTGTTCCTGTTGGCGCTTCAGTTCTTCTGCTTCGCGCTTGGCCATCTTTTCTGCCTCTTGCTGAGCTGTGCTACTGGCTGCTTTGGCGGGCTGTGGAGCCTGTCGAGCCTTTGATTGTGCCTCGATCCGCGCCTTTTCCTCAGCTTCACGACGAGCCTGCTCAGCCTCACGGCGAGCCTTCTCTTCAGCATCGAGACGAACCTTGTTCTCGGCCTCGCTACGAGCTTTTTCTTCTGCTTCCAAACGCGCTGTTTCCTCGGCTTCCGCCTGGCGCTGTTCATCTTCCAGCGCCGAGCGTTTTACATAGGTGCGAGTCTTGCGCACTTCAACCTGCACTTCCTTGTTCTTGCCGCCAGTCCCCTGAACACTGATGGTGCTCTTGGTCTTGCGCTGCAAAGTCATGCGGGCTGGTGCGGTGAGCTCGTCACCTCCATGCTGTTTTTTCAAGTGAGCCAGCAGAGTCTGTTTTTCAGACTCGCTGACGAGGTCGTCGGCCTTGCTCTTGCTGATACCGGCATCGACAAACTGCTGGAGAAGACGATCAACCGGCGTGTCGATGTCAGTGGCAAGTTGTTTGACTGATACTTCTGCCATTCATTTTCCTCCGTTTGATCTTATTCAGACTGCTCTTCTCCGAACCAACAGATATTGCGAGCAGCCATAATCAGCTCACCGGCTTTCTCAGCGGTCAGCTCTTCAATGTCGGCAAGGTCGTCGATACCTTGCTCTGCCAAATCTTCCAGGGTGCCGACACCACGCGCGGCCAGGGCATATGCCATGTCGCGACCGAGGCCAGCCAGATTGAGCAGGTCTTCGGAAGGCTCTACGCCGTCCAAGGATTCTTCTTTGGCCAGGGCCTTGGTGGTCAGGACATCCTTGGCACGCTTGCGCAGCTCTTCCACCATGTCTTCGTCCAGACCGTCGATGGCCAGCAGCTCATTGACGGGTACGAAGGCGATCTCTTCCAGAGTCGAGAAGCCTTCTTCCATCAGCAGACCGGCGAAATCGTCGTCGATGTCCAGGGCGCTGGTGAACAGGGTCAGGATGCGATCGTTCTCGGCCTGGTGCTTGGAGCGCATGTCCTCGACGGTCATGACGTTCAGCTCCCAACCGGTCAGCTGGGAAGCCAGACGCACGTTCTGACCGTTGCGACCGATGGCCTGGGCCAGGTTGGCGGCTTCCACGGCAATATCCATGGTGTGGTTGTCTTCATCCACTATGATGGAGGCCACATCGGCCGGCGCCATGGCATTGATCACGTATTGTGCGGGGTTGTCATCGTACAACACTATGTCGGCACGCTCACCGCTCAGCTCGGCAGAGACAGCTTGCACACGAGCACCACGCATGCCGATACAGGCACCGATTGGGTCGATACGACGATCGTTGGTCTTGACGGAGATCTTGGCGCGGGAGCCCGGATCACGGGCGGCGCCCATGATTTCGATCATCTCTTCACCGATTTCCGGTACTTCGATGCGGAACAGCTCTTTCAGGAAGTCCGGGCTGGAGCGGCTGACGAACAGCTGGGAACCACGGGCTTCTGGACGCACAGCGTAGAGCAGACCACGAATACGGTCGCCCGGACGGAAGGTCTCTCGCGGCAGCATGTCGTCACGGAAGATCACGGCCTCGGCATTGCTGCCCAGATCCAGGATCACGTTGTCACGATTGCTCTTCTTGACCACACCGCTGATGATGGTGCCTTCCTTGTCCTTGAACTGGTCAACGACTTGGGAACGCTCGGCTTCGCGCACTTTCTGCACGATAACCTGCTTGGCGGTCTGGGTGGTGATACGGTCGAAGGTAACAGAATCAATCTGATCTTCTACATAGTCACCGAGCTGGATCTCGGGCTGCTCGATCTGAGCGGCTTCGAGGGTGATTTCACCGTACGGGTTCTCCATTGCAGCCTGATCGGCCACAACAACCCAGCGACGATAGGTTTCGTAGTCACCGGTCTTGCGATCGATTTCAACCCGAACTTCAATCTCGCCTTCATATTTTTTCTTGGTCGCAGTCGCCAGCGCAGTCTCCAGAGCCTGGAAAATCTTCTCGCGGGGTACCGCCTTCTCGTTGGATACAGCGTCAACGACCAGCAAAATCTCTTTATTCATATCCGATAGCCTCGTTAACCAAAGTTCGGCACTATGTTCGCTTTTTGGATATTGGTGAAAGCCAACACGTCGTCCTTACCATCTACTGTCAGGGTGATCATGTCGCCTTGCACAGCTTTGATTACGCCTTTGAACTTGCGGCGGTTATTTGTTGCCATCCGCAGCTGCACTGCCGCCTCTTGGCCAACGTATTTTTCGAACTGGGCAACCTTGAACAGCGGACGATCCAGACCAGGGGAGGATACTTCCAGGAAGTATTCTTCTGTGATGGGATCTTCGACATCCATGATGGCGCCAACCTGATGGCTGACTTCAGCACAGTTTTCGACAGTCACACCATTCTCGCCGTCGATAAAGACACGCAAAGTGGAGTGGTTACCCGCGCGGATAAACTCAATACCCCAAAGTTCAAAACCCAAGGCAACGACCGGAGCCTCGAGCAGATCGGTCAAACGTTGTTCCAACGTAGCCAAAGTCACCCTCCGAAAAACAAAAAAAGGGCATAAAGCCCAGATAGATATCGATTCAGAGTAAATCGCACATAACAAAAAGCCCCGATGTCAAATCGGGGCTTGGCGCTTTACCCTGATTGTCGCCTCGCAGCGACCGCCTTCCTGAGCGTAGGAAATGCGTGAAATTTGGTTGCGGGGGCCGGATTTGAACCGACGACCTTCGGGTTATGAGCCCGACGAGCTACCATGCTGCTCCACCCCGCGTCCGAAATCGTGCGAGATTATAGCCAGTTCATTCTCTTCATACAAGACTGAGTGACTATAATACACCCGGTTACCCGAGTTCACTGCTTAATTGGTGCCGTGGGCGGGACTCGAACCCGCACACCCTAGAGCACTACCCCCTCAAGATAGCGTGTCTACCAATTCCACCACCACGGCAAAACTCACTTATTGGGGAACGTCAGTATCTTTGTTTACTGGCGCTTTGGTCTGCTCAACCTGTTCGGTTTGTTGCAGATTTTCCCATTCACTACCCTGTTTGACCTTGTGGCTGGACATAGAGCCAAGCACCAAACTAATCAGAAAGAACAGAGTAGCCAAAACTGCTGTTGTTCGGGTCAGGAAACTGCCTGAACCACCGGAGCCGAATACGGTATTCGATGCCCCTGCGCCGAAGGAGGCGCCCATGTCAGCCCCTTTACCTTGCTGAATCATCACCAGACCAATCAGAGCCAGTGAAACCAGCAGATAAACGACTAAAAGAATTTCGTACATTTAACTTGCACCCTTTGCCGCTTCAACAATTCCTAAAAACGTCTTGTCATCGAGGCTTGCTCCACCAATCAGGCCGCCGTCAACGTCGGGCTGGGCAAACAAATCTCTCGCATTGGTCGGTGTCACGCTCCCACCATAGATGATTCTAACTTTCTCACCTATTACCGGAGTATCCTCCGCCAAGCGACCGCGTATAAAGGAATGAACCTCTTGTGCCTGCTCGGGTGTGGCGCATTTACCTGTACCTACAGCCCAAATCGGCTCGTAGGCGATGATAGCATTATCGAAAGCCATCGCGCCATTTTTCTCTATGACGATGTCCAGCTCTTCAGCGATCACCTCGAAGGCTCTTCTCGCTTGCCTCGCTGCACCTGACTCACCCAAACAGAGGATGGGGATCAAGCCTGCCGCTCTGGCTGCCGCAAACTTCTCTGCGATGATAAAGCTGGTCTCACCAAAGAGACGCCTGCGCTCGGAGTGCCCTACCAGTACGTAACGACACCCTGCCTCAACCAGCATCTCACACGAGACTTCACCCGTATAAGCGCCTTGTCGGTGCTGACTCACATTCTGAGCCCCCAACTTCATTGCCTTTTGCTCGTTGAGCAGTGCGGCGGCGAAGTCGAGATGCACATGGGATGGACACAAGACCACATCTACTTGCTCATCAATACCTTTCAGGCATTGGCCAGTAAACTGCTCTAACTGCGACCTACTGCCGTGTAACTTCCAGTTGGCTGCTACAAACGGCTTGCGATGTCCCATCGGCAACTCCCTTGCGAAAGCGGGGCTGATAATATCCAGAGGATTGTCAGCTGACAAGTGCTATTTTTGAATTTTCGAATCGTTTGAACAAGATACAACCAGGGCGGCTAAAAAGCCGCCCTTTTGTTCATTAAAACGCCGATTCAACCTGTTGTGCAATGCGCTGGGCCATGTCGCGCACCTGTTGCTCATGTTCACCTTCCACCATGACCCGGATCAGGGGTTCGGTGCCGGATTTACGCAGCAATACGCGACCACGGCCGGCCAGCTCCTGTTCCACCTTGGCGACTTCCTGGTTGACGGCGTCAGCCGCCAGCGGATCCTTGCCCTCGGCGAAACGGACGTTCACCAGCACCTGCGGGAACTTGCTCATGCCGGAGCGCAGCTTGGCCAGCGGCATCTCGGCGGTGCAGATGGCCATCAGCACCTGCAGGGCGGCGACTATACCATCCCCTGTAGTGGTCTGATCCAGGCAGATGATGTGACCTGAGTTTTCACCCCCGATACGCCAGCCCTTCTCATTCATCATCTCCAGCACATAGCGGTCACCCACTTTGGCCCGGGCAAACGGGATCCCCAGGGTCTGCAACGCCAGCTCCAGACCCATGTTGGCCATCAGAGTACCGACGACACCGCCTTTGAGGCGGCCGTTGCGCAGGGCATCGCGGGCAATGATGTAAAGGATCTCGTCGCCGTCAATGATGTAGCCGGTGTGATCAACCATCACCAGACGATCGCCGTCACCATCGAATGCCACGCCTAGGTCTGCCTTGCACTCCAGCACCTTGGCAGCCAGCGCGTCGGGAGCGGTAGAACCGACCCCGTCGTTGATGTTGAGACCATCCGGGCTGCAGCCGATGGCAATCACCTCGGCGCCAAGCTCGCGGAAGACGGAAGGAGCTATGTGGTAGGTTGCGCCATTGCCGCAGTCGACCACCATTTTCAACCCTTCCAGACTCAGGTTGGATGGGAAGGTGCTCTTGCAGAACTCGATATAGCGGCCAGCAGCATCCTCGATACGCACGGCTTTGCCCAAATCGGCGGACTCGACACACTTGATCTCGTGATCCAGCTCGGCCTCGATAGCCATTTCCACATCATCCGGCAACTTGGTACCGTCAGCGGAGAAGAACTTGATGCCGTTGTCATAGAAGGGATTGTGTGAGGCGCTGATGACGATACCGGCCTCGGCACGGAAGGTGCGGGTCAGGTAGGCAACGGCCGGGGTGGGCATGGGGCCCATCAGAATAGCCTTGAGGCCGGCAGCGGAGAGGCCGGCTTCCAGCGCGGATTCCAGCATGTAGCCAGAGATGCGGGTATCTTTGCCGATCAGCACCTTCTTGGTGCCCTTCTTGGAGAGCACCTTGCCTGCTGCCCAACCCAGCTTCATCACGAAATCAGGGGTGATCGGGAATTCGCCAACCTTGCCGCGGACACCATCGGTGCCGAAATACTTTCTTGCCATTATCTGTTCTCGTTTTTTATTTGGATATGAAATCTTGTCCCGTCATTACCATCCAGCCGGCGCGCAGGGCATCCATGGTCTCTCGCACATCGTGCACCCGGATGATCCGGGCGCCATGTTGCATCCCGATCAGCGCGCAAGCCAGGCTGCCGGCCAACCGATCATCAACCGGTCGGCCAAGCAGGTTGCCTATCATAGACTTTCGCGACATGCCGACCAAGAGCGGAAGCTGGTAATCGAGCAACTTGCTCTGCTGTGCCAGTAGTTGATAGTTGTGTGCCAGCGTCTTGCCAAAGCCGTAGCCCGGGTCCAGCAACAACTGCTGGCGCCGTATCCCGACGGCCAGACAGGCGGCAATACGCTCATCGAAGAAAGCCCTCACCTCCCCCAGCAGGTCATCATAATGGGGTTCCGCCTGCATGGTTCTCGGTTGGCCTTGCATGTGCATCAGACACACTGGTACGTCAGCTTCTGCGGCAACCGCCAGGGCGCCGGGTTCAAGCAGCGCCCTGACATCATTGATGAGATGGGCTCCCGCCTTGCAACCTTCGCGCATCACGGCAGCCTTGGAGGTATCGAGGGATATCATCACATCCAGCTCGGCGACCAGCCGCTCGACCACGGGGATCACCCTGTCCAGCTCTTCCTGTTCGTTCACGTCAGGGGCGCCAGGACGGGTCGACTCGCCACCAATATCGATAAGTGTTGCCCCGTCAGAGACCATCTGACGCGCATGGGCCATCGCCCGTTCAATCTGACTGAAATGACCGCCATCGGAGAAGGAGTCTGGGGTGACATTGAGGATCCCCATGACATGAGGGCGTTCGAGGGAGAGGCTGAGCCCTTTGCTGATTAGCTGCATCTTCACTTCCGTTTGCATAAAGAAAAACCCCGGGACCAGCCCGGGGTTTGCATCATTACAGTTTATTTGGCCGGGAGATCATTGGCCTTGTCGATATCGACATCAGCCACCTGCTCGACCTCAGTCACAGCCGGTTTCGCATCCTCTGCGACAGTGGCACCACCTGACGGGGTATCGCTGTGCTCATCATGCCAGTTGCTCGGAGCACGCACCTCGCGACGGGCCATCAGATCGTCGATCTGCTTGGCGTCGATGGTTTCGTACTTCATCAGCGCATCTTTCATGGTGTGCAGTACGTCCATGTTGTCCAGCAGGATCTGCTTGGAGCGGGCGTAGTTGCGATCGATAACCTGCTTGACCTCGGCATCTATGACCCTGGCAGTGTCATCGGACATGTGCTTGGCCTTGGCCATGCTGCGACCGAGGAACACTTCGCCGTCTTCTTCTGCATAGAGCATGGGGCCGAGACGCTCGGACATGCCCCACTGGGTCACCATCTTGCGGGCTATATCGGTCGCACGCTCGATGTCATTGGATGCACCGGTCGATACCTTCTCGGCACCGTAGATCAGCTCTTCCGCCAGACGACCACCGTACAGGCTGGAGATCATGGATTCAAGGTGCTGCTTGGAGTGGCTCCAGCGATCCTGCTCGGGCAGGTACATGGTCACACCCAGCGCACGACCGCGCGGTATGATGGAAACCTTGTAGACAGGGTCATGATCCGGCACCAGACGACCTATGATGGCGTGACCCGCCTCATGGTAAGCCGTCATCTCCTTCTCGGACTCCTTCATCACCATGGAACGGCGTTCCGCACCCATCATGATCTTGTCCTTCGCCTTCTCGAACTCGGCCATGGAAACCACACGGCGGCTCTCACGGGCAGAGAAGAGCGCAGCTTCGTTGACCAGGTTGGCGAGATCAGCACCGGAGAAACCCGGAGTACCACGTGCAATCACGGCTGCATTGACATCATCTGCCAATGGCACCTTGCGCATGTGTACTTTCAGGATCTGCTCGCGACCGCGCACATCCGGCAGACCGACCACAACCTGACGGTCGAAACGACCCGGACGCAGCAAGGCCGGATCCAGTACGTCAGGGCGGTTGGTGGCAGCGATGACGATGACGCCTTCATTGCCTTCAAAACCATCCATCTCGACCAGCATCTGGTTCAGGGTTTGCTCGCGCTCATCGTGACCACCGCCGAGACCGGCGCCACGCTGGCGACCGACCGCATCGATTTCATCGATGAAGATGATGCAGGGGGACGACTTCTTGGCCTGTTCGAACATGTCACGTACCCGGGAGGCACCGACACCCACAAACATTTCGACGAAATCAGAACCCGATATGGTGAAGAAAGGCACCTTGGCCTCACCCGCAATGGCCTTGGCCAGCAGGGTCTTACCGGTACCGGGAGGACCTACCAGCAGGACGCCGGTCGGGATCTTGCCACCCAGTTTCTGGAACTTGCTCGGATCGCGCAGATAGTCGACCAGCTCTTTCACCTCATCTTTGGCTTCATCGCAGCCTGCGACGTCAGCAAAAGTGGTCTTGATCTGATCTTCGCTCATCAGGCGAGCCTTGCTCTTGCCAAACGACATGGCACCCTTGCCACCGCCGCCCTGCATCTGACGCATGAAGAATACCCAGACACCGATCAGCAGCAGCATCGGGAACCAGGAGATGAAGATAGAGGTCAGCAAAGACGGCTCTTCCGGCTTCTCACCCATCACTTTGACATTGTGATTGAGCATGTCGTTGAGCAGTTGGGGATCCGGCGCCGGTATGATGGTGGTGAAGCGTTCACCAGTGCGCTTGACGCCATTAATGACCTTGCCATCCATCCGCACTTCACGGATCTGCTCTTGGGTCACTTCTTTAACGAAGCTGGAATAGTCCAGCTGGCGACTGGTGGTATCGCTGGGGCTGAAGCTATTGAACACCGACATCAACACGACGGCGATGACCAGCCACAGGATTAGGTTTTTCGCCATGTCACTCAAATCAATGACCTCGCAGACTGACAGTTAACGATGAAGGTTAGGGTACTACAGTTTAAAACCGGTAGCCACAATGTAGACTTCTCGTGAACGAGCACGAGACGAGTCTGGTTTACGAATCTTGACAGCAGAGAAAAGCTTACGAATTTCATTGAGATAGGCATCGAACCCCTCTCCCTGGAATACCTTCACCACGAAGCTGCCATTAGTGCGTAACACTTGATTGCACATGTCGAGCGCGAGCTCGATCAGGTACATGGCGCGGGCCTGATCCACCTGTTGGGTGCCACTCATATTGGGCGCCATATCAGACATGACCACGTCCACCTTGTCCGGACCAACACGGTCCAGCAAAGCGCCGAGTACAGTCTCCTCCCGAAAGTCCCCTTGCAGGAAATCGACACCGGCAATGGGATCCATCGGCAAAATATCACAAGCGATGACTCGCCCATTGTCACCCACCTGCTCAACGGCGAACTGGGACCAGCCACCCGGGGCGGCCCCCAGATCCACGACCGTCATGCCGGTGCGAAGCAATTTGTCCTTGCCCTGAATTTCATCAATTTTGAAAACAGCGCGGGAACGCAGCCCCAATTTCTGGGCTTTTTTGACGTATTGATCGTCGAAATGTTCTTTTAACCAGCGGGTTGAGCTGGGGGAACGTTTTTTCTGGGTCATGATTATCGACTTTAAAAAACCACAAGGGTTATTAGTATTAAGGGCTAAGTGGGGGTAGAATACGCCCCTTTCAACCCTGACTTATGAAGAAATTGCCATGATTCTCAACAATAAACAGAAACAGTACCTCAAGGGCCTTGCCCACAGTCTGAAGCCCGTTGTCCTCATGGGTCAACATGGTCTGACCGAAGGTGTACTGGCCGAGATCGATCTGGCGCTGAACCACCACGAGCTGATCAAGGTTAAGGTTGCGTCTGAAGATCGTGAGATGAAACAACTGGTTATGGATGCAATTGTCCGTGAAACCGGCGCGGTCAAGGTACAGAGCATCGGCCACGTGCTGACCATCTACCGTCAGGCCAACGAGCCGAAAATCCAGCTGCCCCGCAAGTAACAGGAAAGAGCCTCGCTCTTTCCTTCATTTCCCTTCTTCCCAAGTCGCTTGCCAAAGTAGTCGCCAGGCCCTTAACCTGCGATGAATACTCCTGGATACCCGCTATGGATCACCATCAGATTCTCACCGAAGATGAACTGGCCATGCTACGGGACTTGGGGAGCGATCAGGAGATGGCCGCCGGACAATCCCTGAGCGGTTATCTCGCCACTCCCTTGCTCGGGCTGTTGCAACGCGCCGATCAACTGGTACTCGAAGCCCGCTTTGCCGGGCATCAACTTCGATTTCCGCTGCGTTTCACTCAGGGAGACGATGGCTTTGTCGAACCACGCATCGCCGCGCCCGTCATCAAGGAGCTGGGCTACCCCCATCTGCGCGCCTGGCGCCTGGATGAAAAAGCCCGCTTCAAGGTAGCCGAAACCGAATATCTGGTACACAGTCTGTCGCTGGATGGGCTTGTAGTGGAAGGCTTGCCGACCAGACTGACCGTTGGCACCACTCTCAGCGGTACCCTGCTCATTCATGAACTGGCCCCTCTCCCCCTCTGCGCCGAGCTGGTCAGGCATATCCATCAGCGCAATGGCGTACAAGGCTGGGCACTCCACTTCCAGATGGCCAAACCGGACCTGGAACGACTGCGAAGCTGGATGTTCCAGCGCCATCAGGATGCGTTCACCCAGGCTTACCAACCCCGCTAAATACAAACAGGGGAGCCGTGCTCCCCTGTTTCAGGCATCACCTCACATCAGAGGTAGGCGACGGCCAGGATCTCGTATTCCACATCGCCAGCCGGCGTCTTGACGATGACAACATCGTCCACTTCCTTGCCGATCAAGGCTCGGGCAATGGGCGAGTTCACGGAAATCATGTTCTGTTTGATGTCCGATTCGTCGTCACCCACGATACGGTAGACCACTTCTTCTTCCGTCTCGCTCTTGAGCAGAGTCACGGTTGCACCGAAGATGACGCGACCATTGTTAGCAATCTTGGTGACATCGATCACCTGGGCATTGGAGAGCTTGCTCTCAATTTCCTGAATACGACCTTCACAGAAACCTTGCTGCTCACGGGCGGCATGGTATTCGGCGTTTTCTTTCAGATCGCCATGTTCACGGGCATCTGCAATCGCTTCGATTATCTGCGGACGAAGCTCGCTCTTCAGATAGTCGAGTTCTTCACGCAGCTTTTCCGCGCCGCGAACAGTCATCGGAGTATGATTCATAGTCGAAACCTGGGTTGCTTGAAAAAGAGAAGCTGCGGCAATCAAAGAGAGCCGCAGCTATCGGTTCGGATGGGGCATCTTAATATGAAGCCAGCACAAAATCCATGTCAGTCCCTGCGAGCGGGATCGCGCTTTAGAGTACTGAATGCCGCGAAGGTCGTGAAGAAAAGCGAGGTAACTGAGGCAGCCAAGGCGACCTTTGCCCTGGCTGCAATACTTTCATTTTGCTTGTTTGATCAGATCCACCACAGCATCGAGCCTTGTCTCCTGCCTAAGTGGAAAACTGCTTAGAGGCACTTCCAGGCTGTGTTCTCATCTGATTATCGGCTGATAGGATTCACAACAAGCATCAGCGTCAAACAAGATCGCAACATGGCGTCAGGATCTGGTGTTGTAATAGTTGTTGATGCTCTTTTCCCAAGAGGTATCAGCCATGTCGGGCCAGCTATTACTATCAAACCCCGGGGCATTCTTCATGTGTTCTTCATCGGTATCCATGACAAAGCATTTCTTTTCAGTATCGACCTTCAGGGCGCGCCACGGCACTGCAAACAGCTTTTCGCCGAGACTAAGGAAACCGCCGAACGACAACACTGCGTAGCAAACCTTGCCATTGTCGATGTCCAGCATGAGCTCCTTGATAGAGCCCAGCTTTTCACCCCTCGGGTTGTACACATCGTTGCCATTGAGCGTACTGGCACTGAGTACTCTGGGGCCAAGCGGGCGGCCGGTATTGGTTACATTGGTATCGATCATTTGATGCTCCTGACATTATTTGGCAAATAACGGGATGGGGGAAGAGAGTTGACCACTGAGTGGCCAACGCGTTGACGGTTCATTTTCCCTTTTTGGCATCCTTGCGATCTTCTGCAGTGACCCGATCTTTACCAGTGGATTTTTGAGCAGCGCCGGTCGATTCCTTGTCACTCTTCCCTTTGCCTTTGCTCTCTTCGCTACGACCCTTGAGTTGATCCTTGTTCATGGTGAACTCCTGATAGTGATATGAATGAGGGCGCGAGAACCGGAAATGGAAATGGGATCCTGCACCAGCCATCATGAGCATAAATCGAGCAGAACAGGGGGTCTGTACGCTGACATACATAGAAAACAGGGTTTGTAAGAGCACTGAATAATTGACGCCGTGGATCCAGCGGCGGGCAGGGAAGGCATGAACTGGCTTGAATCAATGCCAATGATGGCGATCCTCAGCGGCGCAAGCTCTCGCAGCCTCGAGAAGCCGATCAGCGCGATGACAAGGATGTTGCCGCCGGTTTGGCGGATCGGGTGATGACAGAAACAAAAGATTGATAACAATTCAATCTGCTGCTCACGCCCAATATCCTTAGCAAGTCGCCATCACAAAGCGGTTGAGCGGCACTTCAGTGCGGCCCTAAAAGGAAAACCGCGGCTATCGGGGATAACCGCGGCAAGCGGAAGTGGACTTCCTGGCGAACACTACTTGGGCTCAGAGACGCCAATCGGGGCCGACACTGTCGGTTTGCCCTGCATGATGGAGATCTCCACTCGCCGGTTCATACGCCGATTGTCCGGATTGGTGTTGGGCACCAGGGGCTGGGAATCCGCCATGCCTTGCACCACCAAGCGTTTACCATCAAAGCCAGGAACCTTGATCATCTGGTGAGCCACCGCCACCGCACGCTGGGATGAAAGATCCCAGTTCGATTGAAACAGCTCATTTTCGGTCGCTATGTTGTCGGTATGACCCGACACGGTTATCTCACCTGGCACATCTTTCAACAAGCTGGCAACTTTGCGAATAACCGGCCAGAACTGGGGTTGCAAGAAAGCTGAACCGGCCGGGAAGGCTGCTTTCTCACGGATCCGGATGATAATCTGCTGACCCAGGGCCTCCACCTCAATGGCACCATCCTGAATCTGGGCTTTCATCTGCTCGGCCAGCGCCTTGGCCAGGGCATTGGACTGCTCCTGCTGCTTTTGAACCTCTTGCTGCTTCTGCGCCTCTTGCTGGGTATCACCACCGCTCAGCTGCCCCTCAACCTTGTCATGGCCACCCGCCTGATCGGCATCACCGGGCTGAAAATCCAGCTCGGTCTGGGTCATGTCGATGGTCTGCTGCATGATGGTATCGATGGGGGTCGGTTCGGGACGACCAGGTCTGAACTCCAGCGCAATGACGGAGGTTCCTTTGGGGATATCTTTCACCTCCAGAATGTTTTGTACGCCGAATGCCTTCTCCATGGAGCCTGCGATCTGCTTGAACTTCTGTACATCCATCTCGGCAAAGGAGAGCAGCAGTACGAAGAAGCACATCAATAGCGACATCAGATCGGCGAAGGTCCCCATGTAACCGGGCAGACCAGGTGGCGGGCACTTGCACTTAGCCATGGGGATTACTCGCTGCCATTGTTGCGTTTGGACTGGTTCAGGTAATTTTGCAGCATTGACTGGATTACCCGCGGGTTCTGTCCATCCTGAATGCCCATGATGGCGTCCAGTACCAGGCAGCGGCTCAGTTGCTCTTCACCGCTGCGCAACTCCAGCTTGTCGGCGATGGGAATCGCAATCATGTTGGCCTCGATGGCGCCATACAACGTGGTCAGCAAGGCTACCGCCATGGCTGGACCGATGGATTTGGGGTCACTCATGTTGGCCAGCATGGCAACAAGGCCCACCAGGGTACCTATCATGCCCATGGCAGGGCCCAGATCTCCCAGCGCCCGAAAGACCTTGATGGCGATGACATGGCGCTCCGCGGTCAGCTCTATGTCTTTCTCCAGCACGGCGCGGATGACATCCGCATCATGACCATCCACCAGCATGTCGATGCCTTTTTTCATGAAGGTGTTTGGTACTTCGGCGGCTTCCAGCGCCAGAAACCCCCCTTTGCGGGCGGCATCAGCCAACTCGACCGCCTTGATAATGAGGTCATCCAGCTTGTCGCCCTTGTAGAGAAACGCCTTGCCAGCAATCTTGAACGCCATCAAAAACTGACCGATATTGAACTTCATCATGGCGATGAAGATGGAACCCAGAATGGTGATGTAGACGGAGGGCATATCGATGTACATGCTCATGGGGCCCCCCAGCAGCATGCCATACACCACCACCCCAAATCCCAGCACTATGCCAATCAGACTACCTAGATCCACGTCCCTACTCCCCTGTAAGCTGAAATTTGTTATATCTGTAGTTTGTTGAATTTTCTGCTATTGGCTCGTCAGCGGCAAGGGCCACCACATTTTTCCTTACCAACAAGATGGCTTATTATCGGCCACTTTTCCGAGAGTTTAAGCCGACCGCACTTTTCTGCCTCCCCCCTGTGCGTCGTCGATGTTAAGATAAGCCGTTTTTTTCAATCCCCGAGGATGAACATGGCCAGTAAGAAAATCGACCGCCTGAGTTTTGATGCCACTCTGGAAGAGCTGGAAACCATAGTTCATCAACTGGAACAAGGTTCCTTACCGCTGGAAGAGGCGCTCAAGCAGTTCGAGCAGGGTGTCCACCTGGTACGGGCTGGCCAGCAGAAGCTGGAACAGGCCGAACAGAAGATCCAGATCCTGCTGACTCAGGCCGATGGCACTGAGCAAGCAGTCCCCTTCCAGCCAGAGCAAGGAGAGGAATGAGTGACGCTGGACGATTTTTCCCGTCTGCATCGGCAACGTATTGACGACTGTCTGTCTGCACAACTTGAATCCTTGCCCGCCATGGCTCCGCGTCTGCGCGATGCCATGCGCTATGGTCTGCTGCTCGGCGGCAAGCGGGTGCGCCCCTTCCTGGTCTATGCCGTGGGTGAGATGCTGGGCGTCAAACGCGAGCTGCTGGACGGCCCTGCCGCGGCAGTGGAGTGCATCCATGCCTACTCGCTGCTGCACGACGATCTGCCCGCCATGGACAACGATGACTTGCGTCGTGGTCAACCGACAGTACACAAGGCATTTGATGAAGGTACCGCCATCCTGGCCGGTGATGCCTTGCAGACCCTGGCCTTCTCCATTCTGGCAGATCATCCCCTGCCCGACGGCCTTCTGGCCAACCGGGTACGTATGCTGAGCACTCTGGCCCGCGCCTCCGGCTACCTTGGCATGTGTGGCGGACAGGCACTGGATCTGCAGGCCGAAGGCCGCCAGATCAGCCTCCCCGAGCTGGAGCAGGTGCATCGCCACAAGACTGGCGCCCTGATCGAATGTGCCGTGGCACTCGGTGCCCTGTGCAAGGCCGACGTAGACGACACCACACTGGCGGCGCTGCAAACATACGCGGCAGCCATAGGGCTCGCTTTTCAGGTACAGGATGACATCCTCGACATCACAGGGGATACAGTGACACTGGGCAAGCCACAAGGCTCTGATCTGGCACAGGAAAAAAGTACCTATCCGGCCCTGCTCGGACTCGACAATGCCCGTGAGCTGGCTCGCGAACTGCACGGTAAAGCCTTAACAGCCTTGCAATCTTTGCCCTACAATACCGACATTCTGGAAGCGTTTGCCGATTACATCATTGAGCGAACCCACTAAACGCTGGATAACAGTAACAATATGAGCGTTGATATAAGCAATTTCCCCAACCTGGCCCTCGCGGATACGCCGGTCGAGTTGCGATCCCTGCCCTTCGAACGGCTGCCGCTGTTGTGCAACGAACTGCGTGAATATTTGCTGCGTTCGGTGAGTCGCTCCAGTGGTCATCTCGCCTCCGGGCTCGGCACCGTCGAGCTGACGGTAGCGCTGCACTACGTCTATAACACCCCGTTCGATCGGCTGGTGTGGGACGTGGGTCATCAGGCCTATCCCCACAAGATCCTGACCGGGCGTCGCGACCGGATGCAGAGCATTCGTCAGAAAGACGGCCTGCACCCCTTCCCCTGGCGCGGCGAGAGCGAGTATGACGTGCTCTCGGTCGGTCACTCCAGCACCTCCATAGGTGCGGCGCTCGGCATGGCCGTTGCCGCCGAGAGCGAGGGCCTGGGTCGCAAGGTGGTGGCAGTGATTGGTGACGGCGCCATCACCGCCGGCATGGCATTCGAGGCGCTCAATCACGCCGGCGATGTCCACAAGGACATGTTGGTGGTGCTCAACGACAACGAGATGTCCATCTCCGAGAATGTGGGGGCGCTGAACAACCATCTGGCCCGCATCATGTCTGGCAAGCTCTACACCACTATCCGCGAAGGCGGCAAGAAGGTGCTGGCGGGGCTGCCACCGGTCAAGGAGCTGGCCAAACGGGCCGAAGAGCACCTCAAGGGCATGGTAGTGCCCGGTACCCTGTTTGAGGAGTTCGGCTTCAATTACATAGGCCCCATCGACGGCCATGACATTGAGGCGCTGGTCGAAACCCTGCGCAACATGCGTAATCTCAAGGGCCCGCAGCTGCTGCACGTCAAGACCAAGAAGGGCAAGGGCTATGAGCCTGCCGAGAAAGACCCCATCGGTTATCACGGTGTGCCCAAGTTCGATCCGGACGAATGCACATTGCCCAAGGCGAGTGGCGGCAAGCCGAGCTTCTCCGCCATCTTCGGCCAGTGGCTGTGCGACATGGCGGCGAAAGACGAGAAGCTGGTCGGCATCACCCCCGCCATGCGCGAGGGCTCGGGGCTGGTCAAGTTCAGCCAGCAGTATCCGGATCGCTACTTCGATGTGGCCATCGCCGAACAGCATGCGGTCACCTTCGCCGCCGGCCTTGCCATCGCCGACAAGAAACCTGTGGTTGCCATCTACTCCAGCTTCCTGCAACGGGCCTACGACCAGGTGATCCATGATGTGGCGCTGCAGTCATTGCCGGTGCTGTTTGCCATCGACAGGGCTGGTCTGGTAGGCGCCGATGGGCCGACCCATCAAGGGGCGTTCGACATCAGCTTCCTGCGCACCGTGCCCAACATGGTCGTCATGACCCCGTCCGACGAGAACGAGTGTCGTCAGATGCTCTACACCGGCTATCAGTGCAACCAGCCGGCTGCGGTGCGTTATCCCCGTGGCAGTGGCACAGGTATCGAGGTGCAGACCGAGATGCAGGTGCTGGAACTCGGCAAGGGGCGCATCGTCCGCAATGGCAAAGGCACCGCCATACTGGCGTTCGGTACACTGCTGCAGCAGGCCAGGGCTGCCGCCGAGGCGCTTGATGCCACTCTGGTGGACATGCGCTTCGTCAAGCCGATGGATGAGGCGCTGGTGCTGTCGCTTGCTGCCAGCCACGACCAGTTCGTGACCATAGAGGACAACGCCATCATGGGTGGCGCCGGCTCTGCGGTGAACGAGCTGCTGATGCGCAACAAGCAGTGCAAGCCGGTGCTCAATCTGGGCCTGCCGGATCGCTTCGTGGAGCAAGGCACCCAGGAAGAGATCTATGCGCTGCTGGGACTCGACAGCACGGGCATTCAAGCCAGCATAGAGGCCTGGCTGCAAGCCTGACGCAAACACTGGCTACAATCGCAAGCAATAAAGAAGGGCGCCTTATGGCGCCCTTCTTTTGTTTTCACTTCTGACCCGAGTCAACCCTTGTAGATCTTCGGGTTAAACACATCCCGCAACCAGTCACCCAGCAAGTTGATGACCAGCACCAGCACCACCAGACAGATGCCGGGGAAGGCGGTGATCCACCAGGAGCCCGAGAAGATGTAGTTGAAGCCGACACTGATGAGCGAGCCCAGCGAAGGTTGATCCACCGGCATTCCCAATCCGAGGAAGGAGAGTGCCGCCTCGCTCATGATGGCGTTGGCCACCTGCACCGTGGAGATCACCAGGATGGGTGACAGACAGTTCGGCAGAATGTGGCGGAACATGATGCGCGGGGCACGGAACCCCATCACCTTGGCCGCTTCCACATATTCCTTCTTCTTCTCGGCAAGCACAGAGGCACGCACAGTCCGCGCATACTGGGGCCACTCGGCAATGCCGATGATCACTACCAGCATCAGGATGGCAAACTTGGAGTAAAACTCGGAGCCAAACGTTGCCTGAAAGATGGCGGAGATGATAATGGCCACCATCATGGTGGAGAACGACAGCTGCACGTCGGCAAAGCGCATCAGCAGGCTGTCGATGCGACCACCGAAGTAACCGGCGATCAGGCCGATGACGATGCCGAGCACCAGTTGCAACCCCACCGCGAACAGGCCGATGGAGAGCGAGATGCGGGCACCATAGAGGATGGTGCTCCAGATATCGCGCCCCTGATTGTCGGTGCCGAGCCAGAAGCGCTCTTCGCCACCATCCAGCCAGGAGGGTGGCAGCTCCGCATCCATCAGATCAAAACTGGTCTGGTCATAGACGTTGTGCGGTGCCAGCCAGGGCGCCAACAACGCCGCCAGCACGAACACCACAAACACCGCAAAGCTGAACATGGCTACCTTGTCCCGCAGGAAGTAGTAGACAAAATCAGAGTTCTTGAATCGAGCCCAACGGCTTGGGCTTGCAGTTACAGCGTTACTCATGCGGTTACCCCTTGGCGGTCAGGTTGACGGTCGGGTTGATGAACCCGTAGAGCAGGTCGACCAGGGTATTGGTCACCACGAAGATAAGTCCCACGAAGATGACGTAGGCAGTGATCAGCGGCGTATCCACTCTGTGAATCGCCTCAAGGAACAGGAAACCGGTTCCCGGCCACTGGAACACGCTCTCGGTCAGTATGGTGTAAGCCACCATGGTGCCGATCTGCACGCCACCGACGGTAATCACCGGCAGCATGGTGTTTTTCAGAGCGTGCTGGTAGTAGACCTTGTTGTTGTCCAGCCCCTTGGCACGGGCAAACTTCACGTACTCGGATGAGAGCTGCTCCAGCATCTCGGAGCGTACCAGCCGGATAAACAGCGGCAGCATGATGGAGGAGAGGGACACAGCCGGCAGTATCAGGTGCAGGATACCGTCCCAAGTGAAGAAACCCGACTCCCAGCCAAGCACATTGGCGGTCTCGCCACGGCCATAGGCCGGCAGCCAGCCAAGCTGGATGGAGAAGAGGTACATCAACATGATGGCGGTCAGGAACACAGGGATGGAGATGCCTATGCTGCTCACGGCCATGATGATCTTGGTCAGGATGCTACGCGGGCGGATCGCGGAGTAGACCCCAAGCGGAATGGAGACCACCACTATGATCACGGCGGCGCCAAACACCAGCTCAAGGGTCGCTACCAGCTTGTCGAGGATCACCTCGAGGGCCGGTCGCTTGAAGAAATAGGAGGTGCCCAGATCCCCATGCACCGCATTTTTCAAAAAGCGGCTGTATTTGATGAGGAAAGGATCGTTCAGGCCCATCTTCTCGCGCAATTCGTGACGCTGGGCTTCGGAGACGGATTGTCCCACCAGCTCGCGCAACGGATCCCCCAGGTTGTCCTGGATGGAGAAGGCGACCAGGCTGATGACGAACATCACTATCACGGCCTGATAGAACCGTTTCAGCAGGAATGTAAACATGCTTGTCCTTCTACGTGGCCTGTGTCTTGGCACAGGCTTCTGTTAATGGCGGGGGTCGCCACAGGCAACCCCCGCTCAGTCCTTCCTTGCGACTCGCTTACTTGCCGACCACCAGATCGCCGAAGTAAGGGAAGTTCATTACGTTGACGATGGGCTTGATGTCGGCGTTTTTCTTGGCGCCATAGGCCAGATCTTCCCAATGGAGCGGCACATAGGCTGCGTCGTCGATCAGCATGGCTTCCACCTTCTGCAACATGGCAGCACGCTTGGCCGGATCGGTTTCGGTGTTCGCTTCCATCACCATCTTGTCAGCTTCTGCGTTGGCATAGCCCGCGCAGTTGTACTGACCCATGCCGGTCTTGGCATCCTTGGTAAAGGTCAGGAACTCGAAGAAGTTGGCACTGTCTTCGGTATCCGAGTGCCAGCCGATCAGCTGCATGTCAGCGGCGCACTTGTCAAACTCGGGCCAGTATTGCGCCACCGGCATGGTCTTCAGATCCACCTTGATGTTGATCTTGGCCAGCATGGCGGAGACCGCCTGGGCAATCTTGACGTCGTTGACGTAACGGGCAGCCGGGGAGATGAAGGTCATCTTGAAGCCCTGCTCGTAGCCCGCTTCCTTCATCAGCGCCTTGGCCTTGGTCAGGTCATATTGTGGTACCAGCGCTTCGTTGTGACCGGCATAGCCTTTCGGGCTCAGCTGGCCAGCGGGGGTACCGAATCCCTTGTTGATCTTGTCGACGATACCCACCTGGTTGATGGCGTAGTTGATCGCCTGACGCACGCGCTTGTCTTTCAACGCCGGGTTGGTGTTCTGGTTCAGCTCTATGATGATGGCGCGAGTACCGGACAGGGTCACCAGCTGGGTGTCCTTGCCATTCTTGACGCGCTCCAGATCGTTCGGGGCAACCGGATAGATGACATCCACGTCCCCGCCCAGCAAGGCGGCAACACGGGTCGCATCTTCCTTGATCGGCACCACTGTCAGGTTGTCAACGTTGCCCTTGGAAGCCTTGTCCCAGTAGTTGGCGTTGCGGGTGTACTCCAGCTTGACGCCTTGCTCGCGGAACTTGACGCTGAACGGACCTGTACCGGAGACATTGGTAGAAGCATAGGAGTCGCCGTTCTTGACGATCTCGGCCTTGTCTTTGCCTGCTTCTGTCTTGCCGGTATAGAACTTGGAGTCCATCGGGAAGATATAGGTGACGGTCTGCAGCACCAGCGGGAACGGCTTGGCGGTGATCAGATCGACTGTGTAGTCATCTACCTTTTTCACTTCGGCGATAGGATCGAAGATGGCCTTGAAATCGACGGAGGATTTCAGGCGATTGATGGTCCACACAACGTCATCGGCGGTGAAGTCGTTGCCGGAGTGGAACTTGACGCCCTTGCGCAGGTGGAAGCGGACAGTCTTGTCATCGATACGCTCGAACTTCTCGGCCAGACGTGGCTCGAATTTCAGATCCTGGGTGTAACGCATCAGGGGATCGAACACCAGGTGCGACATCTCCAGGGTCTGGCCGGAGAGCTGCTCCTGCGGGTCCAGCGAGGTGGCATCCGATGCAACGGCGACCTTGATGTCGACGGCAGAAACGTTAAAGGCGAGGCCGGCGGCGAACAGCGCCATGGCGATCTTGGATAATCCTTTCTTCATGTCTTTCTCCATGCTTTTGGCTTTCTTATTGACAGACAAACCGGCGAACCGGTGCTTTCCTAGCTTGCGATTTCCAGCCCCTCACGGGACATTCCCTTGAATTCCGGCATGAGGGAAATCAGCTTGCGGCTGTACTCATGCTCGGCATTGGTAAACAATTT
The DNA here is from genome assembly GCF_028355655.1 of Aeromonas salmonicida. Lineage (NCBI taxonomy): Bacteria > Pseudomonadati > Pseudomonadota > Gammaproteobacteria > Aeromonadales > Aeromonadaceae > Aeromonas > Aeromonas salmonicida. The sequence continues at coordinate 1,133,130 of NZ_CP110645.1, read as the reverse complement.
TTCGGTCTCGGCCACTTCCACCAGATGACCGTGCTGCATCACACCGATGCGATCGCACATCTGGCGGATCACCGGCAGATCATGGCTGATGAACAGCATGGTGAGCCCAAGCTCCTGCTGCAGATCCTTGAGCAGGTTGAGGATCTGGGCCTGGACCGACACATCCAGCGCCGAGGTGGGCTCGTCACAGATGAGGAAGCGCGGGCGGGTCGCCAGGGCTCGGGCGATGGAGATGCGCTGACGCTGACCGCCGGAGAACTCGTGGGGATACTTGACCCCGGCACCACGGCCGAGCCCGACGTGATCGAGCAGATCGTTGACGATCCCCTCGATCTGGCTCTCGCTGCCCGCCAGCTTATGAAAGCGGATGGGCTCGGCGATGATGTCACGCACCTTCATGCGCGGGTTCATCGAGGAGTAAGGGTTCTGGAATACCATCTGCATCTGGCGGCGCAGGGGGCGACGCTCACGCTCGCTCTTGAGCGCGGTGAGATCGATCCCCTCGAAGAAGATCTTGCCGGTATCGGGCGGATAAAGCCCTGTAATGGCGCGGGCTATGGTGGATTTGCCGGAGCCCGACTCCCCCACTAGGCCGAAGGTCTCCCCTTCGAAGATCTCGAAGCTGATGTTGTTACAAGCCCGCACGTACTGACGGCGGCTCGGGAAGATGGAATCCTTGGTGACAAACCTCAGATCCACGTTCTCCACCCGCAGCAGGGCCCCTTCGTAAGCGCGCTCGTCCTGACTCTGACCGAGCCAGTGGGTCTTGAGATCGATATTGGTATCCGGCGCACTGGCATCCTCGATATAGGAGACCAGCGGGAAGCGCACCAGTTTGACGTCCGAGCGGGGCACAGCCGAGATGAGGCTGCGGGTATAAGGGTGATTGGGGCGGCCCAGCACCTGTTCAGTGGTACCGAACTCCACCAGATCACCGCGGTACATGACCGCCACCTTGTCGGTGACGTTGGAAACCACGCCCATGTCGTGGGTCACCAGCATGCAGCCCACCTGGCGCTCTTTGCAGAGGTTGCGGATGAGCTGGAGGATCTGATCCTGAATGGAGACGTCGAGGGCCGTGGTCGGCTCATCGGCAATGATGAGCTCGGGATCGCCACTCAGGGCGATGGCGATAACGACCCGCTGACGCATGCCGCCGGAGAACTGGTGGGGATACTGCTTGATCCGCAGCTCGGGCTGCGGGATCCCCACCGCCCCCATCAGCTCGAGGGCCTTGGCAAAGGCCGCCTCACGGGAAAGGTCGGTATTGGCCAGAATGGTTTCCACCAACTGCTGTTCAACGGTGAACAAGGGGTTGAGGGAGGTCATGGGATCTTGAAAGATGAAACCGATGCGGGAACCACGGATAGCTCGCATCTCGTTCTGGCTCTTGCCGGAGATGAGTTCGCCGTTGAGATAGATGTCGCCACGGGCGATGCGACCCGGTGGGCTCAACAGGTCGATGACGGCGTTGCCTATGGTGGATTTTCCGGCGCCAGATTCGCCTACCACACCGACAATCTCCCCTTTTTCGACACACAAAGAGAGATCTTTGACCGCGGCCAGCACCCCATAGCGGGAGGGGTACTCGATCCGCAAGTTTTTCACTTCGAGCAAGGACATGTTTACCTCTGCGGGGGACATCCGTCCCAAATAATTCGTCCGTAAATCAGCCGCAGATGCCGGTTTGCCTTGGTACTTATCTTGAGTGCTTGTTCTGAGTAAGAAACGCTCAATCCATGAGGCAGTTAAACCAGCGATCCGGGCGGGTTTTTTGCATTTTTTTGGAATAACCCGCGAGTAACTTAGACGGTTTAACCGCGAGTGTAAATGATCGGGTTATACAATTTCGCAATACTTTGCCTAGTCAGAGGGTATTCCGATAGTCATAAATGATGACTTATGTCACATAACCAGACTATATGACCACCACCAATCATTTTTAGTGCTTTTACTTTCAACAAAGACGCAACAGACGGGAATATTCACTATCAGCACAATAGCATTAAGCTTCGAATGAGTAGTGAATATTTATGTGAAATGATTTTTAAACGGCAGCATATGCCGGCGAATGAAAATTAAACAGTGGTATATAGGGGGATGCCAGCGTGGCCATCCCCCTGGTCGGGTAATTCAACCCAGCCAATATGCCAATAATTGCATACAAAGCAGGGCGAACAAACCGGCGATGAGATCGTCCAGCATGATGCCGAGTCCGCCGTGAATGCGGCGATCAAACCAGGAGATGGGCCAGGGCTTGAATACATCGAACAACCGGAACAGCACAAAGCCGGCCAGCACCCAGGCCCAGCCGGCTGGCGCCGCTATCATGGTCACGCCAAAGCCGATCACTTCATCCCAGACGATGGCGCCGTGATCCGGCATACCGATGGCGTCAGTGGCACTCTGACAGATGCGAATACCCGCCACGAAACCCACCACCAGCAGGGCAATGAACCAGGGAGTGGAAAGCCCGCTCACCAGCAGGTACAGCGGTATGGCGGCCAGCGTCCCCATGGTACCCGGTGCCTTGGGAGAGAGGCCGGATCCAAACCCCACCGCCAGAAAATGGAGCAGGTTCTTCAGGTTCAGCCTTTTCAGCTCGGGCTTTATCATAAACAAGGTCATGCGAAGTGATCCCAGCCTGTCAATTGCAGCTCGACCGTTTGCTCGCCGCGGACATAGTCGATACCCGGCTCACCGGCCAGGATGCGGCCTATGCGGGTGAACTTGACGCCACAGTTGGCGAGTGCCGTGTCCAGCGCGCCGCGATACTCCTCGGGCACGGTGAAGCAAAGCTCGTAGTCATCGCCCCCGGCCAGCGCCAGCTGCCAGGCATCCTGCTCGGGCACCGCATCCTGCAGCACGGGCGAGAGGGGCAGCAGACCAAGGTCAATCTGGGCCCGCACGCCGGAGGCCTTGAGGATATGGCCGAGATCCGAGGAAAGCCCATCTGAAAGATCCAGCGCACTGCCCGCCAGCCCGCGCAGGGCCTGACCGGCCAGAATACGGGGATGGGGATGATCGAGCCTGGGCAGCACGGCGGCCAGCTGGTTCTCGTTGAGGGTACGCTTGCCAAGCAGATGGGAGAGCGCCAGGGCGGCATCCCCCAGGGTACCGGTCACATAGATGCCATCACCGGCCTTGGCGCCGCTGCGCATCAGGGCTCGGCCTGCGGGAACGGATCCCTTCACCGAGACTGTGATGGAAAGCGGGCCGCGGGTCATGTCACCGCCCACCAGCGCCACATTGTAGTATTCGGCCAACTCCAGAAAGCCTTCGGCAAAACCTGCGACCCAGCTTTCATTGATGGCGGGCAGGGTCAGTGCCAGCGAGACCCAGCGCGGCTCGGCCCCCATGGCGGCGAGATCGGACAAATTGACCGCCAGCGCCTTGTAGCCAAGATCCACCGGATCCATGTCGGGAAAAAAATGGACGCCGCTCACCAGGGTGTCTGTGCTCACCGCCAGCTGGGTATCCGCTGGCAGGGTCAGCAGGGCGCAGTCATCTCCAGGGCCCATTACCACGTCCTTGCGGGCGTGGGGGATCTTGAAGTACTTATCAATCAGCTCAAATTCACCCATGCAATAAAAAGCCAGCGGTTAGGCTGGCTCCTCTCTTCAAAGCGGTTCACGATCTTGCTGCGAAGCCGTAAACACGCTCGTGATGCTGATGGACATCAGGATCAACGCTTGTTCAGCGTCTTGATCACCTTGTCCAGTACACCGTTGACAAACTTGTGGCTGTCATCGGCAGCAAAGGCCTTGGCCAACTCGATCGCTTCGTTGATCACCACACGGGGCGGCACATCATCGCGACGAGTCAGTTCATAGGTCGCCAGACGCAGGATCGCCTTGTCCACCATGTCCACTTCTTCCAGCGGACGGGAGAGGAAAGGTGCAAACACCTTGTCCAGCTCGTTGCAGTGGAGGGCTACCCCGAACAGCAGATCGCGGAAATAGTTCAGGTCCACACCCTTGGTGTCCTGATCGATCTTGAACTGCTCTTCGATGTCGCCCACGTTGGCCCTGGTCATCTGCCACTGGTAGATGGCCTGGGTGGCGCAATGGCGGGCTTTACGGCGCTCGGACGGTTTCAATGTACTTCTCCTCGTTACACGTCCAGCTGTTTCAGGACGTTGATCATTTCGAGCGCGCTCAGTGCAGCCTCTGCACCCTTGTTACCCGCCTTGGTACCGGCGCGCTCGATGGCTTGTTCAATGTTTTCGGTGGTCAGCACGCCAAAGGCAACCGGAATTTCATATTCCATCATTACCTGGGCCATGCCCTTGCTGCTCTCGCTTGCCACCAGCTCGAAGTGATAGGTGCCGCCACGGATGACGGTGCCCAGCGCAACTATGGCATCGTATTGACCACTCTTGGCCAGCTTTTTGATAGCCAAGGGAATTTCGACGGCGCCCGGCACTCGTACCAGGGTGAGATTGCTGTCCTGGACTTGGCCTTGACGCTTCAGTACGTCCACAGCACCGTCCACCAGGCTTTCGTTGATGAAGCTGTTGAAACGGGCAACGACAATAGCAACGCGCGCCTCAGGAGCGGCGATATTTCCTTCGATAACCTTCATTGGAAATCCTGTATCTGTGCAATCAAAAGGGGCCGGAGTCAAAAGTGCGCACATTCTAGCACAAAGGGGAATCGGACAAAAACATGCATCACAGTTTCGACAACGAGACCACTATTGAGATTTTAATTAGCTGCTCCGACCTGTTAATAATACCGGGCCCTGGCACGGGGTAAAAATAATAACATCAAGGAGTTCAGTATGTTGGATTTCAAACGCAGCAGCGTCGCCTTCGCCTGCCTGCTGCCACTGGCTGTCCAGGCCGATGCTGGCAGTCCGCGCATCATCGGCGGCAGCGCTGTGACGGCCCCAAGCTGGATGGTTGCCATCGGGGAAGTCGTCAACGGCAATTGGAGCAATTTCTGTGGCGGCACCCTCATCGACAAGCAGTGGGTACTCACCGCCGCTCATTGCGTAGGCGATGCCCAGTCCGGCCCCATGGAAGTCGCCATCGGAGTGACTGACCTGAGCCGTCCCCACGCTCGCAGCAAGGTCGACCAGGTGCTGATGCACCCCGAGTATTATGTCAATCTACTGGGCAATCTGGGTTATGGCGAACCCCCGAACGCCTCGGATGTGGCCCTGCTGCACCTTGCCACCCCGGTTACCCAGTCCCCCATTGCCATCGCTGACCCAACCATTAAGGATACCTGGCAGTGGAGCACGACCATGCTGCATGCCCTTGGTTACGGCGGCACCAACCCTGACGCGACCACATCCAGTCCACAGCTGCTGGCGGTGGATCTCGCCTATCGGGGGGAACGCGACTACTGGTACGGTGACCCCACCACAACCCACATTTTCGCTGGCAACCAGATCGGTCAGGACTCCTGCAAAGGCGACAGTGGTGGTCCGCTGACTTATGGCGGAAAGCTGGTCGGCGTGACCAGCTACGGGGCTTTCCCCTGTGCAACCGGCAGCGCCGGTGGCTATGTCTACGCTCCTGCCTTTAGTGACTGGATCACCGAGCAGCAGCAGGGCGTCACCCTGACCACGATCCGCGGCCTCATCCTGCCCTCCGGCACCAGTGGCTGGGCCGACTACCTGCTTGCCAATCGCAGCAACCAGGCTGTGACCCTGAGCGGCGTCTACAGCGATGCTCCGGCCATGAGCAACAGCTGTCCCAGCCGTCTGGAAGCAGGCCAAACCTGCACACTGCGCCTTCGTGCCGACGGCAACGACACCCTCGGCACACTTCGCCTGCAGGGGGTAGAGCTCACAGTCACTGACGAGCGAGGCGCGAGTCAGCGTCTTGAGGCCGCCCTGATGAGCCTCACCAGCGAACCCACCAAGATCCCGGACACCACAACGACCACGACCTCAAATGGTGGTGGCGGTGGTGGCGCCATGGGCCTCGGAGCCCTGTTGCTGCTGCCGCTTGTCTGGTTGCGCCGTCGCCGCTAAGGCAAAACAATAAGGGATGACCGAGGTCATCCCTTATTTCATGGCATCAGGCTTATTCGCCTACGTATTCCACCACTTCCAAACCGAAACCACCCAGAGCGTGGTATTTCTTCGGTGAGCTCAAGAGCCGCATCTTGCCAACCCCCAGGGTCTTGAGGATCTGGGAGCCGACACCGACCCGACGCGAAGTACCCTGCCACTTGGCCCCTTCCGGTTGCAGCCCCTTGTCGGCGGCCTCGAAGCCCTTGACCCGCGCCAGCAACTCGGCGCCGTGGGCCTCGGCCCCCAGGATCACCAGCACGCCGCCTTCCTGGGCGATGCGGGCCATGGATTTGGGCAAGGGCCAGCTGCGGGCAGCATGGCGGTCGGTCAACAGCAGATCGCTCAGCACATCGTGCAGGTGTACCCGCACCAGGGTTGGCTGCTCGGTCTGGATGTCGCCTTTCTTCAGGGCGAAGTGCACCTGGTTGTCGATGGTGTCGCGGAAAGTAATGAGGTCGAACTCGCCAAACTCGGTGGGCAGTTTGCACTCGGCCACCTTCTCCACCGTGGTCTCGTGCTGGTTGCGGTACTCGATGAGGTCGGCGATGGTGCCGAGCTTGATGCCATGCTGCTCGGCGAACACTTCCAGATCCGGACGACGGGCCATGGAGCCATCCTCGTTGAGGATCTCTACGATGACGGAAGCGGCCTCGTAACCGGCAAGACGGGCCAGATCGCAACCCGCTTCGGTGTGACCTGCACGGGTCAGCACACCACCATCCTGCGCCATCAGCGGGAAGATGTGGCCCGGCTGCACCAGGTCGGCGGCCTTGGCATCGGGCGCTACGGCGGCCTGTACTGTGACGGCGCGATCCGCCGCCGAAATACCTGTGGTCACCCCCTCGGCCGCTTCGATGGTCACGGTGAAGGCAGTGGAGAACTGGGCATTGTTGCGATCAACCATCAGCGGCAGCGCCAGCTGCTTGCAGCGATCCCGGGTCAAGGTCAGGCAGATGAGGCCACGGCCGTAACGGGCCATGAAGTTGATATCCTCCGGGCGGACACAGGAGGCGGCCATGATGAGGTCCCCTTCGTTCTCCCTGTCTTCGTCATCCATCAGGATCACCATCTTGCCAGCCTTGATATCGGCAATGATTTCCTGGGTTGTGCTCAGCGCCATGGGCTACTCCATCAACTTGCTTCGGGGATTGAGCCCGGAGGCTCACTTTGATACAGAATTATGTTGCTCTAGATGGGGGCTCTGGGCCCCATTTCAATCAGAGCGGGATCACAGAAAATCGTTTTGGTCAGCTGTTTCGCCACTTACAGGAAACCGGACTGGGCCAGTTTCTCCAGGGTCAGGCTGGAGGTAGCAGCGTCCTGCGCCTTGCCTTGCATCAGCCGCTCCAGATAACGGGCTATCTGATCCACCTCGAGATTCACGTGATGACCCGGTTTCCAGCGGGCTATGGTGGTCTCCTGGGCGGTGTGCGGCACTATGGTGAGGCGAAACAAGTCCCCCTGCACGGCATTGACCGTCAGGCTGATGCCATCTACCGCGATCGACCCCTTCTCGGCGATGTAGCGAGAGAGTTCCGCCGGTGCCTTGATCCAGTATTCGATGGCGCGGCCGCTGCTGGACTTGCTCTTCACCTCACCCACCCCGTCCACATGACCGGAGACCAGATGGCCGCCAAGCCGGGAGGTCGGCATCAAGGCCTTCTCCAGATTGACGGGATCGCCGACTTTGGCCGCGGCGAAGCCGGTACGGGACAGGGTTTCCAGCGACACATCGGCGGTGTAACTCTTGTCGCCAAGACCAATCACGGTCAGGCAGACGCCATTGGTGGCAATGGAGTCGCCCAGCTTGACGTCGCCAAAATCCAGCGTCGGCGCGTGAACTGTGAGGGCCATGTCCTCGCCTTGGCGGCGCAGCGCGGCAAGGGTTCCCACCGCTTCGATAATTCCGGTAAACATGCAGATCACCTTGATGATGACGGGGCCGGTTCGGCCCCCGATAACGATTGGAAAATCAGGCTATCCTGGCGGTGATGCGGATATCCTGTCCCACCAGCCGCACATCCTTGATGCAGAGCTTGGGCGCCTGGAAAAGACGGGTGAGCGCTGGCAGATGGAACAGGCCACGCCCCTCATCACCCATCAGTTTCGGCGCCTGATAAAGCACCAGCTCATCCACCAGCCCCTTGTCCAGCAAGGCACCGCAAAGCCTGGGGCCGGCTTCCACCAGCACGGAATTGATGTTCCGCTTGGCCAGCAGCATAAAGAGGCTGACCAGATCCAGCTTGCCATCCAGCAGGGGCAGCTCCAGTTGCTGCACCCATTCAGGCCAGTCGCCAGCCGCCTTGTGACGGGCCAGCAAGACAGGGCCTGTGCTCTGGAACAGGGGCAAGTCCGGGGTCAGCAGGTTCTGGGAATCGACGATGACCCGCAGAGGCTGGCGCAGCGTCTCTTTGGCATAAGTGGCCTTGAGAGAAGGGGGCAGCTCATCCCAACGCACCGTCAGGGAGGCGCCATCGGCCAGCACGGTTGCGGCGCTGGAGAGCACGGCGTCGTGACCGGCGCGCAGCCGCTGCACATCGGCACGGGCCAGGGGGCCCGTTATCCACTGACTCTCGCCGCTTGCCATGGCGGTGCGGCCATCGAGGCTGGCACCGAGTTTGACGGTCACCAGCGGAAAAGCGGTACGCATCCGCTTGAAGAAGCCCGGATTGAGCGCCTCGGCTTCGCTCGACAGCAAGCCAAAATCGGTCTTGATGCCCGCTTCCGACAACATCCGCAGACCACGCCCGCCCACCTCGGGGTTGGGATCGACCATGGCCGCCACCACCCGGGTCACCCCGGCCTTGATCAGCGCCTCGGCGCAAGGGGGGGTACGTCCATGATGGGAGCAGGGCTCCAGGGTCACATAAGCGGTCGCACCACGGGCTTCGTCACCGGCCTCATGCAGGGCATAGATCTCTGCATGGGGTTCTCCGGCTCGTTTGTGCCATCCCTCGCCGACCACAACGCCGGCTTTCACCAACACGGCGCCGACACAGGGATTGGGGGCCGTGGTATAGCGGCCACGGCGGGCCAGTTCAAGGGCCCGATTCATCCATTGGTAATCATCTTGACTAAACATCTGGGCTCCCGTTCAAAGCGAGAAAATGGGCGTTGTAGGTTCGATTAGCGCAGCGTAACCGGACATTGGGAAGCTTATTTCTCCAGCTTGGCGATCTCTTCGCCGAACTCGCGGATGTCCTCGAAGCTGCGATAGACGGAGGCAAAACGGATATAGGCGACCTTGTCCAGGCTCTTGAGCTCATCCATCACCAGATTACCCACCAGCTGGGAGGCGACTTCGCGCTCACCGGTGGCTCGCAGGCAGGACTTGATATGGTTGACCCCCTTTTCGATGGCTTCCATGCTCACGGGTCGCTTCTCCAGCGCCCGCAGGATGCCACCACGCAGCTTCTCTTCATTGAAGGGCTCGCGGGAGCCGTTGGACTTGATGACACGGGGCATCACCAGCTCGGCCATCTCGAAGGTGGTGAAGCGCTCGTGACAGAGCAGGCACTCACGACGGCGGCGTACCTGATGGCCTTCTGCCACCAGACGGGAATCGATCACCTTGGTATCAACCGCACTACAGAAAGGGCAATGCATCGGACCTCCGGCGTTAACAAACAGGGCACCTGACCACAGGGGCAGGATCTTGGCGGGCCAGTGTAGCACGGCCATCCAAAACCGGTAAAAGCCCAGAAAAACAATATGTCACCGTCTATATTCCTTAAACACTTCAGAGGGTGCGAAGTCCGTCTATGGCCGTTGCAGGCAAGCTGATGACGGTATTTGCATCCGTTTCGATCAGCGCAACAATGGCGTCTCTCGGGCCTTCTCGCCAAGCATCCGTTGCATAGAATGCCGCCTGGGAAGCGCTCAGATGCGCAAGATCATCGTATGCCCGCATCAGAAAATAGGCATCCGGATCATGCAGGGAGGGACCGTGGCTCACCACATCCATCCCCCATTTACGGTGCAGTGGCATGCTCTGCTCGGTCACCAGCGCATGAAACGCGGCGCGGCTCCCCGCCTTGAGCCGATAACTGCGGATTTCCAGCACTCTCTTCATCGCACTTTCTCCAGCTAAAAAAATACCGCCAGCAAGGCGATATTTAACCCTTCAGTCAAGCTTGAGCTCAGTCGTCATAGGGCAAGTCGTCGGGCTCACAACCTGCGTGGTCGGGTACCGGATCTTGCGCAAACTGCACCGCATCAATGTGAGTGTGCCCCTCTATCAATGCCTTGCACACCCTGTGCATGCCATCCATGACCCGACCTGCACTATCCAGAATGATGGGATAGGCAAGGGAAGCACTGGCAATCAACTGACAATGCTCGGCTATGCTGCGCACCGTGGGTCTGACCACGCCGTGTCCGTACCAGTGATCGGTATCCAGTTCGGCAATCTGCACCAATGGCACAGCTTGCACCGGCAAACCTTGGCTCAACCGCACCAGACGCCGTACATCCCATGCCAGCAGCCCCTCCGGACTATCGCGAAAATGGTACTGGGCACGGATGGACACGATCAGAGCGTCATCTGTGATACCGGGCTGGGCTGGCATTATGCCTCCTATGTCTGCTGCACAAGCTCGGCGCCCATGGCGGGGCCGAAACAGAAAAAACAATGCCACCCGCAGGTGGCATTGGTCTCAAACCAGCATGGCTGGTGTATCAGGCATAAACCGGGAAACGACGGCAGATATCCAGCACCTTTTCGCGGGTGTTGGCCAGCACTTCGTCGTTGTCATGGTTGTCCAGCACGTCACAGATCCAGTTGGTCAGATGGATGGACTCTGCTTCCTTGAAACCGCGGCGGGTGATGGCCGGGGTACCGATCCGCACACCTGAGGTGACGAACGGGGAACGCGGGTCGTTCGGCACCGAGTTCTTGTTGACTGTGATGTTGGCTTTGCCAAGAGCGGCATCGGCTTCTTTCCCGGTCAGCTCACGGCCGATCAGATCAACAAGCATGAGATGGTTGTCGGTACCGCCGGAGACGATCTTGTAACCGCGCTCGATGAAGGTCGCCGCCATGGCTTTGGCGTTTTTGACGACTTGAGCCTGATAGGTCTTGAACTCGGGCTCCAGCGCCTCTTTGAATGCCACGGCTTTACCGGCGATGACATGCATCAGCGGGCCGCCCTGGCCGCCCGGGAAGACGGCTGAGTTCAGCTTCTTGTACAGATCTTCGTCGTCAGCGGCGGAGAGGATCAGACCACCACGGGGACCGGCCAGGGTCTTGTGGGTAGTGGAGGTAACCACGTGAGCGTGGGGCACCGGGTTCGGGTAGACACCAGCGGCAATCAGACCGGCGACGTGAGCCATGTCAACGAACAGCCAGGCACCAATCTTGTCGGCGATTTCACGCATGCGGGCCCAGTCGACGATACCTGAGTAGGCGGAGAAGCCACCTATCATCATCTTCGGCTTGTGCTCAACGGCCAGACGTTCCATTTCGTCATAGTCAATCTTGCCGGACTCATCGATACCGTAAGGAATGATGTTGTACAGCTTGCCGGAGAAGTTGACGGGGGAGCCGTGGGTCAGGTGACCGCCATGAGCCAGGTTCATGCCCAGCACGGTGTCGCCCGGCTGCAGCAGAGCCATGTAAACGGCGCTGTTGGCCTGGGAGCCGGAATGCGGCTGCACGTTGGCGTAAGTGGCACCAAACAGTTCCTTGGCGCGCTCGATGGCCAGGGTTTCAACCACGTCGACGTACTCGCAACCACCGTAGTAGCGCTTGGCCGGATAGCCTTCAGCGTACTTGTTGGTCAGCTGGGAGCCCTGGGCTTCCATGACACGGGGGCTGGTGTAGTTCTCAGACGCGATCAGCTCGATGTGCTCTTCCTGACGACGGGTCTCGTCTGTGATGGCCTGCCACAATTGCGGATCATAATTGGCGATGGTCATGTCACGTTTCAACATCCGTTTCTCTCCTGAAAATCGTTTGCGCGTTAGGTGAAGTGGGCCCGCGCATTGTAACGTGAGCTGGATCAAAGAGACAGTCCAACCACCCAAAAAAATGTTTATAAAATGTAAAATGTGTCGCAAATTTCGAAATCAGTGCAGGCTCTCCCCTTAGCTATAGCGCTGACATTAGTGCTGGCGAATAATCCTCCCTCTGTCCATCCGTCCCCGATACCCATCACACCATAGCCCTGCCAGTAAACAGAAACCGGGACAACAAACAGCCAAAACCAGAGCCGGATCATGGATATAGCCGTTACTAACAGATAACATCTTTACACGGCACAGCGGTTGCACCGCCTATAGATGGAGGCAAAACATGCCGGGCAAGACCCTCGCCACGCTCCCGATGGATCTCAATTTGCACCTTCCCCTGGCACTGAGCTTTCGCCAGCCTGCCTGCCGACCGAACGCTGGCAACAAGAATTTCCACTCGGCACACCTGTTCCATGGCGGGTCAAGCCTCTCTCATCCTTCCTTGCATCACCTCAACACGGAGGTACACCATGATGGATAACCTGATGCTTTTTCTGATCATATCGGTATTCGCTGTTTTCTATTGGGTCTACTATACCGGCAGTCGCAAAAGCCCTTTCACCACCCAGTGGGAGACATTGCCCACCAAAGAGCAGTATCTGGCGGCGCACCCGGAGGCCATCGATGGCGATATCATCTTCTGCATTCACTGCGGCCATCATCAGCAACTGGATGTCGGCCTGCTGCACCAGACCGATTTTCGCCGCCAGCATATCTGCACCCGTTGCAAGAAGGCGATCTACCGCGAAGAGATCTGATATCTGATTCATCACCCTGGGAGCTGCAAGTTCTCCGGGGCCGATTACGCCTCAGGATCCTCGACCCGGCTTCCACATCTTCGTGGGCTCCAATACGGCCCGGCACGAAATAGCCGATAGGCTGCCTCAGTTCGAGACCCGCCCCCTCTGAGTTGCCATCAATACGCCCTGAAAACGTCGCCATCGGCGGCGTTTTTTCTGGCTTGTTCGCCGAATTGTCACCTATGGGTTAACTTTTCTGCCAAAGCCGTTAGAATCGGGCTCACTCTGTTTCCCGCTTGCCATCCACGGAGGAAAAATGCAGGAATTTCTGGCCACTAGCGAACGTCGGGCCGAACTTTACTGGTGGTTCGCCACCCTGTTTAGCGCCGAGCTCAGCGATGAACAGATCGCCGAATACGACAGCTACGATGTGCGAAGCTTCCTGAAGAGCCTCTCCACGCTGGATCCCATGCGCCCGGCCGTCGCCGAGCTCAATGAGGCCATCGCCCGCCTGCTGGTGCGTGACGAGCGCGCCACTGCCCTGGCGGCCGACTTCAAGGGACTGTTTCTGGCCGATACGGCCGTTCAACCTTATGAATCCGCCCATCTGGATGCCTCATCCCTCGGCCGCATGCAGCAACGACTGGTGCGCCTTGCCATCGATGTCAGTGCCAAATACCCGCAGCCGGTCGATCACCTTGGGGTCGAACTGGATCTGATGGGCAACCTCATCATACGTGCCGCCGAAGCCCCCAGTGCCGATCAGCGTGAACAGTGGCTAGGCGAGCAGGAAGCATTGCTGCATGGCCATCTGCTGGCCTGGTTCCCCCATTTCGAAGCCGCTTGCCGCGCCGCTGACCCCTTTGGTTTCTACGGCGCCAGTGCTCGCTTGCTGGGTGTATTCCTCACCATGGATGCCAACTACCTCAGCCTGGTCAAACCGGCATCCTCCGCCGACTAAGCCGATGAAAACTGCCCTGCTACTGATCGCCTGCTGGCTGCTGACCCTGATCCCGCAAGATCAGGGTCTGACGCCGCTCTTCAGCTTGCTGTTCAATCCGGACAGAGATCTGTATGGCACGGCCCAGCTCACCGGTTTCGGCGGCATACTCTTGACCCTCTATCTCGCCAACCTGGGGGTGGAGGTGGTGCTTCGCCGCCGTTTTCAGATAGCCGGCATGCTGACCCTGCTGGTCGCCTGGATAGGCTTTATCAATGCCAGCGGCAGCGAAGCCCACTGGCTCTTGCTACTTGCCCTCTCCCTGCCCTTTCATGTGCTCGGCCTGCTGGTGCTGACGCGCGGCATTCAGGCATTCGGCCGCCAGAAAGGCTGAAAAACCGCCAAAAGTATTACAAATCATGACAGCCGGATCCCCGCATTCCCCGTCCCAGCAAGGTCGGCGTGGTGGGAGCCGGTAACATCTGCTTACATTCAGCTCCCATTCAGTTTTGTTGCAACCGTTATAGTGCGGCTCCTTTTTACCAACCGACACAGGAGCAACAGCATGCCTCCACAGGATGCGCGCATCACGGGTCTCGATCTGTTGCGAGGGCTTGTCATCTTCATGGCCGTCTTCGAGCACTACACCGGCTATCTCAACTACTGGTACATCGATTTTTTCAACCGTGAACATGCCCTCTGGGACAGCTTCTATCTGTCACACAAGGCGATGGCCGGCCACCTGCTGCCCATGGATAACACCACGGCACAGGTCTCGGCCTGGCTTATCCCCTGGGTGAGCCAGATCTACCTGGCCCTGGCGGCCTTCAACCTGAGCCGTCGCAGCCAGGAGCGTTTCAGACCACAACTGGGCGGCAAGTTGGTGCTGTTTGCCAGCATCATACTGATCCTCTATGTCGAAGGGCTGGTCATAGCCCCCAACTTCGGCGAGGCCATCTCCTTCTATCCTGTCATGCTGTGGATGTGCCTGCTGGCACTCTTCTCTCTGGTTTACGCCTGGTTCGGCATCCGGGGCATGCTGGTACTGACAGTGCTCAGCCTGCTGCTGGATCAATTCGGCGTGCAGACCCTGCTTGGCAATATCGACAGCTGGATGAAGCTGCACGTGCACCCCGACTATGAGCTGGATGCCCGCCTCGATCTCTTCATGGCTAGCGGCTGCTTCGGTTTCCTGTACGGCTGGTGCTGGCATCAGCGCCCTCAGTGGCGGGATCGCCTCAATGGCCTGGTACTCACCCTCTCCCTCATCGCCCTCGTTATCTATCTTGCGTTTGGCGAGAGCAGTTCGGTCGAACTCAGTGACATCTACGCCAACGAGCACGAGCTGGCGCTGGACATGACGGGACGCGCCGGGATCTGGGGCATGGAGTTTCTGGTGATCGGGGCCGTACTCTGGCTGCATCAGCGCAACATCAACCTGTGCTGGCGACCGCTCAACTGGATCGGCATGTATTCGCTGACCGTCTTCATCTTCCACAAGAGTATCTTCGTGCACCTGTGGGGCCCCTTGCTGCTGTGGTGGACTGCCCGCCAGGGCACCATTCTGCCCAACAGCTTCGGCCTTATCATGCTGCTCAGTGCCACCAGCGTGCTGCTCATCTATGCCTTCCAGCGCTCCGGCATCATCTGCCACCTGATGGGCATGCATCAGGACAGAGACTGGGTGCGGCTCTATGGCAAGTAGTCGCTGGCTGCTGCTGACCCTGCCACTCGCGCTGCCCTTGTCGGCCAAGGAGCAGGATAACCTGTGGCAGGTGGGCGGCCAGTGGCAACTCGACAGCAATCAGGCCGGGGTCAAGGCTGACGCCAGTGCCCACTTCTGGCTCGCCTATGAACGAGAAACCATGGTCGGCCTGATCTTTGCCGATGGACAGAGCGCCGGGCTGGCCTTGCCGATCTACAAGCAGAGCTTCCTCGCGCTGGGGGTCAGTCCCATGCAGGTGGTAGATCGCACCCGTTTCAGCGCGCTCTGGCGCCTCGGCTGGCAACTGGACGAGGACCATCAGCTGAGCCTGGGACAGCTCTATGATGTGACCGGTCGCTATGGCCAACTCTGGTATATGGAACACAGCCTGCCACTGCCGGCAGCCCTCTCCCTCAATCTCTGGCTGACGCGAGGCAGCCAGGCTCACATGGCGGCCTATGGTGCCAGCGAGGGGTGGCGGGATTGGGGCGTCACGCTGGAGCGCAGCTGGGGCTGGCAGCAATGGCGACTGGGCACAGAGGTGGGCGCCAAACAGTGGCTCATCAAGGATCGCGATTGGCAACCCGTGGTGAACCTGACCCTGAGCTATCGCTTCAGCTGGTAGCCACCACTTCAACCGGCAACACAACCAGATAGGGGGCAAATGCAGCCCTCTCTCTTCCCTCCAAAGCGCTTCATGCCATACTGACAACACCTTAAATGACAAGAAAGTCAATTCAGGAGCCGTCATGCAGGAAGAGACATCCGAATCCATGCCAGATCCGCCAACGCCGGGTCAACTGAATCCAAACGAGCTGCAACAGCTGTTTGAGCTGGCGCCGTTCGGTATAGGCGTGTTCGACCGCTACTTTCGCTGCCGCAGCGTCAACCAGACGCTGGCCGATATCAACGGCCTCTCCCGGGAAGATCACTACGGCAAATACTTGCGTGACATAGTGCCGACGCTGGCCCCTGTGCTGGAACCCCTGTTTCAACAGATCATCAGCAGCGGCATTCCCCAGGTGGAATTGAGCCTGAGCGGCCAGACGGAGGCCCATCAGGGCCAGCAACGACGCTGGCAGGCAATCTACAGCCCCATGCTGGATGAACAGGGCACCCCTGACGGCATACTGACCATAGTGCGGGATGTCACCGAGCAGTATGAAGTGCAGCAACGGCTGCAACTGGCCATGAGTGCGGGCCAGATTGGTGTCTGGGAGTGGCATGTGGCCGAAGACAGGTTGCAATTTGATGGCCAGGTCGAACGCCTGCTCGGCACGGCCGCCAACCAGTTTCAGGGGGGAATGGATAACTTCATCAAGCGCTTCGATCCCGTGTCGGGGGAGCAGCTCAGAACCGCCCTCAACGGCACGGCCCCCCTTCACCTGACTTTGAGCTACCTGGGGCCCAACCAGATGCGGGGCTGGGTCGATCTCCATGCCGATCATGTGGCCGCCACCGACACTCAGGGACGCCGCATCATGGGAGTGATCCACGATGCAACCGATCGCTGCAATCAGGAAGACAAGCTGCGCCAGGCCAATGTGGTCTTCGACACCACGGCCGAAGGCATCATCATCATGGATGGGCAGCGCCAGATCATTTCGGTCAACCCGGCCTTCTGCAACATGACCCAGTACGAACCGGACGAGATAGTGGGCAAGTCACCGGAGGCCATCATGCATCCCCGTCGCCATACCGACATTGACTACCCCTGGCACACCCTGCTGCCCGGCAGCCACGCCTGGCACGGGGAGATGATGTGTCTGCGCAAGGATGGCGACTACTTCACCTCCTGGCAGCATGTCAGCGCCGTCTATGACAGCCGCCACAACACGGCCCACTATGTGATCACCTTCTCCGACATCAGCGCTATTCGCAAGGCAGAGGCTCAGCTCAACCACCTCGCCTATCACGATCCTCTGACCGAGCTTGGCAACCGCAACCTGTTGCAGGAGCGGCTCGAACTGGAAATCAAGACTGCCCAGCTCAATCGGCAGCAACTTGCCCTGCTGTTCATCGATCTCGACGGTTTCAAACTGATTAATGACAACCTGGGCCACAGGGCGGGGGACCAACTGCTCAAACTGCTGGCCGGGCGCATCCGCCAAAGCCTGCGTCACAACGATGTTGCCATTCGGCTAGGCGGAGATGAATTCCTGGTGCTGATCCCCTATTTCGAACAACAGGAGGAGCTGGCACAGCTCGCCGAACAGCTGCTGGCACGTCTGCGCGAGCCGGTCGAACTGGAACACGAGCAGGTCGCCATCTCCGCCAGCATTGGCATAGCCCTCTACCCTGAGCACGCCCGGAGCCCGGACGCCCTGGTCAGTGCCGCCGACAACGCCATGTACGAAGCCAAAAGCCAGGGCCGTAACGGCTATCTGTTTTACAGTCCCGACATGGCCGAACAGAAACGGGAACGGATGAGCATGGAGCAGGGGCTGCTCAAGGCCATTGATCAGCATCAGCTCTGCATCCTGTATCAACCCATGACGGATCTGGCCAATAACCGCCTGAGCGGGCTGGAAGCCCTGTTGCGCTGGCAACATCCCAGCGAAGGCATGATAGCGCCAGCCCGCTTCATACCGGTGGCAGAGGAGTGTGGTTTGATAGAACAGATTGGGGAGTGGGTAATGCGCACCGCTTGCCAGCAGGGACAGGCATGGCTGGCGGCCGGGCTGGCCGTGCCACGGCTCTCGGTCAATGTGTCGGTAAGGGAGATGCGCGCCATTGGTTATGTGGAACGGGTCGCGGCCATCCTGGCGGAGACCGGCTTCCCGGCGGAGCGGCTGGAGATAGAGGTGACGGAAAGCATCATACAGCGAGTCGACCATAGCTTGCAGCTGTTCACCCGCCTCAAGGCGCTGGGGGTGCAGATTGCCATCGATGACTTCGGCACCGGCTTCTCATCCCTGAGCTTGCTCAAAAGCCTGCCCATCGATCGCATCAAGATAGATCAAACCTTCGTGCAGGCGCTGCCCGATGACAAGCACAGTCGGGAGCTGTGCCGTACCATCATCAACCTGGCCGACAGCCTGGGCATGGCGGTCACCGCCGAGGGGATCGAGACCCAGGCCCAGCGCCAGTTTCTGCAATCCCTGCACTGTCAGGAGGGACAGGGCTACCTGTTCAGCCACCCCTTGACCGAACCCCATCTGGCTGCCCAGCTGACTCCCCGCAAGGGAGTCTGGTGCTGAAGCCGGCAAGTGCTGCAAGAGCCGCTCAATGATCGAAAATACGGCTCACTCACTGAACGTCAGCCTGGCATCCCACCCCTCGCTCTGGCCCTGGAGCGAGTCTGCCATCAGTGCATCCTTCGGGTAGCGCGGTTTTGGCTGCCCGAGGGTAACAGTCACGGGGGGTTTGCGCGCCAGAAATGCATTGCCCATCTGATCGGCAATACGCTCTCGCACTGCTGGCGAGCCGCTCTGATCGCGCGTCACGGGGAACTCTTTGGGTTGGGGAGCAGCCAGTGCGGCTTCATCGGCAAGCGTAGAGGCATCGGACTGCCAGAGGGCGGTGCAAAGGAGCAGGGACAACATGGCTATCTCCATCGATAAAACCGATGTTTTTACTCAATCACCGATGAATTGTCACGAATGGCACTGTAAGCAGATGTTTCCATCTATCCAAAAGTCTAATTGCCCTCGTACGCCAAAGGTATAAGTTGTTACTTAATCATTACAAGAATGTATTCAAAGGAGTGACAGATGAGCGAGAGCAAGGTCTACCCAGTCAAAGCCCACATCAGCAACGGCGCCCTGCTGGACAAGGCAGGTTACGAGGCCATGTACCTAGCCTCCGTGCAGGATCCGGATGCCTTCTGGGGTGAACAGGGAAAAATCATCGACTGGATGAAGCCCTATACCAAGGTCAAGAACACCTCGTACGACCCGGGGCATGTCTCCATCAAGTGGTATGAGGATGGCCTGCTCAACGTATCGGCCAACTGTCTGGACCGTCATCTGGCACAGCGCGGTGACAAGGTGGCCATCATCTGGGAAGGGGACAACCCGGCAGAGGATCGCAAGCTGACCTACCGCGAGCTGCACACAGAGGTGTGCAAGTTTTCCAACGTATTGAAAGCACAGGGTGTGCATCGGGGTGATGTGGTCTGCCTCTACATGCCCATGGTGCCGGAAGCGGCCATCGCCATGCTGGCCTGTACCCGCATAGGTGCCGTGCACAGCATCGTCTTCGGCGGTTTCTCGCCGGAGGCCCTGGCCGGCCGCATCATTGACTCAGGCTCCTCCATCGTCATCACGGCCGACGAGGGGCTGCGTGGCGGCCGCCCTGTCCCGCTCAAGAAAAACGTGGATGAAGCGCTCACCAATCCGGATACCCGGGTCAGCAAGGTGATAGTGCTCAAGCGCACCGGCGGCAACGTTGCCTGGCACAACCACAGGGACATCTGGTGGCATGAGGCAACTGCCGCCGCCAGCAGCGACTGCCCACCCGAAGCAATGAACGCCGAAGATCCCCTGTTCGTCCTCTACACCTCGGGTTCCACCGGCAAGCCCAAGGGAGTGTTGCACACCACCGGCGGCTATCTGGTCTACGCCACCCTCACCTTCAAGTACGTGTTCGACTACCACGAGGAGGACATCTACTGGTGTACCGCCGATGTGGGCTGGGTCACGGGCCACTCCTATCTGGTCTACGGGCCGCTCGCCAACGGCGCCACCACCATCATGTTCGAAGGGGTGCCCAACTACCCGGCCACCAACCGCATGAGCCAGGTGGTGGACAAGCACCAGGTCACCATCCTCTACACGGCCCCGACGGCGATCCGCGCCCTCATGGCCAAGGGCCGTGATGCGGTAGAGGGCACCTCCCGCCAGAGCCTGCGCATCATGGGTTCAGTGGGCGAGCCCATCAACCCGGAAGCCTGGGAGTGGTACTACCGCACCATAGGCGAGGAACGCTGCCCCATCGTCGATACCTGGTGGCAGACCGAGACCGGCGGCATCCTCATCAGCCCGCTGCCCGGCGTCACCGACCTGAAACCGGGATCGGCTACCCGTCCCTTCTTCGGGGTACAGCCAGCGCTGGTGGACAACATGGGCGAGCCGCTGGAGGGTGCAACCGAGGGCAACCTGGTGATCACCGACTCCTGGCCGGGTCAGATGCGCACCGTGTTTGGCGATCATGAGCGCTTCGAGCAGACCTACTTCTCCACCTTCCCGGGTCGTTACTTCACCGGCGACGGCGCCCGTCGCGACGAAGATGGTTACTACTGGATCACGGGACGGGTGGATGATGTACTCAACGTATCCGGCCATCGCATGGGGACCGCTGAAATAGAGTCAGCGCTGGTCTCCCATCCCAAGATCGCCGAAGCGGCGGTGGTGGGAGTGCCCCACGAGATCAAGGGTCAGGGCATCTACGCCTATGTCACCCTGATCGCCGGGGAAGAGCCTAGCCGCGAGCTGCACAAAGAAGTGAAGGAGTGGGTACGCAAGGAGATCGGTGCCATCGCCACCCCGGATGTGATCCACTGGGCGGAGGGGCTGCCGAAGACCCGTTCCGGCAAGATCATGCGCCGAATTTTGCGCAAGATCGCCACCGGCGAGACCGACAGTCTGGGGGATATCTCCACCCTGGCGGATCCGGGTGTGGTGGACAAGCTTATCCGCGAAAAGTCGGAAGCGGCCTGATCATGCGCTCCATAATGCAGCGCAAAATAGCCACCGACGAGACCGACAGCCTGGGGGATATCTCCACTCTGGCGGATCCCGGGGTCGTGGATAAACTCATCCGCGAGAAGTCGGAAGCGGCCTGATGTAGCCCGTTATCTGCCTCCAGAGCCGGCCCTGTGCCGGCTTTGTCGTCTCTGCTACTGAGCAATTGAACAGCGCACCGATTAGTGCAAAAAACAGACAGATGTAGAGATTAGACCAGTAAAATGCTGCTAATTTTCACGAAATCAATATAATTGCGAAATCTGTGTGCCAGTGCACACCGAATTGCGCAGAAAATGGCTAGATTTCCGGTAGTCCACAAGATAGCTGGTAGATAGCAGCATTATCATCGAGGATGTACTCAATATGTCGCAAAATCACCGTATTCTCCTGCTCAACGGGCCAAACCTGAACCTGCTGGGCAAACGGGAACCGGGCATCTACGGCAGCAAGACGCTCGATGAGATCGTCGCCGATCTGAAGCACAACGCCAGCGAACTCGGCGTCACACTGGAACACCTGCAATCCAACGCCGAACATGAGTTGGTCAGCCGCATCCACCAGGCCATGGGCCAGGTGGATTATATCATCATCAATCCAGCCGCCTTCACCCACACCAGTGTCGCCATCCGCGATGCGCTGCTGGGTGTCGCCATCCCCTTTATCGAGGTGCACCTGTCAAACGTCCATGCCAGGGAGCCTTTCCGTCATCACTCCTATCTGTCTGATGTCGCTAAAGGAGTAATCTGCGGGCTGGGTGCAGATGGCTACCAATTCGCTTTAACCGCGGCCGTGCATCAGTTGCGCGCGGCTTGATAATCACTGATCAGATAAAGAAGAAAGAGAATGCTAATGGATATCCGCAAAATCAAGAAGCTGATTGAACTGGTTGAAGAGTCCGGCATTGCCGAACTGGAGATCTCCGAAGGTGAAGAGTCCGTTCGCATCAGCCGCAACTTCTCCGGTCAGGTGACCACCGCCATGCCGCAGATGATGATGCAGCCGGCCATGGTCCCTGCCGCCGCACCGGCAGCCGCCGCCGTCGCACCGACCGCAGATGCGGCCACCCCGAGTGGTCACCTGATGCGCTCCCCCATGGTTGGCTCCTTCTATCGCTCCTCCAGCCCGGAAGCCAAGCCGTTCGCGGAAGTCGGTCAGCACGTCAATGTCGGCGATACCCTGTGCATCGTCGAAGCCATGAAAATGATGAACCAAATCGAGTCTGACAAGACCGGCGTGATCAAAGCGATTCTGGTTGAAAATGGTCAGGCCGTCGAATTTGACGAGCCGCTGTTCATCATCGAATAAGGGAAGTTGCCACCCATGTTGGACAAAGTAGTCATCGCCAACCGCGGTGAAATTGCCCTGCGGATCCTGCGCGCTTGCAAAGAGCTCGGGATCAAGACAGTGGCCGTTCACTCCACCGCCGATCGGGAGCTCAAACATGTGCTCCTGGCCGACGAAACCATCTGCATCGGCAAGCCTGCCAGCGGTGAATCCTACCTCAATGTGCCGGCGATCATAGCCGCTGCCGAGGTAACGGGTGCCGTTGCCATCCACCCGGGTTACGGCTTCCTCTCGGAGAACGCCGATTTCGCCGAAGTGGTCGAAAAATCCGGCTTCATCTTCATCGGCCCGCGCGCCGAGACCATTCGCCTGATGGGTGACAAGGTCTCCGCCATCGAGGCGATGAAAAAAGCGGGCGTACCTTGCGTGCCTGGCTCTGACGGCCCGGTCGACAGCGATGCCAAGCACAACGCCGCCATCGCCAAGCGCATCGGTTATCCGGTGATCATCAAGGCCGCCGGTGGCGGTGGTGGTCGCGGCATGCGCGTGGTGCGCAATGAAGCCGAGCTGGCTGCCGCCATCGCCCTGACCAAATCCGAAGCAGGCCAGTTCTTCAAGAACGACATGGTCTACATGGAGAAGTACCTGGAGAACCCGCGCCATATCGAAATTCAGATATTGGCAGACGGCCAGGGCAACGCCCTCTATCTGGGCGAGCGTGACTGCTCCATGCAGCGTCGCCACCAGAAAGTGGTCGAAGAGGCACCGGCACCCGGCATCACCGAAGAGATGCGCAAGTTCATCGGAGAGCGCTGCGTACGCGCCTGCATCGAGATCGGCTACCGCGGTGCGGGAACCTTCGAGTTCCTGTACGAAAACGGCGAGTTCTATTTCATCGAGATGAACACCCGTATCCAGGTTGAGCATCCGGTCACCGAAATGGTCACCAGCGTGGATCTGATCAAGGAGCAGCTGCGCATCGCCGCCGGCCAGCCCCTGTCGATCACCCAGCAGGACATCCGCATCCGTGGCCATGCCATCGAATGCCGGATCAACGCCGAAGACCCGGCTACTTTCATGCCGTCTCCCGGCCTGATCCAGCGCTTCCATGCGCCGGGTGGTCTGGGCGTACGTTGGGATTCCCACATCTACGCCGGTTACAAGGTACCGCCTTACTACGACTCCATGATCGGCAAGCTGATCTGTTACGGCGAGAACCGTGACGTCGCCATCGCCCGCATGCGTCAGGCGCTGGACGAGCTGGTGGTAGAAGGGATCAAGACCAACGTCTCCCTGCAAAAAGAGATCATGAAAGACGAAAACTTCCAGCACGGTGGTACCAATATCCACTACCTGCACAAGAAGCTGGGTCTGTAAGGATCTCTGATAGAGACCCGATGACATTGCACGGTGGCAGTACCAACGCCCACTACCTGCACAAGAAGTTGGGTCTGTAAGGATCCAAGGCAGAACAATGACTTCCGATAGAAGTCAGCTCCGCAAGGAGCCTCTGTTGAAAAAGGGCCATGGCGACATGGCCCTTTTTTGTTATTCTTGCGCCCCTCAAAATTGTCGGAGGCCAAGGTGAATCGTTTCGCGCTCGCTCGTCGGGAAGCAGCCCTCTGCCTGCTGCTGACCCTGCTCTATTTCTTTGCCTGGTATGGCACTGCGTATTTCATCCCGGAAGAGATCGAATACTGGGACATGCCACTCTGGTTCCTGCTCAGCTGCATGGTGATGCCGCTGCTGTTCATTGTGCTGTGTGGCCTGATGGTGGATCGCCTGTTTGTGGATATTCCCCTCGATACGCCTCACCCCCATGCCAAGGAGTCCCCCCATGAATCTTGAGCTGATGCTGCCGCTCATCATCTATCTGGTGCTGGTGCTGGGAGTCGGTTTCTGGGCCAGTCGCCATCGCACCGGCGGCGACTTCGTGCAGGAGTACTTCATCGGCAACCGCAGCATGGGCGGTCTGGTGCTCGCCATGACGCTGGTGGCTACCTATACCTCGGCTTCGTCCTTCATCGGCGGGCCGGGTGCCGCCTACAAGATTGGCCTTGGCTGGGTACTGCTGGCAATGATCCAGCTGCCCACCGTCTGGCTTACCCTGGGGGTGCTCGGCAAGAAGTTCGCCATCATTGCCCGCCGGGTCAATGCGGTGACCATCAATGACATGCTGTGGGCCCGCTACCAGAGCAAGGCGGTGGTCATTCTCGGATCCGTTACTATCATCCTCGCCTTTATCGCCACCATGGTGGTGCAGTTCATCGGCGGTGCCCGCCTGCTGGAGACGGCCACCGGCCTCTCCTACCAGCAGGGTTTGATGCTGTTTGCCAGTTGCGTGCTGCTCTACACAGTGATCGGCGGCTTTCGCGCCGTGGTGATGACCGACGCCCTGCAGGGGATCATCATGCTGATCGGCACCGGTGCTTTGCTGGCAGGGATCCTGATTGCCGGGGATGGATTGCCCAACCTCATCCACCAGCTCAAGGTGATCGATCCCAAGCTGGTGAGCCCGACGGGGGCCGGCGACATGCTGACCCAACCCTTCATGCTAAGCTTCTGGATCCTGGTCTGTGTCGGAGTGGTGGGGCTGCCCCACTCGGCCCTGCGCTGCTTCGGCTATCGGGACAGCAAGGCGCTCCATCGCGGCATCCTTATCGGCACCGTCGTCAGTGCCCTGCTGATGTTCGGCATGCACCTGGCCGGCGCCCTGGGCCGCGCCATCCTGCCCGGCATGGACAGCCCGGACAAGATCATGCCCTCCCTGATGATGGAAGTGCTGCCGCCCTGGCTGGCCGGGGTGTTTCTGGCGGCACCGATGGCGGCCATCATGTCCACCATCGACTCCCAGCTGATCCAGGCCTCCGCCACCCTGGTGAAGGATCTCTACCTCAACTACCTCAATCCCAAGCAGGAGAAGCTGGAGGTGCACATTCCTCGCCTCTCCCTGCTCTGCACCCTGATCCTGGGCACGCTCGTATTGCTGGCGGCGCTGCAGCCCCCCGATATGATCATCTGGCTCAACCTGCTCGCCTTCGGTGGCCTGCAGGCCGTGTTCCTATGGCCGCTGGTACTCGGCCTTTACTGGTCAAGGGCCAACGGGCCGGGCGCCCTGGCCAGCATGGTATCCGGTATCGTCTGCTATGGCGTACTGAGCCAGTGGGGGATAAAACTGGCCGGACTGCATGCCATAGTACCGAGTCTGGGGCTGGGACTGGTTGCCTTTGTGCTGGTCAGCCTGCTGACTCCGCCTCCCAGTCAGGGGGTTCGGCGATTATTCGAACAGCAGTAACAAAGAGATTAATAAAGGGTTCCAAAACTATCCCAAAATAGGTGTTTTACGGGTAAACTGTGCGCCAAGTCACAAAACTCAGCACCTTTATGCCAGTACAGAACGCCAGACAGACCCTGATCCAGGCCCTGCAACGACTCGGTTATGCCCTGTTGTTGCCGGTCTCCATACTGCCACTGGCTGCGCTGCTCTACCGGCTCGGTCAACCGGATGTACTGGATCAGGCTGTGCTCTCCCTCACGGGGCGCGCCCTGTTCAGCCAGATGCCGCTCATCTACGCGGTGGCCATCGCCTTCGGTCTGAGCCGACAAGGAGAGGGCACTCAGGCGCTGGCCGGGGCGGTCAACTTCCTGCTGCTGAGCTCGGCGCTGGGCACCCTGGCCCCCGGCCTGCATGCGGACATGATCTGCGGCCTGCTGGCGGGGCTAACCACCGCCATCATCTACCCCTGGGTGAAACGGCGCACCATGCCTGGCTGGCTGCAGATGGCACAGGGGGATTTCGCCTGCCTGTGCATCTCGGCGATCGCCTGCCTGTTGCTGGCGTTTCCCCTCTCCCTGTTCTGGCCGCTGCTGGAGCAGGGCATCACGCTACTGGCCTCGGAACTGCTCAGCACCCCACTGGGCGCCTTCTGTTACGGCACCCTCAACCGGCTGCTGATCCCCCTTGGCCTGCATCAGGTACTGGGCAGTCTCATCGGCCTTGGCGAGAGCAACCTGCAGGCGCTGGCCACCGCCCAGCCGCTGCATGAAGGGTATGTAGCCGGCCTCTATCCCATCATCATGTTCGGCCTGCCGGGCGCCTGCTTTGCCATCTGGCTGCACCGCCAGCGCATGCAGCGACTGCCGCAGGGTGGACTGCTGCTCACCCTGGCGCTCACCTCTGCACTATTGGGGATCACTGAGCCCATCGAGTTCCTGTTCGCCTTCACCGCCCCCTGGCTGTTTCTGGCCCATGCCCTGCTGACCGGGTTGTCGCTGGCCATCTGCTGCGGGCTTGGCATCCAGGTGGGCAGCTACTTCTCCGCCGGTCTGCTGGATCTGGTGCTGAGCTATCAGTCCGGCGAGCACAGCTTCTGGCTCATTCCGGTCGGCATACTCTTCTTCGTCGCCTACACACTGCTCTTCTATCAGCTGCTGGAGCGAGCGCCCCTGAGCCTGCCGAGCAAGCCCATCGCCAATGAGCACCCACGCTTGGCCAGTGTCGCCCCCTCGGATCCCCAGATGCTGGCGATCCAGTACCTCAAGGCGCTGGGCGGGATGGACAACCTGCAGGCCATGAGCGTCTGCCTGACCCGCCTCAGCCTGCGGGTGCGCGACATAGCGCAGGTGGATCAGTCCCGCCTGCCGGGGCTGGGTTGCCTCTCCTGGATCCAGCTCAACGACCATCAACTGGTACTGGTGCTGGGCCCCAACGCCAGCCTGATCGAGGGGCAGATCCGCATGCTGGCGGAGCGTCAGTCGGTGCCGCTCGGCCTCAAACCCAATCAGGAGTCTGCCAGCCCAGGCAACTGGTAGGCTCAGGCGAACGGCAGCCGCTCGGCGACAAAGTCCATCAGCGAGCGCAAGGCAGGCGCCAGATGTTCCCGGCTCGGGTAGATGAGATAGAAGGGATTGGGCGGTATGGGGTGATCCGGCAGCAATTTCTGCAACCGCCCCGTCGCCAGATCCTCCTGACAGACATGGTGTGGTAACAGGGCAATCCCGCCTTCGTGCAATGCCAGCTCCCGCAGCGCCAGCAAGCTGTTGCTGATGCAGGCCCCTTGCGGCCGCCAGCCCCCCTCCTGCAATGGCCACACAGGCAATGCCGAGTGCACCAGACAGGGGTGAAGCCCCAAATCAGACAACTGCTGCGGCGCGCCATGAGCCGCCAGATAACCGGGAGCCGCCACCAGATGACGCGGCACCTGACCAATGCGCCGGCAAATGAGACTGGAATCTTTCAGCGGCGCCGCCCGCAGCGCCAGATCATAACCTTCCCCCACCAGATCCAGCTGCTCATCGCAGAGGGTCAGCTCCAGCACCACCTCGGGATAGAGGGCGCGAAACTCGGCCAGGATCCTGCCAAGCAGCAGAGTGCCGGTCGCCTCGGGCGCCGTGATCCTTACCCGACCGGCGGGGGCGGCGCGCAGCCGCGCCATCGCCAGATTGGCACTACGGGCCAGCGCCAGCAGCGCCTGGCATTGCTCCACGTAGATCTCACCCTGAGGGGTCAGGCTGAGCCTGCGAGTGGTACGCTGCAGCAGTCGCACCCCAAGCTGGGTTTCGAGCCGCGAGATCTTCTGGCTCACCGAGGACTTGGGCATGCCGAGCACCTCGGCGGCACCGGTAAAACTGCCCTGCTCCACCACGGTAGCGAACAGCCCCATCAACTCCAGATCGACATTGTTCATATATTCAAACAGTCTTTACCAATTACCCATCTTAATAAGAATAATTAACCAGACTAGAGTAGCTGGCAATCCCAATCCATCCGATTTGAAAGGAACTGCCATGAAAGCCATTGCCCTCACCCATTATCTGCCCAGCGATCACCCCCACTGCTTCATCGAGGCCAATCTGCCCGACCCGACCCCAGGCCCGCGGGATCTGCTGGTGAAAGTGACTGCCACCTCCATCAATCCTGTGGATACCAAGGTGCGCGCCCCCAAGGCCAAGGTTGAAGCCAGCCCGCGTGTACTGGGCTGGGATGCAGTCGGTGAAGTCGTGGCCGTCGGCAGCGAAGTGAGCCTGTTCAAGGCGGGCGACAGAGTCTGGTATGCCGGCGACATCAGCCGCCCGGGCAGCAACAGCGCCCTGCAACTGGTGGATGAGCGCATCACCGCCCTCGCCCCTACCAGCCTGACCGACCTGGAAGCCGCCGCCCTGCCGCTCACCGCCATCACAGCCTGGGAGACACTGTTCGAGCGCATCGGCCTTCGCCGCGAGAGCACAGGCAAGCTGCTGATCATTGGCGGGGCCGGTGGGGTAGGCTCCATCGCCATTCAGTTGGCTCGCCAGCTCACCAATATGGAAGTGATTGCCACAGCCTCCCGACCAGAAAGCCGTGAATGGTGTCTGGAAATGGGCGCCCATCAGGTGGTAAGCCATCACAAGCTGCAGGCAGAGCTCACCGCTCTGGGCATCACCCAACTCGACGCCATCTTCTGCACCAATGCTACCGAGCAGCACTGGGATGCCATGGCCAGCCTCATTCGCCCATTCGGCCACATCTGCACCATCGCCGAATCCAGCGAGCCCTGGGATCTCTCCCTGCTCAAGAGCAAGAGTGCCACCTTCAGTCAGGAATTCATGTTTACCCGATCCCTGTTCCAGACCCCGGACATGATCGAGCAACACAAGCTGCTTGGTCAGGTTGCCTCCCTCATCGACCAAGGGGTGCTCAAGAGCACACTCACCCGCACCCTGTCCGAGCTGACCCCGGTCACCCTGGCCCAGGCCCATGCCGAGGTGGAAGCGGGCCGCATGGTGGGCAAGCTGGTGATCGACATGAGCAGATTTGCAAACTAATCCCTTATAGGTAAAAACTGCACCATCATGGGGTGATTTCACCAGTGACAGGCCCCAACAGTGCACAGTTCATATCAGGCACCAGACAGTCACCACGCAGCATCACCATAAAAACGACATAAAAAAGGGGCCATCCCGCCGGGATGGCCCTAAATACCTGAACGTTGGGGTAACAATCACACACATATCCTTATGCAGGACATACCCATCTTTGCATCTTGTGTGCCAACGCCCCCACTTCCCCCCTTTTTCATCCCCTCACGCCTGTCATCCGCACTTGTTTCCCCCGGCCAGCACTAATGCCGAAAAAAAAAGCCACCCCAAGGTGGCTGAAAAAAGATGACGGAACTTTCCTAGAGCAAAGCATTCAGCGGGAACAGGTTGCTTCCCGTCACCCAATGAGGAATACATTAACCGTGCCAACTTGGCAGAGTTCTCTTCCTGCGCTATGCAGACATGGGCAAACCACGACAGCACAGGCCCATGATGATAGAATCTCGCGGTTTCACATTTATGAAGAGTCGACGCCATGCCCTGGATACAAATTCGAATCAACGCCACTGCCAAGACGGCAGACAAGGTGAGCAACATGCTGCTGGGGCGTGGAGCCCAGGCCGTGACCTTTATGGATGCCCAGGATGTACCCGTCTACGAGCCGCTGCCGGGTGAAACCCCGCTCTGGGGTGAGACCGAAGTGATGGGCTTGTTCGATGCCGAAACCGATCCGGCCCCCACCATCGCCTTCTTCCAGCAGATCTTCGGGGAAGACGTGGGCTACAAGGTCGAGCAGCTGGAAGACAAGGACTGGGTGCGCGAGTGGATGGATCACTTCCACCCCATGCAGTTTGGCGAGCGGCTCTGGATCTGCCCGAGCTGGCGCGATGTGCCAAACCCCGATGCGGTCAACGTCATGCTGGATCCGGGTCTGGCATTTGGTACTGGTACCCACCCCACCACGGCGCTCTGCCTGCAGTGGCTGGACGGGCTGGATCTCGCCGGCAAAACCGTGGTCGATTTTGGTTGTGGCTCCGGCATCCTCGGCATTGCCGCCCTGAAACTGGGGGCCGCCCGCGTCATCGGCATCGACATAGACCCGCAGGCCATTCAGGCCAGCCATGACAACGCGGAGCGCAACGGCGTCGCCGGCCAGATCGAACTCTACCTGCCGGCGGATCAGCCGCAAGACGTAGAAGCTGACGTGGTGGTGGCCAACATACTGGCCGGCCCGCTGCGCGAGCTGGCACCGCTCATCGCCGGCCACGGCAAGCCGGGCAGCCTGATGGCGCTCTCCGGCGTGCTGGAGAGCCAGGCCCCGGAGCTGGAAACCATTTACGGCCAGTGGTTCGACATGGACCCGACCGCGGTAAAAGAGGAGTGGTGCCGCCTCTCCGGCCGCAAGCACGGCTGATGGCAACCACCTCATACAACAAGGGCACCGATGGGTGCCCTTGTTGTTTCCGCCATCCTCTCGTGTCTCCCCTGCTCACTGCCCCACATACAAGCAAAGGCCCGGACTTCGGCCGAACAATCTGGTGCTGCTGCACCACAACAACGCAGCGGACACACCTTGGCCTCAGACCATAAAATAGCTGTAACCATATGAATAAAAATGACTAAATAGCCATATAACTGGATGGCATATCCCTTGCAATTTGCCTCTTCAGAGACTTTCACCATTGAACGTCATATTGGAGAAGCGTATGCAGCAACAGGATTGTGCGAAACCGGAACTGAAACGAACCCTGGGGGCTTTTCACCTGTGGGGGATCGCCGTGGGACTGGTCATTTCGGGGGAATACTTTGGCTGGAGCTACGGCTGGGCGCAAGCAGGTACCATGGGCTTTCTGGTCACCTCCCTGCTGGTGGCCACCATGTACACCGCCTTTATCTTCAGTTTTACCGAGCTGACCACCTCAATTCCCCATGCAGGAGGCCCCTTTGCCTATGCCTACCGTGCCTTTGGTCCGGTCGGAGGATATATCGCAGGCTTTGCCACCTTGGTGGAATTTGTGTTCGCGCCGCCCGCTATCGCCATGGCGATCGGGGCCTACCTCAACGTCCAGTTTCCGGCCATAGACCCCAAGTGGGTGGCGGTGAGCGCCTATCTCATCTTCATGACCCTCAATCTGGTCGGAGTCGGTATCGCCGCTACCTTCGAGTTGCTGGTCACCCTGCTCGCCATTTTCGAACTGCTGGTCTTCATGGGAGTAGTAAGCCCGGGTTTCAGCGCCAGCAACTTCATGCTCAACGGCTGGGCAGGCCAGCAGAAGTTCAGCCTCGGCGCTCTCCCCGGTATCTTTGCCGCCATCCCGTTCGCCATCTGGTTCTTCCTCGCCATTGAAGGCGCCGCCATGGCGGCCGAAGAGGCCAAGGATCCGAAGAAGACAATTCCGAAAGCCTTCATCGGTGGCATCCTGACCCTGGTCATGCTGGCCATGGGGGTCATGGTGTTCGCAGGCGGCGTCGGAGACTGGCGCCAGCTTGCCAACATCAATGATCCCCTGCCCCAGGCGATGAAGATGATAGTGGGCGAGAGCAGCGGCTGGCTGCACATGCTGGTCTGGCTGGGGCTGTTCGGCCTGATCGCCTCCTTCCACGGCATCATAATGGGCTACTCACGCCAGATCTTTGCCCTGGCCCGGGCCGGTTATCTACCCGGAGCCCTGGCCTCGGTCAACCGCCGCTTCCAGACCCCCCACTGGGCCATTCTGGCCGGTGGCGTTGTGGGGATCCTGGCGATCTTCTCCGACTCGCTGATCGTCATAGGCGGGCTATCCCTCACCGCCAACATAGTCACAATGGCGGTGTTTGGCGCCATTGTGATGTACATCATCTCGATGGCAGCCCTGTTCAAGCTGCGCCACAGCGAACCGGCACTGGAGCGTCCATTCAGAGCCCCTCTCTATCCTTTTGCTCCGGCTCTCGCCTTGGGACTGGCAGTACTCTGTCTGGTCGCTATGGTCTATTACAACGGTTTGCTGGCGCTGATCTTTGGCGCCCTTATGCTGGCGGGCTATGCCTACTTCCGTCTGACCCATGATGAAGGGATTGCCGCCAGTGACGGTGAGCTGGTCAAGGCAAGCTGAACCAGATCCGCCCATCAGGAGCAAGGCCATGCGCTGGCCTTGTTTCCCCACCCTGCATCGACGAGAGAGCCCCATGTATCGTACCCAACTGTCACACCACGGCTATCAGTTTCCCGACCTTCGCACCCTGATGGCCAAGGCGACCCCTGCCCGCTCCGGTGACTATCTGGCCGGCGTGGCCGCCCACAGCGCCGAGGAACGCATGGCGGCCAGGATGGCGCTTGCAGACCTTCCGCTCAAAACCTTCCTCAATGAGGCGCTGATCCCTTACGAGCAGGATGAGGTAACCCGCCTCATCATGGACAACCACGATCACGCCGCCTTCACCCCCATCAGCCACCTGACGGTAGGGGATTTTCGCAACTGGCTGCTGTCTGAGACGGCCAACAGCCAGACCCTGGCACGCATAGCCCCCGGCATCACACCCGAGATGGCAGCAGCGGTCAGCAAGCTGATGCGCAATCAGGATCTGATCCTGGCCGCCAAGAAGTGCCGGGTCGTCACTGCCTTTCGCAACACCATAGGGTTGCCCGGCCACCTCAGCGTGCGGCTGCAACCCAACCATCCCACCGATGATCCTCAAGGGATAGCGGCAGCCATGCTGGACGGTCTGCTATACGGCGCGGGAGATGCGGTGGTCGGCATCAATCCCGCCAGTGACAACTTGCCCGTACTGGCCAGCCTGAACCAGATGCTCGACGAAGTGATCCAGCGTTTCGCCATTCCGACCCAGTCCTGCATCCTGACCCATGTCACCAACACCTTGCAGCTCATAGAGCGCAATGTGCCGGTAGACTTGGTGTTCCAGTCCATCGCCGGTACAGAGGCTGCCAACCGAGGATTTGGTATCGATCTGGCCCTATTGCAAGAGGCATATGACGCTGCCCTCAGCCTGGGGCGCGGCACCCTTGGCAACAACGTCATGTATTTCGAGACGGGCCAGGGCAGTTGCCTCTCGGCCAATGCCCACCACGGACTGGACCAGCAGACCTGCGAGGCCAGAGCCTACGGGGTAGCTCGCCACTTCAAGCCGTTGCTGTGCAATACCGTGGTCGGTTTCATCGGACCGGAATACCTCTATGACGGCAAGCAGATCATCCGCGCCGGACTGGAAGATCACTTCTGCGGCAAACTGCTGGGGGTGCCGCTCGGCTGTGACGTCTGCTACACCAACCACGCCGAAGCGGATCAGGACGACATGGACACCCTGCTCACCCTGCTTGGCAACGCTGGCCTCACCTTCCTCATCGGCGTTCCCGGGGCGGACGACATCATGCTCAACTACCAG
This sequence comes from Aeromonas salmonicida, assembly GCF_028355655.1. Lineage (NCBI taxonomy): Bacteria > Pseudomonadati > Pseudomonadota > Gammaproteobacteria > Aeromonadales > Aeromonadaceae > Aeromonas > Aeromonas salmonicida. The sequence continues at coordinate 1,099,560 of NZ_CP110645.1, read as the reverse complement.
AGCACCTCGTTTCATGACGCCCTCTATATTCGCGAGCTGCTCGGCCTCAAGCACGCACCGGAATTTGCAGACTGGCTGGTGCGGATGCAGCTCACCAACCCTGGCGGCCAACTGCTCGATGCCAGCCTGCGCCACCCTCTGTTAACGGCTTTTGGCCAAAGCGGCAAGGTGGCCTGATGAGCAAGGATCCCCATGACATGAGTGACATAGTGCACATCAATCCCTGGCTGGAACTCAAACGCTACACCTCGGCCCGCATAGCGCTGGGGCGCACCGGAGTCAGCCTGCCCACAGAGGCACTGCTGGCGTTTGGTCTGGCCCATGCACAGGCTAGAGATGCTGTGCACCAGCCCCTGGAAGTGGCCGCCCTGACCAAAGCACTGCACGCCACAGGACACAAAGTTCTGACGGTGCACAGCGCCGCCACCAGCAGGGAAGAGTATTTGCGTCGCCCGGATCTGGGCCGACGGCTGAACGATGCCAGCCGCCTCCTGCTGAGCCAGCTCCCGCAAGCAGAGGCCGATCTCGCCCCCCTGGAGTATCAGACCCGGCAGGCTGAAGCCGATCTTGTCATCATGCTGGGTGATGGACTCTCCTCCACCGCCCTGCATCAGAATGCCCTGCCCTTTATCGAGGTGCTGCAACCCCATCTCAGGCGCCTTGGGTTGGCCTGTGCCCCTCTGGTGATCGCCAGCCAGGCCAGAGTGGCACTGGGAGATGAGGTAGGGGAGCTGCTAAGGGCCCGGGCCGTACTGGTGATGATTGGCGAGCGCCCCGGCCTCTCCTCCCCCGACAGTCTGGGGCTCTACCTGACCTGGCAACCCAGAGTCGGGGGCATGGATTCACAACGCAACTGCATCTCCAACGTACGTCCCGCCGGGCTCGATTTCCCTCAGGCGGCTCACAAGCTGGCCTGGTTGCTGGAGCAGGCCTTCAACCGCCGCTTGACCGGGGTTGCCCTCAAGGATGAGAGCGGCGAGCTGGCCAGCCTGATCGAACACGACGCCCCGCTTCCCCCTTGCCGTCCAACATGACAACGGGGCGGCCAGCCTGGTCCGCCCCATCACCAATTCCAAACTGAACCACTTGAATCTGCAATGAAAACTGGGCATCGTCTCGCCTGCCCCCGCCAAGAAGCCAAGGGGCGCGCCTCTACCCCTCAGGACAATTGCTTGATACACAAGAGGAACGGATGAAGATTGCCATTCTGGATGACTATCAGGATCAGGTTCGTCACCTGCCCTGCTTTGCCTTGCTGGCGGGTCATGACGTTACCATCCTCAACCAGAGCGAACCCGATACAGCGTGCCTCGCCGCCATGTTGGAGGGAGTAGAAGCACTGGTGCTGATCCGCGAGCGTACTCGTATCGATGAACAGCTGCTGATGCGGCTTCCCACCCTCAAACTGATCAGCCAGACCGGCAAAATCAGCCAGCATATCGACCCGGCACTGTGCCAGCGGTACGGCGTTGCCGTGGCAGAAGGCGTAGGCAGCCCTGTTGCTCCCGCCGAACTCTGCTGGGCACTTATAATGGCAGCCTCCCGCCATATTCCGGCTTACACTCGCGAGTTGACCAAGGGCCAGTGGCAGCAATCTGGCTCACTCGGCCTGGGACGCACCCTGTACGGTCTGACGCTCGGTATCTGGGGCTACGGCAAGATAGGTCAGCGCATTGCTCGTTACGGCAATGCATTCGGTATGTCTGTGCTGGTATGGGGTAGCGAATCTTCTCGTCAGCGGGCGACACAGGATGGATTCGACGCCGCCCCCAACAAGACAGCGTTTTTCCAACGTGCCGATGTCTTGTCCCTGCATCTGCGGCTCAACGAGCTCACTCGAGCCTGTGTCACCCGTGCCGACTTGGCTCGAATGAAGGCAGACTCTTTGCTGGTCAATACCAGCCGGGCCGAGCTCATTGAAACTGGCGCACTCCATGCGGTGCTCAGTGCGAATCCCACCCGGCGAGCGGCACTGGATGTGTTCGATAGCGAGCCCGCCAACCTGGATAACGAACCTCTCCTGGCTTTGCCCAACCTGCTGGCCACACCGCATCTGGGCTATGTGGAGCAAAACAGCTATGAGCTCTACTTTCGCAAGGCATTTGAAAATGTGCTGGCCTTTTCCGAGGGCAGGCCACAACACCTGGTGATGCCGGCTCTGGGCTGAGGCTCACTCTTATCCTGCTGACAAAGCAGTAATATATGCCTCTGTCAGTGCGCTTGTTGCCGGTGGACAGGTCTGCACTGGAGGTGCTGCGCTTGCGCGACAGCCAGCCACCCAAATCGCCTCATGCCAACCAGAGAGCAGGAATCCCCATGACCGAATATCAGAAGATGATCAGCAGCCAGCCCTATAACTGCATGGCGCCGGAGCTGGATGTCATGCGCCGTGAGACGGCGCGCCGCTATCGCAGCTTCAATCGGGCGGAAGAGGAGGATGAACAGCTGGCGCTGTTGCAGGAGATAGTCGGTGAGCTGGCGGAGAACGCCTTTATCTGCCCGCCCCTCTACTGCACCTATGGCCGCCATATCAGCCTGGGAAAGGATTCCTATATCAACATGGGGGCCACGTTTCTGGACAGCGCACCGATCCGCATCGGCGCCAACGTCATGATAGGGCCGAACGTGCAGATCTACACTGCTGCCCACGCGCTGGCCACCGATGAGCGCATCCAGGGAGTGGAGACGGCGCTGCCGGTGACCATAGAAGACAAAGTCTGGATTGGCGGCGGCGCCATACTGCTGCCCGGTGTCACCGTCGGGCGGGAGGCTATTGTCGGCGCGGGGGCAGTCGTCACCAGAGACGTGCCTGCCGGCGCCCGGGTAGTGGGCAACCCGGCGCGGATCCTGCCTGTCAAAGCGGGGCGCTGACCCATTCCCGCCGCCAGTCCGCCGCAGGGACCGTCGAGCGGGGCCCGCTTCACCTACCAGCAGTGCAGCAACGGCAGGCATGCTGCAGTCAAAAGAATCCCATAAAAATAAAGCCCAATGTCATGAAGACGTTGGGCTGTAAAAAGGTGCTACGGAATTGCGACTCTCATCGCAGAAAATTAGAAGGGGTCACCTTCTAAACTGGCACAGGGATATTAACGAGGCGCAAACGTTTTACATAGCGTAATCAACCAGGATTGAGAACAGCATCTCACTATTTAAAAAATTCCCTGACAATCCCCATCACCCTCTTGGCAAGTATTTATTTATCAGTACAGCCTCAGGTTCGTGATCGATCGAGATAAAAAAAGCCCTGAAAAGTCAGGGCTTTGGCTGAAATTCAAGCAGCTTAGAAGCGGCGAACAAACTCGCCTGGCGGCAGTTCGCGCAACTTGCGCGCCTCCAGCATGGGGGTGCCGAGGTAGAGAAAGCCCACCAGTTGATCCTCCGGTGCCAGTGCCAGCCCCTTGTTGATCAACTCATCGAAGATGAACCAGCCGGATCGCCAGATGCCGTTGAAGCCCTGGGCTTGCGCCGCCATCTGCATCGCCATCAGGGCGCAACCGGCGGAGAGCTCCTGCTCCAGTTTCGGCACCTTGGGATGGGCCTGATAACGGGTGGCAACGGCCACCAGCAAGGGAGCGCGCAGCGGCGCCTCCTGGCACTTCTTGATGCTCTCTTCATCTTCGCCACGGGCACGAGCAGCCTCGGCCAGCAGATCCCCCAGCCGCTCACGCCCCTCCCCTTCAAACAGGATGAACTGCCAAGGAGTCAGGGTGCCATGATCCGGCGCGCGCAAGCCCGCCTTGAGGATATTGTCGAGCACCTCACCGCTGGGGGCGGGTGTGGTCAGGCGGCCACAGGAGTGGCGGTTGAGCAACAGAGTGAGGGCATCCATGGGCAAATCCTTGTCAGGGGCTGTGATGGCGCTACCTTAGCACAGCGCACAATGAAGAAAACCCCTGAGGCTCAGGGGTTTATCGCAATATCAGACCAATAGCGGGCCAAGGCGGAGCAACTAGATAACGGCGGCCAGCTCGGCCCCCTGGCGGATCGCCCGCTTGGCATCCAGCTCGGCGGCCACGTCGGCGCCACCTATGATGTGCACCGGCTTGCCTGCCGCCTGCAAGCCGGCCTGCAGCTCCTTGAGAGGCTCCTGGCCGGCACAGATGATCACCTGATCCACCGGCAGGCACTGTTTGGCTTCACCTATCTGGATATGCAAGCCTTCATCGTCGATGCCAAGGTACTGGACGCCGGAAAGCATCTGCACCTTGCGGTTCTTGAGCACGGTTCTGTGGATCCAGCCAGTGGTCTTGCCCAGACCGTCACCCACCTTGCTCTCCTTGCGCTGGAGCAGCCAGATCTGGCGCTCGGGGGCGTCGATCTCCGGCGTGATCAGGCCACCGCGCTCACCAAGCTGCTTGTCGATGCCCCACTCCTTGAGCCAGTGATCGCGATGTCCGTCGGTACCGCTATCAGCCTTCTTCTCCACAAGGTATTCGGCCACATCAAAGCCGATGCCACCGGCACCGATCACCGCCACCTTCTGGCCGACCGGTTTGTGATCCCGCAGCACGTCGATGTAATTGAGCACCTTGGGATGCTCTATGCCTGGTATGTTCGGGGTACGCGGGCGTATGCCGGTGGCGAGGATCACTTCGTCAAAGCCGCCGCCGAGCAGACTCTCGGCGCTCTGGCGCTGGCCGAGGTAGAGCTCGACGCCGCACTTCTCCAACCGCCTGGCAAAATAACGCAGAGTCTCGTGAAACTCCTCCTTGCCCGGGATCTGCTTGGCAAAGTTGAACTGGCCACCAATCTCGCTCGCCTGATCGAACAGGCTCACCTGATGGCCGCGCTCGGCGGCGTAACAGGCGAACGCCAGCCCGGCCGGACCCGCCCCCACCACCGCCAGCTTCTTGGGCTGGGGCACGCGGCCAAACGTCAGCTCGGTCTCGAAACAGGCGCGGGGATTGACCAGGCAGGAGGCGCGTTTTTGCTTGAACACGTGATCCAGGCAGGCCTGGTTGCAGGCGATGCAGGTGTTGATCTCGTCCGCCCGGTTCTCGGCGGCCTTGATGACAAATTCAGGGTCAGCCAGGAAGGGGCGCGCCATGGAGACCATATCCGCTTCTCCCTGGGCTAATATGCGCTCGGCCACTTCCGGGGTATTTATCCGGTTGGTGGTGATAAGCGGCACTGTGAGGTGCTTTTTCAGCTCGGCGGTCACCCAGCTGAAGGCACCGCGCGGTACGCTGGTGGCTATGGTGGGGATGCGCGCCTCGTGCCAGCCGATACCGGTGTTGATCAGGGTCACGCCGACCTGCTCCAGCGCCTTGCCAAGGGCTACCACCTCCTCCAGCGTCGAACCCTGCTCCACCAGATCCAGCATGGAGAGACGGAAGATGATGATGAAATCCGTGCCGACCCGCTCGCGGATGGCCCGCACTATCTCCACCGGGAAGCGCATCCGGTTCTCATTGCTGCCGCCCCAGCCATCGGTGCGCTTGTTGGTACGCTCGCAGATGAACTGGTTGATGAGATAGCCTTCCGACCCCATCACTTCGACGCCGTCGTAACCGGCCGCCCTGGCCAGCTGCGCGGTGGAGGCAAAGTCACGGATGGTACCGCGGATCTGCCGCTCGCTCATGGCGCGCGGCTTGAATGGGGATATGGGCGCCTTGAGGGCGCTCGGCGCCAGACTGAAGGGATGGTAGGCATAGCGGCCGGCATGGAGGATCTGCAGCGCTATCTTGCCCCCCTCCTGATGCACCGCCTGAGTCACCTTCTTGTGCTTGGCGACTTGCCAGGGGAAGCTCAGCTGTGAGCCGTGGGGCACCAGCCGCCCACGCAGATTGGGGGCTATGCCACCGGTGACGATGAGGCCGACACCGCCACGGGCGCGCTCGGCATAGAAGGCGGCCAGCTTGTCAAAGCCACCCTTCTCCTCTTCGAGGCCGGTATGCATGGAACCCATCAGTACCCGGTTCTTCAACTGGGTAAACCCGAGGTCAAGGGGCGTCAGCAACGTAGGATAAAGGCTCACAATGCCTCCAGTTAATTTTTTGTTATCAAATTGCAGCTAGAGTAAAGAATCAAAAATGCTTTTTCAAACAAATGTTTGGACATTTTTTCAGCGAACAGGCGTATTCCGAAGCAAGAAGGGGTGACAGGGCTATCGATCGCACCGAAGCGGAAATGGCAATTCACCGGCCAACTGGTTAATAATGGCCTTTCTCTACCCATTAACAGGGCGATAACGCGGCTATGTCTATTTTCAAAGGTCTGGGTTGGCTGTTTCGCAGTCTGTGGCGCCTGCTCAATTTCACCCGGCTGATGCTGGTCAATCTGCTGTTTCTCATTCTGGTGCTGGTCATCGTCTTTAGCATCAGCCAGAAAGAAGCACCCAGTGCTCCCATTGAAGGGGCGTTGACCCTCAATCTCAACGGCGTGCTGGTGGAACAGCGCACCCAGACAGATCCCACTGTGCAGTTGCTGCGCCAGGTGGACAGCAGCGACGAGCAGCCGAGCGAGATCCTGCTTTCTGATCTGCTATGGGCCATTCGCAGCGCAAAAGATGACGACCGCATCAAGGCGCTGGTGATCAAACCACAGGGATTGCAAGGCACCAGCTTGTCCAAACTGCAGGAGGTGGCTGGCGCCATCGACGAGTTCAAGGAAAGTGGCAAACCTGTCATCGCCATGGCCGACTACTACAACCAGGGTCAGTATCTGCTGGCTGCTCACGCCGATCATGTGCTGCTCAATCAGAGCGGCGCCGTGCTGATCGAGGGACTCGGTGTCTACCAGACCTACTTCAAGTCGGCGCTGGAGAAGCTCAACGTCACCCCTCACGTGTTCAAGGTCGGTACCTACAAATCTTTCGTCGAACCCTACACCCGGGACGAGATGTCCCCGGAGAGCAAGGAGGCGAACCAGCGCTGGCTGGATCAGCTGTGGCAATCCTATGTAGCGGACGTGGCCGAGCAGCGGGAGATAGAACCCGAGGCCGTCGCCCCAAGCAAAGATCGTTTCCTCGAGCTGCTGCGCAAGGCCGGCGGCAACGCCGCCAGCTACGCCCTCGACAACGGTCTGGTGGATCAGCTCGCCACCCGTGACGAGATGACCCAGGCTGTCATCAAGGAAGTGGGTGAAGACGAGGATCACGGCTGGAAAGGGGTTGGCCTGAAAGAGTATCTGACAGCCGCCCCCGAGCAATATCCCCAAAACGGCAAGGATGAGGTGGGCCTCATCGTTGCCAGCGGCGCCATCATGGATGGCGTACAGTCGGCCGGCACCATAGGTGGCGACAGTCTGTCGGATCTGCTGGCCGATGCCCGCCGTGACGACAAGGTGAAAGCCGTGGTACTGCGGGTCGACAGCCCTGGCGGCAGCGCCTTCGCCGCCGAGCAGATCCGCGCCGAGCTGCTGGCGCTGAAACAGGCTGGCAAGCCGGTGGTGATCTCCATGGGCAGCTACGCCGCTTCGGGTGGCTACTGGATCTCCGCCGATGCGGACAAGATCTTCGCCTCCCCTACCACCCTCACCGGCTCCATCGGGGTGTTCGGCATGTTCGCCACCATCGACAAGGCGCTCTCCCAGTACGGGATACACACTGATGGAGTAGGCACAACGGATTACGTCGGTGTCGGCCTGACCCGCGCCCTGCCTGAACACGTAGGCCAGGCCATTCAGCTGAGCGTGGAAGATACCTATCAGCGCTTCGTCGGTCTGGTGAGCAAGGGCCGTGGTTTGAGCCCGCAAGAGGCGGAAAAAGCCGCCGAAGGCCGGGTCTGGACCGGCCAGGATGCAAAGGCGCTGGGTCTGGTGGATGAATTCGGTAATCAGGAAGACGCCATCAAGGCGGCGGCCACGCTTGCCAACCTCAAGGAGTGGCAGGTCACCCCCATAGAGCAGGAGGAATCTGCCAGGGACAAGTTCCTGCGCCAGCTGTTCGACAGCAGTGCCCAAGCGCTGGCCCCGCACCTGCAAAGCTGGTTGCCGGCCGGATTTGGCAAGGCGCTGGTGGAGGTGAACCGCAGTCTGGATCCGCTGACCCGCTTCAACGACCCTCAAGGCACCTATGCCTTCTGCCCGGTCTGTGTGCAGTAACCGGACACCCGCAATAAAAAAACCGCCCTCGGGCGGTTTTTTGCATCTTGCTCAAGGGGCCTGATTCACACCAGCAGGCCGGACTCGTGCCAATGATGCAACTCAGCCAGTACCCGGGTCTCCCGCGCCGTCCACTGGGGGCAAGGGCCCGCCAGCTGGGTCTTGTTGGTTTGCAGCGCATCATCCAGCTCGAACCAGCCCGGAGTGAAACCGAGCCGCACCTCGTAGGGCTGGGGGCGAGGTTCACTCCACCCCTCACCGACCCGACACAGGTAATAGAAAGAGCGGATGCAATAGGCATCATAGTCGGCCTCCCGGGCGGCGCGGTACTCCCGCGTCTGGCCGAGCAGGGCACCGACCTCCACCAGCTCGGCACCACACTCTTCCCGCAGCTCGCGAGCCAGGGCTGTGCCGTGGCACTCCCCTTCTTCAATGCCGCCGCCAGGAAACATGAGATCGCCGTTGACCCGGGAGTGTACCAGCAGCAATCGGTCTCCACGCAGGACTATGGCCCTGACAGTCACTCGCTCCAGCCGGCGGCCATCAATGGCCACCTGGCCATGCATCAGCTGGATGTCGAAGGGATGAGGCCAGTCACTGGCCAGTTGGTTTATGTGGTTCATCAAGGATCAGGGACGATAAGTCCCGCTTTTTAGCTGCTCGACTATGGTGGCGGCCTGCAGATCCCAGGCCTCCTGCTCTGTCTTGCTCAAGGAGTGATAGAGACCAAAGCGTTTGGCCGAGACGTCAGGAGAATCCTGAAACGACTCGCTCACCTTGCCCCACAGATAAGCCAGACCGTACTCCTTCTGGCCCATGTAGAGGGTGCTGAGAGAGGTGAGGATCCGGCTGTTGACCTTGTCCCCTTCTCCATAGAGGGAGAGGGCATGGTGCATGAGAGTGATGGCTTTCTGTGGGGCACTCTTGGCATAAATGCCTCCCAGCGCCAGTTGCAGCTCGGGCTCCTCGAGCACCGGCTGCCCCTCCAGCGCCGTGAACTGCTCACGGGCCTGCTCGTTGGTGTTATTGGTCCAGTGCCAGAGCAGCAGATAGGGATCCTGCGAGTTGCGGGTAGCGGCATCGAGCTCGGCCAGCTGATCACCGGCCGCCAGCATGCCTTCCACTCTGGGGCTCTTCTGCTCCCTCGCCGTCTTGTACTCTATGTTGGTCGACCGCTCCGCACACTTGAGATAACGCTCCAGATTGCGCATCAGCTCGTACTTGCGCCTGTCCGTCCCCTCTTCTTGCAGATAGAAGCGGCTGCGGATGATGTCGGTCCGCTCGTAGCGGCACCAGCCATCGTCCACCAGGTCCTGACACAGCTCGGGATGATTGGCACAGATGTTGTGGATCCTGTCATCGTTGCAGGCAATCAGAGTCAGGCCACAGGAGAGGCCGAGCAGTACGGAACGCAGTGGAAAAGGAGTCATAGTTCACATCTGGTTGGTAACAATGGGAGCCTTGTGCAGCCACCTCTGGCTAGCAAACCGGCTACATATCCATTACAATGCGCGCGCCGTATAAGGCCGCGATTGCAGAATGATATAACGAAATATACACCCCTACACTGATCTGCATTCGACGAATTTCTATTTGCCCCAACAACGTGAAATAAAGGATCTGGTTAATGACCCACGAGCACTACTTGCAGGCGTGGCAGGAGAGCCAGGAGCTCGCCGAAGCCATGCAACCCTTGATAGGTCGCCTCTACCGACAACAAGGGATCGAGATCACCCTCTACGGCCGCCCGCTGCAAAACGCCTCCACCATCGATATCCTCAAAGCCCACAGGGTCGTCCGCCGTCATCAGGGCACCCCGCTTCCGATCCAGCAAAGCTTCCCCCTGCTCCAGGCCATCCTGGCCTTGAACCCCACCGCAGCCGAGATCGATCTTGGCAAGCTGGCCGTCGGCTACTGGCAGGATCACCAGGACGAAGCAGGCATTGACGATTACCTGCGTGCCAAGTTGGCACCAGCACTGAGGCGGGGTGACATCCCGCAACCGACGGACGTGGTGCTCTACGGTTTTGGTCGCATCGGCCGCCTGCTGGCCCGCCTGCTCATAGAGCGTACCGGCGCCGCCAACTCACTGCGTCTGCGAGCCATAGTGGTGCGTGGTGGCCGTGAGGGAGATCTGGAGAAGCGCGCCAGTCTGCTGCGCCGTGACTCGGTACATGGCCCCTTCAACGGCTCCATCGAGGTGGACAGTGATCGCAGTGCCATCATCGCCAACGGCACCTTCATTCAGGTGATCTACGCCAACAGCCCGAGCGACATCGACTACACGGCATACGACATTCACAATGCACTCATCGTCGACAACACGGGTGTCTGGCGCGACGAAGCCGGTTTGAGCGAACACTTGAAGGCGCGCGGCGCCGCCCGTGTGCTGCTGACAGCGCCGGGCAAGGGCGACATGAAGAACGTGGTGTTCGGGGTCAATCATGAAGTGATCGGGCCGGATGACAAGATCATCTCTGCCGCCTCTTGCACCACCAACGCCATCACACCTGTGCTCAAGGTGATGCAGGACAAGTACGGCATCCGCCACGGCCACGTGGAGACGGTCCACTCCTACACCAACGATCAGAACCTGATAGACAACTATCACAAGGGCGAGCGTCGCGGTCGCAGCGCAGCCCTCAACATGGTGATGACCAGCACGGGGGCCGCCAAGGCGGTGGCCAAGGCACTGCCGGAGCTCAAGGGCAAGCTGACCGGCAACGCCATTCGGGTGCCAACCCCCAACGTGTCGCTCGCCATCATCAACCTCTCCCTGGAGCAAAGCACCGACAGGGAGAGTCTCAATGCCTATCTGCAGCAGATGGCGCTAAGCTCGGCCCTGCATCGCCAGATCGATTTCAGCGCCAGCACAGAGCTGGTCTCCTCCGACATGGTAGGTTCCCGCTTCGCAGGCATAGTGGATTCCCAGGCCACCATCGCCGAGGGGGATCACTGCGTCCTCTACGTATGGTATGACAACGAGTTCGGGTACAGTTGTCAGGTAGTGCGGGTGATGGAGCAGATGGCTGGCGTAGTCCGCCAGGATCTGCCTGCATAGCCCGCCAGGATCTGCCCGTCAGATCCTGGGTTCATGGCTCAATTTTCAAGGAGAAGCCGGATGTCGTTTCAACAGGGTGAGTTTCAACAGGCCATCAGACAGATGCCCAAAGAAGTGTACGAACGGCTCAAGACAGCGGTCGAGCTGGGCAAATGGCCCGATGGCAAACCCCTGAGCGACGAGCAGAAGGCAACCTCGCTGCAGGCCGTGATGGCCTGGCAGGCGATGCACCTCGACAATCCTGAGCACATGAACATAGGCCGGGACGGCGAGATAGTGATGAAGAGCAAGAGCGAGCTCAAGCGTCAGTATCGTGACGAGGAAGAGATAGTGCGGATCGACCTCAGTCACTGAGGCAAGCCGCCCATCCCGTGCCGCGACCGGATACGGCAAACAGTAAAGAGGGGAGCCAATAAGGCTCCCCTCTTTACTTCATCTAACTATTCGCCGGGTGCAATAAAGCGGGTGAATTACGCCGCTATTGCATCCTACCGTGAGGACGATCAGGGCGTCAGCTCGCCGCGCAGAGACTGTTGCATCAGCTCGCGGATGCGGGGTGCAGGCAAGTCCAGGCTCAGCAGGAAGTGCAGCTTGGTGAGCGCCGCCTCGGCAGTCATGTCAAACCCCGAGATAACCCCGGCACGGGAGAGCGCATTGCCGGTGGCATAGCCCCCCATGTTGACCTTGCCGTGCAGGCACTGGCTCAAGTTGACTATGATGACGCCGCGGGCAGATGCCTCGGAGAGCAGCGCCAGCATGGCCGGATTCTGCGGCGCATTGCCCACGCCAAACGAGAGCAGGATCAGCGCCTTCACCGGTTGCTGCAATATGTTGGCGATTACCTCGCTGGAGATGCCAGGATAGAGGGTCACCACGCCGATGGGTTGGGGGGTAATGTCGTGCAGCACCAGCGGACGATCGGACGGCTCCCCCAACTCACCCGCTTCCAGCGAGATGGCGATGCCGGCATTGAGCAGCGGCGGATAGTTCGGCGAATCGAAGGCGTGGAAGCCATCGGCGTGCACCTTCTTGCTGCGGTTGCCACGATAGAGCTGGTTGTTGAAAAACAGCGTCACCTCGTGGATCGGGTAGTTGGCAGCGATATAGAGGGCGTTGAGCAGGTTCTGCTGACCATCGGAGCGCAGCTCGGCGAGCGGGATCTGGGAGCCGGTGATGATGACCGGCTTGTGCAGATCTTCGAGCATGAAGGAGAGCGCAGAGGCGGTGAACGACATTGTGTCTGTGCCGTGCAGGATCACGAAACCGTCGTATTTCTCGTAGTTGCCTTTAATGTCCTCGGCGATCCGCTGCCAGTCCGCAGGCGTCATGTCGGAGGAGTCGATAAGGGGGTCATATTCGTGGATATGGTAATCCGGCATCTCGGGTCGATGAAACTCGGGCATCCGCGCCAGACAGTCTTCCATAAAGCCCGCCATCGGCACATAACCGTGGTCGGAACGCTGCATTCCTATGGTACCGCCTGTGTAAGCAATGTAGATGGACTTCTTCACACCCTCTCCTCTTGATGGACCGGCAACCGGCAAATTAATAAAGGAATAAACCGACGACTTCACACCTGACCGGTTTCCTCTTGTGGGCTGGAAACCGGCGAATTATAGAGACTGGCGCCCCAAATGACAGCCGGGAAATAGCAGATCCCGCCCATAACATGACGTCTGTCCCAATAGTGTTAAATGTCACAATAAAGTTTAAAGCCGACCATTTATCTGACAAATATGGATATAAGCGGTGCTTTTTGCTACTATCCGGCGGATTTTTCATAAATCTCATCTGGATGCCTGATCAATTCAGGCCCGCATAGATCCCGCCTTTGCGTGGGACCGGGGCTGCTAGCCCCTTCTTTGTTGGCACTTGAGCCACCCTGGTTTTTATCCCGGCTGAATCTGTGAGTCTTCATCAACGAAAGACACAGCCAATCAACATGGGAGTACTGAATGTTACAACTTGATTCCTACGCCACCCTGGTCGCAGCCACCCTGGTGTTGCTGTTTGGCCGCTTGCTGGTGACCCGAGTCGGGCTGCTGCGCACCTTCAACATCCCCAAACCGGTTGCCGGCGGCCTGGTGGTCGCCCTGGTACTGTTGCTGTTGCGCTCCACCCTTCAGGTAGAGCTGCAATTTGATACCAGCCTGCAAACCCCGCTGATGCTGGCCTTCTTCGCCTCCATCGGTCTCTCCGCCGATCTTGCCAGCCTCAAGCGCGGTGGCAAGGCGGTGATCACCTTCCTGATGGTGGTGACCGGCCTGCTGCTGGTGCAAAACACCCTGGGCGTGGGTCTGGCAACCCTGCTCGGTCTGGACCCGCACATGGGACTGCTGGCCGGCTCCATCACCCTCTCCGGCGGCCACGGTACCGGTGCGGCCTGGAGCGCCACCTTCTCCGAAAAGTACGGGGTGCAATCCGCCGCCGAGCTTGCCATCGCCTGCGCCACCTTCGGCCTGGTACTGGGGGGCCTCATCGGTGGCCCGGTAGCACGCTATCTGGTGAAAAAAGTGCAGGTGCCCGGTGAGGAGCACAACAAGGACGACGCACCACGGGGCTTCGAGATGCCCGACATGGAACGTCCGCTCACCACCTTCAGCCTGATCGAGACCCTGGCGCTGATCGCCATCAGCCTGAAAGGGGGGGAAATGCTCTCCACTTTCCTCAAAGGCGGCGCCTTCGAGCTGCCGGTCTTCGTCTGTGTGCTGTTTGTCGGCGTGCTGCTGCGCAACCTGCTGACCCTGCTGAACTGGCACGAGGTGAGCGATCGGGAAGTCTCTTTGCTCGGCAACGTCAGTCTGTCGCTGTTCCTGGCCATGGCGCTGATGAGCCTGAAGCTGTGGGATCTGGCGAGCCTTGCCCTGCCCATCTTTATTTTGTTGGTCGCCCAGACGGTGGCGATGGCGCTCTACGCCATCTTCGTCACTTTCAGGGTCATGGGCAGCAACTATGACGCGGCCGTGCTGGCGGCAGGCCACTGCGGCTTCGGCCTGGGTGCAACCCCGACCGCCATTGCCAACATGCAGGCCATTACCCAGCGCTTCGGTCCGTCCCACCTGGCGTTTCTGGTAGTGCCCATGGTGGGTGCCTTCTTCATCGACATCATCAACGCCATGGTGATCAAGTTGTTTATGGCCTTGCCTTTCCTGTAAGCGCGCCAGCAACCACAAAATAAAAGCCCCGCACTCGGCCGAGTGCGGGGCTTTTTCATGGCGGTCTCTGCCGCCTGAAATCCGGTTCCTTACAGGATAAAGGTCGACACCTGCTGGTTTAGGTCGGTGGCACGACCCTTGAGGCGATGGGCCTGATCCAGATCGCGCATGGCGGCGGCAGTGATCTCGTCACTCACATCCTTGATGGCGGTGGTGTTCTGGGTGATCTCGCCAGTCACCTGGGTCTGCTCCTCGGCTGCGGTGGCGATCTGACCCGCCATGTCGGAGATAAGCGATACGGCCTGGGTGATCTCTTCCAGCGCGGCAGCGGCGGCATCGGCGTCTTTCACGCTGTTGTCGGCCAGACCCTGGCTGGTCTGCATCAGGCTGACCGCACGGGCAGTAGTCTGTTGCAGCGTCTCGATAGTGGACTGGATCTCCTGGGTGGAATCCTGGGTACGACGGGACAGCACCCTTACTTCGTCCGCCACCACGGCGAAACCACGACCCTGTTCACCGGCACGAGCCGCTTCGATGGCCGCGTTCAACGCCAGCAGGTTGGTCTGCTCGGCAATGCCCTGAATGGTGGAGAGGATACCAGAAATGGCCTGGGCGTGACGGCTCAGCTCGCCGATCACGGCGGTCGCCTGCCCCACCTCTTCGGCCAGACCGTTGATGGACTGGCGGGTCTGGTTCACCAGCATCTTGCCCTGCTCACTGCTCTGGGCGGATTGCTGGGCGGCGGCGGCCGTGCTCTCGGCATTGCCGGCGATCTCCATGGTGGCACTCGCCATCTCGGTGACGGCAGTGGCAACCATGGTCACTTCCTGTTGCTGGCGCTGCAGCTCGTCCACCGAGGCCTGGTTGGTCACCAGACTACGCTCGGCGTCGGCGTTCAGCTCGTTGGCCAGCTTGCGGATATTGGCGATCAGCTGATGCTGACTGCCGACGAAACGGTTGAAGCTGTTGGCCAGCTGGCCCACTTCGTCGTTCGCGTCGATCTTGATGCGCTGGGTCAAATCACCGTTACCGTCGGCGATGCGGGCCAGGGCCTGGGAGACCTTGGTGAGCGGGCCGAGCAACAGGCTGACCAGCCAGGAGATGGCGAGAATGCTGCCCACCAGCACCAGCAGGGCAAGACCGAGCTGGGTCATCAGCAAGGAAGAGAGCGGCGCCTCCAGGGTAGCCTTGTCCAGCACCAGCACCAGTTCCCAGTCGGTATCCGGGATGTCTACTGCCATCAGCAGCTTGTCACGGCCTTCGCTGTCAAAGTAGGCAGGGATCAGGGTATTGCCAGCCTTGCTCTGATCGATGAGGGCATTGGTCAGATCGTTGTCGATCTCGGTGGCCGGCTTCATCGCCTTGGCTGCGTCCTTGTACGCGATGACGGTACCATCCTTGTGCATCATGATGGCAAAACCGTCGGCGGGCAGCTTCATCTTGGTGATGTCTTCTACCAGGGATGCGATGGAGAGGTCACCACCGACCACGCCGCCCTGAGCGGGTTGGGCCAGCGTCACCACCATGATGTTGTAGGCGACGTCCAGATAGGGCTTGGTCACAATGAGGCCACCCTTGCTCATGGCTTCCTGATACCAGCCACGGGAGCGCGGATCATAACCGCTACGGTTGATGGAAGGATCCGAGTCGTTCATCTTGCCATTGCCCTCACCGAAGTAGGTGAGCTGGAAGCGACCCGACACTTGCGCCTGTTGCAGGGCATTGAGGGGTTCTGCACTGGCCTTGTTGCCAAGGGCCTGGATCACGTCGCGACGGGCAGAGAGCCAGTCACTGACGCTGGCTGCCTGCTGGCTGCCCAATCGTTGCACCTGTTCCTGACTGCCTTGCAGCAACAGGGACTTCTGGCTGGTATAGCTCTGCCAGGAGAGCAGCAGGATCACCAATGACAAGGCGATCACCACCGACAAGAGTATCTTCTGCTTGAGTGATAGGTTTTTCATCATGATTTCTTCTTATGAGGTCAGGAACCGGATTTCCCAAAAGAGTGCACAGCACTGCGTAGTTATTAGCGACCCGGCAGGCGAAAACTGAACCTGCAAATGAGTCTGCGGACGATATTTTCCACCGAGTTGGGGAAAACTGCACCAGAAATTGACTACCGGATGCGCACAAGAAGAGGCGACCCTGTTTATTCCTTCCACAATTGGCTAGAATATCCCGTTTTTAAATCACATCGACCCCGAGAGTTTTCACGATGTTTGAAGTCAATCCTGTATTAAACAAACTTAAGGAGCTGTCTGAGAGGACAGAGCTTCTTAGGGGGTACCTTTGACTATGACGCCAAGAAAGAGCGTCTAGAAGAGGTCAACGCCGAGCTGGAACAGCCGGACGTATGGAATGAGCCCGAGCGCGCACAAGCGCTGGGCAAGGAGCGCGTCTCCCTGGAGAACGTGGTCGGCACCATTGACACCCTGACCCAGGGTGCCGAAGACGTCGAGATGCTGGTGAGCCTGGCGGTGGAAGGGGAAGACGAAGATACCTTCAACGAAGCCGTGGCCGAAGCCGATGTACTTGAAACCAAGCTGGTGGACCTCGAATTCCGTCGCATGTTCTCCGGTCAGCACGACGGCTCCGATTGCTACATCGACATCCAGTCCGGCTCAGGTGGTACCGAAGCCCAGGATTGGGCCAACATGGTGCTGCGCATGTACCTGCGCTGGGGCGATGCCCACGGTTACAAGCCGGAGCTTATCGAGCTCTCTGACGGCGACGTGGCCGGCATCAAGTCCGCCACCGTCAAGTTCACCGGCGAGTATGCCTTCGGCTGGTTGCGTACCGAAACCGGCGTCCACCGTCTGGTTCGCAAGTCACCGTTCGACTCGGGTGGCCGTCGCCACACCTCATTCTGTTCCGTATTCGTCTATCCCGAGATCGATGATGACATCGACATCGAGATCAACCCGGCCGACCTGCGGATCGACGTCTACCGCGCTTCCGGCGCCGGTGGTCAGCACGTCAACCGGACCGAATCCGCGGTACGTATCACCCACATCCCGACCGGTGTCGTGGTACAGTGCCAGAACGATCGTTCCCAGCACAAAAACAAAGATCAGTGTATGAAGCAGCTGAAAGCCAAGCTCTACGAGCTGGAAATTCAGAAGCAGAACGCTGAGAAGCAAGCCCTCGAAGAGACCAAGTCCGATATCGGCTGGGGCAGCCAGATCCGTTCCTATGTGCTGGATGATGCACGCATCAAGGATCTGCGCACCGGCGTCGAAACCCGCAATACCCAAGCGGTACTCGACGGCGACCTGGACAAGTTTATCGAAGCTAGCCTGAAATCAGGCCTGTAAAAACAGAACAGCAGGAATCACCATGTCTGAACAAACCACAACTCCGGAAGTCGACCACACTCTCGAACTGAACAACGAGATGACGGAGCGTCGTTCCAAGCTGGCCGCCTTGCGCGCCCAGGGCAACCCCTTCCCCAACGACTTCCGTCGTGACAGCCTTTCTGGCGATCTGCATGCCGAATTTGGCGACAAGAGCGCCGAAGAGCTGGTGGCCTTGGGTAAACAGGTGAAGATTGCCGGTCGCATCATGACCCGCCGGATCATGGGCAAGGCGTCTTTCGCCACCCTGCAGGACATGGCTGGCAAGATCCAGATCTACGTGACCCGTGACGATCTGCCGGAAGGCTTCTACAACGAGCAGTTCAAGAAGTGGGATCTGGGTGACATAGTCGGCGTGGAAGGGACCCTGTTCCGTACCAACACAGGTGAACTCTCGGTACACGTCTCCACCATCCGCCTGCTGACCAAGGCACTGCGTCCGCTGCCCGAGAAGCACAAGGGCCTGACCGACCAGGAAGCACGCTGCCGCCAGCGTTACCTGGACCTGATCGCCAACGAAGAGTCCCGCAAGACCTTCATGATCCGCACCAAAGTGGTTGCCGGCATCCGCAAGTTCTTCAACGACAAGCGCTTCATGGAAGTGGAAACTCCCATGATGCAGGTCATCCCGGGTGGCGCCTCCGCGCGTCCGTTCGTCACTCACCACAATGCGCTGGACATCGACATGTACCTGCGTATCGCCCCCGAGCTTTACCTGAAGCGTCTGGTGGTCGGTGGTTTCGAGCGCGTGTACGAGATCAACCGCAACTTCCGTAACGAAGGTATCTCGGTGCGTCACAACCCCGAGTTCACCATGATCGAGTTCTACATGGCCTATGCCGACTACATCGATCTGATGGACCTGACCGAGGAGCTGCTGCGCACCCTGGCCCAGGACATTCTGGGTGACACCAAGATCCGTTACGCCAAAGAGGGTGAAGAGGGTCTGACCATCGATTTCGGTCAGCCGTTCCAGCGTCTCACCATGGTGGACTCCATCCTGAAGTTCAACCCGGATGTGACCCCGGCGGATCTGGCTACCCTGGAGAGCGCCAAGGCGGTTGCCAAGCGTCTGCACATCGAGCTGATGAAGGGCTGGGAGCTGGGCCACGTGATCACCGCCATCTTCGAAGAGACGGTAGAGCACATGCTGCTGCAACCCACCTTCATCACCGAGTACCCGGCAGCTGTTTCTCCGCTGGCGCGCCGCAACGACGTGAACCCGGACGTGACAGACCGCTTCGAATTCTTCATCGGTGGCCGCGAGCTGGCCAACGGCTTCTCCGAGCTGAACGATGCGGAAGATCAGGCCAAGCGCTTCCAGGATCAGGTGAACCAGAAAGAAGCCGGTGACGACGAAGCCATGTTCTACGACGCCGACTTCGTGACCGCGCTGGAACACGGCCTGCCGCCCACTGCCGGTCAGGGTATCGGTATCGACCGTCTGGTGATGCTGTTCACCAACAGCCACACCATCCGTGACGTCATCCTGTTCCCGGCCCTGCGCCCGCAACAGAAATAAGCTCAGAGTGCAGGCCAGACCTGTGACTCGATGGCAACGAAACGCCCCGCAACTGCGGGGCGTTTTTTATGGCGAACATTATGGCGACCATAGAGGGGCACACGCTTGTACCTTACAGAGTGGATGGCAGCAGCCACTCCCCTTGCCAGAGGGTCAACGCCTGACCCGACATCAACACGCGATCCCCCTGCAGGACAAGCTTCAGCTCCCCACAGCGCGCCGAGATCTGGCGAGCCCGCAGCTCTCTCTTGCCCAGTCGCTCGGCCCAGAAGGGCACCAGAGCACAGTGGTTGGAGCCGGTGACGGGATCCTCATCCACCCCGACCCAGGGAGCGAAATAGCGGGAGACGAAGTCATCGCCTGCACGGCTGGACGGGGCAGTCACCATCAGCCCCCGCCCAGGCAGGGCACGCAGGGCATGAAAATCCGGTACTAGCCCCCTCACCTCCTCCTCGCCTTCAAGCTCCAGCAGGAACTTGGCACCGACCGCCAGGGTCTGCCGCGGCGTACAGCCGAGCGCAGCCCCGTAAGCCGGGTCCAGCACCAGTGGCGTGAGCGGGATCCGCGGGAAGTCGAGCCAGATCCACTCTCCCTCGCGCCGGGCCAGCAAGACGCCGCTGCGGGTCTCGAAACGGATGACCTCCTGAGGGGCTACTTCCCCCGTCTGCCACAGCACGTGGGCGGCGGCGAGCGTGCCGTGACCACAGAGATCCACCTCGACCTGAGGGGTAAACCAGCGTAGCTGATAGCACGCCGCCCCTGCCGGTGTGAGAAAGGCGGTCTCCGACAGGTTGAACTCGGCCGCCATGGCCTGCAGTCGCGCATCTGGCTGGGCCGGCCCCAGCACCACCACGGCCGGGTTGCCGCCAAAGGGCTGCTGGCTGAAGGCATTGACATGAAACAGTCTGATAGTCGGCATTCGTTTTTCCTGTGACGTCACGACGGGGCTCATTCTTCGCCGTTTATACCATGAAACAGGGCGCAGCCCGAGCAGGCTCAAGACAGGATCCCTTGGGGTTTTAATGCATTAATAGAATAAAAAAGACATTTTTATTCTTTGTTGTTATCCATCACACCCCTTAACCTGACCAAAAATCAGACCATGGAAGACGTGTGTGATGCAATTGAAGGACTCCCTGACCAATCTGGCCCCCCTCTCTGATGAACAACAACGTCAGCTGAACCAGGCATTATCAACCCTCAATACCCAACAACTGGTCTGGGTGAGCGGCTATCTCTACGGTCTCTCCCAATCCGGCAGCCAGCCAGTGGCGGCAACGGGTGCCGTGACAGCACCCGGCGGCAGCCTGACCATTCTCTACGGATCCCAGACCGGCAATGCCAAAGGCGTGGCCAGTGCCATCCAGGCGCAGGCACAGGCCCGCGGCTTGCCGGTGACCCTCACCTCCATGGCAGATTACAAACCCAAGCAGCTCAAGAAAGAGACCCACCTGCTGGTGGTAGTGAGCACTTACGGGGAGGGTGAACCACCGGAGAGTGCCGTCGATCTGTTCGAGCAGCTCAAGAAGGGCAAGGTTGGCAAACTCGAGGGGCTCAAGTTCGCCGTGCTGGGGCTGGGTGACAGCTCCTACGAATTTTTCTGCCAGACAGGTCAGGACTTTGACAGCCTGCTGACCAAGGCGGGCGCCGATCGCATTCATGAGCTTGCCAGCCTGGATGTGGACTATCAGGAAGCAGCCAAGGCCTGGGGTGAGCAGGCGGTCAATGCCATTGCTGCCACGCTTTCTGCCGGGGTTGCCACCAGCAGCGTGGCGGGGGCGGTACAAGCGGCTGTCGGTCACAGTCAGTACGACAAGGCTAATCCCTTCCCGGCCCGCCTGTCGGTGAATCAGAAGATCACCGGCCGCGATTCCACCAAGGATATCCGCCATATCGAGATCAGCCTCGAAGAGTCAGGGCTGACCTATCAGCCTGGGGATGCCCTCGGGGTCTGGTTCGACAACGACGCCGACCTGGTGGGGGAAGTGCTGGCCCTGTCCGGACGCAGTGGTGACGAAGCCACCGCCCATGGCAGCCTGCGCGAGGTGCTCACCCGCAATCTGGAACTGACCCGGTTGCACGGCGGCTTTATCACGGGGTTAGCAGAGATCTCGGGTAACGCAGCCCTCAAAGACCTGGCCGGTGACAAGGCCCAGGTCAATGCCCTGGTCGCCTCTGCCCAAGTGGTGGATGTGCTCAAGCGCTTCCCGACCGAACTCAGCGCGGAGCAGTTGACTGGCCTGCTGCGCCCCCTCACCCCTCGCCTCTACTCCATCGCCTCCGCCCAGAGCGAAGTGGAAGAGGAGGTGCATCTCACCGTTGGCGTGGTGCGCTACCCGCAAGAAGATGGCACTGTGCGCAGTGGCGCCGCCTCCTCCTATCTGGCGGACAGGCTGGCCGAAGATGCCGAGGTACGGGTGTTTGTGGAGCACAACGACAACTTCCGCCTGCCGGCCAATCCCGATACCCCCGTCATCATGGTGGGACCGGGCACCGGCATAGCTCCGTTCCGCGCCTTTATGCAGGAACGCGAGGCACAAGGGGCCGAGGGCAAGAACTGGCTCTTCTTCGGCAATCCCCACTTCACCCAGGACTTTCTCTATCAGGTCGAGTGGCAGCGCTATGTGAAATCGGGCCTGCTGTCGAAGATCTCGCTGGCCTTCAGCCGGGATCAGGCCAACAAGATCTATGTGCAGGACAGACTGCGTGAATCGGGTCTGGAGCTCTACCAGTGGCTGGAAGCAGGTGCTCACTTCTATGTGTGCGGCGATGCCAACCAGATGGCGAAAGATGTGCAGGAAGCCCTGCTGGATGTGATTAGCGATCATGGCCACAAGAGCCGTGAGGAAGCAGAAGAGTATTTGAGCGAATTGCGTCGTGCCAAACGTTATCAAAGGGATGTCTATTGATGAGCAAACAACTTATTCCCGGTCCAGTTGAAGGGCCTCTGGCTGACAACGAGCGCCTCAAGCGCGAGAGCAACTTTCTGCGCGGCACCATAGAGCAGGATCTGCAAGACCCGCTCACCGGTGGCTTCAACGGCGACAACTTCCAGCTGATCCGCTTCCACGGCATGTATCAGCAGGATGACAGAGACATACGCCCGGAGCGTACCGCCCAGAAGCTGGAGCCCCTGCACAACGTCATGCTGCGCGCCCGTCTGCCGGGCGGCATCATCACCCCGGCCCAATGGCAGGTGATCGACAAGTTCGCCGAGGAGCACAGCCTGTATGGCAGCATCCGCCTGACCACCCGTCAGACCTTCCAGTTCCACGGAGTATTGAAGCGCGACATCAAGCTGATGCACCAGACCCTCAACAGCACCGGCATAGATTCCATCGCCACCGCTGGCGACGTGAACCGCAACGTGCTCTGCACCAGCAATCCGGTGGAGTCTGAACTGCATCAGGAAGCCTACGAGTGGGCCACAAAAATTTCCGAGCACCTGCTGCCCAAGACCCGCGCCTATGTCGAGATCTGGCTGGATGGCGAGAAGCTGGGTGGGGACGAGGAGCCAATCCTGGGCTCCAACTACCTGCCGCGCAAATTCAAAACCACAGTGGTGATCCCGCCCCACAACGACGTGGATATCCACGCCAACGATCTCAACTTCGTGGCGATTGCCGAAGGCAGCAAGCTGGTGGGCTTCAACGTGCTGGTGGGCGGGGGTCTGGCCATGACCCACGGTGACACCAGCACCTACCCGCGCAAGGCGAGTGACTTTGGCTTTATTCCCCTCTCCCACGTATTGGAGGTGGCGGCCGCCGTAGTCAGCACCCAGCGTGACTGGGGCAACCGGGTCAACCGCAAGAACGCCAAAACCAAGTACACGCTCGAGCGAGTGGGGGTCGAGGCCTTCAAGGCCGAGGTGGAGAACCGCGCAGGTATCCCCTTCGCCGAGAGTCGCCCCTATGAATTCACCAGCCGTGGCGATCGCTTCGGCTGGGTCGAGGGAATCGATGGCAAGCACCACCTGACCCTCTTTATCGAGAATGGCCGTTTGCTGGACTTCCCGGGCAAGCCGCTCAAGACCGGCATGCTGGAAATCGCCAAGATCCACCAGGGGGATTTCCGCCTGACCGCCAACCAGAACCTCATCATCGCCGGCGTCCCCGCTGGCGAGAAGGCGCGCATTGAAGCCCTGGCGCGTCAATACGGCCTGCTGGATGACGGCGTGAGCGAGCAGCGCAAGCAGTCCATGGCCTGCGTGGCCCTGCCCACCTGCCCGCTGGCGATGGCCGAGGCCGAGCGTATGCTGCCGGCGTTTGTCACCGACATCGAAGGCTTGCTCACCAAACACGGGCTGGCGGATGACGCCATCATCTTCCGGGTCACCGGCTGCCCCAATGGCTGCGGCCGCGCCATGCTGGCGGAGGTGGGTCTGGTGGGCAAGGCACCGGGCCGCTACAACCTGCACCTGGGTGGCAATCTGGAAGGGACACGCATCCCGCGCCTCTATCAGGAGAACATCACTGAGCCGCAGATCCTGGCCGAGCTGGATCGACTGATCGGCCGCTGGGCTGCCGAACGCAATGCGGCGGAGTGCTTCGGTGACTTCGTGATCCGCACTGGTGTGGTGGCCCCCGTTATCGACTCAGCGAGGGACTTCTATGCCGCTTGATGTCACTGAAAATGGCCGTCTTGACCTGCAAGCCCTGCTGACCCTCGGCCGTGAAGAGCAGACCGAGGCGCTGGCCCCCCTCAACCGGGAGCTGGACACCATGAGCGCCCCCGAGCGGGTGCGCTGGGCACTGGCCAATCTGCCGGGGGAACATGTATTGTCATCCAGCTTCGGCATCCAGGCCGCGCTGATGCTGCACCTGGTGAGCAGTGAGCGCAACGACGTACCCGTGGTACTCACCGATACCGGCTATCTCTTCCCCGAGACCTACCGCTTTATCGATGAGCTGACCGAACGGCTGGCACTCAATCTGAAGATATACAGGGCAGAACTGTCACCGGCCTGGCAGGAGGCGCGTTTCGGCCTGCTGTGGGAGCAGGGGGTGGAGGGGATCACCCGCTACAACCAGCTCAACAAGGTGGAACCCATGGACCGCGCCCTGAGCGAGCTGGGGGCCCAGACCTGGTTTTCCGGCCTGCGCCGGGAGCAGGCGGGCAGCCGTGGCAAGTTGCCAGTGCTGGCAATCCAGCGCGGTCGCTTCAAGTTCCTGCCTGTCATCGACTGGAGCAACAAGGACGTCTTCTACTACTTCAAGGAGTTCGACCTGCCCTACCACCCACTGTGGGAGCAAGGCTACCTCTCGGTCGGCGACGTGCACACCACCACCAAGTGGGAGCCGGGCATGAGCGAGGAGCAGACCCGCTTCTTCGGCCTCAAGCGCGAGTGCGGCCTGCACGAAGAGAGCGGCGAGCACGACGGCTCAGGTATCTGATCCCTCTTCAGGGTTCTGACAATAAAAAAGCGCCCGGCAACTGCCGGGCGCTTTTATGGGTGATATTCAGCGCGTGAAGGCGCGCCCTGATGGCGTGGCACCTTCTTGCGCCCTGATTATCCGCTTACTTGGCGGCGCGAGCCTGAGTCAACCAGTCGTTGACCTGGGCTTCGTGTCCCTTGAGCCAGGCCATCACATGGCGCTCGATATCCGCTTGGGTGTTCTGACCCTTGTTCATCAGACCGTTCTGGATATTGATGTCATTGAGGGGCAGCTTGACGATGCTAAACAACTTGGCGGCCGCCGGATTGGCTTCGGTAAACCCCTTGTTGGCGACGATGTGCATGGAGTTGACGGGGAAGCCGTAGTTTTTGCCATTGGGCAAACGGGTCTTGTCCGCATCCTTGGCATTGGCAGGGACTTCCAGCCACACAACGTCACGTCCCGGCACCAGCTCGCTGCTCAGCCAGTAAGGCGTCCAGGTGTAGTAGAGCACCGGCTTGCCACTCTGATAGCGGGCCCGGGTGTCGGCGATCAGGGCCGCGTAGTTGCCCTGCTTGTGAGTAACGGTCGGGGTCAAACCAAACGCATCCAGATGATGATTGATGGCCTCTTCACAGCCCCAACCCGGGTTGCAGCCCACCAGATCCGCCTTGCCGTCACCATCGCCGTCAAACAGCGCCGCCAGCTTGGGATCCTTGAGCTGACCCAGATTGGTGATGCCGTACTGGGTTGCCGTCTTCTTGTCGATGAGATAACCCTGGGCGGCCCCCGATACATAGGTGCCCTGACGGAAAAATACCTTGTCGCCGCCAGCCTGTTCGTACTTGTTGTTTTGCAGCGGGATCCAGTTAAAGGCCAGGAAGGTGCCGTCGCCTTGTGCCACCGAGGCATAGGCCACGTTGTAGTCCACCTCCTGCACAGGCTGGACGTCATAGCCGAGGCGGCCCATCAGCTTGCTGACCAGCAAGGTCTGGAAGGTCTCTTCCGGCAGGGAGCTCTGCAAGGGTTGAACGCGGATCCCCTCCCCCGGTGATTCAGCACTGGCCACGGCGACAGAACTCAGCAACAGGGAGTTCAGCAGCAGTGTGCTCAGGGTCAGTGTCCTGGTAATGGGTTTCATACGTTTACTCCTTTGTAATCAATAGATTTGCTACGGCCACGCAGGCGCATCAGCAGCGCCACAGGGCCATGTTGATACCAGCGGCCTGTGCGGCTGCGATCCCGCTGCCCCATTGCCTGGGTCAGACGGTCGAGCACTATGGCCAGCAGCACTATGCCGAGACCACCGATGGAGGCGAGCCCCATGTCGAGGCGACCAATGCCGCGCAGTACCATCTGGCCCAGACCACCGACCGCTATCATGGAGGCGATCACCACCATGGAGAGTGCCAGCATCAGGGTCTGATTGACCCCGGCCATGATGGTGGGCATGGCCAGTGGCAGTTGTACCTTGAACAGCAACTGGGAGGGGCTGGCGCCAAACGAGTGGGCCGCCTCCACCAGATCCTCAGGCACTTGCCTGATCCCCAGCATGGTCAGCCGGATCATGGGTGGCAGGGCGAAGATGACGGTCACCACCACACCGGGCACGTTGCCGATACCGAACAACATGACGATGGGAATGAGGTAAACGAAAGCCGGTGTGGTCTGCATGGCATCCAGCAGCGGTCGGGTCCAGGTAGACAACCGCTCGCTACGAGCCAGCATAATGCCGACCGGCAAGCCAATCAGGATGCAGAAGAAGAGCGAGGTCAGCACCAGCGACAGGGTCACCATGGCATCGGACCAAGCACCTATGAGCCCGATCCCGACGAGAGAGAGCAGGGTGCCAAGGGCCATGCGGCCATTGACCATCTGCCAGGCTATCAGGGCCAGCATCCCCATCATCAGGGTGGATGGCACTGTCTGCAGCAGATGGGTCATGGCGTTGAGAGTGACCTCTACCGGCGCCCGGATCAGCTGAAATACAGGGCGCAGGTTCTCGACCAGCCAGCCGATACCGCTCTCCACCCAGACATCCAGCGGCACCAGTGCCTGCTGGAAGGGATCCAGCCAGTCGACAGCCGCAGAGGTATCCGTCGCTTCAATCTGGTTCTGCCAGTCAGCGGCTTCAGTCTCTGTGCTACCCCAGGGATCCGTGGCAACAGTCGTGGAGGCAGAGGCACCCCAGGGGTCGGCCTGCGCCTCATCGGCCCGGACGGGGGCACTCGCCAGCAGCAAGAGTGCCAGCAAGCCGGTCAGCAGACGATGAAAGGGTTTGATATTCATACCGGGGTACTCCTGTCCAGGGTGTTCAGCAAGTTGGCTTTGGAGATAAGGCCCAGGTAGGTGCCATCTTCCTCGACCACGGGCACCTGACAGGGCGCTGAGGCCACCTGACTGATGAGTTCATTGAGCGAGGTGTCGCCCAGGATGGGCTGGATATCGGCCAGCAAGGCCTGCTCCAGGCTGCCTTTGTTTTTCACCGCCTGACCGAGCGACTCGACCGAGACGACCCCGAGGAAGCGACGACTGCGATCCACCACGTAACCGAACTCCCGCTCCTGGTCCTTGAGCTGACGCAGGGCGTTGCCCGGTCCATCCGTGGTGTGCTTCTTGATAAGCGGCATCTGCTTGCGGCTGACGATATCGCGGGCACTGAACACATTGGCCAGATCCACGCCGCGAAAGAAGGCACGCACATAATCGTTGGCCGGTTGGCTCAGGATCTCGTCGGGGGTCCCGACCTGGATCACCTGACCGTCCTGCATGATGGCGATGCGATCACCGATGCGCATCGCTTCATCCAGATCGTGGGAGATAAAGACGATGGTGCGCTGATGGCTGGCCTGCAGCTTGAGCAGTTCATCCTGCATCTCGGTGCGGATCAGCGGATCCAGCGCGGAGAAAGCCTCATCCATCAACAGTATGTCGGGGTCATTGGCCAGTGCGCGGGCCAGACCGACCCTTTGCTTCATGCCACCGGAGAGGGCATCGGGGAAGGAGTCTACCCACTGGCCCAGACCCACCTGATTGAGTGCCTGGCGAGCACTTTCCTGGCGTTCGAGAAGCGGCACACCGGCCAGCTCCAGACCAAAGGCGGCGTTTTCCAGCACGCTCAGATGAGGCATGAGGGCGAAAGATTGGAACACCATGCTGATCTTCTTGCGCCTTACCTGACGTAGCTCGCTGTCCGAGATGGCGGCGATGTCCTCACCGTCGATCAACACCTGACCACGGGTCGGCTCGATAAGGCGGTTGAAGAGACGCACCAGGGTAGATTTGCCCGAACCGGACAAGCCCATTACCACAAAGATTTCTCCCTCGTGGATGGCGAGATCCACCCCATGCACACCCAGGGTCTGACCCGTCTTTTTCAAAATGCTGGCGCGGTCGTGCCCTTTCTCCAGCAATTTGAAGACTTTCTCCGGCTGTTCTCCGAAGATTTTATAGAGTGATTTGACTTCGAGTTTGACTGTCATACTGTCCTATTTTTATTGTCGGCATCTTGATAATTAACCCGCCGAACGCTAACCAATTACTTACTACACTAAGCAATTTCCACCAAAAACGAAAGAACCATAAGAGTCCACACAAAACAATGAAAACATAATGCATTGATTTTAATAGTTTATTTTTGACAATAAAAACCCACAAACCGACAAGCATGACCCATGCCAGCATGCATTTTGGTTAGATAACTAATCATTGTGGTGTTTTGACAGGCCGATCGGAGGGGGCAACCAGGCAGATCGGGGGATGCAGCCAGGCAGGATCCCGAACAGGCAGCAGGGTATGAAAAATCCTTACAGTCCTAATGATATGTAGGCAAAAAACGAGGGTATATAGGAGGGGGGGTTGAACGCAGCAATGGCGGAGGCCTTGCCTGCCGGACAGCTCTTGAAACAGGATTACACAATACCAGGACCAGACACAGATCCGGCCCTGTTGTCTACGGGTCCTCTCTGCCAGTACAGCTCCTCTTCTTGAATAGACTTGTACGAATTCTTGCAAGAGTAACCGCTGTCACAGTTATCCCATTTTTCGTCTTGGTTTCGGCGTATCACCACGCTGTGGTGGCCACTTGGGAATACCTCGGGCCAGAACTGCCTCCAGCTCGCTCAGACTCGGCCAGGCATCTGGTTCTGCTGATGCAGGAGGCTGGCACATCTGCGCCAACAGTACCGGAGCTTCGGGATAGTGAGTGGCAAAGTGACGTGGCAGGGCTGCGTAAGGCCACACGTCGGCGGGATCCTCCAGCGCAGGCGGCAGCACATCAAAAGGCGCAGCCATCAGGGGATGATTCACCACCGGCAAGGGCAATCCCGCCCATTGGCGCAGGCGTAACACCAACAACACTTCCAGCGGCCAGTAATGCCACCAACCTATGATTGCCTCCTCTCGATGAAAACGGGGATCCTTGAGCCCGCCGTAAGTGTGCAAATGGCACGCCTGGGTCAACAAGTGACCCACCGCATTCAGATCCTCACAGTCCCACAAGGTCAACAGCGCCAGATAGAGAGGCTCCCGAGCCAAGTCAACGCCAAGTGGCAAGGGCCCCCACCCCAGAAAGCGGCTGGTTAGCTGCAAGGCAAAGGCTTCTATAAAATAGGGACGAATATACTCATTCGCGGGGCAAATAGCTGGGGCACTATGAGCCAATGCCACACAATCCATCAAACGACGGCGATCACCAAGCAAGGCCAGGTGCATTGCCACAAAGCCTATACGATGAAATTTGAAACCAGCATCGGGTTGTAATTGGCCAGATTGTTTACTTCGATACAGCTCCATCTGGTAGTAACGAACCAGTTGCCAATAGAGCAGCGGATAGCGGCGATATGTCGTTTGTGGCCAACTGCCTGCCAGCAGGCTTGTACCCAGCAAGTGATCCAGCTCCGCCAAGCAAACACTCTCGACCATTGGCAACACCGCGTATTCATCCCCTTCAGGAACGGGGATATTGGCGAGCGTCTTATCAATCCATTGTCGATCTGCATAGTAAAATGGATCCTCGTTTGAAACCCAAGATAACAGTTTCTTGCGACAATAGGGTTCTCGCTTGGGAAAGCGGGGCCAGGAAGCGTAATCAAATTGGGCGAGCAGGGCGGTCAGGTGAGGAGACATACACATTCTCTTATGGGGTCGATGATGATTTGGCGGCGCTCTTTCGGCGCGGTTTAGGGGCATCACCACGCTGTGGTGGCCACTTGGGAATACCTCGGGCCAGAGCTGCCTCCAGCTCGCTCAGACTCGGCCAGGCATCTGGCTCTGCTGATGCAGGAGGCTGGCACATCTGCGCCAACAGTGCCGGGGCTTCGGGATAGTGAGTGGCAAAGTGGTGTGGCAGGGCTGCGTAAGGCCACACGTCAGCGGGATCCTCCAGCGCAGGTGGCAGCACATCAAAAGGCGCAGCCATCAGGGGATGATTCACCACCGGCAAGGGCAATCCCGCCCATTGGCGCAGGCGTAACACCAACAACACTTCCAGCGGCCAGTAATGCCACCAACCTATGATTGCCTCCTCTCGATGAAAACGGGGATCCTTGAGCCCGCCGTAAGTGTGCAAATGGCACGCCTGGGTCAACAAGTGACCCACCGCATTCAGATCCTCACAGTCCCACAAGGTCAACAGCGCCAGATAGAGAGGCTCCCGAGCCAAGTCAACGCCCAGTGGCAAGGGCCCCCACCCCAGAAAGCGGCTGGTGAGCTGCAAGGCAAAGGTTTCTATAAAATAGGGGCGAATAAACTTAGTCGCTGGGCAGATAGCCGGGGCACTATGAGCCAATGCCACACAATCCATCAAACGACGGCGATCACCAAGCAAGGCCAGGTGCATTGCCACAAAGCCTATACGATGAAATTTGAAACCAGCATCGGGTTGTAATTGGCCAGATTGTTTACTTCGATACAGCTCCATCTGGTAGTAACGAACCAGTTGCCAATAGAGCAGCGGATAGCGGCGATATTCTGTTTGTGGCCAACGGCCTGCCAGCAGGCTTGTACCCAGCAAGTGATCCAGCTCCGCCAGGCAAACACTCTCAACCCTTGGCAACACCGCGTATGCATCCCCTTCAGGAACGGGGATATTGGCGAGCGTCTTGTCAATCCATTGTCGATCTCTATCGTAAAATTGATTTTCACTTGAAACCCTTGTTAGCAGCTTCTTACGACAATAGGGTTCTCGCTTGGGAAAGCGGGGCCAGGAAGCGTAATCAAATTGGGCGAGCAGGGCGGTCAGGTGAGGAGACATACACATTCTCTTATGGGGTCGATGATGATTTGGCGGCGCTCTTTCGGCGCGGTTTAGGGGCATCACCCCGCTGTGGTGGCCACTTGGGAATACCTTGGGCCAGAACTGCCTCCAGCTCGCTCAGACTCGGCCAGGCATCTGGTTCTGCTGATGCTGGGGGCTGGCACATCTGCGCCAACAGTGCCGGGGCTTCGGGATAGTGAGTGGCAAAGTGGCGCGGCAGGGCTTCATAAGGCCACACCTCGGCGGGCTCCTCCAGCGCAGGTGGCAGCACATCAAAAGGCGCAGCCATCAGAGGATGCTCTACTACCGGCAAGGGCAACCCCGCCCATTGACGCAGGCGTAATACCAACAGCACCTCCAGCGGCCAGTAGCACCACCAGCCGATGATCGCCTCCTTTCGATGGAAACGGGGATCCTTGAGCTCGCCGTAAGTGTGCAAATGACATGCCTGGGTCAACAAATGTCCCACCGTGCCCACATCTTCACTGTCCCACAAGGTCAACAGCGCCAGATAGAGCGGCTCCTGAGCCAAGTCGACGCCCAGTGGCAAGGGCCCCCACCCCAGAAAGCGGCTGGTGAGCTGCAAGGCAAAGGTTTCTATAAAATAGGGGCGAATAAACTTAGTCGCTGGGCAGATAGCCGGGGCGCTATGAGCCAATGCCACACAATCCATCAAACGACGGCGATCACCGAGCAAGGCCAGCAGCATCGCCACATACCCCATGCGCCTAAAGTCAAATCCTGCATGAGGCTGCAACAGGTTCAACTGTCTGCTGCGATGCAACTCTATCTGGTAGTAACGCACCAGTTGCCAATAGAGCAGCGGATAGCGGCGATATTCTGTTTGTGGCCAACGGCCTGCCAGCAAGCTTGTTCCCACCAAGTGATCCAGCTCCGCTAGGCAAACACTCTCAACCCTTGGCAACACCGCGTATGCATCCCCTTCAGGAACGGGGATATTGGCGAGCGTCTTGTCAATCCATTGTCGATCTCTATCGTAAAATTGATTTTCACTTGAAACCCTTGCTAGCAGCTTCTTACGACAATAGGGTTCTCGCTTGGGAAAGCGGGGCCAGGAAGCGTAATCAAATTGGGCGAGCAAGGAAGCGAGCGGGGGTACAATGGGATAAATTGAATTGCTATCCATGTTATTCACTCAAAAAACGTAATTCCATTACAAATAGAGGCAGCGCAGCCAACAACAGACTCAGCGCCGCTGCCAGGTTTCGAAGCAGTAGGGATGAGGATTCTTCTCGTCGGGCTCATGGGGTTCGCGCTCAACGCAATGCCACTCGTCCTCCTCGAAGGCGGGGAAGCGGGTATCCCCGGCCACCGCCAGATCGATTCTGGTCAGATAGAGGCTGTCAGCCCGTGGCAGCAGCTGGCCATAGAGATGACCACCGCCGATCACCATCAGCTCGTCCACATTCCCGGCGTTTGCCAGCAGCACCAACGCGGCCTCGACAGAATCGACTACCTCCACCCCGTCGGCCCGGTAATCGGGATTGCGGCTGATCACCAGATTGCGCCGCCCTGGCAGCGGCCGACCAATGGATTCAAAGGTCTTGCGCCCCATCAACACAGG
Source organism: Aeromonas salmonicida (assembly GCF_028355655.1). Classification (NCBI taxonomy): domain Bacteria; kingdom Pseudomonadati; phylum Pseudomonadota; class Gammaproteobacteria; order Aeromonadales; family Aeromonadaceae; genus Aeromonas; species Aeromonas salmonicida. The sequence goes on along the minus strand of NZ_CP110645.1, from coordinate 1,067,210 downwards.
CTTGCCCAGGGTCACCCGCTTGAAGTGGGCCAGATCCGCCGGCAGGTGCCATGGCATCTGGTTATCCAGGCCTATCACGCGATCGTGCGCCATGGCAGCAATCATGGAAATCTTCATGGGGTCAGCCTCTCACAGCGTCTGTCAAATAATGGGCCGGTTACGGTACACGACCAGAGAGGGGATCGCCAAACCGAAACTGAGGGCCCCCACGATAAACAACGCCTTGAGGCCGTTCTCCACCGCACTCTGGATAAGCTCCATAGTCACCCCCGAGATATTGAGCTCCACCACGGCGATCATGGTCTTGAACGCATAGCTGCCGGGGATCATGGGAATGATGGAGGCGACACTGAACACGGGCCGTGGCGCCAGCAGGCGACGGGACCAGTAGACACAGACAAAGCCGACCGTGGTCGCCGCCGCCAGGGTCGCCCACTCGATGGGCATGCCGTAATGAATGAGCAAGGTACGCAAGCTGTGGGCCAGGGCACCGCCCATGGCGCAGTACTTCAACATGCGCGGCGGCACGTTGAACAACATGGCAAACCCCACGGCCGGAATGGAAGACCAGAAGGCATCCTTGGCCAGTAGCCAGATCAGGTCCATCATACTTTCCACCCCCAGATACCCGTGACCGACATGGTGAGAATGATGCCGAGGTTGATCCGCGCGCTGATGGTCAGCAGGTCAAGTCCGTTCCTGCTGGCCAATACAGAGTCAAAGTCCTTCATACCTTCCACCCCCAGATACCGGTCACCGACATGGCCAGAATGATGCCAATGGCTGCGCTGATGGTAAGCAGAGTTGCCGTGCCCCAGCGCGCAAGCCCCATGTTGAAGTAACCCTTCACCATGTCGGAGACAGCATTGATGAGCGGGAAACCCGGCACCAGCAAGAGCACGCTGGCTGCCATGGCGAGATAGGGCTGGGCGCCCCAGTTGAAGAAGGTGGCACTGGAGGAGAGCAAGGTGGCGATAAAACCGGTCACGGCAAAGTTGATGAGCGGGCTGTGGTGATGACGGGCGATCAGCTGGCGCACCCGCATCGCTACGGCAGCGGAGAGACAGGTCACCATGAAGATGGGCAAGTCACCGCCAAACAACAGGCTGAAGGCGCCGCAGGAGAGCCCCACCATGGGGACCACCAGCCAGGGGTGGTAATGAAACGGCACTATGCCATCGAGCCGCAGACGCACCTCTCGTGCCCCTATCAGCTCCTTTTCCGCCATGATGCAGATACGCTGGATCTCGCACACCACCTGCATGTTGATACCGTGTTCCCGCACCCGGCGGGTAGTGGTGACACAACTGCCCTGATAGAGACTGGTGAGCACTATGGCACTGGAGGAGATGGCCATCTCGACGCTCTCCAGCCCAAGCGCCATGCCGAGCCGGACCGTGGTCTGCTCTATGATGCGGCTCTCCGCCCCGAACTGGGCCAGCATCTGGCCCGCCTTAACGATGATGCGGGTGATCTCTGTCTGTTGATCCCGCGACAGCACCCGCCTTGGTGTGATACTTCTCATAATCCCTTCGAGTCGTAGCAAATTTAAAGTATCGCCATATTAGCCTAACTGTCGGCGCCATTCATCCACACCGATCACGGCAATAATCAATTTTTAATAAAACAGCTGATGCCACTAAAATACATCAAATGGATTACAAATAACTCCAGATAAATTAACGTCACCAAGCGAGCCTCACCTGGTAACGAATATATTATCTAAAATAATATTTAACTGAATTATTAATGAAGGGTGTTATTTCTTCTTGTGGTAATAATCAAAGAAAGAAACAACATTATTTCCCCGATAGACGGGCGCCTGATCGGCATAGAGATTGGCATTGAGCTGGATCATCTCGCTGCGCATGGAATAAAAGGAGTCGTGCATCATGGCCGCAATACGAATACAGCTGTCCATGTTGTTCTTGGCCAATTTCCGCTGGCAGTCGATGCGAAACTGCAGGCCGCGCAGCCGCTGTTGCTGCTCTGGGCTGACCCGGTCGATCAAGCCCTCTATCTGCTGGCGCAGCAACTCGTCGAGCCGCTCGGGCTCCGCCACAGCCAACCGTCTCAAGGTATCAAAATCAGGCAACTCCATATGCCCTCCCGCGGCCAGCCGCTGCATGGTGATACTCAAACAACAACGATCAGCTCATAATTCAACCAACCGTATAAGAAGTTATATAAGACGATTACCCGCCTGGTTCAATCCATACAGCCTTCTTTCGAACCCGATTGCGCCAAAAAATGACGGCAGCGGCAAGCTGCCACTGGCTTATTCGTTATGGATCAACCGATTATTCCTGAATATTTTCACTGGACCTGTTTATACATTTTTATGGCGACGACACCCTAGCCTTATGTCTTATTGAAAGGGAACCTGCAATATTGCTTTTCATTCGGCACTCGATGTTGAGCACCACACTCGCCAATGTCTGGCCTCGTTTAACATATCTCACTGATTATGTTATTTTATTTGCCACTTATTCAGCGCAACCAAGAGCAGACCATGAGCAAGGCAAAAATCGGCATCGTCACCGTCAGCGATCGCGCCAGTGCAGGCATCTACGAAGACCTCTCCGGCAAGGCCATCATAGAGACGCTGGGCGCGTATCTGACCTCTGAATGGGAACCCGTCTATCAGGTGATCCCGGATGAACAGGATCAGATTGAAGCAACCCTGATCCGGCTGGCAGACGAGGAGCAGTGCTGCCTCATCGTCACCACGGGCGGTACCGGCCCCGCCAAACGGGATGTGACCCCCGAGGCCACGGAGGCGGTGTGCGATCGCATGATGCCGGGCTTTGGCGAGCTGATGCGGGCCGAGTCCCTCAAGTTCGTGCCGACCGCCATTTTGTCGCGCCAGACCGCCGGCCTGCGCGGCAGCTCGCTCATCGTCAACCTGCCGGGCAAGCCCAAATCCATCCGTGAGTGCCTGGATGCGGTCTTCCCCGCCATCCCCTACTGCATCGACCTGATGGATGGACCCTATCTCGAGTGCAACGAAGCCGTCATCAAGCCGTTTCGCCCCAAGAAATAGGTAAATGGACGGGGGATGTGCCCCCCCGTCCATCTCTTATTTGCGGCCGTATACCTTGACCCCGGCCTTGCTCCCCTCCGAATTGCCATAGACCTCGATCCGCTTGATGCAAAGGCGGCTGCCGAGGGATTTCCAGTCCGACTCCTGATCCTCTTTCAGATCCTTGTCAAAAGTGAGGGTCTTGCTACTGTCGTTGCCATAAAACACCTTGACCCGGTTAAGGGTCAATTCCCGTCCTGCCTTGACCATGATGGACTTGGCAGGTCGGCAGACGATGATGGGAATAATGGCGGCATGGTCGCCCACTCCCAGCAAGAGAGTCTTGCCCAGCCGAAATTCATCATCGGCCATGGCCGGTGCAGGCAGCGCCAATAAAAGGGTGGACAGCAAGAGCGCATTGAAGCCGCGGCGCAGGTGGGGTTGAACAGAGAAAACAGCAGATGGAACAGACATTATGCCTCCCTAAAAATGGGAGGCATCTTAATTCATCAAGACCAAACCCAGGCTGTACAGGCGCCCTGCCCGCAGGCAAGGCGCATGGCTTCAGGACCAGCGCTTGAAGATGAGGGAGGTGTTGATGCCGCCGAAGGCGAAGTTGTTGGACATCAGATAGTCCACCGCCAGCGCGCGACCATTGCCCACCACATGATCCAGCAGGGCACAGGCCGGATCCGGCTCGGTCAGATTGATGGTGGGGGCAAACCAGCCCTCCTGCATCATCTCCAGCGACAGCCAGGCCTCAACGGCACCGCAGGCCCCCAGGGTATGACCGAAGAAGCTCTTGAGCGACGAGATAGGCGTCTTGTCGCCAAAGATGGCGGCGGTGGCGTGGCTCTCGGCAATGTCGCCCCGCTCGGTGGCCGTGCCGTGGGCGCTGATGTAGCCGATGTCGGCCGGTACCAGCCCTGCCTGGGCCAGCGCCATCTCCATGCAGAGCTGCATGGTCTCCTGCTGGGGCTGGGTCACATGGGCAGCGTCGCAATTGGTGGCAAACCCCACCAGCTCGGCGATGATGGTGGCTCCACGCGCCTGTGCATGTTCCAGCTCCTCCAGCACCAGGGTGCCCGCCCCTTCGCCAATGACCAGTCCGTCCCGCTGCCGGTCGAACGGCCGTGGCGCCAGCTCGGGGTTGTCGTTCATCTGGCTGGTGGCAAACAGGGTGTCGAACACCACGGCCTCAGACGGACAGAGCTCCTCCGCCCCGCCGGCCACCATCAGGGTCTGGTAGCCGTGCTTGATGGACTCGTAGGCATAGCCAATCCCCTGGCTGCCGGAGGTGCAGGCGCTGGAGGTGGGGATCACCCGTCCGCGCAGGCCGAAGAAGAGGCCGGTATTGACCGCCGCCGTGTGCGGCATCATCTGCACATAGGTGGTGGCCGTGATGCTGGCGGTGCTCTTGTCGTTGAGCATGACCCCGAAGGCGCGGATGGGATCCGTGCTGCCGGTGGAGGAGCCATAGGCGATGCCGGTGCGACCGCCGGTCAGCACAGGGTGGTCGAGCAGTCCGGCCCGCGCCAGCGCCAGCTCGGTGGCCACGGTCGCCAGCTGGGAGACTCGCCCCATGGCCCGGGTCTTCTTGCGTGGATAGTGGGCAGGCAGCACAAAGTCGGTAATGGGCGCAGCCAGCCGGGTGTTGAGCCCCTCGTAGATGGCCCAGTCCGGCATGGTCACCACAGCGTTGCGTCCCGCCTGCAACTTTGCCCGCACACTTGGCCAGTCCTGGCCGAACGCCGTCACCCCGGCCATGCCGGTTACTACTACCCGCTTCATACCATACCGCCATTCACAGAGATGATCTGGCAAGTCACAGAGACAGTACCAGTTGGAGTCGACATCAGGCAGGAGAGCCATTGCATCAGCGTCATACCATGCCCCCGTTGATGGAGATGACCTGCCGGGTCACATAGGCAGCGATATCCGACATCAGGTAGGAGACCAGCCCCGCCACCTCGTCGGCCTGCCCCATCCGCTTGAGAGGGATCAGCTTCATCGCCTCCTCTTTCACCTCGGCATCGACCATGCCGGTATCGATGAGGCCAGGTGCCACGCAGTTCACCGTGATCTTGCGCTTGGCCAGCTCCAGCGCCAGCGCCTTGGTGGCCCCCATGATGCCGGCCTTGGCGGCACTGTAGTTGACCTGGCCACGGTTGCCCATCAGGCCGGAAACCGAGGAGATGGTCACTATGCGGCCGCCCCGGCGCAGGCCAATCATCGGCATGATGCAGGGCTTGAGCAGGTTGTAGAAGCCATCCAGATTGGTGTGCAGCACCCCGTCCCAATCCTCGTCCGTGAGGGCGGGGAAGGCGGCGTCACGTATGATGCCGGCGTTGCAGACCACGCCGTAATAAGCGCCGTGCTCTGCCATGTCGGCTTCCAGCCGCTCGCGGCAGCCCTGACGATCGGCGATATCGAACTGGATCAGGCGCCCCTGTCCCCCTGCAGCTTGCAGGCTCGCCAGGGTGGCCTCGGCACCGGCGCGGTCGCCGTGGTAGTGCACGACGACGAAAAAACCGTCGGCAGCCAGCTTGAGGGCGATGGCGCGGCCTATCCCCTTGCTGGCGCCCGTGACCAATACGGTAGAGATCATGAAGCTTCCTTACGCTAACAAATCGGACAATTCACCGGGTGCGGGCTGATAGGTCGAGAGGCGCGCAGTGGCACACTCCAGCCCATCTTGCAGGATCCGGCAATCGAAACTGGCCATGCCGCCGTCTTGCAACAGGCAGCTGGCTTCAATGGTGAGCAGAGCCCCCGCCGCAAAGCGGGCGGGCTGGCAGCGGTACTTGCGGGTACCGAGCAGCATGCCGATGCGCACCGGCTCGCCGCGCAACCGCCCCTGCATGCCGGCCCAGGCGGCTATGGTCTGGGCCATCAGCTCTATGCCTGCCCAGGCGGGCAAATGGCCCTCGCCATCGAGCAACAAGGCGTGTCGGGGGCCGACTCGTGTCTCGCAGCGCACCTGGCTCGCATCCACGGTGCAGATGTGGTCAAGCAGCAGCATGGGGGCCTGATGGGGCAACAGGGCCTCGATTGCGGGCAGCGGTATGCGCTCATTCATGAGAGTGATCTCCCGAACAACAGGCTGACATTGTTGCCACCGAAGGCAAAGGAGTTGGAGAGGACCCGGGGTGCCGCAAGCCGAGTGGCGCCACTCACCAGCCGGATGGGGGCCAGCGCCGGATCCGCCGTCGTCACCCACTGGGTAGGTAGCGGCAGGGCCCGCTCCAGCAGCAGGCAGGCGAGCGCGGCCTCGATGGCCCCCGCGGCGCCCAGGGTATGGCCGGTGAGCGGCTTGGTGGAGCTGCAGGGTACCTTGTCCCCGAACAGGCGATGCACGGCCTGGCTCTCCATGGCGTCATTGAGGCGAGTGGCCGTGCCGTGCAGGTTGATATAACCCACCTGGTCAGGCGCTATACCGGCCTGAGCCAGCGCCATCTGCATGGCTGCCTCGGCCCCCACGCCGTCCGGATGAGGGGCCGAGATATGCCAGGCATCGGACGACTCGCCCGCCCCCAGCAAGGCCAGCGGCGCAGGCTGTTTGCTCAGCAGAAACAGCGCAGCCCCCTCGCCTATGTTGATGCCCTGGCGGCCGTTGTCGAATGGCTGGCAGAGTTTGCCACTCAGGGACTCCAGGCTGTCAAAACCGTTGATAGTCAAGCCGCAAAGGCTGTCGGCGCCACCGACGATCACCGCATCCACCAGTCCGGCCGCCAGCATCCGCTGACCGCTGATGAAGGCGCGGGCGCTGGAAGAGCAGGCGGTGGAGAGGGTGTAGGCAGGCCCGGAGATGTCGAGATAACGGGCCAGAAATTCGGACGGAGAGCCCAGCTCCTGCTGGCGATAGTCAAAGGCCGGGGGAATTGCCTCCCCCCGCCGGGCGGCGGCGATCGCCAGCTCGGCCTCGCCGATCCCTGCTGTGCTGGTGCCAAGCACCAGGCCTACCCGCGCAGGGCCAAACTCCGCCAGCGCCTTGTCCAGGGCCGGGCGGATCTGCGCCAGCGCCGCCAGCAGCAGGCGGTTGTTGCGCGAGGCATAAGGGGCCAACGCCGCCGGTATCTCGGGCAGCGCACCTTCGACCCGCCCCACCGGAGTCAGCCGACCATCCAGCAAGGTCTGGTTGTGGCGGGTGAGTGGCGTAATCCCCTCTGTCTGCCAAGCCAGCAGGGCCTCGGCGCTGACATCCCTGCCCTCCCCCAATGCCGAAATGAGGCCGTAAGCCGCGATATAACAACTCATTGGGACAGGGTCTCCAGCTGCAAACGGTAGTGAAATACATGCTGTTGCAGGCTGACCGGCTCCCGTACACCGCCCTTGTCCTGGTACCCGATCTCGGTGACCAGGGCGCCATCGGGAGAGCGCAGCCGGCGCGTCAGCCCTTGGTCCCGCAGCGTCCAGCCCGGCGGCAGCTGCGGCTGCCAGCTGGCCAGCGGCCAGTAGCAGAGCATGACGTCCGCCAGCACCTGGGTCACTGGCGGCATGCCGGTGGCGAGCAGCGGGCTCAGTTGTTGAGTCGCTATGCCCTGCTGGTCGTAACGCACCCGAAACAGCCGGATCCCGGCCGGGGTCAGGCCGACCAGGGTCAACTGGCTGCCATCAGCCTCCAGCACAGTCATCAGCTGATGGGCACCCTCACCCACAGTGGCCGTCAGCAACTGCTGGCGATAGAAGGGGGTGGCAAGCACAGGGGCCGGCAGCGCCATGACGGTCCCCTTGTCGAGATAGGCGGTGGGGGAAGGCTGGCTGCTGCAGCCCCCCAGCAAAAAGATGAGTAATACAAACAGTGATCTTATTGTCATGTTGGCTCCCGGCTATCCTGCCCTGGCAACTGGGGCTCCCGCACCGCGCCATCCGGTTGCACGCGGTCCAGCACCAGAGGCGACAACAGGAAGGCAGTAAAGATACCGCCGCTCAACACCAGACCAAAGCCCGCTATGGCGGGGGTGTGACTCAGCGCCAGCAAGCCGAACGCCAACTGGGTGGTGAGGTTCGCCAGCAGGATGGCGAGCAGGGTGGAACTCTGCCGCGCCAGCTGGTTGCCACAGTGGGCAAAGAAGAGCCCGTAGTCGATGCCGATACCGAAGATGAGGCTGAGCGCCAGCACACCAAACAGGGTGAGCGGCTGGCCGCAGGCGGCGAGCAGCGCCAGCCCCATGGCGAGCGCAATCAGGTTAACCAGCAGCACCCGGGACGCCCTGGCTGCCCCCATCCGCCGCCAGAGCAGCAGGGCCACCAAGCCGATGGCCAGCAGCAGCAGTTCGGCCAGCTTGATCCGGTAGTGGGCAAACAACTGGCTCCACTCGCTGCGCTGATCCTGCCAGTAGATACCCTGCTCGGCAGCTGCCAGCGCCGTCAGGGCGACCTCGTCCTGCACCCCGACCAGTGGCACCCAGATGGCGACGCGGCCATCCTCCAGCGAGTGCCACAGCAGACGGCTCCCCTCGCTGACCGGGCTGGCAAGCCAGGCTGCCGGGGTCAACCAGTCAGGCTGACGGTCGGGCCCTTGCCCCCCTGCTGGTATTGGCACTCCGGCCTCTTGCAGTCGGGTCACCACCCGGGGCAACAGGGCCAGAATGGCGGCCGCATCCTGCTGCTGGCGCGCCAGCGAGGGCAGCCAGCGGCTGAGGGAGACAAAGTCCCGCAATGCGCCGCTATTTTTAAGCCCGGTCAGCTGATCATCCAGTCGCTCCAGCCGTTGCAGCGCCTGCTCGGCATCCGTACCCGTCACCAGAAAACCCTGCATGCCCCCCTGCTGACCGGTCAGGGCCTTGATCTGGTTCTCCTGCGCCTGCAGTTCCACCGGCAAGGGTTGCAGCCGGCGTATGTCGTCATCCACCTGCAGTTGGCTGATGCCAAGGGTGGCCAGCAGCAGGCAGAGCAGCGGCAGGCCGATGCGCACCAGGCGACGCTGCTGCCAGGCTCTGAGCCAGGCCATCAGCAGTGGCTGACTGCGCAAGGGCCGGGTCGGCAGGGGGCCCGACCAGCGCGGGAACAGGCAGAGCACAGTGATGAAGGCGCTGAACAGGCCCGCCAGTGCGCACACCGCCAGCTGCTGCAGCCCGGGGAAGGGGGCAAACCAGAGCAGGCCATAGCCGATCAGGGTGGTCAACACCGCCAGCGAGAGGCTCGGCAGCAGCCGTAGTCGGGTCTGATGCGGCGTCTCGTCGCCGCCGTGCAACCGTCGCTCGCACAGGAAATGGATGGCGTAGTCGATGGCGATGCCGATGAGGCTGCTGCTGATCACCAGGGTGAAGAGATGGATCTCGCCAAACAGGATGAGCACAGTGCCCAGCCCCCACATCAGCCCCACGCAGATGGGTAGCAGGGAGAGCAGTAGCGCCCGGGTCGAGCGAAATACGCCCCAGATAAGCAGAATGACTCCGATCATGGAGCCAAGCCCTATGGTGGAAATGTCCTGCTGGGCCAGGTTGCTGGCGTGCTGGCTGTAGAAAAGGGTGCCACGGCGCAGCAGCTCGGCACCGGGATAGGCTTCGGCCAGCCGGAGCTCGGCGTTGTCGAGCACCCTCAGCAACCCCTGATTGCGCTGGATATCGAAGGCGGAGAGATCCAGCTCGGCCCGCACCATGAACCAGTCGCGACCCGACTTGTCCCGGCTGACCAGCCAGCCCTCCTTGAGTTGCATGGGGCCGCGGGCCTCTGCCAGCACACCGGCCCGGGTCAACAACAGCGGATCGCTCTGCCACTCGGCGCGGGAAACGCCGCCAAAGGGCGAGTAGATCTGGCCAAGCACCCATTGGCTCCAGCCCTCGGCGCCAGCCGCCAGCCGGGCCCGGCCCGCTTCATCCAGCCGCTGCCAGGCGAGACTGTGCAGATAGCCCTGCCAGGCGGGGGCCAGCTCGGGCTGATAGCCCTTGATATGGGAGAAGGCCGCTATCTGGTCGAGCTGTTTTACCCACAGCTCGGCCGCCGCCTGCCCGTTCTGTCCGGCAGGCAGGCTCAGCATCCAGACCAGCTGGCGATCGAGCTGTTGCAGCAAGCCCTGCTGCAACGCCGGATCCAGATCGCTGCGGGATTCGTGGGGCAACAGATCCATCAGGCTGGTGTTGATGCGGCTGTGGGGCAGCTGCCAGACCAGCACGGCCACCAGCAGCAGGCAGAGGCCGATCCAGATAGTGCCAAGCCGGCGCCAGGTGGTTTCAGATTGCAGCAAGGTCGACTCTCCCGGCCAAACCACTGGCAGTGGCAGGGCGCGATGCGGGGCTAGTGGGCAGCAAAGCGGGCCTGCTCCTCGTGGGTCAGTGGCAGGCTTCGCTCCTGCCAGGCGCTGAAACGGATGCGGGTGCTGTCACCCTGCTTGTCGGCAATGACCAGCTCATCCAGCTGCCCTTGACCGCTCAGGGTGAGGCTGGCGAACACCTTGTCCAGCGGCGTCAGGGTCGGCACCAGCAGCAGCTGCCAGCCCGCCTCCGTGCTCTGAAAATCGATCTTGAAGTAGCGACTCAGGGTCGCCTCGTCCGAGCCGAACAGCGCCAGCAGCATCTGGCTGAATTCAAGCAACTGGGGACTATCGATGACGGTGGCGGGCTGACCCGCCATCTGCTGCACCATGCGTTGCGGCGTCAGGGTCAGAGTCAGGGCAAAAGGCTTCTGCTGCTGCCACCAGAGACCAAGGTCGCGCACCAGCAGCAGCTCACCGGAGGCTTTGAGCGGCTGGCTCAACCCCGCCACCTGCTTCTCCTGCTCGAAATGCGCCTGCCTGGCCTGACTCAGAGTCAGCAACTGCTGCACCTGGTCACGGCTCAGGGGGGCCGCCTGCAGCGGCAACGCCAGCAGCAGGGTCAGCCCGACCATCACGCGGTTCAGAAGAGGCTTCACTGGCTCACCCCCAGCTTGTCCAGCAGCACCTGGGGCGAGGCCAGGCACATCTCGCCGCTCGCCTTGCTCACCGCCACCTGGATGCTGTAGCCCTTGCTGGTGCGGGTACCGCTCGCGGCATCGCTCAGCAGGTAGTCGATCTTCAACCGGTTCTGGTACTCGGTCAGGGTGGCGCGCACCCGCACCCGCTGGCCGAAGCGCAGCGGTGCCAAGTACTTCATCCGGGTATCTATGATGGGCCAGAGGTAGCCGGAAGCCTCCATCTGCGGGTAGTTGTAATCGATAAGATCGAGCAGGGCGCAGCGGGCCAGCTCTATGTAGCGAAAGTAGTGACCGTGCCAGGCGACCGCCATCATGTCCACATCGTGGAAGGGGATGGTCACTTCCACTTCGGCACTGATCTGCCAGGGTTCATTCTGCATGGGTTGTCTCATCAATAGTGACCTTGTTTCAGTCCTGGCTCGGCCCATAAAGGGGGTAGTGACGCTGGCGGAGACGGGCGATCAGCGCCCTGAGCTCCTGCTCCAGCGCCCTGTCTTCCAGCAGAGGCGCAAACTCGGCCCGCACCTGCTGCACCATATGGGCCAGGGCCGGGCTGAGCGGCCGGGTGAAGGGCGTGGGCTGGGCCAGGCGCAGCTCGACCCCCTGTACCGCCGCCAGCAGGCAGGCGGCCCCGACCTGTTCGGTCAGGGTCAGCACCCGCAGGGCATCGCGCGCCGCTATGGTGCCCATGCTCACCTTGTCCTGGTTGTGGCACTCGGTGGAGCGGGAGAAGACGCTGGCGGGCATGGTCTGCTTGAGCGCCTCCGCGGTCCAGGCCGAGACGCCGATCTGCACCGCCTTGAAGCCGTGGTTGATCATCTGCCGCCCGGCCGGCGCCCCCGAGAGGTTGCTCGGCAGGCCACCGTTGAACTTGGTGTCCACCAGCTGAGCCAATTGGCGATCCAGCAGGTCCGCCAGATTGGCGATGGCCGTCTTCATGCTGTCCATGGCCATGGCGATGTGGCCGCCGTAGAAGTGGCCACCGTGCATCACGTGCTCCCCCTCCCCGTCGATCAGCGGGTTGTCGTTGGCGCTGTTGAGCTCGTTTTCGATGAGCTGGCGCCACCAGGGCAGGCTGTCGGCCACCACACCTATGACGTGGGGGGCGCAGCGCAATGAGTATCTGTCCTGCAGCCGGTCGCTGTGGCGCGGCAGCTCGCCGGCCACCAGATCCGCCCTCAGCCAGGCCGCTATGCCCTGCATGCCGGGGTGGGGCTTGGCGGCAAACAACCGCTCGTCGAAGTGGAAGGCGTTGCCCCCCATGGCGACGCTCACCAGCGCAGTGATCCGGGTCGCCAGTTGCATCAGGTAGTCAGCGCGGGCGTAGGCGAGACAGGCCAGCGCCGTCATTACCGAGGTGCCATTCATCAGCGCCAGGCCCTCCTTGGGTCTCAGGGTCAGGGGAGTGATCCCCAGCTCCTGATAGACCTCGGCGGCGGGACGCAGTGCGCCATCGTGATGGAGCTCGCGCTCCCCCACCAGCACGGCGGCGACGTAGGAGAGCGGTGTCAGATCGCCGCTGGCGCCGACGGAGCCCTCTTGTGGAATGCGCGGTATGAGATCCTGCTCCAGCAACCAGCAGAGCCTCTCAAGCAAACCCGGGCTGACGCCGGAGACTCCCTGCGCCAGGGAGCAGAGCCGGGTCGCCAGCACGGCGCGACCGGCATCGAGATCAAGATCCGCCCCCAGCCCGCAGCCGTGGAAGCGGGTCAGGTGCAGCGGCAGCTCTGGCACCAGCTCGGCGGGCACGGGTCGGGTCACCGAATCCCCGTAGCCTGTGGTCACCCCGTAGATGACCCCCTCCTCGGCCAGCAGTCGGTCGAGAAAATCGGCGCCCCGCTGGATGCAGGCCATAAAGGCGGGATCCCGGTTCAATGCCGGGCGGGCACGACGCTCTGCCAGCGCCACCACATCTTCAATGGTCAACGGCTCGGCGCCGAAGGTGACGCACTTCATCTCACTCTTGTTCATCGGTCAGCTGCCAGAAATCAAAAAAGTTGAACCAGTCCAGCGGGGCGCGCAGGCAGTGATGCTGCAGGCGATCGGCATAGGCCTGCACCCGGGACGCGAGTATCTGTTGTCGTCCCTGGCGCGGCAGACTGAGGCTGTCGGCAAAGGGCTCGAAATGCACCCGAAAGCACCCCTGCTCCTTGAGGCCGAACATCAGGTAAACCGGGCAACCCAGCACGCTGGCCAGGGCGAAGGGACCGAGGGGAAAGGGGGCCGGCGCGCCGAGAAAGTCGGCCCAGACCACCCGCTTCTCCCGGGTCACAGAGGTGCGATCGCCGACGATCACCACCCACTCCCCCTGATCCAGCTTCTCCTTGAGCAGGATGGCGGTATCGGCCCCCATCTCCTGCACCTGGATGAGGTTGAGCCGTGAATCCGGGTTGATCTGCTTGAGCAGGGCGTTGAAGCGGGCCGCATGACGGGTGAAGACCAGCGCATTGATGCGCACCTCCCCCTTGCGACTGCCAAGGGCCCGGCACAGCTCGAGATCGCCGAGGTGAGAGCCCAGCAGCAGCAAGCCCTTGCCGCTGTTGATGGCGGCCTCGTAGTGCACCCTCCCCACCAGCTCGATCTGATCCTCGGCTATGTCGCCGCGCCAGCCGGCCAGCTTGTCGAGCGCCGCCTCGCCAAAACGCAGGAAGTGGCGAAAGCTCGATCTCGGCTCAGGGGGGAGCCGTATGCCCTGAGTCCGGGAAAAGGCCTCAAGCCGGGCCAGATAGGCTTGGGATGCCTGACGCTGGGCGCGACCGGTTAGCCAGAAGTAGCCGATGACGGGGTAGAGCAGCAGGGAGAAGCCCCGCCGCCCCAGCAGGCGATAGCTGGCCAGCATGATCTGCATGCCGAGCAATGAGCCGCGCTCCGGCGTGCGCGACCAGTGGGTCCGGCGCTCGCGCCACAGCTGGGTCGCCCATGACCAGAGGCGGCGAGGCCCGCTCGCCAGGCGCAACAGCAGATCCCACAACAGGCGGCACACCAGTCGGGTGTGCATCCAGGATATGTCGCGGTTGTCGCGCCAGAGCTGGAAATGGGAGCTGCCATCGGCGGGGTAGATGACCCGGGTCGGCACGAAGCGCACCGCCACCCCGGCCCAGTACAGGCGCACCATCACCTCGGTGTCAAAATCCATTCGCCTGCCGAGCGTCACCCGTTCGAGCAGCGCGCAGCTGGCCGCCAGCGGATAGACCCGAAAGCCGCACATGCTGTCCTTGATGGCAAACGACAGCGTCTCGATCCAGACCCAGACATGGGTGATGTAGCGGCCATAGAGGCGCCCTTTGGGCACGGAATCGTCGTAGACAGGGCGCCCCGAGATAAGCGCATCAGGATCCCGGTGCGCCTCGGCCAGCAGGGCCGGAATGTCTGCCAGATCGTGCTGGCCATCGGCATCCACCTGCAGGGCGTGGCTGAAACCGAGGCCATGGGCGTGGCGCAGCCCCGTCATCACGGCGCCGCCCTTGCCCTGGTTGTGCGAATGGCGCAGCAGGGTGACCCAGGGGTGGCAGGCGGCCAGCCCATCCAGCGCGGCGGCGGCGACGGGTTCGCTGCCATCGTCGATCAGCAGGCAGGGCAACTGGTAGCCGGCCAGCCGATCCAGTACGGCAGCCAGCGGGCCGGCGTGGTTGTAACAGGGGATCAGGATGCAGGGTGTCATGGGATGAAGCGTACCCGTCCGCTGCTCGCCGGCTCATCCCCCAGCGTATAGCTGAAAACGAGCTGATCCTTTTGTGGCTGCCACTGCAGGCTCAGGCTGCATTCGGCCCCCGGCCGCAGCGGACGCTGGAACTTGAGCTGATCCAGCCCGTGAAACGGCAGCTCCAGGTTGAGCCGGCTGGCGGCATAGTGCATGACCCAGTGGATCTGGGTGACCCCTGGCAGCAGGGGCGCCCCGGGAAAGTGGCCCGCAAACCAGGGCAGCTCCGGATCGAGCCGCAGGTGCAGGCGCACGCCATCGGCCAGCGTCTCGCAGCCCAGCACTGTCGGTAGCGAGTTCATCGGCAGAGTGTCAGCAGAGAGGCTCATCGAACAGCTCCTTGAGTTGTGGCCAGGGGCGTTTGCCCTGGGCGTTGACGGGCATGCACTCGACCCGGCGCAGGCTGCGCGGCAGGGCAACCGGTTCGAGCCAGGGGCGCAGCTGCTGGCGCAGGGCCAGCAGGAAGCGGCCCTGACCCAGCTCGGCCCAGCGGACGGCCCCCACCTCGCTCAGCACCAGCACGGCGCCGAGGATCTGACGCTGGCCCTGCTGCAGAGGCAGCACGGCGGCCTGCTCCACCTCAGGCAGGGCTTGCAGGCGCGCCTCCACCTCGTCGAGGGAGATGCGCTTCTCCTCCAGCTTGATCACCCTGTCCTGGCGCCCCAGCAGCTCGAATCCGGCCCCCTTCATCAGGATGCGATCGGCGCAGGCCAGCCAGCCGTCCTCTGCCAGGAAGGGGGAATGCAGCAGCAAGCCCTGATCCGGGCCGACCCGCACCTCGACCCCGGGCAGCGTCGTCCAGGGGGTCTGCGCCTGATTGCGCTGGCGCCAGCCGATACCGCCAGTCTCGCTGCTGCCGAAAATCTCCACCGGCAGCTGGCCGAGCAGGGCCCGGGCCTGATGGGCATCCCCTGGTTGCAGAGGCCCGCCGGAGGAGACGATGAGGCGGCAGCCCGCGGCGGGAATGGCCGGATCGAGTCGGCTGAGAAAAGCGGGGGAAGCGATCAGCACCCAGGGGGCGGTTTGCACCGCCAGCTGCTCCGGATAGTCGATGCTGCGGCGATCGAACGGACGCCCCAGGGCCAGGGGCAGCAGGATACGAAACAGCAGGCCGTAGATGTGCTGGTGACTGACGCTGGCCAGCACCCGGGTGTCGGCCAGGGCCTGGCCCCAGAGCGCTATCTGCACCCGTAGCTCGGCCTCCAGCTGGGGCCAGGCTTTGGGGATGGCCTTGGGCTCGCCGGTGGAGCCCGAGCTGAACAGGGTCAGATCGAGACGTTCGGGTGTCAGGTCGGCGCGCTCTGCATCCAGCTCGTCATGGCAATCGGCAAGGGGCAACCGCAACTGGGGCACATCAAGCCCATCGGCTGGCAACTCGCCATCGGTGAGCAGGCCGTCAAACTGATCCCGCAGCGCCAGCAGCCCGGCCAGCCGTTGATGGCCCGGCAAGATGGCTTGATGACCGCCGAGGGCGCAGGCGAGCAACGCTTGCGCAAACAGCAGGCTGTCATCGAAACAGATCGCCCAGCGCGCGCGCGACTGCCCGGGGCGAGCATGGCGAGCCATGGCCCGAGCCAGTTGCAGGCTGCCAAGGCGTAGCTCGGCCAGAGTCACATCGCCGCCTTGACCGAACGCCACCAGCTGGTCGTCGTCCCGCTGCCAGAGCGTTTGCAGCAGGGTCATGGGGCCAGCCTCTTCATCAGTCGCCGGCGTACCAGATACTCCCCAGCCATCAAAGCGCCCATCAACCCATAGCTGATGAGGCCGTTGTAGAGGCTCCAGAGCGCCAGATCGCCGTACCAGATGGTGAAGGCCGCCAGGGCGCCATTGACCACGAAGAAGCCGCACCAGATCTGGGTCACCCGCCGGGTGTAGCCGATGGCGACATCCGGCAGGCGGGGATCCTGCAAGCGGGCCAGCCGCTCCACCAGACTCATGGGGCGGGTCAGGCTCCAGCCAAACAGGCAGAGCAGCGCCAGGCTCACCGCCAGCGGGTAATAGAGCAACCAGTGGCGGGCAGAGAATAGCGCCGACAGCAGGGTCAGCCCCAGCCCGATGCAGGCCAGCAGGCGACCCAGCCAGAGCCACTCAGGCAGGGGACCAAACCGGACCCGCCGCTTGAGCAGACCCGGCAGCAGCCGCAAGGAGAAGATGACCAGCAGCCCCACCAGCAGCGGAGTCTGGCTGGTGTGAGTCAGCCCCCAGTACACCGCCAGCGGGTAGAGCAAGAGGGCACCACCGGCCAGCCAGGAGAGCCAGCGCGTCATGATCTGGCGCGCATCCGCATCAGGCGCCGGCGAGCAGACGCTCGACCGCATCCACAACGTCATTGACGCTGCGCACCGACTTGAACTCTTCCGGCTTTATCTTCTTGCCGGTCAGCTTTTGCAGGTGCACCACCAGATCGATGGCATCTATGCTGTCGAGCTCGAGATCCTGATAGAGGCGTGCCTCGGGAGTGATGGCCTCTTCATCGACTTCGAACAGATCGACGAGGGCGGTTTTGATCTGGGCAAAGATGTCGTCACGGGTCATGGCTCAGGCCTCCCCTTTCGACTGGGCCTGCACCAGGGCGACCAGTGCTGCGACTGAGGCAAAGTGACGACGGGTATTCTCATCCTCGGCGGAGAGCACAATGCCGTAGCGGCCCTTGATGGCAAGGCCCAACTCCAGCGCATCGATAGAGTCCAGTCCCAGGCCATCACCGAACAGCGGGGCCTGGCTGTCTATATCTTCAGGGGTCAGTCCCTCGAGGTTGAGACTGTCGATGATGAGTTGTTTGATCTCTAGGTGCAGGTCTTGCATAACTGTTCCATACGCTGTCATTGGGGCCCTGTTTGCAGGGTCCGGGTGAGAAAACGGGTCAACTGGCGCGCGGCCAGAGCGCTGCTCTGTCCGGTGGCGACCACCTCGTCTGGCGCCACTTGCGGCAGGAATTCTATGGTGAAGGTCGGCTTATTTTCCGGGATCTTGAACCATTTGTCCTGCTTGGTGAGAAATCGGGTGTTGCAGTGGATCCGCACCGGTTGCAGGGGCACCTGACTGCGCACCGCCAACTGGGCGGCGCCCCGTTGCAACTTGATGGGCTCCCCCGGCGTGGTGCGGGTGCCCTCGGGGAAGATCAGCAACAGACCGCCTGCCTGGATCCGCGCCATGCACAGGGGCAGGAGGCGCTGCGCCTCTACGTTGGGAATATAATCTGCCGCCCTGACCACGCCGCCCACGAAAGGGTTGCGCCAGAGGGATTGCTTGACGATGCAGTCACACACCGGCATCTCGGCCGCCAGCATGACGTAATCGAGCAGACTGGGGTGATTGGCCACTACCAGGGCGCCGCGCAAGTCGGCGGGCATGCCGCTCACCCGATAATCCAGCACGCCCCAGCCGCGCAGCACACCGAGAAACAGCCGAAAGCTGTGACGTATGGTCAGCTGGGCCAGGGTACGCCGTCGCTCACCGCGCAGGCAGAGCGCCAGCAACGGAAACCAGAACAGGGTGAGCAGCAGACCGCCCACCCCGAACAGGGCGAAGCCAAAGGCCGTGCCAAGCAGGCGCCAGCACAGGTTCAGTGCCGCTGCCATGTCCACTCCTGCCGGCCATTGCAAAGGGTCAGTGCCGATTCATCCCGCAGCAGGGCCCGCCAGAAGGCCAGCGACTGAGGCAAAGTCGAAGTTGCCCCGGATCCCGGACTCACGCCACTCGCAGCTTGGCAGCACCACTGCTCACCGGCCTGCAATATCAGCCCCAGTGCATGGGGTGGCGCCTCGTCTGGCAGCCAGGGGCAATGAAAATCCGGCACAGGCCCCTCGAACGCCACCAACAGCACCTGTTGAGCACCGGCGTGCAAGGCCGCCACCGCCTCGGTAAACCCCGCCATCAATCCGCCCTTCCCCGCCGCCAGCGACGTCATGGGGATGGCGGCCTGGCCCTGGATGGAACAGAGGCCGGCGGCCGTATTGTGGACTGACATGGAAAAATCCGTGGGTGAGAGCGCCTGTCTGGCCGCCAGCGCCTGCAACAGGGTCACGGAACGAGCCAGCTCGCCGTGTCGACTGACGAAGATGGCGTAATCGACGGGATGGCGGGCCAGCAGGCTCAAGCCGACCTGCACCGCCAACCGGGAACCCTGGCTCAGGCGACGCGCCATCATCATGGGCAACAGAGGAGTGGCAGGAAATGGTACCGCCGCAGGCCATTGACCCCACTGCGCCCACTCCTGCCAGTCGCGTTCGTCGACCAGACCCGGTGACAGTGCCTGACTAGCTTGCAGCGAAAAAGAGAGCATATTTCAGGCAACCTGTCCTTAACATTTGGCGTGAGCGCGAAGACGGTAAAAAGCACTCACCCGCTGGGCAGTGCCTGCTCCATGGAAATTAACAATTGGAGTCATCACATTAATGCTGCGCGAATAATACCATTATTCGTCAAAAATAATAGCTGGCGCAGATTATCTATTGGCATAGTGATTGAAAATAAATGATTTGTGTTGTCTCATTGCCATGTCCTCAATATTGAATATCGTCGCAAGGAATATTATGAAAGTTATTAACAAGGTATCCCTGTTGCTGGCCTGCGCCCTGCTGGCCGCCTGCTCTACCAGCCAGCCCATTCGCAATATGGCCGCCAACCCGGTTGCCTTCAATCTGACCGAAGATCAGGTGGCCAACGCCATTATCACGGCGGGGATCAGCAAGAGCTGGGTGATGAAAAAAGAGAAGCCGGGACTTATTCGTGGCCAAGTCAATGTGCGCCAACATCAGGCTGTGATCGATATTCCATATAGCGCTCACGACTATTCCATTAATTATGTGAGCAGCGTCAATCTGGATGATAAAGGCAAGGGCAACATTCATCGCAGTTATAACCGCTGGATCCTGGGCCTGAATCAGGCCATCCAGACCGAACTCGCCCGCGCAAACAGCCGCTGATCCGGCAGGAGCCATCCAGTGAACCACTATCAGGCAGACCCCTATAACGCGCTGGAGGCCATCAGTGCGGCCCAGAAGATCGCCTTCGGGCCCATGTTGTTCCAGGCCAGCTGGTGTCTGCGTGAAACCGGGGTGCTCGCCTTTCTCGAGACCCGTGGCCAGCAGGGTGCTCCGCTGGCACAGATAGCCAGTGCGTGCGAGCTGAGCGAATATGCCGTCAGCGTTCTGCTGGACATGGGGCTCGGCGGCGGACTCTGCTACCTGGCCGGCGAGCACTATGTGCTGGGCCGGGTCGGCAAATATCTGCAGCACGATGCCATGAGCCGGGTCAATCTCGACTTCACCCAGCATGTCTGCTATCAGCCCCTCGCCCACCTGCTCGATGCCATCCGTCAGGGCACACCGGCCGGCTTGCAGGAATTCGGCCCCTGGCAGACCCTCTACCCGCACTTGAGCGAGCTGCCGGAGCCTGCCCGCAGCAGCTGGTTTGCGTTTGATCACTTCTACTCCGACTGGGCGTTCCAGCAGGCCCAGAACAAGGTGTTCAGCTATGAACCAAGCCACCTTTACGATCTCGGTGGCAACACCGGCAAGTGGGCCATCGCTTGTGCCAAGCGGGATCCCGCCCTGCACGTCACCATTCTGGACTTGCCCGAGCAGCTGGCACTGGCCCGCCTGAATATTGAAGAGGCAGGTCTCGGCGATCGAGTACAGGGTCATGGGGTGGATCTGCTGCAACCGGGCCCCTTGCCCGGCGAGGCAGACATCTGGTGGATGAGCCAGTTCCTCGACTGCTTCAGCCACAAGCAGATAGTCGCCATCCTGAACCGGATCCGGCATTGCATGAAACCCGATGCCCGGGTCTGCATCCTGGAGCTGTTCTGGGACCGGCAGACCTTCGAAGCCGCCAGTTTCAGTCTCAACGCCACCTCCCTCTACTTCACCTGTCTGGCCAACGGCAACAGCCGCTTCTATCACTCCAAACAGATGTACCAGTGCCTGCGCGAGGCGCATTTCCACGTGGAGGAAGAGCACGAGATCCCGGGCCCTGGCCATACCCTGCTGGTTGCCCGCCCGCTGCACACGAGGCCATAATGCCCGCCGCAAATCGGATATAACGATGAAACCTGAAGGAGCACGGCATGATGCGTAACTGCATGGCACTGTTGGCACTCGGCCTGACCCTGGGCACATTGACCAGCGGATGTGCCGACATCAAGGAGGCGGGCAGAACCGTGGGGCATACCACCCGCAACGTGACCCGCGAGATTGGCCACACCACCCGGGATGTGACCCGCGAAATTGGTCACGGCACCCGGGACACCGTCAAGAAGATAGGTGACGACCTGAACGACTGACAACAGGGGCCCAGGCCCCTGTTGTCGTTGCCGCGAGTCAGTTGCCCCACATGGCCATCAGCCGTGATTCCATGGCCTCTTCCTGCTCATCCGGCAGCTCGGTGAAAAGATCCAGTCCGGTCTGCTCCTCCACCGAATCCACAGTCACTATGTAATCCGCAAGCCGGCTGGCCGATACGTTCTGTTGCGGCAGCACGAAGGCGATCGCCTCCTGGTTGGCCACATCCATCACCACCCGGTAGTAGGCGTGGGGCACAGTTACACCGTTACCGATGGCGCCATCGGAGTTGGTGAAGATGGGGCCCGTGATCACCTGAACATCCTGATAGGCGATGGCCCACTGGCGGGTCTTCTCTTCCAGAATGCGCCAGGCCCCCTGATTGAGCGCCGGTAACTGCGGCGTCATGTTGGTCAGCAGGAAGCTCTGCTTCATGGTAGCGGCGGTGGAGCGCATGTCCGCCGCGGGCGCCTGATGACCCCTGTCGTAGCCCGACCCCTTGTAGTCCGCCAGGGTAGCGCGGAACTGCACCGGCACCTCCCTGTCTTCGGCGAAGGCATCCTTGCGCGGCACCTGACCCTGGGCGCTGGCCGCCGTCATACGGTAAGAGACCCAGTCTGCGACCTTGGTGTCATAGTTGTATCCGGCGGCATAACCGTCCCGGCACAACAGCTGACTGGATTGACTCGGGACCCCGAGTTTGACGTGATCCTTGCACTGGAAGCCTGCCGCCAGGGCCGGGAAGGTGGTGAGAGTGAATCCGATAGCCAGAACTAATTTATTGATATTATTCATTATTATGCCACTCCTTGTATTGGGCGGAGTGATTTGACACCAGGTCGGATGAGTTAGGCAATCGAACAGATTGTGAGCGTGTTGAAATTGTGAAGAGGGCTGCAAATCGGTGAAATCCCCGCCGCCAGCTGGGGGATTGTCATCCCCTTGTCATTATGCTGAATACGGTACTTTGGCTGTGTTATCAGAGAGATAGAGCCATGAAAAAGCGGGGCCTCAGCCCCGCCTGGATTCAGACTCACGACCCGGTCAGCTCTTGACCTGAGGCCTGGGGGTATCGGGTCGGGAGGGCGGCAGGATCGGCAGCACTATCCGGGGCCGCTTGCCGGTCAGGCTCTTGAGGTAGGCGGTCATGTCGTCGGCCTCCTGCTCGCTCAACGCCTGGCCCAGCTGGATGTCCGCCATTATCTGCACCGCCTCCTTCAGATCCCAGACTGAACCATCGTGGAAGTAGGGGTAGGTCAGCTCGATATTGCGCAGGGTCGGCACCTTGAACCAGCCGATGAACTGCTTCTCGCCCGTCACGCCGCCACGGCCCTGGGCCGGGTTGTCGGTCTTGAACGGCTTGACCAGCCCCATCTTCTGATAGGAGTTGCCACCTATGGCCACCCCGTTGTGGCAGGCAGTGCAGCCCTTCTCCTTGAACAGCTGATAGCCCTTCAACTGCTGCGCCGTCAGCGCCTTGCCGTCTCCCTTCAACCAGCGATCGAACGGCGCGTTGGGGGTGACCAGGGTCTCTTCGAAGGCGGCGATGGCGTCTGTCACCTCATCAATGCCAAAGTTCGCCTTGCCGTAGACGGCGCTGAAACGGCTGCGATATTCGGGCAGGGTATGCAGGGTATCCACCGCCAGCTTGTGGGTGAAGGCCATCTCCAGCGGATTTTCGATGGGGCCTGCCGCCTGCGCCTTCAGATCCTTGGCGCGGCCATCCCAGAACTGCACGAAGTTGAGGCTGGAGTTGAGCACTGTGGGGGAGTTGATCGGTCCCTCCTTCCACTTGTGGCCGAGGGAGCTGACCTGATTGTCCACGCCGCCGGTCGCCAGGTTATGGCAGGAGTTGCAGGAGATGGCGCCGGATTTGGAGAGCCTCGGCTCGAAGAACAACATCTTGCCCAGCTCGACTTTCTCTGGCGATCCCACCTTGACTGCCTCGACAGGTTGGATCGGTTCGACTGCCCACCCCATCCCCGGCAGGCCCAACGCCAGCAAAAAATAATATTTATTCATTTTTCTCTCTCCCTTGTGGCTGTGCATAACAGCAAGCTCAGCCTGACCGGGAACGCTTGTGCGTTATTTGCTCAAGATCAAATGAAACCAACAAAAACCACAATAAAAACAATGAATTAATATATTTAAGACGGACTGGTGGCGGGGACTTGCGAGGCAAAAAAGAGCTGAATTTCGATGAGTGAATTATGAACAAATCCATCTTCAATAACAGCCGATTAATTAGATTGCTGTCATTGAATAAAACGATTATTCAATATGCAGTGGCAGCCACCTGTTAATTAGATCTATTTTATATACATCATAAATATGATCTGTCATACGGCTGTTAATAATAAAAATACTGTCTAACATTCTGTATCCCGCATTTTAGATAATGCTATCCACTGTTCCTTCACTTATTAAGGAAGCGGATGGCTGTGCTTTTCAATCAAGATAAGGATGTATGATGAGAAAGTCTCTGTTGGCCTGCTCTCTGTTGCTCTGCCCCGCCGTCTTCGCCGCCACCCCGCACTGGGAGTACAACGGTGAAGCCGGGCCGGCACAATGGGCCAAACTGACGCCGGAATTTGGCCAGTGTGCAGGCAGCAACCAGTCGCCGATAGACCTCGACGGTCTGGTAGACGCCAAGCTGGTTCCACTGCAGTTCCACTATCTGGCGGGCGGTAAAACCCTGGTCAACAATGGCCATACAGTACAAGTCGGCTATGCCCCGGGCAGTACCTTGATGCTCGATGGCATACGCTTCGAGCTCAAGCAGTTCCACTTCCATGCTCCCAGTGAAAACCTCATCAAGGGCAAATCCTATCCGCTGGAAGGGCACCTGGTGCACTCCAATGCCAAGGGCGAGATCGCCGTGCTGGCCGTGATGTTTGAAGCGGGCAAGGCCAATCCGGCGCTGACCCGGGCCTGGGATCAGTTGCCAGCGAAAACGGGCGAGATCCACGCCCTCAAGGCGCCGCTTTCGGCCGAGCAGTTGCTGCCAGCCAATCGCGACTACTACCGCTTCAGCGGTTCGCTGACCACACCGCCCTGCTCGGAAGGGGTGCGCTGGTTGGTGATGAAGCAGCCGGTCCAGGTGAGCCAGGCCCAGATCGACGCCTTCAAGGCGGTGATGCACCACCCCAACAACAGACCCGTGCAGCCGCTGCATGGTCGGCTGGTATTGCAATAATCCACCCGGGCGATCACAGCGCCGAAATAGAAAAGAGGGCCAAGGGGCCCTCTTTTTCGTCTGCAGCAAGTGATTACAAACTGGCGGCGATACGCGCCCCCAGGGCGGCGTTGTTCAGCACCAGCTGGATGTTGGCCGCCAGGGAGTTGCCGCCGGTCAGCTCACACACCCGCGCCAGCAGGAAGGGGGTGGATGCCTTGCCCTTGACTCCCTGCTCGTCCGCCTCTTGCAACGCCTGTTTGATCGCGGCATCTATGTCGGCCTTGGGCATGGCGAACTGGGTCGGGATCGGGTTGGTGACCACGGCGCCACCGGCCAGTCCCAGCTCCCACTTCAGACGCAGCGCCTCGGCAATGGCCGCCGGGGTGTCGAGGCGGTAATCCACCTTGAAGCCGCTTTCGCGGGTGTAGAAGGCGGGCAGCTCCTCGGTCTGATAACCGATGACCGGCACACCCTGAGTCTCCAGGTACTCCAGGGTCAGGCCGATGTCGAGGATCGACTTGGCACCAGCACACACCACGGCGACCGGGGTCTGGGCAAACTCCTGCAGATCCGCCGAGATGTCGAAGGTTTCCTGAGCACCGCGGTGCACGCCGCCGATACCGCCGGTGGCAAACACCCGGATACCGGCCATGGCAGCGATGATCATGGTAGAGGCGACCGTGGTCGCGCCCAGCCCCTTGTTCGCCAGCACGAAGGGGATATCCCGTCGGCTGCACTTGGTGGCGGCATGACCGGCCCGGCCCAGCGCCTCCAGCGCCCCCGCATCCAGACCCACTTTGAGGCGGCCATCCAGAATGGCGATGGTGGCCGGCACGGCGCCGTTGTCGCGCACCACTTGCTCTACCTGGCGCGCCGTCTCCACGTTCTGCGGATAGGGCATGCCGTGGGAGATGATGGTGGACTCCAGGGCAACGACAGGCTTGCCGGCGGCCAGGGCAGCGGCGACTTCAGGTTGGATATCGAGGTAAGCGTTCAACATGGGTACTCCTCCAGCATGCGTTCAACGGCGGCCTTGGATAGGCCGGAAAAGACGGTATCGGAACAATTGACGGTGAGGGCGGCGCAGCCGAGAGCGAAGCGGGTGGTGTCGGTCATGTCGCTCTCCTGCAACCAGGCGTGGGCCAGCCCTGCCATGAAGGCATCGCCACCGCCGGTCACGTTGACGACAGGGCTGCCGAGCACGGGCAGATGGCCCTGGCACTCCCCGTCGCTATAGAAAATCCCCTGATCGCCGAGGCTCAGGAACAGCCGCTGCACCCCGGCGCGGTGGAACCAGGCTGCCACCATGGGCCAGGTATCGGGCCCGGCAATGGTGAAGCCGCACAGCTGCTCAGCCTCGCTGCGATTGGGCTTGAGGGTGTGGATCCGGTGCAGCCAGGGGCGGATCTTCTCCACCTTGGCCACGGAGACTGTGTCAACGAAGATGATGTGCTCACCCTGGCGCTCGAACAGCCAGTCCAGGGTGTGGGTGGCGAGGTTGGTGTCGAGCACCCAGAGCCGCGCCGCGCCAAGGAAACCGGTGAGCGGGGTAAGCCGGGCCGGTGTGAGCTGGTCGATGATCGCCATGTCGTTGACGGCGCAGCTCATCTCGCCGCTGCCATCGTGCAGGCTGAGGTAACAGGAGGTAGCCTGCCCCTCCAGCACCAGCACCTGGCGCACGTCGACCCCGGCGCGCTGGCTCACTTCCAGCAGATGATGACCGTACTGGTCGTTGCCCACCGCGGTCAGCAGCCGGGTGTCGGTGCCAAGCCGTGCCAGGTTCTCGGCTATGTTGCGCCCCACACCGCCGGCGGAGGTGCGCACCTTGCCGGGGTTGGAATCGCCGATGCGCAGGTTGTCATGACTGCAGCCGCAGATATCCATATTGGCGCCGCCGATCACCACGGCGTAGGGGCCTTCCCGCAGCACATAGCCCCGCCCCTGCACATAGCCCTGCCGCATCAAGCTGGAGATATGGCTCGCCAGCGCCGAGCGGCTGATGCCGAGGCGATCCGCCAGCTCCTGCTGGGCAATCATGGGATCCTGGCGCAGCAGGGCGAGGATCTCTTGTTCACGCTCAGTCATAGACAAACATCCAGTTGCAAACGTTTGTCTATTATTTATGAAAAACGTTTTCCCGCCATCCTCTCGTGCAAGAAATGTCGATTTGCGCACAAAAAATCAGCTGCAAGCTGCGACGGCTTTCTCGTCTATGTGCGCCACTTTTCATGTGCGGGCGGGCGACTGCCGCTTATAATGCCGCCGCCACAGAGGAGAGAGAGATGAAAGAGTCGGATTACGGCTGTGAGGGACAAACCAATCCACAGTCACCAACAGAGGACGCATCCCCGTATTGCTGCATCGGACTGGTCAATCCCAAGTCACCGGAGAACGTGGGGGCCGTGATGCGTGCCGCCGGTTGCTACGGGGCGGACGAGGTCTACTACACGGGCAACCGCTTCGAGCTGGCACGCCGTTTTGCTACCGATACCAAGCAGATGGTGGACAAGATCCCCCTGCTCGGGGTCGAGGCGCTGCTGGACTTTGTGCCGACCGGCTGCACCCCTGTGCTGGTGGATCTTATCGAGGGGGCCACATCGTTGCCAGATTATGTCCACCCTGAACGTGCCTTCTACATCTTCGGTCCCGAGGATGGCACCCTGGATCCCGCCCGCTTCGCGGCGGTGAAGGAGGTGATCTATGTCCCGACCCAGGGCTGCATGAACCTGGCCGCCTCGGTCAATGTGATCCTCTATGACCGGCTGGCCAAACGCCTGAGGGCCAAGGGATAATAAGCATCTGGTCTATGTGACTACACAGCAAGGCAGCATGAACCAGGTGCCTCGATCAACGTTATCCTCTACGACCAGTTGGCGAAGGGATAACCTCAGTCCTGAGCCGTGGCGCTGTGACGAACAGTCAAACCGTAATGGAAAATGTGCTGTTCATTGGCAAGTTGTCAGAATTGGCGGCCGCGGGAGCTTCTTGACGCTTGTTGGTCGGCTCCTCTTTCTTGGCGGCTTCCGCCTGCAGGCGAGCAATTTCCGCCATGATCAGTTCCAGTTGTTGTTGCAGGACTTTGATCTGCTCTTGCTGTGCTTTCGCTGATTGGGGATCCGCTGCCGCGCTCTCATCTTTCTTGTCTGTGAGCGCTTTTATCTGTTCCCTAATCTTTGCCGATTTTGCTTCTAATTGAGCAATTCTGCTTTGAGGGTCGCCAGATGCACGGCTGCCTGTAGAAGCAGTATCGCTGCGGCCGATAGCGGCTGATGGAAGGGGCACTTGCATGTTATCTCCCTGGATTTTCGATAGATTTATCTTTCTATCGACCAGAGAATGAGTTACTTCACTCCTTTTCCATCTATAGTTGCATCAGTTACCGCTTGGCTCGACTCTTTGTTCCAACTCCTTGATAAAACCGCGATAGTAATCATGGAGTTGATAACGTCGATAGATCTCGGTCAGGGTGCCGCTGCGGATCAGGCGCACCATGCCCTGATCCCAGAGTTGCTGCAGGCGGGCCCCCCGCTCGGTATCGGCAAAGATGGGGTAGGTCGGGATCCAGCGCAGGAAGGTACGATTCATGTTGGCGGGAATGGAGTCGGCTGAATAGAGCACACCGGCGGTCAGGTAGTAGCGGTAACGCTCCTTGGCCAGCAGTTGCAACGCCATGTCGTGGCTGTCAATCTCGTGCCAGCGCATTGAGACCGGGATGTACTTGTCGAAGGCCCAGCCCCGCAGCCACAGCACCCCCTGCCCTTTCAGACTGTGTTCACCCAGCCACTGGGGTTGCCACTTCTTGAGCATCAGCACAGTCAGATCGTCGGCAGAGGCTGGATAGTCCGGCTGGCGTACGCCGTTGACCTCGTCCCGATAGACCCCCATCGCCATGTCGCCCCCCTTCTGCGCCACCACCGCCAACGCCCGCTTGTAGGGCACTATGTGCGGGACGACCTCATAGCCATGGGGCTGATAGATGGCGCCGACGATATCCAGATAGATGCCCCGCCCATCGGGCTGACAGAAAGCGGGCCAGTCATCGCAATAGACATGCAAAGGGTCGGCCCTGCCAGGCAAGCAGAACAAGAGAAACAGCAACGAAAGCAGCAGACGAACCATGATTCACAATTTCCTCGGTGGCGATGCGCTCATCGGACGGATCAGCCTGCGCGATGAGTACACCAAAGCCATACCACATGATATGGGGATCTCGAACCGAATCACCTCTTTTTCCCTGTTTTGCGAGCGAGTCGAGGGTTATTGCCCTCTGAATGGGTATTATTGACAATAAGATTCATTAGTAACCCAACCATAGGGGAGCCTTCATATGCCATCCATCAAAACCCTGCTCTGCCCCGTCGATTTTTCCCAGATGTCCCAGTCAGTGCTCGACTATGCCGTGTTCATGGCCCAGAGCCATAAGGCAGAGCTCAAGCTGATCCATGTGGTGGATCAATTGCATGGTTTCGACAGCTACAAAATCCTGCACATGACCGCCATCGAGATCACCCACGAAATGGAACGCCAGGCCAAGACCCAGTTGAAAGAGCTGGTCGCCACCCTGCCCATTCCCGCCAGCTTCGAAGTACGCTTCGGCCGCGCCGCCGACGAAATCGTCATTCAGGCAAAAGAGGACAAGATTGATCTCGTGGTCATGGGCAGCCATGGCCGTTCCGGCCTCAGCCACCTGCTGGTGGGCAGTGTCGCCGAGTCAGTGGTGCGCCACGCACCCTGCCCTGTGCTGGTTGTCCGCTAACCCTTCCATCGCCAATCAACGAGATAAGGCCAGCACTCTGCTGGCCTTATCTCTTTCAGAAACGCGCTCAACCGTGGGCGTAGATGACGCTGCCACCCTTGATGGTGTCTATGATGGCTCTGGACAGCTCCTTGGGCAGCGCAGGGCAGCCCCAACTGCGACCCAGCTTGTCATATTTGCGCAGATGCTGCGGGCTGGCATAGCTGGCCCCGTGCACCACAATTGCCCGCTTGCGGGCATTGCAGTTCTTGCCCGGGCTCAGGCCATCGAGACGCAGTGAATAGCCGTGCTTCCCCTGATAGGTCTCGGCGGTGCGATAGACACCGAGGGAACTCTGCCTGGAATTCAACTGATTGGAGAACTGGCGAGCGGCCAGCTCACCTGAATTGCGACCATGGCTGACCCAGGTGTGGTAGAGCAACTTGTGGCGTTTCACGTCGATCACGAACAGTCGGCGCTGGGTCGAGGGCTTGGTGTAATCAATGATGGTGAGGATGGGTTTGCGCTTGTGGCGCACGCTCTGGTAACTGTCGATGGCCTTGCGAAACACCTGCTTGTCGAGCTTGCCTGCCAACCCAAGCTGACGATAGAGATCCTGATCCCAACTGGCATGGCTGCTGGCACTGAAACAGATCGCTCCGAACAGGAGCGGCAAGCTCAACCAGAGCGCACCAAATCGCTTTATCCAATCTGTTTGCTTCATCCTTGAATCTGCTCCCGTTTTTGTTGGTAGCGCAGTGTGCAAAATATCGCCACAGCCTGCTGGATAGTTATATGCAAGCCCCTGATGGGGCGCAAGAAAAAAAAATGCCGACCATGGTCGGCATCATGCAATGCGTTCTGGTTGTGCTATCAAGCGCGGATCAGATAGTCCGCCAATCCCACCCATTTGTAGCTGGTCAGCTCGGTCAACCCCATAGGGCCGCGGGCATGCAGCATCTGGGTCGACACCGCCACCTCGGCACCCAGGCCAAACTGGCCACCGTCGGTGAAACGGGTGGAGGCGTTGACGTAGACAGCAGCCGAACCGGCGCCGTTCACGAAACGCTCCGCATTGGCGAGATCATTGGTGAGGATGGCATCGGAGTGACCGGCATTGTGCTCGCGCATGTGGGCCAGCGCTTCGTTCACGTCCGCCACCAGCTTGACCCCCAGGGTCAACCCCAGCCACTCGGTATCGAAGTCTTCCGGGCCTGCTTCGCACAGGTTGTCGGCACCAGCCAGCAGTGACATGGCGTTGGGAGCGGCCACCAGGGTCACCTGGCGCTCGTTCATCAGGCGGACCAGTTGCGGCAAGAAGCTCGCCGCTATTTTCTCATGCATCAGCAGGGTATCGAGGGCATTGCAGGCCGAGGGGCGCTGCACCTTGGCATTCTCGATGACCGCCAGTGAGCGCACCGGATCGGCACTCTCGTCCACGAAGACATGGCTGATGCCAAAACCACCGATGATGACGGGGATGGAGCTGTTCTCCTTGCACATCTTGTGCAACCCGGCGCCGCCACGGGGGATGATCATGTCCACATAGCGATCGAGACGCAGCAGCTCGCCCACCAGCGCCCGATCCGGATTGTCGATGTACTGTACCGCTTCGGCAGGCAAGCCGGACGCAGCCAGCGCGGCCTGGATCACCCGCACCAGTTCCAGATTGGAGTGGAAGGTCTCGCGACCGCCACGCAGTATGCTGGCATTGCCTGTCTTGAGGCAGAGACTGGCGATATCTATGGTCACATTGGGGCGCGCCTCGTAGATGACGCCGATGACGCCGATGGGAACCCGACGGCGGGAGAGGCGCAGGCCGTTTTCCAGCACCCGGCAATCTATCTCGGCACCGACCGGATCATCCAGGGTGATCACCTTGCGCACATCGGCCACTATCCCGGCAAGGCGTGCCGGGTTGAGCAGCAAGCGATCCAGCATGGCTTCGGAGAGGCCTGCCTCGCGGCCCGCCGCAATATCTTTCTCGTTGGCAGCCAGGATCTGACTGCTGCGTGCTTCCAGCTCGTCGGCAATGGCAGCCAGCGCCCGATTTTTCTGCGCCGTACTGATGGTCGCCAGCTGATAGGCGGCTTCACGGGCAGCCTGCCCCATTTTTTCCAGACTCATAACCTAATCCCTTTGTCTCTCGACTCTGGGTACCACCCTGGAGCAGTACCATATCGTCTCTGCGAATGGACCATTTATCCCGTTCTATCGAACGGCCTTAGAGCAGTACCATATCATCTCTGTGAATGGCCACGGCCCCATAGCCGTAACCCAATACCTGCTCGATGCTGTCCGAATGCACGCCGCGCAGCTTGTTGAGCTCGACGTGATCATAGCGACAGATGCCCCGCGCCAGCTCGACGCCTTTGGGATCGAGAATGCGCACCACGTCGCCCCGGACGAAGTCGCCCTTCACGGAGACTATGCCCTTGGGCAGCAGGCTGGAGCCTTTGTCCTGCATGGCGGCAACAGCGCCTTGATCGACCTGGACTTCACCGTGCGGGGGCGGACCGGCCAAAATCCAGCTCTTGCGTCCTTCCAGCGGGGAAGCGAGCGCCGGGAACAGGGTACCGATACGCTCACCTTTGGCGAGACGACCGATCACCTCGGGCATCTGGCCGGTGGCGATCACCACCTTGACCCCGGCACGGCGCGCCACGTCGGCCGCCTGCAACTTGGTCGCCATGCCGCCAGTGCCGAGCCCGCCGACACTGCCACCCGCCAACTTGCGCAGCGTGTCGTCTATGGTCTGCACCTCTTCTATCAGCTGTGCATCAGGGTTGCTGCGCGGATCGGCAGTGAACAAGCCTGTCTGATCGGTCAGCAGGATCAGCAGATCGGCATCAGCCAGGATGGCGGCACGAGCCGAGAGGTTGTCGTTGTCTCCCACCTTGATCTCGGCGGTTGCCACGGCGTCGTTCTCGTTGATGACGGGAATGATGCGATGATCGAGCAGGGTACGCAGCGTATCGCGAGCGTTGAGGTAACGCTCCCTGTCCTCCAGATCGGCGCGGGTCAGCAACATCTGACCGATATGCAGCCCATAGAGGTTGAACAAGTCCTGCCATACCCGGATGAGCTGGGTCTGGCCTACCGCCGCCAGCATCTGCTTGTTGGGCAGAGTCGGCGCCAGCGGAGGGTGACCCAGATGTTCACGCCCGGCGGCAATGGCCCCCGAGGTGACCACCACGACTCTATGGCCGTGACGATGCAAGGCGGCACACTGTCTGACCAGCTCCACCATGTGGGCACGGTTAAGCTGGGAAGATCCCCCTGTGAGCACGCTGGTGCCCAGTTTGACGACTATGGTTCTGTTTTCCATGGGAGCAAGAAGGCTGAAAAATTAGGAATCCCTTTATACCCACGGCCCTGTTGCCCTGCAAGGCAATTAAGCCCGCGAGCTGTACTCGGATAAAGGAAGGGGCCAGGCAGGCTTGACTTGCAACAGCATCGACCAGGACTAAAGAGAGAGTGGGTGAGTGGAGGAAAGCAGTGTGGAAAAGATGGCCCTGCGAGTGAATGGACAACTCGCAGGGCATCAGATCATCAGGCGGCGGTGACCGCCAGCTCGTTGGTCACCTGCTCGGAAGGGGCCAGATGGCACTCCAGCAAGGTGAGCTTGTCACTGATGAGCTTGTAGAAGCGGTTGAGGGTTCGTTCGACTTCTGCCTGGTGCTTCTTGGGCAACGGCTTGTTGATCCACTCCCCTTCTGCATTGTAGAAACCGACCTGATAGTGATAACTGAAGCTGCGATCCTGCTGTTCCAGCACCATCCACCAGCCCCAGAACTCCCGCTTGTCCGGTGCCGGCTTGGCACTGACACAGACGGAAAGACAATCGAAACGGTAACGGCCCTCTTCACACAGGTCCTCACGTAAATAGGGGCCGATCGCTGCAAACTGCCTCAGCAGTCGCTTGTAGGTCACTCTTTCTGACATGTTAACCTCCCTGTTGAACAAGCCACATCACCTGGGTGACGTTATATTTTTAGCGCTAAATCATGTGCATAGGTGTTTTTTAAGCCAGTCGATCATCTCTTTCAACGCCTCGTCGTACACCTCCAGCAAGGGTTGTTTGTCGAACACCACCGCCTTGCCATTGTGGCTGGCGGCTGCCAACGCCCGTACATCTTGCTCGGGGCAAATAAAATCCTTCTTGTGTCCGATACTTAATATCGGCACGGAAGTGCGAGTCCCCAGTAATCCTTGCGTCTTGAGTGAAAATACCTGGCACTTGGTGCGCAGCAACTCCCACTGAGCCGCATCGGCCCCAAGGCGGTTCGCCAGTCCGTCGCGCATCATGCGCGGGCAGCGGGCAAACATCTCCTGATTGGTGAACACCTGATTGACGCCGGCACCGATGCAGACGACGGTTCTGAGTTTGAAAGGTTCGATGAAGGCCAGCCGTGCCGCCACATTGCCCGCCAGACGAAAGCCCACCATGGCGATGCGCTGATGATCGACCCAGGCAACCTCGGAAAGATGGTTCAACACTGCCTGATGCAGGCGACTGGTGTCCTGCACCAGCGGCCAGTGTTCGGCATAGCCGATGCCCGGCATATCCAGCGACAACATGCCGATGCCGTTGGGTTCCAGATACTTGAGGTAAAGGCTGAGGAAATCGACCTGCAAGGAGTCTATGCCACCGCTGACGATGACCAGAGGCACGGGTTTGTCGATGGTCGGCAGATGCAGATAGCCCTGAATGCTCTTGCCACGAAATGGCACCTGTATCTCTTTGAGGGGGACCTTGAACAGACGGCCAGCCTCGCGGTAAGCCATGTTGCAGAGCAGCTGAGCCTGATCGGCCAGCTCGTCATTCTTGAGATGGGGATAGCTGGCGATGGAGTAGTAGCGTACCGCCTTGAGCAGATCTTTGAGGGCTGCCGCCGAGTCACCTTGCTCCGCGAGTGCCCGCCCCTGCTTGAAGTAACTGCCAGCCAGCAGACTCCACTCGTAGATCCAGTTTCCGGGCACATATCCCTTGATGGTATCCAGATAACGCTCGTGGGTGCGCTCACCCTTTCCCATGGCGATGCAAGCCAGGGTCTGTTCCACTTCGACCGGATCCGCCCCCTGCCAGGCCCAGGTGGGTCGGCGCAGCAGACGATACCAGTGTGACGACATGGAACCGTCGATATAGGTTTCGTCCAGATTGGCATCTTGCTCTTCCACCGGGCTGCTGTTGGAGATTTCAGACGTCTCCAGCACCTTCTTTACCCGGGTGAAAAGCTTTTCGGTCAGGTTAAGGTCATCATTCAAGTCCAAAGCAATTACTCATACTGTCAGGCAGTGGTCCCATCTTAACCACTTTTCACGCCAGGCAGCCAGTTACACCACAAAAAAACAGGGCTCCGGATGGGAGCCCTGTGTGGTGATTACTCTTCGTCGCAGATTGGATGGGCGAATTCCAGCGCCATATCCCATGGCTGCTCAATCCAGGTGTCTTGCGGAATGGCGACCTCGAAATCATCCACCAGCGGCTCACCCATCGGCTTGGCGAAGATGGTGATGAACTTGGCTTTGGGATAGAGATCGCGGATTGCCTTGGCAGTGCCACCGGTATCCACCAGATCGTCCACCACCAGCCAGCCTTCACCATCACCTGCGGTGGTGGCAGCCTTCACCACCACCAGATCACGCTGGTTGTTGTGGTCATAGCTGGAGATGCACAGGGTTTCGACATTACGGATGCCAAGTTCGCGAGCCATCAGCGCGGCGGGCACCAGACCACCACGGCTAACCGCTATGATCCCTTTCCACTGGCTGACAGGCAGTTGACGACGGGCCAGACGGCGCGCTTCACGTTGCAGGTTATCCCATGAGACGTAGAATTTTTTCGGCATGTTATCGATCTCGAAGAGTTATATAAAACAATTACTTAAAAAATAATCGCCTCGCGTTCACGCGCGGCTGAGTCAATGCTGGCGCCTCTGTCTCCCGAATTCGGCTTGCACGTTGGCTGCCTCAGGGCTGGGACCTCGGCAGCAAAAACGGATTCAATGAAAGCGGGATGGGCATAGCTGGCGGCCATGTCGTTTGGAGGAAAGACCCCAGACAGGCTGTTGGGCCGGAATGATAGCACCGTTTGCGGATAAATTGACTGGCAAACGTATGCGAAATACAGGAAAAAACTGCGTCATCCCGCTCGCGCGATCCGGCTTTGGCCTGCCATGCTCGCTGCATAACCAGACACTGGCGCCAATTGCAGATAAAAAAATAGCAGGGGGAGGATAGATTCCTCGCTCACCTGCTGCTGCATCTTGCGTGTTGCCCCTGTGGGCCCCCCTGGCTTAGCGGTAAGCGAAGGGATTCGGGTAGCTATAACCCTGGGTATAAAGTGATTGGGCAAACCAATAGGTTGAATTGCTGCCGGACATAGTAAAACTCCTGATTGCTTAACAAGTTACGTACCTTTAATGCGGGCTCAAATCCTTGAACAGATACTCGGTTCCATGGAGGCGCACTTGCTTTGCTTCGGTTCCCTGGAGGCACTCCTCGTCATCCTGACGGGTGGCGAACCACGGTCACTAATTTACCAGTCGGCGCCATAAACACAATATTTTTGTGATATGCGTCACATAATTTCTTTTGTGCTGGATCTGGTCACTCACACATCGGCTGCACGCTGTGAACCGCCAGATTGCCAGCACAAGCCGCCCGCAATTTGCGCTGTTCGCTCACATTTTTGTGTGATTGACTGTATTATCGTTATCCTCTTCCCCGGCCCGTTGATGGGGCCCAATCATTTTCCTTGCTGGTAAGGAGTCCCGACGTGGCACAGCTTAGTTCTCTCTCTCCCAAACTGATTTGGCATTTCTTCGAGCAGATCTGCTCCATTCCCCACCCTTCCAAGCACGAAGCCCGCTTAAGCGCCTGGATAGTGCAGTGGGCCCAAGAGGAAGGTCTCGCGGTCAAGCAAGATGCCGTGGGCAACATCATCATCAAGAAACCGGCCACCCCCGGGATGGAAAACCGCAAGGGTGTGGTGCTGCAGGCCCATATCGACATGGTGCCCCAGGCCAACGCCGATACCCGGCATGATTTTACCCAAGATCCCATCGATGCCTATATAGATGGTGACTGGGTGACGGCCCGCGGTACCACCCTCGGTGCCGACAACGGCATGGGCATGGCCGGCTGCCTGGCCGTGCTGGCCGACAAGAGCCTCAAGCATGGCCCGCTGGAAGTGCTGCTGACCACGGACGAAGAGACCGGCATGACGGGCGCATTCGGACTGGAAGCGGGTTGGCTGGAAGGCGAAATTCTGCTCAACACCGACTCGGAAGAGGATGGCGAGGTCTACATGGGTTGCGCCGGTGGCGTGGATGCCAATATTCGCTTCCCGCTGGAGATGGTAGCCACTACCGAAGGTGAAGGGTTTGAACTGCAGGTGAAGGGGCTGCGTGGCGGTCACTCCGGCGTTGACATCCACCGCGGTCGTGGCAACGCCAACAAGCTGCTGGTACGCCTGCTCAAGGCTGCCGAGCCACTGGGCGTGCGTCTGGCCGAGATCCACGGCGGCACCCTGCGCAACGCCATCCCGCGCGAAGCCCGCGCCAAGCTGCTGGTGCCCGCTGCTCACGTCAATGAATTCAAGGCCCTGGTCGATCGCTACGCCGGTATCTACCAGAGCGAACTGACCGCCACCGAAGCCAACCTGACAGTGCTGCTCACGGCTCAAGACAAACCGGCCAAACTGATGAGCGAGACCCTGCAGGCCCGTCTGCTGGACGCCCTGATGGCCTGCCCGAACGGCGTTATCCGCATGAGCGATGCCATCCCGGGCGTCACCGAGACCTCCACCAACCTCGGCGTCATCAAGACGCTCGAAGGTGAGGTCTATGTGCAGTGCCTGATCCGCTCCCTCATCGACTCCGGTCGCGAGAGCGTCGAACAGATGACTCGCTCCCTGTTCAATCTGGCCGGTGCCAGCTGTGAATTTACCGGCGCTTATCCTGGCTGGGCGCCAGATGTGGACTCCCCCGTCATGGCACTGGTACGCAACAGCTACCAGACCCTGTTCGGCGAGATGCCCAACGTCATGGTGATCCACGCAGGCCTGGAGTGCGGCCTGTTCAAGAGCGCCTACCCGGATTGGGACATGGTCTCCTTCGGCCCGACCATTCGTGGCGCCCACTCACCGGACGAGAAGGTACATATCCCGGCCGTCGAGCGCTTCTGGCAGCTGCTGGTCCATGTGCTGGAACAGATCCCGGCCAAGTAAACCTGCAAGCTCATCAGCGGGAGTCGGCCTCTGATCTTTCGCAGAATAGGCTAGTCCGCTAGCACTATGATTTATGCCCCGCCCAGTGCGGGGTATTTTTTTGCAACCGTCACCCGCGGAGCCGTGCCAGCACACTCCCGAGGAGTCGGATCGGCGCATCTGCAGGTCCCCTTCTTTGATCCACCCGCCCTTCATCTGTTTGAGCATCCCAATACCCCCATCCAGCGATGCATGTCTCTGAAACCGTCTCCATGAACAGAACTGGGTTTGAAAACCTTTTCCATGATTTATGTAACTTTACCACTCAAAAAGTTGATCCATATCACATAAGGCCATAGGATCAAATTGTGACTCAGGTCACAAACAACAATTAGATAACAGAGCGATGAGGTGAATATATGTTTGAGAACCTGGCAGTATTGTTCCACCTTAAGGGTGCAACCAGCAAAAAAGGCGCCGTAGAGAAAGACACCTACGCCCCGTCAACCCGTGAGTACTACTTCCGTTACGGTGCCTGATGCATCAGGGAAGTACATTAAAAGTAGTAAAATTACACACATTATAATCCGTACAACAGCCACCCCATGTCGGGGCCGCTGTCCTGCCCTGGCCAGATGTTCCACGGCCAAACCTGAACTCCAACCATGAAGATGGGGCCTACAGGCCCCATTTTTTATTGCTTCTCTTCCCTGCCTTCCAGCTGTGACGCCGGCAGCGACATCACACCGCCTTTCCCAACGGCACCGCCTCAGCCACCGGCAAGGGGGTGTGGCAAGCTACCTCATGGGCATCCCCATCACAAATCTGCAGGCTCGGTGCCGTATTGCGGCACAGATCCGTGGCATGGGGGCAACGTTGATGAAAGTGGCAACCGCTGGGAGGCGATATGGGAGAAGGTACATCGCCGGTCAGCAGGATGCGCTGGTTGCGACGGCGCGGATCCGGTACCGGAATGGCCGAGATCAGCGCCTGGGTATAGGGATGGCGAGGGGACAGGTAGAGGGTTTGCGCATCCGCCAGCTCGACAATCCTTCCTAAATACATGACGGCAATGCGATCCGAGATGTGTTTCACCACCGACAGGTCGTGGGCGATGAAGATGATGGCGAGGTTCATCTCCCGCTGCAGGTTGAGCAACAGATTGACGATTTGGGACTGCACCGACACATCGAGGGCCGATACGGCCTCGTCGCAC
Source organism: Aeromonas salmonicida (assembly GCF_028355655.1). Lineage (NCBI taxonomy): Bacteria > Pseudomonadati > Pseudomonadota > Gammaproteobacteria > Aeromonadales > Aeromonadaceae > Aeromonas > Aeromonas salmonicida. The sequence continues at coordinate 1,028,967 of NZ_CP110645.1, read as the reverse complement.
ACCAGCAGCTTGGGCTTGAGGGCGATGGCGCGGGCGATGCCGATGCGCTGACGCTGGCCGCCGGAGAACTCGTGCGGGTAGCGATCCACCGCACTTTTCGGCAAACCGACCTTGTCCAGCAGCGCCAATACCCATTCTCGCCGCTGCTGGCTGTCGCCCTTGCCGTGGATGATGAAGGGCTCTTCCAGGATCTGGCCCACCGTATGGCGGCTATTGAGGGATTCTGCAGGATCCTGAAACACCATCTGCATCTCCTGGCGCAGGGAACGCATCTCTCTGGTCGAGAGCTTGGTGATATCCCGCCCCTCGAAACTGATGGTGCCGGCAGTCGGCTCGAACAACTTGAGCAGTGAACGACCCAGGGTGGACTTGCCACAACCTGACTCCCCTACCAGCCCAAGCGTCTCCCCCTGTTTCAGATCGAAACTGATGCCATCCACCGCATAAACGGTGTAGTGCTTGCGCAAAAAGCCACCGCCCAGCCGAAAATGCTGTTTCAAATCCCGCACGGATAAAAGCGTGTTCATACGGCCAGCTCCTTCCAATGGTGACAGGCAACCCTGTGGTGGGGATTGAGCTGTTCAGTCGCCGGAATGGCGATCACACAGAGCTCGGTGGCGTGTGGACAGCGATTGGAAAAACGACACCCGGCCGGCATCTCGTGCAGGGCGGGCACCTGACCCTTGATGGTCTTTAGCAGGCTCTTGGGCACATCTTCCAGCCGAGGGATCGAGCTCATCAAACCATGAGTATAGGGATGGCGCGGACTGTCAAACAGCTCAAAGACATCGGCCTGCTCCACCGCCCGGCCGGCGTACATCACCACCACCTCGTCGCACAGCTCCGCCACCACACCAAGGTCGTGAGTGATGAAGATGATGGCCATGCCCGTCTGGGCCTGCAGCTCTTTCATCAGCTCCAGGATCTGGGCCTGAATGGTCACATCAAGCGCCGTGGTCGGCTCGTCACAGATGAGCAGGTCCGGCTCGCAAGAGAGCGCCATGGCAATCATCACCCGCTGGCGCATACCACCCGACAGATTGTGGGGGTAGACGGCAAAGCGCTGGGTTGGCTCAGGTATTCCCACCTTTTGCAGCATGGCGATAGCCGCTTCCTTGCGCTGGGCCTTGCTGTACTCTGGCCTGTGGAGGCGAAACACCTCCATCAGCTGATCACCGACCGTCTGCACCGGGTTGAGCGCCGTCATCGGCTCCTGAAAGATCATCGAAATACGGTTACCGCGAACCTTGTACATCTGATCCGGCGCCAGGGTGAGCAACTCCTCTCCCTGAAAGCGGATGGAACCCGCCACCACCTGACCATGGGGCTTGGGCAAGAGCCCCATGATGGCGAGCGAGGTGACGCTCTTGCCGCAACCGGACTCGCCGACTATCCCCAGAGTCTGGCCCGGGGCCACAGAGAAGCTGACCCCGTCGAGTACTTTTATCTTGCCGTCGTCGACGGCGAACTCCACCTCGAGATCACGTACCTCGAGAATAGAGGCGCTGCTCTGGCCGTTATCAACGGTGAACTTCACCCCATTATCTCGGACGTCGAGGATGGGAGCCTGTATGGTTGGCATAACTGCCGCTCCCTTCTCAATGGCATCAGTGATGTGCATAGGTCTTGTCGAGCAGGTTGATGGGCGCCAGCGCCTCTCCTGCCTCCTTGGCTTTCAGGGTCTCTTCCTTCACCTTGGGATCGAGCCAAAGCAGACCGCCACTGCTGTGGGGGTAGCCATCCATGGGCCAGTAGAGCTGATCCGGGGTATTTCTGGTGGCCGGCACCTCGGGCAGCATCACATGGCGCCAGCTGCTGGCCCGCACATAGTTGAGCTGTACCCCGGGCACGAAGATGGCCAAATCGTAAATACGTTGCTGGATCTGGCGGGAAATCCCGGCCCGCCTGGCCATGTCGAACTCTATGTTGTAAGCGTCGATCAGAGTGTCGAGCTCCTTGTCAGCCACGTTGAACAAGTTGTTGGTCTGGGGCTTGTTGGCGTTGGCCGAATGGAAGGATTCCCAATACTGGGGATAGAGACCACCGCCGCCCCAACCGAGCCAGGCTGCCTCGTGTTTCTTCTCCAGCATCACCTTGAAGCCGGTGGCGCCATCCACCAGGTTGAGCTCCAGATCCAGGCCCGCCTTCTTGGCTTCCTCTTTGAGCACAGTCAGTCGCTTGGAGTGCTCCTGGGTGGTGTAGGTGAGCACCAGGGTCAGCCGCTCGCCCTTGTCATTTTGCAAGATGCCGTCCGGCCCCGGTTTGTTGTAGCCGCCCTTGGCGAAGTACTCCCGTGCCTTGGTGATGTCATAAGCCCGGCTTGGCAGTGACATGTCGGTAAAGTCACCGAAACCCGAGCCGAAAGTGGTCGCCCTGTCATAGTCGCCACGCAGTACCGTCTCGATCATCTTGTCGAGGTTCATGGCATGCTGAATGCCAAGGCGCACGTTCACATCCGACAGTTTGGGGTTACTGACATTGAGGTGTACCCCCTGCCCCCCCTGCTTGGTGTCGGTCATGGCCATCACCTTCTGCACATACCCTTTCTTGTATTCCGGCGTGACCGCTTTTTCATGCCACCAGTTGGGCAGGATCATCTCGAAGGTATCGAGCTCCCCCTTCAGGAAGTGGCGAAACGCTATGTTGTGATCCCGGATCACCTGCACCTTGATGGTGTCGATATTGAATCTGTGCTGGTTGTAACGATCGTCTTTGGCCCACCAGTCTTGCTGCTTGCTGAAGGTGATGGACTTGCCCTTCTTGACCTCGCTCATCACATAGGGACCCGTGGTCGGGACCACGGCCCAGTTGTACTGCTTAACCCAGTTGGGCGTGAGCTTGTAGTAATGCTTGGGCTGAGGCCACAGCTCAGTGGTGTTGAGCAGGTCCAGCTTGGCCTTGCGGCTGCCCGCCTTGACCAGAATGGTGTGGGCATCAATCTTGTCTACCGCCACCACTTCGGTGGTGTAGTAGTTGTTGAACCAGGGGGCCCGGATCTCTTTGGAGCGCATCATCTCGTAGCCGAAGGTGTAGTCATCGGCGGTAACCGGCTTGCCATCGGACCACTTGGCGCGCGGATCCAGCTTGAAATAGACGGTCTGGCTGTCTGGTGCTATGGCCCAATGAGTCGCCAGCGATGGTATGGGATTGCCAGTATTGGGGTGAAAACTGATGAGTCGCAGCTGGTTATCCAGAATATAGGAGCGGAACGAACCATTGGAGTCCGGCCCCACTGTGCGAAACGTCAGGGGAAAGCTGTCGACAAACATGGTGATGGCACCACCGGGCAGCGCCTTGGGAGATGCGAATGTCGGGTCAGTATCGTTGGTCTCCCACTTGAGATCCGCGGGCAGGCTGACGGCCCAACCCCAGGATCCGTTCACCAGTAGAAAAAGAGCACCTATCCATTTGATTTTATTGTTCATGTTTGACTTCCAAGTCTAGCCCCTGCACTGGGGGTCTTGATTGATAACGGGTTTATCCCTTGCTCCCGGTCCGCCTGTGGTGGCAGCCCGCCCTTCATTAATTACTGTTCGTAGCCAGCGTATACCAACGCGATGTGGCGCCGCTTCCTCACTGATAACGGGTAAATTTGCGCGGGTCAAACGCCTCGCGGATCCCCTCGCCAATAAAGGAGACCATGATCAGCACCAGGCTCACCGCCGCCACCACTGAGCTCACAATCCAGATGGCATCCAGATTGTTGATGCCCTGGGAGAGCAATTCCCCCCAGCTTGGGGTCGGTGGCGCCAGGCCAAAGCCCAGATAATCCAGCGCCGTCAGGGTGGAAATGTTGCCCACCACGGCAAACGGCGCCAGGGTGACGATCATCATCAGGGTATTGGGCAGTATGTGGTTGAAGATGATGCGTTTGGTGGTGGCCCCCTGGGCCCGCGCCGCCATCACATAGTCTCGCGCCCGCTCCTTGTAGGTGAGGGTACGCATGTACCAGGTGATCCCCATCCAGCCAAACAGCACATTGATGCCGACAAAGAGGCCAAAGTTGGGTTTGGCCAGCGACACCAGGATCATGATGACGTAGAGAAACGGCACCTGAGACCAGATCTCGATGAAGCGTTGCAGGATGAGATCAAAGCGCCCGCCGAGGAACCCCATCATGCAGCCTATGGTCACCCCTATGGCATAGCTGGCCGCCAGGGCGATAAAGGCAAAGCCGATGGCGATGCGAAAACCGTACACCAGCCGCGCCAGCACGTCGCGACCGCTGGTGTCGGTGCCAAGGAAGTGGCGCTCCGCCACACTGGGAGCGTAAGGGGGATAGGCATCCTCCTTGAAGTCCTGCTCATAGGGGTTCCAGGGCACCAGCGGCAGCAGTACCCAGTCACCTTTGCCTTGTGCTGCGAACTTGGCCTTGAGCTGGCGGTAATTGGTCTCGTACTCGTAATCGAGCCCGAAGTGCTGGCCCGGGATCACATCACCGTAAGTGGGAAAGTGGAGCTGGCCCTGATAGCTCACCATCAGTGCCCGGCTGTTGACCAGCAGCTCCGCCAGCAGGGAGAGCACCACCAGGGCCGTGAAGATGACAAACGAGTAGAAACCGCGCTTGATCGACTTGAAGCGCTTGAGTTTTTTCAGCGTAACCGGATTGAGCTTCATGGTTATTCTCCAAACCGCACGCGTGGGTCAACAAGGGCTACACAGATATCGGAAACGATATTGCCTATCAGCATCAGCATGGAGGTGATGGCCAGAATGCCCATGACGGTGGGGTAATCCCGCTCGACGATCGCCTCGTAGCCAAGCAAGCCTATGCCGTCGATGTTGAAAATGGTCTCGATGAGGAAGGAGCCGCCGAAGAAAACGGTGAGCACGGACCCTAAGTGACTGGCGATGGGGATCAGGCTATTGCGCATGGCGTGGTCGGTGACCGCCTTGCGAAACGGCAACCCCTTGGCCACGGCGGTACGCACATAATCCGCCGACAGATTCTCCATCAGGCTGTTTTTCATGGTCATGGTGAGGATGGCGAAATCCCCGATGGCGTAGGCGATGAGCGGCAGCAGGGCATGGGCAAAGACGGTGCGGACCTGATCCCAACTACTCTCCATAGATTCAAAGTCGTCCCCCGGAAAACCGCCCATGGGCAGCCACTCCAGATGGAAGGCGAACACTGTGATGAGGAAGATCCCCACCACGTAGGCGGGCAGCGCATAGGCCATGTAGATGAGCATTGAGCTTAAAGAGTCGAAGCTGCTGTTATGCCTGAGGGCTTTGGCAACCCCGAGCGGTATTGATACCGCATAACTGAGCAGAAAGGTCGCCAACCCGAAAAAGGCCGTCACGGGAAGCTTGTCCTTTATCAGATCCCACACTGGCTCGTAGTAGCGGGTCGACTCCCCCAGATCCAGCACAGCCAGCTTCTGCAGCCACTCCCAATAGGCGACCAGCATAGGCTTGTCCAGCCCGTAAAATGCCTTCAACTCCTCGATCTGTTCATCGGAGAGCGCCTGAGCCCCCTTGCTGCCACTGGATCGCCCGGTCTCATTCTGTGAGACCTGAGCCTGCAACAGCATGCGTTCGACCGGGCCGCCCGGCACGAAGCGGGTGATGGAGAAGACGAGCAGGGTGATACCGAGAAACGTCGGGATGATCAAAAGCATCCGACGTAAGAAATACGACAGCATGGTGAAACCTCGTCCTTGTTGTTCTTGTGCGGCTAGTCAATTCCGATGACCTGCCTGTCCTTCCTGGCATTACTCACTGGATAGTCTGTTTATTGGCAGACAATCCGCTCGGTCACTGTAAAAGCTCTGCAACAAAAATCAAGTACAAGAAAGGGTAAAACCGTTGGAAATGGCCACTTGGTGTAAAAGCTGCAAGAAAATGACGTTTTTTATTTAAAAAAGAAAAATCAAAACAAAACGCTGGCTATCAATTAAATTTTAAAAACAATGAACAGTTGTTTAACTGCTATTAAAGAAAAGCCAACCACATGAATTTAAATAGCTTTAGCTTCCAGCCTGCCGAACTGAAAACGATATCACCACAACACCTCTATATTGTTCCACGGATATCCACCAATGGCATCCATCACCACTAAAACAGTGTTTCCTCCTTTCTTTTCTCATTTTCACAAAACAAGATACAAAGAGACATCAGCATTAATAATAAGTTCATCACTTTTTAGTTAGGCGACACAAAAGGCAATTAACAAAATTTTCACATTGCCTTGCATGTTATTCAGAGCATTATTCACTAAGAAATAACCACATAAATAACACACTCCTCTTATTACACTCGACTTGCATTCGGCACGCCGCTTTTCCCCTGCTCCATTGACGTCACCAGCCAAAGATTGATAAGCCTTACGCATCGCTCCAACGAGGGCGGTATGGAAGCAAACAAAAAACAACCAGGAAGGATATAAGCGATGCTTAGGAAAAGCAGACTCTCTGCTGCCGTAGCGTTTGCCTTGGCGAGCGCGGCAGTTATGACCACCCCTGTCTTGGCCGAAGAAGGCCAAAACGTCGAAAAGCTGCAAAAAATCAAGGTGACCGGCTCACGTATCTCCCGCGTCGATGTGGAAGGTGCCACCCCGGTTGTCTCCGTCAGCAAGGCCCAGATTGAGCAATCCGGTCAGCAGACAGTGGCTGACTACCTGAAACAGGCCTCCTACAACTCCTTCGGTGGCGTATCTCCCTCCTCGGGCAGCTCTGCTCAGTCCCAGGCCACTATTGGCCTGCGCGGTCTTGGCTCTGAGCGCACCCTGGTACTGCTGAATGGCAAACGTGTCGCCGGCTCTCCCACCATGGGCGGCACCTCCATCAACCTGAACACCATTCCCATGGCGGCGGTTGAACGGGTGGAAGTGAACCTGGATGGTGGCTCCGCCATCTATGGCTCCGATGCCATCGGCGGCGTCATCAACGTGGTGCTCAAAGAAGGGTATGAGGGTCTGACCTTCCAGGGCCGCATCGGCAGCCCGACCGAAGAGGGGGGAGACGAGAAGAGTGGCTCCATCGTCGCCGGTGTCGCCAGCGAGAAAGGCTCCCTGATGGCAGTCTACGAGCACGACAAGAAAGACGTCATTTACAGCCGTGACCGTGACTATCTCGCCAAACAGGGCAACGACTCCCCCAGCGTCTATGGCCGCAACGTGGAAGGTATCACTGGCCTGGATACCAATGGCGACCCAATCTGGAAATATGGCCCACTGGCGGGTGCAACCAATGCAAATGGTACCTGCAAGGAGCCCTTCACCAATTTCCAAGGCGGTTGTAACTTCAACTACGGTCAAGTCGCGGCCAAGACAGCTTCCCGCAGTCGTGACACCCTCTATCTGAACGGTCGTTATCATATCAACGACAACGTCGACTTCGTACCCCAGATCATTGGCTCACGGGTCGAGAGCTTTGGTCGTTATGCTCCGGCAGCAGGGGCATTCACCATAGACCCTGCCAACCCGAAAAATGCGCAGTTTTTCACCGACAACGGCCTGGATGCCGCAGCCACTCAAGGGCTGGGGGAAGCTGCCTATGCCTACTACCGTTTCAACAACGTCGGTACCCGTGACAACCTGGTCACAGACACCACTGGCAGCATGAACCTGGGTTTTGAAGGCACCCTAGCCACCGAAAGCGTTGGCGACATGCAGTGGAACGCCGGTTACATGTACTCCAAGACCGACAACAAGGAGAACGGTACCGGCTATGTGCTGAAGTCTGCCGCCCAGAAGGCGATCGAGGATGGCAAGTTCGTCGGTGGCGAGTTTGATGCCTCCACCACTGCCTCCATGGCTGCCGACACCAGCCGCCGCTCCACCATGGACTTCTACCAGTGGTATGCCGGTGTCCAGTGGGACATGGGTGAACTGCCGGCCGGGCCGGTCAGCTGGTACGCCGGCGCCGAATACAACGACTGGGTCTATGCCGACAAGTACGATGCCCAGTCCGAAGCAGGCAACATCATAGGTTCAGCGGGCAACTCGTCCGGTGGGGTGCGCGACGTCACAGCCGCCTACATCGAGTCCCTGGTGCCTATCACGGATGAGATTGAGCTCAACGTGGCTGGTCGCTTCGACAAGTACAGCGACTTTGGCAGTGCCTTCTCGCCCAAGACCAGTCTGCGCTACCAGCCGCTGGACAACCTGATGCTGCGCACCTCCTGGTCCCGTTCGTTCCGCGCTCCCAGCCTGAGCGATCTCTACTCTGCAGACTCCGAGTCTGCCGACTGGGCCAAGGATTATGTCTATTGCGCAGCGAACGGCATTTCGGCGGCAGCATGCCCGAACCAGCAATACACTACCATCCGCACCTCCAACGAGAATTTGAAGGAAGAGACGGCCGATACCTGGAACTTCGGTGTGGCCTACAGCCCGCTGGATGATCTGAATCTGTCGCTGGACTACTACACCATCAAGATCACCGATGTCATCCAGCTGAACTCACTTCAGTCCATTATCTATGACGAGCTGAACTCTGGCAGTTCCAGCAACATAGTGCGTAACAGCCAGGGCAAGATCAAACAGGGCACCGCTCCCATGGTCAACCTGGGCGAGCTGAACACCAGCGGCCTGGACTTCAAGGCGGACTACAAGTACGACCTGAACGTGGCGACGGTGCGCTATGACTTCGGCAGCACCTACATCCTTGAGTACAAGGAAGGTCTGTATGCCGGTGGTCCCGTCATAGACAAAGTTGGTCAACAAGGCAAACCGCAGTTGCGCTTCAACTCTGGGGTCGGTGTCAACGTGCCCCAATGGTGGAACATGGATACCTACCTGAGCGCCAGCTACATCGACTCCCAGAGCCAGGACTACATCGCCGATACCGGTGCTGAAGTGGGTCACATTGCGTCCCAGACTACCTGGAACCTGAACGTCGGTGTGGAAGCGCCCTGGGATGGCAAGATCCAGGTCGGTGTGAAGAACATGTTCAACGTAGGCCCATCACTGGAAAGCGATGGTTTCACCTATGACAGGAACCCGGACACAAGTCTCTACAGCATCGACGGTCGCATCTACTACCTCGACTACACCCAGAAGTTCTAATCAACCCCGTTGATATACGACCCAAGCCGGCCCGGTCGGGCCGGCTTTGCCCAACGTCCAAGGAAGTTACGGAGATAGGGTAATCCTATGAAGACAAGGACTATTAAAATGAAGAAAGCGCTCCTCGGCAGCCTGGTATCCGCTGCCTTGCTGACCAGCTTCAATCTGAGTGCCGCCTCTGCCGGTCAGGCAGTGGACGCTCAAGCCGCCACCGACAATGCATCCAAAGTCTCCCAGCAGAAGATCGACAACTACGCCGAGTCTGCCGAGTCAGCCCTGGCACAGTACAAGGCCGCCCTGCGCCAGGTCGACAGCCTGCGCGCTTACAACGAGCAAGTGGGCAAGATGGTCGACTCCCAGAGCAGCGAGCTGGCCTCGATGCAGCGCCAGATTGCCCAGATCGATCAGACCAGCACCGAAGTGGTGCCCTTGATGCTCAAGATGATCGACTCCCTCGAGCAGTTTGTATCGCTGGATCTGCCGTTCCAGAAGGTAGAACGGGAGGACCGCGTGGCGGCCCTGACCGACCTGATGAACCGAGCCGATGTCACCATTTCCGAGAAGTACCGCAAGATCCTGGAGGCCTACCAGATCGAGGAGGGCTTCAGTCGCACCATAGAGGCCTACAAGGCCAGTCTGGACAAGGATGGCAGCGAGAAAACCTACGAGTTCCTGCGTGTCGGCCGCATCGCCCTGCTTTACCAGTCCCCGGATGGTAACGAGACAGGCATGTGGAACAAGAAGACTCGTCAGTGGGAAGCCTTGCCCCAGGAGTATCGCAGTGCAGTCGAACAGGGCTTGCGTATCGCCAAGAAGCAGGCACCGCCCGCGCTCATCAAGCTGCCGGTTCAAACTGCGGAGAAAGCATCATGAAAGGAATCAAACTCGCCATTGCCTCCCTGATCGCGGGAGCCACCCTGATCACCCTGCCGGTGACCGCAGCCGAAAAACCGGTGGACTTGAATGCTCTGCTGAGTCAGGTCAAGGCATCCAGCCTGAGTGAATCCCAGCTCAACAAGGAGCGGGAAGCCCGCTTCCTGGCAGACAAGAACGAGCAAGGGGCCCTGCTGGCCAAAGCCAAGGCCGAGCTCGCCGCCGAAACCGCCAAGGGCGAGCAGCTCAAGGCCACCTTCGATGCCAATGACAAGCAACTGACCGAACTGACCGAGACCCTGCGCCAGCGTTCCGGCAACATGGGCGAGATGTTTGGCGTGCTCCGTCAGTTTGCAGGTGAGTTCAAGGGGATCTTCAACGCCTCCGCCCGCCGGGTCGAGCACCCTGAGCAGGCCGCGTTGCTGACCCGTCTGGCCGAGAGCAAGGAGCTCCCCTCCAGCGACGACCTGACCGCCTTCTGGACCACGACCCTGGGCCGCATGGTCGACGGTGGCAAGGTGAGCCAGATACCGGCAACCGTGGTGTACGGCGAGGGCAACCAGGCCGACAAAACCGTTACCCAGATTGGTGAGTTCAATACCGTCTCCGAAGGCAAGTACCTTACCTTCGTGCCGGAAACCGGCAAGTTCGAACAGCTGCCTCGTCAACCCGACAAAGGCGTATTGGAACCGATTGCCGAGTTTGAGCAGGGTGACGGTGGCGTCAAGCCCATCTTCGTCGACCCGTCTCGCGGCGTGATCCTCTCCCTGCTGGTGCAGTCTCCGACCTTGAAAGAGCGGATCGATCAGGGGGGTGAGGTAGGTTACGTCATCATGGTACTCGGCGTGCTCGGTACCCTGCTGGCCCTGTTCTGCGGTGCTCGTCTGTCCCTCATCGGCGGATCCATGCGCAAGCAGCTGAAATCCGACCAGATCATCAAGGGCAACCCCATCGGCGAAATGCTGGGGGCCTACCAGAGCCATCGTGGTGACAACATAGAGGATCTGGAATCCAAGCTGGACGAGATCATACTGCGCAACGTGCCCAAGTTCGAAAAGGGCATCAGCATCATCAAGCTGATCGCCTCGGTTGCCCCCCTGCTGGGCCTGCTGGGGACAGTGGTCGGCATGATTGCCACCTTCCAGGCCATTACCCTGTTCGGTACCGGCGATCCCAAGCTGATGGCTGGCGGTATCTCCGAGGCCCTGGTCACCACCATGCAGGGTCTGGTGGTCGCGGTCCCCATGCTGTTCCTCTACACCATAGTGCAGACCCAGAGCCGTCGTCTGATCCAGGTGCTGGAAGAGCAGAGCGCCGGTTTCGTCGCCCGTTATCAGGAAAGCCTGCACGCCACCAAAGCAGCAGCATAAGGAGTCTTCCATGTGGTTCTGGTTGATTGAAGAAGTCGAGTCGGTCCGCCGGTTTCTGGGATTGGGGGGCGACGTACTGGTCGCCCTGTTCTTCCTCACCCTGATGATGTGGGCCCTGCTGCTGGAACGCTGGTTCTACTTCATGGCTGTCTACCCCAAGCAGGTGAAGCAGACCAAGACGGCCTGGCTGGCACGCAGCGATCACCTCTCCTGGTCTGCCAAACAGATCCGGCGTGAACTGGTGTCGCGAGTCTCCATGGCGGTGGACAAGGGGATGCCGGTCATCAAGGTGCTGATCGCCCTCTGTCCACTGATGGGGCTGCTGGGAACCGTGGTCGGCATGGTGCAGGTGTTTGACACCCTCGCCATCACAGGCACGGGTTCCCCACGCGCCATGGCATCAGGGATCTCCAAGGCGACGGTACCAACCATGGCGGGCATGATTGCCGCCCTTTCCGGCCTGTTTTTTGTCAACCAGCTCGATCACAAAGCCAAACTGGCGGTGCAAAAGCTGGAAGACAACCTGAAACACGGTTGATGCAGGATGCATACCCCCGGCCAGGCATGGCCTGCTGGGGGCACAGAACAAGCAAGGAGTTTCTGCTATGAGAAAACGTTACAGCGACAGCGGTGCTGACGAGGCGGCTATCGATTTGACCCCCATGCTGGACATAGTGTTCATCATGCTGATCTTCTTCATCGTCACCACCTCGTTCGTCAAGGAGTCCGGCGTGGAGATCAACCGCCCGAGCGCCAGCACGGCCGAGACGGTGAAGAAGGGGAACATCATGGTCGCGGTTCGCGAAAATGGTCAGGTCTGGGTCGACAAGCGCATCGTCGAAGTGGGTGCCGTGCGCGCCAACATCGAACGGCTGCGGGCCGAGAACCCGGAGAGCGCCGTGGTGATCCAGGCCGACACCGAATCCCGTTCCGGTCTGGTGGTCCAGGTCATGGATCAGATCCGCATGGCCGGTGTCCAAAGCATCTCCATCGCGGCAGACAAGAGCAGCTGATGCCGGAGCGAGCGCCATGAGATACCTGATATCGTTAGCTGTCTCCTGTGTGGTGGTGTTCTTCCTGTTTCTGGGAATGAACAAGCTGATCACACCGGATCACCGGGAGTTGGTGGAATCCGAAGACGTCAGCATGACCGACTTCATCCGCCTCAAGCCCCAGGAGACGCTGCAAGAGAAACAACGGGAGCTGCCCAAGCCGCCGCCGCCGAACCGCCCGCCTCCCCCTCCCGAGATGGAAGTGGCCAGTACGGACAGGCCGCAGATGGAAAGCTCGCCCATGGACATGCCCAAACTCGACATCCCGGTCAACATAGGGGGCGGCAATGCCCTCGGTGCCTACAGCACGGGCGGCGGTGGCGGCGGCATGGGTGGCAACAACGGTGCCATTCCGCTGGCGACCTTCGAACCCATGATGCCCCGCAAGGCGGCGCTGGCCGGGCTCGCTTCCGGCAAGGTGCTGGTGGAGTTCACCGTGACCGAACGCGGCACCGTCAGCAATATCCGCATCGTGAAGGAAGAGCCGCGCAGCTATGACCTCGGCAAGGAAGCGCGCAAGACCATCACCAAGTGGACGTTCAAGCCGGCCATGGTCGATGGCAAGCCGCAAGCCAGTCGCATGCAGCAAGAAATCGAGTTTGCGACCAACTAAGGAAGGTGGCGATGAAAAAGTTACACACCCTGATCCTCGCCCCGGTTGCCATGGCGGTGCTGCTCAGCACCGCCAGCTGGGCCGCCGAGCAGCCAGCCCTGTCTGACCGTGCCTACCGCGCGGTCAACAAGGCGCAGGCGTTGATCACAGAGAAGAAATACGGCGAGGCCAATGCCAAGCTGCAGGAGGCGCTGTCCGGTGCCGGCGAGCGGGTCTACGACAAGGGGGTGATACTGCAGACCCTCGGCTTCGTGGCCGCCCAGCAGGAGAAATACGGTCAGGCGACCAAGTATTTCGCCGAGGCCATCGCCACCGGCGGCCTGCCACAACCGGTGGCACAACAGGTGCGCTACAACCTGGCCCAGCTCTACATGGCGGAGGGAAACTTCAAGGGCTCCATCAGCACCATGAACCAGTGGTTTGCGAGTCTCGGCAAGGATGAGAAACCGACCCCGCACGCCTACATCACCCTGGCCAACGCACATGTGCAGCTCAAGCAGTATCGAGAGGCCATCCCTGCTGTGGATCAGGCCATCAAGCTGTCAGCGGGCAAGGCGCCGGAATCCTGGTATCTGCTCAAGATGGCGGCGCACTACGAGCTGAAACAGTACAAGCCGGCCACAGAGGTGCTGACCGCTCTGGTGGACAAGTTCCCGGAGAAGAAGAAGTACTGGACCCAGCTCTCCGCCATGCACATGCAGGCAGGCAACGATGCCAAGGCGCTGGCGGCGCTCGAATCGGCCTACAACCTCGGCATGCTGACCGAGTCGGCCGAATTGCAGCGTCTCGCCAACTACCTGGCCTTTGCCGGCATTCCTCACCGCGCCGCTCGCGTGATGGAGAAGGCGATGAAGGAGGGGAGCATCGAGAGCAGTGCCGCCAACTACAAGACACTGGCCAACTACTGGCACCAGGCCAAGGAGCTGGATCCGGCCATCGATACACTGGCCAAATCCTACAAGATGGCCCCCAGTGCCGATCTGCAGCTCAAGATGGCGCGCATGATGATCCAGAGCAAACGCTATCAGGATCTGGTGGCCCTGGCCGCCAAGCCGGCCGCCAATGCCAATAGTGAGCAACGCGCCGACCTGAAGTTCCTGACCGGAGTCGCCTATTTTGAGCAGCAAAAACCGAAGGAAGCATTGAACGCCTTCACCCAGGCAGCCCAGAATGGCAACGTCAGTGGCCGTGCCTCCCCCTGGATAAGCTTCCTCAAGGAGCAACAGGGCGGTGCCGTCACTCAATAAGTGCCCGAGCGCACTGGCCCCGGCCATTCACTCCCGGGTCGAGGTCAAGGCTCAATGACGCGAAACGGGTGCGGGCGCCCTCCCCGCCCCCGTTTCATACCACAAGGGGTTCGCCCCACCGCTTGCCTTGGTGGCAATTGGCCGCTCCCCGGAGCGGTCTTTTTTATGCCTGCGACCTCCTATTTATATATGCCGTCATAAAAAATCCGGAGCCTGGGCTCCGGATTGGGTCATTCATGGGGACGGGCATTACCTCATCGGTGAGGGTGTCGGCCGTGCCCGCTCCGTTGCGCCATCAGTAACTGCATACCAGCTTCCAGCTGCCATCGGTTGCCTTGGGCTCGCTGCTGGTCCACCAATTCGCCTGCCACACCACCTTGTTATGGGTGATGCGATCGCCACCACCTGCGTGATCCCCTTGCGGCCAGGTCGGGTAGGCCTTGTAGGCCGCCGGATTGACGTTCTGGCTGCTGCAGGTGGCGCCGCCCGGGTTCTCACCACCGCCCGAGCCCAGTACGGCCTCTGGCAGGGTCGGGAACTCGGCCTTGAGGCCTATGGTCTGGCTACCGCTGATGATACGCATGCCGCTCGGCACGCCGGCGGCGGGCAGGTAGTAAGTCATGGCGACTTCAACTTCAGCGCCCGGCGCCAGGGTCTGCCAGCTCGGCAGGTTCATGGCGACCTTGTGGAAGTCCTTCTCGTTGGCAATGCCCTCCGAGTTGTCGTTGCCACCACTCTCGACCACTTTCAGCCCCATGCCACTCTGATCCGTGATGGTGTCAGAGGTGGACGTCGGCATCAGAAACTCGATGCGAGCGCCGCCCGGAATGGTCTGAGTCGACTTGTTGACCAGCTTGAGTTTCGGGTTGATCGGGTAGTTGGAGTCACCTTCCTTGAAGCCGGAGAGGCTGACCTGGATGTCGAGCTGGGCACTCGGCGCGGCCAGATCATTCTGCTTGTTGTTGTACGGAGTTGCCTTGGCAAACTTCTCGTAGGCAAGCGTAGTCAGAGTGCTGCCCATGCCGTACTCGTTCTTGGCCGGATCGAAGGCGTAGTCGCCCGCCATCTCCCAGAACATGACGCCACCCAACCCGCGCTTGATGATGTAGTCCAGCTTGTGACCCATGGACTCTTCATCTTCGGTGGAGAGGAACACCTTCTTCTCCTCGTTCCAGAGCCAGGGCGCCTGCGCCTTGTCATCGTAGTAACGCACGTACTTGCCCTGCATCACGTGGGCCGGGTTGTTGGGATCCTGACCCCAGGCAGTGCCGTAACTCGGCAGCGTTGTGATGCCCAGGCTGGCCGCGTGCTCCAGGTTCTTGGCATGCCACATGGGCACGGCGCCACCGCCGATCTCCTTGCCGTTCTTGTCCAGATCATGCCAGATGTTGTCGATGCCGACCGCACCATTGCCGCACGGAATCGTACTGCCACCGGTGCCCGGCTGGCACTCGTTCTGGCTCGGCAGGGCCGCCTTGCCACCCAGACCGTGACTGCCACCGCTCACCCCCTGCCAGCCGCGGGTGTAATAGGGCACACCCACGTTGATCTTGCCGGCCGCCAGCGCACCGCGGAAGTAGTGGGCCGACCAGGCGGCGTTGAGGTAACCGATACCGCCAAACTGGGCCTGATTGTATACGCCCCAGTGGGAGAGTTCGGGATCGGCATTGTTGTCGAACAGGGCCGCGTTGTGACCGACAAAGTGGTTCCAGGCACCGTGGAAGTCATAGGTCATCAGGTTGACGTAATCCAGATACTGGGTGACCTGGAAGTTCTCCATGCCGCGCAGCAGGTAGGCTGACGCCGGTGAGGCTATGGTCAGCATGTACTTGCGCCCATCCTCGGTCCCGGCATTGTCGAGCCGCGCCCGTAGGGTCTTCATCAGCACCTCGTAGTTGGCAAACAGCTTGGCACGGCACTGGTTGGAGAGCGGGAAGTCGTTGGGGTTGCCCGCATCCTTCATGGAGGTGGGGTACTCGTAGTCCACATCCACCCCATCGAAACCGTACTGGCGGATAAAGCTCACCGCCGAATCGGCAAAGGCGTTGATGCCGGCTGTATTGACCGAGCAGTCGCCCTTGGTGGTGGCGGTGTAGAAGCCGCGGGTATCGGCCCAGCCTCCGACCGAGATAAGGGTCTTCACGTCCGGATACTGCTTCTTGTACTTGGAGATCAGGTTGAAGTGGCCCTGATAGGCGAATTCGGGATCCATCTCGGCGCCCGGCACCCCATCCCAGGTCAGCTTGGTGGCTGCATCATCCACCTTGATCTGGTGACTCTGCTCGTCCACCGCCGCGAAGGCGTAGTTGATGTGGGTGA
This sequence comes from Aeromonas salmonicida, assembly GCF_028355655.1. Classification (NCBI taxonomy): domain Bacteria; kingdom Pseudomonadati; phylum Pseudomonadota; class Gammaproteobacteria; order Aeromonadales; family Aeromonadaceae; genus Aeromonas; species Aeromonas salmonicida. Next base: position 1,012,483 of record NZ_CP110645.1, on the reverse strand, counting down.
GCTTGTCCCAGGGGATGTCGTTCACCAGGTAGGCGGGCAGGCCATTCTTGCCAGTGCGCCAGGAGGTGAAGTAACCGATCACCCGGCGGGCGTGGTCATCCCCCATGCACTCGTAACCGTCCGGGCGATAGATCTGGCGAATGTCACAAGAGAGGTTGCCACCTGTGGGCGGCAGCGCCGCCTCTTCCACCTGCACATCGACCTGGGCAGACTCGCCCACCAGATTTTCCTTGTCGGTCGCTACCAGCTTGAGGGCGGCAGCCCCCTTGCTCTGGGGCGTCCAGCTCACCTGCCAGGGGGCGCTGGTATCTTCGCCCACCTTCTTGCCATCTACGTAGAGCTCGACCCTGGCCACGTCATTGTTGGCATCGGTCACATTGCCACTGACCGCCACGCTGCGCCCCAGGGTTACCTTGGCGCCGTTGGCCGGGCTGCTGATGCTCACCCCGGGCGCCTCTGGCGCGACCACGGCGTTGACGCTGAAGCTGGCATCCGCCTCGCTCAGCACAGTGCCATCCTTGTCCAACCCACGAGATTTGAGTTGATGGGGGCCGACACCGGTAGCGACCCAGCTGGCCGACCAGGGGGCCCCGCTGCTCACCGCCACCGGCTGACCATCGATCAGATACTCGACCTTGACCAGGGCGCTGCTGTTGCCGCTCAGGGTGACCGCAAGGGCCACGGGTACACCTTCGTTGAAAGCGCTACCAAGAGCGGGCGAACTGATTGCCAGCCCAAGGCCCGGAGTCGTGCCGCCGTCGTTGAACAGCTTCCAGGCATCGGCCCAGACAGCACCCACACCGGGGGCATAGTGATAGGGGGATGCCCCGCACCAGCCGGAGTAGGGAAATTCTTTGCATTCGTAGAGAGCGCCTGCGTTGCTGACCACATCACCAGCCTTGTAAGCGGTGCCGGCCTGATAGGCGGGATAAGCGGCTTGTGCCCAAGCGGGCATGGCAGCCAGGGCCACCAGCATGGCAAGCCTGCTGGGCCTTAAGGTCTGTTGCATATTGTTATCTTCCTTGTTTTGTCTTGGCATTGGTCACCAGGGCAAAGAACAAGCGCAACCGGCGTGATGGGAGCAGACAACTGGCAATGGACGTGCCACAAACACCACCTTCACCCTGGGAAGCCCCGCTATCTGGATCGACTGATCTGGAGACCGGAGGCATTGCGTCCCGGCATTTCGACCGGTTTGCCCTTTACCTGGGTTCCGTGAGGAACAAGCCGAGTATAGGAATCAACCAGCAGAGTCTCAATCTTCATTCTCGAAGAAAAATATGTGGATGCAAGCCAGATCACACTTTCCCGAGAACAGTGAATTAATGATTTTGTCATTAATTTCATAATGTTAGTCAGGTCAAAAAAACCAGCACTGCCCTCATTTGCATCCCGGTAATGTGCGTTGGCTCACTGGTATGACGTGCCAGAAATGTGACAATGCGCGCCCTTGGTCAAGGTGCCAAGGCTATGGAAACACTGGCAAAAAATAAAAAAGGAACCGTTATGAAAAGAACACGTACCCTGCTGTCGCTGGCCGTGGGGTTTGCACTCGCGTCCCCGTCCGTCCATGCCGCCAGCTTCAGCTGCCCGGCTGACAGTGCCCTCACCCCCATCCCCGTCATTCAGGGCATTGGTGGCAAGAGTCCCCTCATCCCCGATGGCAAGTTCGAAAGTGCGCAGAGCGTCACGGTCAAGGCGGTGGTCACGGCACTTGGTGAGAGTCTCAACAAGGGTTTCTACCTGCAGGATCTGCAAGGGGATGACAATCCCCAGACGTCGGATGGCATCTTCGTCTACCTCAACGACAAAAACTTCGCCAGCAAGTACCCGGACATCAAGCCGGGTGCCGAAGTCTGTCTGGAGGCCAAGGTCGAGGAGTACTACAACCACACCCAGCTCAAGCCGGTCGTTGACAGCAGCGCCCCGCGTCTGCAGGTTCTCGCTCAGGGCTCTGTGCCTGCCGCCGTGCCGCTGCGGGTACTGGAAAACGAGACCCTGGCCCGGGCGCTGGAGCGTCACGAAGGGATGCGGGTACGCCTCGATGCTGACAGCGCGCTCAAGGTAAGCCGCAACTTCAGCTATGACTACGCCGCCAAACGCAACAATCTGGTGCTGTCACACCAGGCACCGCTGATGAAGCCGACCCAGCTGCATGCCGCCGACAGCAAGGAAGCAAAGGCGCTGGCCAGGGCCAACGCCCGCAACCGGGTATTCCTCGAGTCTGACTTCAAGGCCGCCGATGGCAAACTGCCCTGGCTGCCAGGCTGGGATCCGGAGCAGGGTTATCTGCGCATCGGCGATGCCCCGGTCAATCTGGATGCGCTGGTGGGCTACAGCTACAACGAATACCGGTTGATAGTGCCGCAGGATCAGGTGATCACCGCCGGCGATCTGCTGCGCACCGGCGATAACGATCGCCAGAGCGCACCGGCCCGTGCCGATGGCACCGATTTGCGTATCGGCAGCTTCAACGTGCTCAACTACTTCACCAGCCACTCCAGCGTGGGGGGGGGCCTCAATGTGCTGTGCAAGGATCAGGCGGATGCGGACAGCGCCAAGGGCTGCAACCGCGGCGCCAAAAACCTGGAGGACTTCCAGAAACAGCGCGCCAAGATAGTCAACGCCATCACTGAGATGGATGCCGATCTGCTCGGCCTGATGGAGATGGAGAACAACGGCTTTGACAGCCACTCAGCCATCAGTGATCTGGTGCAAAGCCTCAACGCCCAACAGAAGGAAGCCGACAAACAGTACGCCTTCGTGGCCCTGCCCAAGGCGCTGCTTGGCGACGAGCGCTTCTTCGGCGGCGACGCCATCATGGTCGCCATGATCTACCGACCCGCCAAGCTGACGCCGCAGGGGGATGCCAGCGTCATCACGCTGCCGGTACAGAAATACCAGGACGCGAAAGGAGTCGAGAAACAGGCCTCCCAGCGTGACTCCCTGGTGCAGAGCTTCACCGTCGAGGGCAGCAAGGAGCCGCTGACCCTGGTGGTCAACCACCTCAAATCCAAGGGGTCCGGCTGCCTGGAGAACCTGGACGGCAAGGAGCCGGCCGATCTGCAGGGCAAGTGTACCGAGTTCCGGGTCAGTGCCGCCAAGGTACTGGGCGAAACGGTGAACACGCTGCCGGGCATGGTCATGTTGGTGGGTGACCTCAACTCCTACGCCAGGGAAGATGCGATCCGGGTGCTGACCGACTATGTGCCGACCGAGGGTCAGCGCAAGATAGTCTCGGCCTCCCGGACCTTCCTCGGCGAGCAAGTCTATGAGCAGACCGGCAGCGACGTGAGCAAGAGCTATGGCCTGATCGACATGAATGTCAGGTTCAACAAGGAGAAGGCTATCTCCTACAGCTACGAGGCCGAACTCGGTACCCTGGACTATGCCCTCGCCAACCCGGCACTGGCCAGCAAGGTAATCGCGGTCGCCGACTGGCACATCAATTCGTTCGAGAGCAACCTGTTCGAATATGGCAGTGGCTTCACCGGTGACATGATCAAGTCCGACAGTCCGTTCAGCGCCTCTGATCATGATCCCATCATCGTCGACCTCAAGCTGAAGGAAGAGAGCAACGGCGGCGGCGGTGCCATGAGCGCCCTGTTGCTGGCCTTGCTGCCCCTGGCCTGGCGTCGTCGCCGCTGATGCAGCTTTGCCATCACGCCAAAAGCCCGCTGCGATGCGGGCTTTTTTACGGGCAGGAGGCGGCCGGACGCAAAATGAGCCAAAACAAAAAGGCCACCGCGATAACGGTGGCCTTTTGGCTTCTTGTCACAAAAATTTGGTGGAGCTACGCGGGATCGAACCGCGGACCTCTTGCATGCCATGCAAGCGCTCTCCCAGCTGAGCTATAACCCCAAATTTTGTACTCAACAAATGGTTCTGGCGGCCATCTGTCGTAAATAGTGGTGGAGCTACGCGGGATCGAACCGCGGACCTCTTGCATGCCATGCAAGCGCTCTCCCAGCTGAGCTATAACCCCGAATTTCGTACTCAACAAATGGTTCTGGCGGCCATCTGTCGCAAATAGTGGTGGAGCTACGCGGGATCGAACCGCGGACCTCTTGCATGCCATGCAAGCGCTCTCCCAGCTGAGCTATAACCCCACAAAGGTCGGCTTGGGTGATACACACCGCACTGCCCTGGGTACTTTATCTTCAATCAGGAACCTGGTGGAGCTACGCGGGATCGAACCGCGGACCTCTTGCATGCCATGCAAGCGCTCTCCCAGCTGAGCTATAACCCCTTTGATTCCAGATTGTTCGAGGAGAATTTGGTGGAGCTACGCGGGATCGAACCGCGGACCTCTTGCATGCCATGCAAGCGCTCTCCCAGCTGAGCTATAACCCCAACTCACCTCGGCGCTGACGAAGTTATCTCCGGCAACGGAGGCGCATGATAGGCATCACCCGCTTTGCTGTCAACCCAAAAATAACACCGGCTGGAGCGTTTAGTCAAAATTCAAGCAGTTAGCTGTTTTTACCGGCAACCTTGCCGCTATCTCGCTGTTTTATGTCACAAATCTGGTTAACCGCGAAAAACAAAGGCTCCCTTGCGGGAGCCCTTTATTGTCAGCGGAAGGCAATTTATCCGGCTGCCACCCGTCGCGGCAGCAGGCGACTTACTCGGCGGCCATGCGCGCTTCGATATACGCCAACGCGCGATCGATGCGAGTCAGCACACGCTCTTTACCCACCAGCGCCATCACGGCGTCGATGCCAGGGGACTGACCCAGACCGGTCACGGCCACGCGCAGCGGCATGCCGACCTTGCCCATGCCCTGACCCAGCTCGGCGGCAGTGGCTTCAATCAGCTCGTGCAGCGCTTCGGTGGTCCAGGTGTCCAGCGCAGTCAGCTTGGCCTTGGCCAGCGCCAGCGGCTCGGCAGCGACGCCGCGCAGATGCTTCTTGGCAGCCGCTTCGTCGATCGCTTCGTACTCTTCGAACAGATAGCGGCTCTGGGCGGCCATCTCTACCAGAGTGTTGCAGCGCTCGGCCAGCAGAGTGACAACCTCTGGCAGTGATGGGCCCTTGCTGGTGTCAATCTTCTGGTTTTCCATGTGCCAGGCCAGATGCTTGGCCACATAGGCCGGATCCAGGCTGCGCATGTAGTGGTTGTTCAGCCACAACAGCTTGTCGGTGTTGAAGGCGGAGGCGGATTTGGAGATGGCATCCAGGCTGAACAGCTTGATCATCTCGTCCAGGGTGAAGATCTCCTGATCGCCGTGGGACCAGCCCAGACGCACCAGATAGTTCAGCAGCGCTTCCGGCAGGTAGCCGTCGTCGCGGTACTGCATCACGGACACAGCGCCGTGGCGCTTGGAGAGCTTGGCACCATCGTCACCCAGGATCATGGAAACGTGGGCAAACTCCGGCACGGGCGCGTTTAGCGCCTTGTAGATGTTGATCTGGCGCGGGGTGTTGTTGATGTGGTCTTCGCCACGCACCACGTGGGTGATCTCCATGTCCCAGTCATCGACCACCACGCAGAAGTTGTAGGTCGGCGCGCCATCGGTACGGCGGATGATGAGATCGTCGAGCTCGGTATTGGCGAACTCGATGCGGCCACGCACGTGGTCATCGAATACGACTGAACCTTCGGTCGGGTTGCGGAAGCGAATAACGTGCGGCGCATCGGCCGGGTGATCGTGAGCCGCATCACGGCACTTGCCGTCATAGCGGGGCTTCTCACCGTTGGCCATCTGACCTTCGCGCAGCGCGTCCAGGCGCTCACGGGAGCAGTAGCACTTGTAGGCACGGCCATCGGTCAGCATCTCGTCGATGATGCCATTGTAGCGGTCGAAACGCTTGGTCTGGTAGTAGGGGCCCTCATCCCAGTTCAGCTCCAGCCATTCCATGCCCTCAATGATGGCGTCGATCGCCTCCTGAGTGGAACGTTCCAGGTCGGTATCCTCAATACGCAGCACGAACTCACCGCCCTGGCTCTTTGCAAACAACCAGGAATAGAGTGCGGTACGGGCACCGCCGACATGCAAAAAGCCGGTCGGGCTGGGAGCAAAACGGGTTTTGACTTTCATCTTTAAGCCTTGTGTAGAGGGCCTTGGGCCAATTCGTTAGAAAAAACCGTCGCATTTTAGCACTCAGAATCCCGGATGGGAAAACCATGAGGCCGTTGCGGGCTAAAGTAGGGGGTTAAATTTGCAGCCCGGCCGCCTGCCGCCTGATATTTGAGGGGGATCGCAAAACCGAAGCGGCATTTCCGATTTGCTATGGGGAGTGTTGGAGAGCTGCCTCCTCCGGCCGATATCCAAACAACTCTCACACTACTTCTCACGACACAAGGAAGAGACGATGCAGTTCCGTTCTATCCAGAATCGAATTCTGGTCATGGCCGGGATCGCCATGACCGCAGCCCTGGTCATACTGATCCTGCTCAACCAGTATTCCGGTCAACAGACCCAACAGCTGACCATCAGCTCCAGTCGCGCCGCCCTGCAGCAAGAAGCCTGGCAAAAGGTGAGTGCCAACGCACGGGCCGAGGCCGCCACCATCACACAGTTGCTGCAAAAGGGGCTCTCCTATACCCAGCAGATGGCCAGTGCCCTCGCCTTGCAACAAGAGGGCAAGCTACCGCTGGATCGCCAGCAGGCCACGGATCTACTCAAGGCGCAGCTCGCGCTCGAACCACAATTGTATGGCGCCTTCGCCGGCTTCGAGCCGAACGGCTTCGACGACCAGGACGCCACCTTCGCCGGTCAAAGCGCGCTGGGTAGCGACAGCCAGGGCCGCTTCGTGCCCTACTTCTATCGTGACAAGGACCAGATAGGCACAGACCTGCTGCTTTCCATCGAAAAGACCGATCCGGATGAATTCGGCAACCCGGCCAATGACTACTACTCCTGCCCGAAACGGGAGGGACGCTCCTGCCTCATCGACCCCTTCAAGGTGGATATCAACGGCCAGCAGGTGCTGGTGAGCACCATCACCACCCCCATCATGGTGGCAGGCAAGTTCAAGGGGATCGCCGCGCTGGATCTGGCGGTGGACTCCATCAGCCGTCAGGCCCAGTCCCTCAACAGCAACATCTATGACGGCAAGGGCGAGACCCTGATCGTCAGCGCCGCCGGCGTCATCACGGGTACCAGCGGTGACGCCAGCCTGCTTGGCAGCCGGGCCGACAAGCTGCTCGGCAACCAGTGGCAGCAATATCTGAAACCGGAAGTGCAGCGTCAGGAGCTGGACGAGTCGTTTCGTATCTCTGTGCCCATCATGGTACCAGGCATGAGCCGCAACTGGGCCATCATAGTCACCCTGCCCTACAAGGTGGTACTGGCGGGCGCCGATCAGCTGGAAAGTCAGCTAAGCGACATGAGTCGGGCTGCCATGACCCAGCAACTGGTGGGTGCCCTTGTCGTACTGGTGCTGGCACTGGCCACCATGCTGATGATAGCGCGCAGTATCACGGGCCCCATCCGCCAGATGGTCAGCCTGGTAGATGACATTGCCGATGGCGAGGGGGATCTCACCAAGCGCCTCACCACCCGCTCCGTCGACGAGCTGGGGGATCTCGCCAAGGGCATCAACCGCTTCATCGACAAGCTGCAGGTGCTGCTGGGGGATGTGCTGAAAACCGCCAGCGAGGTGAACCGCCACGCCGGTGATACCGACCGCATCGCAGGGCAGACCGACACCAACTTGCAGCATCACCAGGCGGAGATGGAGCAGATGCTGACCGCGGTACAGGAGATGTCCTATGTCAGCCAGGAAGTGGCCACCCACGCCAACAACACCGCCGACTCGGCCAAGCAGGCCCAGAGCGCGGCGGATCAGGGCAAGGTACGCTTCCAGCAGGTGATCCAGTCAATGCACAAGGTGGCGGCCGAAGCAGGCAAAGGCGCCGAAGTGGTCGAGGGGCTGGCTCACGACAGCGAGCAGATCACCAACATACTCACTGTGATCCAGGGCATTGCCGATCAGACCAACCTGCTCGCGCTCAATGCCGCCATAGAGGCTGCACGGGCCGGCGAACAGGGCCGAGGTTTTGCGGTGGTGGCCGACGAGGTGCGCAAGCTGGCGGGCAACACCCAGCAGGCGGTGCAGAACACCCAGGAGCTGCTCGAGAAGATCCGTCTCAGCTCGGCCAATGCGGTCAGCGCCATCAATCAAAGCCAACAGCTGACCCATCAGGCGGTGGGCGAGGCGGATCTAGCGGAAGAGGCGCTCGCCAGCATCTATCAGGCCATCTCTACCATCAACGACATGACCTATCAGATCGCCTCCGCCGCCGAGGAGCAGAGCTCCGTCTCCGAGACGGTGTCCGGCAATCTGTCAAAAACCAACGCACTGGCCAACGACATCGCTCAGGATGCGACCGAAACGGCCAAAGCCAGCCAGGCATTGCGTCAGGCAGCCGAGCGTTTGCAGCAATTACTGGGACAATTTCGTCTCAGCTGACAATTTTCCTCTCTCGGACTCTCCCCCTCGGGGGCGAGTCCGTTTACCATAGGCAACGAATTTGCCTGATGGCAGGCAATGTAGTGAGAGGTAAATGCCGTGCCCACCCCGGACCGTCGCCCACGTGGCCATAACAGACGAGCCCAGCAGCGTCGACAAGACGAATCACAAGGATCCCTGCTCCATCGTATCAATGCCGCTACCCTGCCCCTGCGCCAGCGCATCGGCCAAGGGATGCGTGGCCTTGGCCAACGCGGCCAGGAGGCCAGCGCAGGCAAATTCAAGCTGGCCAACCCGCTGCCCCGCAAACACACCATAGGCCTGCTGGTGCTAGTGCCCATCTGGCTGCTGTTGCTGGCCTGGGAACCTGCGCCTGCCATGCCGACAATCGCCCCGTCCGGTTCGCTCGCCGTGCCGCTGGCCGTGCCAGCCGAAGCACTGACTACTGGCAATGGCACCTCGGCCGCCAAACCGGTCGAAGAGAAAGTAGATGGCAGCTGGCTACAGCACGATGTGCAAGCCGGTGAAACCCTCTACTCCATCTGGCGCAAGTTCGAGCTGCCAGGCGCCGAGCTCAGTCGCCTGATTGCCATCGAAGGGCCGGACCGCCCTTTGACCCGGCTGCAATCGGGCAAGTCGGTGTTCATTCTGGTGGATGACAACCGCCGTATCCAGCGGGTGGAGATCCGCTCCTACGGTCAGGCCATCTATCGGTATGACCGGCAGGGCCAAGGGTTCGCCCTCAAGGAGTGACAAAACGGGAGGCCATGAGCCTCCCGCTTTTTGATCCAGCACAGTGAAATAAGCCGCTGACTTCACAATATTTTTAGCTTGCTCAAAAAATGAAAAGCGCAAAATTGACAAGGATCTGCTCTCACGTACAATCGTTTGTGCTTTAGACAGGGATTGTTCTACATGCTACTGGGACAAATTGACGTGGTCAGTCATGCTTCAACCCCTGATTCCTAGGCAAATGCTGCCCAACAAGGCTTAGTTTCATTTCGTTATAGATAGGACTTACCACATGTCTGACATTCGCACCGGCCAAGTAAAATGGTTTAACGAAACCAAGGGTTTTGGCTTCATCGAGCAATCCCAGGGACCGGACGTTTTCGTTCACTTCTCCTCCATCCAGAGCACAGGTTTCAAGACCCTGGCTGAAGGTCAAAAAGTCCAGTTCACTGTGACTCAGGGCCAAAAAGGTCCTCAGGCTGAGAACGTTACTCTGCTCTAAGCCACGCCAGTGAGCCTGTAGGAGGAGACCTGCTCCTCCTATTTTTTTGCCTGCCGTTTACCACTCCACTATTGTTCATCGCCCGCTTGTGACCAGACCCTCTCCGGGTTGTGACTGCGCTTGCCCGCCATTTCCCTCTTGTCGCCCCTCAACCATCAGGCCATCACGACCACTGGGTATCAGCTCATCCCGGACCAGGGCAGCGTCTTGCTATCAGGGTAAGCGAACTTGGCAAACAGAGGGATAGAGCTGAAAAGCAGGAACACAAACGCATCGCAGCGCGATACGGAAGTCATTTTTGGAGGATTAAAAGGAATGCTGGTACTACGAAGAGAAATTGGAGCGGATAACGAGACTCGAATACACGACCCCAGCCTTGGCTGGCATGGATGATGCTCTACCAACCGGGTGTTGTAATCAATATGTTTATCTATTGGATTTGGGTACTTCGAAGAGAGAGATTGGAGCGGGAAACGAGACTCGAACTCGCGACCCCGACCTTGGCAAGGTCGTGCTCTACCAACTGAGCTATTCCCGCAACAGGATGTCACTTGCAAATGTGTTGGAGCGGGAAACGAGACTCGAACTCGCGACCCCGACCTTGGCAAGGTCGTGCTCTACCAACTGAGCTATTCCCGCAACAGGATGTCACATTGCAAATATTTGGAGCGGGAAACGAGACTCGAACTCGCGACCCCGACCTTGGCAAGGTCGTGCTCTACCAACTGAGCTATTCCCGCAACATAAATGGTCGTTTTGCGCTGGTGAAGATGATTGGAGCGGGAAACGAGACTCGAACTCGCGACCCCGACCTTGGCAAGGTCGTGCTCTACCAACTGAGCTATTCCCGCATCGGGCTGGATTGAACCAGTTTCATCATCACATTTTGGAGCGGGAAACGAGACTCGAACTCGCGACCCCGACCTTGGCAAGGTCGTGCTCTACCAACTGAGCTATTCCCGCAACAGCGTTGTCATTATCTGGTCTGTGAAGATGATTGGAGCGGGAAACGAGACTCGAACTCGCGACCCCGACCTTGGCAAGGTCGTGCTCTACCAACTGAGCTATTCCCGCATCGGGCTGGATTGAACCAGTTTCATCATCACAATTTGGAGCGGGAAACGAGACTCGAACTCGCGACCCCGACCTTGGCAAGGTCGTGCTCTACCAACTGAGCTATTCCCGCACACACCATAAAATGGCATCAAAACAAATCGTGCAGCATTTGGTTGCTTGCGCTACTGCACGGGAGCCGAATTATAAGAGCAGTCTTTCCAATTGCAAGGGCTTTTTCGTCTGGTTGCGCGTGTTCGCTCAAAAGCTGGCCGAACTGTCGATTTTAGCAACCAATCGATGGCAACCCCATGCCAGGCAATCAGATCTTGAAGACGTGACTACGATAGAAGCGCAGCTCGGCGATGGATTCACGAATATCGTCCAGCGCCATGTGGGAGCCACTCTTGGTGAACTGATCCAGCAGCTCGGGCTGCCAGCGACGTACCAGCTCCTTGATGGTGCTGACGTCAACGTTGCGGTAATGGAAGAAGGCTTCCAGCTCGCTCATGTGCTTGACCATGAAGCGGCGATCCTGGCCTATGCTGTTGCCGCACAGCGGGCTGGTGCGCTCAGGTACCCACTGGCGAATGAAATCGAGGGTCTCGGCCACGGCCCTGGTTTCGTCGTACTGACTCTCCTTGACCCGGGCCACCAGTCCGCTCCTGGTATGGGTATTGACGTTCCAGTCGTCCATCTTGGCCAGCTCTTCATCGCTTTGGTGGATGGCGATGACAGGCCCTTCTGCCAGCACGTTCAGATCCTTGTCGGTGACTATGGTGGCGATCTCCAGTACCACGTTCTCTTCGGGGTCCAGACCCGTCATCTCCATGTCGATCCATACCAGGTTCTGCGCGCTGACTGTCATGATTATTCTCTCTATTGGGAGGAATGGCGGAATTTTGCCAATTTGCATGTATCATACTGGCTTTGAATCTGTTCATAAACTGGCGAATCGAGTGGCAAAGAAAGCAAAACTCAATCTGGGTCAACAAAGGCGCGTCCAGGCCAACCGCGAGCGGCGGTTGCAAAAAGATCACACCACTGTCGTGGATGACACCCTGTTTGGCCCGGCCATTGAAGGAGTGGTGATCAGCCGTTTCGGTCAGCATGCTGACGTAGAAGCGACTGACGGCACCATCCACCGCAGCAATCTGCGTCGCAGCAGCATCAGCAGCCTGGTGTGTGGCGACAAGGTGGTCTGGCGGCCCGGCCTCAATACCGCGACCGCAGGGGTCATCGAGGCGGTACATCCGCGCCACTCAGTGTTGACCCGGCCGGATTTCTACGACGGGGTCAAACCCATCGCCGCCAACATCGACCAGATCATCATCGTCTCGGCGGTGATGCCCGAGTTCTCCACCAACATTGTCGACCGCTATCTGGTCGCCGCCGAGGATGTGGAGATACAGCCACTCATAGTGCTGAACAAAGTCGACATGCTCGATGATGCTGCCCGCATCCGTGTCGAACGACAACTCGACCCCTATCGCAAGCTGGGCTACCAGGTGATCCTGGTGAGCTGTGAGAGCGGCGAAGGCCTCGATGAGCTCAAGGCCCAGTTCGAAGGCAAGATCAGCATCTTCGTCGGCCAGTCCGGGGTGGGCAAATCGTCGCTCACCAACGCCCTGATGCCGGGGCTGGATGTGCTGACCGGCGAGATCTCCGAAAACTCGGGGCTAGGTACGCACACCACCACCACGGCGCGACTCTATCACTTCCCGAGCGGCGGCGATCTAATCGATTCCCCCGGGATCCGCGAGTTCGCACTCTGGCATCTGGAAGCCGATCGCATCACCTGGTGCTTCATCGAGTTTCGTGACTACCTGGGTGGTTGCCGATTCCGCGACTGCACCCACAAGGACGACCCAGGCTGCGCCCTGCGTGCGGCGGTCGACCGTGGCGACATCAGTGCCGATCGCTTCCATAACTATCACCGCATCCTGGAAACCATGCAGGAAGCCCGCCACGGTCGGCAACAAGCCCGGACGTGACCTATTCAACCCTCTTTCCATAAAGACCAGATCAAGATCATGAGCATCACTGACAACCTGAAAATTGCCGGTCAATACTGTTTGCCCAAGCACGCCCTCTCCCGTCTGGTGGGCAAGCTGGCTGCCGCAGAAGCGGGCAACCTCACCACCAGGGTGATAGAGGCCTTTATCAAGCAGTACGGCGTCGACATGAGCGAAGCGCTGCACGAAGATCCGGCCCACTACGCGAGCTTCAACGCCTTCTTCACCCGCGAGCTCAAGCCGGGGATCCGTCCGCTGGTCGAGGATGCCATGACCCTGGCCCTGCCGGTGGACGGCACCGTCAGCCAGCTCGGCCCCATCCATCAGGGCCGCATCATCCAGGCCAAGGGCCACGACTACAGCGCCCGCGAGCTGCTGGGTGGCTTCGAGGATCTGGTGGCGCCATTCAAGGATGGGGACTTTGCCACCATCTATCTGGCACCCAAGGATTACCACCGCATCCATATGCCGCTGGACGGCGTGCTGGAAAGCATGGTGTTCGTGCCGGGGGATCTCTTCTCCGTCAACCCGCTCACCGCCGAGAACGTGCCCAACCTGTTCGCTCGCAACGAACGTGTGGTCGCCACCTTCCGCACCCCCCATGGTCCCATGGCGCTGGTGCTGGTCGGCGCCACTATCGTCGCCAGTATCGAAACCATCTGGGCCGGCAATATAGCGCCGACCAAGCAGAAAGAAGTGGTGCGTTGGGATTACAGCGGTGATGAAGCCATCACACTGCAAAAAGGGGCCGAGATGGGCCTGTTCAAGCTCGGTAGTACCGTGGTCTGCCTGTTTGGCCCTGGCATGCTGGCCGGTTTTGAGCCCCATCTGGCCAATGGCGTCACCACTCGCATGGGTCAACCCTTTGCCAAGCTGGCGGCCGACGCATGAGTGACCAGCCAGGCTCCTCACAAGCAAAGAACCCGCTGCACGGGCTGACCCTGGAGGCGATCGTCACCGCCCTGGTCGAGCACTATGGCTGGGCAGAGCTCGGACAGCAGATAAACATCCGCTGCTTCACCGACGACCCCAGTATCAAGTCCAGCTTGAAGTTCTTGCGCAAGACCCCCTGGGCACGGGAGAAGGTCGAAAGCCTCTACCTCTATGTCCAGCGCAAGCAAGCCAAATTGAAGAAGGAAGGGCCAGATGGCGTTTAAGATTACCTACACCTACAAAAAGCAGACCAAAGAGCTCGGCTATGCGAACGACAAGTTTCGCAGCATCTACGATGCCATTGCCGCCGCCGAAGGGCTGGATCTCTCCAGCTTCCACGCCATGGAGGCCCAGCTGGCCCAAGTCTGCCGCCGCGACAAAAAGAGCGTGAAGGATTACCAGGAGAACTACTTCAAGGAGCTGGGTTTCTCCAACATCGTCATCGAACGGGACAATCTCGAAGACAAGCAGGAGTAAGCATGCGCACTCTGACTCTGATGGCCGCCTCCCTGCTGCTGGCGGCTTGCAGTACCCCGACTCAGCATATGGTCGGCAATGATCAGGATATCCACGGCTGTCGTGCCAGCGCCGGTTATCAATGGTCAGCGCTGACCAACCAGTGCGTGCGCCTGTTTGAACAGGCGGTGAGACTGCAATCCCTCAAATCGGATGAGACCGGCAGCGCCTTCGTGCTGTTCAATGCCGACCAGAGCAAGGCCGAACTGACTCTGCCAAACGGTGAGCAGACCTTGCTGACCCGACAAGGGGATGAGGGCAACTGGTCCTGGCAGGGAGGTGCCTACCAGCTCTTCCCCTGGAAAGGCTATGTGCTCAAATCCGGCGAGCAGGCTCTCTTTCACGGTGACAGCGCCCTCTAGTCGCCAGCCAGTCGTGCTGACGCTCCGAACGCCCCCGGCCCCTGCCGTGGGCGTTTTTCTTTATGTCTGGCGGCAACACAGGGGCACCCGGGTGTCAGAACCTGAAATGCGCTGACGGTGGCATCTCCTCTATTCAGGGCACGCTGACCGCCCAAAAACAAACACCCCGCTGCAAGCAAGGGGGTGTTTGATGCTGGCCGCCAGACAAGCAGGCGACTGACAGAGGCGGATCAGTTGCCCAGTGTGGCAAACAGACTCTGTTCCAGGCGCCCCTGGGAGACACAGACAGGCGTGATGGAAGGAGCTGCGACACGCTCGCCGGACGACTCAACGAAGTAGAGCTGGGTATTGCCCTTGACGTTGACGGTCGCCACGCTGTTGTTGCCGCTCTGGGTGATGATCAGATTGATCTGCAGATTGGGGTTGCCCAGCGCCACTTTGGAGCCCATGGTGCCGCAATCCAGCCACTCCAGACCATCGGCGGAGTTTTCGACGTTGGCCGTCATCAGACCCGAGCCACGCTGGCTGTTCTCGATGTTGAGACCGTGATCGGCAAACCACTTCTCGGCACGGGCCCACACCAGATCCACAGGGATCTGCATCTCCTGGGTGTTGTTGGTCGCCTTGGCAACCGGCGGGTTATAGCGGTACTGCTCACCACCATTGTTGTCGCTGGCACACCCGGCCATCAGCAGGGCCAGGGCGATCCCCAATATCTTTTTCATGCTGCTTCTCTCATCCATATTATTCGGCCATCGGCCAACCGGCGGCTATTATGGCGTTGACGACACAGACTGTCAGCAGAGATCGGCAGAAATGCATCCTCGTTAACCCAAGCTTTACAAAACCCGTCTGCTATCATAGATTTGCTCGAAATTACCCCCGTGAGTGCCTGCGTGAATTCCTTGCTCACCCTGACGCTGTTACAGCAGATCATCGATCAGTTGCCCATGAATATCTTCTGTCGGGATACGGACGGGCGCTACCTGTTTGCCAACCGCACGTTTGTGGAGCAGGCAGGTCTGCAGCAAACAGAAGAGCTTATCGGCAAGACGGACATAGAGATGCCATGGGGCAACATCTTTCGGGAAGAGGATGATCGCCTGCTGGCAGAGGGCAATCCTTTGCTCTATCAGCAGCTGCACTGCAACAGTGGCGACAGCACCCGTTGGATGGAGATCCACAAGATCCCCCTCTATGACGAGCAGGGCAAGCCAGTAGCGCTGTTTGGCATGGTCAACGAGATTGGCCAGCGCAAGGAGCTGGAGCAGACCTTTCGTCAGCAGCAGCTGCTGCAGCGCCGGCTGCTTGACGCCATCCCGGATCCCATCCGGCTGGAAGACCATCAGGGACTGCTCATCGACTGCAACCAGGCCTTTCTCGACTTCATGGGCATGGCGGCGAGCGAGGCGCTCGGCCAGCGTGTCGCACACAGACTCTCCACAGAGTTACCCATGGGACGGGGCGAATACTGCCTGGTGGATGCCAACGGCCAGGGCCGCCACCTGGAGATAACCCGGGTCGATGTGCCGGACGACGAGGGCAACTCCCTCGGCATCCTGACCTTGAGCCGTGACATCACGGGACTGCGGACCACCCAGGCCCAGTTGCAGCAGGAGCAGCACTACGACAGTCTGACCGGCCTGCTCAAACTCTCCCATTTTCTGCAGACCAGCCGCCACCTCGGGGCCCGCAAGGCCAGCCTGCTGCTGGTCGACCTGCAACACTTTCGCGAGATCAATGACCGCTTCGGCATCCGGGTCGCCGATCGCCTGCTGAGCCAGGTAGCTCGTCGTCTGCAACAGCTGGCGCCGCCCCAGTCACTGGTGTGCCGGGTCGCCGCCGACGACTTCGCCATGCTGCTGCCGGAGCTGAGCGAACCGCTGGCAGACTGGAGTCGCCGCCTGCAAAACGAGCTGATGGTGCCCTACCAGATCGAAGAGCACAGGATCCAGATCCCTGTGTTCCTTGGCATTGCCCACGGCAGGGCCAACGACGCCGAACGGCTATTGAGCCATGCCGAGGCCGCGCTGGCCCAGGGCAAGCGTCAGCAGCAGCACTGTACCCTGTTCGATCCCGAGCTAGACGCCAAACTCAAACGCCGTCAGCTGATCGCGGCCCAGCTGCCGCTGGCCATCAAATCGGGGCAGCTCACCGCCGTCTATCAGCCCATCATCAGCACCCGCAACAACCAGTTGCACGGGGCTGAACTGCTCTGCCGCTGGCCCCACCCCGAACTCGGCATGATCTCGCCAGATGAATTCATCCCGCTGGCAGAGGAGCTGGGGCTCATCGGCCAGCTCGGTCAGCGCATGCTGGAACAGGGCTGTGCCCAACTGGCTCGCTGGCAGGGTGCGGCACCGGATCTGGTGCTCTCAATCAATCTGTCACCGCTGCAATTTCGTGACCCCGACCTCTGCCCGCAGATCTTCGCCTGCATAGAGCGTCACGGGCTCGCCCCCTGGCAACTGGAGCTGGAGATCACCGAAGGGGTGCTGATGGAGAACGCCGACGAGATTGAGAGCAACCTCGCCAATCTGATTGAGGCAGGTTTCCAGCTCGCCATCGATGACTTCGGCACAGGTTACTGCTCGCTCGCCTACCTGCCACGGCTGCAGGTGGCTACCCTCAAGCTGGACCGCAGCTTCACCCAGGGGCTGGCCACCAACCAGGCCACCACCGCCATAGTGCGCTCCGTCATCGGCTTGGGCCACGAGCTTGGGATCAGGATCACCGCCGAAGGGGTTGAAACCCCCGAGCAGCAAGCCTGGCTGGTACAAGCCGGTTGCGATCGGCTGCAAGGCTACCTGTTCAGCCGCCCGCTGCCACCCGACGAATTTGCCCGCAACTATCAGTTGCCCGGCAGCTGATCGCAGACAAAACAAAGGCCACTCGAAAGTGGCCTTTTTGTTGTCCGGCACAGCGCCGACACCCGCTGTCGTCCTTACTCCTGGAAGTAAGTGCCCCAGCCGTCGTAATCCACGCCGTACTTCTTGAGGATCGGCAACATTTTCTCGATGTCGGCCACTATGGTCTCTATGTCCAGCTTGCGCTCTATGGTGGCATCAAAACAGAAGATGGGGGCACCGTCATCCAGCTCCATCTCTTCCGCGTCAGTCACTTCAAAACCGGCCTTGAACAGGTCGACGGCCGCTTTCTCCAGCTGATCGAAATCCTGACAGGCGAAGTGGTGCTCAATGTCATATTCCAGATCCGGGTTGCTGCCATCGGCCAGCAACTCGTTGACGATGGCGGTGGTCTCTGCACGCCACTCTTGCATATCAAGACTCATATTAACCCCAGCTACTACTTTGTTAGTGTCACATGCCGTCGGCAATCGGGTGCCTGCTTCGGCTCACATTCACCCGGCGCGGCATAGTTGCGGCAAAGCATACCCGCAGAGTGCATCCGGCTCAATGCGCAAGCCAAGATAGCGTCTCGCCCGGAGCCACCCCAAATGGGGTGCCATCATAAAAGGTTAATAAAGTGTAATCTGCCGCTTCTCGTGAAATGTCCCATACGGAACTTCACATCTGGATTGACGATACGCACAACCACATCGAAAAGCACTGTGAAATCAGCACTATCCACCAGTTTTCACTCAGTGACAAGGGTCACTCAAGGGGTGTATCAAGGGACGCGGGCGCAACAGGGCCCGTACGGAAAGAGGAGCCAGCAAGGCTCCCTTTTATCATGTGAAGGAGCACATAGAATGCCTAAAAAAACAATAATGAGCCTGCTCATCGGCTCAACCCTTATGATTGGAAACCACGCCATGGCCGCCCCGGTACATGGCCCGTTCGATGCCCCCTTGGCCGACGAGGTGAAGGTGCTGGATATGCTGAAGAAAAGCGGCCGCATCCCCACCCTGGCCTCCCCCGAGATGGAGCAGGCCGCCCTCGCCCGTTTTTATCGCGAAAAGTCGCGAGCCTACCAGGGCCACAGCGGCACCCTGGCGGTGAAAGAGGGCAAGATGCGGGAGACCATCCTCAAGAAGATCCGCCTGAACGGCACGGCCCGTCCCGGCGACCGGGTGCCCACCCTGCTGCTCAAGTCCATCGAGAAGGAGCACTACAACGGCAAGATGCGCAAGGACAAGATCCTCGCCATCCTGGTGGACTTTCCCGACTACCCGAAGAACAGCGTCACCCCGGATCTCACCAAGATGTACTACCCGGACTACACACCCGAGCACTACAACGACCTGCTGTTCTCCGGCAAAGGCTACAAGGGCCCGAACGGTGAAACCTTCATCTCCATGCGCCAGTTCTACGAGCAGCAATCCGGCAAGAGCTACAGCGTGCGCGGGCAGGTGGCGGGCTGGTATACCGCCGACAAGAATGCCGCCTACTACGGCGCCAATGCCACCCCCAACACCATTCGGGACCTGGTGAAGGAGGCGTTGATCCAGGTGGCCAATGACCCCTCCATCGATCTGGCCCAGTTTGACCAGGAGGATCGTTACGATCTCAACGGCAACGGCAACCGGAACGAGCCGGATGGTCTCATCGACCACCTGATGATCTTCCACTCCAGCGTGGGGGAAGAGGCCGGTGGTGGCGATCTTGGCGAGGATGCCATCTGGGCCCATCGCTGGAACCTGGGTGCCCCCTTCCCCATCCCCGGCACCAGCAGCCCGAACGGCAACTTCGGCGGCCAGTTTGCCGCCTACGACTACACCATCCAGCCCATCGATGCGGCGGCCGGGGTCTGTGCCCATGAATATGGCCACGATCTGGGACTGCCGGACGAGTACGACACCAAGTACACCGGCAAGGGTGAACCTGTGGCCACCTGGTCCATCATGTCATCCGGCTCCTGGGCCGGCGTGATAGGCGGCACAGAGCCGACCGGTTTCTCCGCCTGGGCCAAGGAGTTCCTGCAGGCCTCCCTCGGCGGCAACTGGTTGCACGGCAGCAATGTGCAGCTCGCCGACCTCAGCCCCCATGGCAACGTCTACATGCTGGATCAAGCCAACGACAAGGGCCGCAACGACGACGTGGTACGCATCAATCTGCCCGCCAAGCAGATCCCGCTCAATCCGCCTTATGCCGGCCAATACGAATACCACGGTGGCAAGGCCAACAACCTCGACAACCGCATGAACCTCACCCTGGACTTGACCGGCAAGCAGAGCGCCAGTCTGGCGTTCAAGGCCTGGTACCAGATTGAAGAGGGGTTTGACTATGGGCGGGTGCTGGTCAACGGTCAGCCCATCCCCGGCAACCTGACCACCAGCGACGATCCGAACGGGATCGGCTTTGGCGTCGGCATCACGGGCAACTCCAATGGCTGGACCGATGCCGAATTTGACCTGAGCCCCTGGGCAGGTCAGAAGATAACCCTGACCCTGCAATACCTGAGCGATGGCGGCGTGGCCGAGAACGGCCTGTTCGTGGACGAAATCCTGATCCTGGCCGACGGGGATTCGCTGGTGAGCGACGGGGCTGAAGGCAACTCCGCTTTTACCCTGGCCGGGTTTGTGAAGAGCAACGGCAACGAGGCCAAGGATCACTACTATCTGGCCGAGTGGCGCAACCATGCGGGGGTCGACAAGGGGCTGGCCCACATCAATGTGTCTGACCAGCTGATGCGCTACGAGCCGGGCATGTTGCTCTGGTACGTGGACAACAGCCAGGACAACAACTGGGTAGGCGTCCACCCGGGTGAGGGCTTCCTCGGCGTCGTTGATGCAGACCAACGCACTCTGAAGTGGAGTGACGGCGCCGTCGCCGGCACCCGCTACCAGATCCACGATGCCACCTTCAGCCTGGGCTTCCAGCAACCGCTCAACCTCAAGCACCCGAGCGGCTCCCTGCTGCGCGATTTCTGGGTCACCCCGAACCGGGTGTTCAAGGATTCCCGCAGCTACCAGAGCAAGGAGATCCCGGATGCGGGTCGCCTGCTGCCCGATCATGGCCTCAAGATCAGCGTCACCGGTCAGGCCCGCGACATGAGCACGGGACGGATCATCGTCAGCCGTCACTGAGTCATCCAATGCACCCAGGGGGCTCAGGCCCCCTTTTTCATTGCCCACAACGAAAAAACAGCACAACAAGGCAGGATTGAGGGTAAAAACCGCTGACAGGAGGGGAAATTGCTCGGTTATCGAGCGAACGGTACCTCAATCTGCCCCCTGTGGTTGACACATCTGCGTATAAAGGGTTTAATGCGCGCCGTTGCCCAGATAGCTCAGTCGGTAGAGCAGGGGATTGAAAATCCCCGTGTCGGCGGTTCGATTCCGTCTCTGGGCACCAATAATTCCTCCTTAGTTCAGTCGGTAGAACGGCGGACTGTTAATCCGTATGTCGCTGGTTCAAGTCCAGCAGGAGGAGCCAAATTTGAAGAGCCCGCTCATCGAGCGGGCTTTTTTTATGCCTTTCAGCTGCCGTTGCAGGCTGCCAACAGCAGGGTAGCCCCACAGGCGGCGCTAAACAGCAAGAGCCCTGTTTGCAGCACGCCTTCCGGGTTTACCCCTTTCTCTTTTTTCCGACGTCGTATCCACGATGGCTTCATCGAGCCCACCTCACCCTGTTCCTGCACTGGCCCCTGCACACATCGGCAGGCGAGCCATCTTTGTATCAGCCCCCCTTTATCGTCAATCTTCACCTCGATAATAAATTCATCAAAGAGACCCACCCTGTCCCGCTTCATGAGCATGCTGACGCGCGAATGTGCGAATGTGCGAATGTGCGAATGTGCGAATGTGCGGGCGATCATACGCCTGGCTCACAAGGGGGTGACTGACCGGCGGCTTCGGGCTTGAAGCACACCGACTCTGCGCCCCTGGCTCCCCCTCTTATCCGGCCAGCTCTATCTTGCCGTAGTCGAGGCGATTCTCCTTCGGCGCGCCCTCTATGTGGCTCACTGCCTTCAGCTTGTACCTGATGATGTAGCCGAAACAGGCGAAGAATAGGCCGATCACCAGGGCACCGACCCACTGGATCTGCAGGAAGTCGAGCTTGAACAGCAGGGTCAAGCCGGCCAGCATCAGCAAGTTGAGCCCGAAGTAACGCCACTGGCCGAGCCGCTGGGTCGTCAACCCCAGGTTGTCGGTATAGAGGCGGATCAGGGAGTCGAGGGAGTTGATCACCATGGTGATCCCCACGGCGACCATGGCCCAGTTGAAGAAGCCGGCGGTCGAGAGCCCCTGCTCGTGGTAGTAGTAGAGCACGGCGAACCAGATGGCGATGGCCAGAGAAGGGAACACCAGCATGGCCCCCAGCAGTTGCCAGGTGCGCAAGCCGCCGACGAAGCGGGCGGTGAACTGACCGATCATGATGCTCCAGGAGAACCACCAATAGAGATAAAAGGCGTGGTAATCATTGAGGGGCAGCACGAAGCGCTCTATGTGACCAAAGTATCCTCCCACCAGCGCCAGCGTTGCGGCAAAATCGGCCAAGGATCCCGCCGGCGTGAGAAAGGCGGCGCCCCACATCAGGGCGATCAGGGCGATGAAGCAGGTCGTCGTGCCCAGACTCAGGATCCTGACGAACTTCAGGCTGGTGCTCGAATAGATGGAGAGCGCAATCACCAGCAGCACTATCAGGTAAAAACTCGCCACCAGGCTCTCGCCATCCCCGATCTGGGGCAGATACCAGGGCAGGTTGCTCAGCAGCAGATAAGCGGTGAAGGCACAGGTGCCTATGATCACCAGGTTGTTGAGGAACTTCACCGGCGCCAGCTCAAAGAACTTCACTCTGGGTTCTATCACGCAAAAATAGAAACAGGTCAGAAAGTAGAAACCCCAGATGAGAAATCCCCAGTAACCAAATTCAATGGCAAGCGGATTGGTGAAGCCATATTCCGGGCTCGCCTGCAGATCGGCATAACCGGCAAACTCGGTGAGCGGGAACATGATGAGCCCCACATCCAACCCGGAGGTGAACAGGATGGCGACGAAGGTAAAGGTGTGCACCGGCGTGGTACCGATACAACGAATATTGCCCCAGCGATAGAGCACAAAGGCGATGGCGGCAAAGGTAAACAGTATTCCTGCACTGAGCCAGACTGTCATGACTGACCTCCTGCGATATCCCTTTCGTGACCAAACATAAGTGCTCCTTGTCATTGCATAGTGGTGTTCAAGAGGCAGTTCGGCTTCCTGCGGACATGGCTTCCCCAACCCCGCATTGGCGAGGGGAAATGGACACGGGATCAGGGCTTAGCTATCGCCGTTATCTGAACGGACAAGGCGATAGCTAAGGTCTGACGAACTGCCATCCGGGTAGTGGCGTCTCTTTTTATTCAACCAACAGGCTCAAGCCAGGGAACGCACTGGCTCCCGCGGACGCTGCTTCTCCTGCCAGTGGTCGGCCAGCCCCACCTCGACCGGGTGCGCCATCAGTGGCACCTTGCCTAGGATCAGGTCGGCGGCGCGCTCGGCCACCATCAGGGTGGGGGCATTGAGGTTGCCGTTGGGAATGGTCGGGAAGATGGAGGAATCCACCACCCGCAGCCCCTGCAGGCCATGAACCCGGGTCTCGGGATCCACCACCGCCATGGGATCCATACCCATCTTGCAGGAGCAGGAGGGGTGGTAGGCGCTCTCCACGGCACTGCGTACAAAGGCATCTATCTGCTCATCGCTTTGTACCGACCCCCCTGGCTGTATCTCCTCTCCCCGATAAGCATCCAGGGCCGGTTGACCGATGATCTCCCGGGTCAGTCGCACGCAGGCGCGAAATCCTTCGACATCATCCGGATGGGAGAGGTAATTGAAGCGGATGGCGGGGGCCTGACGGGGGTCGGCCGAGCGCACCTGCACCTGACCACGACTGCGGGGTTTGTTATGACCTATGTGTACCTGGAAACCGTGCCCCGCGAATGCCTCCTTGCCGTCATAACGCATGGCGGCAGGCAGGAAGTGATATTGCAGATCCGGCCAGGGCCCCCCCGCCTTGGAGCGAATGAAGCCACAAGACTCGAAGTGATTGGTCGCCCCCAGACCGTCCTTGCGCAGCAGCCAGCGGCTGCCGATGAGGAACTTGTGCCACAGACCCAGTTTGCCATTGAGGGTGATGGGTTGCTGACAGCGAAACTGGAAGTAGAACTCCAGATGATCCTGCAGGTTTTCGCCCACCCCGGGCAGAGGGTGCAATACCCCTATCCCTGCCGCCCTCAGAGTATCGGGATCGCCGATGCCGGAGAGTTGCAGCAGATGAGGTGAGCCGATAGGGCCTGCACTCAGGATCACCTCCTTGCCGGCTCTCACCTCCTCCATCTTGCCCTTGTGTTCGAAGCGCACCCCGACCGCCTGTTTGCCCTCGAGCAGTACCTTGTGGACCAGGGCACCGGTCAGCACAGTGAGGTTGGCCCTCCCCATGGCGGGTCTGAGATAGGCATTGGCACTGGAGCTGCGAACCCCTTGCTTGACCGTCATGTGCATGGGGCCGAACCCCTCCTGCTGGCGGCCGTTGTAATCCGCCGTCCCGTCGTAGCCCGCTTCCACACCGGCATCGACGAAAGCCTGATAGAGGGGGTTTTGCATCTGGTTGCCGTTGTTGACTCCAATCGGTCCCTCAGTGCCGCGATACTCATCCCCACCGAAGGCCCACTGCTCGGCCCGTTTGAAGTAGGGCAGGCAGTGGGCGTAATCCCAACCCTGCGCCCCCGCCTGCTGCCACTCGTCAAAGTCACCGGCGTGGCCGCGCACATAGACCATGCCGTTGATGGAGGAAGAGCCTCCCAGTACCTTGCCCCGTGGGCAGTGCATGCGCCGCCCGTCCAGATGGGGCTCGGGCTCGGTCTCGAACTGCCAGGCATACTTTTTGGTGTTCATGGGGATGGAGAGGGCGGTCGGCATCTGGATGAAAATGCTCTTGTCGCTGCCCCCCGTCTCCAGCAGCAGCACCCTGTGCTGACCGTCCTCGCTCAGGCGGTTGGCCAGCACGCAGCCAGCGCTACCCGCCCCCACTATGATGTAATCAAATTGCGTCATGGTGCCTCCTTAAAACGGACTCTGGATCGCTTGCATGCCGACATAGACGGACTTGAGCTGGGTGTAGTGTTGCAGGGTCGCCAGGCCGTTCTCCCGCCCTATGCCGGACTGCTTGAAGCCGCCCACCGGCATCTCGGCCGGGGAGGCGCCATAGCTGTTGATCCAGCAGATCCCGGCCTGCAACTGGTGCACCACCCGGTGGGCGCGGCGAATATCCCGGGTGAAGACCCCGGCCGCCAGCCCTAGGGCAGTGTCATTGGCTCGCCGTACCACCTCTTCCTCCTCATCGAAGGTGAGTACCGACATAACGGGACCAAAGATCTCTTCCCGGCAGATCCGCATCTCGTCCCGGCATTCGCTGAAGATGGTGGGAGCGACGAAGAAGCCATCCGGTGCCATGGCCGGCCGCAGCGCCTCCCCGCCACAGCGCAGGGTGGCCCCCTCTTCCTGGCCAATGCGGATGTAGTCGAGCACCTTGCGCTGATGCTCGCGGGAGATGAGGGCACCGAAGTTGGTGGCGGGATCCATGGGGTCGCCGATCCGGATATTGTCCCGGGTTCGGGCCAGCAGCCGCGCCATGAAGGCGGGGTAGATCCCCTGCTGCACATAGACGCGGGTGCCATTGGTGCACACCTCGCCCTGGGTATAGAAGTTCGCCACCATGGCAGCGCTGACCGCCTCTTCCAGATCTGCATCGTCAAAGATGATGAGGGGGGACTTGCCACCCAGCTCCATGGTCACCCCCTTGAGGGTCTCAGCAGCGGCGCGCATCACCTTCTTGCCGGTGCCCACCTCGCCGGTGAAGGAGATCTTGGCCACCTCGGGCGCCTGACTCAGCCAGGCACCGACCCGGCCATCCCCCTGCACCACATTGAAGACGCCGGCGGGCATGCCGGCCTCGATGAAGATCTCCGCCAGCTTGAGGGCACCGAGGGGCGTCTCTTCCGAGGGTTTGAAGATCATGCTGTTGCCGCAGGCCAGCGCGGGGGCCGCCTTCCAGCAGGCAATTTGCAGCGGGTAGTTCCAGGCGCCGATCCCGGCACAGACGCCGAGGGGTTCGCGGCGGCTGTAGTAAAAATCAGCCCCCAGCTGCTGCTGATTGCCCTCGATGGCAGCAGCCAGGCCGGCGAAGAACTCTATGCTGTCGGCGCCAGTGACCACGTCCACCACTGAGGCTTCCTGCCAGGGCTTGCCGGTGTCCGCTACCTCGATGGCGGCAAGGATATCGTTACGCTCACGTAGCAAAGCCACGGCCCGCAACAGGATCCGGCCACGCTCGACCCCGCTCATGGCCGACCAGAGCGCAAAACCCTTCTGGGCACTCGCAATGGCCGCAGTTTGCACTGCCTCATCGGCCACCTCGACCTCGTAGATGACGACCCCGCTAGCAGGATTAATGACCTCGAAGTACTCGCCCGAGGCATTGGCCAGATAACGGCCGTCGACAAAATTCTGATAACGCTTCAAAGACATGAATTCACTCCGCTGGGGTCAGTCGTTGCTGGATAAACAGTTTGCAAAGCCGCTCGGCGCGGCTGAAGTCGGGTTCAAGGCACGGCGTAGCCAGAAGCCATCGCTCATGGGGATGTGTTGTACTGCAGACGGGCACGGTTCGTGGCTGGCCTGAGGCCAGAAAACAAGCCAGCTTTGACACAGATGTGATGGATGGTGGTGTGTTGCAAACCGAACTCGTCCACCGAAGAGATGGTGGCCTGGACCGGTTCCTGATGACGTACTTCAAAGACTCCGACTATGGGCATTTTTTGTTAATTGATTGTTCAACCAGCAACAACCATAAAGATTAGAGCAGAAAGGATCAACCACGTAAAAAAGAGTGAATAAAAAAACAAAATGCAGGAACAAACAAAAACAACATTAAAAAACAAACAGATAGATAACAACGAAAGGCGTGAATTTGATTTATATATCAAATCAATTTATTTCTAAAAGGTTACTATGCAGAGCAGAAAAACCAAATTCATTTCAGTCAGTTGCCCACCCCCAGCCATGAAAACGGTCATCTGGAGGCCACAAAAACAGGGTGTGGCGGTGGCTTTTTGTCGATGCCACACCGGATGTCACCTTGATAGAAGGGGAGCAATAGACAGCGATAGACATAGAGGATGAGGATTTCATGAGCCAGAACACGAGGGGCTGACTGCGGGCACAGGATCGCGAGTAAAAGGAGGGGAATTACCCATCTTGCCACCCCTTTCAAAAACCGGCGTGACCGGGCCGGGGGCCATGGTTATGATATGGCTCCCACCAAAAAATCACCTCGTTCAGGGAGAACGTCAGATGAGCAGCCCCTTGCGTTACGTGCTGGACGGCATCCATTGCGAGCCACACTTCTTCACCGTGCCCCTTGATCACCAGCAGCCGGACGATGAGGAGACGCTCATCCTGTTTGGTCGCACCCTCTGCCGCCAGGACAAGCTGCACGAGGAGCTGCCCTGGCTGCTGTTCCTGCAAGGGGGGCCCGGCTTTGGTGCCCCGCGTCCGACCGCCAATAGCGGCTGGCTCAAGCGGGCCCTGCAGGAGTTTCGGGTATTGCTGCTCGATCAGCGCGGCACCGGCCATTCAACCCCCATCAGTGCCAATGCGCTGGCCCAGCGCAGCGCCCAGGAGCAGGCCGACTACCTCAGCCTGTTTCGCGCCGACAGCATAGTGCGCGATGCGGAATATGTTCGCGCCATACTGAGTCCTGCTCGCCCCTGGAGCCTGCTTGGCCAGAGCTTTGGAGGCTTTTGCAGCCTCACCTATCTCTCCCTGTTCCCGGACAGCCTGCACGAGGTCTACCTCACCGGCGGCGTGGCCCCCATAGGCCGCAGTGCAGATGAGGTCTATCGCGCCACCTATCAGCGGGTGGCGGACAAGAACCGTGCCTTCTTCGCCCGTTTCCCCCATGCCCAGGGCATCGCCAACCGGCTGGCAAACCACCTGCACAGCCACGAGGTGCGCCTGCCCAACGGCCAGCGCCTGACGGTGGAGCAGTTGCAGCAGCAGGGGCTGGATCTCGGCGCCAGCGGTGCCTTCGAGGAGCTCTACTACCTGCTGGAAGATGCCTTCATCGGCGAGCGGCTCAACCCCGCCTTCCTCTATCAGCTGCAAGCCATGCAGCCGTTCAACACCAACCCTGTGTTCGCCATACTGCATGAGTCCATCTACGCCGAAGGGGCCGCCAGCAACTGGGCGGCCGAGCGGGTCAGAGCCGAATATCCGGCCCTGGCCTGGGCACCCGGCAAGGATTTCGCCTTCACCGGCGAGATGATCTTCCCCTGGATGTTCGAGCAGTTCCGCGAGCTGATACCACTCAAGAACGCGGCCCACCTGCTGGCCAAAAAGGCCGATTGGGGGCCGCTCTACGACCCGGCGCAGCTGGCCCGCAACACTGTGCCCGTTGCCTGCGCCGTCTATGCCGAAGACATGTATGTGGAGTTCGACTACAGCCGCGAGACCCTCAAGGGCCTCGGCAACAGCCGGGCCTGGATCACCAATGAATATGAACACAACGGCTTGCGAGTCGATGGCGAGCTGATCCTGGACCGCCTCATCCGGCTGAACCGGGATCGCTGATCCCGGCCGGGCGACGAGCCCGTCGCGATACACATAATATCGAGGGCGACCCATGAGTCGCCCCACCCTTTGGAAGCAGCACAATAATAAGGACACCCATTGGATCACCCGGAAATCTCGGCCGGCTGGCTGAGCCGCCTCTTCTATCACTGGACGGGCCCGCTGCAACGCAAGGGGCTGACCGAACCCCAGGTCGGCCTCGACGATCTCTATCCCCTGCTGCCGGAAGACAGACGGGATGGCAGGGCCGATGCCTTCCTTCAGCTCACCGCCACCCAGCCGGTACGCCCCTGGCCCATCACCGCCTTTATCTGGCGCCATTACAAGGGGCGGATTGGCCTGCTCACCCTGTTGCAGCTGCTCGGCATGCTGGCGACCCTGGCCAGCCCCTGGCTGCTCAACCACAGCATGACCCAGCTCGGTGCGGGCGCCCCCACGGAGCAAAAACTGCTGCTGGCTTTCGCCCTGTTTGCCTCTGTGCTCGCCGCCGGCATGCTGGCGGAGCACTCGTTGCAGCTGGCGCTCAAGATGCACGTCCCCATTCGCCGCCTGCTGGCCGAAGCCCTGCTGGCCAAGGTGATGAAGCTGGGGGGCAAGAGCTTCGACGACAGGGCCGGCGGTCGGGTGCAGAACCTCATCAACCGGGATGTGTGGGACATTACCTGGATCCTGGCCGACCCCGCCATGCCGCTCACCATGGCACTGCAACTGCTGGGCACCATAGCCCTGCTGGTGTGGCAAGTGGGCAGCGCAGGCCTGGTGGGTTTTGCGGTGCTCACCCTGCTGCTGCTCATCTCCACCCGGGTGGTGCGGCGGATGAACCAGCAGGAGCAACAGCTCAAGCGCCAGCAGGACGAGCGCAACGGCATACTGGCGGAATACATCAAGAAGCTGCGGCTGGTGCGCCAGAACGGGCTAGGCGCCTTCTTCACCCGGGCGGCCAACGCCAAACGCCAGCAGGAGCTGGGGGTGCTCGGTCGGGTGCTCAAGCTCGATGCCATCAACGACAGCCTGATGCTGAGCACGCCGCTGCTGGTGACCCTGGCCACCTTCACCACCTATCTGGTATCGGGCCAGAGCCTGACCCTGCCCCAGGTGTTCACCACCATAGCCCTGTTCGCCGTGCTGCGGATCCCCATGATGCGGCTGCCCTATCTCATCCGCACCCTGATCAACTTCAACACCGGCTTCAACCGGCTGTGCGAGTTCCTCAACAGCCCGGAGCAGCACAGGGATCTCACCGATGCCAGCCTGCCCGTCGGCAGCCTGCGGGTCGATGCGGTCACTGCCCTGCACCAGCAAAAATCGGTACTGCAAGGGGCCAGCCTCATCATACAGCCGGGGGAGCTGGTGGGGATCACGGGCCCCACCGGGGCCGGCAAGAGCTGCCTGCTGCACCTCATCGCCGGCTTCGATGACAGCTTCGAAGGGGAGATCCGCCGTCACGGCCGGGTCGCCCACCTGGGCCACAAGCCCTGGTTGATGAACGACACCATTCGCAACAACATCTTGTTCGGTCAGCCCTGGCACGGTGAACGCTATCGCTGGGTGCTGGGAGCCTGCGCCCTCGGCGCCGACCTCGGCCTGCTCAGCCATGGCGATCAGACCCTGGTGGGCGAGCTGGGTACCCGCCTCTCCGGCGGTCAGCAGCAGCGAGTCGCTCTGGCCCGCGCCCTCTATGCCCAGGCCGATATTCTGCTGCTGGACAACCCTCTCTCGGCACTGGACCCCATCGTCTCGGCCCAGGTGCTCGAGCAAGGGCTCGCCTTCAAGCCGGGCCCGACCCGGCTGCTGGTGAGCCATGATCCGGACGTGCTGGCCCACTGCGATCGGGTGATCCGCATCGAGCAGGGCCGACTGGTTGAGCTCGATGCCCGCCAGCTGGCGGATCTCATCCAGCACCCGCTTCCCGCCCCCATGGTGGCACCGCAGGAGGCGGAGCAGTTCAGCGAAGAGAAGGTGGTGGAAGGCAAGGTGGACTGGGGGCTGTTTGGTTTCATGTGGCAGCGTCTCGCCGCCCCGGGCGCCATCCTGATCGCCCTGCTGCTCACCC
This sequence comes from Aeromonas salmonicida, assembly GCF_028355655.1. Lineage (NCBI taxonomy): Bacteria > Pseudomonadati > Pseudomonadota > Gammaproteobacteria > Aeromonadales > Aeromonadaceae > Aeromonas > Aeromonas salmonicida. Next base: position 982,384 of record NZ_CP110645.1, on the reverse strand, counting down.
TGGGGCAGGAGGGGCTGCGCATCGCCTCGGATCTCTGGCTCGGCGGCAAGGCCGGCCTCACAGAGGTGAGTTCACTGCTCGGCATCTATGTGCTGCTGGGGGCAGGATCACTGGTCTGCATCATGGTGGTGCGGGTCATCAACTACAAGCTGGGGCTCAAGCTGGCATGGACCCTGTTCGACGGCATGCTGAGCCGCATCAGCCGCGCCCCCATGGCCTTCTTCGACAAGGTGCCGCAGGGGCGCATCCTCAACCGCTTCGACCGGGATCTCGGGGAGGCGCAAGAGATACTGCTGTCCATGCTGATGGGGCTGTTCGGCATGCTCATCTCAGTGCTGCTGCAGGTGGTGGTGATAGGCGTCAACATGCCGCTGCTGCTGCTCATCGCCCCCCTGGTGGGCTGGGCGCTCTATGTGCTGCAACGGCGCTACCGGGCGGTGCAGCTCAAGCTGCGGCGGCAGGCATCCGTGCTGCGCTCGCCGCTCTACATCAGCATCAGCGAGACCATTCGCGGAGCCCCCGCCCTGCGTCTGGCCGGAGCCGAGCGCTTCGCGCTGGATCAGGTGCTGCTGCACTATGACAACAACCTGCGCAGCTGGTACACCACCACCTCCATCAACCGCTGGCTCGGCATGCACCAGACCCTGCTCTCCGCCGTGCTGGTAGGCGCCGTGGCGCTGATGGTGGCCTTTGGCAACAGCTCGCTGCTGGGGGCCGTCGCCATCACCTACGCCTTTACCGCCTCGGCCATGCTCAACTCCCTCATTCGCACCTTCGCCGAAGTAGAGCAGGTGATGAATGCGGTGGAGCGGGTGCGCGAATACAGTGAAATCGAGAGTGAGCGCCAGCATGGGGAAGCGCTGGTGACGCCCCATCCCGGGGTGCGCTTCGACAACCTGGGATTGCGCTATCCGGAGGCGAGCCAGTGGGCCCTGCACAAGGTGAACTTCGAGCTGGCCCCCGGCGAGAAGGTGGGGGTCTGCGGTCGTACCGGTGCGGGCAAGAGCTCGCTGCTCGGTGTGCTGCAAGCCATGTATCCGGCCTCACAGGGAGAGATTTACTACGGCGATCAGCCGCTGTCCCGTCTTGCACCGGAGGCGGTACGGGATCTCTACGACACCGTCTCCCAGACGCCCCTCACCTTCTTCGGATCCTTGCGCGCCAACCTGGCGCCGCTCACCGAGCAGGATGACGAGGCGCTGGAGCTGGCACTGGCACGGGTCGGTCTGGCAGAACGCTGCGCTGGCAGGCTGGACGAGGACCTCGACAAGCTGCAACTCTCGGCCGGCGAGACCCAGCTGCTGGTGATCGCCCGCATACTGCTGTCACGTCGCCCGCTCATCGTACTGGACGAGGCCACCTCGGATCTCGATCACGGCGGCATGCGCAAGATGGCGGAGCTGCTCTATCGCTATCGGCCGGAGGCCAGTTATCTGGTGATCGCCCACCATCTGGAGCCGCTGCTGTCGGTGGACAAGGTGGTGGTGATGGAAGCGGGAACCGTGGTGGAACAGGGCTCGCCGGTCAGCCTGCTGGCCAACTCCCACTCCCGCTTCCATCAGCTGTTTGTCGGTCAGGTCAACCGCCAGGTGGCCCAGATCAACTGACACGAGAAACAACAAGGGCTGCCCGCAGGCAGCCCTTGTTATCGAGTATGCCGACTAGCGTTCCAGTATCTGGGTGACGTCGTCCTGCTTGATCATCACCTCCCGCCCTTCGTGATCGTAGTAACGGTACATGCCGGTGCTCTCATCCAGCTTGGGCTTGCTGTCGGTGGTGATCATCTTCCCATCCTTGGTGCTCATGATGTATTGGGAACTGCACGCCGCCAGCCCCAGTGCACATACCAGGATCATCATCAGTTGTTTCATCGCTGCTTGTATCCCCTCTTCATCCTCACCACGAGGACGCTGACTGAAGCCTAGCGCAACCTCACCGCCCCCACAGAGTGGATTGACAGAACGGGATCTGCATCAAAAATCAGTGACTTGGCGTCGGCGTTGAACGTGATGCCAACAGCGCATATGAACAAGGCCGGACATCTGTCCGGCCTCTTGTTACTGCCTGTTCATGACTTGGCGGGCTGACGCTCACCGGTCACTGTGGGGTTAGCAGGGTCTGCACTCCACTCGTACCAGCCACCGTCATAGACGCTGATCCGCTTCCAGTCCATCAACCAGGCGTAGAAGAAGGCTTCGGAGGCGCGCCAGCCGGTACCGCAGTAGAAGGCGGCCTGCTGGGTCGGCTCGATATTCCACTCATCCCACATGGTGAGGATCTCGCGGGCCGGTTTCATGGTGCCGTCCGGGTTGTGGAAGTCGCTCATGCTGTTAGCATCCACGCCACCACGACCCCACTTGGCTCCCGGAATGTCGCCTTTCGGCTTGATGTAGCTGTAACCTGAGGTATTGCCGACAAACTCGTCCCAGGTGCGCACGCTGACCAGGGCACTGTCGGGCTGCTTGAGCAACGCCTTGGCCTGATCGAGTGTGGTGTAGTACTCGGGGTGGGCCGGAATGGCCACGCCAAACTCTTTCACCGGCTCGAACTTGTTGGGCAGGCCGGTTTCGGTGCGCAGGTGCTGCACGAACCAAGCATCGAGCCCGCCATCCAGCAGGCGCACATCGGCCACACCGGCATACATCATCAGGTGCGCCGCGCGGGCTGCCGCCATTGTGTTGCGACCATAGAGGATAACGGTGGTGTCGTGACGGATGCCATTTTCCAGCAGCAGCGCCTTGAGCGCCTCGTCAGAGACCTTGTTCCACAACGGCTCCTCTTCCAGGCGGTTGGTATCGATATAGCCAGCCCCGGGTATGTGACTGATGAGATAGGCCTTGGGTGAACCCCAATCCACTTCGAACAGCTTCCACTCCCCTTTGGGGGCGGCAACCACGGGTTTGCCTTCCTGCAGGTCCGCCAGCCAGCGCGGATAGACCAGCTGCTGCCAGCGCGCCAGATACTCGCGCGGCGCGGCTTTCCACGCTTGCAGCTCGAACAGCTGCTTGATGCCCTGCTTGCGCAGCAGACGGGCCACCTCGGCCACTTCCCGCGGCTCGCCATAGAGCGCCACCGGACGGTCGGCTTTCAAGCCCTTGATCTCCAGCGCCTTGGGCCATTCGTCATCGCTGTATTTCCAGTCGGCCGAGAGATTTTCGGCGCCAGCAACGTGGCCACCCTGCTTCTCCCCTTCCATGGGCCAGCCCTGATAGAAGTGGCTGGCACGGGTATCCAGAATAACGGCCTGTTTGGCCTTGGCATCCGCCAGCGAGAGGGGTGGCAGTTCGGCTGCAAAGGCGGGCAGCGCGCACCAGAGCAACAGGGCCGTCAGACCGGTCCGCAACAGACCAATATATGCTTTCATGATGTTTTCTCGATTCATGGTAAACAAGGTTAAAAAATGGAGCGGCCCAGACGCTCGGCCAGCAGCTCCAGTGCCGCCGTGCCCGCCAGCGAGTTGCCAGCCTTGTTGAGCTCGGGCGACCAGACACACACACAGAGCTCACCTGGGATCAGCGCCATGATACCCCCTCCGACACCGGATTTGCCCGGCATACCGACCCGATAGGCAAAATCACCGGCCTCGTCATAGAGACCACAGGTGGCGAGCAGGGCATTGACCTGCTTGGTGGTGCGGGCCGGCAGCAGCGGCTCACCGGCCCCCAGCGGCACGCCGCGGTTGGCCAGATAGATGAATGCCCGCGCCAGATCGACACAGCTCATGCGGATGGCGCAGGCATTGAAGTAGCTTTGCAGCACCTTGTCCACTTCGTTTTCGAAGTTGCCATAAGCCTTCATCAGATAGGCGATGGCGGCGTTGCGGGCGGAGTGCTGATATTCGGAGCGGGCCACTACCTGATCCGCAATGATGGCCGGGTTGCCACTGAGGCGCCGCACCAGCTCCAGAGTACGTTGGCGCGGGGCCGTGAGCCGGGTCTCAAGCAGATCGCTCACCACCAGGGCACCGGCGTTGATAAAGGGGTTGCGAGGTATGCCCTGCTCGAACTCCAGCTGCACCAGCGAGTTGAACGGCTGGCCGGAGGGCTCCTTGCCCACCCGGGCCCAAATCTCCTCCTCCTGATAGAGGGTGAGCGCCAGCGTCAGGCTCAGGGCCTTGGAGATACTCTGGATGGAGAAGGGCTCGAAGGCGTCACCGGCGGTGAACAGCTCCCCCTCCACGGTACAGACCGCCATGCCGAGCCGATCGGCCGGCACCTGGGCCAGGGCCGGAATATAGTCGGCCACCTTCCCCTGCCCGAGCAGCGGGCGCACCTCGGCCAGAATGCTGGCCAGTAATTCGGATGACAACACCATAAGCGATTCCATAACTAGGGACTGTGGAGATCCCATCCCCACTGACAAAAATCCCGCCAATGGCGGGATTTGTCTATGTACCCGACACAGGGTACCCGTAACAGGTCGCCCACAACAGGCAAGCGGTTATCAGGCCGGTTCACCGTACCAGAGGTCAAACAGTTCGGTGACCACCACGGCTTCCATCCCCTTGCCTTCCAGCCAGGATTTGAGAACGGCGCGGTCTTCTTCGGTACATTTGCCCAGTTGCTGAGTGCAGATCATCCCTTCCCAGGCCAGGTGGCCTGAACCGGCGAACGCCAGTCTACGGGGTTCAACAACCTCATCGATCATCGCATCGACTACCGCATCGATGGTCTCTTCGGCAGTGCCGACCGGGAAATTGAAACTGATGTCGAATCCCATTTCCTGGAATTCGTCGACTCGCAGTTTCTTACGCAGACGGCGGCTACGATTGGCCATGATAGCTCCTTAGGTTAGTTGACTCGTTAAATTAGTTAACGCGTTTGAAAATCAGATCCCAAACCCCGTGGCCCAGACGATGGCCCCGTTGTTCGAATTTGGTCAGCGGACGCCAGTCGGGACGAGGCACCCAGTTGCCGGTGGTGGAGGTGTTCTCGTAACCCTCGGCGACGCTCATCACTTCCAGCATGTGTTCGGCATAGTTTTCCCAGTCGGTGGCCATGTGGAACACGCCACCTATGGCCAGCTTCTGGCGGATATCCTGGGCAAATGCCGGCTGCACGATGCGGCGCTTGTGGTGACGGCTCTTGTGCCAGGGATCCGGGAAGAAGAGTTGCAGGCAGGCCAGCGAACCATTCGGGATCATGTGCTCCAGCACTTCTACTGCATCGTGGCAGATGACCTTGAGATTGGTGACGCCCGCTTCCTGGGCGGTGCCGAGGCAGGCTCCCACACCCGGTGAGTGTACCTCTATGCCGATGAAGTTTTTCTCGGGGACATTCTTGGCCATCTCCACCAGGGAGGCGCCCATGCCAAAGCCGATTTCCAGCACCACAGGAGCCTCGCGGCCAAACAGGGCGACCAGATCGAGCGGTGCTGGCGCGAAATCGATACCCATGACCGGCCAGAGTTCTTCCAGGGCCTTCTCCTGCCCTTTGGTCAGGCGGCCTTCGCGACGGACAAAGCTGCGGATTTTGCGCATGAACTTGCCGTCTTCGTTAAATACATCTTGGGTCACAGACATAATCAAATTGCTCGTTATTGCATCGGTCTGGGTCACAGACGACATGAATGGATTACTCGTTATTTCATTGCCCAGGGTCACGGATCACATGGATGAATGGCGCGTTATTTCATCAATCCGCGAAACAGGGTAGCGAATTATCCCAAGATAGGCCCAAGGCGCAAGTGTTTCGCGAAACAAATCCCCCGTCACTGACCAATTCCGCCACCACGATTGACAAATGCCACCCCCTTCACAGAATCTGCGTGGGGTCGGGCGCATGCTTGCCTGCGAAAATAAAACCATACACAACAAAGGATTGCAGTATGAAACACACAGCATTGGCGTTTGCCATCGCAGCCCTGCTGGCCGGGTGCAACACCTCCAGCAATGATTCACAGGCGCCCAGCGCCGCCGAGCAAGCCTATGAGTATCTGGTGCAACTGAGCTCGAGCGCCGAGGGGATAGGGGCCAGACCCACAGGCACGGAGGCCGAGACCCGCGCCGCAGCCTGGATCCAGGATCATCTGACAGGCTGGGGTTACGATGTGCAGAAGCAGCCGTTCACCTACACCAAGAGTGGGGCCAGCAAGGCCTCCCAGAATCTTGTCGCCGAGCTGAAGGGCCAGAGCGACAAGGTGATCCTGATCGGCGCCCACTACGACAGCACGGGTGACAAGCATGGCTCTGAAGGCGCCACCGACAACGGCGCCGGTGTCGCGGCGCTGCTGGCGGTCGCCGAGGCGCTCAAGGGGCAGACCCTGCCCTACACGGTACGCTTCGCCTTCTTCGGCGCGGAAGAGAACGGCCTCAACGGCTCCAAAGCCTATGTCGCCAGCCTCGACAGCGCCGCCATCGCCCAATTGGTGGCCATGGTGAACTACGACACCATAGCCGGCGGCGACATCGTCTATGTTCACTCTGCTCACTCGGATGTGGCCGAATACAACTGTGCCGAGCCAAGCCGCTACAGCTTCGATCCCAAGGTCCGTGACCGTCTGCTGGCCATCTCCAAACAGACTGACACCCCGTTCGCCATCCACCCCAGCTACGCCGGCTATCCGGAAGGGGAGACAGGCAGCTGGTCGGATCACGCCCCCTTCGCCTGCCTGGGGGTGCCCATCGCCTACGTGGAGGCCACCAACTTCACCATCAACGGGGCAGATGGCTATGACGGCTACTCCCAGACCACCAATCCGGCGCTGTGGGACTGCTACGACGATGCCACCAAGAGCGCCTGCGACCGGGACAGCGAGACCCAGTGGGGCAAGATCTGGCATACCCAGTACGACCGTCTCGACAAGATGGCCGAGCTGTTCCCGGGCCGGGTGGAGCAGCAGCTCAGTGCCAACACGGATCTGATGATCCGCTTCCTCAAGGAACCTGGTCTGTAACGCCAACAAGCCGTCAATGACGCGCGTTGGCCAGGGACCAATTCAGGGCTTTTTACGCTCAACGGCTGCCCCCGGCCGATAATATTCGGGCAGGTGCCAAACCTGCCCTTTTTTATCGATTTTTGTTGCAGCCATTGCCTCATTTTTTAAATCTGATACAAACGGATAACTTGGCGGTCGAATGGAGCGACCGCTCACCATGCCAGAGAGAATCCTATGCAACCGTTTTTTGCCCAGCGCTTCGAGAAGGTAGAGCCTTCATTTATCCGCGAGATCCTCAAGGTCGCGGCCAATCCCGAGATCATCTCCTTTGCCGGTGGCCTGCCCAATCCGCACCTGTTTCCGGTCAAGGCCATCGATCAGGCCTGCCAGGACGTGCTGCGCGAGCAAGGCGCCGCCGCCCTGCAATATGCCGCCACCGAGGGCTTCGCCCCGCTGCGCCAGTACATTGCAGATCGCTATCTGGCGCGCCATGGCATGAGCGTCAACCCGGACAATATCCTCATCACCAGCGGCTCCCAGCAGGCGCTGGATCTACTGGGCAAGGTGCTGATCGACGAGGGGCAGGATCTCATCATTGAAGAGCCGGGCTACCTTGGCGCCATTCAGGCTTTCTCCGTCTATCAACCGGCATTCCAGCCCATTACGCTGGGGGAAGAGGGTCTGGACCTGGTGGCGCTGGATGCGCTGCTGGCCAGCGGCTCCAACGCAAAACTGCTCTACGGCGTGCCTAACTTCCAGAACCCGAGCGGTGTCTCCTACAGCCGCGCCAACCGTGAAGCACTGGCCGAGCGACTGGTTAGCCACGAGCTGCTGATGGTGGAAGACGACCCCTATGGCGAGCTGCGCTTCGAAGGGGAGCACCTGCCCCCCATCGCCAAGCTGGCTCCGAACAATACTGTGCTGCTCGGCTCCTTCTCCAAGACTGTGGTGCCCGCCTTCCGTCTGGGCTGGATGCTGGTGCCGGACTGGCTGCGCCAGAAGGTCACCATCGCCAAGCAGGCCACCGACCTGCACAGCAACGCCTTCAGCCAGCAGGTGCTGCACCGCTTCCTGATCGACAACTCGCTGGATGCCCATCTGGAGAAGATCAAGGAGGTCTATGGCCGCCAGCGCGCCGCCATGGAGGCCGCACTGGCTCGTCACTGCCCGCCCGGCGTGAGCTACACCAGACCGGAAGGGGGTATGTTCCTCTGGCTGACCCTGCCTGCCAGTGTCAGTGCCATGGCACTGTTCGAGGAAGCCATCAAGGAGAAGGTCGCCTTCGTACCCGGTGCCCCCTTCTATGTGCGCCCCGAGATCAAGAACACCTTGCGGCTGAGCTTCTCCTGCGTGGATGAAGCCACCATAGAGGAAGGGGTCAAACGCTTGACCCGTGCCCTGGCCCGCATGCTCTGACAGCGCTGCCGCCTGAATAAAGAAAAACCAGCGATCTGTCCAGATCGCTGGTTTTTTTATTTCTCACGCAGGAGAAACCGGGCCTGTCAGGCTGCCAGCTGCTTGGCGAACTCCTTCATCGGCATGGGCCTGCCATAGAAATAGCCCTGCAGGAAGGTCACCTGACGCGCCCTCAGATAGGCGGCCTGAACCTCGTTTTCCACCCCTTCGGCAACCAGCATCAGGCCGAGCCGGGTCGCCAGATCGATGACGTTCTCGACGATATGACTGGAGAGCGCATCCGAGCCGATCATGCCGACGAAGCTCTGGTCAATCTTGAGAAAATCCACCTGGAACTGCTGCAAGTAGGTCAGGCTGGAGTGGCCGGTACCAAAATCGTCGATGGCGATGAAGACCCCGAGCTGGTGCAACTCGGCGAACAAGCGGTCGGTCACCTCATCCGCCACTATCAGCTCCCGCTCGGTCAGCTCCAGCACCAGCTTGATGGGGTTGGCCTTGAACCCATCGATGAAGTCGCGACAATCCTCCACCAGGCTCAGATCCTTGCAGTGGCTGGCACAGATGTTGAAGCCAAAGTGAAATCCCCTCGGCAGGGTATGGGCCTTGCCGGCAAACTGATCCCGCACCTGTGCCATCAGCAGACGGGTCATGGGGACTATGAGGCCGCTGTCTTCCGCCAGCGGAATGAAGCGATCCGGCGATATCATGCCCTGACGGGGATGCTGCCAGCGCATCAGCACCTCGCAGCCACACCAGTGTCCATCGTCCCCCGTCACCACGGGTTGCAGATAGGGTATGAATTCCCGCTGGGCCAGCGCCCGCCGCAATTCTTGTGAAGGAGAAGTAGAGCGGCCGGTCAGCCAGAACACGCAAACCCCCACCAGTATGCCCAGCAAGGGATAGATGATGAGGCTGGCCCTGGAGTAACTCCAGACATGGCTGCCGTACTCATTGTGGGACAGATCGGTGACCACCCTGAATGGATACTTCGAGGACACCTGTTCCAGATAGCCGCCCGTACGGGATGGTACCTCCTCGCTGACCTGGCCGTTGGCCTGCATAGTCCGGCTGCCGATGACCAGCGCCAGCGGCGAGTTGCGGCTCAGCATGTCGAGAATGTTGTGCAGATAGTAGCCGTCTACCCCGACCAGCACGCTGTTATCCCCCACTGCCTGCCGATAGACGACAAGGGGGCGATCCGGCGTCACAGGGTTGCCTCTCAGCAAGTCGAGCTGACCCTCTGCGTAATCGGCCAGGGAGAAGAGACCGCTGTAGGAACCGTAGAGGGAGGTGCAGTAAATATGCTCCCCCCTGGCCAGGTTGACGGTACGTATGTCCGGCACGGTCGCCACCTGATCCCGCAGCCCCTGTACCACTTCGTCGCAAGGCCGATCCATGCTGCTTCGCACCATGGACGCCGCCTGCTGGGCATTGTCCAGGGTACGGTCAAACATGTGTCGTGCATGCAAGAGACGCTCCTCGGCATCCTGCTTCACCCCCGAAAACGTCTGCCATGAGATGATCAACCCCCCCAGCAACACAGACAGCAAGCCTGCCAGCAGGGACACTCCCAGCCTCGTATAGAACTGGCGCAACCTCAAACGACGAAAAGGCATAATCATCCTCACGGCAACGACAAAAAAGCGGGCAAGTCTACTGGTCTCCGCTCACCTAGCAAGTCCTTCTGATACGATTGGCTGCAATCAGGTTTGGCCTGATTGACACCATACGCCATCAAAACAGGGCTCGCAGCCACATAGAGCAAGGCATCCGGGCCGGAGCATACCCAATCCCCCCAATCTGGCCCTGGCTCATATCGAGCCAGCTGATGCCTCGGCAACCAGAGCGGGTGTGACGATTATAATCTTTGCAAAAACAGTTGCTTGTTCATGTTGTGCTGGCCCACTAGAGTAGAGCCAACAGAGTCAGGGAGTATGGATATGAAAATATTGATCACGGGAGGAACCGGCTTTATCGGCCGCCGCCTGGTGGCACATCTCAAGGTACAGCACGAGGTAGTGGTGTTGACCCGTCAGGGGAGCCGCGCCTACGACCTGCTCGGCCATGACATCAAGCTGCTCGACAATCTGGATCGGCTCGACGACCTCAACGACGTGGATGCTGTTATCAATCTGGCGGGGGAGCCCATCGCCGCCGGGCGCTGGAGCGAGCAACGCAAACAGCTGCTGTGTGACAGCCGCTGGCTGCTGACCGAACAGCTGGTCGACCTCATCAAGCTCTCCAGCACGCCGCCCAAGGTGTTGATCAATGCCTCCGCCATCGGCTGGTATGGGCGGCAGGGGGAGACGCCGCTGGATGAAGAGTGCAAGACTCCCCACGACGAATTTACCCATCAACTCTGTCAGCAATGGGAAACCCTGGCGCAAGAGGCTCGCAGCGCCCACACCCGGGTCTGCATAGTGCGTATCGGCCTGGTGCTCGGCGCAGATGGTGGCGCCCTGCCCAAGATGCTGCCCCCCTATCAGCTCGGCCTCGGCGGCCCCATGGGATCAGGCCAGCAGATCATGAGCTGGATCCACATTCAGGATCTGGTGCGCGCCATGCTGTTCCTGCTGGAGCACGACGAGTATGACGGCATCTTCAACGGTACGGCCCCCCACCCCGTCAGCAATCGCGAGTTCAGCCAAACCCTTGCAACTACTCTGCACCGACCGCATCTTTTCTTCGTCCCCGCACTGGCGTTGCGACTGCTGATGGGAGAGGCGGCCGACCTGCTGCTCACCGGCCAGAAAGTGCTGCCGGCCCGCCTGCTAGAAGCCGGTTTTCACTTCACCTTTCCCGAACTGCCCCAGGCCCTCACCAACCTGCTGCACCGGCCACGCTGAACCTGTTCCGGCAAGATGATTGCCGAAAATAACAAGCCCGGCCATGTGGCCGGGCTTGTTGCATTTGCGCAAAGAGCAAGAGACTAGAGCAGCCCCTGACCGAGCCCGCGCAGACGATCGCTCAGGGTGCCCGCCAGCAATTGACGCTGCATTCCCTGCCCCGCCAGCGTCACCAGCAGGGCGCCCAGCAAGGGCAAGCCGCCCCAGATGGCCCAGTGGAACTGCCACTGCCCCTCAAACCACCACCATTGCAGACCGAAGGAACATAGCTCGACCACCATGGCGGCGCACAGCCCCGCCAGCAGGCCACTGGCAACAAGCTCCCAGCGCAGCATCTTCTTGAGCAGGTCGCTGCTGGCCCCCAGGGTGCGCATCAGCAACAGCTCGCGACGGCGGTGGGCCATGCTGGCCTGGGTCTGGGTCAGCAACACCAGCAGGGCAGCCACCGTCACCAGACCCAGCATCAGACCGAGTGCCCGGCTCACCTGATCAGACACAGCCGTCAGCCGCACTATCAGATCGTCTACATCGATGAGACTCACGGTGGGATGACGACGGATGATCTCCACCTCTGCCGCTCGGCCCTGCTCCGGCAGGCGATAGCTGCCAAGCCAGGTCTGGGAGAAAGAGGCCAGCATGTCAGGGGAGAAGATCATGTAGAAATTGGGCCGCATGTTGTCCCACTTGATGGCCCGCAAACTGGTGACCTGCGCCTTGAAGCTGCGCCCCTCTATGGTGAAGCCCAGAGTATCGCCGAGCGCTATGTCGAGTCGCTTGGCCAGGTCCTGGTCCACCGACACCTGGCCGGGCCCATCCAGCCAGCGTCCATCGGTCAGACGATTGTCTGGCGGCAGGCTGGCCGTGGTGGTGAAGTTGAGTTCACGGTTCACCCCTTCCCGCCCATCCTCGTCGTTGTCTCGCACCGCCTCGCTGGCGATGCTGACCAGCCGGCCCCGAACCATGGGATAGAAATCCGAGGTCAGGGCACCCGCCTGGCGCAACTCGGTGAGGATCCCTTCCCGCTCGTGATCGGCCACGTTGACCAGGAAGCGGTTGGGCGCATCCACCGGCAAGCGGGCGGAAAACTCGTCGAGCAGGTCAACCCGTGCCGCCCACAGCAGGCCAAACAGCATGAGCGCCAGCGCAAAGCCAGCCAGCTGGAACAGGCCGCTGCCACGCTCGCGGGAGAGGTGATTGATGGCAAGGCGCAGCGCATGGGGCCCCTTGACCCGACGACCAAGCCGCAGCAGCAGGGAAGCGATCAGCGCCAGCAGCCCCATCAGCAAGCCCATGCCACCGATCAGTCCCAACGCCAGGGTCGCATCCGAGGTAAAGCCCCACACCAGACCAAACAGCCCCAGCAAACCGACCGGCAACGCCAGCCAAGGCGGGATCCCAGCCTCCAGCTCACGACGCAGCACCCGCAGTGGCGGTACCTTCAGCAGGCGCAGGAAGGGCACGAAGGCCAGCAGCAGTGTGATGAAGAAGGCGACCGCCAGACCGAGGGCAAAGGGTCGCCAGGACGGCGGTGGCAGATCGGCCGGCAGCAGATTGCCCAGCAGATGCAGGGTCAGCCACTGCATGGCACTGCCCGCCACCAGACCGAGCAGGGCACCGACCAGGGTCAGTGACAGCAGCAGTGAGCCCATCAGTTGCCAGAGCGTACGGCGGGACGCCCCCAGCGTCTTGAGCAGTGCCACCATATTGGTCTGCCGCTCGGCGAAGTGGCGCACCGCTATGCCCATGGCCAGCGCCCCCAGCAGCACCCCTGCCAGGGAGGCGAGCCGGAAAAAGCGCTCGGCATTGGCCAGCGAGCGACCCACCTGGGAACCCTGATCGTCCGGCTTGATCAGTTTCTGTCCCGCTTTTAGTTTGGGTTTGAGCCAGCGCTCATAGCTGGCTACGTCCTCGCGCGCTCCTTTGAACAGGTAACGCCACTGCTGGCGGCTGCCCGGCAGCAGGGCGCCGGTCGCCTCGATATCATCACTGTGGATCAGCGCCCTTGGCGCCAGCAGGAAGGGGCTGAAGCCCTGATCCGGCTCCTGACCCAGCACTCCTGCCACCTTGAGGAGGGTATTGCCCACCTCCAGCTCATCTCCAATTTTTGCCTCCAGCAATTGCATCACACGGGCCGAGAGCCAGATCTCGCCCGGGGCCGGTGCACGCTGGGGAGTCAGCTCCAGCTTGCCATAGAAGGGAAACTCGCTCGGCACGGCGCGGATGGAGGCCAGCTGCAGCGCATCGCCATGAAACAGCATGCTGTTGAAGCTGACCGTCGTCTGCACGGAGAGGCCCGCTTTTTCTGCCTGCTTGAGCCAGTCAGCTGGCGCAGGTGTGGCCGAGCGCAGCGCCTGGTCGGCACCGATAAAGTCGCGCCCCGATGCCTTGAGTCCGGCATCCAGTCTGTCCGCCACCAGAGCCACGCTCAGCACGCAGGCCACACTCAGCGCCAGTGCCAGCACGAACCAGCGCAACTCGCCGTTGAAGCCTTCTCGCCGCAACAGGCGCAATCCCAATCGCCACTGCATCATGCGTCACCACTCCCGTTCAATCGGCCAACCTTGCAGTCATATCCAGGCATTCTCTTATGCACGCTGCACCTCATGTTGTTCGACCTCCAGTCGTCCTGCCGCCATCACCAGTTGCCGCTGGCAACGCTGGGCCAAGTCGTGATCATGGGTGACCACCACGAGGGTGGTGCCATATTCACGATTGAGCTGGAACAAGAGTTCGATCACTGTCTCGCCGGTCTTGCTGTCGAGATTGCCGGTCGGTTCATCAGCCAGCAGCAGGCTGGGACGGGTCATGAAGGCGCGCGCTATGGCAACCCGCTGCTGCTCACCGCCAGAGAGGCGCGGTGGCAGATGGTGGAGACGTTCGCTGAGCCCCACCGCCGCCAACAGCTCGCGGGCTCTGGGCTCGCAGCGGGTCTCGCCACGCAATTCGGCTGGCAACATCACATTCTCAAGCGCACTCAGGGTAGGCAACAGCAGGAAGGACTGGAAGATAAAGCCGACCTGCTCGGCACGCAGGCGGGCACGGCCCTCCTCGTCCAGCTGCACCAGCGACTGCCCGAGGATCTCGATATCCCCCTCGCTCGGCAGATCCAGGCCAGCCAGCAACCCCAGCAGGGTAGACTTGCCCGAGCCTGAGGCGCCGACCAGCGCCAGTGTCTCGCCGGTATTGACTTGCAGGTCGATCCCTTCAAGGATGGTGAGGCTTTCCTGGCCCAGGCTAACGGTTTTGCCCAGGCCCTTGACGACAATAATGGGAGTTGAATTCATGACGCGTTTCCTGTTCGCCTTATGTTGCCTGGTTTCATCGGTACAGGCACAAACCCTGATGGTATTGGGTGACAGCCTGAGTGCAGGTTATCAGATGCCGGCGGAGCAGAGCTGGCCTGCCCTGCTCAACCAGAAATGGCAGCAGCAAGGGGGCGAGCATCAGCTTATCAATGCCAGCATCAGTGGTGAAACAACGCAAGGGGCCCTGGCCCGCCTGCCCGCTCTGCTCAAGGAGCATCAACCGGACTGGGTACTGATTGAGCTGGGAGGCAACGACGGTTTGCGAGGGTTCGCCCCCGCCATCACCCGTGACAATCTGGCCAGGATGGTGGCGTTGACCAAGGAGCTGCAGGTCAAGACAGTGCTGACCCAAATCCAGCTGCCCCGCAATTACGGGGCCCGCTACCTGCGCCAGTTCGAGCAGATCTTTCCGGAGCTGGCCGCCGCCAATGCGCTGCCACTGATGCCCTTCTTCATGGATGATATTGCGTTGCGCCCTGAACTCATGATGAACGATGGCATCCACCCCACGGCGGCGGCCCAGCCGCTGATCCGCGACCGTGTGGCCAGCTTTATCGAGCCCCTCTTGACCCAATAATGCCCCCAGTATCCCCCTATACGCACTATCGGGCCCTGTCGGCCCAAAACAAAGATCCCGCCGAAGCGGGATCTTTGTTTCCATGACCATCAGCGTTCCAGTATCTGGCGCAGCCGCTCCTGTGCCACCCCGACCAGCAGGTCCGGCTGGAATTTGGAGATAAAGCGGTCACACCCCACCTTCTTGACCATGGCCTCGTTGAAGTTGCCGCTCAGGGAGGTATTGAGCGTAATGAAGAGATCCGACATGCGGGCATCGCTGCGGATCTCGTGGGTCAGGCGATAGCCATCCATCTCCGGCATCTCGGCATCCGTGATCATCAGCAAGATTTCGTCGGTCACCTTCTTGCCCGCATCGCACCAGCCTTTGAGCAGATTGAGCGCCTCCAGGCCATCCTGGCATTCGATTACCTCCAGGCCAAGCTGGGCAAGGGTTTCTCGCACCAGATTGCGGGCCGTACTGGAGTCATCGACGATGAGCACCTTGCGACCATTCATCTGCGGCAATATGGCCAGGTCCAGCACCTCTTCCGAGATGCGGATGTCGTAAGTAATGATCTCGGCCAGCACCTTCTCCACGTCGATGATCTCGACAATCTGGTCGACGCCATCTTCGGGTACCCGGGTAATGGCCGTCAGATAGTTCGCCCGCCCGGCGGAGCGCGGGGGGGGCAAAATATCCTTCCAGGTCATGTTGACGATGTGGGCTACCTGCCCCACCAGAAAGCCCTGAATGGTGCGGTTGTATTCGGTGATGATGAGGTTGGACTCGCTGTCGATGGGCATGGCGCGCATGCCAATGGCGCTGCGCAGGTTGATCACGGGGATAGAAGTGCCACGGATGTTGGCCACCCCGCTGATGTTGTGGTGCGCCCCCGGCATTTTGTTGAGATGGGGCAGCTTGACCACTTCCCTCACCTTGAAGACGTTGATAGCAAACAGTTGTCGGGATCCCAAACGGAACATCAACAACTCCAGACGGTTCTCCCCTACCAGCTGGGTACGTTGATCCACTGAATCCAATATGCTCGCCATATAAAGCCCTTACGTCCGTTGCCCGAGTCTCGCCATAGTATAGAAGGGTCAGAATCCCAACACGACCCGTATTCTTATCCTATGTCGGCCAGATGATGACGGAACTTGATGAAAAAAATCGAGAATCGGCTCAAAGCCGGTCTCTCCCCACACTTGTCAGCAGCCAAATGGCTGACCCGCAGCCCTTTCGGCCCCGGGTGTGGGCCAGACTTTTACGATGCGCAGCCGAATCCCCGGCCATCACCGCCAGTGGATACACTTTCCGTTGGCCAGACATAAAAAAAGCGGCAGATTGCTCTGCCGCTTTTGACTAACTTCAAACCGGATTACTTGTCGATATCCAGCATGTTGTTGCTCAGCATGTAGTCGATCACCTGGGAAGAGGTGGACGCCGCACTGCCGGTGAGACTGTCGAACGTGTGGTTCATCAGCACTATCTCCTGAGTCACGGACGCCGAACTGTTCTCCTTGACCTGCAAGTGAACCCCTTCGCTGTCCTGGAACACAGAGAGCAAGCCCTTCAGATCGTTCTGGTTGTGAGAACCATCGTGATCCAGCAGGTCGCTCAGATCCAGCTTGTCACCTTCAGCTCTGGAGAAGTCGACCACATAGTCCTTGGCAATGGTGCCGCCAGTGGTATCGCCCTGCAGCCAGGTAAAGGTGTCAGCCCCGGCATCCCCCTTGAGGATATCGTTGCCCAGGCCACCGACCAGAATGTCATTGCCCAGACCGCCGCTCAGGGTGTCGTTGCCAGCACCGCCATACAGGGTGTCGTTGCCGCTACCGCCGTACAGGGTATCGTTGCCGCTCTCGCCATACAGAGTATCGTTGCCACTCCCGCCGAACAGGATGTCGTTGCCGGCACCACCGAACAGGAAGTCATCACCCCCCTGACCGAACAGTATGTCGTTGCCTTCCCCGCCGATCAGCACATCGCCCTTGTCGTTGGCGGAGGATTGATCGAACTCGCTGGCATGACTGCTGATGTAGTCATGGACCTGGGCATCCGTCACCGAACCTGCACTCAACTTACCGGCTACATACTGCTTGACGGCCGCGTAGCCTTCCCCGTTGATACCGGCGAAGTGAACCGCATCGCCGAACAGGATATCGTCGCCGGCATCGCCATCAATCCGGTCACTGCCCGGCTTGTTGTTGATGGAGGTCCCCAGAATGGCGCCGGCCAGATCGTTGGCATTGACGCCCGTCATGATCACACCGTCAGAGTCATAGGACTTGAGATCGTTGTAGGAGATGTTGGATCCCAGGCCGATCGCCTCCACCTTCACACCCATGCCGGTCAGCAAGGCAAAACCTGCCACCGCATTACTGATGGTTGTAGACGTGGAGTCCTGTCCGTTACCTGCCAAGGTGGAATAGGTGTAACCACCCAGACCATCAGGACGCATGTAGCCAATCTTGGAGGAATCCCCCTTTGTATCAACTTTATAAACCGCACCCTGAGCATCGATAATGGTATATCCGCTGCTCTTATAAACCTGACCAGGCACATAGCCGTTCTGCAACAGCTGATTGAGATAGACATCACGAGAATCGTTCGGATAGTCATCAATCAGTGGGTTGCTACCTTCACTGCCCAGATAGTAAGTCGGCTTACCATCAGTGATGAAGTAGGTCAGGTTCTGGGCATTGGTGTTGCCCTGAGCGGTAGAACCGTTGAACCAGTTGGCCGTGGTCTTGAACACGTCTTCGTAGTTGGTACCGCCGCCGTTGTTCGAGCTGCCATCCATGCTGTCGAGAATCGCCTGCAGCTGGCTAAGGGCATTGCTGTCTTTCAGGTTCACGCTGACCGACTTGTTGGACAGGGTATCGAAGTCCACCAGGAAGACATTCACCTTGCCAGCCCCATCGGTGCCAGCGCTGGTCTTGAGGCTGTCAAAGACCTGTGCCAATTGGGCTTTGATGGTATTCATGGCCGTTGTACCGATACTGCCAGAGCTGTCGACCATAAAGGCAAGGTTATAGTTCTGGCCCGGCAATACCACGCTGCCGTCGAGATCGCCCACCACTATATTGTGCTCGCTGCCGTAGGTACGGTTCTGGTCGCCCGGCTCCCCTTCTGTGGAGAGGAAGTAGCTCATGCGGATCGAATCCTGATCCGATGCGCTACTGGTCTGGTCGGTCACCACCTCCTTGGCGATGGCCTCCACCTTGAGGTCGAACTGACCCGCATTGCTACCCGGCACCCGCAGGGTCAGACCGGTCAGCTTGACGTCCAGCGCGCCCTGGTTCCAGAGACCACTGAGGGTCAGCTTGCCATCGGCACCTGAGGTTCCCAGCACTGTGCCGCCCTGATACAGGGTCGCACCACTCGGCATGCCGCTCAGCTCCAGGCTGTCTAGCTGTTCACTGCCATCCCTATCGGTAAGGGATGCACTGATCTCGAGGGGGTAGTCCACCACACTGGGCTGTACTGCCGTCAAGGTTCCGTCAGTCTGATTGAACTGGTAGATGCCGTCATCAAACTGAATCAGTTCAATGTCATAGAGCGACTTGCTGATGGTGGTGCCGTTCTCCTTCACCAGGAAGTTGAAGCCGCCATCAGTTCTGCGCTCGATGACATAGTTGGCGCGCGACCCCATCAGCACGGCAAGGTCTGTACCTGCGCCACCATACAGGGTGTCACCACCCAGTCCGGCAACCAGAATGTCGTTACCCACGCCGCCGTCGAGGGTATCGCCTGAGACAGAGTTGCCACCGACCAGTACGTCATTGCCCAGACCGCCGACGAAATAGTCGCCGCCGCCCTTCACGCTGACGATGTAGTCGTTGCCATTGCCGCCCACCACAGAGTCCTGACTGTTAGTGCTGTCGGTCAGGCTGTTGGTGATCCCGAAGCTGCCCTTGTTGAAGTTGCCGCTCTGGAACGCGCCGGTCGAGATGCCGGACGACGGGTACTGGGTATAAAGCGGTACGCCATTGCCGGTCAGGCTGATATCCACCACCGGCTTGTCAGCCACAGCAGCAATGTCGATCACCAGCTTGCCTGAGTTGCTCAAGTTGGCACCGTCGCTGATCTGGTAGCCGAAGCTGGCGTAGTCCCCTTGCTGGTTACCCATGGACGTGCCGTTGCCATTGGCGGCACTGGTGCTGGACTCGTTGAGTCCTGGCACAAAGCGCAGATGGCCAGTATTGATGTCACCGTAAGAGACGAGGTCACCAACCTTGACGGCAATCCACTGACCCGCGGCATTGAGATACTCCAGCGTGCCATTTTGCGGCAGCGTGCCGATCACGACGCCCAGATCAGACGCAGCCTGATCATCGCTGGCACCAAACTGGGACCACTTCAGTACCAGTGGCGTATCTTCCATCCCGACACCGTGCCCACCCGTGGTCACAGGCGCGCGGTCGTTGTCGATGATGGTGCCCGTGCCGTTCTGACCGCCCACTGTCACCGTCAGCGTCTCGGTAGTTTCAACCAGTCGATCGTTCACGGTCGGCAGCGTCACGGTAAAGCCGGATACCCCGGCCGGCACAGTGAGCTTGCCTGTGGCGCTGTTGTAGGTCACCCCATTGCTGAATTGTGCAATTCCCCAATCAGAGCTGGATGCCGGATTTGCACCGCTGCCCTGAATAGCGAAGTCATACTGGGTCGCCTCATGGGTCTGGTCAGACAGGGTCACCGTATGAGAGAGATTGCCGCCTTCCTCCGCGTTGCCGCTCGAGACAGATTGTACGACTGGCGTCACCAGTGGTTTGGTTGCAAAGGATCCCAGGCTGGAATCACCATCCCCATCCACTACCTTGATCTGGAAGTCGATATCACCGTCGCCAAGCGGCCTGGACATGTTCTGGTACTGGAAGAACTCCCACTTGCCGGTGGCCGGGGTAAATTCCAGACGGAACACCAGGGAGCCATCGCTGGCTTTACCTATCAAGGTATTGGCCGATTCCATGGAGGTGGTGATCAGCTTGCCGGTTGCCGTGGTCAGGCCGGTTTCGTTGGAGCCGAGCAGCTGCATATAGCCCTTGCCATCAGCCCCCCACTGCGGTGTTACCGTGCCTGAGCCGTAAGCGATAGCCTGGGCGGTAGAGGAGCCGATGAACTCTATGCTCTTCACCGTCAGGTCGCTGTTATCCGAGGTATTGGTGTTGCCGTTATTGGTAGCCTTGATCACCATGGTGTCGAAGCCGCCTTGCTGTACCTGGAAGTTCTCGGCGTAATCGCCACTGGTCGCATTGGAGCTGAAGGTCTGGGTACCGATCAGCACGCCAGCACGGTAGAACTCGACCACGCCACTTTCCAGCTCACCACCGAACATCTGGCTGAACTTGATGTTGGCACCATAGGCAACCGTGCCCGGATCAAGCTTCACAATCAACTGCTCGGAGGCAGAGGTTCCGTTCGCGAAGTGACGGAAGTCTATCTCGTTGGCAATGTTGTGGTACGGCCCGGCCACGCTGGACACCCCCAACCCTGCATTGGAACCATTGACACTGGCATCAATCAGAGTTGAGTTGGTTGCAGAGGTGAACCCCTTGGCTGTGATGGTAAAGCCAGCCAAATCCACCAGGGCCTTGTTGCCACTGACCTTGGTCAGATCAAATACCCCGGTCAACACATCTGGAATATTTGTCTTGGTAACGGAGACGGCAGCAGCATCACCCGCCACTGGCGCGTCATCCTCAACGGTGACATCCAGTTTGCCAGTGGTTGTGCCCTTGCCATCGGAGACCTTGACATCCAACTGGAACGACAGGGAATCCTCCTGGCCCTTGACCGGGTGGTCAAGCGGCGCCTTGAGGGTCAGATCATAGGCCCAATCACCTTTGCCGCTGGCGTTCGGTGCGGTCAGTTTGACCTCGACCACCGCCTTGTAGCCGTCGCTTCCCAGAGTGCCGGTATAACCAACCAGCGTCTTGCTGCCGGCATCCCAGCTCCACTGGACTGCGGACCCACCGGAGGTCAGGCCTGCCGGTCCACCCAGTGAAACAGCCACGCTGCTGCTGTCCACATCACCCACTGAAATGGTACCGGACATGCTCTTGGCATCCGTGGTATCCGGGTTGCCGTTGGTGTCGATGATCCCGTTGGGCAAGCCCTCTTCGGAAACAGTTGCGCCATTGGAGATAGACAGGGTTGGCAAGTCATTGGTGCCGTTGATCACCACTGTCACTGTGTGCGTGGTGCCATCCACCGACTGCACGGTGAAGTTCTCGACACGGGTCTCGCCCTGCCCCAGGTACTGCACCTTGCTGTTGTCGACGTTGTAGCTCCAGGTGCCGTTCTCGGCGATGGACAGGTTGCCCAGCGCACCATTGCTGGCCACGCCCGCCCCGACCACAAACTTGGCCTGACCCTGATCTGCATCGCTCACGGTCAGCACGCCAGTGTCGGTCAGCTTGCCGCTTACCACGTTCAGATCTTCGGTCACCGCACCCCGGTCATCGCCCGCCACCACGGCACCGTCATTGACGCCGGTGATGGTGATGGTCACGGTGTGCGTGGTGCCGTCCACCGACTGCACGGTGAAGTTCTCGACACGGGTTTCCCCCAGGCCCAGGTACTGCACCTTGCTGTTGTCGACGTTGTAGCTCCAGGTGCCGTTCTCGGCGATGGACAGGTTGCCCAGCGCACCATTGCTGGCCACGCCCGCCCCGACCACAAACTTGGCCTGACCCTGGTCTGCATCGCTCACGGTCAGCACGCCAGTGTCGGTCAGCTTGCCGCTTACCACGTTCAGATCTTCGGTCACCGCACCCCGGTCATCGCCCGCCACCACGGCACCGTCATTGACGCCGGTGATGGTGATGGTGACCGTGTGCTCGGTGCCGTCCAGGCTCTTGACCACGAAGGTCTCGACCTTGGTTTCACCCTTGCCCAGGTACTGCACGTCGCCGTTGGCCACGTTGTAAGTCCAAGCACCGCCTTCGGTGATGGTCAGGCTGCCCAAGGCATCGGCACTCGGGGTGCCAGCACCGGCCACAAACTTGGCCTCGTCAGCCCCGTCCACGTCGGTCACAGTCAGGCTGCCAGTCTCGGTCAGGGTCGGGGTGCTTTCATCTTCCAGCACGGCGCCGGTGTCATTGCCGCTGATCACGGCGCCATCGTTGACGCCGGTGATGGTGATGGTGACCGTGTGCTCGGTGCCATCCAGGCTCTTGACCACGAAGGTCTCGACCTTGGTTTCACCCTTGCCCAGGTACTGCACGTCGCCGTTGGCCACGTTGTAAGTCCACTCACCGCCTTCGGTGATGGTCAGGCTGCCCAAGGCATCGGCACTCGGGGTGCCGTTGCCGGCCACGAACTTGGCCTCGTCGGCCCCGTCCACGTCGGTCACGGTCAGCACGCCGCTGTCAGTCAGCACATCCGGGCTGGCATCTTCGGTCACCGCGCCAGTGTCAGCACCGCTGATCACCGCGCCATCGTTGACGCCGGTGATGGTGATGGTGACGGTGTGCTCGGTGCCGTCCAGGCTCTTGACCACGAAGGTCTCGACCTTGGTTTCGCCCTTGCCCAGGTACTGCACGTCGCCGTTGGCCACGTTGTAAGTCCAGGCACCGCCTTCGGTGATGGTCAGGCTGCCCAGGGCATCGGCACTCGGGGTGCCAGCACCGGCCACAAACTTGGCCTCGTCAGCCCCGTCCACGTCGGTCACAGTCAGGCTGCCAGTCTCGGTCAGGGTCGGGGTGCTTTCATCTTCCAGCACGCCGCCGGTGTCATTGCCGCTGATCACGGCGCCATCGTTCACGCCGGTGATGGTGATGGTGACCGTGTGCTCGGTGCCATCCAGGCTCTTGACCACGAAGGTCTCAACCTTGGTTTCGCCCTTGCCCAGGTACTGCACGTCGCCGTTGGCCACGTTGTAAGTCCACTCACCGCCTTCGGTGATGGTCAGGCTGCCCAAGGCATCGGCACTCGGGGTGCCGTTGCCGGCCACGAACTTGGCCTCGTCGGCCCCGTCCACGTCGGTCACGGTCAGCACGCCGCTGTCAGTCAGCACATCCGGGCTGGCATCTTCGGTCACCGCGCCAGTGTCAGCACCGCTGATCACCGCGCCATCGTTGACGCCGGTGATGGTGATGGTGACCGTGTGCTCGGTGCCATCCAGGCTCTTGACCACGAAGGTCTCGACCTTGGTTTCACCCTTGCCCAGGTACTGCACGTCGCCGTTGGCCACGTTGTAAGTCCAGGCACCGCCTTCGGTGATGGTCAGGCTGCCCAGCGCGCCGACACTCGGGGTGCCAGCACCGGCCACGAACTTGGCCTCGTCGGCGCCGTCCACGTCGGTCACGGTCAGCACGCCGCTGTCAGTCAGCACATCCGGGCTGGCATCTTCGGTCACCGCGCCAGTGTCAGCACCGCTGATCACCGCGCCATCATTGACGCCGGTGATGGTGATGGTGACCGTGTGCTCGGTGCCATCCAGGCTCTTGACCACGAAGGTCTCGACCTTGGTTTCACCCTTGCCCAGGTACTGCACGTCGCCGTTGGCCACGTTGTACGTCCAGGCACCACCTTCGGTGATGGTCAGGCTGCCCAAGGCATCGGCACTCGGGGTGCCGTTGCCGGCCACGAACTTGGCCTCGTCGGCCCCGTCCACGTCGGTCACGGTCAGCACGCCGCTGTCAGTCAGCACATCCGGGCTGGCATCTTCGGTCACCGCGCCAGTGTCAGCACCGCTGATCACCGCGCCATCGTTGACGCCGGTGATGGTGATGGTGACCGTGTGCTCGGTGCCATCCAGGCTCTTGACCACGAAGGTCTCGACCTTGGTTTCACCCTTGCCCAGGTACTGCACGTCGCCGTTGGCCACGTTGTAAGTCCACTCACCGCCTTCGGTGATGGTCAGGCTGCCCAGGGCATCGGCACTCGGGGTGCCAGCACCGGCCACGAACTTGGCCTCGTCGGCCCCGTCCACATCGGTCACGGTCAGAGTGCCAGTCTCGGTCAGGGTCGGGGTGGTCTCGTCTTCAGTGACACCACCGGTGTCGTTGCCGCTGATCACCGCGCCATCGTTGACGCCGGTAATGGTGATGGTGACAGTGTGCTCGGTGCCATCCAGGCTCTTGACCACAAAAGTCTCGACCTTGGTTTCACCCTTGCCCAGGTACTGCACGTCGCCGTTGGCCACGTTGTAAGTCCACTCACCGCCTTCGGTGATGGTCAGGCTGCCCAGTGCGCCATTGCTGGCCACGCCGCTGCCGGCAATAAACTTGGCCTCATCGGCGCCGTCCACGTCGGTCACAGTCAGGCTGCCAGTCTCGGTCAGGGTCGGGGTGCTTTCATCTTCCAGCACGCCGCCGGTGTCATTGCCGCTGATCACGGCGCCATCGTTGACGCCGGTGATGGTGATGGTGACCGTGTGCTCGGTGCCATCCAGGCTCTTGACCACGAAGGTCTCGACCTTGGTTTCACCCTTGCCCAGGTACTGCACGTCGCCGTTGGCCACGTTGTAAGTCCACTCACCGCCTTCGGTGATGGTCAGGCTGCCCAGGGCATCGGCACTCGGGGTGCCAGCACCGGCCACAAACTTGGCCTCGTCAGCCCCGTCCACGTCGGTCACGGTCAGCACGCCGCTGTCAGTCAGCACATCCGGGCTGGCATCTTCGGTCACCGCGCCAGTGTCAGCACCGCTGATCACCGCGCCATCGTTGACGCCGGTGATGGTGATGGTGACCGTGTGCTCGGTGCCGTCCAGGCTCTTGACCACGAAGGTCTCGACCTTGGTTTCGCCCTTGCCCAGGTGCTGCACGTCGCCGTTGGCCACGTTGTAAGTCCAGGCACCGCCTTCGGTGATGGTCAGGCTGCCCAGGGCATCGGCACTCGGGGTGCCAGCACCGGCCACAAACTTGGCCTCGTCAGCCCCGTCCACGTCGGTCACAGTCAGGCTGCCAGTCTCGGTCAGGGTCGGGGTGCTTTCATCTTCCAGCACGCCGCCGGTGTCATTGCCGCTGATCACGGCGCCATCGTTCACGCCGGTGATGGTGATGGTGACCGTGTGCTCGGTGCCATCCAGGCTCTTGACCACGAAGGTCTCGACCTTGGTTTCGCCCTTGCCCAGGTACTGCACGTCGCCGTTGGCCACGTTGTAAGTCCAGGCACCGCCTTCGGTGATGGTCAGGCTGCCCAGCGCGCCGACACTCGGGGTGCCAGCACCGGCCACGAACTTGGCCTCGTCGGCGCCGTCCACGTCGGTCACGGTCAGCACGCCGCTGTCAGTCAGCACATCCGGGCTGGCATCTTCGGTCACCGCGCCAGTGTCAGCACCGCTGATCACCGCGCCATCATTGACGCCGGTGATGGTGATGGTGACCGTGTGCTCGGTGCCATCCAGGCTCTTGACCACGAAGGTCTCGACCTTGGTTTCACCCTTGCCCAGGTACTGCACGTCGCCGTTGGCCACGTTGTAAGTCCAGGCACCGCCTTCGGTGATGGTCAGGCTGCCCAGGGCATCGGCACTCGGGGTGCCAGCACCGGCCACAAACTTGGCCTCGTCGGCCCCGTCCACGTCGGTCACGGTCAGCACGCCGCTGTCAGTCAGCACATCCGGGCTGGCATCTTCGGTCACCGCGCCAGTGTCAGCACCGCTGATCACCGCGCCATCGTTGACGCCGGTGATGGTGATGGTGACCGTGTGCTCGGTGCCGTCCAGGCTCTTGACCACGAAGGTCTCGACCTTGGTTTCACCCTTGCCCAGGTACTGCACGTCGCCGTTGGCCACGTTGTAAGTCCACTCACCGCCTTCGGTGATGGTCAGGCTGCCCAGGGCATCGGCACTCGGGGTGCCAGCACCGGCCACGAACTTGGCCTCGTCGGCGCCGTCCACGTCGGTCACGGTCAGCACGCCGCTGTCAGTCAGCACATCCGGGCTGGCATCTTCGGTCACCGCGCCAGTGTCAGCACCGCTGATCACCGCGCCATCATTGACGCCGGTGATGGTGATGGTGACCGTGTGCTCGGTGCCATCCAGGCTCTTGACCACGAAGGTCTCGACCTTGGTTTCACCCTTGCCCAGGTACTGCACGTCGCCGTTGGCCACGTTGTAAGTCCAGGCACCGCCTTCGGTGATGGTCAGGCTGCCCAGCGCGCCGACACTCGGGGTGCCAGCACCGGCCACGAACTTGGCCTCGTCGGCGCCGTCCACGTCGGTCACGGTCAGCACGCCGCTGTCAGTCAGCACATCCGGGCTGGCATCTTCGGTCACCGCGCCAGTGTCAGCACCGCTGATCACCGCGCCATCATTGACGCCGGTGATGGTGATGGTGACCGTGTGCTCGGTGCCATCCAGGCTCTTGACCACGAAGGTCTCGACCTTGGTTTCGCCCTTGCCCAGGTACTGCACCTTGCTGTTGTCGACGTTGTAGCTCCAGGTGCCGTTCTCCGCGATGGACAGGTTGCCCAGCGCACCATTGCTGGCCACGCCCGCCCCGACCACGAACTTGGCCTGACCCTGATCTGCATCGCTCACGGTCAGCACGCCAGTGTCGGTCAGCTTGCCGCTTACCACGTTCAGATCTTCGGTCACCGCACCCCGGTCATCACCCGCCACCACGGCACCGTCATTGACGCCGGTGATGGTGATGGTCACGGTGTGCGTGGTGCCGTCCACCGACTGCACGGTGAAGTTCTCGACACGGGTTTCACCCAGGCCCAGGTACTGCACCTTGCTGTTGTCGACGTTGTAGCTCCAGGTGCCGTTTTCGGCGATGGACAGGTTGCCCAGCGCACCATTGCTGGCCACGCCGTTGCCGGCCACGAACTTGGCTTCGTCAGCCCCGTCCACGTCGGTCACGGTCAGGCTGCCAGTCTCGGTCAGCGTCGGGGTGCTTTCGTCTTCAGTGACGCCGCCGGTGTCATTGCCGCTGATCACCGCGCCATCGTTGACGCCAGTGATGGTGATGGTGACGGTGTGCTCAGTGCCATCCAGGCTCTTGACCACGAAGGTCTCAACCTTGGTTTCGCCCTTGCCCAGGTACTGCACGTCGCCGTTGGCCACGTTGTAAGTCCACTCACCGCCTTCGGTGATGGTCAGGCTGCCCAGTGCGCCATTGCTGGCCACGCCGCTGCCGGCAATAAACTTGGCCTCATCGGCGCCGTCCACGTCGGTCACAGTCAGGCTGCCAGTCTCGGTCAGGGTCGGGGTGCTTTCATCTTCCAGCACGCCGCCGGTGTCATTGCCGCTGATCACGGCGCCATCGTTGACGCCGGTGATGGTGATGGTGACCGTGTGCTCGGTGCCATCCAGGCTCTTGACCACGAAGGTCTCGACCTTGGTTTCACCCTTGCCCAGGTACTGCACGTCGCCGTTGGCCACGTTGTAAGTCCACTCACCGCCTTCGGTGATGGTCAGGCTGCCCAGGGCATCGGCACTCGGGGTGCCAGCACCGGCCACAAACTTGGCCTCGTCAGCCCCGTCCACGTCGGTCACGGTCAGCACGCCGCTGTCAGTCAGCACATCCGGGCTGGCATCTTCGGTCACCGCGCCAGTGTCAGCACCGCTGATCACCGCGCCATCGTTGACGCCGGTGATGGTGATGGTGACCGTGTGCTCGGTGCCGTCCAGGCTCTTGACCACGAAGGTCTCGACCTTGGTTTCGCCCTTGCCCAGGTGCTGCACGTCGCCGTTGGCCACGTTGTAAGTCCAGGCACCGCCTTCGGTGATGGTCAGGCTGCCCAGGGCATCGGCACTCGGGGTGCCAGCACCGGCCACAAACTTGGCCTCGTCAGCCCCGTCCACGTCGGTCACAGTCAGGCTGCCAGTCTCGGTCAGGGTCGGGGTGCTTTCATCTTCCAGCACGCCGCCGGTGTCATTGCCGCTGATCACGGCGCCATCGTTCACGCCGGTGATGGTGATGGTGACCGTGTGCTCGGTGCCATCCAGGCTCTTGACCACGAAGGTCTCAACCTTGGTTTCGCCCTTGCCCAGGTACTGCACGTCGCCGTTGGCCACGTTGTAAGTCCACTCACCGCCTTCGGTGATGGTCAGGCTGCCCAAGGCATCGGCACTCGGGGTGCCGTTGCCGGCCACGAACTTGGCCTCGTCGGCCCCGTCCACGTCGGTCACGGTCAGCACGCCGCTGTCAGTCAGCACATCCGGGCTGGCATCTTCGGTCACCGCGCCAGTGTCAGCACCGCTGATCACCGCGCCATCGTTGACGCCGGTGATGGTGATGGTGACCGTGTGCTCGGTGCCATCCAGGCTCTTGACCACGAAGGTCTCGACCTTGGTTTCACCCTTGCCCAGGTACTGCACGTCGCCGTTGGCCACGTTGTAAGTCCAGGCACCGCCTTCGGTGATGGTCAGGCTGCCCAGCGCGCCGACACTCGGGGTGCCAGCACCGGCCACGAACTTGGCCTCGTCGGCGCCGTCCACGTCGGTCACGGTCAGCACGCCGCTGTCAGTCAGCACATCCGGGCTGGCATCTTCGGTCACCGCGCCAGTGTCAGCACCGCTGATCACCGCGCCATCATTGACGCCGGTGATGGTGATGGTGACCGTGTGCTCGGTGCCATCCAGGCTCTTGACCACGAAGGTCTCGACCTTGGTTTCACCCTTGCCCAGGTACTGCACGTCGCCGTTGGCCACGTTGTACGTCCAGGCACCACCTTCGGTGATGGTCAGGCTGCCCAAGGCATCGGCACTCGGGGTGCCGTTGCCGGCCACGAACTTGGCCTCGTCGGCCCCGTCCACGTCGGTCACGGTCAGCACGCCGCTGTCAGTCAGCACATCCGGGCTGGCATCTTCGGTCACCGCGCCAGTGTCAGCACCGCTGATCACCGCGCCATCGTTGACGCCGGTGATGGTGATGGTGACCGTGTGCTCGGTGCCATCCAGGCTCTTGACCACGAAGGTCTCGACCTTGGTTTCACCCTTGCCCAGGTACTGCACGTCGCCGTTGGCCACGTTGTAAGTCCACTCACCGCCTTCGGTGATGGTCAGGCTGCCCAGGGCATCGGCACTCGGGGTGCCAGCACCGGCCACGAACTTGGCCTCGTCGGCCCCGTCCACATCGGTCACGGTCAGAGTGCCAGTCTCGGTCAGGGTCGGGGTGGTCTCGTCTTCAGTGACACCACCGGTGTCGTTGCCGCTGATCACCGCGCCATCGTTGACGCCGGTAATGGTGATGGTGACAGTGTGCTCGGTGCCATCCAGGCTCTTGACCACAAAAGTCTCGACCTTGGTTTCACCCTTGCCCAGGTACTGCACGTCGCCGTTGGCCACGTTGTAAGTCCACTCACCGCCTTCGGTGATGGTCAGGCTGCCCAGGGCATTGGCGCTCGGGGTACCGTTGCCGGCAATGAACTTGGCCTCATCGGCCCCGTCCACGTCGGTCACGGTCAGGCTGCCAGTCTCGGTCAGGGTCGGGTTGGTCTCGTCTTCAGTGACACCACCGGTGTCGTTGCCGCTGATCACCGCGCCATCGTTGACGCCGGTGATGGTGATGGTCACTGTGTGCTCGGTGCCATCCAGGCTCTTGACCACGAAGGTCTCGACCTTGGTTTCGCCCTTGCCCAAGTACTGCACGTCGCCGTTGGCCACGTTGTAAGTCCACTCACCGCCTTCGGTGATGGTCAGGCTGCCCAGTGCATCGGCGCTCGGGGTGCCAGCACCGGCCACGAACTTGGCCTCGTCGGCCCCGTCCACGTCGGTCACAGTCAGGTTGCCGGTCTCGGTCAGCGTCGGCGTGCTTTCGTCTTCCACCACGGCACCAATGTCGGCACCGGCAATAATGGCGGCATCATTGATCGGGGTGACAATACCGGTAACACCGCCAGTCGAGCTATGCAAACCATCTGTGATTGTGTATTCGAACGAAATATTGCCATTGAAATCAGGGGATGGAGTAAAGACCAGCTGACCGTTGGTCAGGGTGACGGAACCATTGCCAATGGCCACTGAGCCACCTTCGGCAATGGCCTGGCCATTGATGGCGGTGATGCTGAGGCTATCGCCATCCAGGTCGGTGTCGTTGTCGAGCACCTTGATGGTGACCGTCCCATCCTCTTCCACGGTGAACTGGTCGTTCCCTGGCACAGGCGCGGCATTCACAACGCTGTTGTCAGTACCCTTGGGAGAGGTATTGCCCACTGGATCGGTAAGAGTGGCATCCACCATGACGGGGCCATTGACCGGCAGATCCGTAGTGGGAATAGTCAGAGTAACCTGTGTATTGCTAATGTCATCGGCAGTCAGGATGGAGCTGGAGTCAGGCACACCATCACCATTCCAGTCCACATCGAGGCGATCACCGACTTTGGCATCGGCTGGCAAACGGATAATCACATCCACGCCATTTTCACGTTCATTGGCGGAAATGACATTGTCCGCACCATCCTGTATTTCCACCAGGGGAGCAGAGGGAGCCGTGCTGTCCACACTGCCATCATCTGTGGCTGTGGCTGTGTTGCCGGCAGGATCGGTGACATTGGCTGTGACCGTATAGGAGCCATCTGCCAGCGGAGTGACGACGTCCACACTGAAGGTTCCGTCCGGGTTGACGGTTGTGGTCAGGGTCTGTTGATTGCCATTGGCATCAGTGACCAGCAGGGTCACAGTGCTGCCTGCCGGCGCATCCGTGGTACCAGTCAAGGTCGGGGTGGTGTCATTGGTATTGTCTGGTGCAGAGACGGTGATCACCGGCGGCACCAAGTCGAAGGGATCATCTTCACCCGCGACCGCATCGCCTGTCACACCGGCATCCGTCTGGTTGGCGGTATCAAATCCCGCCGCCGCTATGGTGGCATCGCCGGTACGATCTATGGTGACGAAGCCGCCATTGCCACTGGCACCGGCTACACCACCTATGTTGCCACCGCCTGCGGCAGGAGCACCGCCGGCTGCAGCCGCTTCAAACGCCTGGGTCGGGTCGGCCCCGCCCAAAATGGCTTGTTGCAAAGCCGATATCTCATCAGGAGTGCCAGTGGCCACATCCTGATTCTGGGCCAGCAAAGGTGCCTGAGACGTTTCATCCTCAGCCTGCTGCTCGTTGGTCGGGCTCAGGGTGAAAGTCTGGTTGCCGCCGTTGAAACTGGCGCCCTCAGGAGTGATAAGCACCGCATCCCTGGGCAGAATATCGCCTTCGGCAAGCTGCTTCTGGCTGCCATCTGCGGCGACCAGGTAAATGTTGCCTTTCAACTGGGTAACAACGACGTCCTGTTCCAATGCGATTTTATGGCTGCTCATGTTCTCTCCTGAATCTCTATTGGCATGCAATATTCCACCGTCTAATGTGCCCGTGAATGACGCCAGAAACCAGTTAGAAAATTCGAATGGATAGACTGATTTGAGGCTAAACCGGCCGGTTAAACAGAAGGGTCAATGACGGAGGAGGTAAAAATAAAATCAAGATGATCAATGTGTTGCGTTTTGATGATGGGAGCACATAGTTGTGCCCCCGTCCGGGTCATGATCAGACACCCGCCCACAGCAGGATGGCGAGCAACTGGGGGGAAATGATCCGCAGAAACATCACCAGGGGATAGACGGTGGCATATGACAGGGCACTGGCACCACTGGTAGGGTGCATACCGTTGGCAAATGCCAGGGCGGGAGGATCCGTCATGGAACCTGCCAGCAAGCCACACAGGGTGAGGTAGTTCATCTTGCCATACAAACGGGCCAGCACACCGACCACCAGCAGCGGGATCAGGGTGATCGCCATGCCGTACATCATCCAGGCTGGACCATCACCGTTGATCAGGGTATCGACAAAGCCGGCACCGGACTTGAAGCCCACCACCGCCAGAAACAATACTATGCCAATCTCCCGCAGCGCCAGGTTGGCACTCGGCGGCATAAACCAGTAGAGCTTGCCGATGCTGCCAATCCGCGACAGGATCAGCGCCACCACCAGCGGACCTCCCGCCAGACCCAGCTTGAGCGCCGCCGGGAACCCAGGCAGATAGAAGGGGATGGAGCCGAGCAGCACGCCAAGGCCGATGCCGATGAACACCGGCAGCATCTGCACCTGCTGCAGCTTCTGCTGCACGTTGCCCACCACATTGGTTACCGCCTCTATGGCGTCGAGTCGACCCACCAGGTTGAGGATGTCACCAAACTGCAGGCTGGTCTGACTGGTCGGTACCAGCTCGATACCGGCCCGGTTGAGGCGCGAGATGACAACGTCGTATTTCTGCTTGATGTCGAGATCGCGGATCTTCTTGCCAAGTACCTGCTCGTTGGTGACCACCACCCGCTCTACCCGCAGATCGGTGCCGCGAGTCGAGAGCGAGGTCTCCACCTCCTCCCCCAACACCAGCAACACCTTGTGCAGTGCGTGGCGTTCACCCACCAGGTGCAGCAAATCACCTAGCTCGATGCGTGAATCCGACCGAGGTACCATCAGTTCCTCACCGCGTTTGAGGCGGGAACAGATCACATCAGACTCGTCGAGACTCGGGATCTCGCAGAGCATCAGGCCATGCATATTGGGGTTGCGCACCGCAATATTGATGGTCTGCAGACTCTCCTTGGTCTTGCCTGCATGTTGTTCGAACAGGTCGGCTTCTTCGTCGATTTTGATGCGAAAAAACAGGCGCACCAGCCACATGGTCAGCAAGATGCCGCAGATGCCGAACGGATAGGCAACGGCATAGCCCATACCCATCAAGCCGGTCGAGCCGGGATCGGCTCCCAGTTCGGCCAGGATCTGCTGACCCGCACCGAGGGAGGGAGTGTTGGTCACGGCACCGGAGAAGACCCCGAGGATCACTGGCAAGGGTACATCGAACAGTTGATGCAGCCCTGCCGCGACCACACAGCCAAGGATCACCAGCAAGGCGGCGAATCCGTTCAGCTTGAGGCCGGAGCTGCGCAGGGAGGAGAAGAAGCCGGGACCGACCTGGATGCCGATGGTGTAGACAAACAGGATGAGACCGAACTCCTGAATGAAGTGCAGGGTTTGCTCATCGAGCGCCAGATCCGACACTCCCGCGAAGTGGCCCACTATGATGCCACCGAACAGCACACCTCCTATTCCCAAGCCAACGCCATAGACCCGCCAGTTTCCCAGCCAGAGCCCCAGCACCGCCACCAGCGACAACATGCTGATGGAAAGCGCGATATCACTCATCGTGTGCATCCTTTCTGAATTGAACTGTCCCTAGCTTGTCAGCAAACGCTGACGCCAACTGTGTGATACCGCACGATTTTATCCTTCTTAGCGGCAAAAATACCAATTAAGGGCTAGTCAAGCGATGTAACCATAAATGGCCATAAAGTGACAAACACTGCCACCCAGCACGAACAGATGCCAGATGGCGTGGTTGTAAGGAATGCGCTTGGCCACGTAGAAGATGACCCCCAGGCTGTAGATGAGACCACCGAGCCCGAGCAGCAACAAGCCCTCGCCCTCCAGATGGAGGTAAAGCTGATAGATGACCACCAGCGACAACCAGCCCAGCATCAGGTAGGTAAACAGCGACAATTTTTCGAATCGGTGGATGAAAAACAGCTTGAACACCACCCCCGCCAGTGCAAGTCCCCAGATCACCACCATCAGCCCCTGCGCCAGCGGGGTATCGAGCGCCACCAGCAGGAAAGGGGTATAAGTGCCAGCGATCAGCAGATAAATGGCGCAGTGATCAAACACCTTGCACCAACGTCTGGCACTTCCCTCCGCCATGCTGTGATAGAGGGTCGAGGCAAGATAGAGCAACACCAGGCTGCCGCCATAGAGGCTATAGCTGATAAGCGCCTGGGTGCCCTGCCCCCAACCCTTGTTCAACAGCAGGATCAAGCCCAGGATCCCGAACACCAGCCCCAAGCCGTGGCTGAGGCGATTGGCCAACTCCTCGCGGGGAGAATAATCCGTCACACTGCTCATAACATACTCCTGCCCAAACTGGGCTCACTCTAGCCGTCGTCATTTCAGAGTACAAGTGTTAGCTTAAATGAAACCTCATCTGATTGGGCTCATCCCCATGATGCGCTCATGGCTGTCACCCGTTTACCTTTGGTGTATGCTCTGCGGCCGATGCCCACGTCGCTGTCGCTGCCACGGTTGCTCACCTCCCGGTGATACCCTGGCAACCTGGTCTGGAGAACCTGATGAAGTTGACTGAACTGTTTGCACTACCGGATCCGGCCTTCGGTCAGGCCATGACGGCCCTGCTGGAGACCTTCCATCACTCGGATGACAGTCAGGCCCCCTACCAGCACGATCACTTCACCCACCAGCTCGATAAATCCCGGATGCCCACTGTCGGCATCTCGATGGATGACTATCTGGCGCGACTGGCAACCCTGGTGCCAGGGGCCTCCCATCTAACCTCCCCACGCTACATGGGGCACATGACGGCGCCACTGCCCGCCTTCACCGCCGAGTTGTCGCGCCTGCTGGTGATGCTCAACCAGAATCCGATGAAAATGGAGTCCTCCCGCCTGCTCAGCTTTCTGGAGCGAGAGGTGCTGGCCAAGCTGCACCGTCTCATCTATCGCGCCGATGATGCTTTTTATAGCGAGCAGATGCATGCCAAGGATGCCGCCCTCGGCGTCATGACCAGCGGCGGCACCATCGCCAACGTCACCGCCCTCTGGCTGGCCCGCAACCGCGCCTGCGGTGACAATCTGTTCGCCCTCTACGAGCAGGGCTATCGCGGCGCAGTGATCCTGGGATCCCGGCTGATGCACTACTCCTTCGACAAGGGGATGGATCTGCTGGGGCTGGGTGCGCACAGTCTCTGGCGGCTCGCGACCGACGACCAGAACCGGCTCGACATGGCCGAGCTGGAGCTGGCACTCATCCAGTGCAAGGAGCAGAAACTCAAGGTGCTGGCGCTGGTCGGGGTAGCCGGCAGTACCGATTTTGGCTCCATCGATCCCCTGCCCGAGCTGGCGGCCATTGCGGCCCGCGAGCAGATCCACTTCCACGTGGATGCCGCCTGGGGCGGCCCGACCCTGTTCTCCCCCCGCTATCAGGGGCTGCTTGCAGGAATTGAACTGGCCGATACAGTGACCCTGGATGGTCACAAGCAACTGCTGGTACCGCTCGGTACCGGCATGCTGCTCTGCCGCCAGCCGGATCTCATGATGACAGTCAAGCGAGAAGCACCCTACGCCATCCGTGCCAGCTCCTTTGATCAGGGCCGCTTTACCCTGGAAGGCACCCGTCCCGCCAATGCCCTCTATCTGGACGCGGCCTTCCAGCTGTTTGGCCAGCAGGGTTACGCCCGGCTTATCGAGGCCAACTACGACAGAGCCAGATTGATGGCGGATCTCATCAACAAGGATCCCGCCTTCGAGCTGATGTCGGCCCCGGTGATGAACCTGCTCTCCTACCGCTGCATTCCGCCCCATCTACAGGGCAAAGCGCTCGATGAGGCGGCCAACGACCAGATCAACCAGTTCAACGTCGCCCTGCAAAAAGCCCAGCGGGCCGAGGGGCACAGCTTTGTCTCCCGCACCCAGCGAGCGGTAGTCCGCTATGGTGCCCAGCCGCTCACCCTGCTGCGCGCCGTATTGCTCAATCCGCTGATTGAGGAACGCCATATTCGCGAGCTGCTGGCAGACCAACAACGCCTCGGCGCCGACATTGCCCGGCAGTTATTCGGCCAGGCAAGCGGCAAGGAACTGGACGCCAAATGAGCGGTCTTATTCATTTGCCGTTGTCTACCTTGCAGGTAGACTGGACAAAATTTTGAGGTCTATTTTTGAGGGCTATGAGCCAGACATGAAGCAATTTATTGAATTTATTCCACTTATCGTTTTCTTCGCGGTCTACAAGTTCTACGACATCTACACGGCTACCGGCGCTCTTGTCGTCGTGACCGGTCTGCAACTCATCTATAGCTGGGTGCGTTACCGCAAAGTCGAGAAGATGCAGCTCTTTACCTTCCTCTTGGTCGGCTTCTTCGGCGGCCTCACCGTCTTCTTCCATGACGACGCCTTCATCAAGTGGAAAGTCACCGTCATCAACATCTTGTTCGCACTGGGCCTGCTCATCAGCCGCTACGGCTTTGGCAAAAACCTCATCAAGCAGATGCTGGCCAAGGAGCTGCAAGCCCCCGATGCCATCTGGGATAGAGTCAATCTTGCCTGGGTTGGCTTCTTTACCGTCTGCGGCCTGCTCAACCTCTATGTGGCCTTCAACCTGCCGCAAGAGATGTGGGTCAATTTCAAAGTGTTCGGTTTGCTCGGCATGACGCTGGTGTTTACGCTGCTGAGCGGTGTCTACCTTTACCGCCACCTGCCGGCCGAGCAGAAAGGCGAACTGAAAAAATAATTGCCATCAAGAAGAAGGATTGTCTCATGTGGTATCTCATCTACTCCGAGGATGTTCCCAACAGCCTGCCCCTGCGCAAACAGGTCCGTCCTGC
This sequence comes from Aeromonas salmonicida, assembly GCF_028355655.1. Taxonomy (NCBI): domain Bacteria; kingdom Pseudomonadati; phylum Pseudomonadota; class Gammaproteobacteria; order Aeromonadales; family Aeromonadaceae; genus Aeromonas; species Aeromonas salmonicida. Next base: position 946,046 of record NZ_CP110645.1, on the reverse strand, counting down.
CCACCTGGCCCGCCTGCAGGCGCTGCAGGATGAGGGACGACTGCTGACTGCAGGTCCCAACCCGACCATAGATGCCGACGATCCGGCCGATGCGGGTTTCTCCGGCAGTACCGTCATCGCTGAATTTGCCAGCCAAGCCGATGCCAAGGCCTGGGCAGATGACGATCCCTATGTGGCAGCCGGTGTCTATGCCAAGGTCACCATCAAGCCCTACAAAAAGGTGTTTTGAGCTCAGGTGGTGGGCGAAAATGCAAAAGGCCGGACACTATCCGGCCTTTTCACATCTGTGCTGCCCTTGTTTAAAGGTCGCTCAGGCCCGCGCGACAAACCAGGGGTTGAGAATATCTGGCTTGTTGTAGGCAAGGGGTGATCCATCGAGTCGGGTCACGCTGCCCCCGGCCCCTTCCAGCACGGCCTGCGCCGCTGCCGTATCCCACTCGCAAGTAGGTGCGAGGCGTGGATAGAGCTCGGCCCCCCCTTCGGCAATGATGCAGAACTTGAGAGAGCTGCCCATGGAAACCAGCTCAATCTCGCCCCGCTCTATGTCACCAAAGCGCGCCAGGTAATCGAGGGTCTCCCGGGACAGGTGGTTACGACTGCCCACCACCCGCCATGGCGACCCTTCCTGATGAGGCAAGGTCTGGATGGCTTCACGTTTGCCATCGGCCACACGCCAGGCTCCCATCCCCTTGCCGCCATACCAAAGCCGGTCCAGCACGGGGGCATAGACCAGACCCCACAGCGGCTTGCCATCCTCGATCAGCGCGATATTGACGGTGAACTCGCCGTTGCGGGAGACAAACTCCTTGGTGCCGTCCAGCGGATCCACCAGCCAGTAACGGGACCAGCCATGGCGCAACCCCATCACCTCTGGGCCGGACTCCTCCGAGAGCACGGGAATATCGGGGGTAAGCCCTGCCAACGCCTGCACTATCACCTCATGCGCCCCCTTGTCGGCGGCGGTCAGCGGGCTTTCGTCCCCCTTGTACTCCACCGTAAAGGGCTGGCTGTAGATGGCCATGATGATGTCACCGGCAGCACGGGCGATGGGCTCCAGCTCGGAAATTGCAGGGAAAAACATAGAAAAGACATCCTGGTCAAATGGTTAACACAGTGTACCTATTTTGGATTGGCATGGCTTATAGCTGATTTAGCTGAGTTATTACCTGTCACTTCTGACAGACAAAAAGTGGCGCGACTCGGCTAATTCTCAATAGTCATTCGACGCAACATAAGGACATGAAGCAATGAACTACAAGACCCTGACCGCCACCCTGCTGCTGAGCTGCCTGCCCCTGTTGAGCCAGCCTTTGCTGGCCGCCGACAAGCCGGCTGCCAAGCCAGCCACCACGGTCACCACCGCCAAGGAGAGTGGTAAGGTGAACCTGAATACGGCCAGTATCAATGAGTTAACTGCCCTCAAGGGGATCGGGGAGAAGAAGGCGCAGGCCATCGTCGATTTTCGTGAGAAGCAGGGCAAGTTCACCACGGTTGAACAACTGGCGGATGTCAGCGGCATAGGGCCGGCAACCCTGGAAGCAAATCGGGACATGATCATCGTCAAATAGCCGGTTTGGACCTCTTCCATCATGAGGGCAGCCTGTGGCTGCCCTATTTTTCTTCGGGTATCATGGGGCCACTTTGTATCTCTGGACTCTCTCCATGAAAAAGACACAGCTCGTTGTACGCAAGGCCGTTCTTCCCGTTGCCGGTTTGGGCACCCGTATGCTGCCTGCCACCAAGGCCATCCCCAAAGAGATGCTGCCCGTGGTCGACAAACCGCTGATCCAGTATGTGGTGCGTGAAGCCATCGCTGCCGGCATCAAGGAGATCATCCTGGTGACCCACTCGAGCAAGAACTCCATCGAGAACCACTTCGACAAGAGCTTCGAACTGGAAGCCACCCTGGAGAAGCGGGTCAAGCGGCAGCTGCTGGAGGAGGTGCAACACATCTGCCCCAAAGATGTCACCATCATGCATGTGCGCCAGGGCGAGGCCAAAGGTCTGGGTCATGCCATCTTGTGTGCCCGTCCGCTGATCGGCGACAACCCCTTCGCCGTGCTGCTGCCGGACGTGCTGATCGATGACATGGCCAGCAACCTCAAGCGCGATAACCTGGCCGAAATGGTACACATGTTCGAAGGGGATCAGATCAGCCAGATCATGGTGGAAGCGGTTCCCGACAGCGAAGTGGACAAGTACGGTATCGCCGACATCAAGGGCGAAGCCCTGACCGAGGGCATGTCCCTGCCGATGCAGGCCATCGTCGAGAAGCCGCCCCGTGACGAAGCGCCTTCCAATCTGGCCGTGGTCGGCCGCTACGTGCTGTCAGCCAACATCTGGCCACTGCTGGAGCGCACCCCTGTCGGTGCAGGTGACGAGATCCAGCTGACCGACGCCATCGCCATGCTGATGGAACATGAGCAGGTCAACGCCTACTTCATGAAAGGACGCAGCCACGACTGCGGCAGCAAGATGGGTTTCATGAAAGCCAACGTGGAATACGCGGTACGCCATCCGGAACTGAACGGTGAATTCACCGCCTGGCTGAAGCAGTTTGTCAAACAGTTGTAAACGCTGAATATTTAACCTATCTACAGAATAAATAACTGGGCATCGTTCGATGCCCTTTTTCATTTTATAAACAATTATTCAACCATTGATAGATAAAATATCGCTAAATCATAATATTGTAATTTAATCACGCTTGTTCTATAAGGATTAAGGCTTGTTCCTAGCCCTTGCATAAAACTCCTAAAAAAATATAAGACACAGGTGGAAGTTCCAATGAATAATCCGTCCAAAGGGACCTTTTTAGGTCACCCTAAAGGGCTTTTTTTGCTCTTTAGTACCGAACTGTGGGAGAGATTCTCCTATTACGGCATGCGGGCCGTACTCGTTCTCTATCTGACAGACATGACTGCCAACGGCGGTATGGGCTGGACTCAGGCCGATGCCCTCAAGCTCTACGGCATCTATACCGGTCTGGTTTATATCACTCCCATCATAGGTGGCTGGCTGGCAGATACTTTCCTCGGCCAACGCCGCGCCATCCTGATCGGTGCCATCTTCATGGCAGCGGGTCAGTTCACTCTGGCCCTGCCGCATGCCATGTTCCCGGAGATGGTCAACAGCGTCTTTTACGCGGGTCTCGGCTTGCTGATCCTGGGTAACGGTCTGTTCAAGCCGAACATCTCCACCATGGTGGGTGACCTTTACAAGGAAGGTGACCACCGTCGTGACGGCGCCTTTACCATCTTCTACATGGGCATCAACCTGGGTTCCCTGCTGGCAGGCGTTATTTGTGGCGCCGCTGCCACTGCCTATGGCTGGCAAGCAGCCTTCGTCAGCGCCGGTATCGGCATGCTGCTCTCTCTGGTAGTGCAGGCCACCATGGCGCAACGCTTCCTCGGGGACATAGGTCGTGTACCGGCCGCCCAGCGCGCAGCCCAGCAACGTTCCAAAGAGCAGAAGGCGCCGCTGACCAAACAGGAAGTGGATCGCATCAAGGTGATCCTGGTGCTGGGTCTGTTCACCATCATCTTCTGGGCAGGCTTCGAGCAGGCCGGTGGTCTGATGAACCTGTACGCACAGGAATATACCAACCGCATGATCGGCAGCTTCGAAGTGCCGACCGCCTGGTTCCAGTCCTTGAACCCCTTCTTCATCATCACGCTGGCCCCCATAGTCGCAGCCATCTGGATCAAGCTCGGCAACAAAGAGCCGAACTCACCGGTGAAGTTCGCCATGGGCCTGCTGTTCCTGGCCGTGGGCTTCCTGTTCATGATCGGTGCCGTGCTGGAGCAGGGTGGCGATCAGAGCGTCAAGACCTCCATGTTCTGGCTGGTCGGCGCCTATCTGTTCCACACCCTGGGTGAGCTCTGCCTCTCCCCAATCGGTCTCTCCATGGTGACCAAGCTGGCCCCGCTGCGCCTGGCCTCCCTGATGATGGGTGCCTGGTTCGGCTTCGTTGCCCTGGCCAACTATATCGCCGGCTTCGTTGGCTCCTTCGTCGGTGAATCCGGTCCCATCGCCATCTTCGGCGGCATTGCCATCGCGGCCGTGATCAGTGCCCTGATCCTGTTGACCATGGCCAACCGCCTGGTCTACTGGATGCACGGCGCCGAAGGTCCGGCCAAAGAGCCCGAAGAGCACGACAAGAAACTGCAGTCCGCCACCGTCTAACCGGTCAGGATTGTAAAAGACAAACGGGGCGCCCACTGGGCGCCCCGTTTGTCTATGTCTGCCACAAACCAGCCATCAGTGATGGCGTACCTGCATATGGAGAGCACTGCCGCTATCGTTGTGAAACTGCAGATCAAAGGGGTCGTGCCAGCTGCGCTTGTGCAGTGCGTAGTGGCTGCTGCGCATCAGACCGAGCGGCAAACCGCCAGCTCGCATCAGCCAGTGTGGTGAGGTCAGCCCGGCATTGGCAAATACCAGCCCGTCCTCCTGATCAAACAGCAGAGCCGCCATGGCAAAGGAGTGACGCAGACCGGACTCGATAAGTTGCAGATTGAGGTAGTCGAGCAACCGGTGTGGCTGGGTCAGCAGCAGGCTCTCCTTGTGCTGGAACTGGCGATAGGGGGCATTCATCAGAGAACGCACCAGGGCGCCGCAGAAAGCCGCATCCACCCCGAGGATCGGCAGCTCCATCACCAGTACCAGCAGCTTGTCATCCACCTTGAAGGTATCCGGGATAAACAGGTTGCCCATCCCTTTGAAGGTGACTTGCCAGGGACCCCACTCCTGCAGTGATGGCGGCCTCAGCCAAGCCAGCAAGCGAGTGGCGGCTTTGTCGTGATCACGAAAGAAGTCGATGTGATCCATCAGTTCCAGCTGCTGCCCATGACCATAGTTGGCCGTCAAACACTGCTCTATGCTGTGGCGCACCAAACCGTAGTCAGATACCGGCTTGATGAGATAATCACGGGCACCGGCGCGCAGAGCACGCTCGACCGCCTCCATCTTGCTCTGGGCCGAGATGACGATGACGGGAATATGGGGATAGCGGGCAGAGAGACAGGCGATGACCTCATGCCCATCCATGTTGGGCATGTTCAGATCGCACAGCACCACATCGGGGTGATAAATCGCGGCGGCAGAGAGGCCTTCAATCCCGTCTTCGGCCTGAAATACGCACGCCCCGTCATGCTCGAGATAAGTTACCAGAGAGTGGCGAAAAACGGCTTCATCCTCCACCACCAAGATCCGTAATCCGGCTTTTGACATCTTGATAAAGCTCTTATTAGTCAATCAGTTATTTTAGCCTCAAGCCTAGACCATAACTGGCTGGCCTGACCAACATGATGCTTGAACAACGGCATTTTCCTACAGGTTCGATGACCAACTATCTGATAAAAGGTGGGTAATTCCAATCGATGAGCGCAGGCCCGGATTTTCCGGCTTGACGGTTTTCGCGCAAAAAAGAATTCACATGAAGCCTTTTCGTCCCGCTATTATTCCCACAGTAACGTCAGCGGGGAATGCTGAAAAATCCCGACCTGACCACTTCTGCGCTCGGCGCGAATTGTATGAGACCCCGCCATGGGGGATAATGCCTCCCACGCCAGCCCCTGAAGAACATCATGACACCAGCCGAATACAGCGCCCTCGCCCATCCCAGGTTGTCCCATCCGGCTCGCAGCCTCTATACCTTGCAGCTGCGCAGACTGGTGCTGGAAAATCAGCTGGCCCGTCTCAACTATCCCGAGCTTGGGCGCTCATTGGCAGTGGTTGATCCAAGCGATCCCAGCGGCTTCTGTTTTCAGGTCAACGCCCGCCAGCTGACCGAGCTGTTCGACGAGTTGATGGAGGCCGGCCTGCTGCAAGTCGAGGCGCAGGCTGACAGTGAGCACTACCATCAGTGTACGTTCCAGCTGCCGCTGCTGACCCAGAAGGTGCGCAGCCCGCTGCCGGAGCGCCCCTTCCAGATGCACCTGCAATGGCGACCGGATGAAGAGCTGCCCGCCCTCGCCCGCCTGTGCGGGGTGATCGATGCCAGCTACAACGAAGATGATCTGGGGGAGTTCATCGCCTACTGGCTGGGCCGCCCCGAGGTGTTCGACTCCCAGCATCAATGGATGCTCAAGTTCATTCGTGCTCTCAAGACCCGCCGCTACGTCCGTCGCCAACCCATGGAAGCGAAAGGCTACCAGCAGGTCACGTCAGCCCCGGCAGAGGCAGGACCGAGCAAGCGGGCACAGCAGATGATAGAAGAGGCCAAACGGCTGGCCCAAGTGCAGACCCAGGAACAGGCGCCACTGCAGGAGCCGGATAATGATTGATAGCGGCCCCTGCCTGCAGGCAAAATCAACCCCTTGCAAACCCATCCCTGACCCAGCAGAAGGAGCATTCCATGACTGACCCGCAAGATCCCCTGCGCCAGGAGCTGGAAGAGATTGAAGCCAAACGCCGGAAGATCGCCAAAGCCAAACAGGATCATCGTGTGCACGACACCGAGCTGAGCCAGCACGTGGGCGGCCTGCTTGAGCGCATTCGCCGTCTGCAGGCCCAGACCGGTGGCAGCCAGTACGACTACGAAACCCTGCGCAAGGAGTACGACGCCAAGGCCAACGCCGAGGTACGCGAACTGCAGAAGGCGGCTCGCCAGGAGCGGATCCAGAAGCTCATCGCCCAGGCGGATCTCAACCCGGACTGGGTATTCGAGAAGATGGATGCCACCGATCCGGCGCTGCAGTACCCCATGGAGACGGCCCGCTACTTCATCAGCGGTTTCGAGCACTGGGAGAAGAGCGGTGGCGGCTGCATGCTCATCTATGGCGACTATGGCACCGGCAAATCGACCCTGGCAGGCGCCGTGGCCCATGAACTGATCGCCCTGCACCAGAAATCGGTGATCTTTCAGCAGTGGGCCTCCATAGTGGATCGCCTCTTCTTCAACGTGATCCAGGATCAGGAGGAGCGCAATCAGTACCGCCGCGCTCTGGAAGAGGTCGACCTGCTGATCATCGACGAGGTGTCCGCCAATCGTGCCAAGATGGCGGAGAGTCAGTCCAGCTTCCTCGGCCACCTGCTACGTCGCCGGCGCAACCTCTCCAAAAGCGTCATCATCATCACCAACCACAGCCCCCAGAGCCTGCATCAGGCCATTGGTGATTTCAGCTTCGAGGCAATCAAGGCGTTCAACCCGGTGGATATCCAACTGAGCGGCCCCAGTCGTCGCCCCAACATAGGCCACTACAACGGCTGATCTCCACGCGAGCCCGTGCCAGCTGGCCGGGCTCGCAGTGCCTCCCTGCTTACCCGCCACCAAATAAAAACAACTCTCATTTACAGAGCAATGCCAACCCTCTAGGCTAACCCTTTCGCCAAAGGGAGCAGAACCATGCCAACCACACTTATCTTCGGAGCCAGCCGCGGGTTGGGCCGCGCCTTCACCCATTGTGCCTTGAGCCAGGGCCACAGGGTCGTGGCCCTGGTCCGTAACCCGGAGATGGCCGCAGAGCTGCGTACATTGGGGGTCGAGGTCGTTGAGGGTGACGCCCTCGACCAGGAGGCCGTGGCGCAAGCTTGCAGGCTGGCTGGCCACAAAGCCGGAGTGGTCTCGACCCTCGGCAGTTTCCGCCAACCGGAACCCGTCGACTATTTGGGTAATCGCCATGTGATCGACGAGATGGAACAAGCCGGGCTGACACGCCTGCTGATGGTCACCTCGCTCGGTTGCGGCGACAGCTGGCAATACCTGCCAGAGCGGGCGCGGGCTGCCTTCGGTCATGAGGTGCGCTTGAAGAGTCTGGCCGAGAGCTGGCTGCAAAGCAGCACACTTAGCTGGACCATATTGCGCCCGGCGGGCTTGCAGGACGGTGACGCCACCGGACAGGCGGAACTGAGTCAGGGGAAAGAGATACACGGCCTGGTACGACGCCAGGATGTGGCCGCACAGGGATTGCGCCTGCTTGCCGACGAGACGACACAAGGGAATATCTACGCCATCAGTGACCCCACACTGCAACGCGGTTAATCCTGCCAGCCAATTAAAAAAAACGGTCAGCCTCAGCTGACCGTTTCCATATCGGGCAGGGTCAATTGACGGCAGGCACGGACCGCTGGCGCCATGCCAGCACCCAGCAAGCGAGGCCGCCGTTGAGCAATGCCAGTCCCCACAACTGCCACCAGTAGCGGGAAACCTGGTCAAAATCGGCGCCCATCTGGTTGAGACGCAAGAAGCCCTCGATGGCCGGAGTACTCGGCACCCACTGGGCCAGCCAGTTGAGCGGGGTCGGGATCAGCTCCAGCGGCCAGATGAAACCCGCCAGGAAGACCAGCGGCATGGAGGAGAGCAGCACCACCTGGGTTGGCAAATCCCGCCGTGTAAACAGGGCGCCCAGCAGCACCCCCAGCCAGGTAGTCGCCAGCAGGAACGGCAGGGTGAACAACCACAGCGCGGCCGGCTCTGCGGTACGCACTATGTTGTAGTGATCGAAGCAGAAGCCGAAAAAGTAGGCCACGGGCAGCACGAAGAGCCCGCCCACCACCAGGGTTCTGGCCAGCAACAGGGCCAGCACAGGGGCACTCTGCCAATAACCATGCTCACCGCGCCCACTGCGTTGATTCTGGGTCGCCCCCAGGATCCCAGTCCCCATCAGCAACACCTGGTGCAGGATCAGCACGAACACCGCCGGCACCACATAGTTCACATAACCCATGGTGGAATTGAAAACGGGCAGCACGTTGAGTGCCACTGCATTCCAGCCCGTGGCGGCCTGGGGCAAGGCCTCGCCATGGCTCAGCAGCCGGGCGACCTTCACCTGCGCAGCGAGCGAGCCACCGGCCAGGGCAAGGCCCTCGGCGATGGTGCCGTAAACCAGGAAGTAGGAGGCATCACCGGCGTAACCCAGAGTGACGCTCTTGCCCTGCATCAGATCCCGATAAAAATGGCGAGGGATGTGCAGGATACCGCGGCCCTTACCCGTCAGCAGCAGATGACGCGCCTCATCCAGACTGGCCGCCCGCGCCACCAGTTTCACCTGGGGGGTGGCATCGGCCATGAACTCCAGCTGGCGAGAGAGCTGACTGCCATCTTCGTTGACTACCACCACCGCCTCTTCCCGCGGCAACTGGTGCAGGTAAGGTTGCGGATAGAGGAAGGAGTAGAAGAGTACCCCGCCAAACAGGGTCAGCATGATGGCCCTGTCGGCCAGCAGGGTACGCAGCTCCAGCCGCAACAGATCCCAGAAACCTAGCATTGTTCCGGCTCCTTATCGGCTGTCTGACGAGCAAGATCGGCCTGTTGCTTGTAACGACGAACAACCAGTAACAACGGCAGTAGAAACAGCAGCAGGGCGCCGAACTGGGGCAAGGCGGCACCGAGCGGCTGACCGTAGTTGGTCTGCCCTATCTGCAGCTCCACATAGTGGGAGATGGGCAAGAGATTTCGCCAAAACTGGGCAAAATCGCCCATGGCACTGACCGGGAAAGTTACCCCCATAAAGGCAAATCCCGGCGCTGTATAGGCGCCCGCCAGCGACAAGGCGCGGGCCGGATCCCGGATCATCCCGTAAAAGAAGGCCCCCATGCTGACGCAGGCCGCCGAGGCGAGCCCAAGTCCCAGTGTCAGCACCAGCCAGCTGCCTTGCATGGGATAACCAAACGCCTTGAACAGCAGCAGGCTCCACGCCAGGCCCCAAGCCCACCCAATCAATACATGAGGCAACAAAATGCGCCAGAGGCCGAACCAGACCCCTTGAGTAGTCCAGTCCAGTCCCAATCGATCAGTGCGAGCCAGGGCATTGATCCCGTAGAGCACAACCAGGATCTGCCATACCGCAGGCAGCAGGGCGCTCAGCAGAAACTGGGCATAGCTGGAGTTGATGTTGTAAAGCGCCGTCACCTGGCTGCTGATAGGCACGGATTGCCCCACGGCGCCGGACAGTGCCTTGCCATCGGCCATGGCTGCGAGCACGCCTACCTGACCATTGAGAGTGCCGACCACTTGAGCCAGCGCCGAGTTGACCAACTTGGCAATCAGGATGAACTGGCCATTGTTGAACACTGTCACCTGGGGCTGGGTCCCCTGGCGGGCATCCCGATCCAGATGATGAGGGATCACCACCAGGGCGTAGATCTCCCCCCCTCGCAGGGCGCGGGCCCCCTCATCGATGGAATCAAACTGACCCGTGAGGCGCAGGCCGGCGGAACCATCCAGCGAAAATGCCAGCTGACGGGAGAGAACACTCCGATCCAGATCCACCAGACCAACCTTGAGATCCCGCGCCAACCCGGCCGAGAAGATCCAGCAGAGGATACCCATCAGCAAGAGGGGAACCCAGCTCATCAGGGCACGACCGAAGGGGTCCTGCCACAATCGCCGCCATTCATGTCTCATCAGAGTTCGACCAGCACACTCATGCCGACCCGCAGACCGTCAACCGGCTGCAAGGGGCGCGCTTCCACCTGGAAGCTCTTCATGTCGAAGCCCTGACGGGTATCGGTGGCACGCCAGGTGGCAAAATCACCCATCACGGCCACATGGGTGACCTTGAAGCGGACCGTCTGCTCACCCAGACCAGGAATGGTGGCGTCAAACTCGGTACCCAACGCAAAACGGGGCAGCAAGTCTTCACGCACATGGAACTGGGCCCAAGCATCGCCCATGTCGAGCAGCGTCACCACAGGGAATCCCTGTGGCGCCAGCTCGCCACTGCGTAACAACACCTGTGACACTTCTCCTGAGTGGGGGCTGGCGATGCGGGTATCGGCCAGATAAGCCTCCACTTCCGCCACCGAGCCTGCCGCCATATTGGCCTGCTCACGGGCCGCCACCTTGGTCTCTTCCCGCGCCCCTTCCAGGGTCATTTGATATTGCTGCCAGGCCATGCCTTCGCTGTACTTGGCCGCCTGCCAGGCAGTCCAGGCCTCATCGCGCTTTTGCAGCGGCATGACCCCATCACGGTGCAGACTGGCGATACGCTCGTAAGTCTTGCCACGCAGCTGGGCGGCCGCCTTGGCTTTTTGCCACTGATCCTTGGCCGCAGCGATTTGCTGGGCACGCGCCCCTTTCTCGGCTTCTTCGGCCATGGCCCCGGCCGCAGCCTGACCCGCCTTGGCCTGGCTCAGCTTGGCCTCAATCTCGGGGCTGGCCAGGGTGAATACCAGCTGATCCTTGGCTAGCACGTCACCCTTCTTCACCAGCACCTCGTCGATCCGGCCCGCCACCTTGGAAGAAACCGAATACTGCTGCGCCTCTATCTGGCCCTGCAAGCGAACCGGCTCAGGCTGATAGGCAAGCCAGAAGCGCCAGCCCAGCCAGAGAGCGAGCAACACCAATACCAGTGGCAACAACAGCGGCTTGCCCTGGCTCATCTTCTTCTTGATGGGAGAATGACTCATGAATTCACCTTTATTGCCTGACCATGCTGATATTGATTGAAACTGTTCATCTGACCGGAGAGTGCCAACAGGCGAGCCAGCGAAATCACATATTGATAGGCAGCGGCGGCGCGTTGGGTCTTGACCCCCGCCAGCTGGTTACGGGCATCGACCACATCCAGCGACGTGGACAGCCCCTGACCGAATGCCTTGTCCCGCAGCAGTACGTTCTCCTCGGCCAGGGCCTGGGAAGAGGAGAGTGCCTGATACTCCTCCAGCCCCTGCGCCGCCTCGCGCCAGGTCTTCTCGACCAGCAACTCCAGATCCTGGCGGGTTTTGGCCTGCAGCAGATTGACCTGCAGCTCGGCGCTCTTGGCCGCCTGCACCGTTTCAGAGCGACCATCCCGACTTACCAGCGGCATACTGACCCCGACGCCAACCAGCCAGTCAGGCGTGGTTTTAGAGGCCAGCGAGTCATCTTCATAGAGGTTGTAGTTACCGAACAGGAACAACTCGGGGGCATATTTGCCCTTCTCAAGCTTGATCAGACCCTGCGCCTGCTCTTTCTTGGCAGCCAGCAGCCTGAGGCCGGGGTGGACCGCCAGGGTCTCCTGTACGAAGGCATCCAGTTGCGGCATGCCCTCATTGATGAAGAGCTGGGTGTTGGGCTCGGCCTGCTTGAGCTTGAGCATGTGGCCCAGCGCCAGCTGAGCTATCTCCAGAGTGCGGCGGGATTTCTGGGTATCTATGCGCGCCCTGTCATAGGCGGATTGGGCAGAGAGACGCTCGACCTTGGCGATCTGGCCCTGGGCTTCGAGTTTCTTGGCATGATCCAGATGATGGGCCAGCCCCTGCTCTATCTCCTGCTTGGTCTGCACCACCTGCGCGGCCAGCACTACGCCGAAATAGGTCTGGGAGAGGCTCTCGAAGGTGGATTGCTGCTTGAGCACCAGCAGCTGCTGCGCTTCGCTCACCTGAGCCTGACGGATATCCTGCGCCGCATCGATGCGACCACCGGTAAACAGTGGCCACAGCATCTTGACCGAACTGGTCACCACATTCTGCTTGGTCAGGGGAGTCACGAAATCACTGGCGGAGAGATTGAGCGCCTGCATGACAGGGGCCAGCACCTTGCCAAATTCCGGATGGCTGGCGATAGGATTGAGATCCATCATGTCGAGCTCCATCGGCTGATCGAGGTGGGTATAGCTGGCCCCCACATCCACCTTGGGCAGATACATGGCCTTGGCAGCCTCGCGCAGTTGCTTGGCTCTATCCACACCGGCCTGTTCTGCCGCCAGTCCGTCATCCTGCTGGATAACCCGACTCCAGGCTTCGCTGAAACTGACCGTCTGTGCCTGGGCTGAGCCCAGCATGGCCCCAAGCAGGCATGGGCAGAGAGATTTGATGAACCTTGACGTCATACATCCCCAATCTGTTTGTAATGAAATTGTTTGGAGCCTTTGCTCGATTCAAGGCCGGTATAATAGCGCAAACCAGTACAAGAGGGGGACAGCCAAATCGTCGAGCCACCCACTCATTTGACCCCGCAGATCCACCCCGACAATATGCCTGATTTTCAAGCACTCCTGAATTTGCAAGCCTTGGCGCGACGTTTTTTTCAGAAAAAAATGGCTGACGCTCAAATACTAACCTTTTCTCCTGACTAAAAAATGCGTAATATACGCCGCCCTAAGCCGATGGTAACCGTGGAATGCAGATAGGTCCCCACACGCTTGAAACACCCTTGATTGTGGCGCCCATGGCCGGTGTAACAGACCGACCATTTCGTGAACTTTGTTTACGATTGGGTGCCGGCATGGCCGTTTCCGAGATGCTGCTGGCCAACCCGGATGTCTGGGATACCCAGAAAACCAGGATGAGAATGGATCACTCTGCAGAAGGTGGCTTGCGATCGGTCCAGATTGCCGGAGCCGACCCAGAGATGATGGCGTTTGCCGCCCGCTACAACGTGGAGCAGGGCGCTCAGATCGTCGACATCAACATGGGTTGTCCAGCAAAAAAAGTGAACAAGAAGTTGGCAGGTTCCGCCCTGCTGCGCCATCCCGATCTGGTCAGAACTATCTGCCGGGCCGTAGTGGATGCAGTGGATGTGCCTGTTACCTTGAAGATCCGCACAGGATGGGATCCGGATAACCGCAATGGCGAGGAGATCGCCCGAATCGCCGAAGATTGCGGTATCGCGGCCCTCGCCGTGCATGGTCGTACCCGTGCCTGCCTCTACCGGGGTCACGCTGAGTACGACACGATTAAGGCGATTAAGCAGGCCGTATCGATTCCTGTTGTCGCCAATGGCGACATAGACAGCCCGGAGAAGGCCCGGTATGTCCTCGACTATACCGGCGTTGATGCCGTGATGATCGGCCGTGCAGCGCAAGGACGACCCTGGATTTTCCGGGAAATCCGTCATTTTCTTGAGACGGGCACCAAGCTGCCGCCTCCCGAAAGGGAAGAGGTTCGCACCCTGATGAACGAGCATGTAACCAACCTGCATCAGTTTTATGGTGCATATCTGGGAGCGCGCATTGCTCGTAAACACGTGGGCTGGTATCTGGATGAAGAAGAGACGGGCCGAGAATTCCGTAAGCACTTCAATGCCCTGGATTGTGCAGACGCACAACTAGAGGCACTCGAAGCGTATTTCGATGGATTAGGTTAACGCATAACTAAAGAGCCGACCGAATATGTTCGAACAAACCCTGACTTCTGATGCATTGGTAACAACTACTCACAATCACGCTGCCGAGCCGACCCAGCGCCCCCTGCGTGACTCTGTGCAACAGGCCCTGCGTAACTACCTGGCCCAGTTGAACGGTCAGGAAGTGATTGATCTGTACGATATGGTCCTCTCCGAAGTCGAAGCTCCCATGCTGGACGTGATCATGCAATATACCCGCGGTAACCAAACCCGCGCCGCTGTGATGATGGGCATCAACCGTGGCACCCTGCGCAAGAAACTCAAGCGCTACGGTATGAACTAAGCATAAGCAGATAAGCTATTTAAAACAAAGCACTTTCATAAAACTGGAAGTGCTTTTTTTCGTTTTGAACCCACATTTAAACCCACATCTTCCAAAGCAAGTTTCATTGTTGATAACGCAGGTCGTGCAGCCTGATGAACAATGTTGAACTACCTGCCCTATTACCACCCAATTAAAACGCTCTGTCCCAATTACGTGTTGAAAGGCTAATCTTGAAGTAGGCCATCACCTTGAGGGCTAACATCATGGATACCCCAGCCTTTCAACACCTGTTGTCCTCTTTCCCCAGTTAACCCTGCGCCAGCGCCGTGTTGCTCAACAGGAGCTCACAGCACCCCACACCATTACCTCACTCAATACCCAGTTACCTGCATGCAGTGGTTGCCCACATTGTCAGGCCGATGCCAATCAGCTGGCTCCCTGGGGATGGAGTCGCGGACTAAGTCGCTACCGTTGCAAACTGTGCCTGCGCACCAGCTCCATCCTCACCAAGACTCCACTGGCCAGATTACGAAAAGCCCAATGCTGGGAAGACTATGCGCAAGCCCTCATTGAAGGACTGACTATCCGCCAGGCAGCGTTGCGGAGTAAGCAAAAACACCGCTTTCCTCTGGCGTCACCGCTTCTTGCGTGCGATGGCCGCCCATCAAGCCCCCCGTGAAGAAGGCATCGTTGAGGTCGATGAGACCTTCTTCCTCGAATCGTTCAAGGGGCAACGGGGACTACCGCGTCCTGT
Source organism: Aeromonas salmonicida (assembly GCF_028355655.1). Taxonomy (NCBI): domain Bacteria; kingdom Pseudomonadati; phylum Pseudomonadota; class Gammaproteobacteria; order Aeromonadales; family Aeromonadaceae; genus Aeromonas; species Aeromonas salmonicida. The sequence goes on along the minus strand of NZ_CP110645.1, from coordinate 930,977 downwards.
ACGGCATCGTGGTGGTAAAGGACGAACCCGTGGAACCGGACGGGATTATATTCCGGTTATGGTGGTACAAGACCGGGCTGGCCACCATGCAGATTTTCAGTTGGAAGAGATGAATGCCGAAAGAGCCATCGCGGTGTTGAAGCCCCTTCTCTCGCCGGATGCAGTGCTGTGTAGCGATGGCGCGGGTGTGTATGCCAGCTTCAGCAAAGTACAGGGCGTGACGCATCAAGTGGTGCGCAATCGTCAGGGTGAGCGAGTGGCCGGCGCATATCACATTCAACACGTGAACGGGTATCACCATCGGTTGCAAGAGTGGATGGTGCGCTTCCATGGCGTGGCGACGCACTACCTGAAGAACTATCTGGGGTGGCGCAGCATGCTGGAGCGTTACGGGAGGGGGGTGAATATCAAAGCGTGTTTGCATGAGGCGCTGGGACACCCCATGCAACACGTAATTGGGACATAGCCAATTAAAAGAGCCTCTTTCTGTTGTAAGTGCAAGTAAATCTACTCAACACTTAACTACTTTGACGACTCCATCGACAATCGGCAATCACTCTTCATACTCGTCGCGGGGTAAATCGCTAGGTAGACATAGCCATGGCTGCCGAGGGTATCGGCTTCGCAGATAAACCCACAGTGCTGGACGATAATACGGTGTTGGCGTTGGGCATCCAGTTCACCTGTCAGCAATTTTGCATCCAGTTCCTTGATGATGGCTGGGAAAGCTGCCTCCAGCAGGTCTATTGTCTCCTCTGCCCATTCGCCAACCAGTGAGGCCCGATCTGACAGAAAGTGAAACCGATGATGCTCCTAAATGAGACGAGCCCCAAAGCGTGGTGTAACGGTATGAGGCAAGCCCCACTGCGCAAAAATCCGGGTGGGCTGGTCTGGCGCAGTGGATTGTTGGTCATGGGTGTGGGTGGTTGTCATGGTCATGATTAGCGATACCTCAGTTGGATATCGATGCAGGTGCCTGGCACGTTGTGGCGCTGGCATAGCCTGGTCAGATGCTCAGGGAGGTCGGTCAGACTTACCAGCCGTCCCCGATAGAGGCGGGAGAGATTTATGTGGTTGGGATGGCTTACGGTGATGGTCACCTGATGCCCTGGTTGCCAGCGGCCAAATAGGCTGGCTTTCGCCTCTTTGATGGTGGTGACACCGGGAGCCGGTAACGTCTGCCGGTTGCGCAGATACAGTTTGTTGAGCTCGGGGGCATAGCAATGCACCTCGAGCCCGGTGATAAGGCGGGTCATGTTCGGTGACTCCAATGATGTCAAGGGCCAGCCTGTGAGGGCTGGCCCTTTATGCTGTTTGTGGCTAAGCGAGACGGTGTGTCTTCAACGAGCGCAGTCAGCGGTCTCATTGATCACAGGCTTGCAATTGAGCCTGTCCAGCAGGTGCAGTGAGCCGTATTGGGCCACCAGCCGGTCTATGGCCATCTGGGCGCAGGCCGTTCTGCTTGGCTTGTTCTCAGGTATTGCGTAACGAGCAGTGAGCCAGCCGCCGAGCAGCGCGATGCGGTAGCCACTCGGAATGTGGGTGAGCGAAGTGCCGATGCCCCTCCCGTGAATGAGGAAGGGCACGGCTTGGCCGCCGATGTCGATATCGATGCGTTGCCCCTTAAGCTCGAAGGTAGTGAGTTCCACGGTTTGTGGATGTTTGCCAGGCACTCTGATGGTGATGTGTTTGGCCATTTCACACCGCCGGTTTGCTTTCAAAGTGGCGGGTCACAACGCCTGCCTCCGGGTCAATGCTGATAAACGCCGGGGCTTGCGGGTGGTACTGGTAGAGCAGCTCTAATTCAGAGCGAAACGCCTCGATGTTCGGTGCAATCACATGGTGGGTATCCCCCTCGGCGTAGGTAAAGGTCTCCAGCTTCTTCGTGTTAATCCAGATTCCGAAATACCAGGCATCTTGGTCTGTGTCGTATTGCTGCCAGCCTTGGGCCAGCAGTGTTCGGTCGTAGTAGTAGCGGTCTGCCTGATGGCTACCCCGGTCGATGCGGCAACTTGTCACTGTGAGCTCGAGTTGGATACGCCCCACCTTGTGGGCTCTCTTGACCCGACGCAGCAGCTTGAGCGCCTTGACTCGGCTGCGACTATTGCCGAGCGGGTGTGGTTGTGTGGCCCGCAATGCGAGGTGGGTCATTATCTTCGGAGCGGTATTGTGGTTGAGATGGCCGATAGCAGTGGTTATCTGCCGAGCGGTCAGGGTTTTGTAATCACGCAGGTCGTGCATGGGTGGGTTCCTTAAAATGCAAACAGCCCCTCGGTGTGAGGGGCTGCATGAGGTTGTGGGGAGGATTGTCTACAGCGATTGCTTGAGGCGGTTGATGTCTCGTTGATAGCGACGCCGGTGGCTGTGCCAAATCACCCGCTCGGCAGCAGCCTCCAGCAGTGCGGTGGTCACGGTACGAGGCAGGACCAGAGTTGCCCCCTCCCAGCTATCTAGGTCCAGCACGCCGGAGCGCACCAGTCCGGCCAACTGCGCATCGAGCTTGTGTGTCAGCTCCAGCGCTATGAACTCCTCGATATGAGCCCGGAGACTGGCGATAGCGGCCTCTGGCGATATTGGTGGTGCTGTCGGCGTTGTCATGTATGGCTGCTCCAATCCGGCGCGTCGTTGCTGCCGTGGTTAACGTAAGCCCCTACTATCACCCGCTGCCACTCGCCGACCGGTTGACCCGCTGCATTACAGGGGCAGCGAAAGCGGGCGAAGTTAATCTCTCGCGGCAGGTGCTCACGCATATCGCGGGGACTGACAAAGAGCGTTGTTTTGTGCAGCGCCGGGTTGGGCGCGACCAGTGGGCCGCCAATACGCCGTCCCTCCACATCGTGGGCATAGGCAAAGCCCGGTAGCATCAACTGCTGACTGATGAGCTTGGCGAGCCCTGAATGGGCACACATGGCCTCCGCTACGGCGGCCTGGCTAAAACTGTCCTTGAATTCGATCATGGGTGTTTCTCCCTTTCAGCTGGTGAGCGGTAGGCTGCTGCCAACAGCGCAAATTGTTCGACCAGATAGCTGATACTTATGCCCAGTTCATCACTGACCCCATCACCCAGACGGTGATGCAGGTGTGCCATGTCATCGGCAATGCGTTGGGCTGTACCATCCGGTGGTGAACTCGTCATGGTCAGGGTGATGGAGAGAGCCATCACATCTCTACCCAAGGTGCTTGCTCCCACAGTGACAACCGGGTCAGCACGTCTTGCGCCAGCGCTTGCTGAAACTGCTGTATCACCTTCACTAGCCGTGGGGCCTGCTCAGGGCTCCCGGTCCATTCGCTCGACTGGTACAGGGCGCAGCAGGTGAATTTGTACAGCGCCACCAGTTCGGCATCGGTGAGTGGTGCCTGATGGTAACGATGGGCAGGTTTAAATGGACTCAGTTTGGTAGAGCTGTGCTGGCGTGGTTCCTTGTGGTCCTGCGGACGCCCTAGCTGATAGCGATGCCAGACAGCCCGCCGATTGGCGAGCATCATCAACCGTACCAGCCGGTCTACCCGCCACGTCCAGATACTGGTCGTGTCTGCTGGCGCTATCCACCAGAGGGAGCGCAGCAACTCAAGGGTGTAGTGGGGTGGCATCGGGGCATTGCAAAAACGGTGCAATTGTACGGCAAAGGCAAGGTAGTCCTTGCGATCGATCATGAAAGCAGACATGGGAATGACTCCTTGAAATGAAAAAGGCCACCTGCAATGAGGTGGCCCAGTGGGTTGTGTCGGAATATTCGGATCATGGTGTTGGCACTGATGATCCGGGTTTGGGATGCTGCCGTTATTCGTGCGCTTGCTCTGCGTCTGGGTGAGCAGCATCGAACAAGATGGCGTAGAGCGCACAATCAATGCCATTGACGACATCGTGATGCGGGTAATAGGGCAGCGAGTCTCTGGAGCGTTCGAAGTAGTCGCCAAAGCAGCTGAGGCACTCGCGGATCTCGACGGTGGAGCCCTGCAGCAAGGTCCCTTCAAGCCGCTTGGCATAAACCGGGTCATCACGCGCCTTGGTGACGGCCTTTTCCAGCAACGTCAGAGCATCCTCGTTGCAGGTGGCTGCCAAGCGATGGCGTAGCTTCTCGAGAGTTTCCTCAAGGGAATAGGGATTGGGTAATCGCATAGTGCGGGACCCTTCTTCGGTGGGCTAATGGCGCAACTGATGCAGTAGCGAATCAATGGCATCGATACAGTCGGCCTGGGTGAGCAGGTAGCCGCTCGGCAGATGGGCCACGATGGCGGGCTCTGCCTGTATCTCTATGTTGTCTGCCAGCCAGTTGCGCAGTTCGACGAGGATGTCGAGAGCGGTGAGGTGTGTTTTACCTAGGATAAGATTCATAGCAGGCCTCTCTCTTTCAGGGATACCACGCCCTCGGCACCGACCACCAGATGGTCGAGCAGTCGCACATCGACCAGCGCCAAGGCCTCTTTGAGGGCTTGGGTAAAGACCCGGTCAGATTGACTGGGTTCAGGGTCACCGCTGGGGTGATTGTGGACCGCGATAATCGAAGCACTGCAAAGCAGTAACGCCCGCTTGACCACTTCCCGTGGGTAGATGCTGGCGCTGTCCAGGGTTCCGCGAAACAGCTCCTCAAAAGCCAAAACACGATGTTGGGAGTCGAGGAACAGTGCACCAAACACTTCGTGCTCCCGGTCCTGCAGCAGGGTTTGCAGCCGTTTGGCGGCCTCTGTGGTACTAGTGATGGCAGTGCCTTTGGCCAGCCGCTTGCGGGCAATCTGGTTGGCGATGCGCAGCAGGTCTTGCTCGGTCACCGGTTCGGTAACGACATAGGTGCCGGGGCATTCCCCGGCTTTGAGTTTGTGGTAACGCATGTTGAATTCTCCAGAAAAAGAAAGACCCCGGCAGTGCGAGGCATACCGGGGCTAAATGCAGAGAGGTTGCTGGTTCACTTTGAGTGGTGTTCAGTTGGTTGTGGGGATGGCACCAGCCGTGCTGTGGATTCACGTTTCACCGGCATCAGCGATCCGGGGACCTGCACGGTGAGCGGGATAGCCAGTGCCAGGCTTAATCGTTCTGCCAGTTCGTAAGCGGGGCCGATAGTGTCGTAGTCAGCTACCCAAGTGGCCAGCGCCAATCCACTGCCCTCCACAGCCCGCAGGTAGACGCTGTAGCCGTGTACGGTAATGCCACTGTCACGCACCACCTGCGTCTCGCCATCTCGATTAATCGCTTCAAGCTCAACGGCTATCGGTTGTTTGGGCATCGTGTGCCTCCTCTTGGGGTAAGGGGTCACTCTCCACGCAATAGCCGTGATGAATGCAGGTACGCTGCAGGTCGCTCAAAAAGCTGCCCAGTACACGGGGCTGCTCAGATAGTGGGACGGGTCCTGCCTGGCTGCGCCAGAAAGAGCGACGCGTGGGGTCCACACAGATTTCATCCACGGGCTGGCTCATGGTGCGCCAGTCCTCGGCATTGGTGAGGGAGAGCAGTTGCCACTGCACTCCAGACCAGCGCAGATGCAGCGTGACGGTGCGGGCGTTTGGACTACCAGGAGTGAGGTGCAGCAACCAGCACTGACCACTGTGGGTGAGGGTTAGCTTAGCCTTGGCCGCTACCAATCCCAGCCACTGACGTAAGGTGTGGGAGAGCGCCAGTTCGTTAGTCATCACACACCTCCTACTCCCCACTGACCATGACGGCAAAATACCCCAACTGGGCGTAGCTAATGAAATTGCTCTGCCACAGGGTAAACAGTTCCCGTGCTTCCACGTCGGGCAGAGGTCCCCAGCCCTGCAGATAGTGCTCGTCGCAGGAGAGGTTGAAGTCGAGCTCCTTGCAGAGTTCGGCATCCTGACCCAGCCCCTGGTAACTGAAGTCGGTGATGTAATCGAAGACCCAGCCGTTTAATCCCCGAATAAGCCGCAGCTCTACCGGATGGACACCACCCTTTTCGGCACTGTAGCCGGGGCTGCGAAAGTTAACAGTCAGGGTCGAGAAGTCGGCTAGGCTGAGCTGCTGTTTCCGCACTGCTTTGCGCAGCAAGTCAGGTAGTTCGGGGGAAATCGGCAGGGCCATCCCTGCCAGGTGAAATGGCATGGTCATCATGGTGTGTCCTTTCGTATCGAATGTGAGGTGCATTAATCCCTGAACCAACGCCAGGCGCGGTAGAGGCCGTAGGTAGCGGCGAGGGAAAGCGTGATGGGGACAGCAGTGGTGCTCAGCAGCGAACCCGCGGTTGCTGTGAGTACTGTGCGCGTAGACGTACTTTGCATGGAGCTGGTAGCCAGCCCTGCGAGTGCTGAAGTGGTGGGCTGACTCGCCACGGTGCGCAGCGCCTGATGGGCCACCCACCCGGTCGCAATCAGCTGGTTAATCTGTTTGCTGTAGTGAAAGCCCTCGATACACCAAAGCACGAAGTGTTCGCAGTTGTTAAAGAGGGTGCTGTAGTGCGCCTCCCCGAGGCGAGAATAGGCACGGTCGATACTCTCCTCCCGGTTGTAGGCGCGTGTCCCATGATGCTGGATGTAGTAATCGCGCTCTTGGCAAAACTCAGGCAAAGAGGTGATGGTTATCTGGCCAGACAGTTCACCGGCACTGAAGCCCAGGTAGTGAATGACCTGGTGGTCACCCAGGTAGAGACCGTGGTGCTGGTAACCGGTGCGTGGGGAAACGAGGTGGTCCCCTGATTGCGGTAATGGCATAGACAGTTCCTTAAACGAAATGCGGCATAAAACAGAGGGCACCCGAAGGTGCCCTGATGGTGGTGAATGTGTGGTGGCTGGTGGTCAGGATTGCTTGCGCAGCGTCAAGCTGTTGGGATCCCATACCCAGCGCTGACGAGGATTGCCGGGCAGGTCGAGGATGAAACCGTTGGGGTCGGGGGTCAGCTTGCCTTCATCGCTGCAGGTACCAAAGGGTTGTGAAAGCATGGTCAATGCCCCCGTCTGAACGACCGCTAACTGATAGAGCACCGGGCATGCCACACCGCCACTGTGCAGCTCAAACAAGACCGCCTGCCCGTTGGCCAGCGGCAAACGGTGCGTAAGTTTGATGGCGTCATATTCATAGGTGCGCAGCAGCACCTCACCCCCATGCCGGATCTCGATGCTGTCATCGTCATTTTTCACGATGGTAAATGACGTGGTACTTGATGCAGTTGACGCAGGTGCAAAGGAGGGCTCGAAGTAACGACTGCCATCTGAATAGGTCAGCATAAAACCGTTCAGTGAAACTGGCTGGCTGACACTGGGTATGAGCCTTGGCTCATCTTCATCCTGCGGCATCAGCATGATGCGATCCCCTTTCGAGGTCTCTATCCAAAACTGCATGCTGGCGAAATTGAGGGTCCCTTCGACGCTGGCCGGTACCCGCTTAGTGACCGTTGGCACAGTGAATTGAGGCGCAGCCCAGGCCGGTAAGGCAAACAGCGATAACCATGTGCACCACAGTGCCAGTTTGATTTTTTCTGTCATGTCACTCTCCAGACAATTATTTAATGGTGTAAGAGGCATTGCCCAGATTGGTGAAGAGGGTGACCTCTCTCAATCGGCACGGCTCGGTCATGACCAAGAGCCAGCGTTGGGTGTAATTGAGCTTGAGCGGGAAATGGGTCCCTCCGAGCTGACCACCGATGTCATTGCGCAGCATCACCCGGCATTTACTCTTGCCGCCATTGATCAGCACTTTCTGAATGGTGACTTGATCGTTGAGCGAGGTGACAGATATCTGAGGTCGCCCGATAGCTGTGTATTCCACTTCCAGAGTGAATTCTGGGCCATCGGCAGATTCAGCATTACAGGCACTCAGTGATAGGCCACAGGCCAGCAGTAAGGGATAAAGCAGTGTGCGATTCATAATCTCTCCTTAATAAAAATGGCAAAAGGATGCCTGACCGACGAGGCGAACCTGTCGGGCTAACGGGTGTAAACGTAATGGGTTAATGGTGGTGCAGGGCCACCAAGGGGATGGATTGAGGTTAGGTCGTGTCGAACTCCTTTCGATGTTGGGGTGACTATTTCAATGAATTAGATCTAATGGGGTGATCCTCATCGAAAAGGGTCCTTAATGTCAATGGAAGTCCATAGTCAACTATAAAGGTTGACTGGAGGACTTATGACAAGCATCAACTCTGAAGAGCTGGCAAAGAGCGTGGGCAAAGCGATTGGACGCCAACGCCAGCAGGTGGGGCTGACCCAGGAGCAAGTCGCAGAGCACCTAGATATTGGGATGGAAGCGGTCTCTCGGATGGAGCGAGGTCTCGTAGTGCCGACCGTGGTACGGTTAGCAGAGCTCGCACAGCTGTTTGGTTGTGAGCTTGCAGACTTCTTGCGTGAGACCAGCAACCGCCCCACCGAACAAGGCATTGTGCTCAGCCAACAGTTGGCCAAACTCGATACAGCGGACAGAGAGCTGGTGCTGGAGGTGGTTGATAAGCTGGTGGCACGACTGACGCCTTAACAGCTTGCAGTGCGCATCTATGACTGACTGACACCCGATGCCAGGGTCAATAACTTGGGAGGCCGCAATGGCGCTCCCAAGCTGCTTTACAGCGATATGTGTTTACTCTCCCTTGATAATATCTATCTGAGTTACTTTTCAATCGGACCGGCAGAGCGATAATCGTGATCTACCAAGACGAAGTTCGGGAACATCATCCACTTACCTATTTGGATGGGTAAATACCTGTCCAGTATTTTATTTAGGCCCGAGAGTGGAGAGGTAGAGACCGTTGTCTGGCTTTTTTCAGTTGTATGACCTCCTTTCCTCGGCTGTCACTGGTGAGTGTATATCTGTGCCTAAAATAAAGCATGGCATCCAGTCGCGTATCGCAAATCGCTCGTTATTCGCATTCCCTTGAGGCATCGCTCGGTGATTGAGGGGTATTATTATATCGGCGTTAACACATCAAGGCGTCGCTTATCCAATTCTAGGTTGATACCGTAGTCATCAAGAAACTTACATTGCAGCTGGTGGCAAGAGGCATATAAGATTAACACTCTCACCCTAGTTTTCATATCATGAGCGATACGATCATGAGCTCAAATATTACGACCACCTTTGAGGACACATCTGTTCCCAGCTCAAAACATTTTGCTTCTACTGGAGTTTTATGGGGCTACACCACATTATGATGCTGAGATACTCGTGCGAGGGGGACGTGATATCATAACCCTTGCGAACACTATAGGCATGAGTATATAGAGGCTCGAAAAAACATTAGACATTAATTCAGTCTGTTTGTTAATTAATGTCATTTCTACATTATTCAGTGAAATCTTAAAATATTTTTTGGTAATGGATTATCAAATCCTTGCCAGGGTGGACTTGCCAGTGCAGATCATGCTTTTAATAAGGTGAAACATATAAAACATCCGATGGAAATGAATTTAATAAATTATTACTACAGATAGGAGTATAGAGAGACGGATATTAGAGGGTTTATTTTAAATGTCGTAATGAGAATGTCCGATAACCGCAATGCACCATGCATAGAGATTAAAGTTCAAGCAACCTTATATGAGGTTTTGTGGCGGCAGCCACTAGCATCCATGAGACTCGTTTGTATGTGATATATTTGACATTTTAGATATTTTTGATATTTGTATCAAAGAGTATCCGGAGCTCTCTTTTTTTAGATTGCTGGCATCTCGCGGATAAGGGAAGGAAGTATAACCATACACCAGAGTAGATGCTGCCGGATTGGGTCGCTGTCATGTCATCAGAGCATAAATCCATGGTTTGTAACATCCTCGCCTAGTGAAAATATACCTAATAATAAAAACATGTTCAAATCATTATTCATAGATGTGTTTGGCAGTGACATACATCAAAAGGTGTTCTTGCTCTTAGTTAACGGAAGTTACGTACCCAGTTGTTATCCGTATAATTCCGGTATGAACCAAGAACACCTCGACCTTTACCCTGACTCCTGTACAGAACCTCAGTTAGTTAAAGAATGCTGATACCTGAACAATAATTCTACAACTTTAGTATTTTTACCCAATGCTATAATGTTCTCAACATCATCCCCAGGAACAGATAAAAACAATATAATCGATAAATGGTCTAGTAGACAGACACCGAGTGAAGAACCACCTATACAGTGGATCAGGTTGTCAGTTAAATCTTCAGGTAAGATAACGTGTGCACTTATTAGGTCACTTACAAATAATTCAGGTGTTGACTCCGTGTTCACTTTATCTAACCCAGCGAGTATTTTTCCTGATATCAAATTAAACCGTTCTAGTAAATCGTGACAGATCATCGAGGAGGCGTAATTTATATCAAGAAGGTTCACTCTCAAAATTTTGGAGTCGTTCGCATCAATTATATTATTGTCCGTAGAGGTGTGCCGTGCAACAGTGAAGTTATAACTGTATATGGCCTGCAATATGATTGCGTTATAAGTATTATCTCCGGTGATTATAGAATATTTGATATAATCATCTTCGGAAAGCCAAGAAGTATTGGAGGATGTAGTTACATGAGACGGTCTAATTACAGGGATGAAAACAATCCCTTGGTGATTTATAATGTCATTTACTTGTTGCATTAACGATTGATGTTTTATTTTTCTTCTCTCTAGCTTATAAATGAGTCCAACGTAAAGCACTGCGAGTGAATACTTAATGAAGCCAAACAGTGGGTAACTTTTCTTCACTGCATTCTCAACTATCTTTAAAGCCGCATCTGGATTATTTAGTTTAATACAGTTCAGAGCATCGATTAATGGCGTGTATTGAGCATAATGTATTTCAACTCGATTTTTAGTTTTATGCTTTAGTTCTGCCATAGCGAATATGGATTTTTTATCAAACACTATAATATTCATATCAATAGCGGCAGTTTTATATTTTGAATAAATGGCATCTTCACTGATTACCATAGGTATATCGAATTGAGGTGGAAGAGACACCATCTTTGACAAATATAATTCCTGTGTTGGGAATGGAGCTAGCATATCCAAATAATTAGATGGTAACCGTGTTTCACACAATTCAAGGGCGTGATAAATAATGTTGTCTAAGTTGTTTTTCTTCTTGATGCTTAAGAGTCTTTTGGGCTCATAGCTGAGATATTTACATGCCAAAAACTCATTTATATCAATGTCATTGTAATTCTCATTAAGAGCTGCGTGCAGGCTTGATTTTAAAGCATCTTCATCACCCTGTATGGACATTGCATTGTAAATTTTACAGAAATACCCAAACATATTTGTTTTGGTATCGATATCTTGAAGGATGATAATCGCGGTGTAAGCTGCGGTAATTGGTTGAATGCTAAAGTTTTCAATTTTTTTCTTGAAAATCAACTTGTTACACACATCAATTTTTTGATTTAATGTCACACATGTTTGATTGCCTTTCTTAGGTAGTTCATCTAAGTATTCTAGTAGCTCCAATATTAACGAAGCAGGTTTTTCATAATCGACTTTAAGCACCTCGCGATTTGCAGTGAAATAGTGATCTATATAGTCAATCATATATTTTCGTGCTGTTCTTTTTCTGAGTTTATCCTGCTCGCCATCGAGTGTTACCAGCCCTTCTATTGCTAGGATCCGGTTAAGATGATAGTAGATGGAGTTTTCATCAGCCTTCTCTTTGAAAATCAATATGTCTGCACATATTAGAGGGATTAATATGGTAGCAATATAAAACTGGTTGATATCATCTGCGAATGCTTCAACAACATTGGTTTGCCGAGCCAGACCAATGTACACACTCTCCAATATGTCAACATGATTGGAAAGAATGTCAAGTGACAAATGACTGCCGACATGTAGCCGTCTACATATTTTTTCTAGTCTTGGTCGGTATTCATCTCTATCAGATTTTGCTGGATCAACACTTTGAAAGTGTTCACGGTGCGCATCGAAAGGGCGTTTACTTGTTTGCTCTGTTTTCCGAGCCTTATGCCAAAGACCAAGGGTGTCTTCTACAGAGTAGATAAATTCAGCAAAGGGATGTGTCTTCATGATTTACCTGTTGGGTTCGTTGCAGGGTGGTCGAGCGTATGTGCGGTTTGTGAACACTCAAGATCTGTTTCGATGAAAGCATCGTTGGATATACACGATTGAGTTGATGTTGGTAAGTGTTGATTGCTCAATTTATGCTCACAAAATATGGCTTTCGCTCAATAAATGTTCGTGTGTTTGCCCACGATTGGGTCCGTAATTTGTCCCCCTGACACGTTACCCCCAGGTCCACCATAATGCGAGCTCATCCAATCAGACGTTAGAAGGACATCACATAATGCAAGAAGCAATAGACCGCATCATTAGGATGCCTGAGCTTACAAAGATGATTAGCCTAGCTAGATCAACGATTTATGACAAGTTGAACGCCAGGTCTTCCCGGCATGACCCCAGCTTTCCCAAGGCGATAAAGCTTGGCAAGTCAGCGATCGGCTGGCGTCAGAGCGAGGTCAATCAATGGATAGCAACCAGGTCGCAAAGTAGTCAAGCAATGGAGGTCAATAATGAATCAACACAGAGCCATTGAAGCTGTCATTGAGCGGTTAGATCAGTCCCTTTGGGATCCACTGGATGTCGTCGCCTATAAAACAAAGGCCCCGAGATTTATGATCTTGACTCAAATATTGTCTGTAATAGCTATCGCATCGCAGCAGTTGGTAGATATTAGCCCAAAAAGCGAAATGAAAATCCCAGCATCGCTATACATTCTAATTCTAGCGGCTTCTGGTGAGAGAAAAAGCACGGTCGATAAGCTGCTCATGAAACAAGTCCGTGAATTTGAAAAATGCTTGGCTGAGCAGGTAGAAGCTGCACAACAGAAATATCAGGTCGAACTAGAATTGTGGAATATGAAGAAGAAAGTGTTAAGCAAGGAGTTAGATGAAATGTATAAAAAAGGTGATGAGCAGCCTGTTCTAATAGAGACATGGCATACTCATCATGCAAATATGCCTGTAGCTCCGGTAGTTAAGAGGATTTTAGCTGAAGATATAACTATCGCAAAACTGAAGTCGATGTTAGCTGGAAAAAATACGTCATTAGCTCTGGTGTCCGATGAGGCAGGGACACTACTGTCGAGTGACTTGATGAAAGATAATGCATTGTTTAACTCTTTATGGTCAGGTCAAACTATACGTGTTGACAGAGTCAATGCCAATGAAGCTCATATTGAAGGTGCTCGTTTGACTTTGAGCATGCAAATCCAACCTGATATATATAGAACATTCAGAGATAGTAATGGTGATGCGATGAGGAGCTCTGGATTAGACGCTCGAATTTTACTTTGTGAGCCTGAGTCAGAGATTGGCTATCGTCAAGAAGATAGAAATGAGAGCGCATCACTAGAGGATCAAATTAAATTAGGTAGATTTAACTCCAGGATTGATTCTTTACTGAAAGAAGGGCTCGAGATGAGAGCACAAGGCAAGGAGCGTCATTGCCTGAATTTAACAGAAAGTGCTAAGAAAATTTGGAATGACAAGTTCAATGACATTGAATACGCAATGAGGCGTGGGGAATATTTGGAACACTATAAAGATTTTGGTTCAAAGTTTATGGAGCAGGCGTCAAGAATTGCGGCGGCACTTCATGTTTTTAACAATGTAAACTACAGAACCGCGCTTGTGACTCATGAAACTATGCAGACTGCTATTGAACTGGCTGAAATATACTTACATCAAGCATTGATAATATTTAGATCGCCCGAGGCTAGGGAGTTCGTGGACGAGACACATGTTAATAAGCTACTGGAGTGGATTATTCATAACTGGAATAATGAGCTGTTTTTGAAAGGTGACATTAGACGAAGTGGCCCACATTGCGTTCGTAATTCGAATAAGCTAGAAGATGCAATAGAAGTTCTTATTGCTCGAGGAGATATTATTTGCTTTAAAAAGAAACAGTCAATCTATATTTCTTTATCGTGGAAGAAATACCCTAGGCTTGTTAGGCGCTCTTTGGTACGCACCAGCGATAGGATTTATGTTAGCGATCTCGTAGAGTATCAAGGGAAACGCCACTTAGGGATACCATCAATTGATCTTTTTAAAAGGTCGTTGATGGACATGAGAAATAAACTGCGAAATTAATAGTTGCTCCATGAGCTTTTATTGATAGTTTAGCATTAACTATTGCGATACCTCGCCTTAAGTAACTTAAGAGTGTTGTTATATATGGATGTATCATTATTGCATCTTAATTAGGAACCTTATGTTTATATTTCAGTGTATATATCGATTTGATTGAGTTGTGAGTTAGGTTATTTAAATAAGACATAGTGCGGTATATGTATTATATATAACAATACATACACTCTTATATACATCCATTGCCATGCACACTACTAACAATACAGCATATACGCTATGCAACCTAATGATGAGAGGAGCATGAAGACTACATGCCTCTAAGCATGTACCACTATGGATAGCATCCAGAGCATGGTGTATTTTCTTAAGCAAAAAACATATCTATTTATTTAATCCAATAGAACTATACCCCTGTATTTATTAACCAAGGTAGGGACTCCTATGTTGAATCACTTAAAAAATTCAGTATTGAAGATGAAAGCGCTTACTAGTTTATACGCATACAGTTATGGCCCTATGAATAGTACTTATTTGAGGCGTAGCTTAGATGTTGTTTCCGGTACCCTGGCTAGGTATCCTCGTGTTTATGCTCTGCGTGTGGATCTGCGCTTTGCTAGTGAGTCGCCTGAAGATGATACTGATACGCTGACGTGTTTACAGCGTTCAGATTCATCAGTGATCACTCGCTTTATGGAGTCACTGAAAAGCCAATTACGCGCAGACCATTATCGTCAGAAACGGTGTGGACCTCCGTCACTACCAACCTTCATCTGGTGTCGGGAGCAGGAGTCTTCGGCATCACCTCATTACCACCTGATGCTGCTTTTTAACAAAGACGTGTATGCCTTCCTAGGGGATTATCGGGATTATGATGCCAACAATATGGGAACTCGGATCCAGAAGGCGTGGTGCAGCGCGTTGAGCCTCCTATACCCTGACAATGCAACGTTAGTGAACTTTCCTGTAAATCCACAATACAGGTTTGACCGTAACTCGGCGCGAAACTTAGATGATAATTTCAGCGCATTTCTATTTCGTCTGGCTTACCTAAGTAAACAGAGAACTAAGGTTATGGACGGACAACGCAACTTCGGTTGTAGTCAATTACGATAAGATGCTTGAGCACATCAGTGCTCATTAGTATGCTATAGAAAAATCCCTACGAATTTAATTAAAGGATATCTATGAGTGAATTTCTGAAAGTGCTGTTGAACATCCGTAGCCTGCGGGCAGCACTGCGTGAGTTGTCTCTGGAGCAAATACAAGAAGCCCACGAGAAGATTGAAGCGATTTATCTGAAGCGTCTGGAGCACGCAGAGAAAGAGCAAGCCGCCAATGCCGAGCGTCAGCAAAAGCTGGCTAAGTTCCAAGAGATGTTGGCCGATGCCGGGATTGATCCGGCTGAGTTGGTAGGCAGTACTCCAGTAGTTGCGAATGTGGCCAAAGCTAAACGAGAGCCTCGCCCCCCGAAATACCGTTATGTCGAGAATGGGGTAGAGAAAACCTGGACCGGTCAGGGCCGTACACCCAAGTTCCTGGCTGAGCAACTCGAGCAAGGTCGTCAGCTGGATGACTTCCTCATCTAAAGCAGACAAGGCCATGCCGATAGGGTGTGGCCTTTCTGTTTACAGTGTCCCGTCCTGAATATGGTTTACACCTTTCCCCCAATAAATGGAGAGCCCGATGGGACAAGGTGTGAAACGGACACAGCGCGATTACTCGCTGACTTTTAAACTGGCATTGAAAAAGGCGAGCTCACCTACAAACAGGCTCAGGTGCATTATGGCATTCAGGCCAACTCGACCATTCTGGTATGGTTGGGCGTTGTTGCCCAAATTAATGCAGCTTGAATGGAACTAACTGAGGGCGCGGTGATCTGATCACCACCACCCTCTTCAAGTCTGCATCATGGGCACGTCGCTTCACCCCATCACCAACTGGTCTAAATACAACAAGTCTTTGATTAACCCTGGTTCACTCACCTTTGGGTTGATGCCGAGGCCATGAGCAACTGGTTTCACCACGACCATCATGGGCGGCGGGGCCGCAGCCAGCTTTACACTGACCAGACCATTTCTACCTTCCTTATGCTCAAGGGGATTTTCAACCTCATTCTGCGGGCCACTCAGGGGCTACTCGACTCCCTGTTCGAGTTGATGAACGTACCGCTTTGTGCCCCCGATTACAGTTGTGTCAGCAAGCGGGCCCGCAGGGTGACAGTGGCCTATCGGCTGCCCAGCAAGGGGCGCATCACCGACCTAGTTATCGACTCGACTGGCCTGAAGGTGTTTGGTGAAGGCGAGTGGAAGGTCAGAAAACACGGCGCCGAGAAGCGGCGAGTCTGGCGCAAGTTGCACCTGGCGGTTGACCCGGTGACCCACGATATCGTGGCGGCAGAGGTGTCTAAAGAGAATGTCCATGATGCCGAGGTATTGCCCACCTGACTCAACCCTCTGCGGCGTAAGCTTGGACATGTTTATGCGGATGGCGCCTATGACAGCAAAGCATGCCATCAGCTTATCTTGCGCAAAGGGGCGACAGCCTGTATCCCGCCTCGCAAGAGCGCGGGGTTATGGAAAAAGGGACACCCAAGAAATGAGGCGGTGCTGGTGATGCGCAAGGAAGGGCTGGCGCACTGGAAGAAGATCTCGGGGTACCACCGTCGCTCGCTGGCAGAGACGGCGATGTATCGATTCAAGCAGTTGCTGACGGGGAAAATCAGTCTGCGTAACTACAACGGCCAAGTGGGAGAAGTCATGGCGTATGTACGCGCCATAAACAAACTGAATACCCTGGGCCTACCTGTCAGAAAGCCCCGAGTGTAGCGGTACCTGGCTGGGGAAGTCATGACTTGCTGGCTGATTTGGGCAACAACGCCGTATGGTTGCGTAAACATGGTCGGCAGGATTGGAGCCTGGGGGCTTCTGTGCGCGCCGGCAGGAGCATCACCATGCCTGACCCCGACAACAAAACGCCCGAACAGCGTATCAAGGAGCTTGAGCAGCAGCTGGCGTTGATGAGCCAGAAGACCCAGTTCTTTGAGGCCGTCGTCGATACGCTGAAGAACGACTACAGCGCCTCCATCGTAAAAAAGCGACCCGGCAAGTCCTCTCGCAGCGGCAAGTCGAGAGGCTGACCATTGTCAGGGGTTGCAGGTGGTGAGCTTCGTGCGTCAGGTACGTTTACGCCAACCACGGGAGGGTACCCGCAAGCTGCATTATCTGCTTCAAGGTCAGGATGATAGCTGGCTCAAGGTCGGGCGGGACAGGCTGTTTCAGATATTGACCGAGCACCGCATGCTGGTGCAGCCCAAGCGGGAGTATCACAAGACCACCCACAGTTTTTACCGTTTCTACCGTCATCCCAACTTGCTCAAAGCGGGGCTTAATTAGGTCACGCCGGTGGCACCGGAACAAGCGTGGGTCGCCGACATCACCTATCTGCCAGCCAAGAGCGGGCCGCTGTACCTGAGCCTGGTGACGGATGCTTACTCACACAAGATAGTGGGCCATCCCGTGCACGAGGGGATACATGCCGAGTCGGTTGCGATGGCGTTTAAAAAAGCACTGAAGCCACGGCGTGGCAGCGGGGCTGCTTATCCATCACTCGGACCGCGGCGTGCAGTATTGCTCGGGCCTGTATCAGTCATTACATGAATGGTACGGGGTGAGATGTTCGATGACCGATGGGTATGACTGTTACCAGAATGCGTTGGCAGAGGGGATGAACGGGATTTTGAAAGGAGAGTTGTTGTTGCAAAGCCCGCAGGACCTGGCTCAAGCGCGGGAGATGGTGCGTGAGGCGGTGGATATTTACAACGTGGAGCGACCGCATCATCATGCGTTTGCATATTACGGCCGATCATGAACACCGATTCCCGATCAGGGTGTTCACGTTGGCCGGAATAGCTGTTCAACCTCGCCGGGAATAAGCAGCAATCTCTTAATGAAACATAACCTGGATTTTTACACCCCATAACGCACCCACAACATAATCGACAACATTGCGGCCAATAGTACAAATTTCGATCTTCGGTAGCCTTTAAACTGACCACCTGACTCACACCGGAGAGATAGATGATGCGTATTGACAATGTTCGTGAAGTGCAGCCAAGAGAGGTAGAGCAACCCAAGGAGGTCACACGCCCAGCTGGCCTGGATCACCAGGCAGTGAAGAGCCTGTTTACCTCTCATGGGGTGGGAGTCCCGGTAGGGCATGCTATGCGTATGCAAGCGGTGGCCAAGGAGAAGAATACCGTCTTTGGCATTCGTCCGGTTGAAGGGATGGTGACAACTCTGATTGACGAGGGCTATCCGACCAAGGGGCTCTCTGTCAAAGGAAAGAGTGCGAACTGGGGGCCGCAGGCCGGTTTTATCTGTGTCGAGCAGGGGTTGAGCAAACGGGAAAATCGTGGCGAAGTGGAGATCGGCAAGCTCAACCAAGCGGTGGCGAAGGGGATGGGTAACGGCTATACCCAAGCCGACCTCAAGATCAGCCATCAGCGTATTGGAGAGTTGATTGAGAAGTTTGGACTTGAGGCTGAGGGAGGCGGGTCGGTGCGACTGCTACTAGCCCAGGGCCCCAGTGGCAAGCCCTATGAGTTTGTTGCCAAGCAAGAGGGTGATAGCCACATGTATCAGATCTCTCTAAAGGGGGAGGAAAAGGCCATTCAAGTCTTGGCTGATCCCAAGAGCGGCTTGCCCATGACGGCAGACTACGACCTTTTTATGGTGGCCCCGCCGATCGAGGAGTATGGCAGTGGGGGGGCGGATGCCAGATCCAACACGGCGGTCAAGTACAAACCCTTGCCTAATGACCCCTATACCACGGAGACTTTTTACAGCCGACAGGATGCAAACCATGGCAACACCACGTCACGAACCCGGCAGTTGGTGGATACCCTCAATGAGACGCTGGGGCGTGGAGAGCACAAGAATATGTTTCACCACGGCGATGACGCGGGCAATCCTGTCTCTGCCATGGGGGATAACTTCCCGGCGACCTTCTACCTTCCCCAAGCCATGGAGCATCGCGTGGGGGGAGAGTTGATGCGCTTCGATGAGATCTGCGTCGTGCCGAACGAGCAGAGCTTCAAGACGTTCGTCGCATGCATCAAGGAAAATGGCTACCACTTCAACGCTCACCCAGATTGGCAGGTGCCTAAGAGCCCTAAGTTTAACGATGCATTAGCCTTCTTCCAGGGCAGGGTGTGACGCTTCCAATAATAATGAGTGATTGTAGCTGTCAACTAGGGGCAGTCGTCTTGAGCTGATGAATTTCGGTACAATACCTGCCCCGTTAACGTAAATATCATCGCCTCATGTCAACACCCGCTCACCGTCGCCACGATATCTCCGACCATGTATGGTCCTTACTCGCTCCTCATCTACTGTGCCAAAAGGTCAATGGGGACATGTGGCTCGCGATAACCGATAGTTTATCAATGCTGTTTTCTGGATATTGCGCACTGGGGCTCCCTGGCGAGACTTGCCATCTGATTACGGGGACGGGAAAAACACCCACCGTCGCTTTTGTGACTGGCGCGACAAGGGTATTTGGACCCGGCTTCAAGAACGTCTGATAGAAGAACCTGATTATGAATGGCTGATGACCGATGCCAGCCATATCAAGGTCCACCCCCATGCCTATGGTGGACTGACCCCGTCCCAGTAGAGGATCTTGCCCTAGGCAGTGTTCTTAAAGTGATGAAGATATAATCTCAAATCCTCTCAACAGCTTAAGACCTATGCAGTATCCCGTCGTTACCAGTTGACCGATGCACAACGGGGGTTGATCGAGCCCCTTCTTCCATACCACCGCATAAGCGGACGCCCTACTCGTGAGCCACGCCAAGTGCTTGATGGCATTCTCTGGATACTTCACACCGGTGTACCTTGGCGAGATCTGCCAGAACGTTTCGGCCCATGGAGCTCGGTCTACAACACCTTTCGACGTTGGCTGAGTACAGGTCGTATCGATGCCATCCTTGCGGCGCTGCAACTGCATCTCAATGAAGAAGGGCTTATCGACTTCGACCTGTGGTGCATTGACGGCTCCAATGTCAGGGCATCAAAAGATGCTGCCGGAGCGCGTAAAAAAACACTCCAGTAAATCAAGCGCTTGGTCGCTCTCGTGGTGGTCTCGGCAGCAAAATTCACTTGGTCACTGATGGTAATGGTTTACCGCTGGGGTTCTGCCTTTCGCCGGGGCAATCAGCGGAAATCAGATATGCGACAAGTGCGTTGGCCATGGCAAGGATCCCGACTTCATCAGGCCGTTATCGCACGCGGCCAACGCATCTTGCCGCAGATAGGGCCTATAGCAGCAGGGCTCTGCGGGCAGAACTCCGGCGCAGAAAGATAAAAGCGGTTATCCCGCAACGCAGCGACCAGCAACGGCACCATAAGGG
The DNA here is from genome assembly GCF_028355655.1 of Aeromonas salmonicida. Lineage (NCBI taxonomy): Bacteria > Pseudomonadati > Pseudomonadota > Gammaproteobacteria > Aeromonadales > Aeromonadaceae > Aeromonas > Aeromonas salmonicida. The sequence goes on along the minus strand of NZ_CP110645.1, from coordinate 910,548 downwards.
ACGTCCACTGGTGTTAGACAAAGCTAGTTATCGTAGGAGAAATGTGGTCGAACGGTGCTTCGGATGGCTGAAGAAGTTTCGCCGATTCTCAACGAGGTATGAAAAGCTGGCAGGAAGTTTTGCCGCCTTTATCAAGCTGGCTTTCTGCCTTCGTTACTTACGGCAACTATTGGTGGACAGAAAACCAGCATTTTGAGAACACAGCCTAGCGTGCTTTAATTTCAGAATTCTGAGACGCCCCCACTTTCAACCGTTCGGTGATGTGACCAGCTTGAATTGATCTGACAGTCCTGCATCCACAAAACGGGTATCTGTCAGATCAGGTTGCGACTTCTACAGGTGATGCCTCCCCCTGGTTCTTAGGCTGGGATGAAGACTTGCCGCACTATGGAGGCGCGAACGACAGGCTCCTGAGTGTCGGGTAAACAATATTGGTGGTGCTCAGCATATATTGATGACAAGCCTGCACCGTGATAACCGCTCACTCTAGGTTGCTCGAAACCCACCCGTTTCATCTCGTTGCTCAAGGTCTGGGCGAATGGTTCGGCCACGACATCGCCATTGGGAGCGAACAGCGGTTGTGAGGCCTTATAAAGAGCAGGTTCTTTAAACGAGGTTGGCACACAGGTATCTGCGCTAAAGCAGGAGGTCACTCGAACATCGCGAAAGCCCTTGTTTAGTCCCTGTTCGGCCAACAGATGGGCAACCTTCATGGCGGTGACCATTCCGTGCCTACACTCAGAATCTGCCGACAAAACATCCGAGCCAGGCTCGCCGTGTCCAAGAACATAGAGTTTATGTTGGCCTGGGGAGAGTAATTTAAGGGCATCACTCGTCTCTATCGTTAAATTTTTTAGAGCATCAACTACAGAGGAAAGCATATCGAGATCTTCTGTTTGCTCCACCAATAGCGCCTCCAATTCCCATGATTGTAGATAAGCGAATTGTGACTTCCTATCTGGGATGATTTCACCGCTATCCAATTTATCCCAATATTCGGGGGAGTCCTCAGCGCTATCCAATGGATCCCAAAATTCGGGGGAGTCCTCAGCGCTATCCAATGGATCCCAAATAACAGGATTTTCGATGCTGTATTGGATTTCGTTGATGATTGATAGGGTTTCTTTAATTGCGTTTTCATTGACGCTGATCAGGCCTTGCCTTATTCCCTCAAGTTCCGCTTGGTTCCCGCAGATCAATGGGGCCTCGGTCTTGCCGTTTCGGCGGCGAGTGGCGTTCTCGAATGCAGCAATCCGCACCATGTCTAGTGCTGGAAAGGGCGCATACATCGCGCGTTCTTTATGAGTATTGGGGCCCTCATTAAAGCTGACACTGGCAGATGTGGCTTGGCCGATAGGAGTTGTAGCATCAGTGTTTGCAGTGTGGGCTGTAATGGTTGGAGTGGCAGTGTTGACGCCGTTGATAGGTGGCATGGTTCAATCTCCTGTTCCGGTAGCGTGGCAAAACGAGGCAAGCAGACGGATAAATCCCTGCGCTGTAATAAGCAGACCATCATCCTGATCCAGCCAGCCAGGATTGACCTGCCCCTTCAATTCATACCCTTCTTCACCCTCTCCCAGGGTCAACTGACCTCCCTGTATCCCATCCACTGGCATAATAAGCTGGGTTAGTACGGCGGGGGCATTATCCATCAACCTGTTGGCGCTCAGATCCTGCAGCTGACTCCAGAGCCAGAGCTCCCCGTCGATCAGCGAAAGCATTAGTTCGGGCAACCCCTCCAGTTGGAGGGCGAGAGTGCGCTCTGCCTCGAGGGTATGCAGTGTATCGAGAGGCAGTCCTAAGCCTGTCAGCATACTGCCTATTTGTGCTTGTAATACATTGGGAGGGATAACGGTCATATAAGAAAAATCTCTTGTAGTCGGTATCGGCTATAGTGCGAACAAACGGGAGGCTGAACTATCGTGATTGGTCATTTTTTTGTCATTGTAATGAGCTAGCTAATCCTTTCGCTGTGGCGCTGTGGCGCACAACTCAGCGCAACGCAACACGACTCCACTTGCTTCTGACACTGACATTGGCGCCTGTTCGACTGGTATCATGCCTCCCTCTTTTTTCACCCAGTTTTATGGCTCCGGCTATTACACCCTGAGGGTCTGACCCACCCCCATATCGCTCTTTGTCGCATTCGGAGTCTGCCCCTCTTGGGACAAGCGGGCCTCCCACTCATGGGCCTTTTCCAGCAGATCGGCGAGGCTTTCCCTGATCTGGTGCGGGCGATAGCTCCCCAGCGCGATCTGGGAGAAAAATGATACCCGCTCGGTGCCGGGATAGATGCCGACCCCATAGCCATGGAGCAATGGGGCGAGGGCATGCTCGCCAAAACGCAGGAACAACTCGCGGGGCAGACGCTCGGGAAGATCGCTCGCCGTGGTCACCGAGAGTACCAGCGCCATCTCGTCGGGGTGGACCACGATATTGACCACAAAGGGGGCGCTCGCTTCCTCTTCTGCACGCTGGATCTCGAACGCACAGACGCCGTTTTCATCGAAGGCCAGCGGTTCGACCGACAGCTCGGCCACAATTTTTTGATAAATATCCAACACAACACTCCAGTCCGGTTGCCCGGGCAGGGCAAGATCACAAAGAGACGGCCCCGCCACCGAGCGGGCAGGGCCGTCATTCATATTTACGGCAAGGGTTACACCTTGATATTGAGTGCTCGGCCCTCTTCAAGCTCGAACACCCGGACATCGCTCAGGTTGTCGTTAAAGGACACGCTTTTCTTCATCTTGGCAGCGGGGTTCTCCCCGTCCGATGGGCCAGTGCGCTCTTCGACCTGTGGTGAGATTCTGTTGGCGCTGGTGTTTGCTTGCAGCTCGTCGGCAGCGGCTCTTTGCTCAGACAAGTGGACGAAGCTGCTATTGAACTCGGCATTGACCTTGTCCCTGAACTCATTCGTCATCAGCCCCAACGCAAATATACTATTGTTTATAAAATCCTGACCAGCCTCGTCGCCCATCAGGGCTTTCGTCCTCTCTGTCACGTTATTCAGGGCATTTATCTTCTCTACATACCAATCGCTAATCTTTGAGAAGATGGCCTCTTTGCCGTTGATAAAAGCGGGGAAGTTCTCCAGAGCAAAGCCCCGGTCTGCGTCACTCATCTGCTCAAGGCCCAGTCGATTGGTGTTTGCGCTTCTAAGATCAGCCATGGTCGCCGTTTTGATGGCAGCACCACTATTCAGATATTGAGCAACGTTTTCGAACTTGTCCTGTGGCCAGTCAAAGGCTTCCCGCACCATCTCCTCGACCGAGCCAAGTTCAATCTCCGGCGGATGCACAATCTTCTCGATCGAGACACGTTCAGGCAGCTGTTGCTGCACTACGGATTGAATTTGAGTGGCACGGGTGGTGAACGCACTCTCCCCATTGGTCGCAGCTCGGCTAAAGAAGTCGACCACTGCGTTTTTGACGCGCTCCAGAGTGCTTAAATGGGCCAGGTCCCGTTTTACAGAGACATTCCCACTCTCGTCGATACGAATTGTGTAATCCTTGCCTTGACCCAGATGAAGAGCAAGCGTCTGATTGCTACCGGGAGTGACAGTGGCGAACTGCAGGCTGTTGATCGCCGTCAACATCGTCGGGCTTGGCCCATTAATAGCCATGAGGTTGGTTCCTTATTTCATTGTTTCATTGTTTCATTGTTTCATTGTTTCATTGTTTCATTGTTTCATTGTTTCATTGTTTCATTGTTTCATTGTTTCATTGTTTCATTGTCATATATACATCTGCTCTTCAGCATACCAACAAATGAAAACGGAGTTTATTTGCCATGGTCGCACTATTTTAGTTTAGCGGCTTCAGTGAATCGCCCCCAGTACCCTAGACACTTGTTCCAGAAAAGGAACGGATTCGCGATCCCAATTACAGATTGGATTTACAGCTTAGCAAATTGAAACGCTCTCTATGAATCGTACAGATAAGCAGGAGTTTGCCAGCACCCTCCCCATTACCTCTCTCAATGCACAGTTGCACGCATGCCGCGGTTGCCCTCATTGTCACGCCGATGCCGCCCGGCTCGCACCCGGGCACCTTAGGGTTGGAGTCGCGGACTACCTCGCTATCGTTGCAAACAGTGTCTGTGCGCACCACCAACCTGGGCATTGTCATTTCTCAGGCTCAATTTTGCGGGGATGGCCCTCTTCCCACCATGCGGTATTTTTCCTCGGCGGGATCGTTGCCCTGGCACCTTTCTTCTTCAGGAGGGCAGGCACTCTTTGGTGTCATAGGCACCATCAGCACTGACCTGCTCTATCTTGCGCCGCAGTCGATTGAGCAAGGTCGGCAAGACGTCATTATCCCCCACCGTTTCAAGGCTGACTTCGGCACCAACGATGGCGTAGGTCTGTACACCTACCGCCAAGTGAAGCTTGCGCCAGACTCGCCGCTTCTTCTTGCCGTGCTTACGCACCCTCGCGTAGACCTTCAGCCCAGTGGCATCAATCACAAGATGAGCCACGGGCCCCTTGCTAGACAAGCGGTACTGAATGCTGACCTGCTTGGCGCGTTTGCTGATGCAGCTAATGGGATGGTCGTCCCTCCTAAACTGGCAGCACCTGTGCCAACGTGTGGGACGATACATTCATCAATATGAGTGGAGCGATCAACATGAACGTTAAAACTATCGGGATCGATTTGGCGAAAGCGATTTTCCAGATACACGGTGTGAACGAACACGGCAAGTGCCTGTTTAACAAGCAGCTCAAGCGGGTACAAATGATCAGCTTTTTTGCCAATCTGCCACCCTGTCTGATTGGTATGGAAGCCTGTAGCAGCGCCCACTATTGGGCCAGAAAACTGCAAGGGCTAGGACATACCGTTAAACTGATGGCCCCGCAGTTTGTTAAACCCTACGTGAAGACCAACAAGAACGATGCGGCGGATGCTGAGGCGATCTGCGAAGCGATGAGCCAGCCGAACATGCGGTTTGTGCCAATGAAGAGTCGTGAGCAGTTAGCCGTCCTGGCGCTGCACCGCGCCCGACAAGGCTTTGTTAAGGCGAGTACTGCACAGGCCAACCAGCTACGCGGTCTGCTGGCAGAACACGGGATCATCATCCCTAAAGGCATTGCCCACATTGGCAAGCATCTGCCCGAGATCCTAGAGGAGTACGAGAACGGGTTGCCAGGGACGTTTCGGCAATTGCTCGAGCGCCTGGGGGAGCACCTCAAGGCGCTCGACCGGCAGGTTCAGGAACTAGAGGTTCAACTCCAGAGCTGGCATCGTGAGAACGTCGCCAGCAAGAAGCTGGCGCAGATCCCGGGGATCGGCCCGATCACCGCGAGTGCCTTGATCGCCTCCGTCGGAGACGCAAAAAGTTTTAAGAATGGCAGGCAGTTGGCAGCGTGGCTGGGACTGGTACCACACCAACATTCCAGCGGTGGCAAGCAAACATTACTGGGGATCAGCAAACTCGGCGACAGCTATCTGCGCACCCTGCTGGTCCATGGCGCTCGGGCTGTACTCCGGGCACGCAAACAGTTGGTTAGCCGGGGTGATGGGGCGGCGCAATCATAACGTTGCCGCCGTGGCACTCGCCAACAAGAATGCCAGCATAGTCTGGGCATTGATTGCTCAGGAAAGAGAATATGAAGCTAATTATGGCGTGGTAGCCTGAACAACAAGTGTCCCGCGACACCAACTGCGTAGCGACTCTAATAGTAACTGATATCGATCAGAACAACCGATTGCACAGGCAATCATGACGTGATGGCGAGACAGGTCAGACAGTGATGGGAAAACCCGTGGACTACAAGGCTTTGTAAGAACGTAGCTGATAGAGGTCCCCATCAGCGAATTCCATCAGGGATAGAGGCGGTAGCCTCGATCGAAATCCGGATCTATGGCTGCAATCTCCACCTGACTCATTTTCATCGATTGAGCGCTTGGCAAACCGGGGCGACCATCTATGTAGCCCAGTGACTGCAAGGGAACATCCATCAACTGGAACAGCGAATTGGTGAACCCTCCAGTGCTCGCAGGGGCAACTTGAACACGCTCTTGAGCATCAGCGCGGTCTCAATTGCCCTGTCGCTGAAGTGACATCCTCGCCCTCTACGACCATGGTGAGTCTTGCAATACCATAGCTTGATAGCTTGCTCATCCATCCGGAGGGTGAGGGAACCACGCTGTACCAAGGCGTGGTTGTACTGCTTCCAATTGCAGACTTTCAGTTTGGACTTGCCCATCTGACACTCTAGGTTAGTCGGCTCAGATGATCAGATCCCCTGAGGCGCTGAAAGCTCCGGATTTAGTCAACAACGCCCGTGATTAGAAGAAAAAAGACCAATAACGATAGATCAGACCCCCATTCACTCGCATTATTGTGGACACCCCCTACAAGGGGTCGCTTTAGAATTTGGAAATTAAAACACGTTAACGTATTCGAGTCCAAGTAACGGAGAGGTTTTGCGCACGCCCCACCACCCACCTAAACACCTCATTATCGCAGTTCTCGCAACTCGGTTTTTTCAACAGATCAATACGAGAGTAGTTTTCGAGAAAGCGACCACCTATGCCAGCATTGGCAAGGAATGGATTCTCACTGCTACCTCTCGATACTCTGCAACCCCTACAGCTGGAGGGGTTGCCCAAATTAATGCTTGCGCTGGTCGACTGGGAGGTCAGTTGACCCTGGGAGAGAGTGAAGAAGGGTATGAATTGAAGGGGCAGGTCAATCCTAGCTGGTTTCATCAGGGGGATGGGCTGCTTATTACTGCGCAGAGGTTTATCCGTCTGCTCGCCTCGTTTTACCAAACTACCGGAACAGGAGATTAAACCATGCCATCAATCAGCGTCATCAACCCAACGGCCTCTCCAGACATTCCCACTAACGCTACAAATAATGTTAACATGGATCCTGTCAGTCAGTGGGAGCAAGATGCCCCTCCTGGTGAGGATAGACGCTCAGTGGCAAATCAAATAAGAGAGGCAAGTTCAAGTGGGCATTTGGAGCTATTTTGCACAGAAATCAGTTCATTGCCACCTCTTCCCGAAGGGATTTTGACGGTCCGGCTTCAGTTTCTGGACGACCTTAAGAACCTTCCTGCTTTACCACAAGGGTGCACCTCCTTATCAATTGATGATTGCCCTAAGATCACATCATTACCTGACATGCCTGATAGTTTGAATGATGTGAAGCTGTCCGGCTGCACTAACCTAACATCATTGTCATCTCTACCAAATAGATTGGAAAGACTATCACTTGTAGATTGTCATGAGCTTTCCTTTTTACCACTCATGCCAAATAGCTTGAAGGCGTTGAGTATTTCAAAATGTAAAAATCTGATTTTACCTCCGCTCCAGGAGGGGTTGGAGGAATTAATAGTTGGTAACGTTAAAGCATTTGAAGTTAGCGAAGGAAATAGCCAAGCAACGCCTCCAAAAATACCCAATAGCTTGAAACAACTTAACATTGAATTTTGCAACATCACGACGAAATTACCACCATTACCAGATGGGCTACAGCAATTAAAGATCATATACAGTCACTCAATAAGCAATCTGCCAACCCCGCTACCAAAAGAATTGAAAAGATTGGAGATCCATGATTGTGAAAGGATGTTATTGCCAACTGTGCTGCCTGATGACCTAAATGAAATAAGCCTAAATTGCTTCAAAAAAACAAAATGGGATATTTCACCACAGAGCTTGCCACCTAATATCAACATTAAACTTTATAACGTGGATATAAACCCAGAGTGTTATAATCTTGACAACGTTACTTTCTCGGGGGTAGGTACACGTGCGGCCAAAAATTTCAATAAAGGCGATATTCTTTATGGACTAGCGACGCCAAGAGCTTTTGTCGGGAACATGATATATTTTCGTAACGGCTTTCTACCAGAAAGGGGTAGAAATGATATTGTCGTACAAAATACATTAACGAATGCTGTTTGGAGTAGAGATGTTCCAGATGAGTTTAAATCAGATGAAGAAATTAAATCCGTATTAAAAGATGGTCAGCGTGGTTTGGACTTTAAGTCCTTAATGAAAAAGCACGTAAAATATAATGTTACTACAAGAGCACCCTCGTTGAGTGATGCTAGCGATCAATCTTGGATGAGAACCAGCAAGGCTGGGTTAGAATTTCAAACAACAATACAAAAAAAATCGGTCCTTTTCTGTGTAGATGGTCTAATGAAAGAAATTCCAGACATTGCAGGGAAAAAAGGATCTTATGGTGATGCGATCACAGCTCATGAACTACGATGGCTATATCGACATCGCGACGATGAGAACGTGCAAAAAAATGTTAAATTTTATTTAAATGGGAATCCGGTGTCTCATGAATATGTATTTAATGCTGTAGGGTGGGATACCTATCATCCAAAAAGTTTAATGGTCTAGCGTATTGAGCGTAACAACCTGACGCTCAGAACGCGCATAAAGCGATTGGCTCGCAAAACCATCTGTTTCTCTCGCTCCGTGGAACGCCACGAGAAGGTTATCGGTGCCTTTATCGAAAGGCACCGTTTCAGCTGATTGGAGGCATCCCCCCCTCTAGTTACCAAGGGCTCTCTGTCTATATCCCCAAGTTAATTGATAGAGAAATCCCAAGTAGATGATGGCGTAAATGTCATTCTACCCGTATTACCATAGCTATCGATAAACTGGATCATTGAGTCGGTGGAGCAGATGCAGACAGACCTGGATAGCTACCTGGAACACTACAACACCGAGCGGCCACATCAGGGCAGGATGATGGAAGGTCAGCCCCCCTACAGCATGTTCAAGAAGGGTCTGAAATTGATACCGAAGGAAGTGCGCACTAAAGTAGCGTAAACAAGACACCGGTTTGAGGCCCGTGTCAGGTGATAACTAGATCTGTAGACGTGGACAGGTATCACCATCGGTTGCAGGAGTGGATGGTGCGCTTCCATGGCGTGGCGACGCACTACCTGAAGAACTACCTGGGGTGGCGCAGGATGCTGGAGCGTTACGGGAGGGGGGTGAATATCAAAGCGTGTTTGCATGAGGCGCTGGGGCACCCCATGCAACACGTAATTGGGACATAGCCTTTAAAAACCTGGGTGAGAAACCTTCACAGACTCAAAACAATGACTCCCATCAGGATTTATTTTTATAATTGCGCTCATAGATAAGCAAGGGTACTGAGCTCCTGGAACTGATTTTTTATATATTTCAAATCGATCTTCTTGATGATTTTGCTTCATTTTTAACTCAACCTGAACCACTCCAGCCCCATCCTTTGACATTGATATCTCCTGTAATTCAGGAGTTCCAACAAAAGATCGCCCATCACCTATTCTATGGATCCCATTTTTGATTGCAATAATTCCAGTTTGCGATGCTATAACATCAAGTGACTTTTTTTGATTTGGACTCATTTTTGATGTGAACGCTTTAAGCGTTTCTTCTGGTAACGAGCCATCCTGATATGTGACACCTTCGCAATGATATGTAAACCTACCAATATCTTTCTTTATTTGCTCTAGACTTTCACTCCCTTCAATGATTTTTAAATCAAGAGATGACTTTACTTTTTCAGAAATCTCTTCGATTTTACCAGGTGTGTTGACTTGCCTTATTTCCAAAACACCCATTATTGTCAAGTCAACATTAAATGAACCATTTTCACAATTGCTTGCCTGATAAGTGAAGTTATCTTTATAGACAGGAGATGCCATATTTTTTAGCTTAGTGAAATGCTCAATTTTTTGATAGCCTAACTCACTGTGTATTAAATGAAACAATTCTGCTTTTGCTGCTTCTTTTCTCGTGCCACAGAACCAGTCTACAATATTTCCAAAAATACTACTTACATCATTTATGTTTGTCGCTGAGCTAATTTTTTCCATATCAGATTCAGTGATTTTTCGGTTAAATCTCGTTCCATCAAGACCGATTATCGCAGACATAATAATTCCTCTTATTAATTACCGATAAAATAAGGGGGATCTTGCCAGAGAGCTCCCTTAATGCAACAGCTGATGCCTCCGATCGGTTGAGGCGGTATAATAAGTGTTTTTGAGACTCATAGCTTCATGGCATCCATCACCGTTCACTGTCCTCGTTGCAACTCTGACCGCGTATATCGCCATGGTAAGACTCCTGCCGGTCACGTTCGTTACCGTTGCACTGCCTGTCCTCAGGTCTTTCAGCTCACCTATACCTATGAAGCCCGCAAGCCTGGGCTCAAAGGGAAGATTGTTGATATGGCGTTCAACGGCTCAGGTGTTCGTGATACCGCTCTAGCCCTCAAGATTGGCATCAACACCGTCATACGCACCCTAAAAACTCTCCCAAAGGCAAGTGACCTCTGAACAGGTGGTGCTCGATGATGTAGCGCTTATCTGCGAACTTGATGAGTAATGGGCCTATGTCGGCAACAAACAGCATCGACATTGGTTTTGGTATGCCTTTGATACTAAAAGAAAACGAGTCGTTGCCTTATACCTGTGGCCAACAAAACGATGAGACATGCCGTCGCTTGCTGAGTTTGCTCCCCCCCTTTCCAGATTGGCTTTATCAGCAGTGATGACAGGGGTAGCTACGCAGAGAGGTGCCGAGCGAGATACATCTGACCGGGAAAATCTTCTCGCAGCGTATTGAGCGTAATAACCTGACGCTTAGAGCGCGTCTTAAACGATTGGCGCGTAAAACCATCTGCTTCTCTCGCTCTCTTGAGCTCAACGATAAAGTCATCTGTGCCTTTATCTAAAGGCATCATTTGAACTGATTAGAGGCACAACCAGCTATCATTATTTGTCGTTTTTTTTATATTGGTAGCCGTTCCGAATGGAAGCTAACCGGAGGAAGGGAACTCAGTCCAGTAATGGAGTGAGCGGTTACACCGAATTATTTACAAGCCCCCTAGAACTTTACACTCTATTTGACAATAACTCTCGATTGTGGCCATATAGCTGACCTTATTACATCATTGTGATTGGAGCATATGATTCATAACCCACTTTCTTTTTCTCAAAATATCCATCAAGACCTTAGTTCTTTGGTTCGGGATGCTCTTTCTGGAATAGGTGTCTCACACAATCTACTGAATGATTTTGATTCACACTCAACCATTTCTATCGATCTGGATGAGGGGCTTGCGATCAATATCTCATTGATTGATGATCGGTTGTTTTTTTGGTCTTTAATTTCTCTCAGTGAAGAGAAACTATTTTATAACTCTAGAGCAATCCTTTCTATCCTTACATCACCTGTTGAATTTTTTGAAACGGGCCACATAACTTTAGGACAGTGTGATGGTGGCTTTGAGTTGAAAGCGCTAATTAGTTTAGATGCACTAAAAGAAAATAAGTTAGCACAAACTATAACCTGTTTTCATTCTTGTCTGGTCTCACTTTTCAAATAAAAAAGAGAGTAAGTTATTTTTTCGAGTCCTAAAATAGGTAGTTATGCCTCCAAACGGTTGCGCTGGCATGATGGATGCCATGAAGAGTTGAGCCTCAAAAGCTCCTATTATAACACCTCAAAAGATCGGAGGTATCACCCACTGTCAGAGTGCCTAATAATGCTATACAGCCTACCATTTCTTGGGTTTGTCCACTTTTATCATATTTTTTTATTTACGTTTCCTATTGATTAATTGAGTATTTCCCATCCCATACTTTAGGTGGTTTTATGAAAGCATCTACTTCGCTCTCTATTCTTAATTCTGATGCTCAGCACGCTAAGCACGCTAAGCACGCTAAGCACAAGGATATCTGCGGTTTTGTTGAGAGCATCAAACGGGTTTTTAATACCAAACCTCAGGTTGGTTATCCTAGCTCATTACGCCCACTATCTGAGCCAGCACTTTTAAGTAGCAATAGATCTGATGATTTAGACCGGGAGCTTAGATCCGCAGAGTTAACTATGCGTCGACAAGGTGCAATCACCACTACTATTACTAATCTGGAACAATTAAAGGCTGCTATTTTTCCTGGCGATAGGAAGGTGCATAAATTTGTTCTTTCTGCTGATGATAGATTGGCCATTTATTCTATGCCATATTTATCAAGCTTTTATCAGGAAGACTATAGACATATAAGTCACCAAGCGATTGCTGCTTTAGAGAATATAAAATGTCCGGTTAAATCTGCTGGAATGATAAGAGCTGAGCCGGATGGTCGGTTTGTTGTTAATAATTCTTCTGGGCACTTTTTACCCCCTCCTGAAAATTTAAAATATGTTCATGCTCTAATGGCTACATGGGGTGCAGTTCCTCAGCTTGAAGAACTAAAATTAGATCCGAATAGACCTAGAATGATATTGTAGAAGTAACCTCAGAACCGGTCTACTCACCTCAACCCCATATTGATAATCATCATGCCAGTATCTATAAGAAAACTCAGCTGTAAATAAATTAAGCTTGGAATCTATAAAAAGTTGCAATCTCAACAGAGTGTTGATAAAAACAGGCAATCCACATGAACGATCTTAATTCCTTCGTCCAAGCAGCTAGTCATGGCGGCAGGGTCGTCATCAATGAAAACACCCCAGAGCCCACCATAACCGTCGCCAGGCAAGGTTTCAAGGGGCGGTGCTATGCCTGCCTAAACAAACTGCCGCTACTGGAAAAACTGGACGCCGTCAAAAACTATTGCAAGCGCGTACAGGCTGAAAACAACACAGCTCTTGGAGTGTTCATCAACACGCTGTCCCGCCGTTATGGCCTTGAAAGTGGCCAAGCAGCGCTGGATAGCATGGGCGGGTTCCAGGGCTCGCCGCTTAATCAGCGAAAGGTGGCGCAACTGATTGCCGTGGCCGCACGCTTCCATGGTCAAGGCGACGCCAAGCCGTTGGCGAGGCAAGTCGTATTCCGCACTTGGGACTACAAGGGCATATTCCATCCCGGCCATTCTTCCGTCACCATCAAGAACAAAATGGATGCGGATGCTCACCGCCACGTGCATGAGCATGTCAGCTGGTTGCCGCGAAGCTATGACGAGGGCAAGCTCAGTGGCATGTTAAAGTCGACTAAAGGAAACTCGCATTCTACATATCAGAATGACAAAATAATCGAAATGTCCGATCGCACCGCGCATAAACTCAACGCCGGCGAGGCCGCGCGTGAGCAATGGAGCCGCATGGGTAAAGACGCGAGCCCGTCCCTGATTGCCGAAGCCAAGTACCGCCCCCGCACTGAACAAAAGCGCACTACACAGGGATCCTGGGGCACCAGCGCCCGCAAAGTCTACCTGCCGATGATCGGACACAATAAAGACGTCGCCGCCAGCGACAGAAACGCCAAATTCGTATTGTTCGGCCTCAATGAAAAAGCCATCCTTCGCGATGCCCGCCACGTCAAAGACGAAGCACACGAAGGCCATATAGGCTATACCATGTGCAGTACTAAGGAAAACTGCGCTTCCATGGCGCTGCGCATGCTGCTCGCCGGCGGCGCGGAAAACTTCGTGCCGTTCAGCGCCAGTTGGATAACCGAAGACCCCAACAAGGCTCATGCCTATGCCCAGCGCCTGCAGTCTAGGATAGATAACCTCAACCGCCAAGTCGCCGACATCCGCAAGCATTACGACAAGATGCTGCTACAGCCCATGGTCAAAACGGAATGGGATGCCTTCCTCCATCAGGGCGATATGGGCGAATTAAAGAAAGAAATCGACCAGCTCAATCAACCACTCAATGAGCAAAGCACGTCGGAAGACCGAGCTAAGCAGCCCCCAGCGTTGAAGAACCTATATGCCAAGCAAGCCTCTTGCATCAGAGCACTGACCGCCGGCAGAGCGGGTGCGTTGGCCAAGGCCATTCGTGAAGGCACACCCACCAATACCGACGACGCGACCGCCCTCACCCGTAAAGCCGCTGGCTTGGTGGAGGCGTTGCACCACTATAATGAGAGCAATCCCCAAGGCGCTGAGCAACTGAGTCTTGCCGCTCACGCGATGATCAAATGCATCGAAGATTTGATGGGGCTCGCCATTGAATAAGCACCGCGGACCATTGTCGGTCCGCTCACAAGGTATCGCTATGGACAAAAACGCAGAACTTCTAAACAGCCTGGGCCGAACCATCGGCATGGAACTTACGTTTGACCAGCGCGGCCAGTGTTTCCTGCTGCTGGACCAGCGGTTGATGCTCTCTATTCGCAGCCTGCCCGGCAGTCTCATTGTGTACGGCATGTTGGGTGAACTCGACGTCAATGGTAGCGCCGACTTCTGGCAACAAGCACTGGCCCTTAATCTGACGCTGACTGAGGCTGGCGAAGGTAGCTTGGTGCTTGACGACAGCACCGGCGCCGTCATGCTGGTAAAGCACTTGACCAGCGACATGCTATCGTCCCATGACTTTGCCGAAGCCGTAGACCGTTTCGCCACCCGCTTGGAGCAACTGCTTGCTTCTCTGGGAGAGATGGAAAGCTTCGATCCTCCTAAGCCCAGTTTACGTTACGTGTAGCGGCGGAGCGGTTCTATTGCATTAAGGGATAGAGCCCGAGAAAGTTTGTAGCGCCTATTTTTAGGCGACCATCAGATCGAACTGATCTATCGGAGATAAGTTCAAAAAAATCCCCAAGCGATACTTGGGGATTTTTGTATAAGAGACAGCCTATATACGTGATTTAATTGACAGCGAGGGTCGTGAACGGTAATGGATGCCATGAAGCTATGAGTCTCAAAGGCCCCCATCATACCAGCTCAACCGATCGGAGGCATCACCGCAGTTTTGTTAACGGTCATCATTCAAACATATCTTTTATATAAAAATACGTATACGGATTCAATGTTATAACCTCTTCGCATCGCTGCTTGAAGACTTCTATTGAAATGGTCTTATTACCGGGAGGCAACAGGATACCTCTCAATTCATCTTTCATTTTCTCTTTGAAATCATACCGTTCTTTATCTGTCAGGTTTAGGTCCAAGCCCCCCCAAAACCACGCATTCTCATTATTGCCCAAGAATTTATCAATGGTTTCCATTCCAAAAACCAAGGATGCTAGTGAGCTAATCTGCGGATAGGCTGCTCGCCAATCAATCTGATCCGTTTCTGCAACCGCGCGTGGTACACGCAATCTTGCTATTCCTCTATAAAATGCGGTCAATAGCGTATTCCAATACTCATGATTTCTTGCATGTTTTATGGCGACAGACCTCACTGCTTCCATCTCAGCAGGTGTCTTGGAGGGCATTGGTCGAAAGACCACCCTATTAAGAAAACTATCAGCTTTTCCAGCACTGTACCGCCACCGATATGCTGTCACATCAACATTAAACTCATTCGCGAGGACTTGTCCCGATGAACACAGCCCAAAAGCGCCATAGCAAGATTGCAATTCAATACGTTTTATATAACGAGACTGCTGATTACGGCCAATCATCCAACCTCTTAGAGCATTAGCAAGCTCGCCCGCATCCATATGATTTATAATATTCGGCCTACCATGAAGCCTAGCGGTCAGCGTCCCTGAACGTTCGTTGAAAATAATCATCGCATGCTCACCAAACAATGCAGGGGTCCGTAATCGCATAACATCAACCCGGCCAGCGACCAACTGATATTTCAACAGAATATGACTAGCCTCTACCACACCACTGGAAAACATTGGCACAAAGCGGCCTTCTCCCGCATGGACCCAAGCAACATCTGCGGTACCTGTACTAGGCATAACGACGGCCCCTTCAGGAAGTGCATGCAACTGCTCAAGCTGAGTGATGTGCTGCGGCGAAGAGAGTAGTAGGCTCGAAATCTGATTGGTATTACTCAATTCCCGTTCAAAGGCAGCAACTTGCTCCGGCGCCAGCCCGCTGGCCTCCAGGATACTTATCGCCCCCTGCCCCCCAGCCGAATTGGCAATTGGCGGCGACACGATCGAAGACGGATTTTCTCCCAACGGCATGCCCGCGTAAACCACCATTGCAGACTCTTTCGAAGCCTTCGCTAATCTATCACTATTTGCCCACGGCAGAAAGCCACTTTCGCTGAATTGACCCAACTGCTCCACCGATACAATCTGCCTTCCTCCGCCCAAAACTGGATTCAGGGCATCATTTTTCATCCCGAAGTAGCGACCGCCTCCCAGCGAACCCATCACGTGGACGAGTTGCTGCTCCCTGAAAAAAAGCAAAAGCTCACCTGAAGACACCCTCAATGCATCATCGAGGCTACTGAGTTGGCGAGAACCTGAAAGTATTGATGTAATATCCGACGCTATATCTGTTTGCCCAGAGCGCGCTGCCAATTGTTTCAGTTGCTGAAGCAACAGTGGACGCCCCCCTCCACTCTCCCGCACCATATTAACAGCATAATCCCAGTAAACTTCCTGGCCGGTATCAGCGCGAAAGATGCTTTTTCTCACCGCATTATGCAGAGGAGTTCGGCCACCAACAAACGTCAGAGGCATAGCAGCGGAAGGTGACGCTGCCAGCGATTGCGCTCTATACCAGTCTGGCGCGGCCAACACCTTTGCGTTTGGCATCACCTCCGTCGGGAGCTGTCCCATGTTCACAGCACTAAAAGTCGACCGAGCATCCACAAGGGAGCTAAAGTCTGCGTACTTAATGACTTTGCGCTTCCAAGCTTGTTGATATCGCCTCTCCCACCCAGATAACGGCAGGATCAGCGGCGTGTCGATGGCAGGAGCAAACTGCGCGGCAGTCACATCGAATATATAATCCTGATTATTCAATCGGCCTATTACTGCAAAATGGTTCGCAGGCATCTTATCCCCACCATTCACCCAGATATACATTCCACGAACTCTAATATCGGTCATACCTTTTTGTTGCATGAACCTCTGAACAGGCATCACGACAGCCTCACAATTCTCTGCTGGCTTAGCCATCATCTGCCCGATGTCTGATATAGCGCGCAACTCATCTTCTGCCTTGCTCAACGCCTCTGGCAGTGTGTAAAGGGAGGTGCTTTCCTGAACGATCTCGCGTATCGGTTCTCTTGCCGCCACCACAGGATTATTGTTCACACGCGAACGATTAAAGAAACCTAGCGGGTAAGTTCGTCGATATTCAGCCTGCACACGAGCCAGGTCAGTCGACAATGCTCGAAATGTCGTTTCCGACGAAGGTCGACTCAACTGTCTTCTGATAATCATTTCAAATCGCTTATCTCCAAATACTTGAGCGAGCTCTTTTACGGCGGGTTTTTTACTCACAAGCAGTTTAACTTTATTGGCCAGGTCGGATTTTCGCCAAACTACCAGTTCACGTAGATCAGATGACATTGACTTTATACGTGAATAGCCAGCCATCAAGCGAGCAGGATCTGAAACAGCTTTACCGATTTGCAAAAACTCAGGTGTCATCAATGTCGTACAGAGAGCTCCAATTATAATCTCACCTAATGCACTCTCCCTCTCTGTGTCTGTAGATGCCATCATGTATTTATTCACACTCAAAGCAATACTCCCAGCGGAAAGTCCAGCTTCTACAGACAGCATTATTACCCTACCGATTAACCCAGCAGGGAGGCCGATAAACATGGTAGATAACATCGCCACAGAGATTAATTCTTCTGCCACTGTTGTGAATATATCCCAGAGCCTCTCTTTATCAGTATAAAAAAGATAGTTAATATTTGAAGATGCATGATCCAGTCCAATATCACTTAATGATTTCGCCACATCATCCACCCCTCCAATAGCAAACACATTAAGAGGGTAATATTTAATTTGGCGGCGGTCGGAAGCTGGTCCTGCAAAGAAAGCCGGGCCAGGTACATAGCATCTGAACTTAATAGCATCTTTCACATTTGGTATATCTTTAAGCTCAAAACCCTTACTTACATAATCACGAAACTTAGTGTCTACCACAGCACCGTTCATATTTGAACCAGTCAAATCCCAGACCCGCTCATCATCCAATGACAATAAAATACCTTCTGGCGGCCTATTTGGAATATGATAAAACCTCTCGGTTATTATATCTTTCTTTTTACCTGACGGGATAAAAAATAGATTGCGAAGGGGACTGCCACCCATGCTTTCTATTGATGTACCCGTGAGTCTTACTCCCATTGCTGACTTGTCACCATTCAAGAAATCAGTTATCAGTTTTTTATGCTCAATAGAAACCTTATCATTCGGTGCCGCCAAAAAATTAAGGCAGCGAAGAACAATTTCTCCACGATAATGATTTTGTAATGCCATCATACGCGGTGAAGAATTTCTGTAATCATTTATGCTATCCAACATGTCATTCTGAATATTTGATATTTTACTTTGCAATCCCCTCAAAAAATCACTATGCCCCTCTAAGTACAGTGGCGTCTCACTAGATAAAAGCGGCCTGTTCCGTTCAATTAACCCCATAGCGAACTCTCGAACGGGTATTTTATATGCGACTCTATCATGGACGGTTAATGGAAGATATGGAGTCCCGCTAGATATCACAGTATCTCGCAAAATTAAAATCAGACTGTCTGGTTTTAGATTTATTGAACGTCCGATTTTACGCTCATACTCTTTAATTTCTTTTTTTATTGCATTATCAACAAAATGAACTGGGTTGAAAAATGAAGCAAATGCCAGATCGGCTTGCTGCGTCATATGAGTAACCATACGATCCATCATAGCATCATCGATCAATGGCCTGCTGGCATTAAATAAATTATCGGTAAATTGCTTAAGAAAAAGGTCAAGCTCATCGCCAAACATCTGCAGATGGTCCTGGACCTTACTACGCCATAATTGATGCCTAGACTCGTTCAAGCTGGACAACAATTCCCCCCCCAAAGATCTGCTGGATACCGATAAAACCAAATTCTGCACAACGGGTCCATGCGCGGGTTTAAGAGTAGGAAAAACCCAATCATTAATCTCTGATGGAAATCTCGGCGTCGCAGCCCGCATTTTTGCTTTAAACTGCCAATTACTATCCCAGTCAAAGTATCTCTGTTCATGTGGAGTGCAATAGGTGATTAGTTTTCCGCCAAATAGACTAGGTTGTTCCTCCACGCAGTTTGTTGTATATCTATGGACTTTTTGAGGGATAAAGGTATGCCAATTTTCAGAAATACTGAACACCATCAGACCGTCCTGAGACTCCAAGGCAAACAAGTCGACAAAGATTAAGTTCCCATGCCAAATTGTTTTTCCAGGGTTATTACCATCGAGATATTGCTGTACTGCCTGCCTACGCACCGAAGGCTGTTTTGTATCTGTTACGAAATTGCGGCACTTTATCTTAATCAAAAGATCAAGCATACCGTTATCAAGACTCAATAGTACCCCTTCAGTACCTAGCTGCAAAGGGATCGCAGAGGTAATAGTGGGCGTTGCCGCAGTGGCCGTTGTTGTTGTTGTTGTTGTTGTTGTTGTTGTTGTTGTTGTCGCCGTTGCAGTAACCCCATCGAACTTGCTGGTAAAAGGCAGCGTTGGTAACGTCATCTCCCGAGATTTCGTAGACGTAGCGTTCAGATAAAGACCTAATACAGCATTCCGTTGAATATCTGAATACATAGCACTAAATATTTTTTCAGCATTAAAAACAGATAGATAGTATGTAGCACTAAGAGGATCTTTAACTTCTGGCAACATAAACTGCATCAATTCAACAAATTCATTTTTCCCGCTAGAACTGTAGAGTATTTTAATATCAGGATTGCTTATAATTTGCATCCCCTCGGTCCTGATACAAATTAAATAATTTCGCGACAGCAAATTATATACAATGAATTGTCCATGATTATTCTCAACGACAAACATACCTGGAATAACTTTTTCCGTAACGTCATCGATAAGGGCTCTGGGTCTTCCCACGAATGTGGGTCTATAATTTCCTTTTTGTGTATCTTTTAAATATTGTGCCTCGACCTCTCTTTTTATGTATAGAAGGTCTTGACCGGACTTTGGTAGCCTGACGGAAGGCGGCAATGACATCCGCACCACACTAGAAGTTGTTGCGTTTGATGCCCAATCATTTATCGATATAGTTTGGGATGGGCCATGGTCAGAATTGAATGACTTGGCAGCACTGTTACTTACAGGCGCAGCATCGGCCCCCTCATGATAAGGAGGAAGGTAGCCTGCAAACTTATCTAGCCTCATTGAAACATCACTTACAATATTGTAAAAATATTGCCCAGCTTGGCCGGCCATATATGACAGATATGAGCTGCCTTCATCAGTCCCATTAGCCACATTCGCTTGACTTCCCGACGGTATATCCGGCCACTCACGCCCGTACGTATTAACCCAGTCTTCCCTATGAGCGACTGAACCTACAACATTGCGATATGTATTCACGCCTGAAGCCGTTAATTGCATCAGCGTCAAGGCAATATCCCGATATGAAATGTCTCTGTCACTCTTTGATAGATCAGCTGGTAGAGCAGGGATCCATTCACACTCATCAGTCGACTCCTTTCCACACTCTAGCCCGAGACCATCTTCGATCCCTCTCTGCAAGAGAAAACCTAATTGTTCCGCATGTGAGCGAAGATACTTCATTAAATTAGATGATAATATTTTTGCTTTTTTTTCAATGTCATCATCTGACAAAGCTTTATTTTTAGCATAAATTATAGCTTTAAAAAACGCGTTCTCTCCATTAAATACTCTTCCATTGATACCGTACTGATTATAAGCCAATCCCT
Source organism: Aeromonas salmonicida (assembly GCF_028355655.1). Classification (NCBI taxonomy): domain Bacteria; kingdom Pseudomonadati; phylum Pseudomonadota; class Gammaproteobacteria; order Aeromonadales; family Aeromonadaceae; genus Aeromonas; species Aeromonas salmonicida. Next base: position 889,993 of record NZ_CP110645.1, on the reverse strand, counting down.
TGCCCTGATGGCCATGGCACTCTATTTCTATTATATCCGTCTGTTTGATATCAAGTTCGCTGTACCCAATCCAACATGCATCTACCTGATCAGTAAAGACTGAGTGCGGACTACCCTCTCCTGGCTCACATAGTGCCAAAGGCTGATGCAGTCGCAAACCCATAGGCTGAATGTTTTCAGTCATTGCCAAGCAGCAAGCCTCAAGCAAGCGGCCGGTAAATTCTCTCCCCTTCACCCTACGATTGACAGCCCTATTAATCAATTCATTTGGCGGAATGCTAGTATCCTGAATAAAATTAATGCTCACGGGAGTATGCAGATTGCCATTATATATTTCATCATAATTTGTTACGCGGTCAAAATAATCAAGAGGGGCAACAACATCGAAATGATCATGACTGTCATTTTGTTTTAGATAAGCCACACCATCAGCATCCTCATATCGAGTACAGAGGTCTAGCTTTTCCATTAATTTATTTCCGATAGCATCGGAGATAATGGTAAAAAACTCATCACAATCACTCATGCGCTGCAAGTCTGATTTATTAAAACCTTTTTTCACCCCATCGGCACAATATAAATAAAATCGACCATTGCCAATGGTTTTATCATATAATCTTTCTGCATCAAGTTTATCAAGCAAAGTCCGTTCGATCGTATCTTGACCAGAGTAGACTCTTTTCAAATCACAAATTGCCTCATGAATTTGTTCTTTAATGACATCACTCAATGAGGTTGACACCTGGCTGAGCGGACTATCTAAATCCCCTTTGTAGTTAATTACGCTTAACACCTCGCCCTTAGTTGCCCTACTCAGCCAAAAATCATCACGCAACTTTATAGCCATATATGCTCGAAAGAAACATGCGCCATCAGACTTTACATTGAACACCTTGGAAAAATGATCTTCAGACTCATATTGAGCATCAATTGACTTTATTGATCTTAATGTGAAAGCATTATTTACAGGCGAAAAACTGAGCCACCACTGTGGCTTGAGATCATTCTTATTATACTCTTCAATCATCAATGAAATTTCCACCGAGGGTGCGCCATGCTCACCTGGGAAAATCACAGCAGCCATCAATAACAATTCTGGATTATTCATAGCAAATTGAGATAACGTTAACGAGCTCAATATTTTATTATGAACACAATCCCTTATCTTTTTTCCTATATTGAGCTGATTTTCATCATTCTCCGCAATAGCCTTTATTAGCACCTTAGTAAGGTATGGTACTATCTCCCCCCTGTCACTCTTAACATCTGTAGACGGGAATATTAGCTCAACAAATGATTTAATATCAGCAACATGATTTGATTTAATATATCTCATGAAACTATCAATATTTTCTTTGAGAGTAAGATCCTCCACCTTAAACGCCAATTCTCTTCCTTCATTCATTCCCTTTTGTAAAATCCTAATAACATTAGGACCGTCAAATTCGCAATTTGATTCAACGTCTATTGAAGAAAAATCATCAACTCGCATTTAATTCCCCGCTATTATTGAGAGTTAATAAAAGTTAATGAGACGACGAGCATCCCATTAACAGCACCATTTGTTATAGAAAGCTCCACCTAAAATGCATAACTTAATTTTTTTAATTATTCATGGGCGTTATAGCCTATGAATGCCCAAACCCCAAGTGACAGCCACACTCGGGGTTTTCTGACAGGCAGACCAAGGTCTGTTTAGTTTATTTATTACTCTCACATACGCCGTGACTTCTCCTACTGGGCCGTGTAGTTACGCAAACTGATTTTACCCATCATCAACTTTTTGAACCGACACATCGCCGTTGCCGCCATCGAGCAACGGAGCCCCCCCCGATATTTTCTTCCTTATACGCCAGCCATTCCTTTTGCATCTCCTGCACGACCTTATTTCTTGTCTGTCTGTCTGTCTGTCTGTCTGTCTGTCTGTCTGTCTGTCTGTAGTGGTCAACTAAATCCGGACACTTGGTTAGGCCGATCTTCGGCTGTGGTTGGCTTTGCTGTGACTAGGCTGTGTTCTTAAAGTGATGAAGATATAATCTCACATCTTCTCAACAGCTTAAGACCTATGCAGTGTCCCGTCGTTACCAGTTGACCGATGCACAATGGGGGCTTATCGAGCCCATTTTTCCATACCACCGCATAAGCGGACGCCCTACTCGTGAGCCACGCCAAGTGCTTGATGGCATTCTCTGGATACTTCACACCGGTGCACCTTGGCGAGATCTGCCAGAACGTTTCGGCCCATGGAACTCGGTCTACAACTCCTTTCGACGTTGGCAAAGCACAGGCCGCATCGATGCCATCCTTGCGGCGCTGCAACTGCATCTCAATGAAGAAGGGCTTATCGACTTCGACCTGTGGTGCATTGACGGCTCCAATGTCAGGGCATCAAAAGATGCTGCCGGGGCGCGTAAAAAAACACTCCGGTTAATCAAGCGCTTGGTCGCTCTCGTGGTGGTTTCGGCAGCAAAATTCACTTGGTCACTGATGGTAATGGTTTACCGCTGGGGTTCTGCCTTTCGCCGGGGCAATCAGCGGAAATCAGATATGCGACAAGTGCGTTGGCCATGGCAAGGAGCCCGACTTCATCAGGCCGTTATCGCACGCGGCCAACGCATCTTGCCGCAGATAAGGCCTATAGCAGCAGGGCTCTGCGGGCAGAACTCCGGCGCAGAAAGACAAAAGCGGTTATCCCGCAACGCAGCGACCAGCAACGGCACCATAAGGGACGTCCACTGGTGTTAGACAAAGCTCGTTATCGTAGGAGAAATGTGGTCGAACGGTGCTTCGGATCGCTGAAGAAGTTTCGCCGATTCTCAACGAGGTATGAAAAGCTGGCGGGAAGTTTTGCAGCCTTTATCAAGCTGGCTTTCTGCCTTCGTTACTTACGGGAACTATTGGTGCACAGAAAACCAGCATTTTGAGAACACAGCCTAGACCCATGAGAGCTTCTTTCAGCACTCGGTGCTTTCCGGTACCGCGTTTCCTAGCATTCCACTCGCCTTCACCAAACACCTTCAGGCCACTCGAGCAAGAAGTCGAGTAGCTCTTGAGTTGCTCGCAGAGTCAGACTGAACCTCTCCTTGAATATCAAGCAGATGAGCGAGCCACGTTTAATCAAAGAGTTGTTATCTTTAGACCTGCTAGTGATGGGATGGTGATGTGCCCATAATCCAGACTTGAAGGGGAACGTGGTGATCAGCTCACAGAGATCTCCGTAAGTTCCATTCAAGCTGAATTGATTTGGGCACAACGCCATTTTTTATTACCCCCCCCCCCGCTTATTGACACTTTGGATAACAAGAGCGCGGTTGCAACAAAATCACCATCGGACGGCCATTTAAAACCTTATGAACCTTTTGCAGACCAGTAGCCTGAATCGCGGAGTTACCGACAAACCGTAACCGAGTGCGCACATAGAGTTCACCCTTTCCCCACTGCAAAGGCGTCAGCCGCATATCAAAAACCAGGGGTAGCATGGTCACTTCATAACGGATGGAGGCTACCTGCAATGGCCGTCCTTCCATCTGGCTCAACACTGTCACCTCCACGGTAGCGGGATGAGGCAGAGCTTCATTCAAGTGCACCTCTCCTTTAAGGATCTGTGACATAGGGGGGGCAATCGTGGTGGTAACGCAGCCGCCGAGAGTCAGCAGCACACATAACAATAAAGGCCTCATAACACCGGATCCTTCTCTCGTCCAGCAACAGACGATCCAATGTCTGCTCCTGAGTTCAAGTCAAAATGAAAGTTTGGCGCAATGCCGTTATCAATGAAAGCTGGCCTATATCAACTGGATGGCGGCGCCCGACGAAGTAGCCGGACTAGCGGAGATCCGTAGCCTGATCTTGCAGGCCGATATCTGGCGATTGCGTTGCAGCGTCAGGCTCTTTTTATCGAAATTAAAGCGGAAATTGAACCGTTCAGGGCTGCGGTTGAAGCTGTTTAGTTGTCGAAATATCACCTCGATCACCTGATGAGGCTGCACGGCGACATCGACCTGCATCACCAGGATGCTACCGTTCGGGTACCAGAATGAGGGAGAGCGACAAGCGCTCGTTAAAATAGAGTGCTGCCCCCCCTCCCGGGTCAGGATCAGTAAGGGCAAACCATATTTGGTGGCAAACTCGACGAGCAGCCGATTGATGATGGTGGCGTCCATGATTTCCTCCAGCAGAGAGGATGTTAGCTCTGGCGTCCTGATGAGGGCTATCACTCAAAGGCGACTAATTTTAGAAAAGTGGTTGGCAAACAAAAAAGGCGCCCGATGGGCGCCTTGCTGCCTGCTCGCGTCAAGCTACCCCGAAGGCTGCCTTGAGCGTCTGGTTGAGGGTCTGGGAGTACTGCTGCATCAGTTGCAGCACATCCTTCATGAAGTTGGCATTGAAGGCCATGTTGTCTTCAACCTTCTGCTTCTCGGTCTGATGGATGGTCGCCATGACTTCATCTTCCTTGGCCTTTGCCTGACTCTCGCCCTGGGCAACCTGCACCGCCGAGTTGCTCATCTGCGTTACGGATTGGCTCACGGTGTTGTTGGTCTGCATCTCTACCGATGTTTGGCCGGACTTCGTCTTCAGCGCGTTCAAAGCAGAACGATCTTTCTGCTGCTCCATCCCGAAGAAGGCCTTAGCCACTTCTTTATGATTTGGCTGCTGGCCCTGCGCGCGCAAGTTAGCGACCTCGTTACGCACAACATTATCGCGAATAGCCATATTCTTTTCGAGATTATTCTGCTGCTTGATGGCCTTGGCCCCGTCTTTCAGGTTGAGCGCCCCGGTGATGGCCGAAAAACCAGCCATCACGCCGGAGACCACAGCCATGGCGATCATCAGCTTGGCGCCATGGCGCATCTCGGCCACCTGATCCGTCTGGCTGCGGATCACGTGGTTGTTCAGCTGGTCGCGCTGGGTCAGCCCCATCTCGCGTGCCAGACGAGCCAGCAGAAACAGTTGTGACAACAAATCGAGGTGGTCGTCTGGGTTCTCTTTGATCAGGGCAACATCTTGCGCGAGCTTAGTGCGGTCAAGCTGGAACAACGCTGACATCGAATCAAGGTTTTCGCTGATCGTGGCCATGGCCCCATCAAGCTTGGTGCGGTCAGACAAAACCAGCCCTGACATCAGGTCAAAGTGATCACTGATGACGCCAGCGACCTGTTCCAGCTGTGCGCTGCCAAACAGGAAAAGCTCAGATATCATATCGACGGTTTCGCTAATCACCGCACTGACCTGACCCAGATTTGTGCTGTCGAGGCGCTGGGTCGGGGGCGGCAAGTCAGGCCTTCCCGTCAACGTGATTTCGCTGCCAGATGATGTAATGCCCGCTGCGTGGATGGTTTCAGGGCGCCCCGGCGCAAAGGGCTTCACGGCTTTTTCTGTGAAGGATCTGGTAAGAACCGGATTGCAGGTGTTCTCGTTAATGTTCATATGACAATGTCCTTATGTGGTGGCCGGTCTGCTGGCAATATCTCTCATCATCTTGTCCCTTGCGCTGAGCATCTGGAAGATCATCTCCATGGTCTGCTGGAACGCCTCCATTACCTGAGAGAGTGCGTCCTTGATCTTATCGATCACCTCCTGCAGCTGGGTCATCTCGCTCTTGTTCTGCTGCAAATCTGCCTGCGCATTAAGCGCAGCAGACTCTTTGGATGACTGAACCGATTTGGTCACCCCACCGCTCACATTGAGCGCCACGTCGGTAGCCTGTGTGCCCAACTGCATCACCTTGGCTCCCTGGCCAGTCATCGTCATGGCTTTAACCGTGCTATTGGCTGCCATTTTCGCCGCCAGTTCACCAGCCTTGGTCACCAACTTGGCACTCATCTCCGCAGCCTTCCCGCCGATCTTGGCCCCGACCTTGGTAATGATACTGCCGATAGAGGTGCCAAAACTGGCCGCCACAGAGATGGCAGCAAGGGCTATTTCGATCCCCATGAGGGCAGGACCCAGATGCTTCATCACCTCTTTCGAGATCAGCCCCGCTTCGGCGGCATGCTGCACCGACATGCTGACCATGCCGACCACGCCGGCGGCGATCATCAGGGCACCTGCGACGGCGCCCACCCCGGTCGCCACCATGATGGCTCCGATGACCACAGAAGCGATGGCACTGATCCAGCCGAAAACCTTGCCGACGATGCCCGCTTTCTTGGCCTCCGTGGCACTCTGCTGAGCCTCTTCGATCTTCTCCTGGTTCTCGCCAATCTTCTTCTCGTTCAATTCACGAGCGCGGCGGACATCATCGAGCTTAAGCTTGGTCTGGGTCTGCTCCAGTTTACTGGTGAGCATGCCAAGCTCAATCTCGAAGGCGGCCGGCGAGGTGAAGGCTGCCGTCACCAGGGCGCCGACACGGGGCAGCAGCTTGCTGTTGTTCTCCACAGTCGCGCTGACCAACCCGCGGATCTCTGCCATCACATTCTGGCCGGGACGATCATTGCTGGCTGCCAGCGGCGGGGGCAGAGCGACACCCGCGCTGGAGACTACGCCGCCCTCCTGTATAACAGTGGCATCGAGCCGGGTTTCACTGCGCGGCTCGGCAGCAGGCTGCAAGCCCGCCACATTGCCGATGTTTCCCTGCGGGGAAACGCTTCTTTCATTGCTGATCGGGTTCATCTTGCTGATCCCTTCTGGTTGCGATGGCTTCCAACATGACCTTGGCGCTTGCCGCCAGATCAGCCAGCTGCGGGTCGCTGCCCGCCAGCAGGTGGGCCGAGTGGAAGCCACTCTCGGCCCCGGTTAAATCCCCCTGTTGCAACCGGCACTCGGCTGCATGAAACGGGAAACGGGGATCTTTCAAATCGAGCATGGCGCCAAAGCTGTAGCTCTGAACTGCCGTTTCGTACTCGCACATCGCCTGACGGCAGGCACCAAGCCCGAGGAAATAGCGCGGCTCGTAGTGATCCAGCATGCAGAGGGCCTGAAAAATCTTGTGTGCATCTTGCCACTTGCCCGCCTGGTATTGACCGAATGCCAGCGCATAGAGCTGCTCCAGGCTATCGGCGGAGATATCCTTCAACATGGCGATGGTGCCGCCATCGGCGAGGAAGGCCTCCAGTTCAGCTTCATACTCCGGGGCCAGAGTGGTATCGGTCTGCATGTGATCTCCTTAAATGGCGCCAAGAATGTCGCGCATGATGCTGTCGTATTTCTGGACAAAACGGTTGAGGGCTTCGATGGCCGAGTTGTAACGGGAGCTAACATCGTTGAGTCGGGTGGTCTTCTCGCTCACCAGATCATTGAGCGGACGTGAGCGGTCACTCACGCTGGTAGCAAAGTTGCCCAGCTTGTTGTTGTCCTTGTCGTAAGCGTAGAATACTTCGACATTTTTCATGGCACCGCTCTGTTTCTTGTCGCTCTCGAGGAACGTACGGGCACTAACATATTTACTACCCCCCCAACTATCCTTACTCATATCTTTTAGTAGGTCATATTCAGGCCCTTTGGTGAACGCTTCATGGGAGTCATAACCGTAGTGGCGGTAATCCTCCAGGTTGAGTGTTACGGGCGAAAATACCAGTTTATCCTTACTATTTTCGGGGGTAGATGAGAGCACCTTATTGATCTCTGACTGGATCACCGAGTAGATTTTCAGCTCGGTGGTAAGCTTCCTGATCTCATCAGTGAGCCCCTTGCGCTTGTCGTCCTGAACTCCCATTACCTCTTTAAAGATGCTGATGAGACGGTCATTTAAAGGGGTCTCAATAACCGGCCAGAGATCATCGTTCAGTGCCGCCAGCGCAGCCAAAGAGGTCAGGGTCGTGGGCGAATCTGGCTGCTTGAATGTTGCCAGCATCTTGTCGAGAGCACTGTCAGTAGTGAAATGACGAGATACAAGCTGTTCCAGCTGGGGCAGTGTGAGCCGCGTGAAATCATCTTTGCTGATCGAGATCCCTTTACTTGCTAACAGCTCGACCAGCTGTTGCTGTTTGCCCTGTAGAGGGGATGGCGCTGCGTCCAACCAACTGTTTATCTGGTTCTGGTTGCGGGTGTAGTCAGAGATAATGCTCATCACGTCTCCTTAAATCATCAGTCCGCGCATCATGGTCGGGCGCCGGCTTTTGCGGCTCTCCCCCTGCTGCTCCGGTAACATCGCCTGCCTGCGGCGAAACTCTGCCAGCAACTCCTGTTCAGCTACGGCGACCTGCTCGCCGGGTGCCTCGAACAGCAGCTGACAGGTCTGCTGCGAAAGGGCAAGGCCAGCCAGCATCTCCTGCAGCATGGCATTACGCTGTTCGCTGTCGGCGATGGCCTGTTCGGCTCGCTCGATGACATCGCTATGGTGGGCAAAACGGGGTTGTTTCATCATGACTCCTATTCTATGAGTCCTTTTTGGGCTTGCCTGTCACGCAAGGCCGTGCTTTTGTCGTTTTCGCATCTCGCGCAGGGAGCAGACCTGTTCAACCGCGAGAGCAAACCAGCCAGGTTCGGGTTCGCTGGCACCGGTCCAGTGGCGATAGAAGCGGCCCAGCCGCTCACCGCTAAGGCGACTGCCACGAAACACATCAACGTTGCCGTAGAGCTCGTAACCTGCCCCCAGCACTGCCCGTGTGGCCTCGGCCAGCAGGTAGAGCGCGGCGAAGGGGTTGGCCAACCCGCCGCCCCGCTCCCCCTCACGGCGCAGCAGCAGGATCCAAACTCGGCGAGTGTCGCTATCGACACGCCAGGCGAGATAGATGTGGCGATAGTGCAATCCATTGCCGAGCTGGATCGGGGTCTCCCCGAGATGGTGAGGAGTCACTGTCACGCCGTGAGCCTGCAGCCACGGGATGAGCGGATCGCCGCTCATAGGCAGACCCTGCCAAGCGGCTGGATATTGATCTGCTGGGTCAGCTCCTGATAGGAGAGCACCGGCAGGGCGTAGTAATCCCCCTCGATGAGCTTGCGTACATAGCGGCGGATATCCATGGAGACAATCAGCACCGGCTTGTTCTGCATCTGGGTGAGATCCCCCACGGTGTGGCGCACCTGATCGAGAAAGCCCTGGGTCACGGTGGGATCGAGGGCAAGATAGCTACCGGCGCTGGTCTGGCGAATGCCACCGCGGATCTGCTCCTCCACCTGCTGATCGAGAAGATAGGCAGGCAATATGTTGTTGCCGTTGGCATATTTGTAGCAGATGTAGCGTTTGAGGCTGCTGCGGATGTACTCGGTGAGCTGTACCACGTCTTTCTCCTTCTGGCCCCACTCCACCATGGCCTCCAGAATGGCGCGCATGTTGCGGATGGAGATGTCCTCCCCCACCAGCCGTTGCAAGATCTCGGTCATCCGCTGTAACGGAATGATCCGCTGCGCCTCCTTCACCAGCTCGCCATAGCTCCCTTCCATCTGCTCCAGCAGATAGCGGGTCTCTTGAATGCCAATAAAGTCTTCAGCGTATTCGCGCAGCACGTGGGAGAGATGCCAGGTCATCACCTGATCCGGGGTCAACGCAGCAAGGCGGGAGGTTTCCAGTCGTGCCTGATGTTCGCTAGCCACCCAGAGCGTGGGCTGCCCTGGCAACAGCGGTATCCCCTCCTCGTAGGAAAATCCCAGCAGATTGAGCTGGGCAGAGCTCTCCTGCACCAGTAGATGGCCCGGCCGCAGCTGGCCGCGGGCGACCGGCACCTCCTGCAGCTGGATCAGGTATTCACCCGCCCCCATCCCCTCGTTGAAACGCAGATGAATGCCCGGGAAAGGCACCCCAAGGTCGAGATAGAGGGCGCGGCGCACCCGTACCAGCTCGTCGTTGAGGGCAATGGCCTCCAACTCGGCCTGCAGGGCCGCATCCACATCGATCAGAAGGGGCACCGTCATGGCGAACTCCTCCTTTTCACCCAGCTTGCCACGGGGTTTACTGCCCGCCTTCGGCTTGCTGCGGGCGGCAGCAGCGCCGGCCCCCTGCGCCAGCATGGTGGGCAGATCCTGGCTCTGCTGGCTCTGCGCCTTGCGCTGGCGCAGCCCGATAAAGTAGCCCCCTGCCGTCACCACGGCGGCCAGCGAGAAGAAGGTGATCATGGGGAAGCCCGGGATCAGGCCAAACAGCACTAGCAACAGGCCGCCTATCAGCATCGCCTTGGGCTGGGCCACCACCTGGGCGCCGATGTCGGAACCGAGATCGGTAGACTCCTCGGACGATACCCGGGTCACTATGATGCCCGCGGTAATGGCGATCAGCAGCGCCGGCACCTGGGAGACCATACCGTCCCCCACCGTCAGGATGGAGTAGAGCTGCAGCGCATCGGCCGCCGACAACCCCTTCTGGCTGACCCCTATGGTGACCCCACCGAGAATGTTGACGAAGATGATGATGAGGCCCGCGATGGCATCCCCCTTCACAAACTTCATGGCACCATCCATGGAGCCGAACATCTGGCTCTCCTTCTCGATGACGCTGCGCCGCTCGCGAGCCTCGTTGACATCGATCACCCCGGCACGCATATCGCCATCGATACTCATCTGCTTGCCGGGCATGGCGTCGAGAGAGAAGCGGGCACTTACCTCTGCTACCCGCTCCGATCCCTTGGTGATAACCAGAAACTGGACGATGGTGATGATGAGGAAGATGACGATCCCCACTACCAGATTGCCCCCCACCACGAAGTTGCCGAAGGTGTAGACGATCTGGCCCGCATCGGCCTGCAACAGGATCATCCGGGTGGTGCTCACCGAGAGGGCAAGCCGGAACAGGGTGGTGATGAGCAGCACCGCCGGAAAGGCGGAGAACTCCAGCGGCGAGTTGATATAGACCGCCATCATCAACAGCACCACCGAGATGGTGATGTTGATGGCGATCAGGATATCGAGGGCCACCGGCGGCAGCGGCAGCACCATCATGAAAACGATGGCCAGCAGCAGCACCGCCAGCATGATGTCCTTGCGCTCGCCAATCCGGCGCATCAGCTCAAGGGAGCGTTGGTTCATTCTGCTCTTCCAGTTCAAGATATTGTTGATAGGCGAAACGGGCTTCATCCAGTCTTCCTGCCAGCTGGTAGGCGCGGCTGCGGCAGAGCCAGAGCGGACCATCGGCCTCCCCCTCCGCCATCAGCAGATCGGCATGACCGAGCGCCTCCTCGCCAAGACCCAGTCTGAGCAGGGCCACCAGCAGGGTGCGGCGGGCCGCCTGATTGTCGGGATGCATCTGCAGCAACGCTACCAGCAGGATGCGGGCACGATCCGCGTGGCCATACTGCAGGTGCAGCCAGCCGGTAAGCAGCAGCGCATCCTGCTGCTGTGACGAGATGATCATGGTCATACCTTGTGCAGCAGATGGAGAGTCATCTGCATCAGTTGTTCGTCCCCGATCAGTTGCTTCAGCAGCTCACTAGCTGCCTTCAACTCGGGGGTTGTCCCGGCCTCCAGCACGGTCCACAACCCCGCCATCGCCTGTGTAAAGTCGCGCGGGCGCAGCAGGCCGGGAAAATAGTGAACCGGGGTGGCGAAGTCATACAGGGTGCGCTCTACCAGATTGGCGGGATAAAGCCTGCTGATGTGAGGTTCGATGCACTTGCCATCCGGCAGCAGGGCGTAGCGCCCAGGCAGGCTCTGCTCCTGATCGTCGAGGCAGATGGCGCTGAGCTGCTCAATTCCGATATGGGCCGCTGTGATCCGGATCATGGCGCCACCACGTCATGTTGCAGTCGGGTCAGGGTGCGCAGCGCCTGATGGAGCAGCGGTAGGGTCACCGCCCGCTCATCGAGGGTTACGAAGAGGATCAGCCGATCCTCCCCCAGCCAGCCACAGCGCACCGGCAGGGCGGGCGCCTGGGCGGCGGCGGTAAAACTCATGGCGCGGCGAATGGCCTCACCGCTCTGATGCCACGGCAGCGTGCGGGCAAGCCAAAAAGTCAGTTGCCCCTGATGACGCTCCAGTTGCAGGGTACCGCTCTGCTCCAGTTCAAGTTGGATCAAGTAGTGGGGGCCATCCCCGATGGTGATGCCCAAATCCTGGCAAAACTGTACCAGCAGAGGTTCAAGCCAGTTCATGACGACTCTCCGGACAACTCATCCTCTTCCCGTTCGATGGCGTTATCGAGCGCGCCCTGACAACACTGCAACAGGTTCTGGCGCTGATCCTCCTCGCTAAAAAGATCCACCGGCAGCAGGCGGATCAACCGCTTGAGCTCCTGATAGAGCTGCACCTGCTGGTGTGTCTGCTTCAGCTCCATAGCGACGCCGATTTGCTCTACGTCGTACACCGAAGACCAACGCTTCTCCACCAACTCGATGAGATCCCCCATCAGATCAGAAGGCCCGTATGCCATAGCCCCCCCCCTCCTTCACCCGCTTCCACAGCTCGTCCACTTGCTCTGAGAAGGTTCTGAGCTGCTGCAGCGTATTCATATCGTTGATCAGCAGCGTCACTTTGACCCGGTCGAGCAAAGGCTGCTTACTGTCGAGATCGGCACCGAGGGCCTTGATCATGAAGCTGATCACCTTCTCCAGGGCACCATTGCCAAAGCGGCTGTGAATATCGCGCCAGGCGGCAGAGAGGCCGGGGTAGTCCTGCACCACATTCTTGCAATAGTAAACCCGCAGCTCCTGCTCAGAGCCGGCCCCCTCGCGGGCGGCCTCCTGCGCCGGACCGGTAATACGAACGCCAAGCACGATGGCTCTGCCCTGCTCATCGGCCAGTTTGCCCAGCGCCTGCTCTACCAACGTCAGCGTACCCCGCATTTCGGGGCGCTCGGCAAGAGTCTCGCGGGCGAGGCTAAGTGCCAAGTACTGCTGGCTCACCTCCTCTGAGTAGCCCGTGAGGCTGGCCAGCAGTTCGGGTAGCTTTGTCGGCAAGCTACTATCGAGGTTATCGAGGTAGTTCATTACCTCCCTTAGCCTCATCTGACGCTCAATCAATGGCAATTTCTTGATATAACCATCAACCAACTCTTTTATCTTGCCGATGCGGGCATTGCGGTCACTTACTCTTAGTCCCTTACCCTTCTTTCCTGCCGGGCTGGGGCGCTTTTGACCCCTTGCTAACGTGGGAGCGAAGGTTATCTCCTCCAGATTATCCACATTATTGGCCGGGTTGGCCTGATTGGCCGGGTTGGCCGGGTTGGCCGGGTTGGCCGGGTTGGCCGGGTTGGCCGGGTTGGCCTGCAACCCGTTCACCCCGTTGGGGATCAGCACCACCCGCTCTCCCTGAAAACTTCCCTGCTGGGTGCTAAGGGGGTATCTGGCCGCATCAGTAGCAGATGCAGACCGGTTCGCAGCGTCAGTGTAGGCTGCAATCTCATTACTCTGGTTGATAGTGGCCATGGCGGATCCCGTAATAAATGGGTCGATTAAAGTTGATGGGATTATACAAATCGCCCTCTGGTGCCCATGCCAAAATCGGTCGTGAATTTTTAGCCGGCTCGTAACGCTTTTCTAAAAAGTCCCGACTTGCGCTGAAATCCCCGCTCGCCCTCATCGCTTATAGTTGCCACCCGTTTTAATGGTGCAGATCTCCCAATGTTCTTCTCGCTCGACAACATCACAGGCCAGCTTCGCCACGCTATCGACGAGTGCCGCCTGATACAGATCCGTGGCCGGGTCACCCAGGTGACCGGCACCCTGCTCAAAGCGGTAGTGCCCGGCGTGCGCATCGGTGAGCTCTGCCATCTGCGCAACCCCGACAACACCCTCTCCCTACAGGCGGAGGTCATCGGTTTTGCCCAGCATCAGGCACTGCTCACCCCCCTTGGCGAGATGTTCGGCATATCCTCCAATACCGAGGTGAGCCCGACCGGCGCCATGCATCAGGTCGGGGTCGGCGAGCACCTGCTCGGTCAGGTGCTGGATGGTCTGGGCAACCCCTTTGGCGGCGGCCAGCAGCATGAGCCTGCGGCCTGGTATCAGGTCTATCGCGATGCCCCATCCCCCATGAGCCGCAAGCGGATCGAACAACCCATTTCACTGGGCATTCGCGCCATCGACGGTCTACTCACCTGCGGCGAGGGGCAACGGATGGGGATCTTCGCTGCCGCGGGGGGGGGCAAGAGCACCCTGCTGGCCTCGCTTATTCGCAGCGCCGAGGTGGATGTCACCGTGCTGGCGCTCATCGGTGAGCGGGGCCGGGAGGTGCGGGAGTTTATCGAAGCAGATTTGGGGGAAGAGGGACTTAAAAAGGCGGTACTGGTGGTGGCCACATCGGATCGACCAGCCATGGAGCGCGCCAAGGCGGGCTTTGTCGCCACCTCCATCGCCGAATATTTCCGGGATCAGGGCAAGCGGGTGCTGCTATTGATGGACTCCGTCACCCGCTTCGCCCGCGCTCAGCGCGAGATTGGTCTGGCCGCAGGCGAGCCGCCAACCCGGCGCGGCTACCCGCCATCGGTGTTTGCCGCCCTGCCTCGACTGATGGAGCGGGCCGGTCAGTCGGACAAGGGCTCCATCACCGCCCTCTATACCGTGCTGGTGGAGGGGGATGACATGACCGAGCCGGTAGCCGACGAGACCCGCTCCATCCTTGATGGCCACATTATTCTCTCGCGCAAGCTGGCGGCGGCCAACCACTACCCGGCCATCGACGTGCTGCGCTCCGCCAGCAGGGTGATGAACCAGATCATCGCGCCCGAGCATCAGATGCAAGCCGGTCGGCTACGCAGTTGGCTGGCCAAGTACGAAGAGGTCGAACTGTTGCTGCAGATCGGCGAATACCAGAAGGGGCAGGACAAGGTGGCCGACGAGGCGATCGCCCGTATCGAGGCAATCCGACAGTGGCTCAAACAGGACACCCATGAACCGAGCACCCTGCTCGAATCGCTCGCAACTCTGGAAGCGCTGACCCAATGATTGGCCGCCTGCAACAGATAAAGCAGGTGCGGCTGGAGCGGGCCGAGCAGCAGCTCACAGCACAACAGGCTCGGGTGCAACTCGCCCGCATCCGCCAGCGCGAAGCTGAGCAGGAAAGCCTCGACTACCGCCAGTGGCGCCTTGCCGAGGAGGCGCGCCTGTTTGCCATCTGTCAGGCGGAGCAACTCGATCGCAAGGGGCTCAAAGCGTGGCAACAACAGGTGGCCCTACTGCGAGCGAAAGAGGCCCACCTTGAGCAACTGGCTGCCGAACAGGGTGAACAGGTGATCGAAGAACGCACCCGTCTGCAGGCGTGCCAACAGACGGAGTATTGCGCCCGCCAGCAGCGGGAGAAGTTCGCCGAATTACACAGGCAGGAGCTGGCCGCCCGGCAAGCACTGCTCGACTACAACGAAGAGCAGGAACAGGAAGAGTTCCGCCAGCAGATCAGGATGTAACCAGAGATGAACCGACTCACCGCCCCCCGCACAGATACCCGGGTTGCTGACGAACAGCAAGGCTTGCCGTTCGAACCGCTCAAGGCGGATCAGGTGCTGCAGCAGCGTTTCGAGCAGGCGCTCGCACAACAGAGAGCACGTGACAACAAAGCCCTGCTCGACAAACCCAGCAAACAGGATGAGAACCGTCGGGCAGAGCCAGCGGTTCCATTTACCAGCAGCAAAGTGGCGGACAAGGAGAAGGAGCTGGTGGACAGAGGGCTGGCACGGCCGACCACGCGCAGCAAAGCCCTGAACGACAAGCTGGAGGTAAACGATGATCTGCAGGAATCCCAGCAGCTCCCCAGTACGTCCTCGCAGATACCCGAGGGTATATTGGCATCAACTGCACAACAAGGGCGTGAGACTACACGAGTGGATCAGGCCAAGTTGCTGCCACTAGCCGAGATGTCAATCGAAGGATTCACCAAGCAACCACAGGATGAAAAGCCCCTGGGGAGTAGTACGCTGTCCAAGAGCCACAAGCTACCTGTCGCTGCCGAGCCAGACACTCATGATAGAGGCAATAAATATGCCTCTGGCCTGCCACTAGCCGAGATGTCAATCGAAGGATTCACCAAGCAACCACAGGATGAAAAGCCCCTGGGGAGTAGTACGCTGGCCAAGAGCCACAAGCTACCTGTCGCTGCCGAGCCAGACACTCATGATAGAGGCAATAAATATGCCTCTGGCCTGCCACTAGCCGAGATGTCAATCGAAGGATTCACCAAGCAACCACAGGATGAAAAGCCCCTGGGGAGTAGTACGCTGGCCAAGAGCCACAAGCTACCTGTCGCTGCCGAGCCAGACGCTCATGATAGAGGCAATAAATATGCCTCTGGCCTGCCACTAGCCGAGATGTCAATCGAAGGATTCACCAAGCAACCACAGGATGAAAAGCCCCTGGGGAGTAGTACGCTGGCCAAGAGCCACAAGCTACCTGTCGCTGCCGAGCCAGACGCTCATGATAGAGGCAATAAATATGCCTCTGGCCTGCCACTAGCCGAGATGTCAATCGAAGGATTCACCAAGCAACCACAGGATGAAAAGCCCCTGGGGAGTAGTACGCTGGCCAAGAGCCACAAGCTACCTGTCGCTGCCGAGCCAGACGCTCATGATAGAGGCAATAAATATGCCTCTGGCCTGCCACTAGCCGAGATGTCAATCGAAGGATTCACCAAGCAACCACAGGATGAAAAGCCCCTGGGGAGTAGTACGCTGGCCAAGAGCCACAAGCAGCAGGAACAAAGCGTGCTGGCCGCCCGGCCTGAGGTGGGTGAACGGCAGCAAACAGCAGATGAGCCAACCAAACAGGCACTAGTGACCAGCGAGGAAGAGCTGCTTGGTCAAGAGATCTTTGCCGGCTCGGCCATCCGGGTTCCGCCTCTCGCGGCAACACAGGGGGACCTGCTGCTGGCACGGGTTGCACCCCGCTTCGATCATCACGAGCTGGGTCAGCTGCTCAGCCGACTAGCGGTGGATATTCACCTTGAACTGGGCCGCCCGGAGCGCCCACCAATGCTCCAGCTCACCCTGCCGGCGATCGGGGAGCTTGTCATTAGCATCGAGCACCATCAGGGCTCGCTGCAAGTGGAGATGTTGGCCAGCGAGCAGGGCTCCAAGCTGCTCAATCAGGGACGCGGCGAGCTGATCGACCGCCTGCAACGCCTCTACCCCGGCGAACAGGTCGCCTTTAACCTCTTTACACGAAGCGACAGCGAACAAGGGTCACGCCAGAAACGATCCATCTATGACGAGTGGGATGCCGACGCATGACATCGATTGCCTTTCCCTCCGCCTCACCGGCGGAGCTGACCCTGCAGCAGCGCCTCAGCCACTACCGCCATTCCTATTGCTGGAGTGGCGGCGAGCTCACACTCGCCATCGCGCAGCAGCCAGCTTCCCTCGACTGCCGGCTGCAACTGCAGTGGCAAGGGCTCTCCCTGCCGCTGTTTTGCCATTGCACCGAACTGGCCCACTGGCTTGCGCAGGACTTGCAGCAGGCAGCCCTGTTCAGTCTGCCAGAATCGCTGCAACTGGCGCTGATCGAGCGCCTCGGGCAACCACTTGGCGGCCTCAGTTGTTCGGCGCTGTCCCCACTCGCCACCTGCGAAGCGGCCGGTGAGGCTGCGCTGCAACTGCTGCTCAAGCGAGAGGGGGCTACCCTCGCCCTCTGGCTGGCCGAGCCAGGCCCGCTGTTTGGCAAACTGCCCCCACGACCAAGCCTGCAGCGCTTACAGCTACCGCTCACCCTCTCCCTTCAGTGGAGGACGATGCGCGTTGCAATCAGCGAGCTTGAGGCGCTGAGCTGCGGCGATGTCTTGCTGCCACCGCCGAGCCCCTTGCTCGGCCAGCAACTGCTGGTCTGCATCGAGGAGCGCCCATTTGCCTACTGCCAACCTAATCAACAACATCTGGAACTAACCGCTATGCACTACGCAGCCCCCGATGACGCCCTCGATGCCACCCAGCTCGAGCACCTGCTGGTGCAGGTCACCTTTGAAGTGGGCCGCCAGACACTGGACTGGCACGCCCTCACCACCCTGCAACCGGGTTCACTCATCGATCTCGGCACCCCCATCGATGGCGAGGTGCGGATCATCAGCAACGGTCACCTGCTCGGCAGTGGCCGGCTGGTGGAGATCCAGGGGCGACTCGGGGTACGGGTCGAAAGCCTCAAGAGCGAGTCGCCGTCATGATCCAGCTGCCGGACGAGCTAAACCTTATCTTCGGGCTAGCGCTGCTGGCTCTGCTCCCCTTTATAGCGGTGATGGCAACCTCCTTCCTCAAGCTGGCGGTGGTCTTCTCGCTACTGCGCAACGCCCTCGGGGTGCAGCAGATCCCCCCCAACATGGCAATGTACGGGCTGGCCATCATCCTCAGCATTTATGTGATGGCGCCGGTCGGTTTTGCCACTCAGGATTACCTTCGCCAGAACGACGTGTCGCTGGCCAAATCCGAATCGGTGGAAAAGTTTCTCGACGAGGGGATGGCCCCCTACCGCGCCTTTCTAAAAAAGCAGATCAAGCCGCGGGAGCACGCCTTTTTCATCGACAGCACCAAGCAGCTCTGGCCTAGCGAATATGCCGACCGGCTGGAGCCCGACAGCCTGCTGATCCTGCTGCCTGCCTTTACCGTAAGCGAGCTGAGCCGCGCCTTCGAAATAGGGTTTCTAATCTATCTGCCCTTTATCGCCATCGATCTCATCATCTCCAACATTCTGCTGGCGATGGGGATGATGATGGTCTCCCCCATGACCATCTCGCTCCCCTTCAAGTTGCTGCTGTTCGTGTTGCTCGATGGCTGGGCCCGCCTCACCCACGGGCTGGTCACCAGTTACGGAGGCTAGGATGAGTCACGCCGATATTCTCCACTTCACCAGCCAGACCCTCTGGCTGGTGCTGATCCTCTCGATGCCGCCGGTGCTGGTGGCAGCGTTGGTGGGCACACTCGTTTCTCTGCTGCAGGCACTGACCCAGATCCAGGAGCAGACTCTGGGCTTTGTCGCCAAGCTTATCTCCGTGGTGATCACCCTGTTTGCCACCGCCGCCTGGCTTGGCAACGAGCTCTACAGCTTTGCCGACATGGTGTTGCTCAAGGTGCCGCAGATCCAATGACCATCGAGAGCCTGCAGGGCCAGATGCTGGCCTACACCCTGCTGCTGCCGCGCTTTATCAGCTGCTTTGTCATGCTACCGGTGCTGAGCAAGCAGATGCTGGGGGGAGCGATGATCCGCAACGGCGTGGTCTGCTCGCTGGCACTGTTCGCCTACCCCATGGTGGCTGACACTCTGCCCCCTGCCATCAATGCCCTCGATCTGACGCTGCTGGTGGCCAAGGAGGTGCTGCTCGGCCTGCTGATCGGCTTTGTCGCCGCAATCCCCTTCTGGGCAGTCGAGGCAAGCGGCTTTCTGGTGGATAACCAGCGCGGTGCGGCCATGGCGTCGCTCTTCAACCCGAGCCTCGCCAGCCAGACCAGCCCCACCGGTCTGCTGCTGACCCAGACCCTGATCACTCTCTTCTTCGCCGGCGGCGCCTTTCTCGCCCTGCTCTCGGCCCTGTTCCAGAGCTATGCCAGCTGGCCGGTTACCCGTTTCTTTCCCGCCATCGGAGATCTCTGGGTGAGCTTTTTCTACAGCCAGTTCAGCCAGATGCTGCTACTCTGCGCCCTGCTGGCGGCACCGCTGCTGATCGCCATGTTTCTGGCGGAGTTCGGGCTGGCCCTCATCAGCCGTTTCGCCCCCTCCCTCAACGTCTTCGTACTGGCGATGCCGATAAAAAGCGCCGTCGCCAGCCTGCTGCTGGTCATCTACATCAAGCTGATGATGGATCACGCCTACTGGCAGGTGCTGACGGTGCTGGATCCACTGCAACTGCTGATCCCCATTCTGGAGGCGCGATGAGCGGCGAGAAGACCGAACAACCCACCCCCAAAAAGTTGCGGGATGCCCGGCAGAAGGGGCAGGTGGTCAAGAGCAAGGAGGTGATCTCCACCACCATAATCCTGAGTCTGGTAGGCATGCTGATGGCGATGTCCGACTACTACCTCGAACATCTGGGCAAGCTGATGCTGATCCCGGAATCCCACCTCAACCTCCCCTTTAGTCAGGCGCTCAACCACGTGGTGGAAAACCTGATGCAGGAGATGGCCTACCTTTGCATACCGATCCTGGCGGTCGCGGTGCTGGTGGTGCTCGCCTCCCACTTCGCCCAGTACGGTTTTCTGCTGAGCGGTGAGTCCATCAAACCCGACATCAAGAAGATCAATCCGGTGGAGGGGGCCAAGAAGATCTTCTCCATCAAGAGCCTGATGGAGTTCGTCAAATCCCTGCTCAAGGTGAGCCTCCTGAGCCTGCTGGTGTGGGTAACCATCGAGGGCAATCTGCAGGCCATGCTGCAACTGCCCGGCTGTGGCATGAGCTGCATCACTCCGGTGCTGGGGGGCATGCTGGGCCAGTTGATGGCGGTCTGCGCCATGGGTTTTGTGGTGATCGCCATCGCCGACTACGCCTTCGAGCACTACCAGCACATCAAGCAGCTCAAGATGAGCAAGGATGAGGCAAAGCGGGAGCACAAGGAGATGGAGGGGAGCCCAGAGATCAAGAGCAAGCGCCGCCAGTTCCATCAGGAGCTGCAATCAAGCAATATGCGCGCCGACGTGAAGCGCTCCTCGGTCATCGTCGCCAACCCGACCCATATCGCCATCGGCATTCGCTACGAGCGGGGGGAGACCCCGCTGCCGGTGGTCACCCTCAAGTTCACCGATGCCCAGGCGCTGCAGGTGCGCAAGATTGCCGAGGAGGAGGGTATCCCGGTGCTGCAGCGCATCCCGCTGGCCCGAGCCCTCTATCGCGATGCGCTGATCAACAACTACATCCCCGCCGACCAGATCGAGGCGATCGCCGAGGTACTGCGCTGGCTGGAGCAGTCGCGCCAGAGGCTGCTATCTCCAGTCTCCGAGCCCATATTGAAGAATTCATCGCATTGGAGCTGACCCACAAGCTCGATACGCAGTTGGTGAGTCTGGCGCGTTCCGGCGTGCTGGACCTGGATAACTGGGACGGGACAAATCTGGTCCTGCCCCGCACCATGACCACGGCCTGCAGGAAGCGGCTGCCGAATGGGTGATTTAGCACCGCCACCGTCACCTCTATCAGCGAGACATCAACCGCCTCAAGCACTGGCTGTAGGCTCAGGTCTCTCCCAGTTCGACTGAGAACGATAAGACGACAATTACCCTTCCTCGATAATTGACGAAGCGTCCCAGAGCCCTTGTGCTCACTCCAGCCGTTATCCCGAACACAGCCAACCACCGACCCCGTACAGCCCCTCACGCTGAGGAGCTTTTTGCATTTGAAGGAAGTCCAACCATGCACGATCTGCATGATTACAACACCCTGTCCCCTCGGCAGATAACTGCTGCCATCGGTCAGCTCAACCACACCACCGCGCCGAAGATAATGACCCACCTCTCATTGCGGGCCAGACAGCCCCATCCATTCGGGGATCAACGCAGCAGAGCCAAGGCCCTCAAGCTGCTGCGTCGGGTCAAAAAGGTTCACAAGGCGGGACGCATCCCGCTCGAGCTCACTCTGACAGGTTGCCGCATCGACCGAGGTATGAATCGCCCCCAGTTCCCTAGACACCTCACAGCCTTAAAATGAGGCAACTATTGGAGGTGTTATGACCCGTCAGCGTTACCCAGAAACATTCAAGATAGAAGCGGTTAAACAAGTCACCGAGCGCGGGCGGCCTGTGGCTGATGTTGCACGAGCACTCGGGGTATCCAGCCACAGTCTGTATGCCTGACTCAAGCAGTACGGTAAGCCCGCTGACCAGCAGCACGAAGAGTCTGCCTTGCAAGCCGAGATACGCCGTCTGAAAGCCGAACTGCGCCAAGTCACCGAGGAGCGCAACATTTTAAAGGAGGCCGCCGGGTACTTTGCCAGCGAGTCAAGGAAAGGTACGCGTTCATAACCTCCCGACTCGACCGGTACAGTGTAGTTACCCTGTGCCAGACCCTGGGGGTTCACCGAAGTGGCTTCTATGCGTGGTTGAAACAGCCCGCGTCGCCACGGCAGCAGGAGGACGAACGATTGACCAGATTGGTCAAGCAATCCTGGCTGGAAAGTGGTGCTGTCTACGGTTATCGCAAGATCCATCGCGATCTTCGTGACTTGGGGGAAGCCTGCGGCAAGCACCGTGTGGCCAAATTAATGAAGCGGGAAGGGCTGCGTTCGCAAACGGGCTATCAACGCCGTAAGGGGCATTATGGAGGCAAGAGCCCACAGGCTGCCCCAAACACGCTGGCACGTCAGTTTAAGGTGCCAGCCCCCAACATCTCCTGGGTGACTGACATTACCTACATCCGCACTCAAGAAGGGTGGCTGTATCTGGCGGTGGTGCTCGACCTGTTCTCTCGCCAGATCATCGGCTGGGCGATGAAGCCACGCATGACGGCAGACTTGGCGGTTGATGCGTTATTGATGGCCGTCTGGCGGCGCAAGCCCAAGCAGCAGGTACTGGTGCATTCGGATCAGGGCAGCCAGTTTACCGGTGGGGAATGGCAGGACTTTCTGAAGGCCCACAACCTGAGTTGCAGCATGAGTCGACGTGGCAACTGTCACGACAACGCTGTCGCCGAGAGCTTCTTTCAGTTGCTCAAACGGGAGCGGATCAAGCGCAGGATTTACCCGACAAGAGACGAAGCCCGCAGCGATGTGTTTGATTATATCGAGATGTTTTACAACCCAATCAGGCGTCATGGTTCCAATGATGGGCTGTCGCCGGTAGAGTTTGAAAGGCAATTTATTTTTCAGCAACAGAGTGTCTAGAAAATCCGGGGCGATTCAAAACCGGGTGACTTGCTGCATTTGGACATCAAAAAGTTGGGGCGTTTCCATCGGCCCGGCCATCGGGTGACGGGTGACCGCCGCCAGGACTCTCCGGGGGCGGGATGGAGTATGCGCATGTGGCGGTTGATGACCACTCCCGTGTGGCATTCAGCGCCCTGTATCCTGATGAAACAGGACGCAGTGCCTGCCTGGCGCTGTTACAAGCACTTCGCTACTACGCCGGGCTCGGTATTCGTTTCAGTCGGCTACTCACTGACAATGGCGCCAGTTATCGGTCGAAACGCTTCCAGAAGCTGTGTCGTCGCTTGGGGCTCAAGCGCCTGCGCACCAAACCTTACACACCCCAAGCGAATGGCAAAGCAGAGCGCTTCATTCAGACAGCGCTACGTGAATGGCTTATGCACGGAGCTATGACTCATCAGTGCAACGGGCAGAACACCTGCAACCGTGGCTACATGAGTACAACTGGCATCGTCCTCATGCAAGTTTGGGCTACCAGCCCCCCATCAGTCGTCTTCAATCTGTGAACAACCTGGTGGGTTTACACAGCTAACCCGTCCAGTGTTCGGCATCTTCAAGAAGATTTTGCCGCCCTTGTCGGCCACCGAGCGGGAGGTCATGGAGGCCGGCTCCATATGGTGGGATGGCTAGTTTTTTCGTGGTAACCCCGACTGGAAAAAGCTGCACAGCTACGGCAAGGCCAAGATGACTGCAGAAGCAGGCTTTCATCGACAATCAGGTCGAAACCCTGCTCGCCATGGTTGACGACTTCAAGATCGTCAACGAAACCAAAGACCTGTCGGAACAGGTCTGGGACTATCTGAAGAAGGAAGACTTCTTCTCCCTGATCATCCCGAAATCCTACGGCGGCCGCAAATTCTCAGCGATTGCCAACTCCACCATCATCACCCGCATCGCCACCAAGAGCCTGAGCGTCGCGGGCACCGTCATGGCGCCGAACTCCCTCGGTCCGGGTGAGCTGCTGATGCACTACGGTACCCATGCCCAGAAAGATTTTTGGCTGCCGGGGCTGGCCTATGGCAAAGAGGTGCTGGATGCTAACCTCAAATGGAACAAGCGCTACATCACCTAGCGCTGCGCGCCACCTAGCTTGGCTTGGCATTCAAACTCTACGACCCTGAGAAACTGCTGGGTGACAAGGAAGATCTCAACATCACCTGCGCGCTCATCCACACCAGCCACCCAGACGAGCGTGTTGGCGATCGCCACTACCCCATGGGTCTGGCGTTCCTGAACGGCCCGACCTTCGGCAAGGATATATTCATGCCACCCGACTGGATCATCGGTGGCCCGGATTACGCCGGTCGCGGCATCTCGCTGACTGCCCTAGGTACCGCTTTCGGTCACATGGCGAGCCGCACCGTGGGTGCCTACGCCTGCGGGCGCAAGTAGTGCGGTATGTCCATCGGCAAGTTTGAAGGTGTGCAGGAAGTACTGGCTCGCACCGGCGGCCTGACCTATCAGCTGGAAGGGGCCCGTCGCATGACCGCCGGTTCGCTGGACTTGGGTCAGGCACCGGCCATCGTCACCGCGATCTCCAAGTACCACATGACCGAAATGGCCCGCCATATAATGGATGACTCCATGGACATCCACGCCGGTCGTGCCATCCAGCTGGGCCAGAGAAACTACACCGGCTACGCCTACATGGGCATTCCGGTCGCCATCATTGTGGAAGGGGCCAATATCCTGACCCGTAACCTGATGATCTTCGGTCAGGGGGTGACCCGCTGCCACCCTTAAGTATTTGCCGATCTTGAATCGGCCGCCGACACCGACGTGGAGCGCGGTCTCGAGAAGTTTGACGCCCTGCTGATGAAGCACATCGCCTTCGGCACTAGCAACTTCTTCGGCGCCCTTTTCCAGGGGCTGCCCCTGGGGCAGTTCAACAGTGCACCGGTGGCTGGCGAAACTGCCCGCTACTACAAGCAGCTGTCCCGCATGAGTAAAGGGCTGACACTTTGCACCGACGTATCCATGCTAATGCTGGGTGGCGATCTCAAGCACAAGGAGATGATCTACGCCCGTCTGAGTGACGTGCTGAGCCACCTCTACTTGGCCTCCGCCACACTCAAGCACTACGAGGATCAGGGCCGAATGGTCTCCGATCTGCCGTTCGTGCAGTACGCGGTGGAGCGCAACCTCTACCTGATTGGCAAAGCGTTCGAGGGCTTCTTCCAGAACTTCCCGAACAAGGTGGTGGGTGCCGTGCTCGGATCACCGGATACGGGGTTATCCGGGTCTTGGGCGGCAAGGCCGAATACCTTGGCTCTGGCTGCATCCGCACCGATTGCGGCGAGCTGCCGGAGCGCCTCAAGCAGGTCTATGACGGGGTATGCGAAATCATCACCCAGTTCAAACCCACCGAGTTTGCCATCGAGCGGGTCTTTATGGCCCATCCCTCCGCTCTCGATAAATAAATGGGGTTCACTTCACCGGATAACCGGGGCGGTTTTGTTTGGCCAATCTGCGAGCCGAAAGGTTGCTACAGGCGAAAGCGCTTGAATTGACTGTCTGCGTTTGGCTAGACGAACATACTCCCCAAGCGCACCGGAATAATCTCCTCCTGAGCCTGTAGCAAGGGCAGCAGTTCGTGGTAGCCGGCATGAAGCTTGTCGCAGGCAGCTTGGCATGCCTCTGGATCCACATGCTCATCAAGGGGGCACCATAACAGCACATACCCTCGACTATCCACCGTCAGTCTGGCCGGTTGCAAGGTAGATAGTGGGCTGTTGACCTGAAACAACAGCAGCATGACGCCGGAAAGCATCTTGGAGGGAAGCGGTGCCAGCGGCAGTGCCAGCTCATATTGCCCGTCGATCTTCTCAAGCCATAGCTCTGGTTCATCCTCAAACCTGATCACCCGACACTCACCCGCAGCGGGCAGAACCAATCCCAGCGAACCCAACCAATCAATCAGCATATTTACTCCCTCATCATCCAAGAGCGAGCCTGAGTAACCGTGGTAGAGGAGAAGAGAGGCTTGCTCCAGGGTTTATTGCGGGCCCCATAGTTATCAGCCAGCTCCCGCAGGGCCTCATTGACCTCAGCCGGCGTGGTAGCGCCGACAAGTGCGTGCTCGGTTTTACGCAGTAGCGCCACATTGCTGTCCGGCTGACCGGGGCGGAACAGGGAGGGGTAGATCACCTCATGAATGATGTTGTTAGCGACCGTTGCCACCTGACGGCGACTGGCCTCTTCCTTGCCAAGATCCAGCGCGGCGAAACGCCCTGTCGGGCTCGGCGTATCGAGCAACCTGGCAAGTGCTGGGTTGTCTGCCTGATTGAACTGAGCGGCAAGCCACTGCTGCCGGGCAGGAGAGTCTGCGAGCGTTCCGAGCTGATCCAGTGCCTGAGCCAGCGGGCCAGAGAGATCGAGTCGCGCCGAGCGATCCTGATTCAACACCGATGCAACCAGCACAGAGAGTTGCTCCTGAGCTGCCTGACGAAAAAGGGCCGTCGCCTGAACATCTGGGGTACGTTCTTCGGCCACCGCGGCAAAATCCCGATCAGAGAGCGCCAGCAGCGCCGATTCCAGATCCTGGAACTGATAATCCTTGCGGCTGATCTCCCGTCCTTCCAGATGTTGCCTGACCACGTCAGCCAACTGCTCCTGCAGATGCTGCTTGTCAGCATCGCTCATGGTGAAGTTGAGGGTGCCACTGAAAGTGCCTCTGAAATCGCCGTGCTCGGACTTAAGCGGGACAGTCACGATTTGATCGGCAAACCCGCCAAGTCCTCTGGTTTGCAGCGCCGAGCGTGCGCCGGCCGTAGCACCCACAATCCAGTCTTTAATCGCCCCCTTGCGAGTACCGCGATCAGCCGGTTTACCGCTCTCACTTTCAAACTTGAGGATCAGGTTCTCGTGCTCGGCGATGGTGGCGCCCCGGGTCTCGGGATGGATAAGTTCAGGCACAGGGACGTTGAGCATGACGCCGCCATCTTGCAATGACAGTTTCTCATCCTGCGCCAAGAAAGGTTGGTGCTGCTCCTCTGGGCGACTGAACACCACCGGGAATGAGCCCGATATGTGCGCGGCGCGGGCAATTTCCATGTCTGGCGTCAGGCTGGCGTTAAACAGGATCATCTGGGGACGACCATCGAACATGCCGGTTCCCGTTATGTTCAACTCCTTGATGGCCGGAATGTGGCGACCAAGCAGAGCCAGATCGCCGAAGGTTACACCGCCACCCTGTTCGAGGCGCTGGCGAATGGTTGCTACGTCGGGTCTGGTGGCCAGCTCGGGATGGGCCTTCAATTGCGCCAGAACCGAACTGCGTGACTCCTGCTTGACTATCCTTTCGAGCGGGACGGCGTCCGACTGCAGGCGCGGCAAGATGTTACTCAGCAGTTGCACGAAGCCGCCAAGCCTACCCAGCTTCAGCTTTCCTAGCACGCTTGCGATCGCTTTGCCTGCTTTGCCACTCATTTGCTGGGCCAAGCTGATCTCCTTTACCGGCGAATCAAGCAGGCTGATGAAGTCTATCTTGTCAGAGAGCGCCTTGAACTCACTCGCATTCATGCCGGAAGCCAGCAGTGCTGCGGTAATGGCTCCGGCCGAGGAGCCAGAGATAGTGCGGATACCCTCCAGTTTCCCCTGCGCCTCCAGCTCCCGCACGCAGCCCGGATAGGAACCCCCTTTGGCACCGCCACCACTGAGCACCAGGCTGGTGATCGGGGGGCGTGCCAGGGTAACGGATGCCGAACCATCCTGCTTACGGGTGATGGTCACCTGACGTGGACCACAGCCCTCACAGATCACATCGCTCTTGGCAGAAGCCGCCAATGGGGCATGACTCACAATCTCCAGCTGAGGGCCGGATACGCCCCCCAGTGTCGCGACAAGGCTGGGAGCACTCTCCTGCGGTTGGCTCGGTTGCAGCTCAACAGCTGTCGTGTGTGTCGATTGTGAAATACGGGGGGCTTGCTGAATCTGCATCGTGCTTCTCCTTGTTACGATGGGATTGTCCCGATTATAGGGATGCAACAAGTGGTCGTTTGGTAACAGAAGCCGCGATTTTGTCAATGCGGGAATTTATTTTCTCTCGTGAACATCGGCGCGTTCCAGCGTCACCGCCATCGCCCGCGAGAGCGCGTCGAGCTGGCCATCGAGACTAGCATCGATGATCCCCACCTCAGTTTCGAGGATGCAGCCCCCCTGCTCGAGGCGGGCATCGGCTGAGATCTCGAGATAACCGATCTCGGGGAAATCCTTGTGCACCCGGGCAATCTGATCGCGTACCGCCTGCACCTGTTCGGGATTAACCCGCACAGTCACCTGCTTCTGGTTGCTCACCAGCGAGAGCGCCTCGCGCACCACCTTGAGGGTGAGCGCCACCTGATCGTAATCGTGCAGGATCTTGCGCACCGCCTGCAGCACCACCTCGCCCATCTGTTGCTCCACCGTACGGTAGTATTGCTGACACTGTAGCTGGGTCTGGTGCACTAGCACTGCCTGCTCGAGGCGAGCCTCCTCGAGGCCAGCCTGCCAGCCGAGTTGCTTCTGCTCTTGGTAGACGGCGCGCGCCTCCTCGAGGATGTCGGCGGCCTGTGCCCGGGCGGCATCGACCAGCGCCTGAGCACTCAGATAGGCCTGATAGTCGTTACTGCACAGGATCCGCTGACCGGGAGCCAGTTGCAGGTGTTCACTCTTTATTTCAATAAATGGCAGCATTGTGGCATTACCTGTTTGGCAATTTTGAGACAGAGTGCCCGCGCCAGCGGCAGCTCGGCATCAGCCAGTGACCAGCTTGGGCGCTGAGGTGATACGGGCATACGCAGTGCGAGGCGACGGGCCCAGGCGGGATGAGCAGCCCCTGCTGCAGCCAGCCAGAATCCTAAGCCAACCACCTCCAGCGAGGCACTGTCCACCATGGCGGGAAGCGGCTGCTGCCAGCCAGCAGGCCAGGGGCCAATCAGCAGATCGAGTCGGGCAAGCAGCGCTCTGTGCCCCTCCTCCCCCAATATGGCGATGATCTGGCGCAGCACCGATGCTTGCAGGCAGTGGCGGATCGCCTCGCCATGTAGCACGGCACCGAGCTGGCGCAGTACGAGGGCAAGCACCTCAGCCGGAAAGAGCGCCAGCCCGCCAAGCTGCGCGGGCAGTTCGTAGTCGATAGCCAGTGCCAGCTCGTCGAGCAGGGCCTGATTGCAGGCAGGCAGAGTGCGCCACTCGGGCACACTCGCCTGTAGCCAGCGCCACGAGGTGGGGAAGTGATCATCGTGCAGATAGCTGGCGGGGCAAAAGCGCAGTTGATAGGGGGTAAGGCCGAACGCCATCAGCGACTCCGACGCCGGTGCCACATGAATTGGGCCAGATTGGTGGTCACCACCAGCGCCAATAGGAGCACGATCAGCCCTCCCAACCGCCACTTGGAGCCCTCGCCCACCTCGATGGAGAAGAGGGTGGTATTGCGCTGCATCAAGGGGCTCTGGCGCACATCGGCCGAGGGAACCAGCACAACGCTGATCCGGTCATATGCGAGCCCCTCGATGCTGTTGTTGACCAGCTGCTTGATCTGCGGGATGTAGGTGTCTAGCTGGATATCCGCCGCATGTTTGATAAAGACCGAGGCCGACGCGGGAGATGGCTTCTTGCCGAACCCCTCGTTTCCTTCTGGCAACACCACATGGACGCGAGCTACCAGCACGCCGTCGATCTCCGAGAGGGTATGGGAGATCTCCTGCGCCTTGGCGTAGTTGAGACGAGCAAACACCTCGGTCGGCGAGGAGATGAGGCTATCCTTGGGAAAGAGATCCTGCGGGGTGAAGAAGCTCTCGCGCGGATACCCCTTGCGCTTGAGGAGCTCAACCGCCTGCGCCACATCGGATTCCTCGACCAGCAGCTTGATGTTGCCATCCTTGTCCGGCTGCTTGTCCGAAGCGATACCCTCGGTACGCAGCAGCGCCAGCATCTCGTTTCCCTCTTTCTGGTTCACCCCGGTATAGAGCTCCACCTTGCAGCCACTGAGCAGCAGCGAGGTGCACAGCACCCCCATTAGCATCGTTCTCTTCACACTACCTCACTGGGTCTTCAACAGGTTTTCTAAGTTCTGGCCCATCCTGCCCACAGTCTTGGCGATGAGATCCACCTCCATGGTGATCCGCATCAGTGACCACTGCATCTGCATCAGGCTGCTGGGATCATCAACCTGAGTTGCCAGCGAGGCCTGCAGGCTCTGCTTGGCCTCGACAAACTGCTGCTTGATCTGACCAATCTCGCCAAGCAGTGTACTGCCAATCCCCTGGGTATCACTGCCCATCGCCTGCTCAAAGGCGGCGATCTGGGCATCGGGAACATCCGCCGCTTTCAGCTCATCCAGGCTGGTCACCACGGCTTCTAGGCTTTGTGCTATCTCCATCACTCCTCCAGATCCAGTTTGTGTGCGTAACGCACCAGATTGTTGACCATCCCGTTGTGCGGGATCAGGGTCATCAGTTCGCGTCGGGCCAGTTCGACCAGATAGTCGTTACCGGACAATACGCCGCGCCCCTCCCCCTGCAACTCTGCCATCACCTTGAGCAGCACCGTCTCTCGTCGTGACGAGAGCGGATCAAACTCCCGCATCAGGGCGCGCAGCTCTGGCAGGTCGATAGCAGCCACCACCGGCAGCTGGCGCTCGCCGAAATGCTCAACCAGCTTGCTCGCTACCGGCTTGAAGAGCTGGTCGGCTACACCGGCCGCCTTATCATCCTGCTGATAGATCTGCCAGAGGCGCTCACGCCGGGTGGCGGCAGAGCCCCCCTCGAACAGAGCTTCCAACTGCGCCAGCTCTTTACAGTGCGTCAGCAAGGAGCCTCGCACCTCTTCTTTTGCCAGCAGCTGCTCGAAATGTTGCCGCTCTGCCACAGCAGGTGGCGAGCTCGGCGGCGTCACTGCAAGCGGATGGAGGCCTTGTTCGTTACCCTCAACTTTCATGAGACGATCTGCTCTCGCATGCCGGCAGCAAACTGCTGCAAGCCGATCTCATCGCTCTGCTCAAGGCGGTCGAGCCGGAGCTGCAGTGCATCCAGCCGCGTCAACCGCCATTCGCACAGGGCGAGCCAAGGCTCCAGATCCTGAGTGCAACTCGCCTCACCCAGTGCCAACGCCCCTTCGTAATCCCCCCGGTTCATCAGGGAGGATAAGCGGATCAAGGTGACACACTCGCTGATCTGCGGATCGCTTGCGAGCCAATCGGCGATGGTGGCAGCCTCCTGGTGGCAATGGTGTCCGGTACCGGCCAGCGCGAGCTCGGCCAGCTGTCGTTTGAGTTGAGCGTTCATCATCCAATCTTCTGCAAAATACTCGCCATCAGGTCTTTCATGCTGCGGGTCACGGTGGAGCTGATGTTGTAGATCACCGACCACTTGTTGATCTTGTGCTGCAACTCGGCCAGCCGAGCCGGATCATCGGGGCTGGTTTTCAGCTCATCAATCGACTTCTTGACATCGGCATTGGCTGTATTGGCCGCCTCCTTCAGGTTATTGGCGACGTTATCAAGGGTAATCCCTGGGTTAAAAATATCTGGCATCTCTTATGCTCCTCTGATTTGCTCAAGTATCTGCATGCCCGCCTCAATGGCGTCCGCTTCCTGTTGCCACTGCCGGTACTGCTGCGGAGATCCCCCGCGCATCAGCTGGCGCTTGACCTCCCCCAGCGCCAGCACCAGCTGCTCTTGCAGCATGCGGGCGAAGGCGGGATCAGCGCCGGACAGTTGCGTTTCCAAACTGGTCATCATGGCTTTCGCCTCCTTTCAATCTGACGATATATTGTTGCTTGCCCTTGCTCACCACCACAGCTTCACGCTGGATAGAGAGGATGCGGATCCCGTTGGCTGTGACCCCTCCGACCGGGTAGCGGCGGTTATCTGCCAGAGTGACGTAGGGTACCCGCCCGAGAGAGACACTGCGTACCTCGAACTCCAGCTTATCCTGACGGGGCGTACGGCTCTGGTTGATCAGCTCAAGCACAGGGTTGGAGCCGAACTCGCGGCGAAACTGCAACTGCAGTTGCTGAAATTGAGCCAGCCTCGCCTCGTCCAGTTGACCTGACAGTTCGATCCGGTCGCGCGCTTCACGCACCCGCAGCAAACCGGCCAGCCCCATCTCCTGCAACATGGCATCGAGTCGCTTGCGATGAGCGCCGGCAACCTGAACCCTGTTTTCAATGCCAAGCAGCCCCGGCACCTCCTGCTTGAGCAGGGATTCAATACTGTTCCAGCGCTCATCCTGAGCACTGATAGCACCGCTCAAACGCAGCCAGCCGAGCTCCTTGCCATTGCGGATCTGCAACTGCTCGTAACCGAGCTTTTGCAGTATGAAACTCGCCCCCTGACGCAGATCTTCCATGGTGCGCAGATCGAGGCGATAGTTGAGCCCCTTGCCATCGAGATACTGCTGCAGGGCTAGGCGGTTACCGTTCTCATCCACATAACCCGAGAGCAGCCAAAGTTCGGGGTCACTACTGTTGAGCACCACCTGGCGATAGATGGGCGCAGCGAGAAAGCGCTTGAGCTCCTGATCGCTGCGAGCAGTATCGCTCTCGCGGCTTCCCTGCCACCAGCCGTGACCAAGCATCATTACTACCGCAATGATCAGTGACAGACAGAGGCCAACCAGCCACCATTCGGCACTGGCAGCGCGCCACCGTGGGAATGTCGTTACCGCAATAGCAGGCAACGCCTCCAGCTGTTCGGGTAGCGACCGGCTACTGTCGCAAAAGCTCCAGAGCAGAGGGCCAGCCTCCAGCCGAGAACCAGCCATCAGCTGGGCCCCTACCTCCAGAGCCACGCCATCCTGAGTCGGCAGGATACCCTCTACCCATCCTTGCAAGGTGATCCCTTCGGCCGACACCAGCAGCACCAGATGCTCGGGGGACATCCCCTCGTCCACCAGCACCAGATCAGCCAACAGCGGGTCGGCACCTATGACCAGCCTTCCTTCCGGCAAGGCGACTTCCACCCCGCGGTTAAGCCCGCGATATACGCGGCACTTCCAGCTCATCGGGTGGCACCACTGTTACCCGCCTGCTCACACCAGCTGGCAGCAGGCGTACATTTTTGATCCTTGTTCATCTCGACCAGCCGCCATCCCAGTTCGTTGCCCATCCGGCACTGGGTAAGATAGGAGCTCTTCCCCCCCTGACGCAGCAGTTGCTGCAAGTCACGGGCCGAAGACAGCTTCTGGCACTGGGCGCCGCTCAGCACCTTGCCAAGGGAGAGGCTCTGATTGGAAATCTCATCAACCTCGAGCACTCCGGCACGCAGATCCTGACCGTTACCGAGGGCCAGATAGTGCGCAATGCCGTCATCGATAAGACGAGGTTCGATGATAAAGAGCCGCACTGAACGACGGGTCTGGGTCTCCTTGCTGCGAAACAGGGCCCCCAGATAGGGGATGTCACCGAGGAAAGGCACCTTACTCAGGTTTTCGCTCATCTCGTCGCGGTAGATACCGCCGATAAGCAGGCTCTGGCCGTGGCCGACCCGGGCGATGGTATCCACCACGGTACGGCTGATGGTCGGAATGCCGTCGATACCGGAGCTGTTTGGCTTCTGATTGCCATCCTCGATATGGAGGCTCATGCTGATCTCGGGCTTGTCACCCATATGGATCACCCGTGTCGTCATCCGCAACATGGTGCCGTAGGTAATGTCCTTAAGTTCTGCCACCCGCTCCCCACTGATCTTGACGTAGTAGGTTTCGCTGTGATCAATGACCGCCTGGGTATTCTCCTGAGTAAGAAGGGTCGGGCGGGAGACCACCTGAGCATTGCCCTCGTTCTCCAGCAGATTGACGCGGGCCAGCAGATAGTCGAGTCCTTTGGAATCAACCAGACTGCCGAGGGCTGCGCCACCTTCAATTCCCTTGCGATCGCCGGTGGTCTTGATGATCACCTGCTGGTTGGAGCCGGTGCGGATCCCCACTCGCCAGTCCACTCCCAGCTGGGAGAGATCCTCGGCATTGATGTCGATGATGGAGAGGGCCACCTCAATACGAGCAGCCGGTTTGTCGAGCGCTGCTATCAGCTTGCCGTACATCGCCATACGCTCCGGCGCATCGCGCACGATCACCGCATTGAGGGAAGGGTCAGCCTGCACGATGGCCCCGCGGGAGGTCACTGCTGCCCCCTTATTACCCTCCCCGAGCACCATCTGTACGCCAGCATCGCTCAGCAGCTTGGCAAGAATGGTCGCCACACCGGGCGCATCCACACTGGTATCGCGATACTGGATGGAGCGGTCGGTGGCGGAGGCATATTTGAGCGGAAAGATCTCGATGGCGAGCGGCCCAGTCTTCTCACTACGCAACTGCGACTGCTGCTCCAGTGCGACGGCCGTCTGCTCTATGAGCTCGAGATAGCGAGGCGGGCCGGAGACATAGACCAGCCTGTTATTCGCATCGGGGCGCCAACCAAAGCGGGGTTCCCAGATGCCGGCGCGCTGCAGCGCCTGCTTGAGTTCGCCTGCGCCGGTCTGTTCCAGATTGATAAGCCGGGACTGCACTTCGCTGTTCTTGAAGACGTAGAGCACATTGCCGTCGTAGTACCAGACCAAATTGTAGAGGGATGCAAGCTGCTGCAGGAACGCAAGCGGCTCATCGTGCTCGAACTGACCGTTGACCTGATCGTTCACCTTGTCGCTGACCACCACTGAGACCTCGTAGTTGGCACCGAAGTTAACCAGCACATCCCGCAGGTTCTCTCCCTCTGCCACATAGCTGTAGGGCATGGGCACCCAGTCCAGCTCCTGCGCCGTCAGTGGCTGCAGCCAGGCGATGATGGCAAGCGCCAGCCAGCAGAGCGGGCGGATAACTCTTTGCACGCTCAAGGTTGCCATATCATCTGCCTCCATTGGGGGGCCAGCGCGACCTCGGTCAGCTGGGGCGCCAGCCGCTCCAGCAGGGTGATGTGCTGACTGAGCCTGAGCTCCAGCTGTGCTTCGTCTAGCCACTCCAGAGCTAACCGGGCTTCCAACTGCAGGTTTCCTAACCCATCCAGTACCAGTGCATGCGGGGTATGACGCCCCCAAGTCACTACCTGTTGCAACAGGCGCTTGAGCAAGGCAGGATCATGGCTATCACCCTCACTGTTATGGGTCGAGTTGAGAGGGGTGCTGAGCAGCAACTCACCCCTTACTAGGCTCAAAAAAAGAGCATAGTCATCGACTCGCAGATAGTAGTTACCCTGTGCGTCGGCAACAAAAGGCTCTAGACCAAGCTTTCCGGCCAATTGATTCAGTAGCTTTTGCATAAAACCTCAAGCTATCTAGGGCACGGGGGGTGCCAGTAGAAATGATCCTTAGCGAGAGCTATGCCCCGCGCCACCAGCAACTCATGCAAAGTACCTGCGGCACTGACATCATGAGGCAGCGCCTGCAGGGCTTTCCAAAAACTTTCCAGCTCAAGCGGCACCGGTTGCAAGCTTTCAATGGTGACCTGCGAGCCCAGCTCTGCGTACCAGGCCAGCCAGGCTTGTTGCAGCCGAGCTTGGCACTGCGCCTGCAACTGCTCAAGTTTCTGCTCGCGCTCGCGCAAGGTGGCGAGCTGCTCGACAATCCGGCTTTCGAGATCGGAGGGCATATAGAGCCCAGTTTGCCAAAATTTCGACAGGGCATTGAGTTGAGATTGCATCACATGCAGCTGATCCAACTCGTTGAGCCAGACGCTATAGAGTGGTTCTAAACGCTGTACCCACCAGCGATGGAGGGGATAGAGCACCGAATGCCACAGCCGCTGCGGATCGGCCAGATTGATGCAATCCCCCAGCTGCTGCAGCCAATCATCGCGGTCACTGCTAGCGATGCGCAGCAGCTGTTGCAGCTCCTCGCGCGAGACGGCGAGCGCAATATCGAGACGGCGCTGAAACCAGATGGACCCGAGCAGTCGCTCCACACGGGTTCTTGGCAGCAGACGCTGCAGCAACGCAAGCTGATGGGAGCTGATCACGCCGGCATCCTGATAACGGAGCACAGACTGTCGCCCCACCAGTTGGGCCTGGTTGATGCTTTCTTGCTGGACAACCGCAACCCGGCGACTTGCTAAGAGGTCCTGATTGGATGATGTGTGATCTTGCTGACTCATGCTATGCCTTGCTCATCTTGCTGCGCTGCGGGCAATTTATGGAATAATGTTTCGGTATGCTAGCTATTCTACCCATTGTCCCGCCCTGCGACTTATAAAAAACGTCATATTATTTTAGTCCGACCTTAATCTTTGTCATGACGGGCATGGCTCGGGGTGCAGCCAAAACGCCGACGATAACTCTGGGTGAAATAGGACTGGCTGGAAAACCCCGCCTCCATCGCAATATCGACGATGCTCATTTCGCTATTGCATAATAACTGATGAGCGTAGAGGAGCCGCTGTTCGCATATCCAGACTCGGGGAGAAACACCATATATTGAGCCAAACAATGCCTTGAATGTTGTTAGCCCCATGCCGAACTCTTTGGCAAACTCACTGAGTGACCACTCCATCAGATAGTGTTTTTCCATGAACTGATGCAGTCGTTCGACCTGACGATTGCTCAGCTGGCGCAAAATGGACATCAATTGCGGCCCCTGTTTCTCAAAAGCAAGCAAAAATAGAAGCTCTTGAGTTCGTAACCAAGCTAATTCGGGAGGATGCCTGTGGTCCATCAGCCCTTTCAAGCCTTGGATAGACTGGGTAAGCAGAGGGGATGCATGAAACGGCAGCAGGCTAGATGCTCGCCCCTCGACCCGCTTTATCTCACTCAGCATTGAACCGAAACGCTGCACAAAATCCTGCAAAAAGCCTTTAGAAAGGGGTATCCTGAGCAGATGACAGGGCTCTCCGCCGGTCGAGACAGCATAGCTACCACAACTCACGAATATCATTTCGTTAGGGGATACCTCGTAGGTATCGGTGCAGTCCTGCCACCTCATCGTTCCTTCCAGGATAATATATATTCCCTCCTGCCGCTGTTCAATGATACTAAAAGCAGACATGCACCAGTTGAGGAGAGTCATATCCCCCTTCTCTTGAGTTCTAATACTCTTCATTTTATGTTCCTAAAACTGCGACGTCGTATAGCGCCGATACCGCCTCTTTATAAGCGGGTCTTATGTTGTTATTTTATTTACTGTGAATATTGAACCTGTATAGATGAATATAAACTCAATCAACATTTAAAATAAACGTATAGCCTACAACAAGTAAAAGTAGAGAAAACAATCATATAGCATCACTCACACAAGATCTTTATCCAAAATTTATCGCATCTATCCCCTTATCGCTGCCACTTTTACCATATCTATAGCCAAGGTAAGACACCTGCAGTCCGCCTCGCAATACCATCTGCTTTCTCTTTCTCTTGATTAAGCTGTACAACAAATTACCACCTCAACTGTTCGGAAGCATCACCACATGGCGATACATTATTTTTATTTCAATCTAATAACCTCACATGAATCTCACGCTGTATTGCTGACATCGAAAATACCCCCAACATATCTAAATAGCTATTTGAATGCTGGCCCCACCATGGCATTGCATTATTTTTATTTAAACATAATGACCTCACATGAATCTCGCGCTGTATTACTGACATCGCCCCCCCCCCCAACATATCCAAATAGCTATTTGGATGCTGGCCCGACCATGGCATTGCATTATTTTTATTTATGTTGAATGGTTGCCCCTCCCCAAAACGGCATCTGAGTACCAAAGTGGCGAATGTACGTTCCCACTGATGGGAGGTGACCCCCATGAAGGCTACGACAATCAGCATCGATTTGGCAAAAGAGGTATTTCAGGTCCACGGGGGGGATGAGCACGGTAAGCGGTTGTTCAACACGCCATTCCGGCGTTCACAAATAGCCTCCTTTTTGCCCATATCCCACCCGGCTTGATCGGCATGGAGACCTGTGCCTCTGCACATTTCTGGGCCAATAAGCTCCAAGGGCTGGGACATACCGTCAAACTGATGACTCCAAAACCAACAAGCATGATGCTGTTGATGCAGGAGCCACTCTCGGTGAACGGTTACGCGATGGTTAGCGGAGAGCCTGGAGGGCGCAGAGAACCAGTTACCCAACCTGTTTCAGGTTCAATCAAGTTTGCTACAGAAACATATGGAGTATTTTTTTGATGTCATGTCGACAATCGACACACAGATCGAACCGTGCCATCAGCAAAACGCATTATGCCAGCGTATTGGTAAGATCCCGGGCATCGGCCCCATCAACGCCAGTGCGTTGATTGCGATCATCGACAACGCCAACAATTTCGAGAATCGCAGACAACTTGCAGCCTGGCTTGGCTTAGTGCCACGCCGGCATTCCCTGTGTAGGTAAACAAGTGCTGTTTGGGATATGGAAACGTGGAAACGTGGAAACGTGGAAACGTGGAAACGTCCATTTGAGACCCCGCTTATTCATGGCGCCAAGGCTTTCTTACAGTCTGTTAAACGTAAACAGGATACCATATCGGGTTGGGCCAGTAGGCTATTGGAGCGCCGGAATAACAACATTGCCTTGGTAGCATTGGCCAATAAGAATGCACGGAAAGTGTGGGCCTTATTGGTCAAAAACCAGGAATACTACGCATCAGTGATGAATGCGTAATATTCGGAGCCAGCAAGAGAGGGATAACACCACTGATTGCTCAGGAAAGCCTTAAGTGATGGCAAGACGGGCCAGACCGTGATGGGGAAAACCCGGTTTAGGCACGGCTCTTTAAAGAGCTCGTTGTTGATTGAGGCCTCCATCAGCGGATGGGATTAAGCAATCTTCCCATGATGCAGACTTGAAGGGGGGATGGTAGTGATCAGACCAAATAGCCCCAAAATAGTCACTTT
This sequence comes from Aeromonas salmonicida, assembly GCF_028355655.1. Lineage (NCBI taxonomy): Bacteria > Pseudomonadati > Pseudomonadota > Gammaproteobacteria > Aeromonadales > Aeromonadaceae > Aeromonas > Aeromonas salmonicida. The sequence continues at coordinate 851,573 of NZ_CP110645.1, read as the reverse complement.
AGGCGAAGTTAATTTGGGAAACAACACCACTAACCGCTACTTACACAGAAAAATTTATAATCTCGATGGCTGATTTGGACAACAACGCCCTCCTTTATGACTAATCTGGCACTATAAATGCTAGTTTTGCTGATGAGGGAACATCGATAGTGAATACTTGTGATGCTATGTAATCATCATTAACTTTTTGAAGAAAAAACCACCGGTCATGATTTTTTGATTTTTCATTTTCAGATGAACGTCCCCAGTAATAAAAACGAAAAACATCTGATGTCAATTTGTACTCATCAAATACAACAGACAATTGCGATAGATTAGGTGATGAAGATGCATAAATAGCTCGATCCAACTTCACTGTTATTACTTTTCTACCAACAACGCCATATAAATTCTGACGCATGCTGAGCATATTGGTAGATTTAAAAAGTGTTACGTAGGACAATATTCCGTTTTTGCACTCTCCGTGAATTTTGAAACGTTCGTTTTCAGTTGCAAACGAAAAGTTACATCCAAACCCATTAATAAATGGGTACAAAATAAAGGCCAAGATGATGATAATAGAGTAAAGTAGCACCCGTTTAATTATTGCCTCCAGATACTTTAACCGATTTTTCAATTGTACAATCTTCGCCGTAAACATAGACATCCCCTTTCAATTCTGCGACTTCTCTGTTTGATTTCTTTTCGTTACATTTATTTTTATCCAGTCCGCACATCCAACGACCATTTTCAAGGTGGCAGTATAAATCCACATCTGACCAATAAATTCCTAGCACAGCAACACTAGACAGAGAAAAAACTGAAAACAATACAACTAAAGAAACTGAAATCTTTAGTTTTAATTTTTCTATGCAAGCCTTTAGGTAAGCCTTTTTTTTAGGTTTCTCGTAATTCTCAACAGCCTTACTTGAGTCTTCTTTGACAATGCCCCCCTGTATTACCTCTTGTAAAATTAATTCTCGTTCGTTAACAAATGAAATAACTCCGGGGATCAACTTAAAACCCTGCCTAGGTACAGTGAAAATGAATATGGTATCTTCGTCATTCGCTGCAAGTGCGATGCACTTTCTTATCTTATTAATTGCCATGTTTAGTGAGTTGGGGCCAACAACCCTACCCGGCCACCCAATTTCTAGTAAGGTATTTCTCTCCACAGTTAATCCATTTGCATTATGTAACGCATACAACACGTTTAATTCATTTTCATTTAACTTTCCTGCCCCTGCGATTATTTCGTTATCATATGCATGAACATAACCAGTGATTTTATCTACATTTACTATGCATTGTGACATATATCATACCCACTAGATATTGTTCCCATGCGGACTCAAGCATTTTCATGCAAATTGAGTGAAATTGCATGCAACCTTAACTTCACTGCCTGTAAAAATTAACACTGTAAAATAACCCGATGTTACATAACACTGAATACCTGCTAAAGCAGGATTTTTATCAGTGTACCAAGTCCATCCGATTATAGATATACAAGGAGTGCCTCTAGGGTCAACCCTAAATTGTAAAAATATATAACAGAATTCAAATAAAAAGACTCGGTCGCATCTTTTCATTTACATCCACAGACTCGCTGGAGACCCACACTGTTTTCATCCCCGGTCTTAAATAACTGATCCTAATAGTGTTACACCTTCGCTGTTCCATAGCGATTCCTAGGGAAGGGAAGGAGACACGATATCCATGAAATGTTTCATTCGAGCCAGCAGGTTGCACCAGACTATAGCTAATGGGATGGTCACCCCTCCCCAAAACGGCATCTGAGTGAATCGCCCTGGGTTTTCTAGACACTCTGTTGTTGAACATTGAACTGCTTTTCAAGCTCTACCGGCGACAGCCCATCATTGGAACCATGGCGCCTGATTGGGTTGTAAAACATTTCCATATAATCAAATACGTCGCTGCGGGCTTCACCTCTTGTCGAGTAAATCCTGCGCTTTATCCGCTCCCGTTTGAGCAACTGAAAAAAGCTTTAGACGACGGCGTTGTTGCCTAAATCAGCCAGCAAGCCATGACTTCCTCAGCCCAAAATGACCGCTACTCTCGGGGCTTTCTCACAGGCATCCCCCAAGTTAGGGAGATCGCGATTTGTCTTGCGGTAACCATAAATAGCACCACTTTCCAGCCATGATTGCTTCATCCTCCTGCTAGCTTACCGTGCTGCTTGAACCAGGCATACAGGCTGTGGCTTCACAGCTTCTATTCTGAATGTTTCTGGATAACACTGACGGGTCATAACACCTCCAATAGTTTCCTCATTTTAAGGCTGTATGTAGTGGTCTAATCATCCCGGACACCATTTTTCGCCACCATGACCTGAGGTGTTCAATGACAAGATTACGTCGCTCATTTACTGCCGAATTCAAACTCGAAGCAGCATCCCTGGTGCTCGACCAGGGGTATTCTGTTCCCGAAGCAAGCCGTTCACTGGATGTCGGTGAAACCGTGCTTCGTCGCTGGGTTCAGCAACTGCAATCCGAACGCAGTGGCACAACCCCAATCAGCAAAGCACTGACTCCGGAGCAGCAGAAAATTCAGGAGCTGGAAGCCCGTATCAACCAGCTCGAACGTGAAAAGGACATACTAAAAAACCGCCTCCCCGGCACTCCGTGGCCCATGGAATTAGAAACACGTCCACTACACTGATCTCACCGGACAGTGGTCGTTTGCTTTTTGGAGGCTGAGTCCCCGTCAAAAAACCTGACCCAGGGGAAGCTGCGGACCCGTGAGTGGTGGCACCTTGGTGACCCCGTTTAGGAATGTGATCGAATCCGAGTCCCCGTCCGGTACTATTTGTGATGGAGGGGTATCATGAAAAAGCACAACACTGAACACGGTTTGCCGATCATCCATGCACGCGCAGCGGGCATCGATATCGGCTCGCGGTTCCATGTGGTTGCGGTGCCCACCGCGCTCGCTGAAGAACCTGTGCAAACCTTTCAGGCTTTCACGGCAGACCTGGAGCGTATGGCTACTTGGTTGGTCGAGCTTGGGATCACCACCGTGGCAATGGAGTCAACAGGCGTGTACTGGATACCCGTGTACGAGATCCTGGAGACCCATGGCTTACAGGTCATCTTGGCTAACGCCCGGGATGCCCGGGCCGTACCTGGACGTAAAACCGACGTCAGCGATGCGCAATGGATCCAGCGCCTGCATGCTTGCGGTCTACTGCGAGCCAGCTTCCATCCTGAGCGGGAGATCGCCGCGCTGCGCAGTTATCTGCGGCTACGTGAACGTCACCTCGATTACGCTGCGGCCCATATCCAGCACATGCAGAAGGTGCTAACTCACATGAACCTGCAATTACAGCATGTGGTGAGTGACATCACCGGCGCCACCGGTATGCGGATCATCCGTGCCATTGTCGCAGGAGAGCGAAATGCCACGATGCTCGCCGCCATGCGTTTTGGTATGGAATATCAGGATCCTGGCGCCGATCACTACGAGCAGCAGTACCGCGATCGGGTGGTCAAGGGATTGCACCGTCGGGCCGCCGAATTTGGTTTTACCCTACAGGCAATCGAGGGTGTTTCTTAGGAAGGCTACTGCTCTCTTAATGGCGGACGAGTTCACACGTACGCGCTGATAGACCGATTAAGGGAGCAAGCCCCTATCACCCTGGTCTGCTGCGCTTTCGATGTTCCCACTTCCTGTTTTTACGATTATCTGGCTCGCAGGCGAGCAATTAACCCTGAGCGCATGCAACGGCGCAGCGAGTTGCGCCGTTTGTTTAAAGAGAGCCGGGGTTCGGCAGGCAGCCGTGCCTTGATGTCGATGATGCGGGAGTTGGGGTATCAGATTGGTCGATTCAAAGTACGTAACCTGATGAAGGAAGCCGGGCTGGCATCCAAACAGCCGGGCGAACACCGTTATAAGGTTGGCCAATCTGAACGACCGGATATTCCGAATCTGCTGGCCCGCGAATTTGATGTTCCGCAACCCAATCAGGTGTGGTGTGGTGATATCACCTACGTCTGGGCAGGTACTCGTTGGCATTACCTAGCTGTGGTTCTTGACCTCCATACTCGCCGAGTCGTGGGCTGGGCAATGTCTGACAAGCCTGATGCAGAGCTGGCAATCAAAGCACTGGAGATGGCCTATCAGCAGCGGAGTTGCCCCTCTGGTGTGTTGTTTCACTCCGACCAAGGCAGCCAATATGGCAGTAGGGCATTTCGGCAACGACTGTGGCGCTATCGCATGACCCAGAGCATGAGTCGGCGTGGCAACTGTTGGGACACTCAGTTCATTATGCTCAAGAACATCAGCCCAATCTGACCCGTGCTGGGATTGGCGAACATAATGCCTTTGCGTTGACCTGTCGATTGGATGCTGATGTTCCCTGGCATTGCCGGGCCCAGCGTCTGTGACCTAATAGGAGCCTTGTGCTGCATCTTGAGTGTCCTGTCCTGCGTATGGGGTTGGTAGTGCAGATTCCTTGGAGGAATGAGCCATGAACAATTCCAGAAACAAAGCTGAAGTTATCCTTGGTGTAGACACCCATATGGATACCCATGTTGGGGTTTTGCTTAATGCACAAGGACACCAGCTGGGATGCTTGATGGTCACGACCAATATCAGCGGATATGAGAGACTCGTGACCTGGGCAAACTCTTTCGGGTGCTTGAAGAGAGCAGGCGTTGAAGGCACTGGCACGTATGGTGCTGGCTTGGCCAGTGTACTGCGCAAGCATGGTATCGAAGTCTTCGAAGTTAATCGCTCTGACCGCTCCAAACGCAGGCTCCAGGGGAAATCGGATCCTACCGATGCTGAAAGTGCAGCGAGATCAGTTCTTTCCGGTAGTGCTACCGCGATAGCAAAGACCCAGTCAGGCGCGGCAGAAATGATGCGAGTGGTATCAGTCGCCAGACGCAGCGCCGTCAAAGCCAAAACGCAGGCAATGAATCAACTCAGAACATTGCTTGTCAGTGCCCCCCAGGATGTTCGTGAACGGCTCTGGAAGAGCAAGCCCGTTGACTGTGCAAAGGGATGCGCACGAGTTAGGTCATTGGGTACCACTGAACTCCTGCATACGTTAACGACTACCCTGTGTCTGCTGGCCAAGCGTTGGCTGCTATTGGCAGACGAAGTTGAAAAACTTGATGCCATGTTGGATGCCTTGACCCATCAACATGCTCGTCGTCTGCGCGAGCAATTTGGCGTCGGCCCTCAAACCGCAGCGGTGCTGCTTTCAACTGCTGGCGATAACCCTGAACGGTTAAGAAATGAAGCATCGCTTGCGGCACTTTGTGGTGGGGTTAACCCTTTACCCGCATCCTCGGGAAAGACCGTACGACATCGCTTAAACCGAGGTGGTAACCGTGCCGCAAATAATGCGTTATGGACGATTGCAATGGTCCGGATGCGGGGAGATCAACAAACCCAATCTTACGTCGCACGACGTAGCGCCCAAGGCTTATCTTCGAAAGAGATCCAGCGTTGTTTGAAACGCTATATCGTCAGGGAACTCTACCCTTTGATCTTGGCCGATTTAGCTGACTCAGCGCGAGCTTGTTGACATAGGAGCGTCAATGCCCCGATGGAGCGGTTGTTCAGAAGCCTGAAGTCAGAGTGGCTCCCGGCAACGGGATACATGAGCCTGCGGAAAGCAACGCGGGATATCAGTTATTACCTGATGGATTACTACAACTGGCGGCGTCCACATCAACACAATGACGGGATGCCGCCAGCAAAAGCCGAGACTCGGCCTAACCAAGTGTCCGGATTTAGTTGACCACTACATTGGAGATCAACTGTTCCAGATCGAGCCACACGAGGTTAGGAAGATTTTGGTTGGTGAGTACGAGGTTCTTAGTTCGATCATCTACGTGCTGCGGCTGTGGCATACCCGAGAAAATCATTGAGATGGCAATGTTGCCCATCAGGCATGAACAACCTGACGGAAATTTCGGCAAGCACTCTCCTTGCCTTTGCGCAAGTGGATACAGCGCACATCGAATCTGGCTTTTCCCTGTGAAACCGCTACGCTGTCAAATGGAATAGATGATGGTGAGTTCAGCAGGTATGAACATGCGTTATCAGTTGGTCCCTTTTGTCACTCATCGTGCAGTTGCGATTGCATCCGGTCCGTTCCCCCTAATTTCTCTTTCCGCCCTTCTGCTGCTTCTCTCGGCCGGTTGCGTCAGGGCGGAAGTGATCATCACCGGGGAGTTGCCCCCCTACTCATCTGCTGGACTTGCAAACAATGGCGAGCTAGCTAGCAAGGTGCTCACCGTCTTGAGAGCGGTCGGCTACCCGGATCTACAGGTTTCTTATCAGCCATGGCCGAGAGGGCTTAAAAACATTGAACTTGGCAATGCCATCGCCGCGTTCCCTTTTACCTGGACCAACGAGCGGGGTAACCGCCTACTGTTCAGTACTCCCGTCGCTTTCGATATCCAGTCTTGGTACACCACTCCGGATAAGAAGATACTGGAATCATTGTCTTGGCACCAAAAAACAGCCTGCGTACCTAAGGGATGGTTCTCTGAAGTCATCGCGCGGGTTATTACCGAACAAGGGCTAATAGTCAGAACTACCAACCGTCTGAGGCAGTGTGTGGAACTGCTGAAAAAGGGCAAGGTAGACCTTGTGCCCATTAATGATACCTCTAAAAAGAGCCTATCCAAGGAGGACTATACAGCCTTATACCGGTTGTCCCTGTTTCGCCAGAATGTCACCTTTTATCTTGTCACTCCGCGTAACGAGGTGGGGGAGATACTTATTCGTGACTTCAATCATAAATGGAGTGAACTGGCATACTGAGCCCACGCCAAGGATAGCGGTATAATCCTCCGTCCTTCTTACCATGGAGCGCAGAGTAAAGTGTATCCGAAATTGTACAGCTCTAGTTATCACCTGACACCGGCCTCAAACCGGTGTCTTGTTTACGCTACTTTAGTGCGCACTTCCTTCGGTATCAATTTCAGACCCTTCTTGAACATGCTGTAGGGGGTCTGACCCTCCATCATCCTGCCCTGATATGGCCTCTGGATGTTGTAGTGTTCCAGGTAGCTATCCAGGTCTGTCTGCATCTGCTCCACCGACTCATACCAAGTCGTTCTCCCCTTGATACGGAAGTGTTCATCCAGCAAGGCTCGGTGCAGCCGCTCGATAAAGCCGTTGCTCTGCGGCCTGCGCACCTTGGTGGTCCGGTGCTCAATCCCCTCCAGTTGCAGGAACGTAGGGATGATGGTCAGGGCACCCGCAGAACTCGCGCCCGTCGTCCGACAGGATGGTATAGACCCGCGCCTCATGGGCTTCAAAGAATGGCAGTACCGTTTCGTTGAGCACATGGACAGAGGTGATTGGCAGCTTGCTGGTGTAGAGCCGCCCCAAGCGTGGCGGCTGTAGCAGTCCAGCACGGTTTGTAGATACACCTTGCCCACGCCCTTGAGCGCGCCGACGAAGAAGGTGTCGACCGCCACCAGTTCCCCGGTGTAGTGGACTTCTATCTGGCGTTCGCGGAACTCCGGGCTGAAACGCTCGAGCAGGCGAATTTGCTCGTCATTGAGTTCAATCGTTTGTTCCCTGTGGGTTTTTTCGAGGCGCAGCAAGCGGTCGTGTTTGGAGAGCAAATCGTGACGTTACCACACACCACGCACACCGCCCGCACTGACGTTGATGCCTTGCAGCACTAGCTCTTGAGCTACCCGCCATGGGCCGTGAGTCGGCCTAGTGAGGGAGTAATCGAGGATGACCTGTTCAATCTCGGGGGCGACCCGATTCGGGTGCGCACCTTTACAGCCAGGCAATTTGTCGAGCAAGCCCTCGGCGCCATAGGTCTGGTAATTACGGCGAATTTCGTAGAACTGCTGACGGCTGTAGCCAATGAGCTTGCAGGCTTTGCTGACGTTATTGAGCTCTTTGGCGAGCTCTAGCAGGCTGAGTTTGCGACGTGCTACTTTCTCGTTGGTGGTCATATGGTGACTCCAGATAACACGGTAGGGGTACCGTTTTGTTATCCGGTTTGAAGCCGTATGACCACTCCATTTTGTGGGCAACTGTCAGGTGAATACCATCTCCATACAGACCACTACAGTAAGGTGTCTAGGGAACTAGGGGCGATTCAGTTTTAACTTAAGTCCGAATATTAAATAACCTTATACTGAATAGTAATATTTAAAAAGGGGGGAGCAACGCTCCCCCAAACGGGATAAACACACGGGATAAACACACTACGCAGATACATGTTTGATATGAGCTCAGAATTAAGCTCGCAACCATTTAAGCCGAAACAACAAGATAATCAAAGTAAAAAACATTAAAACATATTTTATTTTATTTTATTGATTTTTTAGATTGTCTCTATGATATTTTTCTTTGTAAGGAAGTGAGTCACCTTACATTTCGTGCAAGCATGTCCTTTTAAGGTGAGGGCCTCCTCCCCATTTTTATGGTTAACAATAAAATGCAAGATAAAGATACAGACAATGTCACGCAGAAAAATATCAAATCATATCGTCTCTTTGAATGGTATTGAAATCACTTTCAAAATAGATCAATTCTCTCCAGATAAATTATTAATATCTATCCCCCATAGTAATAAATTTGGTAGTTATTACTCGATTAGTATCGACTGTGTAGCATCAAATGCCCTTATCTTAGCTGTCAATGGTGTCGGACTATAAAAATGAAATTTCCCCCATATCGATTTATTGTTGATGGTTTCTGTTTCAAGTTAAGACTGGAGCCAATAGTGAACTTAAAAAATGAGGTTATAGTGGGGTATGAATTACTCTCTAGACCTGTTGGGGATAATAGCAGTAAATCTAGAGAGAGATTATTTAAAGAAATGAGCAGTAAAAACCTTTCAGTAATTTTAGAAAATCAAATTTCTTGGTTAAACAAATTGTCTAATGCAAGAAAATTCTTAAGTAATGAAAATATCTTTTATACCATAAACATTCCATTATCCGCTTTGCTTTCGGCTGATTTATTAATGGAGCTGAAATTCTTGTCCACACGAATAAAGTTATGTATAGAACTAGAAGGAACCATCTATCCGAAAGAACTCCATGACAACATATCCAAATTGATGCAATCAGGTATCGATTTCTGGCTAGACGATTGTAGTTCTGTCGAGAGTATAAATTCTGCGATTCCTTGGCAAGCGATAAAAATCGATAAATATAAGTTTTGGAAACTGAGTGAAAGGCATGATACTCAATTAGCCAGTCTAATTGATGATGTTAAATCAAAATGTGGAATGGTCATTATTGAAGGTATTGAAACCAAGAGTGACTTAAGCCATGCATTGTGTACAAATGCTCTATATGGGCAAGGTTATCTATGGTCATCGAGTTATATTCGATTAAAGAATACAATTTAAAATTCATAAATCAAGGAAGTGAATATTTTTGGAAATTAATAATCCTGCGTATATTAGCGATCAAGCCAGAGCTAGTTTAATTACAGCGAATGGTATTGCGATCGGTTTTGCACTTAATTTCTTTGGTAATTGGAGTGCTACCAATGTGAAATGGAGTATACATGACATTCCAATTGTATTTGTATTTGTATTTGTATTTGTATTTGTATTTGTATTTGGCCTGGAAATATTAACGCTAATTGGAGTGCTCTACCGCTCATTAATGCCGTACGTTCAAAATATTAGAAGATATGAGATTGATGTAAAAACCATTTTTAAGGTATTGCATTGATTTTCATTGGGGTCACTTTAATTATCAGGCCATAACAATAACTACTTGTCCATTCTAAGAATAACTCGAACATAGTATGTATATAACCATTCAACCTCACAGGAGTTAGCAATGCACGCATTATTCAGACGTATTTCGCTAATTGCCATACTATCTTTTATGTCAATGACATGTCAGAATGTTATTGCAATTATTAATAGTCTTGATGCCCCTGAAGAAAAGTTACTATTCTTCTCACAAATCTATTTCAAGGTAAGTGAAAAGGACCATGTTAGTAACGATATGAAAGATGAGCATGGTATGAATCGCCCCCAGTTCCCTAGACACCTCACAGCCTTAAAATGAGGCAACTATTGGAGGTGTTATGACCCGTTGCACCACACCGCCGATCTCCACCTCTTCCTCGCTCCAGTCAAACTGATAGGCCTCACCAACCGCGAACGTCAGGGGTACAAAGGCAGCCACTTTGGCCGGCAGCTGTTTATAGTCACGGACGAAGCGCTGGACGCTGTCGTAGGCACCCTGGTAGCCCAGGCGTTGTAGGTCTTCGAAGAGTTGTCTGGTACAGCTGCGTTGTCGCTTGGACCGCTTGGCATCGAGGTCCAGCCACTGGGTCAGTATCGGCTCGAATTCGCCGAGCTTAAGTCTGGCCGGTTGTGGACGTCGGTACTTGGGCGGTTCGGAGGGAGGTTGGCGAAGGTACTTGCGAACGGTATTGCGAGAGAGTCCTGTGACTTTAGCGATGGAGCTGATGGACTGGCCGTCCACCTGATGCAGACGCCGGATCTTCAACACGGTTTCCATGATTAACACTCCAGGTTCTCCGATCCAAAGATCGGATAGTTGCACACACTCCGGGGTGGTCAAAATTGGACGCTGAAAAAACCGGAAACCTGGTCATTTTTGCGCGCTGCTCAACAACGTTGACACCTTGCAGCGCCAGCTCTTGAGCTACCCGCAATGAGCCGTGAGTCGGCCTGGTGAGGGAGTAATCGAGGATGGCCTGCTCAATCTCGGGAGCGACCTGGTTGGGATGAGCCCCTTTACAGCCAGGCAATTTGTCGAGCAAGCCCTCGGCGCCATAGGACTGGTAATTACGGCGAATTTCGTAGAACTGCTGACGGCTGTAGCCAATGAGCTTGCAGGCTTTGCTGACGTTATTGAGCTCTTTGGCGAGCTCTAGCAGGCTGAGTTTGCGACGTGCTACTTTCTCGTTGGTGGTCATATGGTGACTCCAGATAACACGGTAGGGGTACCTTTTTGTTATCCGGTTTGAAGCCGTATGACCACTCCCTTTTGTGGGCAACTGTCAGGTGAATACCATATCCATACACAGCCTGCAAGATGGCACTAGCTGTACAACCTAGGTAAAAAATAAATGGGGGTTACTCTGGGTGTAACCCCCATAGACACAGCCTACAAATCGAACTAAAGAAAAGAGCTGTAACTCCCCTACCCCACTTGTAGATGCACAATATTGTCTGCCGGTTTTTCTGATGGTTTCAAAATCCCTCCCCACAACTCCAGAGCGATTTTTTGTTCCGGTAACCGAACCGTATGAACATAGTGAGCCATTACACCAGGTAGAGCATGCCCTAAAATTTTTTCCACGACATGGGGGGCAATCCCAGCCTCGTTTAGGCGGGTCGCCAAGCTCCTTCGCAGATCGTGCCATGTCCAAGGGGCGCTATGCCCGATCCGTTTCCAAATCCCCCTTCCCCACTGACTTACCGCTTCTGGTCGCTTGAGCTCCCCTAGCAAGTATGAGGATGACTGTGCGGCTGCAGCTTTCAGCAAAGCGTCTATCGTCGGCCGAATAAAATCAGGTATTGGTCTCACGATTTTATTACCTGTTTTTGAGTTGGACGCAGGTACTGTCCATGTACCTTCGACTAGATTCCATTCTGCGGGTGCTGATAGCCGAGCTTCTTGAGTTCTTGCACCAAACGACAACAGAATCTTGGCCAAATTTCCATAGTAGCAATATGGACCTAGCTTCTCAGCCCAATTCCATAGTGTTTGTAGTGGTCTAATCATCCCGGACACCATTTTAGGTGGTACAGTCGCCACCATGACCTGAGGTGTTCAATGACAAGATTACGTCGCTCATTTACTGCCGAATTCAAACTCGAAGCCGCATCCCTGGTGCTCGACCAGGGGTATTCTGTTCCCGAAGCAAGCCGTTCACTGGATGTCGGTGAAACCGTGCTTCGTCGCTGGGTTCAGCAACTGCAATCCGAACGCAGTGGCACAACCCCAATCAGCAAAGCACTGACTCCGGAGCAGCAGAAAATTCAGGAGCTGGAAGCCCGTATCAACCGGCTCGAACGTGAAAAGGACATACTAAAAAAGGCTACTGCTCTCTTGATGGCGGACGAGTTCACACGTACGCGCTGATAGACCGATTAAGGGAGCAAGCCCCCATCACCTTGGTCTGCTGCGCTTTCGATATTCCCACATCCTGTTTTTACGATTATCTGGCTCGCAGGAGAGTGATTAACCGTGAGCGCATGCAACAGCGCAGTGAGTTGCGCCGCTTGTTCACAGCGAGCCGGGACTCGGCAGGCAGCCGTGCCTTGATGTCGATGATGCGAGAGTTGGGGTATCAGATTGGCCGATTCAAAGTCCGTAACCTGATGAAGGAAGCCGGGTTGGCATCCAAACAGCCGGGCACACATCGTTATAAGGTTGCACGGTCTGAACGACCGGATATTCCGAATCTGCTGGCCCGCGAATTTGATGTTCCGCAACCCAATCAAGTGTGGTGTGGCGATATCACCTACGTCTGGGCAGGTACTCGTTGGCATTACCTAGCTGTGGTTCTTGACCTCCATACTCGCCGAGTCGTGGGCTGGGCAATGTCTGACAAGCCTGATGCAGAGCTGGCAATCAAAGCACTGGAGATGGCCTATCAGCAGCGGAGTTGCCCCTCTGGTGTGTTGTTTCACTCCGACCAAGGCAGCCAATATGGCAGTAGGGCATTTCGGCAACGACTGTGGCGCTATCGCATGACCCAGAGCATGAGTCGGCGTGGCAACTGTTGGGATAACGCCCCGATGGAGCGGTTGTTCAGAAGCCTGAAGTCAGAGTGGCTCCCGGCAACGGGATACATGAGCCTGCGGGAAGCAACGCGGGATATCAGTTATTACCTGATGGATTACTACAACTGGCGGCGTCCACATCAACACAATGACGGGATGCCGCCAGCAAAAGCCGAGACTCGGCCTAACCAAGTGTCCGGATTTAGTTGACCACTACACCTCGCAGTTCTTCTAGAGTCAGAACCCTATCTCGCTTACTTGCTTTTTGCCCAACATCAGCGACGGTCAAGTCATCCAACGCATTACTCACTGCAAACTGTCTGACACGACAAAACTTCAGAGCATGCTTACAGTTTTGGAAACAATAGCCACTAGCCACAGGCGCTACCTTCGAGTACTCGTCAAAGACGCTCAACCAGTGACGAGTATCACAATCTGACAAAGGAAGATCTCCAATACGGGAATAGACCCACTTCGCAAATTGCTGGCGATGCTTCTCACTGTTCGACCTTTTCTTATCGGCGTGATGGCAGAGCCAATACTCGAGTGCATCTTTAACCGTGACAGCCTTAAGCCTTTCATCTTTCCCGATCCGCGTCATCAAGGCGGGATCATAACCCTCTTCCAACCAAGCTCGACATTGCGCCGCCTTTTTCCTTGCTTCGGAAAGCGACAGCCCCCCCTCCTGGCCGGTATAGGAGCCCAGAGTCAGATTTTTTGCCTTACCTAAAATTCGATAGCGGTATAAGAAGCTGACTTTTCCGCTATTCCTCCACAGAACAGAGAGCCCATCCCTGTCCGCAACCTTTCTGGGCGTATCATCATCGTGACCACGCAGCATTGCTTTGAGTTTTGAATCTGAAATTGCCATTTTGAACCCGCATTTGAACCCACACCTGTCTTATATACCCTAAGATAGCTTTAGACAGGAATGGATTATTTAAAGTTAAAAATCAGATAGATAGCTTAAAGTCATGGACGACACCAAACAGCATTAGACAGGTGGTGTGATAATACGGCATGAACTGATCTCGGTCAGATCTGCTGCAGTGCAGATGAAGGCGTATTCCAGCAATGGGATACGCCTTTTTCTATGGCTGCCATTTACTCGCTGGCAAGCTTGATGCCCAGCCCCACGAACAAGCCCCCCATCAGACGGTTGAGCCAGCGCCCCAGCCGGGCAGGCAAGCTCACCCTGCGGCTCGCATAGGCAGTCGAGAAGGCCAGCAGGTGGCACCAGATCATGCCGTTGAGGTTGAAGATGCAGCCAAGCAGAATGAAGGCCAGCGCCTTCTGTGGCGCATCCGGGGCGATAAACTGGGGCACAAAGGCGAGGAAGAAGAGCGCGACCTTGGGATTGAGCACATTGGTCAGCAACCCCTGCCGAAAGATCCGGCCATAGGAGAGTACAGGCAAGGGCACAGCTACGTTGGTAGCAGAAGGCGCCTTGGCCCCTTGCCAGAACATGGAAAACCCCAGGTAGACCAGATAGAGCGTCCCCATCAACTTGATGACGGTGAACAGCTCAGCCGAGGTGCTCAGCAAAGCAGACAACCCCAGTGCAGCCGCCAGCACATGCACCATGGTGCCCGTCCCAATCCCCAGCGCAGCCACGGAACCCGCCCGCCAGCCCTGAGAGCCGCTGCGCAGCATGATGAGCAGAGAATCAGGCCCGGGCATCATGTTCAACAGCAAGCCAGATACGATAAACAACGCCAGATCGTGGATCCCCAACATACACAGCTCCTTGTTCGTGAAAGAGACAGTCTATGGATCCCATGTCTCTTGTCATCCCCCGTAGCAGCAATAGTGATTATCAACGGAGGGAATAGCCGAGGCATCACGACTTTGGCCAAATAGGGATCCGAGGATAAAAAGAGGAAATCATCAAACTGAACGCGAAGGGAAGGCGAATTATTTGGACAATGCCTTGTACAGAAATGCAAAAAACGGTGGGAAGGAAATTTTAGGCAATAAAAAACCCCGCTCGATGAGCGGGGTTTTTCGTGTTGGGTGCCTGGCAGTGTCCTACTCTCGCATGGCGAATGCCACACTACCATCGGCGCTACCGCGTTTCACTTCTGAGTTCGGCATGGGATCAGGTGGTTCCACGGCGCTATGGCCGCCAGGCAAATTCTTCAATCTGAGAAAGCTGACGTGAATAACGATTTGCCTGTTGGCTTCGTTATCACTGAATTAGGTAGTAGTTCTTCGATTTGCTACAAGCCTTAGAACACTTCTTGGGTGTTGTATGGTTAAGCCTCACGGGTAATTAGTATGGGTTAGCTCAACACGTCGCCGCGCTTACACACCCCACCTATCAACGTTGTGGTCTCCAACGGCCCTTTAGGACCCTCAAGGGGTCAGGGATGACTCATCTCAGGGCTCGCTTCCCGCTTAGATGCTTTCAGCGGTTATCGATTCCGAACTTAGCTACCGGGCAGTGCCACTGGCGTGACAACCCGAACACCAGAGGTTCGTTCACTCCGGTCCTCTCGTACTAGGAGCAACTCCCTTCAATCATCCAACGCCCACGGCAGATAGGGACCGAACTGTCTCACGACGTTCTGAACCCAGCTCGCGTACCACTTTAAATGGCGAACAGCCATACCCTTGGGACCGACTTCAGCCCCAGGATGTGATGAGCCGACATCGAGGTGCCAAACACCGCCGTCGATATGAACTCTTGGGCGGTATCAGCCTGTTATCCCCGGAGTACCTTTTATCCGTTGAGCGATGGCCCTTCCATTCAGAACCACCGGATCACTATGACCTACTTTCGTACCTGCTCGACCTGTCCGTCTCGCAGTTAAGCTGGCTTATGCCATTGCACTAACCTCCTGATGTCCGACCAGGATTAGCCAACCTTCGTGCTCCTCCGTTACTCTTTGGGAGGAGACCGCCCCAGTCAAACTACCCACCAGGCACTGTCCGCGAGCCCGATTCAGGGCCCTGCGTTAGAACATCAAACATACAAGGGTGGTATTTCAAGGACGGCTCCAGCGCAACTGGCGTCACGCCTTCAAAGCCTCCCACCTATCCTACACATGTAGGTTCAATGTTCAGTGCCAAGCTGTAGTAAAGGTTCACGGGGTCTTTCCGTCTAGCCGCGGGTACACCGCATCTTCACGGCGAATTCGATTTCACTGAGTCTCGGGTGGAGACAGCATGGCCATGGTTACACCATTCGTGCAGGTCGGAACTTACCCGACAAGGAATTTCGCTACCTTAGGACCGTTATAGTTACGGCCGCCGTTTACCGGGGCTTCGATCAAGAGCTTCGCTTGCGCTAACCCCATCAATTAACCTTCCGGCACCGGGCAGGTGTCACACCCTATACGTCCACTTTCGTGTTTGCAGAGTGCTGTGTTTTTGATAAACAGTCCCAGCCATCTGGTCACTGCGACTCCCAACTGCTCCATCCGCAAGGGACTTCACTGTCAAGAGCGAACCTTCTCCCGAAGTTACGGTTCTATTTTGCCTAGTTCCTTCACCCGAGTTCTCTCAAGCGCCTTGGTATTCTCTACCCGACCACCTGTGTCGGTTTGGGGTACGATGACTTGTAATCTGAAGCTTAGAGGCTTTTCCTGGAAGCAGGGCATCAATGGCTTCACCACCGTAGTGGCTTCGTCTCGTGTCTCAGTGTTGTGTCTCCGGATTTGCCTAGAAACACCACCTACGCACTTTCACCAGGACAACCGTCGCCTGGCCCACCTAGCCTTCTCCGTCCCCCATCGCAATTACAAGTCGTGCAGGAATATTAACCTGCTTCCCATCGATTACGCCTTTCGGCCTCACCTTAGGGGTCGACTCACCCTGCCCCGATTAACGTTGGACAGGAACCCTTGGTCTTCC
>NZ_CP110645.1:350000-830000 GCF_028355655.1 Aeromonas salmonicida | reverse complement strand
CTGCTCTGAGCCAGCTCCTGTCGATTGCCGACGAAATAACCGATGAGCGCCCCCACGCACAGCACAGTCAACAACTTCAATATCTGGGACATAAGGCCTCTTTTGTTACTACGCCATACAGCGGCCATGCTCCCTTCACTATACGCGACCCAACCGGATTCGCGCTGACATACAAGGAGTTAACTGGCAGTCGCGCCGCTGTCTCCCCGCTTTTGACGCGCAGCAAGCCGTAAAGTTCGCTCCAGGATCTGGGAATAAATGGGGCGCCCCCCCAGCCACTGGGCCACCAGAGTTGCTCCGACCGTGGTGATCATCATGGGCAGGATCAGCTGATAGTTATCGGTCATCTCGGTCACCAGCACTATCCCCGTGATGGGAGCACGCACAGTGGCGGCAAACAAGGCCCCCATGCCGGCGATGGCAAAGGCGCCGGGTTCGATACCAAGCTCCGGAAAAGCCGCATGAAACAGATGACCAAACACCACACCAAACAGGGTGCCAAGGGCCAGAGTCGGAGCAAACACGCCACCTGGGGCGCCAGAGCAGAAGCAGATAAGAGTGGCCACCAGCCGTACAGAGAATATGAGGAACAGGGTCGCCATTGCATACTCTCCGCCCATCAGATGGGGGATGAGCTCTGTCCCTCCGCCTGTCACCGATGGCGCAAACAGCGACAGTACGCCAAAGGTCCCCGCCACCAGCATGCCGATGGCCACGAAGCGATGACGCTTGTTCTGGTGCAGTGCCAGATAGCCATCCTGGCAGGCCAGCACCAGCTTGTTGAAGACAAAACCAAGCACCCCGAAGATAGCCCCCATAAAGAGGAACAGCCAAAGCGCCTTCAGTGCAGGAGCATCGTAGTGGGGCAAGGTGATCACCGCCCCCTGCCCTTTCATGTTCTGCAGCATCAGGGTTGCCATGATGGCGGAGATCCCTACCGCCTTGATGGCCAGAAAGGAGTAGCGAAACTGGGGTCGCATCTCTTCCATCACGAACAGGATCCCGGCCAGCGGTGCATTGAAAGCGGCGGCCAGACCACCCGCGGCACCGGCGGCCAGCAAAGCATGACCATGCTCCTTGGGTAGCCGGAAGATATCCGCCACCATCTTGCCAAGGTTGCCACCGATCTGCACCGAGGGTCCCTCCCGTCCCAGCACCATGCCGGAACTCAGGGTACAGATGCCGCCGAAGAACTTGACCGGCAGCACCCGCCACCAACGTACCGGACGCAGATCATCCATGGCCCCTTCGATTTCAGGGATCCCTGAGCCGCCCGCTTCCGGAGCAAAGGCATGGGTGAGAAAGTAACCGACAAAACCCAACAAGGCGCTGAAGCCAAATCCGAGCAGACCGAGCTGCCACCAGGTGCGGTCGGCCAGCAGCTCGAGTCGCTGCTCGGCCAGCCAGTGCACACCGGATTCGAACAGTCCGCACACCAACCCTGCCAAGGTACCGACCAGGGCCGCTAGCAATAACACCAGCAGTGGCATCTTGTCTTGATGGATCATGCGCAGCAAGGCGGGGCTGCGTGGATAAGAGGAAGCGTCAGAAGAGGAGATAACTTGTTGTGCCATCTTGTTGCACCATGTTGGAAAGACCACATTTGTCTGCCTGGTGAGGAGCACCTAGCAGACAGCCCGGCTGCCCAGCACAGAGCCTTTCTGCTATAGTCGGCCCGTTTCATTTAGCACGGGGCAGGCCTGGGCCAGGTAACGAGAGCGCAAAGCATACTCCAGCTCCCCCTAGCTGCCGAGCCGCAATAGGCCGCCTGCGCCTGTGCGACGACCAAAATCCCATTAAGGATGATCCATGTCAAAATCAGATCAGCTGTTTGAACAGGCCCGCCAGACCATTCCCGGTGGCGTCAACTCACCAGTCCGCGCCTTCAATGGGGTCGGCGGTACACCCCGCTTCATCGATCACGCCGATGGTGCCTACCTCTATGACGTGGATGGTCAGGCCTATGTGGACTACATCGGCTCCTGGGGCCCCATGCTGCTCGGTCACAACCACCCGGCCATCAAGGCTGCCGTCATCAAGGCAGTGGAGAAGGGTCTGAGCTATGGTGCGCCCACCGAGATCGAAGTGCTGATGGCCGAGAAGGTACGCCAGATTGTGCCTTCCATGGAGCAGGTGCGGATGGTGAACTCCGGCACAGAGGCAACCATGAGCGCCATCCGGCTGGCTCGCGGTTACACGGGTCGCGACAAGATCGTCAAGTTTGAAGGCTGCTATCACGGCCACGCCGATTCCCTGCTGGTCAAGGCCGGCTCCGGCGCCCTCACCCTGGGTCAGCCCAACAGCCCGGGCGTGCCGGCCGACTTTGCCAAACACACCCTGACCTGCGTGTTCAACGACCTCGATTCAGTACGGGAAGCCTTCACCCAATACGGTTGTGATATCGCCTGCATCATAGTCGAACCGGTCGCCGGCAACATGAACTGCATCCCGCCTGTGCCCGGTTTTCTGGAAGGGCTGCGCACCATCTGCGACGAGTTCGGTGCCCTGTTGATCCTGGACGAGGTGATGACCGGTTTCCGTGTCTCGCTGCGTGGTGCTCAGGGTTACTACAACATAGACCCGGACCTTACCACTCTCGGCAAGATCATCGGTGCCGGCATGCCGGTTGGCGCTTTCGGCGGCAAGAAGAAGGTGATGCAGCATATAGCCCCGACCGGTCCGGTTTATCAGGCGGGTACTCTCTCCGGCAACCCGGTCGCCATGGCCGCGGGCCTGACCATGCTGGATCTGCTGCTGGAGCCGGGGCTCTATGAGCAGCTGAATGCCAAGACTGCCCGGGTTGCCGAGGGGCTGAAAGCCGCTGCCGCCAAGCACGGTATCCCGCTCGCCATCAACTATGTGGGCGGCATGTTCGGCTTCTTCTTTACCGACGAGCCGGAGATCACCCGCTATGAGCAGGTTACCCGCTGCGACATGGAACGTTTCAAGCGCTTCTATCATCTGATGCTGGAAGAGGGTGTTTACCTGGCGCCGAGTGCCTACGAGGCAGGCTTCCTGTCACTGGCCCACGGCGACAAGGAGATCGAACATACCCTGGCCGCCGCCGAACGCAGCTTCGCCAAACTGGCGGGTTAATCCAGCCAGAGATTAACGAGAGGGCCCTTTGCGGGCCCTTTTCTCTATCTGATGTGTCTGACTTCCCCCAGCGCCTCTTTCTGGTGCAGCTATCTGCTCACCCCCTCTGTTTTGTCATCCCCTGGTGCAATATCCCATACCATCCCTGTCATAAAACGGGCCCACTATTTGCAAATCTTCAGCAGGAGCCCACTTGACCGAGGTCCATATGGCAGAGATGAGCCCCATCGATGTGCTGCGGCGCTATCAGGAATACGAAACCGAACTGGCCCCCCTGTTGCTGGGACTGCTCACCGCCCCCCGTGATTCCCTAAAGGGCTACCCCTTTATTCTGACCATAGGCCAGAGCCGTGAGTCTGCGAGGATCCTCCCCCCCGTACCCGCGCCACAGGCACAGCTACGTCTGGTTGTGCAGGGTCATGGTCGGGAACTGACACTTTGCCTCAATCAGCTGATTGCCTGGCTGATGGGCGATCGTGAGCGGCGCCGCGCCATGCCCTGGTTCAAGGCTGTCTATGTGGTGCTGAGCATGGCGCTGTTTCTCATCGTCGCCACCCTGATATGGCATGGATTGGAGCAGCTCTATCTGCTGCTGTGCGGGGAGCAGCAGAACCAGCTAGGTGCCTTTAGCGCCATCATATTCCTGACCCTGGCGCTGGCGGTATTCGATCTGGGCAAGACGATTCTGGAGGAGGAGGTGCTGCTGCATAAGGACATCTTTCGCCACAGCGCCGTTCGCCGCACCATCACCCGCTTTATCGCCGCCATCCTGATTGCGGTCTCCATAGAGGGATTGTTGCTGCTGTTCAAGGGGTCGCTTGGCCAGAGCGAACTGCTCTGGCCTGCGGTGGGTGTGATGGGATGTGCAGTGGGACTGCTGCTGGCACTGGGGCTCTATGTGTTTCTGGGGGCCAAAGCCGAGGCGGCACTGGTCCAGGCTAACCTGCGATCTCCACCAGCCGGGGTTGAGCCTTGCGTCGCTCTGCCCGCCAGGAGGCGTACATGGTCCAGGAGGTGTAGATGACGATAAAGGCCACCAGCCACTTCAACATTTCCATGTCCATGGACTGTACCAGCAGGGCAGCCAGCACCACGCCGATGGGGCCAAAAATTGCCACCGCCAGCACGGCCCTGGCATCAAAGGCCCCCTTGCGAATGAAGGTGCCCGCCGAGAAGACGCTGAGCACGGCGGTGGATCCCATCATGATGGGAAACGCCGCCATGGGGTTCATCCCCAGCAGATAGACGAGCGTCATGCAGGGGGCGAACAGCCCGATCCCCACATTCATCAAGACCCCGAAGATGAAATTGCCGAGCAGGGCAATTCCCAGCTTGTAACCTGTCAGCCCCATGGCATCGCCGCCGAGGGGGAACAGACCCAGCAAGCCCGCAAAGATGAGGCCGGCCACCACCAGCAGAGAGACCGCCATCACCAGCCGTATGGTCTGACGATCAAATGAAGCCACATGACGCGCCCCCCAGGCAGCCCCCGCGGCGGCTGCCACCATCATGCTGATGAGCGTGATCGGGTCCACCTTGACCACGCCGATAAAGATGAGGGACTGGGCAACCGTCGGCAGCACGCACTGGCCATTGAGGGTACCGGGCAGCAGCCGATCGTCGATCAACTTGAACTGCTTGAAACAGGCTGTCTTCACGGCAAAGCTGCCAACCCCCAGGGTATCGAGAAAATTGGCAACAAATCCGATGGCGGCCACAGGCCAGAACGGGGTTGGCTCCAGTGAGCCCTGCTGCCGTTTATGCCACCAGGCCCGTACCAGCATGAAAACGAACGCCAGGGCACACATGATGAATATCAGGCGTAAAAGATTAATTAGCATACCGACCTCTCCTGCAAGGGCCGGCGATTCTAAGGCAGCGGAAATTAAAAGTCCTGACCAGAATCAATCACGCCCCCATGCAAACGATTGTCTGGATAAAGCTCGAGCAAGCGCGTTCGAATGACTCTGCTAATACTTATCCAAGAGGGCCAGCAGGCCTGGGGCCATCGGTGGTAGTCATGGTCATTTCGCGACGACCACAGTCATCGATGGGCAGTAGCCAAAAAGAAGGCCGGTGTAAACCGACCTTCTTTTTTTGATATTAATCGGACGGATGCCCGGTACTGCGCCGTCGTGGCCAAAGAGGCAGCCGGGAGGCAAGCCAGCCGATCATCGCATCCGACAGCCCCGTCAGCAACAACAAGGGCAAACAGAGCAGGGTCAGGCCCAAGGCGCCAACATAAACATCCGTCAACCAGTGGGCACCAGACAAAATACGGGGCGCCGAGAACAGCGGCACCATCAAGATGGCCAGCACCCCTGCCCAGCGTGGCAGATAACGCAGGGCGAAACCGGCAAAGATCATCAAAAACAGGGCATGATCGCCGGGGAAACTGTCGCTGGAGGAATCCTTGGTCGGGATCGCGCTGAGCTGGGTGACTCGTAGTGCATCCGCAACGGTCAGGGTCGGACTGGGACGACTGACCGGCAGCAGGTGACCAAACTGGTTGATAACCAGTGCCCCCAACAACATGACGATCCCCATGGCGACAAGGCGACGACGATCCCCATCCTCAGAACGGAAGAAGCACATCGCCAGGATGAGCCCCATGCAGCCCAATACGACCAGATCAAACAGACGATTATTGGTCACGGCCACCACATCGGCCCACAACGAAGACTGGCCCAGCCAGCCATTGACCAGATGAAAGACGGCAAGATCCCACTGATCCCAGGGGCCATGGGCAGGCAAGGCGGCCCAACTGATGGCAATGAGGCCCCCAATCAAATAGCACGGCACGAACTTGTTCATGCAGACTCTCCTCTCCCGGAAAAAACGCGGCATTCTAGAACATAATGGGCGCGATTTGAATCCTTAACATTGGAGAGGGGATAACCGGACAAGGCGCTATTACAACCGGGCTGTGAAGCCGCCATATCGACACAAGGTCCACTGGATGACGGAACACTACCTTGGTCTGAACCAGGCTTGCAGCTAGTATGAGAGCTCTTTTTTAACGAGATGATGAGGAATATGCGCAGCTACCTTCGCATTATGCTGTTTGCCCTGGGTTTATTGGCCGGCGTTCAGGTACCGGGTCTGATCGACCTCTATTACCAGCGGCTGGATGCACGCCTGCAACAGGCCAACCTCAGCCTGGTGCCATTTCAGGGCACGGCGGATCAGCACTTCAACGGCGATCTGACCGCCCTGGTCAACCACTATCGCACCAACCCGGACCCCGTATTCGCCCGGGATGCCGTCAGTCTGCAACACCTGGTGAGCCAGCAGCAGATGCTGTTGCAGGAGAGTGCTTTCAAGGATCATCCCTGGTATCAGCAGCTGACACACCTGCTGCTGCGCGCCGATCCCCAACTCTGGCAAGATACTATGCAAAACTACAGCTATCTGGTGCCGCTCAAACAGTCCGCCATCATATGTGGCATGTCGGTGGGGTTCATCGCGGCCTTGCTGGGAGACCTGTTGCTCGGCCTCATACTGTTGCCGTTTCGAAAGCGCCAACCGAGATCGCGCCATGCCCTGCGCTAACTGCAACCTATAAAAATCGCTACAGAGACCAAAACAGAAGGGGCCTGATGGCCCCTTCTATTTTTTCGCCAGCACTGTCACGCTCACAACTCGTATGGCAATCGCGACTCCGTCACCAGCCGATTGAGCGCCTGGACCACATGAGGATCGAACTGACTGCCGGAGCGGGACTGGATATATTCCATGGTCTGCGCCAGCGACCAGGGCTCCTTGTAGGGGCGCTTGCTGAGCAGAGCATCAAACACATCGACCACGGCCACGATACGGGCCGACAGCGGGATCTGCTGGCCGGCCAGCTGCTCCGGGTAGCCCTTGCCATCGAAGTGCTCGTGATGACCACGGGCAATCTCAGCCCCCAGCGACAGGTAGCTGGTGCCTTCCACCATCTCGCCCGCCTTGTGCAATATGCTGGCCCCTATGTCTGCATGCTGCTCCATGATGACCCGCTCATCCGGCTCGAACCGGCCAGGCTTGTGCAGAATGTGGTCCGGTGTGCCGACCTTGCCGACATCGTGCAATATGCTGGCCATGCCGATCATGTCGACAAAGCCGGGAGTCAGTTCATTGGGGTAAGCACCCGCCTGCTGCATCTCGGCCACTATGGCATCGGAGAGTTTCTGTACTCGCAGCACATGTTCACCGGTATCAGAGTCACGAAACTCCGCCAGCGCAGCGAGCGCCACCACTGTTGCCTCCTGGGCACGCAGCAGCTGGTTGTAGAGATAGAGGTTGTCGTAAGCAGCCGAAATCCGCTGGCAAAATACATCCAGCAGATCGCACTCCAGAGGATCGAGAGGTTGGGTCGGCGTGAAATTGAGCACGAACTCGCGACCATTCTGGGCCGCAATATAGAGGGCATCTTGCGGGTGCTCGAAGCGGTTTCGACGGTTGGCAAGCGCACTCATCACAGAGTCGTTCAACGCAGGAAAGGCAGCAAGGGATACTCCATTGAGCAGAGATTCATAGTCACCTGTGGCCGCCAGCACTTCCAGTTCCTGAGAATCGGGCCTGCGCTCGACGCAGATGGCCCCTTCAGTGCCGACATCCAGAATGGCGCTGATCTGCTTCAGTACGCCGGAGGCAAATTCCCGCAGGGAGTACAGATGATAGAGATCCCCCGCGCCTTCCAGGATCTTGCCAAGCCCCTGGCGACTCTTGTCGATGGCGCAGAGAGTCTCGTAGGAGCGTAAAGACGCTATGACAGTGGTGAAAAGCTTCTGCACCGTCAGCTCAGTCTTGGTCTTGTAGTCGTTGATGTCGTAATCGAGGATCACCCGCTGCTCAGGGGCCTGACCAGGCTGGCCGGTGCGCAGCACTATGCGCACCAGGCTGTTGTGCATCTCGTTGCGGATCTGGTGTACCAGTCGTAGACCGGCATCTTCGGTCTCCATCACCACATCCAGCAAGATGAGGGCGATACGTGGATTGGCCAGCAGCATTTGAGCCGCTTCGGCGCCACTGTAGGCATTGAGCAGTTCGAGGGGGCGGGACTTGTATTGAATGTTGGAAAGCGCCAATCGGGTAGCATGATGAATGTCCGGTTCATCGTCCACGATCAGCACCTTCCAGGGGTTGATCGCCTTGACCACCACGGCCTCATCATCATCCAGCTCTATGATGTCGTCATCCAGCCAGATTTCGTCCTTGTCTTGGGCACTGCTCATATCGTTCACGCCTCCAGGCGCTGCATGAGTGTATTGACAGTATGTACCATCAGGCCGTGATGGATCACAAGAACCCGCTGCGTTGTCCCCCTCGCCAATGGCCAGAAGGCATGACGCTTGCCAGCTTATTCAAAAGGTTCAAGGTAGGCCTGAATCGCCTTCTTCAACCACGCCAGTACCTTGCCATGATAGGCGTTTTCCGACAGATAGACGCCGTAGTCACGCCACTGCAGACTGAATTTGTGCTTCAGGGTCAATAATTCCCCCTGCCGCAGCTGGCTCTGGATCAAGGGGGAAGGCAGCACGGCCCACCCCAGTCCATCCAGCACAGCATCCCGCATCAGTTCGAAGCTCGACAGACCTATATGTTGACCCCCTATAGGGAGCAGGCTCTTGACCGAAAATTCGTCCACGTAGGAGAGGGTGACCTGAGTATGGCCGGTCAAATCCTGCTGCAATACCCGCTTCAGACTGGCCAGCGGGTGGCTGGGTGCCACCACCATCAGGGTGCGGATAGGATTGAGCACATCGATATTGAGGCCGCTGCGCTCCTGCTCCTCCGTGATGAGACCGAAGGCGGCATCGACAAATCCCTCCTCCACCAGCGCTGGCAGTTCAGGGGGAGAAGCCAGCACCAGCGAGATACTGGTACCGGGAAACTGGCGGCGCAGCGCCCCCAGCATGTCGCGCCACACCAGCTCGGGAATGGCATCATCCCGCGCCACCCGCAGCGCCACCTCGGCACCGGAGGCATAGTGCTCGCACTTGAGCTTGAGGCTGTTGGCAGCCTGCAACAGCCGCTTGCAATCATCCAGCACCAGCTCACCGATCTCGGTCAATCGACTCTGGTTGGCCCCCCGTTCAAAAAGTTCGACGCCAAGCTCTACCTCCAGCGCCGCAATCGCCGTGCTGACCGCACTGCGACTTTTGCCAAGACGACGAGCCGTGTTGGCAATGGAGCCACTGTTAGCTGATTCGACAAAGAGTTGTATCTGATAAAGCTTCATGACAGTGGGCTGATGGCAGAATATCCGATGTTCACATTACCTCGCCTCCGTTTAGCAAGGCAAACCATTAGCGTCTGAATAACCGACGCTCAGCGATTCCTGACTCAAGTATCACTAGGGTTATCCTCTCATCCGTCTCAGCCACAGAAGGAAATTTTATGTTACTCAGTCGAATGCTTTTAGCCCGAATATTTTTGACGGCAGCCATTTTCACCGAGGTCGCGGGCACCTCAAGCATGGCCATGATCCCCGCCAATGATGCCGGCTGGATCAACTATCTGCCGATGTGGATCCTGATCACCGTCTCTTACATGTTGTTGGCCAAAGCCGCCAAAACAATCTCCATTGGTATTGCGTTTGCCCTGTGGGAAGGACTGGGGATCGGCTTGATCACCATCATCTCCATCCTGTTCCTGGGTTATGACCTCAACACTCAGGAGTTGATCGGTCTGGCATTGGCAATAGTGGGTATTGTTATGGTGACAATGGGTGAGACCCATGATGATCCGGCCCCCCATCGCCGCAGACCCATTGCCCCCGTCAAGATTGAAGGTGCGGTATGAGCCCGATAGTCATCATACTCGGCGCCGCCCTGCTGGATATTGGCGCCAACATGGCAATCAATCGCTCGGTGGGCTTTCGCCACAAGGGTTGGGGTTTCTTCGGTATTCTGCTGGTGCTCTGCGCCTTCACCCTGCTCTCCGAAGCCGTGGGTACCGGCAAGATTGACCTTGCTGTCGCTTATGCCACCTGGGGTGCCATCGGCATTCTCGGTACGGCGCTTGGTGGCTTGCTGCTGTTTGGCGAGCGCCTCAAGCCCATCGGCTGGGTCGGCATAGTGGTCATGGCTGTCGCAGTGGCGCTGCTGACCACGGCTTGATGAACTTGACCCCACAATGAAAAAAGCCGCCCGGTCACAGACTGGGCGGCTTTTTTACTGGTAGCGACGGCATCACAGAAACGCTAGCTAACCTCGTACAGCTCCAGCGGCAGACCGTCTGGATCGGCGAAAAAGGTAAAACGCTTGCCGGTCAATTCATCCACCCGCACCGGCTCCACCTCTATCTGATGATGCTGCAAATGCCGCACGACTCTGTCCAGGTCGCTCACCCTGAACGCCAGATGGCGCAGGCCACAGGCCTCCGGGCGTGAGGGACGCTCAGGGGGGGCCGGAAAGCTGAACAGCTCCAGCTGACTGCCATCGGGCAGCCCCAAGTCCAGCTTCCAGGATTGGCGCGCCTCACGCAGGGTTTCAGCAATGATGGGCAGTCCCAACACCTGGTGATAGAAGTGACGCGAGCGGTCATAGTCGCTGGCGATGATGGCCACATGGTGGATGGCGTCAAACAATGGCAAAGACATAAGGACTCCAGTCAAACGGGCAGCCTGCGCTGCCCGTTTCATCTATCAGTTGAAGAAACCACCGAACCAGTCATCCAGTGCGCTGCGTGGCGATGGGCTGCTGCAGCTCATGGGCTCGGCCAGCCCGGCCAGCTTGGCAGGCACCTGCAGACTGCCCGGGCAATCGCTGGCCACTCTGGCCCCGCTGGCGCGGGAGAAGTTGGCCCAGCTCACCCCTTGCGGCATCTTGATGGCAAGGCTGTTGACGCCACGCTGGCCCATGTAACCGCTAAACAGTTGCAGGGCGCCATTGGAGCCTGTCAGCCCCGCCGGCGTGTTGTCGTCACGCCCCACCCAGACACTGACCAGCTCGTTGTTGTCCAGCCCTGCAAACCAGGAGTCACGCAGCTCGTTGGTGGTGCCTGTCTTGCCCGCCATGGTGGCGCCGGGGAACTTGGCGTTGAGTGAGCGGGCCGTGCCCTGGCTCACCGTCTTGGTCATGGCAAACAAGGTGAGCCAGCTGGCCTGCTCGTCCGTGACCCGCTTGGCGGTCTGATCATGCTGATAGAGAGCACTGCCATCGCTGTTGACCACGGCGCGGATGGCCGACAAGGGCTGGGTCATCCCCTGGTTGGCGATGGGCAGATACATCTGGTTCACCTCCATGGGGGAGAGCGCCACAGCCCCCAACACCAGCGACGGATAGGGCTGGATCTCCTGCTCTACCCCCAGCTTGTGCAATGTGTCCACCACCTTCTCCAGCCCCACTTGCAGACCCAGGTTGACAGTTGGCACGTTGAGGGAGCTGGCCAGCGCATCCATCAAGGGCACGCTCTGGCGGAACTTGCGATCATAGTTCTGCGGTGTCCAGATCTGGCCATCCTTGCCACGAATGCGGATCGGTTGGTCCTTGAGCGGGCTCGCCAACGTCAGGCCGTTGGAGAGGCCGGTCAGATAGACGGCAGGCTTGACCAGAGAGCCAATCTGCCGGCGGGCATCCAGCGCCCGGTTGAAACCGGCGTAGCGCGGATCCCGGCCACCCACCAGTGCAACCACTTCACCCTTGTGCCAGTCGGAGACCACCATGGCCGCCTCCAGCTTCTTCTTGCCACGCTGCTTCTCGATGAGTGCCAGTCCCGATGCGACCGCCTGCTCGGCGGCATGCTGGGCGATGGGATCCAGACTGGTGAAGATCTTGAGGCCGGACTGCTTGAGCAGATCAGGCCCGAAACGGCTCTGGATCTCGCGCTTGAGCAGGCCCATGAAGGCCGGGGTGCGGCCATAGCTCATCTGGCCACGGGTAATGATGCCGAGCGGCTGCTTGCTGGCCAGCTCGTACTCGGCCGCTTGCAGGCTGCCGTGATCCATCAGCAGCTTGAGCACCAGATCACGACGAGCCTTGGCCCGCTCCGGGAAGCGCCAGGGATCGTAATAGGAGGGTCCCTTCACCAGCCCCACCAGCAGGGCCACCTGATCTATGTCCAGCTCGTTGACCGGAATGCCGAAGTAGAAGTAGGAGGCGAGCCCGAAGCCATACACCCCCTGGGAGAAGTTCTGCCCCAGATAGACCTCGTTGAGATAGGCCTCCAGGATCTCGTCCTTGCTGTAGCGGTAGTCAATCAGCACCGCCATGTAGGCTTCCTGCAGTTTGCGCCACAGGCTGCGTTCGCGGGTCAGGAAGAAGTTCTTGGCCAGCTGCTGAGTCAGGGTACTGCCCCCCTGCACGGTGCGACCGGCCAGCACGTTGGCCACCATGGCACGCATGATGGCCACCGGCGAGACGCCGCCATGCTGGTAAAAGTCGCGATCCTCAGTGGTCAGCAGCGTGATGAGCAGGCTGTCCGGCACCTCGGCGATGCGCACCAGCAGACGATCTTCCCGATCCTCGGTATTGAGGCGGTCGAGCAGTACCGGGTCCATCTGGGCATAACCGAGTTGACGCTGGTTCTCCAGCGACTGGATCCCTTCCAGACGAGCGCCGCTGAAGGTAAGGCGCAGGCCACGGGCACCGTCGGCGCCGTCATGGAAGGCGAATGGACGGCGGATGAGCTCGATACGATTGCCACTCACTGCGTACTCGCCCGGAGTATGGGGCTGACGCACCTGCTTGTAGCTCAGCATGTTGAGCTCGCGCAGCATCTGGGCCTGGGAGAGGCGCTGGCTGGGATAGAGCTCCAGCGGACGACTGTAAACCATCACCGGCAGTTGCCACTTCTCCCCGTCAAAGCGCTCGCGCACCTTGGTATCGAGATAGATGCCAAATACCACCATGAAGGCCGCCACCACCAGGGAGAGCTTGAAGCCAAGCCAGAACAGCTTGCGCCAGATGGTGCGTTTGGGCGCCACCTTCTTGGGGGTGCGCTTGCGTCGTTGCGTTGCCATGAATCCTCTTTGCTATTCGTTATATCGCCATCGCGGGCATGATTACCGGTCGACCCATGCCGTCGACCCGACGAAAACCAAGGCTTTCGTCCCTGAACTCGTTTTTACTCTGTTGTCAGACCCCTGATATGGCTCTGACCTTAATGGGAGAGGTTAATCCTGCAATCCCATCTTCTTCTTGGTGACCTTGGTTGGCATGGCTTCCAGCGGGTTATCCGGCCAGTAGTGGCGGGGATAACGCCCCTTCATCTCTTTTTTTACCAAGGCGTAGGAGCCCGCCCAGAAGGCGGCGAGATCGGCGGTGATCTGCAGCGGCCGCTGGGCCGGGGAGAGCAACTCCACCACCAGCGCCACCCGTCCATCTGCCACGCACGGGGTTGTGCCTTGCCCGAACATCTCCTGAATACGCACCGGGATCACCGGCGCCTGGCCCGGCTGATAACGGATGCGTACCCGGCTGCCGGTCGGTGCCGTGAAATGGCTCGGCAGCGCCTCATCCAGCCGTTTGGGCAGCGGCCAGGACAAGGATTGACGCAGCACGTCGCAGAGATTGAGCCTTTTTAGCTGCTCCAGCCGGGTCATGCCACTCACCGCAGGCAGCAGCCACTCCTCGAGGCCCGCCAGCAGGCTTTCGTCGTCCATGGCAGGCCAGCCATCATCCGGCAGCCAGTCGCGGGCGCAACGCAATCGGGCCAGCAGCCCTTCACTCTGCTCATCCCAGGGCAACACATGCAGCCCCTTGCGACGTATGCCCTGCAGCAAACAGCGCCCCTTCTGTTCATCGGTCAGGTCGGTCAGCGGCCGCTGGCTCAGCACCAGTTCGCCGATCACCTGCTGGCGCTCGGCCCGTACCCGCTCCTCCCGCTCGTCCCAGTCGAACCACTGGCGCTCGCTTACCAGCTCCGGCAGCTGGCGCGCCAGCTCGTCCAGCTCCACCGGCTCGGCGATGAAGATGCGGCTGCCACGATCGTTTTGCCCCATCTCGATGGCGATCAGGGCCCCTTGTCCCTGGCATGGATGACCTTCTACCAGATCGCAGCTCACCCCACCACTGAGTTGATAGCGGCTGCCACTGCGCAACTTGCCGATCCGATCCGGCCAGGCGAGGGCGCAGAGCAGCCCGAGCCACTGACCCTGCGCATTGGCAGGACGGGCGCCAAGCCGTTCAAACCAGCGGGCCGCCCCCTGACGCAGGGCGCCCTGTCGGCGATGAAACAGCACGGAGAGGCGCTCCGATCCTCGCAGATCTTCTTCCAGCAGCGCCACCAGGAAAGCCGCATCGGCGACAATCCCTGTCAGACCCTCTGTTTCCAGCTCGCGGGCTCGCAGCAGCATGCGCGCCAACCGGGGGTGCGTACCGAACGCCGCCATGGCACGGCCGACGGGGGTAAGTTGTTGCTCCCCCTCCAGCGTCATAGCGCCCAGGCTGACCAGCAGCCGCTGGGCGCTGGCCACGGCGGCGGCGGGAGGCATGTCCAGCAGTGGCAGGCTCTCTACTTTTGCTC
Organism: Aeromonas salmonicida; assembly: GCF_028355655.1. Lineage (NCBI taxonomy): Bacteria > Pseudomonadati > Pseudomonadota > Gammaproteobacteria > Aeromonadales > Aeromonadaceae > Aeromonas > Aeromonas salmonicida. Next base: position 815,453 of record NZ_CP110645.1, on the reverse strand, counting down.
CCCACTGGGCGGCATCCAGCAGCAGACCGGTCAGCTCCTGGGTCAGAATGTCGGGCGGACTCTGCTCGGCGAGCCGCTCCTGCACCTCGCCGCTCCAGAGTCGGTAGCAGACCCCGGGACCGAGACGGCCAGCACGGCCCGCCCGCTGGGTGGCCGACGCCCTGGCGATCTGGCGGGTCTCCAGCCGGGTGACGCCGCTTTTCAGATCAAAGCTGGCACGCCGCTCCAATCCGCTGTCGATGACCAAACTGATGCCTTCGATGGTAAGGGAGGTCTCAGCCACATTGGTGGTGAGCACAAGCTTACGCTGACCCGCAGGAGCCGGCTCGATGGCGGCCTGCTGGGCCGCCATGTCGAGGCGGCCATAGAGGGGGGCCAGGCGCACGTCATCCGGCAAGCGCCCCTCCAGCCATTGCGCCAGCCGCTCTATCTCCCCCTGGCCTGGCAAGAACACCAGAGCACTGCCGGTATGGCTGGCCAGCGCTTCCAGCACCACTGCGCCCACCTGAGGATCCAACCACTGCTGACGGTTGGCGGGACGGTAGTGGTAGTCGATGGGAAAGCCGCGCCCTTCGGAGCGGATGACGGGAGCATGGGGCAGCAGACTCTCGAGCGCCATGCCATCCAGGGTGGCAGACATGATGAGCAGCTTGAGATCATCCCGCAGCCCCTGCTGGCTCTCGATGGCAAACGCCAGCGCGGTATCCGCATGCAGGCTGCGCTCGTGGAACTCATCGAAAATGACCAGGGAGATGCCGCTGAGCTCGGGATCCTGCTGCAACATCCGGGTCAGCACCCCCTCGGTGACAATCTCGAGTCGGGTCCGGGCGCTGGTACGACTCTCGCCCCGGACCCGCAAGCCGATGCGCTCCCCGACTTTCTCCCCCAACTGGCGAGCCAGGAAGCTGGCGATATTGCGCGCCGCCAGCCGACGGGGCTCCAGCATTATGATGCGACCGGGCAGCCGGTTCTGGCGCACCAGCTCCAGCGGCAGCAGAGTTGACTTGCCCGCGCCGGGAGGGGCCTGCAGGATCACGCTGGCATGGGCATCGATGGCGGCAAACAGCGCTGGCAGCACCGAAACAATGGGGAGTTGGGACAAAGCGGCAAACACCTTACGTTAGCGACCTTAAAACGGCGCCCATTCTGCCATAGCATTCGCGGCCACCGTGAGCAGATGTCGCCGGCACAGGCGACGGCAAGATGATCATCATGGCCGTCATCCCACTCGAGCCATAGATATGAACGGGATAACAGGATGGCGAGACATGGCAGCGATGGCTGCCATAGAATGGCGTCATGTTATGAGCGTAAAAAGGCATCCTCACCAAGATGGCCAAACTTTTCTTTGCCCTGCCCCTGCAACAGCTCGCCCCCGAGCTAATCGACTGGCGTGATCAGCGCCCCTGGCCCGGCCAACCTGTGCCTGAAGCGAACCTCCACCTGACGCTGGCCTTTCTGGGTGAAGCGGATCAGGTCACCACTGCCCGCCTGATGGCCGCCGCCGAGCGTCAGCACTGTCCACCCCTTGTCATCACCCTCGATGAAACCGGCTGGTTCAGCCGCGCCAAGGCGGCCTGGGTGGGCCCCAAAGCATGGCCCAACGAGCTCAATGTACTGGCCAGGGCGCTGCGCCGTCACGGCGAAAAGCTGGGGCTGGGCAATGGGGAACAGGGTTACCGCCCCCATGTGACTCTGTCACGCAAGGCGGGCGAGGCACCCGCAGATCTGCCAGCACCTGACTTTGTGTTGCAGGCAGACCACTTCTGCCTCTATCAGTCGGTCACGACGCAGGACGGGGTTCGCTATGAACCTCTCGCCTGCTGGCCCCTGCGCGCCAGAGAGAAGATGGCGTCGTGACAGTCGATCGCCCTCGCTTCCTGCCTATAAAAGAGAGAACCGCACCATGATCTTCGATCCTCCCCTGCAGTCCGGGCAGCTCATCTCCCGCTACAAGCGCTTCCTGACCGATGTGCAGCTCGACAATGGTGAGGTGATCACCATTCACTGCGCCAATACCGGCGCCATGACCGGCTGCGCCGACCTTGGTACCCGGGTCTGGTACTCCACCTCCGACAATCCCAAGCGCAAGCTGCCCCATAGCTGGGAGATCGCCGAGAGCCCGGCGGGCCACTTCATCTGCGTCAACACGGCGCGCGCCAACCAGATAGCCCGCGAGCTGATCGAACAAGGGGCACTGGCTCCGCTCACCGGTTATGCAAGGCTGCGCACCGAGGTGAAATATGGCGAAGAAAACAGTCGCATCGACCTGCTGCTGGAAGATGACGGCAAGCCGGATTGCTACATAGAGGTCAAGTCGGTAACCCTGCTCGATGAGCGGGAGCAGCCCGGCATGGGCTACTTTCCCGATGCGGTCACTTCCCGCGGTGCCAAGCACTTGCGTGAATTGATGGTCATGAAGGCAGCAGGTCACAGAGCCGTGCTGTTATTTATGGTTTTACACTCCGGAATAGTGAGAATGCGCCCTGCAGCACACATAGATCCGCACTATAGTCTGCTTATTGAGCAAGCAATTACGGCAGGGGTTGAAATTTTATGCTATCGACCCCATGTTGGGGTGCAGAGCATGGTGGCCCAAGATTTTATCCCGTTTGAATCTTGTCACCTGCTACCCGAGGGCAGCGAATAAATGTAGGTGTGGGTAACATAATTGGTACGGCTTGTTTGCCTACGCGTTACCCTTCTGCTATAGATGTCGCCCTCAATTTATGGATGGCACGGGTAGCGTGCTGAATTAGGAGACAGGGCATGCCAACAGGCGAAAACAGGAAATCTCTGGGCCCCCTGGCCGTTGCGGGTGTGGCGCCTTACCAGGAAAAACCGGGTGAGGAGTACATGAATGACCAACAAAAGGCACATTTTCGCAAGATCCTGGGAGCCTGGCGCAATCAACTGATGCAGGAAGTTGACCGCACCGTTGACCATATGAAGGATGAGGCAGCCAACTTTCCGGATCCCGTGGATCGTGCCGCGCAGGAAGAAGAGTTCGCTCTTGAACTGCGTACCCGCGACCGTGAGCGCAAGCTGATCAAGAAGATCGAGAAGACCTTGGTGCTGCTCGAAGACGATGACTTCGGTTACTGCGAACACTGCGGTATCGAGATCGGCATCCGTCGTCTGGAAGCCCGTCCAACAGCCGACCTCTGTGTCGACTGCAAGACACTCGCTGAAATCAAGGAAAAACAGATGGCCGGTTGATACCGACCACTGGCATAACTGAAAAAAGGGAGCTTGCAGGCTCCCTTTTTTATTGAGCTTTTCGCTGGGGCGTCCCAGAATGCAGCCTCAATGAACCGTTTGCCCGAATTGCCATGTCCGTGAATACAGTCCCGTCTCCCCAGACTCGCCCTTATATAGGCCGCTTTGCTCCCTCCCCGTCAGGCCCGCTCCACTTTGGTTCCCTGATAGCGGCGCTCGGCAGTTTCTTGCAGGCCAGGGCGCAACAAGGACGCTGGCTGGTGCGGATCGAAGATATAGATCCGCCACGGGAGATGGCCGGTGCCACCCCTCTTATCCTGCAGACACTGGAGGCCCATGGCCTGGAGTGGGATGGGGAGGTGATGTACCAGAGCCAGCGCCACGGCCGCTATGACGACGTCATAGCGCAGCTCTATCAGGCAGGGGATCTCTACTGGTGCCGCTGTACCCGGCGCGAGATCATGGCAGGCGGCGGCTTTTACAACGGTCACTGCCGCGCACTGGGGCTGGCGGCAGAAGGTTGCGCCGCCCGGCTGCGCCAGCGCCATCCCGTCTACCATTTCGACGATGCGCTGCAGGGACACATCTCTGTGCCCGCCGGTCTTGCCGATGAGGACTTCATCATCCGCCGCCGGGACGGCCTCTATGCCTATAACCTAGCTGTGGTGGTAGATGACATGGACTGCGGCATCACTGAGATAGTGCGCGGCGCCGATCTGCTGGAGCCCACGGTGCGCCAGATTGCCCTCTACCAGACCCTGGGGGCAAACGTGCCCGCCTGGGTACACCTGCCGCTGGCGGTGCTGGCGGATGGCCACAAACTGTCGAAGCAGAACCATGCTCCGGCACTGGCGTTGGACGAGGTCAGGCCAGCCCTGTGGCAGGCACTCACGTTTCTCGGTCAATGCCCGCCACCCGAGCTGATGGCAAGCAGGATTGACGAGATTATCGGCTGGGGCATTGCCCACTGGCGGCTCGACCAAGTCCCATCCAGAGAGAAGATCAGCCTAGGCTCTCTGACATAGACAGTACAAATTTTTATTTAGCCAAGCCTGAAATTGTTGAATGAAGCACATCGTTTTTCATTTGGTCAGGCCTGAGCTATGATAGGCCGCTATTTTTTGGCCTCCCGTCAATTTAGAAGTCATGAAGAGGTGTACCATTTTTTCCCAGATCGCAAACTTTTGCCGCAAGGTGCTCGGCAAGGAAGACGGCGAGCAGTCGGTGGAGTCTCCCATCCCAGCCCACGTAACCGGGCAGCGTCGTACTTTAAGCCGTGACCAGCACCCTATCTCGCGCAAAGAGATCAGCGAGAATGCGCTCAAGGTGCTCTATCGCCTGAACAAGGGTGGCTATGATGCCTACCTGGTCGGCGGAGGTGTCCGGGATATTCTGCTCGGGAGAACGCCAAAGGATTTCGACATTGCCACCAACGCAACGCCGGAGCAGATCAAGGCGCTGTTCAGCAACTGCCGCCTGATTGGCCGCCGCTTCCGCCTGGCCCACATCGTCTTTGGTCGTGACGTGATCGAAGTGGCCACCTTCCGGGGTCACCACCATCAGGTCAATACCAGCAAGCATGTATCGGCCCAGTCTGATGAAGGCATGCTGCTGCGCGACAACGTCTACGGCACCATCGAAGAGGATGCCGAGCGCCGCGACTTTACCGTCAATGCCCTCTACTACAGTGCCCGGGATTTCACCCTGCACGATTTCGAGGGTGGCATAGAGGATCTCGCCCAGCGCAAACTGGAGCTGATCGGCGACCCCGAGACCCGCTATCGCGAGGATCCGGTGCGGATGCTGCGCGCCATGCGTTTTGCCGCCAAGCTGGACATGACCATCAGCCCACGCAGCGCCGCCCCCATCAAGGAGCTGGCCCCGCTGCTGCAGGATATTCCACCCGCCCGTCTGTTTGAGGAAACGCTCAAGCTGTTCCTGGCTGGTGATGGTCTGGCGACCTACAAGCTGATGCGTGAATACGGGCTGTTCCAGCCGCTGTTCCCGCAAGTGGCCGCCCTGTTCACCCCGCACGGCACCTCGCCGTTCGAGCAGTTCATCGAGCTGGCGCTGATCGATACCGACACCCGGGTGCGGGAAGACAAACGGGTCACCCCCGCCTTCCTCTACGCCACCCTGCTGTGGGGCTGTGTCGAAGCCCGTGCCCGCGTGCTGGAAAACGAAAGCGGCCTGCCTTGGCACGACGCCTTCATGCTGGCGATCAACGAGGTGCTGGACAATCAGGTACGTATCATCGCAGTACCACGCCGCTTCACCACGGATGTCCGCGACATCTGGGCACTCCAGCAGCGCCTGACCCGCCGTCAGGGCCGTCATCCCGAGCGTGCCATGGAGCACCCGAAATTCCGCGCCGCCTACGACTTCCTGTTGCTGCGCAACCGGGTCGAGCGAGGCCTTGGCGAGCTCGCCAGCTGGTGGGAACGTTATGTGGAATCAAACCCTGACGTACGCCCGCAACTGCAACGGGAAGCAACCCGCCGCCCTGCCAGCGGCGAGCATGCCCAAGCCGGTGAACCCCGCAGCGGTGACGGCGAGAAACGTGATAGCAACAGTCGCAGCCGTCGTCGCCCGCGCCGTCGCAAACCGAAAGCGGCGCAGTGACCACCAGCGTCATGACCGAGGTCTTCGTTGCCATCGGATCCAATCTGGCTGACCCCCTGGGTCAGGCTAGCCGCGCCGTCGACGCACTGGCGGCGCTGCCAGAGTCCCGGTTGCAACAGGCTTCCTCGTTTTATAGCAGCCGCCCCATGGGCCCTGCGGATCAGCCGGACTACGTCAATGCCGTAGTCCGGCTGACGACCCGGCTAGGCCCTTTGGCCTTGCTGGATCAATTGCAAAGAATCGAGCTGGAACAGGGACGTGTGCGCAAGGATGAGCGTTGGGGCCCGAGAACTCTGGATCTGGATCTGCTGCTCTATGGCGATCAGATCATAGGGCACGAGCGCCTCGTCGTTCCCCATTACGGCATGAAGGAGCGGGAGTTCGTGCTGCTGCCCCTGGCCGAGATTGCGCCCGCTCTGGTGCTGCCCTGCAGCACCCCGCTCGCGGAACTGGTTGCCCGCTGCCCGACCAATGATCTTGCCATCATTGCCCCCGGTGCAGACGTTTAGGAGCCCTGAAACGTTATGAGCAAGATCACCACCGCCAGCCTGCTGAAGATGAAGCAGGACGACCAAAAAATCACCGCCATCACCGCCTATGATGCCAGTTTCGCCAAGCTGTTCGACGATGAGGGCGCCCACGTGCTGCTCATCGGGGATTCCCTGGGTATGGTGCTGCAAGGGGGTCAGGATACCCTGGCCGTCAGCGTGGATGAGATGGTCTATCACACCCGCTGTGTCGCCCGTGGTGCCAGCAATGCACTGATCATCGCAGACATGCCGTTCATGAGCTATGCCACCCCGGAGCAGACCTACCAGACAGCCGCTCGCCTGATGGCGGCCGGTGCCCGCATGGTGAAGATGGAAGGGGGCGACTGGCTGTGTGACAGCATTCGCCACCTGACCCGCAACGGCGTGCCTGTCTGTGGTCACCTCGGTCTCACACCCCAGTCCGTTCATGTGTTTGGCGGCTTCAAGGTGCAGGGGCGTGACGAGTATCAGGCCCAGGAGATCTACCGTCAGGCGCTCTGCCTGCAAGAAGCCGGCATCCAGCTGCTGGTGCTCGAGTGCGTGCCGGTCGCCCTGGCCGAGCGCATCACCAAGGCACTGCGGATCCCGGTGATCGGCATTGGTGCAGGCCCGGCCACCGACGGCCAGATCCTGGTGATGCACGATGCCTTCGGCATCACCTCCGGTTATGTGCCCAAGTTCACCAAGAACTTCCTGGCCGAAACCGGTGACATGCATGCCGCCATCCGACTCTATGTGCAACAGGTGAGCGAGGGTACCTTCCCCGGCCCGGAGCACAGCTTCAACTGATCCAGGCCTCATGGACGGCAACGGGGGCGAAAGCCCCCGTTTCGCCATTCATGGCAGGCTGATTTAATCTGTATCCCTTTGATTTATTAACCCATATCTCTTTGATTAATCCGAAGGTGCACTGCTGATGTTGGTCGTTAACAATCCTCTCGTTTTACGTGAACAGATTAGCCTTTGGCGCCGTGAAGGGCGTTCCATCGCATTCGTGCCCACCATGGGCAATCTGCATCAGGGCCATCTCACCCTGGTTGAGCAGGCGCGCAGCCACGCCGAGAAGGTGGTGGTCAGCATCTTCGTCAACCCGATGCAGTTCGACAAGGCCGAAGATCTCGCCAACTATCCCCGTACGCTGGAAGAGGATTGCGCTGCGCTGAACGCTGCCGGCGTCGACCTGGTGTTCACCCCGACGCCGGAGACCATGTATCCACAGGGACTGGCCAGCCAGACCTTCGTCGAAGTGCCGGGTCTCTCCGGCCTGCTGGAAGGGGCGCTGCGCCCGGGCCATTTTCGTGGCGTCAGTACCGTAGTGACCAAGCTGTTCAACCTGGTACAACCGGATGTCGCCTGTTTCGGCCAGAAGGATTACCAGCAGCTGGCGCTCATTCGCAAGATGGTGGCCGACATGGCCATGCCCATCGAGATCGTCGGCGTGCCCACGGTGCGGGCCGAAGACGGTCTGGCGCTCTCGTCACGCAACGGCTATCTGACGACGGCCGAGCGGGCGCTGGCACCCGAGCTGGCGCGTACCATGAACTGGATTGCCGAGCAGATTGAAGGAGGCGATCACCACCTGCCCTCCCTGGTGGCCCAGGCCAGCCAGCGTCTCGACAACGCAGGTTTTCGCACCGACGCCATCGACATCGTCGATGCCACTACCCTGGAGTCGGCCACCGACAAGAGCCGGCATCTGGTGATCCTGATGGCGGCTTACCTGGGCAAGGCCCGTCTCATCGACAACCGAGTGGTAACGCTCAGCGCCTGAGCCACCCCGATCAGGAGAACTACATGTCCAAGAAGGTTTATTGCATCGCCCAGTTCCTGCCCAAGCCCGGCCAGGAACAGGCCCTGTTTCAGGTGCTGCAGGCGCTCGAGCCAAACACGCTGCGGGAAGATGGCTGCCAGCAGTACATTGTCACTCGCCATATCCCCAGCCCCTTTGCCGAAGGGGAGAGCTTCCCCATCGTCTTCAACGAGATCTGGCGTGACATGGCCAGCTTCGAGGCCCACTGCCAGCGCGCCGAGATCAAATCCTTCTTCGAGCGTTACTGCCTGGCAGAGGATGGTCTGGCTGCCAAGTGGAACGTCTGCGTCTACAGCGACGAACCGGCGCAATATGATGCTCCCCTCCTCCGGGGCTAACCCTCATGCAGTAAAAAGGCGCCAACAGGCGCCTTTTTCATGGTTGCAACTCAGTGCCGCAATCCGGTCCCCCGGGAAATAAGCCACCAGGCCAACCCATAGAGCGCGACTATGAAACCGATGATGATGAGGTAGGCGGTGCCAAGCGGCACATCGGAGATACCGAGGAAGCCGTAACGGAAGGCGTTCACCATGTAGATGATGGGGTTCACCTGGGAGACCCCCTGCCAGAAGGGCGGCAGCAGGCTGATGGAGTAAAACACCCCGCCCAGATAGGTGAGTGGCGTCAGCACGAAAGTGGGGATGATGCTGATGTCGTCAAAAGTCTTGGCAAATATCGCATTGATGAGGCCGCCCAGGGAAAACAGGATCGAGGTGAGCAGCACGGTGAAGCAGACGCTGAACAGGTGATGGATCTGCAACGGCACGAAGAACAGCGACACCAGAGTGACGATGAGACCGACACAGATACCCCGCGCCACGCCACCACCCACGTAACCGGCGATGATGATGTAGTTGGGCACAGGGGCTACCAGCAACTCTTCCACGTTGCGCTGGAACTTGGCGCTGAAGAAGGAGGAGGCGACGTTGGAGTAAGAGTTGGTTATCACCGACATCATGATGAGACCGGGCACGATGAACTCCATGTAACTGAAGCCCCCCATGTCACCGATGCGCGAGCCGATGAGGTTGCCGAAGATGACAAAGTAAAGGCTCATTGTGATGGCGGGCGGCACCAGAGTCTGGATCCAGATCCGGGTGAAGCGGCTTATCTCCTTGGCCAGAATGCTCTTGAATGCGATGTAGTAGGTGGTCAGATTCATGCTTTTCTCCCCTCCTCGACCAGGTTGACGAACAACTCTTCCAGTCGGTTGGCCTTGTTGCGCATACTCAGCACCTGCACTTGCTGGCTAGACAACTGCTCAAACAGGCTGTTGAGGGACTGGCTCTTTTCCAGATCCACTTCCAGGGTGCGTTCATCCTGCATGCGGCCGTTGAACTCGGGCACGTTTGGCACGGCGGAGCCCGGTGCCAGATCCAGCATGAAGGTCTCGCGGCCCAGCTTGCCCAGCAGGTTTTTCATGCTGGTGTTCTCGATCAGCCGACCCTTGTCGATGATGCCGATGTTGCGGCACAACATCTCGGCCTCTTCCAGATAGTGGGTGGTGAGAATGATGGTGACGCCCTGTTCGTTGAGCTCTTTGAGGAAGGTCCACATGGAGCGGCGGATCTCGATATCCACCCCGGCGGTCGGTTCATCCAGGATCAGCAGTCTGGGCTCATGCATCAGGGCGCGGGCTATCATCAGCCGACGCTTCATGCCGCCGGAGAGGGTGCGGGCCGGCATGTCCCGTTTGTCCCACAAGTCGAGCTGGCGCAGGTACTTCTCGGCGCGGATCTTGGCTTCCGCCCTGGGCACGCCGTAGAAACCGGCCTGATGGGTGACTATCTGACTCACCTTCTCGAACTGGCTGAAGTTGAACTCCTGCGGTACCAGGCCGAGCTGGGCCTTGGCCTGTTCGAGATCGCTGTCGATGTCGTAGCCAAACACCTTCACCTTGCCGGCGCTCTTGTTCACCAGTGAACTGATGACACCTATGGTGGTGGACTTGCCCGCGCCGTTCGGGCCGAGCAGGGCGAAGAAATCCCCCTGCTTGACGGTGAGATCTATGCCTTTAAGGGCTTCGACGCCCCCCTGATAGGTCTTTTTCAGGCCGCTGATTTCCAATGCGTTCATTGCAACCTCTGTGATGGCGGATCCCATCTCGATACAGAAAAGGCGGCCAAGGCCGCCTGCAGACAGAAGATGGCACTAGACCACCTCGCCCGGGATCTTCCTGGACCTGGCTTACTCTTGCGGAACTACTTTGCCGATAAACGGCAGATTGCGGTACTTCTGGGCGTAGTCAATGCCACAACCCACCACGAATTCGTCCGGAATGGAGAAACCGATCCAGTCCACCGGCACCTGCACCTCGCGGCGGGACGGTTTGTCCAGCAGGGTGCAGATGGCCAGGGATTTCGGCTCGCGCAGTGACAGGATTTCACGCACCTTGTTGAGGGTGTAACCGGTGTCGATGATGTCTTCGACGATCACCACATCCTTGCCCTTGATGTCATCATCTAGGTCTTTCAGGATACGAACGTCACGGGTGCTGCGCATACCGGAGCCGTAGCTGGAGGCAGTCATAAAATCCAGGGTAATGGGCAGCGGGGTCTGGCGGCACAAGTCGGCCAGGAAGACGCAGGAGCCACGCAGCAGGCCAATCATGACCACTTCGTCAGAACCCTGATAACGGGCGGTGATCTCTTCACCCAATTTGGCGATCCGGGCGGCAACATCGGCCTCGGAGATCATCACCTCGACAGTGTGTTTCATCACTTACTCCCTCATGGCCAAAGGGGATTTGGCCGTTCATTAACGTCAAAACCGAGGATTCTACCATCCAAGCCGAGAGGCGTCAGGCATACGTGATGCTTTTATCGGCTTATTTTAATTGATAGAGTTAGCAGGCCCTCGGGCATTATCGGTGACAATACTATAAACACCATAATCAATAACTATTAGATGAAAAAACTATGGAACCACGCGCAGAAATTAGACGTCGAACCCGGCTTTCTCCGGAAGCTCGGCGCAATCAATTGATGGAATGTGCCATCGAAGTGTTTTCCCGTCGCGGCATTGGCCGTGCGGGTCACGCCGAAATTGCAGAACAGGCCAAAGTCTCGGTAGCTACCGTGTTCAACTATTTCAACACCCGCGAAGAGCTGGTGGATGAGGTGTTGGCCGAGATCGAACGTTTCGTTCACCAGATGCTGGAACAGGCCTATACCGGCCAGGGCCCGGTCAAAGAGAGCATTCACCGTCACGTGAAGCTGTTTGTTGACGCCGCTTACGATCAGCCCGACCACGCCAGTATCTGGCTGGAGTGGAGCTCATCGGTGCGGGAAGAGGTCTGGCCCCGTTACGCCAAGTTGCTGGACAAGGCGCTGGAACGCATAGCGCCCCACTTGCAACAAGCCATGGATGCCGGTGAGATCCAGAGTGTGCTGTCCGCCCAGGACCTGGCTCGCTCCCTGACCGGCTTTGGTTACGTCATGATGCAGATGATCAATCAGCCACAACGCCCCTCACGGGAAGATGTGACCGATTTTCTGTTCAAGTACGTGACGGCCCCAATCCAGGCTGCATAACCCGCCTCGTGAATAAAAAGCGGCGCCGGACTGTTCAGGTCGGCGCCGCTTTTGTTTGTCTGCTATTTGTTCACATCTCGCCTCAAGATTTGGCGTAACCCCAACGCTCTGTCAGGCCATGCTCGATCCCGAGGTGATCCAGGATCCGCGCCACCATGAAGTCCACCAGATCCTCGATGCTTTTGGGCTCATGATAAAAACCGGGGGCGGCCGGCATTATGGTCACCCCGAGCCGCGCCAGTTTGAGCATGTTCTCCAGATGGATGGCGGAGAAGGGGCTCTCGCGGGGCACCAGGATCAGCTGGCCGCGCTCCTTGATCACCACATCCGCCGCCCGCTCCAGCAGGTTGTCGGAGGCACCGTTGGCAATGGCCGATACTGTACCCATGGAACAGGGACAGACCACCATCTGTTTCGGCGCCGCCGACCCCGAGGCCACCGGCGAGAACCACTCCTCCTTGCCGCAAGCCACTATCTGACCCTCTTTGGCACCGTACTGGCGACAGAGGTAGGCGGAGAGCTCCCTGGGGGAGCCGGGCCAATCCTGCTGCTGCTCTGTCTTGAGCACGACTCTGGCCGCCGATGAGGCCAGCAGATAAACCCGATAGTCCGCCTGCACCAGACACTGGAGCAGGCGCAGGGCATAAGGGGCGCCGGAGGCGCCGGTCAGCGCCAGGGTGACTTGTTTCAGCATGATGGTCCTTGGCTCTTCTGGCATGGGAACAAACAACCGCAAGGGGTCAGCAACGACGTCATAGTTCGCCGTGGTAATCCTTGAGACGGGCGATCAGCTTGTCATGAATGCCGCCGAAACCGCCGTTGCTCATGATCAGAATATGGTCGCCGTCGCGGCACTCGGCCACCAGGCGGTTGATCAGGGTCTCCAGCTCGTTGAACACCTTGGCCGGACGGCTCATGTGAGCGGTCACCTCCCCGAGATCCCAACCTATGTTGGGTGGCTGGAAGAAGAACACTTCGTCGGCACTGTCGAAACAGGCTGCCAGCTCCTCCTTGTGGACTCCCAGCTTCATGGTGTTGGAGCGGGGCTCCAGCACCGCCAGAATGCGGGCCTTGCCCACCTTGGCGCGCAGACCGCCGAGGGTGGTCTCGATGGCGGTGGGGTGGTGGGCAAAATCGTCATAGACGCTGATGCCCGCCACCTCGCCCTTGAGCTCCATCCGCCGCTTGGGGGACTTGAACTGGCACAGGGCAGCTATGCCGTGCTCCACCATGACACCGGCATGACGGGCAGCGGCGATGGCCATCAGACCGTTGTTGACGTTGTGCTCGCCGATACACTCCCAGTGCACCTCGCCCTGCTTGCTCCCATCCAGCCACACCTCGAAGGCGGAGCCGTCGTCGGTCAGCTTGACCGCCTTCCACTTGGCGTCGTCCTGACCCACCAGCTCGACTTCGCTCCAGCAGCCCATCTTGCGCACCGCAGTGAGGTTGTCATCGGCCTGCGGGAACAGCACCCGGCCATTGCTCGGTACTGTGCGCATCAGGTGGTGGAACTGGCGCTGGATGGCGGCCAGATCCGGGAATATGTCCGCGTGATCGAACTCCAGATTGTTCATCACCAGGGTGCGCGGATGATAGTGAACAAACTTGGAGCGCTTGTCGAAGAAGGCGCAGTCATACTCGTCCGCTTCGATGACGAAGAAAGGCGCAGAGCCCAGGCGGGCTGATACCGGGAAGTTGCCCGGCACGCCACCGATAAGGAAACCCGGCTCCAGCTTGGCGTACTCCAGCACCCAGGCCAGCATGCTGGCGGTGGTGGTCTTGCCATGGGTGCCCGCTACTGCCAGCACCCAGCGATCCTGCAACACATGCTCCAGCAGCCACTGAGGACCTGAGATATAGGGCAGATTGCGATCCAGCACATACTCCACACAGGGATTGCCACGGCTCATGGCGTTGCCGATCACCACCAGATCCGGTGCCGGATCGAGCTGGGAGGGATCATAACCCTCGGTCAACTCTATGCCCTGTTGCTCGAGCTGGGTACTCATGGGGGGATAGACGTTGGCATCCGAGCCGGTCACCCGATAGCCAAGCTGTTTTGCCAACACCGCCAGGCCACCCATGAAGGTGCCGCAGATCCCGAGAATGTGAATATGCATACCGCTGCCTTTTCCAGTAAAGGGAGTGCGCATTCTAGGGGTTGTTGAGGTTGCGGCACAAGCCGCGGTCGCGACGAGAAATCACCGACCCCGGAGAAGGTGGCAGCAATTTGGCAGACCCAGGCTGCGCGACATCAGCCAACTCTTTCACAGTGCCCTCGAAATATGGTCATTTGACGCGACATCGCTATAATATCGGCCTGCAAACTTGACTCCAACACTGAAGGAAACGTCATGAGCCTGAACCTGGTACCGGCTGGCAAGAGCCTGCCCGACGACATCTATGTCATCATCGAAATCCCGCAGAATGCCGATCCGATCAAATACGAAGTCGACAAGGACAGCGGTGCCATCTTTGTTGATCGCTTCATGTCTACCCCTATGTTCTACCCGTGCAACTACGGTTACGTGAACGCCACCCTGTCTCTGGATGGGGACCCCGTCGACGTGCTGGTGCCGACTCCTTACCCGCTGCTGGCTGGCTCCGTCATTCGTTGCCGTCCGGTTGGCGTGCTGAAGATGACCGACGAATCTGGCGAAGATGCCAAGATCGTGGCCGTTCCGCACTCCAAGCTGACCAAGCAGTACGACCACATCAAGGATGTGAACGATCTGCCCGAGCTGCTGAAAGCCCAGATCCAGCACTTCTTCGAGCGTTACAAAGAGCTGGAAGCAGGCAAGTGGGTCAAGGTTGAAGGTTGGGGCGACAAGGCCGCTGCCGAAGCCGAGATCGTTACCTCTGCCGAGCGTTACGCTGCCAAGTAAGCGTCTCTCTTGTTAAAAGGCCCCCGTGGGCCAATACCAAAAATTAAGGCGCCATTGGCGCCTTAATTTTTTAGGGCTTTTGCCCGCCTCAACGGCCGTGGTACTGAGCAGACAGCTCGTGCACCGCATTCACAAACACCCCGGCGTGCTCCGGGTCCACATCCTGATGGATACCGTGACCCAGGTTGAAGACGTGGCCGTTGCCGCTGCCAAAGCCCGCCAGTATGGTGGCGACCTCTTCGCGGATACGCGCTGGTGCCGCATAGAGCATGGAAGGATCCATGTTGCCCTGCAGCGCCACCTTGTCACCGACCCGGCGCTTGGCGTCCGCTATGTCTATGGTCCAGTCCAGCCCCAGGGCATCGCAACCGGTGGCAGCGATCTGCTCCAGCCACTGGCCGCCGTTCTTGGTGAACAGAGTGACCGGTACGCGGCGACCTTCGTTTTCGCGGATCAGACCATCGACGATCTTGTGCATGTATTGCAGGGAGAAGTCGCGGTAATCCCGCGGGGTCAGCACGCCGCCCCAGGTGTCGAACACCATGACGGACTGGGCACCGGCCTTGATCTGGGCATTGAGATACCCGATCACGCTGTCGGCCAGCTTGTCCAGCAGCAGGTGCAGTGTCTGCGGCTCTGCATACATCATCTGCTTGATCTTGGTGAAGGCCTTGGAGCTGCCCCCCTCCACCATGTAGGTGGCCAGGGTCCAGGGACTGCCGGAGAAGCCGATGAGCGGCACTTCACCCTTGAGCTCGCGGCGTATGGTGCGCACCGCATTCATCACGTAGCCGAGCTCGTCTTCCGGATCCGGAATGGGCAGCGCCTGCACGTCAGCCATGGATTTGATGGGTCGCTCGAAGCGCGGGCCTTCACCCTGTTCGAAATAGAGACCCAGCCCCATGGCGTCGGGCACGGTCAGGATGTCGGAGAAGAGGATGGCGGCATCGAGCGGATAACGGCGCAGGGGCTGCAAGGTGACTTCACAAGCCAGCTCGGCGTTGCGGCACAGGGACATGAAGTCCCCCGCGACGGCGCGGGTCGCCTTGTATTCCGGCAGATAACGGCCAGCCTGGCGCATCATCCATACTGGTGTCATGTCCACGTCCTGGCGCAGCAGGGCACGCAGGTATCGATCGTTCTTCAGCTCTTTCATCCCAGTTCCTGAGTCATGTCATGCATAAAATGGCGGATATGATACCACTTTGTACGCGGCGGGGGACGGCCCAAAGATGCGGCCAGGCCGCTGCAAGCGCAAAGATGTGAAGGGGCGCAAACAAGCGCCCCGTTTTTACCCTGATGACAAGGTCAGACCGACCTCAACCCTCTTCGGCCAGGCTCTGCTCAATCAAACGTCGCGCTATGGTGCCATGGGGCGGCAACCGTGGCAGCCGGTCGGCGGTGAAGAAATCAGCTGCCACCAGTTCATCGTCCTGTACCCGGATCTCGCCGCTATCGTAGTCGGCGGTAAACCCCATCATCAGGCTGTGGGGGAAGGGCCAGGGCTGGCTGGCCACATAGCGCACGTTGCGCACCCGGATGCCGCTCTCCTCGAACACCTCCCGCGCCACGCACTGCTCCAGGTTCTCCCCCGCTTCCACGAAGCCTGCCAGCACCGTATACATGGGGTCCTCCACCTGATAGTGACGGCGATGGGCCGCCAGCAGTATCTCGGGACCCTTGCGCACCGCCACTATGATGCAGGGGGAGATGCGCGGATAGACGGTGTGGCCAAGCTGGCACACCTGGGCCCACTCACCCGCCTTGGGGGCCATGGGGGCACCGCACTCGCCGCAGAAGCGGTGGCTGCGCCGAAAGGTCGCCAGCTGCCAGGCGCGACCCGCGAGACGAAATCCCTCTTCATCCCCCGCTACCATCAGCTGGCGCAACGGGGTGAAATGGCTGGCATCGGCATCTGCCCCCAGGTCCAGCAAATAGCAGGGCAGGCCATCCCACTCATCGAAACGCTCGAATGACGCCGGGTTAAAATGGGCAGGCAAACAGGCTCGGGGGCCTTGCGGAATATGGCCCTGTTCATCCAGCAGGACGAGGTGATCGCCCCCCAGTACGAACCAGCGGGCCTGTTCGGTTAATGGCATCAGATGCAGACTCTCGTTGCAAATCAGGTTGAAATCCCTTGTCGAGAACAGTGTGCAAGGCACGGACAAGTGGCGACCATATTACGGCCGGGCAGACACCTTGGCGACCCCAAGATGGCGGATCCACCCCACTCCACGGCCAAGAAAAAGGCTGCCCGCAGGCAGCCTTGATGCAAAGACTTCAAAACGTCAATCAGGCATCGCCCATCGCCAGCAGGGAGGCATTGCCGCCCACCGCAGTGGTGTTGATGGTACGGGTCTTCTCGGTGACGAAGCGGCCGAGGTAGTGGGGACCGCCCGCCTTGGGGCCTGTGCCGGAGAGGCCCTGACCACCAAATGGCTGTACCCCGACCATGGCGCCGATCTGGTTGCGGTTGATGTAGACGTTGCCCACGTTGATGCGGCTGGCCAGCTCCTCGGCGTGGGATTCGTTGCGGCTGTGGATCCCCAGCGTCAGGCCGTAGCCGGTGCCGTTGATATCCGCAATCACCTTGTCCAGCTCACGGGCAGCGTAGCGCACCACATGGAGGATGGGACCGAACTGCTCCTTCACCAGCTCACGGATGGAGCCAATCTCCAGCGCCGTCGGCTGCACGAAGTGACCCGCCAGCGTCGCGGATGGCATGGGGGCTTGAGCGATCAGACGTGAGCGCGGGATCATGTGCGCCAGGTGCGCATCCAGCCCGGCCTTGGCCTCGGCGTCGATGACGGGCCCCACGTCCGTGTTGTGCTCGGCCGGATTGCCCACTTTCAGCTCCTGCAGGGCGCCGGTCAGGATCTCCAGCACCCGCGGCGCTATCTCCTCCTGCAGGTAGAGTACCCGCAAGGCTGAGCAACGCTGACCGGCACTCTGGAAGGCGGCGCTCACCACGTCGCGCACCACCTGCTCCGGCAGAGCGGTGGAGTCGACTATCATGGCGTTCTGGCCGCCTGTCTCGGCGATGAGCGGCAGTATGGCGCCATCACGCTGGGCCAGTGTCAGGTTGATGAGCTTGGCGGTCTCGGTGGAGCCGGTGAAACAGACGCCGCCAATGCGGGCATCCGCCGTTAGCTTGGCCCCCACTGTGGCGCCATCGCCCGGCAGCAGTTGCAGCACATCACCCGGGATGCCCGCCTGATGAGCCAGGGTCACCGCCAGATGGGCGATGAGGCCGGTCTGCTCCGCCGGTTTGGCGATGACAGTATTGCCGGTGGCCAGTGCCGCCGCGACTTGCCCAAGGAAAATGGCCAGCGGGAAGTTCCACGGGCTGATGCAGACGAAGACCCCCCGGCCCTGCAGGAACAGCTCGTTCTGCTCGCCGGTGTAGCCGGGCAGCAGGGTCGCCTGTCCCATCAAACCACGGGCCTGCAGCGCGTAGTAACGGCAGAAGTCCACCGCCTCGCGTACCTCGTCGATCCCATCCTGCAGCAGCTTGCCCGCCTCGCGAGTACAGAGCGAGATGAACTGCTCGCGGTTGGCTTCCAGCAGATCTGCCAGCTTCTCCAGCGCAGCGGCACGCACGCTTACCGGCGTCTCGCGCCAGCGCGGGAAGGCGGCATGAGCCGAGACCAGCGCCTGCTCTACCGCCTGTGCGTCGGCCCAGTGGATCTTGCCCACCAGCTGGCTCACATCCTGCGGACTCAGCACTGTGCGGGCTTCGCTGCGCTTGAGGGTTTCGCCATCAACGATGGGGCCCGCCAGCCACTGCTTGCTCTCCAGCTCTTTCAAACGGGCGAAGAAGGGACGCTGGATGGAGACGATATTCATGTTGACGCCGCTGGAGTTCTTGCGGTCGCTGAACAGATTCACCGGCTGTGGAATGCGATCGTTGGCCAGACTGGTGTAGCGCTTGAGGGTGCGCAGCGGGTGTTCGGCCAGTGAATCCACCGGGGTGTTCGGGTCCACCAGCTTGTGAACGAAGGAGGTGTTGGCCCCGTTTTCCAGCAGGCGACGTACCAGATAGGGCAGCAGATCCTTGTGGGCACCGACCGGGGCATAGATGCGGCAGTGCAGGCCGGGATGGTCGTTCAGCACGGCATTGTGCAACTCCTCCCCCATGCCGTGCAGGCGCTGGAACTCAAACTGGCGATCACCGGCCATTTCCAGAATGCAGACCACGGTATTGGCGTTGTGGGTCGCAAACTGGGGAGAGATGAAACCACGGGTCGGCTCGCTCAGTAGATAGCGGGCGCAGGCCAGATAGGAGATGTCGGTACCCGCCTTGCGGGTAAAGAGCGGGTAGCCGGGCAGGCCAGCCTGCTGGGCATATTTCAGCTCGCTGTCCCAGTAGGCCCCCTTCACCAGCCGCACCGGGATCAGGTCCCCCTGCTCCCGGGCCAGCGCCGTCAGCCAGCAGAGCACCGGCAGAGCGCGCTTGGAATAAGCCTGCACTACCATGCCGAGCTTGCCCCAGCCACGATTGGCGTCAGAGCGGTAGAGCTGCTCGAAGAGATCCAGTGACAGCTCGAGGCGGTCCATCTCCTCGGCATCGATGCTGATGGCCACGTCCTTGTCGCGGGCCAGGCGCACCAGACCCACCAGCCGCTCGCTCATTTCGCCGAGCACCCGCTCGCGGTTCGCCACGTCATAGCGCGGATGCAGGGCCGACAGCTTGATGGAAATGGACGGCGCCGGGCCGCCGTCGCTGATGCGCTCATTGCCGACCGCCTCGATGGCGCGCTGGTAGTCGCCGAAATACTTGTCCGCATCAGCCAGGGTCAGGGCGGACTCCCCCAACATGTCATAGGTGTGGGTGTAACCCTTCTCCCGGGACTTGCGGCTCGCCTTGAGGGCCTCTTTCATGTCGCGCCCCAGCACGAACTGCTTGCCCATTATCTTCATGGCGGCATACATGGCGGAGCGCACCACCGGCTCGCCGAGCTTGTTGACCATGCGCCCCAGCATGTTGGCCGGATTGCCGTCCAGCTTCTTGTCCAGCTTGATGATCTTGCCGGTCAGCATCAGGCCCCAGGTGGAGGCATTGACCAGGGTGGAGTCGCTCTTGCGAAAATGGGAGGACCAGTTGGCGCCGGAGAGCTTGTCCTTGATGAGGGCGTCGGCGGTCTCTGCATCGGGGATGCGCAGCAGGGCCTCTGCCAGGCACATCAGTATGATCCCCTCCTGGGTATCCAGGCTGTACTCCTGCAAGAAGGCATCGATGCCATCTCCCGAGCCACTCTCCTTGCGCACCTTGGTGACCAGGGCGCGGGCGCGCTGGGTTACCTGCTCCAGCGAGGCCCCATCCCCCGGCAACATGGCGGAAAGCTCCGCCAGATAGGCGTTTTCATCCACCACGTAATTCTGGGTGATGGCTTCGCGCAAAGCGGCCAGATCGGAGGGAATGTAGTCAGCAGCAAGCACTTGAGTAGCTTTGAACATAGGGGGTCTTCCTGTACGCCCGCAGGCTATATTGACGAAGGCGGTCGTGCCGCCGAAACGCCGATAATGTATACAATCTCCACCCATAGATGAAATGAAATTGTTGCCTGCTATTAACAAAAAATCGCTGACTGGCAAATTTAGCCTGTATTCAGACCAGGAGACGGCGAGACAGACAAGTTTATCGCCTTATTTTGTATACAATTTTATGCGAGGCAAAAAAGAGGGGCCGCTATTGCGACCCCTCTTCATCCGACCGACAGAAACGGTCCGTTTGTCCTGTATTCACCATGCTGATGGCAAGATGCCGCTCAGTTCATCCAGCGCTCGCCGCGGCTGCGACGACGGGGCAGCATGGGGAGCAGGATACCAAGCAGGATACCGCCGCCCACCATGGCACCACCGCGGATGAACCAGTCCATCTGCATGTCGTGCTCCTGGTTGTCATAGCTGCGGGTCAGGGCCTCGTTCTGCTCCTTGAGGTTACCCATCTCCTCGCTCTGGCTGGCAAGCTGGGCCTTCAGGCTGTCGATCTCCTTGCTCTGCTCGGCGATCTTGCCATCCTTCTCGGTGAAGCGTTTTTCATTGTCACCGTTGAGGTTCTGCAGGCGAGCCTTGAGATCTTCCAGCTCTTGCTGGACCTGGGGCAGACGCTCGCGCAGGCTGATCTCGCCCTGCAGCTCGGCGTTCTTGATCCAGCCTTCACGGCCACGACCGTCCACCACCTGGGTGAAACCGGCTTCGTTGTTCACCGCCTTTACTTCCAGCGGTTCACCCGCCTTGACGCTGCCGAGGATCCGGAACTGGGTACCTGGACCATTGTGGATGAAGGTAAAGATGTTGTCTGAGACATAACGGGTGTCGGCCAGTGCCTGTTGGGCACACAAGCAGATAAGGATCCCGAGAAGGGCGCGCATGGTCGATCGGTTCTCTTCTTTTGGTTAGGTGACAGGCCGAATGTTAAGCCGCCAGCGGGTCAAAGGACAAGCAAAGAAAAGCGCTTCCCCCCGAGCTGAGAGCTGACTCGCAACTTGCCCCTCACTCACGCGACCATTCCGGACGTCGCAGGCTATTTCTGTTTCAGTGCCTTCACCTCTTCGCGCAGGGCACGCAGCTCCTGAAGCAGCAGATCCTGCTGCGCACTCTGTTGATGGCGCCACTTTTCCAGTTCGTTGTCACCCCGCCCGTGTTGCAGGAACAGGCTGGCCATGAAGCCGCTCAGGGCGCTGAACAGACCGACCCCGAAGATGATCATCAGGCTGGCGACGAAACGCCCCTCCTCGGTTTGCGGCACTATGTCGCCGTAACCGATGGTAGAGAGCGTCACCAGGGTCCACCAAAAGGCGTCATAGGCGTTGTGGATCTGGCTGCCGGGTCTGTCTCCCTCGACCCAGTAGATGAGTGCCGTACCCACCCCGATTTGCAGGAAAAAGATCAGCAGTATCCCGGCCAGACGGCTCTCGTTTCGCCCCCTGCGCACTATGGCGAGCAGGTCAGGGTTGCTGCGCAGCAGCTGGATCACCCGATAGAGCTGGATCAACCTGGCCCAGCGCAACTGCTCCACCATGGGCAGACTGCCCGGCAGATAGAACCAGTTCGCCTTGAAGAAGGCTCGCTTGTCACTGGCTCGGAACCAGCCATAGGTGAAATGGGCGAGGAAGACGTAGCAGATCAAACTGTCCAGATCATAAAAGAGGGAGAGCGTCTCGGGAGTGAAGTGGCGAGCCCCCAGCCAGCGGAATCCCACCAGTACCACTGAGACGATGGAGAGCAGGGCCATGAGCAGATCCATGGATCTCAGGCCAGAAGAGTGATGTCGCATACATTTTCCTACTTTAGGCACGGTGCGAATTAATAAAAAGGAAGATAATGCCGATAGTCCTGAGGGCAAAGGAAAACCGGTCATTAAAAGGAGAAAAATTATGCAGTTAAACCCGCTGGAGAGGCGAATGAGCAATATCCGGCTGGTACCCAAAGTGGTACTGCTCATGGTGTTCAGTACTGTGCTGCTGCTGGCCAAGCTCTGGTTCGATGCCAGCAATCTGGAAACCACACTGCTGAGTGAGGGCATCGACGCCGACAAGGCCAATGCCATTGCCGCTCGCCTGCTCTGGAGCGGCGTGATGGAAACCGCCGTGATGGGGATCGTCTTCGTCGTGTTGTTGCTGACCGGCTCCCGCCTCATGGTCAAGCAGGTGCACTATCTGGTGGGCCTGCTTGAGCGTTTCGCCCGCAAGGATTTGAGCCACAAGGTGCTGCTCAAGTCTCGTGATGAGTTCGGCGACATCGCCAAGGCCGTGGCCCACTCACAGGAGAATCTCAAGGAGGTGTTCGGCACCCAGCGCGTCGCCTGCAAGGAGCTCAATGACATCGCCTCCCAGGTCACCCTTTGCATGGAAGAGGCCAACGAGGCCATCAACGAAGAGTTCACCCAGATAGAACAACTGGCCAGCGCCATGAGCCAGATGGTGGGTGCCATCCGCGAGGTGGCCGCCCATGCGGAACAAGCTTCCCATGCCACCGCCGAAACCAGCCTGCTGGCCGAAGAGGGCAGCCGCTGCGTGGCGGCGACCGTCAACACCATAGATACCCTCTCCGGCAACATCCAGCGCTCCTCCAACGTGGTCAATCAGGTGGAACAGGGGGTCGAGCAGATAGGCTCAGTGGTGGATACCATTCGCAGCATTTCGGAGCAGACCAACCTGTTGGCCCTCAACGCCGCCATCGAGGCCGCCCGTGCCGGCGAAGCGGGTCGCGGCTTTGCCGTGGTCGCCTCCGAGGTGCGCGAGCTGGCCAACCGGGCCCAGGCCGCCACCGTCGAGATCCAGAAGATGATCGAGCAGTTGCAGGGCAATGCCCATCAGGCTGCCGAGTTGATGGCCCAGAGCGTGCAACAGGCCGACAAGGGGGTGGAGCAGGTGACCCAGGCCGGCGATCAGCTCGCCACCATAGTGCAGCGGGTACAAGGTGTGGCGGACATGAATCGCCAGATCGCGGCCGCCTCCGAGCAACAGAGCTCGGTAGCCGAGGAGATGAGCGGCAATCTGGAGCAGGTAAAACAAGTCGTGGAAGGTTCAGTGGTGGTACTGCGGGAGCTGCAGGAAGCCTCCGAGCTGGTGGAACATCACAGCCAGACCCTGGATACCCATATTCAGGCCTTCAAACTGGCCTGATGGCATCACATGAACCAACCTGTGGGCTCGTGGTGCCCGCTACCGAATGCCGGATCCGGATAACCACAGGTCTGGCCCAGACAGGCCTCCGGCAATGCGGCGGTGGTAAGGACACAAAAAAACGGCGCCTCTGTTAACAGAGGCGCCGTTTTTCATATCAGTGGGTGAGCCCGTCAGGCGTCCGGGTCGAAATCCAGACTCAGGCTGTTGACGCAGTAACGCTGGCCTGTCTCGGTCGGTCCGTCGGGGAAGACGTGACCCAGATGGGAGCCGCACTGGCTGCAGGTGATCTCCACCCGCTTCATGCCGTGGCTGCTGTCTTCTGTGTAGGTCACTGTGCCTTCGATGGCTCGATCGAACGAGGGCCAGCCACAGCCGGAGTCAAACTTGGCATCCGAGTGAAACAGCACGCTCTTGCAGCAGACGCAGAGATAGTCACCACTCTTGCGGTTGTGGAGCAAGGCACCGCTGTAGGGCTGCTCGGTGCCTTTCTCCCAGCAGACGCGAAACTGTTCCGAACTCAGCTTGTTGCGCCACTGCTCGGGATTGTTGTTGCTCATACCGACTCCTTGCCATTAATCACGGCGCCCAGCATACCCAGTCAGGCCGCTTTGCTCTACCCCGCCAGCGGGAACTGTGATCCCGTTGGCAACACGGTGGCAACATCCGGTGTAACGGCGACCTCCTCTTTGGCCAAGGCAACCGCCGGCAATGAAACCCGCTCCAGCAACTTGAGGGAGTGGGCTCGGCCAACCGCCACCTGCCGCTTGATGTCATCGGGCAGGAAGGGCAGGCCGTCATTGGTGGCAGTGTCTATGGTCTGGATCCACTCCAGCCCCTCCCCCGGTGGCGGCAGACGGAACTGGATATCGTAGTCGCTGGCGTTGAACAGCACATACCAGCGCTCCCCTTCGCACTGCTGCATGCCGATGTCCATGGCAAATGCCTGTCCCATGGGGGCGTGCCAATCCTGATCCGTCAGCTGATGGCCGTCCGGGTGATACCAGTTGACCTGATGGCAGCTGGTGGGTGCCCCGTTCCAGCTGTCATCACTCAGTTGCAGGTTGGCGAAAACGGAGGACTCCGCCCGCAAGGCCATCATCTGCTGGGTGAAGGCGAGCAGCCGCTCATCCTCCGGCCGCCACTGCCAGTTGACCCAGCTGATCTGGTTGTCCTGGCAATAGGCGTTGTTGTTGCCCAGCTGGCTGCGGCCCATCTCGTCCCCGGCTAGGAAGTGCGGCGTGCCCTGGGAGAGCAGCAGGGTGGCAATCAGGTTGCGCTTCTGCTGCTGACGCAGGTTGTTGACACGGGGATCCAGGGTCGGCCCCTCGACCCCATGGTTGCTGGAGAGGTTGTTGCCGTGGCCATCCCGGTTGTCCTCGCCATTGGCCTGGTTGTGGCGCTGGTTGTAGGAAACCAGATCCTCCAGGGTGAAACCGTCGTGATAGCAGAGGTAGTTGACGCTGGTATGGGGAGCGCGCCAGTTCTTCGGGAAGAGATCCCGCGAGCCCACCAGCCGGGTGGCAAAATCCCCCATCTTGCCGGCATCGCCGCGCCAGAAGGCGCGCACAGTGTCGCGGTAACGGTCGTTGATCTCCAGCCACTGGCTCGGGAACTGGCCGAGGCGATAGCCGAACGGCCCTATGTCCCAGGGCTCGGCGATGAGCTTGACCCGCGCCAGCACGGGATCCGCCATCATGGCCTTGAAGAAGGCCCCCATGGGATCGAACTCCCCCGCCTCCCGCGCCAGGGTGACAGCAAGGTCGAAGCGAAAACCATCCACCTGCATCTCCGTGACCCAGTAACGCAGGGCATCCAGCACCAGCCGCAGGCTGTTGGGGTGATCCAGATTGACGCTGTTGCCGCAGCCGGTGACGTTGGCATGGCGACTGTAGTCGGGGCCGTGAGCCCCCGCTTCGAAGGCATAGTAGCCCGCATTGTCAAAGCCCTTGAATGACAACGTGGGGCCATCGAAACCGGATTCGGCTGTGTGGTTGTAGACCACGTCCAGTATCACTTCGAGCCCGGCCCTGTGCAGCTCGCGCACCATGGTCTTGAACTCAGTCACCGCCTCCCCCGCGCTGTAGCGCGGCTCGGGGGCAAAGAAAGCGATGGGGTTGTAGCCCCAGTAGTTGGTGAGCCCCAGCTGCTCGAGCCTGGGCTCGGACATGAAGGCCGCCACCGGCATCAGCTGCACAGAGGTAACGCCGAGGGACTTCAAGTGCTCGATGATCACCGGATGGCAGATGCCAAGGTAGGTGCCGCGCAGTTCGCTCGGTACCCCCTGATGCTGGCGGGTGAACCCCTTGACGTGGGTTTCGTAGATGACGGTACGCGCAGGCTCTATGCCCGGCTTGCCGACCCCCTGCCAGTCGAAGGTGTCATCCACCACCACTGACTTGGCCACCATGGCGGCGCTGTCGCCCTCATACAGTTTGTCATCCCAATGGGTCGCCCGGCTTAGCGCCCTGGCATAGGGGTCGATCAGCAGCTTTTGCGGATCAAACAGCATCCCTTCCTGGGGCGCACCATGTACCCGATAACCGTAACGCTGACCGGCCTTGACGCCGCGCACATAGCCGAAGCGATATTGGCCGCGCCGGCCGGGCAATGCCAGCCGGACCAGCTCCTGCTCCTGCTCGTCGAACAGGCAGAGCTCTACCATGTCCGATTGGGGGGCCCAGACGCAGAAGTGACAACCTGTCTCATCGAGCAGGACCCCCAGCGGGTGGTCCTGCCCCTTTTCCATTGCAAACATCAAGACTCCTGTTTGATGAACAAGGTCGCGAGCGGCGGCAGATCCAGCACTATGCTGTGCCCCAGTCCCTGCCAGGGGGTTGGCTCGGCGACGAAGACCAGACCCACATCATAGTTGCTGCCCCAGTAATGCTCGCTATCCGTGTTAAGCACCACGCAGTAATTGCCGGTGGCAGGCACCCCGAGTCGATAGGCGATGCGCGGTACCGGCGTGAAGTTGCAGGCCACCATGATCGGGTGGGCCCCCTGCTTGTCGGCCCGCAGCCAGGCAAAGACACTGTTGTCGGCGTCGTTGTGATCCAGCCAGCGGAAACCGGTCTGATCATAATCGGCCTGATACAAGGCAGCTTCATGACGGTAGAGGTGGTTGAGATCGCGGATCAGGCGCTGCTGACCGCCGTGCTTGGGATACTGCAGCAGGTGCCAGGGCAGCTGGGCATCGTGGTTCCACTCGTTGCTCTGGGCGATCTCGGTGCCCATGAAGTTGAGCTTCTTGCCCGGGTGGGCATACATGAAGCCCATGTAGGCGCGCAAGTTGGCCGACTGCTGCCACTCGTCGCCGGGCATCTTGTAGAGCATGGAGTGCTTGCCGTGCACCACCTCGTCGTGGGAGAGCGACAGGATGAAGTTCTCGTCATAGTGATAAACCATGGAGAAAGTCATGTCGTTGTGGTGATAGCGGCGGTGAATAGGCTCTTTCTGCATGTAGGTGAGGGTGTCGTGCATCCAGCCCATATTCCACTTGAAGCCAAAACCGAGGCCACCGAGAAAAGTGGGACGAGACACGCCGGCAAAGGCGGTGGACTCCTCGGCTATGGTCATGGCGTGGGGATACTTGCCGTACACCTCTTCATTGGTCCACTTCAAGAGGCTTATCGCCTCGTAGTTGTGGTTGCCACCGTCGACGTTCGGCACCCACTCGCCGGCATTGCGCGAGTAATCCAGATAGAGCATGGAGGCGACCGCATCCACCCGCAGGCCGTCGATGTGGAACTTGTCGAGCCAGAACAGGGCACTCGCCACCAGGAACTGGCGCACCGTATTGCGGCCAAAGTCGTAAATGTAGGAGTTCCAGTCCGGGTGCCAGCCACGGCGCGGATCTTCGTACTCATAGAGCGGCGTGCCGTCGAAACGGGCCAGACCGTGGGCATCGGACGGGAAGTGAGCCGGTACCCAGTCCAGAATGACGCCTATGCCGGCCTGGTGGCACTGATCCACGAAATATTTGAAGTCATCGGCACTGCCGTAACGGCTGGTGGGAGAGAACATGCCCACCGGCTGATAGCCCCAGGAACCGCTGAACGGATGCTCGGAGACCGGCAGCAACTCGATATGGGTGTACTCCATCTCCTTGATGTAGGCCACCAGATCCACCGCCAGCTCGCGCCAGCTCAGGCTGTCGCCGTTGGGATGACGCTTCCAGGAGCCGACATGCAGTTCATAGATGGAGAGGGGCTGATCCCGCTTGTCATTGTGCTGGCTGGCAATCCAGGCTGCATCTTGCCACTGGTATTGATCGTGGTCATACACCACTGAGGCGAACGACGGATACTGTTCACAGTAGAAACCGACAGGGTCGCTCTTGTGAGGCAGACGATGACCGGCAGGATCCTTGAGTTCAAACTTGTAGCGATCCCCGGCCTTGAGGCCCGGCACGAACAACACCCAGTGACCGCACTGGCTGCGCTGCATGGGGTGACGACGGCCGTCCCAGAAGTTGAAATCACCGATCAGGCTCACGGCGGTGGCGCTCGGCGCATAGACGGCAAAACGCACCCCTTCCACCTGCACGCCAAGATGCTCCACGCTGCGCAGTTGCGCACCCAGGGTGTGGTAGATGTTTTCCGGCTGTGAGGTCAGTTCTGCCAGACCGGCCCAACCCGCATCCTGAAACTGATAGGGGTCGACAAATTCGGTACTGGCATCGGGGTAGCTGGCGAGCAGCTGATAGGGAAAGGGATTTTTACGGCGGGTGAAAACAGTTTCAAAAAGGCCCGATTCATCGGTGGGTGCCAGGGTGGCAACGACTTTGCCCGACTTGAGATCCTTGACGCGCACCTCAAGGGCATCCGGCAACCAGGCGGTCAGTTTGAGGCCAGGCCCATCCGGATTGGCCTGCAGGCCTAAATGAGAGAAGGGATCGGCACAGCGGGCAGCAACCAAACGTTCAACGAGCATCGAGATTTCCTTTCATAGCTGAGCATCCGCTCCGGCCAGGGCCGAAGCGGATGTAAGTGAGTCACGTTTTGTCGGCAGTGGCTCAACGACTGGCCTCATCACGGGCCTGGCTCATCTTGCCTGCCAGCGCCTTGAGCGCTTCATTGGCAAAAATATCCTCCAGATCGGTGGACAGCTTGCGACGCCAGTTGGGGTATTCGTAACTGGTGCCCGGCACGTTGACCGGCTTGTCCATCTCCAGCCAGTCTTCCAGCTGGGTGCTGAACAGTGCACAGCTGCCGCGGGACATATGCAGTTGCAGACCATGGTTGAGCTCGGTATTCATGCCGACCCAGTTCACGTCATGACTGATGTCGTCAGAGATGACCCCATGGGCATGCAGGCTGTCGAGGATCCGCTGCTTGGCCTGGTGGCGATCAGCATACAGTGTCTTGAGAACGTCTTCATCCGGATACAATCCCAACTCGCGACCCAGCGCCAGATCATCGCAATGCCAGAAGCCCTTCAGGGTCGGCATGTCGTGGGTGGTCAGGGCCGACATCGCCTGCTCGGTGTAGTGAGCGGGAGAGATGAAACCGCCATCGGCCTTGGATCGCTCGAAGAAGAACACCTTGTAGGAGTGAACTCCGTTCTCTTTGAGCGTGACGTCTATGCCTTCCGGTACAGTCCCCAGATCCTCGCCGATCAGCAGGCACTGATTGCGGTGGGATTCGAGCGCCAGGATACCCAGCAGATCGTTGACCGGATAATAGATGTAGGCCCCCTTGGCGGCAGACTCTCCGGGCGGCACCCACCACAGGCGCAGCAAGGCCATCACGTGGTCGATGCGCAGCGCGCCGCAGGAGCGCATGTTGGCGCGGAACAGATCCACCATGGGCTGATAGGCCGCTTCAAACAGCTGGTTCGGGTTCATGGGGGGCAGGCCCCAGTTCTGACCAAGCGGGCCCAGAATGTCAGGCGGTGCACCGACCGAGGCTTTCGGGCAGTAGAGATCCCGGTTGGCCCAGATCTCGGTGGAGCCTTCGGAGACGCCGACCGCCAGATCCCGATAGATCCCCATCACCATGCCAGCGGCCTTGGCGCGAGCATCGGCTTGCGCCAGCTGCTCGTCGGCCAGGAACTGCAAGTAGAGATAGAAGTTCACATCCTGGCTGTGCGCGGCCATCCAGGCAGCCACCTCGGGGTTGTGGTAATCCCGCAACTCTTCCGGCCATACCGGCCAGCCCCAGGCATTTTCGCCCTTGGCATAGAAGTGGGCCTGCAGGGCATCAAACGCCGCCTGCTGTTGCAGGCTGTCACCACCGGCCGCCACGAATGCATCGAAATCAGCCTGACGCTCGGCACTGAAGCTGGCTTCATCAAACACCTGACGCAGCATGCCGATCTTGGTCTGGATAACGCCGGTGTAATCCACGTTGCTCTTGGCACGCAGCTCGTTCAGGTGCTGCTGAAAAGCCGGATTGGCCACTTCGGCCTTGAGGCGATCGTTGGCCAGAAACTCGGGCACGGCTTCCACGTTGATATAGGCCACATTGAGCCAGCGACGGGAAGATGGGCTGTAAGGGCTGGCACTCTCGGGGTTGGCCGGATAGAGGGCATGAATGGGATTCAGACCCACGAAGTGGGCGCCCCAGGCGGCCGCTTTCTCGACCAACTGGCCGAGATCGCTGAAATCGCCTATGCCCCAGTTGTGGCGGCTGCGCAGACAGTAGAGCTGCACGCTAGGGCCCCACACCTTGCGGCCTTCGGCGATCGGAGCCTGCTTGTAGCACGCCTTGGGCGCGACGATGAGACGCATGCTGGCAAGTGGCTCATCGTTGCCCTCCTCCAGCAAGGTCAGCTGGTGATAGCCAAGCGCTGGCTGTACATCCAGCGTGACCTGGTAGGCCTGGCACTCCATCTCTTCGAATTCAGCCACGCCAACCAGCTCACCCTCAATTGGGGTGATTTGGCCGGACAACACAGTCCCCTGCTCCAGCGCAAGCTGCCAGGTAAGGGCGTCATTGACGAAATCGATGGGCAGACGGACTTCAAGGGTGATGGGCTCACCGCTGCGGACCACCATGACGGGATCCAGCGCGCGCAGCCAATGCTGACGGTGCTCCTCTTCCAACTGCTCGGTCAGGGCGGCCTCGTCATCGACGCGGTAACCCATGGCGCCCAGCATGGCAGACTTGCTCTCTTCGGATACCTGGGCCGGGTGGCCCCAGGCATCAACATACTCGCTGGCGATACCTTTGGCGGCAGCCAGCTGTTCAATCAGGGTGGTCATAGTTTGAGAATTCCCGCTGTGGATTCTATCTATACTATTTTGATTAATTTTTATGGGTGGTACTTGAACAGTGGCTCTGTGGCCATGCTAAACCGCGCACATTTTTACACATCTGCCGGGCTGGTTGTGTGACAGAGCAGGCACTATTGTTGATCTCTGTGACGCTGACCAATAGATAGTTATTTCGACAAAAACTGGTAGTCAGTTACATAAACAGAAAATAAATTTCACAGTTTTTCATGATATAGCGCAATTTCAGACAGATTGTTGGTTGACTCACAGGGGAGTTCTAGTAAATTTACAAACGGAATTTTCTTTGACTACTGAACAGTTAGGTAACCAAATATGACTATCAAAGTAGGTATTAACGGTTTTGGCCGCATCGGTCGTTTCGTGTTCCGTCTGGCCGCTGAGCGTGCTGACATCGAAGTGGTTGGCATCAACGACCTGATCGACGTTGACTACATGGCTTACATGCTGAAGTACGATTCAACTCACGGTCGTTTCAACGGTACCGTTGAAGTTAAAGACGGCAACCTGGTTGTTAACGGCAAAACCGTACGTGTTACCGCTGAGCGTGACCCGGCCAACCTGAAATGGGATGCCATTGGTGTTGACGTTGTTGCCGAAGCCACCGGTCTGTTCTTGGACGACGCAACTGCTCGCAAGCACATCGCTGCCGGCGCCAAGAAAGTCGTTCTGACTGGCCCGTCCAAAGACGCCACTCCTATGTTCGTCATGGGTGTCAACGACGCTACCTACGCTGGCCAGGACATCGTTTCCAACGCTTCCTGCACCACCAACTGCCTGGCTCCGATCGCCAAGGTTCTGAACGATACCTTCGGTATCGAATCCGGCCTGATGACCACTGTCCACGCTACCACTGCTACCCAGAAGACCGTTGATGGTCCGTCTGCCAAAGACTGGCGCGGTGGCCGCGGTGCGGCTCAGAACATCATCCCGTCCTCTACCGGTGCTGCCAAAGCTGTTGGCGTTGTTATCCCGGAACTGAACGGCAAGCTGACCGGCATGGCCTTCCGCGTACCGACTCCGGACGTGTCCGTTGTTGACCTGACCGTCAACCTGAAGAAAGCCGCTACCTACGCCGAAATCTGTGCAGCCATGAAAGCAGCCTCTGAAGGCTCCATGAAGGGTGTGCTGGGCTACACCGAAGATCAAGTGGTCTCCACTGACTTCCTGGGTGAGCGTCAAACTTCCGTGTTCGATGCCAAGGCTGGTATCGCACTGAACGACAAATTCGTTAAAGTTGTATCCTGGTACGACAACGAAATGGGCTACTCCAGCAAAGTTCTGGACCTGATCGCTCACATCTCCAAGTAATTTGGGATGCGCAATCAAGTAGCTTGAAAAAGGCGGCCATTGGCCGCCTTTTTGTATTTCGGCCCCTGGATTTTCCGACCCTCTCTTCATGAATGTGCGCGAGCACAGGAGTCCTCATGCAACCGATACGCTCTCTGACTGCCCACTGTACCCTCAGCCACAACGCGGCTGGCCAACCCCTGCTCACCATCGACAATGGCGATGCCAAGGCCGAGATCAGCCTGTTTGGCGCCCATGTATTGCGCTACCAGCGTCACGGCGAACCCGCCTCGATCTGGCTCAGCGACAAGGCAGTGCTGGATGGCAGCAAGCCCATCCGCGGCGGTATCCCCGTCTGCTGGCCCTGGTTTGGCCCGGCGCCAGCCCGCGTTGGCAGTGGCAAACCTTCCCATGGCTTTGCCCGCACTACCCTCTGGACCCTGGACGGCGTCTCCGATCACGGTGATGGCACCCTGGTACATCTCTCTCTGCGTGACAATGAGTCAACCCGTGCCCTCTGGCCGCACCCTTTCGAGCTGGAACTGGACGTGCTGATAGGCAAGGAACTCTCGCTGGTGCTGACTACCCGCAATACGGGTAAAGCCCCCGTCGCCTATAATGCCGCCTTGCACACCTATCTGCAGATAAGCGCCCCAGAGGCTGTCAGCGTGACCGGGCTGGGTGAGCCTTATGCCGACAAGCTGACCGGTCAGGATGGGCAGCAGCAGGGCGCTCTGACGCTCACAGCTGCCATTGATCGGGTCTACCACCAAGCCGAGGCCATGGTGATGGTCAAGGACGGCGATCGCACCACTAAAGTAGTGAGCGGTAACAACGACAGCGTCGTGGTCTGGACCCCCTGGCTGGAAGGGGCCACAGCCATGGCGGACATGAGCAACGATGGTTACCGCACCATGCTCTGCGTCGAAGCGGCCATCACGGCCGAGGCTGGCGTCGTTATCGCACCGGATGAGGAGCACAGCCTCTCTACCGTGATCATCTGATCTTCGTCTTCGCGAACCCCATAACGAAAGAGGGCACCCCAACGGGTGCCCTCTTCTATTCAGCCTTTCTATTCAACTCTTCGCGCACTCAGGCGTTACCCTGAGTCTTTAGCTTGAGTTCCGCAGCGAAGTCCAGCATGCGATCCAGCGGGATCAGTGCCTTCACCCGCAGGGCTTCATCCACCAGGATCTCGTGACGCTCGGCGCCATCGGTCAACGCCTCCTTGATCGCCACCAGGCCGTTCATCGCCATCCAGGGACAGTGGGCGCAGCTACGGCAGGTGGCACCATCGCCACCGGTCGGCGCCTCGACCATCTCCTTGTCCGGACAAGCCTGCTGCATCTTGTAGAAGATGCCGCGATCGGTCGCCACTATCAGCTTCTGCTGAGGCAGCTCTTTGGCCGCCTTGATCAGCTGACTGGTGGAGCCCACCGCATCGGCCAGCTCGATGACGGAAGCCGGAGATTCCGGGTGCACCAGCACGGCCGCATCCGGGTTCTGCTCCTTGAGCTCGCGCAGGGCCTTGGCCTTGAATTCGTCATGGACGATGCAGTGGCCCTGCCAGCGCAGCATCTGGGCCCCCGTCTTCTTCTCGATATAGGCACCGAGGTGCCTGTCCGGGCCCCAGATGATCTTGTGGCCCTGGCTGTCGAGGTGTTCGACTATCTCAAGCGCAATGCTGGAGGTCACCACCCAGTCCGCCCGTGCCTTCACCGCAGCCGAGGTATTGGCATAGACCACCACTATGTGGTCGGGGTGGGCATCGCAGAAGGCCGAGAATTTATCGATGGGACAGCCCAGATCGAGGGAACACTCGGCTTCCAGGGTCGGCATCAGTACCCGCTTGTGAGGGCTCAGGATCTTGGAGGTCTCCCCCATGAAGCGCACCCCGGCGACGATCAGGGTCTGCGCGGCATGATCCCGACCAAAGCGGGCCATCTCGAGAGAGTCACCGACGAAACCGCCACTGGCCTCGGCCAGCGCCTGGATCTCGGGATCCGTGTAGTAGTGGGCAACCAGCACGGCCTGACGCTCTTTCAGCAGTGCCTTGATGTCTGCGATCAGGGTCGTTTTCTGCTCGGCGGTCAGCGGGGCCGGTTTGACCGGGAACGGGTAGTCCATCTCGACCACCGGAGGGATATTGCTCAGTGCATTGCTCATTGCGACTGTTCCATCAAGGCTCGGAAAGGCAAAAATTATAACCAGAAGCCGGCCACAAACCCATCAACAAATCCGGTGATACGCAAGTGTCCGAATATACTCAAGTAATTCGTTGTCATTCTTGCCAAAAGGAGTTGTCGAATGAAACAACGCTCTCTCAAAACCAAGCTGCTGTTGCTCACCATGGGCCTCTTTCTGTCCAGTGGACTGGCCATGACACTGATGCAATCGTCCTCCTTGCAATCCCTGCGCAGCGACATCATGGCCCAGACCCGCAGTGCGCTGGAACAGGAGGTCTCTCGCACTCTGCAGTTCCAGGCCGAGCGTTACGCAGTACAAATAGGGGCCTTGTTGCAACAGTCCTATCAGGTGCCGCTGGGGATCGCCGCCCAGCTCGAGGGCAGCATGGCTCAGCCTGATCGCGCCCTCTCCCGTCCCCAGGTTGAAACCCTGCTGGGCAGCCGCTTGCAGCAGGCGAGCGGGATCAGCTCCATTTATGCCCAGTTTGAAGCCGATGGCTATGATGGCCAGGATGCCAGCTGGCAGTCCGGCGCATCCCACTCAGTGCCCGACAAGGGCAGTCTGGAGATCTACTTCGTCCGGGACCAGGGTGGCCAGGTCTCGCAACAGCAAGTGGACGCTGCCGCCAGCGAGGCCAAGTATGACACCTCGGTCAACGAATTCGGTATTCGCAACAGCGAATGGTACCTGTGCGGCCGGGATACTCGTCGCCCCTGCCTGATGGAACCCTACCTCTACGAGATAAGCCCGGGCAACCAGATGCTGATGACCAGCCTGACGGTGCCCATCCTCAAGGAGGGCAAGTTCGTTGGCATAACCGGTGTCGACATGAACTTGCCCATTTTCCAGCAATTGGCAGAAAGCCTGGGTAAAAGCCTGTATGACAATCAGGCCGACGTGACCCTGGTCAGCAAGATGGGTCTCATCGTCGGCAGCAACCGCCATGCCGACAAGCTGGGCCGTCCGCTGACGGAGGTCGGGCTGAGCGCCCCCACAGGACAAACCCTGGATACCGATACCGACTTCATCCTGCAACAACCTGTGCGGATCGAGGCGGCCGATACCCAGTGGTGGCTGCTGATCAAGGTACCCAAGGCGCTGGCACTGAGTCAGGCCAACACCATCAGCACTCAGCTGGGGGATCTGATGCAGGCGGCGCAGCGCCAGCAGCTGATCACAGTGACCCTCATCACCCTGCTGGCACTGGGCCTGCTCATCTGGTTCATCCAGACCATCACGGCCCCCTTGTCGCTCATCAGTCGCCATGTCTCCCACCTCTCCAGCAACGAGGGAGATTTGACCCAGCAGATGCAGATCGACACCCACCAGGAGCTGATCGAGCTGGCAGGACATCTCAATGCCTTTCTCGGCAAGCTGCGCGGCATGGTGCAGGGCAGCAAACTGATAGGCCAGCAGGTACACCAGCAGGCACAGGGCATGAAGCAGACGGCCGACACCATGCGCACCAGTCTGGATGAGCAGAGCATAGAACTGGAGAGCGTGGTCAGCGCCATGCACCAAATGAGCACCACTGCGGTCAGCGTGGCGGGTTACGCGGAACAGGCCGCCCAGGAGTCAGAAGCAGCCACCCATCACATCAATACCGCCCAGCAGACCCTGAGCAATGCCCGCAACGAGATCCATACCCTGGTTGAAGACATGCATCAGGCTGACAAGGCGGTGGCGCTGGTGGCACAGCGCAGCACCAATATCAGCCGTATTCTGGATGTGATCCGGGCCATTGCCGAGCAGACCAACCTGCTGGCACTGAACGCAGCCATAGAGGCAGCGCGGGCGGGAGACATGGGACGAGGTTTTGCGGTGGTGGCAGACGAAGTACGGGCCCTTGCCAACAAGACCCGGGAGTCCACCGACGAGATAGGCCAGCTCATCGGCAGCCTGCAAACCGAGGTGAGCAGCAGCCAGCAACTGATGAGCACAGGCATCACCCGCTCGGCCAGTACGGTCGAGGGCACGGAACAGGCGTTCGAGGCCCTCAACCGGGTGGTCGCCCAGATCCAGCAGATCCACGATCACATCAGCCAGGTGGCCACGGCTGCCGAGCAGCAGAGTGCGGTCAGCGATGACATCAACCAGAACCTGATGCGGATTGGTGATGCCGCCACCACCCTGGGACAGGAGGCCAGTGCCAGCCATCGCTTGAGCGAAGAGCTGGAGCAGGCCTCAACTGCACTGGCAACCCAGCTGGACCGCTTGAGAACCTGATGACAAACGACCATAAAAAAAGCCCGCATCGTTGCGGGCTTTTTGATCTGGTGGTCGTTACTGGGATCGAACCAGTGACCCCCTCCTTGTAAGGGAGGTGCTCTCCCAGCTGAGCTAAACGACCTGGGAATTCTGGAAATGATGGTGGGTCGTGCTGGATTCGAACCAGCGACCAATTGATTAAAAGTCAACTGCTCTACCGACTGAGCTAACGACCCATCTAAATCATTTTTTTACAAACTGGTGGTCGTTACTGGGATCGAACCAGTGACCCCCTCCTTGTAAGGGAGGTGCTCTCCCAGCTGAGCTAAACGACCTGGGAATTCTGGAAATGATGGTGGGTCGTGCTGGATTCGAACCAGCGACCAATTGATTAAAAGTCAACTGCTCTACCGACTGAGCTAACGACCCATCTAAATCATTTTTTTACAAACTGGTGGTCGTTACTGGGATCGAACCAGTGACCCCCTCCTTGTAAGGGAGGTGCTCTCCCAGCTGAGCTAAACGACCTGGGAATTCTGGAAATGATGGTGGGTCGTGCTGGATTCGAACCAGCGACCAATTGATTAAAAGTCAACTGCTCTACCGACTGAGCTAACGACCCATCTAAATCATTTTTTTTACAAACTGGTGGTCGTTACTGGGATCGAACCAGTGACCCCCTCCTTGTAAGGGAGGTGCTCTCCCAGCTGAGCTAAACGACCTGGGAATTCTGGAAATGATGGTGGGTCGTGCTGGATTCGAACCAGCGACCAATTGATTAAAAGTCAACTGCTCTACCGACTGAGCTAACGACCCATCTAAATCATTTTTTTTACAAACTGGTGGTCGTTACTGGGATCGAACCAGTGACCCCCTCCTTGTAAGGGAGGTGCTCTCCCAGCTGAGCTAAACGACCTGGGAATTCTGAAAATGATGGTGGGTCGTGCTGGATTCGAACCAGCGACCAATTGATTAAAAGTCAACTGCTCTACCGACTGAGCTAACGACCCATCTAAATCATTTTTTTACAAACTGGTGGTCGTTACTGGGATCGAACCAGTGACCCCCTCCTTGTAAGGGAGGTGCTCTCCCAGCTGAGCTAAACGACCTGGGAATGCTTGTTGCCAAACTGGTGGGTCGTGCTGGGTTCGAACCAGCGACCAATTGATTAAGAGTCAACTGCTCTACCAACTGAGCTAACGACCCCCACCTTTGCCTGGCACTGTTCGCCTTCGGCAAACAGTTTCAACTCTACTCACAAATCTGGTGGTCGTTACTGGGATCGAACCAGTGACCCCCTCCTTGTAAGGGAGGTGCTCTCCCAGCTGAGCTAAACGACCTGGGAATTCTGTCTCCACCTGATGGAGAAATGGTGGGTCGTGCTGGATTCGAACCAGCGACCAATTGATTAAAAGTCAACTGCTCTACCGACTGAGCTAACGACCCTCACCACGACCAGGACCGGCTGCAATACTGCTCCGGCTCTGACGGCGGCCTATATTACGGATTTATCATCCTGGCGCAATAGAAAATTCTTAAATTAAATCTGTTTGTTCACTGCGCATACAAAGCAGGGCCGTATTTACAAGATTGTTACGAAAACAGTGACCTACGGCAATGTTACAACTTGCTCAGACTCTGCTTGGCCAATTGGGCCGGCGAGGTATTGGGGTAGCCCTTGATCACCTGCTCATAGAAGGTTTTGGCTTCCGCTTTCTTGCCATCGAGTTGTGCCAGCATACCCAGTTTCAGCAGGGCATCGGCCCGCTTGGGAGACTTGCTGAACTTGTTCGCTACCGTGGAGAACTGCGCCGCGGCACCGGTCCTGTCCCCCTTGTTGAACAGCAGTTGACCGAGCCAGTAGTGGGCATTCGGCACATAGCTCGAACTCGGGTACTGCTTGATGAACCCTTCGAAGGCGGGAATGGCCTTGTCGTAGTTCTTGTCCTTGAGCACCATGTTCACGGCCGCATCGTAGGCCTGGTTCTCATCCAGATTGGCAGAGTAGTTTGCCGCAGGGGCTGCACTCGCACCGGCCGCAGGCGTGGCGGGGGCAGCAGCAGGCTTGCTGTTGGCCACCTTGTCCAGCTCTTGATAGAGCTGACGCTGACGCTCTTGCGACTGTTCCATCTGGTAGGTTTGCTGCTCCAGCTGGCCACGCAGTTCAGAGACCTCCCCTTGCAGGGAATCCACCTGTTGCTGCAATTCGGCCTGCAGGCGCAGACGGGCATTGAGGGTGCGCTCCAGCAAAGCAACCCTGTCTTCCAGGCTGCCTGTGGGCATGATGGCGCCATTGTTGCCGCTGAGGGCCACGCCACCACCGCCATTGCCACTGAGGTCGCTTACAGGCGCAGCCGCCTGAGCACTCAGTGCAAATAAGACGGCCATCACAATAGTCGCTTGCTTATACACGAGCTTCATTCGGAATAAACCTTAGCGTTTAGTGCAAATAAAACGGCCATCGAAATGGCCGCTTGCTTATATACGAATTAAATTCGGATCAAACCTTAGTAAACCAGAACCGCACGGCGGTTTTTGGCAAAGGCATCCTCGGTGTGAGACAGATCCAGCGGCTTCTCTTCGCCATAGCTGACGATGGAGAGCTGCTCAGCCTGCACACCCAGGGTTTGCAGATACTTGGCAACAGCCTTGGCACGACGCTCGCCCAACGCGATGTTGTATTCCGGAGTACCGCGCTCATCGGCGTGGCCTTCGATCAACACCTTGACGGACGGACGCTCACGCAGGTAGCTGGCGTGTGCATCCAGCAGGTCGGCGTACTGACCCTGAATGTCATAACCATCAAACGGGAAGTAGATCACGTTGTCACGTTGCAGTGCTTCAAACTTCTGACGCATCTGCTCTTCCGGGGACAACATACCGTTGGCGCCACCGGTTTGTACACCGCCCATGCCGTCGGTCATACCTGACTCGGCGCCAGCGGCGTCAGAATCAGAAGAGGAGCTACAAGCGGCCAGGGTGAACAGTGGCAGTGCGATGGCCAAACCCTTGAGCAGTTTATTGAGTTGCATGCTATTTCCTTAAACCTTTATAACAAAACAAAAAACAATCGAATTTTTATCAATTCAAGAAGGGCGACCAAGCTGGTGCACGAATTTCACCGCTACTGGTCGGAAGAACCGCCTTGAAACGACCATCGGTCGATACCAACGCCAGGCTCTTGCGACCTTGATAGATGGTGGCATAAATGATCATGCTGCCATTGGGAGCCACACTTGGCGACTCATCCAGAGCACTCTGGGTCAATACCAACATTGCTCCGCTTTCCATATCTTGACGAGCGATGCGATATTGTCCCTGAACCCGGGTCACCATCACCATGGACTTGCCGTCCGGCGTGACAGAGGCACCCTGGTTGGATTCTCCTTCCCAGGTCATCCGGCGAGTGACGCCAGTCGCCAAATTTACGCTATAAATCTGGGGTTTGCCACCACGTTCAGAGGTGAAA
The DNA here is from genome assembly GCF_028355655.1 of Aeromonas salmonicida. Taxonomy (NCBI): domain Bacteria; kingdom Pseudomonadati; phylum Pseudomonadota; class Gammaproteobacteria; order Aeromonadales; family Aeromonadaceae; genus Aeromonas; species Aeromonas salmonicida. The sequence continues at coordinate 775,830 of NZ_CP110645.1, read as the reverse complement.
ATCAAAGTTTGCCCGTCAGGCATCCAGGCCGGTTCAGTATCGATCACCCGGGTATTTGTCACCCTTGTCAGCTGCTTGCTTGCAACATCAATGACATAGATATCAGGCTGACCATCTTTGGACAGTACAATAGCCAATCGACGACCATCCGGAGACCACTTTGGCGCCCCGTTGATACCGCGGAAACTGGAGATCAGGCTGCGCTGCTGGTTGTAGATGTCCTGCACATAGATTTCAGACTTCTGGTTCTCGAAACTCACGTAAGCCAGCTTGCTGCCGTCCGGCGACCAGGCCGGTGACATCAGCGGCTCGCGGGAGCGCAGCAGCGTCTTCTCGTTGTAGCCGTCGTAATCGGAGATACGCAGCTGATACGGGAACTGGGCCCCCTGCTCGATCGAGACATAGGCAATCCGGGTCAGGAAGGCACCACGTTCGCCCGTCAGACGCTCATAGACGATGTCGGAGATACGGTGAGCAAATTGGCGCATCTGGGCACCCGGTATGGTCGCCATCCGGCTGTCCAGGATGTAACCGTTGCTCTCCCCGCCCTGAGTCTTGGCCAGCTGGCCCTTCAGTACGTCGACCAGCTCGAAGTTGATCTTGTAAGTACCGTCGCCGACGGCAGCAATGGAACCGACCACGACTGCCTCAACCCCCTGGGACGCCCAGGGTGCGAAGTTGATCTCGCCACTGGAGCTAGGGGTTTGCGGCATCTGGCCACGGGCCAGCGGTTTGAACTTGCCACTTCGCATCAGGTCGTTGGAGACCACTTCCGCGATATCCTGCGGCAACTGGCCATTGCCTTCCCACTTGAAGGGTGCAATGGCAATCGGTCGCGCACTGTCGATACCGCCAGTGATGACGATGTCCAAGGCCGCCTGAGCACTCTGGCTCAGCAACAAGCAGCCAACCAAAGCAAAAAACACTTTTCTTATCATGGCTTAAATACTCGGTTCCAATAAAAATGAGAGGTTACATTCCATTCTCAGCAAGACGCTGCCAACCACAGTAAACGACCCCGTTTTCTCATGCCTAGATGCTCGGTTCCAACTTGAGGTTGAATTCCTTCAACATCTCGAAGGCCGCAGGATCCTTCGGTACCGGCAGTTGATTGGCCTTCAATACGGCCGCTTTGCCGGAACGACATACTGCCGGGTCACCCTGGCCGTTATCTACCGATATGACAAAGCCAGTGCTGGCAAGCCGCACACCGATAGTACATGTTTTGCCCCGCATGGTGGGATCCAAAATCATATAACGCTCAACAGTGGCCTTGATGAGAGCCGCATATTTGTCGACTTCACCTTGCGCTGCCGCTGATGCAGCCTGACTGCGGGCATTGGCCTCAGCCGCCAGCTGCTGCTGCATCATGTCTTCCATCTCTTTTTGCAACTTGGCTTGCTCGGCTGCTTTACGCTTGCGCTCGGCCGCTATCTTGGCCTGCTTGTCAGCTTCGGCCTTGGCTTTCTTCTCTGCGTCAGCTTTTGCCTTCTTGGCAGCTTCTTCCTTGGCCTCCTTGGCTTTCTTGTCCGCTTCCGCCTTGGCCTTTTTCTCGGCCTCTGCCTTGGCTTTCTTGTCCGCTTGGGCCTTGGCTTTCTTCTCGGCCTCCTGCTTGGCCTTCTTGTCAGCGTCCGCTTTCTTGGCCGCCTCAGCCTTGGCTTGCTTCTCCTCGGCCTCTTTCTTCTCTTGTTCCTTTTTCTTCTTCAGCGCCAGCGCCTTGCTCTCGGCTTCTGCAGCCTTGCGCTCAGATTCCGCCGTCTTGGTTTTCTGCTCTTCCAGCTTGCGGGCTTCCTCGGCTTTTTGGGCCTTCTCTTCCGCCTGCTTCTGCTCGGCGACTTTTTTCTGCTTCTCTGCCTCGGCCTTGCGGGTCGCCTCTTCGGCTTCCTTGCGCTTGGTTTCGGCGATACGCAGCCGCTCCTGCTGCTGGGCCAGCTCACGCTTGGCGAGGTCCGTGTCTTCCTTATCCTGCTCTTTCTCTACCTTCTGGGGCTTGGGCTGAGACTTCTGCTGCTGGATCTGCTTGGCCTGCTCGTTGAGGAAGTTCTCGTCGAGCATGACGGCATTGACGATCTGCCCCTTCGACTCTGGCCGCTTCGGTTTGCTGAAGTCGACCCCGACCAGCAAAATAATGCCGACGATCAGGTGCAGCAGCAGCGACGCGATGAGATAACCGGAAATACCACGCTTCACATCCATCTCCGTCAATTCACCGGATCTGTCATCAGGCCAACCTGAGGCACGCCCGCATTCTTGAGAGCCACCATCAGCAGTATCACCTCTTCGTAGCGCACGGACTTGTCACCCGCCACCACGACGGGGGCGTTCTGGTTGATGGCCAGATAGCCCATGGCTTTTTCGGTGATGTATTGCTGCATCGCCTCGGGCGTCCCGGCAGGCACCGGCTCATCATCGGCCTCACCGGCCTTGATGACGTACTCGCCTTCGGTATTGACGCTGACAATGAAGGGGGGCTTGGCATCTTCCGGCAACTGCTCGGATTCTGCCTGCGGCAGGTCAACCTTGACCCCTTGCGTGATCACCGGCGTCACCGCCATGAAGATGATAAGCAGCACCAGCATGACGTCGATATAGGGAACCACGTTGATCTCGCACACCTTCTTGCGCCGGATCCGCTGATAGGTTTGCATTACTGATCACCCTGCTGCTGTGCAATTTGACGGTTCAGTATGGTGGTGAACTCGTCCATGAAGTTGGCGTAGGCGTTCTCCAGCTTCTCTACCTTGTTGGTAAACCGGTTATAGAAAATAACCGCAGGAATAGCGGCAAACAGGCCCATGGCGGTCGCGATCAGCGCTTCCGCGATACCTGGAGCCACCATCTGCAAAGTAGCCTGCTGTACCTGGCCCAGGGCGATAAAGGCGTTCATGATGCCCCATACGGTACCAAACAGGCCGATATAGGGGCTGATGGAGCCGACGGTTGCCAGCACGGGCAGGTTGGATTCCAGCTCGTCCACCGCGCGGGAAAGCGATACCCGCATGGCACGATAGGTACCGTCCATCACCGCATCCTGGCCACGGGCGCCCGCCTTGAGCAGGCGAGCATACTCCTTGAAGCCGGAATAGAAGATGTCTTCCATGCCTTCGATATCATCGCGGCGGGAGGAAGACTCCTGATAGAGGCGGTTGAGATCGACCCCGGACCAGAAGCGGTCTTCAAACTGCTCGGATGCCAGATTGGCCGCCTTGATGACCTTGGAGCGTTGAAAGATCAGCGCCCAGGAGACAACCGACATCCCCATCAGGGTCATCATGACCAGTTTTACCAACAGGCTGGCTTGCCAAAACAGGCCAATAAACGAAATTTCAGCGTGCACTTAACAGCACTCCCTTCACATTTTCTGGTATTGCAACAGGTTTCATATGCGAATGACTGACACAGGCTATCTGTACCATGGCCTGGGTGATCAGTCGTCCATCAGCCGCCAGGATCTGCTGTGAGAAGCGCATGGATGCACGTTTCACTTCAGTCACTTGCGTTATTACGGTCAACAATTCATTAAAACGGGCCGCCGAGCGGAAATCGATCTCTGTTCGACTCACCACAAACGCGAATCCGGCTTGCAGCAAGACATCCTGTTCGATGCCGCCGCTGCGCAGAAACTCGGTGCGAGCACGTTCCATAAACTTGAGATAATTGGCGTTGTAGACGATGCCCCCGGCGTCAGTGTCTTCGTAGTAGACACGTACCGGAAACTCAGAGACTTCCCCCATAAAAATCTGTGATCCATTCGACAGTCAGATGGGGGGCTATCATAGCGCAGGGCTGAATAGGAAAGAAGCAGGGTGAGACAGGGAAATCCTGCCTCCCCCCGTTTTTTATGAAAGGAAATAGCCTTGGGTCAACCAGAGCCCATACAACAAACTGGGCAAGGCGAGCCAGGGGCAAAACAACACTCGGCCAATGAGGCTGCGGGGATGGAATCCCAGCCCGTGCATGACGCCGCAACAGACCGCCCACATCAGCCAGGGAGCGAGCAACAGCCCATGCTCACTGGTGTTGGCAGCCACCAGGTTGGGGGCCTGTAAAATAGCGACGGCCAACAGGGCCGCCGCTACCAACATCAACCCCTGCCAGGGTTGGCGCTCCAGAGGAGCGGCCAACCGGGCGAGCCGATCACTTGTCTTCATCGATCTGACGATCCATGTTCTCGCTGTGTTCCAGCCAGAGCGCATTGATGATGCCAAATGAACACGCCAGCAACAGACCCAGGATCCAGGTGAAATACCACATATCAGGGCACCTTCTTAGTAGAGCGATTGTTGGTTGTCTTCGATGTGCTTGCTGGTCACCCGACCAAACATCTTGACGTAGGTCCAGATGGTATAAGCCAGCACAATCGGTACCAAGATAGCTGCCGCCACCGTCATCACCTTCAGGGTGTTGAACGATGCGGTGGCATCCCACATGGTCAGGCTCAGTGACGGCTCGAGGCTCGAGGGCATCACGAACGGGAACATGGAGAAGCCTGCGGTCAGGATCACGCCGGCAACCGCCAATGAAGAACAGGTAAACGCCACCCAGCCTTTATTCAGCTTGGCAAACAGCGCAGTGAGCAGGCTCATGGAGAGGCCCAGTAACGGCGCGGCTATCATCCAGGGATAGAGGGCGTAGTTGTTCATCCAGGCACCGGCCTGGCGCACCACTTCCTTGTTCATGGGATTGGATACCGCATCGGTCGCAGCCGCCTTGACGACCACGTAGCCGTCCATGCCACTCACCCACCAACCAGCCAGGCCAAACAGCACCAGGGTCAGCAGGGAGCAGATCATGGCTGCAGTGCGGGAACGCGCCAGCACCTCACCATCGGTCTTCATCATCAGCCAGGTCGCCCCCTGAGTGACCAGCATGAACAGGCTCACCAGACCGGCCAGAATGCCGAACGGATTGAGCAGGCCGAAGAAGTTGCCGTGATAGGTCAGCATCATGAACTGGTTGAATTCGAACGGCACGCCCTGCAGCAAGTTGCCAAAGGCCACCCCGAACACTATGGGGGGTACTGCGCTGCCAATAAACAGCGCCCAGTCCCAGTTGCTGCGCCACTTGGCATCTTCACGCAGGGAACGATACTTGAAACCGACCGGACGGAAGAAGAGCGCCATCAGGGTCAGGATCATGGCGATGTAGAAGCCCGAGAAGGCCGCCGCATAGACCATGGGCCAGGCCGCAAACAGGGCACCGCCCGCCGTGACCAGCCATACCTGGTTGCCTTCCCAGTGCGGGCCCATGGTGTTAAGCATCACCCGACGCTCCACATCCTTCTTGCCGACGAAGGGGAGCAGTGCGCCCACCCCCATATCGAAACCGTCGGTGATGGCGAAGCCGATCAGCAAGACGCCAACCAGTACCCACCAGACCAGACGCAACATTTCGTAATCAAACATGGGTTACTCTCCTTATACCTTGCTCTGTTCGAAGTGGTACTTGCCCGTCTTCAGGCTGCTTGGGCCCAGACGCGCATACTTGAACATCAGGTACATCTCGATGATCAGCAGTACGGTATAGAACAGGAAGATCCCGATCAGGGAGAACCAGATCTCGGACGCAGGCACGTTGGATGCAGAGAGCGAGGTCGGCAGCACTTCGGCTATGGTCCAGGGTTGACGGCCATACTCGGCGACAAACCAGCCCGCCTCGATGGCGATCCAGGGCAGCGGGATACCCCACAGCAGGGCTTTGAGCAGCCACTTTCTCTCACCGATACGGTGACGAGCACTGTCATAGAAGGCCAGACCGATCAGTACCAGCATCAGCATGCCGCAGGCAACCATGATGCGGAAAGCGAAGAACAGCGGCAGAACCTGCGGGATGGAGTCATCCACGGCGGCCTTGATCTGTTCGTCGGTCGCGTCTGTCACATTGCTGGTGTAACGCTTGAGCAGCAGACCGTAGCCGAGATCCTGTTTCACTTCATCGAAGCGTGCCAGGGTATCTTCGGACTTGTCGCCGGATTGCAGCTTGGTCAGCAGATCGTAAGCGTTCATGCCGTTACGCACACGCAGCTCGTGCTCGCTCTTCAGATCCTTGAGGCCGGTCACCTGGCCGTCCAGAGAGCGAGTAGCAATGATGCCGAGCGCATAGGGGATCTTGATGGCGTAATCGGTACGCATCTCTTCCTGATTCGGAATGCCGAACAGGGTAAATGCAGCCGGTGCAGGTTCTGTGTCCCACTCGGCTTCGATGGCCGCCAACTTCACCTTCTGCACTTCACCTGTCTCGTAGCCGGACTCGTCACCCAGGATCAGCACAGAGAGGATGGAGGCCATACCGAAGGCCGCTGCGATGGCGAAGGAGCGACGGGCGAAGGCCACATCACGATTCTTCAGCAGGTAGTAAGAAGAGATGCCCAGCACGAACATGGCGCCCGTGGTGTAGCCAGCCGCGACCGTATGGACAAACTTGACCTGAGCGACCGGGTTGAAGACCAGCTCGGCGAAGCTCACCATCTCCATCCGCATGGACTCGAAGTTGAACTCGGCACCGACCGGATTCTGCATCCAGCCGTTGGCAACCAGGATCCAGAGGGCGGAAAGGTTGGTTCCCAGCGCCATCAACCAAGTTGCAGCCAGATGCTGACGCTTGGTCAGGCGGTCCCAACCAAAGAAGAACATGCCGACAAAGGTGGATTCCAGGAAGAACGCCATCAGCCCTTCGATGGCCAGCGGGGCCCCGAAGATATCACCGACATAGTGGGAGTAGTAGGCCCAGTTGGTACCGAACTGAAACTCCATGGTCAGCCCTGTGGTAACCCCGAGGGCGAAGTTAATACCAAACAACTTGCCCCAGAACTTGGTCATGTCCCGGTAGACAGTGTTGTTGGTCATCACATAGACAGATTCCATGATCGCCAGAATGAAGGCCATTCCGAGCGTCAGGGGCACAAACAGGAAGTGATAAAGGGCCGTCGCAGCAAATTGGAACCGCGATAGGTCTACCACATGCTCAGCAATCATGATGTTTCCTCACCGATTATTGGCACGGCTATTTTAAGTTTTAAGGACAAAGCTTCCGTTGGAAGTCCCCGAATGATCGGTCATGTTCCAGTTTGCACTGACGACCGGTTTCGACTGCTACCAGCATTAACAACAAGGCAATATCGAGGAACAAAAAAAGCTAATGTTTAACAATTGCAAAACAATCTGGCTTGCTTTATTCCTGCCCATAATGACCGGTGTTTTATATCACCTTTATTTGATTGAAATCAATGTAAAACCACCATGAATACATGCCTTTTAAAAGCATTTTCACGCTCAATTCCATTTAATTTGGAGAGCTGTGTCACAAAAAACTGAAAATCACAAATCATTGATTTAAATCAATTTTATTATCTCGATCAATAAGTGGCAGTTCTGTTAAAAAATGACTTCCAACGTGAATTTCATTATGTTTCCCCCGCCTGCCAACGCTGCCAACCAACTCAATTTAAAACCAGTAAAAACGCATTTTAATGCTAATTGAACAGACCAGATAAATGATTAGTTAATCTAATCTGACATGCTCAATTTTTCTTGTTTGTCCGAGTCAGACAGAGCCCCTACAATGCGCCTCGCAGTGAGGGCATCCCCTTGGATACAGGCCGGTCAATCCGGGTTCCCGGCACGTATTCGATGAACATTTCGAACCTGTCTATTGGAATTTAAGATGAAAAAGTTTGTTGCTAAAACCATCCGTTACTACAAGCTTTCGTTCGTTCAGCTCTATCAAATGAACCGACTCTGAGGCCTCGCGACGGCTCCTCTGTTTTTTCCGGTCTGTGTCCAGACGCACTCACTGTCTGTGAACATCCATCCTGAATTGTCTTTGCCCACCGCCTGTGCCGTGGGCTTTTTTATGTCCGGATAACAAAAAACCGCCCTTGATGGCGGTTTTTTGTTCAAACAGCTGTTTTCACCTTTCATCTGGCCGTTGCAGGCCAAAATGTGCATAAGCTCTTGGTGTCGCCATCCGCCCTCTGGGTGTACGTTGCAGGTAGCCCTGCTGGATCAAATAAGGTTCCAGTACATCCTCGATAGTATCTTTTTCTTCACCTATGGCAGCCGCCAGGTTATCGAGACCCACAGGGCCCCCCATAAACTTGTCTATGACAGCCAACAATAGCTTGCGGTCCATGAAGTCGAAACCTTCATTGTCCACGTCCAGCATGTCCATGGCACGGGCCGCTATGGGTCCATCGATCCGGCCATCAGACTTGACCTGAGCAAAGTCGCGCACCCGGCGCAACAAGCGGTTAGCAATACGCGGAGTACCGCGCGAGCGACGGGCCAACTCCAGGGCCCCGTCACCTGTCATCTCCAGCCCCAGACAGCGGGCACTGCGAGAGACGATATCGGTCAGATCCTTGACGTTGTAAAACTCCAGCCGCTGGACTATGCCGAAACGATCCCGCAGCGGGCTGGTCAGGGAACCGGCCCGGGTGGTGGCCCCGATCAGGGTAAAGGGTGGCAAGTCGAGCTTGATGGAGCGAGCGGCAGGGCCCTCCCCTATCATGATGTCGAGCTGGTAATCCTCCATCGCCGGATAGAGCACCTCCTCCACCACAGGGCTGAGACGGTGGATCTCATCGATGAACAAGACGTCGTTCGGTTCGAGGTTGGTGAGCAGGGCCGCCAGATCACCGGCTTTCTCCAGCACAGGGCCCGAGGTGGTCTTGATGTTGACCCCCATCTCGTTGGCGACTATGTTCGCAAGCGTTGTCTTGCCCAGACCCGGCGGGCCGAAGATCAACAGGTGATCGAGTGCCTCACCACGCTGGCGGGCCGCCTCGATGAAGATCTCCATCTGCTCGCAGACGGGATCCTGACCTGTGTAATCGGCCAGCATCTTTGGCCGTATGGCCCTATCGATGATCTCATCCTCACGCACGCCAGTGGCGGAAATGAGACGGTCCGCTTCAATCATTGCCTACCTCACACCAGACTACGCAGGGATTCACGGATGATATCTTCCACCGACATTCCCTCTTTGGCTATCTTGCTGACGATCTGGCTGGCCTGCTGCGGCTTGTAGCCAAGCGCCACCAGTGCACTGGCCGCCTCTTCGCTCGAATCCGGGGCACGCAGGACGCTCTCCCTGGCTGGCAGGCTGATCTCGGCCGGCGAGAAGAGATCGTGGCTGACCCAGCCTTTGAGCCTGTCCTTCATCTCCACCACCAGCCGCTCGGCGGTCTTCTTGCCCACGCCTGGCAACTTGATCAGGGAGCTTATCTCCTCACGCTCGACACTCAGCACAAACTGGGTAGCGGTCATGCCGGAGAGAATGGCCAGCGCCAGCTTGGGGCCGACGCCATTGGTTTTGATCAGCTCGCGAAACAGCGCCCGCTCCTGCTTGTGATTGAAGCCGTACAGCAGCTGGGCATCTTCACGCACCACGAAATGAGTGTGGATGGTCACTTCCTTGCCGATCTCGGGCAGATCATAGAAGCAGCTCATGGGCATCTGTACTTCATAACCCAGGCCCCCGACTTCCAGCAGCACCTCGGGGGGTTGTTTCTCAATGACTACGCCTCTCAAGCGACCAATCACGGCTCTCTCCTCGCCAAACCATCTATCTGTAAATTGGGTCATAGCATAAAGAATAACTGGATAAGTATCCAGCATAGGGCGGTGACGGATGACAGAGGATTCTCGGCATTCTGGCGCTTTCGGAGCCATGCTTGGATCGGATCTGGGCAGTAACTTTATTTTCCACCGGGAATGGCGAATCTTGGCCATTGATAGAACACTGAATTGGGTTTGTTCGGAACCAGGGAAGGTCCTGCATCATGAAAATTGTCACTACATCGAATCTTGGGCTGACTATCCTGCTCGGTTGCACACTGGGCATGGGCGCGATCGGCTGGTATGGCAGCCAGCGGCTGGCCGACTTGCTCTCCTATGTATTGGGCGCCGCCTGGCAAACCGCCGATGGCGCCATGGAGGGATCCATCGAGCTGGGCAACCAGTCTCTGTATATCCAGAAAATGCTCAGAGGCATGCCCCTCGACGAGCCCGAGCTGCAGCGAGCCAAACAGGCAGCCACCGAGGCCCTGCAACGGGTTGAGGAAGGCAAGCTCATCGATACGACGGCTATCAGTACCATGAACCAGCATGAGCAGACGTATCAGCAACAGCAGGAAAAACTGCTGACGCTCTACCGCACCTTTACCGGTATCGATCAGGCACTGCGCGCCAGTTCGGAGCGCATGTCACGCCTTTCAACCCAGCTGGAGGTGATCGGTGATGGCGCAGTCGAGAGCCTCACCCAGTCACCTGATCAGGCCATCAGCTGGAACGGCGGCCTCTCCACCCGCTGGCAGGCGGCTGACGGCGGCATGGAGGCCAACATAGGTTTCCTGCGTCAGCTCTATGCTCTGGAGAAGATGCAGAGTGAAGGCCCCACCCCCGCCATCCAGGCCGAACTGGCGGAGGCAAACCGCTTCTATCAGGAAGCGGTGGACGGCATGCTGGCGACCGGCCTGTTCGATGTGCCCGGTGAAGGGGAGTTTGCCGGCCAGTCGCTCTCCACTCAGTATCGCGCCCTGCTGGCCGACAGCACGCGGCTGACAAGTGAGTGGATCGCGGCCCTGACTGATTACCAGCGCCAGCTGGCTCTTTACGAGAGCAGTGCCGAACAACTCAAACAGGCGCTGGTCGAGGTCGAGGCCCAGGGCGATGCGACCGTCGAGGATCAGGTGAACCAGCTCAATACCATCATCGGCTATACCAAAAACCTGATCCTGGGCGGTCTGGTGCTGAGCCTGCTGATTGTCACTCTGTGTGGCTTCTGGCTGGTGCGCACCATAGTCAACCCCCTGCTGCAAGTTGACAAGCGCATGCAGGACATAGCCGCGGGCGACGGGGATCTCAACGCGCGCATCAACCTCAAGCGGGACGACGAGCTAGGTTCGCTAGCGGGCAGCGTGGATTGCTTCATCGAAAAGCTGCAAAAGATGATCAGCTCCACCATGGACAACAATCAGCACATCAGCGACCACGTGCACACCTCGGTCAACCGGGTCGAGGCCATCAGCCAGAGCAGCCGTCAGACCGCCGAACACGCCCAGGCGTTGCACCACGACAGCGAGCAGATGGTACAGGTCGCCACCTCCATCTCGGATAACTGCAGTCTGGCCGCGCAAAACGCCAATCAGGTCCGTCAGCTGACCACACAGAGCAGTCAGTATGTGGCCTCTGCCAGCGCAGGCATGCAGCGAGTGGTGGTGGAAGTAGGTGAATGTGCCAATGCCATCAATGCCCTCAAGGAGCAGGCCAGCCAGATTGGCCAGATCATCTCCACCATCAGCAGTATCTCGGAGCAGACCAACCTGCTGGCCCTCAACGCCGCCATCGAGGCAGCCCGGGCCGGCGAAATGGGCCGGGGCTTTGCCGTGGTGGCGGACGAGGTACGTACCCTGGCCAACCGCACCGCCGCTTCCAGCGCCGAGATAACCGAGGTGATCAACAGCATTCAGCAGCAGACCGAGAAGGCTTATCTGATGATGCAACGCAACCTGAAAACCGTGGAATCGGGGATGGAAGACTCCGACAACACCAAGCAGATCCTGTTCAAGGTGGAGGAAGCCATCGACCATCTGGCCGACATGGTGCAGCAGGTGGCGGATGCCACAGGTCAGCTCTCCCACACCCTGAGCCACACCTCGGACAAGGTCTCCGGCATCAGCCTGCAGGCCCAGACAGGGGAGCAGGAGGCGCAGGAGTGCCTGCAGCTTGCCTCCTCCCTCCATCAGGCCAGCCTGCTGCAACAGCGACTGCTGTCGCAATTTCGGGTCTGACACGGGCGGGGGCCCCGCCCCCGCTTTCTCCCGCTGCGCTAAATTTAGCCCTTGGGCCACAGGGCCCTCCCTGTTAAAATTCCGCTCTTGAATTTATCCAGGGCCCCGCGGCCCGTCTTATCTAAGGTCACGAGCGATGCGTACCAGCCAATACCTGCTTTCCACTCTCAAGGAAACCCCGTCCGACGCCGAAGTCGTCAGTCATCAGCTGATGCTGCGCGCCGGCATGATCCGCAAACTGGCCTCCGGCATGTATGCCTGGCTGCCGTCCGGCCTGCGGGTACTGAAAAAGATCGAGAACATTGTTCGCGAAGAGATGAACAATGCTGGCGCCATCGAAGTCTCCATGCCGGTGGTACAACCCGCCGAGCTGTGGCAGGAGTCCGGCCGCTGGGACGACTACGGCCCCGAGCTGTGCCGCCTGACCGACCGCCACAACCGCCCCTTCGTGCTGGGTCCGACCCACGAAGAGGTGATCACCTCCCTGGTCCGTTACGAAGTGAACAGCTACAAGCAGCTGCCGCTCAACCTCTACCAGATCCAGACCAAGTTCCGCGATGAAGTGCGTCCCCGTTTCGGGGTGATGCGCGGTCGCGAGTTCCTGATGAAGGACGCCTACTCCTTCCACATCGACAAGGCCTCGCTGATCGAGACCTACGAGCGGATGCACGCCGCCTACTGCGCCGCTTTTACCCGCATGGGGCTGAACTTCCGTCCTGTACAGGCCGATACCGGCTCCATCGGCGGCACCGGCTCTCACGAATTCCAGGTACTGGCCGAGAGCGGTGAAGATTTAATTGCCTTCTCCGATACCTCAGATTACGCCGCCAACATAGAGATGGCTGAAGCGCTGGCACCCGTTGGCGCGCGTCCTGCCGCCACCGCAGCACTGAGCAAGGTGGCCACTCCGAATGTCCACACCATCGACGACGTCGCTGCTTTCCTGAGCGTGGCACCGACCGCCATCGCCAAGACCCTGCTGGTACTGGCCGAAGCAGACGAGCACGGCAAGCAGGCCGTCATCGCCCTGGTGCTGCGTGGCGATCACGAGCTGAACGAGATCAAGGCCGAGAAGCTCCCGGGTGTTGCCAACCCGCTGACCTTCGCCAACGACGAGCAGATCAAGGCTGCCGCCGGTTGCGATGCGGGCTCCATCGGTCCGGTCGGCTTTGCTGGTCGCATCATTGCCGATCGCAGCGCCGCCCATCTGGCGGACTTTGTCTGCGGCGCCAACGAAACCGGCTTCCACCTGACCGGTGCCAACTGGGATCGCGATATCGCCACCTTTGACGTTGCCGACCTGCGCAACGTGGTGGAAGGCGACCCGAGCCCGTGCGGCCAGGGCAAGCTGCTGCTCAAGCGCGGTATCGAAGTGGGCCATATCTTCCAGCTGGGTACCAAGTACTCCGAAGCCATGAAGGCGAGCGTGCTGAACGAGGGCGGCAAGTCCGTCACCATGGAGATGGGTTGCTACGGTATCGGGGTCTCTCGTCTGGTGGCGGCTGCCATCGAGCAGAACAACGACCAGTACGGCATCATCTGGCCGGACGCCATAGCCCCGTTCGAAGTGGCCATCGTGCCGATGAACATGCACAAATCCGAGCGCGTGGCCGAGCAGGCACAACAGTTCTACGCCGAGCTGAAAGCCGCCGGTGTGGACGTGCTGTTCGATGACCGCAAGGAGCGCCCAGGCGTGATGTTCGCCGACATGGAGCTGCTGGGTGTGCCACACGCCATCGTCATCGGCGATCGCGGTCTGGACAACGGCGTGGTGGAATACAAGTGCCGCCGCTCAGGCGAGAAGCAGGAAGTGGCGATCACAGAGATCATTGCCATGCTCAAGGCCAAGCTGGGTCGTTAATCCCACGCTGCCACTGCTGGTATAAAAAAGCGCGCCAATCGGCGCGCTTTTTGTTTTCTGCTGAGCCTGACAGGCCGAAGGGCCATCAGATCCCCCTACGACTCAGGCGCGCAGGGCCGTCATCAGCTGGGTGACGACGCCATCGAGCAGGGCGCGGTCGGGGCGGCACTGGGCGAAGGTGACCAGCCCCTGGATATTGATCAGCAGGAAGGCGGTCAGAGTCGGGATGTCGCGGTCGGCCATCAGCTCCCCGCGCTGCTGGGCGAGAGTCAGGATCTGCGCCAGATCGGCGTCCAGCTCGGCATAGATAGCCTTGAGCCGCAGGTGCAGCTCTTCGTCCTGCTCCGCCAGCTCCATCAGGGTACGCGTCACCAGACAGGTGCCGCACAGGGCATCGTTCACTATCTGGCTGAGGTAGGCCTGTACCCCCGCCAGCGGGCTCTGGCCGGCAAAGAAACCACGGCGCAGCGCGCTTTTTTCCTGCACATAGTGATCGACCGCCGCCAGCAGCAGGCCGCGTTTGTTGCCAAACGCCGCGTAGAGGCTGCCCGGATGCAACCCGGTCGCCGCCACCAGCTCCTGCATGGTGGTCTTGGCGTAACCCTTGGCCCGAAATGCCTCCATGGCATTTCGCAAGACGTCGTCCCGGTTGAACTCGGCGCTGCGCATGGTTTCTCCGTTGAAAAAGCGATCATCGGCGCAGAGCCGATGAGGGGGAACAAAAAGGGCGGCAAGTTTACCCCAGCTGGCAGGCAAGACCAACCCATGTTGAATGCTCGTTCAAAAAAGACTTGCACACAAAACAAAAAACGTCTTGAATGCACGTTCAAGAATCAATCCCTCAGGACAGACGATCATGAATACCCTGTTTCAGCCCTATCGCCTCAACGACACCCTCACCCTCGCGAATCGCTTCATGATGGCACCGCTCACCCGTTGCATGGCCGGTCCGGGCCTGGTGCCCACCGAACAGATGGCCGCCTATTACGCCCGTCGTGCCGATATCGGCCTCATCATCTCCGAAGCCACCATCATTCGCCCGGATGGCCAGGGCTATCCCAATACCCCCGGACTCTACAGCCCGGAGCAGATCGAAGGCTGGAAAAAGGTCACCAGCGCCGTACACGCCAATGGCGGCAAAATCTTCGCCCAACTGTGGCACGTGGGTCGCCTCTCCCATCCTTTCTTCCATCATGGCGAAGTACTGGCACCGTCTGCCGTCGCCCATGAGGGGACTGTGCCACGCATGCGCGAGCTGGAGTATCAGGTGCCCCGTCCCCTGACAGTGGCCGAGATAGGCCAGCTGGCAGAGGATTACGCCCTGGCCGCTGCCAACGCCATTGAAGCAGGTTTTGACGGGGTGGAGATCCACGGTGCCAACGGCTACCTCATCGACCAGTTCCTGCACCATTCGAGCAACCTGCGTACCGATCAGTACGGCGGCAGCCCGGAAAACATGAGCCGCTTCGCACTGGAAGTGGTGGATGCGGTCAACGCCCGCATCGGGGCAGATCGAGTGGGAGTGCGTCTCTCCCCCGGTGCCTATGTGCATCTGGAAGGTGACAAGCGGGATCGCGCCGTGTTCGATTATCTGCTGGCCGAGCTGAACCAGCGCGCCCTGGCCTATGTGCATCTGGGCATCTTCGATGACAGCCTCACCTTCGACTATCTGGATGGCCGCGCTTCCGACTACCTGCGCGCCCACTATGACGGCCATCTGGTCGGGGTTGGCAACTACAGCGCCGACACCGCCCTGGATGCCATCAAGGCCAACCGGTTCGACCTCGTCGCCATCGGCCGCCCGCTGATCGCCAACCCGGACTATCTCGCCAAAGTGCAGAAGGGCGAGGCACTGACCCCTTATGCCGACGCCATGCTGACAGAGCTGGTGTAAACACGCCAGTTCATGACCAACCAAGGATGGGATCCGCGCCCCCCGGCGCGGGTTTCCAATGTTTGGGCCCCTTTCGGGCCCTTTTTTATATCCGGCCTCTCCTTGTCCGCCTCATGATCCACCACTCAACCCTCATAAAAAGGTTGCCAGTGACAACTAGTTGGCTATATTGGTTGTTGAAGACAACCAAATAGGAAGCCCTGATATGGATCCCCGTCCCCTGCGCGCCCTGTCGCGCGATCTGGTTCGCGAACTCGGCATGCTCTCCCAGCAGTGTGGCGAGCTGGCACTGACCCCGCTCGAAGCGCATCTGCTAATCGAACTGGAGAGCGGCCCTGCCACCAACCAGCAGCTGGCAGAGCGGCTGCGTATCGACAAATCCAATGCCAGCCGCCCGCTGGCGCGACTCGCCGAGCGCGAGCTCATCAGCTGGCATCCCCATCCGTCCGATGGCCGCAGCAAGGAGGCGCGCCTCACCATCGCAGGGCAGGCCCAACTGCTGGTACTGCATCAGGAGATGGACAGCGCCATGGAAGAGACCCTGGCCCAGCTCACCCTGAGCGAGCGCGAGCAACTGTGGGCCGGTCTGCGCCTCTATCGCAGCGCCCTCTCCCGCGCCCGCCGTCAGCAGGGCTACCGCATCCGTCCCATCACAGCCGCCGACAATCCCCATATCGCCGCCGTGGTGCGCGCCGTCTCTGCCGAGTACGGTCTCACCGCCGACAAGGGCTACGGGGTGGCCGACCCTGACCTCGATCGACTGCACGAGACCTATCTGGGCGAGAAGAGCCGCTACTGGGTGATCGAAGGGCCGGATGGCACCATCCTCGGCGGTGGCGGCATAGCGCCGCTGGCGGGGGAAGAGGATCAGGTCTGCGAGCTGCAGAAGATGTACTTCATGCCCTCCCTGCGCGGGCTGGGGTTGGGTCGACGGCTGGTGCTGCAGGCACTGGACGAGGCACGCACCCTCGGTTACCAGCGCTGCTATCTGGAAACCACAGAGGTACTGCGCGAGGCGACCACGCTCTACGAATCCCTTGGCTTCGAGCATCTGCCAGGGCCGCTTGGCTGTACCGGCCACGATGCCTGCGAGATCTGCATGATGCTGTCGCTCACCCGAAGCCCCTCAGCATCCTAGCAATCGATAAATCCGGTTCAGACCGGGCACCCAAGTCGCCAACAAAAAAGACCCCGCCGAAGCGGGGTCTTTTTTATCTTGCAGGCAAGCCATTATCAATGCTCGCGAGTCTGACGGAAGTGAACGTCCGGATGACGTTCCTGAGACAGACGAAGGTTGACCATGGTCGGGGCTATGTAGGTGAGGTTGTCACCGCCATCCAGCGCCAGGTTCAGCTCATTCTTGCGCTTGAACTCTTCGAACTTCTTGGCGTCAGTCCCTTCCACCCAGCGGGCGGTAGAGACGTTGACCGCCTCGTACAGGGCCTCGACGTTGTACTCGCTCTTCAGACGCGAGACCACCACATCGAACTGCAGCACACCGACCGCACCGACGATGAGATCGTTGCTGATAAGAGGACGGAACACCTGCACAGCCCCCTCTTCAGAGAGCTGGACCAGTCCCTTGAGCAGCTGCTTCTGCTTGAGCGGGTCGCGCAGGCGGATGCGGCGGAACAGCTCGGGGGCAAAGTTCGGGATGCCGGTGAACTTGAGATCCTCACCCTGGGTGAAGGTGTCGCCTATCTGTATGGTGCCGTGGTTGTGCAGACCTATGATATCGCCCGCGACGGCCTCGATGGCCTGCTCCCGATCACCGGCCATGAAGGTGACGGCATCTGAGATGTTCACGTCCTTGCCGATCCGCACGTGGCGCATCTTCATGCCCTTGCTGTAAGTGCCGGACACCACGCGCATGAAGGCGATACGGTCGCGGTGTT
This sequence comes from Aeromonas salmonicida, assembly GCF_028355655.1. Classification (NCBI taxonomy): domain Bacteria; kingdom Pseudomonadati; phylum Pseudomonadota; class Gammaproteobacteria; order Aeromonadales; family Aeromonadaceae; genus Aeromonas; species Aeromonas salmonicida. The sequence continues at coordinate 758,389 of NZ_CP110645.1, read as the reverse complement.
TCGGATCCATGTTCGCCTGGATCTTGAACACGAAGCCGGAGAATTTCTCCTCGGTCGCTTCAACGATGCGGCTCTCGGCCTTGCGCGGCATAGGCGCAGGGGCCCAATCGGTCAGGCCGTCCAGCATGTGGTCGACACCGAAGTTACCCAACGCAGTACCGAAGAAGACTGGCGTCATCTCGCCCGCGATGAAGGACTCGTGATCGAACTCGGGAGAGGCGCCCTGCACCAGCTCCAGTTCACCACGCAGCTGGGCTGCCAGATCTTCGCCGATGGCGGCGTCCAGATCAGGGTTGTGCAGGCCCTTGACCACCCGCTTCTCCTGGATGGTATGGCCCTGACCGGTCTGATACAGGTAGGTCTCGTCCTTGTAGAGGTGATAGACACCCTTGAAGGATTTGCCGCAGCCGATGGGCCAGGTGATGGGGGCACACATGATCTTCAGCTCGCGTTCCACCTCGTCCATCACTTCCATCGGATCGCGCACTTCGCGGTCCAGCTTGTTCATGAAGGTAAGAATGGGGGTATCGCGCAGCCGGGTCACTTCCATCAGCTTGCGAGTACGATCTTCGACACCCTTGGCGGCATCGATGACCATCAGGCAGCAGTCGACCGCCGTCAGGGTACGGTAGGTATCTTCGGAGAAGTCCTCGTGACCCGGGGTATCGAGCAGGTTGACCAGGCAATCCGCATAGGGGAACTGCATCACAGAGGTGGTGATGGAGATACCACGCTGCTTCTCCATCTCCATCCAGTCAGATTTGGCGTGCTGGCCTGAGCCACGGCCCTTGACGGTACCGGCGCGCTGAATGGCATGTCCGAACAGCAGGACCTTTTCGGTGATGGTGGTTTTACCCGCATCCGGGTGCGAGATGATCGCAAAAGTGCGTCTCTTGGAGACTTCACTCAGAAATTCAGCTGACATAATTCAACGTTCTTCTATTGGGCGGCGGCCTTGACCACCGTGGGAATAAATACGGGATGCCGCTCACGGCACATGTATACGCAACGAAAGCCACGCCAGCTGGCGTTTTGCCAACCCGGTGGAGAGAGGGAGGAGGGCTGCGTTACATGGGTCTTCTCGCCTGAGTCAAAGCAAAATTGCGCGACATTATACCCGCGCGAGTGAAAAATACCCAGCCCGGCTTAGGGCCGTTCGCGAAGGGCGTCAGATCGCTCTATTCGGCCCGCATTACCTGGTTGCGACCGGCCTGCTTGGCTCTGTACATGGCCTCATCAGCCCGTTTGATCAGATCCCCCAGACTGTCATCGAGCAGGCTGCATTCGGCACAGCCGATGCTGACATGCACCGGATGACCCTCCGGCATCTCCTCTATGTGCAACCGGGAGACCTCATGACGGATCCGCTCAGCCACCTCGAGTGCCTCCTCCATACGGGTATCAGGCAGCAGCACCAGAAACTCTTCGCCACCGTGCCGCCCGACCCTGTCCAGATGACGCATCTGGGCGCCGATGCACCTGGCCACGGCAGTCAGCACCCTGTCTCCCATGTGGTGACCCAGGGTGTCATTGACCTGCTTGAAGTGGTCTATGTCCAGGATCAGCACGCACAGTGGCTTGCCATTGTCTCTGGCCTGCCTGAACCACACCTCTCCCTTGGCCTGGATCTGGCGACGATTGTGGATGCCGGTCAGCTCGTCGGTCATGGCAAGCTGACGCAGCTTGCGGGAGCGATTTAACAGATAGAGCGCCAGCATCCCCATAACGACCAGCAACAGTACCACCACGATATATTGCCACTGGCGCCGCTCCTGCAACTGCTTCAACCGCTCGGCCTGAACCAGCTGCCGGGTCTTGAGGGTCTGGTTCTCCAGCTCCTTGCGCGCCAGATCGAACTCCAGGCGGATCTGGGCCGAACGCTGTTCGTTCAGCAAGCGATCCAGCTCGCTCTTTATCTGCACATACTGCTGGAGCGCCGCCAGCGCACCATTGACCTGACCCTGCTGCTCAAGAATTCTGGCCCTGGCCTGATAGATCCAGGCGAGAAAGCGCTGGTTCTGCTCCTGACTGAAGATGGACTCGGCCCTGGCCAGATAGTGCAGGGCCTTGTCCCACTCCTTTTTGGCATCCAGCGTCAATCCCATCACCAGTTGCCATAGCCCCAGCGTCGCCTCGTCCGTATCTTTTTCATGTCGATACAGAACAGGTTTCGCCTGCTCCAGCTTGGTCAGCGCCTCGTCAACCCGCTTCAGATTCAGCAGGCACCAGGACAACTCGACCCTGAGCCAGGCGAGATCCATCTCTCTCTGCTGCTGACGGTAATAACGCTCACCCGCTTCTAGCAGGGGCAGGGCTTGCTCGTAACGGCCCTGATCGGTATAGAGGATGGCCAGCTGGGTACCGACATCGATCAGGTTGCTCTGATCGTGCCGTTGCAGATAGGCCTGCATCAGCTCTTCAAAATACTCATGGGCTCGCGCGTATATCCCCATTCGCCGGTAGGTGTTGGCAATCTGGGCCAACACCTGCAGCCTCATCCCCTCCAGTCCCAGCGCAACATAGCCGTCATAGGCGGCGAGCAGGTCTATCAAGCCCTGGGCCAATGCCCCCTGATAGGCAAACATATCGCCCCGATAACTGAGAGCATCGCTCTTCAGACGAGGGGCTTCGAGAGCCTCAGCCAGTACCAGGGCGGCATCATAATCCGCCTTGGCCTGGGTCATATTGCCCAGCATCTGCTGATTGAAGCCCCGGCAGATAAAGAGTCCGGCCTCCGTCTCTCTGTCCTGCTGCTTGCGAGCCGACGCCAACTGCTCACTAGCAAACGCAATGGTCGCCTCATATTCGCTGGTACGCTCGGAATCGCGCGCCCAGCACTGCAACCGAGCGATGCGTCCCTGCAACTGTGGTGAATAGCTCTCTCTGTGGGCCGCCAGGGCGGCAACTCGCAGCCGGAAGACTCGAGGGGGAAGAGCATCATTTTCCAACTGGCTCAGCTCCCCGACGAGCACAGGTTCCGGCAAGGGGCCACGGGCTGCCCACGCCGGCATGGCCCCCCCTGCGAGCAGGAGCAGCGGCATCAGACAAAGTGAAGCCATTTTATGAATCATGAGAGGAAACAAGCTCATTGCTGCGCAAACATGGACTTATCATATCGCTCCTTGGGTGGCTCGCCAGCAAAACCTGTCCTTGCGGTACCACTCACAGGCCACCAGCCCCGGCCAGAAGCTTTGCCAAGAAGTGCAAGACGAGAGGAGGGCTGCATTATCGTTTTGTCGCACTTTACAGGCTCACAGCCAGCATCGACTATAGGCCGCAACGACCACAGGGAAGAACGAGTTCATGACATACGAGGAGCTGCAGGCCGCCTATGACAAGCTGCTGCAGGAGAATGAGCGCCTGAAGCGGGTGGCCGACGATGCGCGGGAGAAACTGGATGCCGCCATGGACGGCACTGGCCTGTGTATCTGGCAGAATCACCTTCCCACCGGCAAGCTCATCATCTTCAACCGACGCTGGGGGGCCATGCTCGGCTACCAGCCCAAGGAGCTGTCGGCCCACTTCGATGTGTGGCGTGAACACCTGCATCCGGAAGACAGGGAGCGGGTACTGCAGGCCTTCTTCGATCATCTGAGCGGCAAGAGCCCCTTCTATCAGGCGATGCACCGCATGATCGCCAAGGATGGCAAGACCACCTGGGTGCTGGACAGGGGCCGGGTGGTGGAGTGGGATGAGCAGGGCCAACCGCTGCGGGTGATGGGTACCCACATCGACATCACCCATGAGAAGGAGTACGAACAGCAGCTTGCCCAGCTCGCCCATAGGGATCCTCTCACTGGCCTGCTCAATCGCACTGCATTGCAACGCCAGTTCCCGCAGGAGTTCAGGGCCATCTGCTTCATCGATCTCGATAACTTCAAGCAGGTGAACGACAACCTGGGCCACAGGGCAGGTGATGAGCTGCTGATCGCCCTCACCCAGCGGATCAAGGCATGTTGTGACGAAGGGGTGAAGCTGGGCCGCCTCGGCGGGGATGAGTTCGTGTTGCTGCTGCCCTGGCACAGTGACGATCCCCGCACCCATCACCTGGCCCACCAGTGCGTCAATGTCATCTCGACTCCGTTCGAGCTGCCCAACGGCGAGGCCGAGGTGGGATTGAGCATGGGGATAGCGCAGATCCGGCCACAGGATGACTTCAGCACGGCGCTGGCCAGAGCCGACCAGGCCATGTACCGGGTCAAGCGCAGCGGCAAGCGGGGTTTTTATGTCTCCCAGCCCAGCGGCCAGCCCCTGCTGGATCAGGATCAGGTCAACGAGCGGGGACTCGGCCACCAGCCCGGCGCCTGAAAAAGGTCAAATGGGCAGCGGCCCCATCACCTTGACCGCGCGAATGGCGAAGTGGCTGCTGATGTCATTGACCATGTCCTGGGACTGCAATCGTCTGATCCACTGCTCATAGGCGGGCAGATCCGGCACCACCACCTCCAGCAGATAGTCGTAATTGCCGGAGACGGTGTGGCAGCTGATCACCTCAGCCATGGCCGCCACCGCCTGCTCGAAGGCATCTACCAAGGGCTCCTTGTGCTGGCTGAGCCGCACGTTGACGAAGATGGTGATGCCAAGGCCGAGTTTCTCCCGCGCCAGCACGGCACGATACCCATGAATGTGTCCCTCCCCCTCCAGCCGCCTCAGGCGCCGCGCACAGGGGGAGGCTGACAACCCAACCTGCTCCGCCAGCTCCACAGTGGAGAGGCGACCATCCTGTTGCAGCAACCGCAGCAGATGTAAATCAATTCTGTCGAGCATTTTGGCGATATCCGGTAAAAATCCCTGTTGGATTGGCTGAAGCTAGCAACTACATCCGGATTTCTCAAACAGTTTGCCCTGAAACACCCTCCCTCCTGGCTGGATAATGGTGCAGGACATTCCATGGAGGGAGCCCTTATGTCATTCACCCTGTCACCCCGTTGCAGCGGCTGGGCCGCCGCCCTCGCCACTGTGCTGCTCTGGTCCGGTTTCTTCCTCTCCCTGCGCCTTGGTGCAGAGGAAAAGCTCCCGCCACAGGCGCTGGCGCTGCTGCGATTTGGTATCCCCGCCTTGCTGCTGCTTCCCTACTACTGGCGCCACCGCACCCGGCTGCACAGCGTTCCCCTGCGCTGGCAGCTGGCCATGCTGACCGGGGCCGGTCTGCCCTTCTTCTGGCTCGGCGCCACCGGCATGCAGCTGGCTCCGGTCGCCCAGGGCAGCGCCCTGATACCGGGCACAGCCCCCCTCATGGTCAGCCTGCTGGGCCTGCTGCTGTGGCGCGAACCTTGTCCCGCCCAACGGCGCTGCGGGCTCTCCCTCATCGCCCTGGCCACGGCGACCCTGCTGCTGAGCGGGGAGCCCGGTTTATGGCAGGGGCAAGTCTGTTTTCTGGGGGCGGCCCTGCTGTGGGCCCTGTTTACCCTGGCAGTCAGGCACAGCGGACTCGCGGCACTGGATGCCGCCGCTCTGGTGGCGGTGCCCTCAGCCCTGTTGCTGCTGCCGACACTCCTGTGGAGCCCCTTGCCCACTGTGAGTCATGCCAGCATCTGGTTATGGCAGGGTTTGTTGCAGGGAATTGGGGCCGGTTTGCTGGCGGCGCTCTGTTACGCCCACGCCATTCGCACCCTGGGGGCCGAGGTCAGCTCGGCACTCGGCTCCCTGACCCCTGTGATGGCGGCCATGCTGGCCTGGTGGATACTGGGGGAGACCATACCCCAGCCGGTATGGCTGGCGCAGGGCCTCTTGTGTGTCGGCGTTGTGCTGGCCAGTCTGCCAGTATGGCGCGGATCAGGGGGGGCAATATCAGCTACGCAACCAGCGGCGCAGCAGGCGGCCGCGCAGACCGCAGTCGAGTAGCCAGCTTTTATCGAACACCCGCAGCAGGGCCGGCTTGGCGTGACGAGACATGGCAACGGCGTTGAACCGGGTGCCACGGCCACGCTGGCGGTCCATCAGCTCCACCAGCGAAGCGGGCAGACGCTGGGCAATGAAGTCGGAGATCACCAGCACATCCGCCAGCTCGAAACCGGGCGCTTGTAACTGTTGCAGGGTGGCGCTCAGGCAGGGCAGCAGATCCGTGCCGCCATTGAAGGTCATGGCCAGAAAACGCTGAGCCTCATCGAGGCCGTTGGCATCGGTCAGCTCGAAGGTCGCCACATCGGTGGAGAAGAGCATCACGAAGCAGCGCCGCTGCTCGGTCAAGGCAAGCTGCAACAGTGCCAGCGCCAGCGCCTTGGCACACTGCTCAGGGTACCCCCCCATGGAGCCGGACGTGTCGATACAGACAATCACTGGCCCCATGGGCTGCAACTCCTGATCACCCCGATCCGTGGTACGAGGCAGCAACTGATGCCTCGGCAGGGTACCTCTGGCCTGATAGCTGAGCAGGCGCCGCTCCAGATAGCGGCGGTAAAACTCCAGCTCCAGCTCGGGCACCCCCAGCATGACGGCCTCACTCGGCAGCATTCTCATCAGATCATTGGCCGGATGGATCCCGACCAGATCATCGGGCACGTCGTCACTTAACACCGGCTCCTGGATCAGGGTCGGCTGCGGCGGCTGGGGCCGCTGCAACTGCTCGCTATCGTGCAGACTGCGCCCCATGCTGTCTGCGATCTCCTGCAACATGGGCTCTTTGCGCAGCATGGCGGCATATTGGCGGATCAGCACCAGAGAGGCAGGCTGCCAGCGTCCCTGAGCCAGGTTCCACAAGCCACCGGCCGTGCGCCGCTGGGGATCCAGCACTTGTTCCAGCTCCTCGCTGGCGCCTATCTGTTCCTCCAGCTCCTGCTGCAACCTGAGCCGCTCCGCCTCGGCCAGCTCCTGCTGCAAACGCAGCAAGGCCCCCACCAGGCTGGCTCGCCACTTCTCAAGCATCAGCCGCCTGGCTCCCTCGGTGGGATGATCCACCAACTGATGGGCCAGCTGTCGCCCCTCATCGGCAAAGTCGCTACCCCGCTCCAGAGCACTGAGCAGGGTAGGCAACTCGGCCACAAGGCGAGCGAGGGAAAGGGAGATAAAGTGCTGATAGAGCAGAAACTCCTGTTCCAGCACGGGAGGCACAGGGGTATGAGCTATGGTGTCGTTCACCTGATGGCGCCAGCGCTGCAGCCGCTGTTTCAGGGAACGCCCCTGTGCCTTGCCTATCCGGATGAAGCGGGAGATCTGGGTACTGGCCAGCAGGGCGACCACCATCTCGGACACCATCTCTCCCTCCGAGATCGCCAGCAAGGCGCTCATGGTGCCAATTTCGATCATTTACCCCTGCTCCCCGCACAGCAGTGGCAGGCGCTGCTGCCACTGGGCCAGTTGCTCAGCCGTTTGATCAAGTTCACGGGCCAGGGTGAAGAAGCCCTCCTCGATGGCAACCAGCCAGCGCGAGCCGATGAAATGGTGGGGTTGGTGGTCATCAAAACGATGACGCTGGCGACGCAGCTCGGTGCGCAAGGCCGCCAACTGGTCATTGAGGTTGGCAAGGGTCTTGTACCAGGGGGCGCTTATCAGACCAGGCAAGGGCTCACGGCACACCAGCACCAGAGGAATGGGGTGGCGCTGGCTGTCGAGCAGGTTGAGACGCTGGCTGCTGTCGAGCTCAAGCTCCAGCGTCAATCCTGTCTTGCTGCCAACGGGATGGAACATCACCTTGTCGCCACCGAACTGCCAGTGACCCAGCACCACCTTGTCACACTCCAGTGTCTCTACCAGCAGATCAGGCTCCTCCGGGCTGAGTCGGGCCGGGGTAAGCAGGTGCAGCTGGATTTGCAGGCCCCGCTCTCCCTGCTTGCGGGCCTCCTCCAGAGGCAATTGCCAGCCCTTGCTGCGCTTGCCCAGCATCCCCTTGTGGGGATCAGCCTTGAGCGCCAGCCGGGTACTCATCTGCTGTTGCAACTCCTGCAAGGCCGAAGTGACGGCCATATGACGGGAAATCAACGCCTGCTGCCGGTAACAGTGCAGGCGGGCAAACTCCTCCATCAGCGTCAGCAGGGCGGTGCGGCTATCTTCGTTATGCCAGAGACAATCTTTCAGCAGCAGCAGATCCAGCGGCGCTACCTCCCGCCGGCCATGGAAGAAGGCACTGGCCTTGCACAGGCGCACCGCCTTTTTCCAGCGCCGATCCGAGACATAGCAGGGTTCGTCGCCCATGCTGTCGAGCCGCTGTCGCAGCTGATAGACAAGCTCGAATACCTCGTCGGGCAACACCACCTGCTCGATCTGCCGTTGCCACAGCTGATACTCCTCGCTTTGCACCTGCAGGCCGGGAGATAGGTGACGGGGGGAGGCGCCATCACTGGACAACATGGCCTGGAAGTTGGATTTCTCTTGCACCCTGTCCATCCAGACGCGCACCAGCATGCGGTCATAGAGCGCATCCAGCCCGCTGTCCGGGGCGGGCAGCTCGTTGGAGGCGCTGATCAGCAGACGCATCGGAATGGGAAGTGTCTCGTCGCCGTTACGGAACTGACGCTCGTTGATGGCAGTCAGCAGGGTGTTGAGGATGGCCGGGCCCGCCTTCCAGATCTCGTCGAGAAAGACCACCTCGGCCTGGGGCAGATATCCGGCGGTCAGGCGCAGGTACTTGCCATCTTCCTTCAGGGCTTGGATAGACAAGGGGCCAAACACCTCCTCCGGCGTACTGAAGCGGGTCATCAGATACTCGAAGTGACGGGCTTCATGGAAGGCCAGCTTCAGACGACGGGCAATCAGGCTCTTGGCAATCCCGGGGGGGCCCAGCAGAAACACGCTCTCGCCGCTCAGTGCTGCCAGCAGGCCTAGCCGCAAGGCATCCTGGCGTTCATAAAGCCCCTCACTGAGGGCGGCCAGCAGGTTGGGCAGGCGTTCATGAATGGGCACGGCACGGGCAGAACTGTGAGCAGATAATGACATAGAGAGCATTCCGAAGCTGGGATCACGATAATTCCGGGTCACGTCATGACGACCAGATTGCCCGGGGTTGGTTTTATTATGATGTTGTCTGTTATGGTCTGCCTGCCAACCCCATCCCGACTGACCGGACTGGAAGCACAGCAGAATGGCAAAGGGCAAAGAGTGCAGAAAAAGGCGTTCGAGTGTACCCTTCGCAGCACATTTTTCACCAACTCAGATCAAGAGTGAGTCATCATCCATGCAAGATCCCGTTCGCCAGCACATCTTGGCCAGAATCGGTATTCAAGGCTGGCAACTCAGACGCCCCCAGTTACTGGCTGGCTCTCGTGATGAGGCAGCACAGACCGGGCAGCCAGATCCCCGGCCTCATGTCGACCTGCCCACCGGCAAGCTCTGGGTGCGGGCACCGGCGCTGCCGGATACCGCTCTGCTCCATGACATCTGCCAGCTGCTGGGGATTGCCCCCCATGAGGTGAGCCTGCTGCAGGAGATGCCCGAACAAGCTGCCCCCCCGCTGCTCTGGCTCACCGAGCCGGATCCTCGCTGGCCGGAGGCGCTGATCTGTCCGCTCTCTCCCGATGCGCCCCACAAACGGGCGCTGTGGCAACAGCTGCGTCAACGGGTGCCATCCTGCCAGGAGTAGGGCCCATTGTGATCGGCTCCGGGCCGCAATACAGCCCGGCTATCTCATCTTTACCAAACTTTACATTTGGCCGACCGGGCCAGCCGTCCCCGCATTAACCGGAGTGATCATGCACCTCTTTCGCCCCCTGCTCGAATCCGACTTCGAGCTTGTCTATCCCATAGAACAAGCCGCCCACAAGGAGCCCTGGAGCCAGGCCAATCTGCTCTCCTGTTTCGGGCCGCGCTATCTCAATGGTTTGATGTTGGTGGATGGGCGGCCTGCGGGGTTCTACATCTCGGATCTGGTGGCGGGCGACAGTTCGCTGATGAACATCTGTGTGCACCCCGATTTTCAGGGCAAGGGGCTGGGACGGGCACTGCTGAAGGAGTATCTCGCCCGCAGCAAGGAAAAGAGAGCCGAGGCCTGGTTTCTGGAGGTGCGCGCCAGCAACAAGACAGCCATCGGCCTCTACGAGAGTGAAGGGTTTGCCGAGTATTGCCGCCGGGTCGACTACTATGGCACCGGCAACGAGCGGGAAGATGCCGTGCTCATGTCGCGCCTGTTCGACTTCAGCTGAGCCAAACCCTCATGCCGGCGCCACTCAGAGCAGCGGCGCATTGTCGAGGGCCGGATCCTGCAGGCTCTGGGTGGTGTGCAGCACGGCTTCGAAACCGGCCGCCGACAGCGGCATGAAGAAGCCGCGCTGCCAGGTAACTCCCGGCATCCAGATCTGCTCGAGATCCACCACTATCTTGATGGGCTTGAGGGGTTCTCCCGGCCGTTGCACATAGATGCCTGGCGGGGTGGCAACCTGCGGGAAGCGGCGCAGTATATGCTCGCTGCCATCCTTCGCATGGGGATTGAGCCGTACCTTGATCAGCTTGGCCAGCACGGGTGACATGTCGTCAGACTGCCACAGCATCTTGTCCAGCAGTTTGCAGCGTCGGCACTTGGCACTCTCAATCACATAGAGCAATGAATACCCCTTGTGCAGAGCCAGCTGCTGCGCTTTTTCGTACCCCTGGGCCCCAGCCAGCCAGGGGGTCTCCTCCTCGGCCGGCGTGCCACTGAACGCAAACCAGAGCCCACCCGTCCCGGCCAGCAACAGCAATACCCCCGTGATAATTCCCTTGATCCCGACACGCATTGTTCACCCTCTCTGAATGACTCCGTTCACTTGTCGACCATCATGCCTCAGCTCGCCCTGGTTGGCGACTTTGTGATCCAGGACAAATGGCGAACACTTGTAAGCTGTAATGTTGGAGTTTAAACTCTAGCGCGAATTTTAGTGCCCTCGCGGGCGTACAACTGTTACTTGAGGATGTTTGACTGATGCCGAAACTCCATCTGGTTCGACTGATGCGTGAACGTATTGCCCGGCTTGGCAACAAGGCCGCCCTGCGCGTACAACAGGATGGCCAGTGGCGCGCCATCGGCTGGCGTACCCTGGGACAGGCCATGGACTACTGTGCCCAGGCGCTGATCCGCGCCGGCCACCAGCCAACCGAAATGGTCGGTCTCTACGCCCGCAACATGCCGGAGTGGACCCAGGCAGATCTCGGCATCCTCGCCGCCCGCGGCGTCAGCGTGCCCATCTACCCCACCAGCACCCTTGAGCAACTCAGGTACATAGTGCGCGATGCCAGTATCGGCCTGCTGTTCGTGGGTGAGCAGCCCCAGTTCGATCAGGCGCTGACCTTGTTGAATGATGGCGAGATCCGCCAGATTGTCGCCCTCGATGGCAAGGTCAATCTGCGCGGCTGCGCCCAGGCCAGCCACTTTCAGGAATTTCTCGCTTCCGGCAACCATCAGGCCAGCGAGCAGGAGCTGCGGGTGCGGGAAAGCCAGTACCGGATGGATGACCTGCTGACCCTGATCTACACCTCGGGTACCACGGGCGAACCCAAGGGGGTCATGCTCGATTTTGCCAACATCGCCGCCTGTTTCGAGATGCACAACAGCCGCCTGGACCTCAACGAGCAGGATGTGTCGCTCTGCATGCTGCCGCTGAGCCATGTGTTCGAACGTGCCTGGACCTACTATGTGCTCTACTGCGGCGCCGAGAACGTCTACATTCGCGACCCGCAGAAGGTGATGGACGTCATCGGCGAGGTGCAGCCGACCGTGATGTGCGCCGTGCCGCGCCTCTACGAGAAGGCCTACGCCATGATCCAGGCCAGGGTTGCCCAGGCGCCGCGCCTGCGCCGCACCCTGTTTGGCTGGGCCACCCGCGTCGGCAAGCAGATGGTGGCGACCCGTCAGGCGGGCAAATCAGCCTCTCCCCTGCTCTGTGCCCAGCTCGCGCTGGCTGAGCGACTGGTATTTCGCAAGCTGCGCGCCCGCTTTGGCGGCCATACCCGCTTCCTGCCGGTGGCCGGCGCTCGTCTGGCCGACGACGTGAATCTCTTCTTCCAGGCCATGGGGCTCAACCTCAAGTACGGCTATGGCATGACAGAGACCACGGCTACCGTCTGCTGCTACGAAGATCAACAATTCAAGCTGGGCTCCATCGGTACGGCCCTGAATGGCATCGAAGTGAAGCTGGGGGAGAACAACGAGCTGCTGGTGCGCTCACCGACAGTGATGCGCGGCTACTACAACAAGCCGGAAGCCACTGCCGAGGTGATGACCGCAGATGGCTTTCTCTGTACCGGTGATGCGGGCGAGCTGGACAAGGACGGCAATATCTACTTCACCGAACGGCTGAAGGAGCTGATGAAGACCTCCAACGGCAAGTATGTGGCCCCGCAACTGGTGGAAGGGACCATCGGCAAGGATCGCTTCATCGAGCAGATCGCCATCGTCGCCGATGCCCGCCACTTCGTCTCGGCGCTGATAGTGCCCTGCTTCGAATCGCTGGAAGAATACGCCCGCTCCATCAACCTGCAGTACCAGTGCAAGACGGAACTGCTGCGCCACTCCCGGGTGATGGAGTTCTTCGATGCCCGCATCCAGGATCTGCAAAAGGAGCTGGCCAAGTTCGAGCAGGTGAAGAAGTTCACCCTGCTGCCGAGCGCCTTCTCCATGGAGCTGGGAGAGATCACCCCCACCATGAAGCTGCGCCGCAAGATCATTGAATCCAAGTACCAAAGCGAGATCGAGGCCATGTACAACCATGTCTGAGTACAACCACGTCTGATCCCGCCCGCCATGAAATCAAAAAGCCGCTCATCGAGCGGCTTTTTGCTGTCTGTCTGACAAGTGATCAGGGCAGTTTGACCAGTGGCAGCTCGCGCATCTCGGTGGGACGGCCCCCCTGGATCTTGTCGACCTCTGCCAGCGCCTGCTTCACCTCATCCCCATTGCGCAGCAGACGATAGGTCAGATCGAAGGTCTTGGTCTCGCCTGGCTGGATCTTGGGCACCAGCCCCAGCGGACGCTGGTACTTGGTGCTGTAGGCATAGCTGGTACCAGGCTCGATACCCGTCACATACCCCTGGGCCCGGGTGTCGGTGTTCTTCCACAGGGTCAGCACGGGCAACTGGTGGGTGTTGTAAGCCACCGCCACACCGGCGCTGCCCTGCCGGTTGTTGAGCACAGCCAGGGTGTTGCCATCGGCATCGCTGTAAGGCACCAGGTTGAACACCATCTCGTCGAAGCCCTTGGTCGGCCCCAGATAGGTTTGCCAGCTCTTCAGGCCCGCCTTGGCGTAGTCGTTGAACGGGGAGATCTGCTTCACCGGCGTGCTGACTTGCGCCCCCTCTTCCAGGATCGGCGCCCCGAAATTGCTGTGGTAGATGATCTGGTACTCGTTCTCATAATCCGCGTGGTTGGTCAGCTTGTCCTGCAGGGAAAATTCCGCCTGACCGGGCACTACACTCAGCTGGGTCCAGGTAACCAGCTCGCTCATCTTGAAGGTGCGCTCATCCACCCGACCCAGCACATGAATGGCATAGGGCGGCTCCTCATCTATGGTCACGCTGACCACGGATGCCGGTATGTTCTGCACCCGACCATGCAGGCTCTTGAGTCGGCCGTCATCGTCCACCCCGGGGTGGCCTGTCCACTCGTAACCGCAGCGCACCAGCATCTCATTGAAGCCATCGAGCCAACCGAGACCGGCGCGGCTCTCCAGATCGATGAAGGCCGGGTTGACCACTTCCTTGACGGGAGAATCCCAGCCGAGGCGCAGATCGGCGCCCTTGACCTCCTTGATCCCCATGCCTCGGGTCGGCACCAGGGTAATTTTCATTACGCCGTTGTCGACGATCAGCAGATCCACCCCCTCCTGCCGTCCGCCGTGCAGCCGCTTCTTCTCGATGGAGAAAGGGACCGGACTCTTGATACCCAGCTTGTCGCTGCTTATCTTCCAGTCTCCCACATCCAGCCCCTGCTGGGAGTCGGTCAACAGGAATTCGGCGGCCTGGCCAGAGCTCGCGCCCAGGGCGAGCAGAACGGCAATGGAGAGTTTCTTCAACATGGATTTATCCTCGTGTCTCTTGTTCTTGTGAATGGTTTTCGCGGAAGCTGAATCGTTTCAGTTAGCGAGACGTTAGGCCCCCATCCCGCAAGACTCAAGCTGCAAAAGGGTGAAATGTGAGCCGATTGACAATAAAAGCACCACAGGCCCTGCTGAAGTGACGGCTGACTCACACTTATTTTCGGGTACTTTTTGGACGCGTTGGCGTGCTGGCAGGAATGACAAACCGCGCAATAAAAAGCCGCTCCCGGGAGCGGCTTGCAAACAGAGAAGCAGAGGGATCAGGTCGTGGTCTGACGGATACCGAAGTAGTCGGCCAGGAAGTCGTCGAACGACAGGCTGTCGCTGCGTTCACGCTCCCGCTGCTTGGCGAGGGATTCCCGCGCCTCGGCGGCGAAATAGGCTTGATCCCAGTACTGCAGCTCACCGGCCAGCATCTCTTCCCGGTAGCGGCTCGCCAGCTCGTCGCCGAAGCAGCCGTTGTCCTGACCGCTCTCCAGCAACTGCTTGAGCAAACGGGCCGAGTAGGTCAACTCGGGGTTGAGCAGCTTCTCCCTGTGCATCGCAAGCGTCTCGCGGTAGCGGTTGCGGCCACAGCAGCGATCCAGCAGATCGGCCACCTGGGCCAGCTCGTCAAACAGCTGGAGTCCGTACTCCTTGAGGCCGATGGCGTTGCCCTGCTCGTCTTCCAGTTCCAGGCCGGGGCGACGCCCTTCCAGCACTACCTTGTTCTGGTTGCGGCGATTGCGGGCAATCTCCTCGTCCCCCAGCACGGGAGACGGGCGCAGCAGACACCAGACCAGGAAGAGGTCGAAGAAGCGGATCTGATCCGCATCGATACCGAATGGCGTGAAGGGATTCACGTCCACGGTGCGCAGCTCGATATATTCGATGCCACGCTGCTCGAGCGCATCTGAGGGCTTCTCGCCGCTGCGCGGCGTGCGCTTGGGCCGGATCGGGGCGTACAGCTCGTTCTCCAGCTGCAACACATTGTCGTTAAGCTGACGATACTCGCCGTTTACCTTGACCCCAATCTTGGCGAAGTCGGGATCATGGGTGTTGATGGCACGACGCAGGCTGCTCACATAGTCGGGCAGGCTGTCGTGGCTTATCTTCAAGCCTGCCTGAGCGCTGTTGGTGTAACCAAGGTCGGATAACCGCAGCGCTGTGGCGTAAGGCAGATAGAGGGTGCCCTTGCCGGTTTTCTGGAACGGCAGGCTGCTCTTGCGCCCCTTGAGGAAAGAGTCACAGATGGCCGGCGAGGCGCCAAACAGATAGGGCACCAGCCAGCCGAAGCGGTAGACGTTGCGAATAAGCCCCATGTACTTGTCGGAGATGAAGCGCTGGCTGCAGCAGCCCTCGCCCACCAGATCCTGCCACTCGCACCAGAAGCTGTCCGGCATGGAGAAGTTGAAGTGCACCCCGGCAATCACCTGCATCAGGCTGCCGTAACGGTTCTTCAGCCCCTGCCGGTAGAGGGTCTTCATCCGCCCTATGTTGGAGCTGCCGTACTGGGCCAGCCGTATGCTCTCCTCGTCGCCGACGAAGCAGGGCATGGAAAGCGGCCAGATCCGCTCATCACCGAGATGGTGGATGGCGTGACGATGAATGTCGCCCAACTGCTCCATCAGGCTGTCGATGGAGTCGGTCGCCGGTGTGATGAACTCCAGCAGGCTCTCGGAGTAGTCGGTAGTGATGTTGGCGTGGGTCAGCGCAGAGCCCAGACTTCTCGGGTGATCCGTCTGGGAGAGAGTCCCTTGCGGGGTAATGCGCAGACATTCACGTTCGATCCCGCGCCGGATCCCCTTGAGGGCCGTCAGCCGATCAGGCGAACCCAGGGCGGTCAACAACTCGGTGAGTGACAAGCTAGTCGTAGTCATATTCACGGCTCATGTGTGGCCGCCCCTCAGGGGAGCGACACTATTTTTATGAAGCGCCCTCAGGGCAGCTGCAACGGATAGATGGGAAGATGAAGCTCCTTCAGGGGTTTTTCAAGCTTTTGCTTGTCACCCACCACCACAATCACCATGTCAGCCGGATCGAGCCAACGGGCGGCACTGGCTTTGAGCACCTCGGGTGACACCGTTTTGATCAGCTGGTTCTGGGCCTGCACATAGTCCGGCTTCAGGTCATACATGATCATCTGCAGCAGGAAACCGGCCTTCTGGCCGAGGGTTTCGTAGGAGAGGGCATCCTGCTGGGAGACGGCACTGCGCATATAGGCCAGCTCCACCGGCGTCGGGCCGCTGTTGCGATAGTTGTCCATCTCTTTGAGGAACTGACGGATGGCATCCACGGTCGCATCGGCCCGTACATTGGCACCGGTGGCAAAGGTACCCACCTCGCGATTGGCGGAGAAGCCCGAGCTGGCGCCATAGGTATAGCCCTTGTCTTCCCGCAGATTGAGGTTGATACGGCTGTTGAAGTTGCCCCCCAGGTTGAAGTTCATCAGCCCTGCGGTGAAGTAATCCCCCGTGGTATCAAACGGCATGGCGCGACGGCCAATGCGGATCACCGACTGGGGAGCCCCGGGCTTGTCCACCAGATAGATACCCGGCTTGGCCTGCTCGCCCTCGGGCTTGAGGCTGCCAAGGGTGGGCGCTACCCCCTTCCACTGGGTCAGAAAACCAAGTTGCTCCTCCACCTGCTGCTGGGCTACGTCACCCACCACCACCACCTTGGCGTTGGTCGGGTTGTAGTAGTTCTGATAGAAGCGCTTCACATCCGCCAAAGTCAGCTTCTCGACATCGGCCAGCACACCGTCGCCCGGTTGACCGAGGCGGTTCCCCTTGCCATAGACCAGCTCACGGAAGGCCTGGCCTGCCAGCCACTCGGGCTGCTGCTGGCTCTGCTTCATGCCTTGCAGCATCTGCGCCTTGACCCGCTCGAAGTCAGCTTCCCGCATGCCGGGGCGCTCGAATACCTCGCGTACCAGACCCAGGGTCTGGGGCAGCTTGTCGGTCAGGCTGCTGATGGTGACCAGGTTGCTGTACTGGGCACTGGAGACGCTGACGCTGGAACCGAGCTTTTGCAGCTCGTCGCTGAGCTGGGCCTCGGTCAGGCGCACCGAGCCCTGACCCAGCATGCTGGCGGTGAGGCTGGCGAGTCCAAGCTCTCCCTTGCCCTCGGCACGCATGCCACCCGGCAGGGCGATCATGATGGAGACGGCCGGGATCTCGTCACTCTGGGTACCGATGATCTCGATGTTCTTGTCGAGCTTGCCGTGCCAGATGGCAGGTACCTTGACGCTGACCGCCTCGCTCGCCTTGGGCTGCACGCTGCGATCGAAGTTGTCCTTGACCGGACGCAGCGCCAGCGGTTCGTCATGCTGGCTGTAATCCGGCAACACCCGCTTGGCAGGGGTGAAGTTCGGCTTGGCCACCTGCCAATCCGTCTTGCCCTTGGGCACTACGCTCAGCACTACAGCGGGCTTGCCCAGGATGAACTTGTCGTAGGCCGCCTTGACCTGCTCAGGTGTCACCTTGCCGATGGCATCCAGGCTCTTGAACACATAGTTGGGGTCCTGGGCAAACACCTGGCCCATGGCGAGCTGGCTCACCTTGCCGGAGACGCTGTCGAGCCCCCAGATGGCAGAGGCACGGTAGCTGCTGATGGCCTTTTCCAGGTCCTCCGGTTTGAGGCCGCGACCGGCAAACTCGCCGATCACCTTGTCCACTTCCCCCTTGAGAGTCTTGAGGCTGCCATCTACCGTAGGGTTGGGATAGGCATAGACGGTCAGGGTACAGGCCAGCTCCTCGCAGTAGTGGGACGCGCCCACGTCGATGGCCTTGCCGGTTTTCACCAGCGACTGATAGAGCATGGAGCTGGCGGAGCCACCGAGCACGTCGGCAAACATGTCCAGCGCCGGCTCCTGTGGATCACCGAGCGACACGGTCGGATAGCTGATGTAAAGCAGCGGCAGGTGAACCTTGTCTTCCAGCGTCACGTAGCGGGTCTCTGGCAGAGTCACGGGGGCCGGGGTCGGTTCTGCCACGTCAGGGCCACGGGGGATGGAGCCAAAGTATTGCTCAATCCAGGCCAGCGCCTGTTTGGTATCGAAGTCGCCGCCGAGGGTCAGGGTGGCATTGTTGGGGCCGTACCAGCGCAGGAAGAACTGCTTGAGGTCATCTACCCCGACCCGGTCCAGATCCTCCACATAACCAATGGGCTGCCAGGAGTAGGGATGGGTGCGCGGATAGAGCGCCTCCCCCACTTTCTCACTCACCAGACCGTAGGGTTGGTTGTCGATGCGCTGGGCCCGCTCGTTCTTGACGGTGGCGCGCTGGATCTCGAACTTCTTCTGGCTGACCGCATCGAGCAGGAAGCCCATGCGATCCGCCTCAAGCCAGAGCACCTTTTCCAGCTGATTGGCCGGCACAGTCTCGAAATAGTTGGTTCTGTCCTTGTTGGTGGTGCCGTTCATATCGCCACCGGCCTCGTTGATGATCCGCATATGCTCCTGATCACCGACGTGCTTCGAGCCCTGGAACATCATGTGCTCGAAGAAATGGGCGAAGCCGGATTTGCCCACCTGTTCACGGGCCGAGCCCACGTGATAGGTCACATCCAGGTGTACCAGGGGATCGGACTTGTCGGGCGCCAGGATCACGGTCAGACCGTTGTCCAGCTTGTACATCTGATAAGGAATACCGAGCTTGCCCTCTTCCTTGACCTGCTCCGACACCAGGGTAGGTACCGCGAGCGCCGGCAGGGTGAAGCCCAGAAGAATGCTGAATGGAATGAGTTTGTTCACGGTTACCTCGTGAGTGAAGAAAAGGGCTAGAAAATATGACTGGCCAGCAGAAAAATCAGGGCATAACGCAACAATTTGCCGAGCCCGATCAGGATGAGAGAGCGCCAGAAGGAGAGGCGCAGCCAACCGGCCAGCAGACAGAGACCATCGCCGACCACGGGTGTCCAGGCCAGCAGCAGACACCAGTGACCATGTTGTTTGAGCCAGCCGAGGGCTTTTTGTTCCCCACGGCCTTGAAAATCTTCCGGTTTTTTCTTGAAGGTGGCGAGCCAGCCAAGCCACCAGGTGGTCATGGAGCCGAGGGTATTGCCCAGGGTCGCCCACAGCAGCAGGCTGGTCATGCTCCACTGCCCCTTGGCGGCCATGGCCCCCAGCAATACCTCCGAGCTGCCAGGCAGCAGGGTGGCGGAGGTGAAGGCGCTCAAAAACAGCCAGCCCAGCCCCATCTCCATCAGGTCATTCATGGGAGATCACCATAGGCAGCAAACTGGCGACGCTGGGTGGCCCAGTCGGCCATCAGGCACGGCCGCCATCATGACCTTCCTATGAGGTCGTGCTCGGCCGCAGGCATGCGCAGCAGCAGCTTGCCACGAACGTGGCCCTCCTCGATGGCCTGATGGGCCAGCCCGCCGTCTGCCAGTGCAAACTCGGCAGAGACGGTCACCTGTACCTGCCCCTGACGCAGCAGGATCAGTATCTTGGCCAATTGCTTGCTGTCGGGGTGCACCAGCATGCCGAGCACCTCAACGCCAGATCCCGCAGCCTCCTTGATCTGCTGGGCTGTTATGGTGGGCACAGTCACCAGTTTGCCACCGGGCTTGACGCAGGCCAGCGCCGCCTTGCCGCTCTCGCCCCCCATCAGATCCAGCACCAGATCAACCTGACCGGTGTGATCGACGATCTGGGCAACCCAGTCAGGGTCGTGATAATCCACCATCTGACTGGCCCCCAGACTATGGAGGAAACTGTGATTGTCGCGGCTGGCCGTTGCCACCACCTCGGCACCATCGGCAGCAGCAAACTGCACCGCCAGATGGCCCACGCCGCCCGCACCGGCCAGGATCAGCACTCGCTGTCCCGGCTTGAGGCCACCGTGCTCAAACAACCCTTGCCAGGCGGTGAGGCCCGCCAGCGGCAAGGCAGCCCCTTGTCCCAGGGGCACGCCATCGAGCTTGATCAGCTCCCCCTCACTCGCCACGACGGATTCGGCATAGGCGCCCCCCGCCAGCGGAAAACCCACCATGCCGCACACTTGATCACCCTCTACCAGTGACGTGACGCCAGGGCCGACTTTCTCTATCACGCCCGCCACATCATAGCCGGGTGTCCAGGGCAACTTGTCCTTGTTCTCGGCCGCCGCCCAGCCAAGGCCGGCGCGGGTCTTGGCATCGATGGGATTGACGCCCGCAAAGCAGATGCGCACCCGGACCTCCCCTTCTGCAGGCACCTTATCGAGGGAAGGGTTGAGCTTGAGTACCGAGGGGTCGCCGAATGCGGTAATCTGTAGCTGCGTCATTGCACAATCCATCCTGTTGATTGATCAAGGGTCAACAGAATAACAGCGAGGACACCATGGCTCGAATGTTTCTTATTCCTCTGTTGCTGGCTCTGGGGTGGTGGGCCTTGCTGCTCTACTTCCGCATCCCGCTCAAACAGGGGGCCAAGGGGTTTTACTGGATCATCGGCATAGGTGGCGGACTGGCCGCTTTCCTCAGCCTGATGATGGTGCTGACTCACTAGCCAGGCGCCGCTCACGTCGCAAAAGAAGGGCCACCCCGAGGTGGCCCTGATTTCAACCGGCTTGCGAGCTGAGATGGTAGTGGCGGTTGCTGCCCTGCCCCAGCACCCCCTCCGCCAGCAGATGCTGGAATACCCTGTCCACCTCCTCCAGCGACAGCGAAAGGGCCTGCGCCACCGAGCGCTTGCTGCACTTGAGCTCGCCGCTCTCCAGCACGGAGCGCACCTGGGCCACCACAGCCGGCTCGGGTTCCGGCTTGCTCGCCACCATGGGCACTGTGGCCGCCAATTCGGCCTGCCGCGCGGCGGCCTGCTCCCGTACCTGCTGCCAATGCCACATGCGGCGAAAGCGGTTCTCCTCGCCAATCAGGCTGACGAAGAAGGCACCGAACACATCCAGCAGCACGGAGAGGAAGCAAACCAGCAGAAACTGTACCTGACTGAGGCTCATGCCCACCCCGTCCGCCAGGCTGCTCATCAGCCCCAGCATGGAGGATTGCTCGTTGACCGGCTTGGCGTCACGCTCCTGGCGCAACTCATCCTGCTGCAACCTGAGCTTGGTGTTGGCCTGCTGCAAGCCACTGACGCCGCTGGAGATCCGCGCCATCTCTATGTACTTGCGCGCCGCCTCCTCGTTGAGCTGGATCTGGCGCTCTATGCTGGCGATCTGCTCGTCGAAACGGGCCAGCTCCCGCTCGTGTCGCGCCTGCTGACTCAGCACAGTGTTGGTGGCACTGTTGATGCCACCTATGCTGCCGCCGATGGAGATGGCCGCCAGCACGCTGTAGAACAACAGCGACCAGAAGGCACCGCCGAGATCCCGCCGCGCCTTGCACTCGCCATATTCGTACCAGACATAAAACTTGCCAAGTTCGAAGATGATGGCCAGGCCGCCGAACAGCCACTTCATCAACGGGTTGTCATCGATGGAGAGAAACAGCAGCAGGGAGAAGACAATGGAGGCCAGAATGGCCAACCCGGTAAAACTGTACACCGTGGTCAGTGCGAACCACCCCTTGGGGTAGCGCAGTACGGCAGAAGCCTGTGTAGTCATGGTGAAGAGGGGATGCCGTGCAGGAAAAGTTGGCTGCCGATTATAGTCGCCGGACTCGCAGAGAGAAGGGCAAACTCTTGAAATCCTTCAGATAGAGAACCAGCTGCCCAGAGTGCGACCAAATCGAACAAATCGGCAGCAGGGACGCGCTACAATCGCTCCCCTGACTGAATCCCGTTATGTGGTTATATGCGGTTCCGCCCAGGTTCAGCCCGGCAGGACTACACTGATCCGCTATCGTCACTACTCGAGGCCATCATGAACAAAACGACCACTATGCTGCTGTCCCTACTACTGGTGAGCGGTGCCCCCGCTGCGCAACAACGCCAGGAAAATAGCGGCTCAACCTTCTCCGTTGAGGAGCTGACATTCAATCTGGACTGGGACGACAAGCAGTTCAACTGGTCGCAAACCGATTGCCTTGATCTTGAAACCGGGGGCGCTCTTCCTGCCGATTGCAACAAGGCAAGGCTCAATCTGGACGATCAGGAAAACCGCAACCAGCCCCCCAGCACCAACGAGATCCAAGTCAACCAGCAGAGTAGCCAGTAACAACGGGAGTATTCTTGCCATGAATCCATTCAAGCGCTACCCCACGATTAACCGCAGCGCACTGCTGCTCTCCCTGCTCGTAGTGCAGGGCACCGCTTTTTCTGCGCCCCCCTCCAAAGGAGCCGACGGCATCAACATCTCCGGCAATGACATCAAGATCGATCTCGACTGGGATGACAAAGAGTACGACTGGTGGCAGAACCACTGCCTGGATATCGATATTGGCGATGGCCGCATCAAACTCAACTGCGACAAGATGGATGGCAAGTACCGGGATCACTACAACCGCAGCATTCACAGCGGCAACAACCCGGGACAAGGTCACGACAAACACAAGGACAAGAGCAACGGCAAGAGCAACGGCAAGAAAAACTGACCGTCCCTTTCCTCAATACAGCAGGGGCTTCTGGCCCCAGTGCTCATTTCGTTACCAGTAATTCTCCGCACTGATGTTGCCGGGGGCTCGCCGCAGGTTCTTGGCCAGCCCGAGCTCCAGCAAGGTCTGCTGGGTCTCCTTCACCATGGCCGGATTGCCACAGATAAGCACCTGGCTCTGCTCGGGTGAAAATGCGATCCCGACTCGCGCCTGCAGTCGCCCGTCGGCGATGGCCGCCGGGATCCTGCCAGCCATTGCCCCTGGCCACCCTTCGCGACTGACGAAGGGGACATAATGAAAGCGCGCCCCGTGCTGCTCGGCAAAGCTGGCGATCAGCCCCTGGTAGCTAAGCTCTTCTCCTCTTCTCACCCCATGCACCAGCACCAGGTTCTCGAAGCGGTCGAAGGCCTCGCCATCCGCCAGCATGGAGAGGAAGGGGCCTATGGCAGTGCCGGTGGAGAGCAACCAGAGATCACGACCGGACGGCACCTCGTCAAGGACCAGAAAGCCGGTGGCCTGAGACTGCACCAGCAGGGTGTCGCCCTCTTGCAGAGAGCCAAGAGATGGCGTCAGCTCACCGTCCGGGATCTCGACCAGATAGAATTCGTGATAGGGGGCTGAGGGGGGATTGACGAAGGAATAGGCTCGCTGGATGCGGCGCTCGCCCTGCGCGAGGGCCAGTTTGGTAAATTGTCCTGCCTTGTAGGGGGCAAGCTCTGCCGCCACGCGCAGGGAAAACAGGGTGGGGGTCCATTCTATACGCTCGATGACCCGACCTTCGACCCAGGCTGCCATAGGGATCTCCTCAAGAGGAACAGAGCTTCACTCTACCCTTTGATCCCCTCTTGATTCAAAAAGAAAAAAACCCGCGCAAATGCGCGGGTTTTTTTGCAACAGCGAATCGCTATTACAGGGCAACAACCTGAACTTGTACGGTTGCTTTGACGTCAGCGTGCAGCTGAACAACAACTTCGTACTCGCCGGTGTTACGCAGAACGTTGCCCATGCGGACCTCGCTCTTGGCAACAGCAACGCCAGCAGCAGTGATGGCATCAGCCACGTCACGGGTACCGATGGAACCGAACAGCTTGCCTTCGTCGCCAGCTTTGGAGGCGATAACAACAGCAGCCAGTTCACCCAGCTTGGCAGCGCGCTCTTCAGCGGCAGCTTTACCGGCAGCCAGTTTGGCTTCCAGTTCAGCACGGCGAGCATCGAAAGTCTCGATGTTGGCCTTGGTAGCCATAACGGCTTTGCCTTGCGGGATCAGATAGTTACGGGCGTAGCCAGCTTTAACAGCGACTTGATCACCCAGACCGCCCAGTTTGGCGATTTTGTCGAGCAGGATAACTTGCATTACCTTTCCTCTATGGAAGTTGAGTTAGGCTTAAGTGCCGGGCCGATTCTTACTTGTTGTGCAGATCGGTGTACGGCAGCAGAGCC
Organism: Aeromonas salmonicida; assembly: GCF_028355655.1. NCBI lineage: Bacteria > Pseudomonadati > Pseudomonadota > Gammaproteobacteria > Aeromonadales > Aeromonadaceae > Aeromonas > Aeromonas salmonicida. Next base: position 734,561 of record NZ_CP110645.1, on the reverse strand, counting down.
AGGTAACGAGCACGCTTGATGGCGCGTGCCAGCTGACGCTGATACTTGGCGCGGGTACCGGTGATACGGCTCGGTACGATCTTGCCAGATTCAGTGACGTAGTTTTTCAGAGTAACGATATCTTTGTAGTCGATCTCGGTAACGTTCTCGGCAGTGAAGCGGCAGAACTTACGACGACGGAAATAACGTGCCATGGCCTTTATCCTCTATTCAGTGATCCAGAATTACTCTTCGGAAGACGCTGCTTCAACAGTATCTTCGCGGCGCTCGTCGTCACGACGGACGAAGCGCTCTTCCTTGGCCTTGGCCATCGGAGAAACTTCAGTCACGGCGTGCTTGGTGCGCATGATCATGTTGCGGATAACGGCATCGTTGAAACGGAAGTTGGTTTCCAGTTCATCGATAACGGCTTGCTCTGCTTCCACGTTCATCAGAACGTAGTGAGCTTTGTGCAGCTTGTCGATCGGGTAAGCCAGTTGACGACGGCCCCAATCTTCCATGCGATGGATAGTACCACCCGCGGTGGTGATAGCACCGGTGTAACGCTCGATCATACCGGGTACTTGCTCGCTCTGGTCCGGATGAACCATGAAGACGATTTCGTAATGACGCATTTTAGCTCCTTACGGATTAATTCAGCCTCCGCCCAGGTGCAGCCAGACCTCGGAGGCAAGGAACGTATGGTGTGTTTAGACGCTGCTTTCTAGGGCGGCGTATTGTACGAAATCACATCCCTCACTGCAACTGGCCACCGCAGATGTTTTTATCTATGGGTATGATACAAAACATCAATTGATAACAATTATCATTTAGATCTATTCTATCTCCATAATCTTATGGAGGGTGTTTCCATGCAACCCGCGCTGACCACGGCCATTCCGGCCCGCAAATTCAAACTGACCCTGCTCGGACCCGCCTTTATCGCCGCCATCGGCTATATAGACCCGGGCAACTTCGCCACCAATATCCAGGCAGGCTCGACTTTCGGTTATCAGCTGCTGTGGGTGGTGGTATGGGCCAATCTGATGGCCATGCTGGTGCAGACCCTCTCTGCCAAGCTCGGCATCGTTACCGGCAAGAACCTGGCGGAACACATACGCGACAGGCTGCCCAATCCGGCAGTCTGGGCCTACTGGGTACAGGCGGAGATCATCGCCATGGCAACCGATCTGGCCGAATTCATCGGCGCTGCGGTCGGCTTCAAGCTGCTGCTCGGCGTTACCCTGCTGGAAGGCGCCGGCATCACGGCCGTAGTCACCTGGGGCATTCTCATGCTGCAGAGCCGCGGCCAGAAACCACTTGAGTTCGTGGTTGGCGGCCTGCTGCTGTTCGTGGCGGCGGCCTATATCGTCGAGCTGGTGTTCTCCCGCCCCCACCTGCCGAGCCTGCTGGAGGGTGCCCTCTTCCCCGGCCTGCCCAACAGCGATGCCGTCTATCTGGCCGCTGGCGTATTGGGCGCAACCGTGATGCCCCATGTCATCTATCTGCACTCGGCTCTGACCCAGCACACCCAGGATCAGGGCACAGTGCCTCAGCGGCTTCACACCACACGGGTAGACGTAGCCATTGCCATGACCATAGCCGGCTTCGTCAACCTGGCCATGATGGCGATGGCGGCAGCCGCCTTTCACAGTTCTGGCAACCAGCAGGTGGCCGAACTCGAATCTGCCTACCAGACTCTCACTCCCTTGCTCGGGCAGGCCGCCGCCACCCTGTTCGGCCTGTCCCTGGTGGCCTCGGGTATCTCCTCCACAGTGGTCGGGACCCTGGCAGGACAAGTAGTAATGCAGGGTTTCGTGCGTTTCACCATACCGCTCTGGCTACGCCGTGCCATCACAATGGCTCCCGCCTTCGTGGTGATCGCCATGGGGCTCAATACCACCGAGATCCTGGTGCTGAGCCAGGTGGTGCTCAGTTTTGGTATAGCGCTGGCACTCATTCCGCTGCTGATCCTGACCGGCGATCGGGCGCTGATGGGAGAGTATCGCAACCATCCGATGACTCAGGCTGTCGGTCGCCTTATCGTCGCGCTGGTGATCGGCCTCAACGCCTACCTGCTGGTCGCCATGATCTAGCGCTCACGACCCGCTCCTCAGGCCGGTTCATTAACCCAGGTTAATGAGCCGGCCTGCGCTTTGGCGTATGCTGCTCTCTTTTCATCTGCGATTAGCGGGAGCCATCCATGGAACATACCCGAGCCAGCTTCGTGCTGGGCCATCATCATGAACCGGCCAGCGTGGTCTTCTGCCAGAGTGGCGACACCAGCCTGCTGGTCACCGACCTCACCCCCTTTCATCCGCAAAGCCATCTCTGGCCCGATCAACCGGGGGATGTGGGCACGGTTTGCTGGGATGGCGGTGACGCCAGTGTAGGCCCCTGCCGGATGGGCGCCATCAGCCCAGAGGGCGAACTGTTCGTGGACAAGGATATACCGGTCAAGCGGGGCGCCGAAGGGTGGGCCTTCGTGGTCGTGCACCCCCTGGCAGGCCATCACACTCTGGCCGTGGGCTCCCGGGTTGAACTGAAGGTGGATGCCGCTGCCCGCCACTCCTTAAGTCTGGGTCACAGCGGCTGCCATCTGGCGGCGCTGGCCCTCAATCGGATGCTGACCCCCTACTGGCGCAAAGAGGTGAGCGAGCGCGATGCACTCGATCAGCCCGACTTTGACCGCCTCGCCATTCAGACCTCGCGAGTCGAGCCCATGGGCTCCCGGGAGCAGTACCGTATCGGCAAGAGTCTGCGCAAGAAGGGGGTCAATAATGACGCTTTGTTGGTGGAACTGGCGCAGATAGAGACCAGCGTAAACCAGCAGCTGGCAGACTGGCTGGCGGCCAATGGCGAGATCCGCCGCAGCCGGGCTGGCGAGGCCATCATAGACTCGCGCTACTGGCACTGCATGCTTGAAGGTAAAGAGGTGACCATTCCCTGCGGCGGCACCCATGTGGCCACACTGGCCGAACTGGGCCAGGTGCGGGTGCAGCTCGCCCCCTGCGAAGAGGGCTTTACCCTGACGACTCTGGTCACCCCTTGAGTCAAACATCAGGCCGGGCAGCGCCCGGTCTGATGCAGCCAGGGATCAGGCAAGACGGATCAACAAGATACCGCAGAGGATCACCAAGGCGGCGCACAGTCGTACCCGCCCCAGTTTCTCCCCCAGCCAGCACCAGGAGAGCAGCACGGCAAACAGCACGCTGCTCTCGCGCAGCGCCGCCACCAGCCCGATGGGCGCCTGGGTCATGGCCCAGATGACGATGCCGTAGGCAAGCAGTGACAAAGCGCCGCCGAGCGCACCGGTACGCCACGCCGCAAGATCAAGCGCACGCCAGGCGGTGCGACTCTGCCAGCGCATCAGCAGTGGCATCATCAGCGCAGTCAGGGCAAACAGCCAGAGGGTGTAACGCACCGGCTCACCGGCCGAGCGGGCACCAGCCCCGTCCGAGAGGGTATAGGCTGCGGTAAACAGCGCCGTGATCAGCACGGCGCTCAGGGCCCCAGACGCCAGTTTGATGCCGCCGCGCCAGGCCATCAGCAGCACACCGCTCACCAGCACCAGAGCGCCCGCCACCGCCAGCACTCCCGGCACTTCCCCCAATAACAAAGCCCCGAACAGCAACGTCACCAAGGGCGCACTGCCACGCGCCAGCGGGTAGATCTGGCCGAATTCCCCCAGCCGATAAGCCCGACCGAGAAACAGACAATAGCCACAATGCAGCAGGATGGAGAGCGCCAGCCAGGGGTATTCGGCAGGCACAGGCAGCCCGACCAGCGGCAAGAAAGGGGCGGCAAACAACCCGGAACAGAGGGAGACAAGAAGCACGCTGACACGCCCCTCGGCCTGGCGTTTGGCCAGCGCATTCCAGAGGGCGTGCAGGAGCGCGGCCAGCAAGATGGCCGCAAAGATGGTTGGCGTCATGACAGGGTTCCGATAATCACAAGCCGCCAAGCCTAACCGATTTCCTGTGCGGCAACCGAGACAGGCTTCATAAGCTGCCCATATGACAAACCGGCCATCCGCCGGTTTATCATATGGAGTCAAGTTGACTGGGCTAGCGCAAACGCCGCTGCCAATGGATGGCCAGCAAGATGAAACTCACCCCGACCCAGAGGTTCCAGGCCGGGATCTCGCCAAACAGCCAGATCCCCATCAGTACCACGAACATCAGGCCTGAGTATTCGGTTGCAGCAATACGGTTGGCCTCCACCTGCCGATAGGCGTAGATGCAGCTGGCATGATAGAGCAGTTGCATCACGCCGCTGCCGCCGATCAGTGCCAGCAGATGCCAGTCCACCGGCTGCCATTGATTCACCGCCAACCCAGCCGTCAATGGCAGCGCCAGCAAGTTTGCCCAGAACAGGGTCGCCACCACAGAGATCCCCGCAGGCAGCTTGCGGCCGGTGACATTGAACAGCGCCAGAGTGAAGGCGGTCACCAGCGCGCCCAGCCCCGCCAGATGGAAATCTCCCGGCTTGAGCACGAACACGACGCCAAGCAGCCCCATGCCCCCCAGCAACCAGACCCGGGAGTTGATCTTCTCCTTGAGCAACCAGGCCGCCAGCGGCAATGTCAGCAAGGGTGAGACATAGAAGATGGCGTTGGCCGTGGCCAGCGGCAGCTGGGTCAGCGCCAGCATCATGCCGCCACCACCGAGCAGGCAAAGGTGGCCACGCAGCAGGTGCCATTTCCAGGCACCCAGCCCCCAGGCCGCTCTCGGCACTCTCAACATAAAGGGCAGCAACACCAGCAGGGTCAGCAGCTGGCGCAGGAACATGTATTGGAAGGGGCTGAAACCGGGGCCGATCAGCTTGACCAGCACATCGGAGAAGGCCTGGGCCAGATTGCCCAGTACCAGAGTGATGATGGCGAAGGTTTGCAGGTCCAGAGCGAACCGCTTGCGCAACAACTCCATCAGCGACAGCCACTCGAGTGACGAACGCAGATAAAATGGCTCAACGGCTTAATTGCTGAATCTTGTTTTGTATTAATGGGATAAAAAACCATTTTTAAACCTATCCATCAACGGTTGCCGATTAATCACTCAAAGGGTACCCAGTAATATGGCGTCGAGCACCCGTTTTCTTTACTACCTCAAGACATAATAATTTCATTGTTATGCTTTAAAGGTATTAAGACGAGGTCATGCCAATGTGGGGAATGTCATCTTCCAGATAGGGTTCACCCACGGCGGTGAAGCCATGGCGACCATAGAAACCCTGCAGATGTGCCTGAGCGCCCAGATAGATGCTGACCCCGGGCCACAATTGTTCGCACTCCACCAACGCCTGCTGCATCAGTCGATGACCGAGACCGTCGCCTCTGGCCTCCGGCGATGTCACCACCCGGCCGATCACCACCTGACTCGCCTTGGCGACACCAGGTGCCATCAGTCTGGCGTACGCCACCAGCACGCCATCCTGCCAGCCGAGCAGGTGCTGCACGTCGGGACACTTGTCGACGCCATCCAGATCGAGGAAGACGCAAGTCTGCTCCACCACGAAAACGCGGGATCTCAGCACGAGCAATTCATAAAGCTCATTGACGTCGAGTTGTTCAAAAGATTTGAGGGACCAGTTCATGGGAACTCCTTGCTCATCGAGAAAGGCAGCATAGCCAGCCGCGCGGGCGCAGGCATTAACCTTTGTTAAGATCCTTCAGCCGCTTGCGAATGCGGCTCAGGCTGATGGGGGTGATGCCCAGATAAGCGGCGATCTGGTGATCTGGCACCCTGGCATCCAGCGCGGGGAAACAGTGCAGGAAGTGTTGATAACGGGCCTGGGGGCTCTCGGTCAACAGCAGTAGCTCTTTCTCTTCCTTGATACGCAACTGCACCGCCAGCAAGTGGTGATACCAGGCGGACCAGCAAGGGAGCTGACGCAAATCCCTCAGGTTGAAGAGTTGCAGGCGGCATGGCTCCAGCGCCTCCACACTGTAGCGGGCGGGCTCACCACTGAGCAGATGGTGGAAGTCGATAAACTCGTCCCCCTCCCAATAGAACTCCTTGATGTACTCGCGGCCATCCGCCAGCACCACCTTGGCGCGCAGCAGCCCCTGCTCCACCTTGACCAGCAGATCGGGCTTGTCACCGGCATGCCAGAGGCAGGTACGAGGGCTCAGGGTCCAAGGCCGGGCAAAAGAGAGGAGGCCCGCGGCCTCCTGCTCATTTGTGACCTGATCCCGACTGAACGGGGGTCTGTCCATCCCGGTCCCTTAAGCGCGACGCTGACGCACGGCTTCGAACAGACAGACACCGGTCGCCACCGAGACGTTAAGACTGGATACAGCCCCCGCCATCGGAATGCTGACCAGCTCGTCGCAGTGTTCGCGAGTCAGGCGGCGCATGCCCTTGCCTTCGGCGCCCATGACCAGCGCCATGGGGCCGGTCAGCTTGGCCTGATAGACATCGTGATCGGCTTCACCGGCAGTACCGACGATCCAGACACCGCGATCCTTCAACTCCCGCAGACTGCGGGCCAGATTGGTGACCTGGATAAGCGGCACCACTTCGGCGGCGCCACAGGCAACCTTGCGCACCACCGAGGTCAGGCCGCTGGCCTTGTCACGCGGCACTATCACCGCATGGACTCCGGCCGCATCGGCACTGCGCAGGCAGGCGCCGAGGTTGTGCGGATCTGTCACCCCGTCCAGCACCAGCAGGAAGGGTTGAGCCTTTTGCTCGGCCAAGTTGTCCAGCAGGCTGGCCAAGTCGTGCTCGGCCAGCTTGGGCGCCTCTATCACCTTGGCCATGATGCCCTGGTGATTGTTGCCTTCCGCTTTGTCATCAAGGGTCTTGCGGTTCACGCTCTGCACCTTGAGGCCGAGAGATTCCATCTCGGCCAACAGGGGGTGCAGCCGGTCGTCATCCCGGCCCTTGAGGGCCCACACTTCGATGAAACGCTCCGGGGTGCGCTCAAGCAGCGCGGATACAGCGTGAATGCCGTAGATCAGTTCAGTACTCATTTAGTGCTCTTGGCCTTATCGTGAGCCTTTTTGCTCGGTCGTCTGTTGCTGGGCTTGGCACGGCCACCCTTGTCGGATTTGCCGATATTCTTGCCCTCTTTGCGTTTCTCGTGGCGCTGGGCACTCTTGGCTTTCTCGCTCTTGATCTCGGCCTGCTTGCGCGCCATCTCTTTGGCGTTCTTGCCGGTGGCCTGGAGCGGCTCTTCCACCATCACGAAGTCGATCTTGCGATCGTCCAGGTTCACGCCCATCACCTTGACGCGTACCTTGTCACCCAGACGGTAGCGACGGCGGAAGTTCTCGCCGATCAGCTGCATGTGCAGGGGATCAAACTGGTAGTAGTCGTTGGTCAGGGTGCTGACGTGGACCAGACCGTCGATGTGGATTTCCGCCAGACGGACGAAGAAACCAAAGCCAGTGACGCTGGCGATGACGCCGTCAAACTCGTCACCCACGTGATCCAGCATGTACTCGCACTTGAGCCAGTCGGCCACGTCGCGGGTCGCATCGTCGGCACGGCGCTCGGTCATGGAGCAGTGCTCGCCCATGGGGTCCACTTCTTCCAGCTGGTAGTGATAACCACCGCTCGGGGTCCACTTGTGGCGCAGGTTGGGCTGCTGCTCCTTGGCCGCCTGATACTTGATGGCACGGTGCAGGATAAGGTCGGGGTAACGACGGATCGGCGAGGTGAAGTGGGCATATGACTTCAATGCCAGACCGAAGTGGCCGATATTGTCTGCCTGATAAACAGCCTGACGCATGGAGCGCAGCAGCATGGTGGAGAGCAGCTCGGCATCCGGGCGCCCTTCAAACTTGGCGGCCAGCTCGGCAAAATCTTTCGGCTCGGGCTCGAGGCCGCCCTTGAGCTCCAGACCCAGTTCGGCCAGGAAGTCACGGAAACCGGTCAGGCGCTCTTCACCCGGACGGTCGTGCACCCGGAACAGGGCTGAGGCTTCGTTCTTCTCGATGTAACGGGCCGCAGCCACGTTCGCCTGGATCATGCACTCTTCGATGATCTTGTGGGCGTCGTTGCGCACCAGCGGCACTATCTGGTCGATCTTGCGCTGGGCGTTGAAGATGAAGCGGGTCTCTTCGCTCTCGAACTCCACTGCGCCACGCTGGTGACGGGCGTGCTTGAGCGCCTTGTAGAGGTTGTTGAGCTCTTCGATGTGGCCCACCAGCGGGTCATATTGCTGACGCAGCTTGGGATCCCCATCCAGAATGGCCGCGACCTTGCTGTAGGTCATCCGGGCATGGGAGTTCATCACGGCTTCGTAGAACTTGTAACCGGACATGCGACCGGCGGCGGAGATGGTCATCTCGCACACCATGCACAGACGGTCGACCTGCGGGTTCAGGGAACACAGACCGTTGGAGAGCACCTCCGGCAGCATGGGCACCACGAATTCCGGGAAATAGACGGAGTTGCCGCGCTGATACGCTTCGGCATCCAGTGCAGTGCCGGGCTTCACATAGGCAGAAACATCCGCAATGGCAACCCACAGACGCCAGCCGCCACCACGCTTAGCTTCACAGAAGACGGCGTCATCGAAGTCGCGGGCATCTTCCCCATCGATGGTTACCAGCGGCAGGGCGCGCAGATCGATACGACCCTCTTTAGCCTTTTCCGGCACCTGCTCGCCGAGACCGGCAACCTCTTTGGTCACCTCTTCCGGCCAGGTATGCGGGATACCGTGGGTACGCAGGGCGATTTCAATCTCCATGCCCGGCGCCATGTTCTCGCCCAGCACGTCCAGCACGGTACCGACCGCGTTGATGCGGGAGTTGGCGCGCTGGTTGATACGCACCACCACGACCTGGCTCTGGCGAGCGCCCTTGTTTTCCCCTTCCGGGATTATGATGTCCTGGCCGATACGGCTGTCATCCGGCACCACGAAACCCACGCCATTTTCGACGAAGTAACGGCCGACGATATCCGCTTCACGAGACTTGAGCAGACGTACCAGTCGCGCTTCCTGACGACCCTTGCGATCGATCTCGGTCGGTTGCACCAGCGCATAGTCGCCATGCATCAGGCGCTGCATCTCGCGGTTATTCAAATAAAGATCCGGTCCACCACCTTCCGGGCGCAGAAAACCGAAACCATCTTTATGGCCGAGTACATACCCTTTTACCAGATTCAGACGATCCGGCAGGGCGTAACATTGGTTGCGAGTGAATACCAGTTGCCCATCGCGCTCCATGGCGCGCAGACGACGGCGCAAGGCTTCCAACGGCTCTTCGTCGGTCAGCTTGAGGGCCTTGGCCAACTCCTCGCGGGTCATGGGTTTTTCATGACCCTTGATGAGCTCCAGCAGCATCTCGCGACTGGCGATGGGGTTTTCGTATTTTTCGGCCTCGCGTTGGAGGAAAGGATCTTTTTGAGACATAAGCAGGCCTTAGGGTAGGTAGTAACGCAGACATTATATCGAAGGGGGGAGCTAATGGCATCCATCGACTGCCTTTTGGCCAATCTCTCTGTCATACTATGCAAAGTTTGCAGGCATGATGAGACACGGAACTCATGAGCAAGGACTCGTTCGCGCAATCCGCCGCCTATCTTAAGCAGGCGGTTCCACTGATGATCAAGTATCAAATTCCCACGACGCCGGATAACTATACCCTTTGGTATAACTACGTGTCGGCCAGCATGCCAGAGCTCAATCAGGCCATCGATCAGGCGATCAAGCTGCAGGGCACCTGCTCACTCACCACCTGCGAGCGGCTCTATCATCAGCACCTCGCCGCCCAGGATGAGCAGCAGATGGAGGCAATGAAACTCAGTCTGGCCGCCATGGCCAACGAGCTCGGCCACACCATGCAAGACGCCATTTCCGACACCGGCATGTTTCAGGAGATGCTCGACAAGAGCTTCGATCGACTGAGTCTCATCGACGATGAAGGGCTCAGCCTTGACGACACCATGGGCATCTTGCGGGATCTGGTGCGCGAATCGCGAGATGTGCGCATGTCGACCATGCACTTTCGCAATCAGCTCAGCAATGCAGAGAAAGAGATCAAAGAGCTACGTGAGGCACTGAACGAAACCCGCAAGCTGGCCAACGAGGATGCCCTTACCTCCCTGCTCAATCGCCGCGCCTTCGATCTGGAGATAGACGGCCTGATCCGCAGCAAGCAGACCTTCTCCCTCATTCTGTCGGACATCGACCGCTTCAAGAATTTCAACGATGAATATGGTCACCTTCTTGGGGATCAGGTACTGCGTGCCTTCAGCAAGCGGCTGCGGGAAACGTGCAAGGAGGGCGTCACCGCCTATCGGCTCGGTGGTGAGGAGTTCGCCCTGCTGGTGCCCATGCGCAACCTGGCCCTGAGCCGCCAGATGGCCGAGAGTCTGCGCCGTGCCATAGAGAAGATGTCCATCCTGGATCGCAAGTCCGGCCGCCGCATCGACCACATCACAGCCTCGTTCGGAGTGGGTGAGTACAATGGTCAGGAAACAGGCGATGCGCTGGTCGAGCGCACCGACAAGCTGCTCTACAAGGCAAAAGAGCTGGGCCGCAACCGGGTCATGCCCTTGCCGTCCTGAATCCTCCAGACAACAAAAAGGCCGGTCAATGACCGGCCTTTTTCATTTTTGCCATGCACAACCTAGAGACTTTTCAGCTTCTCTTCCGGCAGTGCCAGCTCGTCGTTGTGGTTGACGCCGATACCACGCGCCAGCACGTTACGAGCGATCTCATGGGCTTCCTCCAGCGAATGCATGCTGAAGGTGCCGCACTGATATTCGTTCAGCTCCGGGATCTTGGCCTGCTCCTGCACGGTCAACACATCGCTCATGGCAGCCTGCCAGGCGGCGCCCACACGGGCTTCGTCCGGTGCGCCAATCAGGCTCATGTAGAAACCGGTACGGCACCCCATGGGGGAGATGTCGATGATCTCCACACCATTGCCGTTCAGGTGATCACGCATGAAACCGGCAAAGAGGTGCTCGAGGGTGTGAATGCCGCGTTCGGAGAGGATCTCCTGGTTTGGCACACAGAAACGCAGATCGAACACGGTTATGGTGTCCTTGTTCGGGGTCTGCATAGTCTTGGCCACGCGCACTGCAGGCGCTTCCATACGTGTGTGGTCAACGGTAAAACTGTCCAATAACGGCATTTCTGACTCCTGATTTGGTTACCAGAACCAGCCCCCGCTGGAGAGCTGATCCTTGCATTGTCGATACTGGGCGCCGTAGCGCTGGGCACGCGCCTCTACCTTGCGGGAGGTCTTCATCAGCCACCCCTTGCTGCGGTAGCTGCCACGCCGGTAGCCACCCCACCCTTCGTGATAGTTGAGATACTGGCCATAGGCATCCCACTTGGAAGTGCCATTCAGTCGCTGGGCCTTGTTAGTGTACCAGCCCATGAAATCGATGGCGTCGGCAAAGTCGTCGCGGCTGCTCCAGCTGTTGCCGGTTTCCCGTTGGTAATCGTCCCAGGTCTCATCTTTCACCTGGGCATAACCATAGGCGGAGCTGGCTCGCCCGGTCGGAATGAAGAGGAAGTAGCCCATTGGCGGCTGGGCATCGTGTACGAAGGAGGACTCCTGATACATCATGGCCATCACCACCTGAACAGGTGTGCCCCACTTCTCGTTCATCTTGAGCGCCGCCTTGTGCCAGTCGGGCTTTTCCCGAAAGATCTGGCATAGATTTTCCGGCTGGGCCGGCGGGCGGGTACTGCAGGCGGTCAGGCCAATCAGCAGGCCCGCCGCCACGAAGAGGCGCATCCATGATATCTGAAAGCTTGTCTCTTCGTTCTCTTGGTCGATACGAGGCACACCCATCACATCAAATCGCGTCTTCGTTCTCTTCGCCAGTACGGATACGAATGACACGCTCCACCTCGCAAACGAAGATCTTGCCGTCACCAATCTTGCCGGTACGGGCCGTGTTCTGGATGGCTTCGATGCAGGCATCCAGATCCTCGTCCTGCACCACCAGCTCCACCTTCACCTTCGGCAGGAAATCCACCATGTACTCGGCGCCGCGATAGAGCTCGGTATGCCCCTTCTGACGGCCGAAGCCTTTGACTTCGGATACAGTCATGCCGTTGATGCCGATCTCGGCCAGGGCCTCGCGCACATCGTCCAGCTTGAACGGTTTGATGATGGCTTCAATCTTCTTCATGGTGACTCCTTACCAGTTCTGTTTGCCGAACCCGGATGTGATGGGGTAACGACGATCCTTACCAAAGTTGCGGGCCGTAATACGGGGCCCGACGGCAGCCTGACGGCGTTTGTACTCGTTGAGATCCACCAGCCGGATCACCTTGCGCACCACCACCTCTTCAAATCCTTCTGCCACCATGTCGGCGACAGAGGCATCCTCTTCCACATAGCGCTTGAGGATGGCATCCAGGATGTCGTAGGGGGGCAGGCTGTCCTGATCCACCTGATCCGGCGCCAATTCTGCCGAAGGAGGACGGTCGATGACCCGTTGCGGGATCACATAATCGACTGAATTGCGATATTCGCACAGCTTGAAGACCAGGGTCTTGGGAACGTCTTTGAGCACATCAAAACCGCCCGCCATGTCACCATACAGGGTGGCATAGCCCACGGCCATCTCGCTCTTGTTGCCCGTGGTCAGCACTATGCGACGACGCTTGTTGGAGAGCGCCATCAAGAGCACCCCACGGCAGCGTGCCTGCAGGTTCTCTTCTGTCGTATCGCGGGCAGTACCGGCAAACAGCGGCGCCAGCTGGGTCATAAACCCTTCAAACATGGGCTCGATGGAGATGATGTCAAACTCGACCCCCATCCGCTCGGCCTGCTCCTTGGCATCCTCCACACTCATCTGGGCGGTGTAACGGAATGGCATCATCACCGCCTGCACCTTATCGGCGCCGATGGCATCGGCCGCGATGGCGAGTGTCAGGGCTGAGTCGATACCACCGGAGAGACCCAATACAGCGCCCTGGAAGCCGTTTTTGGTGATGTAGTCGCGCACCGCCAGCACCAGTGCCTGATAGGTCTCGGCCAATGGCTCGAGCGGGGCGGCCGGTTCACGCTCTTTCACCGGTTGACCATCGGCAAAATGCACCAGGGCCAGCTCTTCGGCAAACGGGGCCAGCTTGTGGGTCAGCTCACCCTGGCTGTTGAACACCTTGGAGCAACCATCGAAGATCAGCTCGTCCTGGCCGCACACCTGATTGAGGTAGACCAGCGGCAAACCGGTCTGGCTGCAACGCTCAGTCATCAGTTCACGACGGATCCAGGGTTTCTCCTGATCGTAGGGCGAGGCGTTGATGGTGAGCAACAGCTCGGCCCCTGCCGCCTTGGCGGCCAGCACCGGACCCGGTTGCCACAGATCTTCGCAGATGAGCAGTCCCAGCTTATGACCACGGAACGGCACCACGCAGGTATGCGTGCCCGCGGTGAAATAGCGCTTCTCGTCAAATACGCCGTAGTTGGGCAGGTCTTGCTTGAAGTAGCGGGCGACCAGCTTGCCCTGCTCATAGAGGGAAGCGGCGTTATAGAGCGCCGCCCCTTCACGCCAGGGATGCCCCACCAGAATGGCGCAGCTGCCCTGCCAGGTCGCGATACAAGCCAGCGCAGCGTCGACACGCATCATCAGGTCGCTGCGCAGCAACAGGTCTTCCGGCGGATAGCCGGTCAAGGCCAGCTCGGAGCACACCAGCAGGTCGGCGCCTTGTTGCTCGGCCTGGGCGGCCGCAGCAAGCACCTTGTCACAGTTATCTTCGATGGCGCCTACCGTCAGATTCAACTGGGCAAGCATCAGAGAGAGGGCTTTTGCCATGGCGATACATCTTAAAATCGAAAATGATGGGGAATGATAAAGAAAAGGCGCTGGCTGTGCCAGCGCCCAAGGCTCAAGGGGTGCAAGTCAGGTTGGCTGCGTTGGTGACGCCATTGTCCACCAGCAGGGAACAGGGCCCACTCAACACCTGATTGCTGGGCTGTGGCGTCATCTGCACGCTGAAAGAGGGCGGCTGCAGCATATAGGTAGTACTGCCCTGATTGGTGTAGGAAAGATTGATGACCAGCGTCGAATTCTCTGGAGCCTCACACAGATAGGCTGCTGGCTGGTTGTTGGCCTGCGGCTTGTCAACACGGCATGTCGCCCCCGAGTTGGGAGTGCTGATGCTCAGGTTGTTGAAGGCATTCTTACCACACGCCTCTGGCGGTGGATTGTTGTTCCCCTTGCCCCGCTCAAGACACTGGATCCGCCCACTGACCTTCATGGTCGGCGAGGCCTGCTGCTCGACATCAATCTTGACCTCCATGTCGGCACTGAGAGCCAATGACTGGTCCCGAGGCGAGACCAACGAGGCAGTGATGCCGGAGTTGCCCTGATAGGCAGTAACCCTGACGACCACGTCACGAAGGATCTGGCTGCTGTCTTTGGTCGACTTCTTTGCCGTCATATAACCACGGCTGTAACTGCCAAAATAGTAGTTGTTAAGATCGACAACGGTTTTTACCGCTTCATTGGTGACCACCGCATAATCGATGGCGCTGCCGGTCAGCAGGGTCAGCGGTCCCATGGTCCACTCTGCCAACATGGTCAGGTTGATATCCTGAAACGGCACCTTGGTCAGATAGTCTGTAACGCTGGTGTCGATGCCAACCAGATAGGCAGGGTCGAGCACGTCAACATAGATACCCCGTGCAATCAGCTGCGCCGTGCCGGTGCCGACTGTGATGCCTGTCGTGGTATCCCCCCCCGTCTCTGCATTTGAGGCCAGCCAGGCTGAAAAGTCGGTGATCGTAGGGAGCGTAGCGGAGGCGCCTTGCGTCCAGTTCAGGGTCGACTTCTGCCAATCTATGTAAGTCTTGACCACGTACTTGATATATTTCTGATAGCTGGCCTGATTGGCCGGTTTGGCCAAAAAATCGGCCGTTGTCACCACTACCTTGACCAGATTCCAGTCAGGCAAGGGACGGTAGAAACCGTCCAGCCGGACAAAACGACAGGCGTCCACATATTTGCCACTGGTGACTGTGCTCAAAGCACTGTTGTAACGCACCCTGGCGGTATTGAGCGGAGCATAGAAGTTGTCAAAACCGGAGCCGCTACCATCGAAGTGATCCTTGCAACAGCTGCTACACAGCGTCGGTTGACCATTGACGCTGCTATCGAGCGTCCCGGTCGGCTTGTTCTGCATGGCACCGGCTTTCCAGTAAAGTTGATTGCTCGCCGAACTGTAGACCTGACCCGGTAGATAGGCTGTCAGGCTGGAGCCATAACTGCATGAGCAGGAGACCGAGGCCATGTCCTGCAACACCTGCTGGGTATTGCCTCCGACCTCAGGCTTGTATGTTACGGTTTCGAACTGCACCAATTTACCAACCTGCCCATCTTTGGACGTGACAGTGGGCAAGGGCTTGCTGGTCTCCTGCTTGTTGCCATCGCCCAGCTCAACCGAGATGACATCCGGGGCAACCCCTGGCGTATAGTTGACCTTGGGTCCTTGCCTAGCAGTGTTCAAGCCGCCGTTCAGCTGATCTGTGCTCAAGGACTCTATCGGCGAGATATTACCGGTGAGCTGCAGCGTATGGGATTGCCCTTCGCTATCCGACCAACCTACATTGACTGTCACCGCCTTTCGCCCCGGATAGCTGAGGCGATAACCGGCTGGCGCAGCGCCTTGCCAAGTTGAGCCATTCAGGTACTGATTGGTCACGGTCCAGGCCAGAGAATAGGGCTCCCCCGACAGAGTAACAGCGGCACTGGCCGAGGTTATCTGGTTGTAAGCCGTGAGGGGAGCCGTCGCCGTCATCACACCATTGAAGTTGCGGAACTCATCGAGTTTTGACTCCGCCAACCGCATCGCCGTCTCGTAACGACGACCATCCTGAGACACCTTCAGTGCCGATTTCGACATGCTAACCAGGCCGACAATCCCAACACCCAAGACCACCAAGGTGATCAGTATCTCCAGCAGGCCAAATCCTTTTTGCCTATTCATGATCATTTTCCTCTACCAGTCCCGCCAGCTGCCGGGAACCTGATTGACTATCTGGAAAGAGGCTCCGTTCGAAATATTACTCAGTACGCTAGCATCAAACTTCGCATCATAAGTGCCATTAGAGTTACCCAACTGATAATTGGATACCATGGCACCATGTACTATGGCCCCCCCGGTCAGCTTCACATCCGTGCCAGCCGCGGCCGGGTTGGACGAGTAGGCAAAGACCAGACCGTACAATACGGTGTTGCCATTTACCGCCAGATTGCCGTTGCGCACGATCAGGATCACGGGGGCAGCCTCGGAGCCGACGTTGGCTGAAGGCTTGCAGTCGCCATCCACTATGATGAGCCCGGTAGAGGCAGGGCCGAGGGAGCTGCAATCGGTCAACCGCTGGGTGGCCCTGGCCTCCAGATTGGTCCACCCGGCAGCATCATCCTTTTCATTGAACAGATACCAGACCAGATCGGTCGGAAAGGCGGCATCGTTGTCCTTGATGTCTGACTGCTTGTCACCTTTCTGGCTGATATTGGCCGAACAGCCACCGCTGTAATCCCCCTGATGACAAGTTTGCCCCGTACCCGTAATGAGGTCGACGTTGCCACTGGTCCAGACCGACAGGGGTACCCCCAACCCACCACCATTAGGGTTGGCCACTATGGTGAAATTGCCTCCCACTGCCATGCCGCCGGCAACGGTCAAGGGGGCCGCAGGCGACCCAGCCAACACGCTGAAGCGAACTACCTTGGTCTCTACTGCTGCCTGCGCCTGATCATTGCTCAGCGTCGCCTGGGAGCGCACCCGGATCGGGGTCACCACCACGGACCCTACGGTAATGGCTGTGTCATCCACAGACGAGAGCGTGTAACTGCCCGTGGTCAGCGTGGTCGTCGCCAAACTGGTGCGCCAACCCGGATCTAGCGTCAACCGCCCCAATCCATCCGCCATGCCCTGCTCTGCCATCGCCATGGCTTGACGATAGAGCACTTCATTGAGGGTCACGCGGCGATCGGCCACCAGCATCTTGCCGACCAGCAGTGATATGCCCAACAAGATCAGCACCAGCAGCAACGTGATGGTGAAGGTGGTAAAACCCGACTGGCGACTCATATCAGTACCCATCATTACGCAGTTTGATGTCCCGCTGCAGATTCAGGGTCAGTGCGGGCGCAGACTTGAAGCGACCGTTCATCACCAACTGCAGTGCCCGCGCCCCGCTGACCTGGCTGCTCGGCAGCAATCTGAGGGTCATGGCGGTTATCTCTATGGTGTCATCGGTAGAAACAAGGCTTCCGTTGCCACATGTCGTCGTGCCAGCCCCCTGCTTGATCCCCTTGTCAGCACTGCTGTAGCTGTAGATCCGGGCGTCATCCGTGTTCAGTACACCGTTCTCATCATTGTCATAGCGCACCCTGATACAGGTGTAGAGGCCGGAACCCGTCGCCGTTTCACTCATCAGATCCGTTGCCGCATCAAAGTAGAAACTGGAGCGGCTGCCAGAGGGGGCTCCAAGAAACTGGGTGGCACTCGCGTCATAGCCCGCCCGCTGGATATCGCGCGCTATCATGTCCGTCAGCAGCTGGATCTCCTGATTCAGGCGACTGGTCTGCACGGCGGTATGATTGGCCTTGAGGATGGTGGCAAACAGCGAGGTGACGGCCGCGACCAGCAGCAGCCCGGCCACCATGGCGACCATCAGTTCGACCAGGTTGAAGCCATGGGCCCTCAATCGCATGCCACCTCCCCGACCAGGCTGCTGACGGCACAGGTGCGTACCCGTCCGAGGTTGTTGGTCACCACCTTCATGCTGGCAACGGATGAAGTAACCGTGATGCTGCCGCTGGGCAGGGTGCCGCGACGGGGAGAAAACGTGATGGGTCGCACCTGGTTCGATGATTCGGTATAGGTCGCAGTCAGGACAATCCCCGGGAACTCGCTGGCATCAGCCCCCTTGCGACCCTCGATACTGGAGCAAGCATCGCCGCAACTGCCGCAAGTCCCGTCGATACTGATGCGATAGCACCAGTTGTTGGTACCACTGTTGAACAGGATCATCTGCAAGTTGCGATTGCGCTTGAGTGCTTCGGACTTGAGCAGCATCACGTCCGTATAGACGGCCTGAGTCGCCGCCTTGACCATCTGGTCCTGGCGCAATGACTGATAACTGGGGATGGCCACGGTCAACAGCAGGGCGACCAGGGCCAGGGCAACCATCAGTTCGATCAGGGTAAAACCGGCGGATCTGCCCTCTGTGCATTCCATTAGCTCAAGACTCCTTTCTTTTTGCTCATGCCAGTAGAGCGTACTGTGAGTACTATCCTATAGTATCAACCTGTTTCACGAACCATGCCGTCCATGAGAATCAAACAATCAGGTATCACACTGCTGGAGTTGATGGTCGTGATCGCCATCGTCGCCATCATTGCCTCTGTCGCCTACCCCAGCTTCACCGATGGTTTGCGCAAATCCCGCCGGGCAGAAGCCTTCAAGGGATTGCTCAGCATGCAGCTCAAGCAAGAGGAGTTTCGGGTCTCCAACACCAGCTACAGCGCCACCCCCTCCCAGGTGGGCAACCCTGCCAGCGATTACTACACCTTCACCATCTCAGGGGCGACCGCAACCACCTATACCCTGATCGCCACCACCAAAGGGGCTCAGGTCGGGGACAAGGCCGGCAGCACCGCCTGCGATACCCTGACACTCAACAAGGCCGACACCAAGACCCCTGCCGATTGCTGGTAACAGGCGACCGGTATCGACGTCCTACCAGCACTCCGCCGCCGTCATGGTGGCACCAGATACCCCCTGCTGCCCGCCCTGATCCAGGGTCAGCAGGCCGCAGGGGTCACCATTCATGGCTCCGGTTGGAATTGCCGTCAGTGTATAACGCCCCCCGCTGGCATTGAGCGCCAGGTTGTAATAAGCCCCGCCCCCCTCCTTTGGCAGGGTCGCCAGTCCGGCAGAGGCCAGATTCCCGCCATCATAGTTGCCCTCCGCGGTAAACTGCCGCTCCAGATATTGCGCGGCCTCCAGCAGGGCCGCCTTGGCTTCGGCCCGTTTGGCCGAGGCTATGTAGTTGTTGTAACTGGGGTAGGCGATCACGGTCAGGATGGCCATCACGGCCACCACAATCATCAACTCCATCAGGGAAAATCCACGTTCCATGCCAGCCTCTAGTCCAGTTGCAACCAGGATTGACGACCACCCAGATCGCCCGCCCCCTCTTCCAGCGTGACCGATATGTTGCCACTGGACCCGCTGATGTATTTACGCTCCATGTCCGCATCCTCCACCACGCTCGGGGTCGTGGTGAGTTCGTCAAATTGCTTGCCACTGACCGGCACCTTGACGTCATTGCCGGCATCATCCTTGATTCCCACATAGTCATCATCGTTGACGGCACCGTCACCATTGACGTCAAACACCGAATAGGTCAAGCGGGCCCCCGACACGGGATCCAGCTCCATCAACCAGGAACGGCCACCGAAGTCACACGCATCTGCCGAGGGGATCAGGGTGTTGAAGATCAGCCGCTTGTTCCGAAACAGCATCTCTGATACGGCGCGCTCCCCTACCCCCTTGCTCAGCCCGGGTGACTTCAAGATCAGGTACCACCCCTTCTGGCTGGTGTAGTTGACCGCCTTGCTGGACACCACCCGCACGTTGAACTTGATGGAGGTGCCATTGGCCGGATACTCGTGGGTGATGCTCTGTTGCAACAACTGGCTGCTGCTCACCCCTGCCCCCGTGTCCCAGATGCCATAGACGGCCTCCAGCCTCGGAGTTGCAGGCAACAGCTTGTCATCGTTGGTGAAATAGCTCCCCGTCCCTATCAGCACCATGATACCCCCCTTGGGATGGCGGATCGCCAATGGCCGCATGGTGATGGGTTGGCGCGTACTGGCCGAGCAGGTGTCATTGCAGGCCTGGAACAGCGGCTTTGGCTTGTTGCCGGTCTTGAAAGCACTGCCCCACTGGGCGCTGTTGTTGTCCGTCAGATCGAACTTCCACAGGTTGCCCTGCAGATCACCGGCATACACATAGTCAGCCACCCGATCACCATCCTCATCCACCGGCAAGGGGGAGGAGAGACCATTGGGCTCGCTGGCAGACCCCACCTGGGTATCCAGCTCCCTGATCATGGCGCCGGTTGCCAGATCCAGCACAAACAGACGCGCCGTCTGGCTGGTACTGTTGTAGCCATTGGCCACCAGCGCCACCCACTTGCTGCCGGACTTGACCCTGACCAGGGTCGGCGCCGCCAGTGCAACCCCCATCTCGGTGTTGGTGAACTCCCACAGCATCTTGTCGGCGCTGAAATTGTCCGGCGCCGTCACGTCGATGGCAAATACCGCCTTGCCACCGGCCCCCGTCGACCCCAGCAGAACCGTCTGCCAGCTACTGCCCAGGTAGGCATCACCGACCTTGGGCGTCCCATCCACATAGTAGCGATGGCTGTAATCAGGCTTGGTCAACAGGCTCAGTTCCCCCAGCAGGCTAGCGGGAATGTATGCCAGCTTCTCGACCCCGTTGGCGACGCGAAACCCATGCAACATGCCATCATTGGCCCCCACATAGAGCATGGGTGTACGGCGACTGATCGCCGGCGAGCCGAGGAATGTCTGGTAGCTGTCACGCTCTGTCTGGTTCAGCCCGGTAGCACTGGCATAGCCGTAATCCCGGACGCCGACATAGACGGGATCCGAGTTGATGATGTCCCCCAGCAGATCGCTGCGACTGCGAAACAGGCCGCCATTGCTCTGTTCACGGCTACGATCACCGCGCAGATAGGCGACCCGGCTCTCCCCCTGGTTGTCACCGGAAATGTTGAACAGGGCACGGTTGGTGTTATCAAGATCGGCCCAGGTAAAAGGGATGCCGACCCCGTTTTGCCGAGTGAAAATAGTGCGGGCCGAATGAGCCGGGATCAGGGTCGCCGCATCCCAGGCCATAGTGCCCAGTGAGCCATCGCTGTTGAGCGGAATGGAAACCAGTTGTCCCGACCAGTCCCCGCTGTTGTAACGTGCCTGATAAATGTGGGTATTGCTGTCCAGCCGAGTCGCGTTGGCGGTCACCGAACTGGCGGAGCTGTTGCGGGCCGCGATCTGGGCCAGGGTACTGCTCAGGGCTGCGGCAAAGGTATCTGGGTCGGCCGCACTGAAGAAGCTGCCCTTGCTGTTGAGCGCCGCATGCCAGAGATCATCGATCTTGTACTCCGGAATGTAGGTCGGGTTTTTGTACTCCTTGTCATCCGGATCATGGGGATTGGGCCAGCTGCTCGGGGTGCCGCTGGCCGGATTGAGTGAGCCATTCACCCCCAGCCCGACGGTAAAATTGACCAGATGCTGCCAGTTGGCAGGATCCACGGTGCTAGTTGGTACCTTGTCGGCCAGATCGGTACGCAGATCCGTCTTCCAATACCGGTAGGCTACGTCGGCCAGGGTATTGCTGTAACCGTCCTTGTCCTGATCCCCCACCGAAGGGGTGTCTCCGTTCCAGTAGCCGTCCGTCATCAGGATGTTGTAACTCTGGCGGCAGGTGAGGTGCGGCAGTGTGCTGCCCGCACTGGCGGCCCAGGGGCCTTTGTTGTCGGTACGGGAGAAGTACTCCCCCACATCCTTCAGACTGGTGCGCAGCGGTGTGCCGGACGCAGGAATGTCGCGGCTGTAGAGGTCGCTGAAAAATGCACTGCGATCGGTGCCGGAGAAGGGGGCCACACCACGGATCACGCTGCCACTGGCGTTGATGGTGGCAAAGCCGACCCGGATGGCCTGCCCCTGACTGGCAAAGGCCCGCCCAACCCCGGCCCGGGCCGCCAGGATCCTGGAGCGGTAGTAGGTATACCAGTTGGCGAAGTTCTGGATCTCCTCGTCATAGGTGCAGACGGGTGCACTCTTGCAGTCGCTGCGGTTGGGGCGTCCGCCATAGGTGCTGCCCGACTTGATCTCGACCCGGGTGTAGCTGCCCACCTTCTTCACATCGCCACTGCCCTTGTAGGCAAAGTAGACGGCGGGCCAGAACGTCTCGTCATCGTTGTAGTCGCTGGAGGAGAATCCGGTGTAGTAACGCAGCGATCTCGATCGGTTGTTCTTGGTCAGGTCACGGCAACCGGCTGCCGTATTGAAGGGATTGTGCGGCGCACAGCTGATGCTGGCATTCGCCATCAGGGTGCCATCCGCCTTGGCCCAGGGGCGGTAGCTCTGCAGCGGGTTGTAGTAGAGCTTGTTGTTGTTGCTCGAGCGGGTATAGGCGTTGCGGTTGTTGTTGCTGGTGAAGGTGACGGTCCGGTTGTCATAATCCTCGCTGCCATACACGTTGTCGACGCGGGGATAGACGTAGCGGGCACTGTTCTCGATCAGTCCCTCCGGCATCAGCTCGAAGTGCATGGAGCCGGAGTCATCGAGGCTGAACATGATGTTGGGCTCGGCCCGGGTGCCGAGATAGAGGGGAACCTGGGCAATATCGAGCGCGGCCTGCACCGACGAGCAGAGCAGCAGGACCGAGAGTCCGTAGCCAGATGTGCGCACGGGTTGCCCTCCTAGCGGCTGTAGGTCGATTGCAACAGCACCCGGCTCTCATCCGAGAGACCGAATCCCCTTGCCGTGATGCGATAGAGGCGACGCTCGCCTATGGGTTCGTCGACCGCCAGACTCTCGTTGCCAGCCTGGGTGTAGGGCAGTCGCTCGATGAAGTACTCGGGCGCGCGCCCCGCGAGACCGCTGTTGGCATAGGTACGCCAGGCCGTGGACACAGACGTGGGATCCACCGCCACGGTGACGAACTCGTACAAACCGGCGCTGTTGTCATAGGGACCTGAATTACCGGCTTCCAGATAGCGTTCGGCGGCACGCAAGCCGGCCTCCGCCGCCTGCAACGCCTGCTGCGATTCCTTCTGGTTGCCCGCCATCTTCTCCTGCAACAGTGCGCCCTGCATGCTGGCCATCGCCAGCAGGCTCACCATGGCCAGAAAAATCAGGCTGATCGCCAGTGCCATTCCCTGTTGTCTAGGCATCATGGGTTCCATCCTCATGGCAGCCGGTTGCGCAGGGCGACCGTGGTCTCAGCTACCCAGTACCAGTGATTGTCGCCCGCCTGGAAGGTCGAGCCCGCGAAGCTCAAGGCCTGGGGCGCGGAGACCAGATTGCCCTGAGCGCTGCGCATCAAGAGCTGGACACCAATCCCCAGCACGTTGTCCCAGTTCGGATTGCTGGCGGCGCTCACGTAACGATCCGCCGCCCGATCCCGGTTCTGATCCTCGCCGAAAGTCAGCTGAATATCGGCCACTCCTTCGACCAGCGGCATGCCGGCGGCGAGACCACTCTTGCGATAGAGGGCGTAGGGGGCGGTGGCCGAAGCCCGGGCAATGTAGTAGATCCGGGTCTCCATCCGGCTCAGTATCGAACCGGCACCAAAGCGTTCCTCAACCGGGCTGCTGGCCCCCCCCCAGGAGCTGACAGCATTCCCGGGAACAAACTTGTTGTCATTGGAGTGACCTATGTTGACCTCGGTCCCCGCCCCCACCACCTGAGTTTGGGTGATCTGGA
Source organism: Aeromonas salmonicida (assembly GCF_028355655.1). Lineage (NCBI taxonomy): Bacteria > Pseudomonadati > Pseudomonadota > Gammaproteobacteria > Aeromonadales > Aeromonadaceae > Aeromonas > Aeromonas salmonicida. The sequence goes on along the minus strand of NZ_CP110645.1, from coordinate 711,126 downwards.
ATATCCGGGCCTTCTGACAATCGGATACCATGACGATGTCCCCCTCGCACAGGTCGCTGTAACCCTGCTTGCCGGTGCCGCAGTAGTTCGCCTTGCTGGAGATCTGCTGCACGAACAGCTGGGCAGCGCTGTTATTGCGAGTCACCGGCACCCCGGCCCCGGTCGGTCCCTGGATCAACAAGACGTCACTACCCGATCTGGGCTTGGGCTCGGCCGCGGTGAACAGGGCTGACAAGGCAGCGGGCAGAGTGGCGGTGACATTGTCATAGCCACGCAGATAGACAGTGAAGTTGTAGGGTAGTGCAGTCCCGCCGGTGAGGGTATTGGTGATGTTGACCCCCTGCTTGCTCAAACACCCCTGATAGCCCACCATTCGCAGCTCTTTTTGCAGCAAGTTGACGGCAAACCGGCTGTCTTCCTGCACCCGGGCGATGGCCTCGCCTATCAGATAGGTCTTATGGTTGCCGAGAAAGACCTGAATGATGATACCCACCGTCAGCAGAGACAGCACCAGGGCTATCATGACCTCCACCAGACCGACCCCGCCCTGCCGTCGCAGTGACTGCCGCCCGCTCATAGATCCGTCCTCAGTGTCATGCTGCGCAACGAAGGCTCGGTCGCCAGCCGGCTTGCATCCCACTGAATAGTGATGGTGGCCTGCCCCGCGCTGATCACAATGGCACCATCGCCGCTCGGCAGACCGGTCAGCGCCTGTTTCCAGTACTGCAGATCCAACATGGCCATCGAGCTGCCGGAGACGGCCTCCCCCAGCCCCACGTTGTACTGGCCGAGCAGGGCCGCTCTGCGGTTGGCTCGCATCATGTCGGTGATCATGTAGGCGTATTGGGTCGCCTCGGTACGGGTCAGCGCCGACTGGTTGCTCTTGAGCGCCTGCAGTTGCAGGGTCGCCATGCCGAGGATACCAACCGACAGTACCAGCACGGAGATCAGGATTTCGAGCAGTGACAGCCCTCGTTGACGCTTCATATGCAGCTGGTCTCCTGGATGGAGGGACGGCCGGCGGGAGTGATCATGATGTCCCGTGCCGGCTCGGCGGCGCAGTCAGGTGGTTGCAGGGAAAACACCTGCGTCGCCTGCTGGCGGCCATCGAGAAAGCCGTTACCACTGAAACGCAAGAGCGAAGTATTACTGATCAAAGTGCCTGACCCCATGTCGGGGAAGAGGCGCAGCAGCTCACCGTTATCCAGGGTGCCATTGCCGTTGCTGTCGACCCAGATCTGCCAGCCCGACTCCCAATGATGCTGGGTTAGGTTGCTGGCTGAGGCGGAAAGGGTCACCGCCGTATTGCGGCGAATGGCTTCGGAGCGGGCAAGGTTGATGGCGGCCACGAAATTGTTGGCCTGGGTGGTCAGCGTGATGTTGCGCAATACCGTACTTAGAGAAGGGATTCCCAGGGTCAGCAGAATCGATACGATCGCTATGGTGACCATCAGCTCGATAAGACTAAAACCTGAACGCAAAAACATCCTGTTTCGCTCTGATTTTGTTGGGGGCTTGTCTGCTTATCCGTGTGCCATCAAGCCAGATGAGAAGATCATCAGCAGTCTAGACTGCGGCTCTTCGCTTGCAATTCAATCTACTCAAATCTTGGACATACATCATCAATTTTCGCTGGGTTCTGCGGCCCCCGGGTAAACAAGATTCATAAGAATCGTGCATAAAAAAGCCACCTCGCAGGAGGTGGCTCGGGGACTCATCATCTCATCCCGACCAACAGGATGCGGATCAAAGGATCCGCAGCTCGGGCGGTACTTCAAACACCACGTTCTCTTCACGACCTGGATGCTCGACGACCATATTGCCACCCAGCTCGCGCAGGCGGGCGATGACGTTCTGCACAAGCACGTCCGGTGCGGAGGCCCCTGCAGTGACGCCGATCGCCTTGACTCCCTCCAGCCAGCCGGTTTCGATCATGGAAGCATCGTCGATAAGATAGGCTTTGCTGCCCACCTTCTCGGCCAGCTCGCGCAGGCGGTTGGAGTTGGAAGAGTTGCGTGACCCGACCACCAGCATGACGTCTACCAGCCCCGCCATCTCCCGCACCGCATCCTGGCGGTTCTGAGTGGCGTAGCAGATGTCGTCCTTGCGTGGCCCCTGGATCTTGGGGAACTGCTTGCGCAGGGCGTCGATCACATCCGAGGTCTCATCGACACTCAGGGTGGTCTGGGTGACAAAGCAGAGATCATCCGGATTCTTCACCTTGAGCCTGGCAACATCGTCAGGCGTTTCCACCAGATACATGCCACCTTCGCGGTTTTCGTACTGGCCCATGGTGCCGATCACCTCGGGGTGACCCGCGTGACCAATGAGCACGGCTTCGGAGCCCTTGCGGCTGGCACGATGGACTTCCATGTGTACCTTGGTCACCAGCGGACAGGTGGCATCGAACACCTTGAGGGCACGGGACTTGGCCATTTCGCGCACCGTCTTGGCCACGCCGTGAGCGGAGAAGATGACGATACTGTCGTCCGGCACCTCGTCCAGCTCCTCGACGAACACGGCCCCCGCCTCTTTCAGCTTGTTCACCACATAACGGTTGTGCACCACTTCATGGCGGACATAGATGGGTGCCCCGAACTTCTCAAGCGCGCTCTCGACAATGCTGATGGCGCGATCAACACCGGCACAAAAGCCACGAGGATTAGCCAGCAGTATATCCATCAGTACACCTCACTCATGCCTATGGCGCGATCGACATCAACACGACAGAAACCGCGAGGATTAGCGAGCAAAATATCCATCAGATCACCTTTTCCTCGTCATCAACGCCCAGGATCTCCACCTCGAAGGTGACGGTATGGCCGGCCAGGGGGTGGTTGAAATCGACCGTCACCGACATGCCTTCCACCGCCCGTATGATACCGGGCAGTTCGCTGCCATTGGGTTGGTCGAACAGAATGATGGTACCGATCTTGGGCTCCACATCGGCGCCGAACTTGGCTCTGTCCAGATGATAGATGTTGTCGGGATTGGAGAGGCCAAACGCCTGCTCAGGGGCCAATGTGAAGCTCTTGCTCTCCCCTGTACGCAACCCCAGCAGACACTGCTCGAAGCTGGCTGTCAGGCTGCCATCTCCCATCCGCAGGCGTGCCGGTTTGCCTTGCAGCGCAGTGCTGTCAGCAACTGAACCATCTTCCAGCTTGATGGCAAAGTGGAACAGCACACTGCTGTCAGCGGCTATCTGCTGGCTCATGGCGCCTCCTTCTTCTTTTCGGAGCGGAAGCCTTCCAGCACTATCATGACTGCACCGATGAAGATGAAGCTGTCGGCCAGGTTGAACGCCGGCCAATGGGAACGCTGCCAGTAGAAATCGAGGAAATCGACCACATGGCCCAGTACCAGTCGATCAAACACGTTGCCAAGGGCACCGCCGATGATGAGCGAATAGGCGATACCGCTCCAGCGTTGGGTGACGGATTGCTTGCGCAACCAGTGGATCAGCAAACCACAGATGGCGAACGCCAGCACGGCGAAGAACCAGCGCTGCCAGCCACCTTGATCGGCCAGGAAGCTGAATGCCGCCCCCTTGTTGTAAACGTGGACCAGATTGAAAAAGGGGGTGATCTCCACCCCCGGGTAGCCAAATGGCAGCATCTTGACCACAGCGAGCTTGCTCGCCTGGTCCAGTACGAATGCCAGCACCGCCAGCCACAGCCAACGCAGGCCGCTTTTATGTTGAGTCATCTTCATCAGGCAAATTGACGTGTTTCGCCGTCACCCTCGACGTTGGTGACGCAGCGGCCACAGATCTCTTCGTGACCGGCAATGGTGCCAACGTCTTCCACATGATGCCAGCAGCGGTCGCACTTGGCGGCGGCGGACTGGGCCACGCTCAGCCAGAGGTCAGCACGCTCGGTCGCAACGGAACCTTCCGGTGCGCTGTCAGCAGTGACGACCTTGGCCTTGGAGGTGAGCAGCACGAAGCGCAGCTCATCGGCCAGGGCATTCAGGCGCTCAGCCAACTCCGGCTTGGCGAACAGGGTCAGTTCGGCCTGCAGGGAGCCGCCGATGCGTTTCTCGCCCCGGGCCGCTTCCAGCGCCTTGTTCACTTCACCGCGCACTGTGAGGATCTCGGCCCAGAAGGCATCGTCCATCTGCTCGCCGGCATCCAGCCCGAACAGGCCGTCATACCACTCCTCGGTGAACACGAACTCGCTACGCTCACCGGGCAGCAGGGCCCAGATTTCATCAGCGGTAAAGCTCATGATGGGCGCCATCCAGCGCACCATGGCCTGGGCGATATGATAGAGCGCAGTCTGGCAGGAACGACGAGCCAGGCTGTCTGCCTTGGCGGTGTACTGCCTGTCCTTGATGACGTCCAGATAGAATGAACCCATCTCGATGGAGCAGAACTGCATCAGCTTCTGGGTCACGCCGTGGAAGTTGTACTCTTCAAAGGCCGTCACTATCTCGGCTTGCGCTGCCTTGGCACGACCCACTGCCCAGCGATCTACCACCACCATGTCGGCGGCAGCCACCATGTCGGTTGCCGGATTGAAACCATTCAGGTTGGCCAGCAGGAAGCGGGCTGTGTTGCGAATGCGGCGATAAGCATCGGCAGAGCGCTTGAGGATCTCGTCGGAGACCGTCATCTCGCCGGTGTAATCGGTACTGGCGACCCACAGACGCAGTATGTCGGCACCCAGCTTGTTCATCACATCCTGCGGGCTGACCACGTTGCCGATGGACTTGGACATCTTGCGACCCTGACCATCCACGGTGAAGCCGTGAGTCAGCACCTGGTTGTAGGGAGCCTTGTCTTTCATGGCCACGCCGATCATGAGCGACGACATGAACCAGCCACGGTGCTGGTCAGAACCTTCCAGATAGAGGTCGGCGGAGTGACCGTTGAACTCGGGACGAGCATCTACCACTGAGGAGTGGGTTGAGCCTGAGTCAAACCAGACGTCCAGGGTGTCAGGCACCTTGTCGTACATGTCTGCGTCGCTGCCCAGCAGCTCGGCCTTGTCCAGATCCCACCAGGCCTGGATGCCGGACTGCTCGACACGCTTGGCGACTTCGTGCATCAGACGCACGGATTCCGGGTGAAGTTGCTGGGTCTCCTTGTGAACGAACAGGGAGATGGGCACACCCCAGGTACGCTGACGAGAGATGCACCAGTCAGGACGGTTCTCGACCATGGCCTGAATGCGGTTCTTGCCCCAGGCAGGTACCCAGCCGCTCTGTCCGTGCTGGGTGATCCCGTCTTTCTCAATGCGCTCTATCTCTTCCAGCGCGCGCTTGCGCAGACCCTTCTGCTCCATGCTGATGAACCACTGCGGGGTGGCACGGAAGATGATCGGGGTCTTGTGACGCCAGCAGTGCGGGTAGGAGTGGTTGAACACCATGTGGTGCAGCAAGGCGCCGCGCTCGGTCAACACCTCAACCACGGCCGCATTGGCCTTGAACACGTGCTGGCCGGCAAACAGTTCGGTATCCGGCAGGTAAACGCCGTTGCTGCCAACCGGATTGGCCACTTCCAGACCGTACTTCTGACCGACCACAAAGTCTTCCTGACCGTGGCCAGGGGCTGTGTGAACGGCGCCGGTACCGGCATCGAGGGTGACGTGATCACCCAGTACCACAGGCACATCGAAGCTGTAGAAGGGGTGGTTGAAGCGCAGCAGCTCGAGCGCGGCACCCTTGGTGTAACCCAGATTGTGGAACTTCTCGATACCGGCCCTGTCCATCACATCCTTGACCAGCTCGGCGGCCAGGATCAGGCGCTCGGGGTGCTCACCTTCGACTTGCACCAGGGCATAGTCCAGATCGGCGTGCATGGCGATGGCGCGGTTGGCCGGCAGAGTCCAGGGAGTCGTGGTCCAGATCACAGCAGAGATCGGGCCCTTGCCAAGGTGGCCTTCAGGGCAATCAAACTTGGCGGCCACGGTCGCCTCGTCAACGGCCTTGAAGCGCACGTCGATGGAGGGGGAGTTCTTGTCGTAGTACTCCACTTCCGCTTCTGCCAGCGCAGAACCGCAATCGGTACACCAGTGCACCGGCTTGGAGCCTTTGTGCAGGTGGCCATTTTCAACGATCTTGGCCATGGAACGGATGATGTTGGCTTCGGTGCCAAAGTCCATGGTCAGGTAGGGGTGTTCCCAGTCACCCAGCACACCCAGACGGATGAAGTCGGTCTTCTGCGCTTCGATCTGGGTTTTGGCATATTTGCGACACTCGGCGCGGAACTCGGCAGCGGAGACTTTCTCACCCGGCTTGCCAACCATGCCTTCCACTTTCAGCTCTATGGGCAGACCGTGACAATCCCAGCCAGGCACATAGGGAGAATCGAAGCCGGAGAGGCCCTTGGACTTGATGATGACGTCTTTGAGGATCTTGTTGACCGAGTGACCGATGTGAATGCTGCCGTTCGCGTAGGGGGGGCCATCATGCAGAATGAAAGAAGGCTTGCCCGCTTTGGCGCGGCGAATGGCGCCGTAAAGATCCTGATCGTACCAACGTTTCAGCATGTTGGGTTCGCGTTTGGCCAGATCGCCACGCATCGGAAACTCGGTTTCCGGAAGATTCAGGGTGTGTTTATAGTCGCTCATCAGTCCTGGGTTCCCTTCTTTTCTAAAAGAGTGCTGGGTAAATTGAGTAGTGGCAGCCCGAACCAGGCTCGGGCCGCCAAGGCATCTCGTTCGATCTGCTCTTTCAAGGCGGTGAAAGAGGCAAACTTCTGCTCTTCGCGCAGCTTGTGGCGAAGCAGCACCTTGACCTGCTGACCATATAGATCACCAGAAAAATCAAATAGATGTACTTCCAATCTGGCTTGTGTGCCATTCACGGTCGGCCGTACACCCACATTGGCTACGCCGGGGAAGGTCTTGCCGGAACATAACACTTCCACTGCAAACACGCCACCGACCGGGATGACCTGGCGCTTGAGTGCCAGATTGGCGGTGGGGAAACCTATGGTGCGGCCCAGCTTGTCACCGTGGGCCACCCGACCGCTGATGGTATAAGGGCGGCCGAGCATCATCTCCACCTCCGCCATCCGGCCCGCTTTCAGGGCCTCGCGTACGAGTGTGCTGCTGACCCGCTGCCGTTCGAGCTGGAAGCTCTGGGTACTGATCACCTCGAAACCGAAGCGATGGCCCGCCTCCTCCAGCAGGTGGAAGTCCCCTTCCCGCCCCTTGCCGAAGCGAAAATCGTCACCGACCACCAGATAACGCACCCCCAGTTTTTCGACCAGCAGCTGCTCGATGAAGCTGTTGGGGGACTGCTCGGCGAAGCGATGGTTGAAGCGCACGCAGAGCATGCGGTCGATCTGCATGCTCTTGAGCGCTTCGTATTTCTCCCGCAGCCGGCTGAGGCGAGCAGGCGCAGCCGATCCGGCAAACAGTTCCAGTGGCTGGGGCTCGAACAGCATGACGCAGGCTGGCAACTCCAGTTGAACGGCTTTTTCCTGCAAGCGCGCCAACACGGCATGATGACCCTGATGGACCCCATCAAAGTTGCCTATGGTCAATACACATCCCCGGTGACGGGGCTTGATATTGTGAATACCGCGGATAAGCTCCATCAGTGCCTTGTGCGTTGCTGCCATGGAAATCGGCGGATTATATATCAGCCAGCTGGCAGGGTCAGCCCTCATGGCCCGATTTCAGGCATCTTGCCCAGATCCCCTGCCCGCCGAGGCAATCCTGTATGGTGCAGCAGGGTCAGTCCTGCTGCTGACCCGATCTCAGGTGTCTTGGCCGAATGCCCAGTACCAGCAGGATGACCCCGTACATTCCCCCTCCCAGGCAGAGCAGCATGGTCAGCTGCAAGCTGGCCTTGCCCATGCTCCAGGCAGCCCACTGGGCGAGATCCGGTGACAGATAGGCAAGCACGCCTCCCATCAGCACGGTCGCCACCAGCAACTTGAGGCAGAACAGCCCGGTATTGCGGGACGGACGGTAAACCCCTTGTTGATACAAGCCCTTGAACAACAGAGCCGCATTCAACGAGCCTGAACAGGCGGTGGATAGCGCCAGCCCCACATAGCCAAGGGGGAAGATGAAGATGAGGTTGCACACCATGTTGGCGATCATGGACATCACCCCGATCCGCACTGGCGTTCTGGTGTCCTGGCGAGCGTAGTAGCCCGGTGCCAGCACCTTGATCAACATCAGCGACAACAGGCCCGTGGTGGAAGCCAGCAGACTGGCACTGGACATGCTCACCTCATGCATGCCGAACTCGCCGCGCATGAAGAGCACTCGCAGTATGGGCTCGCGCAACACGGCTATCCCCACCATGGCCGGCAGGCCGAGCAGCATCACCATCCGTACCCCCCAGTCCATGGTGCGAGAGAAGTCGGCCGGGTCCGCATCCACATGCTTCTTGGCCAACGCAGGCAAGATAACGGTACTGATGGCCACCGCAAACAGGCCGAGGGGGAACTCCAGCAGGCGATCCGAGTAATAGAGATAGCTGATGGCGCCGGTGGCAAGGAAGGATGCGAGCATGGTGTTGATCAGCAGGTTGATCTGACTGACCGACACCCCGAACAGCGCCGGGATCATCAAGGTGCGGATCTTGACCACCCCAGGGTGGCGCCAACCCCACTTGGGCCACACCAGCATGTTGATCTGGCGCAGAAAGGGATACTGGAACAGGAACTGCACCAAACCACCCAGAAAGACACCGATCGCGAGAGCAATCTCGGGTCTCTCCAGCAGGGGGGCTATCCACCAGGCCGCCCCTATCATGGTGAGGTTGAGAAACACAGGGGTGAACGAGGATACCGCGAAACGGCCAAAGGTGTTGAGGATGGCCCCTGCCATGGCGGTAAAAGTGATGAACCAGAGGTAGGGAAAGGTGATTTTGAGCATCAGGCTGGCCAGTTCGAATTTCTCGGCAGCGGGCCCGCCGTGCAACCAGTCCCAGAACCAGCCCCAGCCGAACAGCGCCGTCAACACGCCGGAACCCAACACACCCAGCAGGGTCACGACGGTCACTATCCCCCCCAGAGTACCCGCTACCGCGGCCAGCAATTCGCGCACTTCACGCTCGTCGCCATTTTTCTTGTACTCCGTCATCACGGGAACAAAAGCCTGGTTGAAAGCACCTTCGGCGAACAAACGACGCAAAAAGTTGGGAATGCGATTGGCAAAGAAGAAGACGTCTGCGGCTACCCCGGCACCAAGCAGATTGGCGATGACTACATCGCGAACCAAGCCCATCACACGGGACACCAGCGTCATTCCGGACACTATCATGCCGGATTTGATCAATTTCTTACTCAAGACGAGGCCTCTGGAACTGTCAGAATGAAAAGAATGCTGCTAGAATCGGCCGACAGTTTAACCGCCTCCCAACTGACACACCACCGGGGGGCGGTGTTTATTTGCACAAATCATTTGACAATATGTGGTTGAGAAGGCATATTTCCGGGCCTTTTCAATACACTCGCTAAGACAGTTTTAGGAGTTTTACCTTGGCTAATATCAAATCTGCTAAGAAGCGCGCGATTCAATCAGAGAAACGTCGTCAACACAACGCCAGCCGTCGTTCAATGACCCGTACCTATCTGAAGAAAGTAATTGCTGCCATCGCTTCTGGCGACAAAGCTGCTGCCGTTGCTGCTTTTGCTACCGCTCAGCCGATCATGGATCGCATGGCTACCAAAGGCCTGATCCACAAGAACAAAGCTGCTCGTCACAAGAGCCGCCTGTCTGCCCAGATCAAAGCTATGGCTTAATCAGCTCCGGCTGAATAACGCTAAAAAAACCGGCCTTAGTGCCGGTTTTTTATTTATCTGCGCTGCAGTACAGTCTGTGCAGCAAGCCTATCATCTCGCGCACCTCGTGGCTGCGCAGCGAATAGTAGACCGTCTGGGCCTCTTTTCGCGTCTCCACCAACTCATCCCGCCGAAGCACGGCCAAGTGCTGTGACAGGGCTGACTGGCTCAATCCGAGTACCTCGTTAAGCTCCCCTACAGACAGTTCCCTGTCCAGCAGCTGGCACAGAATAAACAGTCTTCGCTCGTTGGCCAGCGCCTTGAGCAGTGCCACAGCACGACTCGCATTCGCCTCCATCTCTTCCAGTTGCATCTCATCCCCTTTCGCTCGAGGCAAGAATCATACTCTGTGAGCCGTCGATTTAAAATGACAGGGTTGCCGGTTGAATCGTGGCAAAGTCCTCCTGACCTGCAAACAGGAAGGAGAAGTCACTCTCGCACACCCGTTTTACCGCCGGATGCTGGATCATGCGCTCGGCAAAGATGACGTAATACTCTTCCATCAGATCCTGGGTCTCCCCAATCAGCATCACCTCTTCCCCTTCCAGAATCTCTTCCCGGTAGATGGTTGGCGCCATAAAGATACCCTGATTGAAGAAGCCGAACGCCTTCATCAGGGCCGCATCATCGAACTCGCCGAGAATGCTGGGGGAGATCCCCTGCTGCTCGAACCACTGGGTTAACTGGCGACCCATGGCGGTGCGGCGACCCGGGATCAGCAACTTGCGCTCCTCCAGACAGGCCGGAAAGGCTTTCTCAGGCAAAGGCGCCTTGCAGAAGAAGCTGACGCCACAACCGCCGAGTCGCTTGGAGAGCAGGCCAGCATGCTGGCTGGAATCAACCGGACAGTCGGAGAGGATCATGTCGAGCTTGTGCTCGCTCAGCTGCTCCAGCAAGAGCTCATGGGTTGATTCGAAGCAGCGCAGGTGGATGGAGCCATCGTTGGGAATGACAGAAAGCAATACCCGGCTGGCGAGGCGCTTGGAGAGTGCATCGGCGATGCCGACGTCAAACAGGATCTGACTCTCCTTGCGGTAGTTGACGATATCCAGCATCTCGTAGGAGAGGCTGAACATCTTGTCGGCGTAACGAAATACCAGTTGACCGAGCTCAGTGGCTTCAAGAGATCGCCCCTTGCGCATCAGCAGCTTGCCGCCAAGACGTTGCTCCAGCAGCTTGATCTGACCGGTCACTGTCTGTGGTGTCAAAAAAAGGGCTTCCGCCGCCTGGGTGACAGAGCCCTTCTTCTGAGTCATCCAAAAATAGTAGAGGTGATTGTAGTTAAGGTGTGACATCCGATGGGGTTCCCGCAGTACGCGGACTCCGGTAGCAGCTGAGTTCAGCCGCCAGAATGTCATACATGTCGCTGATCGAGTCAACCTTGTTTGCAGTGAAGTTCGCCTGCAATGTGCTTTTGAGATGGGCCTTGTCCGGCATCCGCTCACCGCAATAACGCTTGTTGGACTGCTTGACCATCTCACCAGCCCGGCTGCTCAGCGCCCGCTCGGCGAAGGTCTCACCAAACTTGGCCTTGGCCTGCTTGTCTCCCAACATGAGCGCGCTGTCGACCACACCGTTCAAATAGGCAGAGCAGCTCGCCGATACTGCATCTTGCTTGCAATCCTCCAGACTGCCGGCCCAAACAGCCGGACTCATCAGTATCATTAACCACCCATATTTTCTCATAACCCCTCCGTGCTTTGATCCGCTTCCCGGTTGGGAAGCGACATCCGCAAGGCGAGATAACCGACGACTGCCGCCAGCGTGGACCCCACCAGGATCCCGAGACGTGAATAGCTGCCGTAATCCAATCCGCCATGCTCGAACGCCAGCGATGCAATGAACATCGACATGGTAAAACCGATACCACACAAAATGCTGACGGCAAAAATCTGCTTGAAGTTGACCCCGCTCGGCAATTGAGCAATGCCCAGTTTGACCGACAGCCAGCTGATGGTGAATACCCCAAGCGGTTTGCCCACAAACAACCCGAGCATGATACCCATTGGAACCGGACTCAGCAGGGAGGACAAACCGATTCCATCAAGGGAGACCCCGGCGTTGGCAAAGGCAAACAGCGGCAGGATCAAATAAGCACTCCAGGGATGCAAAGCATGCTCCAGATGCTTGAGCGGTGAGGCATAACGCTTGCCGTTGAGCGGGATCATGAAGCCCACAACCACGCCAGCCAGGGTCGCATGAACGCCAGACTTGAGCACCGCAACCCAGAGCACCAATCCAACCAGCATGTAGAGGCCAATCCTGTCCTCGCCACGACGATTCATCCACAGCAGAGTCAGGGTCGCAAGAATGCCAACTGCCAGTGCCTCCAGCGACAGCTGCTGGGTATAAAAGAGCGCTATGATGATGATGACCCCAAGGTCGTCCATGATGGCCAGAGCCAGCAGGAACACCTTCAGACTGACCGGAACCCGCTTGCCCAACAATGCCATCACGCCGAGAGCAAACGCGATATCGGTCGCAGCCGGAATAGCCCAACCGGCACGTGCAGCTTCATCCGAGTAGTTGAAAAAGGTGTAAATGAGTGCCGGTGCCAGCATGCCCCCGACTGCAGCGATGGCAGGGAAAGTCGCCTGCACGCGGGAAGATAGTGCTCCTTCCAGCATCTCCCGCTTGACCTCAAGCCCGACCAACAGGAAGAAGATGGCCATGAAACCGTCGTTGATCCAGAGCAGCAGCGGCTTGTTGATATCGAGAGCCGCGATTCGCACCTGTACCGGTGTATCCAGGAACGCCTGATACCCACTCGCCAGACCCGAGTTGGCCAGTATCATCGCCAGCACGGCCGCCATGATCAGAATGATTCCGGAGGCGGCCTCCAGCTTAAGAAATTTTTTGAATACATCACTCATGGTTAAATTATCCTCGGCATTGCTTTGATTTGAGTCTATATCCCATAACAATTAATGGAAAATCGTTTCTTACTGCTAAATACAACGGGAAAACCGAGAATAGAATAGAGGGTCATCTGCGATTGGCCAGCTCTCGCCGTCCTCTGTACGACAACGGCTCAACCGATGAAATGAATTTCAAATTGTATTGATATATGAAAAAGGCGCCCCGGGGCGCCTTTCGATCAGATGGCGACGGGCGCCTTGATACCTGGATGAGGGTCATACCCCAGGATTTCGAAATCCTCGAACCGATAGTCGAAGATGGAATCGGGCTTTCGCTTGATCGCCAGCTGAGGCAAGGGCCTCGGCTCACGAGAGAGCTGCAGCGCAGTCTGCTCCATATGGTTGGAGTAGAGGTGCACATCACCCCCGGTCCAGACGAAGTCGCCCACTTCCAAGTCACACTGCTGAGCCATCATGTGAGTTAGCAGAGCATAGCTGGCGATATTGAACGGCAGGCCGAGGAAGACATCACAGCTACGCTGGTAGAGCTGACACGAGAGCTTGCCATCCGCCACGTAGAACTGGAAGAAGGCGTGGCAGGGAGCCAGCGCCATTTTGTCCAGTTCACCCACGTTCCAGGCTGAGACTATGATGCGGCGCGAATCCGGATTGTGCTTGATGTCATCTACAGCCCGCTGGATCTGATCGATGACAGCACCATCGGCCGCCGGCCAGGAGCGCCACTGTGCGCCATAAACCGGGCCCAGATCGCCATTTTCGTCGGCCCACTCATCCCAGATGCTGACACCGTGCTCTTTCAGATAGGCGGTATTGGTGTCGCCATTGAGGAACCAGAGCAGCTCGTGAATGATGGAACGCAGGTGACATTTCTTGGTGGTGACCAGCGGGAAACCCTGCGCCAGATTGAAGCGCATCTGATGGCCGAACAGGGAGACGGTACCAGTGCCAGTCCTATCGGACTTGACGGTGCCCTCATCCAGGATCTTCTGCATCAGGTCGAGATAAACCCTCATTGCTTGACCTCCTTCCCGGCATTACCGAACAACTGCGGACGCTTGTAAGCAGCCCAGACCATCAGAGCTCCGGCGACGATCATGGGCATAGACAGGATTTGGCCCATGCTGATCTCCTGGAAATAGAGACCAAGCTGGCTGTCCGGTTGGCGTACAAACTCCACCAGGAAGCGGAACAGACCATAACAGAACAGGAACAGGCCGGAGATGGCGCCACGGGGCGGGTTCTTGCGCCAAAAGAGATTCAGGATAATGAAAAGCACCACTCCTTCCAGCGCGAACTGATAGAGCTGGGAAGGATGGCGTGGCTCGGGCCCAGCCTCAGGGAATATGATGGCCCAGGGCACATCGGTCACCCGGCCCCACAGCTCACCATTCAGGAAGTTGCCGACACGGCCCACACCCAGACCAAACGGAATGAGCGGCGCCACAAAATCGGCCACAGTAAAGAAATGACGCTTGGTCTTGTGGGCAAACCAGATCATGGCGGTGATGACACCGATCAGGCCACCGTGGAACGACATGCCACCGGTCCAGATCTTGAACAGGTAGAGGGGATCGGCCAGGAACATGTCGAAGTTGTAAAACAGTACATAACCAACCCGGCCACCGAGGATCACCCCGAGGAAGCCGTAAAACAGCAGGTCAGAGACCTCGTTGCGGGTCCAGCCGCTGTTCGGTGCATCGGCGCGACGTCCCGCCAGCCACATGGCGAAGGCGAAACCAAACAGATACATGAGACCATACCAGCGTACCGATAGTGGCCCCAAACTGAATGCTACAGGATCAACCTGCGAGAAAACCCAATATCCATCGTGCTGCATATGCGGCCCCAGTCATTAGAAAAGCCGCATTTTCCGATCAATCGTCAGCAGGGACAAGGCATGATTATCAATCAGTCTGTTTCGTTTTGTGACCGGCCCGCAGCAAGCCGCCCAAACCGTGCTCTTCCAGATAACGAGCGAACAAGCCACGCAGCACATGGGGATTGTCGTGCTTCAGGCCATCAGCCATCAGCGCAGTCAACTCGCTCAGGGTGGATTGACGCAGCACATACTTGATTCTGGAGATGTTGTGGGTGTTCATACTGAAGCGGCGATACCCCATGGCCAGCAACAGCAGTACGCCAACAGGATCGCCCGCCAGCTCGCCGCACACAGACACAGGTTTCTGGTAACGATGGGATGCATCGACCAGCAGTTGCAGGGCGCGGATCACAGCAGGATGGAAGGCATCGTAGATGTTGGCAACGCGGGCATTGTTGCGATCCACTGCCAGCAGATATTGGGTCAGGTCGTTGCTGCCCACCGACCAGAAGTCGATGAGCGGCGCCATCTCCGGCAGGATATAGAGAGCGGAGGGCACCTCTATCATCACCCCCAGGCTGGGGTAGCGGATCACCGCATCGCGGCTGGCCGCCTCTTCAGATACTTCCCGCCAAGCTTGATCGAGCAGCCGGCGGGAGGCCTTGATTTCACTGACGCTGCTGATCATCGGCAACATGATGGCCAGATTGTCCAGCCCTTCGCTGGCCCGCAGCATGGCCTTGAGCTGTACCAGGAACAGTTCGGGGTGATCCAGCGTGAGCCGGATCCCCCGCCAGCCAAGGAAGGGATTTTCCTCGACGATGGGGAAATAGGGCAGTTGCTTGTCCCCCCCCACGTCCAGAGTCCGCATGCAGACAGGGCGGTTGCGATAGGTTTCCAGAATGCCGCGATAGCGCGCCGTCTGCTCCCACTCGGAGGGGAAGCTGTCTTGCAGCATGAAGGGGATCTCGGTGCGATAAAGCCCGACCCCATCCGCCAGATGATTGAGGGAGATCTCAGTATCGGCACTCAGCCCCGCATTGAGCAGCAATGACACCGGGGTACCGTCGGCAGTTTCCGATGGCTGGTTGTCGACGCTGCGCACCAGGGTATCCAGCGCCCGCTCCTCATTGAGCAGTTGCCGATACTCGGTCAGGATCACCTGATTGGGCTCGATGAAGAGATCGCCGCTGTAGCCATCGACCACCAGCATGCGACCACCTATGTCGCCGAGCGGCAAATCCACCCCCATGATGGCCGCCACCCCCATGGCGCGGGCCAGTATGGCGGCATGGGAGTTGGTACCGCCCTTGAGCGATACCACACCGGTCAGGAACTCTCGCGGCACCTCGGCGAGGATGGTTGCCGTCACCTCGTCGGCAACCAGCACCACAGGCTCGCCGACCGTGATGTGTTCGGGTTCATTCTGCACCAGTCGGCTGATGAGCCGCTGGGCTATGTCCTTCACATCGGTGGATCGCTCCTGCAGATAGGGGTCTTTCATTCCCTTGAACTGCTCGATTAGCCGGTCACTGATGAGCTTCACCGCTGACACGGCCGTCCAGTGCTCTTTGCTGACCTTGTTGCGGATGGGCTTGATGTAACCGGGATCATTGAGCAGATGCAAATAGATGTCGAAGATGGCGACCGAGTCCTGGCTGTAGCTCTCGCGAAAACGCAGGGCCAGACTCTCCAGATCGTGGCGCACCACTTCCACTGCCACGTTCAACCGTTCCAGCTGCTTGGCGTGCTCCTCATCCTTGCGCGGTGTGATGGCGCTGAGTTCCTTGCGAGGCCGCCACACCCAGGCCTTGGCCATGGCGATGCCACTGGCACCGGCGATACCACGCAGTGGCTTGCTCCAGTCGGTTTTCTGCAACCAGCCCTTGGCCTGGGCCTGAGCGATGCGCGCGGCCAGCTGGGCAGCCAGCGTCACCATGAAGGACTCCTCCCCCTCATCGAAACGGCGGCTCTCTTTTTGTTGCACCACCAGAATGCCCACCACCTGGCGCTGGTGCATGATGGGAGCACCAAGGAAGGAGCGGAACGCCTCTTCCGCGACATCCGGCAGGAACTTGAAACTGGGGTGTGAGGGGGCATCGGCCAGGTTGATCAGCTCTTCGCGCTGGCCCACCAGGCCGACGATACCCTGCTCGAACGGCAGGGTTGCCTTGCCCACCGCCGACTCGGCCAGACCATCGGTCGCAGCCAGTCGGTAGCGGCGCATGTCCGGCTCAGACACATAGACGGAACAGCAGTCCACCGTCATGGCCCGCCGGGTCTGGCTGACCAATGCCTGCAAAGCCAACTCCAGAGTGTTGGCTTCGGCCATGCTTTCGACGATGCGTCTGAGATCCGTCAGCAACGAATGTGCTCCTTAGCGAGAGCGGTTGCGCCGCCCATCTTTCCGATTTACTTGCACCACAGGCACTGGCATCGCCAACGGGGCAAACTCCGTCATCACCCGTCGATAGACTTCCCGTTTGAAGGAGACAACCTGGCGTACCGGGTACCAGAAACTGACCCAACGCCAATCATCAAACTCGGGGTGACCATGACAGCCGAACTGGATCCTGGACTCCCTGCCCGGATCCAGCTGTAGCAAGAACCATTTTTGTTTTTGGCCAATACAGACCGGTGAACTGTCCCAACGAACAAGGCGTTTTGGCAAGCGGTACTTCAGCCAGTTGCGACTGGTGGCCATGATGGTCACATCCTCGGGCTTGAGGCCTATCTCCTCATACAGCTCACGATACATGGCCTGTTCTGGCGTCTCACCGTCATCAACTCCTC
This sequence comes from Aeromonas salmonicida, assembly GCF_028355655.1. NCBI lineage: Bacteria > Pseudomonadati > Pseudomonadota > Gammaproteobacteria > Aeromonadales > Aeromonadaceae > Aeromonas > Aeromonas salmonicida. The sequence continues at coordinate 693,887 of NZ_CP110645.1, read as the reverse complement.
CCTGCGGAAACTGCCAGGAGTGCTGCCCATAGCGCTTAGCCCACAATACTTGCCCGTCACGGTTACAGATCACGATTCCGACATTGGGACGAAACCCGTCGCCATCTATCACGTGATCACCTTATAAAGGCTGAATCTATAAGGAGATTGTTCCACATTCACTCCGTGGCAGCAAACAAGGACTGCAATCCCCCACGCATGAATAACTTTCAATTTCAAGCCGACTTATAAACAAACCCCAGGATCAAGCCCCGCAAGTTGCCCACCCAGACTGTGCATAAGCCTGTTAGCAAGCGGGTATATACAGTAGTTTTGGTTATCTACTCTAAATTAAGCATCAGCATACAGCATGGTGATAAAAACAAAATATGTATTTAAATACATAGTGTTAAATGAACATGGCTGGATCAAGATCCATGTCTTTCCCCGCCGGAGATCCGGGATCCCGATTGTGAACAAGTTCAACTGTTCAAAGATCCACCACGGTTGATTTATCCACAGGAGCGGCACATTATCTGCCCTGCCATCGCAGCAAAAATCGGTGCAGTTTCACATTTTTTTGTAACAACACCCTGACTATTACCACTTTACGGCAGTTATCCAAGATTTCTGTGGATAACTGTGTGCAACAGCATGAGCAAACCCTTGGACAACTATTTCAACTCGGGATCCTGTGCCGGGAAGATCTGCGCTATAAAGACAAACTCTTTAAAAATCATTATGATAAGTCCTCACCTACAAAACGCCCCCCCCTGTGCAGCCCCCTGCCAGGAACGGTTATAAAAACAGCGATCCTCATCAAGGATCAGACTTGCTAAAATAATTCCCCTTTGCAGGAGTCATTCATGCCCACCAATCCCCAGTCAGAACAGGAACTGCTGGCCCGTGCCGACGCCATAGCTGGCTTCTCGCTGGCACAGCTGGCCACCGATGCAGGCATTGCTGTCCCTCGCGATTTGAGGCGGGACAAGGGCTGGGTCGGTCAACTTATCGAGTGGCAACTCGGGGCCAGCGCAGGCAGCAAGCCGGAGCAGGACTTCCCCGAGCTCGGCATCGAGCTCAAGACGATCCCCATCGATCCTTATGGCAAGCCGCTGGAAACCACCTTCGTTTGCGTAGCACCACTGATCGGCGTCAGCGGTCAGCGCTGGGAAGAGTCGAATGTGCGTAACAAGCTCTCGCGGGTACTCTGGATCCCGGTGGAGGGTAGCCGTGACATCCCCGTAGGAGAGCGCCGGATCGGCATGCCGCTGATGTGGAGCCCGAGTGAAGAGGAAGATAAATTGCTGCGCCAGGACTGGGAAGAGTTGATGGACATGATAGTGCTGGGAGAGGTCGAGCAGATAAGTGCTCGCCATGGTCAGGTGATGCAGTTACGCCCCAAGGCAGCCAACAACAAGGCGCTGACCCGTGCCATCGGCCGCAATGGTCAGCCAATTTTGACACTGCCACGAGGCTTTTACCTCAAGATAGGGTTCACTCATGGCCTGCTGCAACGACACTTTGCCCTGCCCCTTTGATCTCCGTTATAAACATCCTTGTCATAAAGTGATATAAAAATAGCCAGTAGCTATTTCTTCGCAATCAATGACAAGGAGGCGTCATGCCGATCAACAAGCAATTTCTCAAGTCCCGCCCCGAGGTCAAGGTGACCTTCGCGGTGGAAAAAGAGGCTGCAGGTGAAGCTGAGCAGGTATTGCTACTGGGAGAGTTCAGCCAGTGGCAACCCATAGAGCTCAAACGGATGAAGAGCGGGGAGTTCAGGACCACTCTCAACCTGCCCACCGATGGCCCCAGCCATTTCGAATACTGCTATCAGCTGGTGAAACCGAATGGAGAGACGCTCTACGACAACGACTGGGAGGCGGACGACTATGTGCCAGGCCCCTTCGGACGGGACAACTCTGTGGTACGGGTCAATCAGTAAGCTGTGGTCAGAACGCTGGCGTACGGTCAGGATCCTGAACAGCGGACACAAAAAAGGCTCGCCATTGGCGAGCCTTTTCACTACCTGTCGAGCTATTTGCCGACATATCGACACCAATTCGAATCGAATTAGTTGAGCTTCTCTTTGATACGAGCAGCTTTACCGGACAGGTTGCGCAGGTAGTACAGTTTGGCGCGGCGAACATCACCACGACGCTTCAGTTCTACACTGTGGATCAGCGGAGAGTGAGTCTGGAATACACGCTCAACACCTTCGCCGTTGGAGATCTTGCGAACGGTGAAAGCAGAGTGCAGACCGCGGTTACGCTTGGCAATAACGATGCCTTCGAAAGCCTGCAGACGCTCTTTGCCACCTTCTTTAACACGAACTTGAACACGTACGGTGTCGCCCTGGGCAAATGCCGGGATGTCGGTACGCAGTTGCTCTTGTTCAAGCTGCTGAATAATCTTGCTCATTGTCTTTCCTTACCTAGGATAAACTGAAAACTCTACTTAACGCTGTCACGCACTTCGCGGACATACTCGGCAAGAAGTAATTCTTGCTCGTCAGTCAGAGCTAGGTTGTTAATAAGTTCCGGCCTTCTTTGCCAGGTTCGTCCGAGCGACTGTTTGAGACGCCAGCGTCGAATCACTTCGTGATTGCCGCTTGTCAGCGCCTCGGGCACCGCCAATCCATCCAACAACTCCGGCCGAGTGTAGTGGGGATGATCCAGCAAGCCATCCGTGAAGGAGTCTTGCTCGGCACTGGCCTGATCACCCAAAACCCCAGGGACCAGACGCGAAACCGCATCGATCAGGGTCATGGCAGGCAACTCGCCACCACTTAACACGTAATCCCCGATAGACCACTCTTCGTCGACTTCGGTTTGTATCACGCGTTCATCGATACCTTCGTATCGACCGGCTACCAGAATCAGTTTCTGATTCGTCGCCAACTCGGTTACGCCCGCTTGAGTCAGCTTGCGTCCCTGAGGAGAGAGATAGATGACTTTCGCCCCGTCTCCCGCCGCTTGCTTGGCTGCATGAATCGCGTCACGCAGCGGCTGAACCATCATCAACATGCCGGGCCCACCACCATAAGGACGATCATCGACCGTACGGTGTTTGTCGTGGGTAAACTCCCGGGGGTTCCAGCACTCAATCTGCAGCAGGCCACTCTTGACGGCCCGACCCGTTACCCCGTGCTCGGTAATGGCTCGGAACATTTCCGGGAAGAGGCTAATCACCCCAATCCACATAAGAAACCTCCGGCACTCGTGTTACCGCGGGAAACTAGAAACCAGGATCCCAATCAACTTCGATTGTTCGAGCAGTCAGATCAATATGCTTGATCACCTGCTCTTCCAGGAACGGAATCAACCGCTCCTTCGCGCCAAAGGCATCTTTTACATTGGCCTCAACCACCAACACATCGTTGGAGCCGGTTTCCATCAATTCGGTCACCTTGCCCAGGTCGTATCCCTTGGTGGTCGATACCGAGCAACCAATCAGGTCACGCCAGTAAAACTCACCTTCAGGCAACGCAGGCAACAGATCAGCGGGTACGCCAATCTCGACATTGGTCAATGCCAGGGCATCTTCACGCAGATCGATACCATCGATCTTGCAAATCAGACCCTTGTTGTGACGTTTCCAGGCCGAGACCTTGAGTTCACGCCACACCCCGTTCTGATTGATCATCCAGGGGTTGTAATCGAAAATCGCTTCGGCAACATCGGTGAAGGAGTTCACTTTAAGCCAGCCCTTGATGCCATAAACGGTACCTAGAGTGCCCAGAACTACAGGTTTTTCCACCTTAACTCCTTACCGTTGGGCTGATTAAGCAGCTTTGGCAGCGTCTTTGATCAGCTTGGCAACGCGGTCAGAAACAGCGGCACCAGTAGCAACCCAATGCTCGATACGAGCCAGGTCCAGATTCAGCTTTTCAGCAGAACCAGAAGCGACCGGGTTGAAGAAACCAACGCGCTCGATGAAGCGACCGTCACGGGCGCAACGGCTGTCAGAAACTACTACCTGGTAAAACGGACGCTTTTTCGCGCCACCACGTTGTAAACGAATGGTTACCATATCGTCCTCATAAACATCTAATGAACAAGGCCTGCAAATACGCAGACCCTAGCTTAAAATAAGCCGCGTAATTCTACTTGGATTCGTAATAATTGCAACCAAGCCAGCTATTTTTTGCGCAAGGGTTGGCATGAAAAAGGCTCACCTCGGTGAGCCTTTCTGCCTGACAAGCAGGAAAATCAGAACGGACCGCGACCACCGCCACCAAATCCGGGCGGCAGCATGTTCTTCATCTGCCCCATCATCTTGCGCATGCCGCCCTTGCCGGACATCTTTTTCATCATGCGCTGCATTTCGGTGAACTGCTTGAGCAGCTTGTTCACATCCTGCACCTGCATGCCGGAGCCCGCAGCGATGCGGCGCTTGCGGGAACCCTTGATGAGATCAGGATGGGCACGCTCTCTGGGCGTCATGGAGCTGATGATGGCCTCCATCCGCACTGTGAGCTTGTCATCCATCTGATCTTTCACGTTATCCGGCAGGCCGGACATGCCCGGCAGCTTGTCGAGCATGCCCATCATGCCACCCATGTTGCGCATCTGGGCCAGCTGTTCACGGAAGTCTTCCAGATCGAAGCCCTTGCCACTCTTGACCTTGTTGGCCAGTTTGGCTGCCTTCTCCTTGTCGACCGTGCGCTCCACTTCCTCGATAAGCGACAGCACATCGCCCATGCCGAGGATGCGGGAAGCGAGGCGATCCGGATGGAATGGCTCAAGCGCGTCTGTCTTCTCACCCATACCGATGAACTTGACCGGCTTGCCGGTGATATGGCGCACGGAAAGGGCGGCACCACCACGGGCATCACCGTCGGCCTTGGTGAGGATCACGCCGGTGAGCGGCAGCGCCTCGTTGAACGCCTTGGCAGTGTTGGCGGCATCCTGACCCGTCATGGCATCCACCACGAACAGGGTCTCGACCGGCTTGATGGTGGCGTGGAGATGGATGATCTCGTCCATCATGTCGCTGTCGACGTGCAGACGGCCGGCGGTATCCACGATCACAACATCATAGAACTTCTTGCGCGCCTGATCGATGGCCGCGGTGGCGATATCGACCGGTTTCTGGCTGGCATCACTCGGGAAGAAGTCGACGCCGACATCGCTTGCTAGGGTTTCCAGCTGCTTGATCGCCGCAGGGCGATAGACGTCGGCACTGACGACCAGCACCTTCTTCTTGCTTCGCTCTTTGAGCAACTTGGCCAGTTTACCAACCGTAGTGGTCTTACCGGCACCCTGCAGACCCGCCATCAGTATGATGGCAGGCGGCTGGGCAGCCAGGTTGAGCTGTTCATTGGCCTCCCCCATCACAGAGACCAGCTCGCCGTGCACTATCTTGATGAAGGCCTGGCCCGGGCTCAGGGACTTGGCCACTTCCTGGCCCACGGCACGTTCTTTCACGCGGGCAACGAAGTCACGCACTACCGGCAGAGCGACGTCCGCCTCGAGCAGCGCCATGCGCACTTCGCGCAAGGTATCCTTGATGTTCTCTTCGGTCAGCCGGCCACGGCCACTGACATTGCGCAAGGTGCGCGAGAGTCGTTCAGTCAAATTCTCAAACATGACGCATTCCGGTTCTTGGCGTAACAAATGGGGGGATTATACCCCAGTCAGCCCTGTGAGGACGATTATTCACCGCTCGTGGCGGTCATCAGCCAGCTAACGGGCAAGCTTAACAAATGGGGGCATTATAATACCTCAGCCAGCGTGAGGTAGCGCTGGAGGACAATTATTCACCGCGCAAAGCGGTAGCCTGCTGCCTATATATGGGCAGATCGGCGGTAGCACAACTGGCGAGCATATCTTGTGCAAGGTATACTGCCACTCCTGTTCCAATCGCTTGTTCAACAACGACCTGGTTATGATCGTGATCTCTATTCTGGCCTTGGCATTCTATCTGCTCGCCATCGTCGCCTCGCTGCACCTGCTGCTCAATGCCAAACAAGTCGGGCAAGCGCCCCTGTTTGCCTGCATAGGACTGGCTCTGGTCGCCCATGGCGCGTCTGTGGCCAGCGAAGTGCTGGTGACCCATTCCGGCCAGAATCTCAGCATGCTCAACGTCGCGTCTCTGGTCAGCCTCATCATCAGTTGCTTCATGACGTGCGTCACCCGTCGCTTCAACGGCTGGATCCTGCTGCCCGTGGTCTACAGTTTTTCCGCCCTGCTGCTGGCCGCCAGTGCCCTGATACCGGGTCGCTATATCACCCATCTGGAAGCTCATCCCCAGTTGCTGCTGCATATAGGTCTCGCGCTGATGGCCTATTCGGTGCTGATGATCGCCTGCCTGTTTGCACTGCAACTCGCCTGTCTGGACCGTCAGTTGAAATCCCGCAAGATCAGCCAGCTACCGTCAATGCCTCCCTTGATGACGGTAGAGAAACGGCTGTTCCAGCTCATTTCAGCGGGCCTGTTTCTGCTGACACTTTCCATCGCCTCCGGTCTGTTCTTTCTGGAGGACATGTTCGCGCAGGGTAAATCCCACAAGGCAATCCTCTCGATCCTTGCCTGGTGCGTCTACGTATTGCTGTTATGGGGTCACCATACTCGTGGCTGGCGTGGTCGCAGGGTCATTACCCTGAGTCTTGTCGGCAGTGTCATCCTGACACTGGCCTATTTCGGCAGCCGCTTCGTCAAAGAAGTGCTGCTCAGCTGATACCCATCTTTTTTACTCATTACCTAGCCCCAACAGGAGCCCTTTTTGGACAGTATCTCAACGAGTACATTACTGATTGTCCTCGTTATCTTGATCCTTCTATCCGCCTTCTTCTCCAGCTCCGAAACTGGCCTGATGTCCATCAACCGCTACAAGCTGCGTCATCTGGCACAGACCAAACACAAAGCCGCACGCCGTGTCGAACAGCTGCTCGCCCGACCTGATCGTCTACTGGGCCTGATCCTGATCGGCAACAACCTGGTCAACATCTTCGCCTCGGCCATCGCCACCATTGTCTGTATCCGGCTGTTTGGCGATCTGGGTGTTGCCATTGCCACCTTTGGCCTGACCCTGGTCGTGCTGGTGTTTGGCGAAGTCACCCCCAAGACCCTGGCGGCCATGTTTCCTGAACGAGTGGCCTATCCAGCCTCCTGGATCCTCAAGGGATTGATGGTGCCTCTCTACCCCTTTGTCTGGCTGATCAACGGCATCACCAGCGGCCTGCTCAAGCTGCTGCGAGTCACTCCCAACAAGAATGACGCTCTCAATACCGAAGAGCTGCGCACCATAGTCAACGAGGCAGGAAGTCTCATCCCACAGCGCCACCAGGAGATGCTGCTCAGCATCCTGGACCTGGACAAGATGACGGTGGAGCACATCATGGTGCCACGCAGCGAGATCTACGCCATCGACATCAATGATGACTGGAAGAGCATACTGCGCCAGCTGGCCCACGGTGCCCACACCAAAATACTGCTCTATCGCGACAACATCGATGACGTGGTGGGCTTTCTGCACGCCCGCGATGCGCTGCGGCTGATGGCCAGGGATCAGTTCAACAAGTCGAGCCTGTTGCGGGAAGTGGACGAGATCTACTTCATCCCGGAAGGGACGCCGCTCAATGTGCAACTGGCCAAGTTCCAGCGCAACAAGGAGCGGATCGGCCTCATTGTGGATGAGTACGGTGACATTCAGGGGCTGATCACCCTGGACGACATCCTGGAAGAGATAGTGGGTGATTTCACCACCACTATTACTCCCACCCCCAGCGACGAGATCCATCCTCAGCCGGACGGTTCTTTCCTGGTGGAAGGCTCAGCCAGCATCCGCGAGCTGAACAAGGAGATGAACTGGCAACTACCCATCGACGGGCCGAGAACCCTCAATGGCGCAATTCTGGAATATCTGGAGGAGATCCCCCAGCCCAACATCAGCCTGCGGCTGGCTGGCTATCCCATCGAGATCATGGAAGTAGAGAACAACATGGTGAAGATGGCGCGGATCATGCCGGATTTATACCGCAACGTATCGGGTTTCGAAGATTGAAAAAAGGCTGCCGATGGCAGCCTTTTTTATCTCACTCATTCTCGTCGTCGGGCTCTGGTTCCAGCACCAGGGTCGGGATCAGTTCACCGAACACCTTCTGCAGCTCGTCGCGATTGGCCAGCAGGTCTTGCAGCGTGTAGCTGTCCATCACCGCCAGGAAGGCGTTCATCGCCTCCTTCAGGGCACTTTTCAGCAGACAGACAGAGACGATATGGCAAACGGGCGAGTTGCAGTCGATGCCGTCCAGGTTGCCCTCCAGCGCACGGATCACCTGGCCAATATTGACTGTCTCTGGCGCGCAAGCCATGCGGATCCCGCCATTCTTGCCCCGCTGTGACTGCAGATAACCCAGCTTCACCAGCTGATTCACCACCTTCACCATGTGGTTGCGAGAGACGTCATACAAGGCGGAAACCTTGGCCACGCTCGACAATTCCCCCTGTGGCAAGGTCGCCAGATAGAGCAGGGCTCTCAATCCAAAATCGGTATAGCTAGTTAGTCTCATAGGGCCTGTGTCGCATCACGCGGAAAATTGATTATTGATCCAGATCAAATAAACATCTAGGATGCAGCTTATTAAGTGACATTTTAAATGTTTAATTAAAAAGGACCCCTTATGTTAGATCAAGCCACCATCACCGTCATCAAAAGCACCATACCTTTGCTCGAATCGGCGGGCCCTGCACTCACCCAGCACTTCTATCAGCGCATGTTCAGTCACAACCCCGAGCTGAAGGATATTTTCAACCTGGCTCACCAGCGCAGCGGCGGCCAACCGCTGGCCCTGTTCAACGCAGTGGCGGCTTATGCCAAGAACATCGACAACCTGGGGGCCCTGGCAGGTGCAGTAGAACGTATCGCCCACAAACACACGGGCTTCATGATCCAGCCGGAACAATATCACATTGTAGGTAGTCATCTCTTGGCCACGCTCAAAGAATTGGGCGGAAGTGCAGTCACCGACGAAGTGCTGGATGCCTGGGGCAAGGCTTATGGCGTACTAGCCAGTATTTTCATCGGCCGGGAGAGCGAGATCTATCAGGAGAAGGCGAGCGAGATCGGTGGCTGGCAAGGCCCCCGCCCCTTCATCATCAAAGAGAAGCGGGTCGAGAGCGAGCTCATCACTTCCTTCATGCTGGCGCCGATCGATGGCAAACCCGTGCTGCATTTCAAGCCGGGCCAGTACCTCAGCATCCAGCTCAACCACCCGGAACTGGAATATCAGGAGATCCGTCAGTACTCCCTCTCCGATGCACCCAATGGTCGCGATTACCGTATCAGCGTCAAGCGCGAGCCGCAGGGTCAGGTTTCCAACCTGCTGCATGACCATCTGCAAGTCGGTGACAAGGTGGATCTGATGCCGCCAACCGGTGATTTCTTCCTGCAAGCCAGCGCCAGCACCCCAGTGGTGCTGCTCTCCGCCGGCGTGGGCCTCACCCCCATGCTGAGCATGCTCAACCAAATGCTGAGCACGGGCCATGATGCCGATGTCTGCTGGCTGCACGCTTGTGAACGGGGTTCGCTGCATGCCTTCAAGGAGGATATCCAGCGCAAACGCCAACAGCATCAGAAGCTGCAGAGCCGGGTCTGGTATCGGGAGCCAAGTGATCAGGATCAGCAAGGGAAGGACTATGACTTCAGCGGCACCATGGACTTGAGTCAGGTATCCGGGTTGCTGGTACCGCAGGCCCACTACTACTTCTGCGGCCCGCTCGGCTTCATGCAGGGTATCAAGACACAACTCAGCGCGGCGGGTATCCCGACCGAACAGTTGCACTACGAAGTTTTTGGCCCCCACCAGGATCTTTAATCGGGGTTGCACCATATAAAGCATTGAGGACCCGGCCTGTCATGGCACGGCGGCCGGATCCGGACCCACAGGTGAAAACCTGTGGGTCATTTTTATTTAACGCATCGCCTTGGCACGGGCAATGGCGTTGGCAGGCATGCGGTTGCCCAGTCGATTCAGCAGGCTGGTCGCCTTCTGATGCAAGGCCTTGTCACCAATGACAGTGCTGTGCAGCCAGTGATACGCCTCTTCATAATCCAGCGGGCTGCCCAGCCCCTGCAGCAACATCTCGACCCACTCGACCTGTGCCCGTTGAAACCCCAGACTGGCTGCTTCACGCATCAGGGTTTCGGCCTTGAGCAGATCTTTTTGCACCAGGGTGCCCTTCCAGTAATAACGGCCAAGCTGTTCCAGCGCAGGTGCCAACCCCTGATTGGCTGCCTCCCACATGAATTTGACCCCGAGCTCCGCATTGGGCTTGATGCACACTCCCCAAGCCAGCATGTCTCCCCACAGGAACTGATAGGCAGGCACCTTCATTACCTCGGCCCGCACCTCGATATCCTGGGTGAGCTGGCATCTGTCCTGTTTTACCTGCTGTAAATGACGCCCCTGTTCAATCCAGTTGAGCAGCTCGTCCTGACGATAGAGGGGCACAGCCTGCAGGTTGCCGCTGTCATCTACACCGCTCGTCGGCGTGCTGGTCATGGGTTGACTGGTTGGAGAAAGTCCGCCATCCGACGCTGTGGCAGACGCAGCTGATGAGGCAGTCGCAGCTGGCTGCGCCATTGAAGGAGCGACTGGCAGTGGTGCTGCTGGCCCGGCTGCAGACACCTCAGGCTGATATGACGCGACCGGTCCGGCGGCGGAAACCGCAGGCTGAGATACCGCCACCGGCTCGGCAGCGGAAGCCGCAGGCGGGGATGCGATCGCTGACTCTGCCACGGAAACTGCACTGCTTGCCGTAGGTGCGGCGGCGGATACCTGTGGCTCCGCGCCCTGTGCCTGGGTCGTCAGCAAACAAGCAAGGCCAAAAAGGGTAAGGGGTTTCATCATAAGGTTCTCCTGCTGCTCTCTGTTATCGGCAGCCAGGCCCATCCCCTTAGCCCGTCACCGTCAGCCCCCTGCAGCAATGACAAAGGGGAGCCGAAGCTCCCCTTGTTGTCAGCCATGCGGCTTACTTGACGAACTCGACACCCAGCTGGATATCGGCTTTCAGAGTGGCCAGCATGCCCTCCATCGCCTCTTGCTCGAAGGCACTCAGCTTGCCGTAGTCCAGTACGGTTTCGACGCCATTCTTGCCCAGCAAGATGGGCTGTGCGAAGAAGGTAGCATGCTTGCCATCCCCTTCCACATAAGCACACTCGATGACGTTGGCTTCGCCCTGCAGACCCTTGATGAGCGACAGGCCAAAACGGCAGGCAGCCTGACCCATGGAAAGGGTGGCAGAACCGCCACCGGCCTTGGCTTCCACCACTTCGGTGCCGGCGTTCTGGATACGCTTGGTCATGGCTGCCACTTCTTCTGCAGAGAAGGAAGCCCCTTCGATCTGGGACAGCAGCGGCAGTATGGTCACGCCACTGTGGCCACCGATCACGTTGACACGCACCTTGTCGACATTCAGACCCTTGGCGTCGGCCACGAAGGTCTCGGCGCGGATCACATCCAGGGTGGTGACGCCAAACAGGCGACGCTTGTCGTAGACACCGGCTTTTTTCAGCACTTCAGCCGCGATGGCGACCGTGGTGTTGACCGGGTTGGTGATGATGCCGATCAGCGCTTTCGGGCAGGAGGCGGCACATTTTTCGACCAGATTCTTGACGATACCGGCGTTGATATTGAACAGATCGGAACGATCCATGCCGGGCTTGCGCGCCACACCGGCGGAGATCAGCACCACATCGGCGCCGACCAGAGCCGGGCTCGGATCTTCACCGCAGAAACCTTTTACTTTCACGTCAGTCGGGATATGGCTCAGATCGACCGCCACACCCGGAGTGACCGGGGCTATGTCATACAGGCTCAGTTCGGAACCAGCAGGAAGGCGGTTTTTCAACAGCAGAGCGAGGGCTTGGCCGATGCCACCGGCGGCACCCAGAACGGCAACTTTCATGATCAACTCCATGTTTAAGCGTAGGTTTAAGGTTGTTTCTTGTTGTGGGCCCAACCTTAATGGATCCCCCCATAAAAAACAATCTGATAACAGTTGCAATCACGGGTTCTGTGAGCCATTAAACAGGCGGCGCATAAAAATGGGGGGAAATGCAAAAAATCAGAGGAGAAGCACAGATTTCCCGCATTTATACCTACCACAAAGAGGTAGATCTACCGAGTTCAGGCCTGGAATGCCAAGGCTCGCCGTTCACACCAGCGAAACCCAATTGTTAACAATCCGTTCATGGTCAGGTAAAGCGCACCGGCCACAGTAAACACAGCCAGGGTGTCATAGGTCTGGGCGTTGAGGCGCTGGGCCAGGCCCATCACATCCATGATGGTGATGGTGCTGGCGAGCGAACTCCCCTTGAGCACCAGGATCACCTCGTTGGAATAGGCGGGCACCAGTCGCCGCGCAGCATGGCGCACCTTCATCCACAGGGTCTGTCCAGCCGAAAAGCCGAGCGCGCGGCACGCCTCCACCTCACCGGACGGAATGGCATCGAGCGCCCCCTTGAACAAGCGGGTTGAATAGGCCGCGGTGTTGAAACCAAGGGCCAGCACGGCGCAGAACCAGGGCTGCTTGAGCAGAGGCCAGAGCGGCCCGGATTTGAGCCACTCAAACTGTCCCGGCCCGTAGTAGATGAGGAAGATCTGGATCAGCAGCGGCGTGCCGGTGAAGATCAGTACCCACAGCTGTACCAGCTGGGTCGCCACCGGAATGCGCTGCTCCAGCACCCATGTCATGGCAGCCGCCATCAGTACGCCGAGCAGCAGACTGAGAGCAGTTAATTGCAAGGTGATCGCCAGACCACCAAGCAGAGTCATGAAATAGTCCTGCATGGTCAACCTCCGTAGCGGCGGGTATAGCGGGCAGCCTGCTTAAGGCCGAATTCACTCACCAGGCTGATGGCAAGATAGATGAGGGCCGCGGCGGCATACCAGGTAAAGGGTTCATAGGTGCTGGCCGAGGCCATCTGGGCCTGACGCATCATCTCGTTCACCCCTATGAGGGAGACCAGCGCCGTATCCTTGAGCAACACCAGCCACTGATTGCCGAGGCCCGGCAGGGCATGACGCCAGGCTTGGGGCAACACGATGCGAAAGAAGATGTGCCCCTTGCCAAGACCGAGCGCCAGTGCCGCCAACCGCTGTCCGGCGGGCACCGCATTGAGCGCCGCCCGCAGAGTCTGGGTGGCATAGCTGGCAAACAGCAGAGAGAGTGCGAGCACGCCACAGGCGAACGGGCTGAACTCCACATACTCGCCGGTGATGAGAAACAGCACCTGGGTCGAGCCGAAGTAGATGAACAGCACCACCAACAGCTCGGGCAAGCCACGGATCAAGGTGGTCAGTGTAGCCACAGGCCACACCAACCAAGGCTGTTTACTCAGCTCGGCGGCGCTCAATCCCAGCGCCAATACCATGCCACCGACCAGTGATGCCAAGGCCAGCCCGAGGGTCATCCAGGCTGCATCCAACAACAGGCTCAACATGGCTTACTGCGCGAAGTATTTGTCGAAGATTTTCTGATAGGTGCCGTTGGCCTTGATCTCGGCCAGCCCCTTGTTCAGCTGGGTAAGCAGCTCCAGGTTGCCCTTGGCCACTGCGATGCCAAAGCCGGTACCGAAGTACTTGGCATCGGTCACAGGCGCACCGATCACGACGTACTCCTTGTGCTGCTTGAGCCAGTCGGCAGCGACGGCAGTATCGGCAAACACACCATCGGTACGGCCATTCATCATGTCGAGGAAGGCACTCTGGTAGCTGGCATAGGGCACTGTCAGCAAGCCTTTGCTGATCCAGTTATCCACCAGATAGGACTGATGGGAGGAACCATTCTGCACGCCGACCGTCTTGTCGACCAAGTCTTCCGGCCCCTTGAAGGTCCCTTTCTTGGCCACGAACACGGCTGAGTTCTCGTAATAGATGTCGGAGAAGTCGACCTGGGCTGCCCGCTCCGGGGTCACATCCATGGCGGCGATGGCAGCGTCATAACGACGGAACTTGAGGCTGGGGATCAGGCTGTCGAAGGCCTGGTTGTGGAAGCTGCACTCCAGCTTGACCTGGGTACAGATGGCACGGGCCAGGTCGATGTCAAAGCCCTGAAACTCGTTTTTGTCGTCCAGGTATTCGAACGGTGCATAAGTCGCCTCCGTGGCGAACTTGATCTCTTTGGCCAGCACTGAGGTACTCAGCAAACCCATGGCAGCAACCAGCAACAGACTCTTTTTCATGACAGCTTCCTTATCGATTTGAATATCAATGCATCAAGAATTCGGCAAACCGGCTGGTTTGCGGGGATTGGAAAATGGCGGCGGTACCGGACTCGATGATCCGCCCCTTTTCCAGATAAATCACCTGACTGGCCACCTTGCGGGCAAACTCCACCTCGTGGGTCACCACCACCTGGGTAATACCTGTCTGGCCCAGATTGCGGATGATCTCGGCCACCTCTTTGGTGATCTCGGGATCGAGTGCAGCCGTCGGCTCGTCAAACAGCAGCACTTGCGGATCCATCATCAGGGTACGGGCAATGGCCACCCGTTGCTGTTGGCCACCCGAGAGGCGGGCAGGCCAGGCATCACGCTTGTCGGCCAGTTGCAACTGGGTCAACAGGTAGGCGCCCTTCTCGATAGCCACGGCCTTGCTCATGCCGAGCAACTTGACGGGTGCCTCTATGAGGTTCTCCATCACGGTCAGATGTGGCCAGAGATTGTACTGCTGGAACACCATGCCCACCTTGCGACGCAGTGCCTGCGCCTGACGGTTGAATTCGGCAGCAGACAGGCCGGACGGGAAAGAAAATTCACTTTCACCGATGCGTAATACGCCGGCATCCGGCGTGTCCAGCAAGTTCATCATGCGTAGCAGCGAGCTCTTGCCAGCACCGCTCGGGCCCAGCAGCACCAAGGTTTCACCGGGCTCAGTCCGAAAGCTGACATCTTGCAGCACCGGCACCTTGTGCCAGGATTTTGCGATACCGATTAGTTCAATACCCATACAGCCCAATTGAATAAGTTTTCAAAATTTCGTCCCGATTTTAGCCCCAACATGGGGGGATGCAAGCTAATTTTGAATCAATATGCAGAACAACCGCCGCTTCCTTGCAAAAATAGGCACATGAATGCAAAATGGGCACGCTGTTCATATCTGCCGCCTGAGCGTGACAGGCAGCCACACCTCCTCATTCGTGAGTCCAAGATGAAACACAACGACAAGCAAGAAAAACTGGCCAAGGCCTTTAAAGCCTTGCTGAAAGAAGAACGATTTGGCTCCCAGGCAGAGATAGTGACTGCCCTGCAAGAGATGGGCTTCGAAAACATCAACCAGTCCAAGGTATCGCGCATGTTGAGCCGCTTCGGCGCCGTTCGCACCCGCAATGCCAAGATGGAGATGGTTTACTGCCTGCCGGTGGAACTGGGTGTACCCACCACTTCCAGCCCGCTCAAGAACCTGGTACTCGACGTCGACCACAACGGCGCTCTGGTCGTGATCCACACCAGCCCGGGTGCAGCCCAGCTGATCGCCCGCCTGCTCGACTCACTCGGCAAGGCAGAAGGGATCCTCGGCACCATCGCCGGTGATGACACCATCTTCATCACTCCGACCAGCGACACCGATATCGAAGAGCTCTATCTCTCCGCCCTCGAGCTGTTCGAACAGACCCCTTAATGTCAGCCAATGCGCACCGCCAGAACGCAAAATCCCGGCCAAGGCCGGGATTTTTGTTTTCTGCGCACCGGTGAATGCTGACTTATTGACCATTTGCCACCAGAAAATCTTCCGAGGGGGCAAAGAAGGCCGCACCAGTCACTGCCGTGGTGAAGCGCAGCAGGTGATCAAAATGGCCGCCCTCCCCCTTGTACATGCTGGCCATCATGGCATTGAAGTGCAACGGCGTGCGGCAGCAGGAGATGAAATAGAGTCCCTGCTCCGTCATGGTTCCCCAGGGCATGCTCTGACGCAGTATCTCCATGGATTCGCCCTTAGACGTCTTGAGGTTGACCCGCTTGATATGGGAGGTCAGCGGCTTGTCGGCCGACTCGTATTCGATGTTGTCTCGCTTGGTGCGGCCAATGATATCTTCCTGCTCCTTCAGGGCGAGCTTCTCCCAGTCGCTCATGGCATGTACCCAGCGCTGCACATGGACATAGGAGCCACCGGCAAACTCGCCACCCTCAAGCAAGGCCACTTCGGCGCGGTGTTCATCTTGCGGGTTCTCGGTGCCGTCGACGAAGCCGGTCAGGTCCCGGCAATCCAGATTGCGGAAACCACGCACCTCTTCCACCAGCGCAACCAATCCGGCCAGCAGCGCCATCACCCTTTGACCGGCGTGATGCAAAACATCGACCCGATCGGCACGCAATTGCACGAAGAGGTCGAACGGCGTATTTGGCGCCTGCTGACCGTTGGCTGATTGCGTCATAAAGCCGCGAAACTGGGGCGGACGGGCCACAGGGTAGAGGTCATCCCAGGCATCGGCGCCGACGGCGACCAGGCCAGTGAAACCGGCATCGGGGAAATCGGCGGCAACCGCTTCCCACAGGGCAGGCAAGCTGGCCAGACGGGCAACCAGTGCGGTCGCCTCTCCTGTGCGATTGAACATCAGATAGAGGGCGTGCAGATTCGGCTCTGCGCAGATCCCGGCTTGGGCTTTCATTTGTCTCTCCCCTGTATAGGCATTAGCGTGGCGCGATTATAAACCAGAGTGAATTCAATTCATTGATTTCATAACGATATCAAGTTGTTCACTGCACTGGTTCAAACAACACCAACCCATGGGGAGCGACCTTGACCCGAGCGCGATCCCCGCCGAGTGGCTCACCTATGCTCGCCTCCAGTCGCTGACCGCCACACTCGAACAACACCCGACAGTGATGACCGAGAAACTGCTGCTCCAGCACAGTCAGTTCGCCGTCCACGACGGCCTCCAGCAACAGTTGCTGGGGTCTGAGCATCAGTTGCAGCAGCTCGCCCAGGTTGCGACCATGAGGCTCGCTGCCACAGATAACCCCGAGCGCCGTCTGCACACAGTGACTGTCCACCACCTCGGCGGCCAGATAGTTCACCCCGCCCAAAAACTCGGCAACGAAGCGGTTCTGCGGGCGGCGATAAAGCTGCTCCGGCTGTCCTACCTGCTCGATATGACCAGCCCGAAACAGAGCCAGCCGGTCGGCGAAGGCAAACGCCTCCTCCTTGCTGTGGCTGACGAAGATGGCGCCGATCCCCTGCTGCTTGAGCAGGGTGCGGATCTCGAGGATCAGCTTCATCCGCACCTGGGTATCTATGTTCGAGAAGGGCTCATCCAGCAGCATCAACTTCGGCTTGCACACCAGAGCGCGAGCGATGGCAACCCTTTGCTGCTGCCCGCCAGAGAGTTGATGGGGATAGCGATCTCCCAGCCCCTGCAGCTTGACCAGCGTCAGCGCCTCCTCCACCTGCTGCTGACGGGCGGAGTGGTCAAGGCGAGTCAGCCCGAAACCGACATTGTCGGCCACCGTCAGATGGGGGAAGAGGGCGTAATCCTGGAAGATCATGCCAATGTTGCGCGCCTCGGGTGGCACGCTGACACCCGGCCCATCCAGCAGGGTAGCACCGAGGCGGATCTCCCCTTCGGCCAGCGGCAACAGGCCTGCAATGGCCTTGAGCAGCGTGGTTTTACCGCAGCCACTGGCCCCCAGCAGACAGACAATCTCGTTGTCGGCCACCGACAGAGACAGCTGTTCCAGCACATTGCGACCGTTATAACGGCAACTGACGTTCTCAACCTGCAAGCAAGACACGGCTGACTTCCTCATATTCTTTTGATTCAGGCCGACCTGCGCCGGACAACAATTCAGGGAGTGATTTGCAGACTCAGTGCCCCTGGCTATCCAGGCTGCGGTTGACCCAGATGAGCGGCAACAGCCCTACCAGCACGATAACGATGGCCCCCAGAGCGCCGCGCTCCAGCATCTCGTCCGAGACAAATTGATAGACGTGGGTCGCCAGGGTATCGAAGTTGAACGGCCGCAGCAGCAGGGCGGCGGGCAGCTCCTTCATGGATTCGATGAATACCAGCATGGCACCGGCAAACAGCCCCCGTCGCACCAGCGGCAGATGAACCCGCCGCAGCATACCGCCATCTCCCTGTCCCAGGGAACGGGCCGCCATATCAAGGCTGGGGGAGATCTTGCCCATGCTGCTCTCCACCGAACCGATGGCAATGGCCACGAAGCGCACCAGATAGCCGAATACGATGGCAGTGAGGGTACCGGTCAGCAGCAAGCCAGGCCCCTGCCCCCCAAGCCACTCGGCCAGATCATTGATACCAAAATCGAGGGCTGTCAGCGGCACCAGCACGCCGATGGCGAGCACGGTACCCGGCATGGCGTATCCCATGGCGGCGATACGCAGGGGCAGCAGGCTCTTGACGCCACCATCAAGGCGGCGGAAGAAACCGAGCAGCAGGGCGATGGCCATGGCCAACAGGGCTGTCAGCGCCGAGATGAGCAGACTGTTGCCGGCGAAGCGGAGAAACTCCGGCGTCCAGGAGAGTTCGAAATAGCGCACGCCGTAATCGAGCAGGATGACAAATGGCAGGCCGAAACCCGCCAGCACCAGTCCCCAGCACCAGAGTCCGGCCAGCCAACGGCTGACTCCCTTGAGTGGATAACGCAGCGGCTGCTCATGACCCATGGATTTCTGAAACACCTGCTGACGCTGACGGGAGCGGCGCTCCAGCGCGATGAGCAGTACCACGGCCAGCAGCATCATGCAGGAGAGCTTGGCAGCGGTGGCCAGACTGCCGTAGCCGAGCCAGGTATCATAAACCGCCGTGGTCAGGGTGTTGATGGCGAAGAAGTGGACAGTGGCAAAGTCGGCCAGGGTCTCCATCGCCACCAGGGAAACCGCCACCATGATGGCGGGGCGTGCCAACGGCAGACTGAGGCGGCGAAAGCTCTGCCAAGGGTTGCAACCGAGCAGACGGCTGGAGTGAATGAGGCTGACCGACTGCTCCAAGAACGAGGCGCGGGCCAGCAGATAGACGTAGGGAAAGAGCACCAGCGCCAATACCCAGGCGGCGCCCCCCAGGGATCGAATGGCCGGGAACCAGTAATCCGCCGGTCTGCTCCACTCAAACAGGGTGCGCAGCCCCGCCTGCAGCGGCCCCGAGTAGTCAAGAAGGTCGGTGTAGACGTAGGCAACGATGTAGGAGGGCATGGCCATGGGCAGCATCAGCGCCCACTGCAGGGCACGGCGCCCCGGTACCTGACACATGGCTACCAGCCAGGCGGTAGGTACGCCGAACAACAGGCTGAGCAGCACTACGCCCGCCACCAGTCCCAGCGTATTGGCCAGATAATCGAACAGCACAGTATCGGCGAGGTGGCGAAACAGGTCTCCGTCTGCCGAGAAGGCTGAGAAGATCAGGGCGAGTACCGGCAAACCCAGCAGCAGGGCGGTGGCCCAGCTGCTGACAATCCATCCACAATTTTTCATGAGACCACAGAAGTGGATGGGGCCCTTGGCCCCATCTGATTACAAGTCGAATTTTACTTCATCCAGCAACTGCAAGGCATCCTTGCGGTGCTTGGCGTACTCGCTGACCGGCATGGGATCAGACTTGAAACTGCCCCAGGACTTGACCATGGCGGAAGGCTCGACCCCGACCTTGACCGGGTACTCGGCATTCACGTCCGCATACATGTGCTGGGCAGTATCGCCAGCCAGGAACTCCATCAGCTTCTGGGCGGCTTCCTTGTTCTTGGCATGCTTGGTCATGGCCACGCCGCTCACGTTGACGTGGGCGCCACGGTCAGCCTGGTTCGGGAAGTTGATGTAGACCGCATCAGCCCAGGACTTCTGAGCCGGATCTTTCAACATGGCGCCCAGGTAGTAGCTGTTGCCGAGGGACAGATCGCAGATGCCATCCTTGATCGCCTTGACCTGATCCCTGTCGTTGCCTTGCGGCTTGCGCGCCAGGTTGGCCTTGACCCCTTCCAGCCAGGTTTTTGCATCCGCCATGCCGTGATGGGCGATCATGGAGGAAACCAGCGCCACATTGTACTCATGCTTGCCGCTACGGGTACAAATTTTCCCTTTGAATTCAGGCTTGACCAGATCTTCGTAGCGGATGGTGTCGAGTTTGCCGAGGCGTTCCTTGCTCGAATAGATGGCACGCACGCGGGTGGTCAGGGCAAACCAGCGATTCTCCGGATCACGATAGATGGAAGGGATATTCTCCTGCAGTATCTTGCTGTCCACCGGCTGCACCAGCCCCTTGTCCACCAGATCGGTCAGACGGCTGATGTCCACGGTCAGCATCAGGTCGGCCGGAGAGAGCTTGCCTTCCCGCTCCAGACGCTCGTTCAGCCCCTCTTTGGCGAACACCACGTTGACCTTGATGCCCGATTCCTTCTCGAACTGCTGGATGATGGGCTTGATCAGTTCATCCTGACGGTTGGAGTAGACATTCACCTCTCCTGCCGCCAACGCACCCTGAGCAGCCAGGGTAGAAAAAGCCAGTGCCAGCATCTTCATTTTCATCATCCATTCCTTGAGTTGCTATATCGAGTGATAACCATTGCTGTTTGTATTTTGCATTGGCCTCGCCAACCGGATCAAGAAAACATCGAGTGCGGGATCACATATTTAAACACCGTTCAAACAAAAGGGCCGGATAGAATCCTATCCAGCCCCACCATGGAGTCAATCAACGACTACCTATCGGCAACCCGTCCGGTCTGGCAATCCGAAACAGGGTTACCCATGCTCAAGCCGCCAGGGCACCCGAGCGATCAGAGCGCCTCGTCATCGCTTTCACCGGTACGAATGCGCACCGCCTGCAACAAATCGTAGACAAAAATCTTGCCATCGCCGATCTTGCCGGTGTACGCCGCCTTGCAGATCGCCTCTATGACCCCTTCGACGTTGTCATCGGCCGTCGCAATTTCCAGCTTCACTTTGGGTAAGAAGTCGACCTGGTACTCGGCTCCCCGGTATAATTCGGTGTGCCCTTTCTGGCGGCCAAACCCCTTGACCTCGGACACTGTCAGTCCTTCGACTCCCAGGCTGGCGACGGCTTCACGCACATCGTCCAACTTGAAGGGTTTGATAATCGCAGTAATCAGCTTCATCTGGTTGCTCCCAATCCATGGTATGTGGTGAATTGGGTATCAATTCTTGTGCCAAGTCTTTTTATTGTTTAATTTCAAAAAGATAGCATTTATGCCCTGGATGAATCCCCCCCGGCATCACCAAGGGAGCCCATCTCGCCCCATAATGAGGCACCAAGCTGAACCAGCCTCTCCCTATGCACCAAACAAGAGCACAGCAGTATGCTAGTCATCTCCAACAGCGTCACCCTCCCCTGGCATGAGCTGCAGTTTCAGGCCATGCGGGCCCAGGGGGCCGGCGGCCAGCACGTCAACAAGACTGACTCCGCCGTCTGGTTGCGCTTTGATTACCGCAGCTCTCCCAGTCTACCCCCGCTCTACAAAGAGGGGCTCGACAAGTTGAGCGACAGCCGGGTACACGATGGTTTTATCCAGATCCGCGTCGAGACCCATCGCAGCCAGGACATGAACCGAAAAGAGGCCATGAGCCGTCTGGTGGAGCTGCTCAAGAAAGCCGCCTGGCGCCCCAAGGCCCGTCATGCCACCAAGCCGACCCGCAGCTCCCAGCGCAAGCGGATCGACGCCAAGAAGCGCAAGGGCGACATCAAGTCGGCCCGCGGCAAACCCGTGCTGGAGTGATACTGCCAGCCTTACGACTTGCCCACGCCAAGGATGAGAGAAGATGAGATACAGTTTTTGCGACAGCGCCCACGGCCCCCTGCTCATCGCCATCGATCGGGATGGCCTGCGCCACGTGGAGTTCATGCAGGGCGAGCGCCCCATAATGCCAACCCAGCAGTGGCGTCAGGATGATCTGGCTCTGGCCCCTTACGTCGAGCAGTTCGCCGCCTATTTCGCCGGCCGTCTGCAACGCTTCGATCTGCCGCTCGCCGCCAAGGGAACCCCCTTCCAGCAGTCGGTGTGGCGCGCTCTGTGCGACATTCCCTATGGCAAGACCGTCAGCTATCTCGAAATAGCCCAGTCCATCGGCAACCACAAGGCGGTGCGAGCCGTGGGGGCCGCCAATGGCCGCAATCCTCTCAGCATCATAGTGCCCTGTCACAGGGTGATAGGGCGCAGCGGCGAGCTGACTGGTTATGCCGGCGGCATCCCCATCAAGCGCTGGTTGCTGGCGCTGGAACAACAGAACGCCAGTTCGTTCGAGTTGACCCCTTGATAGTGGCGCCATCCCTGTAAAACACTCACTTCAGCCATTGGCACAACAGAGATCCGGCTTGTTCGAGTGGAGCCGTTTTGCGTTTATAAAAATGAACATAGTATGAAGAATCGCCTCAGAAGGGCTTCAGACAGGGTCAGGCATCATGGCTTCACACTTGGATGGCATGGCTCATCCCTCATTCAAGTGGCACCCATGTGACGCTTCCAATCTGTCTTTTTCCCCGCGCCTCCTCTGAGGCGCTTTTTTTGTCTGAAAAACAGCCACAAAAAAGCCCGCCGAAGCGGGCTCTGACCGGAAGGTGCCAGCTTCAAGGTCAATCAGAGGGCGAGGAACAGCCCCGCCAGCGAGGCGCTCATCAGGTTCGCCAGCACACCCGCCAGTATGGCGCGCATGCCGTAACGGGCGATGAAGGATTTGCGCTCCGGCACCATGGCGCCCAGGCCACCGATGAGGATCGCCATGGAGGAGATGTTGGCGAAACCGCACAGGGCGAAGGTGACGATGGCCTTGCTCGATTCGTTCAGGGTCTGATCCTGCACTAGGGCGATGAAAGCGACGAATTCGTTGATGACTATCTTGGTCCCGATCAGGGCGCCAGCCGCCTGGGCCTGATCCCAGGGCACGCCGATCAGCCAGGAGACGGGGGCGAACAGCCAGCCCAGTATGATCTGGAAGCTCAGCTCCAGTCCCACCAGATCACCGGCCCAGCCCAGCAGGCCGTTGAGCATGGCGATCACCCCGACGAAGGCCAGCAGAGTCGCGCCGACCGCGACCGCTATGTTGAGGCCAGCCATGGCGCCATCGGCCGCCGCTTCGATCACATTGGTCGCACGGGGGATCTCCACATCCTGACAGTGGTCAACGTCTTCGGCCGCAGGCGGCACCAGGATCTTTGCCATGGCCAGCCCGGCAGGCGCCGACATGAAGGCAGCCGCTATCAGGTACTTGAGCTCAACCCCGATACTGGCGTAGCCCACCAGGGTGCCGCCAGCCACGGAGGCGAGACCGCAGCTCATCACGGCGAAGAACTGGGAGTCGGACATCTTGGAGAGGTAGGGCTTGACCACCAGCGGCGCTTCCACCATGCCGACGAAGATGTTGGCGGTGGCGGAGAGGCTCTCGGCACGGCCGGTACCCAGCAGCTTCTGCAGACCGCCGCCCAGCAGGGCGATGACCCGCGGCATCAGGCCTATGTGATAGAGGATGGCGATCACCGCAGAGAAGAAGATGATGACCGGCAGCACGTTGAACGCAAAGATGAAGCCCAGCTTGAACTTGGCCAGATCCCCGAACAGGAAGGCGATCCCCTCCTGGCCGTAACCGATCACGCTGCTGACGCTCTCGCTGACCCCATTCAGCACGTGCTGACCGGCAGGCAGCCAGAGCACCAGACCGGCAAAGAGGACTTGCAGGCAGAGCGCGAGACCCACTGTTCTCAACGGGATACGACGACGATTATCAGAGCAGAGTACGGCCAGGGCCAGGATACTCAGTATGCCGAGCAGGGCAATCATAGGGACTCCATCAGGTGAGGCAAAAGATGGGCGCGGATTCTGCTCCCCCCGCCCCACTACTGCAAGCCCGCCTGGTTACAGCCCTGTTAGCAAAAACGTTTGCACGATATCGGTTGCGCCAACCCGCTGATTTGGTTCAATTTTGGTATCATGCGAAAGCCAGTGTTCTTATATGGAAACGATTATTCCTCTGTACCGGACAATTTGCCGCCGAGCCAGGGGGCAAGTCGCTGCTCCCAATAGGGATTGGGGCCGAAGCTCTCCTTGAGGAAATCGATGAACAGACGGATCTTGGGATCCAGATGTTCGCGCCTGGCGTAGACGGCGTGCACCGCCATCTTCTGGTTCGGCCGCCACTGGGGCAGCAGGGGGATCAGCTGACCGGACTGCAACTCCTTGTCCAGCAAGTAGTTGACGACATAGGCGATGCCGAGCCCGGCCAGGGCGGCATCGCGCACCGCCTCCGCCAGATCCACCCGGTAGTTGCCGGCCACCTGCACCGTCTGGCGCTCCTTGCCCTGGCGAAACGACCACTCGTGGTAGCGCCGCTCCCGGCTCTGGTAGGTGATGCAGTTGTGCTGGGCCAGATCTTTTGGGTGCAAGGGTGTGCCGTGGCTCAGCAGATAGTCAGGCGAGGCCACCAGCACGAAGTGGATATCCGCCAGCCGCTGCCCCACCAGCGCTTCGGGCTTATCTTCATAGGTGGTGATCCAGAGATCCAGCCCCTCATCTACCAGGTTGGTTCTGTGATCGAACAGGGAGACTTCCAGCTCCAGCTCGGGGTAGCGATCCTGAAAGGCCTTGAGACGCGGGATCACGTGCAGCCGGCCAAACGACTGGCCCACCCCAAGATGAAGCACGCCACTCACCTTGCCACGGCGCTCCGCCACCATGGAGTCCGCCTCCAGCGCCACCGCCACCAAAGCGCGGCAGTGACGGGCATACTCCAGGCCGAGTTCGGTCAGGGAGAAGCGGCGAGTGGTGCGCTGCACCAGCTGGGCACCGAGTTCGGCCTCAAGCTGGGCCAGCTGTTTGCTGATGTGGGATTTGGAGACGCCGAGCCGCCGTGCGGCCGCCGAGATGCCCTGTTCACGGACAAGGGCATCGAAGATCACCATTTGGGGCAGACGTTGCAGCACAGAGTTACCAGACAGGAAAGCGGGCCTCCATTATTCCAGAGCAGCCCGCAGCGGGGTAGACCTAAAGCCCAAGCGCCCGTTTGACCTCTTTTTGCAGGGGATCGTCGGCCGGATTCTGGTTCGCACCATAGCTTGCTATCAGCTTGCCATCGCGCCCTATCAGGTACTTGTGAAAGTTCCAGCCCGGCGCCTCGCCCGCGGCCGCGGCCAACCCCTTGTAGAGCGGGCTCGCATCGTCACCGCGTACCGCCAGCCGGTTGAACATGGGGAAGGTCACTCCGTAGTCACGGCGGCAAACAGCGGCAGTTTTGTCCTCATCCCCCGACTCCTGCCAGAAGTCGTTGGACGGAAAACCCAGCACTATCAGCCCCTTGTCCTTGTAGGTCTGATAAAGCGTCTCCAGATCCCCAAACTGGCCGCGATAACCGCAATAAGACGCCGTGTTTACCACCAGCACCACCTTGCCTTCGGTCAGCTGGCAGAGGTTGTGGCGCTGGGTGCTGTTGAGCTCCCGTTGCTCCACATTGAAATAATCAGGGCAGGCGGCAGAGGCCGTCCCGACACCAAGCAGCAATAACAAAGTGAACCATTTCATCGGGCAACTCCTTTTGAACAGATGAGCGTCATACGCACAGGTGGCGCAGCCGGTTCATCCCCATCATTTAGCGCAAGGGTATGCCGGTCAGCCAGCCATGACCCCAGAAGATCAAGACAGCCGTGACCGCAAGTCCAGCTCCCACGCTGATACCAGTCCCAACCCAGTTCGCTGCAGGACGGGGATGACGCTGCCAGTCCCGCACCGAAATCCAGATGATGCTGACCAGGGCCCACAGACCGATACCGCCGAACAACACCAGGGAGCGGGCCTCGCTGTTGACCGCAAGATGGGCGCCAGCCCAGAGCAGGGTACCAAGCAGCTGGGGATGAACTAGCCAGCGCCGCAAGTGGTTGGGCCCCTGGCCCGAGAAGAACAGAATGAGCGCGACTGGCATCACGCCTATCACCAGAGCCGGGCCCCAGGCGGGCGGAAAATAGAGTGGCATGGGGCTGGACGAACGCCAGCCAGCCAGAATCAAGCCGAAAGCGACGAACACCAGCAGCGAGAAGAGTCCCTTGTAACGGTTCTCCCCCAACCGGTCGCGCAGGCGGGTTCGATGGGCCGCAGCGAAGCAGGGATAGAGATGGATAAGGGTAAACAGCAGTACCCCCAGGGTCAGCAAGATCATGGGTGGCTCCTTGTACTATGGGGGATCACTATGCCGCAAAGTGGTCAGCCAAAATATAGAAACCGTAGAAAAGCGATGGAGATACAGCAAGATAATGAAAAAAGCCGATCGGGAGATCGGCAAGGTATTGCGGTCAGATCTGCAACAAAGACAGGTCATCACCGCGACACGGGGCAGGGTAAAGCCGGTGCCCGGCACCGGCCAAAAGAGGATCAGCGTCGCAGCATATAGAGCGCGGCCACGTTGCGGGCCGTGAGCTGCAGGTTGGTGGTGGCTGTCGCCAATGCCTCCGGCAGGGACATGGCGCGGTTGACCACGGCGAACACCGCATCCAGCCCGTGCTCATGCACCACACCGTAGTCGTCGGTGAGACACCCTGAAATACCTATCACCGGCTTGCCAAACTGCTTGGCACAGCGTGCGACACCGATTGGCGTTTTGCCGTAAATTGTCTGGCTGTCGATACGCCCCTCCCCCGTGATGACGAGATCCGCATCGGCCACAGCCTCGGCCAGTTTCAACGCCGCTATGACGATCTCGATGCCGGGCTTGAGCTCGGCACCGAGCAGGCCCACCAAGGCCGCCCCCATGCCACCGGCGGCGCCCGCCCCCGGGATTTCCCTCACCTGTTTGCCAAGGGCCTGCTCGATGCAGTCAGCGTAGCGGGAGAGGTTGGCATCGAGTTGGGCCACCATGTCGGCGTTGGCCCCTTTTTGCGGGCCAAACACGGCGGAGGCACCTGTCGGGCCGCACAGCGGATTGTCCACGTCACAGGCCACCTCTATGGTGATTCTGCTCAGACGGGAATCCAGATCGCTCAGATCTATGGTGGCCAGATCCGCCAGCCCGGCGCCGCCCGGCGCTATGGGGGTGCCATCGCGTTTGAGCAGCTTGCCGCCGAGCGCCTGTATCATGCCGGCACCGCCATCGTTGGTGGCACTGCCGCCTATGCCGAGGATCAGGTGCTTCACCCCCATGTCGAGGGCCGCCAGGATCAGCTCACCGGTACCGAAGCTGGAGGTGTGCAGCGGATTGCGCAGCTCGGGGGGGACAAGATGCAGGCCGGAGGCCGCCGCCATCTCGATGACGGCGCGCTCGCCATCCCCCAGCAGGCCGACGAAGCCCTGCACTTGGTTGCCGAGCGGCGCTGTCACATAAAACGGCAGTATGCGACCCCCGGTGGCATCCACCAGGGATTGTACTGTGCCCTCGCCGCCATCGGCCATGGGCAGCTTGATGTAGGTGGCCTCTGGCAACACCTGCTTGAAACCCGCCTCGATGGCATCGGCCACCGCCATGGCGCTCAGGCTCTCCTTGAATGAATCCGGTGCGATAACAATTTTCATATCAGTTCCTCAGGCGAGACCAAACACGCCAAACATCAAGGTAGAGACGGCTGCTATGGTCAGACCGACGGCTGTTTCATAAGGGATAAGCTTGAGGCGCTCCCCCACGCCCATGTGGACGCTGCCACCGGTGGCATGGAAGAAGGAGCCGTGGGGCATGTGGTCAAACACGGTAGCACCGGCATGGATCATGGCGGCCCCTGCCAGACTGCTGATGCCGAGCTCAATCAGGGTGGAGCTGAACACGTTGGAAGCCACCACAGTCCCGGCCGTGGTCGAGGCGGTCGCCAGCGACATCAAAGCGCCCGAGATGGGGGCCAGCAGGTAGGAGGGCAGACCGGAGGCGGTCAGGCCGCTGATCAGCACATCCTTCAGACCCGAGTTGGCGATGATGCCCGCCAGAGTACCGGTACCCAGCAGCATGATGGCCACCGGCGCCATACGGGCCAGGCCCGAGACCGCAAACTGGTTCACCTTGCTGAACTTACCCATCATAAGGGCGCCGACCAGGCCGCCGAGGGGCAGAGCGATGAGCGGATCCACCACTATACCGGCCAGTGGGCGCAGGGCCAGCAGCAGTATGGCAACCAGGGGCGCACTGATGGCGGCGCCAAAGCCGGGCAGCTTGCTGCCACTGAAGCTCACCACCTCGTCGGCGGCGACCTTGCTGCCCTTGTTGTTCAGACGCTTGGCCAGCCAGTAGGCCATCACCAGCCCGAACAGGCCAGGTATGATGCCGGCCGCCATGACGGAGGTGAGGGGGAGATGGAAGGCATCGGACGCAGCGATGGCGTTCGGGTTGGGGGACATGACGTTGCCCGCCTTGCCGCCGCCTATCATGGCCAGCAGAATGGCCGCCTTGGAGAGGTCGGCACGGCGCGCTATGGCCAGCGCTATGGGGGCAACCGTGATGACGGCCACGTCCACAAAGACGCCGACCGCAGTCAGGATCAGGGTGGCCAGCGCCAGCGCCAGCAGGGCGCGGGTCTCGCCGAGCTTCTTGACTATGGTCTCGGCGATGGTGGTGGCGGCGCCCGATTCGATCAGCACGCCCGCCAGCACACCGGCCGCCAGGATCCGCATCACGGCCGTGGTGATCCCCTGGGCGCCACCTATCATCAGGGCGACGGTCTGGGTCAGATCGGCCCCGCCGATCAGGCCACCGGCCAGGGCGCCGACTATCATGCCGTAGGCGGGCGGCACCTTCTTCAGAATGAGGAAGATGGCGATGGAGAGCGCGGCGAGAGCGCCGAGCGCGGATACAGGGATCATGACGGGCACCTTGAATGGGAGTGAGTGGTGGCCATTATGGTGATCCGGGATCGGAATGCGTTGGCTGAAAAGCCAAATAAGGTCTCTTTAAAGAGAGCTTTTTTGTTCATTACAACAAATTAGCTGTCGAGATTGAGCCCTAGGTAGAGCAGGAACTTGTCGTCTAACTTGTTGAAATTCAAACCGGTTATCTGCTCGATCCGGGTCAGCCGATAGCGCAGTGTATTAGGGTGGATGAAGAGCGCCTCGGCACAGGGATGCAGATCACAATCCTGCAAGAAATATTGGCGCAGCGTCTTTTGCAGCGTTCCCTTTGTGTCCTCCTGCGCCAGCCTGAGCAGGGGCGCCCGCAGCTGATCCGCCTGCCAGGAGTCCGCCAGACTGCCGAGCAGTACCGGCAACCGGTAATCCTCGAAGAAGTAGACCTGCTTGCGCGGAGCCTGCCGCATGCCCCGGCGCAGAGTATCCCGCGCTGTCTGGTAGGAGCGCGCCAGACCATCTATGCCGCCGAAGTAATCACCCACCCCGATCCGTACCTTGAAGTGGGGAATGCGGGCCAGCAACTGCTTGATGCGGCTGCGCTCCTGCTCCGATTGCCAGACGCCGCCGCTCAGCTGGGCCGGTTTGAGCACCACTATCTCGTCGAGGCCGTTGATGGCCACCAGATTGTCCCGCTCCGGATTTTCCAGCAGATGCACCAGCTCCCGCAGGCGGGCGGGATCCGCCTCCTCCAGCGCCAGTACCGCCACCACCCGAGGCTGGGCCAGATCCAGCTCGAGGAAACGGGCCGCCTGTTGCAGTTGATCGACCCGCCCCTCGCCGCGAATGAGCTGCAGTACCAGCTCCTCCTTGTGGCGCTTGTCCCACTGCAACTGCTCGGTGAGCGCCGCCTGCTCCAGAATGAGCTCGGCCGTCATACGCACCAGCTCGGCGTAAGCACGCACTATGTCCGGATCGCCCGAGATACCGATGACCCCGAGCAATTCCCCCTGATAGGCGATGGGCAGGTTGATGCCAGGGCGCACCCCCTTGAGCTGCTGGGCGGTCGCCTCGCTTATCTCCACCACCCGGTTCTCGGTCAGCGCCAGCACGGCACCCTCGTGGCGCTGATGGAGGCGCTCGGGGTTGCCGGAGGCAATGATCAAACCGTGTTCATCCATCACGTTGACCGAGAACGACAGTATCTTCATCGCCCTGCTCACTATCTGACGGGCCAGGGTATCGTTTAGCTGCATAACATCTCCGGACAACAAGCTGGCATGACGCCTGGTGGCCCACAATCACACGGGCCGACGTGCAAAGATCCCACATCATCAAGACAAGCGCGGGAGGGATCGCTAGAATAGGCCACTTTACGCTATGTGTGACCCACCATGGATCATGGATCTGACGCTATGCCAGTCCGCTTTGTGGTGGCCTCATCCTTCCGATATGGACTCCGCTATGGACTATGAATTTCGCCGCGACCCGTTCGGTGGCTATCGCGCCCGGTTCTCCATGGGTCATGAGGCCATCGGTCAGTGGTTGATCGATGAAGTTGGCAAGGATGAGGAGAAGCTCGATGAGCTCTTCTCCATCATCGACCAGCTGTCCAATCGCACCCGCACAGAGTACCAGCTGCACGGCGGTGACTATTCACTGCTGCTCACCCATGAGGAAGCCGAGGTGAAAGCCAACGTCCTCAATATCGAACAGGATGAGGATCTCGACGATCTCGCCTACTACGATGATGAGCAGCTGGCCATGTGCGGGCTGGAAGACTTTGCCCAGGTGCTAGGCTCCTGGCGCGCCTTTATCCGCAATGAGGATATGGGCTGAATACCCACATTTAGGGCGAGCATGCCCCTTGCAACCCAACAGGATTGACTATGTCTATTTACGATTTTGACGGCGAACAACCAGAACAGCCGGAAGACGAGCAGGACCAGACCAAACAAGCCGTGCCTGCCAAGAAGAAAGGCAAGCAGGTGATGAACACTCAGGTCAACCTGAGCCCCCGCGATGCCAGCCGTCTGAACGGTCTGCACGTCGAAGCCATCACCACCCTGGACGATGTCAGCCTGCCGAAGAACGTCATCTTCAAGGCCGGCCTCATCGCCCTGGGCGAGCTGGAAGCCACCAAGCGCGCCGACATCATAGCCCGTGTCATCGCAGAGTCTGGTCGCTAAAAGGCACCTGTACTGGCAATGCAGTCTCAGAAAAGCCGGAGCCTCAGCTCCGGCTTTTTCATGGCTGCGCCCCTTAGCGGACTCGCCCTTGCAGGGATCCGACCAGCCTATTAAGGCTTGTGTCATGATGTGACGACTTGTTAAGGTGCGGGACTTTTATCGGCCTTGGAGACTCAATGTTACCTCTACCTGATTCGCTCATCTGGGGAGCACTGGCGCTGGCCGTCTTGCTCTGTCTGATCCGTCAACGCCTGCCCGGCCTGATCCTGCTGGGGGTCGCCCTGCTGGCCGCCCTTTACCTCGGTCGCCTCAGCCCTTCCGCCCTGCTGATCACGCTGGCGGGCCTGCTGCTGGCCTGGCGCACCCCCAGCCTGCCCCAGCCCTGGCGTGGCGCCGCCCTGACGCTGGTGCTGCTGTGGGCCATAGCGCTGATGCTGCACCTCATCCCCGGCTTCAACAATCTGAAGGTACTGGACCAGGTACAGGCCGGCCCCGCCAGCGTGCCCTTCAACATGTACCTCAATCTGGACAAGCCGCTGGTCTTCTTCGGCCTGCTGCTGGCCTGGCCCGCCTTGCTCGGCCAGGGCGGTGCGATCCGCTGGCGAGCGCTGGCCCTCTTGCTGTTGCCGCTGGCGGCCCTGCTGATCACCGCCTGGCAACTGGGTGCGCTCAAGCCCGAAGCGGGTCTGCCCCACTGGTGGTGGCTGTTTGCCCTCAATAACCTGCTGTTCACCTGCGTGGCGGAAGAGGCGCTGTTTCGCGGCTTCATCCAGCAAGGGGTGGCCGCCCGCAGCCGACTCTGGCTCGGCATCCTGGTCGCCAGCCTGCTGTTCGGCGCAGCTCACCTCGCCGGTGGCCCGCTGCTGATGCTGTTTGCCGCCCTGGCGGGGGCCTGCTATGGCCTGGCGTTCCACTTCAGCGGTCGTCTGAGCGTCGCCATCGTCATCCACTTCCTGTTCAACTTCGCCCACCTGGCCCTTTTTACCTACCCATTGGCCAGTCGCTGATCCCTGGCGCCCCGGTCGGGGCGCCATTACCTTCCCCCTTGTCTGCTACCCGGCGCCCCTTGTTCCCATGACAGCAACCTGAACCCTGCGGGCTTTCTATTTGCACTATTTCACCAGGCTAGAGTGTCGATTAATTGACCCAAGCCAAGATAGTGTCATCTCCGCCCCATAGAATGAGCCGGTAACCATCACAAAAATAAAAACAAAACTATCAGTTACTTGACTCACTCAGGATGCTCACATGACCACAAGCCAACGGGAGGGGGAGATACGCTTCCCCGACCACCTATCCCTGATATCGACCACGGATCCCGCCAGCCACATCACCTATGCCAACCAGCACTTCTGCGAGGTAGCCGGTTACAACGCCGCCGAGATGGAAGGGGTACCCCACAATCTGGTACGTCATCCCGACATGCCCAAGGCCGCTTTTGCCGACATGTGGCAGCGACTGCGCCAGGGCAAGAGCTGGATGGGACTGGTAAAGAATCGCGCCAAGAGCGGCAGCTTCTACTGGGTCAACGCCTACGTCACACCGATCCTCAACGACCAGCGGCAGATCATAGAGTACCAGTCGGTGCGTACCCGCCCGAGTGAACAGGACATCGCCTGGGCTGAGCAGCTCTACGCCCGCATCCGGGCGGGCAAGGCGCTGCCCTGGCTCAGCCGGCTCACCCTGGAGCCGGGCCAGCTCACCCTGCTCCTCTCCGGCACGGCCCTGCTCGCCCTGCTGACGGCCCTCGTTACTGGCCATCCCTTGTGGGGGGTTATTGGCACAACCACCCTGCTGGCTCAGATGATCCACGGCTGGCGGCTGCAACAGCGGCTCAACCGCCTGGCCACCACGGCAGGCGAGGAGATGGGCACCCCGCTCTGTCAGGTGCTCTACACCAAACGGCGGGACACACTGGCGGCTCTCGAGCTGGCCCTGCGCATGAAGCGGGCCGAGCTCAAGGCGGTGGTGGGGCGCAGCGCCGACATCAACCAGCAGATACTGCAGGCCGCCGAGGATGACAGGGGTAATATCCAGACCATAGACACCCACCTGCAACAGCAGCGGGCCCAGAGCGAGCAGCTGGCCGCCGCCATCACGCAAATGAGCCAGTCGATCCGTGACGTGGCCAACAGCGCCCATCAAGCCAACGCCCTGGTGGGCGAGGTACAACAGGTATCGGCCGAGGGATTGCAAGCGCTGGCGACCACACAATCATCGGTCAATCAGTTGCATGAAGAACTTGATGCCAACCACCAGGTGCTGGCGCAACTGACCGGTGACAGCCAGAAGATCAGCGGGATCCTGGCGGTGATCAGCCAGATCGCCGATCAGACCAATCTGCTCTCCCTCAATGCGGCCATAGAGGCGGCGCGGGCCGGTGAGCAGGGGCGTGGTTTTGCAGTGGTGGCCGACGAGATACGGGCACTGGCCCAGAAGACCCGCAGCTCCACCGGCGAAATCAACGAGATGATCCAGGCGCTGCAGCAGACCACCCGCCAGCTGGCCGATGGCATGACCCAGGGGGCCCAGACCTCGGAGCGTTGCCAGCAGCACGTGAGCACCACAGCCGAGGTGCTCAACCAGATCAGCCGCATGCTGACCCAGGTCACCCACACCAGCGACGAAATTGCCCAGGCCGTCAGCCAGCAGGCGGATGTCACCAGTACCCTGGATCACGGCATCCACCAGATCCACCAGCTGGCCAGCCACACAGCCGACAACAGCAGGCAGGCCCTGGACGGCATCACGCTGTTGGTGGAGCGGCTGCATGCCCTCTCCCGCCTGATCAACCAGTTCCGCCACTGACCCGTCACCTGGGGTGCGTGCCGACCGGTACGCGCCCCCTTGATTGCCAAGCCTGATCTAGATCCTCCGCTTGAACGGCCACTGACCCGCAGCCTTCCCCTCAATGCCCCCCCTCTCCCCATATGGGGCCTTTCATTTATTTGTAACAAAAATGTAAATGAAATGACCTCTCTGCCCGCCATAACAGTCACTTTCCATCGTGCCTCAACCAAAAGGACTTAATGATGCACAAGCCCCTCAGTTATGCCGCCCTGCTGCTGGTCAGCCAGTTTCCATTGCAGGCGCTGGCCGATACCGATGTCTACCTCACCAACAACGGCCCGGAACCCCTGCAGCTGGCAATCAGCCAGAGCGGCAGCGGCCAGCTGCAGGCGGGCAGCCAGTGGACTCAGCACAGAACGGAGCTGGGCCCCTGGGAGAGCGCCATGGTGCTCAGCTTCAATCGCTACGAGGGGGTGAAGGCGGGCAAAAGCTATCTGTTCGAAACCCGTGTCACCACGGCCAGCGGCGACACCTATCGCCTCAACCAGTTGATGGAGGGCTCCTGGTGGAACACCACCCTGCAGCACGGTGGCGACACCCCGACCGTCAGCTCTGGGTGGAAGAGCGACCGCGCCTTGCATCGTACCCAGGGGCCGCAGGAGCTGGCCTTTGCCGCCAAATTCACCGGCCGTTACGACGATCTGCACTACATGCTGACCCCGCCACAACCACGGGAACAACCGGAGCCTTCGGAGAGCAAGCTCAAGGTGGCCAGCTACAACGTCTGGGCGCTGCCGGTGATCGCCTCCAGCATTGGCGAACGCTTAACCTTGCTGCCCGATTACCTCAAGGGCTATGACGCCCTGCTGCTGCAAGAGGTGTTCGATGGCCGCCGCGAGGGCTTCCTGCAGGCGCTGGCCAAAGAGTACCCCTATCAGACCAAGGTGCTCGACAAGCCGGGGGTCAATATCCACGACGGTGGCGTGGTGATCGTCAGCCGCTACCCAATCGTGCGGGAGGCCCAGCTGGTCTATCCCCAGTGCACTGGCACCGACTGTTTCGCCGACAAAGGGGTCATGTACGCCGAGGTGATCAAGGGGGGCAAGGCCTGGCATCTGTTCGCCACCCACACCGCCAGCTTCGACACCGACGAGGCGAGACGGCTGCGCCAGATCCAGTTCGGCCAAATTCGTACCCTGGCCGCCAGCCTCAAGATCCCGGCCAGTGACACCGTCATCTATGGCGGCGACTTCAACGTCAACAAGCGCAAGTTCGCCGACGACTACGCCAGCATGCTGGCCAACCTTGACGCCTATGAACCCGGCTATGGCGGCTATACCGAAGCCACCTTCGATCCCAGGATCAACCCCTACGCAGGCGGCCCCCTCTCCGGTGGCGCCAACGTCGAGTATCTGGACTATCTGGTGGTGAGCCGGGAATACGGTGCCGCCAGTCATAACCTCAACAGCGTCTGGATCCCCCGCAGCAGCGATGGCAGCCTCTGGCCCGCCAGCAACCTATCCGATCACTTCCCGGTCAAGGGCGAGATCAGCCGATGAAGCGCCGCTACGGGATCCTGGCCCTGGCAGTCCTCTCGCTCTTGCTGCTCAACCTCGGCTGGCAGAATGAGCCACCGCAGACGCCGGCCGAGGCACATTCCAGCCTGCGCGGAGCACGTCAGGCCCAGCAGGTGCCAGCCACCCCTATGACAGCCCTCATGCCCCGGCTCACCCCGGCTGTCAGCGGGGGCAAGCCCACCCAACAGCCCCCCAGCTGGCGGGAGATGCCACAGGAGCTGAGCCAGCGGCTCGCCAGCGAGATCAGCGACACCGACCAGCCGCTGAACGAGCGGCTGGTCAATCTGATCGCGCTGGAATCCCAGTGGATGAGTGAGGGGGAGAGCCTGACACGGTTGCAGGGGCGCTACGCCCAGGCCCTGGATCAGTTGGCCGCCGACAGCGAACAGCTGGCGCTGGCCGAACGGCTGGCCGCCCTGACCCGGCTGCAGGATGAGTGGGCGGCGGATCACCCGGATCTGGCGGCGGATCTGTTCAACCCGGATGCCCGCCTCTTGCAAGCACGCCAGTTGTGGGG
Organism: Aeromonas salmonicida; assembly: GCF_028355655.1. Lineage (NCBI taxonomy): Bacteria > Pseudomonadati > Pseudomonadota > Gammaproteobacteria > Aeromonadales > Aeromonadaceae > Aeromonas > Aeromonas salmonicida. The sequence continues at coordinate 658,125 of NZ_CP110645.1, read as the reverse complement.
GGATGAGGAGCTGGAGACATTGGCCCGCCACTTCCTGCCTGCCGACCGGGCCGAGACCAGCGTGGCGTTTGCCGGTGCGCGCCAGCAGCAGCTGGATCAGCGCGGCCGCTACCAGCAGCAGCTGGCCGAGCTGGAGCAGCAACTGGCGGCCAGTCAGGGGAACATGGATCCCGAGCGCTGGCAGCAGCACAGGGAGGAGGTGCTCGGCCAGTTTCGGCGCGACTTCTTCGCCCAGGAACAAGGCAAGCCCTGAGCATGAAACGGCCCGGGGAGCATGACGTGGAAAAGAAAAAAGGGCCCGCCGGGGCCCTTTGTGTTTGTCCGACCATCAGGCCAGCGGATAGCTGGCGGCCAGCCCGTTCTCGCAATGCCAGTTGACCCACAGCTTGTGGTCGCTGCCCATCAGCAGGGTGGCGAAGTTGCGGGTGCGCAGGTAGACGGGGGCGCCGAACGGCTTGATGAGCTCGGCGCGTATCAAGCGGTTCTCGTCGAGGTATTCGGGATTGTCGTTGGTCATGGCGAGGATCCCCATCCACTGAAACTGGGTGGGACAGGGATGGACTATGCCGGAGGAGACCAGCTGGTGCACATTGGTGACCCCTTCCCGCTTGTCCTGGATGACGCCCAGGCAGCCCACGTGCACGTCGCCGGAGAGGATCAGTGTCTTGCTGCCCTGATCCTGCTGGCGCCGCAGTCGGGCGTTGTCCAGCAGCCGCATGATGAGACGGGCCCGCTCCCCCTGATGGGCCTTGGCCCGCCAGTGATCCTTGAGATCGTCGGTCAGCTCCTCTTCCCAGGGGGTGGCATCCAGCGCCGCCTCTGTGAAGGAGAAGTCCCGATAAACCACGGGCACCCCCGCCATGACCAGCAGGTGGCCCGCGTCGCAGGCGGCCAGCGCACCGTTGACCTGCTCCCACTGGGACCGGCTCATCACCTGGGCCTGGGTGCGGGTTGCTCTGTTGTCCAGCGCCAGGATCCGGTAACCCCGAAACGTCAGCAGCCAGGAGTGGTGATTCAAATTGACCGGGTCCAGCAGGGAGGCATTGGCGCTGCTGCGCAGCTGGAACAGCCGGAAATAACGGGACGCGGCAGCATAGATGGCCCGATAGACATCACAGCCCTGCAGATCCTCGGGATAGCTGCCCCAGCCATCGAAGATGTCGTGGTCATCCCACATCATGGCGCTTGGCACCCGGGCCAGCAGGCGGGCCACCTCGGGCCGGCTCCACTGCTTGCAGTAAAGATCGCAATAGAAGCGATCGAGCTGCTCCTCCATGGTGCGGGTCGCCTTGCGTTTGACCTTCTCCGTCCTGTCCAGCTCGTTCCAGGCCTTGAGGCTGGGAACCGTGGTCCAGAGAGAGTCGGCATAGACCTGATCCCCCCCCATCAGCAACAGCGAGAAGGGATGCGCGGCGTGTTCGGCGGCAAGCCGCTCCCACATCACATAGGGCTGAGGCGTGGAGGTGAGCAGCTTGAAGTCGGAAAAACCGTTGCAAGAGGCGTAACCGATGCGCACCGGCTCCGCCAGCCCCGGCAGATGAAACTGCCAGTGGTCGTCCCCGGCCAGATCCCGGGTGGGTTCCCCATCCAGCAGGATCCGGTACTCCACAGCAGCACCCTCGGCGGCCGGGCTTGCCGTCCAGCTGGCCCGCCACAAACCCCCTCTGGGGGTATCCGCCTGCTTGCTGGCAGGCAGCAAGGCGCCGTTGATCCTGATGCTGGCACCCTTGCAGCTAGGCCCCGCCAGAAAACAGACGCTGTATTGCGTCTCAGCTTCGAGCCCCAGCAGGGGCCCCATTAACAGGCTTGCCATCTTCTATCCCTCCATGGTTGAACCCATGGAGCATAGTGAAACCGGCGTCCTTTGGTACTGCCCAATCGGGCAGCCCAACTCAGCCTTGAACTAGACCTTGCCCTTGAACTGCTTGACGCTGCGCTTGTTGGCGGTGCGACGGTTCGCCTGCTTGTCGCGAGGTGGCCGCTTGCCCTCCCCGCTGGCGGGCAGGTCGGTCACCGGGAAACCGGGGAGTTCCCCCAGCGGCAGCTCACGGCCGGTCAGAGTGCGGATCGCGGCCAGGGTATCGCTCTCGCCGTGGCACACCAGCGAAATGGCCAGCCCCTCGCGCCCGGCGCGGGCGGTGCGGCCGATACGGTGAACATAAACGGGGGCGCTGGCGGGCAGGTCCAGATTGATCACCACAGGCAATGCCTCCACATGTATGCCCCGCGCCATCAGGTCGGTGGCCACCAGCACCCGCACCTTGCCAGCCTTGAAATCGTCGAGCGCCTGCTCTCTAACCGCCTGTTCCTTCTCGCCATGCAGGGCGGCAACCGGAAGCCCCGCCCTGGCCAGCTTCCTGGCCACGCCGTCGGCATCGTCCCGCGCGCTGATGAACACCAGCACCTGCGGCCAGGCCTGCTCCTTGAGCAAGCTGATCAGCGCAGGCACCTTGCTGCTCTTGTTGACCAGATAGAGTCGCTCCTCGATCTCGTTCACCAGGCTGTTGAGGGGATTGGCCTCGATGCGGGTCGGTTCTGTCAGCAGGCTATGGGCAAGGGCATCCAGCTCGGCAGGCAGGGTAGCGGAGAAGAGCAGGGTCTGACGCTCGGCGGGCATCTCATTCATCAGCCACTGGATATCGGGCCAGAAACCCATCTCCAGCAGGCGATCCGCCTCATCCAGCACCAGCTGTTGCAGGCCATCCAGCCCCAGCACTTGCTGAGTGAGCAGATCCCGCAGTCGCCCCGGCGTCGCCACCAGCAGTTGTGGCCCCAGCGCCAGCTCTGCCTGTTGTCGCTCCTGTGCCACGCCACCGCACAGGGTGAGGATCCGCAATCCCAGAGCGTCAGCCATCCCTTGCAGCGCAGCGCTCACCTGCATCGCCAGCTCGCGGGTCGGCACTACGACCAGTCCCTGCACCAGGCTGGAGGCGGGATCCATCCGTTGCAGCAACGGCAACCCGAACGCCAGTGTCTTGCCGCTGCCGGTCTGGGCCAGCGCCAGCAGATCCTGCCCCGCCAATACCACGGGTATTGCAAGCTGCTGGATGCGAGTCGGCGTGTGCAGGGTGGGAGGCAGGGCAGCCAGCAAGGCGGGATGGAGGTCGAGTTCGCTAAAGGTCATGGGGGTACGCGGATAAAGAAGTGGGAGGCGAAGTCTAGTTAGCGGGGCAGAAGAAGTAAAACCCTATCCGCAAGCGGCAAAAGGAAGAGCACTGTGCCCGGGTCATGGCTGTCTACAATGGTATTATTCACCTTGAAGGCAGACAGACCATGCTCAGACATATCCCCATGCTACTGCTCGGCCTGCTCGGTATCGCGACCATAGGTCTCTCCCAGACCTCGTCGACCACCTCCAGCCCCCCTGCCCAGCCGGTCCGCGTCATCAAGGCCCACCTTGGTGAATTGCCAGGCCTTATCAACGCCGACAAGACAGGCCCCTTCGTCGATCTGGTCCATGGGATTGATGCGCTCTACCCCGATATGACTATCGAGATCACCATCTACCCCATTGCGCGCGCCATGGCGGGCGTGATCAATGGCAAGGCCGATTTCAGCCTGCCCGCCATTCGCAATCTGCACGATGCAGACATGCTGCCCTATCGCTTCAGCACCCGCAGCTTTGGCAAGGTAGCCCATGTCATCTACAGCAACACAGCGAATCCTGTCTCCACCGACATGGCCTATGGCATCGAAGCGACGCAACGGGATTTGTTAATCGAGGCCGTACCCGGTGAGCTCCCCTTTCAAGTACAACGTTCCATGAGTATCGAGCAATCCCTTCGCAAGCTCTCCCGTGGCCGTATCGATGCCTTTATCTGGGCACAGGAGGAAGCGGACCTGATGCTGCGCCAGCTGGGGCTGACCAATATCCAGCGAGAATTTTTTGGCGACTTTGAAGATGTTTTTATTATTCAGAAGGGCGCAGCCGGCAATGAGATGGATGCGTTTTTGGCGCAAGCCATAGAAAGGTTGGCGGCATCAGGCAAGCTGGAGGAGATATACGGCAAGATCCACAGACCCTACGAACACTGGCAGCCACACCCTGAGCCATTACCCGCCCCCCAGCCTGTAAAGACCCCCTGATAACCGGGTTCCATCCATAAAAAAATCCCGCCACGGGCATGCCGTGGCGGGATTTTTGCGCTCAGAAGCTTACAGGGCAGCCAGGGCGGCCGCGTAGTTCGGCTCATCGGCTACTTCGGCTACCATCTCGCTGTGCAGCACCTTGTTGTCTGCATCCAGCACTACGATGGCGCGGGCAGTCAGGCCCACCAGCGGACCGGAGGAGAAGGCCACACCGTAATCCTGCATGAAGGCAGCACCACGCAGGGTAGAGAGGGTCACCACCTTGTCCAGACCTTCGGCGCCGCAGAAGCGGGACTGGGCGAACGGCAGATCGGCGGAGATGCAGAGCACGACTGTGTTCTCCAGCGCGCTGGCCTGTTCGTTGAATTTGCGCACCGAGGTGGCACAAGTCGGGGTATCGACGCTCGGGAATATGTTCAGGATCTTGCGCTGACCGGCGAAGCTCGCCAGGGTCACGTCAGACAGATCCTTGGCAACCAGGGAGAAAGGCTTGGCCTGCTCACCGGCAACGGGGAAGTGACCGGCTACGGAAACGGGGTTGCCTTGCAGAGTAACGGAATTGCTCATGTTATGTCCTTGATTATCGAGGGAGGATAGGGCCCCCCAGTATAGGCGCGCCGGGCGAGGACAAACACCCGCCAATCACAAGGATATAGCGGCACTTGCTCCTGGACCGAACTGGCAGCCCCTCTCAAACGAGAGAGGGAGATAAAGAGACTTGACCTTGGACTTAACACCAAGGTTTACACTCGGCTCAGTTATCCAAGGTTCCGCACCGGCGGGATCCATCCAAGAGGGACTCATCATGAGCAAATCCTGCTGCAGCCATCAACACACAGCGGCCACCGGCAAGGCCGTCACCAGCCAAGTCGAACATCAACACGACAGCCACTGCTGTGACAATGTCGAACAGGTCAGTTGCTGCGCCAGCAAGGCACCCCATGATCATCAGGATCAGGGGGTGAGTGAATCGCCGGGGGATGAAGAGCCCCCCAGAGGAAGTTGTCAAAGCCAGGGCTGCTGCAGCCCGCAGCCGCCTCATGACCATGACCATGACCATGACCATCATGAGCATGATCACCATGAGCAAACAACCGATACCGCCGAGCCGTTAGTCGCGCCGGAGCAGGACAGCCGCCGCCACAGCTGGCAGGTACTGGGGATGGATTGCCCCAGCTGCGCCCGCAAGATAGAGACCGCCGTCAGCCGGGTGGCGGGCGTGCAGCAGGCCCGGGTGCTGTTTGCCACCGAGAAGCTGGTGGTGGATCTCGCCCCCGGCCTCTCCCCCGACCCCGTCACCGCCGCCGTGCTGGCCGCGGGTTTCCGGCTCAAAGGCGCAACTCAGCCCGGGGACGACAACGCCAGGCGCCGCAGCCCGCAGATGGCCCTGCTCGCCAAGTATTGGCAGCCCCTGTCGCTGGCCGGCCTGATGCTGGTGGCGGCCCTGCTGCCGAAAGAGTTCGGCCAGCCGCTGTTTACCCTGGCCACACTCTGGGGCCTGTGGCCCATCTCCCGCAAGGCCTGGGCCCTGACCAGGAGCGGCTCCCCCTTCGCCATCGAGACCCTGATGACGGTGGCAGCGCTGGGCGCCCTCTTCCTCGGTGAAACCGCCGAGGCGGCCATGGTGCTGCTGCTGTTCATGCTGGGGGAACATCTGGAGGCCTACGCCGCCGGCCGTGCTCGCGCCGGCGTCACCGCCCTGATGGCGCTGGTGCCCGACAAGGCACTGCGGATCCGCACCAGGGTTGACGGTGACATACGGGAAGAGGTGGCGGCCGACCAGCTGCGCCCGGGCGACATCATAGAAATCGCCCCGGGTGCCCGCCTGCCGGCGGATGCCCGCTTGCTCGACGCCCTTGGGGCGTTTGACGAGAGTGCCCTGACCGGCGAGTCCATTCCGGTGGAGCGTCGCCAGGGCGACAAGGTGCCCGCCGGCAGTCTGGCGGCGGATCGGGTGTTGCGCCTCGAGGTGGTGTCCGAGCCTGGCAACAACGCCATCGACCGCATACTGCACCTGATCGAGGAGGCCGAGACCCAGCGCGCCCCCATAGAGCGCTTCATCGACCGCTTCAGCCGCTGGTATACCCCTGCCATGATGCTGGTTGCCCTGCTGGTGGTGATAGTGCCACCGCTGGCCTTCGGCCAGAGCTGGGACGAGTGGGTCTATCGCGGACTGGCGCTGCTGCTCATCGGCTGCCCCTGCGCCCTGGTGATCTCCACCCCGGCGGCTGTGACCTCCGCCCTGGCGGCGGCGACCCGGCAGGGAGCCCTGATCAAGGGTGGCGCCGCGCTGGAACGGCTGGCCCATATAGACACAGTCGCGTTTGACAAGACAGGCACCCTGACCCTGGGCAAGCCGCAACTGACCGAGCTGGTCAGCCTCAATGACCAGCCGGAGGCCGAACTGCTGGCACTGGCCGCCGCCATAGAGCAAGGCTCCCACCACCCGCTGGCTCGCGCCGTAGTGGCCGCCGCCCGTGAGCAGGGGCTGACTCTGGCCGCGGCCCGGGATCTGCGCGCCCTGCCAGGCATGGGGGTGGAGGGACGCATCGACGGCACCCTCTGGCAACTGCTGGCACCGAGCCGGATTGACTCGCTGAGCAATGCCCTCAACGCACAAATAGCCACCCTTGAGCAGCAGGGCAAGACGGTGGTCGTGCTCGGCCAGCCGGGCGCAGCACCGGCGGCCCTGTTGGCCCTGCGGGACCAGATCCGGCCCGAAGCGGCAGCGGCCCTGGCGGAGCTCAAGGGGCTGGGACTGCGCAGCATTATGCTGACCGGTGACAACCCCCGCGCCGCCGAGGCGATTGCCAACGAGCTCGGCATGGGCTGGCGCGCCAGCCTGCTGCCGGAAGACAAGGTGGAAGAGATCGCCAAGCTGGCCGCCAGCCAGAAGGTCGCCATGATAGGGGATGGCATCAACGACGCCCCCGCCATGAAGCGAGCCAACATTGGCATCGCCATGGGTGGCGGCACAGACGTGGCGCTGGAGACGGCCGATGCCGCCCTGACCCACAACCAGCTCGGTGGCATCGCCGCCATGATCCGCCTGTCGCGGGCGGCACTGGCCAACATCCACCAGAACATAGCGCTGGCGTTGGGACTCAAGGCCATCTTCCTGGTCACCAGTCTGCTCGGCATCACGGGCCTGTGGATTGCCGTGCTGGCGGATACCGGTGCCACCGCTCTGGTGACGGCCAACGCCCTGCGTCTGCTGCGCAAGCGCTGATCCAGCCCGCAAACGAGATCGCCATATGCCAAGCCGTCCCCCGACAGGGACGGCTTTTCTCTTTCCCCCCACCTCACACCTGCAAAGAAAAAGCGCGGCTGCCGGTTGGCAGTCGCGCTTTGCTTACTCTCTCGGAGTTATCCCACCCTTGGCAAGGTGGAATTCAACCCGGGGCTGCCGAGCCAGTCCCGGACTCTATGGGTGTGCTTACTTGGCACTGCACTCCTGAATGACGGCGGTACCGGCCTTGGTACCAGCCGGGTCAACCTTCACCAGCACGCTCCACAATCCTTGCGGCAATGTGATGCTGTTGTTGGCACTGCCAGCCTGTGAGAAGCCGAGAGAGTAGCCCGTCTCGGCAGTGACAGCACCACCGCCGTTGAGCAGGTACTCCTTGCTCCAGTCTTCATTGGCGACCTTGAACTCGCTGGTGCCCATGTAGTTGAACGCGGCCTGATAGATGGCGAGGTCGCCGTCCATCCCCTTGTAGCTCAGCTGATACTGGGGCTGGGCAGCCCAGCCGGACAGCTCACCCTTGACGAACAGGTTGTAGCCGAGCGGATTGCCCGCCACCGTATCCAGCACCTTGCAGCTCTGCACAGGCTCGGTGAAGCTAACGCTCAGGGTCGGTTTGTCCTTGTTCATTGCCGTGAACACAAACTTGTAGCTGCCCGCCTTGTCAGCATTGAACGGCAGATCCCCGCCATTGGCGCAGAGCACGCTGACCTGACCTGTCGCCAGCTGGTCGGTGTCACTGCACTTGCCGTAGTTGATCGGGCCGTCCCACTCACTACCGGCAATCTTCACCTGAGTGGTGCCAAGCTGATCGGTCGTCACTTCGGTGGTGAACTCGTAGGTAAAGTTGCCACCAAAGATCATTTTGTTGACCGGATCCCACTCGTTCAGGAAACCACGCACGAAGACATCGGTGTCACCAAAGGGCGGAACCGTGCTCAGGTCTATCTTCTTGCTCACCGGCAGACCCGCGCCCTGGGCTCCGGCCTGCGGTTTGACGAACACGGCGGCAGACCAGGCCCCCAGAGTCAGGGTACCGCCATTGACGGCGGCATCGCGGGCTATGCTACTACCTGCATGGTGGGCCGGGCTCAGCTGCAACGTGCTCAGATCGATGGGCTGATCCTTGCCATCACGGAAGTCGCCGATGCTCTGGGGCTGGTTGGTGGCGTTGATCATCACCACCAGGCCCTCGATGGCGGGATCCAGATCCGCACCGGCGTTGACGCCATCATCCACCGTCATCACGATAAGCCCCGGCACCTGGTCAGGCCCGGTATTGCGGAAATCAACCCGCTTGATCACCTCGGCGCCGCTGCCAAGGCGCAGCAGACGGGAGGATTGACGCAGCTCGGCCAACTCCTGATAGAAGCCTACCATGGTCGCCATGTCGGCCCCGCTCGGCTTGACGTGCTTGCCAAGTACCTGCTCGATCAACGGGTAGTTGTCCCCATCCTTGTCCTTGCGCGGCAACCCCTTGTCGAAGTTGTTGTCGGCAAGGGTGTAGTCGACCCTGTTGTACCAGTCACCCGAGTCATAGCTGTCCCGCTCCATGGACTTGGAACGCAGCAGCTCGACACCTGCGTGGGTAAAGGGAATGCCCTGCCCCAGCATGGCGGTGGCCAGCGATACCCCCTGCATCCGCACCAGATCGGCTCCTTCCGGCGCCTTGTAGATCAGGTTGTCGAACAGGGTCTGGTTGTCGTGCTTGTCGACATAGTTCTGGATCTCGGTCGGATCCTGGGCATAACCCGCAGGTTGACCGTTGTAGTCGATGTCGGAGCCCTTCTTAGGCATGCCGTCCTTGTCGGTCAGCACGAACTCCTTGAGGTTGCCGGCCATGCCGAGGCGCACCAGGTCGGATTGGTGCAGCGCGGTGGCCAGCTCGACGCCGTCCATCTCGTTGGCATCCACCAGGGCGCCGTTGCCAAAGCCCTGGGTCTTGCGAATGGTATCGCCACCGTCAAACGGGCTGCCACCGCGCACCGCATCACGCAAGCGATCGGAGAAGGAGCCGATGCCGGTGCCGGCCAGGTGCTTCTGGGTCGCCTGCACGAAGCGCTTGTCATCCTGCACCTCGCCGAAGTTCCAGCCCTCGCCGTAGAAGTACATCTCGGGGTTGACCTGCTTCACGGCGGCCAGCGCCTGCACCATCTGATCTTTCGGGTGGTGACCCATCAGGTCGAAGCGGAAGGCGTCGATCTTGTAGTCACGGGCCCAGGTCACCAGAGAGTCATCCATCAGCTTGGCGAACATGGCGTGTTCCGGTGCCGTGTTGGAGCAGCAGGTGGAGTTCTCGACCGAGCCGGTCTCCGGATTGAGGCGCTGGTAGTACCAGGGCACTATCTTGTCGAGCACCGACTTGGGACCGAGGCCGGCTTCGTTGGTGTGGTTGTAGACCACATCCATCACCACGTTCATACCGATGTTCTGCTTGATGGCCTTGACCATCTCGCGGAACTCCAGGATCCGCTGACTGCCTTCGGCATCGGTGGCGTAGGAGCCTTCCGGCGCCGTGTAGTGATAAGGGTCATAGCCCCAGTTGAAGGAGTCAACGCCACGCAGATAGCCGGAGAGCTCCTGCACTTGCGGGCTCTCCTTGCTGTCGGCCCCTTGCAGATCGGCCAGCACGGCTTCTATGGTCTGGCCACCGCCGCAGTAACCACCAAACTTGGAATCCTTCACCTCGGCATTGACCTGACACAGCTTGCTGAAGTCATCCTGGAGGTTGGCTACCTTGGCCGGATCCTCGTTGACGGTGGCGATGTCGAACACAGGCAACAGGTGCAGATGGCTGACGCCGCTTTGGGCAAGGGATTGCAGATGCTTGACCGGTACGCTGTCGCTGTCGGTCAGGCCGAGGAACTTGCCTCTGTGTTCCGGCTTGGTGGACTCATCGTTGCCGGTCAGATCCCGGACATGGGCCTCATAGATGGTGATGTCGGCAGGGTTCTGCTGGCTGTGGGGCGCCTTCAGGCTGTCCCACCCTTCCGGCTTGAGTGCCGGATCATCGAGATCCACCACCTGGCTGAACTCGGAGTTCATCGCCAGGCTCAGGGAGTAGGGGTCTGTTACCTGATAGGATTCCAGCTTGCGACTGAGCGGGTGATAGACCTGGATATCATAGCGGTAGAATTTTCCGACCAGCTCCTGACCCCCTTGCACGCTCCAGCTGCCGCTGGCGTCGTCTTGTGTCATGGTGCGCTCGCCGAGGGCCTTGTGCTGCTCGTCGAACAACGCCAGCTTGACCGACTTGGCGGTTGGCGCCCACAGCCGGAAGGTGACATTGCCCCCCTCAACGATGGCGCCATAGGCCAGCTTGGTGGCTTCCTCTGCGTAGAGGGCATCGAGGGCGCCGGCGCTCTGCACCAGGGTCGCCCCCTGCAAAATGCCGTCGGCATCCGTGCCTATGGCCACCAGCTCGCCCTTGAGCAGGGGCTTGAGATCTTTGCCGGATGGCAGGGCGAAGGCCGCTGCATCCTTGAGGTGCGGGTACTTGGCCTGCTGCTCGGCGGTCAGGCTGGTCGCGGTCAGGCTGAGATAGGGGAAGTCGAACACACCCTCGGCATTGGCCTTGATGGTGCCCGACTCCGTGTAATAGAGGCGCACATGGGGCTTGTCCTTGCCCCCTTGCCAGATCAGGGTGTTGCCATCGATCAGATGGGCGCTGGCCCCGGCCACGCCAAAGGCGGCGGTAAAGGCATCAGCACGACTGTCGAAGACTTCGCTCTTGCCCGCGACTATGGCCACGGTGCGATCAGGGTGATCGCTGAAAACCACCTTCATGTCGGCGCCGGTCAGGTTGGCGAGATCGCCGTTGCGGGCAATAAAGTTGATACAGCCTTCCAGCTTGGCCAGGGGAACCACCCAGCTGGGGCCGAAACTGTCGACCGCCGTCGGGGTATTGGCCTTGTCATCCCAGCCCGCGTTCAGACCGCTCTCGGCGGTGGCGTTACAGGCGTCGTTGTTCCACAGGTGCAGGCTGTGGTTGGCAAAGGGCCCTTCTATCCCGCGCGCGGCGCTAGTCTGGGTATCCACCAGGGCGATCACCGCCTGATCGGGGCCGGCAACCAGTTGCTCGGCAGGGGGTTGCACATCGGGCAGACGGGCGACAGGCCCATCCGTGGGGTCAGGGGTGGAGGGTGAAGAGCTGTTGTCATTGCAGCCGGACAAAAGCGCGAGCAGTGAGGCTGTTACCAGCGCCACTTTGGTCTTTTTCATATCCATTTTTTTATAATTCCCGCTGTAGTTAGTCTCGATATCCGAGTACCCGGTCATTGCCGAGCGATGCCATATTAATCAGCGGCAATCGTTTCAAATGTGAGCAGCAGGGCAAAAAAACCAACCATTTTCAACAAGATAACGTTTTCATAACGAAAGTTGGATCCGGCTCACAGACCCGGCCACCATTTGGCGCCATATCTGGTCTAACCCGCTGGCACCTTGAAAAAAACCAGTTTTCAATCAGCCAGATAGCGTGAGCAGGAGCAGCAGATGAAAAGGATTGAAGAGCAGGCCAAACGGCTGGATCTGGAGTATCAGGGGATTGCGCAGCTGTTTGACCAGTTTTGCCAGCAGGCGGGCGGGCTCGCAGAGCAGTATCACTTCTTCAACTGGCCCGACTTTGAAGACACGCCACCCCTGAGTCGGGCCTTCACCCTGCTGGGAGAACCCCGTGAGCTGCGGCTGCGCTGCCTGCCGGGAGAACGCGGCACCTTGAGCGGCCTCATCCAGGTGCGCGGCGAAGATGGCACAGTGCATGCCAGCCTGGGTTTTCGGGCGGATGGTCACCTGTTGCTGGAGTCGGGACACTTGCTGGACAACCCGCCAGGGCTGCTGCTCAAGCTGCTGCTGGGGGCCATCTGGCAGCACAAGCCGGACGATGACCACAGCCAGCATCACTGACACGCACCACAGAAGGGGCCTTGGCCCCTCCTTCACATCCTGTCTTGAGCATCCACTCGACGTGTCTGCTTATGGCTGGGCAATCTCTATGGTGACGTGGACCAGCTCCTCGTGGATGGCAAGCCGCTCACGGATCTGGCCAGCCGGGATGGGCGTCGCCATCAATAGAGAGAGTACGCAGGCATACTGCTCCTGCCCCACCCGCCAGACGTGCAGATCACGGATCTCGGCGTCCGGCAAGTCTGCTATCACCTCGCGGATCTCCGCCACCAGCGGGGTATCCATCTCGGCATCCAGCAGCACCCGGCCCGAGTCGCGCAGCAGCCCCCAGGCCCACACCGCCACCAGCACGGCCCCCGCTATGCCCATCAGGGGATCCAGCCAGTCGGCTCCCCACAGCATGCCACCCACCAGCGCCAGGATGGCCAGTACAGAGGTGGCCGCATCCGCCAGCACATGGATGTAGGCGGCACGCAGGTTCAGATCCTGATGGCCGTGATGATCAGCATGGTCATGATGAGAGTGGTCGTGACCCTGGTGACTGTCATGGTTGTGATCATGATGACCATGGCTGTGACCGTGATGATGACCCTGATCATCCTTGAGCAGCCAGGCACAGGCAAGGTTCACCAAGAGGCCCACCAGCGCGATGGCGATCGCCTGCTGATAGTGGATCGGACTGGGATCCAGCAGCCGGAACACCGACTCGAACAGCATCAACCCGGCCACCCCCACCAGCAGCAAGGCGCTGGTGAAGCCCCCCAGCACCTCTATCTTCCAGGTGCCGAAGCTGAATCTGTGGTCGCGGGCAAAATGGCGGGCGGCACGATAGGCCAGCACGGAGAGGCCGAGCGCCAGCGCGTGGGAGCTCATGTGCCAGCCATCCGCCAGCAGCGCCATTGAGTTGTAGAACCAGCCACCGCTGATCTCCGCCACCATCATGATGACGGTGAGCAGCACGGCCCAGCGGGTTTTCTGTTCCGCCAGCGGATTACCCTGGTGCACGACGGGTTGATGGCAGTGGGATGAGACGAGGGATGACATGGATTTCTCCTGAGGGCGATGATGCAATATACTATACCCCAGTATAGTTTTATTGATCGAGAGGATCCTCCATGTCACACACCATTCACGGCAAGAAGAAGCTGCTGGCGCGGGTGCGCCGCATCAAGGGTCAGACTGGGGCGCTGGAAACCGCACTGGAGCAGGAGGGTGACTGCGCCGCCATTTTGCAGCAGATCGCCGCCATCCGCGGTGCCGTCAACGGCTTGATGCTGGAGGTGCTGGAGGGTCATATGCGCGAGCATCTCGGCGCCGAAGAGGCCACCCCGGCCGAGCGGCTGGAGGATCTGGATCAGGTGGTGCGGGTGCTGAGATCCTACCTGAAGTAAAGGCTCCCCGGCCTGCTCGCCACTGGCGTCAACCATGGGAGCAAGTCCGGACCCGACCCCTTTACAGCAAAGGGGGCCATAGCTGTGCACGGCAGGCCCGTTTCAGACTTGAGCCCTCGCCCGCTTTACGCCATCATGACCGCCGATCATTGATTCCTTACCCTGGATTCCACTTCGCAAGGACCCCCCATGTTTGAACACGTCGATGCCTACGCTGGCGACCCCATACTGACCCTGGTCGAGACCTTCCACAAAGACACCCGTGAGCAAAAGGTGAATCTGGGGATCGGCCTCTATTACGACGAGCAGGGCCGCATTCCGCTGCTGGCCTCGGTGCAGCAGGCCGAAGCCCAACGCGCCGCCGCACCAGCTCCGCGCCCCTATCAACCGATGGAAGGGGCCGCCAACTACCGCACAGCGGTGCAGCACCTGCTGTTTGGCGCCGACCATGAAGCGGTCAAGGCCGGCCGCATCGCCACCATCCAGACCATAGGCGGCTCCGGCGCGCTCAAGATCGGGGCCGACCTGCTCAAGCGCTACTTCCCGACCTCAGAGGTGTGGGTCAGCAATCCGACCTGGGACAACCACAAGGCCATGTTCGAGGGGGCCGGCATCCAGGTGCACGACTACCCCTACTACGACGCAGCCACCGGCGGCGTCCAGTTTGATGCCATGATCGACTGCCTGAGCGCCCTGCCGGCCAAGAGCATAGTGCTGCTGCATCCCTGCTGTCACAACCCGACCGGCGTGGATCTCTCCTCTGCCCAGTGGGACAAGGTGATCGCGCTCGTGGTGGATAAGGGGCTAATTCCCTTTATGGACATCGCCTATCAGGGCTTCGGCGATGGTCTGGAAGAGGATGCCTACGCCATCCGAGCCATGGTGGCCGCCGGCGTCAGCTTCTTCGTCAGCAACTCGTTTTCCAAGAACCTCTCCTTCTACGGCGAACGCTGCGGCGGCCTGTCGGTCATCTGCAAAGATGCCGAAGAAGCGGGTCGGGTGCTGGGCCAGATGAAGGCGACAGTGCGTCGCAACTACTCCAGCCCCCCCACCCACGGCGGCCAGATCACAGCGGTCGTGATGAACGATGCCAGCCTGCACGCCCTCTGGGTTGATGAGGTGAGCGAGATGCGCATCCGCATCAAGGCCATGCGCCAGAAGCTGTTCGAGGTGCTGAGCGCCAAGGTGCCTGGCCGTGATTTTGGCTACTTCATCAGCCAGCGCGGCATGTTCAGCTACACCGGCTTCACGCCGGAGCAGGTTGACCGCCTGCGCGAAGAGTTCGCCGTCTATCTGGTGCGCTCCGGTCGCATGTGCGTGGCGGGCCTCAACAGCCGCAACGTCGACTATGTGGCCGACGCCATGGCCGCCGTGCTCAAGGGCTAACCCGTGCAAGCCCCGCTCAAGCGGGGCTTTTTGTTTGTCCCTATGTTGTGGAGCTGTCATGGATCTGATTGCACTGTCATGTTTGACGGTGAGGGGCCGCCATCTGGTCAATCGACCTCCCCTGCCCGCGCTTGTCTCGCTGCAGGAGGCACAGTGGATCTGATTGCACTGTCCAGGCTGGGAGGCCGTCATCTGGTCACCCTGCATCTGCTGCTCGACAGCCAGAGCGTCACCCGCACGGCCGAGCGGCTCTGCACCACCCCCTCCACCGTCAGCAAGACCCTCAACCAGTTACGGGATCTGCTCGGCGATCAGCTGCTCTACCGCCAGGGCAACCAGCTGTTGCTGACCCCCTTTGCCGAGCGACTCGGCCCTACCCTGCACCGACTGCTGAGCGAGCTGAACAATCTCACCAGCCAGGGCGGTTTTGACCCCGAAATCTGGCAGGGACAACTGAGGTTTGCGCTGCGGGAAAGCAGCATGGTCTGGC
This sequence comes from Aeromonas salmonicida, assembly GCF_028355655.1. Lineage (NCBI taxonomy): Bacteria > Pseudomonadati > Pseudomonadota > Gammaproteobacteria > Aeromonadales > Aeromonadaceae > Aeromonas > Aeromonas salmonicida. Next base: position 642,620 of record NZ_CP110645.1, on the reverse strand, counting down.
CGATGGGGCCCATTCTGGGCCAGCTGATGCAGGAGGTACCGGGCCTGGTACCCAACGTCTGGAACAAGGATGAGCAAGGTCTGACGGCACTGGCCGCGGGCAAGCTCGACTTTGTTATCCTGCCCCACGACCAGAGCCAGCCCCTGCCCCGCCAGCCGGGTCTGGTATGGGAAACCCTGCGGGAAGACAGGCTGGTCTGTCTGCTGCGGGCGGACCATCCGGCGCTGGACAAGCCCTGGAATCTGGATGCCTACCTGAGCTGGCGCCATATCGCCATTCGCGATCAGGAACTGGCCAACCCCTTCTTCGAGCAGAGCCTGGCCCAGCTGCAGGTACGCCGCCAGATTGGTGCCACGCTGCCGGATTTTGGCAGCGCGTCAGCCCTGCTGCGCCAGAGCGATCTCATCCTGACCGCCATCGAGGGTTGGGCGTTACAGAGCGCGGCTTTGGGGTTAGCGATCCGTCCAGTCCCGTTCGACTATGGCGCAGTCACCCACAGCCTGGTGTGGTATGGGCCGGCGGGCGAAGAGCCGGCGCTGTGCTGGTTCAGACAGCGGATCCTGACACTGGCCAGGGAGCTGGGTTAACGCACCCGGGCTGCACGCATTGCAGATCCTGTGGGCGCCATTACCGACCCGAAGAGGAGATGGCCCCACCAGGGGAACTCCCATGGCAAGGCTCGCAGAGAGGAGAAAGCCTCAGGGCTTCCTGGTATAGATGGGGTTGGGGAAGGGCGCGATGTTGTTGCCCAGCTCAGTGATGCGGGCGGCACCCTGTTTGCGCACCTGATCGACCCGCAATACATGGTGCATGGGGATCATGGTGCGGTCGACGTCGGCAAATTCACTCTTCAATTTCTCGTGGCTGGGATCGACGATCAATGCCGTGTGGTTATCCCACACGAAGTGAGCGATCTCGATAAAGCCGAACAGCTGACCCTGACTCACTTCTCTGACATAGACTTCATAACGCTCGCTGTGGCAAATGAACTGCACTCGGTATAAGGCGTTGGATTCACTCATGTTCGTCTGTTGATTGTGGGCGAATACCCCATTCTAGCCGCCCCCTCTCAGAGCTCAAATAGACAGCAATCACAGTTACGTCATCTTCAGACTCAGACTGCAAAAAAGCCGCCTCCAGACTCAACATCAGAGCAGGATGCTGGCAAAAGCATCCCATCAAATTTCTTTGCAATCAGTTAATTAGCCTGCAAACACAAGGTCAGATAATGGCCGGCAGGGAAACGGGTCCAAGTCCCCTGTCGCTCACCGCCCTGGCGAGACGGGTCAGCTCATCCCTGCCCGCCTCGGGCCAGCTCGTCGCCACTCCGCGCACACCATGCTGACGAAAGCCGTTGAGGCGGATGGGCACTGGCCCCAGACTCTGCAAGAAGAGGACAAGCGCTGCCTCCAGCTTGCCGTCGGCATCCAGAAAATCGCTGCGTCCCGGCACATGGAGCAGCCGCAGCTCGGCCAGCTTGCCATGCCTCGCCAGCAGTTGCAGCGAGGCCAGCACCCGCTCGAGGCCAACACCTGTGAGTGAGTGGTGCACCGAGTCGCGCCACCCCTTGAGATCTATCATGGCGCCGTCAAGTACCGGCAGCAGCCGCTGCCAGCCCATTTCGCCAAGGGATCCGTTGCTGTCGAGCAGACAAGTCAGGTGCGAGAGATCCTGTGCCTGCCTGATGGCCGTGAACAGGGCGATCACGAACGGCAGCTGAGTCGTGGCCTCGCCGCCGGAGACGGTAATGCCGGTGAGCAGAGGGCCGTAGCGGCGCAGCAGGGCCAGCACCTCGGCAACCGACATCTGGCTGGTCTTGGGGCTGGCATGGCGCGGGCAGCCGTCGATGCAGCGATCGCAATCGGTGCAGAGCGCCGCCTGCCAACGCACCCTGCCCTCGATGAGCGTCAGGGCACCGCTCGGACAAGTTGCCACGCAGTCACCGCAGTGATCGCACAACCCCATGGTGTGAGGGTTATGACAGCCGGGGCAGCGAAAGTTGCACCCCTGCAGGAAGAGCACCAGCCGATTGCCCGGGCCGTCCACGCAGGAGAAGGGCAGCCAGCGGCTGACCGTTGCGGTGCGCTCCGTTGGCTCCCTCCTTTCCTTGCCGCATTCAGTAGTCACACAGGGTCGCCTCACGGCCAACCACTCTCGGCGCTCGCTGACGAATGGCCGTCAGTTCACTCGCCTCGGCACCGAGACAAGTGGTCTGCAGCCGCGACCCTTCGGTCGCGAAACGGGCCACGTCGCTCTTGCGGATCATGTAGCCGGTCACCCGTACCAGATCGCTGTCCGCCACGTTGGCGGTAAACTCGCGCATGCCGATGGCGAGGGCCCCCTTGCAGAGCTGCAGCAGCGCCTGCGGGTTCTGGCGTATGGTGGGATCCAGGGTCAGGATCTCGCTGATCCCGGAGTGATAGAAACCGTGGTGCGGCGCCAGGGCCAGCACATGGCTGGCGGGATCCGGCTCCTGACCATAAGGGATGCGCACCCCGGGAGTCACACCGCGATCCACGCTGAGCCCGCCCTGAGAGTGGAGCAGGGCGCGACCACCCCAGGCGTGTACCTGTGGCGTCTCGGTCACATGGCGGGAGAGCTGGGCCGAGATGCGATAGCCAAGCTGGTTGGCCTCCTCGTCATGTCCGTAGCGCTCGGGCAGATTCTCCTTGTCCATCAGCAAATTGACCGCCTCCGCCATGCCATAGATGCCGAACATGGGCACGAAGCGGTCTTCGTCGATCAAGCCCTCCTGCACCAAAAAGCTGTCGAAGAAGCCGGACTCCTGATGGAGGAAAGCGGCGCGTGCCCCGATCAGCTGGGAGGCGAGACGGCAGTAGTGGGGTAGCAGACAGCCCATGAAGTCGTCTATGCCATGGGCCTGCTCGGCCACCCGCTTGAGGGAGAGGCGCACCAGAGTATTGGCGCCACCGGCCTGGGGCAGAGCGTTGTAGCAGCTGACGATGCCAAAGCCGCGCTGGTCGAAGGTGTTGCTATGGAGCGGATAGTTGGCGATGTGCGGCTTGCTGCAGCTGGCTATGTTCTGCACCGCCAGCATCAGCAGGTTGTCCGGGGTCTGCGCCGGATCGTGAAACAGGGTCAGGTTCGGCGCCACCTGCTTGAGCTCGCCGTCGATGCGCAAGATCAGGCGGCAGAGACGGTTGTCATCGGGGCCTATGTTGACGTGCATGAAGGCGTCCGGCAGGACCCGATCCAGGTAGATCCAGAACCCTTTCAGCTTGCGATGGAGGGTTTCGTCATCCAGCTCGCCCACAAAGGGCAGCAGCAGATGATCGAGGCGCCCCAGCCAGACCGGCATGCCGGTGACGGAGGGCACATGGTGGTAGAGGATGCGCAGGGCATCGAGCGCCTCGTCAAAATCCTTGGGGGGCGCCAGCTCCAGCCATGCGGATCCCTGACTCAGGAACTTTGCATAATCCGGCAGCACGTAGCGCGGCTTGTAGGGAGCATGTCCCTCGAACATGTCACAGAGAAAACCCTGCGTCAGCGCCTCGGCGACCGCCGGTGGCAACTCTGGGTAAGGCAGCGCATTTTCGGCGGCCAGCGCCAGGGCATGGTTCTTCTGAGCGGGCGAGAGCAGGGGATCGCGCACTATGCGCTGACAGGTTTCGGTGAAAGACATGGGGAGCTCCTTGGCGGATAGTCCCTAAATCCTCACACTTGAGAGGTGTTTTTTGAAGTGACATTCACAACATGGCGGATATCCATTAAGGACATCCACCATGCCAGATCACGGACCTACCCCAGCCAGGGCAAGAACGCGGCCATGCCCCCCTGCCAGCGCAGCAGGAAGAAGCCCCCCATGCCCACCACAACCACCAGCAGGGTCGGCAGCCGCAACAGAGTCAGCGTCGTCACCAGCAGGGTAGCGGCCAGGTAGTCCGGATCCCACGTCAGTCCTTTGCCCGGCTCATAGCTGAAGACGATGGGCAGCCAGATGGCGGTCAACACCGACTGGGCCGAGAAGCTGAGGAAGGCCCCCATCTCGGCGCCCGGTTGATAGCGGGTCAGCCGCGAGAAGAAGGCAAAGCGATTGAAAAAGGTGATCAGGGCCAGCAGGCCTATCATCAGCCAGCTCATTGTCATCTCCTCATCCGGTGCAGCACATAGCCCACCACCATGCCAGCCAGTGCCGATATGATGATATGGACCTCTGCCAGCAGCGGCTTGGTGAGCAGCGCAGTGCCGCCGCTCACCAGGGTCGCCGCCACCATGGGCAGGTTCTTCATGGCGGGTATGGTCATGGCGATGAAGGTGGCGGCGATGGCAAAGTCCAGCCCCATCTTGTCCAGCCCGTCTATATACTGGCCGGCGGCGATGCCGAGCAGGGTCGCCAGATTCCAGAACAGATAGAAGACGAAGCCCGCGATCAGCGCGTAGGCAGGGTTGAAGCTGCCGCTGCGCTCCCTGTCCTTGAGCGCCACCGCGAACATCTCGTCGGTCAGGAAGAACGCCAGGCTGGCACGCCAGCGCAGGGAGAGCGGCAAGACATCGCGACGGAAGGTAAAGCCATAGAGCAGATGCTGGGAGGTGATGACGAAGGTGGATCCCATGATGGGCAGCAGGGGCGTACCCGCCCCGAACAGTGTGGTAGCCGAAAGCTGGGCAGCACCGGCATAGACCAGCAGGGACATGCATTGGGCCTGTAGCGGGCTCAGCCCCACCTGCAATGCCAGGGCGCCGCACAGTATCCCCCAGGGGATGACGGAGATGGAGAGCGGCAAAATATCGAGGGTGGCGCGCCACCAGAGCGCGCGGGCGCTCTCGGCACCGGCGGGAAGGGCACTCGTTGCTGACGGCATGGGGTCATCCTTGTTGCATCCACGGCGAGCGGGAAAAACTAGCACGACACAAGGCCGCAGACCAAGGACTAAAACGGATACTGCAAGGGTTCAGAAATGCAGTGCGCCCCCATGAAGGGGGCGCGCAGAGAGGCAATCAGGGCTGGATGATGATGGGGGTGCCGGGCTCGATGGCGTTCCACACTTCGTCCAGATCATGGTTGAGCATGGCGATGCAGCCATTGGTCCAGTTGGACGGCTGCAAACGTGTGTTGCCTATGCTGTTGCGCTGACCATGGATCATGATCATGCCACCCGGATTCACGCCCATTTCGTTGGCCGTCTTGATGTCGTCCAGATTCGGGTAATTGATGTGGATGGCTTTGTAATAGTTGGAATTGGTTTTCTTGTAGTCGAGGATGTAACGCCCTTCCGGCGTACGCTGATCCCCTTCACGCTGCTTGTGTCCCTTTGGGGCTGGCCCCAGGGCAATCCAGTAGCGTTTGACCTCCTTGCCATCCTTCATCAGGGTCAGGCTGTAGGAAGACTTCTTCACCACTATCATGTCGGCAGACAAGGTGGCAAAACTCAATGCGGGCCACAGCCCCAGCAAACACAGTAATACGGCTCTCATTCCATCCCTCGACAAGCCTCTGGTTAGGGCTTTTCTTGTTACCAAATCATCTGAATGGCACCACCCCGTGGGGCGGGCGAGCGCCATCATATTGGATCGCCATCAATACTCAATATATCCAGAGAAACATATCCCGTGCCATCTTTTATAAATTGTTACAATTAACAGCCAAAACAAGGGGATATCCCCCCTATATCGGGATAGTGTCCCCCGGGCGATTGGGGGGAAGATAAGGCGCTTTTTCACCTACTTGGAAACTTCCATCATGCGATGCCGACTCTCCCTGCTGATCCTGCTGATCTGCTCCCCCTTGCGGGCGGCCGAACCGCTCTGGCTGCGCGAGCCTGCGCTCTCCCCCGATGGCAAACAACTTGCGTTCACCTGGCAGGGCCGAGTCTACCTGAGCGCGGGGGATGGCGGACTCGCCATGCCGCTCACCGACAGCGACTACCTGAGCCAGCGCCCGCTCTGGTCACCGGATGGCAAACAGATCGCCTTCGCCGCCAACTTATATGGCAACGAAGATGTGTTCGTGGTACCGAGCGCAGGGGGCGAGATGGTGAGACTGACCCGTGACTCCCGCCCCGATCTGCCCCAGGCATTCAGCGCCGATGGCAAGCAGTTGCTGCTGAGCAGCCAGCGACTGACCACGCCCGAATCGGATCACTTCGTGGCGGAAGGATTCCAAGCCAGCGCCCTCTACTGGACCCCGGTCGGTGGCGGCGCCCTGACGCCGGCACAACCTCTGCCCGCCACCCTGGCTCGCCCCCATGGCAAGCAGCTGGCCTATCAGATGCCGGGCATGGATCAGCCGTTTCGCAAACATCAGCACTCGTTTGCCGTCTCCCGCCTCTGGCTGTTCGATGGCAAAGCCCATCACCAGCTGACCGAAGACAGGGTCGCCGCCAGCGATCCCGTCTGGGATGACAAGGGTGAAGCACTCTATTACCTGAGCGAGCGCAGCGGCGATTTCAACGTCTGGCGGCGGGACCTGGCCAGCGGTCAGGATCGTCAACTCACCCACTATCAGGGTCACCCTGTGCGCGGCCTCTCCGCCTCCCGCCAAGGGGATCTGGTCTGGTCCTGGCAAGGGGAACTGTACCGTCTCGATGCGGGCAGCAAGACACCGCGCAAGCTGGCCATACAGCCGCTCTTTGCCAACGCGCCCGCCGAGAGGAGCTGGATGCCAGGCCCCATCGACGAGGCCCTCGCCCGCCAGGATGGTGACGAGGTGATACTGGTGAGCCAGGGGGACTTGTATGCCATCGATACCCGCCGCGAGCGAGTGCGCCAGCTCACCCGTCATCCCAGCGAGCAGTCATCCCCCCTGTATGTGGACAAAGAGAAGGGGCTCATTTATCTCTCGGAGCAGGATGGCCCGGCCGCCCTCTATCGCCTGAACAAAGCGCAGCCGGATGGCTTGTTCAGCGATCCCGGCACCCTCACGGAACAGAAGCTGCTGGCCATGCCGGATGCCGCCATCAGCAAGCCGGCCCTCTCTCCCGATGGCAAGCAGCTCGCCTTCGTGGTGGATGGTCAGGCCGTCCACCTGCTGGATCTCGCCAGCGGCAAACAGCGACCGCTGGTCGCCGCCGAGTTCAACCCCTCCCGCCACACAGTAGAGCTCGCCTTCGCCCCCGATTCCCGTCATCTGGCGCTGACCATACAGCCTGACTCGGCCCAGCAGGAGATCGCCGTCATCGACATAGCGGACCACAAAGCCGAGCCGATCAATGTCAGCCTCAACGGCTATCGGGATATGAGTCCTGCCTGGAGCCAGGATGGCGGCATCCTCTACTGGCAATCCACCAAATACGGGGTTCTGGGTGCCGATGGGGAGCCGCTTGGCGGCAGCCTGCTCGGCCTCTACAGCAGCCGCGCCGCCAAGAGCGACTTCATCGCCGAGCAGACGCCCCCCAAAGCGGGTTACGGCTTCGAATCCGGCCGGTTGGCACACAGAGAGGCGCTGCAACTGCAGCCCCCAGGCCTCATCCTCGCCAGCCGCATCGTCGATGATCACCTCATCTCACTGGTGGAAGAGAGTGACACCAACGGCGAGAGCGAGATCAAGGGCTACGCCCAGGATCTGCGCAAGGGCGAGACCCGGGTGCTGTTTGACGGCCAGCCCGGCCCGGCGCAGGTCAGCCTCAATCAGGACGCCAGCCTGGCCACCCTGGTGCGGGAAGGAGAAGTGACCCTGATTGACACAGGTTCAGGCGAGGCAAGGTCACACCCTTTCGACCTGCTGCAGACCGGAAGCTCGCTGGCGCTCATGACCGCCGCCTATGACCAGATAACCCGGCTCACCCGCGACGAGTTTTATCGTGCCGACATGAACGGCGTGGATTGGGATGGCTATGTGGCCGCCTATCGCCGCCAACTGGCCGGTATCAACAATGGCAGGGACTTCGGTCATCTGCTGGCGGAGCTGGCCGGTGAACTGAACGTTTCCCACACCTGGGGAGTGGGTCCGGCGTCATCCCCGCGAATGCCCGACAACACCGCCAGCCTCGGCGGCTACTGGCAAGATGGCAAGACGGGGGTTGAACTGGTCGCCCTGCTGGCCGGCGGCCCGCTGGAACAGGAGACAGACCTGACACCGGGAGCCCGTCTGCTGGCCATCAATGGCACCGAAGTTCCTGACCTGAACGCGCTGGATGCCCAGCTCAACCACCAGGCCGATCAGCGGCTGGCCCTCACACTGCAGCCCAAGGGGAGCAAGGCACAGGTGCAGCTCGACGTCACCGCCATGGATTTGCAGCAGGAGTACAAGTTGCAACTGGATGGCTGGGTCGCCAAGCGCCGCGCCCGGGTGGCGCAGTTGAGTCAGGGTCGGGTGGGATATGTCTATCTGCCGGAGATGAACAGCGCCGTGTATGAGGAGATGGTCGCCGATGCCCTCGGCCGCCAGCGCAACCGCGAGGCGCTGATCGTGGACGTGCGCTTCAACAAGGGGGGCTATCTGGCCAATACCCTGGTGGAGTTCCTGACCGGCAGCGGCAGTGACAAGGGAATGGCGCGCAGCTGGCCACGCCACGGCAAGGGGGAGACAGACGCCGCCACCCGCCAGTGGACCAAGCCCTCTGTGGTGCTGGCCAATGCAGGCAGCTACTCGGAAGGCTCGGCCTTCCCCCAGTACTACCGCACCCTCAAGGTCGGCACCATCATAGGTGAGCCAGTCCCGGGCACGGGCACCATGGTCTATGCCCATGACTCCAGACTGATCCCCGGACTCGCCTACGGCATCCCGACCCTGGGGCTGCGCAACCCGGATGGCAGCTTCTACGAAAATCAGGAGCTGATCCCGGATCTGCAGGTAGCGCTCACACCAGCCGACATAATCAGCGGACGAGACCCCCAGCTGGAGGCAGCCGTCGAGGCTGCCCTCACCCAGCTGTCAACGAAAGCGAAATAGCTCCCGATGCAGGCGCCCGCCCGGCAACAGCCGGGTCAGGGCGTCTGCCATTCCTTCCGGCCCGCAGAACCAGACGTCACCGGGCTTGTCCTGTGCAAGACCGGCCAGGTCCAGCCGCCCCGCTTCCTTGTCCAGATGCAGCCGATAACAAACCCCAGTACGCTGACACAACTCGGCCAATCGCTGGTGATAGACGGCGCCGGCCAAGTCCGGCGCACACTGGATCAAGGTGATCCCCTCCCCCCGTTCACCACGGGCCACCAGCCCCTCCAGCCAGGCGACAAAAGGGGTAATGCCGATCCCGGCGCCGAGCCAGAGCGACTGCCCCTGCCGGGGGGGACAGACAAAGGCGCCATAAGGTCCCGTCACTGTCACTGGGCCATCGACCCGGGCCGCCTCGACCAGCTGGCGGGTATGATCCCCCAGCACCCGCACCGCAATCACCAGCTGACGCTTGTCGGGCGACACCCGCACCAGGGTGAAGGGGTGCGGCCCCTCCTTGGCATCAAACTCGAAGAAGGCAAACTGGCCTGGCCTGTAGTGCAACAGCGGCGTCGCCAGCTGCAAGGTGAATTCACGGGTACTGTCCGCAAGGGTGCGCAGCGCCACTATGCGGCCCTGATGGCGATCCCGCTGACCGGTCAAGCCCAGCAGGGAGTAAACCGCAGCCACAGCCCCTGCACCGCCCAGCAGCGAGATCCCGAGCCCCACCGGTGTCAGCAGGCCAACCTGAGGCAACAGGCAGAGACCGTGTACCCACCCTGCCAGATAGATGAGCGGCGCCAGACGGTGGATCACCCGAAAGCGGCCATAGCTCACCAGCGACAACAGGCTCACCACCACCAGGGCTATCAGCAGATAGAAGCTCCACTCCCCCAGCGTATTGCCAAGGGCATGCAGGGAGAGGCCATTGCCAGCCCCTGCTCCCGCCCCGCCGCCAGCACCCCGGCGGGCAGGCCGGGTCAACCAGCCGGCCGTCACCGCCCACTTGGGTGCTTCCACCAGCAGCCAGTGACTGGTCAGGGCCAGGGTCGCGGCCATGGCGCTGTGACGATGGAGCCGCAACATGCGATCCAGCCCGCCACACCAGACTTCCAGCCGCGGCAAACGCAGCGCCAGCAACAGGGTCAGCGCCATGTAGCCCAGCCCCAGCAGGCCGGTCAGCAACAGCATCTCATGGCGCCAGGGCCAGACGCCGTTGGCATCCCCTGCATATCCCGCCCACCAGATCAGTGCCGCCAGCACCGGCAGCAGCCATAACGCCCGCTTGGTCACCATTTGTTGCTCCTTGTCCCGTCATGTCATGCATTGCTCACCCGGCTCGCCCAATGGCCACGCCGGTATCCTGATCCCATTACACGCCTGTGCCATGACAAGACTTTGCCAGCCACCGGCGACTTGGTGACAGAGTGTGACAAGAGGGAAGATACAAAAATGGGGCCTGACGGCCCCATGGTTAACCGGCTTTGCGCAGTGCCCGCTTGCGCATCAGGCGGTAAAGCAGCTGATTGTATTTGGCCCAGGAGTGGATCAGCAGGAAGATGCCGAGCAGCAGGGCCAAAAACAGCTGCCCGGCGCCCTGCGCATCCAGCGAGCCGATAAAGCTGTCCCCTTCCCCTTTATCCAGATAGTTGAGCCAGGGTTGCAGCGCCAGAAACAACCAGCCAATCCAGGTCACCAGCAGGATCAACAGATCCCGCAGTCGGTACTGCCAGCTGCAACGGGCACCGTTGCGTATGATCATCTCGTTGGCGAACTTATTTTTTGTCACGGAAGGACTCTCCTCTGTCAGGGCTTTCCCATACGGCAAGCTGGCCACGGCGACGCAGGATCGCCTTGGGCACGGCAACGATCACTGTCACCAGATTGAGCAGCCAGTAGATAAGCGGATACCAGATACACCAGACGAAGCTGCGGGCCATTGTCTTGTCATAGTGGTTGTCGATGAAGATGCTGACCCCGAACTGCAGCAGGCAGATGGCGGTCATGATGACACCGGTCCACTGGAACAGCTGACCTTCGGCCAGCTCCCCCAGATCGGGCCGGATCAGCCAGATCAGCGCCAGCAGCAACATGCTGTAGCACCAGAGGACACTGGAGAGGTACTCCAGCAGCAGCAACCAGAAGTGGCGGTTGCGCCAGCGCATTGCCTGCAGGCCGTAACGCAGTATCACTTCGGCCCCGCCCTGGGCCCAGCGCAGTCGCTGCTTGTAGAGGCCGCGCACCGTCTCCGGCATCAGCACCCAGCACAGTGCCTGAGGCTGGTAATGGATGAGCCAGCCCGCCAGCTGGAGTTTCCAGCTGATGTCGATGTCTTCGGTGACCATGTCCGTGCTCCAGCCACCCACCGCCTCCACCGCCGACTTGCGAAAGGCCACCACAACCCCGGACACGGTAAAGACGGTGCCATAGATGCGCTGGGCCCGCTTGATGAGACCTATGATGGAGCTGAACTCGCCGGTCTGGATCTTGCCGATGATGGTGGAGCGGGTACGCACCCGCGGGTTGCCGGTGACGGCCCCCACCTTGGGGCTCTCGATGAAGTGCTTCACCATCCAGCGCACAGCGTCATGGTCGAGCACGGCATCGCCGTCTATGCCCACCAGTATCTCCCCCTTCGCCCGTTCGAGACCATTGTTGAGGGCCATGGCCTTGCCCTGATTGTGCTGGTGCAGCACGGTAAGGCGCGCATCCTGTGCCGCCAGCCGATCCAGTCGCTGCCCAGTGTCATCCTTGCTGCCATCGTTGATGGCCAGCACCTCGAAATCGGGATAACGCTGGCGCAGCAGGTGGCTGATGGTCTCCTCCACATTGGCCCCCTCGTTGTAGCAGGGCACCATCAGGGTCACCTTGGGATAGCGAGGCAACGCCAGCCCGGTTCTGGCGAGCGCTATGTCCCGCCGCTCCCACTGGAAGTAGTAATAGAGGCCGCCACAGATCCACACCATGGCCATCATGCTGGGGTAGGCCAGGGTAAAAATCGCAATGCCTGAGAGAAATCCGCTCACCGTGCCGCCCCCGCTTGTGTGGCCATGGCCGCACTGACGGGCACGGCGGGAGCCACCGGCAGCTGGACTGGCTGAGGCTGGGTCTGCACCGAGAAGACGGGCTTCAGCACGGCGGGATCCGGCTGATTGTTGTGAAAATCGTCCGGGTAGTAGCCGAAGTTTTTCACCCCCTTGCGCTGGATGATCTGCATCCAGCGCGCCAGCTCCTCATCCGGGATCGGCTGATCGGTGCGCCAGTTGCGGCTTTGCAGCTCGAACACCAGCCGCTCGGCCGGCACCTGGGCCAGGGATGTTTCCGCCAGCCGGGCCAGCCACTCATCCGGATTTTCTGCCTGCTCCATGTAGGGCATGGCCATCACGGCCGTGTAGTCATAGGCCTTGGCGAACGCCGCCATGCTCTGGGCAAACCACTGCTGGGCGTCAGGCTCGGTCACCAGGGCCGCGTAGATGTTGCGGGCCGTCTTGAGGCCGTCAGCCCCTCCCTGGCGATAACGGGCGGCGGCGTCGCGCAGCGCCAGCGTAAAGTCGATCAGCAAATCAGTCTTGTGCTCACCCTGCGCCCGCAGGGCCCGGGTGGAGCGCGCCAGCGGCATGGGCCCTTCGTAATCGCTGAGGAAGGCGTCATCGTGGAACAGCAGGCCGTCGAACTTGGTGTAAAAACCGAGATCCTCGTAGATATCCAGCAGCAGCTGACGGCTGGCGGCATCCCAGGGCGAGAGGCGCAGATACTGACCCCTGGCGGGGGCACCGGTGCGACTGTCGGTCACATAGGTGTGGTTCGGCCCCATGTCATAGGCCATCACCGGCATCCAGGCATACACCTTGACCCCGACCCGGGTCTTGAGCTGCCAGGCGACCCGGTTGAACAGATCCGCCCTGACCGGCATGTGGCGATTGGGGAAGTAGAGCGCCTCCGCTACCCCGTCGCCGTTGTCATCGGCATAGGCCTGCAGATAGACGGTGGTGATGCCGTATCCCTTGATCCGCTCCAGCAGCAGGTCGATGTTCTTGTTCAGCTGCAGCGGATCCTTGTCATAGACATAGTCCAGATCCACGTGCACCAGTCGCTCCTCCTGCCGCTCCCAGGTGTTGCCCCCCATGATCTCGTCCAGAGTCTCCAGGCTGGTGTCCTCCTCCAGCAGATAACGGCGCACAGTGGCTCCGGAATCCCCCAGGGTGTTGAGCCCCTCAATCAGGGTGAAGCTGTAGGGCATGCCGCTGTCACGGGCCAGGTTCAGCGCCGTCTGGTTGAAGGCACCATAGGGCCAGACCATGATGCGCGGTGCCCGGCCGGTCTGCTCCTTGAGCTGGCGGGCAGACGCATCGAAGTCGGCTTTCACCCGCACCTGATAGTCCGCCATGGTTTCGTAACCGGCCGGACTCCAGCCCGCCGTGGTTACCGCCGGCTGCACATTGCCCTGGGGATTGGCAAGCAAGCCGTAGTGGGAGGCGAAGGTGTGGGAGGCTATCTCCACCAGTCCGGAGGCCTGCATCTCGCGGATCTGCGGCCAGCCGACGAAGTAGCTGCGCGGCAGCCTGTCGTTGCCATAGGGCACCAGCTTGTCGTCAGGCACATCCAGCCAGCTGCCCACCAGGGCATAGACGGCCGGGTAGTTGTAGAGCTTGAGCAGCGGGTAGACCAGCCGGTAGAAGCTCTCGTAACCATCGTCGAAGCTGAGCAGAATGGCCTTCTCCGGCAGGGCTGCCTTGCCAGCCTTGGCATCCAGCACCTGCTGGAAGCTGACCGGGTGATAGCCCTGCTGCTTGATCCAGTTGAAGTGGCGGATCAGGGTGTCGCGCCGTATGGTCTGGGGATAGAGCTTGAGGTTGGGGGTCAATTTCAGATCGACGATATCGTGGTAGCAGAGCACCACATAGTCATCGGGTTGACGGGCAGACTGTGCGGCCAGCGGCATGAGCACGGACAACAACAGGAAAAGAGGGGCAAGCCAGCGTCTCATCACATGAAACTCCATTGCAGATTGGCGAAGACGAAATTTCCATATTCGGGGTTGCCGTCGTAGACGGCCTGGCGCCGGCCCAAGCCATAGCCCAGGCTCAGCGCGGGGGAGAACACCCAGTCGTGGCGATAGCTGAGTTGCCAGCCCGGGTCGCCGCCATACTCCTGCTGCCAGTACTGATTGCCGCCGATGACAAGGCTCTGCAGCAGGGCGCGACGGCCATCCAGCGGCAGCCGGTAACGCCCCGCCAGTTCCAGATCCAGATTGCGATCCCGCAGGGGATTGAAGTAATCCACCGCCACCGCCTCGTTGCGGGAGGTGGCAGCCCGCAGCGTAGTGTCGAACCACCAGCGATCCCGACGCCAGAGATCCTGACGCAACCAGCCGGAGGCGGTGAGCCGCCGATTGCCATCGCTGATATCCATTCGTTCCAGCCGCAGGCCCGCCTCCCGGGTCTCATCCTGGCGCCAGCCCAGATCGAGCTGGTATTGATCGGCGTAGTTGCCGCGCGCCAATGCCCGCAACGGGGTGTCGGCACTGTTGAGGTTGATGGCAAAGCCCTGCGTCCAGTGATCGCCCAGCCGCCAGTCGAGGCGGCTCCACAGATAGCCCTTTTGATTGAGCTCACTGCCCATCCCCCCTTCCAGGGTCAACAGCAGCGGATAGAAGGAGACTTCGGCCCCGAGCCCGCTGTAGGCGGCACGCTCCGGCTGCCCGTCAAATTCACCGAAGCTGCCCTGACGACGGGCAAACAGCCGATCGCCGCCGTCGCTGCGAGCGCTGTAAAAGCGGCTGTCGTAACTCCAGTCACGACTGGCCTGTACCGAGCCCCCTTCATTGCGACCATGGGTCAGCTCAGTGGTCAGCATGGGGGCCTGCTCCAGTGCCAGCCGCTGTTGCAACTCCCGTCGATCCTTGGTCAGGTTGCCGAGGGCCCGCACCGCCTGCGGTGTCTGTTGCCACTGCCCCTGATCGAGGCGGGCGTGGAGGAGACCCGGTTCGGCGAGTCGGGTACGGCCAGTCGGCAGCCAGCGCACCGCCTGCTGATAGGCCTGCTCGGCGCCATCCGGGTGACCGCGCCAACGACGGATGTCCCCCAGCTGCAACCAGAGCCAGGGGTTGGCAGGGGCCGTTTTCAGCCAGCCTTCCAGCTGCGCCTCAGCCATCCCGGCCTGACCCCGCCAGGCCAGCAGCAGGGTTCTGAGCTGCAGCACCTTCTCGTAGTCATCGTTGGGCATGCGCATATTGCCGGTGAAATCCCAGCGGGTCGGCGGCTCCTGCCAACCCGCCAGCAACCCCTGGGCGGCGCCGTAACGCTCCGCATCCGAGTAGGCGTAGAAACGCTTCTCCAGCAGCGTCTTGTCTTTGGCCCGCTGCGGGGTCGCCAGTTGCCGATAGATAAGGGAAGCCTCGTCCACCCGCCCGAGCCCAACCAGCGCATCGGCCCGCGCCTCCTGCACGTATTCCGGCAGCGGCCCCTCGGCTTGCAGGGCGGCAGACTCCCGCTCCGCTTGGGCAAACTCACCGAGGGCCACCAGAGTCACCACCAGATCACGGCGGGCACTGAGGTAGAGCACATGATCGCGGGGAGCCCGGGCCAGGATCTTGTCCTGCAGGGCCAGGGTGTGAGTGAGGGCGGTGCGAGCCAGCGCCGGATCCTCGGTCTGCGCCGAGATCCGCAGCAAATTGACCGCCTGGTAGTAGTCGAGCCAGAGCCGATCCACCGGCTTGAACAGGGCAGGATACTGCCCCATCAAGTCGGCAGCGGCGGGACCCGCCCCCAGGCTCACCGCAACCCGATAGAGCGCCAGCACCTGTTCACTGTTGCCGGGTTCGAGCGCCAGCCACTGCTGGCGAGCCAGCATCTCACCCATGGGGTCCTCGGCCTGACGGGCGGCATAGATACGCGCCTCCAGTACGGCCCGATCGCGACCGAAACGGGCCTCGAACTCTCCTGCCGCCTGATGGGCCAGCACACGGTTGCCCTGATCGCTGGCGGTGAGAAACAGGCCAAGCCAACCGGTGGGATTGCCCGGGTCACGCCCCTGCAACACCCGGTAATAGCTGATCGCCTCAAAGTAGCGCTTCTCGTCCCGGGCGGCGCGGGCCACCCCTTCCAGCGTGCTGTTGGCAATGGGACTGAACTCGCAGGGGGCGCAGGCTGCCAGCGCCCCCTTGCGATCCCCGCGCCACAACTGCACGGCGATCAGATCGTCCAGCACCTTGCCGTCGCCGGTTTGTCGATAGAGGGCATCCAGTCCTTGCGCCGCGGCGTCAAGCTCCCCTGCCCTGGCCTGGATGACCCGGGCTTCCCGTACGCTATCCACCCCGCCGGCAAACGCCAGCAGGGGCAAGAGCGCCAATAACCAAAAGATGCGATTCATTCGCAACATTCCACCTTTGACACGCGCCGGGCAGATCGGTCCTTGAATGCCCTGACGATTACGCACATATGTCCGACCCTGCTGCCGTGGCAACGCAGGGTGACTTCCTGACGGATGTGCGGTTGTGATGGTGAAAGGCGAGGGATGAACCAACGCCTTCCTCAATGCGCGGTCCAGCTGTCTCCGGGAAGAGACCTGTGACTTTCCGAACCCGATTCGCATCGGGGGTGGCGAGGCGGCCAATTCTGCAGCGGTGGGCGAGTTAGTCAATCGAGTCAGACAGGAACCATTCTCGATAAGAATCCCTGGCCCCTCTTGGCAACCTCATGCCAGAGAGGGTGTGCCTTATTGACACCACACACAGAATCTTGTGCCAGATGGGTTTGCGGCGGATCGCCGGAAAAAACAGAGGGGCGGGTTCTTTTGAGCCAGACTCCTGCCCCTCACTGCGTGCCTCTGTTGCCTGGCTACTGGCCCACGACAAGGGGCGTCGTTGTATCAGGCGCCATCACACTTTTGCACTGCGCCGCACATCTATGACTGGCACGCCAGCCCCCCGGAGCAGTCCTCTCGCTCAATCAAACAGCACGGTAACCGGCAGTCCCTCCACTTGCAGATTGGGCGGCAACTTGTCATCCAGTGACAAGGCGACCTTGAGCGTCGCCTTCTCCCCTTCAAACGGGGCCGCCAATTGCGCCGGCAACTTGCCGGCCAGCTCGACCGGCCTGGCCACTCTGGCAGCCAGCCGCTCGCCACTGGGCAACTGGACTATGGCCCTGTGCCCTGTCTCCATGGAGGACAAATACCTGGGTTGCACATAGGCAATGACCAAGGGATCCTCACGCTTGGCGATCAACGCAAGCGGTGCCCCCGAGAAGACCCAGTCCCCCGCCTGCACCAGCACATCGGACACCTTGCCCCTGGCCGGCGCCAATGGCTGCTGCTGCCTCGAGATAGCTTCCATCTCCGTCAACTCCTGCTCCAGAGAGTGGCGAGCACTGGCCAGCGGCCCCGTCAGGTGATCCTCCCTTATCTGCAACCCCTGCTGCGCTTTCTCGACCCTGGCCTGTTGCAGGGCGATGCGTGACTGGGTCCAGCTCAGCAGGGCACTGGCATATTCGGCACTGGATACCAGTTTCTGCTGCCGGTAGTTCGCATACTCCTGATAGATGCCCTCCTGCTCACGGGAGCCCCGTTCGGCAATGCTGATCTGTCCATCCAGGATGCGCACTATCTCCTGCTCGGCGAGCTGCTTGTTGAGCTCAATCGCCTTCAAGCGGGCCTTGCGCGCCTCGATGTTGGCCTTGAGCGTCGGGGATTCGAACCGCATCAAGACATCTCCCTGTGAGACGGATTGTCCGGGCGCCGTGTAGATATTGCGGATAAAGCCATCGCCATTGGCCACCACCAGCTGGGGCTCGGTCGTGATAATGGCTGGCGCCTGGGTCAGCCACCACTCTTGCCCCAGATACCAGAGCAGTATGATGACGGGGCTGAAGGCCAGCAGCAGGATCAGATACCAGCGCGCCCTGAATGCCATCCGCCTGGCGGGTGCATACAATACGCGGATCCCCTGTTCCGAGGTCGCATCCTGTTTTTTAGGGGTGTTGAATGTCACTTTCATCAGAATTTGTTTCCTCGTTTCAGAACCCACCACGGCGCCATGCTGCTCTCTTCGTGGCTGCGCCGGAATATTTCATTAAGCAGTGCCACGGCACACCACAAGCGCATCAGCAGGGTGTAAACCGGGTAGAGGCACAACCAGGGCAAGAGCCCAAGATCGGCCCTGGGTCGCTCGGATATGGCGAGCAGGAACACCAGGAAATTGACCAGAGTGAGAAACAGATAGACCAGATAGAGACAGAGCATCAGGGCCGTCACAAACTGGCCCGGATAACTGAAGACCAGCCACCAGCTGTAGCCCATGACCAGCAGCGGCAACACCACGTTTTGCGCCACCCCGTAGACCAGAGTGAACAGGAAGGTTTTCCATCCCAGTATGCGGGGGGTCAGCGACAGCTTGTGTTTGCGCAGATAGAGAAAAAGCAGGTCGCCATCCCAACGCAGACGCTGTTTGGCCAGCGTGACCAGATCCGGGGGGGCATCCGTGTGACCTATGGCTCTGGGCGCGAACCCTATCTTCAGACCGGGATGGCGCTTGAGGTAGTGCTTGATCCGCAACGTCAGATCCAGATCTTCCGCCGTGTGGGTATCCCAGCCCCCAATCTGGCGCAGGAAATCACGACGAAATGCTCCGAATGCCCCCGAAATGTTGTTGATCAGATTCCACTCGCTCAGACCCGTCTTGCCCCCCTGCATGGAGATCATGTATTCGATCCCCTGCATCCGGGTCAGCAGCCCGGCATGCAGGTTGCGCACCCGCAATGCACCACCCACCGCCGGCATATCGGGGTCGTCAAAACAGGCGACAATCTCGTCGATCATGTTGTTGTCAAAGGAGGTATCCCCATCGGCGTTCATCACTATCTCACCGGTCGCCGCCGACAGCCCCGCGTTCAGGGTCGATACCCGCCCGCCGCGCTGCCACTTGGGCAACAGCACCAGGGTTCGGGTCTGGCATCCCTGAAACTCGCGGACACAGTTCAAGGCCGCCTGGTAGGTATGAGCGTTGGCATTGGCGCCATCAATGACAGCGATGATCTCCAGATGGCCGCGGTACAGCTGCTCCTTGAGGGTCAATATGGTGGAGCGGATCGCGTCACCCTCCCCATAGCAGGTGATGATGCAGGAGACGCTCGGGCAGCGTCGTGACAGCGGCAGGTCTGAGGCCCTGGGCACCTGACGGGCATACCACTTGAGGATACCGGTCAGGGTCAGCGCCATCAGCGGCACCTCAATCAACAGCAGCATGGGCAACAGCAGCAGTATCATACTGGGGAAAACCGACAGGCTGCCCAGTATCTCCATCAGGATGTAATACACGGTTCTCAGCCAGTCATGCATGCTGGATGCTCCCATCCAGCCAGCGACTCAGCCACAGGCTGGCATCGTCCCCCAGGCTGGCAGGCAGGGGTTGCACCTTCACATCGAGCGCCAGTGTGTCCAGCCCCTCGATATGGTTCAGCTCCAGGATCCGGCTCTGCAACATCGCCCTGTCTTCTGCATCCGTGTATGGCAGCAACAGCAGCAGTTGATCATCTGCGTACTGGCAAACCACATCCGTGTCCCGGAACAGTGCCTGCAGACGGGCGAGCAGGGCGGCCAGCCGCTGCAACGCTTTCAGCAAGCCCAGCTCAGCCCGAAACTCGGCCAGGTGCTCAACCCGGATCGCCAGCAGGGTATGACTGCCACCGTGGCGCTGCAGCAGGCTGTTGCTCCACTGCAACAACCAGGGGAAGTGATCCATCGCCATGGGGGTGCCCCAGGTCAGGGGCAGATGCAACCGCTGGGTGCCCTCACGGGCAACATGATGCGCCAGCTTGCCGATGCGGTATTCATGGATGGGCGCCACCACAAGGTCATCCGGCTTGCTTGCCTGACCGCACTCATGACAGCGCGCCAGCACGGCCGCCTCCATGAAACGGGCGTGACAGGAGAGACAAAGGTACTTCTCCAGCGGCCGATCATAGTCCACCCCTATGTGGCGCAAGGTGGTCACACACTTGGGACAACGCAATGCCCCCTGCTGCATGAAGGCATCCTGGTCATCCACGTGACCACAGGTGAAACAGTGCACGGCAGGCTTGGCCTCAAGGGCAATGTGGGCACATTCCGGGCACACATCGACGAAGTTGAGGTGGGCCGAGTGACAGCGGTTGCACAGGCGCACGCGATCCACCAGTTGCTCGCTCTGCAGCAGACGTTCGGAAACCAGTTGCGGCAAGGAGCCAGCAGCCTCGCTGCCCAGCAGACAATCGAGCAGAGGATAGCTGTAACCCTGACGGCAGCCTGCCTGCCAGCGTGGCAACAAACGAAAGTGAGCGCGCGGCCAGCTGTACCAGGCCAGTTTCTCCATCTCATCCGGGTGTTCACGCAGTCTCAGCAGGGCCAGACGCTCAAGCATGTGAGGCACCCGTTCATCCAGCTGGACCAGCAGACCATCCGCCAGCATGGGGGAGAGCGGGCTCTTCTCCAGGCAGAAAACGGGGTGCAAGTAACGGTCAGGATCACGGCGAACCGCCTGCAAGACCCTGTCTTGCTCGTCGGCGGGCAAATTGAGCAGCAGTACGGCGTGTTGTGCCGGGTTCCATTGGGACCAATCGGCGAGAGGCTGGGTGGCACGATCCACCGGGCCCCCCAGCAGGGCAATCCGGCTGGGTTGTTCACTTGTACTCATCATGAGGAAATAACCTCTTTCCACAGACTGAAATATAGGGAGCCGCCCTGCAAGAGGGCTGGCGTACCGGTATCAACAACGAGGGATGAAGAGGCCACGCACGGCGCACTCTCCATCCAGGTTTGATACCAACGGCATGGCCGGTTCAATCGACAGACGTCATGGATATGGCGGGAGCGGGCAGAGGGTTGAGCACTGATAGCTGACGCCGTATTCAATGTGCGGCTCAGCCGTCTCGGGGAGAGAGACCTGTAGCTTTCCGAACCCGATTCGCATCGGGAGTGGCAAGGAGGATAATTGTGGTGTTGCATGACATTTAGTCAATCGAGCCAGACAAGAACCCTTATCGATACCCCATGCCGGACGGCCTGCCATTGGGGGCCCCCTCGCCCCAACCACTATTGAGGCAATAAACAGCACAGCGTCTTGCTTGGCCTGCATCCGGGGACCAACAAAAAAGGGGGACTGCGCAGCGCCTGCTCGCCCCATGCTGTCGACGTTGACGCACAAGGATGCGCGGCGCACTGACTACGACAGATAGCGTCATGACCCAAGAAAACAAGCATCATCTGACATCCCCCTGACCGGGCGTCATCGACCCGAACCTGCCCACGGATCCAGTGCAAGGTCCTGTGACTTGCCGCCGCTGGTGCGGGCAAATTTGGCTGTACCGCAGAACGGGCAAGGGCGTACCCTGATGCCATCGACTTGGCCAAGGATCTTGAATGAAGGGTTTACGGATAAAGGCGCCAGTACTGGGCTGCCTGCTGATTTCACTGCTGGCGGCGCCTCTGGCCGCCGCCCCCCTGATACTGCAAGGGGAGACGCTGAGCTATCGCATCACCCCCGATACCCTGGCCATCTCGGTCAACAAGGTGCCGGTCAGTGCCGGCCAACCCGCCCGTCAGGTCGACAAGCTGACCCGGGGGGAGCAAGAGGCCAGTTGGCACTGGCCTGCCCAGGACGCCAGGGTCGAGGTCAAACTGGACGGCGATGATCTGCTGCTGACCCTTGTCAGCGATACGCCCCGCCAGCTGGCCTGGTACAGTCTGCCGAAAAACCAGACCCACCTCTCCATGGCCTTTGGCGAGGGCAGCCGCTTCTCGGTGCGTGACAGCGACTGGCTCGGCTATGTCGGCGACGAACTGGCCGAACTCAACACCCATTACGACCTCAAGCTGCCGCTGTGGAGCCAGGATGCGGGCAAACAGACCTACAGCTGGATCCTGCAAACCCCCTACGACAACCAGCTCAACTTCACCCGCAAGGGGGGGCGTCTGCAACTGAGCGCCCGCCACGAATTCAGCAGCTTCAACCAGCAGGCTCCCATGGTGGTGCGTCTGAGCGTGGGGGATGACTGGCTGGCGGGGGCCCGTCGCTATCGGGAGTGGTTGCAGGCCGAGGGGGAGTGGCAATCCCTCACCGACAAGTTTGCCCGGATCCCCGCTGGCCGCCGCCTGATTGGTGCCAGCCATGTCTATCTGTGGGGAGATGCCCTGCTGGATCGACAGGATGTGAAGGATTGGCCTGGCCTGCAGGCCAGACTCAATCAAAAGCCGGCCTGGCTGCAAACGTTCAGCGGCGAGGAGCGGGAAGCGCTGGCCGCAACGACCCCCGAGCCCTGGCAGCAGACATTGATCATGGCCGGGCTCAACCGGCTGATTGCCAGCCAGTTGCCCCTGCCCGCCCAGCAGGGCCCCATCAGCCAGAGCAAGGTGCTGGCCCTGCGCCAGCAGTGGGTCAGGGGTCAGCTGGGAGATCTGCTGGTTGCACAGACTCGCTGGGGACAGGGCCTGTCACTGCCTGTGATAGAGGCGCTGCAACAGGCGGGACTGAACAAGCTCTGGCTCGGCACCCCGCAATGGACGGCGGCCCTACAACAGAGTTATGCCGTCACCGCCGCCCAGCGCCTGGGCTATCTGGTGGGCAGCTATGACTCCTACGATACCGCCATCCTCCCCGGCAGCAACGACAGCTGGCTCACCGCCCAGATCCCCCCCAAGATCGGCAAGCGCTGCGCCATCATGGAGGCCAACGGCAAACCCAAACCTGGCTTTGGTGGCGAGGGAGCCTACCTCAATCCCGGTTGCACCCTGCCCTTCGCCAAGAGCCGCATGAGCGAGCTGGCCAAAGCCAGCGGCATCAACAGCCTCTTCCTCGACGTGGATGGCACCGCCATGGCCTCCAACGATTACAACCCGGCCCATCAACAGGGCAGCCAGGCCATGATCGCCGCCCGCAATGCCCGCATGGCCTGGGTGGGAGAGCGGCTCGGGCTGGTGCTGGGCTCGGAGGATGGCAATGCCCTCACCAGCAAGCCGCTGATGTTTGCCCACGGCATCCAGAGCTGGGGGTTCGGCTGGCAGGATGCCAGCATGCGCAAGCAGGCCAAGTCCCCCTATTACCTCGGCAAGTGGTGGCCGGACGAGGCGCCGCAGGTCTTCTTTCAGCCCGCTCGCCTCAAGCCGCGCTACCTGAAAACCGTGTTCAATCCGGCGGACAGGTTGCCCCTCTATCAGGCTGTGTTCCACGACTCTGTGCTCAACAGCCATCACTGGCTGCTGGACAACCTCAAGTTTCCGGGCATCAAGGAGGAGCGCGCCCTGCTCGGCCTGCTTTACAACACACCACCGCTGGTCAACCTGAGCCGCAGCACCCTGGACAGTCGCCTGCCCGAGCTGGTCAGACTGAGCGATCAATTCGCGCCGCTGCACGAGGCATTGTGGGACAAGGCGCTGGTGGGATTTCGCTGGCGCGACGGGGCGGGCCGGGTGCAGGAGACCCGATTCTCGGATGGCAGCCGGCTGGTCGCCAACTTCAGCAACAGCTCCATCATGCTCGATGGCCAGAAACTGCCGGGCAAGCACCTGCTCGTCGCCCTCAAGGGCAAGCCGGTCACCCTGCTGACGATGTGATCAACTCGCTCGCCATATAAAGAGAGAGCCCTGCCAATTGGCAGGGCTCTTTTGCAGGCGGGGTTCATCTAGCCCAGGGTGGCGGGCTCGACTTCGCTCTGGCGCCGGATCCAGCCCTCGAAGTCCGCCAGCATACGCGCCTCCGACTCGCTGTTGTCGGCAATCAGCTCACTGCCATGCACCACCCGGATGCGGGCATTGAGGGGCGCCCCCTCACCGGCCGGCGGCCTTTGCTGCGCCGCCGCCATGCAGGCTTGGGCCTGCACCCAGGCGTCGGCCACGCTCTGGTTGCATACCTCGGCCAGCGGCACGGCGCTGAATCCCTCGCCGGTCAGGCTGCGCAGCGTCTCATCGTGGGTCATGCCGTTGCCCGGCCCCCAGTAGTGAGCCGCCAGATCCGGACCGATACGCGGGTTGTCGGTGAGATAACCATCGCGCTGAAGGAAATAGGCGCGGGTCTGTTCCACCGCCATCAGTGCCAGCAGATAGCCGTGATAGGCACAAGCCGACTCCTGATTCAGCAGATGCGGAATGGCCAGCAGCGGCCTCGGGCTCTCTGTCCCCAATATTTTGCGCTCCCACTGACGGGCCAGCGCCAGCACGGCGTCCGGAGTGAGATCGCTCTCCTCCATGGCGTAGAGATCCCGCTCGAAGTAGGAAACCAGCGCTATCTGGCGCTCGTTGAAGGCACGAAACGGCTGACGCGCCGCTATCATGGCCTTGATGAGCGAATCTGGGATCACCTCTCCCGCCGCGTTCCTGGCATAGCGCTTGAGCCAGTCCGCATCGTCCAGCAGGCTGTCGCAGAACATGGACTGGGTCTCGGCATAGGCCATTGAGGTGGGTGGAAACTCCTGTGAAAAACAGGGGGCGTTGCCGGTCACATTGGCAAAGTGGGCGGCGTGGCCCCCCTCGTGGAACAGGGTATTGAGGCCACTCCAGCCGCTGCCGACTTGAGCCGGGTTGGCCAGACTGGTGAAGTTGACCACGGCGGGAACCCACTTGTCCTCCTGCCAGAAGCTGGGCACAGGGCCGTGGCAGAAGCCGTTCTCGTATTTCCCCTCCCGGGTCAGCAGATCCAGGGTCAGGGTCGCATCGCGATACTGGATGCCGAGCCGGCGGAAGCTCTCGACCCAGTCCTTCAGCGCCCGCGAGAAAGGCACATAGGGGTCGAGCTGGCGGGTCACGTCGCCGCTGACGAAATAGCGCAGGTTGTGGGGCAGCAGCGCCGCCTCTCCCTTGGCGCTTTTCAGCTCAGCCAGACTCTGCTGCACCCGCTGCTCGGTGCGGGCGATAAAATCATCCAGCACGGCAAACAGCTGTTCCGGGCTCATCTGCTCGTTCTTGCGCACCTTGTAATCGAAATAGTCGCGATACCCCATGGCACGGGCGAAGCGGTTGCGGATCGCCACTACCTCGAGAAAGCCGTTGTCGACCACCCACTGTTCCAGGGTATGGAACATGGCCAGCGCGCTCTGGCGCACCGCCTCGTTCGGGCTGGCGGCAAGGGAGGTGCTGGCGGCGGGCAGACTGCCGGCGACCTGCTGACCCTGCTCATCCAGCAAGCCGAGTTTCAGCTCCCGGCGACGGGCAAACAGCGCCGCCTCGGCCGCCACCAGCTCGTCCATCAGGGCGGCGGCAGCCGGATCCTCGATGACGTTGCACTCGAAGAAGGCAATCCAGCCCCCCAGACCACGCTTGAGATCCGCCTCTTCGGCCCGGGCCAGCATCTCTCTGAGCTCCGGCAGTCGGGCCGGGTTGGCGCAAAACGCCTTGTAGGCCTGCTCGGCGGCGGTGAAACCTGCCTGATCATCACTGGTGCCCATGTAGGTGGACCAAAACAGGTCCTCCTTGCGCCTGTGTACCTGCAGGTAATCGGCATTGAGCTGATTCAAATAATTCCTGGCAATGGAATGCATAAATTCCCTCTTGTATGGGGCTGACCCGTACGGGTGCCCGCTCCTTTTTGGTGAAATGCCAAGTCATTCACATTTTTTGGCAAATGATGCGCCGGGATGCGCACAACCACGCTACCAAAAGCGACGGTTTCTGTCTGCTGGCTATACTGGTTGTCAAAACACTCAATTAGCATTCAGTCACCACAAGTTATTGAAAGTTAATTAAATGTTAATAACGAAATAATCAGGGCCATCGTCATGTCTGGCCACAGCAAGACCCACAGGGAAATCAGGGAGACCTTATGTTCAAGCTTGGTGATATCGCCGTGAGCCGCAAATTGATGTTGCTGCTCTCACTGGCGCTAGTCGGTTTCATCGCACTGCTGCTTATTTCGGCCAGTGCCTTGCATCGCAATCTGATGAGTGAGCGGGAGGCCCGGCTGCAGGCCGTGCTGGATCTCGCCATGAGCCGCATCCAGTCACTCGCCACCACCTTGCCCGCTGCACAGGCTCAGGCAGAAGCCAAGGCCATGCTCAACAGCATGCGCTTCGATGGCGACAACTATCTGTTCGTACTCGATGAAACTCGCCACGTTGTGGTACACCCCGTCAAACCGGAACTGGTTGGCCAGCAGATGGGCCAGAGCGGCACCGAGACAGCCGGGGATCACTGGCAACGCATGGTGGAACTCGGCAAGGGGGGCCAGCATGGCCGCCTTGAATACCAGTGGATAGGACCCTCCGGTGATGCCGCCCAGAAGATGTCGCTGGTCGCCGGCTATCAGCCCTGGGGCTGGATCCTGGGCTCGGGCGTACTGCTGCAGGACATTCAGGCCACCATCTGGTCCCAGTACCAGCTGATGGGCGGCGCCACCCTGTTGGTGATCCTGCTGATGGGGCTGCTGGGGTTTGCCATCAGCCGCTCCATCGTCAATCCCCTGGCCGAGATCAAGCGAGCCATGCAGCAGGTGGCGGCCGGGGATCTGGTGATCAGCATACCGGTACACGGCAAGGATGAAATGGGGGTCGTCGCCGCCTGTACCAACCAGGGGCTCGACGCCATTCGTCACGCCCTGATCGAGGCCAGCCAGGGGGCCCGCAACGTGGCAGATGCCGCCCTGCGGATCGCCTCCTCGGCAGAGGAGACCAATCAGGCGGTCAACAGCCAGCGGGATCAACTCTCCCAGCTCGCCACCGCCATGAACGAGATGAGCGCCACCATTGCCGATGTGGCGGGTCACGCCGAAAATACCGCCCGGGATACCCAGGAAGCCACCAGCGAGGCCGGGCTGGGCAACCGTGACGTGCATGCCAGTGTCAATGGCATACAGGCGCTGGCCACCGAGGTGGAACAGGCCACCCAGCAGGTCAATCAGCTCAAGGAGGGAGTGATGCAGATAAGCGAGGTGACAGCCGTCATCAGCGCCATCTCCGAGCAGACCAACCTGCTGGCCCTCAACGCCGCCATTGAAGCAGCCAGGGCCGGGGAACAGGGACGCGGCTTTGCCGTGGTCGCCGACGAGGTACGCCAGCTGGCGAGCCGCACCCGCCAGTCCACCGAGGAGATACAGAGCACCATAGCCCAATTGCAGCAGCGGGCAGTGACCGCCGCCAGTGCCATGGATGCCAGCCGCAAGCTGGCGGAGAGCAGCGTCAGCCAGTCCGAAAAGGCAGGGCAGGATCTCTCCCTCATCGTCAACCACATCCAGCATGTGAGCGACATGGCGATCCAGATAGCCACTGCGGCGGAACAGCAGAGCGTGGTGGCCGAGGATATGAACCGCAACGTCAGTGGCATCAATGATTCGGCACAGGAGATGTCACAATCCGCCACCTATCTGGCGAAAGAGAGCGAGCTGCTGGCAGACCTCTCCCGCAGTCTGGATGAGCGGCTGTCGGTGTTCAAACTGGGCACTGCCATCGATCAGACCCTGGCACAGCGGCTGGCCCCGCTGCATCAGCAATCACATCAGGCCGAACGCCCCCGCGCTCGCCACTGATCCGTCTTGCTCTGTCGCAATTCATCCTCTGCCAGCCCGCTGGCAGAGGATTTTTTCATTGATGAAAAATGTCGAATTTTTGCATTTTATCGACATGATGGGCGACATTCAGCTTAGCTTGCCGATTAAATACACCATTAAAAACATAACGTTAAGTTTTAGCTCTACTCCGATGAGTCAAGCTGTAAACATTTACACTTAATTAACTAATCAAAATTAGTCATGATGGTAGTGTCGCAAGACGCGACACCATGACCCTTTATGTAGTCATTTGGCAAACTGGTTGAAAGGCCAGGACGCAAAGCCTCCGGTCTAAAGACATGTCGTCCAGGATAGCGGGGTTGCCACACTCAGGTGTGTATCGGGGAACTCCCCTGCCAACTTGACTGCCCACATCTATCGAACAGAGGAATGTATGGCAGCAAAAATCCAACTCAATCACGTCGCGGCAGCGCTGGCGCTGCTGGCCAGTGGTGGCGTACTCGCCCACGGCTACATCAGCCAGCCCGAGAGCCGCAACTACCTGTGCAACAAAGGTGGCAACAGCCAGTGTGGCGCTGTGCAATGGGAACCCCAGAGCGTGGAGGGCCCCTCCGGCTTCCCGCAATCAGGCCCTCAGGATGGTCAGATTGCCTCGGCGGGCAGCTCCCGCTGGAGTGAGCTGAACGCCCAGACCAGCGATCGCTGGACCAGGCGTGAAGTACAGGCCGGGCCATTCGCCATCAGCTGGACCTTCACCGCCAACCATGTCACCCGCAACTGGCGTTACTACCTCACCAAACAGGACTGGAACCCGAACCAGCCGCTGACCCGTGCCGCCTTCGATCTCACCCCTTTCTGCGTGGTGGATGGCAACATGGTACAGCCGCCCAAGCAGGTCACTCACAACTGCAACCTGCCGGAGCGCACCGGTTATCAGCTGATCCTGGGGGTGTGGGAAGTGGGTGATACCAGCAACAGCTTCTACAACCTGATCGATGCCAACTTCAAGGGAGGCACTCAGCCCCCCTTGAGCTGGAGCCAGGGGGGCACCATTTATCCCTCCACCGATCTGGCGGCCGGTGACAAGGCCAGAGCTCTGGTGTTCGACGCCAATGGCGTGCGCCCCGATCTGCAAACCGAGTTGACCATCACCACCACGGAGCAGGGCCAGAAAAACAACTGGGCTCATGCCCTGGCCAGCAAGATCAATACGGAGCAGAGCCAGATCCGCGCCGGTCAGCAGAACGCCGACAATCAGTTCAACCCCGTCTACGGCCAGAACCCCGTCTACCTCAAGGCAGGCAGCGCACTGGAACGGGTCGAGATCCAGCTCGAACAGCTGCAACCGCCGGTGGGCAACGACATCAGCGTGAGCGGTCTGGAGAGCGAATACCTGCTCGACGACGGCAAGGTGACCCTCGACTTCACCATCACTGCCCAGGGGGATCTGACTGTCACCAACACCTTGTATGACCATGGTGGTGTGGCCAGGGGCCAGTCTGCCGCCGACATCAAGGACAGCAGCCAGAGCTTCACCATGCCGCTCACCGGGCTCAGCGCAGGTCACCACCAACTGGTGATCGAGGCCAAGCCAAAGGCGGGTGGCGAAGCCCTGCAGCAGACCCTGGACCTGATGCTCAAGGACTCGGCAGGTGGCGGTGACTACCAGTTCACCTTCCCGCAGGGACTGACCTCCTACACGGACGGCACCAAGGTGTTGCAACCCAAGAACGGCAAGGTCTATCAGTGCAAGCCCTTCCCCTACCGAGGCTGGTGCAGCCAGTGGTCGGCCAGCGCCACCCAGTATGAGCCGGGTATTGGCACCAACTGGCAGGACGCCTGGATTGCGCTGAACTGAGCCAGTTCTGAAAGTCGAGAGCGGACCTGAATGTCTGCCAGCGCCAGCCCGAATAAGCCGGGTATTGGCACCAACTGGCAGGACGCCTGGATTGCGCTGAACTGAGCCAGTTCTGAAAGTCGAGAGCGGACCTGAATGTCTGCCAGCGCCAGCCCGAATAAGCCGGGTATCGGCACCAACTGGCAGGACGCCTGGAGTGCGTTGAACTGAGCCAGTTCTGAAAGTCGAGAGCGGACCTTGATTCTGCCAGCGCCAGCCCGAATAAGCCGGGTATCGGCACCAACTGGCAGGATGCCTGGATTGCGCTGAACGGATACGTACAAGCGCGGCAAATAAAAAAAGCGTCCCCCGAACGGGGACGCCTGAAAGGTCAAACCTTGCGGTTTGCGGACCAACGGAACCAGGACTTCACGCTTCACACACTTCACTTTTCTCAGCACACTTTTCACTCTTTCAACAGGATTACCCCTGCCACTTGCCCCCTTCCACTATCACGTCGTTGGGGTCGGTATCGGCGCTCAACTTGTCGCGCACATACTGGTCGTAGAGCTTGAGCAGGTACTTCTCTTCACCCAGCTTGGCGAGGCGCTCGTTGACCCAGTCACGCAGCTCGATATTGCCCTTCTTCACCGCTGGCGCGATTGGGTCTTCCGCCCCCAGCTTCTCGGGCAGCACCCGGTAGCCCGGATTCTCCTTGGCCCAGCTGAACAGCACCAGATTGTCCTGGGCGTAGGCATCACCACGGCCCTGAGCCAGCGCCTGCAGGGATTCGGTATTCTTCTCGAACTTGAGCACCTTCCAATCTGGATGATTGCGGGTCAGCCAGATGTCGGCCGTGGTGCCAGTAGTGACAATCAGGGTCTTGTCCGCCAGATCGCCTAATCCCTTGGCCGGGCTCCCTTCCGGCACCAGCACCTGTACCGCCACTCGCAGGTTCGGGTTGGTGAAATCCACCACCTCGCGCCGCTCCGGCGTCACCGTCATGTTGGCGAGGATCAGATCCACCTTGTCGCTCTGCAGGAAGGGGATGCGGCTGGCGGGCTCCACCGCCACGAACTCGACCTTGTTCTCATCTCCCAGCAGATCCTTGGCGAAACGGCGACCGAGATCGGTATCGAAGCCCACGTAGTTCCCCTTCTCATCCACGTAGCCGAAGGGGGGCTTGTCGGTGAAGACGCCGACGATGAGCTTGTCGCGCGCCTTGATCTTGTCGAGGGAACCGTCCGCCGCATGGGCTGCGCCGCTGGCAAGGCCCAGGCCGATCAGGGCACTGAACAGAACCGAGGTGATTTTTTTCATGCTGACTCCTTTCGTTTGATGACATCTGTATAAGAAAACTTGGCGAGGAACTGGCGCGCACGCTGGCTCCTGGGGTTGTCGAAAAAGACGCGGGGGGCGGCCTGCTCCAGAATGTGGCCGCCATCCATGAAGACGATGCGATCCGCCACCGCCCGGGCGAACGCCATCTCGTGGGTGACGATAAGCAGTGTCATGCCGCTGCCGGCGAGATCCCGCAACACTTCCAGCACCTCCTGCACCATTTCGGGGTCGAGGGCGGCGGTCACCTCGTCAAACAGCATCACCTGGGGGTTCATGCACAGAGCCCGCACTATGGCGATGCGTTGCTGCTGGCCGCCGGAGAGCTCGTGCGGATAGGCGTGGCGCTTCTCCCACAGACCGATGCGGGTCAACAGCTGCTCCGCCTGCAGCAGGGCCTCCTGCCGCTCCCGTTTTTGCACCTGAAGGGGGCCTAGCAGCACGTTCTCCAGCACAGTCAGGTTGGGGAAGAGGTGATAGCTCTGGAACACCATGCCGATACGCTGGCGCACCCGCTGCCAGTCGGTGGCACCATCCAGCAGCACGCCGTCGAAGCGGATCTCACCGCCCTGAATCGGCTCGAGCCCGTTGAGGGTGCGCAGCAGTGTGCTCTTGCCGCAGCCGCTTGGCCCCAGGATGACGATCACCTCACCGGCGCGCACGCTGAGGCTAACCTTGTCCAGCACCCGGTTTGGGCCGAATTGTTTGCTGACGAGCTCAAGTTCAAGCAGAGGTGTCATACCGCATTACCCCATTTTTGCTCCAGCCGGCGCGAGGCCAGCGAGAGCGGATAGCAGACCAGAAAGAAGAACATAAACAGCAAGCCGTAGATGAGCACGGAAGCATAGGTGCGCTCTATGATCTGCTGGCCCACCTTGATCACCTCCACCACCCCGATCAGCACCGCCAGCGAGCTGGTCTTGATGATGCGGGTGTAAATGTTGATGGTCGGCGGCGTCAGCCGCTGCAGCGCCTGGGGCAACAACACATGGCGATAGAGCTGCCAGGTCGAGAGTCCGAGCGCCAACCCAGCCTCCTGCTGACCACGGGCCAAGGATCCCAGGCCGCCGCGCACCACTTCCCCCACCTCGCTGGCGCCCCAAAGGGCGAGTACCAGCACTGCGCACCAGAAGGCCGGAATATCGAGGCCGAAGAAGATCGGCAACCCGAAGAAGAAGAGGTAGAGCCACACCAGCACGGGCACCACCCTAAACAGCTCCAGATAAACCCGCAGCGAGCCCAGAGTCAGTCGTCCGCCCTGTTGCGCCAGCACGCCGTAAGCGACACCGCCGAGGGTTGCAAACAGGATGGCGAGCAGGGAGATGGCAAGGGTCTGACCCGCGCCAATTGCCAGCAGCGGCAGGGCTTGGCCCAGCAACTCAGTGACCGAACTGACCATATTGAACCCTCCTTTCTACGGCTCGCAGGGCCGGTGACGACGATGACAGGGCGCTCCGCTCGCTCATCAGGAGCCATGCTTGCTCAAGTGACTCAGTGACCGAACTGACCATATTGAACCCTCCTTTCTACGGCTTGCAGGGCCAGTGACGACGATGACAGGGCGCTCCGCTCGCTCATCAGGAGCCATGCTTGCTCAAGTGACTCAGTGACCGAACTGACCATGTTGCAGCCTCCTTTCCAGAGCCCGCAGGGCCAGTGATAACGGCAAGAAGATCAGCACGCACATCAGGGTCAGCACAG
Organism: Aeromonas salmonicida; assembly: GCF_028355655.1. Classification (NCBI taxonomy): domain Bacteria; kingdom Pseudomonadati; phylum Pseudomonadota; class Gammaproteobacteria; order Aeromonadales; family Aeromonadaceae; genus Aeromonas; species Aeromonas salmonicida. Next base: position 610,448 of record NZ_CP110645.1, on the reverse strand, counting down.
CCAGCATCTCGTAGGTCTTGTAGTAGAGGGCTATGTAGTTCTTGGTGGTGTAGAGCAGCTCGGGCACCGCCACCGCCGAGGCCACTGTCGTCTCCTTGAGCAGGAAGATGAAGTTGGCAAACAGCGCCGGCAGGCTGGCAAGCCAGGCCTGGGGCAGTTGCACATGGCGCAGCAGTTGCCAGCGGGAGAGGCCAATGGCCCGGCCCGCTTCCAGCTGGCTGGTGGGCACGGCCTGGATACCTGCTCTCAGCGCCTCGGTCAGATAGCCGCCACCGAGGAAGGTCATGGCGATCACCGCAGTGGCAAAACCTGACAGCGATAGCCCCAGCGCCGGCAGCCCGAAGTAGAGAAAGAACAGCTGGATCAGCAGCGGTGTGTTGCGGGCCAGCTCCACATAGCCGCGGATGAACGCGGCGAGCAGTGGCTTTTGCAAGCTCAGCAGGGCCACGTTGAGCAGGGCCACCCCCAGCGACGTAAAGATCACCATGGCGCCCAGTTGCAGTGTGACCCAGACCGCCTTGCCGAACGCGGGCAGGGTGCCGAGGATAAAAGACCAGTCGAACGTCATGCCGGTATCCTCCCGTCACGGCGTAGTCGCTGGGGCAACACAGTGATTGCATCCGGGTACTTGATCCCAGCCCCCGTATTGAGCACGACGACCTGCTCACCCCCCTTGATCCAGCCACTCTCCCGCAGTTGGCGGGCGGCGGCGAAAGCCGCAGCCCCTTCCGGGCAGACAAAGCTCCCCTCCAGGGACGCAAGTTGGCGGATCTCTGCCTTAATCGCCCTGTCATCCACAGCGATGGCACAACCATTGGTACGATAGAGCGCATCGAGCACCAGAAAATCTCCCAGCGCCTTGGGCACATTGATGCCGAAGGCCAGGGTCTGGGAATCCGGCCAGAAGCTCGACTCGCTGGCACCTTGCTGCCAGGCCTGCACTATGGGTGCGCAACCACTGGCCTGCACCGCCACCAGTCGGGGCAGGTCCCCTTTAACCCAGCCCAATTCCTGCAACTCACGGAGCGCCTTGTAGATGCCGATGAGGCCGACCCCGCCGCCTGTGGGGTAGATGATTACATCTGGCAACTTCCAACCCAGCTGTTCGGCGATCTCCAGCCCCATTGTCTTCTTGCCTTCGATCCGATAGGGCTCCTTCAGGGTAGAGGCATCAAACAGGGATTGATCCACCACAGCCTGAGCGACTTGGCGGCCCGCATCGCTGATGAGGCCATCCACCAGATAAAGACGCGCACCCGCCAGGGATGTCTCCAAGCGGGTAATGGCCGGGGCTTCCTGTGGCATGACTATGGTGCTGCGCAGGCCGGTACGGGCACCATAAAGAGCCCATGCGGCTCCAGCATTGCCGTTGGTGGGCATGGCAAAATGGGTGACACCGAGTTCACGAGCACGGGAAATGCCAACGGCTGCGCCACGGGCCTTGAAGGATCCGGTGGGGATGATGCTCTCATCCTTCATCCAGAGATCCGGAATGCCGACCTGCTTGCCCAGTGCGCGCAAGGGCAACAAGGGTGTCAGTCCTTCCCCCAGTGTCACCACCTGGGCGGGGTCACGCACCGGCAGCAGCTCGTGATAACGCCACAGGGTGGCAGGACGTCCTAGCAGAGCGGCCGGATGCCAAACCTTCTTCAGGGCCTCGAGATCGTAGCTGGCTAGCAGGGGGGCCCCCACCTGGCTCAGTTGCTGGGGCTGATCGGCATCATGGATATCGCCGGTCTTGCTGCAACGCAGATGTGATAGGTAGCTGTACGGCATGCTTTATCCTGAATATGTCGGCTGTTGTCAGTCACTTGTTCCATCCTGTAACCAAAGTGCGTGATAACAAACGAAGTAAAGCGGCAAACCTAAGCGAAAAAATTCATATGAGGCCCTTGGTGACCGCCATGTGTGTCACTGGCCTGCGCGCCCTCGCCGCCAACAAAACGGGGAGCCACTGGCTCCCCGTTTCACATCGTCTGGCAAGGTTCAGATCTGGTAGTCGATGACAGGCTCACCGCCCATGGCGCGGGCCTGAATGTCTGCCAGCGCCAGCTCCGGATTGCAGAGCTGGATAAATTGCCAGGCGAAGTTGTGCTGGAACTGCCCCTGCTTGAGCCCGATCCAGGCGGTGTGTGGCGCAAAAAGACGGCTGCCGTCAAGCTGCACCAGCCCCCTGTCGCGCTGGGTATCGAATGCCATGTCCGCCAATATGCCGACCCCCATCTCCAGCTCGACATAGGTCTTGATGACGTCCGAATCCTGGGCAGTCAGCAGTATCTGCGGCGTGATCCCCGCTTCGGCAAACGCCTCATCCACCCGCGCCCGTCCGGTCAAGCCGGCCTGATAGGTGATGATGGGCCAGTGTGCCAGCGCCGCCAGTGTCAGCTCCCGCTCGGCGGTGAGGGGGTGCTGCTCGGGCACCACTATGTTGTGGTGCCAGCGGTAGTAGGGAAACGCCACCACCCCTTCGCTCTTGTCGAGCCGCTCGCTGCTGATGCCGATATCCACCTCGCCGGTCTGCACCAGCCGCACTATCTCCTCAGGGCTGCCCTGACGCAGCTCCAGTTGCACCAGCGGGAACTGTTCGCGAAACGCCTTTACCACCCGCGGCAGGGCGTAACGGGCCTGGGTGTGAGTGGTTGCCACCAGCAGCCTGCCGGACTCGCGGTTGGCAAAGGTGCTGGCCAGTTTGCGGATATTGTTGGCGTCATTGAGGATGCGCTCGGCGATCACCAGCAACTCCTTGCCCGGCTCCGTCATGCCGAGCAGCCGCTTGCCGTAGCGGATGAACAGCTCTATCCCCAGCTCCTCCTCCAGCTCGCGAATATGGCGGCTGACCCCGGACTGGGAGGTAAACAGGGCATTGGCCACCTCGGTCAGGTTGTAATCCCGCCGCGCCGCCTCCCGTATAATGCGTAACTGCTGAAAATTCACGCCATCGCCTCCTGCGCTGACTGGCCGGTCGGGTTGGTCCCGCCGCCGTTTTTGTTATTGCCAGCCCGACCCTGTGCCGGACTGCAAGCCTGATACGGTTATCGCGATAAGAGGGTCACGCCCTGATCCTGTCGGTTGGCAAGGGTGGCGGCGAGTCGCTCTCGCCTGGATGCAAACCCTGGCCATCAAATCTGGTAGTCCGGATAAAGCTGGGCCTGCCTGGCCACCAGCCGCACCCCCTGCCCCGGGGCAAATGCCCTGGCCGCCTCTTTGCTCAATTCGGCCTCGAAGTGTGCACCGTTTGTATCCCCAATGCCACGCAACTCCACTCGGATACGGGGCCCCATGGGCAGCAGTCGGGTGATGGTGGCGCGGATCCCCCCGCAGGCATCCGCAGGCACTATCTCCAGCTCGTGGGGACGCACATAGGCGATGGCTGCACTGCCCTCCGCCAGATGGGAACTGATGGGCCCTCCCAGCCACTGTTCGCCAATGCCAAGCCCCTGACCTGCCACCCGACCGCGAAACAGGTTCACGCTGCCGAGAAAGCTGTGCACAAAGGCACTGGCGGGCTGGTCATAGACCTCGGCCGGTGTGCCTATCTGCTCGACCCGGCCGGCGTTCATCAGCACCACCCGATCCGCCACCTCCAGCGCCTCCTCCTGATCGTGGGTCACGAACAGGCTGGTGACATGCAACTCGTCATGCAGTTCGCGCAACCAGCGGCGCAGCTCCTTGCGTACCTGGGCATCGAGGGCACCGAAGGGCTCATCCAGCAGCAACACCTTGGGTTGCACTGCCAGGGCGCGGGCCAGGGCGACCCGCTGGCGCTGACCGCCGGAGAGCTGGGTCGGGTGGCGATCGGCCACATGGCTGAGCTGCACCAGATCCAGCAGCTCCTTGACCCGGGCGCGGATGACCGCCTCGGTGGGACGCTCTGACCTCGGCTTGACCCGCAAGCCAAATGCCACGTTCTCGAACACCGTCATGTGGCGAAACAGGGCGTAGTGCTGGAACACGAAACCCACGTTGCGCTCACGCACATCAAGGTCGGTTGCATGCTCACCGCGGATGATGACGTGGCCAGCGTCGGCCTGCTCCAGCCCGGCTATGATGCGCAGCAAGGTGGTTTTGCCACAGCCGGAGGGCCCCAGCAGCGCCACCAGCTCGCCATCGTGAAAGTCGAGGTTGATGTCGGCCAGCGCCGCGTACTGATTGAAATGCTTGTTGAGCCCTTGAACCTGAATGCTCATAGATGCCTCTTTTCAATAATCGTTATATCGAGATCAATGGGGTATGGGGCCCGGCAGGTCGCGCAGCCGGGCCTCTCTCGCAATATCAGTGGGGCTTGTCAGGCTGCCCACGTAGCCGGGCCAGCAGGGTTTCGCCCAGCAGGGTGAAGATCCCGAACAGCGCCAGCAGGCTTGCCACCGCGAAGGCGGCGCCGGTCTGGTACTCGTTGTAGAGGATCTCGATATGCAGCGGCAGGGTATTGGTCTGGCCGCGAATATGGCCGGAGACCACCGACACGGCCCCAAACTCCCCCACAGCACGGGCGGTACAGAGCAGCAGGCCATACATCAGGCTCCAGCGGATGCCGGGCAGGGTCACTCGCCAGAACATTTGCAAACCGCTCGCCCCCAGCATGATGGCCGCCTCCTCCTCTTCCGGGCCACGGGCCTCCATCTGGGGCAGCAGCTCGCGCACCACGAAGGGCACAGTAATGAAGGTGGTGGCCAGAATGATGCCCGGGGTGGCGAAGATGACCTTGATGTCGTGCTCGCTCAGCCAGTCGCCAAACCAGCCGCGACTGCCGAACAGCAGCACCAGCATGAGCCCGGCGATCACCGGCGAGACAGAGAACGGCAGGTCGATGAGGGTGATGAGCAGCTGCCGACCGGGGAAGCGGAAGCGGGCTATGGCCCAGGCCGCCGCCAGCCCGAACAGCAGGTTGAGGGGCACGGCGCAAAGCGTGACCAGGGCGGTCAAGCCCAGGGCGCTCAGGGCATCCGGCTCGCTGATGGCGTGCCAGAAGAAGGTGAGGCCCGGGCTCAGCGCCTGAATGAAGACGGTGGCCAGCGGCAACAGCAGCAGAGCGGCAAACCAGCCCAGTCCAAGGGCAATGAGCAGCCATTTGACCCAGACTGGCTCACGAGTGACGGAAGGGTGGCGGGCCAGCGGGGCTGGCGCCACACCCTGGACCAGATCCAGTGTCGAGTTGGATGCGCTCATACGCGAGTCCCTCCTATGCGTGCCCAGCTCCAGGCCTGCAACTTGTTGATGAGCAATAACAAAATAAATGAGACCAGCAGCATGACCACGGCGATGGCAGAAGCACCTGCATAGTCGTACTCCTCCAGATGACTCATGATCATCAGGGGGGCAATTTCGGAAACCATGGGCAGGTTGCCGGCGATAAAGATGACGGAGCCGTACTCCCCCACGCCACGGGCAAACGCCAGGGCAAAACCTGTGAGCAGTGCCGGGATCAGGGTTGGCCACAGCACGCGCAAAAAGGTTTGCCAGCGGTCAGCCCCCAGGCTGGCGGCGGCCTCTTCCTGTTCCGTCTCTGCCTCCCGCAGCACTGGCTGCAGGGTGCGGACCACGAAAGGCAACCCGATGAAGGTGAGGGCAATCACCACGCCGATGGGGTTGTAGGCAAGCTCTATGCCCAGTGGGGCGACCCACTGCCCGATCCAGCCGTTGGGGGCGAAGATGGCGCACAGGGCAATACCGGAGACGGCGGTAGGCATGGCGAACGGCAGATCGATCAGCGCATCCACCAGCCGGCGACCGGGGAAGCTGTAACGCACCAGTACCCAGGCGAGGATCAGGCCAAACAGGCTGTTCAGCAGCGCCGCGATGAAAGCGGCACCGAAACTCAGGCGAAAGGAGGCAAGCACCCGGGGTGAGCCGATCACCTGCCAGAATTCCCCCGCAGTAAGATTGTTCACCGCGAACAACACCAGCGCCGAGAGCGGCAGCAGTACCAGGATACCGAGATAGAGCAGGCTGAAGCCAAGGGTCGGACCAAAGCCTGGCAAGACGGAGTAAGAACCAAATCGCATAACGCTTCCGTTTGTTATGAAAAACATTCGATACAGCGATTCTGCGCACGCCTGTTTGAGACAACAAACACCAATAACGCCTTTGCTAAGCACTTTTTTATCTAACCAGGGCGGCACTGGTTTTTAGCGCCATAAAATGAAAAAAAGGTCTTTTATATAAATAAAAGACCTAAAAAATGGAGCGTCGTGCAATGTACCAAGCAATCAAAATCAGGCTGTTGTCATGTCGGGTGCTCTCTCTCCTTCTCTGCAAATTGAACGGGTATTGGCAACACTTTCACCGAAAACTGAGGGCCGTGCGTCGCTCCCACACAGCAGGCGCAGGCTCGACCACCATCTCGGCCCGGCGATAGAGGGTGCCGAGCAGGTTGAGTCCCAGGCTCCACTCCCCATGACCGGACTGGGCATTGATATGGCCCACCTCACCGGCATCGAACAGCGGCACCTGCCACTGGCGACTCCAGTATTCGGCTCGCTCGAAACTGAGCCAGGGATCGTTGCGACTGGCGATCAGCTGGGCCGATACCTTGAGCGAACCGGCCAGCGCCTCATCCACTATGCCGAAATGGGCAGGATCCGCCGGCGCCACGATAAAGAGCGAGGCCACCTTGTCAGGCTGCTGGCGCGCCGCCGTGATGGCCGCCAGGGCGCCGAAGGAGTGGGCCACCAGATGGGCCCGGCCGCGCCGGCTGCGCAGCTTGCTCGCCAGCTTGGCGCTCCAGACCGTCAGGTCCGGCTTGTCCCACGGCAGGCCAACCATGCGCTGCCAGTGGGGGAAATATTGATGCCAGCGGCTCTGCCAATGATCCGGCCCACTGTTGTGCAGACCGGGAACCAGGAGGATCTTGTTCATCTTGGTGCTCCTATCAGCTGGCACAGGGGCCAGTGCGGGGTGAACATGCCACAAGGAAGCAGGGGGCCTTAGCCGCCCGGCTGGTAAATCTGGTCAAACAGCCCGCCTTGGGCGAAGTGCTTCTGCTGGGCCTTGTCCCAGTCCCCTTCCAGATCCTTGACGGTAAACAGGGTCAGTTGCGGGAACTGGGCTGCCGTCTCCTTCTGGATCGCCGGATTGCTGGGGCGGTAGTGGTACTTGGCGATGATGCGCTGCCCCTCGTCAGAGTAGAGATACTCAAGGTACCCCTTGGCGACAGCCTCGGTGCCATGCTTCCTGGCCACCTTGTCGACCACGGCCACCGGAGGCTCCGCCAGGATGGAGACCGACGGCACCACTAGTTCAAACTTGTCGCTGTTGCCCGCCTGACCCAGCACCAGCAGGGCTTCGTTTTCCCACGCCAGCAAGACATCGCCGAGACCGCGCTCGATAAAGCTGGTGGTGGCACCACGGGCCCCTGAATCCAGCACCTTGACGTTCTTGAACAGATCGCCGACGAACTGTTTGGCCCCCTCCTCACTGCCGCTTTTCTTCAGGGCATAGCCCCAGGCCGCCAGGTAGTTCCAGCGCGCCCCGCCGGAGGTCTTGGGGTTGGGGGTGACGATGGCCACATCCTTGCGCACCAGATCGCCCCAATCCTTGATCTGCTTGGGATTGTCCTTGCGCACCAGGAAGACGATGGTGGAGGTGTAGGGGGACGCGTTGTTGGCAAGGCGACTCTGCCAGTCGGCGGCGATAAGCCCCTCCTTGGCGATGGCATCGACGTCATAGGCCAGCGCCAGCGACACCAGATCCGCCTCCAGCCCATCCACCACGGCCCGCGCCTGCTTGCCGGAACCACCGTGAGACTGGCTCACCACCACATCGTCACCCGTCTTCGCTTTCCACTCTTTGGCAAAGGCGGCGTTGTACTCCTGGAACAGCTCGCGGGTCGGATCGTAGGAGACGTTGAGCAGACGTATCTCGGCGGCATTGGCCTGACCGAGGGCCAACAGGGAGAGCAGGGTCAGGGCTGTCATTCGTAGTTTCATGGTGATACTCCATATCCTTGGGTTGAATGCAGCATGCCGCGGGCTTGTTATGCCGAGAACCAAGAAATAACGCTTTGCTTATCTCTTTTGCTCATATCAATCCGCCGTACGGCCACACTCGCACACTCTGTGAGCCATGCCTCTCTGCCCCGGTACAGCCTGTGCCATCATGGGTTCAAGGCAATCACACAGCGAAAAGGAAGTCGTTATGTGGATCAATGCAGACCCCGTCAATGGCGCCCTGGTGTCGCTGGCCATCGGCCTCATCATAGGACTGGAGCGTGGCTGGCAGGTGCGCCAGCTGGGGGACAACCAGCGCATCGCCGGGATGCGAACCTATGGCCTCATAGGCCTGCTCGGCGGCGTCTGCGCCCTGCTGCTGCCGACTCTGGGCCCCTGGCTGCCGCTGCTCGGCCTGCTGGCGGTGGTGATCGGCTGCGGCCTCTCGGTCTGGCTGGCCCAGCGCTGGCAGGGGGAGTTCGGCCTCACCAGCTCGGTGGCCATGCTGCTCACTTATCTGCTGGGGCTGATGTCCGTGCTGCTCAGCCCGAGCGAAGCGGTGGCCTGCGCCGTGCTGGCCGCCCTCTTGATGGGGCTCAAGGGCAAGATCCAGCAAGGGATGCTGTTTCTGAGCGAGACCGAATTCCACGCCACACTGCGCTTTCTGCTTATCTCCCTGGTGCTGCTGCCGGTGCTGCCCAACGAGGAGATGGGGCCCCTCGATGCCTTCAACCCCTTCAAGATCTGGCTGATGGTAGTGGTGATCGCCGGCATCTCGTTTTGTGGCCACTTCGCGGTGCGTCTGCTCGGCACCCGCGCCGGGCTGGTGCTCACCAGCATGCTGGCGGGGCTCGCCTCCTCTACCGCTCTCACCTTGCAGTTTGCCCGCCTCAACAAGGAACAGGGCGGGCTGGAGCGGCTGCTGGCCACCGGCATACTGTTGGCGGGGGCCACCATGTGGGTGCGGCTGCTGGTGCTAGTATTGCTGATCCACAAGGAGCTGGCGATGCGCCTCGCAGCTCCCCTGCTGCTGCTGGCAGTCATTGTCTACGGCTTTGCATTCTGGTTCTGGCGCCAGCGGGAAGCGCTGACCGACGGGCCAGTGCAGCCCAGAACCAGCAATCCGCTGGATCTCGCCACCGCCATCAAGTTCGGCCTGCTGCTGGCGCTGATAGGTTTCATGGCAACACTGTTGCAAAGCCGGGTGGGTGACTCGGGTGTCTATCTGCTGGCACTGGTGTCGGGGATCACGGACGTGGACGCCATTACCCTGTCGCTCTCCCAGCTCTCCCACAAGGAGCTGGGGCTGGAGGTCGCGGCCCGGGGCATACTGCTGGCAGGGCTGGTCAACTCGCTGGTGAAAGGCGTGTTGGCACTGGGTATTGGCGGGCGCCGGCTGGGACTCATGGTGCTGCTGCCCTATCTGGTTTCTGCCCTGCTGGTCCTGCCGCTCATCTGGCCAAGCGCCTGATCTTGCAGCAAGTGACAGCCTGACGCTGCAAGACGGGTGGCGTATACTGGCTCCTCTTGGCACATGAGGAGAGACGAGCATGGCAAGCGACTGGGACAAGATACTGGCGGGCGGCGCCCTGGATAGCCAGAGCGAGGAGATAGCGGATGACAGGATCCGGGGTCAGGCGCTGCTGGCACAACTCAATGCATCATCCGCCGGGGATCACCCCCTGCGCCAGCGCCTGTGCGGCGAGCTGTTCGGCCACTGTCCCGCCTCCAGCTGGATAAGCACTCCTTTCACCTGTGAATTTGGCCGCAATATCCACATAGGCGAGCAGACCTTCTTCAACTTCAACGTCACCATTCTCGACGTGGGTGAAGTGCATATCGGCAGCCATGTGCTGCTGGCCCCCAACGTGCAGATCTACACGGCCACCCACAGCATGGATTACCTGGAACGCCGCAACTGGACCGCTTACAACCAGCCGGTACACATAGGCGATGACTGCTGGATTGGCGGCGGCGCCATCATCTGCCCCGGTGTCACCATAGGGGCGCGTTCCATCATAGGGGCTGGCGCCGTGGTCACTCGCGACATCCCCGCCGACTCGGTGGCAGTAGGCAACCCCGCTCGCGTGATCCGCAGTCTGAGCCCTGACGCCCCCCGTGGCTGGGAGCTGGCACTGTGATCTGGCTCGCCCTGTTTCCCCTGCTCTGGACCGCCTGGCTTGGCCTTGTTGACGCCAACTGGTGGCCGCTCGCCATCCTCACCACCATGAGCCTGCTGACGGTACTGGCCTACGCCCACGACAAGCGGCAGGCCATTCGCGGCGGCTGGCGCATCCCCGAATCTCGCCTTCATCTGCTGGAGCTGTGCGGTGGCTGGCCCGGGGCGCTGGTCGCCCGTCACTGGCTGCGCCACAAGACCCAGAAGGGCAGCTACCGGCTGGTGTTCTGGTTTATCGTGCTGCTGCACCTCACCCTGTGGGGACTCTGGCTGGGACGCCCCCTCTGGCAGGGGGCCTGAGGGGACAAGACCCGCTACCACGACAAACATGGCTGGCATCCAGTTCCTGGCAACTGATGGCATAAGCCCGGGTATCACAGGGCTCATGCTCACCACCAGAGCGGGCATTGCGGCCCCTCACCGGGTATGAGACAACAGGGCCATTTCTCGCATATTTATCGACAAGGAGTCACTCATGACCATGTGGACAGGCATAGTCCTGATCGTCTTTATCAGCATGCTGTTCGGCTATCTCACCAAACGTGCCCGCTACCAGCTGGGAGATGCCCGCATCACTGACCGCCTCGGCAAGCAGGATGTAATCATCAACAAATTGCAGGAGCGTATTGCCAACCTGGAAGCCATCGTCATCGAAGAGGAGAAGCATCGCCCCTTCAAGGACCTCTGATCCGGCGACCTCGGCGGCAAACCGGCCAGCCTGGCGCTGCAAGGGTTTGCCGCTTCTCCCGCAATCCTTCCTCTCCCCCATATAGCCCCAAAAACTAAATTCACAGCAGGATCAGGACCCTGTCTTAGATTGCTGAATTTTTCGCCAAGCTGGCTCAATCCCTGCTCTGTCATTGTCATCAGCCGTACCGGAGAGTGACATCATGATCAGCACCCTGCTTCCCATCGCCTCGATAGCCCTCAAGCTGGGCAGCTATCTGCTGAGCAGCAACGCCAAAGCCCAGCCCGAACCTGAGCCGGTACAGGAAGAACGCCTGCCCCCCACAGTCCAGAGCCTGTTCCAGCGGCTGGGGGTCAAGGATGCCGACAGCGAGCAGAACCGCCCCGCCATCAACCAGTTTATGAGCGAACTGATGCAGACCCTGGGTCAGGAAAACAATGGCCACTCTCTGACCGAGGCCATAGACACAGCCCGCAACCAGCTCGCCAACGGCACCCAGAGCACCCGCTTGGATGCCCTGCAAAGCAGACTCGATACCCTCAAGGGCACACTGGGCAGCAGCAACCTCAATCTGGATCAACTGCTAAGCGCCTTCAAGCAGACCCTGCCCAATGGCAAGGGCGAAGGGGTAGGCAAGCTGCTCAATGCCAGTGCCTGATTGAAAATAAATACATAAAAACGGCAACCTCGGGGGTTGCCGTTTTTATTGAGACCAGACGGGATAATCTATTGCTGTGGTAGCGACTGTGGTGGGCTCAACATAGACTCTGCCATCTCTACCTGCCCGCGCGCTTGCAAGGTGTCTGCCGCGCCCTGACGATCCGCCTCCGCCTTGTTTTGACTCAGTTTGAACTTGCCGACCAGCTCGGTTATCTCGATTTCGATACCAACAACAGCCTGCACCATGGCCTCAATATATTCCCTCGGCGCATCCGCCATCTTCCAGGGGGCAGACTCGATGGCCTCATGAGTGCGGGTCAGGTTCGCCAGCAGACGGCGAACGAAGCGCGCATCATCGTGGATACGAATTCGGCCGTGGGCGTGTACCACGCTGTAATTCCAGGTCGGCACCTGCTGGTGATGCACTTGCTTGCTCGGATACCAGCTGGGGGAGATATAGGCATCTGCAGCCTTGAAGATCACCAACACCTCGTCGCCATTGCTGGCCTCCTGCCAGAGCGGGTTGTTGCGGGCGACATGGGCGCGCAATACGCCCTGCTCCCCACTCCCGGCATCCAGCTCGAACGGCAGATGGTTCGAATCCAGCCCCCGCTCACCGTGGGTGATCAGGGCCCCCAGCGGATGGGCCAGGATCAGTTGATGCAGCGACGCGAGGTCGGGCGTTTCGAAATGGGATGGCAGATACATGCAGGCTCCTTTATCCGGGGTGGTGTGTCCGTACGCAATGCCTCGAGATCATGCCCCGCTAGGCGAGCGCAGTCATCTCGAATCTGCCTGCCGATATCCTACGAGAACCTTGATCGTATGCGGCTGGCAACGACCATCAAGCGCCAAACACCAGCACTTCAGTGCAAACCAGGTTTAACGCCGCATGCAGGTGAAATGACGAGTGAGGACATGGATCCCCCTCATGTCGTCGTCACCCACTCAGGCTGGAACGCCTTTGGCGAGATAACCAATGTGATAGACGTCGGCCCCTGCCGGTATCGTCGGCGGCAGCGACGGCAGGAAATCCACCTCCAACCATTGCCAACGGGAAACATCCCATCCGCTCAGCATGGCCCCGGTGTGCAGCTCGGCCAGGCTGCAATGCGGCGCAATGCGGGTGCGCCGCAAGATGGCCACCCTGGCCTGGTCAAGCGCCTCCATCTGCGGGGCTGACAGCAGATGCCAGGTCTCGATATGGGGCCAGCCAAAGTGCCTGGTGAGCGCCGCGAAGCCCTCGCTGACAAGGAAACTGTTCATCGCCTCGACGCTTTCCCACACATAGAAGGGGGCATAGCGATTCTCCCTGCATGGCAGCGCGGCCTCGTCATGGCGGCCATAGAGATAGGCCTTGAACAGCAAGCCGGGGAAGCCGTCGAGTTTGGTGCCATTGTTGGCGATACGCTCTTCGATAAGCCCCATGTCGTAATCCGCCGGCAGGGTGAATCTGTAATGCATGGCGATCATAAGATCACCCCCTGCCGAAACATCAGACCCCGTCCGAAACTCCACTCCTCGCTGCCATTCAGCTGAATGACCACCATGAGGTTGTCGGGGTGAATGTCCATGTCTGCGTGCAGACGCTCGGCAAGCCGCTCATAGAGCCGCTGCTTGACCTCAGTGCTGCGCGGCCTCCCCGCCAGGATCTGGAAGAGGATGAAGTCTCCGTCCCGCTGGCCGGTCTGATAGTGGGGATGATAAACAAGCGCCTTGGCTGGCAAAGCCTCCAGGATCTGGAATTTGTCCTCCCGCGGTACATCAAACACCTCCACCAGGGTCTCATGATAGAGGTCTGAGAGCTGTTGCAGGCGCGCGTCACTCATCCCCTCGCGCAGAGTGATACGGGTCAGCGGCATGGGTGTGGATCCTCACGGCTGGGCAGGTAGCTCACGGCGGTGACCGCCGCAGGCAATCCGGCGTAGAAAGCGAGATGGGTGAACAGCTCCTCCAGCTGCTCCCGTGTCAGGCCGTTTTGCTGGGCAAACGCTATGTGCCACGGCAGCTGTTGCACCCGGCCCAGCGATGCCAGTATGGCCAGGGTGATCAGGCTGCGTTCGCGCGCAGATAATGCGGGCCGCTGCCAGATATCGCCAAACAGCGTCTCTTCCGCCAGCTGGGACAATCTCGGCGCTGCCCGCGCCAGGTCGTCACGATCAAGAACAGGATGGGTCATGGCAATCTCCTTGGTTGGTGAAGCCACTCTCTATCACTGCTACAATTTTAAAAATCAAAACGTTCAAGACAAACAATCCCGATTATCAGGACTATCATGCAACCCCTTCCCCTGAACCTGGATCTCGATGCTCTGCGCAGTTATGTCCTTGGGCTGGACTGTGGCAGCTTTGCGCTGGCGGCGCAGCGGCTGTGCCGTTCCACCTCGGCGGTCAGCGCCCAGTTGAAAAAACTCGAACAGCAATGCGGTACCGAACTGGTCATGAAAAGGGGTCGCCACCTGGTCCCGACGGCCAGTGGCGAACGACTGCTGGGATATGCCAAACGGCTGCTGGAGCTCAATGACGAAGCCGTGCTTGCCCTGAAAGGGGAACTGCTGCAAGGGGAGATCAGGCTGGGAGTTCAGGAAGACTTTGGTGAATCCCTACTGCCCGCCGTGCTGGGCCCCCTCTGTCGTCAGCACCCCGCGCTTCGCATGACGACGCGCATCGATCGCAATGCACAGCTGATGAAAGGGATCAGGGAGGGAACCCTCGACATGGCCCTGGCCTGGCAGCACCCGGAAGAGAGGATGGACGCCCATCTCATCGACTTGGTGACACTCCAATGGATTGCTCACCCGAACTGGGATCCGGCGCCCCTGCTGGCACGCGGAGAGCCCTTGCCCCTGGTGCTCTTCGATGCCCCCTGCCTGATGCGTTCACGAGCCCTCAAGGCTCTGGACGATGCAGGTATCCCGTGGCGCATCGCCTTCACCAGCCAGAGCCTGGGCGGGATCTGGGCGGCCTTGCAGGCAGGGCTCGGGATCACAGTGCGCTCTGCCATCGGTATGCCGGCGTCTCTCTCCCCGTTGGCCGATGTGCTGCCGTCGCCGGGCACGCTGGGGGTCGTACTGCTGGGAGCAGGCCATGGATCCGGTGAGGCCGAACGCCAGTTGCAAAGCCTGCTCACCCAGGCCGTGCAGCGGGCCCATGCCACGCACCAGAGCTGAAGATACGGTCTCTTTTTCCTGGCATCTGGGCAGGCAATCTCCCTCCCCTTTATTCATCATCAGGCAAACAAAAAACGGCGACCCCTGGGGTTGCCGTTTTGCTTTCTTCTTCGAATGACAAGCCGGTGGGGTTAACCCGCCCGCTTGACCAGCCACTGTTCGGCAGCGGTGAGGGCCGCATCCACCAGCTCGCGGGCGACGCCACCCTTGGCGACTCGCTTGGCCAGCGTCGCTTCCAGCTCCAGGTTGGGATAGACATCCTCGCCGATAACGGGACTGAAGCGCTGGAACTCGGGCAGCGAGAGATCTTCCAGCGGCTTTTTCACCTCAAGCGCATAAACCACTGTCTCGCCGACGATATGGTGCGCCTCACGGAAAGGAATGCCCTTGGCCACCAGATAGTCCGCCAGCTCGGTGGCATTGGCATAGCCACCCTGGGCCGCCGCCTTGGTGCGCTCGACGTTCACCTTCAGGTCGATCAGCACCAACGCAGCCATGTCGAGGCAGTCGTGCCAGGTGTCGAGGGCATCGAACAGCCCTTCCTTGTCTTCCTGCATGTCCTTGTTGTAGGCCAGCGGCAGCGCCTTCAGGCTCATCAGCATGCCCATCTGGGCGCCAACCACCCGCCCTGTCTTGCCACGAATGAGCTCAAGCGCATCCGGGTTCTTCTTCTGCGGCATCAGGGAGGAACCCGAGGTGACCGCATCGGAGAGCTCGACAAAGCCCGCCTCGCCGGTGTTGTAGAAGATGAGGTCTTCGGCAAAGCGCGACAGGTGGGTCATGGAGAGGGACGCCACGTGCATCAGTTCCACCACGTGATCCCTGTCCGACACCGAATCCAGGCTGTTGCGGGTCGCGCCGCCAAAGCCCATGTCCAGCGCCAGCGCTTCACGGTCGATGGCATAGGCGGTACCCGCCAGGGCGCCGCAGCCGAGCGGGCTGGTGTCTAGCCGTTTCAAAGCATCCTGCAGACGGGAATAGTCCCGCTCCAGCATCTCCACATAGGCCAGCGCCCAGTGGGCGAAGGTAACGGGCTGGGCGCGCTGCAAATGGGTGTAGCCCGGCAGCACGGCAGCCTGATTGGCACGTGCAGAGGCGACCAGCCCGGCTTGCAGGGCACTGATGGAACCGAGCAGCAGCTCCCCTTGCGCCTTGCACCAGAGTTTCAGGTCGGTGGCGACCTGATCGTTGCGCGAGCGGCCGGTGTGCAGCTTCTTGCCAAGATCGCCGACGGCGGCGATGAGCTGACTTTCGACCCAGGAGTGAATATCTTCGGCATCGGAATTGAGGATCTGGTGGGGATCCTGCTGCACCGAGGCGAGCAGCACTTCCATCGCCTGTTGCAGCTTTCCTTGCTCGTCGGCGGTCAATACGCCCACTTTCACCAGCGCCTTGGCCCAGGCCATGGAGCCCTGGATATCCTGCTCCGCCAGCCGGTAATCGAACCGCAGCGAATCGTTGAACTGCTTGAACCGGCTATCGGCTCCCTGACTGAAGCGTCCACCCCAAAGTGCCATACTGCTCTCCTTGAATGCGTTGTCGGCGGCGTCTGGCGCCGTCGAGCTTGAAATCGTGCCCTGTTTTTCTGCGAGCCTGTTATCTCACAGAAGCGGCCGAGGCGCTGCCGCTCTGCTCACACCCCACCATATGGGAGGGCTGATAAAAGAGGGGGCCATGCCCCCTCACCAGTATCAACGGATTGGCGTCAGCTTAGCCGTGGGTATGGTCACCGCCGATCGCCTGATGCTGCTCCTTCATGGCGCGGATCCGGCTGGCCAGGGTGTAGAGACGGATAAAGCCTTCTGCATGGCTCTGGTCATACACTTCATCGGCACCGAAGGTGGCGAAGTCTTCGGAGTAGAGGCTGTTCGGCGACTTCTTCTGCACCGCAGTGACCTGACCCTTGTACATCTTCAGAATGACTTCACCGTCGAGATCCTCGGCGATGGCATTGGCGGAGGCGACGATGGCCTTGCACAGCGGAGTGAACCAGCGACCGTCATAGACCAGGTGAGAGAACTCGGCACCCAGCTTTTCCCGCCAGGCGCGAGTCGGTCTGTCCAGTACCAGCTCTTCCACCGCGCGCAGTGCCGCCACCATGACGGTGCCGCCCGGAGTTTCGTAGCAGCCACGGGACTTCATGCCCACCATGCGGTTTTCGGTGATGTCGATCCGGCCCACGCCGTGCTTGCCGGCACGCTCGTTCAGGGTGGTCAGGATCTGGTGCGGGCTCAGCGGCTGGTCGTCCACGGCAACCACTTCGCCTTTGGCGACGGTCAGCTTGACGTATTCCGGCTCGTTCGGTGCCTGCTCGGCAGAGACGGTCCACTGCCAGACCGCTTCGGACGGCTCGTTCCAGGTGCTCTCGAGCTCGCCACCCTCGGTGGAGATGTGCCAGGCGTTGGCATCACGGCTGTAGATCTTCTTCAGAGTCGCCTTGCAGGGAATGTCGCGGGCTTCCAGATAGGCCAGCAGATCTTCCCGGGAGCGCATGTCCCACAACCGCCAGGGGGCGATCACTTTCAACTGGGGCGCCAGGGCAGCCACGGCACCTTCAAAACGCACCTGATCGTTGCCCTTGCCGGTACAACCGTGGGAGATGGCATCGGCGCCTTCCGCCAGGGCCGCTTCCACCATCGCCTTGGCAATGATGGGGCGGGCCATCGAGGTGCCCAGCAGGTAGGTGCCTTCATAGACGGCGCCGGTTTTCAGGGTCGGATAGACGTACTCCTTGACGAACTCTTCCCGCAGATCCTTGACGATGCATTTGACCGCGCCGGACGCGATGGCCTTCTGCTCGATTCCTTCCAGATCGTCACGCTCCTGACCCACGTCGGCGACGAAGGCGATGATTTCGGCATCGTAGTGCTCTTTGAGCCAGGGAATGATGGCCGAGGTATCCAGTCCGCCCGAGTAAGCCAGTACGATCTTGTTGATTCCGCTCATTTTACTTCTCTCCATGATGATTCGATAAGGTGTTGTAATTCAGGGTCGGTGGCCGCGTTGCTTATTCCGCTACTTGTTGCCAAGCAGGGTCAGCAGCACGGCGTTCTGGATATGCATCCGGTTCTCTGCCTCATCCATGATGAGGGAAGCAGGCCCGTCCATGACGTCAGAAGTGATCTCCAGCTCCCGGTGCGCCGGCTGGCAATGCAGCACGTGCTGGATGCCGGTGCGCTCAAGCAGGGCTTGGTTGATCTGATAAGGCATGAAGATATCTTTTACCTGCTCCATTGGTGTGTTGTCACCCATGGAGACCCAGGTATCGGTATAAACCACGTCAAATCCTTCAATGTCGCCCACGTCATCGCTGATGTGAATGGTGGCGCCGGAATCGGCCGCCAGCGCCTGGGCCTGTAGGAAGATCTGGGTATCCGGGCCATAGCCTTTCGGGCAGATCAGGGTCACGTCTGTACCCAGGGTCGCTCCCAGCAGCAGCAGAGAGTGGCTGACGTTGTTGCCATCGCCGAGGTAGGCAAGCTTCACCTTCGACAGATCGTCGTAATGCTCGGCAATGGTCATAAAGTCGGCCAGCCCCTGACAGGGGTGGTAAAGATTACACAGGCTGTTGACCACGGGCACAGAGCCGTAGGCTTGCAGGTCAACCAGGGTCTGGTGATCGAATACCCGCGCGACGATGGCGTCACACCAGCGCGACAGGTTGGCGGCGAAATCCTTCACCGATTCCCGCTTGCCCAGGGCGCCGTTCTGTTGATCCAGATAGACGCTGTGGCCACCGAGTCTGGCGATGCCGATGTCGAAGGTGACCCGGGTGCGCAGGGAGGGCTTCTCGAACAATGTGACCACGCTCTTGCCCGCCAGCGCCTGGCTGTACTTCTTCGGGTCGGCCTTGACCGCTTTACCCAGCGCAATCAGCGCCTCGATCTGGGTTTTGTTCAGATCACTGTCTTTCAGAAGATGTTGCATCGGATGTTCCTTGTTCCGGTGGAGATCAAATAGCGACTTGGGTGCCGACCGCGCCGCCAGCCAGCAGCTTGAGCAGCTGATCCGGGTAGCGCCAGCTGGCGACACAGACCGGTTTGCCGAGCGTCTCGGCAGCGTGCAGGGCGGCTTTCACCTTGACCGCCATGCCATCGCTGATCACGCCCTTTTCCATCAGATCCAGTGCAGTTGCCTTGTTCAGCTGCGGCACCAGTTTGCCCTTGCCATCCAGGATGCCGCTCACGTCCGACAGCATCACCAGGTCGGCACCGAGCGCCTCGGCGATGGCGGTGGCAGCCTGATCCGCGTTGACGTTCATCAGCTGGCCGTCGGCCGTGATGCCGATGGAACTCACCACGGGCAGGAACCCCTGCCCCAGAATACCGGTCACCAGCGCCGGGTTGCCCGGCTGGCAATCACCGACCGCACCGAGATCCGGATCGAGCTGGGTCACCTGGCACAGACCGCCATCGGCGAGGCACAGACCCACTGCCGGAATACCGGTGGCGATGGCCTTGGCCATCATCTGCTTGTTGGCCGTCCCGGCCAGCGCACCCGCAATGAAGGGGATCTGCTCGAACGGGGTGACCCGCAGGCCGTTCTTCTTGGTGGAACTCAGGCCCAATCCCTTGAGCAGGTCATCCACCAGACAGCCGCCACCGTGCACCAGCACCAGGGGTCTGTGTTGCTCATCCAGAAACGTTTTGAGGGTGCCGAACAGGGCGGTCAGCGCCTCGTCGTTCTCGATCAGGGCCCCACCCAACTTGATAACCAGTGTCTGCTTGTCCATATCTCTCAATCCTTTCTTAAATCAGGCCGGTGGCCGGGTCAAAACCGAATTTAATATTTATGCATTGCATTGCCTGGGAGGCGGCGCCCTTGAGCAAGTTGTCGATGGCAGAGACCACCACCAGCATATTGCCCTGCTGCTGCCAGGCGATATCGCAGTAGGGAGTGCTTGCCACGCCACGGATGGAGGGCATCTGGCCGGTGAGGCGCACCAGGGGTTTTCCTTCGTAGGCCTTGAGGAAGGCCTGATCCACCTGGGTCGGCGTCACGCCATCCGCCAGCTGCACATAAATGGTGGCCAGGATGCCGCGCACATAGTTGCCAAGGTGGGGCTGAAACAACACCTCCTTGCCCAGGTGGTGGCTGATCTCTGGCTGATGCCTGTGGTTGAAGGTGCCGTAGGGACTCAGGCTCACTTCGCAAAAACTGGTATTGATGGCTGCCTTGCGACCGGCCCCGGAGACGCCGGATACCGCATTGATGATGGGCTGCCATCCCTCGGCAATCAGACCGGCCTGTTGCAACGGTTTGAGAGCGCACAGAGAAGCAGTCGGGTAGCAACCTGGCACAGCAATCAGCTGGGCGGCGGCAATGGCATCGCTGTTCCATTCCGCCAGACCGTAGGCGGCCTGCTCCAGCAACTGCTCGTTCTCGTGGGTGAAGCCGTAGAAGGAGGAGTAGAATTGCTGGTCCTTGACCCGGAAGGCGCCGGAGAGATCGAACACCGGCAGCCCCTTGGCCAGGAACTTGGGTGCGAGCTCGGCACTCACCTCATGGGCGGTCGCCAGCAACACCAGGTCGGCCTGGGTCAGGATCCGGGTCATGCCATCTTCATCCAGCGGCAGCAGCGGCTGATCCAGCGCGCCGACCCACTGGGGATGCAGAGAAGAGAAGCGCTTGTGGGCATCCTGGCTGCCGGCGGAAACATAGAGACCGAACAGCTTGAGTTGAGGATGGTTCTGGACCAGTGCGGCCAGTTCGGCTCCCGCGTAGCCACTGGCACCGACGATAACGGTGTTAAGCATTTTTGAGTATTCCAAGTCAGAGTTCGAAATTCACAGCATGGCGCTGCAGACAGTGCAAGGGGTGAGGAACCGCCCCTTCAATGCAACGAGTGCGGAGGGGCAATTCAGGCGGGGTTGTGTCGTCGGTTATAGATCAGGTGACAGAACATTAACTTTCCCTTACAACTAGAAGCCTTGTTGATGAGCCACGAATTCAGGCAAACTCACAGAATATTCATGCACTCACTTTGCATTTGTATTTTCTAACAGAAACGTTCCGGGGACGCAAGGAGCAGCTGATGGCCAATCTGGATTTTTTTGCACTTTATAAGAATATTATTGCGATTCCCTCTATTAGCAGCACAGATCCGCACTGGGATCAGAGCAACGAGGCGGTGATCCGGCTGCTGGCCGACTGGTTCGGCCAACTCGGCTTTCAGTGTGAAGTGACAGCGCTGCCGGAGCTGCCCGGCAAGTTCAATCTGGTGGCCACCATAGGCCAGGGAGAAGGCGGCCTGCTGCTGGCGGGCCACACGGACACAGTGCCGTTCGACGAAGGGGGCTGGAGCAAGGATCCCTTCAAGGTGACCGAAGAGGGCAACCGCCTCTATGGCCTCGGCACCATCGACATGAAGGGCTTCTTCGCCTTCATAGTGGAAGCGCTCAAAGAGATCGACCTCACCACTCTCACCAAGCCGCTGCGCATTCTGGCCACCGCCGATGAAGAGACCACAATGGCGGGGGCACGCGCCATCGCCGCCGCGGCCGAGATCAAACCCGACTATGCGGTGATCGGCGAACCGACCGGGCTGGTGCCCGTGGTGGCCCACAAGGGCCACATGTCGGAAGCAATCCGTATTACCGGCAAGAGCGGTCACAGCTCGGATCCCGCCAACGGCGTCAATGCGCTGGAGATAATGCATCAGGCCATGGGGCGGGTGCTGCGTCTGCAACTGCGTCTGGAAGAGACCTATGCCGACTACCGGTTCGCGGTGCCGCAACCCACGCTGAATCTGGGATACATACATGGGGGAGACAGCCCGAACCGCATCTGCGGCTGCTGCGAGCTGCACATCGACATGCGTCCCACCCCGCAAGTGGGGCCGGACGAGCTGATGGGCATGCTCAAAGAGGCGCTCGCGCCCATAGAGGTTCACCAGCCGGGCTGCCTGCACCTGCAACACCTGCACGAGCCCATTCCCGCCTATGCCTGCGCGGACGACTCAGTGCTGGTGCGCGAGGCGGAGCAGGCGAGCGGACACAAGGCGGAATCGGTGAACTACTGCACCGAAGCGCCCTTTATCCAGCAGTTGGGATGCCAGACGATAGTGATGGGCCCTGGTCACATAGCCCAGGCCCACCAGCCGGACGAATACCTGGATCTGTCGTTCGTCAAACCCACCACGGCAGTGCTGCAACACCTGATCCGCCGCTTCTGCCTGTAAGCCATAGGGTATGTAAGTAAGTTACTGACAGTCTGCCCGGGACAGGTGAAGGAAATACATGTTCTGAATCGGCCTGTTATTTGACCTTGCGCAGACAATCTGGGTAGATTGTCACCCTAAGATGACGGAGCATATGTTGTAATCACACAACAATAAGTGAGGCTGTCTCTCACCTCGGATGGAGAGAGACACCAACCAGATAAGGATGTGGAATGAACGAAAAGTACGCCGCTCTACGCGCCAACGTAGGCATGCTGGGTCAACTGCTGGGCAAGTCCATCAAGGATCATCAGGGACAAGCCTTCCTCGACAAGATCGAAACCATTCGCCAGTTGGCCAAGTCCTCCCGCAAAGGCAATGAGGCAGACCGGGAACGTCTGCTCGAAACCCTGCGCACCCTGAGCGATGACGAGCTGTTGCCGGTGGCCCGCGCCTTCAGCCAGTTCCTCAACCTGGCCAACGTGGCCGAACAGTTCCACACCATCTCCCGCCGCTGCGAAGAGCAGGTCTGCACGCCGGATCCGCTGGAGCAGATGTTCGCCAAACTCAAGGCATCCAACCTGTCGCAGGAGGCCATCATCCAGGCCGTGCGCGAGCTGGATATTGATCTGGTGCTGACCGCTCACCCGACCGAGGTGACCCGTCGAACCCTGATCCACAAACACGTGCAGCTCAACGACTGCCTGGAAGCGCTGGAACTCTCCGATCTGCTGCCCCGCGAGCGGGACAAGATCCTCAATCGCATCGAACAGCTGGTCAATCAGGCCTGGCACACCAACGAGATCCGCGAGCAGCGTCCGACCCCGGTGGACGAAGCCAAGTGGGGCTTTGCCGTGGTGGAAAACAGCCTCTGGCCGGCCATTCCCGAATTCATGCGCAACCTGGACGAGCGTCTGCAACAGCACCTGGGTGTGCGGCTGCCGCTGGATGCCGCGCCGGTCAAGTTCACCTCCTGGATGGGCGGTGACCGCGACGGCAACCCCTTCGTCACGGCCAAGGTGACCGCAGAGGTGCTGGAACTGGGCCGCTGGATGGCAGTGAACCTCTTCTACAAGGACATCAAGGAGCTCACCTCCGAGCTCTCCATGTCCGACTGCACCGACGCCGTACGCGAGCGAGTGGGCGATCACCCCGAGCCCTATCGCGCTCTGGTGCGCGAGCTGCGTGAAGCGCTGCGCGAGACCCAGGAATACCTCACCGCCAAGGTGCAGGGTCAGGTGAGCGAGAGCCGCGACCTGATCACCACCACAGCCCAGCTGCGCGAGCCGCTGGAGCTCTGCTACCACTCAATGCACGCCTGCGGCATGGGCAACATCGCCGACGGCATGCTGCTGGACGTGCTGCGCAAGCTGGCCTGTTTCGGCATCCATCTGGTCAAGCTGGACATACGTCAGGATGGCGAGCGCCACGGTCAGGTCTTCTCCGAGCTGACCCGTTATCTGGGCATGGGCGACTACGCAGAGTGGAGCGAAGACGACAAGCAGGCCTTCCTGCTCAATGAGCTCAACTCCCGCCGCCCCCTGATCCCGACCGACTGGGAGCCGAGCGACGAGACCCGAGAGACCATAGACACCTGCCGGGTGATCGCCCAACACGACCCGGATGCGTTCGGCATCTACATCATCTCCATGGCGGGCGCCCCGTCCGATGTACTGGCGGTACAGCTGCTGCTGAAAGAAGCCGGCTGCAAGTTCCGCATGCCGGTCGCCCCCCTGTTCGAAACCCAGGAAGACCTGATGGCGGGCACCGCCGTGATGGAGCGCCTGTTGTCGGTGGACTGGTATCGCGGTTACATCCAGGGTCGCCAGTACGTGATGATCGGCTACTCGGATTCCGCCAAGGATGCGGGCATGATGGCCGCAGGCTGGGCCCAGTACGCTGCCATGGAATCTCTGGTGGCACTGGCCGAAGCCAGCAATCTGCGCCTGACCCTGTTCCATGGCCGTGGCGGCACCGTCGGCCGTGGCGGCGCCCCCGCCCATCAGGCGATCCTGTCCCAACCGCCGGGATCCCTGCGCGGTGGCCTGCGGGTAACCGAACAGGGCGAGATGATCCGCTTCAAGTTCGGCCTGCCGAAAGTCGCCATTCACAGCCTGAACCTCTACACCAGCGCAGTGCTGGAAGGGAACCTGCTGCCGCCGCCCAAGCCCAAAGAGAGCTGGCGCGCCGTGATGGAGCAACTTGCCACCGTCTCCTGCGATCACTACCGCAGCATAGTGCGCGGTCATCCAGACTTCGTGCCCTACTTCCGCGCCGCCACCCCTGAAATGGAACTTGGCAAGCTGCCGCTCGGCTCACGCCCGGCCAAGCGCAAGCCCAACGGCGGCGTCGAGAGTCTGCGCGCCATCCCCTGGATCTTCGCCTGGACCCAGAACCGGCTGATGTTGCCGGCCTGGCTTGGCGCCCACAAGGGGCTGGAGCATGCCATCACGGACGGTCAGAAGAGCGTGCTGGAAGAGATGAGCCGCCAGTGGCCCTTCTTCCGCACCCGCCTCGAGATGCTGGAGATGGTGTTCCTCAAGGCCGACCTCTGGCTCGCCGAGTACTACGACACCCGTCTGGTACCGCAAGAGCTGTGGAATCTGGGCAAGCAGTTGCGCCAGGAGCTTGCCGACGCCATCCAGATCGTGCTGCAGCTGCGCCCGCAGGGAGACCTGCTGGACGACCAGCCCTGGATCAAGGAGTCCATCAATCTGCGCAACCCCTACACGGATCCCCTCAACGTGCTGCAGGTCGAACTGCTGGGCCGCTCGCGCAACCACACCGAGACCCTGCATCCCGAGCTGGATCAGGCGCTGATGGTCACCATCGCTGGTATTGCCGCAGGCATGCGCAACACGGGTTGATCAGGGTTTCATAAAACCCGCAAAAGGGCGCCATCATTGGCGCCCTTTTTTATTTTTACGACCCGGCGCCACGATCAAAACGGCGGGTGTCCCAACATCCCTGTATTGCCAAATGGCTGATCACTGCGCATCAGCGCTTTACATGTGCATGAATGTGCACATATAGTCACGACATGAATACAACACTGACCCAAACCCAAGCCATTGATGCCGCCATTGCATCCCTTGATGGTGCCTTCTTCAAAGCACTGTGCGAGCCACCACGGGTCGCCGTGCTGAAGCGCGTCATGCAATTGGGTCGAGCGGATATCACTGAGATTGCCGCTGAGTTGCCCCAGGAGCGTTCGGTTGTTTCCCGTCATCTTCAGGTGCTGCTGGAAGCCGGGATAGTTCGCGCCTCCAGGGTTGGGCGCCAGGTATTCTACGAAGTGGATGGCCCGGCCATTATCCAGCGCCTGGAGGCCATACTCCACCACACCAGGATGTGCTGCCGAGGCTGATCGGATTGATTTTTCTTCGCCCAAAAACGTGTATGGATGCACACATATGAACTCGATGGATCAGCGACTGGATGTGGTTGTCATAGGCGCAGGTCAGGCCGGATTGGCCTGTGGCTGGCACTTGAAACAGCAGGGGCTCAGCTTCGTGATACTTGACGCGCAAGCACGGCCTGGCGGGAACTGGCGCAACTACTACGATAGCCTTGAGCTGTTCTCGCCAGCAGCCTACTCCTCCCTCCCCGGTATGCCATTCCCCGGCGCACCTGGCCACTATCCCGGACGTGATGAGGTGGTGCGTTACCTTGAGCAGTATGCCGACCTCTTCCAGCTACCTGTTCGCCAGGGAGTTCAGGTCACCCAGGTCGCGCGAGCAGATGCGGGCTTCCAGATAACTGCCGCCAACGGCCAAGGCATGCTGGCAAGCGCCGTGATAGTGGCATCGGGGGCCTTTAGCCGCCCCTACCTGCCCGACATTCCTGGACTGGAAAGTTTCAGGGGCGCTCGGCTGCACAGTGCCGACTATCGACATGCGGCGCCTTTTCGCGGGCAAAACGTCGTCGTCATTGGCGCGGCGAACTCCGCCGTCCAGATCGCTTACGATCTCGCCAGCGTGGCCACTGTGACACTGGCCACTCGAGAAGCAATCCGGTTCGCCCCCCAGCGGATATTGGGGGCAGATTTTCATAGCTGGTTGAAATGGACAGGCCTGGAGAAAACCCGCTGGCTGAACGACCAGAGCACACCGGTACTGGATGACGGCACCTACAGAAAGGCGCTGAAAACCGGTTATTTCAAGCAGCGCCCCATGTTCACCCAGGTAACGTCAACCGGCATTGTCTGGCCGAATGGCCAGCATGAAGCCGTTGACAGTCTGGTGTTTGCCACAGGTTTTCGCCCCAACCTGCCATTTCTCGAGGGCCTGCCCGTGATGAACGAACGAGGTCAGGTGATGCAGCGCGACGGATACGCCATGCATATCCCCGGCTTGTACTTTGTCGGCCTGCCCAAGCAACGCAATTTTGCCTCGGCAACCCTCAGAGGCGTCGGGCCAGATGCCGGACACCTGCTCCCGCACCTGCTTCGCTACCTGAACCAACCGGAGATGGATCGCACATCCGTCTATCCAGAGTGAGCTGGTCGAGCGCTGGCATTCTCGATGACGCAAAACGTTCCCTGCTGGCGCATAGCCCGCAAGCAAGTCTCTTGCAGCAGAACATAGGTATCTACAAGGCTGCCCGATTGCCTGAGCAGCCAACCGTAGAGCTCATGTTCGTGCGGCTGTCATGCCGTCATCAGACAGAGGGCACACCGCTCGTGCGTATCACTTGATGCGGTTTCCCGCTGCATCCACCACCTGCTCTCCATCCTCCTTGGTAAAAGCGCCTTGCTGGGGGCTCGGCAAAATATCCAGCACCAGTTCGGATGGACGACACAGCTTGGTGCCAAGCGGGGTCACCACTATGGGGCGGTTGATCAGGATGGGATGGGCCAGCATGGCATCGATTAGCTGGTCATCACTAAATCTATCCTCGGCCAGCCCTAACGCTTCAAAAGGCGGCACGTTCTTGCGCAGCAGGTCGCGCACCGGCATCCCCATGGCCCCAATCAGCGCAACCAGCGTCTCGCGGCTCGGCGGTGTCTCCAGGTAGTGAACGACGGTCGGTTCAACCCCTGAGTTACGGATAAGTTCCAGCGTATTGCGGGAGGTGCCGCAAGCCGGGTTGTGGTAAATGGTGATCTGGGTGTTATGCATGATTAAGCCTCTGCGTTTGGATAGTTTCGTTTCATTCTAAGAGCCACATTGACCAGGGCGATCAAGACAGGCACCTCCACCAGAGGGCCTATCACACCGGCAAACGCCTGATCCGAATTCAGGCCGAACACGGCGATGGAAACCGCAATGGCCAGCTCGAAGTTGTTGCCGGTGGCAGTGAAGGCGATGGAGGCATTCTTGTCATAGGGAATACCCAGCTTCTTGCCGACCAGGAAACTGGTGAAGAACATCAGCACAAAGTAGACCACCAGCGGGATGGCAACGCGTACCACATCCATCGGCAGCTCGACGATCATCTCGCCCTTGAGGCTGAACATCAGCACTATGGTGGCCAGCAAGGCGATCAGTGTGATGGGCGAGATAGCCGGGATAAAGCGCTCGGTATACCACTTCTCCCCCTTGGCCTTGACCAGGTATTTACGGCTCAGGAAGCCCGCCAGGAAGGGAATACCCAGATAGATCAGCACGCTTTGCGCGATATCCAGCATGGTGATATCCACCGCGAAGCCCTGCAAACCAAACAGCGGGGGCAGCACTGTAATAAACAACCAGGCCATGAAGCTGTAGGTAAGGATCTGAAAACCGCTGTTGAGCGCCACCAGACCCGCACCATACTCCTTGTTGCCGCCGCCCAGATCGTTCCACACCAGCACCATGGCGATGCAGCGTGCCAGACCGATCAGGATCAGGCCCACCATGTAGTCCGGGTAGTCATGCAAGAATGTCAGGGCTATCACGAACATCAGGATGGGGCCGACCAGCCAGTTCATCACCAGTGAGAGGGTAATCGCCTGACGGTCGCGGGTCATGGCGCCCATGGTGCCGTAATTCACCTTGGCCAGCGGCGGATACATCATCAGGATAAGGCCGATGGCCAGCGGGATATTGGTGGTGCCGACCGACATGGCCTCGTTCCACTGAGCCACCTGGGGGAACAGATAGCCAATCCCCACCCCCATGCCCATGGCGACAAAGATCCAGAGGGTGAGATTGCGGTCGAGAAAGCTCATTTTTTTGCTGACGGGCAGATCGCAGCAGGCATTGGTACTCATCAAGAGACTCCATGGGGATTGGATGAAACGAAGGACTCAACCCGGGCAAATGCCTCTGTTGGTTGCGCCTTGGCAGTAAACTCGCTCTGATGCATGTCACCCCGCCCTGTGGACAGGGTGACACAGCGCTTGCAGCGCCGTAACACCCACCGGCTCGACGGCCTGCAAGGGCACAACGGCATAACGCCGGGCATGCTCACCTTTGACCGCTTCGATATGGGACTGCTGGCGATACGCTCGCTGAACCAGCAGAGACGAGGTGACGCTGGCCGGGGCCAGCATGTGATTGACCACCCAGGCCCAGGGCTCGATACCGGCACGGCGCAGGTCAGCTTGCAGGTTGGCCGCCTCCTGCACCGGGGTGGGCTCGGGCAGGGTGACGATCATCACCTTGGTCTGTTTCGGGTCTTGCAGCTGCATCATGGGGGTGGTGAAGTGCATCCCCTTGCCCCCCATATTACGGGCAATTTCCCTGTGATAGGCACCGGTCGCATCGAGCAGCAAGAGGGTGTGGCCGGTGGGCGCCGTATCCATCACCACGAAGCGCTTGCCCGCCTCGCGGATGATCCGCGAGAAGGCCTGAAACACGGCTATCTCTTCGGTACAGGGGGAGCGCAAGTCTTCTTCCAGCAGGGCCCGGCCCAGGGCATCCAGACTCGCCCCTTTGGTGGCCAGCACCTGGGCACGATAACGCTCGGTTTCCGCGTGGGGATCGATACGGCTGACCTCCAGGCTGGGCAGTGCCCCTGCCAGTGTCTCTCCCAGATGGGCAGCGGGATCTGAGGTGGTCAGGTGAACCGGCAGGCCCCGACTGGCAAGCTCCACCGCCACCGCTGCCGCCAGGGTGGTTTTACCCACACCGCCCTTGCCCATCAGCATGATGAGCCCGTGGCCATCTGTGGCCAGCTCATCGACCAGTTGCTTCAAGCCAGGATGTTGCAGGTCCTGTGACTCGGCGGCCGGGCGTTCGACCTCGTGGTTCCCGTTGACAGGCGCTGCACCGAGCAACTGGCGCAGGCTCTCCACGCCCACCAAGTTGGTGGCCAGGAGCGGCACTCTGTCTTGTGGCAACCTGGCCAGCAATCCTGGCATCTGCGCTATCGCCTGCTGCTCTCGCTGCCAGACAGCGGAGGCCAGGGGGTCATCCGCCAGCTCGCTTTGGGGGAAGATGCCATTGATGACCAGTTGCTGATTGGCAAGACCTATGGTCGCCAGCTCATCATGGGTACGCGCCACTTCCCGCAAGGTTGAGGCTTGCGCCCGGGCAACCAGAACAAGCCGGGTTTTCCCGGCATCTGAGAGGGCGGCAACGGCCTCTGCATATTGGCTTCGCTGTTTTTCCAGCCCGGCCAATGGCCCCAGACAGGAAGCATCTCCCTTGCCCTGCTCCAGAAACTCGCTCCATGCCCCCGGCAGTTGCAACAGACGTATGGTGTGACCTGTGGGGGCCGTGTCGAAAACGATGTGGTCGTATTCCCCAACCAGCTTGCTGTCGGTCAAGAGCGCTGTGAACTCGTCAAAGGCGGCAATCTCTGTAGTGCAGGCACCGGAGAGCTGCTCTTCAATGCTGCGCACCACGCTGTCGGGCAATTTGCCACGCACCGGGCCGACGATCCTTTCCCGATAGGCTTGCGCGGCCGCTTGCGGGTCTATCTCCAATGCCGACAGTCCGCTGACTGCCGCTATGGCGGTCATCTTATTGCCTATTTGAGTATCAAAGACCTGACCTACGTTTGAGGCCGGATCCGTGCTGACCAGCAGCACCCGTTTACCGCTGTCACACAAGGCGACCGCGCTGGCGCAGGCCAGCGAGGTCTTGCCTACGCCACCCTTGCCGGTAAAAAAGAGAAACGGCGGTGCATCAGTCAGAAACGAATAGCTCAGAAACGAGGACATAAGAGACTCCTATCAGGCAGAACAAGGCAATCAACCCCGCAGGCGGCAGGGATGCGGCCAACTAAAGGGGCACGCTTAGCAGCAACCGCTGCTGCCGGAGCAGCATCCACCCTTGACGATCCCTTTGATGGCGCCCGCTTTGCCCGGCCCGGCTGCTGGCGGATTGGCTTCAGCATCATGGATGTCTGTACCACCGCTTTCAGCCGCTTTCGGTGACGCAAGACCGGCATAACGGGTCAACTCTGCACGGCTGGGGTAACGGCCTGTCAGCACCACCTGACCCTCTACCAGCACCAGTGGCAAGCCTTCCTCCCCCGCGTGGACAAGAAAGGCACTCACCGCCGCTGTCTCGGCAAACACCATGGGTTGCTGGGCCAGATTGAATCGCTCTATGGCAACCCCCTGCCCCTTGGCCCAGGCGAGGTCGGCGGCGAAGCTCACCAGGCGCTGTTCAACCTCGGTTCCGCACACACCGCTGGCACAGCACAGTGCCGGATCGAAAATCTGGATAACTGACATGGTATTACTCCTTATTGCAGCAAGATTGCTCGGGCAATACATGAGGCGAGCAGCCGGATTCGGCCCGCATCACGCCACAGGCTTCGGGGTGACCGGCACAGCACTCCTCGGTGAGATAACCGATCAAATCGAGCATCAGGGGGATATTGGCGCGATAGCGCAGAAAACGCCCCTCCTGCTCCACCGATACCAGTCCGGCGTGAAGCAGGGCCTTCAAGTGAAACGAGAGGCTGTTCGGTGCAATGTCGAGCTCGCCAGCGAGCTCACCGGCCACCCGCCCTTCCAACCCGGCCTTGACCAGCAAGCGCCATACATCGAGACGGATACCGGATGCGAGAGACTCGAACACCCTGGTGGCCACATCTTTGTGCATTTGAAATCCCTCAACCCATGGAATGGATTCAACTATACAAGAATAGTTGAAACGATCAATATACCCGCACTATCTCTGCACTCTGTTTTTGGCATCTTCCCTGTTGCGGGTAGTCCGGATGATTTTGTGAATGCATGGCCTTTGTTGGCGCGGCAGGGATGATAAGATTGGCACCAACTCGTGGCCCTGGTTGTGGTGTGACGCCTTGCCACCCGGGCTGACGCGCACCGGACTCAATGTCCTTCCCGGATGATCGCCTCATTGAGCCTCTCATTCAGACAGACGCTCATCCGTGAAAAAACAGCACATCACAGAGCCGACGCCAGATGACAACACAGCTCAAAAACAACGACTTAATGGTGGATGCACATTGATTAACATAGAAAACATCCAGCAGCACACCCCCATGATGCAGCAGTACCTTGGCCTCAAGGCCGAGAACCCCGAGATACTGCTGTTCTACCGGATGGGTGACTTCTACGAACTCTTCTACGACGATGCCCGCAAGGCCTCACAGCTGCTCGATATCTCCCTGACCAAGCGCGGCCAGTCGGCAGGCAACCCCATTCCGATGGCGGGGGTGCCCTATCACGCCATCGAAGGCTACCTGGCCAAGCTGATACAGCTCGGCGAATCTGCCGCCATCTGCGAGCAGGTGGGGGATCCCGCCACCAGCAAGGGGCCGGTGGAGCGCAAGGTCATTCGCATCATCACCCCGGGGACCGTCTCCGACGAGGCGCTGCTCTCGGAGCGACAGGACAACCTGATCGCCGCCGTCTATCACGATGGCCGCCGCTTCGGCTACGGCACCATGGACATAGGCTCGGGCCGCTTCTTCATCAACCAGTTCGACAAGGAAGAGACGCTGCTGGCGGAGCTGCAACGCACCAACCCGGCCGAGCTGCTCTATCCCGAATCCTTCGCGTTTTTGCAGCACGTCGAGGGCCGCCGTGGCCTGCGCCGCCGCCCCGAGTGGGAGTTTGAACTGGGCACAGCCCGCAAGCTGCTGTGCCAGCAGTTCGGCACTCAGGATCTGGTGGGCTTTGGCGTCGACAAGAGCGAGACAGCACTGTGCGCCGCCGGCTGCCTGATGCAGTACGTCAAGGACACCCAGCGCACCGCCCTGCCCCACATCCGCAGCGTGCGCCTCGAGCAGCCGGACCATGCGGTCATCATGGATGCCGCCACCCGCCGCAACCTGGAGCTGACCCAGAATCTGGCGGGCGGCTATGAAAATACCCTGGCCGAGGTGCTGGATCGCACCGCCACCCCCATGGGCAGCCGCCTGCTCAAGCGCTGGATCCACCAGCCGATCCGCGATCGGGTGATCCTGAAAGGTCGCCAGAGCACCATCAAGGAACTGATCGAGCAGAACCTCTATGACGAGCTGGGCGCCCTGCTGCGCCAGGTCGGCGACGTAGAGCGGGTATTGGCTCGCCTCGCCTTGCGCTCTGCCCGCCCCCGCGACCTCACTCGCTTGCGTCAGGCGTTTGCCCAGTTGCCAGAGTTGCAGCGCCTGCTGGCGGACAACCGGCACGAAGCGGTACAGCAACTGGCCGAGCGGGCCAGCACCTTCCCCGAATTGCTGAGCCTGCTGGAGCGCGCCGTGATGGAGGTACCGCCCGTGCTGATCCGCGATGGGGGCGTCATCCGTGACGGCTTCAATCAGGAGCTGGACGAGCTGCGGGATCTGGCCAAAGGCGCCACCGCCAGTCTGGCCCGCATCGAGGAGCGCGAGAAAGCGCTGACCGGCATCAACACCCTCAAGGTGGGCTACAACAGGGTGCACGGCTTCTATATCGAGGTGAGCCGCGCCAACAGCCATCTGGTACCGGCCCACTACATCCGCCGTCAGACCCTCAAGAACAACGAACGCTACATCATTGACGAGCTCAAAAAATACGAGGACAAGGTGCTCACCGCCCAGGCCCAGGCGTTGGCATTGGAGAAACGGCTCTACGAAGAGCTGCTCGACACCCTGCTGCCCCACCTCGGCGATCTGCAGGAGTCGGCGTCCGCGCTGGCGGAGCTGGATGTGCTGGCCAACCTGGCCGAGCGGGCCGAGACCCTGGACTACCGCTGCCCCACCCTGATTGACGAGGATCAGATCCTGATCGAGGCGGGCCGTCATCCGGTGGTGGAGCAGGTGATGAGCGATCCCTTTATCGCCAACCCGATCCGGCTTGAACGAGAGCGGCGGATGCTGATCATCACGGGCCCCAACATGGGGGGTAAATCCACCTATATGCGCCAGACGGCCCTTATCGTGCTGCTGGCCCATATCGGTGCCTTCGTGCCCGCCGACAGCGCCCGCATCGGCCCCATAGACCGCATCTTCACCCGGATCGGGGCGTCGGACGATCTGGCATCGGGCAGATCCACCTTTATGGTGGAGATGACAGAAACAGCCAACATCCTCAACAACGCCACCGCCCGCAGTCTGGTGCTGATGGACGAAATTGGCCGCGGCACCAGCACCTACGATGGGCTCTCCCTGGCGTGGGCTTGCGCCGAGCAGCTGGCGAGCAAGATTGGCGCCTATACCCTGTTCGCCACCCACTACTTCGAGCTGACTCGGCTGCCGGAGCTGATGGAGGGGCTGGCCAACGTCCATCTGGATGCGGTGGAGCACGGCGACACCATCGCCTTTATGCACGCGGTGCAGGAAGGCGCGGCCAGCCGCTCTTACGGCCTGCAAGTAGCAGCGCTGGCGGGGGTACCGAAGTCGGTGATCAATCAGGCTCGCCACAAGCTGGCGGAGCTCGAAAGCGCCACGCCCCTGGCCACAGGGGAAGTTCGCCCTGCCTCCATACCGTTGCTGCCCCAATCCCACCCTGTAGTGGATGAGCTGGAAGCGGTACGGCCGGACGAGCTCACTCCTCGTCAGGCGCTGGATCTCCTCTATCGCCTCAAGCAGATGCTGTAACCGCCAGCCGACTACAGCAGCATACAAAAGGGGAACCTCACGGTTCCCCTTTTACTTTGCACGGTTTGACTGTCAGGCCATCAGCCCGGACCTATCCGATCCATCAGGCTCAGGTTGACCGAGCCGGGGTGACGCTTGAGCTTCTGCCGATACTCGAACTGATGCTGACTCTCTTGCTTGAGCCCCAGCACCAGGGAGTAACACATGGCCAGCATGATCACCGAGAACGGCAGTGCGGCTATGATGCTGGCCGCCTGCAAGGCTGCCAATCCACCGGACACCAGCAAAATAGCGGCGACCAGCCCCTGCCCCAGGCCCCAGATGGCACGGTGCAACACGGGAGGATCCTGATCGCCGATGGAGAGCAGCGTGGTGATGACCAAGGTGCCCGAATCGCTGGAGGTAATGAAGTAGGTGCAGATCAGCAGGGTCAGTACCGCCTTGGCGATCCAGCCGAAGGTGTCCCAATGCAGCAGTTCCACCGTCTGGTAGAGCGCCAGGGTCACGTCCTGATTGACCGCCGCCACCACACCACCGCCGCCGAACAGCTCCAGGTTCATGGCAGTACCGCCGAACACGGTCAGCCAGAACATGCCGAGCAGGGAGGGCACCAGCAGCACGCCGAGCACGAACTCGCGAATGGTACGGCCCTTGGAGATGCGGGCGATAAACATGCCGACAAACGGTGCCCAGGCGATCCACCAGCCCCAGTAAAACGCGGTCCAGCTCGACTGCCAGGCCGAGGTGCCGTTGGCTTCGGTGTTGGTCCAGAAGCTCAGTTTGACGATGTTCTGCAGGTAGTCGCCGATGTTCTGCACATAGGCGTTGAGTATGTAGGTGGTCGGCCCCAGCACCAGGAAGAGGCCTAGCACGAAGACGCTCAGCCAGATGTTGAGCTCGGAGAGGAGCTTGACTCCGCGCCCCACGCCGGAGACCGCGGACAGGGTCGCGATCAGGCTGATGCCGCCGATGAGCCAGAGCTGATTGGACTGCGACACCGCCATGCCGAACATCTGGTTCAGACCGGTATTCATCTGGGAGACGCCGAGACCGAGGGAGGTCGCCACTCCGAACACGGTACCGAACACCGCCAGCACGTCGGCGGCATGACCCCAGAAGCCGTAGATGCGCTCACCGAGAATGGGGTAAAGCACGGAGCGAATGGCCAGGGGCAACTTGCGGCGATAACTGAAGAAGGCCAGCGACAGGCCGACGATCACATAGATGGCCCAGGGGTGCAGACCCCAATGGAAGAAGGTCAGCCGCATGGCAATCTGGGCCGCCTCCGGCGTCATCCCTTCGGTGATGAAGGGGTTGCCCTGCAGGTGATTCATGGGTTCTGCAATGCTCCAGAACACCAGACCTATGCCCATGCCGGCACTGAACAGCATGGAGAACCAGGCAAAGTAGCCGAACTCCGGTACCTGATCGTCGTCACCCAGGCGGATGCTGCCAAAGCGGCTGAACATCAGATAGACGGCGAAGAACAGGAACAGGGCGACCACCAGAATGTAGTACCACTTGAACCCGGCAATGATCTGATCCTTGGCGCCGGTAAACCAGGCGGCGGCCGTCTCGGGCACAAATACACCAAACAGCAGGAACAGGGTGATGACGGTGAGGGCCGTCATGGCCATGGTCGGGTTCAGGCCTTTCAATAGCCCTTTGGTTGCTCTCATCGGGCCTCCTTAGTCGTTGTTGAAAAAGTCTTCACCCACATGCTCACCTGCGCCGCCGATGGCGCGATAGACCATACGGCCTGCGGCCAGTTCACGATGATCCACCAGGGTGACGGAAGGCTGGCCATTAACGGCGTGACGCTTGCCAAGGAAGATGGCCATGGGCACACCCAGATTGGAGATGCCGCTGGTGATCCAGAGCCGGTTGAAATCGTAGGATCCACCGATGAACTCCAGTTGGGCCAGGCCGGTATCGAGACCGGTCAGGTAGAAGTTCATGGCACTCTCGTCAGGGAACAGGTGGACCAGCACATAGGCATAGCGCAATTCGTTCACCAACTCCTTTAGGTTGAAAGCACCTGTCTCACTGCAGGAGAGGGGAAGCTCACCATCATAGTGGTGTACCTTGAGGGTATTGGGGTCCTCTTCATAGGCGGGCTGATAACGCACGAATGCCGAGGTATCAGGCAGTTCATAACGGACTCTGACCACGCGCAGATCGGCAACCAGAGACTTGATGTCCAGATAGTCATTCATCATCTCGCTCCTCGATTATTGGGTTGATATTCAGAAAATGCCCGATAACCTAACACAAAAATCATTAGAGCAGAAATGATTACAGTGAAAACCATATTGACCTTGTCACGAATTAGGCGGAGAATTTCGCGCCTCTCAACAGCCCTGCAATGACTCACACCCATGGAAAAACATGATGAAGTGCTGGTTGCCCTGCGCCAGATTATTCGTGCCATCGATATGCACTCCAAGCGCTTGATCAAGGAAGCCGGGCTGACGTCGCCGCAGCTCTTGCTGCTCAAGGGGATCAACGAGCTGGGACAGATTTCCATGCGTCAGCTGGCCGACCACACCAACATGAGTCAGGCTACTGCGACCACCATCATGGACCGTCTCGAGAGCCGCCAGCTGGTACAGCGCATTCGCAGTGAAACCGACAAGCGAAAGGTTCACGCGACACTGACTGACGCAGGCCGTGCCCTGCTGGCCCAGGCGCCAACCCCGCTGCAAGAACGTTTCATCCAGCGCTTTCAGGCACTGGAAGCCTGGGAGCAGACCCTGCTGCTCTCCTCCCTGCAG
The DNA here is from genome assembly GCF_028355655.1 of Aeromonas salmonicida. Taxonomy (NCBI): domain Bacteria; kingdom Pseudomonadati; phylum Pseudomonadota; class Gammaproteobacteria; order Aeromonadales; family Aeromonadaceae; genus Aeromonas; species Aeromonas salmonicida. Next base: position 573,987 of record NZ_CP110645.1, on the reverse strand, counting down.
CGCATCTCGTCGATGATGAATGCCGACGCGATAGATGCCGCTCCCGTACTGAGCGTTCGGCCGCTCACCGAAGAACGGGCATGAAAAGGGAACGGGCATAAAAAAAGCTCCCGTCGGGAGCTTTTTTTCTATGGAGACTTTTTCTACAGACCCAGTGGCGATATCAGTCGTCCAGGCTGATGCCGATGTTGGACACACCGTCCTGGGCTGCAAATACCTTGATTGCCAGAATGCGGTCACTGTCACGCTCGTGGGCCACCCGCTTGAGCAGCTCAACCTGAAACTCCAGCTCGGCCTCGATGTACTCGTGCTCGTAGAGTTCCTCTTCGGTCAGCTCACGCTCTTCCAGCATCTCGATGAAACCGGCTACGGTTCCCACTGAGGCATGGCTGGCATCTTCGGCCTCTTCACCGACCCGGCAGATCACCGAGTTGTAGGCACTGCCGAGTGCCACGCAGGCATCCAGCGCCGGATAGGCACCGTAGGATTCAAACTTGCTGGGCTCCGGAATGTAAACTTCAAACGCCTCCAGGATAGCCCCCAGATTGACGCGGGATCCCTTCACTGTCAGGTAGTTCCACATCTGATCCAGCGCGTGTCGAAAAGCCTTCGCATCACCAAAGCCGGACGCCTGGGCAAACAACGCATAGTTGGGGTACATGCGCTCTGCCAGCGCCAGGGTGTAGACGGTCTGTTGCCAAGGCTGTAGCTCGGCCAGTCGCTTATAAAACTTGTCACCAAACACTGGAGTCGGATCCTTTGCAAAATGTGGGGCAGATTGTAGCCCACGAGGGGCCGCACGAAAACGAAAAAGCGGCCTGGTCGACTATCTTGCCCGATCAACTCGGGTAAGATGAAGACAGAGCGGCCTCTCTCCCACGCCGCAAATCTGATAAGGAACAAGAGTATGAGTCAACGTACCCTTCTTTTGCTCAGCCAGGACAACGCGCACTACGAGCGTCTGCTCAAGGCGGCTCACCTCCCCCATTTGCGCATTCTGAGAGCCGACAACCAAAGCGATGCCGAGAAACTGATCGGGGATGCCCATATCCTGATGGCCGAGCCGGCACGTGCCAAGCCGCTGCTGGCCAAGGCCAACAAGTTGAGCTGGTTTCAGTCCACCTATGCCGGGGTCGATGTATTGCTGGATGCACGCTGCCGCCGCGATTACCAGCTCACCAATGTGCGCGGCATCTTCGGCCCGCTGATGAGCGAATATGTCTTCGGCCACCTGCTCAGCCTGATGCGTCAGTTGCCACTCTATCGGGAACAGCAAAAACAGCGACTGTGGCAGAGTCATCCCTATCAGGGGCTCAAGGGGCGCACCTTGTTGATCCTGGGCACAGGCAGCATAGGCCAGCACATAGCCCACACCGGCAAGCACTTTGGCATGAAGGTGCTCGGCGTCAGCCGCAGCGGCCGCGAGCGCGCTGGTTTCGATCAGGTGTATCAGCTACCCGCACTCAACAAGATGCTGGCCCAGGCCGATGTCATCGTCAGCGTCCTGCCCGCCACCCGCGAGACCCATCATCTGTTCACCGCATCTCGTTTCGAACATTGCAAACCGGGCGCCATTCTGTTCAACGTCGGTCGCGGCAATGCCATCAACGAAGGCGATCTGCTCACTGCCCTGCGTACCGGCAAGCTGGGCATGGCGGTGCTGGATGTGTTCGAGCAGGAGCCCCTCCCTGCTGACAGTCCGCTCTGGGGCCAGCCCAACCTCATCATCACGCCGCACAACAGCGCCTACAGCTTCCCCGATGATGTGGCCCAGATCTTCGTGCGCAACTACATCCGCTTCATCGACGGCCAGCCGCTGGATGGCAAGATAGACTTCGACAAGGGTTACTGATACGCCCATGACACCAATGAAAAGGCCCCGCCAATGTGGCGGGGCCTTTTCTATTTGGCTGAAAACCGGCTTCAGCCTGCCTCCATCTCCTTGCGATAGCTCTTCACCTTGGCGAGGAACTGGCGCTTGGCCTTGCCGGAGAGCGGCTCCGCCATCGGCAACTTGACCTTCATGGCATCGACCGGGCGGTTGTTGATCCGCACCTCATAGTGCAGGTGAGCACCGGTGGACCGGCCCGTGTTGCCGGAGAGCGCAATCTTGTCACCCATCTTCACCTTCTGGCCGGTTTTCACCAGCAGCTTGCTCAGGTGCAGATAACGGGTCATCAGGGTACGACCGTGCCTGATCACCACATAGGTACCTGCCAATGGGTGGCTGGTCGCCTTGAGCACGACACCATCGCCGGTAGCCAATACAGGCGTGCCCACCGGCAAGGCAAAATCGGTGCCCTCGTGGGGGCGGACCTGGCCGGTGATGGGGTGACGGCGGTTCGGGTTGAAACTGGAGCTCACCCGATAGCGGCTGTGGGTCGGATAGCGACGGAAGCCGCGCTCCAGACTGTTGCCCTGGCCGTCATAGTAGTTGCCATCTTCCGACAACCAGGCCGAGACGCCCTTGCCCTGATTGAACACTTCGACGCCCAGCAGTTGGGTGTTGCCTGTGCTCTTGCCCTCGACCGTCTCCTGACGAACCAGCACCCTGAATTTGTCGCCCTTTTTCAAATCCTTGGCGAAATTCAGCCGCCACTGGAACAGGTTGGCAATCTTCTGGATATGGCTGGCCGGGATCCCGGCATTGCGGGCACTGACATAGAAACTGCCGTTGATGACACCGTCATAACTCTTCTGCTGCCACTCCACCTCTTCATTGAGCATGTTGGCGCTGTAAGTATCGTCAGTGCGCTCCAGGACCAGGGTCTGCTTAATATTCAGACGAATCTTCATCTGTTGCAGTATGTTGTCCTGATCGATCAACAACTCTATGGTCTGGCCAGGTTTGAGGCGGGCCAGATTGTTTTTGCTGTCCGCATCCAGCACCTTGTAGAGGGTGGTGGTAGAGAGTCCCAGATTGTTGAAGATGGTGGTCAGATTTTCGCCGTTGCGAACCCGATAATCCTGCCACTGGGGGGTGGAATCGGTCGGGATGTCATCTTCCGGGGTCGCCGCTTCCACCAGCTCATGATCCGGGATGTCGTTAAAGTCCGTATTGTCTTCGTTGGTTGCTGTGCCATGGGTCGCAATCGGCAACTCAAGACGCAATGGCCGCTCCAGGATGTCACCTGGGGCTGGCAATATGGCTACCGCTGACAGCGTCATGGCCGTGAGCAGTAACATGGCATAAAAATGCTTGCGGGGAACCGGGGGTTCCCAATTGGCAGCCTGTGCTACCAAGGGACGGAGACGTTTCATCCGCTATCCTGTCATTAGATTCAATGGGTGTTAGTGGTCGGTCTGATTGTTATAAAACCGTATAAAACTGATTGTTTGACCTAAATACTCACAATAAGTTCATACCAATCTGCATGAACCTCACATTTTATGCATAACATTCCCTTATGGGCAGAAATGATCGTCTTTTTTAACTATTTTTTCCTATTTTTAAGAACCGGGTCCGATCGTGTTTGACCCAAGGTTTCATGATGTTGCGATAACTTTTCCATGGAGTGGATATGTCGTTAGCAAAACTGTTAAACCGAATCATCCTGATCCTGTTCGTTATCGGTGCCTCCCTGCTGTTCATGCTGGAAGTCACCACGGTACGTCAATCCATCCTCGACCAGATGTCAGCCAATCTTGAAACGGCCATCACGGCACTCGGGCTGGTACTGCAAGGTACCCTGCTCAACGATGACAAGGTGCTGGCAGAAACCATCGTCAATGCCATGTTTGACGGCGGTTTTGTCAGCTCGGTCACCCTGCTGGATCCTGACGGTCAGCCGCTGTTTCAGAAGGTCTTCCACACAGCGCAGCAGAACGTACCAAGCTGGCTCCCTTCTGTTATCGACATGCCGCCAGTCAAAATTGAGCAGGAACTGACCGATGGCTGGCGCATGCTGGGCACCCTCACCCTGGAGGGACATACCGGCTACGCCTACCAGCATCTGTGGAATGCCATCAGCCGTACCGGACTGGCCCTGCTCGCCGGCTTGCTGGTATTCACTCTGGTGATCTCCTGGGTGTGCAGCCGTCTGCTGCGCCCCCTCGAGCAGATCAACCAGCAACTGGTCAGGATCCGCAAACGCCAGTTCAGCGGCAGCCTGGAATCCCCCTGGCTGCAGGACCTCAAGGAGCTGGTCATCTCGGTCAATCAGCTGGTCTCCGAGCGCAAGCGTGACCTGCTGCAACAAAGGCTCAAGATCACCCAGCTTGGCAAACTGCAGGCTGTGACTGCTGAACTTCCGCTGCAAGGGCTGATGGACGAAGAAGAGGGAATGCAGCAACAATATTTCTTCTCCACCCAGGGCAAGATCCGCCTCTACAGCCGCCTTGTCCCGACCATTTCCCCCTCTCTGGACAGCTCGCCGGACGAAATCCAGCACCTGCTTGAACTCTGGCTCCGCAACCCGGCGGAAGGGCTGCAACTGCCCCTCAGCCTGCTCAATCATGCCGACTGGACACAATTTGCGCCGCTACTGGCCAAAGCAAGGGGAAAGACCCTCGACTGGCGCTGGGATCTGGCAAGCTTCCCGCCTCTCGGGGAGGAACGGCTCGCTACCTTGCAGGAGCAGGGCGTCGAGATGGCATTTAGCGCCATTCCCATGACCAACGACACCTTCAACCAGCTCGACCCCATCAATCCCGTCTTCATCAGCTGCCAGCCGACCCAGGATCCCCTCTATTGGAATCTGGTCGCTCAATGCCTGCACAGTTCGGGCTACACCCTGCTGGCTGAAGCCAGTGAGATCCAGGATATAAATACCCTGCGCGCCTGGGGTATCGATGGCTATGCCAGCAAGGAGGCATCATGAACAGAATCTGGTCGTTGCTCGCCCTGTTGTGGCCGCTGCCGCTGCTGGCCAACCCCGTTACCCTCGCCACCGGCGGTGAGCAGGGGATCTATCATCAGGTCGCCAGGGAGTTCTGCCGACTGGCCAACAAGAGTGATCCCGAGCTGCAATGCAAACCGCAAGCCACCTCAGGTTCCATCGAGAACCTTCGCCAATTGCAGGCTGGCCAGACAAGCTACGCTCTGGTGCAATCGGACTGGCTCTATCAGGCCAGCAAGGGGCTGGGCCCCTATGTCAGCCAGCCGCAACCCGAGCTGAGAGCCCTGTTTGCCACTCATGCAGAACCCTTCACCATAGTGGTGCGGGCCGATGGCGATATCACCAGCCTGGAGCAACTCAAGCTGGCTCCCATCGACATGGGGCTAAAGAGCTCGGGTACCCGCCAGACGGCGCTGGCGCTGTTCGACCTGCTGGGTGCAAAGGAGCAGGATCTCGATCTGAAGAGTGCAGGCAATCTGGTCGATGCACTCTGCAGCAAACAGATAGATGCCTATGGCCTGGTGATGGGCCACCCGAACCGGATCGTGCTCGATACCGCCAAGCGCTGCGCCATCCGCTTTCTGCCGATTGAGGGAACGCTGCGGGAGCAACTGATCAAGGGGGTCAAGTACTACCAGCGCAGTCAGGTGCCGGCTCGCATCTATCCCGGCAACCTGAAAGCGACCCCCACCTTTGCCATCGCGGCGACCCTGGTGACCAATGCCGCTACGCCAGAGGCCGATGTCTATCGCCTGACCAGGGCCATGCTGACCCAGCAGACCAACTTCAACGAACAAACCTATGGCTATGCCAACCTGTTTCACAAGGCGCGCAACAAGACAGGCCCGGTGCTGAGCATCGAACAGCACCCGGGTGCAGCCAAATATTTCGAGGAGCTGAAAACAGCGGGAAAACTATAACTGACGACGGGGAGAGCGCAGTTGCTCGCTGGAAAAACGGGTCTTCATCGATGTCCACTGCGCCAACCGGTCAGCACTGCCCGCCAGAGTTCCCTCACGGCGGGATTTCATGATCCAGATGCTCTTGGCATCGAAGCTGTAAACAGGGATGAGATCGGTCCGCTGGCTACCGGGCAGGATCCGGCTGTTGATATTGTCGAGCACCATAGGGTCAGACTTGGGAGTCGGGAAATAAAGCGTCACCATGTGAAACTGGTTGTATTTCACCGCCTTGACATAAGCCAGCCGCAGCTTTTTCTCATCCACCCCCAGCTCCATCAGGGTGTAGTACTTGGAGATGCTGTAATCCTCGCAATCCCCACCTCGGGCACCGATGAACTCCAGCGGATTGGCCCAATAATCCTCATCTCCCCACAGTCTGGGATCCTCGCTGTAGGTCAGGTTGTTGAAGTAGTTGTTCACCAGCTCTATTTTCTGCTGATCCGTGGTGCCAGCCCTCGGTGACAGCAAACGGGAGAACGCCTCGGCCCGCTGGATCGCCCTGCCACCATAGACCTCCTGCAATTTTGCCCGCAGTTCAGGGCTGGCGATATATTCGGAGAGGCGAGAGGCCTGCACGCTGGCGCAGAGCAGCGCCAGCGTGCAGGTGGGAATGAGCAGCCATTTCATACGAGACACTCCATGTCAGATGATGAAGGTCAGTATAGTTGGCCACGGTTGCCCTATCGATCAACCCGCCCTAGCTCAGCGGCACTGGGCGAAGGCATCGGCCAGTTGCTGCATGAACTGCGGATAGCCATCCGGCCCGAGCGGCACCTGCTCACCCACTTCGTCCAACAGCAGCACCTTGGCACCGGTATTGCGGGCGACCGACTCGATCACTGCCGGCGAAAACTGCGGCTCGGCATAGATGCAACTCGCCTGTTTCTCCTGCAGCGCCTTGCGGATATCGACCAGCGTCTTGGCGCCAGGGCGACGCTCCGGGCTCACGGTAAAGTGCCCCTTGGAGCTCATGCCGTAGTGACGTTCCCAGTAACCATAAGCCTCGTGAAACACAAAATAGCCCTTCTGACTCACCGCCTTCATCTGCCCGGCAATCAGCTTGTCCTTGGCATCCACCTTGCCCTTGAAGGTCAGCAGGTTGGCACGATAGCGCTCGGCATTGGCCGGATCCTGGGCGCTCAAGGTTTCGCTCAATGCGCTGGCGATGACCAGCGCCTGGGTCGGCCCCAGCCAGATATGCGGGTCGACCCCTTCATGATGATGCCCTTCGTGTCCGTCATGGTCTGCGTGATCATGGGCAGCATGGTCGTGCTCATCGGCATCATGATGGTGGCTGTCATGGCTCGCCTGAGTTGCGTAATTGAACAGCGGCATCCCTTCAATCTGGGTAAGGGTCAGCACGTGAGGATGCTTGGCCAGCGGCTTGGCCATGAAACCTTCCAGCTCTGGACCCACCCACACCACCAGATCGGCGCCGTTGATGCTGCGAATATCGGAGGGGCGCAGGGCAAAATCGTGGGGAGAGGCGCCGGTCGGCAACAGTACCTTGGGCTCGCTCACGCCATCGGTGATCGCGGCCGCGATAAAGCCGAGGGGCTTGATGGTGGTCAGCACCTCGAGGGCACGGACAGGCAGACTCACCGCCAGCAGGGCAGTGATCAGTGTAAGAATTCGCATAGAGATCTCGTCAGGAAGTGAGTGTGTGTGTGATAATATAACAAACCAATACTGCTGTTATATTATAACTCTCACAGGCTGTAAACCCCGGAGCTGTCATGACCCAACTGGTGGAGCTGAAAGAGGTCTGTCTTTCGTTCGACGGACGATCCGTGCTCGACAAGGTCTCCTTTACCCTGAATAAAGGCAAAATCACTACCCTGGTCGGCCCCAACGGGGCGGGCAAGAGCACATTGAGCAAGCTGGTGCTGGGCCTGCTCACCCCAGATTCCGGCGAGATCAATCGCAGTCGGGACCTGAGGGTCGGCTATGTCCCCCAGCGCCTCTATCTGGACCCTACCCTGCCGCTGACAGTGCGTCGCTTTCTACAGCTCGGCAAGAATGGCCGCCTCTCCATCAATGAGGCGCTGGATCGGGTCGGCGCGGGGGACCTGTTGGACAACCGGATGCAGAAACTCTCCGGCGGCGAAATGCAGCGGGTGCTGCTGGCTCGCGCCCTGCTGGTCAAGCCCGAGCTGCTGGTACTGGACGAGCCGGTTCAGGGCGTGGATATCACGGGCCAGATCGAGCTCTACGCCCTCATCAGCCAGCTGGCGGCCGAGCTCAACTGCGCCGTGCTGATGGTCTCCCACGACCTGCATCTGGTGATGGCCAGCACCCATGAGGTGATCTGCCTCAATCGCCACGTCTGCTGTCACGGTGAACCGGAAAGCGTGGCCCGCCATCCCGAATTTGCCCGCCTGTTCGGGCGCCCTGAACAGGAGGTGCTGGCGGTCTACACCCACCATCATCACTGCGACGGCGAACATCATCATCACGAACCGCAGGCGCCCGTCATCCGCCTGCCGTCTCGCAATCAATAAGCGCAGCTAAGGACATTCAAGTGGACAGCTTTCTGTTATATGCCCTCGCGGCAGGTCTCGGCATCGCCCTGCTGGCCGGGCCTCTGGGCAGCTTTGTGGTGTGGCGCAAGATGGCCTATTTCGGCGACACCCTCTCCCACGCCTGCCTGTTTGGCATAGCGCTGGGGATACTGCTGCAGGTGGATCTCACCCTGGCCGTGGTGGTCTGCTGCCTCGCCATGGCCATGCTGCTGGTGATCATGAGCCGCAACCAGCAGGTGGCGACCGATACCCTGCTCGGCATCCTGGCCCACAGTGCCCTGTCGCTGGGCCTGGTCACCTTGAGTTTTATGGATAACGTGCGGGTGGATCTGATGGCCTACCTGTTCGGCGACCTGCTCTCGGTACAGCCGGTGGATCTGCTCTGGATCTACGGTGGTGGCGCCCTGGTGCTGCTGACCCTGTGGCGACTGTGGGATCCCCTGCTCTCCATGACCATCTCGGAAGAGCTGGCGCGGGTGGAAGGGGTCAGGGTCGATGTGCTGCGCTGCGTGCTGATGCTGCTGATTGGGCTGGTGATCGCCGTGGCGATGAAGTTTGTCGGGGCGTTGATCATCACCTCCTTGCTGATCATTCCCGCCGCCACCGCTCGCCGTTTCAGCCAGACGCCGGAGCAGATGGCCGGTTTTGCGGCGTTGATCGGCTGTTTGGCTGTGCTGGGCGGGCTCAGCCTCTCCTGGTATCAGGACACGCCTGCGGGCCCTTCCGTCGTGGTCTGTGCCACCAGCATGTTTATTCTGAGCCAGTTCAAGAAAGCCTGAGTATCGGGTGGCCTGATCCTTGCCATCAGGCCACTGCAAATCCCTCGGTGGCGTCTGTGCCGCCAGCCTGTTTATTCTGAGCCAGTTCAAACAAACCCAACCTGAGCATCAGGGCTGGGCTTTTGTTTGCAAGGCCATGCTCTGACGCGTCTCCATCATCAGCCATTGGCGCAACCGGCTGATGGCGGGCTCATGGGCCCGGGATCGTTTGCAGGTGAAATAGAAGGCATCCCCCGTCTCCAGCTGGTGTACCGGCAAGGCCACCAGCTGGGGATCATCCGGCCGCAACATGTAGTCGTTCACAAAGGCCACCCCCTGATCCCAGGCCGCCGCCTCCATCGCCAGCAACACATGACTGAAGTGGTGCATGCGCGCCTCATCGGGAATGACCAGCTCACCCGCCTTGGCCCAGCGCTGCCAATCCTCTCCCCGCGCCTTGTAGATGGACTGTACCGACAGGAGCGGAAGTTGCCAGATGGCCTGCGGCCATTCCCCTTCAACTTGCTGCAACAACCGTCGGCTGCAAACCGGAAAGAGCCGCTCCCGATAGATGAGATCGTGGCAATAGCCACGACCATGGGGCGAGACTGTGATAAAGCAGTCTGCCACCCGATCGGAAAGTTCGGGATCTTCCGCCACCATCTCCAGGCTCAGATCCAGCTCGGGATAGAGCTGACGCAAGCCCGCCAGGCGCGGGATCAACCACTTCACCGCGAACGAACTGTAGACGGCAAGCCGGACTCGCATCTCGCCACCGCCGCGCAGTTGTTCGCTGCTCTGGGCGATCTGGCCGAGCCCGGCCGCTATGCCCTCAAAATACACCTCCCCCTGGGCTGTCAATGACAACAGCCGCCCCTGGCGCAGCAGCAGCCGCTCCCCCAGAAAATCCTCCAGCAATCGGATCTGATGGCTGACCGCACTCTGGCTGACGTTCAGCTCAAGGGCCGCGCGAGAAAAGCTGAGCAGGCGGGCGACCGCCTCGAAATATTGAACGGCACGCAGGGGAGGCAGTTTCATTATCCAAAAATCTCATGGATGGTGATTTTTTATCATTTTACTGGATAACTGACCCCGCGCTACCCTGCCCTCATCTGATGTGGGAGGTGGTATGAATGCAGTCGGGATCGGTATCCTCTATCTGGTGCTGGGCAATATGGTGGCGGTCTTTTCCGATGCGCTGGTCAAGGTGCTGGAGCCGAGCCAGCCCGTGTTCCAGTTTGTCTTCTTTCGCCAGCTCTCCGCCGCCCTCTTGCTGACGCCCTGGCTGCTTTGGTCTTGGCGTCGCAATCCACCGGTCGCCATCAAGTGGCATCTGCTGCGAGCCCACATCTGGGCGGTTGGCGTCTGCCTGATGGTGATCGCCCTCACCCGCTTGCCGCTGGCCACCGCCAACGCCCTCTTCTATGCGGCGCCCCTGATGATGGTACCGCTGGCAGTGTGGATGGCGGGGGAAGCCATCTCGCGCCAGAAGATGCTGACCGCGCTCATAGGTTTTATCGGAGTACTGATCGTGCTGCGGCCGACCGAGGTGAACTGGGCCGCGCTGGCGGCACTCGGGGTGGCGCTCTCCATGGCGCTCAACAACTTGCTGATCAAGCGGATCCCGCTCAAGCAGCCCATCGCCCAGACACTGTTCTTCACCAACGTGCTGAGCATGCCTTTCATACTGGCGCTGGCGCTATGGGAAGGGGGCGACTGGCAGTGGCAGATGTGGTGGCCCGCCTTCGGCTCATCGGCGCTGATCATGGTCTATGCCGGCTTGTGCGTGGTGGCCTATCGTAAGGCGGAGGCGAGCAAGATCGCCTCGGCGGAATATACAGGCCTCTTGATGGCGGTTGCCATCGGGGTCTGGCTGTTTGACGAGCAGCCGGGTCTGCCGCTGCTGCTGGGGTGCTTGTGCATCATAATCCCGCTGCTTGCCATGGCCCGCAGCAAGCCAAAACCCCTGGCAGAACCGGCGGCCTGAATCAAAGCAGCAAGGGGGCGACCCTTTGCTGCAAATGGGGGAGCACGTCCTGCTCGAACCAGGGGTTCTTCCTGAGCCAGAAGGTATTGCGGGGAGACGGATGCGGCAACGGCAGCCAAGCGGGACCATAGTCGGCCCATTGTCTTACCGTCTCGGTCAGCGAACCTTTGCCGGCCTTGCCCAGATAGTACTGTTGGGAATACTGGCCGATGAGCAGGGTCAGCTCGATATTGGGCAGCAGCATCAATACCTTGTCGTGCCAGGTGGGCGCACATTCAGGACGAGGGGGCAGATCCCCCGACTTGCCCTTGCCGGGGTAGCAGAGCCCCATCGGCATGATGGCGATGCGGGACTCGTCGTAGAAGGTCGTTTTATCCACGCCGAGCCAGTGACGCAGCCGATCGCCAGAGGGGTCATCCCAGGGGATGCCGCTGGCATGCACTCGGGTGCCGGGAGCCTGACCGATGATCAGCAGACGAGCACTCTCTTTCCCGCGGATCACAGGGCGCGGGCCCAGCGGCAAATGAGCCTCGCACAACCGGCAGGCCCGGATCTGTTCAAACAGCGTATCGAGTCGGTTCATGGGCCCGATGGTAACAGAGTTTTCCCCCTGATCCTGCTTGTGAAAGATTCAACAGATACTTATCATGCGGCCACTAATGTTTAATTTAATAAACGAAAAACGATGAAAAACTGGATGGGCACCGGCAGCGTGGCCCTCTCATTCGCGCTGTGGGGCATGCTGCCCCTCTATTACCAGTTCATGCCCGAGGTCAACATGTGGGAGCTGCTCTCCCACCGTGTGCTCTGGTCTGTCGTTCTGCTGGCTGCGCTCTTTGCTCTCCTCGGCTATCAGGTGCCCTGGGCACGGCTTCGCAGTGAACCCCGCCAGCTGGGCCTCATACTGCTGGCAGGCCCCGTCATGTCCATCAGCTGGTGCATGTTCACCTGGTGTCTGACCACGGGTCAGGTGCTGGCCACCAGCCTCGCCTTCTTCATGACGCCGCTGTTCAATATCGTGTTCGCCGTCATCTTCCTCAAAGAGAAGCTCACAGTACAAAAGCACCTGGCAGTCGCCCTGGCACTGGCCGGACTCGCCTACATGCTGTTCTCCTACGGTCAGCTGCCCTGGTTCTCCCTCATCATGGGGGCCAACTTCGCCTTCTATGGTCTGCTCAAAAAGAAAGTGCACTACGACGCCGGTGTCAGCCTCTACCTCGAAGCCCTGGTCCAGCTTCCCGTCGCCCTGCTGATCATTGGCGCTCTGACGCTCAACGGCATGAGCCAGTTCATGGCCGGTGACTGGGCCGACCGACTGCTGCTGATGGGCAGCGCTCCCGCCACCCTGCTGCCGGTGGGGCTGTTCTGTTACGGCATGATGCGCACCCGTATGAGCACGGTTGGCCTGCTGCAATACATAGAACCCAGCCTCGCCTTCCTGCTCGCCATCCTCTGGTTTGGCGAGACGGCGGATCCGGTCAAATCAGTGGGGTTTGCCTTTGTCTGGGCGGGCCTGCTGGTGAGCCTGCTGCCGCTGCACCGCCTCAGGCGCGGCGGCAGCAATGATGCTCAGGGTCTGCTGCGATAGGATTCCAGAATGGCAAGCCACTTGGGGTCCCTACCCATCTGCTCGGCAATGTCGTTCAGCCTGGTATGCAACTCGTGGCGAGATTTGGGCAGCAAGAGGTGGCGGGTATAGCTGGATTGGGCAAAAGGCGAGACGAACAGCTTGCCCTCATAGGCATCATGGGTGAAAAAAGCGAGTGCCGAGCCCGGCACCAGCGTCACATCGATGCGGCCGCGTATCAGCAGGTTGAAATTGGTTCTGACCTTCTTGGCATCGTGGCGCACCAGATCGCCCCGGGCCACAGCATCATCGATGCCCTGATAGCGGTAGCCCTCTATGCCACCGAAGATCAGCCCCTTGAGTGAATCCGGGCCACGATAGGTGACAGGTTTGGCCTGGCTGGAGATAAGCTCATTGGTGTCGCGCATCATGGGAAAGGTCCACAGATAGTGCTCGCGCTGAGGATCCCCGACCCAGGCAGGATTGACCCAGCTCACCAGGCCGTCAAAGCCAGGATCCGACATCTCCAGCGCCAATCTGGCGCGATTCACCAGCCAGAGCTCAAGTCTGGGTTCTCCGCCAAGCTTTTCGTTGAGATACTTGACCAGATCCCGGCTCAGCCCGGTCGTCTCCCCCGTCATAAAAGGGGGATGCTGATGATAATCGTAGAGACGCAGCGTCTCTCCATGAGCCGACATCGACAACAGACACCACAACCAACACCAGACTCGCATCGCACCTCCTTGGGCTGATCTTGAGTTTGGCACAGGCAGATCGAATGAGAAAATCCACCATGGACGCCGAACCGACTAGCTCACCCCCAACCGGCCAGTGGTCCCTCTATCTGGTTCGCACCGCGGCCGGTCTGCTCTATACGGGGATCAGCACTGACCCGATCAGACGACTTCGCCAGCACCAGAACGGCAAAGGCTCACGCGCCCTGCGCGGCAAGGGGCCATTGGTACTGGTGTGGCAGCAGACAGTTGGTGACAAGGGGGCCGCACTGCGGCTCGAATATCGCCTCAAGCAGCAGAGCAAAGCCTTCAAGGAGCGCCTGGTGCAAGAGCCGGATGGCTGGGCCGACTGGAGTCAGCCCTGGCTAACGGTCGTCACGCCGCCCCTGGAAGCACCACAAAAAAAGGCCACTGCAAGCAGTGGCCAAGGAAGGATCCGATAACAGGGAGGGTTAACGGTAGGTATTGGATTGCTTGCGCCTGTTGCTGAGGAACCAGCACACCACCAGCAGCACCAGCAACCAGGGCGCCAGCTTGATGATGAGAGCAAACATGCCGGCCAGGGCGCCGAACAGCACGAAGACACCGCTCACCACCAACATGGCCAGCACGGTGAACCCCGTCAGCGCCATCGCGACCAACACCAGCATCAAGACGATAAATTCCAGCATGTTCTGCTCCTCACAGGCTTCTCTTGCCGGCTGAATGACCCCGGGGTCAGTCCAGCCAACGCTTCAATTCACGACGAGGCGGCATGATCAGCACCGCCAACAGATAGGCGGCCAGGGTCAGCGGCGGCATCAGGATCAGGGCGATCAGCGCCACTATCCGTACCGTCACCCTGGAGAGCCCCAGCCGGCTGGCAATGCCGGCGCAGACCCCGGTCAACTTGCGATGGGCAAGGTCTTTCGGCCAGGGCGTCATGATTATGCCTCCACCTTCTGACCCTTCAGACGGGCCAGCTCGCGTTCAATCTCGTCATTGAGTTCCAGCTCGCGGAACTGGGCCTCCAGCGAGGGATTCTGCCCCAGGGTCGCCGCCTCCAGCTGGGCTTCCAGCTGATCGACCCGCCCCTGAAAACCGTCAAACCGGGCCATCAGCTCATGCATGCGCTGATTGTCGACCTGAGCACGGGCGCGGATGCGACTGTGGGCTGTCTGCTCCCGCAGGGTCAGCATCTTTTGCTTCTCGCGGGCCTCGCTCAGCTTGGCCGCCAGTCGCTCGCTGTCGGCGGTGAGCTGGGCCAGCACCTCGGCCACACGGGCCTTGTCCTGCTCCAGCTGCTCGCACTTTTTGACCTCGGCCAGCTTCTCTGTGAGAGCGGCCCGGGCCAGATCCTCACGCCCCTTCTGGATGGCAAGCTCGGCCTTGGCCGACCACTCCAGGATCTGGTGTTGCAACGCCTGCTGGTGACGCTCCAGCTGTTTCTGCTCGGCGATGACGCGGGCGGCCTGGGTTCTCATCTCGACCTGCACCTGCTCCATCTCTTCGATCATCAACCGCAGCATCTTCTCCGGCTCTTCACTCTTGTCGAGCAGGCTGTGCAAGTTGGCATTCATCACGTCGGTCAGGCGGCTGAATACGCTCATGGTCTGGCTCCTTGTTCATTGGGATGGCTATCTCTTCCCATAGCATTACAAGAGCCGTGCCAAAATAATTTATTGTTGTTTTACAGGTAGATATGGATTTCATACTGAGATTAAAGGCGAGAGCATTGGTTAAAATAACCAATAAAGTGGTGATTTTAACCAACAAAAAAGGGAGCCGGCGGCTCCCTCTATGTCGTCTTCTGTTCAGATTCAGACGGCCTGATGACGACCCAGCTTGCTGTCCAGTTCGACCAGCTTGCTTTCCATCGCAGCACGACAGGTATCGGACAGATCACGAATGCCGGCGGCGCCGTGCTCCTTGCTGCACAGCGGAGCCATCACCTCGACCAGCACTTCACCATTGTCCCAGCGGTTCAGGTCAACCTGACCGAAGTAGCTGGAGCAGACGATGGGCACCACGGACACCTCGGCCTGCACGGCGGTGTGAAAGGCGCCTGCCTTGAACGGCAGCAGGCCACGGCCCTTGGAACGAGTGCCTTCAGGGAACATCCAGATGGAGGTACCGTGATTCTTGATGCGATCCACCACCTGACCTATGGTGCCGATGGCACGAGAGCGGTTGGAGCGATCGATCAGCACGTTGCCGGAAAGCCAGAAGATAAGACCGAAGAAAGGCAGCCACAGCAGACTCTTCTTGCCCACCGCCACCACGCCCGGCATGACGGCACCGGTCACGGTGAAGATGTCGAAGTTGCTCTGGTGGTTGCAGACGTAAACCGCCGGGCCGAGCGACTTGATCTCGTCCGGTATGGTTACCTTGACCTTGAGCCCGAGCAGCGGGCAAACCGCATGGTACATGCGGGCGAAGACAAAGACGTTGTTGGGATGACGCGGACGCACCAGACAGAGCAACAGACCGAACACGAACCAGAAGACGAGCAGCAGGGTTAGCAGCAGCACACGGGCAAGTTTGAGCATCGAACACCTCGGATTTTAACTCGGCGCAGTATACTGATCCCCCTTTTAGCGAACAAGCGTTCGCCAAACAGAACTGACCACCCCGCAGCGCACACATGGTCGTATCGAATCCTGCTGACTTGCCCCTGACATTATTGATCGATAGGATATGCACCATTCAACAGGGTAGGGCGAGCATGATTTTGCGACAACGCGTGGCGACAAGACTCCTGCTGCTGGTCTGCATTCTGGTGCTCAACTGTGCGGCCCAGCCGCTGGCTCGGCTGGCTCAGCTCGATCAGGCCCTGAGTTGCCAGATGCTGCCTGTCCCATCTTCCGGCGCCGAAGCCGACGATGCCCAAACCGCGACACCCCAGCCGAGCAGTTGCCAGCTCAACGGCAAGTGGCTCAGTGCCGCCACCTTGCTCTGCGTCGAACAGATCTTCTTTGCCATCGCCTTCGTGATTGCCCTGCTGGCGCCGCTGTCGCGCCGCTCCCCCGCCTTGCCCCCCCCCAGAAACATATCTCCGCCTGAACGGCGACTTCATCTTACTCTCTGTGTCTGGCGAGAATGAGTTAGCCGCGGTTTACACCACCCTAACTTTCATTTTCAAGAGACAAAAAAATGTCAAACATCATCAAGACCGCCCTGTTGATGGGCGGCCTGCTGTGGCAATCCATGGGATTGGCCAGCGATACCGGCTGGCTTGCCAGCCCCCAGAACGATCACGCCAAAGTGCGGCTGCAAGCGGATACCCGAGATCCCGCCCAAACTCGCGTGCTGCTCAGCCTGGAGCTCGAGTCCGGCTGGAAGACCTATTGGCAGAACCCGGGGGAAGGTGGCATTGCCCCTGAAATCTTCTGGGATGCCCCTCAAGCCACCCAGCAGTGGCACTGGCCCGTGCCGGAGCGATTTGACGTCAGTGGTATCTCGACCCAGGGCTATCAGAAGACCGTCAGCCTCCCCATCACGCTTGCCCACAGCAGCAGCGATGCGCTGACTGGCACCCTGCGCCTTTCGACTTGCAGCAATGTCTGCATTCTGACCGACTACCCTTTTACCCTTGCGCTGGATGGCACCACGCCGGAAGGATTTGACTTTGCCTACGCCCAGGCGATGAGCAAGCTGCCACAAACCCTGCCGGATACCGTCATCCTCAAAGCGGGTTATCAGCAAAACCAGCTGCAGCTGACCGCCGACAACCCGCAAGGCTGGCAGGATCCCCAGGTTTTCCTCCAGCGTCTGGAAGGGGCCGAATTTGGCAAACCCGAGCTGGAGGTGCAAGGCAACACCCTGATCGCCCGTATTCCGGTCAGCGATGGCTGGCAAGGCGATGCGCCCGACATCCGTAACCAGCAACTCGGGTTTGTGCTGAGCAGTGGTGAACAGGCCTGGCAGAGTGACGCCAGCATAGGTGACCCGCTGACCCTGCCCCAGAGCGCTCACTCCCTTGTCTGGTTGCTGGGCGCCGCCCTGCTGGGTGGCCTTATCCTCAATCTGATGCCCTGCGTGCTGCCGGTGCTGGCGCTCAAGCTGGGATCTGTGTTGCAGCTGGAAACCCGCGAGCGCCGTCCGGTTCGTTTGCAATTCCTGGCGGCCAGTGCCGGCATCCTGGTCTCCTTCTGGGCGCTGGCACTGATGAGCACACTGCTGCGCGCCACCCAGGGAGCGGTCGGCTGGGGTATCCAGTTCCAGAGCGTCTGGTTTATCGGCTTTATGGTGGTGGTCACCCTGCTGTTTTGTGCCAACCTGCTGGGGCTGTTCGAGTTAAGGCTGCCAAGCAACCTCAATACCCGTCTCGCCACCACGGGTGGCAACAGCCTGGGCGGTCACTTTCTGCAGGGGTGCTTCGCTACCCTGCTGGCCACTCCCTGCTCGGCGCCCTTCCTCGGCACCGCAGTCGCCTTTGCGCTCGGAGCACCGCTGGGTCAACTCTGGCTCATCTTCACCGCACTGGGGATTGGCATGAGCCTGCCCTGGCTGCTGATCGCCGCCTTCCCCCGTCTCGCACTCTGGCTGCCGAAGCCGGGCCGCTGGATGGGGCGCCTGCGCATCCTGCTCGGTCTGATGATGCTGGGATCCAGCCTCTGGCTGCTCAGCCTGCTCGGCAACCATATCGGTCAATTCTGGATGCTGATCCTGATGGCGCTGATGCTGGCTGCCCTGCTGCTGGCAGTGGTGTGGCGCCATGGCATTCGGGGTGTGACCCTGGGACTGGCCCTCACCTGTCTACTGGGTGGAGCCCTGCTGCTGGGCGGTGCCTTTACGATGGAAGGAAAACCCCAGCGAGATACCGTCAACTGGCAGCCGCTCTCTGAGCAAGCCATTGCTGATGCTCTGGCGCAGAACAAGCGGATTTTTGTCGATGTCACTGCCGACTGGTGCATTACCTGTAAAGCCAACAAATTCAACGTGCTGCTGCGAGATGATGTGCAAAAAGCGCTGAGCGCCCCCGATATGGTAGCCCTGCGCGGGGACTGGAGCCGTCCCTCCGCCAGCATCGCTGATTTCTTGCGCCAGCGCGGCAGCGTGGCCATTCCCTTCAACCAGATTTATGGGCCGGGCCTGCAGGGTGGCGAGATCCTCTCCCCCCTGCTGGACCGACCGACTCTGCTTGGCACCCTGAAGCAAGCAGCCATAGCCCCTTCTCAAGGAGACACCAAATGAAATCGACCCTGCTCACCCTGACCCTGCTGGGCACCCTGCTGACCCCGGCCCTGCACGCAGCCCCCTTCACCCCGGAGCAGGAGTCCCGCATCAAGGAGCTGATCCGCGAGACCCTGGTGGCCAACCCCAAAATCCTCGATGAGGTGGCCGATGCCTGGGAGAAACAGAATGCGGCGGATCAGGCCAGCCAGCTTGGCAACTTCATCAAGGGCAACCAGGAGGTGCTGTTCAACAGCGCTACCAGCCCGCGCCTGGGCGCCAAAAACCCCAAGCTGACCCTGGTGTCGTTCACCGACTACAACTGCCCCTTCTGCAAACAGTTCGATCCCCATCTGGCCAGGCTGCTGAAGGCCTACCCAAATGATGTCGGGCTGGTGATCAAGCTGTTGCCGTTTAAGGGGCAGACCTCTGCCAAGGCGGCCCAATACAGCCTGACCCTGTGGCAACAGGATCCCGCCCGCTTTCTTGCCCTGCACGACAAGCTGATGAGCAAGCAGGGCATGCTGACTGAGGCTGATATCAACAAGGCGCTGGCGGCCACCGGCAACACTGCGCTCAAACCCGGAGCCAGGGCCACCGAGGAGCTACGCAACAGCCTTCGCATCGGCACGCTGCTGGGAGTGCAAGGGACACCGGCCACATTGATCGGCAACCAGCTGGTGTCGGGCGCCATCCCCTATGAAGAGCTTGAGCAAATCGTGAAAGCCGAACTGGCCAGGAAGGGGTGACCATGGAAGCCAAACCATCCCTCCCCCATCGCCTACGACGCTGGGGCAAAGAGGCACTCTGGCTGCTGCTGTTTGGCGTGGTCATTTCGACGGCGCTGGACTTCTGGCGCAGCCCGGCGCTGCCAGAAGGCAGCCCTCTGCCCACCCTCACCCTGCAAGATGGCACCACCGCCGACCTGCAGGCCATGAGCCGGGACAAGCCGCTGCTGGTCTACTACTGGGCCAGCTGGTGCGCCGTCTGCCGCTTCACCACACCGACCGTGGAGCAGCTCTGGCAGGACGGTGAAAACGTGCTGACGGTGGCACTGCGCTCAGGCAACGCGCAGCAGTTGAGCAAGGGGATGGGCAAAAAGGGGCTGACCTTCCCGACCCATAACGATGAGCGAGGGGATCTCGCCGCCCGCTGGCAGGTGAGCGTGACCCCCAGCTTCCTCATCGTCAAGGACGGCAAGGTGGTGAGTACCACCACAGGCTGGAGCTCGGGTCTGGGGCTAAAACTGCGCCTGGCCTGGGCCAGCCTCGGCTAAACCGGCCTCAATGGTGCCGACATGGGTGCTCTTGTCCCTGATGAAGAAGAGCGCCACTCGGCCCACATATGATCGAGATAGAGGTAGCTTTTGCCCAAGCGGGCGGGACAACCCCTGTTGACCGCCCGCATCCGGCCTCTATCGACCATCAACTTCACATCCTCATACAAATACAGGAGTGGATATGACTTCCATCATCGCGCGTTTTCTGTCGACCCGGAGTGGACGCTATTTCTTGCCGCTCACACTGATCCGGATAGCGTTCGGTCTTTTCTTCTTTGCGTCCGGTTTGAATAAATTGATTCAGCCAGATAACCAGCAGGCCATGCTGCACACCATGATAGAGGCAGGGCTCCCGTATCCTGCCTTCATGGCAACCTTTGTGGCAGGCAATGAAACCCTGTTTGGCTTGCTGCTGGTTTTTGGTCTGCTAACCAGGTTGTCCTCGCTGGTATTGCTGGTGATCAACATTGTTGCCCTGGTGACCATAGGTCTTCATCAGATACCCGCCGACGTGACCGGGCTCGAATGGTATAGCTGGCTGCTCTATCTGCCCGAGTCTGTCTATATCCTGCTATGCATCTTGCTGGTGGTACAGGGTTGTGGCCCCTGGGGACTCGACCGCCATCTTGTTCGTCTGCTGCCAGAGGCGGGGCGCTGAACTCTAATTGGCAAGCCGCAGTTGTTTGTTTACTGCACCACTCAGCTCAGATGACTCAACGCCCGGCCTGCCGGGCGTTTTTTCAACCGCCATCACACATGCCCCACCCTCTTCTTGCCAAAATGGCAGCGATCGGAGCTTTTCTCGCATGAGCAACTTGCTTGCCATATCACCTCCTATTCATGGCGGAGCTGGCCTGTTTCCGTTAAAATGACGGGTTTTTGCCGTGCCTGGTTTCTCAAGCTCCACCATCAGGCGCCCGCATTGTGAATTCCAAGATGCCAGTGATGCAGGATCTGCCATGAACAACTACTTTCGGGTACTGGGCGTCAAGTCCAATGCCAGCGAAAACGACATCAAAAAAGCCTATCGACGGCTGTCGAACCAGTACCACCCAGACAAGCTGTTAGGGGCGAGCGAAGAAGAGCGAGAGCTGGCAGCCATCAAGCTGCACCAGGTAAAGCAGGCCTATGAAGTGCTGTCAGACCCGAAACAACGGGCCGCTTTCATCAAGGATTTCAACAACGTCATCGTGACCGATCCCGCTTCTGCCATGCAGGAGATGTGGGACCAATTTTACCCCTGAGGCGCTATGCAGAAAAAATGGGACCAGGCGCGGATCAAAGCGCTGATGAGTGATGCCAGTGAGAACATCGAATCCTACCGGGATCAGGACGACCCCAAGGCGCTGGAGCAATTCACCGGCAAGATGAAGACACTGCTGCTGGCTGACATGAGCATGCTGGAATTCATGCCCGAATACCTGCCGCTGGCCCTCTATGGCCGGGTGCAGTTCCCGGCCAAGGCCAAGCCCGAGTGGAACAAGTGGCTCGGCAGCGGCGTACAACCCTCATGGGACGAATTCAAGGTGTCGGTGGCGTTCAACAATGCCGACCTGCCACTGGTGAAAGCGGTACGGGCCCAGAGCGAAGATCAGCTGATCGAAGCCTGCGCCGTGCTGTTCCAGCTGGACAACCCGCTGCCGCGCGGTGGCCGCCGTGCCGATGACGACTATGAGCTGCGTGACGACGACGATGACGACGGGGAAAACGCTGACGCCGACTACAACGGTGATGGTGACGACGACGGCGATCAAGACATGTACGACGAAGTACGTTTCTAACTTGGGGCAAAGCATGCACAGTCTGATAGAAATTACCGCCATCGAGATCAAAGAGCTGGCCGTGATCGAGCCGAAACAGGCCAGCGAAAAGTTCGAGCTGATCGCCAAGACAATGTCTGACGATCAGTTGGCAGAAGTCATTGAACAGATTGATATCGTCACCCTGACCCAGATCAACGGCCAGCACGACATGTCGTTCCCGTCGATCATCTCCGAGCTGATGACCCCGGAGCGGATCCGCGACATCGTCTGCCAGCAGCCCCTTTACTGGGAAGAGGCAATCAAGAACAACGCCGAAGAGCTGCAGCAGCACACCTTCGACTTCCTCAACTACCTGATCCGCACCCAGGACAGCGACGCCAAGCAGGCGGAGATCCTGGAGTGCATCGCCGAGGATCCGGCCGGTCTCTTCTACCTCGCCATCCCTTTCATCGAGTTCTATCGCGGTGAGCGCTTCGAGGATGAAGAGGGCTTCCACGACACGCTGCACGCCGAAGAGGAAGACTTGGAAGAGGCGCTCTCCTACAGCGACCGCCAGCAGAGTGAAAATGCCCACGACTACCCGCTGGATGACCCGCGCAGCCTCTTGATGCTGATCCGCGAGCTGACCCCGGACGTGGAAAAAGCCATCAAGGCACTGCTGCGCAATGAGCACTCATCCTGGGAAGGGATCATCAGCAAGTTCGCCAGCGAGCTGGTGATGCAGGCCAAAGATAAGAACGATGCCTCCGACGAGTACGCCGAAGTCGACGACATGTTCAGCTTCCTGGATTGAGGAACCCCGTCATGCAACTAGTCATACGCGATGTCAATCAGGGCCCCTTTCTCACTCAGGTGCTGCGCTTTGGCCGCGAGAGCGAACACTTGAGCGCTCAGCAGCTGGGCCAGATCAAGGGCAAGGCGGTGCTGATGAGCCTGAAGTTCGCCGACAAGTACTACAACAAGTACAAGATGCATCTGCTGGAACAGGCCGCCCACGACGTCATCGGCGTGGTCAGCCTGGGCCTGCTGGAGCTGTCGCAACGGGATACCGCCAAGGCACTGGCCCTGCTGCAGGCGCCGGAGGGGCCCATCAAGCCGTTCCAGAAGGGCTGGTCCATGCTGATCTCGGTCAGCGCCAAGCAGCCAGGTGGCAACAGCCTCTATGGCGACGTGGATGCGCGGCTTTTGGACAAAATCTCCAGCCCGCCCGACGTGGAGGAGTGGCAAGGTTGGCAGGAGTACGAGAAGGCGCTGGTGGAGCATAACAAGGCCCGCCTGATGAGCCTGATCGATCAGCACTTCTTCGCCTGCGAGAACGACCACCCCACCATGGAGGACAAGCTGGCCGAAGCCCTGCTCTACCGCATCCTCTGCGGCAATGGCAGCGGGGCCGCCAAACTGAAGGTAAAGCAGGATCTCAAGCGTCGTCTGGCACGGGAAATCGTGCTGCAAGAAGCTTGGTACGACACCGACTATCTGGCCGCCCAGCTGGAGCTGCTGCTGGCGGAGCTGCCGGGCGAACTGATCGCCGGTCTGCGTCAGGAACTCAGCAAGGGGTTTGTCCCCAACCTGCTGCACACCCTGGGCTTTGTGCGCCAGTACCAGTTGCTGCAACAAGAGAACGCCGAGCCGGAGAAGCTCGACAATTTCGAGATGCGCGCCGGTCTCAAGCACCCCCTGCTCGGCTGGCCGCTCTACCACGACTTCTAGGCCAGCTTTGGCTCGAGGCCACTGCCAACGCCACCGCTGGTGGCAGCAAGCAGGATCTACCCCGTCATGACCCAACAACGCCCGGCTTGCCGGGCGTTGTTGTATACGGCGATGAGTACCCCCTACACATGTCGTCAATCAAACATTCGGTTATTTGGTCACCGAGCATAAACGTTTGAGTAACTGATATAGAAAAACTGGTTGAATAAGCGTCAGCACTATGGCCAACCAAGCCACGATAGCCATGTTGCCAAGGTGACCATCGAAATTGGTTAAAATCATCGAAGACACTACGGCGGCCGAACCGCTGAATATATGTTGGAAGACATTCTGCAATGACATGAACCCCGCTCTTTCCCAAGGCTCTGCCACTTGACTATTAACAGCAGCGACGGTGATCGTTCGTGTCGACGTAACCACCATGAATAACGTGAAAACAACTATGGTCGGCAACCAAGGCTCATGCAAAAAGCCATCCCAAACAACGGCTATCGTCAATATCCCCATCAAGATCGTCACTCTCATTGCGCCAAAACGGTCAATGAAAAATCCACCAAGCTGCATTGAAAGCAGGCTAAAAATACCGCCCATGACATAGTAATGACTCATATCACCACGAGGGACATCAAGGTTAAATTGAAAATAAGCAGCAATGTTGGGAACAATAAGGAAGGTGCTGAAAATTGCCAACCCAATTGCCATAAACGCATTCAACACCACAGGTCGCTTCAACATTTCAATGGATGAAAAAGCCTTCTGGCTCCGTCCCAAGTGGGCCGTCATCCCGGGCAGCCTTGTATATACCGCCACGCAGACACACAACCCCAAACCACCGACAACATAGAAAGGTGCACTCCATCCTTTTAACATGGCCAACTCCAATCCCAACGGCACACCGGCAATCGCTGACAACGAGAAAGCCCCCATCACTATGGCCATCGCTCGACCACGTTGCTGTAGTGGCGTGGCATCCACAACGATCGCCAGAGCGATGGATGTTGCCGGACCGGCAAACACACCGGCCAGTAAGCGGGTAAAGAACAAACTTTCCATATTCCATGCTAACGCGCATGCCCAGGTGGATAGCGTGATGCCCAACAATGAGATCAGTGCAACATGTTTTCTATCAAATCTGTCGAGATATCTGGCACACAATAACGATGATAGTGCGGCTGCCAGTGCATACCCGCCCCCTAAATATCCTATATAGGCTAGACTTATATTTAGTGCACGAGATAAATCGGGCCCTAGAGGCATAATCATCATGAAATCAAGAGCACTGATTAATTGAATCAATGCCGCCAACCAGACAACGTTAAAATCCATAACCAAACTATTATTTTGAGTTTTCTCACCCACATTATTTTTATCTAGCATCATAGTGTTTACTCTCAATCTTTAGAGATAAAAAGTATACCCACTATCACATTTTAATTTTATCCGTTAAAATGGCACAGATTGTTATCATATTAGGGATAATCAATGCGTACAGGCATGGAATTTAATGCGCTGAGAATTTTCATTGCAGTGGTTGAAAACAGCAGTTTTGTCGGGGCATCTAAAACCCTTCAAATACCCACGTCAAATGTGAGCCGTAGCATCTCTCAATTGGAAGAAGCCTTGAACCTTCAACTGATTGAACGCACTACCCGCCATATGAAGCTCACACAGGCAGGGCAACTGCTCTATACCAGAGTGAAACCATTACTGGAATCACTGGAGCAAACCGAGGCTGAATTGACATCACAACAGATCCAGCTGAAAGGGCCATTACGCATCTGTATCCCCAATGAAGCCGGCCCCAGGCTGCTCGGTACAGCCATTGCTGACTTTGCCTGTCAACATCCTGAAATCAAGATCAGCTGTATTACCAATCTTTCCGGACTTGAGTCATTAAGAGAGGATCTGGACATGGCAATCATCATTCACAGAGGAAAGATGGATGATTGCGATTATATAGCCAACAATCTGACAACCATTCCCTGCACTGTTGTTGGCTCCCCTTCATTGATCCAGAAGTGGGGACTTCCCAACCACACGTCACAACTAAAAGATCTACCCTGCATCACTACGGTTAGCGCTCTGAAAGGGATGCCTTGGCAATTTACTCGCACAAACAGTGAATTTTCCACCATCCAAGTGAATGAACACTACCGGGTCAATAGTGGTGAGCTAGCGTTAAAAGCAGCAATAGCAGGGGTAGGGTTTGCCATTCTTGCCAAGGTATCTTGCCAAGAGTTTATTGATGATGGCAGCTTGGTTGAAATTGAACTTGAGTTACCCGCCGCCCCATTGCAGTTGTTTGCTGTTTATGCAAACCGCCAATATCTTCCTGCTAAAACGCGTGTATTTATTGAGTTCGTACGACAAAACATCATGAGTTGTCAGTAGGTAAAGCCTCAACAGGTCAGGCTGACTTTTCAATATATAAAAATGGTTAGTCTACCAGATTTTATCGTTCGCGAACGTCTGATTACGCTTCGATAATCAGACCTACTACCCTACTTATATCCAAAAATACGTAACATATATTCTGAAATAGCCTCCCTTAACTTAATGTAAAGTAAGTGCATGTCACTAGGCTCTTTATTAGAAATTCCTTGATGTATAAGAACATTTCGCTCCTCCAATAAATCATCATCAAACTTTAAATTTACACTATCAAACATCCTTATTATTAGTTCTCTGGCACAAATATCTTTCTTAAGATTTATTTTGTATTTAAACTTCCCTTTAATAAAGGGATAACCATCATTGACTGCGTACGAATACTTCAATGCTTCCAGCAAGATATATGATAGTGATAATTTTATTTCCAAAGGGAGTTGCTTTGCCTCTGGCTGTGTAAAATAATCAATAACCACTGGAATGTTTCTTGTTTCATATACATGGTCGAATCCATACCAACAACACTCTAAATAATTAACCAAGCTTTGGCTATCGGCTGGGTTTATTGGTGATGGAGATGCGGAGTAAACCCCAGATACTGACCATTGTTTTCCACACGATGGGATTTCATTTGTGATGTCACGATATGAATAGAAACTAACTTGTGCATTCAACGCAAATGAAAGCATCCATGCCAACTTCATCATGCTTAGCTCTAAATGCTGTATGTCTACTACATTTCTAACTATAGCTACTGATGACTCAACAAAAGAATATTTACAGTCATTCGAAAATGGCTTGTTATACCCTTCCCTTTGGAACCATTCAATCTCATAGCCAAATGATTTAAATATTATCGGAATAGTTATAATGTCTGAATTTGAGTATTTAAAAATTACATTAGAGAAGTAGCATTTAACATCCATATCATTCCTTTAAAATAAGGGAGCCTTAGCTCCCTTTTATTTAACCATGTACTTATTTATCAAGCATCAGTATTCTCGCCCGCTTCAGGCTCAGCATTAGCCACAGCCTCTATCTCTATCCTGTCCACCCGCTGCAAACCGCGGGGCAGCTTGGCGCCACGGCGGCCGCGCTCGCCGCGGTAGTAGTCGAGATCGGCAGGTTTGAGGGTCAGCTTGCGCTTGCCGGCGAACAGGGTGACATATTGCCCCTGTGGGATAATGGCGGCCATCACCATAAACTCTTCCCGCGCCTTCACGCGAGCCGACGGAATGCTGATCAGCTTGTTACCCTTGCCCTTGCCAAGCACCGGCAAGGTGTTAAGCGGGAACAACAGCATGCGCCCCTCGTTGGAGATGGCCATGCAGAGATCGGTTTCTGGCGAGCCAATCTTCTGGGGAGCCATCACCAGGCCACCTTCCGGCACTGTCAGCAGCGCCTTGCCGTTCTTGTTCTTGCCGATGAGATCGTCATAGGTGCAGACGAAGCCGTAACCGGCATCTGAACAGATCAGATACGGTTCGCCCTCGTTGCCCATCACCAGATGGCGCACCTCTTCCCCCGCCCCGAGCGCAAAGCGGCCGGTGAGCGGCTCCCCCTGACTGCGGGCCGATGGCAGTGTGTGGGCTTCCAGTGCATAGGTACGCCCCAGAGTGGAGAGGAACACCGCCTGCTGGTTGCTGCGGCCACAGGCGTGGGCCAGATAGCCATCCCCCGCCTTGTAGGAGAGCCCCGCCACGTCCACGTCGTGGCCCTTGGCAGCACGCACCCAACCCTTGTCAGAGAGGATGACGGTGACCGGCTCGCTCGGGGTCAACTCTTTCTCGGTCAGGGCTACCGCGCTGGCACGCTCCACCAGCGGGGTGCGGCGATCGTCGCCGTACTTCTCGGCATCCGCCAGCAGCTCTTTCTTGAGCAGGGTGTTGAGGCGACGCTCGGAGCCCAGCAGCAGTTCGAGCTTGTCGCGCTCTATGGCCAGTTCGTCCTGCTCGGCACGCAGCTTGAACTCTTCCAGCTTGGCCAGATGGCGCAGTTTGAGCTCGAGGATAGCCTCGGCCTGGGTCTCGCTGATGTTGAAACGCTCCACCATCACCTTGCCCGGCTCATCCTCGGTACGGATGATCTCGATCACCTCGTCGATGTTGAGGTAGGCCACCAGCAAGCCTTCGAGGATGTGCAGGCGAGCCAGCACCTTGTCGAGGCGATACTGCAGGCGACGGCGCACCGTCTCGCGGCGGAAAATGATCCACTCGGAGAGGATCATCTTGAGAGTCTTCACCTGCGGCCGGTTGTCGAGGCCGAGGATGTTGAGGTTGACGCGATAGTTCTTCTCCAGATCCGTGGTGGCGAACAGGTGGGCCATCAGCGCCTCCATGTCCACCCGGTTAGAGCGGGGAATGATCACCAGACGGGTCGGATTCTCGTGGTCCGATTCGTCGCGCAGGTCGGTGACCATGGGCAGCTTCTTGGCCACCATCTGGGCGGCGATCTGCTCCATGATCTTGGCGCCGGAGGCCTGATGGGGCAGCGCCGTGATGACGATGTCGCCATCCTCCTCGTTCCACACAGCCCGCTGCTTGATGGAGCCCTTGCCGGTCTCGTAGATTTTGCGGATGTCATCGCGCGGTGTGATGATCTCGGCGCTGGTCGGGTAGTCCGGCCCCTGAATGTGCGCCATCAGCGCATCCAGCCCCGCATTGGGGTTGTCGAGCAGCTCGGCACAGGCGTAGGCCACTTCCCGCGCGTTGTGGGGCGGAATGTCGGTCGCCATACCCACGGCTATGCCTGTGATGCCGTTGAGCAGTATGTGAGGCAGGCGGGCGGGCAGCACCACCGGCTCTTTCATGGTGCCGTCGAAGTTCGGCGTCCAGTCCACAGTGCCCTGGCCGAGCTCGGAGAGCAGCAGCTCGGAGAAGCGCGACAAGCGCGCCTCGGTATAACGCATGGCGGCGAAGGATTTGGGATCGTCCGGCGC
The DNA here is from genome assembly GCF_028355655.1 of Aeromonas salmonicida. Taxonomy (NCBI): domain Bacteria; kingdom Pseudomonadati; phylum Pseudomonadota; class Gammaproteobacteria; order Aeromonadales; family Aeromonadaceae; genus Aeromonas; species Aeromonas salmonicida. The sequence continues at coordinate 545,387 of NZ_CP110645.1, read as the reverse complement.
ACCCCAGTTGCCCTGACCGTCCACCAGCGGGTAGCGGTAGGAGAAGGGCTGGGCCATCAGCACCATGGCTTCATAACAGGCGCTGTCGCCGTGAGGGTGGTATTTACCCAGCACGTCACCCACGGTACGGGCGGACTTCTTGTGCTTGGACAGCGCCGACAGACCCAGCTCGCTCATGGCGTAGATGATGCGCCGCTGCACGGGTTTGAGGCCATCGCCGATGTGCGGCAGGGCCCGGTCCATGATGACGTACATGGAGTAGTTCAAGTAAGCCTGTTCGGTAAAGGTGCGCATTGGCTGGCGCTCTACCCCATCCAGACTGAGCTCGATAGCATCACTCATGTGATTATCTCTTTCGGTTCGGGAGCTGGTTGGCGCTCTACTTCATCCAACAGACTGAGCTCGATAGCATCACTCATATGTTTTTCTCTTGCTATGGCGCGCCCTCAGAGGGCACGCCTGAAATGCGGGTCGGCAGGTGACCGACGGCTTAGATGATGGCGAGGTTGCCCTTCTCTTCCAGCCACTCGCGACGATCCGGGGCGCGCTTCTTGGCCAGCAGCATGTCCATCAGTTGCAGGGTCTCGTCCCCCTCCTCCATCTCGCCCATGGTGAGCTGCACCAGACGGCGGGTGTTGGGATCCATGGTGGTTTCCCGCAGCTGTTTCGGGTTCATCTCGCCCAGCCCCTTGAATCGGGTCACCATCACCTTGCCCTTCTTCTTCTCGGCCTCGACCCGCTGCAGCACGCCGTTCTTCTCGTCCTCGTCGAGGGCATAGTAGACCTCCTTGCCGATGTCGATCCGGTAGAGCGGCGGCATGGCCACGTAGACGTGACCCTTGTTGACCAGGGTTCTGAAGTGCCTCACAAACAGGGCGCAGAGCAGGGTCGCGATGTGCAGACCGTCCGAGTCCGCATCCGCGAGGATGCACACCTTGCCGTAGCGCAGGCCGGAGAGATCCTCCGAGTCCGGGTCCAGGCCGATGGCCACAGAGATATCGTGCACTTCTTGCGAGGCGAGCACCTGACCGGCCTCCACCTCCCAGGTGTTCAGGATCTTGCCGCGCAGGGGCATGATGGCCTGAAATTCGCGATCTCGCGCCTGCTTGGCGCTGCCGCCCGCTGAGTCACCCTCCACCAGGAACAATTCACCTTGCATGGGGTCGGCGCAGTTGCAGTCGGTCAGCTTGCCGGGCAGAGCCGGGCCCTGGGTGATTTTCTTGCGCACCACCGTCTTGGCGGCGCGCAACCGGCGCTGGGCGCTGGAGATGCAGATCTCGGCGATCTGCTCCGCCAGCTCGGTATTGCTGTTGAGGAACAGGCTGAAGGAGTCCTTCACCACCCCCGACACGAAGGCCGAGCTCTGGCGCGACGACAGCCGCTCCTTGGTCTGACCGGCGAACTGGGGATCCTGCATCTTGATGGAGAGGATGTAGGCGCAGCGATCCCAGATATCTTCAGGGGTCAGCTTGACCCCGCGGGGCAACAGGTTGCGGAACTCGCAGAACTCGCGCATGGCGTCGAGCAGGCCCTGGCGCAGGCCGTTGACGTGAGTACCGCCCTGCGGCGTCGGGATCAGGTTCACATAGGATTCGGCGAGGCACTCGCCCCCTTCCGGCAACCAGCACAGCGCCCAGTCCACCGCGGACTGCTCTGTGCTGAAGGCGCCGACGAAGGGCTGCTCCGGCAGGCAGGTGAACTGCTTGACCGCATCGACCAGATAATCCTTGAGGCCATCTTCGTAGCACCACTCCAGCTTGATGCCGGTGTTCTTGTCGAGGAATTTGATGGTGAGACCGGGGCAGAGCACGGCCTTGGCTTTGAGCAGGTGCTCCAGCTTGGTGACCGAGAAGCGGGGCGAGTCGAAATAGCTCGCCTGCGGCCAGAAGCGCACCCGGGTACCTGTGTTGCGGCGCCCGCAGGTGCCGGTGATGGTCAGCTCCTGCACCTTGTCGCCGCGCTCGAAGGCGATGTCATAGACCTGGCCATCGCGGCGCACCGTCACCTCGACCCGATCGGAGAGGGCGTTCACCACAGAAATGCCCACCCCGTGCAGACCGCCGGAGAACTGGTAGTTCTTGTTGGAGAACTTGCCCCCCGCGTGCAGCTTGCAGAGGATCAGCTCCACACCGGATACCCCCTCCTCCGGGTGAATGTCGACCGGCATGCCGCGGCCGTCATCGATCACCTCGAGGGACTGGTCTTCAAACAGGGTCACCTCCAGAGTACGGGCGTGGCCCGCCAGCGCCTCATCGACGCTGTTGTCGATGACCTCCTGGCCGAGGTGATTGGGCCGGGTGGTGTCTGTGTACATGCCGGGGCGACGACGCACCGGTTCGAGGCCATTGAGGACCTCAATGGCATCCGCATTGTATTGAGTGGACATGGAGGGCCTTGCGAATTGACGTTTGGGGAGAATCTTACTCGTTGGGAGGGCCTTGGACAAACCCGACTGCGGGAAAGGGTGATCCAGACAGGGGCCGACAAGATACCGAGCCGGGATCAGATGCGCCTGACGCCACAGAGAGTGCCTGTGTCAGCCTGGAGAAGGAGACATGGAAACCAAAAGACGCTGCCACCCTGATGATGACATCTGCGGATGACGCCCTTGTGGCTATTTCCCTCGATCGGCTGGATGGTTTACCCCGTCGCGCAGCGGCACCTCAGCCAGCTCGAACGGGTTGACCCCCTCCAGACAGGCAAGGTTGTAACCATACTCGGCCTGATTGGAGCGACGCTGGTGATGGGTATAAATGCCGCAGACGCTGCAGAAGTAGTGCTTTGCGGTACGAGTGTTGAACTGGTAGCAGCGCAGTTCGGCCTCCCCTTGCAGGATGCGTATGCCCGAGAGCGGTACAGAGGCGACGATGGCGCCGCGCCGCCGGCAGAGGGAGCAGTCGCAGCGACGGGGATCCACCACCCCATCCGGCAAGGTAAGTTCCAGTACCACGGCCCCGCAGTGACAGCTGGCCCTGTGCTTTTCCTCAATCCGGGTCTTGCCAATGCGTTTGATCATCCAGCCTCCTTGCTAGCTGATGCGCCCTCCAATCGGGTCAGTCGAACAACGTCTCGCGCCGCCCTTGCAACAGATGGGCATGCAGGGTGCGCAGTTGGGGCTCCACCACCCGCTGGAGGGAGAGTTCAGGCAAGTCGTCGATGGGGAAGTAACCTGCGCCTTGTGTTTCATCGGTTTCGCCGAGCAGCTGGCCACCGATCACCTCGCACAGGAAGAAGGCCTTGTGGGCGTGGGGCAGCTGGGGTGGATGGGGGTGCTTGAGCTTGTCGAACAACGCCAGCAGTTGCACCGCCCGGCAGGTGAGGCCAGTCTCTTCAACGACCTCGCGCACCACGGTATCGGCTGGCGAGTCACCGACATCACACCAGCCGCCGGGCAGGGTCCAGCAACCGTCGCTGCGCTCCTGCACCAGCAGGATATTGCCAGCCTTATCAACGATAAGGGCTCGCACATCCAGCTTGGGAGTGGGGTAGCCGCGATCGAGGTCGATCCACTCTGCGATGGCGTCCGGTTTCAGGTCGCTATGACTGGCAATCAGGGCGACCGTGGCCGCTCTGAGCGCCTCAAAGCGACCAATATCGAAGGGATCCTTGGAGTAGGTGAGGCCTGCTTGCGCCGTGGCCAACACCTGTTCCAGAAAGGTGGCCAACGGCGGTTGCATCGCTAGAGCCCGAGAAAGTGGATGATCTGGGCGGGATAGCGTTCAAACCCGGTGAAGGCGTGATTGCCGCCGCACTCCAGCGAGAGACGGGAGAACTGATATTCGGTCAGCGCCTTGCGATAGTCGAGCACCTCGTCCTCCTGCTGTTGCAGGATCCAGAGCCGTTCAGGCGCAGTCACAGGTACCGCCAACGCCCGCAGTTCGTCCATGTGTACCGGCAGCAGCTCGAAGCGCTCGTTGGTATAAGGATTGGTCTGGGGGCCCAGATAGTCGCAGAGCAGCTCATGGGGGCGCACCGCCGGATTGATCAGGGCCGCGCGGCAGCCATAGCGCTCGGCCACTCGGGTCGCCATAAAACCGCCGAGCGAGCTGCCCACAGCGCCGAGCTTGAGATGGGCACCATGACGGGCACTGACATCTTCAATGATTTTCTCGATGGCAGCCCAGGCAGCGGCAGGCGTATTGGGCTGGGCCGGAATAATGACCTCGATGTCGGGTCTGTATTCGGCGACCCAGGCAGCCATCTGCTGCGCCTTGGCAGAACCTGGCGAAGAGTTGAAACCGTGCAGATAAAGGAGAACCGACTTCATGCAATGCTCTCCTCAATAACCGGTGGCATCGGGGTCTGGCACAAACTGCCCCACTGGCAGGCGCCACACCTGGCTCGCCACCCGGCCATCGGGATGCAGGGTGAGATAGCGCCAGCCCGGGCCGGACTCATCCAGCGCGAAACCATCGCTGAGCGGTTTGAACTGGATGCAGGTGGAGGGGCTGGCAATCAGCCGCACCCCGCGGTGCACCTCGTCAAACTCCTGATGGACATGGCCAAACAAGATGGTTTTCTGCTGGGGATGACGAGCCAGCACGGCGAACAAGTCGTCGGCATTCTTGAGATTGTGCTGATCCAGCCAGGCGCAACCGACCGGCACAGCCTGATGGTGCAGGGCGATCAGGGCGTGGCGCTCGGGATGTTGACGCAGTGCGCTGTCCAGCGCCGCCAGTTGGTGATCCCCCAGCACGCCATGGGGTTTGCCGCGTACCTGGGTATCGAGCAGCATCACTTGCCAGTGTTCGCCCACCAGTTGCTTGGCCTCGCTGATCCCGGCCGCATGCAGGTACTCGGTCATCAGGGGGCCGTCGTCGTGGTTGCCGGGCAACCAGTAGATGGGGCGCGCCAGCGGGGCCATCATGCTGGCAAAGCGCTGGTAGGACTCCGGACTGTGATCCTGCGACAGATCGCCAGTGGCCAGGATCAGGTCGAACGGGTGCTCATTGACCTGCACCTGTTCCAGCACGGCAGCCAGGCTCTCCGCAGTGCGTACAGCCAATAGCCTCCCCTCGGCACTCGCGAAGAGATGGGTGTCGGTAATTTGTAACAGGCGCACACTGCCGTCCTGCGCCTGGGGTAGCTCTGTTTCCAAAATCACGCTTCTTTGTATAAGTTCAACTAGAGGATGTTGATCAGGCTGGTACCATGTCTGAGACAAAATCTTAGCCAATCGGCCAGAAACAGATTTACCTGCTCCTTTTCATCCCGCTGGTGCATTTTTTTATTGGGATAATCATAACGTGGTTGCAACCTCGAAATCTGTTGCGCCGCACACACTTCCGCCATCCGCACGTCATGATACAAACGAATCTCGATGCGAGCCTGCAAGTAGCTCGGCAATTCCGGGTTGTGCTGTGCCAGGATCACCTGACTGGTAAAGCGGCTCTCCTCGCTGACGATGAGCTGGAACTGCAACCCGTTGCCCACCTGATAGCGACGCTCGGCCCCGACTGTGCCACCGGGTGGCAGCAGTTTCATCAAGGCCATATAGTTCACCTCGCAGGTACGCTGCAAGGACATCAAATCAGGCACATAGCGTTTCATCGGGCTCTGGACTAACGGCATAGCGCAGCTCCATCAATCAACACCCGTGAGTAGTTCACCTCGCAGGTGCGCTGCAAGGACATCAAGTCAGGCACATAGCGCTTGCCCTGCTGCTGGACGCGCACCACCTCAGCGTCCCGCCAGCCAGCGAGCCCGCAGCTCACCGTGATTGAGGGCCAGCCACTGCAGTGCGATGACGGAAGCCGCATTGTCGATGCGCCCCTCCTTGAGCCAGGCATAGGCCTGTTCACGACTCACCACGTGCACCCGGATATCTTCGCCCTCTTCCGCCAAACCGTGGATCCCTTCGGCCTTGCTGGCATCCACCTCGCCCACATAGACCTCAATACGCTCGGTACTGCCGCCCGGGCTCACCAAATAACTGATGGCATGCTCGCAGCGACCCACCTCGATGCCCGCCTCTTCCACCGCTTCCCGGCGCACCACCACCTCGGCAGTCTCCCCTTCATCTATGATGCCGGCCACCAGCTCCAGCAGCCAAGGGGTGGAACTGGTCTCGATGGCGCCGATGCGAAACTGTTCCACCAGCACTATCTGGTCGCGCACAGGATCATAGGGCAGCAGCGCGGCCGCATGGCCGCGCTCGAACAGCTCGCGCACTATGGGCTCATTCCAGCCCCCCGCAAATAACCTGTGTTGCAGGCGATAGACATTTACTTTGAAGAAGCCGTTATATCCCGATGATTTCTCGATAATTTTTACATCATCAGCAGAATAGTGACGGGTTTGGGGCAAGGCTTGCTGCGACATACGAGACTCCCGCCAGCTTGACTTGGCTCGGTTTGACCATAAAATCCGAGAACATGAATGAACATTCATTCACTCGTTCCCGACGGAGATGAGGGATGGATTTTAGCAGTCACAGGGCATTTGGCTAGGCACGAGGGGGAGAAAACTCCCCCCTCGTGCTTGACGTTCCTGTCGCTGGAAAAGAGACAGTTATCATAATATTTTGCTTATAGTAGAGTGATTAAGCTGAAATCAAGCTTGCTCAGTGACAATACCCCTCCTTCATCCAGCGACAGCTTTGGGTTAATACATAAGGTTAAAACGATCTATGAAAAGAACACTCTTGTCAGCCATGGTGTTGCTGGGCGTCAGCGCCGGCGCCCACGCCGAGAACCTGCTCGACATTTACCAACAAGCCCAGATCAAGGACACCCAACTGCAGGAATCCAAGGCCAAGCGTGACCAAGCCTTCGAGAAGATCAATGAATCCCGCGCAGCCCTCTTGCCGCAAATCAATCTGGGAGCCGGCCTGAACTACCTGCAAAACAAGGGTGATACCCAGACCAACAGCAACGCTACTGGCTCCCTCTCGCTGGATCAATCTATCTATCGTCGCAGCAACTGGGTCAACCTGGACCTGACCGAGAAGAGCGCCACCCAGTCCGATGTGGCCTACAACCTCGAAATCCAGAATCTGATGCTGCGCACCGCCCAGGCCTATTTCAACGTGCTCAAGGCAATGGACACACTGGAATTCGTCCGCGCCAACAAAGCCGCCGTAGAACGTCAGCTGGAACAGACCCAGCAGCGCTTCGAAGTGGGCCTGACCGCCATCACGGACGTGCATGAGGCCGAGGCCGAGCGCGATCAGGCACTGGCGGACGAGATCAATGCCGAGAACACGCTGGACAACAGCTACGAGAGTCTGCGCGAGCTGACCGGCATCGACCACCGTCAGCTGGACGTACTCAACACTGAGCGTTTCAGCCCGCAGAAGACGCCGTTCAACTCCGACAAGTGGCTGGAGCTGGCACTGGACAAGAACCTGCAACTGCACAGCGCCCGCATCGGTAAAGACATCGCCAAGGAACAGATCGATCTGGCCAAGACCGGTCACGAGCCGACGCTGGATCTGGGTGCCGGTCTCTCCAGTACCTATAGCGATTACAAGGACGAGATCCGCAACCCCGAGAGCAACAGCAATCAGGGCAACATAGGCCTGAACTTCAAGCTGCCGCTCTACACGGGTGGCGCGACCACCTCCCAGGTCAAGCAGTCCCAGTTCAATTACGTGGCGGCCAGCGAGCAGCTGGAGCGCAGCTTCCGCTCTGTGCAGAGCACTGTGCGCTCCTCCTACAACAACGTGAACGCCAGCATAGGTTCGGTACGCGCCTACGGCCAGTCCGTCATCTCCGCCGACAGCGCCCTCAAGGCCACCGAAGCGGGCTATGAAGTCGGTACCCGCACCATAGTCGACGTGCTGGACTCTACCCGCAAGCTGTACCAGGCCAAGCAGAAACTCTCCGAAGCCCGTTACAACTACATTCTCAGCATCCTCTCCCTCAAGCAGGCCGCCGGCACGCTGGAGCAGAAAGATCTGGAAGAAGTAAACCAGGGGCTGATACCCGCCGCTCAGGTCAAGAACAAGTCCTGATCCCGACGCGCATCCAGTAAAAAGGCGACCCCAGGGTCGCCTTTTTGTTATCCGCTTTCTGTTGCCTGCACCGGCCGGTTCTCTTGCCGCAGGCTGGTGAACGCCGCGAGACTTCCATACTCAGGTGCGGGCCAGGCATAAAAAACCCGGCCTGGGCCGGGTTTTGACTCATCCGCGTTCGCGGATGGTCTTGATGATGTCGCTGGTGGAGCAGCCATCTTCGAAGTTGAGCACGCGCACATCGCCACCGTTGGCGGTCACTTCATCATAACCGGCGATATCCTTCGGCTTGTAGTCACCCCCCTTGACCAGCAGGTCGGGCAGCACTTCGGCGATCAGCCGCTGGGGCGTATCTTCGGCGAAAGGCACCACCCAATCCACGGCGCCCAACGCGGCCAGCACGGCCATGCGACGGTCGGTCGAATTGACCGGACGACCCGGCCCTTTCAGGCGACGGACGGAGTCATCGGTATTGACCGCCACTATCAGGCGATCCCCCAACTTGCCGGCATTGGCGAGGTAGGAGACGTGACCAGCGTGCAGTATGTCGAAGCAACCGTTGGTCATCACTACCTTCTCGCCACGCAGACGGGCCGCCTGCACGGCAATCTTGAGCTGGGCCTCGGACATGACGCCGAAACCGGTCTCCTGCTCGGTGTAGAGCGCGTTGGCAAGCTCCACCGGGCTGACGGTGGAAGTACCCAGCTTGCCGACCACGATACCGGCGGCGGTATTGGCCAAGGCGCAGGCCTCGTCCAGACTCATGCCGGCAGCCAGCGAGGTGGCCAGGGTCGAAATGACGGTATCACCGGCACCGGTCACGTCGTAGACCTCGTGGGCCTGGGCTGGCAGGTGCAGCTCGGGCTGACCTTCGCGGATCAGGGTCATGCCGTTTTCGGAACGGGTGACCAGCAGGGCCTCCAGCTCGAAACGCTTGACCAGCGCCAGCCCCTTGGCGACCAGATCCTCTTCACCCTTCACCTTGCCCACCACGGCCTCGAACTCGGACATGTTGGGGGTCAGCAGGGTGGCGCCGCGATATTTCTCAAACTCGGTCCCCTTGGGATCGACCAGCACAGGAATACCGGCGGCGCGGGCACGCAGGATCATGCCGGGTACGTCGTTGAGAGCACCCTTGCCATAATCGGAGAGGATCATCACGTCGCTGCTGGGCAGCGCCTGTTCCACCTTGTTCATCAGCAGAGTGGAGTCGACATCGTGGAAAGCCTCTTCGAAGTCGAGGCGCAGCAGTTGCTGGTTGCGGGAGAGCACCCGCAGCTTGGTGATGGTCGGATAGTCGGCCAGACGAACGAAATCACAGGCGACCTTGACGCCAGCCATCTGGCCAGCAAGGGCATCGGCCGCTTCATCCTGACCGGTCAGGCCAAGCAGAACGGCATGGGCGCCCAGAGCGGCGGAGTTGAGGGCCACGTTGGCGGCGCCACCCGGGCGCTCCTCAATATGCTCAACCTTGACCACGGGCACCGGTGCCTCGGGCGATATCCGGCCGGTGGGGCCATGCCAATAGCGGTCCAACATGACATCGCCAACGACCAGAACGCGGGCTTTTGCAAACTCGGGCAGGGTGATTTTCATCTGTATCGACTCTCAAAACCTGAAAAATCAGCCGCCGATTTTATCACACTCTTTTGCGGGGTGTGAAAAAAGCACGCGGCCCTGCTTCGCTACCGCGAGCCGACACAGTGAGCAGACACAGTGAGCAGACATAGACCAGCCATGTCAGCTCTGACCAGGCGAGAGGCGATTCGCACCCGACCCCGCTTTTCGGCTAGAATCCCCCGATTGCCAGTAAAACTATCCAATCAGGATATCCACGAGCCTTTATCGCCTCCCCTTTTTGGCTGGACTCTCCAGATCATGGCGATTGCGAACAAGAGATTTTTCATGGCCCACGAACACGCCCCCCGCCTCGAACCCCATCTGTTCCATCCCCGTTACTGGGGGAGCTGGATCGGCCTCAGCCTGCTTTGGTTGCTGGTATTGTTGCCCTGGCGCAGCCAGATGTGGTTGGGCCGTCAACTGGGCACCCTGGCCCGCGTATTGTTGAAATCCCGCGTCAAAATTGCCCGCCGCAACCTTGAGCTGGCAATGCCGGAATTGACCAAGGATGAGCGGGAGAAGCTGCTCAGGCAGAATTTCGAAAGCGTGGGCTGCGCCATCTTCGAAGTGGGTATGGCCTGGTTCTGGCCCGACTGGCGCATGCGCAACCTGATGAAGGTAGAAGGGGAAGAGCACGTCATCGCCGCCATGGAAAAAAGTCAGGGCATGCTGCTGCTCTCCTGCCATTTTCTGACGCTGGAGCTCAACGCCCGCTGCTTCGGCCTGGTCAGGCCGGGGGTTGGCGTCTACCGCCCCAACACCAATCCTGTCCTGGAATATGCCCAGTACCACGGTCGCTGCGCCTCCAACAAATATCTGGTGGACCGCATGGACGTGAAGGGAATGATCAAGGCGCTGCGCAACGGCGATGCCCTCTGGTATGCCCCTGATCACGACTACGGCTCCCACGCCAGCGTGTTCGTCCCCTACTTCGCCGTTGAGCAGGCGGCCACCATCACAGGGACCGCCACCCTGGCCCGGGTGAAAAACACAGTTACCCTGCCCTGCTACAACATTCGCACCAAAGAGGGCTACGTCTTGCACATAGGCGCCCCTCTGGCGGACTACCCCAGCGGCGATGACGTGGTCGATGCCACCCGTGCCAACAAAGAGATAGAGGCCGCAGTACGCAAGGCACCCGAGCAGTACATGTGGCTACATCGCCGCTTCAAGACCAGACCGAGCTCGGATGACATTGGCTACTATTGAGTAAGAAAAAGATGAAAAGACCGCCGAAAGGCGGTTTTTTATGGCCTGCCGCCCACAAAGGGTTTTCATTCGTAGCTGAATATTTTATTAATAACCCTGCCGAGCGGCGGGCGGGCCCCGCCAGGAACAATAAAGCGAACGAAGGGAAGCGAACATGAAAGCCACTCTTTTACTGGGCGCCCTGTGCGTATTGACCGGTTGCAGTCACCAGACCCAGAGCGTGCACCTCACCTCACTCCCCCTGAGCAACATCACGGATGTGAATGCCCAGTGGACCCCCCTGACCAGAGTGGAGTCACGCTATCCCAAGGAGGCCATTCTGGCCGAAAAGATGGGATGCACCTCACTCGAGTATGTGATCAATGAAGCGGGTCAGGCCGAGCAGATCCGCGTACTGGCTCGCAGTGACGAACAGTTCAGCGAGGTCGCCATAGAGACGCTGCAACAGTGGCAGTGGCAGGCGACTACCGCCAATCCGGACCATACCCCCATCAAGTCCCAGACCCGATTCGAGTTCTGTATCGAGCACAACGGCCAGCCCTGTGACACCAGCGGGCTGGCGCAACTCTGCCAGGGGGAAGACATGGTTCGCAGCACAGGGCTGGTCTACACCCAAGTCTGAAGCCTTCATCTGTGATGAGAGTGTCGGCCATGAAAAAGGTGAGCCCGGGCTCACCTTTTTCGTCACTACCCGTCACGCCCGCCGGGCACAAGCATCATGCAGTTGCGTGCAACCAAGCGGCGATGGCCAGTTGGAGCCGCACATAGTCAGCCCGATGGAAGAGAGCAGACAGTGCCGTCTGCCACTCAGGTTCGGCCACGTCTTGCGCCAGCAAGGCCAGATGAGTCGACAAGTCGGTCAGCGCCGCCAGCCAGGTCGGTGCCACCAGCATGCCGGCCGCCTCGATGACAAGCGCAATACCCTGCCGGATCTCTTGCAGCGCCAGGCGTCGCTGCTCGGGGTCCGCCTGTTCCAGCCAGTACTGCTCATGATGTTGCCAATGTTGCAGGCTCGAGGTGATGCGTGCCTTGGCATCGACCCCATTGACCACAGGCAAGGGTTGCAGTGCCATCGGCTTGCCGAGCCCTGCCAACCGATAGCCGCGCTGCGCCTTGGATTGCGCGCCCAGCCTGACACCACCCAGCACGGTCAGCCGTTCTGCCAGCGCGAACAGGGCGCTGGCATCGCCGGATTTAAGCTCAAGTTCCAGTTCGTTGATGGCCGTTTTTCCCAGCGAGCCGACGATCTCGCCCTGATCCCAGGCCAGCTCGATCTCGGCTCCCTCGAAGGCAATCAGCCAGTGACGACGCAGGAAATCGGTACGGAACTGGGCAACCAGCTTGCCCTGGATCTCGTCGCGGACAGCCAGACTCGGGAAGATATCGTCCGGAAAGGCAGATAGCATCGGAACATCCCCATGCACAGGGGCATTATATTCAGGCCTGGCGTGCAATCCCCCCACCACCTGACCCCGGCATTTAATCGTCTGCTCGGCAAAATCGTCACTGCGACGGATGCGTAATCCCATTTCGAGCCGACGTAAATCCAGGGTCGGCGTATCAAAATAGACATTGCCAAGCTCCACCTGGGCATTGGATGTAATTTCAATAGAATTCAGCAGGTTGGATAATAATTGTTGAATGTCTTGTGAGACAAAAAACTTTATCTCGATCTCAGTTTGCATAGTCATTCCGGGCTGGCAGGCAACTTGGGGGGGCATGATACTGAACGCGAGGATATAATGCCTGCGATACATCAGGATTAATTCACGGTTTTATTGATGGCGCAGTTCGGTTACCATGCGCGCCTCATAACATCGTATCGAGTGTTTTTTCACCGACACAGGTTTGACCATGCCAGTAAATACTATTTTGGGGCTTTTTGCCAAGTCCCCCATCAAGCCGTTACAGAAGCATATCGTCAAGGTTCACGTGTGCTGCGAGCAGCTCATCCCCTTCTTTGATGCCGTGGCCGAAGACCGTTGGGAAGATGCCGAGAAGATTCGGGAACATATCGCCCAGCTGGAAAAAGAGGCGGACATCCTCAAACGTGAAATTCGTCTGAAACTGCCTCGTGGTCTCTTCCTGCCGGTCGCCCGTACCGACCTGCTGGAGCTGCTGACTCAGCAAGACAAGATTGCCAACCGTGCCAAGGATATCTCCGGTCGCATGCTTGGTCGTAAAATGGAATTCCCTGCCGAGATGCGCGCCGATTTCATGGCCTATCTCAAACGTTGTATCGATGCGACCGCCCAAGCCGAAAAAGCCATCGGAGAACTCGATGAGCTGCTCGAAACCGGCTTCAAAGGACGAGAAGTTGAAATGGTTGCCGAGATGATCCACCAGCTGGATCTTATCGAGGACGATACTGACACCATGCAGATCGGGCTGCGCCAACAGCTGCAAGCCGTTGAGCAGAAGTACAATCCGATCGACGTTATGTTCCTCTACAAGATCCTCGAATGGGTAGGTGACCTGGCAGACCAGGCCGAGCGCGTTGGCGCCCGTCTGGAACTGATGCTGGCTCGTTCGTAATCGACTGACTGGGTAAACACTATTAATGGACATTATCGCGAATTACGGCACTACTCTGGTGCTCGTGGCGGCCTTGTTCGGCTTTTTGATGGCCTGGGGTATAGGCGCGAATGACGTGGCCAACGCCATGGGCACATCGGTCGGCACCAAGTCCCTGACCATACGTCAGGCAATCATCATCGCCATGATCTTCGAGTTTGCCGGTGCGTATCTGGCGGGCGGTGAAGTGACCGCCACCATCCGCAATGGCATCATAGATACCAATGCCTTTGCCGATACACCGGATCTGCTGGTGCTCGGCATGATCGCCTCTCTGCTGGCGGCGGGCTCCTGGTTGATCCTGGCCTCCTACTTTGGCTGGCCTGTCTCGACCACCCACTCCATCATTGGCGCCATCGTCGGTTTTGCGATGGTGAGCATTGGTCCGGAAGCGGTGCAATGGAGCAAGTTCGGCGGCATCGTCGGCTCCTGGATCATCACTCCGGCCATCTCCGGCATCATCGCCTACTTCATGTTCATCAGCGTGCAGAAGCTCATCTTCAACACAGATGATCCTCTGGCCAACGCCAAGCGTTACGTGCCCTTCTACATGTTCCTGACAGCGCTGGTGATCTGTCTGGTCACCATCAAGAAGGGGCTGACCCACGTCGGTCTGCACCTCACCGACGGCGAAGGGATCATGCTATCCGTCGCCATCTCCATCGCCGTGGCGTTTGCAGGCTGGCTCTACATTCGCGGCCAGAAGTACAACCCGCAAGATGACAGCAAGATGCACTTCGCCAACGTGGAGAAGGTATTTGGCATCCTGATGGTGATCACTGCCTGTGCCATGGCCTTTGCTCACGGCTCCAACGACGTGGCCAACGCCATAGGTCCGCTCTCTGCTGTCGCCTCCATAGTGGCGTCAGGTGGCGAGATCGCCGGTCAGTCCTCCATCGCATGGTGGATCCTGCCCCTTGGCGGCATAGGTATCGTCATCGGTCTGGCGACCATGGGCGGCAAGGTAATGGCAACGGTCGGTACCGGTATTACTCACCTGACCCCGAGCCGTGGTTTCGCCGCCCAGCTGGCAACTGCCGCGACCGTGGTGATTGCCTCCGGTACCGGTCTGCCCATCTCCACCACCCAGACTCTGGTCGGTGCCGTCATGGGTGTCGGTCTGGCCCGTGGCATCGCCGCCCTGAACCTGGGCGTGCTGCGCAACATAGTGGTCTCCTGGATCATTACCCTGCCCGCAGGAGCCATCCTGGCCATCGCCATTTTCTACGTCTTGCAAGCTTGCTTCTCTTGACGCAAGCCGCAGCAAAAAGCCCGGGTCACTGACCCGGGCTTTTTTATATCTGGCGGCAAAAGAGGCTACTCCTCGTCGATAAAAGTCCACTCGTCGCGCACCCGACTGATGGCATCGAGCCGGCGCTTGGCGAGCTGCTCGCGAATGGCCTCCCCCTTGAAACCGGCTGCCACTATCTCCTTCACGGGCACTGCCTGGGCCGCGCCGAGCGCCTGAGCCACATAGTCGGGCTCGGCATAGACCCGCTCCTCGAAGCCGGTACGGCCGTGGAAATCGGCACGGCAGGCGTCCAGCAGCTGGGCGAAACGCTCGGGTCTGCGCCAGGCATCCGCCTTGTCGAACACCTTGAGCAGGGTCGCGGGCTTGAGTTCGAAGGCGATGTGGATATGGGTGTGCAGATCGCTCACCAGCAACGCCAGATCGCGGCAGTCGTTCGGCACCCGAAAGCGCTCGCAAAAGTCGCGGATCAGCGGCAGTCCCTTCTGGCCATGCCCATGATGACTCGGCCAGAATGCAGGCGGAGTCAGTCCCTTGCCAAAGTCATGGCACAGGGCGGCGAAGCGCACCGCCAACTCGGGTGAGAGGCGACACGCCTGCGCCAGCACCATGAGCGTATGGATACCGGTGTCGATCTCCGGATGCCACTTGGCGGGCGCCGGCACACCGAACAGGGCGTCCAGCTCGGGGAACAGCGCCTTGAGGGCGCCACATTCACGCAGCACCTCGAAGAAGACCTGAGGGGTCTGCCCCAGCAGCACCTTTTCCAGCTCCTTCCAGACCCGCTCCGGGGTCAGGTGAGCCAGCTCGCCGGCGTCGGTCATCTCGCGCATCAGCGCCAGCGTCTCGGGGGCCACCACGAAGCCCTGGGCGTGGAAGCGGGCGGCGAAGCGGGCAACCCGCAGGATGCGCAGCGGATCCTCGGCAAAGGCCGGGGAGACATGACGCAGCATACGCTGTTCCAGATCCTGGATACCGCCGTAGGGGTCGTGCAGCCGGCCCTCTTCATCCTCTGCGATGGCATTGATGGTGAGATCCCGGCGCAGCAGATCCTGCTCCAGCGTCACTTCGGGGGATGCGTGGCAGACAAACCCGGTGTAACCGTGGCCCTGCTTGCGCTCGGTGCGGGCCAGCGCGTACTCCTGCTGGGTCTTGGGATGGAGAAATACCGGGAAATCCCGGCCAACCTGGCTGAACCCCAGCGCCAGCATCTGCTCCACGGTCGCCCCCACCACCAGGTGGTCTCTATCCCCTTGCGGCAATCCCAACAGGCGATCCCGCACTGCGCCCCCAACCAGATAAGTCTGCAATCTGCGTCTCCCTTGATAAACCTGCCCCGATTATACCGGTTTAGCCAGCAGAGACTATGCCTGCCCCCCGCCTCGCCGGCGATAACCTTGCCGTGCTGCAAACTACAGCTTTCGCCAGCAGGTGCACTGACCTCCCGGCCCACACCATGACGGCACTTTCGATCCCTTGGCCCCGCTCAAAAATGCCGAAGTGGAGCAAGGCCGGCGCCAGCCCCCCTTATGGCATCCGGGTCTTTGACATCCCAGTGGGGAGGCTTTAACCTGCCGCCCATAACAATGGAATGGATCCTTATGTACACACAGTTCTTCGGTCTGTCGGAGCCCCCGTTCTCCATCTCGCCCAACCCCAAATATCTCTATATGAGTGAACGTCACGGGGAAGCCTTGGCCCATCTCAACTACGGGTTGCAGGATGGCGGCGGCTTCGTGCTGCTGACCGGGGAAGTGGGAACCGGTAAAACCACCGTCTCCCGCTGCCTGTTGCAGCAGTTGCCGGCCGAGACCGAGATCGCCTACATCCTCAATCCATCCCTGACCGAGCGCGACCTGCTGGCGGCCATCTGTGACGAGTTCCAGCTGCCATACGACAAGGACGCAGGCCTCAAGCTGCTGTTCGATCTCATTCGCGACCACCTGCTGGCCAACCTGACGGCAGGCAAGCGCAGCGTTGTGCTGGTGGATGAAGCCCAGCATCTGCTGCCCGGTGTGCTTGAGCAGCTGCGCCTGCTCACCAACCTGGAAACAGACGAGAAGAAGCTGCTGCAAGTGGTGCTCATCGGCCAGCCCGAGCTGCAACAGATGCTGCGCCAGCCCCTGCTGCGCCAGCTGGCCCAGCGCATCACGGCCCGTTATCACCTGCTGCCGCTTTCGCATCAGGACGTGGATGCCTATGTACGCTTCCGGCTGCAGGTCGCAGGCTGTGTTCAGCCCATCTTTACTCCCAAGGCGACTCAGACCCTGCACCGCCTCTCTGGCGGCATTCCCCGCCTCATCAACCTTATCTGCGATCGCGCCCTGATCGCCGCCTTCGCCCGTGGCAGCCACAAGATAGTTCACGGCGACATCAGCCTGGCGGCCTATGAGGTGAGCGGCATTCGCGACGAGGGCACCTGGCAGTCCGGCCTCATGGTCGCTCTGGCGGGGGCCTTGCTGGTCGCCACCGGCTGGTGGGGCTGGCAGTTCTTCGGCTTCTTCCCCGAGCGCCCCGTAATCAAGGTGGAGGTGCCGGTCAAGGTGGACGACACCCCTGAGCAGCAGGAGCAGCTGACCCGCGCCATCAATCAGGCGCTGGAGCCGGATAGCGCCATGCAGAATCTCTACAAGGTGTGGGGCTACCAGACCGAGCTGGAGGAGGCGACCTGCGACAACGCACCGCGCGCCGGCTTGCGCTGCCAGGAGGGCGACGCCTCGCTGGCGGATCTGCAGGCCCTGCAGCACCCGGCCCTCATCAGCCTGACCGACGAAACTGGCGGCATCTACTACGCGACTCTGGTGAGCCTGGGGCCGGACAAAGCCAACCTGCTCATCGGCAACCAGAGCTGGCAGGTAGACAGGCAATGGCTGTCCGATTTCTGGGGCGGCAGCTATACCCTGCTGTGGCGCATGCCCAAGGGCGGCGTCGCCCTGATTGGCAACAATGCCGGCGCGACCCAGGTACAGTGGCTGGACAACGCTCTCAGCCGCGCCCTGCAACAGCCGGATCGCAAGGTGCGGCGCTTCGATGCCGAGCTCAAGAACAAGCTGCAGCAATTCCAGCGCGAACAAGGACTCAATCCGGACGGCATAGCCGGCAGCAATACCCTGCTGCGTCTCAATGTGATGGCGGGCGAACCCATGCCCAGACTGGAAGATGAGCCCAAGCGCACCGGCACGCCGGCCAAACTGGATACCATGGACGACGAGTCCATGGTCACACTGTCCGAGGAGGCTTCCTGATGTCTACCCTGCTCAAGGCGCTGCGCCGGGCCGATCAGCCCCAGTTCACCTCGCATATTCCGGCGATGGGGTTGCCCGTCACTCAGGAAGAGGAACAGAACCGGCGCTGGATCTGGTGGCTGCTGGCCCCGCTTGCCCTGCTGATGGGCGCTGGCGCCAACTATGGCTGGCACCTGCTCAACAACCGCCCCATCGAGAAGACAATCGAAGTGAAAGAGGTGGTCACTCCCCCCTTCGTACGCATCGAGCCCAGGCCCATGATTACCCGCCCACTGCCCCCGCCGCTGCCTGAACCCGTGGTGCGTCCCAGAGCCGTACCCGAGAACAAAACGCCGGCTGCCGACAGCAGCCAGGGGCTGGCCGAGCGCATCATGAATGCCCTCAACAACACGCCGCTGATGGAAGAGGCTGTACCGCAGGCCCAACCCGAGGCGCAGGCCATGCCGATCAGCGCCCTGCCGCTGGAGCTGAAGCAACGTATCCCCGCCCTCTCCTACGGCTCCCACGTCTTCTCTTCCAATCCGGCCAAACGGGCCGTGATGCTGAACGGACGTGAGTTTCGTGAGGGGAGCGAGGTCGCCTCCGGGGTGACCCTGATCGCCATAGCACAGGACTACATCATATTGCAGGTGGCGGGTCAGAACGCCAGCCTCAAGGCACTGCAGGACTGGCGCGGCTGATCCAATCGTTATCCAAAAACCGGGGCAGCCCCGCTGACCTGATGTCAATTTCAAGAGGGAGCCCGAGAGCTCCCCTTTTTAATCAATAACATGAGCATAATGTGAACAACTCAGACAACGCGACTTTCGCCACCCGGATCCTCGACTGGTATCAGGTCCATGGCCGCAAGACACTACCCTGGCAGCAAGACAAAACACCCTATCGGGTCTGGGTCTCCGAGATCATGCTGCAGCAAACCCAGGTCGCCACAGTGATCCCCTATTACCAGCGCTTCATGGCCCGCTTCCCCGACGTGCAGGCCCTGGCTGACGCCCCCATCGACGAGGTGCTGCACCACTGGACCGGGCTCGGTTATTACGCCCGGGCCCGCAACCTGCACAAGGCGGCACAGCAGATCCGCGATCTGCATGACGGCCTGTTTCCGGAGCGGCTGGAAGAGGTGATGGCCCTGCCCGGCATTGGCCGCTCCACCGCGGGTGCCGTGCTCTCCCTGTCCCTTGGGCAGCCCCATGCCATTCTGGATGGCAACGTGAAGCGGGTACTCACCCGCTGGCTGGCGCTGCCGGGCTGGCCCGGCCAGAAACAGGTGGAGAACGATCTGTGGGAGCTTGCCATCCGCCTCACCCCCAAACTCGGCGTGGCCCACTACAACCAGGCCATGATGGACATGGGCGCCACTGTCTGTACCCGCAGCAAGCCCGCTTGTGACCGCTGCCCGGTGCAGGCCGATTGCCAGGGGCTGTCGCAGGGCAAGCCCACTGCCTACCCCAACTCAAAGCCGAAGAAGAGCATTCCGGCCCGCACCGGCATCATGCTGCTCATTCGTCACGGCGACGAGCTGCTGCTGGAGAAGCGGCCGCCGCAGGGGATCTGGGGCGGGCTCTACTGCTTCCCGCAGGTGGAGTCACCAGCCGAAATCGACGGACTCTTGCAACGGCTCGGGCTGAGCGGCCACGATTATCGGGAGCTGAGCGGATTTCGGCATACATTCAGCCACTTCCATCTCGATATTCAGCCTTTTCTGATTGAAATGGATGCACCACCTGCCCCCCAGCTCATGGAAGCGGATAACCGACTCTGGTATAACTTACGCCATCCTGCAGAGGTGGGACTGGCAGCCGCCACGGCCCGCCTGCTTGCCTACCCGGACTTACAACCATAGAGGTCAACATGAGCCGTACTGTATTTTGCCAACGCCTGAAAAAAGAGGGCCCGGGCCTGGATTTCCAACTCTACCCCGGTGAACTCGGCAAGCGGATTTTTGACAACATCAGCAAGGAAGCCTGGACCGAATGGCAGAAGAAGCAGGTGATGCTGATCAACGAGAAGAAGCTGAACATGATGAACCTGGAGCATCGTCAGCTGCTGGAAAAAGAGATGGTGAACTACCTGTTTGAAGCGGGTGAAGTGGCCATCGATGGTTATACCCCTCCCAGCCAATGAGTTGTACCTGTGAGCCAGCGACGGCTATGCATCTCTTAGCTCACAGCCAATGAATGACGGGCGGCTTCGCCGCCCTGTTTGAGGATCCTATGGGCCGAATTTTTTGGCTGCTTTGCACCCTGCTGTTTCTCTCTGCCTGCTCATCTTCCCCCAAGCCCAGCGGGAGCGAGGATGACGCCCTGGTCAACGGCAAGGACATTCGCGGTTTCGAACACATGATCAGCGCGCTCTCCCATAACGTGAACGAGATATGGGGGCGTGAAGCGCTGTTTGCGGGCAAATTTGACTATGTCAAATACACGGATCAGTACAAGAGCCGTGCCCACATCGACTTCTCCAGCGGCCACATCATGGTGGAGACGGTCTCCGGACTCGACCCCCAGGCTCACCTGCGCCGCGCCATCATAGAGACACTGCTGACTCCGGACGATCCGGCTGAGGTGGATCTGTACTCCGACCGGGAAATCCTGCCCGGTGGCGAGCCCTTCCTCTATGGTCAGGTGCTGGACAACCAGGGGCAGCCGATCCGATTCGACTGGCGCGCCGAGCGTTACGCCGACTACCTGCTCAGTACGGCGATGAAAAAGCGCACTCTGGGGATCCGTACCATCTTCTTCGTCGATATTCCCATGGTGGCCAACCATGAAGACAAGCGGGGTTACAAGTACGCCAGCATCATTCGTCAAGCGTCCCGCAAGTACGGGGTGGCAGAGAGCCTGATATATGCGGTGATCAAGACAGAGAGCAGTTTCAACCCCTATGCGGTCAGCCACGCCAATGCCTACGGCCTGATGCAGGTGATCCCGGCCACCGCAGGACGGGATGTCTATGTAAGGGTCAAGGGCAAGAATGGCCAGCCAACCCGGGATGATCTGTTCAATCCGGCCTACAACATAGACGTGGGCACCGCCTACCTGCATCTGTTGCAGACCGTCTATCTGGCGGATATCCAGGACCCGCTCTCCCGTCGCTATGCCGTCATCTCGGCTTACAACGGTGGTGCAGGCGGGGTGCTGAACACCTTCTCCAACGACCGCAAGGCGGCGCCCGGCAAGATCAACCGGCTCTCGCCAGAGGTGGTCTACCAGATCCTGACAGAGCAGCATCCCAAGGCGGAAGCGCGCCGCTACCTCTACAAGGTCAATCAGGCCGAAAAGGGGTTCAAACGCACGCTGGCCCGCACCGGCTAGCGGCCAAAACAGAAGGGCGCCTCTTTGGAGGCGCCCTTTTTACATATGACCTGTGCTGCGGTTGTACCTTACTTGGCGATAAACCCGCCCTTGCTCTGCGGTGTGGCGCCTACCTTCTCCAGGCTCTCCACTTCCACTTCGGTCTTGTTCCAGCTGTGGTCCACTTCACCACGGATGCGGATCAGATCGTCCGGGCCCACTTCGATGCCGCGCCACACATCCTGATCCACTTCCACTTCCAGCTCGCCGCTGGCATCACGGAATATGTAGTTCTCGCCGCCCAGGTGCTTGACCAGCTTGCCTTCAAGGGTGGCCCAGCTGTCATCGGCCAGATCCTTCAACTGGGCGACGGATACCTTGTTCTGCTCCTGCGGACCAGTGAAGGCTGCCATGGCGAAAGAAGAGATGGACATCAGGGTCAACAGACCGATTACGCTTGCCTTGTTCATTTCATGCTCCTGTGATTGGGTACGAGATGAGTGTGAGGCCTGGTGCGTGAAACAAACGTGAAGCCTCCCCATCTGGGTGAAGGACATGTGACCGTAATCGATTTAATCAACCCCGCCTGCTGCGAAATTTAATTCGGCTGGTTACGCTGCAAAATGGCAAAAAGGGTTCCCAGCCCAGCTTGCCCTATCGAGGAAAAGCCTGCAGGCACCACCTGCTTCACATCAATGAGAACAACAAGATGAAAAAATGGTTTGTGTGTTTATTGGGGCTGATCGCGCTGACAGTTCAGGCAGCCGACAGTCGCCCCGCCTTCTCCCGGATCGTGATGTTCGGCGACAGCCTCTCCGATACCGGCAAAATGTACAGCAAGATGCGCGGTTACCTCCCCTCCAGCCCGCCCTACTATGAGGGCCGCTTCTCCAACGGACCCGTCTGGCTGGAGCAGCTGACCAAACAGTTCCCGGGTCTGACCATCGCCAACGAAGCGGAAGGCGGTGCCACTGCCGTGGCTTACAACAAGATCTCCTGGAATCCCAAGTATCAGGTCATCAACAACCTGGACTACGAGGTCACCCAGTTCTTGCAGAAAGACAGCTTCAAACCGGACGATCTGGTGATCCTCTGGGTCGGTGCCAATGACTATCTGGCCTATGGCTGGAATACGGAGCAGGATGCCAAGCGGGTTCGCGATGCCATCAGCGATGCGGCCAACCGCATGGTACTGAACGGTGCCAAGCAGATACTGCTGTTCAACCTGCCGGATCTGGGCCAGAACCCGTCAGCCCGCAGTCAGAAGGTGGTCGAGGCGGTCAGCCATGTCTCCGCCTATCACAACCAGCTGCTGCTGAACCTGGCACGCCAGCTGGCCCCCACCGGCATGGTAAAGCTGTTCGAGATCGACAAGCAGTTTGCCGAGATGCTGCGTGATCCGCAGAACTTCGGCCTGAGCGACATCGAAAACCCCTGCTACGACGGCGGCTATGTGTGGAAGCCGTTTGCCACCCGCAGCGCCAGCACCGATCGCCAGCTCTCCGCCTTCAGTCCGCAGGAACGCCTCGCCATCGCCGGCAACCCGCTGCTGGCACAGGCCGTTGCCAGTCCTATGGCCCGCCGCAGCGCCAGCACCCTCAACTGTGAGGGCAAGATGTTCTGGGATCAGGTACACCCGACCACTGTCGTGCACGCCGCCCTGAGCGAGCGCGCTGCCACCTTCATCGAGAACCAGTACGAGTTCCTCGCCCACTGATGACAAGGGGCCGACACATGGTCGGCCCCTTCTTTTAGCTCCTTCGATCCCCTATTGGGTCAGCGGTAACGTTTCACGATACCGTCATAGATGCCGTTCTGCCTGATGGTGGCCAGCGCCTCCTGCAGCCGCTTGATCACCTCCGGCGCCGTCTCCAGGCTCGCTGCCACATAGAGTTCTCCTCCGGTAAAGTCCTCGATGTCGTGCACTATCTTGAGGGTGCTGGGATCGTAGCCCGCCTGACGCACATAGTAATTGGCCGACTCCTGCGACACGGGCCAGAGGTCTATCCGCCCCATCAACAGCTTCAACATATTGGCCTCGTTATTGTTGTTGCGCTGCAGGTTGGAAAAGTTGCGCCCCATCAGGTACTGCTCCAGCGCATCATTGCGCACAGTGCCAATGGACCAGGTTCGCGCCTGCGACAACTCGCTGAATGGCTTGATGTCGTCACGCTTGGCCAGGGCAAACACATGAAAGTTGATCTTGGCGATCACCCCTATCCACTGAAATTGCGCCTCACGCTCGGGGAAGCGACTGATACTGTAAATAAGCACATTGGGCCTGCTGCGAGCCAGTGAAATGGCTCTCGCCCAGGGGTAAATATCCAGATTGTATTCAAACCCCGCCTCCTCCAGCATGGCCTCCACCACCTCTGTGCCCAGCCCCTTGATCTCGGCCTCCTCCAGATAGTTGTAAGGAGCATAATCCTCGGTCACCACATGTAGGGTTTCGACGGCCCAACCCGGGGCCAACCACAGCGACCAGCACAGCCATATCCATTTGCCGTTCATCTCCACCTCGGTGTGATCCTGCCTCGCTTAACTATTGCCGCCCCGCCCCAGAGATCAAATCACACCGCCAAACCACGGTAACAATAATCACAATATGATTTATATCAGTTGCTTGAGAACCTGAAGAAAGCGACTACTTTTAACCTGTTGTGGCTGTGCTACAAGCCCCGACCCATAGAGGAGAGGCGACACCAGATCCCCCCTCACCCAACATGCAATTGCAGAGGCTCAACATGAATAAATCACTGATTACCTTACTGGTTTCAGGCTTGCTTGCGGCCAACGCCCACGCAGCCGGACAAGACAACACCTGGTATGGCGGTGCCAAATTGGGTTGGTCCAATTTCTACGGTGTCGATGAAAACAACATCACCACCCTGCTCGATGAAGACAACGATGAAGTGGGCGCCGGTGCTTTCGCCGGTTATCAGATAAACCAGAATCTGGGGATCGAGCTGGGTTACGACTACCTGGGCAACTACAAGTACAGCGGTACCCGTAGCGGCGCGGCCTTCAACGATAAAGTAGAGGCTCAACTGGCTCAGCTTACCCTCAAACTCGGCTTCCCGGTGGCAGAGAATCTGGACCTATACGGTCGCCTTGGCGGCGGATACGGTTGGGCCAGCAGTGACAAGCTGGATAATGACGGGCGATTCAACTTCGTCGGGGCACTCGGCGCAGAATACGCCTTTAATCTGGATTGGGCCGCCCGCCTCGAATACCAATACAGCTCGCCATACGGAGACCGCGAAGATACGGGTTTGCGCATGGACAATGGTCTGCTGGCCGTCGCCGTGGTTTATCGCTTCGGCCAGGTCGCCCCTGTGGTAGCAGCCCCGGCGCCTATACCGGCCCCGGAGCCCGTCATGGTCGAGAAGCAATTCACCCTGAGCTCGGACGTACTGTTTGACTTCAACAAGGCGACCCTCAAACCGGAAGGCGGGCAGGCGCTGGATACCCTTTACGGTGAGATTGAGGCAGCCCGGCCCACGGATGGCGTCGCTACCGTGATCGGCTATACCGACCGCATCGGCTCGGATGCCTATAACCAGCGGCTCTCGGAGCAGCGTGCCCAGACGGTCGCCGACTATCTGGTCGGCAAAGGCCTGCCAGCGGGCAAGGTCAACGTGGAGGGGCGTGGCAAAGGGTCCCCTGTCACCGGCGACAGCTGCACCAGCAAATCCAAGCATGAGCTGATCGTCTGCCTGGCTCCGGATCGCCGGGTCGAGGTCAAGGTGGAGGGAGTATCGGAAGTTCAGCAATAGTCTCATGACGCCACTCTGGTGGCGCCACGATAAAAAACGGGAGGCTTCGGCCTCCCGTTTTCATTCACGTCAGACTCAGGCGCCTTTGCGCACCTCTGCCGCAATCTGGTCAAGCAGCTGTTGCCAGCCTTGTCCCAGCTCGCTGACCAGGGAACCATAGCCGTCGGCTGGTAGCACTCGCACCTGCTGGAAGGGAACATCACGCAAGACTGTGCCCTCTTCCGTCAACAAGCGCCAGCGGCCGCTCAGCACGGCACGTCCATCGTGGCGTCCCTGGAAACGTTCGACCGAGATGCTCAGGACAGGGCCCTTGCGGGCACCGTCCTGGCGCACCACCCAGCCGGGCAGACGGCTGGACAAGCCACTCAGGGTCAGCTGATTGAGCTGGGCATCGAGGAAGCCTGCCCAGCGATGATACTCGGCGAAGTGCAGCTCATTGCCTTCCAGCTGATAGACCAGACTGACCCTATCCAGCTGGCCCGACAGCGCAACCGGACGCAACACCAGCTGATGCTGGGGTTGCGCCGTCACTGCAGCCGCCGGCAGTGCCTCGGCATCGAGAGAGTAGTAGTGCAGCGCCGTCGGGGCCGAACTGCAACCCGCCAGCAGGCCCAGCAAGGCCAGCGTCATTATCTGTTTTTTCATCATTGACCTCGCTTGGGCTCAGGATCACGGGGACGGGCGCGATCAAAGATCAACGAACTCGGTTGTTCGTTGAGTGAATGCACCAGAGGCTGCAACTCACGCATCAGCTGATTGAGCGACTGTACCGACTGGCGCAGATCCTGATTGGTCTGGGAGTTGGCATCGTACTCTTGCAACGTGCTCTGCAACTGCTTCAGGCTGTCATTCAGGGACGCCGGCAACTGCTGGGTCGAGCGCTGACCGGTAAACTTGTTCAGATTGGTACTCACGGCACTGATGCTCTTGAGGGTCTGATCCAGCGTGGCCAGGGTGCTGTTGACCTGCGTCAGCGTCTTGGCCGTGTCCATGTCGACGAACTTGTCGAGGATCTGGTTCACCTTGCGCTCGATCTGGTCCAGCCCGGCCTGAACGGTCGGGAACACCTGATAGCCGGCCAGCTTGACGGCCTGATACTTGGGTGCGTCCGGATAGAAGTTCAGATCCACCACCTTGCCCCCGGTCAGCAGGCTGGAGGTCTTGAGCGTCGCCCGCAATCCTTCCTTGAACTGCTTGCCGAACAGGGCACGCCACTGCTCCTTCTCAGCATTGGCATAGCGGTGAGAGAGCCGCTGCACCTCGATGCGCGCCAGTACCGGTATCTGTCGGCTTTGGAACATCTGTACCCCTTTCTCGTCGATGAGGTAGGGGGCCGAGATGACGGTGCCGACCCGGATACCGCGATATTCCACCGCCGCCCCCGGATGCAGGCCACCGACACTGTCTTCAAACAGAAACACGTAATCGATGAACTGATCCAGACTACCGGCAAGCACACTGGCTTCATCCTGGAAGAGTGTGAAACCATCCATCTGCTTGACTGGCTCACCGGGGGCCCAGCCGGGCGGCAACCCCATTGTGATGCCACCGTCGAGCAGACTCTCCAGAGAATCCATCTTCACCTTCATCCCCTCGCTGCTCATGGAGACCTCGAAACCCGGAGTCATCCAGAAGCGGGAGTTGCCGCTCACCAGCACGTCATAGGGGGTGTTGATGAAGATCTGGTACTGCATCTCGCTCTTCTCGGGCAGGAATTTCGCCTCTTCCACCTGGCCTATGGTAAAGCCCTGATAGTTGATGGGCGACCCCACCCCGAGCGCACGGGTATCCCGGCTGCTCAGGGAGAGCCGCAGCCCCTTGGCATCCTGGGAGGCCAGTGGCGGCTTGTCCAGCATGGCGTATTCGTCAAGGGGCTTGCCCTTTCTGCCAGGCGCCAGCTCGATATAGGCACCGGAAAGCAGCGTGCTGAGACCGGAGACCCCTTCCCGGCCAACCCTGGGCTTGACCACCCAGAATTGACTGTCTTTCTTGAGCATGCCGGCAGCAGCGTTGGTCAAGCGAGCCTTCAACACCGCATGGCTGTAATCCTCACTGAGTTCCACTGCCTCGATACGACCCACTTCCACCTCGCGGGAGCGGATCACCGTCTTGCCCGCCACTATCCCTTCGGCGGTAGCCACTGTCAGGGTGAAGCTGGGACCTTGTGAATACCAATGCTGGAACAGCATCCAGACCCCGATGAACAGCGCCAGCAGCGGCACCATCCAGATTGCGGCGGCCGAGCTCAAAAAATCAGAGCCGGGTTTCCACCTTTTCTTACGCTCACTCACGTTCGCGCTCTCCTTGTTGTAAATCCCAGATCAGGCGGGAGTCGAAACTCATGGCAGCTACCATGGTGATCAACACCACACCCGCAAATGCAACGGCTGCAGGGCCCGGATAGACGGTCATCAGGTTGTCGAGCCGGATCAGGCCCGCCAATATGGCCACCACGAAGACGTCGATCATCGACCAGCGTCCCACAAATTCAGTCATGCGATAGAGCTTGAGCTTGCCAAGGGGCGAGGCCCCGTGGCCGCGCTGTACCATATAGCAAAGCCACAGCAGCGCCAGGATTTTCACCAGCGGCACCACAACGCTGGCGATGAAGATCACTGCAGCTATGGGGTAAGACCCCATGGCCCACAACAAAACCACGCCGCCCATGATAGTAGAAGGGCTGTCATCCCCGAGGAAGACGGTATCCATGATGGGATAAAGGTTGGCCGGCACGTAGAGGATCACCGACGTGAAGAGCAGGGCCCAGGTCCGGTTGATGCCACCCGGCTTGCGGCTGTGCAGGTGCTCACCGCAACGCTTGCAGCTGTGCTCCCCCACCTCACCCAGAGCGCCGCAGATGTGGCACCCCACCAGCCCGGATGCCATGGCGCTGGCCTCGGCATCAGCATCGAGCTCGCGGGGTTCGGTCGGCCCGAACAGCCGCTGCCACAGCCACATGCGATCCAGCGACGAGATCGTCTTGATGAGCAGCACCGTGTAACCGACGAAGGCCCAGAACGACAGCCCCATCTTGATGTCGGCCATCCCCATCAGCTTGACCAGCGAAATGAGCACCCCGATGAGGAACACATCCACCATCAGCCAGGGTTTTATCCTGCAAAGCAGACGGCCTAGCGCACGCAGGGAATTGCTGTGCAGATCCTTGTCGACCCGCCACAGCACCAGCATGATGGAGCCCACATAGACCAGCGGCAGGCCGATAAGAGTCAAACTCAGCACAGCCCCAAGAAACAGGTAGCCCTGATCCACCAGGGTGGTGATGCACTGCAGAAACGTCATCTCCTGCCCTATCCCTTTGGCCGAGAAGGACATAAAGGTGAAGGAGTTGGAGAGTACAAACATGATGATGGCCGCAAAGCCATAGGAGATGGGCCTGCGTTCCTGCTCCGGCAGATGGACGCTCAGGACATGGCCACAGCGCGGACAGCTGCTCTTCTCCCCCACGGCCAGCACCGTGGCCGGTACCAGCAGGTCACACTCTTCACATGCGGTCGCGTCGTGGGTATAGGTGGGTTTGTGTAGGTTTGAAACCGGATGCAAGATGAAACCCCAAGATGAGGCCCGCCACGGGCCAGAGGCGCCAATTATTACAGCCGCGGCCCCCGCCGACCAGTACTGTCGTTACACCATACGGGATGGGCGTGAGAATGACTTTGACAAGCCAGTAGCCATTTAGCACAATCAAACGCCACTTTTTTCCGCGGGACAATAATTTATGACAACTGAATCCCCAAGCTACTCCACGATTGAGCAAGCCTTCTCCCTCGGGAACGGGCAAGATTCTGCCCTCAACTGGTTGCGTAAAAATCGCAGTCAGGTCGCCATCTTCCTGGTGAGCGGCATCAAGCTGGAAGGAACCATCAGCGGCTTCGACCAGTACAGCGTACTGTTGACCGATGCCCATGGTAACCAGCAGCTGGTCTACAAGGCCAAGATCTCCACCATCGCCATGCATTCCGGCCGTCCCCAGGTCAGCATACAGCGCGCCCGCAAGCCACGCGTCTCCATGGCGCCGCGCCCCCACGGAGCCCCGAGTCGTTACGACGACAATCAGGGCGGCAGCAGCGAGCAGTAACTGGCTTGCCTGAATCACCCCGAGACCATTGCTGCGTCAAAGGGTGACCGAGTCCATTCTCATTGATTATGTCTGTCCCGTATGAGAATGGACTCTATGCTTGGCCCGCTCGTGTCTCTCCCTCACCGCTTTCTCTTCAGTACTGCAAGTCGACCGGCTTACCATCCCTGACCATGCAGGTCTGCATCCCGGCAGCCTGACCGGCCTGCACGCCAATTCCCGTATCCTCGAATACCAGACAGGTCGTCGGTTCAAGTCCTAAACGACTCGCTACCAGCAGGAAAGTATCTGGGTGGGGCTTGTGCAACTCCACATCGTCAGCGGTCACCACCACGGAGAAGTAGCGATCCAGTCCGGTATTGCGCAGCACAGCCTCGGCATTTATACGCGGCGACCCTGTGCCTATCCCCATGGGGATCTGGCCGTGATAACGCTCAACCAGTTCCAGCATGGCCGGAAAGACGGCCACCTTGTGCAGATTGGCCACATAGTGCTCTGTCTTGCAACGGGTCACGACCACGGGATCCAGGGCGATCTGCTGCTGCTCGGCAACCAGCAGGGCAATTTTTCGACTCGGCATGCCGCCCAGCTCATAGAACCAGTCAGCATCGAAGCGAAAGCCAAACTCTCGGGAAGTGTGTTCCCAGGCGGCAAGATGCAGCGGCATTGAGTCCACCAGGGTGCCATCGAGGTCAAATACCAGGCCTTGAAATCCGGATAGGGTCATGGTGCAGGATCCGTGTCTGAGAATGGGTCCCCATTCTAGCCAGAGCCACTCCTCATCGCCATGACCTAGGTGGCGAGAAACGCTTGCCCCCACATTTGTGCCTGAAAATAGATGGGTGTCAGCCTGGCAGGATCCAGCTGGTAGTGCGGTGCCAACTGGGCAAGCAGCGGCCAGTCTCCTTGCTCGTAGGTTTTCACCAGTTGGAACAGATGAAAGAGTGGCCCCTCATGGGATTCCAGCGCCCGCTGCACATCCTTGGGCAGATGAGCCTTGAGCTGAGCGGAGAGCAGTGAACCATCCAGCACCAATCCCACCAGAAAGGCCCAGCTGGCGGCATCCTTGCCAAGCGCTGTCATGGCAATCAGCTCGCAGAAGCGGCCACGGGCGATGGCCATGCGGGTACAGGCCTCCGGCATGTGATGGCTGACCCGCGCCAGCCCGTAGATGAGGACGAACTTGCGGATCTCCTGCTCCCCCAGATAGGAGAGGGCTCTCGGCACAGAAGTAATGGAGCTGACGTGATCAAAGCCGGGAGCATTGACATAGGTAAGCAGCTGGCCCGGCAGCCAGGCGTCCTGCTCCAGCAGGCTGGCGACCCTGGCAAAAGAGAACTCCTCGTGGCAGATGACTTTCAGTATCTCCTGCACCAGCTTCATGTCCGGCTGGGCGGCGCGCTGATTGACCAGTTCGGGACGAGCAAGAAAACCGCCGGCGAAGAAATCGACCCCGGCCTCCTTGAGCGGCAAAAAATCCCCCCAGGTCTCGATATCCAGAGCCATTCGCTTGTGCTCGGTCGGCTGGCTGATCCCCTCCTCCCCCATCCAGAACACCAGCAGACGGCAGGCGTTGAGCCAGCGTGGTTCGCGCTGGGCGCAGTGCACGGCCAGACGCCGCCGGTAGTCACGCCACTGGGTCAACACGGGAAACGAGGCGGGCAGGCGTTCGGCAGAGGCCTCGACCAGCGGAATGGTATCCGGATCAAACAGCAAGGGACGTTGCTCATCGAGCTGTTCATGGCTGAAGGGCAACAAGTATTGACGCCCCTGGGCCAGCAGACGGCATTGCGCTGCGAGCAGAGCCCACTCGGCAGGGTCGGCAAGCTGGTAATCAATGCCATAGGCAACGAGGGCAAGACGGCGGTTGAAGATGGGGTAACGACGTAACAGCATGGGCTCACCGATAGGCTAGCGTACACGCCCTCCCCTGCGACTTGGCATGATAGAGCGCCTGATCGGCCTGTTCGGTCAAGCTCTGCCATGTTCCATCCAGCGAGGGAACCAGATAGCTAAAGCCTATGCTAACCGTAATGAAATCAGCAACTCGGGAAGCCGGATGCGGGATCTTTAATTCACTCAGCCCCTGGTGAATCTGTTCGGCCAACCGCTCGGCTTCACCAGGCTGCGGACCGCAAAGCAGGATCACGAACTCCTCCCCGCCGTAGCGCGCCACCAGATTGGTGCGTCGTCGCTCCGCCTCCTGCAGCAGGCTGGCCACCTGTTGCAGACACAGGTCTCCCTTGGCATGACCGAAGTGATCGTTATAGGACTTGAACTCATCCACATCGATCATCAACACCGCCAGCAAGCTCTGATGACGACGGGCCCACTCCCACTCCCGTTGCATGGTGAGATCCCAGTGACGACGGTTGGCGATGCCGGTCAAGGGGTCTTCCAGCGACAGCATGGACAGTCGTTTGTTGGCCTCCTCCAGTGCCCGGTTGGTTTCTGCCAGCTGCATGGTGCGCTCGCTGACCCTCAGCTCCAGTTCCCGGTTGAAATGCTCCAGCGCGGCCTGGGTGCGTTGGCGGATCAACAGCTGGGAGAGCATGGCGGCGTACTGCTTGAAGATCTCGCTCTGGTAGGCCTTGAGTGGCCGACGCCACAACAGGTTGTCGGCAGCAATCCAGCCGATGGGCATGTCACCGTCCCACAGCGAAACCATGGCATTCCAGCCGCGCCCCACCTCCTGCTTCTCGTAGTAGAGCGGCGCATCTTCCAGCACCAGCACATAATCCTTGCGACGCAGCGCCTCCTGCACGGTGGGGTGCTCCGGGATGGGGCTGACGAAGTGGTGCTCGTCGATGAGCTCACCTGCCTCGTTGGTTCCCCAGGTTCCGCGCATGGTCTTGAACTCGGCGTCGACCAGGAAGATGGCGATGCGATCAAACTGCAGATCCTGGCGCGCCAGCGCCACCGCATCGTGCAGCAGCTGCTGCTCGCTATCGCAGCGGGAAAGCTTGACCCCCACCTGATGGAGCGCCTGCAACATGCTGAGGAAGGAGTCCTGCAACGCCTGGCTGCGGATGAGATCGGCCTGGGTGTGTCTGCGCTGATCCCGCTCCTGATCGATCTGGCTGGCGAGCAACCGACTCTCCAGCTCGGCGGCCAGGTAGTGCATCAGCAACTGGATACTCTGCTGCTGGCGTCGGGAGAGGCGATCGAGACGGCGGCGGGTCTCCAGATAGACCACGGCCTCCAGCCCCTTGTGGCGCTTGAGCGGGAAGCAGGCGCGCAGGCGCGGCGTTTCCGGTTCGACGGTTTCCCAGACATCGGCGGTCGGGGCTGTCTTCTCCACCACCAGCTGACCCTTGTCGAGCGCATGTTCGATGAAGATGATGGGGAGTTTGGCTGGCGCAAGGGCCTCTGCATTCAGGCAGATCAGCCCCTGCTCCAGTTGAAAACTGTAAAGTTGGGACTCGGGCGCCCGCAACCAGAGGTAAATCTGTTCGGCTTCTGTCTTTTCCCTGACTGCTGCCAGTGTCACTTCACAGAGGTGTTCAAAACTGGTGAAGTGCTCTGGATCCCATTCCTGCATGCCTGCCATCCTTGGTTGTATCCAAGCGAGTATATCGGCAAACATTGCACATTAATTGACTAGGCAGTCAAAAGCGCGATCCAGAGCCCACTTTTTATAACAAATTCAATGCCTGCATCGCACTACGGATGCGCTCGCGAGTCGCCTCGGACAACGGCATCACCGGCAGGCGGCACTCTTCGCTGCAAAAGCCCAGCAGGGAGACCGCATACTTGGCGCCTGCCGGACTCGGCTCGGCAAACATGGCCTGATGCAGCGGGATGAGTTTGTCCTGCAGTTCACGCGCTTCCTGCCACTTGCCGGCCAGGGTCAGGTTCTGCACCTCGGCCACCAGTCTGGGCGCCACGTTGGCGGTAACAGAGATACAGCCTTGCCCGCCACCTATGTTGTAAGCCACTGCGGTAGCATCTTCACCTGAGAGCCAGGCAAACGGCTTCTTGATGAGCTGACGCTCGGTCCAGGGACGAGCCAGGTCACCGGTGGCATCTTTCACGCCGGCGATGCGCGGCAGTTCGGCCAGACGGGCCAGAGTGGCAGGTTGCACGTCAACGATGGCGCGCGGCGGAATGTTGTAGACGATGATGGGTTTGCTGGTGGCGTCGTGTACCGCCTTGAAGTGGTGATAGAGTCCCTCCTGATTGGGACGGTTGTAATAACCGGCCACGTGCAGGGTGGCATCGGCCCCCGCCTGCTCGGCATGACGGGTATATTCAATGGCCTCGACCGGGTTGTTGGAACCGGCCCCGGCGATCACCGGCACCCGGCCGGCTACCTGCTTGACCACCAACTCCACCACGCGGCAATGCTCGTCGTGGGTCAGGGTCGGACTCTCGCCCGTCGTACCGACCGGCACTATACCGTGGGTGCCCTGCTCTATGTGCCACTCCACCAGGCGGGCCAGTGCGGCCTCATCCAGCTGGCCCTGTCGAAATGGGGTGATCAGGGCAACTATCGAACCTTGAAACATGGGATTTCCTTCTCCTGGATACGGTAAAAATACTAATAAAAAACCCCGGTACGGGTTGCGCAACCGGGGTTGAATCTTCTCAGGGATGAGAGGTTACGCGCGAACGTCGGCAGGCCCGAATGTCAGGCTTTTTTTGTGCTTTCGTTTCAACTCGTTGGACCGCATTTCATCATCTCTGGTCAAAAAATGGTGTCTGGGCATATTTCGGGAACACGGCATAAATGTCAAGGCGAAAGGGGCTATGTATAATGGCCGCCCAAAATTGCATGGAGAGACCCGATGAGCAGCCCTATCAGTGCCGTCAGCCAGATGCTGGAACGAAACCAAGCCCTCTTTGTCGGCAAGCGGCTACTTGTCTGCGGCACCCTGGAGGATGACTATCCCCGCCAGCTGGCTGAGCTGGCCAGTTCCCTGACTGTGTTTACCACGGATTATTGCTACTACCGCAGCCAGCAGGCAACGTTGGGTGACGCTATCCTGTTCGACCACCAACTGGGCGGTGCCCCCCGTTTCGATGCCCTGCTGCTGCTGATGCCCAAGGCCAAGGCAGAGGCCCAATACCTGCTGGCCATGATGACCCCCTTGCTGGAGGCGGGTGCAGACCTGTTTCTGGCCGGTGACAACCGCGGCGGCATCAATGGCGCCGACAAGCTGCTGGCCCCCTATGGCAACAAGCCAGTCAAGCGCGACTCGGCCCGCCGCTGCTCTCTCTATCACGGCGAACTCAGCAAGCCGGTTATCCCGTTCGAATTGGATGCCTGGTTCAGCCGTTATGAGTGCAAGGCCGGTGATACCGAGCTGACTGTGCTGGCGCTGCCCGGCGTATTCAGTGCAGACGAGCTGGATCCGGGCAGCCAGATGCTGCTGGCGGCAGTGCCACCGATGACGGGCGAGCTGCTCGATTTCGGCTGTGGTGCCGGCGTCATTGGATCTGTGCTGGCCAAACGCAATCCGGGGCTGGAGGTCAAGATGGTGGATATCAGCGCCCTTGCGCTGGAGTCGAGCCGCCGCACCCTGGCCATCAACGGTTTGCAGGGGCAAGTCCAGGCCTCCGACGTCTATTCCGACATCACAGGAAAGTTTGACCACATCGTCTCCAACCCCCCCTTCCACGCCGGCCTCAAGACCTTCTATGCGGCCACCGAAACCTTCCTCGCCAAGGCACCTGAGTACCTGTCGGCGAATGGTGGCCTGACCATAGTCGCCAACGCCTTCCTGCGATATCAACCTATACTGGAAACGCACTTCAAACGGACTGACATAATCAGCAGCGATGCCAAATTCAAGGTCTATCTGAGCAAAGTGTAAATAAGTGTAACCAGCGCCAGGAAACTGGTAGTGAGCCCCATCCGGGATCTGATAAGGTAAATACCAATCGTATAACCACCCCTTTAGGGGTGTTTTTTTGCAGTGATCTGAAAACCTTTTCACGTCATCAACTCAGGGAGAGAAATACGATGGCAGGCATACTCACCATGATACTGGCGGGCGGAGAAGGAACCCGTCTCCAGCCGCTTACCACCACCCGCAGCAAGCCCTCTGTCCCGTTCGGTGGCAGTTATCGACTGATCGATTTCGTCCTCAACAACTTCGTCAACGCGGACTTCCTGCGCATCTACGTCTTGACCCAATTCAAGTCCCAGTCCCTCTATCTGCATATGAAGAAGGGCTGGAACATAGTCGGCATCACGGACCGCTTCATCGACCCTATTCCAGCCCAGATGCGAATGGGAAAACGCTGGTATGACGGCACGGCCGACGCCATCTATCAGAACCTGCGTTTCATCGAGATCTCGGACCCGGAGCACGTCTGTATCTTCGGCTCCGATCACATCTACAAGATGGACGTGAGCCAGATGGTGACCTTCCACAAACAGAAGGCCGCCGCCCTGACCGTCGCCGCCCTGCGTATGCCCATCGAGGAGGCGAGTGCCTTCGGGGTGATAGAAGTGGATCAGGAAGGCCGCATGATCGGCTTCGAAGAAAAGCCCAAACATCCCAAACACATTCCTGGCGACCCCACGCAGGCGCTGGTTTCCATGGGCAACTACATCTTCGAAACCGAAGCGCTTTATCGCGAGCTGAAGCGTGACGCCGCCGAGGAGAACTCCAGCCACGATTTTGGCAAGAACATCATTCCCAGCATGTTCCCCCGCGCCCCCGTCTATGTCTATGACTACAGCACCAACGTGATCCCGGGCGAGAAACCCACCGTCTACTGGCGCGATGTGGGCACGCTTGACTCTTATTGGCAGGCACACATGGACCTGGTCGCCGACGATGCCCCCTTCTCCCTCTATAACCGCAAGTGGCCACTGCATACTCACTATCCGCCCTTGCCACCGGCCACCTTCGTCGATACCGATGACTGCAAGGTCAAGATAGCCAACTCCCTGATCTCCGGCGGTTGCTTCATTCAGGGCAGCCAGATCCAGCGCTCCATACTGGGATTTCGCTGCAACATAGGCCCCTGCAGCCACATCAGCGAGTCAGTGTTGCTCGGGGATGTGAAGATAGGCGAAGGTTGCTCCATAAGACGCGCCATCATTGACAAGAACGTTGAAATTGCACCCGGCACCGTGATCGGTGAAAATCTGGACCATGACAGAGAGAGATTTACCGTATCCGAAGGCGGTATCGTCGTGGTACCTAAGGGAGCAAGAGTTGGCTATTAACCCACTGAAAATCCTGTTTGTTGCCTCGGAAGTTGAGGGGCTTGTGAAGACCGGGGGCCTGGCAGATGTAGCCAGAGCGCTGCCATTGTATCTGGCCCAGAAGGGCCATGACGTCAGGATCATCTTGCCCTTCTACAAGACGATCAAGCGCCGTGATGAGGCCAGACTGATCGCCTCTCGCTGGTTGCCAACCCATCCGGGACTGCCGGACATCGGCTATCGCATCTACCAGATGGAGCTGGAAGGGGTCTGTGTCTACCTGATCGACTGCCCGCAATATTTCGATCGACCCCAGCTCTACGCCGAGAACAACCAGGCTTATGGCGACAACGGTGAGCGGTTCGCCTTCTTCTCGGCCGCAGCACTACATGCCTGCGAGCAGCTGGACTTCGCCCCCGAGATAGTGCACTGCAACGACTGGCATACAGGTCTGCTGCCGCTGCTGCTCAAGACCCGCCATGCTCACAACCCCTTCTTCCAGCACACTCGCAGCGTGATCAGCATTCACAATGCGGCCTTTCAGGGGGTATTCGGTCGGGAGCAGTTCTGGGCCATGCCCGAGATTGCTGACTATGAACAGCGCATCAGCTACGACTATGGTCACGTCAATCTGCTCAAATGCGGTGTGCTCTATGCCGACAAAATCAATGCAGTCAGTCCCAACTATGCCAGTGAATTGCTGACCCACCTGGGCGCCCACGGCATGGCCAACATATTCCAGCAGCGGGCTGCCGACTTGCGCGGCATTCTCAATGGCTGTGATTATAAGGATTGGGATCCGGCATTTGACGACTTCCTGCCCGCCACCTATGACGTGGACAACCTTGCAGGTAAACAGGTCTGTAAACAGACGCTGCAGCAGGAAGCGGGCCTGCCGGTCACGGACTTGCCCATCTACGGCATGGTGTGCCGCCTGACCGAGCAGAAAGGGGTACACCTGCTGCTACCCGTGCTGGACAAGTTCCTGCATCACAAGGTGCAGGTGGTGATAGTGGGGTCGGGTGATCCCTCCCTCGCCGCCCAGTTGCAGGCCACGGCACAGCGATACCCGGACAAGCTCGCCTTCCTCAACACCTATGACGACAGACTGGCCCATCTGGTGGAAGCGGGCGCCGACTTCTTCCTGATGCCCTCTCTGTTCGAGCCTTGCGGCCTCAACCAGATGTACAGCCTCGCCTACGGCACCTTGCCGCTGGTACGGGCCGTCGGTGGCCTCAAGGACACTGTCGTGGACTGGGATGCGGAACCTGAGCATGCCACCGGCTTCTGTTTCAACGATCCAACCGCCAATATCCTGCTCGATGCCATGCGCCGCAGCCTGCTCTATTACCTGCAGGATCCCGAGCGATTTGCCCAGGTACAGCGCAATGCCATGAATACCCGCTTCAACTGGCCGGATTCGGTCACTCAATACGAGCAGATGTATCAGGATGCACTGGCCCGGCAGTGATGCTCATTGCTGAACTTTTGTGCCCTTGATGCTGCTTTGAACGTCAACAGCGAAAAAAGTCCCCTTTGGCTGTTGACGCTCATCCAAAACTCTATAGAATCCCCCACCGCAGTGATGCGAAGGTGGCGGAATTGGTAGACGCGCTAGCTTCAGGTGTTAGTGTCCCACGGATGTGAGGGTTCGAGTCCCTCTCTTCGCACCAATACTGCCATGCTGATCCAGAAGCATGTAAATCCAACTGGAAAACCCGAATGTGCGAAGGTGGCGGAATTGGTAGACGCGCTAGCTTCAGGTGTTAGTGCCCCCCGGGTGTGAGGGTTCGAGTCCCTCTCTTCGCACCATGCTTCTCCAGACAGCATGTAAATCAAAACTGGTAACACAATGTGCGAAGGTGGCGGAATTGGTAGACGCGCTAGCTTCAGGTGTTAGTGTCCCACGGATGTGAGGGTTCGAGTCCCTCTCTTCGCACCATGCTTCTCCAGACAGCATGTAAATCAAAACTGGTAACACAATGTGCGAAGGTGGCGGAATTGGTAGACGCGCTAGCTTCAGGTGTTAGTGCCCCCCGGGTGTGAGGGTTCGAGTCCCTCTCTTCGCACCATGATTCTGACATGTAAAAACAGAGCAATGCGTTCCAACCGCATTTAAAAACCAGCTGGAGAAAATCAGTGTGCGAAGGTGGCGGAATTGGTAGACGCGCTAGCTTCAGGTGTTAGTGTCCCACGGATGTGAGGGTTCGAGTCCCTCTCTTCGCACCATTCCTTATATAAAAGGCCCATCACGAAAGTGATGGGCCTTTTGTTTTTACTCTTTGTTATGACTATGCTTTTGACAACTTACCGCCCATCGTCATGCCAAGGAGCACATATGATACTGGATACCGATATTCACAACTTCTATGAACATCTGGTGCTCAAGGAGATCGAAAAGCAGGGGCTGAATCAGAAACTGAACAGCGAGCAAATGGCCGATCTCTGCTGCCTGACCCTGAACCAGCTGCCTTCCCACTATATTCGCCACGATGTCGACATGATCTACTTCCTGACCGACGCCAAGCGTACCGAGATGGAAAACAACGTCATCGCATCGCTCAAACAGGCGCAAGAGAAGGTCAAGAACGCCCCCCCAGCCCAGTCATAACCAGGGTTGCTGCCAGAGCAAAGCCGCTATGCCTGTCATCCCGGCCACCGGCAGTAGTATCAGGACAGGTCTCAGCCTGGGTTCCAGCATGACCCAGGCAGCCAGCACAAAACCCAGACTCCACATGCCGTACTCCTTTTCCTGACCCCAGCCCAGCACGGCCAGCAATCCAACCAGCAGCACGACTCTCACGATCCAGATCATGGTGATATATCCTCTTGCATTACTTGATAACGATTATCATTTGTATTTTATGAGTATGCAATCGGACTTTGCTATCGGTGTCGAATGTCACATTCGGGCCAATAGAGCGCTCAAATACAGGTTATGAGATCAACTAATTTGTAATTTTTTCAATCAAAATTGCATTTTTGCTAAATCAGTTGGGATTTGCCCCCCCAGGTTTGTGGTAGATTGCGGCCTCTTTTGGGTTGGCCCCTCGGGATACAGGTATCCACAGGACGAGAGGGACCGACCTTGGCGAGCAAGAGTTTAGGGAGCATCTATGCAAAACCAGCAAAACCAAATTCGATTACCGGGCATGTTGCAGGTATTTGGCTGTCTGGCCATTTTCCTGGCCCTGGCATTCTCGTTCACCAGCGTGCTGGATCTGCCAATTCAGTTGGCACTGTTCATCGCCTGGTTCGTCATCATGGGGCTAGGCATCAAGCTGGGTCATGATTACAAATCCCTGGAGCAAGCCGCCGTCGACGGTGTTTCCAAAGGGATGGGGGCAATCCTGATCCTGGTCTCCGTCGGCGCCCTGGTCGGCACCTGGATCGCGGGTGGTATAGTCCCCAGCATCATCTACTTCGGCCTCAAGGTAATACACCCGTCCATCTTCCTGCTGGCGACGCTGATCATCTGCTCCCTCACTTCGCTGGCCACCGGTACCTCCTGGGGCTCTGCCGCCACCGCCGGCATCGCCATGATGGGGATAGGCCACAGTCTGGGCGTCCCTGCGCCACTGGTGGCGGGTGCCGTGCTCTCCGGCGTCTACTTCGGTGACAAGCTCTCCCCCCTCTCCGACTCAGTGGTACTGGCCTCCACCATGTCCAATGTCGACGTGGTGGAACACATCAAGGGGATGCTGCCCATCAGCCTGCTCTCCTACATCATTACGGCCGCACTGTTTACCGTGGTCGGCATGCAGTATTCGGGCAACGTCAGCCTGGAGCAGGTCAATCTGGTGATGGAGGCGCTCGACAACCAGTTCAACATCACCCCGCTGGCCATAGTGCCGGTGGTACTGGTACTGGGTCTGCTCGCCAACCGCAAACCCGCCTTCCCGGTGATCAGTTTCGGCGCCCTGCTGGGGCTGGTCTGGGCCATAGCGTTCCAGGACATGGATCCGGTCAAGGCGATGCATTCCGCCTACAGCCCCTTCCCCATTACCTCAGGTATCGGCTTTATCGACAACATACTGGGGCGCGGCGGCATGGAATCCATGCTGGGTTCGGTCGCCGTCATCATCTTCGGTCTGGGCTTTGGTGGCCTGCTGGAGAAGGTAGGTATTCTGGAAGTGATCGCCAATGCCTTCGAGAAGCGCATCAACAGTGTCGGTAGCCTGACTAGCCACACCATAGGTACAGCCTTCCTGGCCAACGTATTTGGTTCGGCCATGTATGTATCCCTGATCCTGACCCCCAAGATCATGGCCAAGAACTACGACCGGCTGGGACTGGCACGCAAGAACCTCTCCCGCAACGCCGAGTTCGGCGGCACCCTCACCTGCGGCATGGTGCCCTGGAGCGACAACGGCATCTTCATGGCTGGGGTACTGGGGGTGGCGACCCTCGACTACCTGCCCTACATGTGGCTCAGCTTCACCTGCATCATAGTGACCATCACCCTCGCCTATCTGGGCAAGGCGGTGAACCGGGTTCCCGTCATCGAAGCGGCCAGCTCCCGCTGATCCACACAGCAAACAACAAAGGCGCCTCAAGGCGCCTTTGTTGTGTCTGGACAGTTTTCAGGGGTAGAAACCGCGGCTGATGTGGCTCGGCTTAGCGCTGCTTGCCGCTGCCGATACCGAAGGGGATGCGGTAGTCACTGCTCTGCTCACCCAGGCTGACGGTCAGGTTGCCCTGAGTGCGGCTCGGAATACGTACCTGCTGGGTGCCCATCAGATTGGCGTGAACGGAAGCCACCACATCCCCTGACTCGTTGCGCACTTCCAGCATGGGGTTGGTTTTGCCATCCACAGCGGCGGTTGCATGCCAGTTCACAAACAGCACGCCCGGTGCAGCGTTGAAGTCAGCGGGAACGGAAGCCTGAGCAAAACCGGCAGTCATCAGGCCTGCAATGGCCAGCATCTTGATTACGTTTTTCATGTTCATTCACTCTCTTGGTTTTTGTGTCATTGCCAAGGCCGGTTAGGCCTGAATCAATGCATCCTTGCAAGAGGTTATTCAAATAGTATGTAGTTCTTTCACCGACGTCTGACACTCTGGTTTCTGGTGTCATCGCCCATGAAGAGCTGTTATTTGGCCACCTGGCGTTCCTGCCTAAGCGTTGAGTGAATATTAAACATATCACCCCACACTTGTTAGCGAGATAAACTGGCCTAGATGTTCAAAAAAACTGACCGTGATGTAAATCACAGGTTCAGATACAGCTCACGGCGCAACTGGCACTGAACTTCGGAGGGGATAAGAACCGGGATGAGGGGGAAACTTCATGCATAAAGGGCAGGATCCCCTGCCCCTTGATATTTAGATGCTCGCCAGCTCCTCTGCCGTCATGGGCCGCAAGACCCTGCAAGGATTGCCGACGGCAACCACATTGGCCGGAATGTCTCTGGTGACCACAGAGCCTGCGCCGATCACGCTGTTGTCCCCTATGGTGACACCAGGGCAGATAACTGTGCTGCCGCCGATCCAGACGTTGTTGCCTATGCGCACTGGTTTGCCAAACTCGACCCCCGCCACCCGAGGGACAAGGGCAACGGGGTGAGCGGCGGTGTAGATCTGCACCCCGGGGGCCAACAGCACGTTGTCGCCGATATGCACCTCGCACACGTCGAGGATGGTGCAGTTGACGTTGGCGTAGAAGTTCTCCCCCACATGGATATTGGCGCCATAGTCGCAGAAGAAAGGCGGGTTGATAGCACACACATTGCCCCGGCTGCCGAGCAGTTCCCGCAGCAGCGCATCCCGCGCCGGTTTCTCCTGCCAACTGGTGTTGAAGGTGTGATAAAGGAAACGACAGCGCTCACGCGCCGCCTTGAGCTCGGGATCGCCCGCATCATAGGGCTGACCCGCCACCATCTTTTGCCACTCGGTGCCGTACACCGGGGCCATTGCTTTTGCCATCACCTCGCTCACCACCTACTCCACCAGCCAGATCAGGGATTCATAGGGACGCAGCATACAAGATTGCGGCATTGCCGGACTATCGGGGTAGTTGCCAAGCAGCAGACTGCCTTCCCTCTCTTGCAGATCTTGCGGCAAGTCGAAGGCCACAGGCTCACCGTAGAAATTGCTTACCACCAGCAGAGTCTGACCCTTGGCACTGCGGGTATAGGCCCAGATGTGCTGATGGTCTAGCAACTGCTCCTGATAATCCCCCTGCGTAAAGATGGGATGCGCCTTGCGAAGCGCGATCAGATCCCGGTAGTGCCAGAACACTGAACCCTGGTCGGCCAGTGCCGCTTCAGCGTTGATCTCGGTGTAATTGGCAGCGGGCCTGAGCCAGGGCGCGCCCTGGGTGAAGCCGGCGTTGGGCGCTGTGCTCCATTGCATCGGAGTGCGTGAGTTGTCGCGAGACTTGGCGCCGAGAATGGCGAGGATCTCGGCTTCGTTCATTCCCTCTCTCTGCTTGATGGCAAAGATGTTGCGGCTCTCCACATCCTGATAGTCATCAATGCTCTGATAACCTGGGTTGGTCATGCCGATCTCCTCCCCCTGATAGATGTAGGGAGTGCCCTGCAGCCCGTGCAGCGTACTGGCCAGCATCTTGGCGGCGACCACGCGATGCTCGCCCTCGTCCCCGAAGCGGGAGACGATGCGCGGCTGATCGTGGTTGCACCAGAACAGGGCCGACCAGCCCTTGCCATGCATGCCGCTCTGCCAGTGGTTGAAGATACGCTTCAGTTCGAGGAAATCGAACGGCGCCTTGGTCCACTTGTCGCCATTGGGATAATCGACTTTCAAATGGTGGAAGTTGAACACCATGGAAAGCTCGGAGCCATCAAGGGCACCGTAGCGCTGGCAGTGCGCCAGCGAAGTGGAGGACATCTCCCCCACCGTCATGGCGCCGACCGGGGCGAATACGTCGCGGCTCACATCCTGCAGGAATTCGTGGATGCGCGGCCCGTCGGTATAGAAGCGACGACCATCGCCCACGTCGTCGTTCGGGAAAGTCTGATCCTTGGAAATCAGGTTGATGACATCAAGGCGGAAGCCATCAACCCCCTTGCCGGCCCAGAAGTGAATGATGTTTTTGACCTCGGCGCGCACCGCCGGGTTTTCCCAGTTGAGATCCGCCTGCTCGCGGGCAAACAGGTGCAGATAGTACTGGCCGGTGGCGGCATCCAGCTCCCAGGCGCTGCCACCAAACTTGGATTGCCAGTTGTTCGGCACACCGCCATCCACAGGATCTTTCCAGATGTAGTAGTCGCGGTAGGGGCTGTTTTTATCCCCCAGCGCCGATTTGAACCAGGCGTGCTCGGTGGAGGTGTGGTTGACGACTATGTCCATCACGATACGAATGTCACGGGCATGGGCTGCCGCCAGCAGCGCCTCGAAATCGGCCATGGTGCCGTAGGCGGGATCAATCTGGTAGTAATCGGCAATGTCATAGCCGTTATCCACCTGGGGGGAAACATAGACC
This sequence comes from Aeromonas salmonicida, assembly GCF_028355655.1. Classification (NCBI taxonomy): domain Bacteria; kingdom Pseudomonadati; phylum Pseudomonadota; class Gammaproteobacteria; order Aeromonadales; family Aeromonadaceae; genus Aeromonas; species Aeromonas salmonicida. The sequence goes on along the minus strand of NZ_CP110645.1, from coordinate 501,765 downwards.
GGTGTCAGCCAGAGGGCATCGACCCCCAGGGTCTTGAGATAATCGAGGCGGGCCATGATCCCCTTGAGATCGCCGGTGCCACGGGCACCCGAATCCTGAAAGCTCTTGGGGTAGATCTGGTAAATCACGGCACTCTGCCACCAGGGAGTTTGGCTCATGGGTCTTTCTCTTGTCTCGAATAAAAAATGGAGAGGGCGGCCCCTTGCGAGGCCGCCCTGATGAGTGCACTCAAGCGATGGCTTGAGCCAGTTTTCCCGAGGCCTGTTGACGCTTGTAGACCAGCAGGGTCAGCACCAGGGGCACCACTATCGCCACCAGCATGGCGATGGCGTAGATGGCCCAGTATTGCGGCTGGATGGAGAGGATACCCGGCAGGCCCCCTACCCCTATGCCGTTGGCCATCACACCGGCGAAGCCGCAGATGAGGGCCGCGCAGCTCGAGCCCACCATGGCGCACAGCATGGGGAACTTGTACTTGAGGTTGATGCCGTACATGGCCGGTTCTGTCACCCCCAGGTAAGCCGAGATAGCGGCAGGCACGGAGATCTCCCGCTCGTTCTCCTTGCGGCTGATGAGGATGATCCCTACCACGGCAGAGGCCTGGGCGATATTGGACAGGGCGATCAGCGGCCAGATTGGCGTGCCACCCATGCTCTGCATCAGCTGCAAGTCCACCGCGTTGGTGGTGTGGTGGATGCCGGTGATGACCAGGGGCGCATAGAGGAAGCCGAACAGGGCGGCACCAATTGGTGCAAACGAACCCGTCATGGCGGCCTTGGCGGCAAAGCCGACACCGTCACCAATCCAGCGACCGAAGGGGCCGATAAAGGCGTGCGCCACTATCACCGCCAGCAGCAGGGAGATAAAGGGCACTATCACCAGATAGAGATACGCCGGAATGATGCGCTTGAGGTTGGTTTCAACCCAGGCAAGGAATACCCCCGCCAGCAGGGCCGGAATGACCTGGGCCTGATAACCCACCTTTTGAATGACAAAGAGGCCGAAGTCCCACACTTCCGGGGTCTGCTGGCCGATGCCATAGGCATTCATCAGCTGCGGCGAGACCAGGGTGATACCCAGCACGATACCGAGGATCTCGGAGCCGCCCATCTTCTTGACCGCAGACCAGCAGACACCCACCGGCAGGAAATGGAAGATGGCCTCACCCAGCAGCCAGAGGAAGGCGTGCACCTGGGCCCAAAACTGGCTGATCTCGACCAGGGTGTGGGTCCCGTCGTCGAACATCTTGATGTCGCCGATGACGTTGCGAAAACCCAGGATCAAACCGCCTGTGATGATGGCGGGCAACAAGGGCACGAAGATCTCCGCCAGGTGGGAGATGCCGCGCTCCAGCGGATTCATGTTCTGACGGGCAGCCAGCTTGGCGGCATCCTTGCTGCCACCGCTGACACCAATCTCCTGGGTGAGCGCCTTGTACCAGTCATCCACCTCGTTGCCGATCACCACCTGGAACTGGCCAGCATTGGTGAAGCAACCCTTTACCGCCGGTATGGTCTCGATGGCCTTGCTGTCGGCTTTCGCCGGATCGTTCAGGACGAAGCGCAATCGGGTCAAGCAGTGGCTGACGGTGGCGATGTTCTCCTTGCCGCCGATCTTGTCGATCAGGGTGGCAAGCTGCTGTGCGTTGATCTTGGACATGAGTCTTCCCTCTGTGACTCCATTGATATTGGTCTGCCTCGCCCTTTTGGGCCAGTCTGTCGGCCGGAGCGTTTTTGGTATCGTTCCCATTAAGCATGCAGGCAATTTGGTTAGACCGAAATGGGAACGTTCCCATTTCGTGGTCAACATCACAGAAAGCGCGTTTTTTGTTCAGGGCTAAGTGATGGTGCTCACAGTGTGTGGCAGGGTGCTATGGTCGCCAGCGGGCAGCGGCCCTGCTCAATCTGGCCGAGCAGCTGACGGGCCGCCTGCTCCCCTGCCCTTTTGTAGCCAAGATCCAGGCTAAGGGCATTGGGAAAGAGAAAACTGAGCATGGGGTTGTTGCCAAGGCCGGTCACCAGCACTTCGCTACGCCCTTGTTCTTGCAAGTATTTTGCTGCACCTATGGCGAGGGTGTCACTGGCGCAGACCAGCGCCTGGGTGGTGGGGGTAAGCAAGTCGGCAGCCAACCGGTAGCCGCTTTGCAGGCTGAGATCACCGAGGGCACTGCGCGGGCTCAATCCCTGTTCGGCGCAGTAGCCGAGATAGGCATCGAGCCGGCGCTGACCCGTGGTGAGATCCGAGGTATCGACCCCCAGATAGGCGATATCGCCTACACCACGGGTCGCCAGCTCGGCCAGCATGGTGCGCACCGCCCCCCCATCGTCGAAACAGACAGAGGAGAAACCGGGATATTCGCGCGCCACCAGCACCAGTTTGTCCTTGAGCGGTGCCATAGCGTCGTAGTCCAGATCGTTGAAGGCAAAGAGGATGATGCCATCCACCCCGCGCCGCTCCAGCACAGCAAGATGCTCCTGCACCTTGGCGGGGGAAAACTTGCTCTCCATCAGCACGGCGTCATAGCCGCGCTGGTAGAGGGTTTCCAGCATGCCACGCACCGCCTGATTCTCCGAGCTGGAATCGAGGCGCGAGACGATGATCCCCACTACCTGCTGGCTCTGGCTGCGCATGGCCCGGGCCGACTTGCTCGGCACAAAGCCGTGCTCGGCGATGACCTGCTCCACCCGCTCGCGGGTCGCCTGCTTTACCTTGGGATCCTGGTTGAGCACCCGGGAGACGGTCGACTTGCCGACACCCGAGAGGCGGGCGATATCGAGGATGGTCAGTTTCTTGTCCATGAATTGGCTCACAGGGGGATCGGCGGTGGAATTGCCCACATTGTTGTGATTAAGCCCTGTGAATACAAGCCCATGGCGTTAGAATGCCTTTTTTGCCCCGGCGATCGCCGCGCCGCTCGCCATTGCACAGGACGCGCATTATGGATCTGTTGGCAAGTCTGCACTTCTCCCTCTCCATCACGGGCCCCATCTGCGTGGTGCTGCTGCTCGGCATCTGGCTAAAGCAGCTGGGTCTGCTGCCCGACAGCTTCGTCGAATCCGCCTCCCGCCTGGTGTTTCAGGTCACCCTGCCCGCCCTGCTGTTTCTCAGCATGGTGCGCACCGATTTTTCCACCATGCCGAGCCCCTGGCTCATCGTCTACGGCTTGCTCGGCACCCTCACCAGCTTTCTGATCCTTGAGGCACTGGCGGCACGCTTCATCCCGGAGCGGCGTCAGCGCGGCATCTTCGTGCAGGGCAGCTTTCGCGGCAACATGGGGATCATGGGGCTGGCCTATGTGCAAAACGCTTACGGGCCGGAGGGGATCGGCGCCGCCGCCCTGTTGGTGGGCTCGGTAACCGTGCTCTACAACATCCTGGCCGTCATCACCCTCACCCGCAGTCTGGGGGGCGGCAAAGGGATCAAACCCATTCTGAACGGGATCGCCAAAAACCCTCTCATCATTGCCATCCTCTCGGCCCTGCCATTTGGCCTGCTCGGCATTGAGTTGCCCCAGCTGGTCATCACGACGGGCAACTACTTCGCCAACATGACACTGCCACTGGCCCTGCTCTGCACCGGCGCCAGTCTCAATCTCAAAGCCCTGCGCGGCGGCGCCATGCTGACCGGCTGGGCCACTGCCAACCGGCTGTTCTGCATTCCCCTGTTGCTGGTGACGGGGGCCTGGGCGCTGGGCTTCAGCCAGCAGGCCCTCGGCATACTGTTTTTGATAAGTTCCACCCCCACTGCCGCCGCCAGCTATGTGATGACCCGCGCCATGGGGGGCGACAGCGCACTGGCCGCCAACATCATAGCCACCACCACGCTGGGCTCGCTCATCACCACCAGTCTGGGCGCCGCTCTGATGAACTATCTGGGCTTGATGGGGTAATCCATTTGGTCAGGCTCTTTCATGTTCTTGCTCCAGCACCATCTTCTCGTGGGCCAGAAAGAAGGGGCGATAGAGTACATAGCTGTTGAGGATGCAGACCAGACTCATAAGGCCATTGCTCCAGCTGCCATTGGCCGCCCATGCGGCCCCCAGCGGAGAGGGCATCGACCAGGGCAACAAGGCGATGAAGCGGTCTAGAAAACCCCACTGGGTCAACTGCCAGGCCAGCACCGCATTGATCAGCGGCACGCTGATGAACGGCAAAAAGAACAGCGGGTTCATGATGATGGGAAAGCCAAACAGCAGTGGCTCATTGATATTGAACAGGGACGGGATGAACCCCAGTTTTCCCACCGACTGAATCGAGTGAGAGCGACTGCGCATGGCCATAAACACCAGTGGCAAGGTAGTCCCAATCCCCCCGATCAGCAGGTAATAGTCCCAGAACCCTTGCAGGAAAATATGAGGCAAGGGCTCCCCCGCCATCAAGGCCGCCTGATTGGCACTCACGCCGGCCATCCAGAAAGGTGACAGCAAACCGGTCACTATCAGGGCCCCATGGATCCCCATGAACCAGAGCAGATGGGCAATCAGCAAGGTGATCAGTAGGGCTGGCAAGGTGTCGGCCCCGACTATCAATGGCCGGAACAGGGAAGCCATGAAATCCGGCAGACTGATCCCGAACTGCTGCTGCAACCAGAGTCGCATCAGGCTGAGGGAGAGCATGGTGAACAGCAGAGGCACTATCAGCTGGAACCCCCGCCTCGTCATCACTGGTACCTCGTCCGGCATATGGATATACCAGCCACGCCGATAGAAGAAGCGAGTCACCTCCACCGAATAGAACGCCATCAGCAAGGCCGTGAAAATCCCTGCCCCACCCAGATAGCCAAACACCCCGGGTTGCAGCGAACGAAAGTCGATCAACATCAAAAACGCCATGCACCCCCCCAGACCGCACAGTCGCTCCGGCATTTCGTATGCCTTTGCCAGACTAGAGGCCGCCCCAAACGCAATGATCAGTGCCACCAGCCCAAGAGTGTGGGAATAGACGGGAAACAGGAAAGGGTGCAGCTCATGGGCCAGCCAGTGCAGCCACTGGCCGAATGCGTGGGGGGTATCGGGGGCGATGGGGGGAAACAGTATGGGCACCAGCAGGCTGCCGACGATGACGAAAGGCATGGCCAACTGAAAACCATCGCGTAATGAGAGCACATGGCGACTGCGGGTCAGCCAATTGGCAAACGGTACCATGCGCTGCTCGATCATGCCGACCAGCATTGCCATCCATTGCAGATTCATCACTCTATTTTCCGTCCCTTCGCTGTGTGTTAGCCCCTGTCACCTTGAGGCTTGGACGCCATTTTGACGGCTTTGTGGTTTTGTTTCCGTAGTATCCGCAACCATTTTGCCGTTTCTTTACCTAGCTCACATTTTCCACTGCTTTCAACCCCAAATTACCGATCCTACTCACACATATACGGACACGACACGGAAACCGGTTTCCAAATTAAATCCATCGATCCAGAATGCGCCATCCGTTACGAACGACTGGAGAATCTGGAAATGAAAAAAATCATGTTGTGCTGCTCCTCGGGCATGTCTACCAGCCTGCTGGTCAAGAAGATGAAAGAGGAAGCGGACAAGCGGGGGGTGAGCGCCGAGATACAAGCCTTCGGTGCGGCAGAGTTCGATCTGCAGATGCCTCACTACCAGGTTGTGCTGCTGGGGCCACAGGTCAAATACATGCAGGCCGAACTGCAGCAGCGAGCGGCGGCTCACGGCGTGCCGGTCGAGACCATCAACATGATGGATTACGGCATGCAGCGGGGTGACAAGGTCCTCGACCACGCCCTCTCTCTCATCCGCTGATGCGCCGGCCCCAACCAGTGAATGTCACAAGGAAACCTTCATGAACACCCTATACGAACGCTTTGTCAGTACCATAGAGAACCGGGTCAGTCCGCTGGCCGGGCGAATTGGCCAGCAAAAATATGTGCAGGCCATCCGTGATGGCTTCATCGCAGCTCTGCCCTTCATGATCGTCGGCAGCTTCATGCTGGTGTTCATCTTCCCCCCCTTCTCACCCCAGACCCAGTGGGGATTTGCCCGCGCCTGGCTCGACTTCTCGTCCACCTACCAAGCCCAGTTGCTGCTCCCATTCCAGCTGAGCATGGGCCTGATGACCCTGTTCATCTCGGTGGGAATAGGTGCCAGTCTGGCCCGTCAGAACGGGCTCGACCCTGTCACCACAGGCCTGCTCTGCCTGATGTCCTTCATGCTGGTAGCCGCCCCCGTCAAGGATGGCGCCATCTCCATGCAGTACTTCTCCGGTCAGGGAATCTTCACGGCCCTGATCACCGCCATCTATGCGGCTGAGGTGTACGCCTTCCTCAAACGCAACAACATCACCATCAAGCTGCCCCCCCAGGTACCAACCGGTGTTGCCCGCTCGTTCGAGGTGCTGATCCCCGTACTGGTGATCATCCTGACCCTGCATCCCCTCAACCTGCTGCTGGAAAACAGCACCGGCATGATATTGCCGGAAGCCATCATGTCGCTGGTCAAGCCGCTGGTCGCTGCCTCCGACTCCCTGCCTGCCATGTTGCTGGCTGTGCTGGTGTGCCAGGTACTCTGGTTCGCCGGGATCCACGGCGCACTCATCGTCACCGGCATCATGAACCCGTTCTGGATGGCCAATCTGGCCAATAACCAGACCGCCATGGCGGCAGGTGAAGCCTTGCCCCACATCTTCCTGCAGGGCTTCTGGGATCACTACCTGCTGATCGGCGGCGTCGGCTCCACTCTGCCACTGGCCTTCCTGCTGCTGCGCAGCAAGGCAGCGCACCTGAGATCCATCGGCAAGATGGGTGTGGTGCCGGGCCTGTTCAACATCAACGAACCCATACTGTTCGGTGCGCCCATCGTCATGAACCCCGTGTTCTTCCTCCCCTTCATCCTGGTGCCCATGATCAACGCCACCCTGGCCTGGTTTGCCCTGGATTTCGGTCTGGTGGAACGGGTGGTCTCCCTTACCCCCTGGACTACACCGGGCCCCATCGGTGCCTCCTGGGCCGCCAACTGGGCCATCAGCCCCATGGTGTTGAGCCTGCTTTGCATGTGCTCTGCCGCGGCCATGTATTACCCCTTCCTGAAAGCCTATGAGCGCACCCTGCTCAAGCAGGAAGAGCAAGAAAAGAACGAGGAAGCGCCGACGCTGGCAGTCGCCACCAGCCGTTGATTGCCTGCCGGGGCCGCCAGGCGGCCTCTTTTTCAAGATTGGAGTAACACGAGATGCAATACCGTTTTCCTGAAACGTTCTGGTGGGGCAGCGCCTCCTCAGCCGCACAAGCCGAAGGCGCCAGCATGCAGGGTGGCAAGGCCCCGACCATCTGGGATCACTGGTTCGAACAGGCCCCCAACCGCTTTCACCAGCAGATTGGCCCAGCTCAGGCCTCCGGTTTCTATGAACATTTTCGCGATGATGTTCGCTTGCTGCGCCAGCTCGGTCACAACAGCTTTCGCACCTCCATCGCCTGGGCACGGCTGATCCCGGCAGGGCGGGGAGAGCCCCATCCGGAAGCAGTGGCTTTCTATGACGCCATGCTCGACGAACTCAAGGCAGAGGGGATCGAGCCCTTCATCTGCTTGTTCCACTTCGACATGCCGATGAGCATGCAGTCACTGGGGGGCTGGGAGAGTCGGGAGGTGGTCGCCGCCTACGCCGAATTTGCCGAGACCTGCTTCAGATTGTTCGGTCACAAGGTCAAGCACTGGTTCACTTTCAACGAACCCATAGTGCCGGTGGAGGGAGGTTACCTCTACGACTTCCACTACCCGAACGTGGTGGATTTTCGCCGCGCCGCCACAGTGGCCTATCACACCATGCTGGCCCATGCCATGGCAGTGCAGCGTTACCGTGCCCTCGGCCAGGATGGCCAGATCGGCATCATCCTCAACCTGACGCCCTCCTATCCGCGCTCGCAGCATCCGGCGGATCTGAAGGCAGCCAACATTGCCGATCTGATGTTCAACCGCAGCTTCCTGGATCCGGCGGTCAAAGGAGAGTACCCGGCCGAACTGGTGTCACTGCTCAAGGAGTATGACCAGCTGCCCGCCTGCGAAGCGGGAGATCAGGCACTGCTGGCAGCAGGCAAGATCGACCTGCTGGGGATCAACTATTACCAGCCACGCCGGGTCAAGGCCCGCAGCAATGCGGTCAACCCTGCCAGCCCCTTCATGCCGGAGTGGTTCTTCGACTACTACGAGATGCCGGGTCGCAAGATGAACCCGCACCGGGGCTGGGAGATCTACGAACAAGGGATCTACGACATCCTCGTCAACTTGCGCGACCACTACGGCAACATCCCGAGCTACGTCTCGGAGAACGGCATGGGGGTCGAAGGCGAGGCCAAGTTCAAGGGGCCGGATGGCCAGATCCAGGATGACTACCGCATCGGCTTTATACGGGATCACCTCATCTGGTTGCACAAGGCGCTGGAAGAAGGCTGTCAGTGCCGGGGTTATCACCTCTGGACCTTCATCGACAACTGGTCGTGGAGCAACGCCTACAAGAACCGCTACGGCTTTATCGAACTGGAGCTGGAGAGCCAGACCCGACGCATCAAGAAGAGCGGTCAGTGGTTTGCGACCGCAGCCCGCGAGCACGGCTTCAACTGATGGTCTCGTCACGAGACCGCTAAAGACACTGCGCCGGCACAAGGGGCCGGCACTCATGACCAAGGAGCGTATATGTTCGATCTGGAAGAGACAGTGATGGGTCTTATCATCAATGCCGGCATGAGCCGCAGCCTCTGCTTTGAAGCGCTGCGCCAAGCCAAGGCAGGCCAGTTTGCCGAAGCCGACGATCTGCTGCGCCAGGCCGGTGAGGCCGCCAACGCCGCTCACGCGGTGCAGACCAAGCTGATTGAAGCGGATGAAGGGGAAGGCAAGATCCCGGTCAAGCTGATCCTGGTGCATGCCCAAGATCACCTGATGACCGCCATGCTTGCCAAGGAGCTGGTCACCGAGCTCATTGAGCTGCATCGCAAGCTGGCCGCCTGAGGAAGATAACCATGTTGCGACTCGGACTCGACATCGGCGGCACCAAAATCGAGGCTCAATTGCTCGATAGCCAGGGTGTCAGCTTGCTGTGCAAACGCATTGCGACCCCGACCACGGGGTACGGCGATTTTCTTGCAGCCATCACCGGCCTGGTGAACGAGATACGCCAGGAGCTGGACGGCACATTCACCATCGGCATAGGACTGCCCGGGGCGATCAGCCCGCAAACCGGCCGCATCAAGAATGCCAACTGCCTGTTTCTCAACGGGCAGGATCTCAAGGGGGATCTGACGCGGGTGCTGGGCCAACCGGTCTGGCTGGCCAATGATGCCGACTGCTTCACCCTGTCAGAAGCCGTCGACGGCGCAGGCGACGCAGGACGACTGGTGTTTGGCATCATACTGGGGACCGGGTGTGGCGGCGGTCTGGTGGTCAATCGCCAGCTTATCGTCGGGCCCAACGCCATCACAGGCGAATGGGGACACAACCCCTTGCCCGGCTATGACCCGGCACAGGATGGCCCAAGCCAGCCCTGCTACTGCGGCCGCCATAACTGCATCGAGCGCTTCATCTCGGGCACTGGGTTTGCGGGCCGCTTTGTCGAACGCCATGGCCGCAGCCTCTCGCCTCGGGGGATCATCACGGCAGCCGCAGAAGGAGACCACCAGGCGCTGGCCCATTATGGCCACTTCATCCAGGCTCTGGCCCGCAGCGTGGCAAGCCTTATCAACGTACTGGACCCGGATGTCATAGTACTGGGAGGCGGTCTCTCCAACATCGACCTCCTCTACCGAGACCTGCCCCGGGCGCTGGATCCCTATCTGTTTTCGGATGGGTGCATCACCCCCATAGTGCCCGCCTGCCATGGTGACAGCAGTGGCGTGCGAGGCGCAGCCTGGCTGCCACGCTGTGCCGAAGGGATTGCCACATGGGCAATATGATTCCCCCAGCACAAGGCGGGTATCGTCCACAGTGCGCCATCGCCGTTGCACCTGACTGTCGATGTAGACCCTGAGTCGAGCGCGGCCACCCACTCTGGCCCTCTACTGAACAATCCATGCTCCCCAATCCCACATTGCCTAGCCGATGGGGGACAGGCATGACCAAATTTGCCCTCTCTTTGGAGAGACAAATAAATAAACGCTTATATATCAAAATCATAAAACTCAAGGAATGATAATAATGAAACTGACAAACCTGTCCGTCCAGCTCCTTGCCATCCTGGCCCTGAGCGCTCCTTTCATGGTCAGTGCCGTGGTCGAAACCAATACGGATTTCGGCCGGCTCAGCCTGGGGGGAGATGCGGAGATCAACCTCAATGCCTCCAACACCACCCGTGGCAATGTGCTGGGGCAGACCAGCGAAACCCGCACCGATCGCTGGGATGAGGATGGTCGCCTGCTGCTGAACTTCGTCGGCGTACGAGAGCTGGAAGATGGCCGCTATGGCCAGATCCAGATCCAACCCACCATAGGCACCAATGGCGGTGCCGGTGCCGATGATGCATATCTTGGGTTCGGCCAGCGCAGCAACTGGGGGATGAAGGTGGGTCGTTTCGAGGCCTATGACATGTTCCCGCTGGGACAGGACATCTTTGTCGAACACTCGGGGGATAGCGCCAACGACCTCTACTCCGATGGCAATGGTTATGTTTACATGCTCAAAGAAGGCCGTGGCCGGGCTGGCAAGGGCGGCCAGCTGCTGCTCAACAAGGAGGCAGGCAACTGGTATCTGGAACTCTCCACCCTGCTGGGTGATCGCACCAATCTGTTCGCAGGCCAGCAGTACCACGGCTATGCGCTGACCAAGGCCAAGGACTCCGTCATAGTACGCCCTGTCATCGCCTGGAAAGGTGAAAACCTGAAAGTAGCGCTGGGTGCCGAGGGCAACGCAATCAACGATGCCATCGTCACCACGGATGATGTCTCCGTTTCCGACCGCATAGGCTATGGCCTCACCACCAGCTGGACCCAGGATGCCCTGACGGTCAACGTCAATGCCGCCCGCATGGATGCCGAAGCTGAAACCGATACCACCCTGGGCGCCAACCTGCTCTGGCACAACGCCGGTCTGGGTTACATCTACGCCATCAACGACATCAGCAGCGCCAACCTGGGCAATGCCAGCGCCGATTTCGGCAAGATGGTCGGCAAGCACACTATCAACACCGTCTATGCCTCCTACAAGATCCCCAAGGTGCTGGATCTGAACAACTTTGACATCTACCTGGGTGCCTATTGGTCACAGCTGAATGTCGACAGCAACGAAGAGGACAACATAGATCGTTACGGCGGCCGGGTCCGTTTCAAATACTTCTTCTGATGGACGGGGTCAGAGATGGCAGAGGGTGGCGATGGCCACCCTTTTCCATTCTGCCCAACAGGCAAACCTTACCGGGCGGTATCGGCCTATGTTAGGATGAACTTCTGTTAACCGGTTACCGTTGATGAAGCCATGGCCAATATTACCGATGTGTCGCGCCTCGCGAATGTATCAAAAGCCACCGTTTCCCGCGTATTGAGCGGCTCCCGCGGCGTGCGTGAAGAGAGTCGGCTGGCTGTGCTGCAAGCCGCAGAACAACTGAACTTCCGCCCCAATGCCACGGCCCGCTCCCTGGCGACTCAGGCGACGGATTGCATCGGCATCATTCTCTCCCCCCAGCTCGGCAACCGTCTGGCCAGCATGCTACCGCTGCTGGAAGGGGCGTTGGCCAAGGCGGGCAAGAGCATGCTGGTGCGCTTTGCCGACGAGGCGCAGCAACAACAGCTGGCAGTAGACGAACTGCTGGGCGGCCGTTGTGATGGCGTGCTGGTGATCGGTGCCAAGCAGTCAATGAACCAGGACGAGCGCCTCCTTCAGCTGGATGGGGTGAGTGATTCGAGCAATCTCAATCTCTGCTACGACCTGACCTTCGCCACCGAGAGCGCCTGCCGCTTTTTGCTTGGCAAAGGCCATCGCCAGATGGTGCTGATGCTGGATGACAAACTATCCCCAGCCGGCAAGAGTGCCATCCAGGGTTATCAGCAGGCACTTCAGCAGCAATCCCTGCCCTACAACAGTCAGCTGGTGATCGATGGTACCGACAACCAGCAGGCGTTGCTCGGCTTGCTCAACCGCTATCTGCCCTTTACCGCACTGGTGGTGCAGCAAGATGCCCAGGCCGCCGATGCCATGCGTCTTCTGCGCGAATTCAACCTCAATATTCCTCAGGATGTCTCCGTCATCAGCCTGGAAGGATCGGCCCTGGCAGATCAGCTGACGCCCCCGCTGACCTGCATCGAATATCCGAGCGAACGCTTGGCACAGGAGAGTGTGCGCGTGCTGCAAGCCCAATTGACGCAGAGCCTGCGCCCCGCCGACGAGCAACAGAAGTTCCATGGTCGTCTGATGGTGCGTGAATCCGTGGTGGCTCGCTAGGGCTTGACCTTGCTGCGGGCGGCAGCTTTAGGCTGGCTGCACATCAACAGAGGAGTGATCCCATGACCATCGAACTCACCATTTCCGGCATGTCCTGTGGTGGCTGCGCCGCCAGCCTGCAAAAAGCCCTGCTGGCCCAGAGCGCTGTTAGCCAGGCCCGGGTGGATTTCGCCAGCAGCAAGGCCGTCATCGAAAGCGATCTGAGCAAGGCGGAGCTGATCGCCCTGATTGAAGCCAAAGGCTTCCTGGCGAGTTAAATTATCTCTATAGAGGTATAAATCAGGTTAAAATTCTGTACCCAGCTGTTTTTTGGTGAGAGTCATCACAGACCCCCTCAACAGAAAGCGCAAACTTGCTGCAATTTTTATCACTCAGAAGGATTTGCAGCATGACTCTCCCTATCCGCAAGACACTGATCGCCACCGTACTTGGCCTGACCCTCTCCCCGATGGCCATGGCCCTGCCACAGGTTCATATCCTGGCTACCGGTGGCACCATAGCCGGAGCGGGACAGTCCGCAACCCAATCCAACTATGAAGCAGGCAAGGTAGCTATCGAGACCCTGATTGCTGCAGTTCCCGAGATGAAGAACGTGGCCGACGTGCAGGGAGAGCAGGTAGTCAAGATCGGCTCCCAGGACATGAACGACGAGGTGTGGCTCAAGCTGGCCAAGCGGGTCAACGAGCTGCTGGCCAAGGATGACGTGGATGGCATCGTCATCACCCACGGTACCGACACCATGGAAGAGACTGCCTACTTCCTCAACCTCACCGTCAAGAGCGACAAGCCTGTGGTGCTGGTCGGTGCCATGCGCCCCTCCACCGCCATGAGTGCCGATGGCCCGCTCAACCTCTACAACGCTGTCGTCACCGCCTCCGACCCCAGCTCCAAGGGCCGTGGCGTCATGGTCGCCATGAACGATACAGTGCTGGATGCCCGCGACGTCACCAAGACCAACACCACAGGGGTGCAGACCTTTGCCGCCCCCAACTTCGGCCCGCTGGGTTACATCCACAACGGCAAAATCGACTATCAGCGCAGTCCGGCACGTCTGCACACCAGCAAGACCCCGTTCGACGTAAGCAAGCTCGACAAGCTGCCGCAAGTGGGCATCGTTTACAGCTATGCCAACGCCACCGATCTGCCGGCCAAGGCCATGGTGGATGCCAAGTTTGACGGTATCGTCAGCGCCGGGGTGGGCAACGGCAACCTCTACCACACACTGTTCGATACCCTGGCCAAGGCGAGCAAGGATGGTATCCGCGTGGTGCGTTCCGCCCGTGTACCGACCGGCGCCACCACCCTGGATGCCGAGATCGACGATGCCAAGTACGGCTTCGTGGCCGCCGGCACCCTGAACCCGCAGAAGGCGCGCATCCTGCTGATGCTCTCCCTGACCCAGAGCAAGGATCCGGCCCAGATCCAGCGCTGGTTCCAGCAGTTCTGATCCCAGTGCTCAGCGTCAGCTGAGATATTTTGATGACAATAAAAAGGGCAGGATGGAATCCTGCCCTTTCTCATGGCGTCACGCTCATGAAACCCATATCTCGTCAGCTCACCACCAACCAGCCACAGAAACCGAGATAGACCAGCCCAACCCAGGCCAGCCTGCCCGCCGTCATCTGCGCACGGCTGAAGCCCCACCACAGCAGCACTACCGCCAGCAGGGTCACCAGCGAGGAGACCATCATGGTGCCGTCGAGCAACCAGGGGGTAAACAGCAGGCAGAACGCCTTGGGGATCGTGCCCTGGATCATCATGGCGCCTGAGATATTGGCCAGCGCCAGCCGGCTCTTGCCCTGCCGCACCCAGATCAGCACGTTCATCAGCTCCGGCATCTCGGTCGCCACCGGGCTCAGCAGCAGGGCCGCCAGCACGGGAGAGAGGCCGAACAGCTCGCCCATGCTCTCCAGTTGATGAACGAACAGCTGGGCCGCCAGCGCCACCACCACCAGCGCCACCAGGGTCTGCAACAGCACCTTGCCGAGCGCCGGGATATCGGCCTCGGGATCCAGCTTGAGGGGCTCGGGCAACTCGACCTCGTGGCTGTCGGTCTGCTTCAGCTCGCGCCGCACATAGACCAGATAAACCAGCACGAACAGCGGCGCCAGCCAGGCCTTGCCGGTGAAGGCCACCATGCCGAGGGCAACAGCCACCAGGAAGATACCGACAAACCAGGCTTGATCCCGACCTATCTCGCGCTGCACCTCGCCGTCGATGACTCGATGGGCACGGCTCATGCACAGCAACAGGGTCACGCCGACGGCGGCATAGCCTATGGTGGAGAGTACAAGAGGGCCACCGAGAGCGGCGCCGATCCCAATCTGTTGCTGGGCGGGAGCATCCCCCATAAGCAGGGCGGTCAGGGTGACGATGCATTCGGGCAAGGCCGTACCTAGGGCTGCCAGCAGGGAGCCGGTGGCACTCTGGGAGAACTTGAAATGATGGCCGGTCCATTCGATACCGTTGACGAAATATTCGCAGGCCAGGTAGATGATGACGGCAGAGAGCAGAAATAACAGCAGGGTGATCAACATAATAGGCAACCGCCAGGCGAGCAGAACAACCGATGGACCCGATACGGCTCGCCCGGCTGACTTGCGTATCGAGGCCAAAGGTCTTGCAGAGCGATAGATGCTATCGCCGCCCATGCCATGGATCGGAAGATCCAAGAATGTTGACATGAGCCCTGCCCGGATCACGGGCGGGTTGCTACTCCCCAATGACAGTGCGGGCTTTTTACCAAACCGGCGGCCAGCTCACAAGGCAAATTAATGATCATTAGCTCAGTAAGTTGTAAGGGAATGTAACGCGTCACTCGGTCAGCTCCCTCGATTTCTCCGTCCGGATCTCCACTCTTTCCCCTGGCATCCACGCCTTGGCACAACGATTGCTATGAGTTGATTACTGTCCACAATAGTTTGGGAAGGATGAACGATGAAACGGTGGATCCAACATTTCTATCAACTGAACCGCCTCAACTGGCTCATGGTCTGGTTGTTACTCTGCTGCAGCATCATATTGCTGTTTCCGGCCGGTCTGATGAAAGGTGCAGTCAGCCAGTGGGCTACGCTCCACGCGGCCTGGCTCGGGGTCGGTATGCTGATCGCCATCTCCTACTTCTGCAGTCAGGCATTTCTGATCGCCTGGGAGTGGGCCTGTGAAGAGTGGCAGTCCCGCCGCCAACAGGATCTGCTGGCCCAGATGATTGCTTTCCTCGACTTCAACGAGAAAGCGGTACTGCGCGAGTTTGTGCTGCAACGCAAAAGCGTCATAAATTTGCCGATCACCGAGCCTGCCGTCAAAAACCTGATGGATGCCGGCGTACTCACCTACGCCTATGGCAAGCCGGTACGGGAGAAAGAGGACGAGAACCAGATCCGGGCACTGATGATTGCCCTGCCGGCACGGCCGCTGCTCACCTACAAGGTGCTGGGCCTCTCCCGCGGCAAGATGAGCGACGAGCAGGTGGAGCAGATCATGAGCGCCAGACCCAAATTCGCTCAGAAGGGGTTCCAGCGTTAACTTGCTGCCATCTTTCAAATAAAAGAGCCGGACTGTGTCCGGCTCTTTGCTATCTGCTTGTTTACATTCGCTCCTGGCTTTCAAGTAACCAGCACAGAGTGATGGATCTACCTTTATTCGGTCCTGGCTTTCAAATAGCCAGCATAATCCGGGATCTGTACGCTGAATGCCTGCCGCATATGGGGGCAGTCCATGATGAAATCTGCGGTCGCCTCGTTGGTGGCAACTGGAATGTTCCATACCGCAGCGAGGCGCAGCAGCGCTTTCACGTCCGGATCGTGGGGCACTGCATTGAGAGGATCCCAGAAGAAGATCAGCACGTCTATCTTGCCTTCGGCAATCAGGGCACCGAGCTGCTGGTCACCGCCCATGGGGCCGGAGAAGAGGCAGGTAATAGGCAGTTGCGCCTGCTTGCCGAGCATGGTGCCCGTGGTGCCGGTCGCATAGAGATGGTGGAGCTTGAGCTCCTCCTTGCGGCGCATCACCCAGTTCAGCAAAGGGGTCTTCATGTTGTCGTGAGCCACCAGCGCCACCCGCTTGTGGGGGGCCATCTCACGTGCAATCAGTTCCATGTAAATCATCCGTAGCATTGTGATGGAAATAGAGCCGTATCCTAATCGAAAGCGGCGCCCGCTGCCTTGCCGGGCGCCGTAACTGTGATCACTTCGACTGTTCAATCCACTGCCGGTTCTTCTGCTCAAGCACAGAGATGGGCAACATGCCGTATTCCAGTACATGGTGGTGGAAGGCCTTGAGGTCAAACTGGCTACCAAGGGCCTGCTCGGCGGACTCCCGCATCCGGATCAGCGCCAGCTGACCCGCCTTGTAAGACGTGGCCTGACCGGTATAGGCCATGTAGCGCGGCACCTCTGATCCTATGTCTCCCGCCCCCAACGCCGAATTCTCCTGCATGTAATTGACGGCCTTGTCGTGGCTCCAGCCATACCAGTGAATGCCGGTATCCACCACCAGCCGCATGGCCCTGAGCATCTCCTCGTTGAGGCGTCCGAAATACTGCAGCTGGTTGTTGAACGCGGACGAGCCCTCGACCTTCACATCTCCCACGGCCGGATCGTAGAGGCCGCGCCCCTGATAGAGCCCCATGTCGTGATCCGCCAGGTATTCGGTGTAGAGCGCCCAGCCCTCCGCATAGGCGGTATAGGAAGCGTTCGCCACATACTGCGGGAAGTCGGGATCCTTGGCCGCCAGCTCCTGGGCTATGGTGATCTGGAAGTGGTGGCCAGGCGCCGCCTCATGGGCCAGCAGGGTGCTGATGTTCCAGCTCTGCAAACCATAGGGATAGTAGGTATTGAGGAAGAACTGCCCCTTGCGACCGGTCTGCGGGTTGCCGTCCTGATACCAGGCAACGCCGCCATAGGGCGCATCCTCATAGGAAACGGGCACCACCTCGTAATCCAGTTTGGGGATGGTGCGCTCGGCATCGAAGAAATCCGGCAACACCAGCGCTGCCTTGCTCTTGAAGGCGTTGTACTCCCGCAGTGCCCACTCATGTTCGGCCAGCGCCTGCTGTTGTGGCTCACTCAGCGCCGCCCCTGCCACATTGCTCGGATTCAAACCGGCAGACCAGACAGTCAGCGGATTCTGGTAGAAGAAGGTAGGTTCGTTGAGATAGCGGAAGAAGTCATAGATCTGGCCGCTTTGCTTGCTCTGGGCTACCTCCTCGCTGTCGCACTTGCCGACGGTATGACACACCTTGACCATGGCGCCGAAGATCCGCTCCACCTCGCTCAGCCCCAGCGCATGCACCTGCTCCGGCGTCATCTCGGTGGTGGTGTGCTTCTTCAGCAACCAGCGATACCAGTCACGGCCATTGGTCATGCCGCAGAAGCCATCGTCACACTCACCGCTGCCAAGACGCACCGCATAAGCGCCGCCATGCTGATAATCCAGATAGTCCCGCAGCGCCAGATAGCGGCCGTTGATGCTGTCCAGCACCGCCTTGTAATCGGTGCGCAGTGCCTCGTCGGCCTCCCCCGGCAGCTGTTGCCAGCCGAGGTAGGCACCGGAGATGGCTTCACCGTCCAGCTTACTGTCGAGCTGTGCCAGCAGCCTGTCCACCAGCTCATTCGGCAAAGTGTTGCCCTGGGTGCTGCCCAGCTCGAACTGATGCTTCACTTCGGCCAGATAGGCGTCGTAGGCCTTGAGCCAGGTGAGGTGTTCCTTATACCAGGCCAGCGGTGCCGTCACCGCCTTCGCCCGCGTGGCTACAACAGTCCCCGCAGGTGTACGGTCCAGATCACGCCGCCAGGCTGCATCTCCCGGCGCGACTCGCTCGGCCGAGCTCTGCTCGAAGTAATCGAAGCCGCTGCTGATTGTGCGGGCTGCCTTGCCGCTGGCGGGCGCAGCCCCGACCTCATCGGCCAGATCCACCACCCGATTGCGGAAGTGATGGATCGGGATCTGGGATTGAGGCAGCTCATAGCCCGCCAGGTTGATCTGCAAATCCCAGCGGATCATGTCGTAAAACAGTCGGTCCCGCTCGCTCAACACGCTCGGATCCATGGCATCCAGCCGGGTGAGCAGCGAACCGTCAAGCGCCTTGCGCTGGGCGATCCCTGGCGCATCAATGGCAAATCCGTAAGGGTCCAGCGCCTGACTCGCACGCTGGGCCTCGTCCATGATTTGCATCAGGGATGCCTTGGTAGCGGCGGGATCCGCCGGCGCGTTGGAGCTGTTGTCATTGCAGGCAGCGAGAGAGAGTGCGATGGCGCAAGCCAGCGCAAGCTTGTTGGGCAAGAAGTGCATGGTGTAGTCCTTTAACCTGTTGTTATTGTGTGCCCCCGATAGGGGTTCCAATAGTGCACATCTACTCAACATATTTTTGCGACCTGACTAACAAAAATAAGCTTATTTTTCATATGGATAAACCGGATGAAAAGCTATGCAACGGATATGAAAAAACCCGCCTTGGCGGGTTTTTAAGTCAGCTTTTCATGCCATAACTATTCAGGATGAGCCGTGATGCAGCTGGGACTGCTGGTAGTTCTCCAGCCCGATGCGATCGATGAGATCGAGCTGGGTCTCAAGCCAGTCTACGTGCTCCTCTTCATCTTCCAGAATGTCCTGGAACAGGTCACGGCTGATATAGTCCTGCACCGACTCGGCATAGGCGATGGCCACTTTCAGGTCGGGGATGGCGTCCATCTCCAGCGACAAATCACAGCGCAGCATCTCCTCCACCGTCTCACCGATGCGCAGCTTGCCCAGATCCTGCAAGTTGGGCAGCCCTTCCAGAAACAACACCCGTTTGACCAGCTCGTCGGCGTGCTTCATCTCATCGATGGACTCGTGATACTCCTTGTGCCCGAGCGCCTTGAGGCCCCAGTCATCGTAGATGCGGGCATGCAGGAAGTATTGGTTGATGGCAATCAGCTCATTGGCCAGCACCTTGTTGAGGTGGGCAATGATCTTGGGATCTCCTTTCATCGACTCTGCTCCTTGGTTCGTGCCTGAGGCTTCGATCGTTAGAGCTTAGTCCAGAAAAGTGACAACAAGAGGTATGGCGAGCCAGCTCGCCTGAAAGGAAGGGTGACCCTGCTGCCGGGTCGGGTTGGAAAACGCCAGGGTCTAGGTCAGGCCACTTCGTAATAGAGTGGAGCCTGTTCCAGCTCTGCCTTGTCGAGTTCGGCTGCGATGATCTCCATGGTCATGCGCACGCACTTGCCACACTGGGCACCTACCTCCAGCGACTGTTTGAGTTGACGAAACTCGCTCTTGCCTGCCTGTACCGCCTTGCGGATCTGGGTATCTGTGATGCCACGGCACAAACAGACGTACATAGTGTTTACCTCATGCTGGAATGCAATGAAATCTAAATGAGAATGGTTCGTAGTGCAAATAACAATTAGTAATAAGATCCCCCGCTTGCCAGCCATCAGTCCCTTGGGGACAATGCCTCTGTCACAGAGGAAAACATCATGCTCAAGAAACTGTTCACAGCACTGTTCGGGGGCCAACCAGCCCAAGCCGTCGACGTCACTCCCACCGAATACGCCGGTTATCTCATCTATCCAGAGCCCATGGCGGAAGGGGGTCAGTACCGGTTGGCGGGCCGCATCACCAAGGAGCTGGATGGTGTGCTGCAAACCCATCGATTTATCCGATCCGATCTGTTTGCCAACCCAGCCGATGCGGAGCGTTTCATGGTGCAAAAGGCCCATACCTTTATCGACCAGACAGGGGATCGCATGTTTGAACCTCGCGTCAAAGCGGGCGACAGTTCAGCCTCATGAGCCCCGCCGAGGTGAAAGCCCTGCGCCAGACCCTCGCCCATGCTGGCGAGCGGCGACTGATCTGGCTGGAAGGAGACGAGGCTGATTGCATCGTCCGTACCGAGCCGCTGCTGGACGGTGCCATCTTCTGGCTGGGGGAAGGCCCCGCCCACCACGGGCCCGTTCCCGCCGCCAAGGCGCTGCAACGGCTGGGTCAGGAGTGCGACACGCTGGTCTTCAACGCTTTCAGCGGTTTTCACCCCGACGCCTTCGGCGCCCTGGCGGGCACACTGCGCGCAGGGGGCCTGCTGCTGCTGCTGACGCCACCCAGAGAGCTGTGGCCAGCATGGCCGGATCCCGACCGGATCAGATTGGTGGCCCAGCCGGAGGAGGCAAGCCGGGCGGGTCACGGCTTTATCGCCCGGCTGGTGCGGCTGCTGACAGGCGATCCTGCGCTCTCCCTGCTCCCGCCCACCAGCCCACAGCCCTGGCAACCGATAGGCGCCGAACGGCCATTGAGTGACGATCAGGTTCTTGCTCTGCCCGCCATCCACAGGGTGCTGCACGGCCATCGCCGCCGCCCCCTGGTGCTGAGCGCCGATCGGGGACGCGGCAAGAGCAGCCTGCTGGGCCTCGCCGCCGCCGGGCTGCTGCGCCAGCAACCCGACCTGAAGATAGTGGTGACGGCACCCTCTCAGGCCACTGTCGCCACCCTGTTCGCCCACGCCGCCCGGGCGCTCGATACCACCCAAGAGCAGCTTGTGGGCCTCGAGTTCTGTTCACCGGATCGACTGGTACATGAGGCGCTGCAACCCGATCTGTTGCTGGTGGATGAAGCCGCCGCCATCCCTACGCCGCTGCTGGAGGCCATGCTGGCCCGCCACAGTCGCATTGTCTTCGCCACCACGGAACACGGCTACGAGGGGACGGGACGCGGCTTTCACCTGCGTTTCAAGCGAGTGCTTGACCGCCAGACGCCGGATTGGCAGGAGATCCACCTGGCCGAGCCCATCCGCTGGAGCACTCGCGACCCGCTGGAACCGCTGGTGTTTCGCCTCCTTGGCCTCAATACCGAGGTAGATGCTCCCCAACCGCCGACCAACCCGAGCTGGCGGCTGATCGGGCAAGGGACGCTGGCCGCCGATGAGGCACTGCTGAATCAAGTATTCGGCCTGCTGGTGCTGGCCCACTACCAGACCACGCCGAGCGACCTCAGATCTCTGCTGGAGAGTCCGGATCTCGACATCCACCTGCTGGAACAGGCGCAGAGCCTGCTGGGGGTCGCGCTGGTAGCGCGGGAGGGCAATATCGCCCCCAAACTCGCCGAGGCTATCTGGGCGGGCCGACGACGCCCGCGCGGCCATCTGCTGCCCCAGTCCCTGCTTGCCCACGCTGGTTTCAAGACAGCCGGGGGACGCAGCTACGCTAGGGTGATGCGCATCGCCATCCACCCGGCGCTGCATCGTCACGGGCTCGGCTCACGATTGCTCGGCCAGCTGGAGGACTACTACCGGGAGGAAGGGCTCGATTATCTCGGCTCCGCTTTCTCGGCCAGCGCCGACTTGTTGCCCTTCTGGCACAAGGCCGGGCTGGTGACACTGCGCATCGGTTTGCAGCGGGATGCCGCCAGCGGCAGCCATGCCGCCCTGCTGCTCAAGGCGTTGAAACCCGAGTGGCAAGCCGAGCTGGACCTGTGGCGCCAGCGCTTCGTACAACAGCTACCTACCCTGCTGGCCGGGGAGTTGAAAGAGCTGGATCCCGCACTGGTGTGGCAATGTGTGAAGGGACAAGAGCTGGCCGTGCCTGAGCTGGATGCGTTTGAACGGGATGAGCTTGATTGCTTCGCCCATCACCACAAGCCGTTCGAACTGTGCCAATCCACTCTACAGCGCTGGCTGACAGGCAATCTGCCGCGACTGGCCTCCCTGACGCCAAGCGAATGCCAGCTGCTGATCGCCACCATCTGGCAATACGCGGACTGGGGTCGACTGGCTGCCAGGCTGCAACTGGCGGGCAAGCCAGCCATCATCAAGGCGCTGCGAGCCCTGCTGGCTCGCCTGCTGGATGCCCCTACCACTCGATAGTCTTGCCCTGCCAGTCGAGATAGCTGAGTTCGCCATCAGGCACAAGTCCCGCCATCAAACTCACCAGATGACGAGCTACCTGCTCTGGCGTCTGCAAGCTACCGGCCGGCACATTGGCGTGAAACGGGCGCGAGAGCTGGGTATCCACAGTGCCCGGATGAAATGCCAGCAGCTTGACGCCCGGGGCACGCCGGGCGAGTTCGATGGACGCGCACTTGAGCAACATATTGAGAGCGGCCTTGGCAGCACGATAGCCATACCAACCACCAGCGCGGTTGTCACCAATGCTGCCGACCCTGGCACTGAGTACAGCCAGGGTGCAGGGTGAGGTGCCAAACAGCGGGAGCAGCTGGTTGATCCAGCACAGCGGCAGCAAGGCATTGGTCTGGTAGAGGCGGGTCATGGCCTCGACATTGAGCGCTTCCAGCCGTTTTTCCGGCTTGATCTCCCCCTGATGCAAGACGCCATTGCAGATCACCAGATGGCGCAAACCGGGAGCCAGTCCGGCAATATGGCTGACGCAGTGGCTCATCTGCTGGTCGCTGTAATCACAGGGCAGCCAATGCACGCGAGGATCATCAAACCCGACGGGAGCTTGCTGTCGGCTGACCGCAATGACTGGGTTGGCTCCTGCCGCCAGCCAGTGCGCCACCAGTGCCTGCCCGATTCCGCCCCCTGCCCCTATCACAACCACAGCCTCTGCCATGCTCCGCTCCTGTTTGTGGTGAGTGTGATGGTCTTCTCCATCGCATCTTTGTTTCCCTGTTAAGCTGTTACGTGCCTTCCTACTTGCGGGATCAAGCAGTTATGAGGGTTATGTTGTGTGGATCTCTCCGGTGTGGACGGATCCATTCCTATACTGAGGGAAAACCGCAGCCGGTGCTGCCAGCGCAACCAGAAGCACGAGAGTCGCCATGATGTCCAAAAACGGGGAAGAGCGTAAATCCATCCTGACCGAGAGCGGGACCAACGAGCTCGAAATCATCGAGTTTCATCTCAAGAAGCATCTGCCCGATGGCAGGGAGAAGATTGCCTATTACGGTATCAACGTCGCCAAGGTGCGCGAGGTGATCCGGGTACCGGAAACTACCGACTACCCCAATGCCCAGCGCCACATGGTCGGGGTTTTCTCGCTGCGTGAACGGCTGATCCCCCTGGTGGATCTGGCGGGCTGGCTCGGGATCCGCACTAACCCGGACAACAGCAACAAAGTGGTTATCGTCACCGACTTCAACAAGATGGCGAACGGCTTTCTCATCGACAGCGTCAGCAGGATCCATAGAGTCTCCTGGGAGGATGTGGAATCCCCCAGCCAGTTTCTGGAAGCGGGCGAGAATGACTGCGTGGTCGCCGTGGTCAGGCGCGATGGCAACCTCATCATGATCCTCGACTTCGAGAAGATCATCGCCGACATCAACCCAGAGCTCAGCATGGAGAAATACGATGTGACCCAGGATCGCAAGGTCATCATCGACGATCGCATGATGGCACTGCGTCAGGCCAAGAGCGTTCTGGTGGTCGACGACTCGGCCTTCATCCGCAAGATGATAGAGACCACGCTGCGCACCGCTGGCTACAACGTGGTGACGGCCAAGGACGGGGGAGAAGGGCTGGAGATGCTGACGGAGTTTGACCGTCTGTCGCAGGAGGAGAAGATACCTGTGTCCGAGTTTGTCAGCGGCATCATCACAGACGTCGAGATGCCCCGTATGGATGGCATGCACCTGCTCAAACGGCTGCGGGACACCCCCGCCTTCAAAACTACCCCCATCATAATGTTCTCGTCGCTGATGAGTGATGACAACCGCCAGAAGGCATTGCAGCTGGGGGCCAATGACACCATCACCAAACCCGAGCTGGGCCGCATGGTCGGCATGATGGATAACTTGCTGCTCGGCATCCCCATTCCCAAACCGGGCAATCTGTAATGTCGTCAGTCTGACACTCAAGCAAACGGGCGCCTCGGCGCCCTTGTTGTTGATGTTTTTCAGCAGCATCAGAAATAGCGCTCCTGAGCGGCTCATCCCATTTCGCGAGAGATCAATGAAAAGCCAGAGCTTCCTTCTGGATCGAGATCCGAGGCCAATCGTTCACTGACGGGCTGCTTGTCATTCCAAATCCTTATTGGCCTTAAGATTTCGTAAATTTTCTTATTGCCATCGCCCAAGCAAGATGGCTCTCAAATTGAGTTTGATGTGGCTGATGCCATGCGCCATCGAGACATCAAATGTCGTCTCTATCAATGAATCCCTTGGAGTCGCTATGCCGTTGTTCAAGCCGTTAATCACCCCTGAAGTGACCGATATGGCCCCCGGATTCCGGGCCTTGAGTATCACTGTCCAGGCGGCTGCCATTGCAGACCCCACTGTGGGGACGCGGGCTCTGGCACAAGCCTCTCTTGCCATGGCCAGAGAAGATGCACCCTGGGCTGATGCACACCTCTCTGCTTGGGCGGACCTCTTTAGAAAGTTTGGCGCCAAACCACAGCGCACTCCCTGCTCCGCCGAAGCCCTGAGAAAACGGCTTGTCCGTGATGGCAGCCTGCCGAGTATCGATCCTGTCGTTGACCTCTATAACGCCATCAGCATTGAGTACGCCATCCCGGTAGGGGGCGAAAACCTGACCACCTATGAAGGGACACCAAGGTTGGTGGTTGCCGATGGCAGCGAGCTATTCGACACAATGAAGGGCGGCGAAGTGGCTCATGAATCTCCAGAACCCGGTGAAGTGGTATGGCGGGATGACAAGGGGGTGACGTGCCGACGCTGGAACTGGAGACAGGGGGTCAGGACCAGGCTCAGTGTGGAATCGAGCATGATGTGGTTCATTCTGGAGAGCTTGCCCGAAATGCCCCTGGACGCTTTGCAAGCAGCCGGGAACAAGCTGATTGAAGGCATACAACAGATGATGCCCGGAGCCGTGATAGAACAAACCGTCATTGGCCATGTCGAGTGACTACAACGCCGGGCTGGCCGTCTCGATGCTGCCCGCGTGATCGCAACGAGAAATGCAAAGAGGCTCCGAAGAGCCTCTTTTGTTATCTGAACCCGACTCAGCCCAGCAGCAGGTAGAGCTGATGGGCCGCCACACCGGCGCAGAGGCCACCTATGGTATGAGCCACTATGGCGCGGGAGGTGAGATGGCGATAACCGAGCGCATCCAGCATGGCGGTGTGAGTACTCAGAAAGCCGCTCCAGCACATGCCCATGGCGGTGAATACCGCCACCTCGTTGCCGGTGATCCAACCCTTGCCGATGAAAGGAGGCACCAGCGACATGGCGGCCCCGACCGCTCCCAGTGAAGTTACGGGGAAGGCCACCAGCTCGGCATGGGTAAAACCGAATAGCATCTCGAACAGCCAGCCCACCTTGGCCGCCAGCACGGGCAGCAGCGCCACCCCTTGGAAGGCCTCGCCGGTATAACCCTTGTCGCCAGGGCCAAAGGTCAGCAACATGACGAAGGTACTGATGATGAGCACACCCGGGATCACCGCCATGCCGAGCTCCACCCCGGACTTGCCACCATCGAGCAGGGCATTGAGCACCCGGAGCCAGGTGGGAGCCGCTTCCTGACTCAGCCCGGGCTTGGCGCCCACGCTCACCACTTCGTCATCAATCAGGGTCTCCCCCACCAGCGGCCTGATCATGCGCTGCATCAGCCGGGTCGAGACCACTGAGCCGATGAGGGCGCCGAGCAGACCTATCAAAGCCGCACTGGCAGTGGATTCGCCGCTCGGTAGTTGCAGGGTGGCCATGAAGGTCACCACGATCAGCCCCATGCCAAAAGCCGTCCCGAAGTTGGTCAGAGACACCAGTTGCCAGGGGGTGAAGCCCTTGCGAAAGCGACTGTCTTTGGCGAGGCTGATCACCGCCGGGTTGTCGGAAAAGAACGTCATCAGAGCCGCCAGGGCAGTGCGGCCCGGCAGACGGAAGATGGGCTTCATCAGTGGCGCCAGCAGCACCTCCAGCAAGCGGATCACTCCGAACTCGCTGAGCAGCTGGCTCAGCGCCCCGGATAGCACTGTAATCCCCATGATGAAGAGCACAGTATTGAGCAGCAGCTGATGGGCCGTATTGAACAGGGTGTTGACCAGGGCGGAGAGCCCCATCAGGCTGCCGAGGTAACCGAACAGGCTGCCCAGAATGGCCAGTACCAGTACCGGCTCCAGCCAGCGGCGAAGGGAGGTTTGCGTTGCATGCGAATCTTTAACTGCTTGATTTTCCATACCAATCCTGATGACTGTCTCTGTGTGAATCGTTGTTTTTGTTATTGAACTCATGACACCGGAGCCCTCGTCTCACAACAAGGGCTACGGTAATATCCGGATGAACAGCCCGCCGAACTGGCGACTGAACTCAGGAGGAAACACCCGTTTGCCAGACAAGGCAGCATGGCAAGCCGCCTCACGCCAGGGAGAAGACAAATCCGGCACCCGGGAGAATGGAGGGGCGGGAGTATAACAACCGGGGCAAGTCAGCGAAAGAATACCGGCCGCCTCAGCCAGCATCACCATCTGCAACACCGGGAACATTCATACCCGAATACCGTTCCCCTTCAACCACTTGCGCAATCGCCCGTTGGCATTGTGGTAGGGAGAGGCGGTATTGAACTGGATCATCCGCCCCAGGGTCCACTGCTCATACCAGGGGCGACCATACAGCTCATCGTCACCCCGCGTCACGATCAGCTCGACGATGCGGGCCCTGGCTGCCATCAGCCGGGCCAGCAGTGCCGGATAGGCCAGCCCCTCATAATCCCGATAGAACTTTTGGGCCAGCCTGCCCAGCTCGTTCCACTTAAAACCCGTCTCGGGAAAATCTACCGGCAAGCCCGCCGCATCCCGCTCTATCCACTTGATCACCAACTCATTCCAGCCGATGAGGTAGGCCACCAGGTTGGCCACGCTCATGGAGGTGCCCTTGCTGTGCCCCTCCATCACCAGCTCCTGCACCCGGCTCTCGGGGACGGCCTGCAACGCCTTGAGCAGCTTGCCAAAATGCGTGTCGATGGCGAGCAGCAGCTCGGCCTTGTTGCTGGGGATCCCCATCACCTTCCTCCTTCATGCCTGCCACCCGGTCGGGGCATGGCGGCCCCGACAGGTCGGCACCGTCATCAATACTGCTTGGTTTTCGACGCAAATCCCGCGAGGAACAGGCCGGTCAGAAACATGCCGCAGAAGGCTTCGATGGCCGACAGCAGCTGCAGCGGGGAGGACGTCTGGGAAATGTCGCCGTAACCCAGGGTCACGAAGGTCACAATGCTGAAGTAGAGGGAGCGCCCCAGGTGGTGATAGGTGACGGAGGCGGGCGCCAGAAAATAGGTCAGAGTCGCCAGCAATATGACCACCATCGACATCAGCAGGCTTCTTATGGGCCGCTCGCCAAAGCCCCAGGTAATGAAACTGACAAACTTGGAACCGCACTTCAAATAACAAAGCAGAGAGAGCCACCCCTTTCTCAGCGGGCCGCTGCGCAGCCAGCGTTCCTTGAACAGCTCCCTCGGGCTTGCCAGGGACTTCATCTCATGCAGCTTCTCCTGGTAATAGCACTCACCGGCATCGACGGTATCCCCCACGCTGGAGAAGAGCCGCTTGGCGTTGCGGTACAACTTGCTGGCCTCGCTGTGATCGATCCGGCCGTTCTCGTTATAGGCCACCTGCACCTTGTCCAGATTGGTATGCTCCATGGTGGCGTCGAAGTTCTTGGCACGTACGTTGAAGTTTTTCAGCACGGCCCGGGAGGAGTGAAAACGGATCTCCTCGCACTCTATGGTGAAGTCCTGAAATACCCCGTCCTCCAGCGCCAGCTCCCGCTTCTTGGCCCAGGCCCTGTGATCCCACAGCAGGGAATCGAACAGATCGAGTCCGATCACACCGCCATTGACCCGTACGCCCTTGGCCGAGCAGTGCCACAGATAGACCTTGGAGTTATTGACGGCACCATCCAGCGAGAGCTCGTCGAGGCAGGTGAAATCGAGCAGCCGACCGGAGATGATGGGGCTCTTCAGCTCGACGCCGCCGATGTTGAGCAGGCGATGCTTGCCCAGAACCTGTGCCTCTCCCTTGTTGTTCTCGGAGACGGAGAGCAGGCTCTGCACCCGCTTCACCTCATCTTTGCCATGCTTGCCGGCCAGCCACATGCAATAGGGTTCAAAACGCATCTCTGAGCGGATGAGACCGCTCTTGCGCAGCGATTCCAGCGCGATCGAGGCGGTTTCATACAGCCTTATCTTGTCGTCGCTCATGTAGACGCAGAGGCTGAGCACGGATCGCGAGCTGATGAAACGAGCGATACCGATCTGGAAGATGACGCTTTTCTCTATTTTCTGCTCCGTCATCCAGTCGCCGAAATGGGGTAGCGAGGCCACCAGCAGATCCCAAATCAAGGGATAGTCATTCTCCCGGCGCCACTCGTTGAACTTTTCGGGAGAAAGCTGCCAAAGCTCGGTTGCATTCATACATTACCTCGATCACAAAGATGTCCCGCCCTCGCCAGATTGAGAGTCATGGTGCACAAAGCCCTGGCGGATACGGCGGGTCAGGCACAGGAAAAGCGGCGCGACAAACGCCCAGCACGTCACCATACTAGGCGAGAAAGAGAAGGCAAGTCACTGACAGGGAAGGAATAAGGGGGGATGGATGCGACAGTTTGTCCCTCAGGTACACACTTATTGCGCAACGCTTGGGTGACAATGGCCGTGGCAAACAGGCAAAGAAAAAGCCCAGCATTGCTGCTGGGCTTTTGTGTTGGCTCCTCCTGCTGGACTTGAACCAGCGACATACGGATTAACAGTCCGCCGTTCTACCGACTGAACTAAGGAGGAATTGTACTTGGTGCCCAGAGACGGAATCGAACCGCCGACACGGTCAAAGAGCTTATTTTAATTTAAGGCTTATATTTTATATGCCTATGACACTTATTCTCACTTTCCTTAAGCAACTATTTCAAGATACCGTCGTTGCTCCCCCCCAAGGGAAGCCCTCATTAAAATAAGAAACTGGGACAAATTAGTTCTGAAGTCTGAGTCATGATCCTCAGCCACGCCAGGAGCCACAGAGCTAACCAATAAAGCCGGCGTGACAGGATTAGCCCCGTAAATACTATACCTCTCGTGATGAAAATGCCGAGTCCCACAAGACTCACTCGGATTTACAATCATCAATCCAGAAGACAAACTCTTTCCGGTACTTTTCTCATGAATACCGTGAAGATATTTCATCGTAAGTTCCGGGAGATAATGAGTAAATGCCTTTTTACTAGTCGTATATTTCGCATCCAGGATTAATTGCCTTTGCTCACCCGTAGGAGTTGAAAT
This sequence comes from Aeromonas salmonicida, assembly GCF_028355655.1. Classification (NCBI taxonomy): domain Bacteria; kingdom Pseudomonadati; phylum Pseudomonadota; class Gammaproteobacteria; order Aeromonadales; family Aeromonadaceae; genus Aeromonas; species Aeromonas salmonicida. The sequence continues at coordinate 472,240 of NZ_CP110645.1, read as the reverse complement.
ACAAACAATCATATCTGGTGACCGGTTAGCGTAAGGCCCGTACTGCCCCCTAGGTTTCAGGTCACCATTCGCAGAGTTGATAGTCCACCCCTCAGTGTTAATCAGAGTCGCACCAAAAGAACTTGCATGATCAGGAGTCCACGCTTTCATTTCATAGAGGAGTCGTACGGTATAACCACCCCAGTCATACTCGAAATTATTTCGGTCCACTACAGGACTGTTTATCAAATCAAGCTTCATCCCCAATAGCCGCGCATTGTCAAAGTGGTACTTAATCAAAAACAATAGGTAGTACTCAAAAAGTTTTGGGATACTTTGAATCGAAAAAAGTTCCTCTTGCATGCTCCAATCAGGTGCACCGAATCTATGCCAAGCAATTATTTTGTGAAAAATCTTCTGATAATGAAGATTGTATCTAGCTTTCCTTGTAAATTGAGGAGTACCAATCACGGCACAGGATACAGGAACTCGTTCATCGAAAGTACGCTTTAATCGCTGTAGATTGGTAATCAAGTCTTTACATCGTGCAACTTTATTTTTATTAATAGATTTGGCAAACTTACTTAATTGTGTAAAAAATGAAAGATATCCAGATATACTAGATGGTGCACGAATTTTGGATGATGGATAGTCTTCAAGACCTCTCAGAACATCTGAAGCGGCGCGCATAAGTGATATTATAAAACCATGAACGACTTGGTTTTCATAAATATTTAGCTCTTCCTTTAGATGATTTTCCAAAATCTTCTCTGAAGAATAATAAGCACCATCTAATTCCAATATAGCCCGTTCTTGATCATCGACTGGATATAGGCTGTCAGAGTTTTCTGCCAGCCAAGCCAGGGTGGTATCGTCGGTAACTGAACGCTCAGAGACTACGACAACTTTAGTCACAGGTGTAAGCTTTGCAATTGGTTTGGAGTATATTTTTGGAAGCTCTGTAATTAGCAACAACACATTTCTTTCTAGTTGCTCGATCAAAAAACCAACCGATTTCTCCCCTTCTTTGAATCCTGCTTTTAAACGAGTTACTCGGAAAAATGCCGCTAGAGCATCGTTATCATGGGATGCCAAAAAATCGAGCATTTTTTCAGCCCGTTCAGCATTCAATTTTTTGGCAAGCACTTCAACGGGGGCATATTGTTCGAGTATAACTCTTTCACCCACCCCATCAATTTTAGTTGCTATTGAGAGCTCCGCCATACCGTAATAGTTATGAAAGAAGCACTCAAACATTGACCGACTAATGGATTTTGGCTTCCATTCGTAAATCCATAATCCGTTACATTCCTTACTACTGGTCACACCGATTTCATTTTCATGAAGACACAAAAAAACATCATTCAACGGAGCGGCGACTTCTAGACTAAACTCCAGAGCCTCGTCCTCTAGGAAAAAATTCTGATTAGAAGAGTGATGACCAAAGGCAGTCAACTCAACCTCTAGACCACTCCTCTTTCCGCTTATTATTTTCGCAGTAAGCTTCATACGGACACCTTAGAAGTAAGAGTAAGTATCTGCATAACTATCTCCTTCCTCGATGATAGACTTCAGTGCTCTTTTCGACATGTTCAAGTCGAGATCGGCTAATTTCTGTTCAAGTCTGACTAGTCGCTCCCTGAAGCCTGATCCGTACCCCTCAATCGCGGGAAGAATATGTTGAGCAATAGCGTAGTCAAGAGGCCTATTTCTCATACCGCCCACTTCATTAGCCACGAAGCAATAGCGTCGTATTGCCTTTATCTTACGCTTGCTAATATGAATTGAGCTCGTCTTAGATGCCGGAGCCGCAAGAATTGCTAGCACTTGTTCAAGGGCAGCTTGCTCATCAGGTAGGAAATCAGCCTCTCCAGAGGATATATTGAAGGCAAGATCAATTTGAGTAATTGGAATAGCCCCGTTGAAACCAACATTCCTTGTAAAATCAGATAAATCATCCATGCTTACGTCTTCACCTAATGTGATTATAGGGGCGCGATCGATTAAGCGTGGTGACAGTTTTTCGGTTGTTGCATCATTATTTATAGTGGCAATAAATCGTACCTGAGGTCCAACCTCCAGAAAACGCTGCCCTGCATCAGGAATACCAAGATCTATACAGCGTTTAGCCCCCTCGGTATCACACATGCCTAAGAAATCAGACCAATAATGCTCTACACTTGATAAGTTAGCCTCATCGAGAAGCACAAACTTTAGAAAGTTATCGGAGCTATCTTTATTTCTCAGAAATTGGTACAACCCACTTCTAGATGGCTGATAAACATCTTTTAGAGAATTATAGAAGCCCAAGATATCTCTACCAGCTACCCACCCCCGACCTACAGCAACATTTAAGAAGTTTGAGGCATTGTGCCCTTCACCACTATCAATGCACAGAGCATTTGCCAATCTAATCGCCGTTGAGGTTTTACCTGTACCGGGTGGGCCGGATAATATGGTAAGGAAAGATTGCGTAGTGCTAATTACCAGATTTAACATCTCATCATACGTAAATGGGCGCCCCTCGTCGGAGTGAAATGAGTCGAGCAAATTATAAATGTATTCAGCCCTGTTCGACTTAGTTAACTCCACCTCAGAGACTTTCAGGGGGGGATATTTAACATCTATCGTTGCCTCATAATCAGGCTTCCCATTTAACATTTGAATTAAAGTTTTTAGCTCAGTAAGTTTTTCCCCTAGCTGCGGTGACGCAATCAACGTTCGTTGATTTGCCAAAGTCCTTTCTAGATCACTATTCTCCTTATGCTTCATCTGACTTGTACGCTGCTGAAACTGAATTTCGTCTTTCAAGCGAACAACATTTTTTAGATCCTGATTTTTCTCAAAAATTTCGTCTAATACTTTTTGGTTTTCCTTTATTTTTTGCTCAAGCGCAGTATTCTGATTTGTCAGAGAGGCTTGCTTCTCAAGCAAACTTTGATGTGCTTGCTCGGCTGACTGTTCTTGTATTCTTTTAACTTCTAGATCCGCATCGACCCGAGCGCGCGCTACATTTTGTTCTATTACCTCCAACTCCATTTTACGGGATTCAGCCACCCGTGAAAGCTCCTTAATTTCCCGCTGAACCTGCTCTTTCTTTGCATTCGTTTGAGCATCAATCTCAGCTATTTTCTCTTTTATAAGCAAGTCTTTATTTTTTGCAAAGTAACCATCTAGATATTTCTTTCCCTCAATATTATCTTGAAGGAAGTCCTCAATTATAGCCTTGCCGTAACCCTCATCATCAAGAAATTCAGATAATACTTTCTCTAATCGTTTGAGACGACCATCATTATCCATGGCCTTGTTTTTCTTCTTGTAGGCATCGATTATCTGCGTCAATTTATTGGCTTCATTCTTGCCTAAAGTGCCACTACTTTTTCCAAATCCGGCCTTTGTATAATATTTTATTAGTCTTGAAGCAGAAATATAATCAACTTTTTCAAATGAGACTCTCTGTATTTTTTTCAGAGATGTGATAAATGTACGTAGATCACCTCTAACCTCAAAGCGTAGCAGCTCCCCACTTTCTTCTAGTACATGTTTATCAAACTGAGCGATATGATCCGTTGGAAGATTTAACGGCGTCAAAACCGTTGAGGTCGTCAGAAACCAGTCATCGTCATCTTTGGTCGCATTAAAAGGACCACTGATCGCACCTGAATCATCGATAAAAAATGAAGTATTCTTAGGTAAATCATATCCCAAACTAACTTTACCAGTATCGATATCAGGCATAGGCATGCTTATCACTGGGATGAGTGCATTGTGCTCAAGCCTTTCAGCCCACTCTCCTTTTGAGTAATATTTTTGCTTTCTTTTGTTTTCCTGCCATTCATTATCAGTCTCATGCCACTCGGTAATGATGAATAGCTCATCATCTTTAAAGAGCTCATCAATTTTTTGGTATTCTTTAGATATGAAAACTCCAGAGTTAGGAAAGTCTGTAATATTTACGTTTTTAAAAACACCGTCTTCATGCTCCATTGCAACCGGTATTACATTTCCGAGTTCTGGATTAAAGTTAGTCGAGTCTTTTACTACAATCAATCGTCCCATGAGACATCCCTTATGTCTTTATTTTAAAATCAAGGCAGCGCAGTAATAAATGACGTCCTCCCGCAATGAATCTAACGTATTAGATCTCTGAGTGAGGTCGTTTTCATTTGTGCTGAAAACGCGGATATCATCTTGCAAAATGAGGTAATGGACAAGGATAACGCTCACATTTTGCCATAGAAAAAGACCCCTAGCCGGTAGGCTAGGGGTCTTTTATACTCCACGTTTTAATCAACACCGTCGGGGTTTAGGCTCTTCACGCGGTACATCCACCCCCATAAAGTTCTCCCACCTGCTAGTACAACCGGTTGATGAAATCGCAGCGACCCCAGCCCTGCTTCTCAACCAACAAGACATCAACCTGAACCTTAAGGGTAGGATCGTAAGGCAGCGTTTCCAAGCGCCGCTCAACCAGCTTGCGAAGAGTATCAACGCGGCAGGTCACATTCCTAGCCTTCAAATCGACCCACAACCGGCCAGCTTCCAACAAGAACTGTTCACCACTGGGCTCCATGTGAAAGTCGCAATCATCAAGGTCAAGAAAATCAGTCATGGGTAATCTCCACTTCAGCCAAACGACGTTTAACCTCAGCCAGCCGCCCGGGCTTAAACAGAGGCTCAAGAGGGTAGCCAGGGAGCTGACGTAGCAGCAGAGCCAGCACCCGCAGCACCTCGCCAGTGACAGGCACGACATTCTCCGGCAGAGCGGCCCGCTTGCTGTTCTTGCAGGTGTCGACCGTCACAGGCAAGCCCACCGACGTCAGCAGCGCCGAAATCTCGCCGTAAGTCATCGTGTGGTCGAACCAAGCCTTCTGCACCAGTGAGCGGGTCAGGATGCGGGTCAAGATGCCCAGCGAGCCATCCTCTCGGATCCGCATCGTGGAACCTTGCAGGGCCAGCGCAGATTCGTAGTAGTCCTCCCAACTAGCCCAGTCCTCCATGGTCTTGAGGCAGTTGGCCTCTCGCCATCCATCGAAACGGGCACGGCAATGATCCGCCATGCCAGCATCGCCCCAAGGCACCGTATCGCAAGCAATATGCGTTTCACCGGCAACTTCAACCACCCGTGGGTTCACCAGCTGCCGCTTCTGGTCGAACTCATAACTCAGCCTGATCTTCTTCTTTATTTCGATCAGGTCGCTTTCCGTCAGCCACTGCTCCCGAAGCGAGATCAGGTGACTGGCGTCGATCTTCTGTCCCGGCTCACGGTCAAGGTAGAGCCTCAGGATCCATGCGTTCTGCTCCTCTGTCGTTCCCGCACATTTAACGCCAGCCTTAGCCAGCACAGGGGGCGTATCACCTTGGATAGCGGTGCATTGACCCCTCGTTTTGATAGACACAATCTGGCGAGCATGGTGCTTCAATTCCAGCATCGGCACGGATTCACCACTCTCATCACCATGCAACTGCTGACACAGCGCCTGATAACGACGACACAGAGGCCCAGTCTGGTCGAGTTCCTCCAACGGAGCATCAGTGAGGAAACCATCGGTAGTGACCGATACCACCGTGCGATGTGAGGGGATCCGGTGAAGCAGCTCACCGCACACAGCCCTGATCAGGCCCGTTGTATGGGCCGCCATGTACGGATTGGTCACAGCCGAGGGGCCGATCTTCTTGCTCAAACCTGTAGCAGTATCGAACGCTGTCTTATCGCTAAGCCCCTGGGCCAGCTTCCCGTAGAGCGAGTTACCGATTTCCTTGACCATCACTTCTTCGAGGCTCTTTTTGGGATACTCCCGGCGTAACCGCTGGATCATCCGAGTGAAGTCCTCAAACAAGGGCTGACTACCTGCGATCCACGGCACAATGACACCGTGCTTGATCACAATGGTCCCCCCCATGGATAACGCCAACTCGATTTCAGGTGCGGTGACATACGTTAACCCTGATAAAGGAAAGCGCAGTCCATATTGCTCGGATCTAACAGGTAAACAAGGGAAGCGAGTGCCAGCAGGGAAAGTGAACTCAACGTACGCGAAGCCCATGACATGGCCGATGAAATCATAGGGATCTGAGCTCATACGCATGTTGGCGTAGTCCGGCACCAACAGGTCACAAAGCCCTGTAGTGTAAGCGCCCTTCAGGTCCCAGTCATAGAAACACACTAGCAACGTTGGTCCCATCATGAATGACTCATTACGCCCACCGTGGTAACAGCAGATGGCGAGAGCCTCACACAACCCACGATCAGGAGAAGGACGTTTCATCGACTTGGTAGTCACCTTCCCTTTACCACTATTCCAGTGCTCCTCCTTCTTGATCACCAGCCCAAAGGTAGACATGTAATCCACATCCGCCGCCTTGAGTAGCTGACGAAACACTGTCACACCTACCGCACCGAGCGATCGTGGCAACTTCTGCAAGCCAAACTGGCCGCCGAGAAAATCGCGTACTTTCAGGGCATATTTCACAGCAATCTCAGCATCCCGCAGAGCATACTGTTCAAACGCCTCTTTGTTACCGGCCAAGAGCTCGTCCATGCGCTCGATACTGTAGCCATCAGGGATTTCCAACTTGGGTAAACCAAGCATTGCACCGAGCGCAGACAAAGGGGACTTATTCGGGGCGAGGAACAAAGTGTCAACAAACTCTATAATTGACTGCTGTTTCCTATGGTTGCGATCACGGAACACTATAGGGGCAGGCTTTGCTTTACGAGCTCTCTCAACTGTCTCATCAACCCCGTAACCACTGCCAGTCAGTATCCGGCCAACCACACTTCCACCCTGCGCCTTCACTTGGGTCTTCAACCCCCAGAAATTACTGAATGTGGTGATATCAGCCCTAATGAAGTGAGCTACGACGACTATCGTATGAGGCCACTTCTTAATCAAACCAGCAGCACGACAATCCTCCACCACTCGGGAAATGAACTTTTCAAAAGAGAAGCGCTTGCCAGATTCGGGATAGTGGATCATCCCGCGCTCTTCACCACGACTATTGATGCAATAACTCTGATAGGACAGCACGGTATTCCGCCCATTGCGGGTCACCCATTCTGCGTCAACCCCGATCCAAAGGTCCTCGCCATCAGCAAGTTGGATGTCTTGCTTGGCTGTTTTTTCATCAAAGCGAACCTTACGGATCTCGAAAGGAAGGTGAAGATGCTCCGGCTGATCCTCTTCTATAACCCCAATTTCCGCCTTCTTAAATTCAAACATGAATTTTCTCCATACAAATAACCCCTCCCTGCATGCAGGGAGGGGTTAGGTTGGCGAGGTTATTGAGTTGATGACCCGTTCAGGCGATCAGACAGCTCTGTCAACAAATGGACACATGCGGCTTCAGATGAGCAGAGGCATGTCATTATGGCCTTCTCGGCGCCGCCAGCATATAAGCGGACAACATGCCCATTACCCATTTCACCGTAATCAGCAGACTTGACCAACTCCGGTAAGACAATGGTGCCATCTTCTAAAACAAAGTACTTTTCAAGAAGACCTGCATTCGCCAACGCATCGCGAACATCCTTGAGCAGCTGAATTTGCTTTTCTGATTCAGCAGTGGCATCGAAAGCGATTTGTCGTTCAAGACTGTTGATCCCAATACCCAACCGCGCAATGGCCTCGGGAGTCATTTCCTCCAAAGGATCATTCAGCGGTTGATAACGTTTGGTATAGGCGATGTGCGTCAAATTGACGAGATTTCGGCCAATGATGACTAATGGCTTGGCTACAGCAGTAGCAGTAGCAGTAGCAGGCTTTTGGGGTTTGCAGGACGGTTTAACTGTCATTTGGACTACCTCTTAAGGAAAACTTTGTAAATCAAACGTCAACGAAACTAATCGCCGACCCATAACACTTTGATTTTCTAAGTTAACCAGGCAGTCCCATCACCATCAGACAAGTTGGCTGACATTGAGGCGTGGTTGCAACGGGTGCCGTCGAAGACGGATAGGTAATATCCATATACCTACATATAAGTAACTTTTTCCCGTGCGCCGAAAAAGATACAGAAAAAAAATGATATGAGCAAACTGTTTGTTTGGGGTGTGTGGAGGCATCCATCATCACATCAGAACGAGCCCTTTGCGCACATAACCTCGATCGTGCGCAATACCTAAACTGGGAAACCCGCCTCAGATAAACACCACCGCCGTGGTGTAACAGGTTGGAGGGGGAGAAGGCAGATCCACCGCCTTCTCCCCCCTATCATGAGCAACGAATGAATCTTGATGACTACGCGAGTGGCATGTTCACACTTCAGGTGTCTACGATGGCAATTTGCAGTATCCAAACGAAGAGCCGCGCTTAGCCACACTGTCAGATAACTGTATAAGCATCATGGTAGGGGATGGAGCTCGCTTCGGTGTGGCGGGTGATCCGCTCTCCATCCCCCTCCGCGCTATAACACTACTCAACGCCACCTTGATGTATCAGTCTTTTCCGCATGCCAAGCTTGCGCACATCCCAAAAAACTGCGCAGTCGATTTGCACCTTGCGTGGCTTCCTATGGGCACCTCGTCGATAAGGCACCCGGCTGACACGAAGGTAATGGCAATGCCCCTGCCTCGCTCAGGAACGTTTGGGTTATTGGCATCAACGTTTATCACTCTGCCGATGCCCACCCTCAGCATTCAAGCTGTAAAACCTGCTTCGAACGGTGCCGAAAAGACCAGAAAAAATGCGCTAAAAATCGGGTTCCGCGTAGTTGCAAATTTCAGGAGCGCATACGGCGCATGGTCTTGTGGATCGGTGTTTTATGACCGTTGGGGATGAGGGAGAGCCCCACCCGCCCTCATCTGGGGCTTTGCCCCCCTGATGCACTCTCTGCGTAGTTATGGCATCCCTGCTATCGCAATATTCCCCCTCCAGCATTCCCTATCAGCGTTGCCTGCTGGTTCCCACAATTGCCAAAACTCACTTGGTTTCCCATCTGAGTGACCGACTTGGCTCTGACTGGCCTTGCCTTCCTGGCTAGCTGAACTCAGCTCCCTCCGGGACACCAATGTTACTAATATGTTTATCTTTTCGTGGTCCTTCTCGCGGTCCAATCCTTCTTCTCTATTTGGGCTGCTGAGCTGGGGCAATCTGCCCTGGCCTCTTGAGCCCTCTGAGATCCCGCGCACATGCCCCTGTTCATTCCCTCTCAACTGCAGATCTGACGCTTGAAAAAAGTAAGGCGGGATTGATCCCGCCTTATGTTCTTACTGAGCGACGTATAGCTCTACACTGCACTTTGTATCTCTCGGCTCTCCCAGCTCCTTCTGGCAGGTTTTGCTCCTTCCCTTCTCATCGAGCTCGAAAATCCGCTTGGCCTCGACTCGATAGATCCCGTACTGCGACTTGAGCGGGTTAGTGAATGGTCCTTCAAAATCAGTACTGCATTCCAAGCCGCAACTCTCAACAACGGTATGGCCGTTACTCTGGATCGTGATGAACTTGGTGGTACCACTGCCTCCCGAGAAGTTGAAACGCCGTTTGCCTACAAATGGTAAATCAGCTCGGGCTTGAGACGACTCCTGTAGCCCTGTGGGCTGTTGGCTCTGTGCTGCCTCGCACATCTTATCTAACAGTGCATCTATCATGATCTCCGACTGTGGCTAGCCGTTTATCTCCAGCGCTTCAACGCTGAACTCCTCACCTTGAACCCACATCTGAAGCATGCCCCGTACAGGTATATCCCCATATGTGAATGTGCCACTCACATTGACCAACTTGCGACCATCGGCGGCTTTACCTGCCGACCAATCGGGATCTTTGAAGAAGCTATCGGCCTGCTGCTCCAAGGTCACGCCTGGGCAGCTATCCAGTTCCCCCTCTTTCACGGTCAGCTCGTCCCATTTGCTGAGCAATCCAGCTTGAGCAGCAGGGACCATCAGCAGTGAAACACTGGCCGCCAGAGCGAGCTTCTTTATCATTACCATACCCATTGGAATGCCCTCACTGCTTGATAGTTGTAGCGTTTATCGAACTCTTCTTGGGTCAGGCAGAGCACACGGATGAACTCAATGACCGACAGTAAAACGGGGATCCCAGTTGTGCAGGCAGCCAAATAGATCAGACCCCAGCCCCAGTTTCCGGTGTAGAACTTGTGTAGGCCCAAACCGCCACCAAAGAACATCAAGATGGCCATCAAGACCTTCCGCTTCCCCCGATGGTGAACTGTGCTTCCCACTGGTGCTGATTGGACTGGTGCTTGTGTCGGTGAAGGTTCGCGAATAGGCCATGCCGTCACATCAATTGGATTGGGTATCACCGCTGCTATCGCTTTGGCTTTCTTCTTGGCCGTACCGAAGGTATCGATCGCATCAACGAAAGAGCCGGTCAGCGATAGCTCAACAATTCCTTCTTCCGGCGAGCTGAAATGCACTGTGACCCGTTGGCCAAACGGGTTAACCCCGTACTTCCAGGATGCTTCCAACTCTCCTTTGGCCCTATCAGCTTTCTTGATGGTGCCACCCTCTGCTTGCAGGTGAGCGGCTACGTGCTCGAAGACTGTCTCATAATCGTCATGACTGCGTAGAACGAGGTCAGATAGCGTAGTTATCGTGGGAGATCCCATGGTTTTGCTCCTTGTTTGTTGAACTACAGATAGTGGTGATTGGCCCCGACAGGTGGTGTCGGGGGGTTGAAATAAGTGGCGTGAAATTTGGCTTACATCCGGCTGAGCAGGGTCTTGAGGTCACGCTTGACCAGAGCCTGGATCCCCGCAGGGCTGATCACTTCAAGGTGCGGCAGGTAGGTTTTGATCACGGGTAGCAGCTGAGCACCATCGAATACCCTGCTTGCCAACAAGATGCTGCCGTCTTCCAGTTCTCGGATCAGTGCCTGCTCGGGCAGGATGTTCCTGAGCTTGAATTCGTGGGCGATGGGTGAGGCCGCCTTGATAACGACCTCATGGGATGGGATGGCCTCTTGCTCGATCAACCGTTGGAGTATCTGTTGCTGAGGTTCTGCGATAGTGGCTGCAGCCTCCGTCAGCCGGATGAGCGATATTCGGGATAGGGGCTCAATAAACGGTGCTTCCGTGGATACACCTGCCAAGTACCAGCGGCCTCGCTTATTGACCAAGCGATATGGCTCAACCTCTTGTTCTGTTTGCTCACCAACCCAAGTCAGCCTGGCTTTGAGCTGTTGGCTGATCGCTTTGGCAAGCGGCTTTAACCATTGGTGGTGGCTGTCATCTTCATCGAGTTGAAAGCCTGACAGAACGAACACGGGGGACCCATGGGGGTTGAGCCATTGCTTGAGCAGAGCGTCGTGATCGTCCGGGAACAGCGCCTTGGCCCCAACTTGCTCACACAGCCGAAGGATCGCGGGAGTCGATGCTCTACCGAAATAGGATGGGTCAAGCCAATAGGTCTGCCCCTCACGCTCCAATGGCAAGTAAGCCAGTCTGACGTTCAGATCCCGTTGTATGGTGCGTGGTGAGACGTTGAACTCATGAGCCAGTTCGGAGATCACCAACCGCTGTCCGTGATTGAGCTTGGTCAGGATCACGCCGAGGCGCTGGGCTAAGGTGTCGTGTTCTGCCATCCAGGGGAGCATCGTTGTCAAAGGTATCCAAGTGTCACGGAGGTGCCCGACAGGGCGTGTCGACTTGGATTTTCACGACAGAGGGGGTCACGGGTAAGCAGAGTTGGCATTGGTGGCCGAGCTTTTGCATTTTCCCCAACCCGCTTGGATGAGGGTATCGACACCAATAATGCGAGCCGGATCCTGCTTTAGATTGATAAACGGGTGGCTCTGCGTGCGCAAGGTTCAGTGAAGACTGCAAATAACGAAGGTTCTCCGGCCTCTCTTCCTGTCTGAGAATGACCAGCGACAGATCACCGTTCGAGGCCGGAGGCTGACCCAAAATGCGCAAAAATGGGGTACTCGCGCAGACTCCGGTTGTTCTGCGGCCATACCCCGCATGAAGTGCTGGGGTGGTGTCCTATGCACGTTGGGGTAGAGTAACTATTGCCCCCTCCCCTGTGCGAAGTGGTTCCTTGCATCTCTGATCTGCGCCATGGCGTTTTGGGCACGAGCACAATTCCCCTGTCTTTGGCTCCTGCTTCTTTGCTTCAGAAACGGGCTTGGCTATCTCCTCTTGCCTGACTAGCTAGACCTCGTTCCGCTGCCTTGTCGGGTTGGTACAGCCGAGCTCCCTCCGGGCAGTCAGTGTTAGGTTTTTGTTAGGAAACGCTTATGCTTTGGCACCTCAACCTCAATGCCAAGTCGGTCTCAATTTGGCGTAACGAGCTGTGCGCAACCGTTGAATTGCTTCAAAAACGTGCAAAGCTGTAATAAAGTGCTATTCATTTGAATCAATGGAGCAGATATGTCTAAGCACGCTGCCAAGATTGGTGATATTGGCACTGACCATGATGGCTTTCCTCCTACGCCCATTATCGAAGGCTCTCCAGATGTCTTTATTGATGGCATTCCAGCCGCTCGGGTAGGAGATGCACTAGCCCCCCACGCTAAGCCGAACAATCCGCCCCATCCGCGTAAAATTGCCGCTGGCTCATCCACGGTTCTTGTTAATGGTAAGCCCTTAGCAATTACTGGCGGCGCTGTTGATTGTGGTGGTGTGATCATTGGATCGGGCACAGTGATAGTCGGTGACGAGTTCAAACAAGTTGAGTCCAGCGTTATTGCACCGGTGATCAAGAAAGCGACTCCCTTCATTTTCGCCAAGTCCAGCTCTGTGCCTTTGACAACTATTGAGGCCGCTGCAGGGCCTGAACCGCTAGCCATGTTTGGCAAAGCCGTAGTGCTCGCACCGCTCCCCTCGAATGCCAAACAAGGAGGCACTAAATGACCAGTGCTGTTGCCACAAGTACGGCAAGTGAAGTCGCACTTGGAAGGATATCTGGTAGCTTGCCCACCGAGTTGGGCGCCTGGGCCTTGCGTACCAGTGGAGCTGCATCAGGAGCATTTCTGATGGCATTTTGGCCCTCTGATCTTGGTGATGGCACCCTCTACAGCGACGAGCAGTTGCAAGCGATGAGCCGTGCAGCTACCCGGGTCCGCTTCCGGTTTATCGAAGATGAACAGGGTCGAATGCAGGTCTATGGGATCCACACTAGCGCCTCATCTGGGATGGATTCAGTGCCAATCGTGCAAGCTCGGCAAGAAGGTAGTGCCATTGTCGCTGCGATCCCCGGTGGGCCTACGCTCACTTGGTACCCTGATAGCAGTGGTGAAGTGCCCGATGCCAGCAGCTACTACCCTGAGCGGGATGGTCTGGAGGTGTCGAATATTCTGGTGCGCCCCATCCCGGATGCGCCGGATGCGGAACTTGAGACATTTCCGGCTACTGGTGATGACCTTGAAGATTGCATCATTACCTTCCCTGCGTCCTTGGGTATTCCTCCGCTTTATTTGGTATTTAGTAAGCCGCCTGTTAAGTTGCTGGAGGTGGATCTTTTCCGCAATTTCGAGGGGAGACCCCGAAATGGTACTCATGCTGATCATATGCCTTCACAAGCTGCTATAGAGGCGTACTTAAAAAGTCTTGATTCAGACATGGACCAAGACTTAATTAAGTCATACAAAAAAGACGTCGCATCTATTATTATTCCAGCTTCAGTTCATCAGAAGTATAGTGAGACATATGGCAGACGAAACACTCGCAATGATAGAGCTCAGATCATAAAAGATTCCAGTGATTTACGAAAAGCAGTGGATAATAACTTCGACGCAATAAAGCCTTACCTTCGTGATGAGGGTTTTAGCGACGCTGAGCTTGAGCAGGCTCGTGACAAAATGCATAAAATAAATAAGTCTCAGGGGTGGTATTAATGACTGTCGATGTGAAATTTTTAATTAATGGTTTTGGAAAAACATATCAAGAATTGTTTGATAGTGGTTTTATTCCATATAAAACCAAGCCAAAAGGCGATTCTGGCAGCCCTGTCATAACTCTTGATATGGCGAAGGAAGGAGTTCTCCTGACATTTGACAAAGCAGATCAAAAGCTAATCGAAATGACATTACGATTGATTGATGAGCGTAATGATAAATATACATTTCCAAATGAGATGCCAGCTCCTCTGTGGCTTGATATGTCTAAACCTTCTGTACGCGAGCGCTTTGGCGAACCTTTACATTCACATCCTCCGCATAAAATAATAAATAGAATATTTGGTGGTGTCGATTACTACGAGTTATCTAAAGGTGCAAAATCTGTAATGATGCTCGTGCGGTATAACTCCGACCTGAAAGCTATGACTGTGACATTCAAGCCTGCGGCCTTAGTAAATTGGAAGCCACTATCTCCCTCATTGTTGATTTAACAACCAAAATAATAACAGCCAACGTGAACCGTTGGCTGTTATTATATTTACGCCATCCACCAAACCCGCTCAAAAATTAATAAATATGCCATATTTATCTGTTCCCTTTCTTATTAAACTCGCTAGTGTGCTATGAGAGTCTTAATGCACCACACTCCCTATTCAGACATATATATAAACAGTGCCTCTACCATGTGTTGATGCCCTACGGGCGCGGCCCGTATACCCCGGCATACCATTCTCCTCAGCCACACAGAGACTCTAGGCCTCCACGAGACAGCCACATCTATCACGCCCAAAAAACTCGCCAGCCCCCGAGGTAAAGGGCTGGCGAGTTAGGCAACGATACCTCCGGGATACTCCCTGCATTTGCTTGCTTATCCTGCTCGTTGCAAGGCGATCGACTCCGCTTTGACTGAGCTGGGAGCGATTAACGCTTGCTCCACGCAGTTCGCCACTTGTGCGCTGGTATGGCGCAATCTGCTGGCGTGTAGGTGGGCATACCGCTGACTGGATTGGCTGCTTGAATGACCCAACTGTGCCTGTACGTCATACAAGGTGCCACCGCTGGAGACAATCAACGCTGCAACCGAATGACGACAGGTATGAATACATACTTGCCCTTCGATTTGTGCTCGTTTCAGCATCCGGTTAAATGGCTTGGTGACGTTGTTCAACGGTTGTCCCGGCTTCTGACCAGGGAACAGGTAGGGGTTTCCCGCTATCACCGGTGTATCCTGCAAAACCTGCATAGCCATGTGATTCATATGCAGGATCCGGCTCTTGCCATTCTTGGTGTGCGGGATGAACAGCGTCTGATGCACCTTGTCGATATGCTCCCACTTGGCCAGCCTCAGCTCATCTTTTCGTAGCCCCGTCAGCAACAGCAGTTTGACGTACTGCCCTGCATAGCGATTCTCGTCAGCATCCGCTGCCATGAACAAACGCCGGATCTCAGCCTTATCGAGGAATCGGGTTCGCTGGTTGTTCTCGGGGAGCGTCTTCAGGTAGACCAATGGATGTTGTTCCAGATACCCCATCCGTACACTCCACGTCAGGATGGCCTTGAGCAAGGTGGTGATCCGGTTGTTGGTCGCGGGCTTGCACTGGCACATCAGGCTGGTTTGCAACGCCTGCCCTTGCTCCAGATTGATTTCCGATAACAGCCGAGAGCCAAGCGCCGGTTGCAGGTGATCCCGGAATCGCTGCTCGTCGTTCTGCCAAGAACGTTTATGGTGCTTGGCATAAGGCAGGTAATACAGTTGGAACAGCTCATGCAACGTGAGCTCTTGCCGTTTATCCTCCTTCAATTGCTTGGGGTCGATGCCCTGTGACAGCAGTCGTTTATAGTCTGTGGCAATCTCTCTGGCCGTGTTCAGGTCTACGTCTGGAAAGCGGCCTATGGCAATAGCCCGCTTGCGGCCATGCCACAGGTACCGCATCAGGAACTTCTTATTGCCCTCCCCTTTCCCCACCAAGCATTTGAGCCCCGAGATCTGGGTGTCGCTGTATTCGGCCTCCGTGGATTTTGCATTTGCGGGATTGGGTGGCAGCGCTTCAATCGCCTTTTGGGTGAAGCGAAAACGAGATGGGAGATCTGACATAGTTGAACTCCTGTTAACTGGTGTGAGCGGGGGCTGGCATTGCCCCAAGAAAAAACAGCACAGGGAGGTCGGATCCCTGTGCCGGTCTGGTGGTAATGATTTATCTGTTGGTGGTGATGTTGGCCGCTGATGGTTTACCCACTCGCGGCCAACGGCTTTCCGGTCGATATCCGGTCTTCGGCGTCAGTCTGGCGTCACCGTCAGGGCGAATACGTCCATCTGCACGTAGCAGCAAAAGTTAAGCTGCCAGAGCTCAAACCACTCATTCACCTCTGCCAGTGACATTTCACCCATCAACGAATGGGTGTACTCGCCCATGCTGAAATCGAAATCCAACTCCTTGGCAAGCTCGGTGGACCAGCCTTGGCCCACATAGGCGAAGTCGGTGACGTAGCGCAGATGCCAGCCGTCATCACAGCGTTCAAGACAGATCTCGACTGGGTGATAGCCTCCAGTTGTTGCGCTGTAGTCTGGATCTCGATAGTTGAGGGTCAGGGCTGCTGGTGTGGCGCCATTCGGAATCTCGTCTGGGCGATCCTCCAGCGCCGAGCTGATGGCCTGCTCTAGTAGCGTTTGCAGGTCGTGACTTATCCTCACAGGCAAGCCCGTGATAACGAGGGTAGGTTTCATATTGGATTCTCTTTAACTGAAAGGTGGGGATTCGCGTGACGGAACAGAGCAGGCTGACGACGTGGGTTAGTTGGTGGTGCTGACCTTTGGCAGCTTGGTCTTGAGGCTATCAAACCACTCGGTATGCTTGCCCGTGATCAGATGACCGAACCGCACTTCCGGCGCTACCTTGGTCAATTCTAGATGGCGCAGTACGGCAGCCAGAAACCCTGCATTATTGCTACTGCCCTTGAAGTGCCAGATCACCTTGAACAGGCCAGAGGTAAATGCCTTGTCCGGCTGTTGCTCATTCAGCAGATCGACGACTTGCGCCAAGCCGAACCACTCCTTGGAACAGAGGCCACCGCCACTGCTGCCGGTCAGACGGATCAACAGCTCAGACTGTTCAGGTTCATGGCCTATCTCATAGCCCACAGTGGTAGTTGAGCCTGGCGAGAGCAACATGGCGACACCACTGGTCAAGATAACCTTGGCAGGTAGCGCGGGTTTATCGCAGGCCTTGTTCTCGGGCTGGGTATTGGTCTGCTGGCTGGCGGCTTGCTTGTTGGTCTTGCTATTCATATTGGGATCCTCGGATAAATCAGATAGTGGACTTCAGGTAGATGGTGGTGCCCAAGTCGGGCTGTACCTGTTCAGGTTTTAGAACGAAGGCCAGATGCTGGAATACAGGGAGTGGAGCTGACAGGGCATCGAACGGAGTGCCGTAACCAGTGAAGCTATAGGGCTCCCATGCTTCCACTTCTGGGAGAGGCAGCCAAAACACGGCATCTTCAGCGCAGTCGATCAGCTTGATCGTTCCCGCTGCTAACCGCCAATAGTCAGCGTAGTAACCGTTGTCATCATCCCGGACTAACTCGCCTATATGGGATGCTATCGAGATCAATACTTCGGGCGCTTCACTGTGCAGGGACTTGGCCTTGAGGACAGTCGCCTCTTTGATCACGACCAGCAGCACAGGCTGGTTTTCATCTGGCAGGAACTCAGGAACATACATTCCATTCATGATGACCTCCTGCATCAGCAAGCTCAGCGTCTGCCAGCTGTAGGCATAACCCTTGAGCGTTTCGTGAGATGCGTATTTCCCTTCTTGAATAAACTCATCCATGGCTAACCTCCCTCAGTCCGCTGGGCCGGTGATGTAGCCAATAGCTCCACCGATGATGGTGCCTGCGACGGCTCCAGGGATACCGCCTTTGGCACCGACACCAGCTCCGGTGAGTGCGCCTTTGACTGCCCCCCTGGTGCTGCCCTTAACCGTGAAGTCGACACTGCCGTCTCTCATTGGCTTGATACTGATCGCGGCTACTTGTTTGCGCAAAATTTGGTGGATAAACATGCTCTGTCCTTTGGATCGTGGATATGAAAAAGGCCCTGAGCGGATAGCGCAGGGCCTGATGTTCTGGGTGAACATGGTTTTAATATATGTTTAAAAAACAAATAGATACTGATACTTTACGTCATAATCCCATACAGGACCCTAAGATATGACCGAATCATCGACTGCGATGAAATGCCGCTATATGGAATACGAAGAAACCGATGCTTTCTACAACCGATTGGATGAACTGATTAAAGACAAGAACAGAGTTATTGTTCGCTGCATTGACCATAAGCTTGAGGTGGACTCGAAGCTGTGGAAGCGCCTTAAAAACTGCTCGAACATTGATGAAGTGCCAGCATCTTCGATCACCCCTTTATGCACGGCCAGATGTGCCTGCGTTGTTGAGAGCGCTGGCCTGATTGCTTACATCGCTACATTGATAGCCGCATTGATTTTTTATGGTATTTACAAAGGGTACCGTATTCGCCTAAAAGGAACTCCTCGAATTAATGGCGTAGAACTTGGGGAGTGTGACGTAGAATTTGATCCTCCAAAATAAAATTGAAGCGACCGGATATCCCCCAGACCTGCATTGAGCATATCCGGTCAACTCTGCTGGGGTAACTTTTGACATCAGGGTCACAGTCCGCGCACACTCTTGCCTGTCATTTCCTCTGGTTGCGCCTCTCCGGTCTTACCATAGCCAACACTCTCAGCGGCAAAGACCGGAGCTGGCGACCGGAGAAATGGCCTGACGGCGAACGCTGTTATCTACTCATCTGAGTGACACCATTCACCACAAACATAGCGTTGCCAAGCGGACCAGATATGGACCGGAACCTAATATGGAACGGTAACCGTCAGCCAGAAATGCAAAGAGACTCTAAAGAACCTCTATTTTCTGCTCCGCCATCCAGTCGCTGAAATGGGGTAGCGAGGCCACCAGCAGATCCCAAATCAAGGGATAGTCATTCTCCCGGCGCCACTCGTTGAACTGTTCGGGAGAAAGCTGCCAAAGCTCGGTTGCATTCATACATTACCTCGATCACAAAGATGTCTCGCCCTCGCCAGATTGAGAGTCATGGTGCACAAAGCCCTGGCGGATACGGCGGGTCAGGCACAGGAAAAGCGGTGCGACAAACGCCCGGCACGTCACCATACTAGGCGAGAAACAGAAGGCAAGTCACTGACAGGGAAGGAATAAGTGGGGATGGATGCGACAGTTTGTCCCGCAGGCGAACACTTATTGCGCAACGCGTAGGTGACAATGGCCGTGGCAAACAGGCAAAGAAAAAGCCCAGCATTGCTGCTGGGCTTTTGTGTTGGCTCCTCCTGCTGGACTTGAACCAGCGACATACGGATTAACAGTCCGCCGTTCTACCGACTGAACTAAGGAGGAATTGTACTTGGTGCCCAGAGACGGAATCGAACCGCCGACACGGGGATTTTCAATCCCCTGCTCTACCGACTGAGCTATCTGGGCAATATATAAATGGTGCCGGCTACCGGAATCGAACTGGTGACCTACTGATTACAAGTCAGTTGCTCTGCCTACTGAGCTAAGCCGGCACACTTAAACCACTGTGCATGAACTAATTTTTTACTTCATGGCACCAAATTTGGTGCCCAGAGACGGAATCGAACCGCCGACACGGGGATTTTCAATCCCCTGCTCTACCGACTGAGCTATCTGGGCGTGGGCGCTATTAAACGGATTTTAAGGCAGGTGGTCAACGGGAAATTTCACTTTTTGTCTCGTTCGTCTCTTTTTTGCGCAACATCATCCATTTCCCCTACTTCTTCCTGTCGGCGCTGTGCCTGGCGGCCCCAGACTCTGGGTTCTTCCCCCTTCAACAGACGGGCTATGTTCTCGTGATGGCGGATGAGGATGAGGCAGGAGAGCAGGGAAACCGGCAGTGTGTATTCCGGCTTGATCAGATAGGTAAAGAGTGGGCTAAACAACACGGTAATGATGGAGGCCAGCGAGGAGTAGCCGCTCACCAGCAATACCAGCAGCCAGGTGCCGATCACGGCTCCCCCCATGGTGAAGCCAATGGGCATCATGGTGCCGAGTGCCGTCGCCACCCCCTTGCCACCCCGAAAGTGGAAGAAGATGGGGTACATATGACCCAGGCAGGCAGCAACCCCGATAAAGCCGAGGTAGACGGGCTTGATTTGCAGATACCAGGCAAGATAGACAGGCGCCGTGCCCTTGAGCACATCGAGCAGCAAGACCACCAGCGCAGCCACTCGACCACCGAGGCGCAACACATTGGTCGCCCCCGGATTATGGGAGCCGTGATCCCGTGGATCCGGCAGACCCGTGATGCGGGAAACCAGCACGGCACTGGACAACGAGCCGCCCAGGTAGGCCAGAATAATCATCAAAATCGTCAGGGCCGTCATCTTGGTCGTTTTTACCACGATATGAATGGGGTATGATGCGGGCCACATTCTCTGGCTCGGGGTTGCCCAAAGGCGTGTCGCCCAAACCGACCGCGCGGCAAACTGCTTGCCGAGCCTGCATCCCTGCGCTGTCATCACAGCCCATCAAGAGTAAAGAAGAAGTACTGTCATGGACAAGGTGTTTATTCGCGGACTCGAGGTTTTGACCACCATCGGTGTATATGAGTGGGAGAAGGGCATTCGCCAGAAGCTCTGTTTCGACCTCGAAATGGGGTTTGACAACCGTCCCGCCGCTGCAACCGACGATATCAATCTGGCACTGGATTACGCCACCCTCTCTCGCAAGATCTGTGATCACGCCTCCAGCAAGGTGGTGGAGCTGGTCGAAACCATGGCCGAACAGGTCGCCATGCTGGTACTGGCCGACGAGCGGGTGCAATGGGTAAAGGTCACCCTGACCAAACCGGGTGC
This sequence comes from Aeromonas salmonicida, assembly GCF_028355655.1. Classification (NCBI taxonomy): domain Bacteria; kingdom Pseudomonadati; phylum Pseudomonadota; class Gammaproteobacteria; order Aeromonadales; family Aeromonadaceae; genus Aeromonas; species Aeromonas salmonicida. Next base: position 451,542 of record NZ_CP110645.1, on the reverse strand, counting down.
TGTCCCCAATGCGGCTGGCGTCGGGGTAGAGATACTGCGCCATCGCACTCCGGCTGCGAGCGCCTGCTGATGACCACCATCTATATCAGCCCGGGCTCCAACCAGATAACAGGGAGCACTGCATGACCCGTATCTACATCAGCCTGGGTTCCAATATCGAGCGGGAGCACCATATCCGCGCCGGTCTCGATGCCCTGCATGCCGAATTTGACGAGCTCACCGTCTCCCGGGTATTCGAGAGCGAGGCGGTTGGCTTTGCCGGTCGCCCCTTCTACAACCTGGTAGTCGGCGCCGACACAGATCTGCCGCTGGCGACCCTGTGCCAACGGCTGCGTGCCATGGAGTTTGCCCACGGCCGCGAGCCGGATGCCAAGAAGTTTGCTCCACGCACCCTGGATCTGGATCTGCTGCTGTATGGCGATCAGGTCTGTGATGTACCGGTCGCGCTACCCCGTGGCGAGATCCTCACCAATGCCTTCGTCCTCTGGCCGCTGGCCGAGCTGGCACCGAGCCTGCGCCACCCGGTCGATGGCCGCACGCTGGACGAACTGTGGCAAGGTTACGACAAGGCATCCCAGCGACTCAGCCCCATTCCCTTTCACTGGGAAGCGCGCGAGCTGCAGCATTACTGAATCAACAAGGGCACCCTAGGGTGCCCTTGTTGCATCTTGCAAGGCGGCTTATCCGCCATAAGAAAGTGTGATTGGGCCCGGCCCGCCATGGCTGGCAGGATAGGGCTCGCCACAGGAGACCCCCATGCCGCTCGATACCATTCACGACTTCAACTGCCAGCTACTGGCCCCATTGCCTCACCAGCGCTATCAGCACGAACCCATCCTCGACTACGCCACCGACGAAAGAGTCAGGGCCCGCTTTGGCTGGCAGGCGGTGTTCAGCAAGACGCTGTTTCTCAAGTTCAAGGATGGCCGCTTCGCCCTGCTGCTGACCCATCAAGGGGGGCGACTCGACAACAAGGCGGTCAAGGCCGCGCTCGGTGCCAAGCCGTCTATCTGCACCGCCGAGGAGATGCAGGCAGAGATTGGCTGCCTGCCGGGAGCCGTCTGCCCCTTCCTGCCGAGGGCTGACATTCCCCTGCTGGTGGACTCGGCCCTGCTGGCCCATGATGCCTTCACCTGGACGCCGGGCCACCCGGAGCAGACCTTTATCCTGGCGACCGAGCATCTGCCCCGAGTGCTGGCCCAGTTACCCTGCCAGGTCAGCTATCTCACCACGATTCAAGCCTGATTGCTGACGACAGCGACCGGATCACGCCTTGTCGCTTGCCAGTTGGGCGAAGATGAGCGCCGCCAGCATGGACATGAGACCGATGCACAGATAGGTGAGGTGGAAACCGGCCAGCCACTGCCCACCCGAGGCTGACGAACCGGCGGAGAAAAGCCCCAGCAGGCTGGCGGCGATGGCGACCCCCAAGCTCATGGAGAGCTGCATCACCACCGACAGCAGTCCATTGCCGCTGCTGGCGTGCTCCGGACTCAAATCCTGCAGGGTCAGGGTATTCATGGCGGAAAACTGCAATGAGTTGATGGCGCCAAACACCATCAGCCAGCCCAGCAGCACCCCATAGGGAAGCTGGTTATCGATGAGGGCAAAACTGGCGATCATGGCCCCCAGCGCCAGTGTGTTGCCGATCAGAATGCGGCGATAACCGATGCGTGGAATCAACTTGTTTACCAGCGTCTTGGTCAGCATGGCGCCGAGTACAGTGGGGATCATGGTCATCCCCGCCTTGCTCGGCGAGAACCCCAGCCCCAGTTGCAGAAAGAGCGGCGTGAGGAAGGGCATGGCGCCACTGCCGAGGCGGGCAAACAGGTTGCCCCAGACACCGATGGCGAAGGTGGATGTCTTGAACAGCGCCAGACTGAACAGCGGTTGCTCGGCATTGGCGGCATAGAGCCAGTAGCTCGCCATGGCGGCCAGACCGGACAGCAACGCAAACAGCGCCCAACCGGTGGAGATGCTGTGCTCACCCAACCCCTGCAAGCCAACCGACACCAGCACCATGCCGGCGCTGAAAAGCACGAAGCCCTGCCAGTCGAACTTTGCCGTGCCTTGACGCAGGTCGGGCATGAAGTGCCAGCTGGCGATAAAGCCGAGTATCCCCACCGGCAGGTTGATGAGAAACACCCAGTGCCAGCTCGCCACTTCCACCAGCCAGCCTCCCAGCGCGGGGCCTATCAGCGGCCCCACCAACCCGGGAATGGTGACGAACGACATCACCCGCAGCAACTCATGTTTGCTGTAGACCCTCAGCACGGCGAGGCGCCCCACCGGCATCAGCAGGGCGCCACCTATGCCCTGCAACACCCGTGCGGCCACTAGCATGGGCAGCGTATTGGCGGCGGCGCAGGCCAAAGACCCCAGGGTAAACAGCAGGATAGCCGCCAGATAGATACGGCGAGTGCCGAACCTGTCCGCCAACCAGCCAGAGGCGGGAATGAGCAGTGCCACCGTCAGCATGTAGGCGATGATCACCGACTGCATCTGCAGCGGGCTCTCCCCCAGGGTTTCGGCCATGCTGGGCAGGGCCGTATTGAGGATGGTGCCATCCAGGGTTTGCATGAAGAAGCCGACCGCCGCCAGCGGCGGCAGCCACTTGCGTTGGGCAGGCGTAACCATGTGTGTGCTATCGGGCATGAGCAGCCACCTCCTCTTCAGATAAAAAAAGACCCGCACGAAAGCAGGTCATATCAGCCTGTCAGGCATCCGGCTGGCCGAGCATGGCTCTGAGCTGCTCTTCCAGACTGGGCTCGGGGGCCTTGAGCGTATCCAGGAACAACCGCTCTATCCCCGCCTTATCCTGACTTTTCACGATAAACACCAGCCGGGACTGGGCCTTGCCCTCCGGCCAATCTCCCAATGCCTGCAGCGGATAGAGCTGGCCGTGTACGCCGTGGATCACCACAGGCTGGCTCTCTCCCTCCAGCTGCAAAATCCCCTTGAGCCGCAGCAGGGCATCGCCATATTGGGCCTGCACCGCATCGATGGCCGCCAGCAGGCGAGAGGGCTTGAGCGGCTCGCCGATACGCAAAGAGAAACTCTCTATGTTGCCGTGCTCGAAGTGGGTCGGCGCGGCCGTGCCCACCTTGGCGGCGAACGGTTTCATCTTCGGCTGCATCGGCGAGGCCAGCCCCTGCTTGGGGGATTCGGTGCGCAGCCAGGCCAGCAGCTGGCGCACGTCACGCCCCGCCGCCTCGTTGTAGGCGCCGAGCTTCTCCAGCACCGCAGGCGACAGCTCGCCGTTGGTGACCAGCTCGATGGGGGCCGCCGGGTTGAGGGCGGCCAGCTGGGCCTCGACCCGCGCCAGCTGATCGTCCTCCACCAGATCCCCCTTGCTCACCACCAGCAGATCCGCCAATGCCACCTGTTTCACCGCTTCATACTGGGCCGCCAGCTGCTGTTCGATATGGCCAGCATCCACCACTGTGACTGTGCCGTCGAAGCGGTAGCGCTGGGCGATAAAGCCCTCTTCGCGCAGGGTAAACAGCACGGGCGCCGGATCGGCCAGACCGGTTGTTTCTATGATGAGCCTTTTGAACGGCTTGATCTTGCGCTGGATGGCGCGCATGAACAGTCCCTGCAGCGCTTCCACCAGGGAGCCCTGCACCGAGCAGCAGATGCAGCCGGAGTCGAGCAGCACCACCTGCTCGTCCACCTGCTGCACCAGATGGTGATCCAGCCCCACAGAGCCGAATTCGTTGATCAGCACGGCGCACTCGCCGAGTTCCGGCTGCTTGACCCAGTGGTTGAGCAATGTGGTCTTGCCGCTGCCGAGAAAACCGGTCAGCAGGGTTACGGGGATCCGGGTGTCTTGCATATCTGTCATATCGATGACTCCCCCTTGGTCGGCAGGGTGATGAGCGCGCGGGTATCTTGCATATGGGTCATGTTCAATCCTTACCGGTTGGCGAACAGACGCTTAAGCCAGCGGTTCTCGAAGCGGCCATGGGGATCGAGCTCGCCCTTGAGGGCCAGGAAGTCGTTCCAGCGCGGCAGCAGGGCCGGGAAGTCGTAGAGATCCATCGCCAGATGCTTGCCAAAATGGGGGATGCCACCTAGGGGCACCAGCAGTTGCTGCAGTTCGCGCATCTGCTCCATGGAGCCGTTGACAAAGGTGCCATCTGCCGCCAGATAGACCAGGAAACCGACCCAGCAGACCGATTTATCGTAGGCGGCGCTGAGCCAGGCCTCGGAGGGACCGGTACAACGCAGGATAAAGGGGTAGTGCAATACGCCCGGGTTGGCCTGCTGCCACGCTTGCAGGATCGCCAGCGCCTCGTTCATGCGGTGCAGCGGCACCGCCACCTCGCAGTTGATCTGGGGTGCGGGTATCCCCTTGCAGAGGATCTGGTAGACGTTGCCCACCAGATCGGAGGCATCCTTGAAGCGGCGCACCGTCTCGAAGTGCTCCCCCGCCAGCGCCTCATCCTTGGTGTCTTTCGCCATCTTCTGCAGGGTGGCATCTATGGTGGCGTTCATGCGGGCATCTATGTCGCCCTCCAGCAGCAGCGGCTCGCTACCCGCGGCGCGGTAACGGGCCACCTCTTCCTCGGAGGCGGGATCCACCAGCCAGATGTGGCTCTCTCCGGTCCAGGCGAACCACCAGCTCTTCACGAAGCCGTGCTCCCGGTTGAGCCGCTCGTTGTGCGCCAGCAGGAAGGGGTAATCGGTGGTGAACTTGGTGCAGCGCATGATGCGGTTTGGCACGGTGCGAAGGGTGACGTCGAGCAGAATGCCGAGCATGCCCATCCCCATCACGAAGGCGCCGAAGCGCGGATCGGTGCGATCCACCCGGACGATCTCGCCACTGGCCAGCATCACAGTCATCGCCTCCACCGCATCGCACAGAGCGGACTGGTGCAGCCCCTGACCGTGGGTGCCGGTGCTGAGCGCCCCGCCCAGAGTCTGGATGCCGATGACACCGGGGGATGCCGGCAGTATCCGCTCCATGGCGATGAGTTCGGCGTAGACGGTATCGAGCGGCGTGCCCGCCTGATAGGTGACGGTATCGGCGGTTTTCGCCAGCTGGCCGCGCAGCAGGTGCAAATCCACCAGCAGTGCCTGACTGCCCTCGGCATAGACGCTGTGAATGGGTTCGAAGGAGAGGCCTGATCCGATCAGCCGCAGCTTGCGCTCCGGGTATTCACGCAGCAGCGCCTGCAGCTCGTCGCGGTTCTTCGGGCGCCACACCTGATCCAGGGCGCCGAGGGGGTTGGTCTTGGACCAGTTGAACAGCACCTCCCGATTGTTGATCGCCTTGATGCTGTGAAATGCCTGGAACTTGACCGTCATACCGCGCCTCATCTGACTTCTAAATGAGCGGCAATTCTACCGAAAAGCGGACCACAAGGCATGAAAAACAAGCCCCTACAGTCGGGGGTGGATAAGGGGGATGACTCCCCCACTCCCTCAGCGCGATTGCTGGGTCAGTGCCAGCAGCATGCCGAACCCCACCAGCAAGCCGCCAAACACCCGGTCAATCCAGTGGCGCACCGCCAAGAGACGGGCCCGTACCGACGCGGTGGAGAAGAAGAGTGCCACCGCACTGAACCAGACCCCGTGGGCCAGTACTATGAAGGCGCCATAGCCAAGCTGGACGCCAAGTGGCGTCTGCGGCTGTACCACCTGCATGAACAGGCTGACGATGAAGATGGTGGTCTTGGGGTTGAGCACATTGGTCAGAAACCCGGTGCGCAGTGCCCCCAGGCTGGAGAGGGTCGGCTGGCTGGCCATCTCCTCATGGGTCACAGGCCTGGCGCGCAACATCTTGATGCTGAGGAAGATGAGGTAGGCGGCCCCCGCCAGCTTGATGAGGTTGAACAACCAGAGCGACTGCTGGATCAGCAGGCCGACCCCCAGCAGGGTGTAGGTCACATGGACGCAGACCCCGGCCGCTATGCCGAGCGCCGTCAGCACGCCGGTGCGACGGGAGAGCAACAGGCTGTTGCGCGACACCATGGCAAAATCGGGCCCAGGGCTGATGACGGCAAAGAAGGTAATGGCTACTACGGCTAACAGTTCGGTCATGAAAAAGAATCCTGATGCTGAGAGATATCGGCTATTTTATTTGGCATCCACACTAATAACGAACGATAACTTCTGACATGAATGGTGATAATAACTCACAGAAAGACCTCTCCCTCCCCTCCCTGACGGCACTGCGCTGTTTCGAAGTGGCTGCCCGCACCGAAAACTTCAGCCGCGCCGCCGATGAGCTGCATCTCACCCATGGCGCCATCAGCCGGGCGGTGCGCCTGCTGGAGGAGGATCTGGGGATCGGGCTGTTCGAGCGCCGCCAGCGCCGGGTCTTTCTGACCGAGGCGGGCAGCAGGCTCCATGAGGCCGTAAAGGAAGGGCTGGGCAGGATCCGGGAGACGGCGCAGGCGCTACGCCAGCAGAGCAAGCCCCAGTCGCTGGTCATCTCCTGCGAACCCACCCTGCTGATGCGCTGGCTGATCCCGCGCTGGCCCGCCTTCCAGGCCCTGCATCCCGAGCTGGACGTGCATTTGATGGCGGGCGGCGGCGCCCTCAGCTTCGGCAGCGGCATAGATCTCGCCATTCGGCGCAATGACTTTCACTGGCCTGATGACCTTTACAGCCAGCCGCTGTTCGAGGAGCAGACAGGGCCCGTCTGCCAGCCGGGCAAGGTGGCGCAGTTTTTCGAGCAAGGAGGAGAGCTGCCGGCTCTGCGCCCCTCGGCCCCCCGCCTGCACACCAAGACCCGTCCCGCCGCCTGGCAAAGCTGGCAGGAACAGGCCGGACAGAGTACAAGCGATGAGGCGCCGACCCAGACCTTCGAACACTTCTACTTCAGCCTGCAGGCCGCCGTGGCGGGCCTTGGCGTCGCCATCGGCCCCTACCGGCTGGTGTGCGACGATGTCGCCGCCGGCCTGCTGGCCGCCCCGCTCGGATTCATCCCGGATGACACCGGCTATCACCTGCTCGCCCCCGCGCCACCGATTCCCGGCAGCCCCCATGAGAAGCTGGCGAACTGGCTGCAATCCCTGAGCAAATAGGTTACGACACCTCGCGGGCCCAACCTGCTTCCCTGGCCCGCGTGTGGCCGCCGGACAGTGACGACACAGATTCAGCGGGCCCGGAAACCACTGCCACTCTTTTGCGCCGCCAGCAACAAGGCATCGACCACAACACGCAGCTTGGGCTGCATGTGCTGGCTCCTGGCCCAGATGACATTGATCGGCATCTCGCCACCGGACTGGTCATGAAGCACACAGACCAGCGCTCCCGAGTCCAGCTGTTCGTTGACCAGCCAGGTCGGCACCTGAACCAGGCCAAGGCCAGCCAGCGCCGCAGCCAGTACGGCCTCACCATCCCCCATCTCGTAGCGTACCGGGATGTCGTAAGCCTCCGTCCGACCCGCCCCATTCCTTAGCAGCCAGCTATGGCGATGCCCAGATCGCCAGTCGATGATGCAGTCGTGCCGTGACAACTCATCCGGGGTCAGGGGAACCCCGCGTCGGGCCAGATAGGAAGGGGCCCCGCAGATGACCAGCTTCTGCTCTCCCAGACGACGCGCAACCAGATCGGCCTGATCCTCCAGCGCCCCGATGCGCACCACCAGATCAATGTTGGCCTCAATGAGATCAACCTTGCGCTCATTGAAGGTCACCGACAGATCCAGCTGCGGATGGCTGCCTGCCAGATCCAGCAGGATCGGCAGCACATGCCGGCGGCCGAACGCAGAAGGAAGATCGAGACGAACGCGACCCGACGGACTCTGCTTTTCCGATGCAAAACTGCTCTCTGTCTCCTCCAAAACTCTGATCGCCTGGAGACAACTGGCCAGATATGCCTCTCCCTCCAGGGTCAGGCTCACCCGACGGGTTGTTCTGTGCAGCAGCTTGACCCCCAGTCGCGCTTCCAGCCGCACTATGCTCTTGCTCAACGCCGACCCGGTCAGCCCCAGCACCAATGCCGCCGTGGTGAAACTGCCCGACTGCGCCACGGCAACAAAGTGCCTGACACCCAGGAAGGGGTCTTGTATTGCCATGGATTCAGTCCCTGAAGGAAATAGAGATTGGAATAATAGCCACTTAATCAATTTCAAGGAATCAATCACACTGTTTGCAGGCTCATTCAACGCCGCATCTTGCAGGTGATGGATTGGATGCCCTTGAGTTCCCAACTCGCTCAGACATGACTTCATGACCAGACAGGAGAGACCAGATGTTGACCGTTAAATCCCTCAGTGGACAAGTTGCCTTCGTACAGGGTGGTTCACGCGGCATTGGTGCCGCCATTGTAAAACGCCTCGCCCGCGACGGTGCCGCCGTTGCCTTCACTTATGTCTCCTCGGCCAGCAAGGCAGAAGAGATAGTCGCGACCATCACGGCTGCAGGTGGCAAGGCGCTGGCCATCCGTGCCGACAGTGCAGATGCCATCGCCGTACAGCACGCCATCCGCCAGACAGTCACCACCTTTGGTCGGCTGGACATCCTGGTCAACAACGCCGGGGTGCTGGTATGGGGCAACATTGAAGAGCTGACCCTGGACGATCTCGATCGCACCCTGGCCGTCAACATCCGCAGCGTGTTCGTGGCCTGCCAGGAAGCAGCACACCACATGGGCAAGGGGGGGCGCATCATCAACATCGGCAGCACCAACGCAGACCGCATCCCCATGGCGGGGGGTTCCGTCTACGCCATGAGCAAGTCAGCCCTGGTCGGTTTGACCAAAGGCATGGCACGGGATTTGGGCCCTAAGGGCATCACGGTGAACAACGTCCAGCCAGGCCCGGTCGATACCGACATGAACCCGGCTGACGGGGAATCGGCGGCGCAGCTCAAGGGGATGATGGCACTGGCCCGTTACGGCAAAGATGAGGAGATCGCCAGCTTCGTCGCCTACTTGGCGGGGCCCGAAGCGGGCTATATCACAGGCGCCAGCCTGACCATAGACGGTGGTTTCTCCGCCTGACCACGTGGATCAGCCTCCCAGTAGCCATAAGTAGTCTCTGCACTGGTCCGGGAGCCGATTGCTGAGCCAAAGACCCCCCTTTGATTCAAAGGAGGGTCTTTTTTTGAGCAATACCGCTGCGCGAGTCTGCTCGTGGGGAAAAAACCTGTTCCGCCCTTCTGGTATCGTCACTCAAAGCGCCCATTCCCTGCTTGGGCAACATGAATCCGATACTCTGTTGTTCTAAAGAATAGGGATTACAACAGCATGAGCCGCTCAGCCCGGATGAGGATCCGCCAGCTCGGGCAAGCTGCCGGCCAAAGCCTCTCCCTGTGGCAAATCGTCACAGAAGTGCTGGAGCGGCATGGGGCGACCAAACAGGTAGCCTTGCATGTAATTGACTCCTTTGGATCTTAGATAGGCGGCCTGCAATTCGCTCTCGACCCCTTCTGCTATCAGTAACAAGCCCAGTCTGGCGCCCAGGTCGATGACATTCGCCACTATGTGCTCGGAGAGTGACTCTGTACCGATACGGCCGATAAAGGATTGGTCGATCTTCAGATAATCCACGTGGAACTGCTGCAGATAGAAGAGGCTGGAGTGACCCGTTCCGAAGTCATCGATGGCCAGCTTGACCCCCATCTGATCCAGTTGCCTGAACAGGGAGAGGGTATTCGGATCCACCACCAGCAGCTCACGCTCGGTCAGCTCCAGCACCAGCACTATCTTGCCGGGGGCAAACTGCGCCAGAAAAGTGCGGCACTCCTGCAGCAGAGCCAGGTCGCGACAGTGGGCCGCGCTGATATTGAAACTGATGTGAAAGCCATCGGGCAGGCGTGCCTGCTCCCGGCTCAACACCTGGGCCACCTTCTTCATGATCAGGGTCGTCATGGGCACTATCAGCCCGGACTCCTCCGCCTGGGGAATAAAGAGGTCGGGACGGATAAGACCTGAATTGGGATGCTGCCAGCGCATCAGCACTTCCACCCCCATCAACCTGGTGTCACTCGTGGTAACCAGAGGTTGCAGATAGGGTTCGAACTCCTTGGCCCGCAGCGCTCTGCGCAACTCACCGACCGGGGAACCCGGGCGGCCCAGCAGCCACCATACCAGCAGTGCAAAGGCTAACGAGAGACCGCACAGCAGAGAGAGGATCAGAGATTTGTGATCCCACAGCGAATGCCAGTAAGCCAGGGTCACGTAACCGGCATGAATGGAGAAGGGGTAATGTGGTGAAGTCAGCTCGGTTCTGGCCAGAGCATGCAGGTCGGGGGCCTTGTCCAGATAGTGGCCTGCTTCATCAAACCAGGTGCTGCCCACCTGCATGAAGAGATTGCCGGCGTGATGGCTCAGGGTCAGCATGACGCTCAGGTATTCCCCATCGATAGCGCTCAAGGCTGCATTTCTTCCCTGCTCACTGCGCACTATCAGCAAGGGATGATTGGCCCGCACCTGATTGCCACGCATCAGCAGCAACTTGCGCGCTATATAGGGGCTGGCATCATCGACCTCACGCACAGAGCCAAACAGGGAGGTGCAGTACAGCATCCCCTCCTTGACCAGGTTGACCGAGCGAACAAAAGGCACCAGTGCGACCTGCTCACGCAGCTGGAAATTGATCTCGTCACAAGGCGCGCCCACCAGCGGCAGCACCTGACGATTGGCTCGCTCGGCGTGATCCAGCATGTTTTCCATGAGCGTCATCGCCTTGTGGGCGGCGGCGGCGGAACCGGACTCCAGCTCCTCCATATAGCTTTTGTGCGTTGCCCATCCTCCCACCAGCAGCGGCAGGATGAACACCATGAGAGCGCAGCAGAGCCGAAGCCAGCGGCGGGAGAGATCGATATAAAAAAAATGCATAACCGATTCATCCAAAGAAACGGCCCGCCAGCCCGAATCAGGTGAGCATCAGGCAAACGGCAATGTGGTTATGACGACAAGCCCCACCAGTTTGCGCTGACCGGGCTTTCCCCCTGTTTTCCCGCAGTGACTGCCGCGGGGATCTCCCTCTCTTCTCTCTGGCAATGCAGGACAAAAGGAGGGATGCAGCTTACCTCAGCTTGCCATCCGAACCACTTATCCTGAATAAATATTTGTGTCTGTATGCATCGTATGCAGCCCTGTTACCCAATAAAAAGAGCCCCGACACTGCCGGGGCTCTTTTGCATCAGATGACGGCGAATGCCGGAATCTTATACCGCTTGTTGCAGGATCACTGCATCGGCCTTCTTGGTGTAGGAGGCGATCTCGTTGAAGTTGAGGTAGCGATAGGTATCGGCCGCAGTGGCATCCAGGGTCTTGGCGTACTGCAGATACTCGGCAACGGTCGGGATCTTGCCAAGGATGGCGGCAACGGCAGCCAGCTCGGCAGAGGCCAGGTAGACGTTGGCACCTTTACCCAGACGGTTCGGGAAGTTGCGGGTGGAGGTAGAGACCACAGAAGCCCCTTCCGCCACGCGCGCCTGGTTGCCCATGCACAGGGAACAACCCGGGATCTCGATGCGAGCACCGACGCGACCGAAAATGCCGTAGTAGCCCTCTTCGGTCAGCTGATCCTTGTCCATCTTGGTGGGCGGTGCAATCCACATGCGGGTCGGCAGTTCGCCCTGATACTTCTCGAGCAATTTACCGGCGGCACGGAAGTGGCCGATGTTGGTCATGCAGGAACCGATGAAGACTTCATCGATCTTGCTGCCAGCCACGTCGCTCAGCAAACGGGCATCGTCCGGATCGTTCGGCGCACACAGGATGGGCTCCTTGATGGTGGCCAGATCGATCTCGATGATTTCGGCATACTCGGCATCCTTGTCCGCTTCCAGCAGGACAGGCTTGGCCAGCCACTCCTCCATCCCCCGGATACGGCGGGTGATGGTGCGCGGGTCGCCGTAGCCTTCGGACAACATCCATTTCAGCATGACGATGTTGGACTTGAGGTACTCGGTGATCGGCGCCTGATCCAGCTTGATGGTGCAACCGGCCGCGGAACGCTCGGCACTGGCGTCAGCCAGCTCGAACGCCTGCTCCACCTTCAGGGTCGGCAGACCTTCAATTTCGAGGATGCGGCCGGAGAAGATGTTCTTCTTGCCCGCTTTCTCGACGGTCAGCAGCCCTTTCTGGATGGCGGCATAAGGGATGGCATGAACCAGATCACGCAAGGTGATGCCCGGTTGCAGTTCGCCCTTGAAGCGCACCAGCACGGATTCCGGCATGTCCAGCGGCATTACGCCAGTCGCGGCGGCAAAGGCCACCAGACCGGAGCCCGCCGGGAAGGAGATACCGATGGGGAAACGGGTGTGGGAGTCACCACCGGTACCGACGGTATCCGGCAGCAACATGCGGTTCAGCCAGGAGTGGATGACGCCATCACCCGGACGCAAGCTCACACCACCGCGATTCATGATGAAGTCCGGCAGAGTGTGGTGAGTCTGCACGTCGATGGGCTTGGGATAGGCGGCTGTGTGGCAGAAGGACTGCATGGTCAGATCGGCGGAGAAGCCGAGGCAAGCCAGATCCTTGAGCTCATCGCGGGTCATGGGGCCCGTGGTGTCCTGGGAGCCGACCGTGGTCATTCTGGGCTCGCAGTAGGTGCCCGGACGAATGCCCTGCACGCCACACGCCTTGCCCACCATTTTCTGGGCCAGGGTGTAACCCTTGCCGGTATCGGCCACAGGCACAGGACGACGGAATACGGTGGAGAACGGCAGGCCCATGGCTTCGCGGGCCTTATCGGTCAGGCCGCGACCTATGATCAGCGGAATACGGCCACCGGCGCGCACTTCGTCGATCAGCACGTCGGTTTTCAGTTCAAACTGGGCCAGCACCTGATCGGTGCCGTGCTTGCAGATCTTGCCGCCAAAGGGGTAGATGTCGATGACATCGCCCATCTCCAGCTTGGAGACATCCACTTCGATGGGCAGGGCGCCCGCATCTTCCATGGTGTTGAAGAAGATGGGGGCAATCTTGCCGCCGAGGCAGACACCGCCGGCGCGCTTGTTCGGCACGAACGGAATGTCGTCACCCATGAACCAGAGCACAGAGTTGGTGGCAGATTTACGGGAAGAGCCGGTACCGACCACGTCGCCGACATACGCCAGCGGGAAACCCTTCTCTTTCAGGGCATCTATGGTCTTGATGGGGCCGACGGTGCCGTCATTGTCCGGAGTGATGCCGGGGCGGGCATTTTTCAGCATGGCCAGGGCATGGAGCGGAATATCGGGACGGGACCAGGCGTCCGGCGCAGGGGACAAATCATCAGTGTTGGTTTCACCGGTCACCTTGAACACGGTCACAGTGATCTTCTCGGCCAGCTCGGGACGAGAGAGGAACCACTCGGCATCGGCCCAGGATTGCATCACCTGCTTGGCGTGAGCATTGCCCGCCTTGGCCTTCTCTTCCACGTCGTGGAAGGAGTCAAACATCAACAGGGTGTGAGACAGACCCTTGGCAGCAAGAGGGGCCAGGGTGGCATGGTCCAGCAGGTCGATCAGCGGCTGAATGTTGTAACCACCCTGCATGGTGCCCAGCAGCTCAACGGCTTGTGCCGCGGTCAGGATGGGAGAATGGGCTTCGCCCTTGGCGATGGCGGTGAGGAAACCGGCTTTGACATAAGCCGCTTCATCAACACCTGGTGGAATTCGGGAGGATAACAGCTCTTTCAGAAAGTCTTCTTCGCCAGCGGGCGGGTTCTTGATCAGTTCAACCAGGGCGGCGACCTGCTCTGCATCCAGAGGTTTGGCAACCACGCCCTCGGCGGCACGTTCTGCGACGTGTTTACGGTATGTTTCAAGCACGACTAATTCCTCTTTGGTCTTTTTTTGGGGTTCGCCCAGGCTCGCGGCGATCGTCCTTGCGGGACACCCGTAGGGTGCCCCTCACTATATAAGTTTTAACGAGTAATTAAAATCCAAACCCTGTACAGATATTCAACAAGGCAAGCTAACCAATTAAACTTGCTCACATTTTGTCGCCACATAAAAACCAGGCAAAAAATAAGTTAACAAAAAGGCATCATTTGGCCGTTATTCGAATGTGGTGCCCAATTGCAGATAGAACATGTTGTTGCCTCCCTCCGCAATGCCATAACCGAGGAAGATGGGGCCGAGGAAGCTCTCTATCCCCACGTAGACGGATCCTCCGGTGTAGGAGCTCTCGATACTGATGTCTTCCCCCTTGTCCCACACCCCTCCTTGCTCGAGGGAGCCCCCCAGATAGAGCGGCGCCCGCAGCGCACCAAAGTCGTTGTCGACCACCCGATAGATGTAGCGCAGCCCGCCAAACAGACTGTAGCGACCGCTGAGCTGGTAGCGCTGGAAACCGGACATACGGAACAGCCCCCCCAGATCCTGCACGAACAGCGGATACTCTTCCTGCGAGGTGGAGCCGCCCCCTTCCAGCAGCAGGTTCAGGCTGTGCCTGTCCCAGGACCAGGGCTTGATCATCGCCAGGTGGTAATTGATCCCTTCATAGCGATCATTTATCTCGTCGACGTCATCGAGCCGGACGGTGGAGTATCCCCCCTTGATGTTCCAGTAGACACCCTGATAGGGGAAGTAGCGGCTGTCGAGGGTATCGTGCTCGAAGCGGACATAAGGGCCCCAGGAGGAGGCATCCGTGTCTGCGCCTTTCACGTTGCGGATATCTATACTGCCGACCTTTCCCTCCAGCCCCAGCGAGAGGCGACTCCAGGGTTGCCGATTCCAGCCCACCGCCAAATCGGCGCTGGTGAAGCTGTATTCGGAGTCGATATAGCTCACATCATTAGCACCGTTCGGGTCTTCAGGGATGAAAATCCGGCGCTGGGTCTTGTCATAGGCCAGGCTCGCCTCGCCGTAGAAGGTCTGGGAAGGCTCCAGCGGCGAATAGAAGTCGGTCTTGAGGTGCTTGGCGGTGCCCAGGGAGGCCTCAGTCAGCCACTCGGCGCCCCACTCATTCAAGTTGGTGAGTGTGTAGGACATGCCGACGTTGTAGTTGGAGCTGCTCTCGAAGTCGTCGGAGAAGCCAAACTGGAAGTTGAGGTAGCCCGGCCCCCAGTTTTTCTCGCTGGCATCCACCACCAGCACGTTCTCTCCGTCGCGCTCTTCCACCTCATAGGTGATGCGGTCAAACGACTCCAGTGCGTAGAGGCGGCGAATGCCCGCCTCCAGACTTTCATTGGTCTGTATCTTGTCGGGTTTCACCTTCAACATGGCGCGCACCGTCTCGTCGGAAAGGCGTGACTTGTTGAGGATCTCCACCTTGTCGATGTAGTAGGCAGGCTGACCGCTGCGCTCGGCACGGCGGCTCAACTTCTGGTTGCGATAGACGGCGTACTCCCTGGGCGAGAGGGAGAGCGCATCGAGCTGGGTAGCGGCGCGGTTGGCCACCGCCTCCCCTTGCTTGATCCCCTCCGGCATCAGGGAAAAGTCGGCGATGCCCATGTTGCCAAATTCAGGGGTCAGCAGAATATCTTGCGGCCCCAGCAGCGCCCTCTGCTTGTCGGTGCCGACCTGGGTCATGTAGGTGGTGAGCTGATCTATCATGGCGAGGCCGGACTTGAGGGATTCCCGGGTGCGCAACCTGGCACCGATATCCACGGCTATCACAACGTCGGCTCCCATCCCCTTGGCCACGTCCACCGGCATGTTGTTGACAGTACCGCCGTCGGCCAGGATATGTCCCTCCCACTCCACTGGCTTGAGGGCGCCGGGAATGGACATGGATGCCTGCATCGCCTTGGCAAGGCTGCCCCCCTCCAGTACGAAGGGCGTCACAGTCTCCATGTCGGTTGCCACGGCGCGATAGGGGATGGGCAGGTCGTCGAAGCTCTTCTGGGCCGGCAGGTTGGACGTGGCGTGGCGCAGCAGGCTGGCCATGGACTGGCCCTGGAAGAATCCATCCGGAAACTGGACAGCGTCACCGTTGACACCGATATCGGTGCGCAGCTGATACTTCTCGCTCTGCTGCTTCTTGCGCAGGGATAGCTCGTCCCGACCGACCTTGTCCTGATATCCCTTGTTCCAGTCGATGGCCAGGGTGGTGCGCTCCACCTCCTCTGCGCTGAGCCCCATGGCGTACATGCCCGCCACGTAGGAGCCCATGCTGGTGCCCACTATGATATCCACCGGAATGCGCTTCTCCTCCAGCACCTTGAGGATGCCGATATGAGCCGACCCCTTGGCACCGCCACCGCTCAGCACCAGGGCAATCCTGGGCCGTTCGGACTGGGCCGCCGCCATGAGTGGCAAGCCTGCCAGCAAAATCAGAAACAGGTGGGTCCATCCCCGACGAAAGATGCGCATATGATTTTCCATTGAATCCAGTGCGAGCCAAGTAAGCAGTGACGCTTACTATAAAGTGCGAAAATCTAACCGCAACAGCCACGACAGCAATATAGGGCTGCGATGGAGGCGCTGTTCGTTGATAAACCGGAGCTGCACCAGCGCGCCCCTGTGAGCGCAAACGCAATCCATCAATAAAACCGGTTAGCCCCTCAAGGGCATCACCACACTGCCGTTAATATGTGCTCAATCCCGTCTCCACACTTCTGAGTCACTCCCATGCTTGCACGCCTGACACTCAAACAGAAAATTCTGGCCACCGTCACCCTGGCCGTGGTGCTCTCCTGCCTGCTGGTGGGTTACTTCAGCCAGCGCTCGGCGCAACAACTGATCGAAACCCGCATGTTCGAGCAGGAGCTGCCCAACCTGACCCAGCGTATCGGCAAGGAGATCGAGAAGGATCTGACTTCGGTCGCCAATGCCGCCAGACAGCTGGCCAACGACCGCTTCGTGCTGGACTGGGTCGCCCGCGGCATGCCCAAGGAGCAGGAGTCCATCCTCATCGATCAGCTCAAGGACATGACGGCCCAGTATGATTTGGTGACCGCCTCCTTCGCCGATCGGCAGAGCGCGGCCTACTACAACCAGGATGGCTTCCTGCGCAACCTGACCCCTGAGCAGGACGCCTGGTTCTACGGCTATACCAAGAGCCCGCAAGACCTGATGCTCAGCATCTTTCGCGAGACCAATGGCGAGGTGAAGCTGTTCGTCAACTTCCAGCAGCTCAACGGCCGCGGTCTGGCGGGGCTCGCCAAGTCCCTCGACAGCATGGTCAGCATGCTCGCCAACTTCCGGATCGGTGACAGCGGCTTCGTGTTCATGACAGATGGCAGCGGCAAGGTGAAGCTGCACCCGGATGCCGCCCGCATCGATCGGGACAACCTGACCCGACTGGCCAGCGGCACCACAGCCAACCTTCTGACCAAGCAAGCGTTCGCCGCCACCCAGGCCGAGGTCGATGGCCAGGCCGTGATACTGGCCACCAGCTACATCCCCATGCTCGACTGGTATCTGGTGGCCCAGGTGCCGGAAGCCGAGATCTATGCCGAGCTGGACAAGGCACGACTGCACATTGTGCTGGTGAGCCTGGCCATCGCCGCCGGCATGGGCTTGCTCGGCATGCTGCTGGCCGGTTCCGTCAGCCGCCCGCTCAACGAGCTGGCCCGTCTGTTCCGTGAACTGGGCAGTGGCGATGGCGATCTCACCCAGCGCCTTAAAGTAGAAGGCCACGATGAGCTGACCCAGGTTGCCACCGGCTTCAACAACTTCGTGGCCAAGATCCACGGCTCCATCGAGCAGGTCGCCAGCAACTCCCGCCAACTGGCCGCTACCGCCAACGAGGTGGCCAGCAAGGCGCAGCTGACCCAGCACAACTGTACCGCCCAGCGCGACCGTACCGTCCAGGTGGCGACAGCCATTCACGAGATGGGGGCGACAGTAGGCGAGATCGCCGGCAACGCCTCCCTGGCGGCAGACGTCGCCAGACAGGCCAACGAGCAGGCGGATGCGGGTGCTGTCGTCGTCGCCCAGGCCCGCCACGGCATCGTCGGTCTCTCCAGCGAAATTGAGCAGGTCGCCGGTGTCATTGAATCCCTGGCCAACCAGACCGACTCCATCGGCAGCATACTCGACACCATCCGCAGCATCTCGGAGCAGACCAATCTGCTGGCACTGAACGCCGCCATCGAGGCGGCACGGGCCGGTGAACAGGGCCGGGGCTTTGCCGTGGTAGCCGACGAGGTACGCAATCTGGCGAGCCGCTCCGCCGCCTCCACCGCCGAGATCCAGGGCATGATCAACCGGCTGCAGGAGCAAAGCGCCCGCGCGGTCAGTGCCATGGCCCAGGGTCGCAACCAGAGTCTGGAAGTGGTGGCCCAGGCTGACGAAGCCAATGCCGCCCTTGGCCATATCACGGCCCACATAACCCAGATCAGTGACATGAACATCCAGGTCGCCACCGCTACCGAGGAACAATCCAGCGTGGTGGGCGAGATCAATCGCAACGTGGAAGACATCAACCAGCTCACCATGGAGACGGCCGACATAGCCCACCAACTGACCGAGTCGAGCCGCAGCCTGCAACAACTCTCAGGCGAGCTGGACAAGCTGGTCGGCAACTTCCGCCTGTAAGCGGCGTCGGGAGTCACACCTAAAAAGGAGCGCCATGGCGCTCCTTTTTTATGCGGCTTGCGGCCCATTCCCCGTGCCTTTGCCCGGGAGGCGGCCAATTCATATCTATACTGGCAACAACCCTCATCGACCACATCATGGCCCGCCATGAAGGAGCACTCCCTTGCTAGAAGGTAAACTGACGCTCAAATTGCAGCTGATCCTGGCTGTCACAGTGCCCTGTCTTGCCCTCTTGCTCGTGGGTGGCGCCAGCCTGAGAAGCATGGGCTCCATCCAGCAGCAATCCACCGAGCTCTACCAGAACACGGCCACCCCCATGCGCGCCATGGCGGAAGTGGTATCACGCATCCCCCGCATGCGGGTGGGGATCGACATGATGCTGCTGCAAGATACCTCCCTCAAGGATGAACGGGGCGTACTCAGCCGGGTCAAGGATGCCCGTGACGAGGACATTCCCGAGATGCGTCAGGCCATGCAGCAGGCGGTAACCGCCCAGACGGATCCGGCGGCCAGAGCAGATGCGCAAAAATTGCTGAGCCAGTTTGAAGGAATGGAGCGCAACGAGCTGAACCCCATGCTGCAGGCACTGGAAAAAGGGGACATGGAAGCGGCGAGAGGCATCTATCGGGATCGCTATACGGTCACCTATGGCACCATGCGCAAGGATGCCAACACCCTGCTCGATGGCCTGATCCAGCAAGCACAGCAGCGTCATCAGCGCGGTGAGCAGAGCTATGCCAGTGGACGAATGCAGATGATCACCATCATCAGCGGCGCCATCCTCATCTCGCTGCTGGTCTCGGTGCTCATCCTGATCAACCTCAAGCGTCGGGTCGGCTTCCTGCAACAGTACATCGGCTATGCCGCCGAGCATCTGGCGCTGGACTCCCGCGCCAAGCTCACTGGCAACGACGAGCTGGCGGAGATCACGGAGAGCTTCAACCACTTCGTCAGCAAGATCCACAGCGCCATCGAGCAGGTCGCCAGAAACTCCCACCAGCTCGCCGCCACCGCCGACGAAGTGGCCAACAAGGCGCAGCTGACCCAGCAAAACTGCACCGCCCAGCGTGACCGCACAGTACAGGTGGCCACCGCCATCCACGAGATGGGCGCAACCGTGAGCGAGATAGCGGGCAACGCCTCGCAAGCCGCCGAGGTGGCCAGACAGGCCAACGACCAGGCTGAAGCGGGCGCTGGCGTGGTGGCCCAGGCCCGCCACGGCATAGTCGGTCTTTCCGACGAGATTGCACAGGTGGCGGGCGTGATAGAGTCGCTGGCGACGCAGACCGACTCCATCGGCAGCATCCTGGAGACCATTCGCAGCATCTCGGAGCAAACCAACCTGCTGGCCCTCAACGCCGCCATCGAGGCGGCCCGCGCCGGTGAACAGGGCCGTGGCTTCGCCGTGGTGGCCGACGAGGTACGCAACCTCGCCAACCGCTCTGCCGCCTCCACCGCCGAAATTCAGGGCATGATCAACCGGCTTCAGGATCAGAGCGCCCGTGCTGTCAGCGCCATGACTCAGGGCCGCAGCCAGAGCCTGGCGGTAGTGACCCAGGCCGACGAGGCCAATGGTGCACTCGGTCAGATCACCGCTTACATCACCCAGATCAACGACATGAACATCCAGGTCGCCACCGCCACCGAAGAGCAGTCGAGCGTGGTCGGCGAGCTCAATCGCAACGTGGAGGACATCAACCAGCTCACCATGGAAACTGCCGACATAGCCCACCAATTGACCGACGCCAGCCGCAGCCTGCAACAACTCTCCGGCGAGCTCGACAAGCTGGTGGGCAATTTCCGGCTGTAACCCCTTCTTCCCCTCACACGAGGAGCGTCGCGGCGCTCCTCGTCATATCAGCGGCAAGCCATGACGCACACCCGCAAACTCGCCTCCGCCCCTGCCTGAAAATGCCCCATAATCAGGGAAATAACAGGAGGCATTATGGGCAAGCTGGTTGTGACTATGTTGCTGGGAAGTCTGCTCTGCGCCTGCAGCAGCGGGCCTGTGCGGGTGCACGGTGCCGATGTCAGCGTGGACGATACCCGGATCCGGGTCAGTGATGGCGATCGCGGAGGGTATGGCACCTTCTGTCCGCCTGGACAAGCCAAAAAAGGGCGCTGCTAGCGCCCTTTTTTACAATCATACATCTGTTTGTCCGCCTGTTGCAGCAGCAGATCCAGCGCCGGTGACGAGAGTGCATCATAGTGCCCCACCCCGACCGAGCAGCTCAGCCGATAGGGTTTGCCGCTCTCCCGATTGAACCCGGCCAGGGCCTCATCAAGCCGTGCCAGCACCCGTGGCACCTCTGCCGGCCCAGTGCCCGGCAGCAATACCGCAAACTCGTCCCCGCCCAGTCGGGCAAAGATGTCCGCATCCCGAAAAACGCCACACATCAGACACGCCATCTGTTGCAGGGCATCGTCACCGACGTCGTGCCCCAGCCGGTCGTTGATCTCCTTGAACCGGTTGAGGTCGAGAAACAGCAGGGTTGCCGCTCTCCCCTGACGATGGGCGAGTTGCAGACACTTGTGTGCCAGCAGCATGAAACCGCGCCGGTTGGTGATGCCGGTCAGCTCATCCATGGTAGCCAGCTGGATCGCCACCAGTTCGCGCTCCACCATGCCGGCCAGATCCGTCAGCAAGTCCCGCTGCCGCTCATCCAGCAGGCGCGGCTTGCGATCTATGATGCACAGGGTCCCCAGCTTGTACCCCTCCCCAATCTGCAGCGGGCTGCCCGCATAGAAACGTATGTGGGGATCCCCGGATACCAGCGGATTGTCGGCGAAGCGCAGATCCCGGGTCGCATCCTCCACCACGAAGAGCTCATCGCCGAAAATGGCATGACCACAGAAGGAGATGTCCCGCGGCGTCTCCGGCACAGGCAAACCACAGCAGGATTTGAACCACTGCCGATCCTCATCCACCAGTGACACCAGCGAGATGGGCACATCGAACATGTTGCGGGCCATACGGGTGATCCGGTCGAATCTTTCTTCGGCAGAGGTATCCAGAATGGCCATACGGCGCAGCGCATCGAGGCGCAGGCGTTCGTTGTCAGGAGTGGCCGGTGTTTGCATCGCAGGATCCATCGCGTGAAGTAACAGCCCTCAGCATAGCAATCGGCCCCGAACAAATCTCTTTATTCATCAAAAACAAAAAAGCCGCTCCTGAGAGCGGCTTTTTTCATGTTGGCTGCAAGAAGAAAATTACTTCTTCTTTTTGGCCTTGGCGTTCGGCAGATCGGTGATGGATCCTTCGAACACTTCTGCAGCCAGACCCACTGACTCGTGCAGAGTCGGGTGAGCGTGGATGGTCAGCGCTATGTCTTCGGCGTCAGCACCCATTTCGATGGCCAGACCGATTTCACCCAGCAGTTCACCACCGTTGGTACCGACAATGGCACCACCGATGACGCGGCCGCTCTCCTTGTCGAAGATCAGCTTGGTCATGCCGTCGGAGCAATCAGAGGCAATGGCACGGCCGGACGCCGCCCACGGGAAGGTGGCAACTTCGAAGTTCAGCCCCTGTTGCTTGGCTTCCTTCTCGGTCAGGCCAACCCAGGCCATCTCTGGCTCGGTATAGGCGATGGACGGGATCACTTTCGGGTCGAAGTAGTGCTTCTTGCCGGCGATCACTTCGGCCGCAACGTGGCCTTCATGAACACCCTTGTGAGCCAGCATAGGTTGACCGACGATGTCACCGATGGCGTGGATGTGAGCGACGTTGGTACGCAGCTGCTTGTCCACTTCGATGAAACCGCGCTCGGTCACGGCAACGCCGGCCTTCTCGGCATCCATCAGCTTGCCATTCGGCACACGGCCTACGGCAACCAGCACGTTGTCGTAACGTACCGGCTCGGCGGGAGCGTGCTTGCCTTCGTAGGAGACGTACAGGCCGTCTGCACGAGCTTCAACTGCGGTGACCTTGGTCTCCAGCATGATGTTGAATTTCTTGGCAACGCGCTTGGTGTAGATCTTGACGATGTCTTTGTCGGCAGCCGGTACCAGCTGGTCGGCAAATTCCACCACGTCGATCTCGGAACCCAGGGAGGAGTAAACGGTACCCATCTCCAGACCTATGATGCCACCGCCGATCACCAGCAGCTTGCCTGGTACGGAAGTCAGTTCCAGCGCATCGGTTGAATCCCATACGCGCGGGTCATCATGGGGGATGAAGGGCAGTTTCACCGGACGGGAACCGGCCGCTATGATGGCGTTATCGAAGGTCACTGTCGTCTTGCCGTCGGCACCGTCTACTTCGAGGGTGTTCGGACCGGTAAACTTGCCGAAACCGTTGACCACCTGAACTTTACGCATCTTGGCCATGCCAGCCAGACCGCCGGTCAACTGGTTGATGACCTTCTCTTTCCACAGGCGAACCTTGTCGATGTCGGTCTGCGGGGCACCGAAGATGATGCCGTGTTCGGACAGTGCCTTGGCTTCTTCAATGACTTTGGCGACGTGCAGCAGTGCCTTGGACGGGATACAACCCACGTTCAGGCAGACGCCACCCAGGGTGGAGTAACGCTCGACGATAATGGTATCCAGACCCAGATCGGCGGCACGGAAAGCAGCGGAATAACCGGCAGGGCCAGCACCCAGTACTACGACCCGAGTTTTGATTTCTTTACTCATCATGACCTCTTTGTCGTTCTTATATATCCCCGGACGGCGCAGTCTTATGCCAACTCAATGCCAAACAAGGCGGCTGCAACCGTGAAAAAACGGGGCAAGTTTACAATCCTGTTAATGAAATGAGAAGTAAAAAGGGCAGGCTCTGGGCCCGCCCTCTCACTTACAGGACCAATCGACGAATGTCGGACAACACGCCACTCAAGGTGGTGACGAAGCGGGCTCCGTCAGCACCGTCTATGACTCTGTGGTCATAGCTCAGGGCCAGCGGCAGCATCAGGCGAGGCACGAACTCCTTGCCATTCCACTTCGGCTTCATCTCGGACTTGGAAACACCGAGGATGGCCACTTCCGGCGCGTTGACGATCGGGGTAAAGCTGGTACCGCCGATGCCACCCAGGCTGGAGATGGTGAAGCAACCGCCCTGCATGTCGGCAGCGGTCAGCTTGCCGGCACGGGCCTTCTTGGAGATCTCGGCCAGATCGCGAGACAGCTCGTAGATGCCCTTTTTGTTGACGTCACGCACCACAGGAACCACCAGGCCCCCCGGAGTGTCTACCGCCACACCGATATGAATGTACTTCTTCATGATCAGCTTGCTGCCGTCTTCGGACAGGGCGCTGCAGAAGCGTGGGTGTGCTTCCAGGGCTTTGGCGGCGGCTTTCAGGATGAACACCAGCGGGGTGATCTTCACGTCCGACTTCTGCTTCTCGAGCATCGCGTTCTGCTCTTTGCGGAACGCTTCCAGCTCGGTGGTATCGGCTTCGTCGAACTGGGTGACGTGCGGGATCATAGCCCAGTTGCGATGCAGGGCAGGACCGGAGATCTTCTGGATCCGGGTCAATTCCAGCTCTTCGACCGGGCCGAACTTGCTGAAGTCAACCTTGGGCCATGGCAGGACACTCATGCCGTTGCCAGTGCCGGTACCGGCTGCCGGGGCGGACTCGGCACGCTTGACCGCATCCTTCACATAGGCCTGCACGTCTTCTTTGACGATGCGACCCTTGCGACCGGAGGCCTTCACCTTGGCCAGGTTGATACCGAACTCACGGGCCAGACGACGTACGGCCGGGGCGGCGTGTACGTAAGCGTCATTGGCAACGAAGTCGGAAGAAACAGCAGCCTGGGCAACCGGTACCGGAGCCGCGGCAACAGGGGCAGCAGCGACCGGGGCGGCGGCTTGGGCAATCGGAGCGGCAGCGGCCGGAGCAGCACCTGCCACTTCGAATACCATGATCAGGGAACCGGTGGAGACCTTGTCACCCGCCTTCACCTTGATTTCTTTGACGATGCCGGCGAACGGTGCAGGCACTTCCATGGAGGCCTTGTCACCTTCCACGGCGATCAGGGACTGGTCGGCTTCGACCTTGTCACCCACGGCGACCATGATCTCGGTCACTTCGACTTCGTCACCGCCGATGTCAGGTACATTGACCTCTTTGGCAGCAGCGGCCACAGGGGCAGCAGCCACGGGAGCAGCTGTCTCAACCGGCGCAGCAACGGCGGCAGGAGCAGCGCCCGCCACTTCAAATACCATCACCAGAGAACCGGTAGACACCTTGGCGCCAGCGGCAACCTTGATCTCGACCACGCGACCCGCGAACGGTGCCGGCACTTCCATGGAGGCCTTGTCACCTTCCACGGCAATGATGGACTGGTCGGCTTCAACCATGTCGCCCACGGCAACCATGATTTCGGTCACGTCCACTTCGTCGTCACCTATGTCCGGTACGTGCACATCTTTGCGCGCGGCGGCGACAGGGGCGGCGGGAGCGGCAGCAGCAACCGGGGCGGCAACCTGGGCAGGCGCCGGCGCAGCAGCGCCTTCCGCTTCGAAGATCATGATCTGGGAACCGGTGGCAACCTTGTCACCCACCTTGATCAGGATCTCTTTGACGATACCGGCAGCCGGTGCCGGTACTTCCATGGAGGCTTTGTCACCTTCCACAGCAATCAGGGACTGGTCGAGTTCGACCTTGTCACCCACGGCCACCATGATCTCGGTGACTTCAACTTCATCGGCGCCGATATCCGGAACCATAATCTGTTTGGACATAGTGCTTTATCCTCTTACGCGTCTGTCGCGTTAACCTTTGCAAGGCAGTGCCGGGCAATGTGTCCCGGCACTGCACTCGATCCTCTTACGCGTACAGCGGGTTGACCTTGTCGGCATCGATGCCGTACTTGGCGATGGCGTCAGCCACAACCTGCTTGTCGATCTCGCCGCGCTTGGCCAGTTCAGTCAGGGCAGCAACTACCACGTAGAATTCGTTCACTTCGAAGTGACGACGCAGGTTGGCACGGCTGTCGGAACGGCCGTAACCGTCGGTACCCAGCACACGGTAGTGCTCGGTCGGTACGAAGGCACGCACCTGATCAGCGAAGGACTTCATGTAGTCGGTCGCGGCTATGGTGGCTTCGGAACCCAGTACGGTCGCGATGTAGGGTACGCGAGCCTCGGCGGTCGGGTGCAGCATGTTCCAGCGATCCACGTCCTGACCGTCACGGGCCAGTTCGTTGAAGGAGGTGACGCTGAACACGTCGGAACCCACGCCGTATTCGCTGGCCAGGATCTGGGCGGCGGTGCGCACATGACCCAAGATAGAACCACAACCCAGCAGCTGTACCTTGCCCTTGGTGCCGGCAACGGTTTCCAGCTTGTAGATACCCTTGCGAATGCCCTCTTCTGCACCTTCCGGCATGGCCGGCATGGCATAGTTTTCGTTCAGGGTAGTGATGTAGTAGAAGACGTTCTCCGGCTTCTCACCGTACATGCGACGCAGGCCGTCCTGGACGATAACTGCTACTTCATAGGCGTAGGACGGGTCATAGGAGATGCAGTTCGGGATGGTGTTCGCCAGGATATGGCTGTGACCATCTTCGTGCTGCAGACCTTCACCGTTAAGGGTGGTACGACCCGAGGTCGCGCCCAGCAGGAAGCCACGGGCTTGCTGGTCACCGGCTGCCCACGCCATGTCGCCGACGCGCTGGAAGCCGAACATGGAGTAGTAGATGTAGAACGGGATCATCGGGCAATCGTTGGTGCTGTAAGAGGTCGCAGCAGCCAGCCAGGAGGACATGGCGCCCAGCTCGTTGATACCGTCTTGCAGAACCTGACCCTGCTTGTCTTCCTTGTAGTAGGAGACGATGTCGCGGTCTTGCGGGGTGTACTGCTGACCGTGCGGGCTGTAGATGCCGATCTGGCGGAACAGACCTTCCATACCGAAGGTACGGGCTTCGTCAGCCAGGATCGGGACTATGCGCTTGCCGATGGACTTGTCTTTCAGCAGCACATTCAGGGAACGCACGAACGCCATTGTGGTGGAGATCTCGCGGGCCTGCTCGCCCAGCAGGGGACCAAAGGTCTCCAGCGCCGGAATGTCCAGCTTGGTGGTGGTCTCACGCAGACGGGTCGGTACATAGCCCTTCAGCGCGGCACGGCGGGCGTGCAGGTATTTGTGCTCTTCGGTACCCTCTTCGATCTTCAGGTACGGCAGGTTTTCCAGCTGCTCGTCGGTGACCGGCAGGCTGAAACGATCGCGCAGGTGACGCACAGAGCCCAGATCCATCTTCTTGACCTGGTGGGCAATGTTCTTGCCTTCGGCCGCTTCGCCCATGCCGTAACCCTTGATGGTCTTGGCCAGGATGACAGTCGGCTTGCCCTTGGTCGCTGCAGCTTTGGAGAAAGCGGCAAACAGTTTACGGGGATCGTGACCACCGCGGTTCAGGGCAAAGATCTCCTCGTCGGTCATGTCTTTGACCAGCGCGGCGGTTTCCGGGTAACGGTTGAAGAAGTGCTCACGCACGTAGCCGCCATCGCGGGACTTCATGGTCTGATAGTCGCCGTCCACGGTTTCGTTCATCAGCTGGATCAGCTTGCCGGACGTGTCTTTCTTCAGCAGATCATCCCACTTGCGACCCCAGATAACCTTGGTGACATCCCAGCCGGCACCTGCGAACAGGCCTTCCAGCTCGTTGATGACCTTGCCGTTACCTACGACCGGACCGTCCAGACGCTGCAGGTTGCAGTTGACCACGAAGACCAGGTTGTCGAGCTTTTCACGCACGGCAACGGTCAGGGCACCCTTGGCTTCCGGCTCGTCCATCTCACCGTCACCCAGGAAGGCGTAAACGGTCTGCTCGGAGCAATCCTTGATGCCACGGTCGGTCAGGTACTTCAGGAAGCGAGCCTGATAGATGGCGGCGATGGGGCCCAGACCCATGGAAACGGTCGGGAACTGCCAGAAGTCCGGCATCAGTTTCGGGTGCGGATAGGAAGGGATACCCTTGCCGTCCACTTCCTGACGGAAGTTGTCCAGCTGATCTTCGGTCAGACGACCTTCAGCGAACGCACGGGCGTAGATGCCCGGGGAAATGTGACCCTGGAAGTAAACCAGATCACCACCGTCCTTCTCGCTGCGAGCGCGGAAGAAGTGGTTGTAGCAAACTTCGTAGATGGTCGCAGAGGAAGCGAAGGAAGACATGTGACCACCGAGGTCCAGGTCTTTCTTGGAGGCGCGCAGCACTATCATCATGGCGTTCCAGCGGATGATGGCGCGGATGCGACGCTCCATCTCCAGATCGCCCGGATAAGCCGGTTCGTCACTGGACGGGATGGTGTTGATGTAGTCGCGATTCGCCTTGGCAGCCACGTCCACACCGCTCACGCGGGCTTTCTCGGCCAGTTGTTCAAGAATGAACTGAGCGCGTTGCGGACCCTCTTCACGCAGCAGGGATTCCAGAGAGGCAAGCCACTCCAGCGTTTCTATCGGGTCCACATCGTTCTTCAGGATATCAGACATGGCTGGTTCCTATTTTGTTGTGATTGCACGGCATTGCACGGCGAAGGGCGCAAGCATTCGACAATAAAGCCTTGTGGGATTAGTTTTCCTGCTGACGGATCCGACGCATGGATCGCTGGATCCGGCTGTCTTCCCTCTGCATATCCAACAAGGTGTCCTCGATAAAGGCCAGGTGCTCATGACAAGCAGCCCTGGCCCGCTCCGGAGCCCCCGACAGGATAGCCTCGATCAGATGCGCACGATGGCGACGTATCTTGGCTACCACTCCCGGACGGCGATTCAAAATTTCGTTATTGCGTAAAATGTTCTGCTCAAGCATGGGGCCCATGGCCCGCAACAGGTGCAGCAGCACCACGTTGTGGGACGCCTCGGCCACCGCCAGATAAAACTGGGTAACGGCGGCGGATTCGGTGACCAGCGAACCTTGCTGGCCGGCTTCCTCGATGGCGGACTGCGCATTGCGTATCCGCTCGAAGTCGGCATCGGTTCCCCGCAACGCAGCATAGTAGGCACAGATGCCTTCCAGCGCGTGACGAAACTCCAGCAGGTCATACTGGGCTTCCGGGTGGGTGCTGAGCAGCTCGAACAGGGGATCGGCGATCCCCTTGCTCAAGGCATTTTGTACGTAAGTGCCACCGCCCTGACGGCGATACAAGAGTCCTCTGGCTTCCAGGCGCTGGATGGCTTCGCGCAGGGAGGGGCGCGATACCTGAAACTGGATGGCGAGTTCCCGCTCGGGCGGCAACTTCTGGCCCGGTTGCAAACTGCCTTCCAGAATCATCTGTTCCAACTCGGCGACAATGGCGTCGGCCAGCTTGGGTTGAGTAATCTTGAGATAGGGCATGAGGCTACTTTGTTAAATTGGTATTACCAATTTCATGAATGGGGCGAAAATTAGCAGAGGGCTTGGAAAAAGTCCACCCAAAAGATGATCTGAATCAAGGTTCACCCTTGCCACTTAAGGGGTAAAAAGAGGGATTTATGATTTAGCTCATAGAAATTGGTCTGACCAATATTTTTGAGCTGGCTCACAGGCAACATTTGATCAACAGCAGGAAAAAATGGCCTGCCACAAAGGCAAGCCATTGATTTTAAAAACACTAACTTATCTTTAGAATATTTACTTAAAGTTGAGCATTTGCCGATAGCGCTGCCATTCGAAACTGTCACCCGGATCCGTCTTGCGCCCGGGGGCGATATCACAATGGCCGACAATCCGTTGCGCAGTAATGGCAGGATAATGGCGAGATATGGTTCGGCTGAGCCCCGACAGCACCTCATATTGCGCATCGCTGTAGGGCTGCTCGTCGGTCCCCTCCAGCTCGATGCCGATGGAAAAATCGTTGCAGGCCTCTCTCCCCTCCCAGTTCGATATCCCGGCATGCCAGGCGCGTGCGCCAAACGGTACGTATTGCACCAACTCACCGTCCCGCCGGATCAGGCAGTGGGCCGAGACCCGCAGCTGATGAATGCCGGCGAAATAGGGATGCACGGTCGGATCGAGCCGGCCCAGAAAGAGATCGTCAATCCAGGGACCGCCGAACTCCCCTGGCGGCAGGCTGATACCGTGTACCACCAGCAGGGAGACATCGTCCACACTGGCCCGCTCGTTGTGGTGCGGTGACGGCACCTTGCGCGCCTGCTCACACCAACCGTCTGAATCAATGGAAAAAACTGCTTTAGGCTGGGTCATCATCTACTCGTTCTGCAATGGAATGGCGCACTTGACAAGGGACGACTGGGCAGCAAGATGATCCGCCTCTCACGGTCGCCGCAATCGCCTGAATCCAGTCAGGCAACTGTGATAGGCTGAGCCCTCTGTTGCCCAACGCAGGAAAGGATATGCACCCTATGGCACGCCGCTTCTGGTTGCTGGCCTGGCTCTCTCTGATGGGGCTGCTGACCCTCTATTTCCACCACAGCTCGCAACCGACCGTGACAGCCAGCGGCGAGCTGCTGCTCAAAGCCGATGCCAGCGGCCATTATCGTCTGGAGGGTGCCATCAACGGCCAACTGGTGCAACTGCTGCTGGACACGGGCGCAACCCGGGTCACATGCCGCTGCATGTGGCCAAGCGCATCGGGCTGACCCCCAGCGGCCATAGCCGTGTCAACACGGCAGCCGGCACCATCCAGGTTCAGACCGGTCAGATCGAAACCCTGGCGATGGGTCCGCTGACCTTGTACGATTTGCCCATCTTTATCAATCCAGCGGCCGGCGGGGACGAGATCCTGGTGGGCATGAATGCCCTCGGCCGGCTGGAATTGCGCCAAAAAGACAGGCAGTTGCTTCTCAGACCCTTGCAGGAATAAAGGCATGTTTCAACAGGATATCAGCCGCGCCGTGCGCGCCGCGCTACTCGAAGACCTAGGTCAGGCCCTCACCACGCTCGATCAACCGGATGCCAGCGCCGATATCACGGCCCAGCTGATCCCGGCGGATCGCATTGCCAGTGCCCGGGTCATCACCCGGGAGGCGGGCGTCTTCTGTGGCCAACCCTGGGTGGATGAAGTGTTTGCCCAGCTCGGCGGTGAGGTCAAGGTGGAGTGGAAAGTGCAAGATGGCGAACAGCTCTCTCCCAATCAGGAGCTGTTTCGCCTGCACGGCCCGGCCCGCGTCTTGCTGACCGGCGAGCGCAACGCACTGAACTTCGTGCAGACCCTTTCGGGTGTTGCCACACTCACCGCCCGCTACGTGGCCGAACTGGCGGGCACCGACTGCCGTCTGCTCGATACCCGCAAAACCCTGCCGGGGCTGCGCACCGCCCAGAAATACGCAGTCACTTGTGGCGGTGGCAAGAATCACAGAATCGGCCTGTTCGACGCCTACCTCATCAAGGAGAATCATATCCTTGCCTGTGGCGGCATAAGCGAAGCCATCACAGAAGCCCGCCGCCTCAATCCGGGCAAACCGGTTGAGGTAGAGGTCGAATCCCTGGCCGAGCTGGCACAGGCACTGCTTGCCGGCGCCGATATAGTGATGCTGGACAACTTCGATGTACCCATGATGCGCGAAGCCGTGACCCTCAATCAGGGCCGTGCCAAGCTGGAGGTCTCCGGCAATGTGACGCTGGACACGCTGGCAGAATATGCCGCCACCGGCGTCGACTTTATCTCGGTAGGGGCACTGACCAAGCATGTGCGGGCACTGGATCTCTCCATGCGCTTTGTTTAGCTGAAAGGCTAGCTGAGAAAGACTCGCGATCTCATCATGGCTCGGCTGACATATAAGAAGATGAAGGACTTGCAAAAGGCGCCACGGGCGCCTTTTCTTTATGCAGGATCCCTCAGCAAAGGAGTGTGATGATGGACCCCATCCCGCCAGTAAAAAAGAGCCAGTAGAGGCTCTTCATCCATGATTTATATCAAGTTATTCGCAAATGACAGGAAACTAGTTAACAAAGGCGATACGCTCTGTTGCCAAGTCGAACAGCTCGGATAAGATACTGACGTGTGGATAGTTTTCCACCAGCACGTCTCAGGAACCAAGGACAAAAGGATATTTGACATGAAGAAGCAATCAGGCTTTACCCTTATCGAACTGATGATCGTGGTCGCGATCGTCGCCATCCTGGCCGCCATCGCGCTGCCGGCGTATCAGAACTACACCAAAAAAGCCAAGATGACAGAACTAGTTGCATCAACTGGGGCAGTAAAAACTCAGGTTGAAGTCTGTATGCAATCCTATGGTACAACCCAATGCGATAACAGTGTTAATGGGATGCCTAGCGGAGCAATAACCTCTGGTAACTCATCCGTAACATATACAGGTACAACGACTGATGGTGCAGCAATTACTATTGCAGCAGCCCCTATAAACGACACAGTTCTCGCTCCATTAAAAACGACTGATGTTTTTACTCTGACCGCATCTGCCAGTGTTCCTCTGGTCTGGGCAAAATCTTGCTCTGACAATGGCACAGCACAAACAGATTACTGCCCATAATAATGACCTCTAGCCCCAATAGCGGCCTGGCGTTAAGCCTGGCCGCCTCATCCCTGCTCAGTGAGTCCGACTCACAGCGTTACCTGAGCCAAGCCAAGGCCCAGCGCAAACCCTTCGTGACATTTCTGATTGAAAACGAGATCCTCGACAGCAAGGCGCTGGCGGATTTTTGCGAGCTGGAATATGGGGTACCTCTGCTGGATCTTGCCGCCTTCGACCTGGCCGAGATCCCGCAGAAGTACCTCAATCAGAAGCTGATTGAGAAACACCATGTGCTGCCCATCTACACCCAGGGCCACACCCTCTATATCGCCATGTCGGACCCGACCAATGTGTCGGCACTGGAGGATTTTGGCTTCAGCTTCGGACTCCATACCGAAGCCCTGCTGGTGGAAGAGAACAAGCTCACCGCCGCCATCGGCAAGCTGCTGGAAAGCGAGCAGGATGCCCTCGGCATGGAGGAGATCGACGAGTCGGAGATCTCCGAGCTGGAAGTCTCGGACGAAAACTCCCGCCTCGATGAGAGCGTCAATACCGCCGACGACGATGCCCCCATCGTCAAATACATCAATAAAATCATGATGGATGCCATCAAGCGCGGCGCCTCGGATCTGCACTTCGAACCCTATGAGACCAAGTACCGTATCCGCTTTCGTATAGACGGCATACTGCACGAAATAGCGACGCCGCCAGTCAATCTGGCCAACCGCTTTTCGGCCCGCCTCAAGGTGATGGCGCGACTCGATATCGCAGAGCGACGGCTGCCCCAGGATGGTCGCATCAAGTTAAAGCTGTCGCGCAACAAATCCATGGATATGCGGGTCAACACACTGCCCACCATGTGGGGCGAGAAGATCGTTATCCGTCTGCTGGACTCTTCCGCAGCGCGACTCAATATCGAACAGCTCGGCTTCGACGACCGGCAGAAGGCACAGTATCTGCGTGCCCTCTCCAAGCCCCAGGGCATGATATTGGTGACAGGCCCGACCGGCTCTGGCAAGACTGTCTCTCTCTATACCGGCCTCAATATTCTCAACACCACAGAGGTCAACATCTCTACCGCCGAAGACCCAGTGGAGATCAACCTGCCCGGCGTCAACCAGGTACAAGTCAATCCCAAGGCGGGGCTGACCTTCGCCAGCGCCCTGCGCTCCTTTCTTCGCCAGGATCCCGATGTGGTAATGGTGGGGGAAATCCGGGATCTGGAAACCGCCGAGATTGCCATCAAAGCCGCCCAGACCGGCCACCTGGTGCTCTCCACCCTGCACACCAACTCGGCTGCCGAAACCCTGACCCGGATGATGAACATGGGGGTTCCGGCCTTCAACATCGCCTCTTCGGTAACCCTCATCATGGCCCAGCGCCTCGCTCGCAAGCTCTGCGATCACTGCAAGGCGCCGGAAGTGGTGCCCGAGGCTGAACTGCTGGAGCTGGGCTTCACCCAGCAGCAGTTGGCCGCCGGCTTGCGCCTGTTCAAACCGGTAGGCTGCAAAGAGTGCTCGGGGGGCTACAAGGGTCGGGTCGGTATCTACGAAATCATGCTAATGTCTGAAAACATTGCAAAATTGATCATGCAAGGAGCCAACTCCCTGCAAATTGCAGCGATTGCCCAGAAAGAGGGGATGCGAACCCTGCGTGTCTCGGGCCTGGAGAAGGCCCGCCTGGGGGTGACCAGCCTGGCAGAGATCAACCGGGTGACCACCAACTGACAGACCATTTTCAATCAGACTGACTGATCCAGGTGATGCCGAACCGGCGTCCTTGACGATTCCCA
Organism: Aeromonas salmonicida; assembly: GCF_028355655.1. Taxonomy (NCBI): domain Bacteria; kingdom Pseudomonadati; phylum Pseudomonadota; class Gammaproteobacteria; order Aeromonadales; family Aeromonadaceae; genus Aeromonas; species Aeromonas salmonicida. The sequence continues at coordinate 418,006 of NZ_CP110645.1, read as the reverse complement.
TCAGGCCAGAGCATCCAGGCAACAAGAGAGTCGGATGCCAGCGCCCAATTGCAGGATGCAGTGATGGCAACGCTAACGCAAAAACAGAATGCCCCCAAGAAAGTCTTTGCCTTCCGCTGGAGCGGGGTAAATCGCAAGGGTCAGAAGGTATCCGGCGAGCTGCAGGCCGACAGCATCAATACGGTCAAGGCCGAACTGCGCAAGCAGGGGGTCAATGTCACCAGAGTGAGCAAAAAGAGCCAGGGGCTTTTTTCCAAGGGTGGCGCCAGGATCAAACCGATGGATATCGCCATCGTTTCCCGTCAGATCACCACAATGCTCTCCGCCGGGGTACCTCTGGTACAGAGCCTGCAGATCATAGCCCGCAGCCATGAAAAAGCCGCCATGCGCGAGCTGATGGGCCAGATCGCTGCCGATGTGGAGACAGGCACCCCGATGTCAGATGCCCTGCGCCGCCACCCTCGCCACTTTGATGCGCTCTATTGCGATCTGGTGGAAGCGGGCGAGCAATCCGGCGCCCTGGAAACCATCTACGATCGCATCGCCACCTATAGAGAAAAATCGGAAGCGCTCAAGTCCAAGATCAAGAAGGCGATGTTCTATCCCGCCATGGTCATCCTGGTCGCCATCGTCGTCACCTCCATACTGCTGCTGTTCGTCATCCCGCAGTTCGAGGACATCTTCAAGAGCTTTGGTGCCGAGCTGCCCATCTTCACCCAGTTTGTCATCGGCATCTCCCGCTTCATGCAGAATTGGTGGTATGTGATTTTTGGCGGGATAGGGCTTGGCATTTTCCTTTATGTACGAGCATGGCGCGCATCCCAGAAAGTCAAAGACAACACAGACAAGTTCATCCTCACCATTCCCGTGGTGGGCATGATACTGCACAAGGCGGCCATGGCCCGCTTCGCCCGCACCCTCTCCACCACCTTCTCGGCGGGCATACCCCTGGTGGATGCACTGATCTCGGCCGCCGGCGCCTCAGGCAACTATGTCTATCGCACCGCCGTCATGGCCATTCGCAACGAGGTGGTAGCCGGCATGCAGATTAACGTGGCCATGCGCACCGTGGATCTCTTCCCCGATATGGTGATCCAGATGGTGATGATCGGTGAGGAGTCAGGCGCCATCGATGATATGCTCTCCAAGGTCGCGACCATCTTCGAGCAAGAGGTCGATGACTTGGTCGACGGCCTCACCAGCCTGCTGGAGCCTCTCATCATGGTGGTGCTGGGGGTACTGGTCGGCGGTATGGTCGTTGCCATGTACCTGCCCATCTTCAAGCTGGGTGACGTGGTAGGCTGATCCGCGAGGGTGTGCACTCACAACGGCATGCCCTTTTCCCAATTTCATGACAGACGGTTGGTTATGACACTTCTTCTCGAGCTGGCACACGGCTTGCCATGGCTCTACTTCTCGCTGGTATTTCTCTTCTCCCTGATGATCGGCAGCTTTCTCAACGTGGTGATCCACCGCCTGCCCATCATGCTGGAACGGGAGTGGCAGGCCGAATATCGCAGCTATTTCAGTTCAGACACGCCGCAGCCAGAAGCTGACGAGCGCTACAATCTGATGGTGCCGCGCTCCTGCTGCCCTCACTGCAATCACCCCATAACGGCCCTGGAAAACATTCCCCTGCTGAGCTGGCTCTGGCTCAAAGGTCGCTGCCGGGGCTGCCAGGCCGCCATTTCGGCTCGCTATCCGCTGGTGGAGCTGCTGACCGCTCTGCTCTCTGTGGTGGTTGCCATGACGCTCACCCCTGGCTGGGGCACGCTGGCTGCCCTCCTGCTGACCTGGGTGCTGGTGGCGCTCACCTTTATCGATCTGGACAAGATGCTGCTGCCGGACCAGCTCACCTTGCCGCTACTGTGGGGCGGGCTGCTGTTCAACCTGCTTGGCGGATACGTGCCTCTCGGCGATGCTGTCATCGGCGCCATGGCAGGCTATCTGGTGCTGTGGAGCCTCTACTGGGCCTTCAAGCTGCTTACCGGCAAGGAGGGCATGGGCTATGGGGACTTCAAACTGCTGGCAGCGCTGGGAGCCTGGCTTGGCTGGCAGGCGCTGCCCATAGTACTGCTGCTCTCTTCTCTGGTCGGCGCCATCTTCGGCATTGGCCTCATTTTGCTGCGCAACCATCACCAGAGCAAACCCATCCCCTTTGGCCCCTATCTCGCCATCGCAGGCTGGATCGCACTGCTCTGGGGCGATAGCATCACCCGCTGGTATCTCTCCACTATCCTCTGAAAAAGGGTGTACTGACCCATGTATATCGTTGCAATCACAGGCGGTATTGGCAGCGGCAAAACCACCATTGCCAACCAGTTTGCCGAGCTTGGCATAGACATAGTGGATGCGGACGTCATCGCTCGCGAAGTCGTGGAGCCCGGCACACCGGCCCTGGCCGCCATCGCAGCCCAGTTTGGCCCCGAGATGCTGGATCCGCAGGGGCAGCTCGATCGGCGCCGCCTGCGGGAGCGGGTATTCAGCGATCCTGACGCCAAGGCATGGCTCAACGGCCTGCTCCATCCGCTGATCCGCCAGGAGATGCTGCGCCAGTGCGCCAACGCACGCTTGCCCTATTGCCTGCTGGTGGTGCCGCTGCTGATCGAGAACAGACTTACCCAGCTGGCCAACCGGGTGCTGGTGATCGACGTGGATGAGGCAACCCAGATTGAGCGGACCTGCCGCCGGGATGGCGTTAGCCGGGCGCAAGCAGAGGCCATTCTCGCTGCACAGGCAAGCCGTGCCGAGCGGCTCGCGGTAGCCGATGACGTGCTGGACAACCAAAATGACGCAGCCGAGACCATAAAGCGCCGGATTTTAGCGCTGCACGAGACATATATGGCATTTGCCTCTCAACAAGCCAGTCAAGTGTGAGTACACTAGGCCGGTTTATGGCTGGCCAGGATTAGGCATGATTTACGATTTTCCCCTCAATGAAAAAAGCCGGACCTATCTTCGTCTGGAGTCTCTCTTTTCCCAGATCCGCGACAATCTGGACAGTGACCAGTCCTGGGCACACATCGCCTTCTTCAAGGGGTTGTTCGATCTGCAAGAATTGCTGGAGCGCGGAGACCTGCGAGCCGATCTCATCAAGGATCTGGAGCGTCTCGGCCAGCGTCTGAGCCACTGGGCCAGTCTGCCGGATGTCGATCTGGAACAGATCAAACAGATGCAGCAGGAGAGCACCCAGCTCTCTCGCAACCTGCTCAGTGCCTCACGCCCCGGCGCTCGGCTGAAAGAGGATAGACTGCTCGGCTCCATCCGTCAGCGCTTCTCCATTCCCGGCGGTCTGTGCGCCTTCGATGTACCGCAACTGCACCACTGGTTGGGTACGCCGACGATGGTTCGCAACCAGCAGATGCAACTTTGGCTCAGCGACATCAATCTGCTGATGAATGCCATTACCCTATTGCTGCGGCTATGGCGTGAATCCGGCAACTTCAGCGACGAGATCGCTACCAATGGTTTCTTCCAGGATACTGCCGAGAATGCGGAACTGATCCGCATCCGCCTGCCCGATGCCCAGCAGTGCTATCCGACGCTGAGCGGCCACAAGAACCGTTTCGCGCTGCGCTTCCTGCCCACTACAGAGCAACAGATTGGCGACGTTCCCTTCCAGCTCGCCTGCTGCTAAGGAGTAACCATGGTCACCAAAGTAAAGTGCCCGACGTGTAAAACCGAATTGGAATGGGGGCCGCAGAGCCCGTTCCGCCCCTTCTGCAGCAAGCGCTGCCAGCTGATCGATCTTGGCGAATGGGCGGATGAAGAAAAACGAATCCCGGGCCCCATCAACCCGGACCTGCTGCCTTACCCGGATGAAGGTGAGCAGTGGCAGTGAGCCGCACACAAAAAAGGGCCGACAAGGCCCTTTTTTAATTGCAGTCAAATCCGTAGCGATGACTTAGCCAGGGTCAATCAGATCGCCAGAGAGGCTTGCAGCCGCCCCACGATAGGACCGTTGGCATCCGGGAACTGGTATTCATGCAGTGATGCCAGCGGCACCCACAGGCACTCCTGCCCCTCCTTGCCAAACGGCTCACCGCTAAAACGGGTCACCTTCCAGATATCCAGCAACACCTGCTTCTCGGGGTAGTCATGATGCAGCTCCATGAAGGGAGCGCAATCCAGCACCCGGATACCGATCTCTTCCCACAACTCCCTGTCCAGCGCGGTGAGCAGGTCTTCCCCCGCCTCTACCTTGCCACCCGGGAACTCCCAGCGATCGCCCTGATGGCGGTCTGAAGAGCGCTTGGCGATGAAGATATCGCCCTGCTCATTCTCGATGACGCCAACCGCCACCCAGATCCGTTTTTTCTGTTCCATCATTGTCCTCAACGTAAACACGGCAATGTGGCTATCCAGGGGGCCAGCCGACGAGCTTGCAGCGCCCCTTGCGCCGTAAAGATATCCTGCCCCACATGTTCAGTCCCGTCAGGTGCGGGAAGGGGCCAGGGGATGGCCCCTGGCGGGGTGAAGCAACGGTCATGAACCAGACAGCTCTGGGCCAGATAGCTCCAGAGAGTGTCACGCAGAAACCATTGGTCTATGTTCGGCGTTTCCATCGCCTCCGGTTGATAGGTATCCAGCAAGGGCGCCAGCGGCGGCAACACGCCGGCCACCCCACCCCACATACCCGCCAAGATCAGGTCGGTATGGCTCCACCAGTCCCGCATGATATGAAACCAGCGGCCCGATGCAAGCCAGCCATCAACGGCAACCCTCTCTCGCACGCCCGGCACTGAATCCACATCCCGCACCAGAAAGCGGCCTACTTGCGGGTCGTTGGCCACCTGAAAGCGCCAGCACAGGCGCTGGCGCAGGGATTGACCGGACGCTTGTATGCACACCTCGGCACCCAATTCCCCAAGAGTGGCAAGCAGCGTCGACGGCACGCTCTCATCCACGTAGAAACGAGTGCTCCACCCCGGATAGAGGTAGGACGCAGCCAGCACATTGTCGACAGCTCCGCGCAAATAGCGGGGCGCGCTGCCCCACAGAGAGAAGGCGATGACATTCTGCTTGCCGGCGCGTCCTGCCAGCCAGGTATCAGGCTCTCCATCGGGTAATGACCAGCCCTGTGGCTGCTGGCGGACCGCCCTATCCTTCAGGATCAGCGCCCTGGTTCCGGCGGCAGCCGCCTCGACATAGCGTCCACGTTTGGCTTGCGAGGTGCACAACCCATCCAGGGCATGGAAATCCTCAGGTGTGCGTACCAGCAGGGTTTGCAGCCTCTCCACCGCATGTTCATGCTGACCCGAACGTGACAGACAGACGCAGAGATTGCGCAGCACCTCGTCGTTATCAGGAGCCGCCTGATGCGCCATCTCCAGCACCTGCGCGGCAGAGGCAGGGTCATCACACAAGAAGAGGTAATAGGCAAATTGCAGCTGCAATGCCACTGGCTTTGCCGCAGTACTATTCAGCTTTGTCAGCAGTTGCTGGATTGCAGTCTGTCTCTGTCCTCCAAGCCAGTGCTCATGGGCACTGGCATCCCATCCTGTCGGCATTTTGCTCATGGTCTTCCCTCCCCTTTTGCCGCCCTGAAACAAATGCACCGCCCAGAGGCGGTGCATGAAGCGTCACTGTGCGATCAGGTCAACTGACCGTGGCAATGCTTGTATTTTTTGCCGGAGCCACAGGGGCAGGGATCGTTGCGACCGATCTTCTGCTCATCCCGCACGAAGGTGGTGTGACCCTCTTCGCCTGCGCCCTCTTCATCGGCCAACTGGCTCTCTGCGGTGGCATGGGTGTAAGTGCGGGGAGCGGCTTCGGACTGCTGGCGCTGCTGCTCTTCCAGGGCTTCCACGTCACGCTCCTGCACCTGAACACGGCTCAGTATGCTGACCACGTCGCGCTTGAGAGTTTCCAGCATCTGGGTGAACAGATCGAAAGACTCGCGCTTGTACTCCTGCTTGGGGTTCTTCTGGGCGTAGCCGCGCAGATGGATGCCCTGACGCAGGTGATCCATGGCCGCCAGATGCTCCTTCCACAGGCCATCCAGAGTTTGCAGCATCACCGCCTTCTCGAAGTTGCGCAGCACCTCGACACCGACCAGTTCCTGCTTGTGGGCATAGAGTTTGGTGGCTTCGTCCAGAATGCGCTCGCGCAGCTTCTCTTCATACAGCTTGTCATCTTCCGCCAGCCACTGCTGCAACGGCAGATCCAGCCCGAAATCGGCTTTCAGACGCGCTTCCAGACCCGGCACATCCCACATCTCTTCCAGAGACTGGGGCGGAATGTATTCGTCGATCACGGCGCCATAGACGTCGTCACGGATGACGTGGATGGTCTCGGAGATGTCGTTGGTATCCAGCAGCTCGTTGCGCTGCTCATAGACCACCTTGCGCTGGTCGTTTGCCACGTCATCGAATTCGAGCAAGCTCTTGCGGATATCGAAGTTGCGACCTTCCACCTTGCGCTGGGCATTTTCGATGGCCTTGGTTACCCAAGGGTGCTCGATGGCCTCGCCCTCTTCCATGCCCAGCTTCTTCATCATGCCAGTCACGCGATCGGAGGCGAAGATCCGCATCAGGGTATCTTCCATGGAGAGATAGAAACGGGAGGAGCCCGGGTCACCCTGACGACCGGAACGGCCGCGCAGCTGGTTGTCGATACGACGGGATTCGTGGCGCTCGGTACCGATAATGTGCAGACCACCTGCGGCCAGCACTTCATCGTGACGCACCTGCCAGGCCGCTTTCAGCTCGGCGATTTGCTCGTCGGTCGGGTTATCCAGCTGGGCAATCTCGGCCTGCCAGTTGCCACCCAGCACTATGTCGGTACCACGACCGGCCATGTTGGTGGCGATAGTAACGGCGCCAAGCTGACCTGCCTGAGCCACGATTTCCGCTTCCATGGCGTGGAACTTGGCGTTCAGTACCTTGTGCGGAATATTCTCCTTGGTCAGGATGCCGGAGAGCAGCTCTGAGTTTTCGATGGAGACAGTACCCACCAGCACCGGCTGACCACGGGAGACGCAACCGCGAATGTCTTCGACGATGGCGGCGTATTTCTCCTGGGCGGTCAGATAGACCAGATCGCCCATGTCTTTACGCACCATCGGCTTGTTGGTCGGGATAACCACTGTATCCAGGCCGTAAATCTGCTGGAATTCAAAGGCTTCGGTATCCGCCGTGCCCGTCATGCCCGCCAGCTTGTCATAGAGACGGAAGTAGTTCTGGAAGGTGATAGAGGCCAGAGTCTGGTTCTCGTTCTGGATCTTGACCCCTTCCTTCGCCTCGACGGCCTGGTGCAGGCCATCAGACCAGCGGCGACCCGGCATGGTACGGCCGGTGTGTTCGTCAACGATGACGATCTCGTCTTTTTGCACTATGTAGTCGACGTTGCGCTCAAACAGAGTGTGGGCACGCAGACCGGCGTTGACGTGGTGCAGCAGGCTGATGTTGGTCGCGGAGAACAGAGAGTCCTCTTCGGCCAGCAGCCCTTCTCGCTTGAGCAGCTCTTCCACGAAAATCTGACCATTTTCGGTCAGCAGGGCCTGACGGTTCTTCTCGTCTACCGTGTAGTGACCTTCGCCTGTGTACTCTTCGGTATCTTCCTTGTCCTGCTTGATCAGTTGTGGGATCAGCTTGTTGACCTGGATGTAGAGGGCGGAGCTGTCTTCGGCCGGGCCTGAGATAATCAGCGGGGTACGGGCTTCATCGATGAGCACGGAGTCGACTTCATCCACCAGCGCGTAGTTGAGCGGACGCTGGACACGCTGCTCTGGCGAGAACGCCATGTTGTCACGCAGGTAATCAAAACCGAATTCGTTGTTGGTACCGTAGGTAATATCTGCAGCATAAGCGTCACGCTTCTGGGACGCATCCATGCCAGGCACGTTGCAATCGACCGTCATGCCGAGGAAGGTGAACAGGGGGCGGTTAGCCTCGGCATCACGCTTGGCCAGATAGTCGTTCACCGTCACCACGTGTACACCACGACCGCTCAGGGCATTCAGATAGGCCGGCAAGGTAGCAGTCAGCGTCTTGCCCTCACCGGTTTTCATTTCAGCGATGCGGTTGGAGTCAAGCACCATGCCGCCGATCAGCTGGACGTCGAAGTGACGCATGCCAAACACCCGCTTGGAGGCCTCACGCACGGTCGCGAACGCTTCCGGCAGCAACTGATCCAGCGTCTCACCCTGCTCCAGACGCTGACGATATTCAGCTGTCTTGGCCTGCAACTCGCTATCGGACAAAGCCTCGAACTGAGGCTCCATCGCATTGATCTGTTTTACAATTTTGCGCAAAGCCTTGAGCGTTCTGTCGTTCCGGCTGCCGATAATCTTGGTAAGCAGTGTGCTAATCATGGGTACCAACTATTTCTGGTTATAGTTAAGTGTTCCGTCACTGGAACCTGGAGAAAAAAACCTAACCCCGTCTGGCGTTGAGAAAGCGTGCGGGGTTGACCTGACGACCGTCTTTCAATACTTCGTAATGCAAATGGACCCCGGTCGCGCGACCGGTGCGTCCCATCAAGGCAATCTTCTGACCCTGATCGACTAGCGTGCCCACTTCAACCAGCAACTTGGAGTTGTGGGCATAGCGGGTCACCAAACCATTGCCATGGTTCACTTCCACCATGTTGCCAAATTCCGGATGGCGGCCTGCCCAGCTGATGATGCCCGGGCCCGTCGCCAAAATAGGGGTACCGGGCTTGCCACGGAAATCGACCCCTTTATGCATCTTGGCGCGACCGTTGAACGGGTCGACCCGACCACCAAAGCCTGACGAGATCCAGACCCGCTCCTGTTTGACAGGCGAGCCTGAAATAAAACCGGCATCGGCTATATGGTGATTCATGATGAAAGATTCAAGTACCGACAGCTGCTCTTCACGACTGCTGAGCTGCTGGCTGAGATGCTTCATGGAATCCTGCAATTCATTCAGGTTGACTTCCAGATCCACATCATAGGAAGGACCGCCCATAGGGGGCAGTTCCTTGAAATTGAACTCCTCGGGATCGAGGTCTGCCTGCTCGGTCAAGCGTTCACCGAGCGCATTGATACGACCCAACTGCCCCTGCATGGTGCCCACTTGGGCGGCCAGCATGGCAAGCTGTTCGCGGGCTTCATCTGCCCCTTGAGTGGATGTCTGTTGTTCGGCCATGGCCAGCGCCACTTCGAGCGCATCCATTTTCTGGTGCCAGCTCTGCCAGAGCCAGCCGCCACCCAGGGCCAATACAGAGAAGAGGATTCCGCCGACCCAGGCCAGACGTTGTTTGGGCAAATGCAACTTGCGTCGCTGCTTGCCGTTGAGGATCAGGGTAATGCTCATAGAAATCTGTCTGCTCGGTCAGGTGAGGCCAGGAGCCTGCACGGGAAATAAAACCGGGAGATAATCGGTATCGGTATCAGGATGGAAAAATGAATGACAGGACGTCGGTGCGGAGAGATGACCGACGTCCTGTTGCACAGCTATCAGGCCAGAACCAGACCGTTATCGTAGTAAGCGATAGGCGCTTTGGCCCCCTCACCCTCGAAGGTCACCAGTTCCCAGGCCTCCTGCTTGGCCAGCAAGGCACGCAGCAGCTTGTTGTTCAGAGCATGGCCGGTCTTGTAGGCACGGAATTCGCCGATGATGCTGCGGTTGCACATATAAAGGTCACCGATAGCATCCAACATTTTGTGTTTGACGAATTCATCTTCATAACGCAAGCCATCTTCGTTCAGTACCCGGTAGTCATCCAGCACAACGGCATTTTCCAGGCTTCCGCCCAATGCCAGGTTCTGGGAACGCAGGTACTCGATGTCACGCATGAAGCCAAAAGTACGGGCACGACTGATCTCTTTCACGAAAGAAGCACCGGAGAAGTCCAGCACGCAACGCTGATTGCGTCCTTCAAATACCGGATGCTGGAAATCGATCTCGAGATCCATTTTGAAGCCGTTGCGATAGGGGTGGAATTCCGCCCACTTGTCGCCGTCTTCAACCCGGATGCTCTGCTTGATCCTCACAAACTGCTTGGCAGCATTTTGCTCACGGATACCGACTTCTTGCAGCAGGTAGATAAAGGGGTGCGCACTGCCGTCCATCACCGGGATCTCGGGGGCGTCAACCTCCACATAGAGGTTGTCGATCCCCATCCCGGCCAGCGCGGCAGAGAGGTGCTCAATGGTAGAGACACGGACACCGGCTTCGTTGACCAAAGCGGTACAAAGCACGGTATCGCGCACCTGATCGGCATTGGCTGGCAGCGCTACCACAGGATCAAGATCGGTACGCAAGTAAACGATCCCTGTGTTAACAGGCGCCGGACGGAACGTCATTGTGACTTTCCGGCCCGAATGCAGGCCAACACCAGTGGCCTGGACACTCGTTTTCAAGGTTCTTTGTCTAATCATGGGCGTATCCGCTTAACAGCTCATATTCCGGACCAGATGGTCGTTGGCAGGCCATCTTAGCACATTCCTTAAGCAACAAACAAACTAGTGCCATTAGAGGCTTAGTCAGCTTGCTTGCGCAGGAATGCAGGAATATCGAGATAATCCGGTTCACGACGAGCTTGCGGCTCGGCGTTGACCACCTTGGCCGGGGCCTCTTCCATCACGCGAGACTGCAGGGCTTCGCTGATCAGGGGCTGACGGGCCGGACGCTCTTGTACCATATTATTTTTTACGAGCGTGATGTCGGGCTTGCGCTCGGCACCGATACCGGTAGCCACCACGGTCACACGCAGTTCGTCGTGCATTTCCGGGTCGATTACGGTACCCACCACCACAGTGGCGTTCTCGGAAGCGAAGGCCTTGACCGCGTTACCCACGGTTTCGAACTCTTCAATGGTCATGTCCATGCCGGCGGTGATGTTGACCAGGATGCCACGGGCACCGGCCAGATCCACGTCTTCCAGCAGCGGGCTGGAGATGGCTTTCTCGGCCGCTTCTTCGGCACGATCATCACCGGAGGCGGAACCGGTACCCATCATGGCGGTACCCATTTCACGCATCACGGTACGCACGTCCGCGAAGTCGACGTTGATCAGGCCAGGACGGGTGATCAGCTCGGCGATCCCCTGTACCGCACCCAGCAGCACATCGTTGGCTGCCTTGAAGGCGTCCAGCAGGGAGATGCCACGACCCAGCACCTTCAGCAACTTGTCGTTGGGGATGGTGATCAGGGAGTCGACGTTCTTGGATAGCTCTTCGATGCCGTGGGCGGCGAAGCCCATCCGCTTCTTCCCTTCGAAGGAGAACGGCTTGGTTACGACAGCAACTGTCAGTATACCCATCTCGCGGGCCACTTCGGCCACGATCGGTGCAGCACCGGTACCGGTACCACCACCCATGCCGGCGGCGATGAACACCATGTCGGAACCGGTCAGCAGCTCACGCAGCGCTTCCCTGTCTTCCATGGCCGCATCACGACCCACTTCCGGATTGGCTCCGGCACCCAGACCCTTGGTGATGCCACCACCGATCTGCAGAGTTGTGTTGGCGCTGGAGTTACGCAGAGCCTGGGCGTCGGTGTTGACGGTAATGAATTCGACACCTTCGATGTTTTGACGAACCATGTGCTCGACTGCGTTACCGCCGCCGCCACCCACACCAATCACTTTAATGACGGCTTCGTCAGTGTGGCTATCCATAAATTCAAACATGTTGTCTCTCCGCTTTATTTGCCTGACTCAGCAAAATCTTTTAGAACTCGCCACGCAACCAGTTGCTGACCCGTTTGACCAGCCCACCTACGCTTGCCTTGGCGGCATATTCCTTGCTACTGCCTGAAGATTGATGGGTGCGGCCGTACTGCAGCAACCCGACCGCGGTCGAGTACACAGGTGCCTGCACATAATCACTCAATCCCCGTATATTCATGGGCTCTCCCACCCGGACCTGGCTTTGGAAGATCTGCTCTGCACACTCCACAATGCCTTCGATCTGGGCAGCGCCGCCGGTCAAGACCACACCGGCTGCCAGCTGATGCTTGACCCCCTGCGCTTTCAACTCGCTTTGTACCCGCACCAGCTCATCATTCACCATGGAGAGCAACTCGGTGTAACGGGGTTCAATCACTTCAGCCAGTGTCTGCCGTTGCAGGCTACGCGCCGGACGACCGCCGACACTGGGTACTTCAATATTGTCTTCCTTGCTGACCAGACGGCCGAGGGCACAGCCATAGCGCACCTTGATCGCTTCTGCGTCAAGCGGCGGTGTGCCGAAGGCGTAGGCGATATCGCTGGTCACTGTGCTGCCGGCGTACGGGATCACCTTGGTGTGGCGCAGAGCACCGCCGGTAAACAGCGACATGTCCATGGTACCGCCACCTATGTCCACCACGCAGACACCCAGCTCTTTCTCGTCTTCGGTCAGCACGGCATAGCTGGAAGCCAGCGCGGAGAAGATCAGCTGATCCACTCGCAAGCCGACCTTCTCCACACATTTTTCAATGTTGCGGGCCATGTCGTTGTGGCAGGTGATCAGGTGCACCTTGGCCGCCATCCGCACACCGGACAAACCAACCGGGTTCTTGATCCCTTCCTGGTAGTCGATGGCAAACTCCTGGGGCAGCACATGCAGCACCCGCAGCTCATCGGACAACCGTACCGACTTGGCGGTGTGGATGACGTTGTCCACGTCCTCCTGGGTCACCTCCTCATCGGAGATGGGCACCATGCCGGTTTCGTTGCGGCAATCGATATGCTTGCCGGACAGCCCCAGATACACAGAGCTGATCTGGCAGTCGGCCATCATCTCTGCCTCTTCCACCGCACGACGCAGGGACTTGACCACGGAATCGAGATCGTTGACCCCGCCCTTATCCATGCCACGCGAGGCGTGACTGCCCATGCCGATGACATTGAGCTCACCGTCTGGCAGCACTTCGCCGACCAGAACCGCCACCTTGGTTGTGCCGATATCCAGTCCGACAATCAGATTTCTATCTGCGGTTTTGGTCATTCACTTTCTCTTCGTTCTTCTTCCAGCCAACTGCCATTCCGGTGTCATATCGAAGATCCACATAAGCAACCCGCTCACGGGGTTCGATGACCGGAAAAGCATCGATAAACCGCTGCAGTCGGAGCGCAATATCCGCGCGCCCCAAAAACAGCTGAATGTTGCCATCCAGGGTCAATTCCCAGGCATGGCGGGGAGTCAGATTCACCCCCAGCAACTTGTATCCTCTGGCCGCCAGCTGCGCCTCGTATTGACGGCTGGCTTCCAGCACCTTGGCGGCCTGGTCTTCAGGCCCGGATAGCTGCATCAGGGGGGTCTTCACCCTGTCCGGCGCACTGAACACCTCACCCTTGGTGTTGACGAAACGGTTGCCATTCCAGCGTGCCGCTACCGCCTGTTCGGTGAGATAGACCTTGATCTTGTTTGGCCACTTCTTGCGTACAGAGACCTGGGCCACCCAAGGCAAGGCGTTCAACCGCGCCTGTAATTCGTTAACGTCCAACTCGAAGAAGTTACGCAGCTCGGCACCATCCAGCACGGCGCTACGCAACTCGTCGGTTTGCAAATACTGGTGTTGCCCCTGCAGCAAGAGCTCGCTCATGGGCAACCGGTTGGCATCCGTCAGCCAACCTTTAACATCCAGCGCAGTCTGGTAGAGACCCCACATGACCAGGATGAAAAATGTCACCCCTGCAATGAAGCCACCCTTGGTGCGCCCTTGTGCACTTGCCTCCACCCGATCTTTCCCCGTTTAACGCGCCACTTTGGCCCTTTGCAGACCGGCTCGCCATTATATAGGCGCCGGCTTGGCGGTCAAAATACTCATTGGGCCCTCAGGCGCCGGATTTCATGCTGTCGATGCTCAATTTCATCTCACTGAGCCGACGGGACAAGGCACCTACGTTCCCGGCCCCCTGGGTCAGCACCAGATCCCCCTCGCCAATCAGGTCCGCCAGTATCGCAGGAACATCGTCCGGAGTAGCGGCAAAGATGGGTTCCAGGCTGCCACGGGAACGGATGGAGCGGCACAAGGCTCGACCATCGGCCCCGGGGATTGGCTCTTCGCCGGCGGCATAGACTTCCAGCATCACCAGCACATCCACCTTGGAGAGCACGTCCGAGAAGTCTTCATAGAGATCGCGGGTACGGGTGTAGCGGTGTGGCTGGAACACCATGACCAGGCGCTTGTCCGGCCAACCGGCACGTGCGGCATTGATGGTCACCTTGACTTCGCTCGGGTGGTGACCGTAGTCATCCACCAGCATGGCCTTGCCACGACCTGTCTCGAATTCACCATATTGCTGGAAGCGGCGTCCTACCCCTTCAAACTTGGCCAGCGCACATATGATGGCATCATCGCCGATCCCGTCTTCGGTAGCGACAGCAATCGCTGCGGCAGCATTGAGCGCATTGTGGATGCCAGGCAGATTCAGGGTCACTGCCAGCTCGCCTGCATCCTTGCGACGCACCCGGAAACAGCTGCGATTGCTGGCCTGCACGAAGTCCAGTACCTGTACATCGGCGTCGTCGCTCAGACCGTAGGTGATGGTCGGGCGAGCGATCTCGGGCAACATGCCACGGATCACGGGGTCATCCACACACACCACGGCCAGACCGTAAAACGGCAGGTTGTGCAAAAAGTCGATGAAGGTGGCCTTCAGCTTGGAAAAGTCGCCACCGTAGGTTTCCATGTGATCCGCTTCGATGTTGGTCACGATGGAAACCATGGGCTGCAGATGCAGGAAGGAGGCATCACTCTCGTCCGCTTCTGCAATCAGGTAACGGCTGCTGCCCAGACGCGCATTGGTACCGGCGCTGTTGAGCAGACCGCCAATGACGAAGGTCGGATCCCTGTCCGCTTCGGCATAGATGCTCGCCACCAGACTGGTGGTGGTGGTCTTGCCATGCGTCCCCGCTATGGCGATACCATGACGAAAACGCATCAGCTCGGCCAGCATCTCGGCGCGGCGCACCACGGGTATGCGCAACTCGCGGGCAGCCAGCAACTCGGGGTTATCCTGCTTGATGGCGGTAGAGACCACCACCACGCTCGCCTCGCTCACGTGGTCGGCACTGTGCCCCACGAAGATATGGGCACCCAGCGACGCCAGTCGCTCAGTCACCGCATTGCGGGCCAGATCAGAACCGGTCACCTGATACCCTTCGTTGGCAAGCACCTCGGCGATCCCGCCCATACCGGCGCCACCTATGCCGATAAAGTGGATGCGACGCACCCGACGCATTTCAGGGATCATGGTACGCAGTTTTGCCAGTTCAACCTTGGTCATAGTTCTCTCTCATTCTGCCCGGCTGCAAGTCGCTTGCATTCATCGGCAACCCGCTCGGCGGCATCGGTAATGGCTACACGACGGGCTGCCTGGGCCATGTTCAATAGGGTTTCCCTGCGCCCGGCAAGCCAGGAGAGACGCGCAGCCAGAGAGGCCGTGGTCAGCTCGGATTGGGGCAGGAATTCAGCAGCGCCACCATCGACCAGAGTCAGGGCGTTGCGGGTCTGGTGATCATCCACCGCATGGGGCAGTGGCACAAAAATGGCGGCGACGCCGGCAGCGGCCACTTCGGAGACGGTCAGGGCCCCCGCGCGACACACCACCAGATCGGCCCAGGCATAGGCATCGGCCATGTCCTTGATAAACTCGCTCACCTCGGCCTCGACGCCCTGTTTGGCATACGCCTGTGCGACAGATTCACGGTTGCCCTTGCCACACTGGTGACGCACTTCAATCGGCACGCCGGCAGCCGCAACCGCCGCTGGCACCTGTTCGTTGAGCACCCGGGCTCCCAGGCTGCCACCGACGATCAGCAGATGCAGCGGCTCTGTGCTGCTGCTTCGCTGCGGATCCGGCAAGGCGACCACTTCGGGTCGAACCGGGTTGCCCACCACAGCGGTGCGACGACTCGGCGCAAATGCCCCCGGGAAGGCCATCAGCACCCGTTTGGCGAGGCGCGCCAGCAGTTTGTTGGTCAGGCCGGCCGCCGCATTCTGTTCGTGCAGCAGCAGAGGAATACCGGACAGCCAGGCCGCCACGCCGCCTGGGCCTGAGGCAAAGCCGCCCATGCCGAGCACAACGTCGGGCCGTATGGTCTTGAGCACACGGCGAGCCTGCAGCACCGACTTGACGATGCGATAGGGTGCAGCCAGCAGACGCTTGATGCCGTTGCCACGCACTCCCTGAATGTCGATAAAGGAGATGGGATAACCGTGGGCGGGCACCAGCTCGGCCTCCATACGGTCGGCGGTGCCGAGCCAGTGGATGGTCCAGCCCTGGGCCTTGAGGCGATCGGCCACGGCCAGGCCAGGGAACACATGGCCCCCGGTACCGCCTGCCATCACCAGCAGTGTCTTGCTCACGAAACCTCCCGCACGCGCGCCTGGGCACTGGCCTGACGCAACTCGAAATCGATACGAACCAGCATGCTCACCGCCACCATCATGATGATGAGACTGGAACCGCCATAACTGACCAGCGGCAGGGTCAGCCCCTTGGTGGGCATCATGCCGCTGGCGGCGCCGACGTTGACGAAGGTCTGGAAGCTGAACCAGATGCCGATGCCAATGGCCAGATAGCCTTCATACAAGCGCTCGGCAACCAGAGCCTGGTGACCCAGCTTGAGCGCCTTGAACGAGAGCGCAAAAATGAGAAACAGCGCACCCAGCACGCCGGCATAACCCAGCTCTTCACCCAGGATCGCAAACACGAAGTCGGTATGGGCCTCCGGCAGGTATTCCATCTTCTGGATGGAGTTGCCAAGCCCCTCACCAAACCAGCTGCCACGACCAAACGCCATCAACGACTGGGTCAGCTGGTAACCGCTGCCGAACGGATCGGCCCAGGGGTCAAGGAAGGAGGTCACCCGCCGCATCCGGTACGGCTCGGCGATAACCAGAGTCACCACGGCGCTCACCCCCACCAGGATAAGACCGATGAACTGGCCCAGGCGCGCCCCCGCCAGAAACAACATCCCCAGAGAGGTGACAAACATCACGACCACAGAACCCAGATCAGGCTGGGCCAGCAGCAGGATAGCCACCACGAACAGCACGGCCATCGGCTTCATGAAACCGATGAAGCGCTCGCGCACCTCGCTCTGGCGGCGCACCAGGTAGCCCGCCAGATAGACAAACAGTGCCAGCTTGCCAAACTCCGCCGGTTGCAGGTTGAAGGGGCCAAGGGGCAGCCAGCGGATAGAACCGTTGACGCTGCGCCCCACCAGCAACACCAGCACCAGCATCAGGATGGCGAGTACCAGCATGGGGCCGTTGTAATGCTGCCAGCGTGCCATGGGCACCTGCAGCACAAACCAGGAGATGCCAAGAGCCATCACCAGAAACAGGCCGTGACGCTTCACGAACATGAAGGGATCATTGTTAATGGCGATCCCCTCCGGGATCGAGGCCGAGGCCACTATCACCAACCCCACCGCCATCAACGCCAGCGCCAGCACCACCAGCTGCCGATCGTAGAGACCCGCAGGGCGCGCCGGTAACAACCAGCGTTGCAGCAATCCTGCGACGGAGCGAAGGGCGCTCATAGTGCCAGCACCATGTCGGTGAAGTGATCGCCACGGGCTTCGAACGACTTGAATTGATCCAGGCTGGCGCAGGCCGGCGCCAGCAACACCCAATCACCCGGTCTGGCATCGGCCGCGGCCTTGGCCACGGCGGCATCGAGGTCGGATACCCGCTCGGTCTGCTCACCGAGGGCGAGCAGTATGTCGGCATCCTGACCGAAGCAATACATGTGATCGATCTGGTGACCAAGCAGTGCCTGCAGCGGACCAAAATCCTGTCCCTTGCCCTGACCACCGGCCAGCAGCAACAGGCGCCCCTTGACCGCTTCCCGCACACCGGCCACAGCAGCCAGAGTGGCGCCCACATTGGTGGCCTTGGAATCGTTGATCCAGCGCACTCCGTTCACCTCCCGCACGAAGCGGGCACGGTGGGGCAGACCTTCAAAACGGCGCAGCACGGCGAGTTGCGGCTCGCGGGGAATGCCCACCGCATCGCACAGGGCCATGGCGGCCAGAGCATTCGCCTGATTGTGGGCACCGACGATCTTCATTTCGTCCACGGGGAGCAGCGGCTCACCGTGCAGGGTCAACCAGTGGCGGCCATCCAGCAGGCAGCGGCCATAGCCGTTGCAGTCGAGACCGAAGCTCTGCCATACCTGACCCACGTCGGGCTGGGTCTGGGCATCGTCCCGGTTGACCAGAATGTGTTTGGAATGCTGGTGGATCTCCATCTTGGCGGCGCGGTAATCGGCCATGCCCTGATAACGATCCATATGGTCTTCAGACAGGTTCAGCACCACGGAGGCGGCGGCACGCAGGCTGTGGGTGGTCTCCAGCTGGAAGCTGGAAAGCTCCAGCACGCAGAGATCCATCGGCTGCTTGAGCAGCTCCAGCGCTGGCGTGCCTATGTTGCCACCAACGCCAACCTTGAGGCCGGCCTCGGCAATCATCTCGCCGACCAGGGTGGTGACTGTGCTCTTGCCGTTGGAACCCGTGATGGCGATCACCGGCACCTGTGTCTCGCGCACGAACAGCTCGATATCACCAACGATACTCACCCCGAACTCGGCCGCAGCTTTCAGTTCGGGAGTTGCCAGGGCAATGCCTGGGCTCGCCACTATCATGTGCGCCTGCTTGAGCAGATCGCCATCCAGCCCATGGATCAGTTCTACCTCGGCGGGCAGTTGATCCTTGCCAGGTGGATTGGCGCGGGTATCCATCACCAGAGGCGTGACGCCACGGCCGAGGAAGTAGTCGACGCAGGAGAGTCCGGTTTTACCGAGTCCGATGATGATGACCATGGCTTACCTCACCTTCAAGGTGGCGAGGCCAAGCAGCACCAGCATGAGAGTGATGATCCAGAAACGCACGATAACGCGCGGCTCCGGCCAGCCTTTCTTCTCATAATGGTGATGGATTGGCGCCATGCGGAAGATGCGCACGCCGCGCAGCTTGTAGGATCCCACCTGCAGTATCACGGAGACGGTCTCCATCACGAAGACCCCCCCCATGATCACCAGCAGAAACTCCTGGCGCACCAGCACGGCTATGGTGCCAAGCGCGCCGCCGAGGGCCAGGGAACCGACGTCCCCCATGAAGACCTGGGCCGGATAGGTGTTGAACCAGAGGAAGCCCAGGCCCGCACCGACGATGGCGGTACAGACGATCACCAGCTCGGAGGTATAGGGCACGTAGGGAATATGCAGGTAGTTGGCGAAGTTGACGTTACCGGTCGCCCAGGCGATCAGGGCAAAGCCTCCTGCCACCATCACGGTCGGCATGATGGCCAGACCATCCAGACCATCCGTCAGATTGACAGCGTTGGAGGTGCCGACGATGACGAAGTAGGTCAGCACTATGAACATCAGTCCCAGCTGCGGCATCACATCCTTGAGGAAGGGCACCACCAGCTGGGTCTGGCCGTCGTGGGTGGCCGTGGTATAGAGGAACACAGCCACCAGCAGCGCAACGGCGGATTGCCAGAAGTACTTCCAGCGGGCGATCAGGCCGTCGGTATTCTTGCGCACCACCTTGAGGTAGTCATCGGCAAAGCCGATGGCACCGTAGGCACCGAGCACGAACAGCACCAGCCAGACATAGGGGTTGTCGAGACGGCTCCAGAGCAGCACAGAGATGAAGATGGCCGCGATGATCATCAGCCCCCCCATGGTCGGGGTGCCCCGTTTGCTCAGATGAGATTCGGGGCCGTCGTTGCGGATCACCTGGCCGAATTTCAGGATCTGCAGGCGACGGATGAGGTGAGGCCCCATCCAGAGCGCCACCACCAGACCCGTGATGATCGACAAAATGGCCCGAAACGTCAGGTAGGAGAAGACGTTGAAGAAGGTGAAGTGCGGGGTGAGCAGTTCCGCCAGCCAGACTAGCATGTGGCTGACTCCTGACGGTCAACGACCATCTTGACGATATCTTCCATGCGGGAGCCGCGGGCACCTTTGACCAGAATCGAAATTTCTTGATGTGTATTTATCATTTGCGCAAGCACTTCAAACAACGACGCCTTGTTATCGAAATGTCGACCAGCCGCGGCATCTGCGGTGTGGCGACTCTGTTCCCCTACTGTCAGCACGGCGTCCAGACCGCACTCACTGGCATGGCGTCCGACCCTGGCGTGTTGCTCGGCAGACTCCTCACCCAACTCCTTCATGTCACCGAATACCAACACCTTGTAGCCGCCCATGGCAGTCAGGGCATCGATACCCGCCAGCACGGATTCCACGCTGGCGTTATAGGTGTCATCCACCAGAGTGAGACCACCCCAGCGCTGTACGCAAAAGCGTCCCTTGACCGGCGCCATCTGCTCCAGCCCCGCCTTGACGGAGGCAAGCGAAGCTCCGAGCGCCAGACAGCCTGCGGCAGCAGCCAGGGCATTGGCCACGTTGTGGCGACCTGGAATGGCCAGAGTCAGGCTCAATTCCCCATTCGGCGTCACCATCACGAATTCGGCGCAGCCCTGCCCGTTGAGCGCTATGCCACGGGCATGGAAAGGCTGGTTCTGATCCTCGATGGAGAAGGCACAGTGGATCCCAGCTGCCTGCCACTTGGGCCAGAAGGCGCTATCGGCGTTGACGATGGCGGTTCCCTGCTCGCTCAGACCTTCAAAAATCTCGCTCTTGGCGTGAAAGACACCCTCAAGGGAGCCGAAGCCCTCCAGATGGGCCGCCGCCACGTTGTTGATGAGGGCGGCGTCGGGTCGGGCCAGTGAGGTGGTCCAAGCGATCTCGCCCGGATGGTTGGCACCCAGCTCCATCACCGCAAACTTGTGTTGTGGCTCAAGCCGCAGCAGGGTCAGCGGCACGCCCACTTCATTGTTGAAGTTGCCGGCGGTGGCCAGCACCTCGCCTTCATGACGCAGGATGGCGGTCGCCATCTCTTTCACCGTGGTCTTGCCGCAGCTGCCGGTGATGGCCAGCACTTTCGGGTTGATGCGCTCGCGCACCAGCTTGCCGAGGCGGCCCAACCCCTTGAGGCTGTCGGTCACGACAAGCTGTGGAATGGCCAATGGCAGCTCGCGCTCCACCAGCAGGGCAGACGCCCCTGCGGCAACGGCCTGCTCGCAAAAATCGTGGGCATCAAAACGCTCACCGCGCAGTGCAACAAACAAGGCGCCCTTCCCCAAGGTGCGGGTATCGGTACTGACAGTCGTGATCTCGCCGTCTTCACCAATCAGACGCGCATCGAGCACCTGCGCCAGGTCGGCAAGCCTGAGGGTCATCATGTGAATGACTCCAATAATGTGTGCAAGGCGGCGGCGACGGTTTCCCGGTCGCTGTAGTGCCGCTTGTCGGTTCCAATGATCTGATAATCCTCGTGGCCCTTACCGGCCACCAGGATGATGTCCTGTTTGCTCGCCTGACTGAGGGCCAGTGCAATCGCCTTGACCCTGTCGTGCTCGATCTGCACGGCAGCAGGATCGCGAAGGCCCGCCACCATGTCCGCCATGATCTGGGCTGACTCCTCGGTACGGGGGTTGTCGTCGGTGAGGATCACGCGATCCGCATGCTGCTCTGCCATGGCCGCCATCATGGGGCGCTTGCCGCGATCCCGGTCGCCACCGCACCCGACCAGGCACCAGAGCTGACCTTCGCAGTGCACCCGCAGGGCTTGCAACGCCTTCTCCAGCGCGTCCGGGGTATGGGCATAATCGACCACGGCGAGCGGTGCATTGCCGCCACCGAAGCACTCCATGCGACCGGTCACCGGCTGCAATTGAGGCGCAGTTGCCAGCAGCACGTTGAAGTCATAACCGAGCACCAGCATGGCGCCCATGGCGGCCAGCACATTGCTGACGTTGAAGCGCCCGAGCAAGGGGGCGGATAATACACCATTCCCCCAACTGGAGTTAATCCGTGTGCGAAAACCTTGTTGGTGGAAGTAGGGATCCTGCGCCGTCAGCTGTCGACCCGGATGGTCTGCAATCGGGCCGTTTACGCTGAATGCCACCGCGCCAGGATAGGCCGCCAGCCACTGGCACCCCAGCCGGTCATCGGCATTGATGACGGCGCAGGGTTCATCGACCAGTTTGAGCAGCTCTTCCTTGGCGGCGCCATAGGCTTCCATTGTGCCGTGGTAGTCCAGATGATCCCGGCTCAGGTTGGTGAAAACGGCGGCAGCAAACGGCAGCGCCGCAACGCGATGCTGTACCAGACCATGGCTGGACACCTCCATCGCTACCAGATCCGCGCCCTGCTGTTGCAGGCTCGCAAGATTGGCCTGCACCTGCACGGCACTGCCGGTGGTATTTTCTGCTTCAACCAGCTCACCGAACAGACCATTGCCTATGGTGCCCATCACACCGGCCTTGCCACCCAGCAGAGTGCGCCAGTTGGCAACCAGCAGAGCAGTGGTGCTCTTGCCGTTGGTACCAGTGATGCCCACCAGATCCAGCTTGTTGGCTGGTTGCCCGTAAAAATAGCCAGCCAGCTCGGAGAGCCTGGCTGGCAGATCACGAATCCCGATGCAGGGAATGGTCAGAGGCGGCGCGACAAATTCCCCGTCCTCCTCAAACACGACGGCGGTCGCTCCCTGAGCCACCGCCTGTTCGATAAACCGTCTGCCATCCATCTGATGCCCGCGGATAGCGATAAAGAGACAGCCTGGCCCGACCCGCCGACTGTCCAGCTGGATATCGGTGAGGCTGAGTGCCGGAGCATTGATGCCGAAGGGGCGCAGCAGTGAATCAAGTGCGCGGTGCAACATGGGAAGCCTCCGTACAGGCGAGAAGGCGGGTGCTCAAACGGTAAAGCGACATGGAAAAAGCCCCGAGAACAACAGGAACAAACAAGGAATGCAGCAGATCAAGTACGTGGCGCAGCATGGGTGGCCTCCGTACGGGCAAGCTTGGGCGGTACCGAAGGCGGTATCGCATCGGGACGAATATTGAAAAGTTGCAGCACCCCACCCATGGCTTCGGCAAACGGTGGCGTCGCCACGGCACCGCCATAGTAAGCGCTGCCCTTTGGCTCGTTGATCACCACCACCATGACGAAACGGGGATTGCTGGCTGGGGCGAAACCGGCAAACCAGGCCATGTAGTCCTTGCCGTAACCGCCGGCGACGGCGACTTTGGCGGTACCACTCTTGCCGCCAACCCGATAGCCAGGGATCTGTGCTTTCGGGATGGCATTGCTGACCACATACTCCAGCGCCTGCAGCATGGCGGTGGCATTGTTGTGGTCGATGACCTGTTCACCCTTGGGCGGCGTGGTTACCTTGACGATGGAAAGCGGCACCCGCTTGCCCTTGTTGGCCAGAGTGGCATAGGCAGACGCAAGTTGCAGCGGGGTGACCCGCAGACCATAGCCAAAAGAGAGGGTTGCTCGCTCGATATCGGACCAGCGGCGGCGCTGGGGCAGCATGCCGCTGCTCTCGCCCATCAGACCACTGCCCGTGTCCATGCCGAAGCCGACCATGCTGAGGGTATTGATCATCTCCTGCGCCGGCATCCGCAGCGCGATGCGCGACATACCGATGTTGGAGGAGTAGCGCAATATGTCATACAGGTTGGTCGCTTTGTGGATACTCACGTCGCGGATCTGCTTGGCCCCGATAAACAGGGGCCCACCCGGGATAATGTCCTTCCAGCTGGTGACACCCGCCTGCAGGGCGCTCAACAAGATCAGGGGCTTGATGGTCGAACCCGGCTCATAGGTATCTGTCACTACCCGATTGCGCACCCGGAAACTCTGGTACTGACCGCGGTTGTTCGGGTTGTAGGAGGGGGTGTTGACCATGGCGAGCACCTCGCCGGTCTTGATATCCAGCATCACCATGGAGCCGGACGTCGCCTTGTTCTCGTCGGTGGCATGCTTGAGGGCACGATAGGCGAGCGCCTGTACCCGCTGATCGATGCTCAGCTGCAGATCGTTGGCGTTCTTGCCCTCTTTGACCAGCCCGAGTCGCTCTATGACCCTGCCCTGGCGGTCTTTGCGCACCCGCATCTCGCCCGGCGTCGCCGTCAACCACTCGTTGTAGCTGCGCTCGATCCCCTCGATGCCACTGCCATCTATGTTGGTGACCCCCACCAGATGGGCGCTGATCTCGCCGGTCGGGTAGAAGCGACGCGCCTCGGGACGCAGATAAATGCCGCCCAGCTTGAGGCCCTTGATGTATTCCGCCACTGCCGGTGTCACCTGCCGCTGCAGGTAGACGAAGCGCTTGCTCGGGTTGGAGATGCGGTGCTTGAGGGTATTGATGTCAAGCTTGAGCACGGCAGAGAGCGCGAGCCAGGCGCGCTCATTATGGATGGCGCCAGATTCGTGCACGGTTTTGGGGTCGGCCCAGACCGCTTCTACCGGTACTGACACCGCCAGCTGTTCGCCATTGCGATCCGTGATCATGCCACGCACAGCCTGGGTAGAAGTGGTTCGCAGGGAACGCATATCCCCTTCCTGGCGCAGTCGATCCGGGTCAATTACCTGGATCCAGGCCAGCCGCAGTATCAGGCCGGCAAACGCAATGCCGATAAAGAACACCAGCGTGCGAAAGCGCCACGGATAGAGTGACGGCGCTTTGGCTTTGGGTGGAGTCTTGGCAGATGCCTTGCGTTTCATGGTTGTGTAATTACCTTCTCGGTGGTCACCAGCGGGCGAGCCATCTGCAACTTGTCCATGGCCAGACTCGCCACTCGGGAATGCTCAGCCAGGGTGCCCTGTTCCAGCAGCAGGTGGCGCCATTCGATGTTGAGTCGATCCTCCTCGGCCATCAGATCGTTCTGCTTGGCTGTCAGACCGCGAGTCATGTTGGTCACCAGGATCACGCCAAAGGCGGTGATCAGCACGGCAAAGGCCAGTACAACCGGCAACTTGTGCCGCCAGAGATCAGCGAGGATCTCTTTGGCCAGATGAACACGCACCTCGCTCATGGCTTACTCCGCCAGACGCTGGGCGACCCGCAGCACAGAGCTGCGGGATCGGCTGTTTTCGGTGACTTCATGCTCGGAAGGCTTGAGCGCCTTGCCGACCGACTTCAATTTGCGACCACCGGCCAGTTGAGCTTCGGTCAAGGGGATACCGCGCGGCACTTCGGGGCCTTTCTCGTGCTTGCGGATGAAGTGTTTCACCAGCCGGTCTTCCAGCGAGTGGAAGCTGATGACGGAGAGGCGCCCTTCTGGTGCCAACGCCTGCAGGGCACCGTCCAGCGCTGTCTCTATCTCATCCAGTTCGCTGTTGATATAGATACGGATCGCCTGGAAGCTGCGTGTGGCGGCATGCTTGCCCTTCTCCTTGCTCGGATTGACCCGGGCAATCATCTCAGCCAGCTGGCGGGTGCGTACGTAGGGTTCGGTGACCCGATCGTAGACGATGGCGCGGGCTATCTTCTTGGCAAAGCGCTCCTCGCCGAAGGTCTTCAAGACCCAGGCAATGTCATCTACATCGGCACGGGCCAGCCACTGCGCGGCACTCTGGCCGGAGGTGGGATCCATGCGCATGTCGAGCGGGCCGTCCTTCATGAAACTGAAACCACGTTCGGCATCATCCAGCTGGGGTGAAGAGACACCGAGATCCAGCAGGAAGCCATCCACTTTGCCCAGCAAACCGCGCTCATCCAGATAGGAAACGATACCGGAGAAGGGACCATGCACTATTTCAAAACGCGGATCCTGGATCTTGGCCGCCTCGGCAATGGCCTGGGGATCCCGATCGATGGCGATCAACCGGCCATTGGGGCCAAGGTGCTGGAGAATGAGACGAGAGTGACCACCACGGCCAAAAGTACCGTCCACGTAGATGCCGTCCGGCTTGATGGCCAGCCCTTCAACGGCTTCGTGCAACAGCACTGTGATGTGTTCAGCGGCTTGGGTCATTTATAAAGAAAAATCCTGTAGTCGTGGCGAGCTTGCCCAGTCATCCTCAGGCAGGCCCTGAATGTCATCATTGACCTGTTGTTGCCAGCGGGCTTCATCCCACAGCTCAAACTTGTTGAGCTGGCCCACCAGCATGATCTTCTTGTCCAGCCCTGCGTGGCTGCGCAGTGGCTGGCTGAGCAGCAGACGGCCATTGCCGTCCAGCTCGCATTCGGTCGCATGGCCGAGCAACAACCGCTGCAAGCGGCGTTCTACGGGATTCATGCTGGAAAGCATCTTGAGCTTGCGCTCGATCTCTTCCCATTCGTTCAGGGGGTAAAGCAGCAGACAAGGATGGGCAATATCTATGGTGCAGACCAGCTGGCCGTCGCTTTCGTCGCGCAGCCAATCACGGTACTTGGTCGGAATCGCCAGTCGCCCTTTACTGTCCAGGCTGATGGCATGTGCACCACGCAACAAATTGCAGTCCCTGAAAATGAGTTAAGGGGGCAAATCGCCCGATAAAAACCACTTTGATCCACTTTTCCCCACCTTGAAGTTTAAGGACGTGCTGAGGGCTTTTCAAGCGAGGATATCGGGCATGGGGAACATATTGACGCAGCGTTTGGTCACTAAGGATTAAATGAGTTGATTTTCCACAGGTTATTTGTGTTAACAGCGATATGATTAATTGAAATCAATTAAAAAATAAACAAGTTGAACGAATAAGACACTCCTGTGTCATCTCTCGTTGGCCCAACGACAAACAACGCTCACGCTGCACACAGATGAACCATAACAATATGATTTATAAAGAATAGTTTGGGTGAAAAATCATTTATCAAAAAATATCACGGCTCAAACAGGACAATATCTCTCCAAAAATAAAAAAGAGCCCCACGATAAATCGTGGGGCTCTTCGGAATGAGTTCGGAGTCGGCCTGTAAGCCGGGTTCTGTACCGGGTTGCCCCGGGTAGCAATCATTCCTCTAGGCCAGCAATCGCTCGCTGGCTCAAGCAACCTACCCGCCCCCAACGCGGGCCGCGCCAATAGGGGCCTATTTGGTCTTGCTTCGGGTGGAGTTTACCGTGCCACGAACTGTTACCAGACGCGCGGTGCGCTCTTACCGCACCCTTTCACCCTTACCTGATCCCTTGCGGGCCATCGGCGGTTTGCTCTCTGTTGCACTGGTCGTGGGCTCACGCCCCCCAGGCGTTACCTGGCACCCTGCCCTATGAAGCCCGGACTTTCCTCCCCTCCGCCCGTCTGTCCCGAGGGACACAACGACGAAGCAGCGATTGCCCAGCCGACTCCGAGGCGCGGATTATAGCCTCGTGACACTGTGGGGTAAACCGGCAATTCCCGTTTACAGCAATTAATAGTGCTCTAATCCGTACTTGTAGAGGGCATTTTTCTTCACACCATGGATCTCAGCGGTCAGGGCGGCCGCCTTTTTCAGTGGCAACTCGGTCACCAGCAACCCCAGAGTACGGATCGCCTCGGCAGGCAGCTCTTCTTCCGTTTTGCTGGCTCCTGCGACCACCAGCACTATCTCGCCACGGCAGCGGTTATCATCCTGACCAAGCCAGGTCAGCATCTCGGAAGCGGGCAGACCATGGATGGATTCGAAGGTCTTGGTCAATTCGCGACACACCACCACCTGACGCTCCCCCAGAATGCGAGCAATCGCTTCTACCGTATCCTGCACCCGACGTGGGGATTCATAAAATACCAGTGAGCGGGTGTCTTCGATCACGGCCTGCAATCTGTCATCACGCCCTTTGCTTTTGGCGGGCAAAAATCCTTCGAAGGCGAAGCGGTCGGTCGGCAAACCGGCTGCGCTCAGGGCCGTGATGGCGGCACAAGGACCAGGCAGTGGTACCACCTTGACGCCTGCTTCGCGACAGCGGGTGACCAAGTGGTAGCCTGGGTCGCTGATGAGCGGAGTCCCCGCATCGGAGACCAGGGCTACGGTCTTGCCTTCCTTGATCCGGCCGATCAGCACATCGGCTTTCTGCTGCTCGTTATGATCGTGCAGCGCGAAGGTGGGTACCGAAATTTGGTAGTGGCTCAGCAGGATACCGGTATGACGCGTATCCTCGGCAGCCACCAGATCGACACTGCGTAAAATGTCCAATGCACGCTGGGTAATGTCCGCCAGATTACCGATCGGAGTGGGGACTATATACAGGGTTGGGATGTCACTCATGGGATCTCCGAGTGTCCCGACAATTGTGTCGCCATATTGGCCCGTTTACACTATGGGGAACTTCAACACTGGTCGGGGAATGAACTTGAACCGGGTTACAAAGCAGCTAAGTGTATCACGACTCTTCGGCATCATACTCGCGGCAGCACTGCTCGCCGCCTGTGCGTCGGGGCCCAATCAACCTTCCGGGCAGCCAGGTATGCCGTCGGCCTTCTCGGATCTGACCAAAAATGCCCAGTGGTATCTGGAGCAGGTGGATCCTGTCAAACCTGCCGAAGCCTTTACCTGGCAGGTGATGGCGGCACGCAGCTACTTGGCGCTCGGCCAGGCCAAGCCGGCATCGGCGCTATACCAGCAACTACAGAAGCAGGCCCAGAGTGCGGAGCAGAAAGCACAGCTGCAACTGTTGCAGGCACATCTGTTGCTCGCCCAGGGCAACGCCAACCAGGCGCTGATCCTGCTGGAGGGCAAACCGGACGTGCCGCTGGATGCCGATACGCAGAAAAATTGGTATCGCCAGCGGGTAGTGCTGCAGCTGGATATCAACAACAAGTTTGGTGCAGCCAAGTCACTGATCTTGATGGAGCCCTATCTGGCCCAGAATGAGCTGGCGACCAACCATCAGCAAATCTGGTCTCTGCTCAAAAGCATGACACCCTCCACCTTGCAGGCACTGGAAGAGGCACCAGCCCCTGACGTGACCACAGGTTGGCTGCGACTGGCGGCACTGGTTAACGAGTTTGGTGCCCAGCCCAGTCAGCTGGCCCGTCAGCTGGCAGGATGGAAACAGGCTTTCTCTGACCACCCGGCCCAGAAAGACATGCCGGCCGGTCTGGGGGATCTCGCCACCAGCCACATCAATGCGCTGCAGCAGATCGCCGTTTTCCTGCCGCTCTCGGGCAATCTCGAGCCGCAGGGCGCCGCCATTCGCAACGGTATGTTGATGTCTTACAAGGAGAATCAGAGCCAATTTACCCTGAACTTCTACGATACCCAGACCAAGGCGATGGGCGAACTCTACAAGCAAGCCATTCAGGAAGGGGCCAACATGATCATTGGCCCGCTGCTCAAGGACAGAGTCGAGGAGCTGCTCAAGGCCAATCCGACCGTGCCCGTGCTGGCGCTGAACGAGTTGGACAAACCTATCGTCAACGATAGCACCTTCTACTTCTCCCTCTCGGCTGCCGCCGACGCGACCCAGGCCGCGCAATATCTCTACGGTCAGGGTTACCGAAAACCGCTGCTGATCGCTGCCCAGGGCCGAATTGGCTACAGCAGTATCAAGGCATTCGAGCAGGCGTGGGCCACAGTGAGTCAGGACAAGCCGGTCGTGGCCACCTTTGGTGCTCGTAACGAAGTGCAGGGCATGGTCAAGAATGCTCTGAGTGGTCGCTCGACCGCACGGGCCGGGGAGGTGGTACAACTATCGGCAGCCGCGCCACGCAGCATAGATGTGGTCTACGTGGTCGCCAATAGCCTGGAGACCCGGATGATCAAGCCCTACGTGGACATCTCGGTCAATCCCATGGGCAGCCTGCCCATCTACAGCAGCTCACGCAGCTACGACAGCGCCACCACAGAGGTCGCTTCCGAGCTCAATGGTATGCACATCTCAGACATGCCGCTGCTGCTGGGTGGCTACGAGCAGCAACGGGAGCAGATCGCACTGCTCTGGCCGCAGACCCAGGGTGACCTGATGCGCCTGTTCGCACTGGGCTACGATGCCGTCAGCCTGGCAGAAAACCTGCAGCAGATGCGCAAGGTCAATGCCATGCAGCAACCAGGCATGAGCGGACAGCTGAGCGTGGATGCCAATGGCAACATTGTGCGGGTACTGGATTGGGCCACCTACCAGAATGGTGCACTGGTCAGCGACAGTGCAGCACCTCAGCTTGAGGGAGCCCCCAATGAAGGATCTATTGGCACGGATGAGCCAGCAGTGGCAAAACCTGTTTCCGTCACCGACGAGCAAGGGACAACACTTTGAGCAAGTAGCGGAACGTTGGTTGCAGGCTCGCGGCCTGCAACCCGTGACTCGCAACTACCGCTGCCGCGGCGGCGAAATCGATCTCATCATGCGCCAGGGGAATACCCTGGTGTTTGTTGAGGTCAGATACCGCGCTCATGCCAGCCATGGCGGGGCCGCCAGCTCTGTCACCCCGCGCAAACAGCACAAGATCGTGCTGGCAGCGCGCCACTATTTAACGCAACATGCCATCAACGAGGCCAGTCAGGCCTGCCGATTCGATGTGATCGCGTTTGAGGATGACCAGCCAAACTGGATCCAGAACGCATTTTAAGAGGACCCTATGACTGACCGCATCAAAGAAAACTACACCGAAAGCATCCAGACCAAAATTGCCGCCGCCGAGGCGCTGCCGGACGCTATCCATACTGCGGCCCAGATGCTGACCATCTGTCTGCTCAATGGCCACAAGGTGATGGCATGCGGTAATGGTCCCTCTGCGGCACTGGCCCAGCTGTTCATCTCCGAGCTGGTCAACTGTTACGAGACCGAACGCCCTTCCCTGCCCGGCATGGCACTGACCCCTGACATGGCCACCATCAGCGCCATCGCCACCGATCACGGCTTCGAAGAGGTCTATGCCAAACAGATCCGGGCCTTGGGGCAAGCCGGCGACATCCTGGTGGTCATCACCACCACAGGTAATAGTCGTAGCTTGATCAAGGCCGCGGAGGCCGCGTTATCACGGGATATGACCATAGTGGTGCTCGGTGGGGGAGACGGTGGTGAGATCGCCGGGCTGCTCGGTCCCAACGATGTGGAGATCCGGGTACCATCCGCCCGACGCCCCCGTATTCTGGAGGTTAACCTGTTGACCCTGCACTGTCTGTGTGATCTCATCGACCAGACACTTTTCCCGCAACAGGAAGATTGAAACCATGAAGAAGCAAACACTCCTGCTCGGCCTGCTGGCTGGCACCCTGCTGCTGCAAGGCTGCGCAGCCGTGGTAGTAGGCGGTGCCGCAGGCACTGCCAAGGCTTCCGGCGATCGCCGCACTCTGGGTGCCCAGTGGGATGATCAGGCCATCGAACTGAAAGCTGCCAATCTGTTGGCCGACAACAAACCGTTGAGTGCAGCCAGCAAGATCAGCGTCTACAGCAACAACGGCCGCGTACTGCTGGTCGGCCAGACACCTTCTGACGCCTACAAACTCGAAGCAGGCAAGGTCGTGGCCCGTATCGACGGCGTACGCCATGTCTACAATGAGCTGCGACTCGGCCAGCCAGTCAACATAGGGGTGCGCAGCAATGACTCCTGGATCACCTCCAAGGTCCGTGCAGACATGCTGGGGGCCAAAAACTTCGACAGCGCCAAGGTCAAGGTGGTCACCGAGAACGGCGAGGTGTTCCTGATTGGCCTGGTGACTCGCCAGGAAGGGGACCAGGCTGTTGAGATCGCTCGCCACGTCAGTGGCGTGAAGCGCGTGATCAAAGCGTTCGAGTTCGCCCAGAACTGAGCAAGCAGGTAGCAAACAGAAATAAAAAAACGCAGCCAGTTGGCTGCATTTTTTTATTTGATGACTTTCAGCGTCGGCCGACCGGTCGGCCGCGGTGGTTCCGGCTCAGGCTCCACCGGTGCTTCGGCCTGCTCCAGCCACAGGTCATAACCTGGCTCGGGCGGGAACAGGGTACCCACGCCGTTTTCCCTGGCATGAATTGCCAATATGGCAGCCATAGGGATATAAACCTGCTGGGAGACACCGCCAAAACGGGCACTGAAGCTGACCGCTTCATTGTCCATGTGGAACTGTCCTACTGCACGCGGCGCTATGTTCAACACTATCTGTCCATCCTGAACAAACTGCATCGGCACCATCACATGGGGGATATTGACGTTGACCACCAGATGCGGTGTCAGCTCGTTATCCAGCAACCAGTCAAAGAACGCCCGTAACAGATACGGGCGACTGGGTGTCATTGTTGGTTCCATGCTCATACGCCAGCGCGGATCTCACGTTCAGCTTCAGTCAATGAAGCCTGGAAGGATTCACGCTCGAACAGACGAACCATATAGGCTTTCAGCTCTTTGGCACCACGACCGGCGAAATCGATCCCCAGACTGGGCAGACGCCACAACAGCGGTGCCATGTAGCAATCGACCAGACCGAACTCTTCGCTCATGAAATACGGCATTTCACCGAAGATAGGCGCGATGGCCAGCAGGTTGTCACGCAATTCGGAACGCGCCGCATCGACATCGGTACCTGCCATGATCTTGTCGGCCAGGGAGTACCAGTCCAGCTCGATGCGATGCATCATCAGACGGCTGTTACCACGGGCAACCGGGTAAACCGGCATCAGGGGCGGGTGCGGGAAGCGCTCGTCCAGATACTCCATGATGATGCGTGAGGTGTACAGTGCCAGCTCACGATCGACCAGAGTCGGTACAGTGTTGTACGGGTTCAGCTCGGCCAGCTCATCTGGCAAGTTGCTTGGGTCAACCTGGCAAATATCTACGCTAACACCCTTCTCCGCCAGGACAATACGCACCTGATGGCTGAACATATCGTTGGCACCGGAAAACAGCGTCATTACCGAACGCTTATTGGCAGCTACAGCCATTGAACCCTCCCGTCATTAAAAAGCAGAAACGGCAATGAAGCATCTTGGTCTTCATTGCCGTGCATTATATTACCCGGATCTGGTCGCTTAGTGAACGTCGCGCCAGAATTCCTTCTTCAACAGCACAGTGAAGATGAAGAAGATTACGATGAATCCAAGTACCCAGAAGCCCATGCGTTCGCGCTCCTGTTGTACCGGTTCAGCCGAGTAGACCAAGAAGTTTACCAGATCCAGTACCGTCTGATCATACTCTTCGTTATTCATTTCACCGTTGCCGTCAGATTTGACACTGACAACCTGCTGTACGTCCACCCCATCCACAGTGTGGGTCGCAAACTCGGCACGGGGCGTGCCTTGCAGCGGCTCCAGCACGTGAGGCATGCCCACGGACGGGAAAACAGCGTTGTTCACGCCAAACGGACGAGTCTCATCCACATAGAAAGAGCGCAAATAGGTATAAACCCAGTCCGCCCCGCGCACCCTCGCTACCAGCGTCAGGTCGGGAGGCGGTGCACCAAACCACTTGGCCGCATCCTTCTCCGACATGGAGATTTTCATCAGATCGCCGATTTGGGCTCCCGTGAAGATAAGATTTTCCCTCATCAGCTCATCAGGAATCCCCAGGTCTTGCGCAACGCGGTTGTAGCGCTGGTACTGGGTAGAGTGACAACCGGCACAGTAGTTCATGAAGGTCGTGGCACCACGCTGCAGAGACGCCTTGTCACTCAAGTCATAGTCGGCCTTGTCCAGTGGGAAAGTACCGCCTGCAGCAAGCGCCAAGCTGGGCAGCAGGGCCAGCACTGCAAATATTATTCTTTTCATTTGAATGTCACCCTCTCCGGCAGCGGCTTGGTACGCTCATTCTTGCTGTAGAAGAACAGCAGGACAAAGAACCCGAAATACCCCAGCGAGCAGAACTGGGCAACCAGGGTCAAGGTCGGGGTCGATGGCAAGACGCCGAGGATACCGAGAATGACGAAGCAGACCACGAACTGGGCGATATTCAGCTTGTGCAGCGTACTGCGATAGCGAACGGAGCGCACCTTGCAGCGATCCAGCCAGGGCAGCAGGAACAGCACTACGATGGAGAGACCCATCATGATGACACCGAGCAACTTGTCCGGCACCGCCCGCAGGATGGCGTAGAAAGGAGTGAAGTACCACACAGGAGCGATATGCGCCGGCGTCTTCAGACCATTGGCCACTTCAAAGTTCGGCTTCTCGAGGAAGTAGCCCCACATATCCGGCTTGAAGAAGATGATGGCGCAGAAGAAGAACAGGAAACCGGCCACGCCGATCATGTCCTTGACGGTGAAGTAAGGGTGGAAAGCCACCGCATCCAGCGGCCAGCCGTTAGCATCCTTGTGCTTCTTGATGTCGATGCCGTCAGGGTTGTTGGAGCCCACTTCGTGCAGCGCCAATATATGCATGGCCACCAGCATCACCAGCACCAGCGGCAACGCTATGACATGCAGCGCGAAGAAGCGGTTCAAGGTCGCCCCCGAGATGACATAGTCACCACGGATCCACAGGGTCAGATCCTCTCCGATCACCGGAATGGCACCAAACAACGAGATGATGACCTGAGCCCCCCAGAATGACATCTGGCCCCAGGGCAGCAGATATCCCATGAAGGCTTCCGCCATCAGCACTAGGAAGATCAGCATGCCGAAGATCCAGAGCAACTCACGCGGCTTCTGATAAGAGCCATAGATCATGCCGCGGAACATGTGCAGATACACAACGACAAAGAACGCAGAGGCCCCGGTGGAGTGCATGTAGCGCAGCAGCCAGCCGTAGTCCACATCCCGCATTATGTATTCGACTGAAGCAAAGGCGCCCTCAGCAGAAGGGTTGTAGTTCATGGTCAGCCAGATGCCGGTGATGATCTGATTGACCAGTACCAACATGGCCAGCGAGCCAAAGAAGTACCAGAAATTCAGGTTCTTTGGTGCCGGGTACTTGGCCATATGGTCGTTGTACATGGCAGTGAGCGGAAAGCGATAGTCAATCCAGCCCATCAGTTTGGAAAACATGGTCAGGCCTCCTTGCCATCATCGGCACCGACCAGGATGGTGGTGTCGCTAAGATATTGGTACGGCGGAATGACCAGGTTCAAGGGTGCAGGCACCCCCTGGAACACTCGACCAGCCATGTCGAACTTGGAGCCATGGCACGGGCAGAAGAATCCGGAGGTCACGCCTTGAACCTGCTCACCGAAGTTATCCGGCAGGTAGGAAGGAGAGCATCCCAGATGGGTACAAATGCCGACCGCAACAAAGATCTCGGGTTTGATGGATCTGTAGCCGTTATGGGCATAATCCGGCTGCTGTGGTTCGTCAGATGCGGGATCCCGCAGCTGGCCATCGTGAGCCGCCAGTGCATCCAGCGTCTGCTTGGTGCGTTTCACCACCCAGACCGGTTTGCCTCGCCACTCAACACGGATGAGCTGGCCTGGTTCCAACTTACTGATATCCACTTCTACCGGAGCGCCCGCCGCTTTGGCCTTGGCACTCGGGTTCCATGACTTTATAAACGGCACTGCGGTAAAAGCAGCTCCTACCCCACCAACGGCAACCGTTGACCAGGTAAGAAATCTGCGGCGACCGGTATCAACTGGCGCATTGCTCATCCAAAAACTCTCCCATGTGGACTCCGCACATTCTTATTGTGTCCCTGTTCCCCTTTCTTCCGTGACAACAGCGGCGGAAGCGGAGTTACAATTGTCACAGAAAAACCGAGGGAATTTTAAAGAAAAGATAACAACTTGACAAGAAAGACCAGCGAAGGGCAAAAACAATAAATATACATTTTTTTGTCTTTTGTGACGTGGTGTTAGCATTGGCGTAGGTAATATTACCAATAAAAAAAGCCTGGCACATGGCCAGGCTTTTTTGACACTCGTGAGAGTGAGTACAAAAAGCGAATTAACGCTTGGAGTACTGCGGACGCTTACGAGCTTTGTGCAGACCGACTTTCTTACGCTCAACCTTACGGGCATCGCGAGTAACAAAGCCTGCTTTACGCAGTTCGGCGCGCAGGGTTTCATCGTACTGCATCAGAGCACGAGTGATACCGTGACGGATCGCACCAGCTTGGCCGGAGATGCCACCACCATTAACGGTGATGTACAGATCCAGTTTCTCGGTCATCTCAACCAGTTCCAGCGGCTGACGAACTACCATGCGGGCAGTCGGACGGCCAAAGTACTGCTCCAGGGAGCGCTGGTTGATTACGATTTTACCGCTACCCGCTTTGATAAACACGCGAGCAGTGGAGCTTTTGCGACGGCCGGTACCGTAGTATTGATTTTCTGCCATGTTGCCAGTTCCCGATTAGATATCCAGTACTTGAGGTTGCTGAGCAGCATGAGCATGCTCGGCGCCTGCGTAAACTTTCAGTTTACGGAACATGGCACGGCCCAGAGGACCCTTCGGCAGCATACCTTTGACAGCAGCTTCGATTACCATTTCCGGCTTACGCTTGATCAGCTTGTCGAAGCTGATTGACTTGATACCACCCGGGAAACCGGAGTGAGAATGGTAGATTTTATCGGTAAATTTCTTACCGGTTACATGTACCTTCTCAGCGTTTACAACGATGATGTAATCACCGGTGTCAACGTGCGGAGTATATTCAGCTTTGTGCTTACCACGCAGACGAGAAGCGATCTCGGTTGCGATACGACCCAGAGTTTTACCCTCTGCGTCCACAATGTACCAGTCACGTTTTACGGTTTCTGGCTTGGCAACGAAAGTTTTCATTAAGTTAAACCCAATTACCTGTTACAGACCCAATTGCTTATGGGGGCTCTCCCACAAACAACAAACGATGGCCTACCTGTACCCCTTCGAATACAAGTAAAGCTTAAAGTGTCGCTGTCTTATCGACAGCTGTAACGTGGGCCGGGCGATTATAAGTGAAGTTGCCTTAAATATCACCTGCTAATTTCACTGCCATGAAGCTAGCAAATGTCGCCCGGCCCTACCTGCCGCAGATGCCCATCCGACTGGCAGGCGCGGTATTGTGACTAAGGAAGGTGCACTCTGGCAAGGTATTCGTGCGATTGCATTTCCTGAAGCCGTGAAAGACAACGTTTGAATTCGAAATTCAACAGCCCGCTCCCGTAGAGTTCTGTCATGGGGACAGCCGCCGACATGATGAGTTTGACGTGCCGTTCATAGAACTCGTCCACCATGGCGATGAAGCGGCGAGCCGCGTCATCCGTGCCAGCCCCCATGGGTTGCACATTGGCAAGCAGCACAGTATGAAACAGGCGGGCCAGCTCTATATAGTCGCCCTGTGAGCGAGGAGTACAGCAAAGTTGCTCGAACTCCATGTACAGCACACCTTCCCCCATTCCCAGCGACGTCAATTGACGATGGTTGATCTCGACACTGCCAGCGTTGACCTGCTCCAGACCCGTTAACTGTTGGAAATATCGGTCCAGATTGGATTTTGCCTGCTGATCCAGAGGGAAGTGATATATCTCTGCCTGCTCCAGGGTACGCAAGCGATAGTCGATGCCACCATCCACGTTAAGTACCTCGCAATGACGCTCGATGAGCTCGATTGCTGGCAGAAAACGGGCTCGTTGCAGACCATTGCGATAAAGGTCCTGTGGCGGGATGTTGGAGGTCGCCACCAGCACAACGCCATGACCAAACAGCTCCTGGAACAGGGTGCCAAGCAGCATGGCATCCGTGATGTCGGAAACAAAAAACTCATCGAAACAGATGACATCTGTCTCGCTGGCGAGCTTGCTGGCGATGAGCTTGAGCGGATCGGCCTGGCCGGTCAGCCCCCTGAGTTCGTCATGCACCCTGTGCATGAAACGGTGGAAGTGGATACGCAGTTTTCGCGTCCCCGGCAGGCTCTCGAAAAAAGTATCCATCAGCCAGGTCTTGCCTCTGCCCACTCCGCCCCACATATATAGTCCGAGGACAGGCTCCTTGGCCTTGGGCTTTTGCAACCAGCCCAACAGGCCGCGGGATCTGGTCGGAGTCGGGCTTTGGCACAAATCCTGATAGAGTCGCTGCAGGCGGGTCACGGCCATCGCCTGAGCGGGGTCGGCCACAAAGCCGGGGCGCTGCAAATCCTGCTGATATTTTTGCTGCGGGGTCATCCTGTCAACCGCCTCCAAGTCCCTGAATGAAGGACAAAATGGTATCACGCTCTCGGGGTGCACGGTATAGTGCCATCAAGGCGTAGCGGCCATCCAGGCCGCCTCAACACACATTGATTTAGCTGTAACAAGGAGCATCTATGAGTCTGTTAAACGGGATCCTGCTGGCTGTCGCCGCCTTGATTATCGGTATCATCATCGGTCGCTTCACGGTGCGCAGCCGGGATGCCGGACGTCTGGAACAAGAGCTGAAAAAAGCGCATACGGAGCTGGAAAGCTACCAGGGCCAGATCAATACCCACTTTGCCGACAGCGCCGCCCTGATGGAGCAGTTGGCCGAGCAGTATCAGACCCTCTATCGCCACATGGCTGAGCAGAGCAAATTCCTGGCCAAGGCACAGGAACCGCTGTTCCGTGAAGCACTGCTTGAAGAAAGTGCCGATACCCCGGCTAACGAAGAACCCGGCGTACCGCCCCGTGACTATGCCGGCGCCTCCGGTCTGCTCAAGCAGTCCAGTTAGTTCCCCGCGGAACTAATTGCGCTGTGTTGTGGTCAGACCTTGACGATTGCATTGCAACTTTTTCTGGGAGCTGTTTTTCATATGCGTAAACCTCTTTCTGTGCTCAGTGTGCTAGCCCTCAGTGTCGGTATCGCCATGTCTGCGGCCCCTGTGCAGGCTGCACTGCCCTCTTTGCTGGCGAACAATCAGGAGATGCCGAGCCTGGCGCCGGTTCTCGAACAGGTCACGCCTGCCGTGGTCAATATCTCCGTCTCTGGCAAGAAAATCACTCGCCAGCGTCTACCTGAACAATTCCGCTTCTTCTTCGGCCCCAACATGCCTGACGAGCAGGTGAGCGAGCAGCCCTTCCAGGCGCTGGGCTCCGGCGTCATCATAGATGCCAAGAAGGGCTACGTGATCACCAACGCCCACGTCGTACACGAGGCGGACGAGATCAAGGTCAACCTGAAAGATGGTCGTGAATATGCGGCCAAAAAGATAGGTGAAGACAAACAGTCCGATATCGCCCTGCTGCAAATCAAGGCCGAGGATCTGGTGCAGATCAAATTTGCCGATTCAGACGAACTGAGGGTCGGCGACTATGCACTGGCCATCGGCAACCCGTTTGGCCTGGGCCAGACAGTCACCTCCGGCATCGTCAGCGCTCTGGGACGCAGTGGCCTCAACATCGAAAATCTGGAAAACTTCATCCAGACCGATGCGGCCATCAACTCCGGCAACTCGGGCGGCGCCCTGCTCAACCTGCGTGGTGAGCTGATCGGCATCAATACCGCCATCTTGGGCCCCAACGGTGGCAACATAGGTATCGGCTTTGCCATTCCGTCAAACATGGTACGTGACCTGTCTGAGCAGATCGTCAAGTACGGTGAAGTCCGCCGTGGTCAGCTGGGGATCACGGGCTCTGAACTGACCTCGGATATCGCCAAAACCTTCGGTTACAACAAGAAGGATGGCGCCTTCGTCAACCAGGTCATGCCTGACTCCGCCGCCGCCAAGGCCGGTATCAAGCCTGGCGACATCATCGTCAGCATAGATGGCAAGGCAATCCGCTCGTTTGGCGAACTGCGAGCCAAGATAGCGACCATGGGTGCCGACAAGCAGGTCGCGCTGGGCCTCATCCGCGACGGCAAGGAAGAAACCGTCAAGGTCATGCTGAAGAAGGCCGATGACAGCGAGATCCTGGCCAGCGTCCTGCACCCTGCACTGGAAGGGGCAAAGCTCAGCACCACCTCGGAGCCGGTGACGGGCGTAGCTGTCTCCGATATAGCGGCTCGCTCACCTGCTGCGGCCTCCGGTCTGCAGAAAGGCGACATCATCATTGGCGTCAACCGTCTGCGGGTAAACTCGCTGGCCGAGCTGACCAAGGCATTGAAAAACAAGCCGGATGTGCTGGCGCTGAACATACAGCGCGGAGAGTCTTCTCTCTATCTGGTGATCCGTTAATAACCTCACACCCGCGGCCCTCGCCGCGGGTGATTTTTATCCACCGATAGTGTTATTCTCTGCCCGCTGCATGTACGGATGAGAATGACATGAAAATCCCACCTTTGATCAGTTACTTGGGCAAGTCTGTCGGCTTCGGTCTCACCGTGGCGGCTCTCCTGTTGCTGCTGTTTCCCGATTTCCGTGGCGGTGCCCAACTCCCCGGCATCATCACCAATGCCCGTGAGCTGAGCTTCTCTTACGCTGCTCATAGAGCCGGCCCTGCCGTCGTCAACATCTACACCCGCAGTTTCTCCCGCAATCAGGGCAACCAGGCTGAACTCAGGCCCCAGGGGCTGGGCTCGGGAGTCATCATGAACCAGCGCGGCCATGTGCTGACCAACTATCACGTCATCGCCGATGCGGACCAAATCATAGTCGCACTGCAGGATGGGCGGGTGTTCAGTGCCGAGCTGGTCGGCACCGATCAGTTAACCGATCTGGCGGTGCTCTACATAGAATCGGACAACCTGCCAGTGATCCCCCAGGATCCCGACAGGCAGCCGGATGTGGGGGACGTTGTGCTCGCCATCGGCAACCCTTACAACGTCGGCCAGACCATCACCCAGGGCATCATCAGTGCGACCGGTCGCCTTGGTCTCTCCAGCATGGGACCGGACGGCAACGGGCGGCAGGACCTGCTTCAAACCGATGCGGCCATCAACGAAGGCAACTCGGGGGGCGCCCTGGTCAATGGCCGCGGCGATCTGGTGGGCATCAACACGGCCGCCTATCACCTCAACGGCAATCAGGAGAGCTACGGTATCAGCTTCGCCATCCCTTACCGGTTGGCCAAACGGATCATGGATGAGCTGATCACCAACGGCCGTGTCATTCGCGGCTACCTCGGCATCTCCAGCGTTGAACTCAACCCCATAGTGGCGCGCATGATGAACCTCGGTGATTTGCGCGGACTCGTGATCGAGAGTCTGGATCCTGACGGCCCGGCCAGCAAGGGCGGTCTGAAGCGGGGGGATGTGCTGCTCAAGATCAATGGGGAAGCGCTCAGCGGCGTGCGCTCCGCCATGGACAAGATTGTCGAGAGTCGTCCCGGCACCAAACTCACCATATCGGTGTTTCGTGATGGCAAGCCGCTGGAAGTGGAGGTCACCATAGAGGAAGACCTGCGCTACCAGCAGGGCAAGGCCAATACGAATGTCAGTGGCGCTACCGCCAGCTGACCCTCTTGTCTCTTCATATCACAAGGGCGGGTAACCGCCCTTTGTCATTTCTACGGATCCTCGTTCCCCTCATACGTGAGACGACTCACAGTTTCAGCCTGTGCGGCTCTGGGGCTATCTGTCAGAGAAGTGCGCCATCGATCACACTAATCCAGCCCCGATAAGCTCCCTTTCCCCTGCTGGTACACAAAAATGGGCCTTTTAAGCCGCTTCGCACGGGAATTTCCGCTTCGAATCGGAAAAACGCTGCCTCCTCTGCACACCCCTGCAGGCTTAGGGTAATCCCATACCTTCTGCCAGCCTTGGAGAGCAGACATTGCACACAGAGACTCATGACCAGAACCTGACCCCGGACAGCCCGGCGTTGCTGCACCAGACCGACCTGATCCTGGCACGCATCCACATCCTGCTAGGCGATCAGGGCATACGTCCCAACGAGGTGCAAAAGCAGATGCTGGCCTCCCATGTCAAAGCCATGGTGTGGCGTTCCCATAGCGGGGAATCCCTGCCGGAGGTCGACCTCAGCCTGTTTGACGAGATCTCCCCCCTTTCCCTGCGACTGGCCGAACAGGTCGTCGCCTGGCTGGACAAGCTGGCCTATGAAGAGGCTCACCTCTTGTCCGTCCATTTCGAAGTCGCCAAAGAAAATGAACTCAGCTCAGTGCTGAATCAATAACAAAAAGGAGATATCCAGATGTCAGCCATCAAACTCGTGATTGGAGATCGTCTCGGCAAGGGCCAGAAAGTGGGGGCAGGGGCAGAATCCGCCGGTGCCAGCGTGACCGTGATACCCGGCATGGCCGCCGATATGAAGCTCGGTGATGTGATGAACAAGGAGCAGGCGGATCTCGGCATCTCCTTCTGCGGCAGCGGTGGCGCCGGTGCCATCACGGCCCAGACCAAGTACGGCTACAAGTGCCGCTACGGCATGCGCTCCGTCGAGGAGGGTGTCACCGCCATCAATGACGGCTGCGTGGTGCTGGGTTTTGGTTTCATGGACAAGGAAGAGCTTGGCCAGAAGCTGGTAGAAGCCTTCGTCAAGAAGCACGGACGCGCCTGATGAAAGAGGACTTCACCACCCAGGTCATCGTCAACGGCAAGGGGGCGACCCGCCAGCAGGCGTTCGCCGCAGCCCTCAGCCAGGTGCAGCACACTCTGCTCAAGGACAACCCGCGCGTCATGCTGCGGATCGAACCGGTCGAGGTGCAGGTGCTCAAGGCCGAGGAGTCGGTCCGGGTGGAGAAGTTCCTGTTCTTCTTCCTGCCGCGCCAGCGCCGTGAATTCCGCGTCCAGCTGGAGATCACGGTCAAGGTCACCAGCCTGGACGCCGACAAGGTGACGTTCACCCTAGTGTGATGCCACCCGCAGCGACAACCCCACAAGAGGGATACATTGGATGTTTCTAATCATATTTATCAAGTCACTCATCATCGGCGGCCTGGTGGGCGTCGGTGTGGGGGCCGGCGCGGCGCGGATGTTTCACGCCCCGACCGTGCAGGGCATGGGTGCTTTTCGTACTCTGGGTGAGCTCAACTCATGCGAAGGGGATCCCGCCTCCCACTTCTCTTTCGGTCTGGGCTTCTTCTTCAACGCCTGGGCCTCTACCGTGGCAGCGGGTGCCTTCACCCAGGACGTGGATCACCGCATCCTGCCGAACTGGGGGGCGGCGGCCCTGATGATCCGCAACCGGGATCTCGCCAGCACTCTGCACGACCCGAAAAAGATGGCCATCGCCTGCGGCATCATTGGCGCCATCGTGGTGGCCTTCCTCAACAGCACGGCTGCCGCTGTACCGGCCGCCCTGCAGGTGACAGCGGTCAAGGTGCTGGTGCCTGCCGCCAACCTGCTGGTCAACACCGTCATGCCGGTGATCTTCTGGCTGGCCGCCATCGAAGCGGGCAAGAAGTCCGGTTTCTGGGCCACCATCTTCGGCGGTCTGGCGCAGCTCATCATGGGCAACGCAGTACCGGGTCTGGTGCTCGGCATCCTGATCGGCAAGGGGGTCGAAGAGAGCGGCTGGAACCATGTCACCAAGGTGATGATGAGTGCCATCGTCCTGCTGTTCGTGCTGAGCGGCTTCTTCCGCGGCTTTGACCTCAAGCTGATTGAATCCTTCCACATGGGCATCCCCCTGTGGCTGGAAAACGTCCATAACCTGCTTGCCAATAAATAAGGGGCCACACCATGGATGAGAAACTGAGAAACAACTTCTGGTACGCAGACTGGTCCTTCCCCATCTTCGTCGGCCTGCTGTCGGCCGGGGTCTTTGCCGGAACCCACATGTACTACCTGTACGGTGTCGGCGCCTTCAACGAGGTGGCCTTCGTCGCCATGCTGAAAGCCGGCATGGACACGGGTGCCTACGGCGCTGTGGCGGCCTTTGGCGCCAGCTTCCTGTTTGCCCGCATCATAGAGGGCTCCCTGGTGGGGATCCTGGACATAGGCGGCGCCATCCAGACCGGCGTCGGCCTGGGCGTGCCCGCCCTGCTGCTGGGGGCCGGCATTCTCTATCCAGTGGAGAACTTCGGCGCCTCGCTGGTGACCGGCATGGTGATTGGTCTGGCGATTGGCTACATCATCATCCTGGCGCGCAAGTTCACCATCAACCAGAGCAACTCCACCTACGGTGCGGACGTCATGATGGGAGCTGGCAACAGCTCGGGCCGCTTCCTGGGCCCCCTGATCATCCTCTCTGCCATGGGTGCCTCCATCC
Source organism: Aeromonas salmonicida (assembly GCF_028355655.1). Taxonomy (NCBI): domain Bacteria; kingdom Pseudomonadati; phylum Pseudomonadota; class Gammaproteobacteria; order Aeromonadales; family Aeromonadaceae; genus Aeromonas; species Aeromonas salmonicida. The sequence goes on along the minus strand of NZ_CP110645.1, from coordinate 374,456 downwards.
CCATAGGACTGGGTTCCCTGCTGGGGGCACTGCTGTTCTATGTATGGAGCAAGCCCATCACAGGGGGCGCCATCCTGGGTGCCATGTTGCTCGGCACCTTCTTCCCGGTCGCCCTTGCATAAGCACTCGCCGCCCTGCGGGGCGGCCTCTTCGAGGTCATCACCATGCATGACATGATCATCAGAGCGGGACGCCTGGGAAATGGCGAGCTCATCGATATCGCCATCCGGGACGGCAAGATAGCGGCCCTCGGCCAGCTGCCGGCAAAGACCGAGGCGAAGCAAACCCTGGATCTGGCTGGCCGGGTGCATGTAAGTGCGGGCTGGATCGACGGCCACACCCACTGCTATCCCGCCTCCCCCATCTATCACGATGAGCCGGACAAGGTGGGCGTGGAGTCTGGTGTCACCACCGTCATAGACGCGGGCAGCACAGGCGCCGACGACGTGGACGACTTCCAGCGCCTCGCTTCAGGCTGCAAGACCCGGGTGCATGCCCTGCTCAACATCTCCCGCATCGGCCTGCTGCGCCAGAACGAGCTGGCGGACAGCCGGGATCTGGACATGGCACTCGCCTCGGCAGCCATTGCCCGTCACCCCAACTTTATTATCGGCATCAAGGCGCGCATGAGCGGCAGTGTGGTGGGTGAGAACGGCCTGCAGCCGCTGCGCATGGCCAAGGCGCTGCAGCAGGCCCACGGCCGGCTGCCGCTGATGGTGCATGTGGGCAACACGCCGCCGGATCTGGACGAGATTGTCGCCCTGCTGGGGGATGGCGACCTGCTGACCCACTGCTTCAACGGCAAACCGAACCGCATCCTGACACCGGCCGGCGAGCTGCGGGTCGCGGTGCGCGAGGCGATGCAACGGGGCCTTTTGCTCGACATAGGCCACGGCGGCGCCAGCTTCAGCTTCGAGGTGGCGGAGCTTGCCATCCGTCAGGGGATACAGCCCCACACCATCAGCTCGGATATCTACTGCAAGAACCGTATCAAGGGGCCCGTCTACAGCCTGGCCCACGTCATGTCCAAGTTTCTCGCCATCGGCATGACGCTGGAGCAGGTGCTCGCCTGCGTCACCGACCATGCCGCCGATGCGCTTCGCCTGACCGGCAAGGGACGACTCGAGGTGGGCGCCGATGCCGATCTGACCCTGTTTGAACTGGCCAGCGGCCCGACCCTGTTTATGGATACCGAGGCGCAATCGCGCAGCGGCGACCTGCAACTGCTTCCCCTCGCCGCCCTGGTGGGCGGTGATCTGGTTCTGACTCACTATGGGAAATCACAGCATGCCTTCTGTTTATGAGAAATATCAGCTCAAACCCGTGATCAACGCCTCCGGGCGCATGACCATTCTCGGCGTATCCACCCCCGAGCAAGAGGTGGTCGATGCGGTCAACTTCGGCCTGGGCCACTACTTCGAGGTGAAGGATCTGGTCAACAAGACAGGTGCCTACCTGGCAGGCTTGCTGGATGTGGAAGATGCGGTGGTGGTCTCCTGCGCCAGCGCCGGCATAGCCCAGTCGGTGGCCGCCGTGATAGTGCGTGGCGACCCCTACCGGCTGGAGCAGCTGCACGCCCATGCCCACGGGGTGCCGAGTGAAATCGTGCTACCCAAGGGGCACAACGTCAACTTCGGCGCGCCGGTCGGCACCATGGTCAACCTGGGTGGCGGCAAGGTGGTGGAGGCCGGTTATGCCAACGAGTGCTCCCCTGCCCAGTTGGCCGCCGCCATCAATCCCAATACCGCAGCCATCCTCTACATCAAGTCCCATCACTGCGTGCAGAAGAGCATTCTGTCGGTGGTAGAGGCGGCAGAAGTGGCCAAGGCTCGCCAGCTGCCACTGATCGTCGATGCGGCAGCGGAAGAGGACCTGTGTCTCTATTACAACCAGGGGGCGGATCTGGTTATCTACAGTGGCGCCAAGGCCATCGAAGGGCCCACCAGCGGGTTGGTGCTCGGCAAACGTCAGTATGTGGAATGGGTCAAGCAGCAGGCCAACGGCATAGGCCGCGCCATGAAGGTAGGCAAGGAGGGGATCCTCGGCCTGACCCGCGCCATCGAGCGCTACCTGGAAAAAGAGAAGGAGAGCGATGCCGCCATGGTCGCCAAGATGACCCCCTTCATCGAGCGCCTCAACCAGCTTCCGGGCGTCAGCGCAAAGGTGGTATGGGACAGTGCGGGGCGCGATATAGCCCGCACCGATATCGCTTTTGACCACCAGCAGATCGGCATGACCACAGTCCAACTGGTGGCTCGACTGCAACAGGGCAACCCAGCCATCTACTGCCGTGGCTACAAGGCCAACGAAGGCCACATCGAGATCGACGTGCGCAGCGTCACCGCCCCCCAGCTCGACCAGATCCATGCCGCCATTGCCAACCTCGTTCAGGAGAATCGCTGATGTCCCTAGCTCCCAACGACTACCACAACCGTGTCTGCCTCAATGTACTACCGGGCTCCAAACAGCAAGCCGTCGTCGAAGGCCATATCTAATTCAGGAGGATCACTGATGTCCCTTATTCCCAACTACTACCGCAACCGTGTCTGCCTCAATGTACTAGCGGGCTCCAAACAGAATGCTGTCGACATTTATGAGGCGGCCGAAGGCCATGTACTGGTCGGCGTGCTCTCCAAGAACTATCCGGATGTGCCCTCCGCGGTCGCCGATATGCGCGATTACGCGAAACTCATCGACAACGCTCTCTCCATCGGGCTGGGGGCGGGCGATCCTCGCCAGTCCGCCATGGTGGCCGAGCTGGCCTGTCAGTTGCAGCCCCAGCACGTCAATCAGGTCTTCACCGGGGTCGGTGCCAGCCGGGCGCTGCTGGGCCAGCCAGATACACTGGTCAATGGCCTCATTTCCCCCACCGGCACACCGGGTCTGGTGAAGATCTCCACCGGTCCCCTCAGTGCCCAGCAACCGGACGGGATTGTGCCCATCGACACTGCTATCGCCCTGCTCAAGGACATGGGCGGCAGCTCGGTCAAGTTCTTCCCCATGGGAGGGCTGGATTGTCGTGACGAGTATCAGGCGGTGGCCGAGGCCTGTGCCCGCCACGGCTTCTGGCTGGAGCCCACAGGTGGCATCGATCTCGACAACTTCGAAGAGATAGTGCGGATCGCGCTGGACGCCGGGGTCGAAAAGGTGATCCCCCACGTCTACAGCTCCATCATCGACAGCGAGAGCGGCCAGACCCGCCCCCAGGATGTACGCACCCTGCTCGCCACCGTGAAACGACTGCTGGCGTGATGAAAGATGGCACCGGTCCGATCACTGGCCGGTGCCTGGCTTGTTAATGACCCACTTGTTAACATCGACCCTTTACTTCGCGACAGGAGTCCCGTCCCCCCTCATGACCAAGCTGCCCCACCCCAGACTCCATCAACTGCTGACCCAGCTCCATGCCGAACCGCTGCCACAGGAGGAGCTGGCTCGCCGCCTCAATGTCTCCACCCGTACTGTGCGCACCGACGTGGCGACCCTCAACGAGCTGATTACCACCCACGGCGCCCACCTGATCCACCAGCGCGGCAGCGGCTACCAGCTCAAGATTTACAATCAGGGGCTGTTTGATGAGTTGCTGGCGGCCCAGGAGCAGGAGAGCAGCCTGCCGCGCACCAGCCGCGAGCGGGTGCTGCACCTGCAGATCTTGCTGCTGACGGCGGAACAGGGGATCAAGCTCGACGAGCTGGCGGATACCTGGTATCTGAGCCGGGCGGCGCTGCAGGGGGATATGGCGGAAGTGCGGGAGCGGCTCGCCCACTTTGGCTTGCTCATCGACAGCAAGCCACGGCTGGGCATGCGCATCCAGGGTGGGGAGACGGCGATCAGGGCCTGCCTCACCCAGTTGCTCTATCAGGAGCTGCTTCACAACAACCAGTTGCAGAGCCTGCTGCCCAACCTTTGCCCCAGCAAGACGCTGGAGGTAGTGGGCAATCACATCCATGCCCAGCTCAGCCGCCATCAGCTGCGCCTCGCCGACGAGAGCTTGCAGCAGCTCACAATCTACTGCGCCGTCGCCCTGCTGCGGCAGGCTGCGGGGCACGAGCTGCGCCAGTTTGCCAGCGAAGACATCACAGAGACGCTGGCCGCCGTAGCCAGTGACATTTATGCAGAGCTGCCGACCCTGATGCCACCGGGAGAAGAGGAGATCGCCTGCCTCGCCATCCAGATCCAGGCCCGCCTCACCGCCGACACACCCAGGCTCAGCCCGGCCATGGCCGCCGAGAGCGAGCAGTTGGTCGAGCATCTGCTTGCCTATATCCATCAGCACTATCCTTATGATCTGCGCGGCGATCAGCAGTTGCGCGCGGATCTGCAGACCCATATCAGCGCCATGCTGCTGCGGGTCAAATACCAGATTGGCAGCCACAATCCGCTGGCGGATCACATCAAGCAGTACTATCCCCTCGCCTACGACATCACGCTGGCCGCCATTTCGGAGTGGATAAAACAGACACCTTACCGGCTGACCCACCACGAGATCGGCTACCTGGTAATCCATATCGGGGTAGGGCTGGAGCGCCACTACGACATCGGCTACACCCGCCGTCCCCAGGCACTGCTGCTGTGCGATGCCGGCAACGCCACCTTTCGGGTGCTGGAGGCGCGCATCAAGCGGGAATATCCCCAGCTGCAACTGGCCAGCCTGGAGTCGGTGCGAGATTACGAGGGGTTGACGCGGATCGAGCAGGATTTTGTCATCAGCACTGTCAAAGTGAGCGAGAAGAACGTGCCCGTGGTGCAGGTGGCACCTTTCCCGACCCAGTATCAGCTGGAACAGCTCGGTAAACTGGTGCTGATCGACCGCACCCGCCCCTACCTGCTCGACAAATACTTCGATGCCGACCACTTCATGGTGGTCAATGAGCCACTCAACCAGAGTCAGCTGTTCGCCCGCATCTGCGATCAGCTGGAACAGGAAGACTTGGTGGAAGCGGGGTTCAGAAGTTCACTCCACGAACGGGAGCGCATCGTCTCCACCCTGCTGGGAGAAGGCATAGCCCTCCCCCACTCCCTCGGCCTGCTGGCCCGCCGCACCCTGGTCTATACAGTGCTGGCACCACAGGGGATCGACTGGGGCAATGGCGAGACAGCCACTCTGATATTCGTGCTGGCCATCAGCAAGGCGGACTACGAAGAGGCGATGGGGCTCTACGATCTGTTTCTGGCGCTGATGAACGAAAAAGCCAGCAAGAATCTGCTGGCTTGTCGGGATTTTGCCAGCTTCAAGGGGCTGGCGCGCACCGGTTCCTGAACTAGGGCGAGGAGTGAGTCACTCCTCGTTGAAGCCGGAGGTGAACAGCGCCACCACGGCGGCCAGCGCCTCTACTTCTTCGGGGCCCTCCACCTGCACTTCCACCTGCTTGCCCTGGGCTGAATCCAGCATCAGCAGGCCGATCACGCTGTCTGCATCGGCCTCGATGCCGTCCTCATTGCGCAGCAGCACGTGGGCATCGAAGCCCTGTACCAGCTCGAACAGCATCATGGCCGGTCTGGCATGCATACCCAGTTTGTTCTTCACTTCCACCGAGGCTGAGACGGTCATCTGATCTTCCTATTGGTCCATCAATGTTGCGGCGTACTTTTGTCGAGGGTGCGGTGGCGGATCTGAACGTTCTTGCCGAGCAAGCGGAACGCGCCAGCCAGCTGCTCTGCGATGAACACGGACCTGTGCTGGCCCCCAGTGCAACCAATTCCCACAGTGACATAGCTACGATTGTTGCGCTCCAGATGTGGCAACCAGGTCGCCAGCATGTTTTCAATCTGCAGGATGAACTGCATCACGTCTGGCTGGCTGGAAAGGTAGCGGGCCACGGGCTCATCCTTGCCGGTAAAGGGTTTGAGCTCGGGGATCCAGTGTGGATTCGGCAGGAAGCGAGCATCGAACACGAAGTCAGCGTCCTTGGGGATGCCGTACTTGAAGCCGAACGACTCGAACACCAGCACCAGTTCGTTCTCTTTCTTGCCAAGCACCCGGGTCTTGATGAGCTCACTCAGGTCATGAATGCTGAGGCTGGTGGTGTCGATACGCAAGTCGGCGGTCGAGGAGAGCGGCGCCAGCAGATTGGTCTCTTCACGGATCGCCTCATCCAGCGAGAGCTGCTTGCGGGACAAGGGGTGCAGCCGGCGGCTCTCACCGTAGCGTTTGAGCAGGGTGGAGTTCTCCGCATCGAAGAAGAAACTGGAAAATTCCACCCGACCCTCATTGCGAACCTGGGCCAGCAGGGTCTCCAGCTTGTCTGCGCTCACCGGCAGGTTGCGCACGTCGATACTGACCGCCAGCTTGTCATACTGGCTCTCGACCGACACGATCAACTGGGGCAGCAGGTTGACCGGCAGGTTATCCACACAGTAATAACCCAGATCCTCCAGCACGCGCAGGGCAACTGTCTTGCCCGAGCCGGAGCGCCCACTTACCACTATTAATTGCATCTTGTTGCCTCACCGCTTGGGGTCATCACGAGGGCCCGAATATCAGGCCGACGTCATGATCTGATAGAGATCTTCATCGCTGCTTGCCTGGCGCAACTGGCGGCAAACCGCCTTGTCGCCGAGTTTGGATGCCATCAGGGAAAGGGTCTTGAGGTGCTGTTTGCACTCGCTTTCCGGCACCAGCAGGGCAAAGAGCAGGTCAACCGGTTGATTGTCGATGGAGTCGAAGGGGATAGGCTCTGCGAAGGTCATCAGGATGGCGGTCGGCGGAAACTCGTCACCGATCCGGCCGTGGGGAATGGCAATACCGGCACCGATCCCGGTACTGCCCATTTTTTCTCGTGCCAGCAAACACTCGAACAGTGTCTGGCGAGAGGTCCCCAAGCGCTCAGCAGCTAATTCACTGATGATCTCGAGGGCGCGTTTCTTGCTGGTACAAGGGACCGCACTTTTGGTGCAGTCCCGACTCAGTATGTGTTCAAGTTGCATAGTTATTTTTGATTTAACTTATCTTTGTGCTTGATGATCTGCCGATCCAGCTTGTCCAGCAGGGTATCAATCGCAGCATACATATCAGCATGCTGTGAATTGGCGAACACCTCACCACCGCTGACATGCAGCTTGGCTTCGGCGATCTGGTTCAGTTTTTCTACGCTCAACACCACATGAACATTATTGATGTGGTCAAAGTGACGCTCGAGTTTGGCAAATTTGTTATTCACATAATCACGCAGAGCTTCGGTGATCTCGACATGGTGTCCGGTCAGGTTAATTTGCATAACGTCTTCCTTTTGTTTTGCCTAAACCAGGCGTTTGCGCTGATTGGATGGCGGGATCAACAAGGATTCACGGTACTTTGCGATCGTGCGTCTCGCCACCATAATACCCTGTTCGGCCAGCAAATCCGCGATCTTGCTATCACTTAGCGGCTTGGCGGGATTCTCCGCCGTCACCAGCTTCTTGATCAGCGCGCGAATTGCGGTCGATGAGCACTCTCCTCCTCCTTCTGTGTTCACATGACTGGAGAAAAAAAACTTCAGTTCGAAGATGCCGCGGGGGGTATGCATGTATTTCTGGGTCGTTACCCTGGAAATGGTCGACTCATGCATCTCCACCGCCTCGGCGATATCGTTGAGCACCATGGGCTTCATGGCTTCTTCACCATACTCGAAAAAGCCCTGTTGTTGCTCGACAATACAGGTCGCCACCTTGAGCAGGGTGTCGTTGCGACTCTCCAGACTCTTGATGAACCACTTGGCTTCTTGCAAGTGGGAGCGAATGAACTGGGTATCCTGGCTAGTACGCGCCTGACGGGCCATGGCGGCATAGGTCTCGTTGACCCGGATGCGCGGTGCAGAATCCGGGTTGAGTTCGACGACCCATTTGTTGCCCTTCTTGACGACGGTGACATCCGGGATCACGTACTGGGAGTCACTCTGTATGATGCCGTTACCCGGCCTGGGCTCCAGTTGCTGGATAAGGTCCAGCACCTCCTTGAGATCACTCTCCTTGAGCTTGGTCTTGCGGGCCAGGGTGCGGTAATCACGGTTGCCGAGCAGATCCATGTGCTCCTTGATCACCTCCCTGGCCTCATTGAGCCAGGGCAGTTCAGGAGCGTACTGGCCAAGCTGGATCAGCAGACACTCCTGCACCGAGCGCGCGGCGATGCCGACCGGATCGAAATGCTGCACCCGCTTGAGCACTGCCTCGACCTCGTCGAGTTCCACCTCGACATCCTCGCTGCTCACCGCCGCCTGTATATCTTCGAGAGAGACGGTCAGATAACCGGAGTCATCGATGGCATCTATGATGGCCAGCGCAATGGCGGCATCCAGATCGCTGAACGGGGTGAGGCGCATCTGCCACAGCAGATAGTCCTGCAGGTTCTCGGTGGTTTCCCCCTGATAGACGCTGTCCTCTCCATCGTGGATGGGGCCTGCGCTCTGGGCTGTGCCGGCTGAATAGACATCTTCCCAGGTGGTATCTACCGGCAGTTCGTCCGGCATCTGATCCTGGGCCATGGCATCGCTGGAGTCGAGCTGACTGTCGTCGACGGGCTCTTCCGGGCTGGTCTCCTGAACGTCATTCTCCTCTTGCTCAAGCAAAGGATTGTTATCGAGCGCTTGCTGAATTTCCTGCTGGAGTTCCAGGGTGGAGAGCTGGAGCAGACGAATCGCTTGTTGTAATTGCGGCGTCATGGTCAGGGACTGACCGAGACGCAACTGTAATGTCGGCTTCATCTACGTCGGGATATCCTTATGTTCAGCGAGGCAGTCGTCAAAGGAAATGAAGAGATGCCCCCTTACTATAGACTGAATTGATCGCCCAAATAGACGCGCTTGACCTGTTCATCGGCAAGGATCTCGGCCGGTGCACCTTCGGCGATCATCTTGCCGTGACTGACGATATAAGCCTTCTCACATACGTCCAGAGTCTCCCTGACGTTGTGGTCGGTGATCAAGACACCAAGGCCTCTATCTTTCAGATGCTGGATGATCTTCTTGATGTCTATCACAGAAATGGGGTCGACCCCGGCAAACGGCTCATCCAGCAGAATAAAGCGCGGCTCGGCCGCCAGCGCGCGGGCGATCTCGACCCGGCGTCGCTCCCCCCCTGACAGACTCTGACCCAGGTTGTCACGGATATGGGTGATGTTGAACTCTTCCAGCAGTTGTTCGACCTTGTCTTCACGCTCTTCGCGGCTCAGCCCCTTGCGGGTCTGCATGACCCCCATCAGGTTGTCGAACACGGACAGACGACGGAAGATGGAGGCCTCCTGCGGCAGATAGCCGATGCCGTTACGGGCACGGATATGCATGGGCTGCTGGCTGATGTCCTGATCGTCGATGGTGATGAGGCCGGCATCGCTCTGCACCAGCCCCACTATCATGTAGAAGGAGGTGGTCTTGCCGGCACCGTTCGGGCCGAGCAGGCCGACGATCTGGCCGGTACCCACCTCCAGACTCACGTCACTGACCACCATGCGACGCTTGTAACTTTTTTGCAGGCCGGCTGCTTTCAACACTGCCATGGTTTATTTTCCCTGCTTCTTCTGGTCGGCGGGCTTGTCGAAGTTCTCTACCTGATCAGGCAGGAACACCGTCTTGACCCGCTGGGTCGGCCCCTTGCTCTCGGCGATCATCTTCTGTTTGACGATGTCGTAGCGGATCAGGTCACCGTTGACCTGGCTGTCTTCCTGTTTGAGCTGACCGTTGCCGGTAATGGTCACCAGGCGATTCTTCAGCTCGTAGCGAATGCTGTTGCCGTGGGCGTTGACCGGTTTGCCGTTGTCCAGGATCTGGAAGAAGGTGGCAGGCTTGCCATAGGCCGTCATGACCTCGGCCCCTTTGTCGCCGGAACGGATCACCACCACCTTGTCAGCCTTAATCTTGATGGTGCCCTGAGTGATGATGACATCGTCACTGAAGGTGATGCGGTTGTCCTGCATCTCGGCCACCTGTCTGACCGCATCCACATAGACCTTTTCGGCAAAGTCGGACTCTTTGGCACTCACGGTGCCGCACAGCAGCAAAGCCGCGAGGGCCAGATTAGCGTTTTTCATTGAAATAGATGGCATGGCCCTGATCCAGTAATTCAAAATATTTGCGTTCCAGATGACCCTTCAGGCCAACGCCTTCGGTCTGGAATTCCTTACCCACTATGCTGACATGCTGATTGCTTCTCACATTCTGAGTCACCAGATCCAGCTCCAGATAGGGGGTATCCAGTGTGGAGATGAAGGAGGTGGGCAGCAGGCCATCCAGATGTACCTTGTCGCGCAGGATCACGTTGTCATCTGTATTGAGGACACCTGTGTCGGCCGTGACTTTCCACTCGGCCTCACCCTGCTTGTCAAACATGTAGACCACCGGCTTGTTGAAGGTAGCCTGCTCGATGATCTGGTAATACTCCGCATACTCGGACTCCAGCCGTTCTGTGCGTCGACCGTTGACATCAAAACGGGTGGTCACCAGGTTCCTGGCGGTGAAGTCCGGCTGGTAGTTTTCTGCCTTGGTGGTCGGCTCCGGCGTCAGGTCGACATCACCAATCTGCCAGGCGGCCAGCGCCACCAGAAACAGCAGGGCGAACAACAGCGTCTGTCTGCTCATACCGAGGCCTCTGGCTGATAATCGCCATGCCCTTGCGCCTGCAGTATGAGGTCACACACCTCACGCACAGCACCGACTCCGCCAGCCAGTCGAGTCACCATGTCGGCCCGGGCCAGTACCAGCGGATGAGCATCAGCCACGGCAATACCGAGCCCGCAGGCCTGCATCACCGGCAGATCTATGGTGTCATCCCCCATATAGGCGGCTTGTGACGCTTCCAGACCCAGCTTTGTCAGCAGCGCCTCGAAGTGGGGCAGCTTCTGATCCGCCCCCTGTACCAGATGCTGCACTCCCAGGCTCTTCATCCGATCGCTGACGATGCGGGAGTTGCGCCCGGTGATGATGGCTATTTCAATCCCGGCATTGAGCAGGGCCCGCATACCGGCGCCATCGCGGGTACAGAAGGTCTTCAGCTCTTCGCCGTCATTGCCCATATAGATGAGGCCGTTGGAGAGCACTCCATCCACATCGCACACCAGCAGGCGAATTTGCGCCGCCCTGTCGTATTGGCTGCGCGTCACCGGACCATAAAGGGTCGGTACGTTTTGCATCAAATTACCCCGGCTTTCAGCAGGTCATGCATGTTGAAGGCCCCCAGCGGGCGCTTGTCACCATCCACCACCAGTAATCCGTTGATCTTTCTGGTTTCCATCAGTTTGACAGCTTCTGCCGCCATCATCTCGGGGCCAACGGTAACACAGTTGGTCGTCATCACCTTGGCGATCGAGGTGTGATGGATATCCACCTGCAGATCCAGGATCCGGCGCAAGTCACCATCGGTGAACAGTCCGGCCAGCAGACCCTCGTCGTTGACGACCGCCGTCATGCCCAGACCTTTGCGACTCACTTCCAGCAGCGCCTGGCTGATGGTGGCATCGATCCCCACCTGGGGCAACAGATCGCCGCTATGCATCAGGTCACCGACCCGCAGCAGCAACCGCTTGCCAAGGGAGCCACCAGGGTGGGAGAGCGCGAAGTCATCGGCGGTGAAGCCGCGGGCTTCCAGCAGGGCAACCGCCAGTGCATCGCCCATCACCAGGGTAGCCGTGGTGCTGGAGGTCGGTGCCAGGCCCAGCGGGCAGGCCTCTTTATCCACCTTGATGCACAGATGCACGTTGGCCTCTTTGGCCATGGTGGAGGCCGGATTGCCTGTCATGCAGATCAACTGGATGCCGCGACGTTTGAGCACCGGCAGCAGGGCCAGGATCTCGTCGCTCTCACCGGAGTTGGAGATGGCGATGATAAGGTCGCCGCTGGAGATCATCCCCAGATCCCCATGGCTGGCTTCACCCGGGTGGAGGAAGAAGGCAGGGGTGCCAGTGCTGGCCAGGGTGGCAGCAATCTTGCTCCCGATGTGACCTGACTTACCCATGCCGGTGACCACTATCTTGCCACTGCAGCGCAGCACCAGCTCGCACGCCTTGTCAAAGGCATCGTTCAGGTACTGATAGAGTCCATCAATCGCTTGTTTTTCAATGTCCAGCACAGTACGGGCGCTGCGACGAAAATCGAACAGTTCAGACACTTTCTCAGGCTTTACAGACATAAAGGCACAGCTCCGGGCGGAAATTTGCTGCGGGATTATAAAAAAGTCTGTCGAGATAAGCGAATCGGATACTTCTCGGTCCCAAAAGAGAGACAATCGGTGACGCAAAACTGTCGCGCTTTTGAGGAGGCAGGCTGTTCAATAGTTGTTCCTTGCTGTTGCTTAGACCTAGACTAGCCCATAAAATTCGCTCTTCATTTACACCGGATGGACAATTGTTTGAACAATGACCTTATCACCATCTCCGATCTGACCTTCAGTCACGGAGATCGGCTGTTATACGACGGGATCAACCTGACCATTCCCCGTGGCAAGGTCACTGCGGTCATGGGCCCGAGCGGCATCGGCAAGACCACATTGCTGCGGCTGATCGGTGGCCAGATCAAGCCGGAGTCCGGTCATATCCTGTTTGACGGGGAAGATATCCCCACCCTCTCCCGCTCTCGTCTGTACGAAGTGCGCAAGCGGATGAGCATGCTGTTCCAGAGCGGCGCCCTGTTTACCGGCATGACAGTCTACGACAACGTGGCCTTCCCGCTGCGGGAGCATTCCGGTCTGCCGGAGGAGCTGATCCACACCATCGTCATGATGAAGCTGCAGGCCGTGGGTCTGCGCGGGGCCGCTCAGCTGATGCCGTCCGAGCTCTCCGGTGGCATGGCACGCCGTGCCGCACTGGCCAGATCCATAGCGCTGGATCCGGACCTCATCATGTATGACGAACCGTTTGTCGGACAGGACCCCATCACGATGGCGGTACTGGTCAAGCTGATCAAGGAGCTGAACAGCGCCCTCGGCATCACCTCCGTCATCGTGACCCACGACGTGAACGAGGTGCTGACCATCGCCGATTACGCCTATATCATCGCCAACCGCAAGGTGGTGGCGCACGGCACGCCGGCGCAGCTGCGCGAAGAGCATAATCCCGAAGTCGAGCAATTCCTGCTTGGATTGCCCGACGGTCCTGTCCCGTTTCATTTTCCGGCAGGCGACCTGCTACAGGATCTGTGATGTTGATAAGCCAAGTAAGCAAGCTGGGCCGGGTTGGCGTGCGCGTCATCAGCTCCATCGGCCGTGCCACCATAATGCTGTTTCATGCGCTGGCGGGCAAACCCGAGCCACGCAAGCACTTCCCTCTGCTGCTTCAACAGTTGTATGTCGTGGGTGTGCAGTCCGTTGCCATCATTCTGGTCTCCGGTCTGTTCATCGGCATGGTGCTCTCGTTGCAGGGTTACAACGTATTGAAAGACTTCGGCGCCGAGCAGAGCCTGGGCCCGCTGGTTTCCCTCTCCCTGTTGCGGGAGTTGGGTCCCGTTGTGACCGGCCTGCTGTTTGCCGGCCGCGCCGGCTCTGCACTGACCGCCGAGATCGGCCTGATGAAGGCCACAGAACAGCTCTCCAGTCTGGAGATGATGGCGGTCGACCCGCTGCGCCGGGTAGTGGCCCCTCGTTTCTGGGCCGGCGTCATCAGCATGCCGCTGCTGGCCTTCATGTTCAGTCTGATCGGCATCTTCGGTGGCAAGCTGGTCGGTGTGGATCTGCTGGGGGTGGACGAAGGCAGCTTCTGGTCCGCCATGCAGGCATCCGTCGACTGGCAGGATGACATCATGCAAGGTGCCATCAAGAGCCTGATCTTCGCTCTGGTGGTCACCTGGATTGCGCTCTTTAACGGTTATGATGCCAAGCCGACCTCGGCCGGGATCAGTCAGGCCACAACCCGTACCGTGGTCCACTCCTCCCTGGCCGTGCTCGGCCTGGATTTTATACTCACCGCAGTCATGTTTGGATAAGGTAAAGATGAAGTTCAGCAAAGTAGAATTCCTGGTTGGCGCCTTCATGCTGGCCGGCATCGGTGCCATTCTGGCGTTGGCACTGCAAGTAGCAGGGTTGAGTTTCAAACCGGAAGGAGAAACCTATACCCTGCGCGCCCATTTCGATAATATCGGCGGCCTGAAAGTACGCTCACCGGTCAAGGTTGGTGGCGTCGTCGTCGGTCGGGTCAGCGACATCACCCTGGATGCCAAGAGCCAGGTGCCGGTCGTCTCCCTGCTGATGCAAAAGAGTGCCGGCGAGTTTTCCGAAACCAGCACCCTCTCCATCCTGACTTCGGGACTGCTCGGCGAGCAGTACATCGGCCTGATGCCCGGCTTCAGCGATGAGGAGATGGGTACCAGCATGCTCAAGGATGGCGACATGATTGAAGACACCAAATCAGCCATTGTGCTGGAAGACCTGATTGGCAAGTTCCTCTATAGCCAGTCTTCCGACACCAAATCCGACAGCAAGTAAGGAGTAACCATGTTCAAGAAGATCGCCCTGTTGCTGGGTCTGATGACCAGCATGCTGTTTTCCCTGGTGGCTCACGCCACCAATGCCGCCGACCCCTATGCCCTGGTGGACGAAGCGGCCAAGCAGACCTTTGCCCGCCTTAAGGCGGACAAGTCCCAGGTCAAGAGCAATCCGGATCACCTGCGGGTCATCATCCGTGAAGAGTTGCTGCCCTACGTGGACAACCGCTTCGCTGCCTACAAGGTGCTCGGCAACCAGATCAAGCAGACCACCCCGGCTCAGCGTGACGCCTTCGTCGAGGTGTTCACCGAGTACATGGTGAGTTCCTACGCCGATGCGCTGGCCCATTTCGACAAGCAAACTGTCAAAGTCGAGCCGGGCAAGGCGCCGGGTGACAGCAATATCACCGCCGTCAACGTCAGCGTGAAAGAGGCCGGCAAGCCGGATATTTTCCTCGAATTCAAGCTGCGCAAGAACAACAAGACCGGCGAATGGAAGGCCTTCGACATGGTAGCCGAAGGGATCAGCCTGCTCTCCGCCAAGCAGAACGAGCTGGGCGGCCTCATTCGCCAGAATGGCATAGATGCAGTGATCGCCCAGCTGCGTGCTCACAACGCCAAGCCGTTGGTCATCAAGTCATGAAATTTAGCGGCGATCTGCAGGCACCACAGGTCAATGCCCTGTGGCAACGCCGCGCCGACTGGTGGCAGGAAGATCAGCTCGAACTGAGTGGCGTCACCACCCTGGACTCCGCCGGGCTGGCACTGCTGGTCAAATGGGCCAAAGCCGTATTGGTACGAGGCGCCACACCGCAACTGGTGGGCGCCTCCACTGATTTTTATACCCTGGCCAACCTGTATGGGGTGGCCGGGCTGTTTCAGTCAACTCCGCTCACAACTGAGGACGCATAATGCAAGTCTCTGAAATTGAAGCGATACTCCTTGAGGCTCTGCCATTGTCCGAAGTCCATGTCAAAGGAGACGGCAGTCACTATCAAGTGATCGCCGTCGGTGACATGTTTGACGGCATGAGCCGGGTCAAGAAGCAGCAGGCCATCTATGCCCCGCTGATGGACAAGATCGCCAGCAACGCCATCCACGCACTCTCCATCAAGGCCTTTACCGATGCCGAGTGGAAACGCGAACGTAAATTCCTACTGCCCTCCTGATTGGTATCTAAGTAAATGGACAAATTCAAGATCGATGGTCGTTGTACTCTCAACGGCGAAGTGACCATATCTGGCGCCAAAAATGCCGCCCTGCCGATCCTGTTCGCCACCCTGCTGTGTGATGAGGAGATCCACCTCTCCAACGTACCGCGCCTGAAAGACGTGGGTACCACCCTCAAGCTGCTGGAGATGCTGGGCGCCACCACCAAGGTCAACGGCAACGTGACAGTGCTGACCGGTGCGGTGAACAACCACGTCGCCCCCTACGAGCTGGTGAAGACAATGCGCGCATCCATACTGGCGCTGGGCCCGCTGGCTGCCCGTTTCGGGGCTGCCGACGTCTCCTTGCCCGGTGGCTGCGCCATCGGTGCCCGTCCGGTGAACCTGCACGTCCACGGCCTGGAGCTGATGGGTGCCAAGATTGCCATCGAGGATGGTTACATCAAGGCCCGTGTCGACGGTCGCCTCAAGGGTGCTCATATCCTGATGGACATGGTTTCCGTCACAGGTACCGAGAACCTGATGATGGCCGCTACCCTGGCCGACGGTCGCACCGTGATCGAGAACGCCGCCCGTGAGCCGGAAGTGGTCGATCTGGCCAACTTCCTCAACGCGCTTGGCGCCAAGGTTCAGGGCGCGGGCACCGACACTCTGACCATAGACGGTGTCGAGCGTCTGCACGGTGGCAGCTACAGCGTACAGCCTGACCGTATCGAAACCGGCACCTTCCTGGTTGGCGCAGCGGTTACCGGTGGCAAAGTCACCTGTCGCAAGACAGATCCTTCCCTGCTGGAGGCGGTACTGGTCAAACTGGAAGAGGCAGGCGCCTTGATCGAGAAAGGGGCTGACTGGATCACCCTCGACATGACAGGCCGCACTCTCAAGCCGGTCACCATCAAGACAGCTCCCTACCCGGCCTTCCCGACCGACATGCAGGCACAGTTCACCGTGCTGAACGCCGTCGCCAAGGGCACCGGCATGGTCACAGAGACCATCTTCGAGAACCGCTTCATGCACGTACCTGAACTGGTGCGAATGGGCGCGGACATAGAGCTGCAGGGCAATGTCGCCATCTGCCGTGACACCGAGCAACTCAAGGGTGCCCAGGTGATGGCCACAGACCTGCGCGCCTCCGCCAGTCTGGTGCTGGCCGGCTTCGTCGCCGAAGGCTCCACCATAGTCGACCGTATCTATCACATCGACCGTGGCTACGAAGATATCGAGCACAAGCTGCAAGGTCTGGGCGGGCGCATCGAGCGTATCAAGGGCTGATTGCCATCCCTTGAACATGTCTGTTAAAAAGGCCCCCTCGCGTTGGCGAGGGGGCCTTTTTCATATCATGGATTCAGCGTGAGGGCGGGTATTAATGTCCCGCCAGCTTCATGTTCTCCACCAGTACGGAACCGGTCTTGAGGCTGGAGCGCTCATCTTCATCACACCCCACCGCCGCTATATGGCTAAACATCTCGCTCAGGTTGCCTGCTATGGTGATCTCTTCTACCGGGTAGGCAATCTCGCCATTCTCAACCCAGAAGCCGGCTGCGCCACGGGAATAGTCACCATTGACGATGTTGACCCCCTGCCCCATCAGCTCGGTCACCAGCAGGCCTGTCCCCATCTCCTTGAGCATCCCCTGGAAATCCTGGCCCGTGTTGGAAACCTGCCAGTTATGGATGCCACCGGCATGCCCCGTGGTGGTCAGTCCCAGCTTGCGGGCAGAATAGGAGGTAAGCAGCCAGCTCATCAGCTCGCCGTTGCGCACTATGTCCATATTCCGGGTAAGTACCCCTTCCCCGTCAAACGGCGTACTGGCCAGTCCACCAAGCAGGTGGGGAAACTCTTGGATAGTGAGCCACTGGGGCAGGATCTGCTTGCCCAATTTGTCGAGCAGGAAGCTCGACTTGCGATAGAGGTTGCCACCGCTGATGGCCATCACCAGATGGCCCCACAGGCCGGCGGCTGTGTCCGGGTGAAACAGCACGGGCGCATGGCGAGTGGAGATCTTGCGGGCACCCAGGCGGGAGACGGTGCGTTCCACCGCCTCATCGGCGATGCGTTGCGGACTCCAGAGCCCACCCAGGTCGCGACTCGAGGAGTAGCCGTAGTCCCGTTGCATGTCGCCATCCAGCTCGCCAATCAGCACGCAGCTCAGGGAGTTGCGGGACGCAGCATAGCCTTTGACGAAGCCGTGGCTGTTGCCATAGACCTTGATGCCGAGGTGGCTGGAGAAACCGGCCCCATCGGAGTGTTTGATGCGGGTATCGCGACCCAGCGCCAGCCGCTCACACTCGATGGCCAGCTCGATCCCGCGCTGGGGATCCAGTTCGATTTGGTGGCACAGTTGCAGATCGGGGGCATCCCAGGCCAGCAGCTCGGCATTTGCCAGACCGGCACAATCATCGGCAGAGGTATGGCGGGCGATTTCCATGGCCGCTTCGACGGCGGCGCGGATGGCTGGCTTGCCCAGATCCGTGGTAGAAGATGAACCCTTGCAACCATCGCGATAAACCGCAATGCCCAGAGCACCATCCTTGTTGAATTCGATACTTTCCAGTTCACAACCCCGGGTGTTCACCGACAACCCGGTCTGTTTGCTGATGGAGACTTCGGCCAGCGAGGCGCCCAGTCCTTTGGCTATCTCCAGTGCCTCGGCAACGACGGCCTCGAGATGGGCTTGATCCTGGCGAATTTGGTCTTGCTGATCCATAACTCACATCTATATGAAGGAAGGAAAGGGGCTAAGCATATCAGACCCCTGCGCCCAGCGGGAGAAGCTGGTAACATATCCACCAACGTGAATGACAGGAATCAAGAGACCGATGAGTCAATATCAAGACGACAACGAGTTAGAAGACTGGGGCCCCAGCAAGACTCAGCTCAAGCGTGATGCAGAGGTGCTACAAAAGCTGGGCGCAGAGATAGTCTCTCTAAGCCACAGTGAGCTGGAAAAAATCCCGTTGGATGAAGAGCTTGCCGATGCTGTCGAGCTGGGCCGCAAACTCAAGCCCAAGAAGGATGAGTCCTTCCGTCGCCATTTGCAGTTCATCGGCCGCTTGATGCGCAGCCGTGATATCGAGCCGATCGAAGAAGCGCTCTCCATCATCAAGAACCGCCACTCCACCGTGAATGCCCGCTTGCATCGCCTGGAACAGTGGCGTGAGCGCCTGATCAACGAAGGCGACAGCGCACTCAACGAGTTGATGTCCCAGTTCCACGAGCTGGATCGCCAGAAGCTGCGCCAGCTGATCCGCTCCGCCAACAAGGAACGGGAACTGAACAAGCCGCCGGTCGCCTATCGCGAAATGTACCAATACCTGCGTGGCGAAATCGAAGACCTGCTGTAAGTGATGGCTCACGCCTCATGGCGAGCAGCAAGCGACACAGCATAAAACGGGGCCAACATATGGCCCCGTTTTTTTATTCTGGTTTGCGAGCTAATTACCCGCCATACACTGTGTATGAGTACCGGGTTGCAGATAAGGCATCAGCAGTGGAGCCATCCCCTTGAGCACCTGCACTGGCAGGGCAGAGGTGAAGCGGAACTTGTCAGACTGGCTGCCCGGCACATAGGCGGTCAGGGTACCGAAGTGGTCCTCTCCCAGAAAGAAGACAAAGGTCGCGGTCCGGTTGCGCGCCAGCGAACTGGTGACATTGCCATAACGACCCACTGTCTCAATCCGGTTGTCGCCAGTCCCCGTCTTGCCCCCCATCGGCAGCACAGTGCCATCCGGCAGAGCAAAAGCACCGGCGATACGCCTTGCAGTTCCCCCTTCCACCACCTTGGAGAGTGCATTGCGCAAAGCAGTCGCTACTTCTGCGGGCAGCACCCGGGTGCCCTCGGTGTGAACGGGCTCAAAGTTGGTCTCAAATGGTGTGCCCTTGGCAAACGAGAGATGTTCGATACGCAGGGTGGGAGCCCGAATGCCACCGTTCTGAATGATCCCCATCAACTCGGCCAGCGCGGCGGGTCTATCCCCCGAGCTACCCAGAGCCGTTGCCAGCGATGGTACCAAATGGTCAAACGGATAACCCAGCTTGGCCCAACGCTGATGGATGTCGAGGAAGGCTTCGACCTCCAGCATGGTACGGATACGGCTGTCACGGGCACTGCGGTGACGAGTTTTGAACAACCAGCTGTATACCTCTTGTCGTTCATCCCGGCTGGCTTCAACCGCATCGGCAAAGGTCGCCTTGTCGAACTCCTTGAGATAGGCAAGCAACCACAGCTCCAGCGGATGCACCCGCGCGATGTAGCCCTGATCCGGCAAGGAATACTTGCCTGGGCCATAGCTGGTGTAAAGCTGCTCAATGCGTCTGTCGCTGAGCTTGTCACGCGGCAACCGTTTGGCCAGGAAGGCGGCAAAGGTCTCCTGCGAGGCATCCGGCATCAGATAGCGATGCACGGCAGCAAGCCGTACGGCGCTGGGCTTAAGGCCATCCAGGAAGGTGTCGAGCTGCTCATCCGCCGTCTTGCCGCGATACTTGCGCCAGAAGCGCAGCAGATAGGTTTGCCCCTCTTTATCGGCAAACTTGGCCAGATACTCGGTACGACGGGGATCCTTGTCATCCTTGAGCAGCTGGGCGCGGTTGCCCTCCCGATAGAGGCTGTAGCGCACTATGTCCCGCATCAGACGCACGAACGGCAGGTTGATTGACTCGCGCAGTGCATCTCGTATCGGAGGAATGCGTCCGTTATCCTCACGGCGGAAGTTGTTGAAGGTGTGCATACCGCCCCCGGTGAAGAAACCTTCGTGCGGACTGGCGGAGTATGGGCGATCCAGAGCGGCCTCCAGCATCAACGGCAGGCTCTTGTCCTTGGCCGTCATCAGATAAGAGACAGCCCAGCGACTGAGGTTGTCCTGACCCGAGACCTCAATCTTGCGCAGGCTCTCTGCTGGCATCTCGGAATAGTTGTCAT
Organism: Aeromonas salmonicida; assembly: GCF_028355655.1. NCBI lineage: Bacteria > Pseudomonadati > Pseudomonadota > Gammaproteobacteria > Aeromonadales > Aeromonadaceae > Aeromonas > Aeromonas salmonicida. Next base: position 353,991 of record NZ_CP110645.1, on the reverse strand, counting down.
GCAGCTCTGCAATGATTTCCAGATAGGTGGTCAATACCCGCAACTTGGCGGTGGAACCCAGCTCCAGCTTGCTGCCTTCGTTGATGTCGAATGGCTGATCCGTGTTGTCCGTCTGCACTCGTACCTTGAAACCTTCCGGTGATTTCTCGAACAGAGTAAAACTGTAACGCACATCCCCTGTCTTCTCCGGCGAGAGCAGACGCTCACCAAACAGACCGACCTGAGCGGCAAACGCGGGATCGGCAAGCTGTTGCAGGTAACGGGATATCTCGTTTTGCAGCGGCATATTGAGGCTGGTATCCGCGCTCAGGTCCATCCGGTCGAGGTCATACAGCTGTACCCCGAGCTGGCGGCTCAGGCGAGTGCGAGCAACCTGCAAGCCCTTGTTGTTGTTGACTCGAGTCATAGCGGGGGACTGGAGGAAGTCGCGGAAACCAAGTTTGGCCTTGAGCGCAGCCTCCATCAGCGGCGGCGTGATCATGCCCTCCTGCACGAACAGACGCAGATAACTGTCAGTCAGGGTCGCCAGTGCATCCCGTCCCTGCGCCAGATAGTAGGAGGGACGACGGTGTGCGATCATCAGCGAGACAACCTGCCGCAAGGCAAGTCCTTGCTCTTCAAGTGCCGCATCCTGGTTACGAGCCGGATCCAGCAGCCGATTGACTTCGTTCACATTGGCGCCAAACCAGACCCACAAGCCATCACCCAGCCCATGTACCTCACCATAACCAGGGGCGGCCGAAAGTGGCACAGAGTTGAGATAAGCCCAGGCAACCAGCTTGCGCGCCTCCAGGGTTTCCGGCCCCAACCGATACGCCCGCACACTGGCTGACGCCATCTGGCGGATCTTCTCGGTCGGTGACAGCGTCAGACCATCGGGAGAGTGGCGGTACTTCTCGACCTGAGTCGCCAGTGTACTGCCCCCTGCGGACTGATCCTGCATGTCCAGTGCCTTGCCCACCTGTGACATGGCCGCCTTGGCAAAGCGGGGCCAATCTACCGCCGGGTTTGCCAACGGCTGCTCGTTGCTCAACAGATCGCGGTTCTCGATAAACAACAGCGACTGGATGACCAGGGGAGGAATGGAAGCAAAATCCGGGTAATAGTGAGTCGGATATTTGAATTGATAGAAGGGCTCGGCACGGCAGTCATGCAGGGTCAGACCGGCCTGCACTTTCTCGGTATAGGGAACAAAGAAACCACGGCTGGCATAGTCATAGAGCGCATCGGAAAAATGTGTCTGCTCGCTGACCTGATAACCCCGTTGCAGCAGACGCTCCTGCATCATGGGCAGCAGCACATAGCCGAGCCGCTTGTCGAAGGGGCCATCCTCAGGGAAGATTATTTGCTTGCTGGGGCCAGCTTCGACCTGATAGGTCAGCTTGGCCGCATAGCGGGAGATCTCCTGCGACTGCAGTCGGGAGGTCTGCATCTCATAGCCAACCAGGGCGATCGCAGCCGCCAGGCACAGCAAAAAGAGAAAGCAGAACAACCAACGCCACCAGGGACGACGCTTGCGCTTGTACTTGCCGTCCGCGCTTGGGACAGATGAATCTTGAGATGCCACTTTGTTCAAATCCGTCTGTTCTGATGCGCCCATATCAGCCCCGCCATGGTTGCGCAATTTATTGTGTTTCACTCAAGCTTAGTCGTTTCAAGTCAATGGCTTGAAAACTGTTGACCGCTTTGTAGTGATGGTAACAGGGCGATCAAAAAAAGGGGAGCCGATTGTTGCAGCTTGATGAGAGATCCGAGCTGATGGCAGAAAACAAAACACCGGCCTAAAGCCGGTGTTTTCAGGTAGCAAAGAGGCTTGCTTACTTGCTGGAGCTCATGGCTTTGAGCTTGGCGCTCAGGTCTTTACGCTCTTTGGACAGCTCGGCATTCTTGATGATGTGATCATCAACGCGCTCTTCATAGTCGGTACGCATGTTGGCGATGATGGCCTGAACCTCATCGATACTCATGCCGGGCTTGATGTAGTCACTCAGGTTGTCGAGCAGCAATACACGCTTCTGGTTATCACGGATCTTCTTCTCGTTGTCCGCGATTTCACGCTTGAGTTTGTTCTGGCGACGGGACATACGCACATATTCCAGTACATCGCTGAAGGTGGACTTGTTTACTTGTTCCATATCGATACCACTGACTTAAGGTTGATAAAAGCAGGCCAAGCATTACCGGTACAAGAGAGAAAAAAGAGAGTGTACAGGTAAACCCGAGATGCCCTTACTCTACCGAGTTATGAGGCATATACAACCCTAATTGCAGGCTTGGCAGCGGGTTTTGGCAGGAGACATCAATAGGAACACTAAAACTCAAGAGCCATGATAGCGCACGAAACGGTCACGTCAGGAGGCAAGACGCCAGTAGTGCTTTGGGGTCTGAGCTAAGGCCATATGGAATGTGCCGTCATAAGGTGATAGCCGACCAAAACTTGAATTTCAGGCAATAAAAAACCCCGCTCGATGAGCGGGGTTTTTCGTGTTGGGTGCCTGGCAGTGTCCTACTCTCGCATGGCGAATGCCACACTACCATCGGCGCTACCGCGTTTCACTTCTGAGTTCGGCATGGGATCAGGTGGTTCCACGGCGCTATGGCCGCCAGGCAAATTCTTCAATCTGAGAAAGCTGACGTGAATAACGATTTGCCTGTTGGCTTCGTTATCACTGAATTAGGTAGTAGTTCTTCGATTTGCTACAAGCCTTAGAACACTTCTTGGGTGTTGTATGGTTAAGCCTCACGGGTAATTAGTATGGGTTAGCTCAACACGTCGCCGCGCTTACACACCCCACCTATCAACGTTGTGGTCTCCAACGGCCCTTTAGGACCCTCAAGGGGTCAGGGATGACTCATCTCAGGGCTCGCTTCCCGCTTAGATGCTTTCAGCGGTTATCGATTCCGAACTTAGCTACCGGGCAGTGCCACTGGCGTGACAACCCGAACACCAGAGGTTCGTTCACTCCGGTCCTCTCGTACTAGGAGCAACTCCCTTCAATCATCCAACGCCCACGGCAGATAGGGACCGAACTGTCTCACGACGTTCTGAACCCAGCTCGCGTACCACTTTAAATGGCGAACAGCCATACCCTTGGGACCGACTTCAGCCCCAGGATGTGATGAGCCGACATCGAGGTGCCAAACACCGCCGTCGATATGAACTCTTGGGCGGTATCAGCCTGTTATCCCCGGAGTACCTTTTATCCGTTGAGCGATGGCCCTTCCATTCAGAACCACCGGATCACTATGACCTACTTTCGTACCTGCTCGACCTGTCCGTCTCGCAGTTAAGCTGGCTTATGCCATTGCACTAACCTCCTGATGTCCGACCAGGATTAGCCAACCTTCGTGCTCCTCCGTTACTCTTTGGGAGGAGACCGCCCCAGTCAAACTACCCACCAGGCACTGTCCGCGAGCCCGATTCAGGGCCCTGCGTTAGAACATCAAACATACAAGGGTGGTATTTCAAGGACGGCTCCAGCGCAACTGGCGTCACGCCTTCAAAGCCTCCCACCTATCCTACACATGTAGGTTCAATGTTCAGTGCCAAGCTGTAGTAAAGGTTCACGGGGTCTTTCCGTCTAGCCGCGGGTACACCGCATCTTCACGGCGAATTCGATTTCACTGAGTCTCGGGTGGAGACAGCATGGCCATGGTTACACCATTCGTGCAGGTCGGAACTTACCCGACAAGGAATTTCGCTACCTTAGGACCGTTATAGTTACGGCCGCCGTTTACCGGGGCTTCGATCAAGAGCTTCGCTTGCGCTAACCCCATCAATTAACCTTCCGGCACCGGGCAGGTGTCACACCCTATACGTCCACTTTCGTGTTTGCAGAGTGCTGTGTTTTTGATAAACAGTCCCAGCCATCTGGTCACTGCGACTCCCAACTGCTCCATCCGCAAGGGACTTCACTGTCAAGAGCGAACCTTCTCCCGAAGTTACGGTTCTATTTTGCCTAGTTCCTTCACCCGAGTTCTCTCAAGCGCC
>NZ_CP110645.1:262500-345000 GCF_028355655.1 Aeromonas salmonicida | reverse complement strand
CGACCACCCTTGCTCATCCCCTGCTGTGGTCACTGCATCTCGCCTATCTGTTTATTCCGCTCGGTCTGCTCGCTCTCGGAGCGCAGGCCGCCGGCCTGCCCATCACCTTGTCGACAGCCAGCCACCTGCTCAGCGCCGGCTGCATGGGCACCATGATCCTGGGGATGATAGCGCGCGTCTCCCTCGGCCATAGCGGCCGAGCCTTGCAGGTAGGGCGCCGGATAAGCTGCGCATTCGCACTGGTCATAGCGGCAGCCGTGATCCGGGTTGTGATCCCGCTACTCTGGCCTGCCTATACCCTGCCCGGCTGGAACCTGAGTGGCCTGGCCTGGGTCGGCGCTTATGGGCTGTTCGTCTGGGTTTATGCCCCCATACTGACCAGCCCCAGGACAGATGGCCGTCCGGGCTGATCATCCGGGCATATTCTCAGGGCCTGGCCGCAGGATAGTGGATCAGGTTGTGAAAGATCGCAGGGGCAATCCCCAGATTGCGATAACCATGGGGGCGGTCGGCGGCAAAGCGCACCGCCTCCCCTTGTGCCAGTGCACGCCACTCCCCTTCCACCAGCACCTCCATCAAACCACTGATGACGATGACGTGCTCGGTCACACCGGGCTCATGGGGTTCGGATTCGCGCCGATACCCGGGTAGCAGCGTCAGTTCAAACAATTCAAAACCAAATCGCTTCTCATAAGGAAATAAGGGAGCGACCTGCATGCCCTCTCCCGCAGGCTGCTGACGAATGGCGTCGGCGGTACGATAGAGTACCTCTCCCTGCGCTGCCGGGGCTGGCTCGATGAAGCTGGAGAAGGAAACCCTAAAGCCGGTGGCGATCTTCCACAGGGTAGCCACAGTGGGACTGGACTCTCCCCGCTCAATCTGCCCCAGCATGGCCTTGCTCACCCCCGTCTCACGCGCCGCCACATCCAGGCTCCAGCCCAGTTCGCTGCGCAATCCTTTCAGACGTTGGGCCAGATGCTGATTCATCTCTTGCATGACTGCCTCTTCATAGCTCTTGCATGAATCGTCTTGTGCGCTATAACGCACAACGATATAGTCAGAAGACACATTGTACGTAATAACGCACAACCAGTCACAATCCGACAAGGACGTCACTATGCCCTTCGCCCTTCCCCACCTGGTGGCAGGTTTCATCGCCGTAATGGTCGGCTACACCAGCTCCGTCATTCTGATCATTCAGGCTGCCACGGCGGCGGGTGCCGATGCCGCCCAGCTTGCCTCCTGGCTATGGACGCTGGGTATCGGCATGGGAATAAGCTGTATCGGCCTCTCCTTTTATTACCGCATACCCGTACTGACCGCCTGGTCGACCCCGGGGGCCGCCCTGCTGATCACCAGCCTGGGCAACTTCACCCTGGCTGAGGCCATAGGCGCCTTCGTTATCTCTTCCCTGCTGATCACCTTGTGCGGCATCAGCGGCTGGTTCGATCGCCTGATGCGGCATATCCCAGCTCCGCTGGCCGCCGCCATGCTGGCCGGAGTCTTGCTCAGATTCGGGCTGGATCTGTTCAGGGTCGCGCCACAAGATCCCTTGCTGCTTGGCCCCCTGCTGCTGGCCTTCCTGCTCGGCCGCCATCTCTGGCCCCGCTACACCATGGTGCTGGTGCTGGCGATGGGAATAACCCTCTGTGCCCTGCGGGGGGACCTGCAACTCGACACTCTGCACTGGCAGCTCGCCAGCCCTGTCTGGACCTGGCCGAGCTTCTCCTTCGATGCCCTGTTCGGCATAGCCCTGCCACTGTTCATCGTCACCATGACCTCCCAGAACATGCCCGGCATTACCATATTGCGAGCCCACGGTTATCAACCGGCCACCTCCTCCCTGATCGGCTGGACCGGACTGATCGGCCTGTTGCTGGCCCCCTTCGGCGGTTATGCCTTCAACCTGGCCGCCATTACGGCCGCCATCTGCATGGGCAAGGACGTGGATCCCGATGCCAGCCGTCGCTGGCCGGCCGCCGTCTGGGCTGGCGGCTTCTATCTGCTGACCGGTTGCTTCGGGGCAAGCGTGGCCGCCCTGTTCACCGCCTTTCCTGCAACGCTGGTCACCTGCGTGGCCGGGTTGGCCCTGCTCGGCACCATAGGCAGCAGCCTGCACACGGCATTGCAGCAAGACGAAGCGCGAGAAGCCGCCCTGCTCACCTTCATCATCACGGCCTCCGGGATCAGCCTGCTGGGTGTCGGCGCCGCCTGCTGGGGGCTGCTCGTCGGTGTCATCCTGCATCAAGTCAACCAGCGGAGAAACTGACCTGACCATCTGGGGAGCCTCCCGTGAGACACAGCACATAATTCAGAAAAATTGGTTCACAGCTGAAACTAATTGCCATTAAGTGGTGCGAGGCACTTCTTCTTCCCCGATGTGTGCCTCTGTCAGACTCATAAACTGGAGAACAATAATGAGGAATCAGGCTGTCATTTTGTTACTGGCACTGCTGGGCGCCACCACCGCCCACGCTGCCGACTCGGATCGGGAGCTGGCACGCCAGCTCGCGCTGCAGCAGAAAAACCTGCTGCCACTGCTGAGCAATCAGGAGTACCAGAGCCCGCTGCCCAACCTGCTGCAAAAGGCCAGTCCACGGCTGAAACGGCAGGCGAGCGATGCCAACCAGGCCGCCATCAGCCGGCAAGGGCTGGATGGCGAGGTCAAGCAGTTGATGCAACTGCGACTGGCCAACCCGGAGCAGGCCGCTGCACTGCAACAAGGGGTCGAACCCCTGGTTGCCTATGTACCGAGCGGAGATGAGAAGAGCTGGAGCGCGATCGAAGCTTTCGACAGCGCCGGCAACCCCGTTTATCTGGATGTGGACAAGGCACCGGCGCGACCTGTCCTGGTGGTGGAAGCAGACCCAGTCAAGGCCAAGAACGCCGGCCTGAAGGTGATGCGCAAGGCGCTGGCCGCAGCCGATCTGCAGGCTGCCCCGCGCACAGCCACCAGTACGGCACCGCTCAAAACCAGCATCCTGAAGAAGATAAGACTGAAGGATGATCAGGAGCCCTGGCTGCTGGGTGCGGCTGAAGTCTATGCGGTGGTCGCCGGGGTCAATCCCAGCCGGGATGAGCCCGTGGTCGACATAGTCGACATGCCCTACCTCGACTATGACAACACAGACTACACCCCCAACCAGATCCTGGTGTACTGGGATCGCTACCGCTGGGGTGCCGTCGACATCGTCATGATGGAACAGGACGACAACGTCAACTACAAGGAGCTGAGCGCCTTGTTCATCGATGCCCTCAAGCTCGCCTTTACCGCTGGCGGCGTGCCGGAGGCCCTGCCCTTCCTGGATCTCGGCGGTCGTATCGTCAAGGCGCTGCCCGACTCCTGGATGACCAACAACGATGACTATCTGGATACCTTCTACACCCTGGAGCAGGACCAGAGCTATCACCAGTATCCGGGTGCCGCCGGCAATGCGGTCATCGATCTCGAACCAAAAGAGATAGCCCCAACCCGGCCTTGATAAGCCGCTATGAAAAAAAGCCAATGAGCAACTCATTGGCTTTTTTTGTGCCTGCGGCAACCTGTGTCAGGCCGGGTCTTTCGGCCTGACCCCCAGGGTATGGCAGATGGCGTAGGTCAGCTCTGAGCGGTTCAGGGTATAGAAGTGGAAATCCTTCACCCCCTCCTGACTCAGCACGCGCACCTGGTCGATGGCGATGCTGGCGCCCACCAGGTTGCGGGTCATCTGATCGTTGTCCAGCCCCTCGAAACGCTGATGCATCCAGCGCGGGATCTTCACGTTGGTAAAACCGGCGAACTTGGCCAGGGTCTGGTAGTTGGAGACCGGCAGTATCCCGGGCACGATTTCAGCATCGATGCCGATGGCGGCGCAGCGATCCCGAAAACGCAGGTAAGTCTCCACATCGAAGAAGAACTGGGTGATGGCACGGTTGGCACCGGCATCAATCTTGCGCTTGAGGTTGAGCAAGTCGGACTGCGCACTTCTGGCCTCGGGATGACCTTCCGGATAGGCGGCCACCGAAATATCGAAATCAGCTTCTGACTTGAGCAGGGCCACCAGATCGGTGGCATACATATCCGGCTTGTCGAGTCCGGGCGGCAAGTCGCCGCGCAGGGCCACTATATGACGGATGCCGCTGTTCCAGTAATCGCGGGCTATGGTGCGCAGCTCGTCGCGACTGGCATCGATACAGGTCAGGTGGGGCGCCGCGATCAGGCCGGTACGCTCCTTGATGTCCTTGATCACCTTGTGGGTGCGATCCCGGGTGCCGGAGTTGGCGCCATAAGTCACGGAGACGAACTTGGGTTCCAGCACTTTCAGCCGCTCGATAGACTGCCAGAGGGTGTTTTCCATCCCTTCACTGTTGGGTGGAAAAAACTCGAAACTAACCCCTATGTCACCGCTTAAATCGGCCAGACTCTGGTTGAGTGCCTCAACCTGACGTGCACTGTGAAATCCCATCTGCTCTCTCCCTGCCCTGCAACCCATTCCTCTACGTCAAAACGGATGTTTGGACGTCTAAACGTCTTTCTATCTTTATGAGAAAACGGATCAAAGTCAACCCTGATTTACAGATAGGAGTGAGACTCTGCTGTTTATTTGGCAATTAACCTGAAGTAACGATTGGCACCCCATCCCAAAAGCCGTGGAGTCGCGTTATGATGAACACAGATCGTCCTGGACGTTCTGAATCTGCGTGTGATTGTTTGGCCGGAGGTTTCTCCGGCCCCTTTTTCAACCTCTTCCCTTCCCTGCCGATAACCAATTGAGCCATTCGCAGGAGCCTCGTCATGGATACCCACCCCGGTTTTGCAACAGACCTGCTGTTCGATCGCTATCAGGGCAACGTGGTAGACCATGAGCAGTTCTGGGCAGTGCGCACCCCTGATGCTCCCGATTACTATTTTGGCAACTACCTGCTGCTCCCCACGCCCCCCAGCGATCGTGACAAAGGCTGGCTCGAGGCCAGTTTTGACAAGCTGATCGGGCTGGACCCCAGAGTGCAGCATCGCACCTTTCAGTGGCCGCTGGCGGAAGGCCAGAACAGCCGCGTAGCAGGTTTCGTGGCGGCGGGATATCAATACATGGAATGCGTTGTGCTGGCGCTGGATGCCACCAACTTGCACCAGGCTGCAACTATCGACCAAACCGCAGAAGCCCGCCCTTTCTCGCCCGCAGACTGGGATGTCTGGCTGGCGTTTGAGCTCAATGAGCGAGATCCCGGTCACTCGGTGGAAAACTATCTCCCCTACCTGCAGTCTCGACGTCGCCTGTATGAGGCCATGATCGCGGATGGACTCGGGAAGTGGTGGGGGATCTGGCAGGAGGATCAGCTGGTTGCCAGCTGCGGCCTCTTCTTCACCGGGACCATGGGTCGGTTTCAACTGGTACGTACTCATCAAGAGTGGCGCAACCGGGGGCTATGCCGTCAGCTGCTGAGCCAGGTCGCGCGCCAGGGGTTGGAGCGGGCCAGGCAGCTCATCATAGTGGCCGACGAGCACTACCACGCTCAGCGGGTCTATCGTTCATTGGGCTTTACCCCTGTGGCCCGCATCGGCAGTCTCTGCCGCTGGCCCCATGAGACCCAATAGTCCTAGTGGCAGGCAGAAATGAAAACGGGAGGCTGGTGCCTCCCGTTCTTTATGGTGTTGCCATTTACTGCTGTGGCGCCTCCAACTCTTCGGACAGTGCCTGCTCAATCTCGGCAGATGGCGCCGGTAACGGGGCGGCCGCCGCAGAGGCTGGCACAGCCGGCGTGATCGATGGAATCGGCGCGGCGGGGGCATCCTCTGTCACGACGGGTGTGGCCGCAGATGGCGCAAGAACGGCAGGCACCTCTATCGTGGCAGGGACAGCCGAAGGCGTAGGATCGACCGATACCTCGGGCGCGGGGGTAGCCGAAGGCGCTGGTGCGACCTGAGCCTCAGTGGTGGGTAGCGCAGGTACGACAGTGGCGGGAACAGCCGGTGCCTCACATTGGCAATCCTGCCCCTTGGCCTTGTTGCCCTGATGGGGTGGATACCAGCCCTTCAGCCCTTGCTCCAGCCGGTCTGCCGCCGCTTGTGGTGCCATCTTGCCCAGCAGCACGGCCTGACTCACCTCGGCCAGCTCATCCCCCAGTTTGGGTTTGCCACGGGAGAGGATCTGGGTCGCCACCCGAATGGTGGAATCACACTGATCGCGCCACTCCATCATCTCCTTCGCCGCCGGATTGGTGACATCAAAGAAGTGGTTGGAGAGGGAGAAGAACCCTGGCAGCGAGTTGGTATAGAGCTCGGCAAACTGGGGAGTGGTCAGCCACTGCAAGAACGCCATGGCCGCCTCCTTGTTCTTGCTGGCGGGGTTCATGCCCATACCTATATCGGTGTGATCGGTAAAGAAACAACCATCACCCTGTTTGGCTACTGGTGGGCGCATGACGCCAAAATCGACCTTGCCGGTAAAGGGGGCGATTTCCCACGATCCCGCCACGTAGAAGGCGGCCTTGCCGGAAGTGAACAGCTCATTGGTGGTGGCATAGTCCCGGTTCTCCCCCCCCTCTCCCAGGTAGGGGCGCCAGCGGGCCAGCTCCTCAAGCACCTTGACGTATTGCGGGTTGTCGAGCCGCTCCTGCCCGCCGATCAGCGCCAGACGACCATCTTCCCCTTTCCAGTAGTTGGGGCCTATGTTCTGAAAACCGAGTTCGGACGAAACCCAGCTCTCGGCACCACTCATGGCCAGCGGCACATAGCGACCGTCAGCTTTCACCTTGTCTAACGCGGCAAAGAAACCATCGCGGGTTTGCGGTATGGTCAGGCCCAACTCACTGAATATCTTCTTGTTGTAGAAAAAACCGTGGATCACTGACGCCATGGGCACACAGAAGGTCTGGGCACCGGAATCGGTTTGCCAGGGTGACTGGGCAAAACTCGGGAAGTTTTCCATCCCCGACATCTCGGTCAGCTCCGCCAGATGACCGGCCTTGAACAGGGCAAGGGAGTCGTCAAACGGGCGACAGGTAATGAGATCTCCTGCCTTGCCATCCTTCAGACTGGTCAACAGGGTCGGCATGTAGTCGACGTTCTGCACACCCTTGAATTTCACCTGGATTCCCGGGTGAGCAGCCTCGAAAGCAGGAATGATCTTCTGCTCCCACAAGACTTTGTCATCCGTCCGCCAGCTTTCGATCACCAGCTCACTGGCCACCAGTTGACCACATAACAGGAGACTCAGGGCCCCAATCCACTTGTTAGACATAAGCCCTCCTAGACCTTGAAATGTGCGATCAATTGCTGCTGCTTGGCGACCAGATCCGCCAGCACTTCACTGCTGCTTGCCGACTCTCTCGCCTCCCGCTCGGTCTCGTAGGCCACGTCGGCGATGCCGGCGATATGTCGGGCCACCCCCTGGCTGACCGAAATCTGCTCCTGGGCAGCATGGGCAACCTGATCCGCCATCGACTTGATGGAGGTCATCCGCTCGGCGATGGACTGCAATGCCAGGTCCATTTCACGAGTCTGTTCAACACAACTGCGGGTCTGGTCCTGACTGCGGCCCATCACCTCCACCACCTGTTTGCTCGAGTTCTGCAGGTTCTCGATCATCGCCTGGATCTCTTCGGTCGAGGTCTGGGTACGGTTGGCGAGCGCTCGCACCTCATCAGCCACCACGGCAAAACCGCGACCGGCATCGCCGGCACGGGCCGCTTCGATGGCCGCATTCAGGGCAAGCAGGTTGGTCTGCTCGGCAATGCTGCGGATCACATCCAGAATGCTGCCGATGTTGTTGCTGAACTCTCCCAGCTTGTAGGTGATGCCGACGGCCTCTTCCATGGCACCAGCCAGTTGTTCGGTGATGCGACGTGTGGTGGCCACTTTCTGACGGCCACTTCTCGCCTCATCATCAGCCAGATCCACTTCCCGTTTTGTACCATCGGTGGAACGGGCCACCTCGGTGGCGCTCACTTCCAGCTCTGTGATGGCAGCAGCCACCTGATCGGTCTGGCTCTTCTGATCCTGCACCCGTGACATTGCCCGCTCGCTGATCTCGGCGGCGCGGCTCGCCTCCTCCACCAGGTGGCGAGAGCCGGCATTGATCTGGGAGAGCAACTCCCCCGTCTTGCCCGCCAGGGTGTCGATGGAGCGGGAGAGGCTGCCGAACTCACAACTGCTCTGATAGTTGATACGGCGGGTCATGTCCCCGGCCGCCATGTAATTCAACTCTTTGTTGATCATCTGCAGCGGTCGCTGAATGCTGCGCGCCGTGGTATAGCCGATGATGAGCGCTGCCCCGGCCGAAATGGCGGCGACGATCAGGATCCAGAAGCTGGCACTGCTGACCGCATCATCCGCCGTGGTACGGCTCTGGCTGGCGATGGTCCCGGCCGACTGGCCCATCTGGTCGAGCAAGCTCAAGCTGTTGACCAGGCTGGCGTCGAGCTGCTGGTTCAACGTCTGCAAGGATGCCGCCAGTTGCTGGGCATTGCGCATGGTGGCAAGCAAGCCTTGCTGACCGAGTGCCAGCTCTTGCATGCGATCCAGGTTGGACACGAAACGCTGCTTCACATCGTCGGGAACCAGCACGCGTTCGAGACGCTTGCGGGCCATCTCTATGTCCTTGCTGAGCACCTTTTCCAGTTCATTGAGGTCGGTTTTGGCATCGGCTCGGCGAATGTTTTTCAGATCACGGGCGATCCCGGAGGTGATGAGTTCGGCCTTGTTGCGCATGGAGCGCTTGCTTGCCGTCTGTTGCAGCAGCAGATCCGCCGCACGCTGATAGGTGTCCTCCAGCCGGATAAAATCGATCTCCAGCTTGTGGCGCTGAACCAGGGCATTGACCCACTGGCTGTGTTGGGCGAGCACCTGGTCCGCCAGACCATAGAACTGCCTGGTGGCGCTATCCACCTGCTGGAAGCGGGCATTGGCCTCAGCGACCCCGGTGAACTTGCCCATCTCCTGGCTCAGCTGAGTGAAGCGGGTTTGCTGCTCTTTGAACTGGCTGGCGAGTTGTGGCAACTGGCTTGCCTCCTCGCTGGTCCGATAGACCAATACCCAGCGGTTGCTGTCTTGCAGGGCGCCTTTCAGGCCTGCAACGGCAATCACCAGTGGCGTCGCCTGGTCGGATACCTGCGACAAACCGTCGTTGATACCCCTGATCTTCACCGTGCTGATCACGCCAAGCAGGATCAACAGCAGCAGCATCAACACAAATCCGGCGATGATCCGCTGCACAATAGATAAACCCATGGAGACATCCTCACTCGTGGGGGGAAGGTAACGTGAACATAGACACTATCGGCACAAGCGGCGAATTATAGAGGGTGGGCTTGGGTTATTTTATTGATCCATATAGGGTTGGATCACAATTGGCTGAGGATAACGCAGACACAAAAGGGCCCGAACAGTATCGGGCCAAAGAGACGTGCTTAGCTGTAAAGGCCCTTTACGGACCGGTTCGGCTACTTGTCAGAAGCGATAGCCGACACCAAACATGAAGGCCATGGGATCGATGGAGGTCTTGATGGTACCGACGGCAGTGTGTACATCGGTGTCGATATCCATGATCCAGGCAGAGGCGTTGACAAACCAACGATCGTTGATCGCCATGTCCAGACCGACCTGACCGGCCATGCCCCAGGAAGAGTCTACGCTGACATCGGTTCCTGCCAGGGCACCACGTCCTTCCTCATCAAAAAAAGTGGTGTAGTTCACACCGGCGCCTATGTAAGGACGAACCTTGCTCTTGGCATCACCGAAATAGTACTGCGCCATCAGGGTCGGTGGCAGGTGCTTGACCTTGGCAACCTCACCCAGACCAGCAGTGGAAACGGAGTGGGAGAACGGAGTGGCTGCCAACAGCTCGACACCCCAGTTATCCGTGATCAGATAAGAGAGAGTCAGACCCAGCTGCATGTTGCTGTCAATTTCCAGCTCGCCGGTACCCAGTACGTCATCACTGCTCGTTTGAGGAGAGACAAATGCCAGGCCGCCGCGCACCAGAATATCGCCAGCCTGGTGGGCCATGGCGACGGGAGAAGCAAGTGCGGCTGCGATCATCAGAGGGAGGATCTTTTTCATCACATTTTTCCTTTTAGTTTTCGTTCTATGTTGCAAGCCTGAAGACTATAAAAGGATGTGAATGCAGGGTTATTGATTTAGCTCAAAAGTTACCAAGAAATAGATAGATGTGTACAACAGCTTCCAGACCACCTGAAGCCTTGGGAAAATAAAGAAAATGCCATGAATAACAATACATTAATCTAGATAAATTTAGACCAAGCCCCATTAAGTGGCTATTCAAATATATCTTATGGTGGATTTAAGCAGCGGCTTGTGACTACTTAGTCTTCATGGCAGCGTATTTTTGTATCAAATGTGACTCGGCTGTGAGCGGAATATTCATAAAAAAACAGACCAAAGGGAAACACAGTAGTCTCCGCGCAGCCATCATATGAGATCCCATTTTTCCAGCTGATGTGGCAGGTATTTATCCCCGGCATCCTACTGTCAATACAGGCTCATCAAGCGGGCTGACGGAGATGAGATGCCTGACACAAGAGGAACTCTCCCTCCACTATCTGTTCCGGGCTCAATGCCCACTGCTCCCGGGCCAGTTCACCGCTATGCCCCCGCCAGCGATCCCGTCCCTCCTGCTTGGCCCTGTACAGCGCCATGTCCGCCAGCTTGAAGCTGAGATTCCAGAACGAATCTTTCAGCTCGGGGTGCAGGGGGTAACTGCAATACCCTAGTGATGCCGTCATCCGGAGGGGCACCTCTTCCCGACCGAACCGATATTCGGCAATCTTGCGGCGCAAGCGCTCAATCCGATCTGCCACCCGCTCCGCCTCCTCACAAGTCAGCAACAGCAGGAACTCCTCCCCGCCCAGCCGGATCAGCGGCTCCTCCTCGCCGAGAGCATTGCGCATCAATGCGGCCAGCTGGCACAACACCAGATCTCCCATGTCGTGGCCAAAGCGATCGTTGACCTGCTTGAAGTAGTCCAGGTCCAGGATCACCAGTACCCTGGCAGCGGTGACGTTATCCCGGGTCAGCAACCACTCATCGAGGTAGCGCCGATTGGAGGCATGTGTGAGCGGATCCGTATAGGCGGCGACCTCCATCCTAGAAGAGTGCGCCTGCAAGGCACTGTGGTGCAGACTGATCTTGGCCGCCATCTCCCTGAACTTGCGGCTGAGCAGGGCCATCTCCTGGCTGCTGTCGATAAGCGGCAGCAGGCTCACATCCTGCTTGTCGCCAAATTTCTGCAACGCCTTCACCATCTCGCTGACCGGCCCCAACACTATGGCTCTCAAGCGGGCCAGGGCCATCAGAACGCAGGCGATGCTGATCAACAACATGCCAAAGAAGGTCCAGATAGCCCCCTCCATCGCCCCCTGCAACACATCACGATCGTCTTCCACTATCAGGGTCAACACGGGGTCGCCATTGCTGTCGAGCAGCAGCCCCTCTCCCCTGATCCGCTGCAGTCCCAGATCAACCAGGCGATAGCTCATCTGTGGCTTGAGTGGCTTGAAGGAGAGGAAGTTATCGGAAGGCTTTGGCTGGGAGAGGGTCAAAGAGAGGGCTGTGCGCTCAGCCAGATCATGCAGATAGCGAGCATCCAGCCAGCGAGTCACCAGCAGATAGCCATTGGGTGTGGCGTTTCCCAAGGTGTTGGTCACCGGCTGGAGCGAGTAAATGAGGGGTCCCCACTGGGATCCCCTCACACCGCTCAGGCTGCGAATCCCCTCCTGACGGGATTCACGCAGCAACTGCAGCTTGAGATCATCCAGGAAGAAGGGAAGCAGGGTCGTGTCCGTGCCTGGCGTCTCGGGCAGCAGGGTGCGGGTCCAGATCTCGGCCCCCTGCAAATCCATATAGCTCAATACGTTGAGTTCGAAATCCCGCATCGGGGTGTCGACCAGCAAATTGGAACGAATATAGGCCTGATTGGGGTGGGCCAGAAAGCGATAGCTCTCATCCCAGATGCCCCAATCCCGGGTGAAGGCATTGATGGCACTGATATCACCCTGCACCGCCTTGATCACCCGCTGCAGGTGCTCCTTCATTCGCCGCTCTTCGACCCGCTGCGCCGCCGGCACCTGAGCCAGGGCAATCACGATGAGCAGCATCAGGATGGCTCCGGCCCAGACGGGAAACATGGAGTAGGCCAGCAAATGATCGATGGAGCGAGAAGGTTGAGCCATGAACGCCAATATCCTTTGGACGGCAAACGAAGGAGCGAAAACTGTCTTGTACCAAGTATGGAGTATCCACCTCCTGGGGCGGCAACTGAATCACTTCCATAAAAAACAAGGGGCCCAGGGCCCCTTGTTTCATGACTGCTGTGATTATTTTACCAACAGCGGCGCCAAAAAGCGCGCCGTATGAGAATCCTCACAACGGCTGATCTGCTCCGGCGTGCCCGTCACCAGAATGCGACCGCCGCCAGCCCCCCCCTCGGGTCCCAGATCGACGATCCAGTCGGCGGTTTTGATGACGTCCAGATTGTGCTCGATGATAACGATGGTATTGCCGCGATCCCGCAGTTGATGCAATACCTTGAGCAGCTGCTGGATATCGTGGAAGTGCAGCCC
Organism: Aeromonas salmonicida; assembly: GCF_028355655.1. Lineage (NCBI taxonomy): Bacteria > Pseudomonadati > Pseudomonadota > Gammaproteobacteria > Aeromonadales > Aeromonadaceae > Aeromonas > Aeromonas salmonicida. The sequence goes on along the minus strand of NZ_CP110645.1, from coordinate 332,442 downwards.
TGTGGTCGGCTCATCCAGGATATAGAGGGTCTGGCCGGTGTCACGCTTGGAGAGCTCGCGCGCCAGCTTGACCCGCTGCGCCTCACCGCCGGAGAGCGTCGTCGCTGACTGACCAAGGCGAATGTAAGAGAGACCCACATCCATCAAGGTTTGCAGTTTGCGCGCCACTGCCGGTACCGGATCGAAGAAGGCACGCGCGTCCTCTACCGTCATGTCCAGTATTTCGTGGATGTTCTTGCCCTTGTACTTCACCTCCAGGGTCTCGCGATTGTAACGCTTGCCCTTGCAGACATCGCATGGCACGTAAACGTCCGGCAGGAAGTGCATTTCCACCTTGATGACCCCATCCCCCTGACAGGCTTCGCAGCGACCGCCCTTGACGTTGAAGGAGAAGCGACCCGGCAGATAGCCACGGGAGCGCGCCTCCTGCGTGCCGGAAAGCAGCTCGCGGATCGGGGTGAACAGGCCGGTATAGGTGGCCGGGTTGGAGCGTGGGGTACGACCGATGGGGCTCTGGTCGATATCCACCACCTTGTCCAGGTGCTCCAGTCCCTCAACGCTGCGATAGGGCGCCGGGGTCGACTCGGTCGCCTTGTTGAGCTCGCGGTGGGCAATGCGGAACAGGGTGTCGTTGATCAGGGTCGACTTGCCGGAGCCGGAAACACCGGTAACGCAGGTCATCACCCCGAGAGGCAGATCCAGATTGACGTTGCGCAGGTTGTTGCCGCTCGCGCCTTTGAGTTTCAGCCACTTGCCGGTGAGCGCCGTACGCTCGGCAGGAATGGCAATCCGCTTGCGGCCAGAGAGATAGTCACCGGTCAGCGAATCCGGGTTGTCGATGATCTGCTGGGGTGTCCCCTGGGCCACGATATTACCGCCGTGTACCCCGGCCCCAGGGCCTATGTCGAGCACGTGGTCAGCCAAGCGAATGGCATCCTCGTCGTGCTCCACCACGATGACGGTGTTGCCCAGATCGCGCAGATGGATGAGGGTCGTGAGCAGCCGCTCGTTGTCACGCTGGTGCAGGCCGATGGAAGGTTCATCCAGCACATACATGACCCCAACCAGGCCGGCGCCGATCTGGCTCGCCAGCCGGATGCGCTGGGCTTCCCCGCCGGAGAGGGTCTCTGCACTGCGTGAGAGACTCAAATAGTTGAGGCCGACATTCACCAGGAAGCCGAGCCGTTCGACGATCTCTTTCAGGATCTTCTCGGCGATCTGGGCGCGCTGGCCCGTCAGGCTCAGTCCCTCGAAGAAGGCCAGCGCATCCCCGATGGACTGTTCGGCGATGGCGGACAGATTGCGGTTGTCCACGAATACGTGGCGCGCCTCCTCTCGCAGCCGACTGCCGCCGCAACTGGTACAGGATTTGTTGGCGATGTACTTGGAAAGCTCTTCCCGTACCGAGTTGGACTCGGTTTCACGGTAGCGGCGCTCCATGTTGTGCAGGATCCCCTCGAACGGATGCTTGCGCACCACAACGTCACCGCGATCGTTCATGTAACGGAACTCGACCTCGGTACGGCCCGAGCCACGCAGGATCACCTCCTGGGTTTTGAGGGGCAGATCTTCCCACGCGGCCTCCAGATCGAACTTGTAGTGATCGGAGAGGGATTTGAGCATCTGGAAGTAATAGAAACTGCGCTTGTCCCAGCCACGAATGGCGCCGTTGGCCAGACTGATAGAAGGATCATGGATCACCTTGGCCGGATCGAAATATTGCTGTACCCCGAGCCCATCACAGGTGGGGCAGGCACCGGCCGGATTGTTGAAGGAGAAGATGCGCGGCTCCAGCTCTGACATGGAGTAGCCACACTCGGGGCAGGCGAAGTTGGCAGAGAAGGTCATGGGCCCAACCCCCTCCTCTCCATCCATGGGCACCACCTGCACGATACCGCCTGAGAGGGTCAATGCCGTCTCGAACGATTCGGCCAGCCGCAACGCCAGGTCATCGCGTACCTTGAAGCGGTCCACCACCACTTCTATGGTGTGCTTCTTGTGCAGCTCCAGGGTGGGTGGATCAGAGAGATCACACACCTCGCCATCGATACGGGCCCGGATATAGCCCTGGGCCGCCAGATTCTCCAGCAACTTGGTGTGCTCACCCTTGCGATCCCGTACCACGGGGGCCAGCAGCATCAGTTTGCTGCCCTCCGGCTGGGCCAGCACCTGATCCACCATCTGGCTGATGGTCTGGGCGGCGAGCGGGATGGCATGAGTCGGGCAGCGGGGCTCACCTACCCGCGCAAAAAGCAGACGCAGGTAGTCATAAATTTCGGTGATGGTGCCGACGGTCGAGCGCGGGTTGTGAGAGGTGGACTTCTGCTCGATGGAGATGGCAGGGGAGAGCCCCTCTATATGATCCACATCCGGTTTCTCCATCAGAGAGAGAAACTGGCGGGCATAGGCAGATAACGACTCCACATAGCGACGCTGCCCTTCGGCATAAAGGGTATCGAACGCCAGGGAGGACTTGCCTGAACCGGAGAGGCCGGTAACCACGATCAGCTTGTCGCGGGGCAAGGTCAGATTGATGTTCTTGAGGTTATGGGTGCGAGCACCCCGGACCACTATCTTTTCCATCTTGTTGCACGCTCGATACACAAATCAGAGCGAATCAGTATGGCATAGAGACTACTGGATGAATAGACAGGTTTTATCCATCATCCCCATCGATTTCAGAGATATTCTTTCGCCCAGCTCACCGCCTGCAACCGGTTCTTGACGTTCAATTTCTTGAAGACGTTATAGAGGTGGGACTTGATGGTGTGCTCGCTCACAAACAGGCTGTCGGCAATCTCGGTATTGGAGGCACCCGTCATCAGGTAGCGGATGATCTCCTGCTCGCGCGCAGTCAGCAGCGTCTGGTTGCGCAGGTGATGTTCTCCCCCCTTGCGGTAGTAGTTGACCAGATCGCACAGCAAATGGCGCGGGATCCAGTACTCCCCCTGCAACACCTTGCGAATGCCGAGCACCAGCCGATCCAGCGGATCCTGGCGGAAGAAGAGTCCGCTGGTGTGAGGCCACATCAGCAACAACTCGCGATCCGTGCTGGTCGGGGCATTGAGCAATATCGTATTGGCTTCCCCGAAGCGACTGGAGATCTCCCTCGGCCACCCCCCCTGCTGGCTCGACTTCAGGTAATCCAGATCGACCAGAAATAATGGGTGTGACTCTCTCTCATCCTGTTCCGGCAGCGCCTCCAGGGTGCTTACCAGCAGGATGGGGAGTACCAGCTGCTCAGCCAGATAGCTCTGAAAACTGGTCGCCTGCACATTATTTTCAGTCACCAGTACGACTATGGTGTATGGGGTGGTCATGAAGAGCACGTCCTTGAACATTCAGGCCATGGTTTTTTTGGCAGCAGAGAGTACCAAGCCCCCCAAACGCTGCAGCATTAAAAAAGCATTAGACGCCAGTGTGCCTCTTTTGAAACTCACCAATTTCCCAAGCAATACAAATGACTAGCCATCCCCCCCCATTTGGGTGGAATACTGGCACTGTGCCTGACAAAGAGTGTCACAGTGCAGTCGGGATCCGTTTTGCTACGTTTGCTCAGGCCATCCAGCCCTGCTCGCTTGCTGGTCATGGTCGGCCTCGTGTAAGTTAATCCTTCGGTTCATGCTCCGGGTGGAGGATGACAGGGCAGGAAGATGTGCGCTCGTTCACGCCAACTGTTATTATTGCGGCCAAAATCTGAAAGCGGAACATTGGCCAGCTGGCCGACTGAACCGGGTTCAGTCATCGCATGATGTGTCAGTGTCGCCAAGCGATGCTGCCTATCTCGCAGAAAACAAACGATATGTTGAATTGGTCCGGGCATATGGCCTGGCCGGTATATAAAGGGTGGAAGATAGATTATGGCCAGTCGAGGCATCAATAAAGTCATTCTGATCGGTAACCTGGGACAAGACCCGGAAGTACGCTACATGCCGAGTGGCGGTGCCGTGACCAATATCACCCTGGCCACCTCTGAAACCTGGCGCGACAAGCAGACCGGTGAGCAGAAAGAGCGTACCGAATGGCACCGTGTGGTATTCATGGGCAAGCTGGCCGAAGTGGCTGGTGAGTACCTGAAGAAGGGCTCCCAGGTCTATGTCGAAGGGAAACTGCAGACTCGCAAATGGCAGGATCAAGGTGGCCAAGAGCGTTATACCACCGAAGTGCTGGTAGACAGCTTTAGTGGCGTGATGCAGATGCTGGGTGGTCGCCCGCAAGGTGGCGCAGGCCAAAACATGGGTGGCCAACCTCAAGCGCAGGGCAACTGGGGCCAACCGCAGCAAGGCATGCCAGCCCAGCAGCCGGTAAACCAGGCTCGTCCTGCCGCCGCACCGCAGCAGAACATGCAGCAGCCACAAGGCGGTTATGGTCGTCCGGCCCAGCAGCCCCAGTCAGCACCGCCTGTCTACAACGAGCCGCCGATGGACTTCGACGACGACATCCCTTTTTAATCGGCAATGAATCCCGAGAGGCCCTGTTCATGCAGGGCCTTTTTTTACCTGTTATTGACGCAGGCCCGGCATGCGGTGCTATTCCTGTGTGAATGTGGCCGTTATTTCCACGTGTCACAGGCCGTCTTGGGATTATGCTCAGGGCGACTCGTTTGCCAGAGAGAACTCATGGTGTTTCTGCATCGCACGCTACTGCTCACCATTTGTCTGACCACCGCCATGGTGGCCCCCCGGCTATTTGCCGCCGAACTGCTGCGGGTGGGCGTCAGCTTCGCCATCCCCCCCTATGTGATCGAGGAAGAGGGACGCGGGATCGAGCTCGACTTGTTTAAAGAGGCCTTTCGCGACAGTGGCTATGAGCCCCGCTTTGAATATCTGCCACTGGAACGCACTTTCCGGATGCTGGAGTCCGGCAAGCTTGACGCCATCATCAACGTCAAGCCCGGCATGCTGAACAATGTCTTCCTGTCACAGCCAGTGATCGCCTTCCATAACCGGGTGTTCACCCTCGGCAAGACTCATATCAGCACACTGGACGATATGAAAACCCTGAGAGTCAGCGCCTTTCAGCGGGCTCGCCAGATACTGGGAGGTGCCTTTGCCAGCATGGCGGATCAAAATCCCCGCTATGAGGAGGTCGCCAAACAACAGGGGCAGGTTCACAGACTGATGCTGGGGCGGGTGGATGCAGTGATCCTGGAGCAGCGGGTGTTTTACTACTATCTGGCAGAGCTGGCCGACAGCAAATATGGCGCCGAGCTCTATGCTAGTGGCCGGGTCAGGCAATATGACCTGTTTGCGCCAACCCATTACCATTTCGCCTTTCGTCAGGTGGAGCTGCAACGCAGGTTCGATCGCCAACTGGATGCCATGCGAGCCGACGGACGCTATAGGAAGATCTTCGAGGCCTACGGCGCCACACCATAAGGCAAAAACATAAAAGCCAGCCTGTGAAAGGCTGGCTTGATACTGGCTCCAGAGGAACTACAGCGTGGAGGAGCGTTACTTTATAGCGCTGCCATTTTTCAGGTCTGCTTTCTGACGTTTGGCGTCGCGCTTCTCTTTCAGTGACATCTGCGGTTTTTTCTTGGCATCTTTGCCGTTGTGATGTTCTTTGTTACTCATCATCAAACTCCAAAAATGTTACCCAGACAGTTGGAACCCAGGTTCCAGCATGCCATCCGAATCGTAGACTTCAGTAGTACGCTTTCAGTGACGACCGATTGATCGCACTCACTCCAGCATACCCCCAATGTTGCGCAAGAATCCACCCTCATCAGCCAGGGTTCGTCATGAGTCACACCTCCACCACGGCCCAGATCGGATACGTGATGGCATGAAAGGCCAAAAAACCTGAGTATGCCTGATAAAATTCGCCTCCCCTGACATATTTACTCACGAATCGAAATAAATCACCAAATCAAAAATAACTATTCTTTAAATAAGACAAGGTAATTTAGATAAGCATTCTCACTACCGTCAGAAACAAAATATTACAACCTGAATAGGCGGTTTTATTTTCAAGCTGATATTATCCCGACTTATTTTCATAATTATGTTCCCGAGAATAAGGACATCCCATGACCAGAAAAACGAGAGCGGCGCTGGTCTCCGTTTGCTCAAACATCACACTGATTATCATGAAGATATTCGCTGGTATTCTGAGTGGCTCCGTCAGTATTATTTCGGAGGCCATTCATTCGGCAATGGATCTGGTGGCGGCTCTCATCGCCCTGTTTGCAGTACGCAGGTCAGATATTCCCCCCGATCAACGCCATCCTTATGGACATGACAAAATAGAAAACGTCTCCGGCGTGATCGAAGCTTTGCTGATCCTGCTGGCCGCAGGCTGGATCATCTTTGAAGCTATCGGCAAGTTGATTACACCAACGCCGATCGAAAGCGTGGGTTTTGGCGTACTGGTCATGCTGATCTCGGCGCTGGTCAACAGCGGCGTCTCCACCTATCTGTATCGGGTGGCAAAAGAGGAAGAATCCGTTGCCCTGGCAGCTGATGCCCTGCACCTCAAGGCAGACGTGTTGACCTCCCTCGGGGTGGCTGTCGGTCTGTCGGGTATCTGGCTCGCCGCCGGGCTGGGTTACAACCTCTATCTGCTCGACCCCATAGTCGCCATCTGCGTGGCGCTCTTCATTCTCAGAGAAGCAATATCCATGCTTGACCAGGCTTTTCAACCACTGCTGGACCACAGCATGAACGAGGAGGAGCTGGCCATGACGACCCGAGTGATCGAACAGTGCTGCCCGGAGCATGGGGGCTTTCACGCCCTGCGCAGTCGCCAGGCCGGACGCCGTCGCCACATCGATTTCCATCTGACCTTGCCCAAGGAGATGAGCATCGAACACTCCCACGCCATCTGCGATCGGATAGAAGAAGGCATAATGCGTCACATACCTCATGCCATAGTGCTGATCCATGTCGAACCGAGCGGCCACAGCTGAGAGATGTACCAGACAAACCGGGACATACGAGAAATCTGCAGTGAACTGGCAGATAAATGACGGAGAAAAGTGCAGAACCGGCTCTTTTATGCCAGCAGAGCGGATTGCATAAGAAATAGTCGGTGAAAATGTGTTAATGTATTCCACCCCCCAGCCGCCCCAGGAGCGCGCCGTGAAAAAGTTGGAAATGAAAGACCTCACCGAAGCCGAAAAGGCCGAGATAACCCTGTTGCTCCAAAAAGCCCAGGCCAATGCTGATCATCAGCTGACCAACGCAGAACGTAACAGGATCCGTGAGGAAGGCCGGCTTAAAATCGTGGCAGATCGTGCAGAGGCGGCCAAGGTGGCTTCCAAACTGGCTCGGGAAAAGGCCAAAGAACGGGCCAGAAATCAGGTACTGCCAGAAACCTTCAGCTGGATCGACTCCGTCAGCAACAAGTTTCGCAGCAAGCGCTGAGTTAGCGCTGTGTTGATGAGCGCCCACCCACACCAGACCGGTGTGGGTGGGCGTTTGCCATTCAGGCCCTGCGGCAACCAAGGAAGAGCACTGCTATACCGCTCTTGATCAGGAACGCCTCTACGCCAGTCACAAAAAAGCTCGGCGCCAATCATCGCAAGGGCCAGCGCTCAATCTCGCCAGTGAACGCCGTGGCTCATGTGACAATATGAAGTTGGTAGCACGTCGATAACCAGAAATTAATATTGAGATAAAGTTTGCTTTAACGAAGAGAGCATGTTTTAATCTCTCTCGATGGTTCGGTAGTTCAGACCTGTTTATGTTAGGCAGTCATTTTAGTAAAGCAGTGATTAGTATAAGAGTTATCTACGATAGTTCTTATTAAATAATTCTCCTTCTTTAGTGCTCCCCATACGTATTGCTGACGAAAAATCATAGATTGCCAACTTTTGGCACTTAAAACACTATTTTAGGAAATTATTATGTCTAACAAAATGACTGGTACCGTTAAATTCTTCAACGCCGAGAAAGGTTTTGGTTTCATCTCCCCGGCTGACGGCAGCAAAGACGTGTTCGTACACTTCTCTGCAATCCAGTCCACCAGCTTCAAAACTCTGGACGAAGGTCAGCGCGTTGAGTTCACCATCGAGCAAGGCCAGAAAGGCCCGGCTGCTGCCAACGTAGTTGGTCTGTAATTCAAGCAAGGAAGCCTTCACGCTAGCTAACGCCTGCTGAGAAGACCTTCTGCAAGAATTAAAAAAACCCGCCTAGGCGGGTTTTTTGTTGTCTGAAATTCAGTGTTTACCCGCTTTCCCCCTCTCTCAGCCCTTTCATCTCTCCCTCGGCTCTGTTCATCTTGCTGCTTTGTGTCACCCAAGTACTCCCCGCTCTGTCTGCCCCTCCAGCCGCCCCTATGACAGCTCAATAAACTTAATGAGATTAATTATCGTTTACACATCTTTCACTGATCATTACAATGCCAGCCGACAAACGGGAAGATTATTCAATTGAACCTTCCCGGTCCTGATTTCACGCGGGATGCAGTGAAGTCACCCCATCGAGTTCACCCAAAGGATGAATGTCACTTTCTCATTAAAAGAGTTCAGGCCAACATGATAAAAATGCACCGCAACAAGCTGACCACGCTCATTCTCGCCGCCCTCGCCTCCCACGCCTATGCCGCCGAACAGGAAGTCATGGTCGTGACGGCTTCCGGCTTCCAGCAGAAGATCGAAGATACCGCCGCCTCCATCTCGGTAGTGACCCGTGAGCAATTGGAAAAACGCGCCTACCGCGACGTGACCGATGCACTGAAAGATGTGCCGGGCGTGGTGATCACCGGGGGTGGCAGCAGCAGTGACATCAGCATTCGTGGCATGGGCTCCAAATACACGCTGATGCTGGTAGATGGCAAGCGTGTCGACAGTCGTGGCACTCGTCCCAACAGCGATGGCCCGGGCATAGAGCAGGGCTGGTTGCCACCGCTGCAAGCCATAGAGCGTATCGAGGTAGTGCGTGGCCCCATGTCCTCCCGTTACGGATCCGATGCCATGGGCGGCGTCATCAACGTCATCACCCGCAAGACCGCCAGCATGACTGCATGGCAGGGTTCGCTGCATGCTGACTCCACCTTCCAGGAGAACAAGGACTCAGGCAACATCTTCCAGACCAACGCCTACACGGCCGGCGCTCTGGTAGACGGGCTGCTGGGGGTGCGTCTGAACGGCCAGCTTTCCCATCGCGGTGAGGATCAGTTCCAGAATGGCTTCGCCGAACAGGAGATGCGCAGCGGCACTGCCGTGTTCAGCCTGACCCCTGACGAGCACAATCGCTTCGACTTCGAGGCCAGCCGCGGTCTGCAGGATCGTGATCGCACACCGGGTGAGTCCATCCCGGCCAAGTCCAAGCCCAGCCTGAGCACTTACGAGCGCACCAACTACGCCATCACCCACGACGGCCGCTACGACTTTGGCTCCTCCACCAGCTATCTGCAGCGGGAAGAGAACACCAATCCCGGCCGCCAGATGAAGCTCATCAACACCATAGCCGACACCCACACCCAGTTTGAGCTTGGGGATCACTACCTGAGCGTGGGTGGCCAGTACCGCTACGAGGATCTGCAGGATCAAGGCAACCAGCTCAACGTGGCCAACCGCGCCAACCAGCTGACCCGCTGGAGCTGGGCCATGTTCGTGGAGGACGAGTGGGCACTGACCGACAGCTTCGCCCTGACCGGCGGCGTACGCATGGACAGGGATCAGAACTACGGCACTCACTGGAGCCCGCGTCTGTACGGGGTCTGGCATCCGGCCGAGTCATGGACGCTGAAAGGGGGCGTCTCCACCGGCTATCGTTCACCAGATCTGCGCATGTCGGCCGCCAACTGGGGCCAGGCCACGGGTGGGGGCACCCAGGATGGGATGCTGGTGGGCAGCCCGGCACTCAAACCTGAAACCAGCGTGAGCCAGGAAATCGCACTGCTGTGGGATGGTCAGGAGGGATTGAGCACTGGGCTGACGCTGTTCAACACTGACTTCGAGGACAAGATCTCCGAGATCCGCCGTTGCACCAGCAAGAGCGATCCCTCCTGCACCCTGAACGGTCATACCTATGACTTCATCAGCGACCGCATCAACGTCGACAAAGCGAATATGCGCGGGGTGGAAGGCACGGCCAACTGGGCCATCAACGAAGACTGGTCGCTCGCCTCCAGCTACACCTTCACCCAGTCCGAGCAGAAGAGCGGCTCGATGGAAGGCAAGCCTCTGAACCAGATGCCGCGCCACATGTTCAACACCACGGTCGACTGGCAGACCACAGAAGAGGTCAGCCTCTGGTCACGGGTCAACTTCCGCAGCAAGACCTCTGACTACCTGAGCCGGGTCAAGATGGCAGAGGGCACGCCTTCCTACACCTTCTTTGACACCGGTCTGGTCTACAAGGCCAACAAGAACCTGGACGTGACCGCCGGTATCTACAACCTGTTCGACAAGACGGTGGATTACACCAGCTTCGGTACAGTACTGGACGGTCGCCGCTACACACTGGGGATGACCTACAACTTCTGATGAATCGCCGCCACCCATCGCGGGCGGCGGCCTATTTCACCTCTTTGTCCGCGTCCTCTTCTGCATAACAGGCTGCCTGCCAGGTATTGCGACCACGGGATTTTGAACCGTACATCAGCTTGTCTGCCTGCTGCAGCAAGCCAGGGCTCTCTGCCCTGACCCCTGATGGCACCCAGACGGCCCCCGTGCTGATGGAAAGCCCCAGCTCACCGGCACTGGTCTGCAACTTCTGAGCACTCACCTCCCGTCCGATCCGGCTTGCCCAGCCTTGCAACGCCGCCATATCTGCCATCGGCAAGCTGATGCAGAACTCCTCTCCCCCGATCCGGGCAAACAGCACATCGCTTGGCAAGACGGCCTCTACCCGCTCGGCCAGGGCGGCGATCACCTCATCCCCGACGCCATGGCCAAAGTGATCATTGATGCCCTTGAAACGGTCGATGTCGAACAGCAGCAGGGCCGAAGCCTGACCGCTTGCCAGCCGCTCGGCCAAGAGCGGCAAGAAGGCGCGCCGGTTCAGGATCCCCGTCATGGAGTCTGTGTTGGCGAGGCTCTCCAGCCGGGCATTGGCCCGGACCAGCTCGGCGGTACTGCTCGCCACAGCGCGCCTCAGCTGCACTATGTAAACCAGCAATACAGCCCCTGCCGCCGCCGATAGCCAGAACCAGAAGTGGATTGGATAGACGGTCTCTATATGCATCCATTTGCGGGTAATGCGCTCCCTGTCTGCCTCGCCCATGCGAGAAAATCCCTGCTCCAGCTCCTGCAACAGGGCCTGATTGCCCTTGGCGACGGCAAAACGCACCTCATCGCTGTAGAGATGGCGTACGGGAATGAAGCGGGTGGGATCTTTCGAGGTGTAGATATAAAAATTGGCCATCTGCAGATCGGCGATGAAGGCATCCAGCTTTCCGCTCAAGGCGGCACTCAACATGGCATCGTTATCGTCAAAGGCTTGCAGGCGCGTGTTGGGAAAGTGCTTGCGGGCGTAATACTCCTCATAACCACCCGCTACCACCCCCACACTCTCGTGCAACAGGTAGTAATTCACATCTGTGCCGCGCAGAGAATTGGAAAAAAACAGCTGGGCATCCAGCCGGGAGAGCGCCCGACCATAGTCATAGAGCGGATTGCGCTCCTGTGACCAGAGCAGGCCACCATGGACATCGGCCTTGCCGGTGCGCACCAGCTCCAGCGAGGTCTGCCAGTCCACCAGCTTGAACTGGACCGGCCGCCCAGTGACCCGCTCGAACTCCCGCCAGTAGTCGATCAACAGGCCATCCGGCTGCCCCTTGTCATTGATGTAGGAGAAGGGCTGCCAGGCCTTGGAGTTGGCCACTATCAGGGGTTTGACCGCGGGGGTAGCCCAGACGGGCAGCAAGAGTGCAAGGAGCAGCAAACCTGCGCCCCAACTGACCCGCCAACCTGCCCCAGAAGAGACCGCCATTCCTGAACCCACCTTGTTATTGGACATCTATGCGGCCATTTATTATCACTAGCTTCATCATAGAAGAGCAAGCATGACCCAGTATGAAATTGGCGTTATTTCAGTCTGATAGCAGCAAAATAAACCAAGGAGGGCGCCACCTGGGCGCCCTCCTCATACAGCCTCGACAACAGTTACAGGGGCAGGCTAATCCTGGCTTCCAGCCCACCCTGCTCCCGGTTGTGCAGGGTGAGTTCGCCCCCATGCTGATGTACCAGAGTGCGAGCGATGGATAGCCCCAGCCCAACGCTACCGGATTCGATATTGCGCGCCTCATCGAGCCGCACGAACGGCTTGAACACATCTTCCAGCCGTTCAGGATCTATGCCAGGCCCCTGATCGCAGACCCGGATCAACAGCTCACTCTCGGTGCGCTCCAGCGATACCTCGGCACTGCCGGCGTACTTGATGGCATTGCCGATGAGGTTTTGCAGCACCCGCCGCAAGGTATTGGCGCGGCAGGCATAAACCTGCTTTCCCTCCACGAGACAAGTCACCGGCTGACCGGTATCGGCATAATCGTCACACAGACTCTCCAGCAGACTGACCAGATCCAGCTCCCTGGTCGCCTCCTGCTGCCCCTCTTCCCGGGCAAAGCTCAAGGTGGCCGCCAGCATCTGCTCCATCTGTTGCAGGGTCTGCTGAATGCGTTCCTTGTCTTCTCCCTCGGCCAGAAACTCGGTTCTTAGCCGCAAACTGGTGATGGGGGTGCGCAAGTCATGGGAGATGGCCGCCAGCATCCGGGTTCTGTCCTGCACGAAGCGGTCGAGCCGGGTATGCATGCGGTTGAACGCCTGGATGGATTCACGGATCTCGGTCGGCCCCTCTTCGTGGAGCGGCTCTATATCCTCGCCACGCCCCAGCCGGTCGGCGTTGGCGGCCAGCTGTTTGAGCGGCCGGGTCGCCCGGCGAAACAGCCAGATCATCAGGCCTATGACCATGCTAGCTACCAGCATCAGGTTGAAGGTGGTCTGCCAGGACCAGCTCGACGACTCCTTGTCCACCAGAGAGCTGAACTGCAGCCAGCCCCCGCGCGGCAACTGGATGGAGCCATACAGCCGCATGTCCTGCGGTGGCGGCATCCCCTTGCGGTCCTTGAGCATGCGGGAGTGGTGTTTCCAGGCGCGGCTGCGCTGGGCATCCTGCTTCAGCTCGGCGCTGATCTCCACCATCAGTGACGGCGGATAGCCCAGCCGTGAACGCACCTGCTGCTCGAAGCGGGGGCTGCGATTCTCCGGTTGCAGCGGCTCGTCGGAGAGGCGCAGCAGCAGAGTATCGCTGCGGCTCGCCTTGAGAATTTCGTCGTAGAGCGAGGGGGGGGACAGGGCCAGCAGACGCGCCACAGAGACGATGCGCTGCATGGCATTGCGGCTGTTGATGTAACCGAGCGCCTCCTCCCGATCCGAGCGGTAGATCTGGATGCTGAGCAGCTGGATCAACACCAACCCGGCCAGCGCCACCAGTATGATCTGGCCGGTGAGCCCCTTGGGCCAGAGGCGGGAACACAATCGCTTGATCATGGCCACGAGGTCACACCTGGGTCACATCGGCGGCGAACAGGTAACCGCCACCCCAGATGGTCTTGATAAGTTCGGGGTTCTTGGGATCCCGCTCCAGCTTGCGGCGCAGCCGGCTCACCAGGGTATCGATGGCCCGATCGAAGGCGACAGCCTCCCGGCCACGGGCCAGATCCAGCAGTTGATCCCGACTCAGCACCCGCTGGGGACGTTCCAGAAACACCCGCAACAGGTCGAATTCGGCGGTAGAGAGGCTCAGCCCCACGCCCTCTTCATCCACCAGCTCCCGCCGGTTGATGTCGAGCAGCCAGCGATCGAAGCGTAGATCCCGGGTCAGGGTCTCGGGGGCGGGCTGCGGCTCGACGTTGGTACGGCGCATCACCGCCTTGATGCGAGCCAGCAACTCCCGCGGGTTGAACGGTTTGGCGAGATAGTCATCGGCTCCCATCTCCAGCCCTATGATGCGGTCCGTCTCCTCCCCCATGGCGGTGAGCATTATGATGGGCATGCAGGATTTCGCCCTCAGCTCCCGGCACAGGGTCAGGCCATCCTCCCCCGGCATCATCAGGTCCAGCACCAGCAGATCGAACTCCCGCTCTTCCAGCAACCGCTTCATCTCCTTGCCATCCCGGGCACAGCTGACCCGCAGGCCATGCTGCTCCAGGAAGCGTTTCAGCAGATCGCGGATCTCGCTGTGATCGTCGACGACCAGAATGTGGGTGCTGCTTTGGTTCATGAGAGCCTCTCCTGTTAGAGCTGGCACGAGTATACGAAAATCTGTCGGGCGGTTTGTGTCAAAGTGTGCCAGATCAGCAAGATGCCACACTCTGCTACAAAAAAGCGGTCACTCGGCAAAGTTGAGACACAAGGCGAAGGTTTACTTGGGGCACACCAACTCGTCCATATTCGCTCATTGCAGGAGACAGGCCATGCTCGCCCTCACCACGCCCTTCATGCTGGCTTATGCCGCCAGTGAGGCCCTTGCCAGAGCGGCGGCCACACCACACCAACCTGCAAAGACAGACCGCCTGAACCGGGAGCCCCCTTCGGATGGCGATGGCATCACGGCGGCCAGCCTCTCTGCGCCCGACGAGACACGCTTCCCTTCCCCATGATGCAGACCGCGCCCGGTTCGGGCGGCGCCTGACACCATGACACACAACGCCGGCATCCTTCGGCGAGCCACACCAAGGAGACAATGATGATTAAAAAGACCCTGACCCTGTTTGCACTGGCCGGACTGGCCCACATCGGCATGGCACAAGCGGCCATTCCGGCCTACGTCAGCTCAGCCCCCGGCCTGCTGTTCGTCAACTGGCACGATAACGCCAGCAGCAGCGCCAACCCGACCCTGATGATCCGCAACGCCTCCGGCGATCTGCTCAAGCAGGTGCCCGCCGAGCTGAAAGGGATGCAGCAGGTCCGTCTGCCGATGAGAGCCCAGGGCAATCTCACCCTCAGCCTGGATGGTGAGAGCGACAGCTATCGCATGCCTTACAGCGTTGGCAGCGGCCGCCAGCGCTGAACCAACCTATTCATCCTGTGGTTTTCTCACGATAATGAGGTTGCCTGACCGGTGACATAGAAATACCCCGCCAGAGACTGTATCCGGTGGGGTATTTTTATTGGCTCATACCGGCACTGAATATATTTCGTGCCCGCCACTATCACTTATTCCCCTGGCCCGATGAGCAGATAAATTTAACCGGAAGGCAACCACTCTTCTATGAGTGGCCCCCCTGTTTTCGCTACCGTCTTCAGCAAGGCGAAATACAAGATCCCGATGTCACACTCTGCTACAAAATAGGCTTCAACTGGCAAAGTTCAGACACCGGTCTGGTGTTTACTTGAGGTCAAGGCGAGCAAGCCGAATCCGAACTCAATCCGCAAGGAGATATACCATGAAGACTCTGACCAAAACTCTGCTGACCGCCACCCTGATCCTTGGCCTGCCGCTCGGCGCCTATGCCGCCAGCGAAGCCGTTGCCACTACCCAAGCCGGCGCCATGACCAATTGCCCCATGGATGGCAGCGGCATGAAAGGTGGCAAGCACCACGGTGGCCGCCACGACAAGATGGCCCGCATGCAAAACATGACTCCGGAGCAGATCCAGGCCAACCTGCAACAACGTTATGACAGGATCGAAGACCCGGCCAAGAAAGCCGAATTCGTGAAGAACCTGAACCTGCGCGCCGACGGCATGACCAAGCACGCCGACGCGATGAAGCAGTTTGCCGAAGCGCACCAGTAAGCGCATCGCAATCAGCACAAGGGTGGCCTCGGCCACCCTTTCTTTTTTCCACTTTCCCGCGCACTGCCTCACGGCAGGGGGATCACCCCGTCGAGCCGTCATTTCCCTTATCTTCTGCTCCGGGTTCTGTGAGCGATAACAAACGTTTTATGTTCGAAATGGCTAATAATGGCGACTCAAACAACAAGGTCACGCAAGACAGTGCCAACAACAGACAGGAGTCGTTATGGGGTGGAGTCTGGGAACAATCAAGGGACGATATACAGCCGTCTTCGTGGGATTCATGGTGCTGGTGTGCGCCCTGACGGTCATCGGCATCCAGATCTGGATCAAGCCGGCGCTGCAAAAGGCCGGTGAACAGAATGTGACACTGCTGGTCAGCGAGATCGCCACCGACATCCTCGATGAGCTCAACGGCGTACAGAGCCAGTCCCGCAGCATCACCCAGCTGGTCGCCCAGCTGCCAAGCGAGCAAATTGATGCCCTGCTGCCTGCGCTGATCGATCAATATGGCAATGCCATGGTGTTTGGCGGCGGCATCTGGCCGCTGCCGGATCAACGGGAAGCGGGCCGCGCCAAGTTCAGCACCTTCTTTCACAGGGATGCGGCCAACAAGCTAATCCCCAACACCTACTGGAACTCGGCCGAGGCCCCCAACTACTTCGAACAGCCCTGGCACAAGGCGGGGCAACAGGCTCCCCAGGGCATGTGCGTCTGGGCGGCGGCCTACAAGGACGGCGCCAGCCAGCAGCCGAGAACCAACTGCGCCATGGGGATCTATCGCAACGGCGCCCTGTTCGGGGTATCGACCATAGATGTGACCCTGGGTTTCTTCAACGATCTGGTGGCCAGGAAAGAGCAGGAGATCGGGGGCCAGGTGATGATCATCGAGGCTGACGGCAAGATCCTGAGCAAGAATGCCCGTCTGAACGGGGATGTTGTGCTGGGCAACCTCTCGGCTCACGCCGATTACCCCTTCGCCGGTGCCATCGCCAGCCTGCTCGGCCAGAGCCGGGGTACAGGGCTGTTGCGCACCACTTTCCAGGATCAGGGGCAGGAACAGACATTGCTGCTGCAGGCCATAGAGGGGACCCCCTGGTTGCTGGCCACCGCCCTGCCAACCAGCACCCTGACCCAGGACAGCCAGGACGTGCTCACCACGCTGGCCGCAATCCAGCTGCCCCTGGTCGGACTGCTGTTCGTGCTGATGCTGCTGGCCATCACTCAGCTCGGCAGCCGCTTGCAGACCCTCAAACAGAATATCGACGCCCTCTCTGCCGGCGATGCCGACCTGACCGCCCGCATCCAGGTGAAGGGGAATGACGAGCTGGATCACATTGCCCTGTCGGTGAACCGCTTCATCGCCTATTTGCAGCAGATGATGGTGCAGGTGACTGACGCCACCGACCTCATCACCCGCGAACTGGCGCAGCTCGATCAGCAGACGGGTCAGGCAAGACGGATCCTGGGTGAACATGCCGCCGAGACGGATCAGGTGGTCACCGCCCTCACCGAGCTCAGCTCCACCGCCGACAGCGTGGCACAACACGCCAGCGACTCGGCCAGCTTCACCGAAGCCGCCAACGGCCAGGCCGCCAATTCACGCAAGGTAGTGGGATCGGCCTCCGCCAGCGTAGTGGCCCTGATCGACGAAGTGGATCTCGCCGCCGCCAAGGTGCTGGAGATGCAGGAAGATGCCAAGCAGATTGGCAGCGTGCTCGGGGTGATAGGTGGCATCGCCGCCCAGACCAACTTGCTGGCGCTCAATGCCGCCATCGAAGCGGCACGGGCCGGTGAGCAGGGCCGCGGTTTCGCTGTGGTGGCTGACGAAGTGCGAGCCCTGGCGGCTCGTACCCAGAAGAGCACCGCTGAAGTGGGCAGCATGCTGTCGCGCCTCACTCAGGGGGTGGCCGACGCCGTCGTCGCCATGGAGCAGACCAAACGCAGCTGTCAGGCCGCGGCAGATACCACTGGGCAGGTGACTGGGGGGCTCGACAGCATGGCCGACTCAGTGGTGCAGATCCACGATCTCAGCAGCCAGATCGCCACCGCCGCCGAGGAGCAGAGCCGGGTGACAGAGGAGATCAACCGCAACATGGTGAGCATCCGCGACATGCTCAACCTGCTGGTAGAAAATGGTCGCAACACGGAGCAGAGCGCCGAGTCGCTGCTCAGCTCCAACCGCCAGTTGCTGGCCCTGGTGCGTCGCTTCAAGGTGTGATCATGAACGTCAGCCAGCAAAAAGGGGCCATCAGGCCCCTTTTTCATGCACGTCACTCAGACTCAAGCCTTGGCTTTGTCGGCCAGGTTCAGGGTCTTGACGGTTTCGCCTTCGAACTTGATGACGACGTTCTTCTGAGCGGCTTCGGCATCCTTGAACAAGGTCTTGGAGGTCTCTGCCAGCATGGGAGATACCTTGTTCAGGGCGCTCAGGTCATAGGTCCACACTTCCAGACCGGCTTCGGTCTTGGTGGTGACGGGCGCGCCCAGCTTGTCCTTGATGGCTTGCTTGTTGGAGCCGCCTTCCTTGATGTCCAGCGCTCTCTTGATCGCTTCGTTGGAGGCGCTGTCCATGGCGGTACCTGCCATCTCTTTGGCACTGCTGGTGACACTGCTGGTCACTGTATCGGTCAGGGAGTCCATCAGACCGGCGTGGGCAAACAGGGGCAGTGCAGTCAGGGCAATCAGGATGCTCTTTTTCATCGATTCATGTCTCATGGGGGATTAAAGAGCGCGCATCAAACCAGCGCCCTCAACAGGAGTCAAGGCAATCGCGCGGTCAATACGCATTCGGGGGGTAAATGAGAGAAATCCGACAACCGGTTGCGCCCGGGCAACCGGTCAAAACAGCCCCTTGCAGGCCCTTGTCATCTATTCACAGATCTGGTTCTTGCCAGCCAGCTTGGCCTGATAAAGCGCCCGATCCACCCGTACCATCAGCTGGCTCAGGGGTTCATTCAGCCGGTATTCCGCCAGCCCGAAACTCAGGGTGATATCGAGCTGCTCGCAAACCCGTGACTGGGCGATCAGCTCCCTCAGCTTGTCGGCCACCCGCCAGGCATCAGCAAGAGCGGTATTGGGCAGCACCACCATGAACTCGTCCCCACCCCAGCGGGCCAGCAGGTCAATCTCGCGAATATGGCTTTGCACCCGCGCCACTATGTTGATCAGGGTTTGATCCCCGGCTGCGTGGCCATGGCTGTCATTGATCTGCTTGAAGTCATCCACATCCATGGCGATCACCGAAAACGGCTGATGAAAGCGCTTGGCCCGTTCGCACTCCATCTGAATATCCCGCTCGAGCCGATAACGGCTGGCGGCGCCGGTCAGGGCATCGGTTTCTGCCAGCTGGCGGTTCTCTTCCGCTTTTTGCTGCAAGGTCGCATTGAGCTGCACCAGCTCGGCCGTGCGTTTGGCGATCAGCTGCTCCAGTGAATGGTTGCGTGACTCAAGCTGTTCATAGAGCAACTTGCGAGCATGGATATTGCGGTGGGCACCTATCATGCGCGCCACTGAACCATCCGGATTACGCGCTATGATATGGCCGCAATCCTCGATCCAGATGTAGCTGCCATCCTGACAGCGGCAGCGGTACTCGACCCGATAGTCGGGCGCTGAACCACTCAGATAGGCATCGAAGCAGGCCATCACCCGCGCAATGTCGTCGGGGTGGATCACCCCCTCCCAGGTGAAGACGTTGTTGCCAAGGGAGTGGGGCTCATAGCCCAGCATCAGATACCAGCCAGGGTTGCGATAAACGAAGCCGGTGTTGGCATTCCAGTCCCAGATCCCGTCGCTGACCACCTCCAGAATGCCGTGCACTACGGCTTCACTGACGTCCGAGATCCTGATCGTGTCACTCTCTTGCAGCATAGAGACCATCCTTGTTCTTCTGCCCCGCACAGTGGCGAGGATGCTCAAGCCCGATTGTTGAATAAACAGCGGAGGGGGAACTATCACCCGGCAGCTTGCCCGCCTCTCTTTGCCCGCCCAGACCTGCCCTGCTATTGGCCATATTATCGGCAGAAATCAGGTTCGTATGAACAACGGCTGCAACCAGTGTGGTTCAGGTTATTGCGTCTGTCCGGTTATAAATCTGGGATGACGCAGGCAAGCCCATGAGCCGTGCACCCTCAGTCGACAAAGGGCTCATCCAGCCGAGCCAGGGACGCCCTCCTGCGGCTACGTGTCAGTAGGTGGCGATAATTGCACCAATGAGGGGCACTGCTTTGGCGCGGCTCTGTCCAGATTGGGTAAACATCACGCCACATGGGCCAGAGATAGACTTAAGACATTGAAAATAAACACTAATACTTTTGGCTCACTAATTGCTTTGATCAGGGTCAACCACCAAAGGATTGGGGAAGCTGCATGAAACTGATCACCGCCATTATCAAGCCATTCAAACTGGATGACGTTCGCGAAGCCATCGCCAGTCTCGGCGTCGAGGGGCTGACCGTCTCCGAGGTCAAGGGCTTCGGTCGCCAGAAGGGGCACACCGAACTCTATCGCGGAGCCGAATACCAGGTCGATTTCCTGCCCAAGGTAAAGCTGGAGATCGCCACCCTGGCCGACAACGTCGAGCACATCATCGAAGCCATATGCAAGGCCGCCTACACCGGCAAGATCGGTGACGGCAAGATTTTCGTCTATGACCTGCAGGCTGCCGTGCGGATCCGCACCGGCGAGACTGACGCAGAAGCCCTTTGATACAACAGGAACCGAGGAACACAACATGGAAGAGTTGATCAAGTCCGTTTCAGAGCTGCGCTATGCGCTCGATACCTTCTATCTGCTGATATCCGGCGTGCTGGTCATGTGGATGGCCGCCGGTTTTTCCATGCTCGAAGCCGGGCTGGTACGCGCCAAGAACACCACTGAGATCCTGACCAAGAATATTCTGCTCTATGCCATTGCCTGCATCATGTTCCTGCTGGTTGGCTACAACATCATGTACGTGGACAACGCCGCCGGTGGCTGGTTGCCAAGCTTTGGCAGCCTGATCGGCACCCAGGCTGACGATGCCGGTCACTCACTGCACTCCGACTTCTTCTTCCAGGTGGTGTTCGTGGCGACCGCTACCTCCATCGTCTCGGGGGCCGTGGCCGAGCGGATGAAACTCTGGTCCTTCCTGCTGTTCTGCGTGGTGATGACGGGCGTCATCTACCCGATGGAAGGGTACTGGACCTGGGGCGGCGGCTTCCTCAAAGAGGCCGGTTTCTCCGACTTCGCAGGCTCCGGCATAGTGCATCTGGCCGGTGCCGCCGCCGCCCTCGCCGCCGTGCTGCTGCTCGGCGCCCGCCGCGGCAAATATGGCAAACAGGGTGAGATCTACCCCATTCCGGGTTCCAACCTGCCGCTGGCAACCCTGGGTACCCTGATCCTCTGGATGGGCTGGTTCGGCTTCAACGGTGGCTCTCAGCTGGTGCTCTCCACCGCTGCCGACGCTACCGCCATCGGCACTGTGTTCGTCAACACCAATGCCGCAGCGGCAGCCGGTGTGGTCGGCGCCCTGCTGGTCAGCAAGCTCACCTGGGGCAAGGCGGATCTCACCATGATCCTCAACGGCGCTCTCGGCGGCCTGGTTGCCATCACGGCCGACCCGCCTCCCCCAGCCCGCTCTTCGCCAGCCTGATCGGTGCCCTGGCCGGCGCCCTGGTGGTCTACGCCATCGTCGCCTTCGATCGCCTGAAGATTGATGATCCGGTCGGCGCCATCTCGGTACACGGTGTCTGCGGTCTGTTCGGCCTGATGGTAGTGCCCCTCTCCAACGAGAGCGCCACCTTCTCGGCCCAGCTGCTGGGTGCGGCCGTCATCTTCGGCTGGGTGTTTGGTGCCTCCCTCATCGTCTGGGGCCTGCTCAAGGCCACCATGGGGCTGCGAGTCAGCGAAGAGGAAGAGATGATGGGAGTCGACGTGCACGAATGCGGCATCGATGCCTACCCCGAGTTCGTCACCGTCAAATCCAGCATCTGACCGACTGAACAAGCACAATGCAACAGGGCCGGAGGCAAACCTCTGGCCCTGTTTTTTATCGCCAAAAACGGGTGCTGTGTGGATATCCTGGGTGCGCAGTACCATGCCCCCTCGTCATGCCCCAGTGAGGCCAATGGCACAAATGTATTCAACACAGGGCAAAGGTGCGCTGTTTATCGGGCTTGAGGCACTCAGTGGGATTGAACGAATAACCGCCATCATGCCCATGATGACCTCTGTTTACATCCGCACAATAAACAAACCAGAGATCAAAGTGTCATTACCGACAGATGAAGGAAAATATTCAATAAAATCAGATTTGTGCCATTCAAATTCGCCACTGACATTATATCTTGCCAGCCTGCCTTGTTTTTATTTATATAAATAAAGCTAAAACTCTAAACGAGTCATTTATTGAGCATGATGCCCTGCCATTATTTTCCATAATATAAAAACCCATGACGACAATGGGTTGTTATTGCTGAATGCACTGACTATAATCCGCGGCCCTCCAGCAATGGCGGACAAAGGGAATATAAATAAACTTCATGGATAGAGGTATTTCAACCACGCAGAGTTCACGCATACAGGAATAATTTATCCATGAATACCTTCAATAAAGCGCTCGTTTTCTCCCTGCTCGGTCTGGGTATCAGCACTGCCGCCTGTGCAGAAGGCTGGTATGCAGGGCTGGATCTGATCACCTCCAAGGCAGATCTGGATGGCATGGCGCAGCAAGCGTATGACGCCAAATTGATGGACGATCGTCTCGATGGCGGTAGCCTGATCGTGGGTTACAGCTTCAAACCCTGGCTGGCCATCGAAGGTGGTCTGCATGCCCAGCAGATGAGCCAGCTGATGTGGATCACCAGTTCAGTGGCCACCGGCTTTGTTGACACCACCATAGACACCCGCAGCATCAGCCTGGCCGCCAAGTTCAGTCAGCCGCTGGCATATGGCTTCTCTGCCTACGCCAAACCTGGCCTCGCCTATACCCGCACCGAAGTCGAAGTGATTGGCAACGGCAGCATACCTGCGCTGGGAGTCAACGAGCAGGGTCGCATCGACGAAGCGAAAGGCCGGGTTCATCCCAATCTGGAAGTCGGTTTCGACTATGCCTTCAACAGCAGCCTCTCTGCCGGTATCGGCTATGAGCGTCAATTCAGCGCCCTGACACTGGGTGACGACCACCACTCAATGGATACGTTCAAGCTGGGTCTTCGTTACCATTTCTAAGTTATCTTGTTCCTCAGGGGGAGATCTCCCCCTGCTTTTCCCGCCAATGGATCTTCTCCCTCGGTTTCCATCCGCCAGAATATAAGTTACATCCGCCATTCAGGTTATTTGACGATCTATATCCAAATCCGGCAATGGATTTTTTACCTGATCCGCACCTATATTCACCCTGCTTATTCCCCCCATGCTTCACCCATGTTTTGACATCCCATTGGTGCGGGTCAATATAGCTCAGTTGCTGCGCCAAATGGTGCCAGACACCCTCTATCTCGCTATTTTCCGATCAGGTCTGTGCACCGCTTATTCTAACGACTCAATGCCGCCTCACTGTGCGGGTCCGGCTTTAAATGCGGGATGGTGCAGATTGCGATAATGGCTGGGAGCCAGACCTTGCTGGCGCTTGAAGGCGGTGGAAAAGTGATACTCGTTCTTGAAGCCGCACAACTGGGCCACCTGTTTCACCGAGTCGCCGCCGCTGGCCAGCAAGAGGGCGGCTCGTTGCAACCGCAGCCGTTGCAGCAAGGCCATGGGGGCCAATGCAAAGTGCTGCTGACAGAGACGATAGAGCTGGCGCTCGGAGAGGTGCAGGGCGTCTGCCATCCGCCCTATGTCCCAGCACTCGGTCAGGGATTCTTTGAGCATCAGCTCGAGACGCAGGGCCTGCCGCTCGCCGCGGCTCTGCCCCTCCCCCTTTTGCAGCAGGCGGCGCAGATAAAAACCGAGTTGCTCCACCAGGAGCGCACTGAGCAGAGGGTCCTGGTGGCGCTCCTGCTCCGCATAGAGGTTCTCAATAGTGCGAAGCAGGGTCCCCTGCTGGGAGGTACACCCCAGCCTGGGGTGGCTGGCGAAGGCATCCCAGGGGGAGTTCTTGTGCAGCAGCAGCCACACCAGATCCCAGTCACCCTTCGCCGCCGGTTGTTGCTCCGGCGCTGGCGGCTCTGGCAACTGCCTCTCCGGTAATAGCGTCTCTGGTAGCTGATAGCAGAGCGACTCCCCTGCCGGGATCAGGGCCCACTCCCCGACTTGCAGCCGCTCAAGACGATCGCCAATCAACACCTCCCCCTCGCCCCCCAGGGTGAGCAGAAAACAGTGCACGTCCTCAAAGCAACGCTCGATCCTGTAGTGGGTACGCAGACATGAGCAGCCCGCCAGCCACACCTGCTCCTGTGCAAGGGCGGGCAACAGACTGTCACAGCAGATCTGCTCGCGGCAGTCGGGGGAGACGTCAATGACGTCAGGATTGGCAGTTTCAGACATCATCAGGACGGGCTCAGCCATGTCGAACATTCAAGGCCCAGCATAGCATGGTAGGTATCAAGTCACAGGAGACCAGCCATGCACATACATCACGTCGCCATCTGGGCACAGGATCTGGAGACGCTCAAGACATTCTACTGCTCTCTGTTTGGCGGACAGGCGAATGAGCGCTACCACAACCCGGCCAAACAGTTTTCGTCCTACTTCGTGCGCTTCGAGGGGGGTGCCAGCCTGGAGCTGATGCACAGCCCCATACTGTTTCCGGCAGATCTCAGTCTGCCGCACCCGCTGCAGGGGCTGGCCCATATCGCCTTCTCCCTCGGCAGTGTGGAGGTGGTGGACAAGATGACAGCCCGCCTCAAGCTGCTCAAGGGCGCCGAGGTCAAACACCTGGACGGCCCCCGCTGGACCGGCGACGGCTATTACGAGAGCACCTTCCTCGACCCGGAAGGCAACCGGCTGGAGCTGACTGTTTAGCCCCTTGATTGGCCCCTCACCCTCACCCTCTCCGTAGGTTCGATTAGCGAAGCGTAATCGGACGGCGGTAACGACATTGCGCCCTTCTCCCGCTTGTATCAAAAGGAGGTGAAGGGCTGAGGATAAAGGGCCGCGATATCATTGCCGTAATGGGCGGACATCAGATCGCTGTGCAATACGCTTCGCTTATTGCCCCCCACCACAGGGTGTATCCAATTCAAGTCGATAAAAGTCCGTCTCGACGTGTTTTGGATTGTGGCGAAAGAACTGCCAGCCAAACCGTCGGTAATGGTTCAGCGCCCGCAAATTGGTTCGACTCACGGAGAGAACGGCCCATTCACAGCCCGCCCCCAACAACTGCTGGCGAATATAGGCCTGCAACTCGGCAGCCAGACCGCTGCCGCGATATTCGGGGAACAGATAAATCAGCTGCACATAGCCCGTCTCGGGTTCATCGGAAAAGCTGCGAAATTCCAGCTGCCCCACCAGTTGTTCACCCACCCAGACATGGAGGTAATGCCATAGCGCTTGCCCCAGCCTTTCGCGGATCCGCTCCCGATAGCCGTCGAGAAAGCCGGCAAATCCGTCATGGGTATGAAAGCTGCAAAAATAGGCATCCCTGCGTGCCTGTACACAGAGCTCGTAATCTCGATCCAGATCGATAGTTTTAAATTCAAGTCTCAAGCAATGACATCCTGCCGTGTGTGTAGGGTGTAATAAGCGAAGCGCATTACACCTTTTGGCAGATAAATAGCAGCGGTGCAATTCACTTCGTTCATTGCACCCTACCCGATTTTACCAAGTGGGCGAAGTGGACATTGTGGCAACTCGCCCCTCTCCCAAAGGGAGAGGGGATTATGCAGCATCGGGGATATTACATTAGCATATAGCCACGGAGCTAAATCTCCCTTCTCCCACTTATTTATAAAGAATGGGGAGAAGGGCTGGGAATGAGGGGGAAGGAAAAAAGAGATTACGCGGTAAACGTTGGGCCTCGCTACGCTCAGCCACAACCTACACAATCGGTAGGTTGGTGCTGAGCCTGCGAAGCCCAACATAAGAAATCGATTTTTCGATTACTCGACATCAGTAACCTATATCAAATGGTGTAGGCTTGCCAGACACTCTAATAAAATCACCATGCGCGTATACATTGTGACCAAATCCACACTCATTTTTATTCGGATTTGTATCAACTCTCAGAATACCATGATCTTTTTCTATAAATTTTATCGAAATTTCACAATTACCCTCTTCACCGGTTAGTTTTATCAGCCCCTCATCATCCTTCATAGTCACAACCTGAGATATTTCCCCCATGTTAGGACCATAAGCCATCCCCATTAACCCAAAGTAGAGCAGATTCAAAGATATCAAGTAGTCACTACCTTGCTTTTCTACAGAGGCAATATTCCAACTTCCGAAACCAGCATACTCCCAATAAGTTCCCACCATATCAGGCCCTACGGAGACTGGCATATTTTTAAGCAGACCGTAGTTGAATTTAGATTTCTTATCATTCGGGGCTAATGACAACCATGCCAGAGCTTTAAGCTTGTCCCCTTGCTTTATATAAGAAAGCGCAACATTGTTATATGCTGTAATAGTCGCAGTTTGATCTGGATTACCATAGGCATATCCACACCCCTCACTTAATGATACTTGCTCAGTAAAATAACCTCTTGCTTTGACATATTCCCCTGCCTTGTATGATTCATCACCTTTTTTTATAACCACTGGCAGTTTCGCACACATCTCTTTCTCGATATCATCACCAGGCTCTGCTGCATTAGCAAAGAAATTAGCGATAATATATAGAGTCAATACCATTAGAACAAACTTCACATTTATAAAATTCATATTATTCACACCTTAAATTTTCATTATCTTTTTTCTGTATAACAATCAGACCGACCAGAATAGATAAAACAAAATTCACAAATAGGCCACCATATACCTTTGTATCTACCCAGTACGTTAGTGGCAATGTTTCACTGACTACATATAATATCGCTGCGCATAGCATATAAGATGTTCCCATGACCTTTCGATAAGAACACCAGACTATATCATCTAGGCCTAAGCGATTACCCCAGAGAGAAAACAATAGACCTTTGTGATGACTAAACGGCACTAATAACAAAGCACCTACAACCATATAAAAAAGCGAAGGCTTCAAAAACATCCATGATTCAGAAACAAAAAAATACATCTCGGCAAAAGATAAGGGTAACGCTGCAAAGAGAAATAATAAATATGTCCGCCAATACAATCCCCATACACTTTTAATCACCTGAATCTCCTACTATTTTCTGCAAAAAAATGTTTTCGAACATCTATGCACAACAGATAGCGGTAAATTTCGTTTACCGCCGTCCAATTTCTGGTTTACCCCACGTAGTCCATCGGTTTACCGAGCGGAGCATAGCCGTAGACCCGAAATACATTCCCGATCCGCTCTCCGGGCACCCGCACCCGCAGCAACACGTCCCGCACGGCTGCGGTCTGCTCGGGTGACGTGGTATCTACTTCCAGCAACTCGATATGCTCGTAGCCACCCACTTTAAAGTGATAGAACCACTCCCCATCCCAATCAGACAGATACCGGCTGTGCAAGTCCCGTACACGCCACCTAGGAGAGAGCGCTCCCAACGCATACATACCGAGCCGGATTTCTTCCCACCTAGTGGCACTCATCAATCGCACCAGTTCCATCATGCCTTCATCCAATCCAGATTCACTGACGCAGTGGCCACAGATATCCCTCATTCCTATGGCTGACTGGCGCGTGTATATGCCCTTCAATGAAAAGCGGGCAATCATTAGCAACGTATTATCGGACAGTAAATCCCTTTACCGCCCTCCAATCACTCACTCCCCCAACCTCTCCGCCAATCCGGAATATCGCTCGGTCTTTTTCCGTACCGCCTGTGCCAGCAGGGCGCGATCGCCGTAGAGATCGAGCCGTGCCTTGGCGCGGGTGATGCCGGTATAGACCAGCTCGCGGGTCAGCAAGGGGCTGGAGCTGTCGGGCAGCACCAGCACGGTATGGGCAAATTCCGAACCCTGGGATTTGTGGATAGTCATGGCGTAGACAGTCTCGTGGGGCGGCAAGCGGCTGGGCAAGAGGGAGCGCAGGGTGCCATCCGGCTGCTCAAACCATACCTTTAACCGCCCGCTTTCATCGGGCAGGCAGAGCCCCATATCACCGTTGTAGAGGCCGACCCCGTGGTCGTTGCGCACCACCATCACAGGGCGACCGGCATACCAGTCGCCATCGCGGGTGATCAGCCCGGCCCGTGACAGGGCCAGTTCGAGGCGCTCGTTTAGCCCCTCGACGCCAAACGGGCCATCGCGCAGGGCGCAGAGGATCTGGAAGCTGTTGAATGCCTTGAACACGGCGACGGGATCTTCCCCCGCGCGGGCCGCCTTCAGATAGCTGCCGTAACCGGCCACCCCTTGGGCAATCAGGGCGTCGTAGGCCTCCCCCGCCCAGGGGTGCAGGTTGATATCCCTAAAGCCCATGCCCCAGACTGCCTCCACCGCCGTGGCATCGCCGCTGTTGCAGGCGCGCGCCAGCTGACCGATGCCCGAATGCTGATCAAAGCGCCAGCTCTTGGCCAGCAGGCAGAGGCTGTCGCGTACCGGTGCACCGGCAGGCGAGCCCTGCAAGCGGTAGCCGGTCTGGCGGGAGAGCCACTGCGCCTGTGCGGGGCTGATGCCCTGTTCGATAAAGCTGCAGATATCGCCGAGCACGGCCCCCGCCTCCACCGAGGCGAGCTGATCCTTGTCGCCGAGCAGGATCAGGCGGGCGTGGCTCGGCAGCGCATCGAGCAGGCGCGCCATCATCGGCAAATCGACCATGGAAGCCTCATCCACCACCAGCAAGTCGAGGTGTAGCGGGTTGCCCGCGTGGTGGCGGAACTGGCTGCGCCCCGGAATGACCCCGAGCAGCCGGTGCAGAGTGCCCGCTTCGGTGGGGATCGCCTCGACCCACTCGGGGGGCAGATCGAGGGCCTGCAAGGCAGAGCCGATACTCTCGGTCAGGCGTGCCGCCGCCTTGCCGGTGGGGGCCACCAGCCGGATCGCCGGCGCCTTGCCTGCTTGCAGGCCGGTCTCCACCAGAATGGCCAAGAGCTTGGCCACAGTCGTGGTCTTGCCGGTGCCGGGGCCGCCGGAGATCACCGCAAAGGGGCGCGCCGCCGCGGTGGCCGCCGCCAGCTTCTGGCCGTTGCAGCAGAGCGCCTCGGGCACCAGCGCATCCAGCTTGCTCAAGTCGCTCGCGGCCTGGGCGCTGGCCAACAGCGCCTCTATGGCGGGCCAATCCACTTCATGGGGCAGCACCAGGTCCAGATACTTCTCGATAAAGTGACAGGCCGAAAAGTCGGGGGCGAGGCGGGCTTGGAGCAGCGCCCCGAACACCAGCCCGTAGTCGCGGGCAAACAGCCGCGACAGGGCCGGGGCTATCTCCGGCCATTCGGCTCTTTCACTCAGGGCGCGCAGATGGCGGGCCACCCCCAGCTCAAAGTCGTGGTAGCGGGTGAGGTAGAGCCGCCCGTGCCACAGCCGCAGCGGCCAGCGCGGGGCGACCCCGTCATCTTGCTCGGTGCCAACCAGGGGGCTTGCCGCAAACAGGGCGGGCCAGCGGGCAGGATCCGCCAGATCCAGCAACAGATCCCGGCTCTGCTGGGGATCCAGCCCGAACGGCCGCAAGGATGGCTTTTCGTTACCAGAATGTGCCAGCATCTCCAGCGGCAGGCAGACATGGCCGCGCCCCAGCTCGAAGCAGGCGAGCGCAGCCCCCAGCACCAGCTCGGGGCTGCCGCCAAGGTCGGCCACCAGCTTGGCAAATTGCAGATCAAGCTGGCGGATGCGCCCCGCCAGCGCCAGTGC
Organism: Aeromonas salmonicida; assembly: GCF_028355655.1. Classification (NCBI taxonomy): domain Bacteria; kingdom Pseudomonadati; phylum Pseudomonadota; class Gammaproteobacteria; order Aeromonadales; family Aeromonadaceae; genus Aeromonas; species Aeromonas salmonicida. The sequence continues at coordinate 302,913 of NZ_CP110645.1, read as the reverse complement.
TTTCAACCGTTCGATCATGATGGTGCTGATCGCCGTGCTGATCATGGTGTCGCTCATGCCTCTACCTCGTTCAATGGGTGGGATCCCGCTGCTGGCGACTCACTGCCTGCGCTAAACAACCGATCCAGCCCCAGTACCAGTTCACGGCTCGGGCGGGTATGGAAAATGCCCCCCTGCGGCATGCCGCGCAGGAACAGATAGAAGACCCCGCCAAAGTGCTGCTCGAAGTCGTAGCCCGGCAGGCGCAGGGTGAGCAGCCGGTGCAGCGCCAGCGAGTAGAGCTGGTATTGCAGGTCGTAGCGATGTTCACACATGGCCCGCTCCAGCGCCGGACGGCTGTAATCGGCGGGGCTCATGCCGAGGTGGTTTGATTTGTAGTCGAGCAGATACCAACGCCCCTGCCACTCGAACACCAGATCGATAAAGCCCTTGAGCATCCCCTGCACAGTGGCAAAGCTCAGCGGCTTGTTGCCCCGCGACAGCGGGTCGTGCTGCTGGCAAAGCGCGGTCAGCGCCGGTGCCGTCACCCGCCCCATGGGCAGGAAGAACTCCAGCTCCACCTGTTTGCGCTCGGGGGCCAGATCCCGCAGTCGCACCGGCTCGTCAAAGCCGGTATCGAGCGGGGTATCCAGCACAGCCTCCACCTGCTGTTGCAGCACGGGAGCCCAGCTCTCGTCGAAGCCATCTTGCGCCAGCAGGGCAGCGATATGGTGCGCCAGCGACTCGCCACCGGCGCTCTGAAAATCGATGGTTTCGAACAGACTGTGGAGCAGGGTGCCGGGGCGTGCCCCCTTCGGGAAGGTGAAGATGGAGGGCTCAGGCGCTGCCACCTCCCCCGACTCGGCCAGCAAGGCAGCCGCGCTCGCCGACTCTGTGGCTACCTCGTCATCGAAGCCGGGATTGGCCAAGACACCCTTGCTGTGGCCGTGGCCCTGCGCCGCCAGCCCGGAGTAGGAGCTGATCCACCAATCCCGTTCGAGGGAACCGGTAAAGCGGCGCACCTGCGGCTCGCCAAACTGCTCCTGCTCCACTGGCAGCGGGGCTGGACGGGTGAGCGAGGGCTCACCGACAGCCACACCGGGCAGCGCCTGCGACAGCTCGGTCAAAGCGGTCGCCAGGGTATCGGCATCCCCCTCTTCGCCCTTTTGCAGCAGATAGCCAATGGCGGTGTGGTGCAGGTCTGTCTTCTCCGACTTGCCGTTACCGGCCCGCACCGGTGCCAGCCCCAGCCAGGTGGCGTAGACGCCCCGGGTCAGCGCCACGTAGAGCAGTCGCAAGTCTTCGGCGAGGCGCTCCTTGTCCGCTTCGGCAAGCGACGAGTCGGCGCCGGTCAGGTCGAGAATGGTGCGATTGCCCGCTTCATCCGCCTCGTGATAGAGCGGGGTCTCGGCGGTTCTGTGGCTGCAGATGAAGGGCAGGAAGACCAGCCGGTACTCCAGCCCCTTGGATTTGTGGATGGTGACTATCTGCACCAATTTGCGCTCGGATTCGAGCCGCAGTACCTGTTCCGCATCCTGGCCGCTCGGGCGGCTCACCGCCTCCCCCAGCCAGCGCAGCAGGGCATATTCCCCATCCAGCTCGCTGCTCACCTGTTGCAGCAGCTCAGCCAGATGAAGGAAGTTGGTCAGCCGCCGCTCCCCATAGGGGCTCGCCAGCAGGGAGGAGGCGAGATTGCGCCGGTGCAGCAGGGCCCGCAACATGGCCAGCACGCCGCGGCGATGCCAGATCTTGCGGTACTCCATAAACTCCTGCACCGCGCTCTCCCACGCCCGCTCGTCGCTGGCCAGCCCATCGAGCGCCTTGGCATCCAGATCAAACAGCCCGGTGGCGAGCGCCGCCCGCAGGCTGCGCTCTTCGCTCGGGTTCTGGCAGGCGTGCAGGATCAGCAGTATCTCCCGCGCCTCCACCTGCTCCAGCACGCTCTCGCGGTTCGACAGATAGACGGAGGCGATGGCGAGCCGCGCCAGCTCCTGCTGCACCAGCTTGCCTTCGGCGCCGGTACGCACCAGCACGGCGATATCTCCGGCTTTCACCGCCTGATCGCCTATCTGCGCCTTGCCCTCACGGGCCAGGGTCAGCAGACGGTGGATCTCGGCGGCGGTGGCGCGCGCCATCTTGCTCTGGTAATCCCCCCGATTGAAGGTGGGCTGGCCGCTCAGCTGCCAGCAGTGGAGCACGGGCGCGGTGGCGCCATCGAGAACAAGCGCCTTGCTCTTGCCCTGCGCCTCCACCGGCAGGAAGGGGATATCCGCTTCGTAGATAAAGGGATCCTTGGCCCGCTCAAACAGGCCGTTGACCGCTCCCACCAGCGCACTGCTGGAGCGCCAGTTGCGCCCCAGGGTGTAGTGGGCGCTCACATTTCGCCGCGCCTGAATGTAGGTAAAGATGTCGGCGCCACGAAAGCCGTAGATGGCCTGCTTGGGGTCACCGATCATCAAGAGCGCCGTGTCTGTGTGACCGCCGTAGAGCCGGTGGAAGATGCGGTACTGCTGGGGGTCGGTATCCTGAAATTCATCGATCATCGCCACCCGATAGGTGGCACGAATGCGATCGCAGAGCCGTTCGCCAAGGCCCGAACCAAGCGCGCCGTCGAGATCCTTGAGCAGGTCATCGAACGAGAGCTGATGGGCTTGGCGCTTGCTCGCCTGCATCCGGCTGCGCACCACTTTGGCCGCCCGTTGCAGGATAAGGTCCCGAATACCGGGGCGGCTCGCCAGCAGCGCATCGATCTCGCTGAACAGCGGCAGGGTTGGTAACGCCTTCCCCTTGCTCAGCTTGGCCTCCAATGTTTCCTGGCCGAAGCGCTCGAGATCCTTGGGCAGGGTATAACCGCTGGTCGGATCCTGCGCCCAGTCCCCGATCTTGGCGAGCCAGCCTTCGTAGTTCTTGCCGGTATAGAGCTTGATTTGCCCCTCTGTCTGGCGGCGGATCTCGTCCCCTTGCGCCAGCCAGCCATTTTTCACCGCCTCGATGCGGGCCATGGCCGCCTGATGACGAGCGGCAAGGGTCTCATCCCCCAGCGCAGGCAGTATCTCCAGCTCGCTGTTGTCGAGCCAGCTGCTCATCTCCCGCAGCAGGGCGGCGGGGCTCGGCCAGAGCGCGCGCACCGCGCTGGCGAGGGTTTTATCCACCGGATAGAACTCGGCGCGCCAGTAGTCGCTCACGGCCTGCAGCCTTAGCTGGCTGTCGTCGGTGAGAAATTCGGTTTCAAAGAGGGCGCCAGACTCGAAGGCATTCTGCGTGAGCATCCGCTGGCAGAAGCCGTGGATGGTAAAAACAGCCGCCTCGTCCATCTGCCGTTCGGCGGCCAGCAGGCGACGGGCCGCCAGTTCGTGATCCTCCACCTCTTCAAGCAGCTGGGTCAGCAGCACATCCTTGCTCTCACCACGCAAAAACGCGAGGCGCGCCTCGTGGATGCGGGCGCGGATCCGCCCGCGCAGCTCGGCGGTGGCCGCCTCGGTAAAGGTCACCACCAGGATCTCGGTCACAGAGAGCGGCCGTTCGTGGGCGCTGGGCTGACCGGCATCCGCCCCCTCTTCGATAAGCGGGCCGTGACCCAACAGCAACCGCAGGTAGAGACCGGCTATGGTGTATGTCTTGCCGGTACCGGCAGAGGCTTCGATCAATCGTTCACCGTGGAGGGGAAAGCGCAGCGTATTGAGCGGGTTAGCCATTATTTCAGCTCCTCCAGGGTCTTGAGCAGCGGGGTCAGGTGCTCGCGAGCCAGCGCCTGCAACTGGCTCAGCACGGCTTCATCCAGTTCGGGGAAACAGCGGGCAACATAAACATCCTGTCCCTCACCAGTCACCATCCAGCCGCCGTTGAAACGGGTGAGGGCCGCCTTGTCGGCAGCATCCGGTTTGTCGGGCTCCTTCTCCATCGCCTTGAGCCAATCCCAGGCGGTGTTGGGGAAAAACGGCAGCGGCCGCTTCATCCCCTGCGCCCAGAGCGCCACCAGCGCCGCCAACTTGGGCCTTGCCTCGTCGGCCGAGAGCTTGGGCAGCCGCAGACTCTGTTTGGCATCGAACAGCAGGGTGTCACCGGGGGCACAGCTCAGGCAGAGGCAGAGGTGCTGGATCCAGCCCAGCAGCAGATCCTTGCCGTTGAAGCTGCCGGGTTTCACCACCAGCAAGCGCCCCTTCTGGGTGTCGATCCACCCTTGCAGCTGGCCCTGGGCCAGGGAGATATCGATCTCCACCGCCTGTTTTTCACTGACCCAGGGGCGCAGGCGCTCCGCCAGCTTGCCCATCTCGGCGTCCAGATCGTCCAGCAGCAAGCTGCCGAACCAGCCTTGGGGCAGCAGGCCGGTGAGCTGCAACCGCTCGCGACGTATTGCGCTGTCCCCCTCTGCCAGATGGGAATCGAGCAGCAGGGCCTTGAGCTGGTAGTGTTGCAGACCGTCCAGCTCGAATGGCTCGCTGTCTTCGATGTTGGCTTCGTTGAGTTCAAACCACACCTTGAGGCGGCGGTTGAGGAAATACTTGGCGGGCTGGCGATAGAAGCGCAGCAGCTCCACCAGCTCCAGCCCCTGCTCTCTCCCCCATTCGGGCGGCAATGGCAGCTCGCCACTCTGGAAGTTGGCGGCACCACGCACCGGGTTAAGGGCCGGCAGCCAGTCGGCGGCATAGGTAAAGAGCCGGGACTCTGCTTCCGGATAGAAGTAGCTGCGGCTGTAGGGGGTGAGCGGGTGCTCGACCACCAGGTGCTTGAGCACCCGCTCGCCGGAGGTCTCGTCGTCGAGCGCCTCATCCCCCGCCAGCACGAAGCCCTGACGTACATAATCGATCAGCTCCGCCAGCAAGACGGACGGCACCTTGTCGCTGTTGTCCTGGGCGCTGAAGCCCTGATAGCTGATATAGAGCCCCTGCTGGGCGCTGAGCAGCGCCTCCAGGAACAGGTAGCGGTCATCATCGCGGCGCGAGCGATCCCCGCGCCGCGACGCCACCGCCATCAAATCGAACCCCATGGGGGCCAGGGTGCGCGGGTAGACGCCGTCGTTCATGCCGAGCAGGCAGACCTGCTTGAAGGGGATGGAGCGCATCGGCATCAGGGTACAGAAGTTAACCTGACCAGCGAGGAAGCGCTGGCTGGAGCGGGACTCCCCCAATACTTTGCCGAGGTAATCTTGCAGCAGGTCGGCGGTGATGGGCTGATCGAAGCGGGCCTCGCCAAGCTGGGTTTGCCAGTCGGCCAGCTGGCTGCGGATCAGTTGCAGCAGGCGCTCTTCTTCCTCGTCGGCCAGATAGAAGCGATCCAGCAAATCAAGGAGGCAGGCTGACCACTCGGGCAGGCTCTGCTCACGCTGCAAACGGGGCAGAAACTCCGCCAGTGAGTCGACAAACCAGGCCAGCTTGCCAAGGGCAAGGCCCTGCTGACCTTCGATCTCGGCATAGGGCAATATGCTGGCCACAGCGCCCTGCTGCCCTGCACCATGATCGGCGCAGAACGACATGCCCGCCACCGGCTCCCCATCCCCCATGGCAAAGCCGAGCAACATGCGGCGCAGGCCGAACAACCAGCTGTTGCCGGACATGGGCGGCAGATCGAAACGAACGGGGTAGCCGTCATCCAGCCCCCAGCGGATGCCGGTCTCCTGCACCCAGACCCGCAGCTGGTTGAACTCGTCGTCATCCAGCTCGAAGCGGCGCAGCACGGCGGGCACCTCGAGAATGGCGAGCAGCTCACCGGCGCCGAGGCGGGCGCTCGGCAGGTGCAACAGGGCGAGGAAGCTTTGCAGCAGCGGGCTCTCCTGACTCGCCGCCCGATCCGATACCGCGAAGGGGATCTGCCCCCGGGCACCAAACACGGCCTGAATGTAGGGGCCATAGCTGTTCACATCCGGCATCATCACCACAACGTCTTTCGGGGTGAGGGAGGGGTCCCGCTCGAACAGCGCCAGCAGCCGGTCGTGCAGCACTTCGAGTTCCCGCATCGGGCCGTGGCAGGCGTGGATCTGCAGGGATCCATCCGCCGGATCGATCGGGCTCTTGTGGTGGCTGCTGTCGAGATCGAACTGACCGGCGCCCCGTTCTGCCAGCTCCAGCACATCCTTCTGGATGGCGCGCAGCAGCCTGGCATTGCCCTTGGCGTCCACCTCGTCGATATCGACGAAGGCTTCGATTTGTGGCACCTCCAGCTCCATCAGCTGGTGCAGGTAGTCGCGCCCCAGCTTGCCCATGGAGGCGAGCAGCGGGTTGGCGGGCCCCTGCAGGGTGTCGAGGTCAGTGCCCGGTTTGAGCTTGTTCTCCAGCCGCGCCAGGGTTTTGCGATCCAGCAGATCCCCCCAGTAGTAGCGGCAGGGATTGGTGACGAACAGGTGCACCTCCACCTCCGGCCGGCTGCCAAGGGCCAGCAGGGCTTCCACATAGCGCGGTGGCAGCGCCGAGATGCCGAACACGAACACCCGCTGGGGCAGCTTGCCCGGCAGATCCCGGGTACGTTGCAGCTCGTGGATGAACTCCTCGTAGAGGTTGGCTCTGTGGTAGCCGCTGGGGCTCAATGCCAGGGTGCGGGCCACCAGCTCGCGCCACAGTTCCGGCTGCCAATCCTGACCACTCACTCCGGCCAGATCCTGGCTCCCTGTTCCGACCAGCCCTTCCCCCTCTTCCCAGCGAGCGATCCAGTCAGGCCGGTAAACCAGATACTGGTCGAACAGATCCGCCACCTTCTGGCAGAGCTGCCACAGTCGAACCTGTTCGGGATCCCCGGCAGGATCTTGCTCATCCCCACCGCCCAGATAGGCGGCGAGCGGTGCGAAGGCGGGACGGCTCAGCAAAGCGGGCAAAATGGTCATCAGCTGCCAGCTCATGGCGCCCTTGTTGTAGGGGCTCTGGCGCGGCACATCCGCCAGCACCCGGGTGAACATCTCCCAGATAAAGCTGGCGGGCAGCGGAAATTCGATATTGGCGGCGATGCCGAATGCCTTGGCCAGTTCCAGCTTGAGCCACTGGGCCATGCCAGGACTCTGCACCAGGATCTGTTCCTGCTCGAAGGGGTGAGCGAGAGGTGCCTGCCGGATGTGGTTGACCAGCAGCTCCTTGAGCAGATCCAGCTGATTGGAGTGGTAAAGGGTAAACATGGACGACTCCCGCCAATTCAAACGAGGGGGTGAGCACGGAAAAAGATGAGCGATTCCCGTCACTTCACACGAAATGAGATTGTCAGGGATCGAGGGGGAAGATGCAAAAGGCGCTTGTTGCCCCTGATGGCGCCGACGGCAGAATATGCGGGCGGTCGCACATTTGTCCCGGGCACAAAAAAGCCGGTGCAGTTGCACCGGCTAAAAAGCGTTGGAAAACTTGAACCTTCAGCGTATTACCAGTTCTTGCCGAGGCGGGCATCCAGACTGAAGGCCCCTGCACCGGCCGCCGCCAGGGCCAGGAAACCACCGGCCACCGAGACGTTCTTCATAAACATCAACATCTGCATCTGATCCGCAGGCTGATAGTGGAAAATAAAGGCGGCCATCAGGGTAAAACCGGCCAGCAATACGGCGATGCTGCGGGTAAACAGGCCCAAGACCACCGCCAGACCACCACCCAGCTCAAGCAAAATTACCAGCGGCAACATGAACCCGGGCACGCCCATGGCTTCCATATAACCCTGAGTACCGGCATAACCGCCGATCTTGCTCCAGCCTGCCATCACAAACATCAGCGCCAGCAGTACACGACCCACCAGCAGTGCCATATTTTTCATCTTGTCCATTTCAAATTCCTCGTTTTACGTCAAATCACCGCTGACTGCTTCAGGGTAGGTCAAATAACAGGGCTTGGCTGGCACTCGTTGCCACCAGATCCCATTTGGGTTCATCACGACTGAGTACCCCGTCGCCGGGTCGGGCAGCCAGACCGTTGGCGGTCAGCTCCCCTGAAATCATCTGCAGGTAACCGTGTCGGCCAGCCAGCGCCCAGGTGAGACTCTCGCCGGGTTCGAGCTGCAACTGCCATACGCGGGCCTGCTGGCGGATCCTGAAGGATCCTGCTTCGCCATCCGGAGATGCCACCAGGGTCAATCCCGGGTTTGCTTCAATCTTCTTCTGCTGATAACCGGGGGCCGTGCCGTGTTCGTTCGGCTCGATCCAGATTTGCAACAGGGAGAGCGGCTCCGTCTGCGAGGGGTTGTACTCGCTGTGCCGGATGCCTGACCCGGCGCTCATCAGCTGGAAATCCCCTGCCGGTATCTGCTCGGCATGGCCGAGGCTGTCCTTGTGCTCTATGGTGCCGCTCAGCACGCAGGTCAGAATTTCCATGTTGGCGTGAGGATGAGTGGCGAAGCCGCCACCAGGTGACACCAGATCCTGGTTGATGACCCGCAGCACCGAGTGTCCCATCCAGTCCGGGTCATAGTAGTGCCCGAACGAAAAACTGTGGCGCGCATCCAGCCAGCCGAAGTTGGCCTTGCCGCGCGCTTCTGCGGCTCTCAATTGCATCATGGTGTGCTCCTCACGTACCAAATAGGTCGATTAACGTTGGCGGCCGTCACCCAGACCGAACGGGATGCGGTAGTCACTGCTCTGATCACCCAGGCTGACGGTCAGGTTGCCCTGAGTGCGGCTTGGTATCTTCACCTGCTGAGCGCCCATCAGATTGGCGTGGACAGAGGCAACCAGATCACCGGACTCATCGCGCACTTCCAGCATGGGGTTGGCCTTGCCATCCATCGCAGCGGTTGCATGCCAGTTTACAAACAGCACGCCCGGTGCGGCATTGAGGTCGGCGGGAACAGAAGCCTGTGCAAAACCTGCAGTCATCAGGCCTGCAACGGCCAACATCTTGATTACGTTTTTCATGTTCATTTACTCTCTTGGTATTTGTGTCATTGCCTGGGCCGGTTTGGCCAGAATCAATGCATCCGTGCAAGAGGTTATTCAAATAGTGTGTTGTTCTTTCACCGAAGTCAGACATCCTGATTTACGATGTCACAGCCCGGAACTACCTTTTATTTGGCCGCTCGGCCTTCCTGCCTAAGCGTTGATTGAATATTAAAGTGACTTGGCCTAAGTTGTTAGCGAGATAAACTGGCAAACATGTTCAAAAAAATTGAAGGTATGAAATGGCCAAGGAATCGAACAAGGAACGGGCGCTCACCCTGGAAGCCATCCGGGTGCTGGACGCCATCGATCGCCGCGGCAGCTTCGCAGCGGCAGCCGACGAGCTGGGCAAGGTCCCCTCGGCGCTGAGCTACACGGTACAGAAGCTGGAAGACGAGCTGGACGCCATGCTGTTTGATCGCAGCGGCCACAGAACCAAGTTCACCCCGGCCGGCCGCATGCTGCTGGAGCGGGGCCGGGTGCTGCTGGAGGCAGCCGAACATCTGGTGGGCGAAACCCGGGCGCTGGCCCGGGGCTGGGAAACCGACATCACCATAGCCGTTGATGCCCTGGTGCCGGTACAGGCGCTCTATCCCCTGGTTGAAAGACTGGCCGAGCTGACGGATACCCGATTGAGGTTTCGCGCCGAAGTGCTGGCGGGCAGCTGGGAGTGTCTGGAAGATGGCCGCGCAGATCTGCTCATCTCCTCTCTCAACCCTGACATCATGATGACCGGCATCAAGCATCAGGCGCTGCAGGAAGAGGTGATGCTCTATGTCGCCCACCCGGATCATCCGCTGCATCGGGAGCCCGAGCCCCTGGCGGACGAGACGCTGCGCCGCTACCGCGCCATAGCGGTCGCCGACTCTGCACTGCGCAAACCCGTGCTCACCTATCGCCTGCTGGACAAGCAGCCACGCCTCACCGTCAGCACAATGACAGAGAAGCGTGATGCCCTGCTGGCGGGGATCGGCGTCGGCACCATGCCACTGAGCTGGATAGAAGAGGATATCAAGGCCGGTCGGCTCAAGGTGATCAGCCCCGAATATCGTCACCAGATCCAGGTCGTGCTGGCCTGGCGCCGCGATACCATGGGCAAGGCCAAGAGTTGGCTGGTGCGGGAGATCCCCAAACTGTTTCCCTGTAAGGGAGAGTAAGAGAGGGAACACTCAGCATGACAAATGGAGGCGGCGCTCGCCTCTGCTTGACGGCGGGCTCAAATTCGGGGAAAAGAAAAAAAGCGGACCTCTTGCGAGTTCCGCTCAATGCCAGGAAAGAATAAAAACCTTGCGGTTTAAAAAACCCTTAAATTGGAAGCAAACAATCGTTTTCTCAACCAGGAAGGTCTTGAATCCGATTCGTTTTGAATTATGCGCGATGTTTTATGCATCACCAGTAAAATGTTGAACGGTTGAAGGATATGCACCGCTGAGTATCACTATCTGCAACCTTCATCGCTAACTGGTCTGGCCATTTCAATCGTTTTCAACGGGTTTATTTCCTCTGGTTTTTTTAAGTGTCAATATCTGAGCCCATAACCAGAAAAGAACTCAGTTTCTGACACAACATAAAGATGCAGATAAAGGAATAGTTGCATGACCTATAGCCAGACCCTGGCCAACCACATTCTCGACACCCTGAAGAAGACCCTGACCGACAAGGGGATCCGCTATCAGACCCTGGCAGAAGCCATGGGCGTCTCCATCGCCACCGTCAAACGCATGATGAACAAGCCCTCCCTGCCGTTCGATACCCTGCTGGAGATCTGCCACCTGGTGGGACTCTCGTTCGAGGAGCTGCTGGATCGCACTCAGGATGCCCAGAGCCGCCGGGCCGTCTTCACCCAGGAGCAGGACGAGGCGTTTCACAAGGAGCCGGGGCTTTATGCCTTTCTCGCCAACATCTTCTGGCGCGACAAGACCCTGATCGATCTCAAGCGGGAGTACAGCCTGACCGATGCCTCCTGCTACCTCTACCTGCGCAAGCTGGAGAAGCTCGGCATCTTGCAGCTCGGCATCGACAACAGCTACCACTTCCTCATCAGCGAGCGCATCAGCTTCGAGCAGCACAGTCGCTTCGCCCGCCAGCAGGCACGCCAGGCAATGTCGGTGCTGGGTGACTATCTGGTGGAGAACATGCACAAGTCCAACAACTACATGGCGCTGTGCCAGCTTCATCTGGACGAGAGCGAGGCCATGGCACTGATAGAGCGGATGAAGGAGTACTGGCATCAGGAGCTCAAACTTAACCGCCCCGCCATCGGCCAGCGGGAGGGCAGCAAGACCTACACAATGTCGCTGCAGCTGGCGGACTGCGGTTATCAGAGCTTCGACGATCTGATCCCCAATATCGACAACTAATCCCGGCGGATCCTGCGGGATCCGTCTGATTTGGTCAGCTCGATAGCGGCAATTCAGACCGTCTTGCTGCCATTATCCGCAACATCCGCATATCCAGACAGATACGGATGGCCACTGTGTCCGCAAGTGCTCTGGCGCCCCTTTAGTCGGTGAGTTGAACTGTCTGCGATCTGCCTGCGACCGGCTGCAACACCCGCGTATCCAGACAGATGCGGATCGCATCCGGTCGCCAGTGCTCGATATCGCAATCCACCAGCCCCCCTCTCTCGTCATAGTTGACCCGCACCAGCCGCAGCACAGGGCTCCCTTCCGCCAGATTGAGGGAGCGGGCTATGGTGCCCCGCGCCGCCGAGGGGGTGATCTCGAGGTTGGCTCCGCCCTGGCCTATGCCATAGCGCTGCTGGTAAAGCTCGGTGAGGGAGCTGGCCAGCGGCGCACTGGCGATATCGGGAAAGCGACTGGCCAGCAGATGGTGGCTGACGTGGAGCACGGGACGATCGTCGATCAGGCGCAAGCGGCGGATCTCGTAAAGCGGTGTGAAGGGATCCAGCCCCATCCAGTGACACAACTCGCTGCTGGCCAGGGCGCTGCCGTGGGCCAGCACCCGGGTCTCGGCGATACGCTGCTGCTCGCCGATCCACTGGTGGAAATGGGTATGGATGGCGGGATCATAGGTAAGTCTGGGCGGTGCCACGAACCAGCCACGCCGCTCGGCCCGGTAGATAAGGCCATCCGCTTCGAGGCTGGAGAGCGCCTCCTTGATGGTGATGCGGGTGGTGGCGAAGCGCTCGCTCAAGGCCCGTTCGGCGGGCAGCTGCTGCCCCGCCGCCAGCTGGCCGCTGCCGATATAGCGGCGCAGGGTCTGGCAAATCTGTTCACACTTGGAGGGGCTCCGGCCAGCGGCCATACCCTGCTCGCTCAATCGCAACTCAGTCACTGTCACATCCCTTGGTCATTCAGGTTTGTTCACCGCTGGAGTAGACCAGCGTCTATTGGCCCTGAGTTGTAACCCGTCTGGATGACAGTGCCGTGACAGCCCAATTGTCATCAAACTGCCATCAAAACGCCCCGTCACCGTCATATTCCCCCTCTAGCATCCCTCTCGAACCTTAACTGACCTAGTCCAGAGGGATGGGATGATGAAAAGCGTGATCGCAAGTGCACTGGCCCTGGTGGCCATCAGCCAACCACTTTTTGCCGCCGAAAATATCGCGGATCTTGAGAAGGCCGCCCGCGGCGAAGGCCAGCTCCACAGCATCGGCATGCCCGACAGCTGGGCCAACTGGAAGGACACCTGGCAGCAACTGGGCAGCATCTACGGCATCAAGCATCAGGATACCGACATGAGCTCGGCCCAGGAGATCGCCAAGTTCGCAGCCGAGAAGGCCAACGCCACCGCCGACATAGGTGACGTGGGCGGTGCCTTCGGTCCGGTGGCGGTCAAGCAGGGGGTTACCCAGCCTTACAAACCCTCCACCTGGGCAGACATTCCAAACTGGGCCAAGGATGCGGACGGTCACTGGATGCTGGCCTATACCGGCACCATCGCCTTCCTGATCAACAAGGATCTGGTCAAGGCCGCCCCCACCAGCTGGCAATCCCTGCTCGGCGGTGACTACAAGGTGACCCTGGGTGATGTGGGCGTCGCTTCCCAGGCCAACAACGGCGTGCTGGCGGCGGCCTATGCCACCGGCGGCAGCGAAAAAAACCTGAAACCCGCGCTCGAGCTGTTCGGCCAGCTGGCCAAACAGGGGCGCCTCTCCCTGAACGACCCTTCCATCGCCAATATCGAGAAGGGTGAAGTGGAAGTGGGTGTGCTGTGGGACTTCAACGCACTGAACTACCGCGACAAGATAGACCCCAAGAAGTTTGATGTGGTTATCCCGAGCGACGGCTCCGTCATCGCCGGCTACACCACCATCATCAACAAGTGGGCCAAGAACCCCAACGCCGCCAAGCTAGCGCGGGAATACATCCTCTCGGACGCAGGTCAAATCAACCTGGCCCGTGGCTACGCCCGTCCCATCCGCAGCAATGTGGTATTGCCGGATGACGTGAAAGCCAAGCTGTTGCCTGCCGAGCAGTATGCCAATGCCAAACCGGTGCAGGATCATGCAGCCTGGGAGCAGAGCTCCAAGGCCCTGCCGCGCCAGTGGCAAGAAAACGTCATGATCAACATGCAGTAAGGGAATCCAGTGCAACACAAGGTGATAGTGGTACTTGTGGATGGCCTGTCTGCCGAGGTAGCCCACACAATGGGCTACCTCACAGGCATGGTGGAGGCAGAGCGCGGCTTGTATACGACCCTGAGCTGTGCCCTGCCCTCCCTCTCCCGGCCGCTCTACGAGTGCATCCTGACCGGCGTACCGCCAGTGGCCAGCAGCATCACCCACAACGGTGTCAGTCGCTTGAGCCAGCATGAATCCATCTTCCATCTCGCCCGAGCCTGCGGCAAACGCACGGCAGCCGCGGCCTATTACTGGGTGAGCGAACTTTACAACCGCAGCCCCTGGCTGACGCTGCGAGATCGCTATACCCATGACGAACAGCTGCCGATCCAGCACGGCTGCTTCTACTGGGATGACAACTACCCCGACAGCCATTTGCTGATGGATGGGGAGTGGCTCAGAACCCAACATGACCCCGATTTTCTGCTGATCCACCCCATGGGAGTGGACGATGCGGGCCACAAATTTGGCCTGGATTCGCGCCAGTACCGCAACCAGGCACGCCGCATGGACAGTCTGCTGGCCGATCTGCTGCCCCAGTGGCTGGGGGAAGGCTACCAGGTACTGGTGACCTCGGATCACGGCATGAACAACGACTTGAGCCACGGCGGCACCTTGCCCGAGGAGCGCACTGTGCCGCTCTGGCTGTTTGGCGATGCCTTTGTGGCCCAGTGGCCTGCCGGACCGGCCTTGCAACAAACCCAGCTCTGCGGCCTGATGGCCGACTTGCTTGGCGTTGCCCATGACAAGCCTAGCGGCCTGCCGCTGCTCAAGGCTGCCTGCCTGCGCGAGGTGCACTGATGATCTCTGCCGCCACAAGGATCCTGCCGGATCAAGTAGTGATCCCGCGTCAAGCCCGTCGCCACTGGCTGCCTGCGCTGGTACTGCTGCCGTTTTTCCTCTTGATGATACTGTTCCAGCTCGCCCCCATGGTGTGGGTACTGGTGGGCAGCTTTCAAACCCCGGAAGGCTGGGGCCTGGATCATTACCGGGAGATCCTGAGCTCCCCTTTCTACCTCCAATCCTTCACCAACTCATTGCGCATCGCCGGTATCGCCAGTCTGGCAGGGCTTGCCATAGGCACCCTGGGGGCGGCAGCGCTGCGCCAGAGCGGTGAGCGGGTCAAGCGAGCCCTGCTGGCGTTTGTCACCATGACCAGCAACTTCAGCGGTGTGCCGCTGGCGTTCGCCTTCATCATCATTCTCGGCATCAACGGCGCCATCACACTGCTGCTCAAATCCTGGGGCTGGATCGACGGTTTCAACCTCTACTCCGGGGCTGGTCTCATCCTCATCTACACCTATTTCCAGATCCCCCTCGCCCTGCTGCTGCTCTACCCGGCGTTCGATGCACTGCAGGATGACTGGCCCCAGGCCGCCGCCCTGCTGGGGGCCAGCAAGAGGCAGTATGTGTGGCACGTGGCGCTGCCGGTGCTGACGCCGGCACTGCTCGGTACTCTCATCATACTGTTTGCCAATGCGGTAGGAGCCTATGCCTCGGCCTATGCCCTCACCACAGGCAACTTCAACCTGGTGACCATACGGGTGGCCAGTCTGGTCTCCGGCGACATCTTCCTCGAACCCAATCTGGCGGCGGCGCTGGCGGTGATCCTGATGGTGCTGCTGGGGGTGGTGACGGCGGCAAATCAATGGCTGCTCAAGCGCAGCTACCATGCGAAGGGAAATTCCCATGAGTGAACTCCAACCAAGCTGGCCGCGCTGGGTGCTGAGCATCCTGGTAGCAACCCTGCTGCTGCCACTGCTGGCGACCCTGCTCTACTCCCTCTCCACCCGCTGGGGGGCGACTCTGATGCCGGACGGCTTCACGCTGGAGTGGTATCTGCAACTCTGGGGGGACCCGCGCTTCCTGGCTGCCTTCGGCCGCAGCCTGTTTGTCTGTTTCGCCACCCTGCTGCTGGGCACGCTGGTGCTAGTCCCCACCGTGCTGGTGGTGGCCTACTACTTCCCCAAGCTGGATCCCTGGATGAACCTGCTGATCCTGCTCCCCTTTGCGGTGCCGCCCGTGGTCTCCTCGGTGGGGTTGCTGCAGATCTACGCCGACGGCCCGCTGCCGATTATCGGTACGCCCTGGATCCTGGTAGGCACCTGGTTCACAGTGGTGCTCCCCTTCATGTATCGGGCACTGGCCAACAGCCTGCAGGGCGTGCCGCTCAGAGATCTGATGGATGCCGCCCACCTGCTGGGGGCGAGCAGCACACGCGCCTTCGCCCTGGTGGTACTGCCAAATCTGCGCAAGGGGCTGCTGGCGGCGCTATTTCTCTCCCTCTCCTTCCTGCTCGGTGAGTTCGTGTTTGCCAACATGCTGGTGGGCACCCGTTACGAGACGCTACAGGTTTACCTCTACAACATGCGTGCCACCTCGGGCCACTTCACCAGCGCGCTGGTGATGAGCTACTTCCTGCTGACCCTGCTGCTCACCTGGGCGGCGAACAGATTCCATCGGTGATCCCATATGTTCCATCTAGAAGTAACCCAACTGCACAAATCCTACGGCGAGACCAAGGTGTTCGAGGGGATAGAATTCGGCATCCGCAAGGGGGAGCTGGTGACTCTGCTCGGTCCCTCCGGCTGCGGCAAATCCACCCTGCTGCGGGCACTGGCCGGGCTGACGCCGGTCGATGGCGGTCAGGTACGGGTGGCCGGTGAGGACATCACCTGGCAGGCGCCCCAGAAGCGCGGCATCGGCATGGTGTTCCAGAGCTATGCCCTGTTCCCCAACATGACGGTGTGGGACAACGTGGCCTTCGGCCTCAAAATGAAGCCCCAGCCGGGACGGGAGCTGGCCGCCAGCGTGCAGGAGGCTCTCAGCCTGGTGGAGCTGGATGGCTTCGAGCGCCGCTATCCGGCCGAGCTCTCCGGCGGCCAGCGCCAGCGGGTCGCCCTCGCCCGGGCCCTGGTGGTACGGCCGAGGATCCTGCTGTTGGATGAACCCCTCTCGGCGCTGGATGCCCGCATCCGCCGCAGCCTGCGATTGCAGATCCGCGAGATCCAGCAGCGGCTCGAGCTCACCACCATCTTCGTCACCCACGATCAGGAAGAGGCGCTGACCATGTCGGATCGGGTGTTCCTGATGAACAAGGGGGAGATAGTGCAAAGCGGCAGCCCGGAGCAGATCTACACCCAGCCTGCCAGCGAGTTCGTGGCGAGCTTTATCGGCCACTACAACCTGCTGGCCCCCGAGCAGGCCAAGTCACTGTTCGGCCCCCGTTTTCGTGGCATTCTGGCGCTGCGCCCCGAGTCCATCAACCTGCTGCCAGCGGGGGAGCAAAGCCTTGATCCCTGCCTGCCCGGCGTCATTCGCCAGCAGCAGTTGCTCGGTAACATCATCCGCTATCAGGTGGAGTGCGAGGCGGGGCTCTTGACGGTGGATACCCTCAATCGCTCGGCCCGCGACCTGTTGCCGGTGGGCACGGCCGTCACCCTGGCGGTGGCCCGGGATCAGCTGTGTGAGGTAGCATAAGCGATGGACTACGCCTTATTTAAATCGGCGAGTGGCCAACATGCCGCCCGTCAATCATCACAGTTATTGATAGCTAGGAGCAGGCATGGCGCTGGCACTGTTTGATTTGGACGAGACCCTGATTGCCGGGGATTCCGCCAGCCTCTGGCTGGAGTACATGGTGGCTCAGGAGCTGGCCCCGGCGGGCATGATCGCCGAGGAGCAGGCCATGATGTCTCTCTACCATCAGGGCAAGATGGATATGCAGGAGTACATGGCGTTCACCCTGCAACCCCTGGTGGGCAAATCACGCCAGTGGCTCGGCCAGCAGTGCCACCACTTCGCCGAGCAGGTGTTGCGGGAGCGGATCTACCCCCAAGGACTGGCACGCATCGAGTGGCATCGTCAGCGTGGCGACACGCTAGTGCTGATCTCGGCCTCTGGCGAGCATCTGGTGGCGCCCATGGCGCAGATGCTGGGGATGGATCACTGCGTCGCCATACTGCTGGATGAAGAGGAGGGTCGGCTGACCGGCCAGACCCGCGGCACCCTGAGTTTTCAGGAGGGCAAGGTAGTACGCATCAACCAGCTGTTTGCCACAGACGCAGCCCCCTGGCAGGAGAGCTTTGGTTACAGCGACTCCCACAACGATCTGCCGCTGCTGAAGGCCGTGGCCCACCCCCATGCGGTCAATCCGGCCCCCGGCCTGCGGCAAGTCGCCGCCGAACACGACTGGCCCACCCTCGACTGGCAACTGGCCTGCTGAATGACTGGCAACTGGCCTGCTGAATGAAGAAGAGGCCCTCAGGCCTCTTCGTTGCTCAACACGCTGTCGTTGGGCGGGATCCCCTTCTCGGCGACCGTTTCGTGCAGGCTGCCCAGATAGATGCGGTTCTTGCCATCGCGCTTGGCGTGATAGACCTCGGCGTCGGCCACCGCCAGCAGGGTCTTGCCATGCGCTATCTCGCCGCTGGCCACCAGCCCGCCACTGAAGGTGATCTTGAGGCCGGGTTCACGCCAATCCAGTGACTCCACCCCCTTGCGAAACTGCTCCAGCAACATCTGGCAGAAGTGGATGTCCGGATTCGCCATCAGCACCACCAGC
The DNA here is from genome assembly GCF_028355655.1 of Aeromonas salmonicida. Taxonomy (NCBI): domain Bacteria; kingdom Pseudomonadati; phylum Pseudomonadota; class Gammaproteobacteria; order Aeromonadales; family Aeromonadaceae; genus Aeromonas; species Aeromonas salmonicida. The sequence goes on along the minus strand of NZ_CP110645.1, from coordinate 284,949 downwards.
TCTTCCCCGCCGTAACGGCAGACCCAACCGTGATCCCCCAGCAGTTGCATACCCAGCTGCGCCACTCGCTTGAGCACCACATCCCCGGTCTGGTGGCCATAGGTGTCGTTGACCAGCTTGAAGTTATCGAGATCGAGCATGGCCAGACAGAAGGGCTGGCGCTCAATCAGCAGGCGATTCAAACGCTCGTCGAAGAAACGACGGTTGTAGAGACCGGTCAGCTTGTCCAGATTGGCCTGCTGGCGGGCCTCGTGATAATCCTTGCCCGCCTCGGCCAGCTCGGCATAGACATGCTTGAGCTCCTGCATTCCCCCTTGGGGCACATCGTCGGGTTGGGTCCGGCTGGCCCGGATCATGGAGGAAATCTCATTGAGCATGCGGCGAAAATAGCGGGACCACACCAGCGCCAGCATCACATAGAGCACGCAGGCCAGCGCTACCATCAGCAATACGTTGAGAGAGACCCTGTCGACCACCGCCTGAACACTGGCCGCGGGTTGCACGCTGATGAGCACCCAGTTCCGCTCCGGCAACTTGCTGTAAGCCACAAACAGATGGGAATCTTTGTCCAGAAAGATGCCGTCCTCCCGATTGAAACGGGAAAGCCATTGAGGATGGTCCATGGGCTTGAGCAACCGGGCGGGATCCGGGTGTACCAGCACCTTGCCTGACTGGTTGACGATCATCTGGTAACCATTGTCCGCCTGCCGGTTCAGCTGGGCCGAGAAAGGCGCCAGAATGGCATCGACCGCAAAGACCCCCTGCACCTTGCCACTCTGGTCAGTCAGGGCCCGCGCAAGCGCTATGACCAGATTGCCATTGATGTAGTCGTAGTAGGGCTCGGTCCAGACCATTTCGCCCACATGCTGGCTGGCCAGCTGATACCAGGGCCGAACCCTGGGATCGAACTGGGCATCTGCCTGCCATTCGGGGTAGATCAGCATCTGGCGCTCGGCCGTGCCGACATAGATGTAGATCAGGTCAGCCATGACCCCCTTGTAAAGCTGCCAGGCCTTCAGGTAGGACTCTGTGTTGTGCAGGCGGGGGCCGCTGATATCGTCCACCTTCACCTGGTCATAGATCAGCGTAAACTGTCGTTCCATCTCGTGGAGATAGGGCTCAATGAAGACGTGGTGCAGCTGGTGATTGGTGGCGAGCAGACGCTGCTGCAACTCGTTTTGCAGGCTGCGTTCCATGTGCAGATAGTAGATGCCGCCCAGCATCAAAACGGGAATGAACAGCAGCAGCAAACCCAGCCGCATTCTGGCAACCAGAGACCAGGTTTTTTTGGAGACGACACGCTTGCCCAAACAGGACTCCTGCTACCACCAGACATGATGTAATGTCAGAATATCAGCCCGACCGGATGGCGTCCAAAAGGAAGCTCACTATGTTATTAATCAGAAGGATCTGTCACGGATGCTGAACCCGGACCTGCTGATGGCGCTGCACTATTGCGCCGTGATCACCCTGACAGGGGCGATCACTTCCGAGTATTTCCTGTTCCGGCGCGGCATGTCCATCGAGCAGGTACGCAAGCTGTTGCTGGCCGACGGTCTGGCAGCGCTGGCCCTGCTACTTATCTTCATCACGGGTGTCTTGCAAGTGCTCGCTCACCCGGACCAACCCGCAATACTGCTCGCCAACCCCGGCTATCGCACCAAGCTGCTGCTGTTTTTCCTGATGGCCATCAGTTTCGGCTACCCCAGCCGCCTCTTCTATCGCTGGCGCCGCTCCCTGCGCCATGGCCGGGCCCCCATGGTTTCCATCCAGCAGCAGTTCTGGGTGATCTGGATCCTGCGCGGTAATCTGTTGCTGCTCGCCCTGATCCCTCTGCTGGCCAGCCTTGCGAATAGCTGATGTGATGCCCGTCTTCATTCAGCCGCGATAGCTGATGATACGGATCCTGCATAGCCATTCTCTCTTCGCATTGATCCGCCCTGGCGAGCCAAACTCGCGAGCCGCTAAAGACAAATCCCCCCGCACACGGTTATCTTGGTGGCTGGCGCCGTGAGGATGGGCGCCCGCCACTTTCTCAGGGATGAATCCGTATGCGTTCGAACATGATGTTATTGATGGCCGCCGCCATCTGGGGGCTGGGCTTCGTCGCCCAGCGCCTGGGGATGGATCACATGGGGCCTTACACCTTCAATGGCCTGCGCTTCATGCTCGGCGCCGCCTCCCTGCTGCCACTGCTGTGGTGGCTCAAGTCTCGCCAGCCCGCGAGTCAGTCCGAAGATCGTCGCCTACTACTGACCGGGGGCCTGCTCGCCGGAGCCGTGCTGTTCAGTGCCGCCTCCCTGCAACAGGTGGGGCTGCTCTATACCACGGCTGCCAAAGCGGGTTTCATAACGGGTCTCTACATCATACTGGTGCCGGTGATCGGGCTGGCCCTGCGTCACAAGACAGGGACCAACACCTGGGTCGGCGCCCTCATCGCCATGGCGGGGCTCTATTACCTCAGCGTGACCGAGGACTTCACCATAGGCTATGGCGATCTGCTGCAAGTCGCGGGCGCCCTGTTCTGGGCCATTCACCTGCTGGTACTGGATCACTATTCGAGTCGGGTCGCACCGATCCGGTTGGCGGGTGTGCAGTTCTTGGTCTGTGGCCTGCTCAGTCTCGCCGTCGCATTCACCATAGAGATGCCGACTATCAGCGGTGCCGTGGCAGGGTGGCAGGCGCTGCTTTACGCCGGTCTGGTGTCGGTCGGGGTCGGCTACACATTGCAGGTGGTGGGTCAGCGCGGAGCCCATCCTGCCCACGCAGCCATCATCCTCAGTCTGGAGACGGTATTCGCCGCCATCGGCGGTGTGCTGCTGCTTGGCGAAATCCTCGATGAGCGGGCTATCGTCGGCTGCGCCCTGATGCTGGCAGGCATGCTCATCTCTCAGGTGCGCCTGCGCTGGTGGTGGAAATCGCGCAAGGATCGCCTGCCGAAACAGGGCTAACGGCGCGGCGCGAGCGGCATTGCACAGAACGAAGTCAAAAAGAGGAGCCATATCGGCTCCTCTTTTTATTGCACTCGTTGTTGCACTCACAATGTTGCGTTTTGCTGTACTCGGCCCCTGTCCCTTCAGCGTTGAACGCTGGAGCAGAAGCTGACGTCGTCACGCAAGGGGTCATTGCTCACGCTGTGGTATAGCTCGAAACAGGGCCCGTCACCGAACGCCAACCCGGCGGCGACGATATCGCCGACATGCTCCTGCCAACGCGGCCCGTACTGACTGCGGTCCGTGATGAGATAGCGGGACTGGGCGTAGCGACCGGCGGGAATAAGCTGGATCTCGACCTCCCCTGCCCCGACCGTACCCGCCGGCACTGTCACACCTATGTCGGTGCGGCACTGGGCCGGCGGCGTGACTTCCGGGTTGTCGTGGTAGATGAAAATCCACTCCCCCTGCGCCAGACCCCGCGCACTCGCCCACTGGTGCAGTTGACCACAGACAGGGTCATACCCTTCGCCATAGGGGCCGGTGACGCGAATATAGGCCAGGTTGCGGGCATCCATCTCGATGGTTTTCATGGTGTTGCTCCTTGCTGATGAGTGGTCTTCAGCATAAGGGAACAGCCGGTCACTGGCGTGTCCATCCTTGCTCAACAGGTGTCCATTCTTGCTCTTGTCCCGGCGAAACGCCCCCGGCGTACAGCCGTAGTGACGCCGAAATGCCTTGGCAAACGCCTGGGAGCTGGCCAACCCGGCGCCCAGCGCTATGGTAGTGACGCTGGCGTTCGTGTAACAGAGCTGCCAGGCAGCCCGCTGCATGCGCAGGCGCCGACACATCTCCCCCGGCGCCTCGCCCGCCACTGCGGTGAACACCCGGTGAAAATGGTAGAGGGAGAGGCTGGCCCGATCCGCCAGCGCCTCGATGGAGAGATCCGGATCCTGCTCCAGCGCCCGCAGCACTGGGATGAGTCTGCGACGGTAGTCGATCACGGGCGGATCCTGGCCATGTAGAGCGCATCCACATACTCGCCCTGGCGAAACGCATAACCGCGAGCCAGCCCCTCCTGTTCGAACCCGAACTTGCGATAGAGCGCCAGCGCAGCATCGTTGTCGCTGTAGACGGTGAGCTCGATGCGCCGCAGATTGAGCCAGTTGTCGGCCATTTCCAGCACGGCTCCCAGCAGGGCCGAACCTATGCCCTTTCCCGCCCAGTCATCTCGCACGCCCATACCGATACAGGCCACATGCTTGCGCCTGGGATTGGGCTCCATATGCAATGAGATCTGGCCCACCAGCAGACCATCCACCTCCGCTACCAGCGCCACCACACCGCTGTTTTCCAGCCGCTGCTGCCAGACCCCCAACGCTGGATAAGGCAGTTGCAGCGTACCGGCCTGAGCATGAGGCATGGCATAGAGATCCCGCAAAGCGGGGGCATCGGTGGGTTCGGCATGACGGACGGTGATCTGCATATGGGGCTCCTTTGGCTGACTTTCATCATGCCCCATCACCAGTGCCGGGTCATCCCCCCACAATACCCATTTGCGATACCTATCAAAGGGCTAGGAAAAGCCCATTGGCCCATGAGGAGCGGGATCCGTAGGCTGAACCCTATCAACAAGGAGAGACATTCATGACTGACAAGACACTGCACAGTGCCAACGGCGCCCCCGTCGTCGACAACAACAACAGCCTTACCGCCGGTCCCCGCGGCCCCGTGCTGATGCAAGATATCTGGTTGATGGAGAAACTCGCCCACTTCGACCGCGAGCGCATTCCCGAGCGGGTGGTTCACGCCAAGGGCTCGGGCGCCTACGGCACCTTTACCGTGACCCACGACATCAGAGCGTTCAGCAAAGCCGACCTGTTCAACGCCATCGGCAAGCAGACCCCGGTCTTCCTGCGCTTCTCCACCGTAGCCGGTGAGAAGGGTGCTGCCGATGCCGAGCGGGACGTACGCGGCTTCGCCCTCAAGTTCTACACAGAGCAGGGCAACTGGGATCTGGTGGGCAACAACACCCCGGTGTTCTTCATCCGCGATCCGCTGAAATTCCCCGACTTCATCCACACCCAGAAGCGGGATCCGCGCACCAACCTGCGCAGCGCCACCGCAGCCTGGGACTTCTGGTCCCGCCACCCCGAATCCCTGCATCAGGTCACCATACTGTTCAGCGATCGCGGCATTCCCAAGAGTCTGCGGGAGATGAACGGCTACGGCAGCCACACCTTCAGCTTTATCAACGACGCCAACGAACGCTTCTGGGTCAAGTTCCACTTCAAGACCGAGCAGGGCCACAGCTTCTACACAGATGAAGAGGCGGCCAATGTCGTCGGTCAGGATAGAGAGACCAGCCAGGCCGATCTGTACAATGCCATCGAGCGGGGCGACTTCCCGCGCTGGAAGGTTTATGTGCAGGTGATGCCGGAGGCCGACGCCCAGACCTACCAGATCCACCCGTTCGACCTCACCAAGGTGTGGCCGCACAGCGACTATCCGCTGATCCCGGTGGGCGTGCTGGAGCTCAACCAGAACCCTGACAACTACTTCGCCCACGTGGAGCAGGCGGCGTTCACCCCGGCCAACGTGGTGCCCGGCATCGGCTTCTCGCCGGATCGCATGCTGCAGGGACGGCTCTTCTCCTACGGCGACACCCAGCGCTATCGCCTCGGGGTCAACCACGGTCTACTGCCGGTCAACGCCCCGCGCTGCCCGTTCCACCACGGTGCCCATCGTGATGGCGCCATGCGCAGCGACAGCAATGGCGGCGCCAGCCCCAACTATCAGCCGAACCGCTTTGGCACTCAGCAGCCGAGCGAGCAGCACGAACCGGCCTTGAGTCTGGAAGGGGCTGCCCTGCACTACGATTTTCGTGACTACGACAGCGATTACTACAGCCAGCCGGGCAAGCTGTTCCGCATCATGGACGAGGGGCAGCGCTCGCGCCTCGCCGCCAATATGGCACGTTCCCTCATCAACGTGGAGGATGACGCCATCGTCGTCGCCCAGCTCCGGCATCTTGAGCAGGCAGACCCCGAGTACGCCAAGCGGGTGGAGCTGGCTCTGGCTGCGCTGCAACGCTAAGCGACCAGGATGCAATAAAAGAACGGGGGCCGGCGGGCCCCCTTCTTTCAACCCCAGTACACGGGATAAATTCTGAGCCCACGGCACGTCGAGTCTTGCAGCAGAAACGGCAATAAAAAAACGGAGCCCCAGGCTCCGTTTTCAATACTGTATCAATCCCGAACGGAACGCGCTTCGCGCTCTGCCCGTTCCCGTACCAACAGGCGTTTATACCACCAGTTACTGCGACGACGTTGAGTATTGGAAGAGCGACGAGCCATTTCTTAGGTCCCAGCCAAGAGAAGGAAAGAGCCGCATTATGCGATAGAGATCACGTCCATGTCTTTAGCTGGATCAAGAAAAGCCTCACTGGCCCAGGCTAATTGTCTCGCTATCCGACGGTGCCCTGGTCACAGGCGTCACCTGAGGCGGCAAGCGCCAGGCCAGTGGGCCATTGGTCTCCTGCTCGTTTTGCGGGCCACACTCCAGCCAGCGATTCCCCTGTTGAATTCGGGCACCCAGCGAATATTTCTGATCCTGATACCAGCAAATCCGTTCCGGCAGCGACCCCAACGGCAACACCCACTCGGTCCCGACCTCTGCCCGCGTCACCTTGACCGGTTCGGCCGCCACACCGCTCGTCCCCAACATGGCCAGCAACAGGCAAGTCGTCCCACCCTTGATTCGATTCATGACATCACTCCTTGCGCGATACCAGTATCGGGCGACCATAACAGGCGCAAACTTGATTAATAAGCCCAGCGCTGGCTGGCATTCCCGACCCAGTATGATAGCCTGCCAGCGCCTGCCCACGCCCGTCAAAAACGGCGCAGGAAAACCCCGGTAGATTTGTCATCCATCGACAAATATAACCTTATTTATCAAATCGTTATTTGGATATTATCCCAATGCGTATCATGCCGTTGCTCCAGGCGGCCTGCCTGAGCCTGATGTTGTCCGCCTGCGTTGCCCCCCTGCTGATGATGAGCCCGACCAGCCAGCTGATGTGGGCGCTGCTCAAACCCCTGGTGGGCTTCGATCCCAACGAAGCCAATCTGTTCGAACAGCCCATAATCAAGGATCGGATGACCAGTATTCTGGGCCCCAACTACGACAGCACCATGCAACTGCTCAAGACCGCCAACGAGCTGCAGCAGGAAGGCCCGCTGTTCTACGTGGTCTCCCGCTATGCCCCCATGCCGGATGTAGCCAAGCAGGCTGGCATGGTGTGGAACTCACAAACCAACCAGATGTCCGTCATGCTGCTCAAGGGGGATGGAACTCCTCAGGTATTTGGCGAAAATCTGGCGGCAGCGACACCGCGCTGGCCAACCGAGATGCAGGGCTGGCAGGCTCAAGCCAAACCGGCTGCGACCGCGCTATCCAGTGCCAACAATGCTCTGACCGATACCAACAAGGTACTGACGGGGGCCGCAGCGACCACCTCTGTACTCGGCAATGTGCTGGGTTCAATACAGCAAGGCGCCAGCAAGACAATGGCGGATACCACCAAACAAGTCGTCAGCAGTGCCACCGCCTCGGCGCAGCAGCAAGCCAACAAGGCAGTCGCCGATACCACCAAGCAAGTCGTCAGCAGCGCCACTGCCTCGGCGCAGCAGCAAGCCAACAAGGCCGTCGCAGATACCACCAAGCAAGTCGTCAGCAGCGCCACCGCCACGGTGCAACAGCAGGCCAACAAGGCCGTCGCCGAACCCGCCAAGCAAGCCGTCAGCAGCGCTACCACCACGGCGCAGCAGCAGGCCAACAAGGCCGTGGCCGAACCCGCCAAGCAAGCCGTCAGCAGCGCCACCGCCTCGGCGCAGCAGCAGGCCAACAAGGCCGTTGTCGAACCCGCCAAGCAAGCCGTCAGCAGCGCTACCACCACGGCGCAGCAGCAGGCCAACAAGGCCGTCGCCGAATCCACCAAGCAGGCTGTGAGCAGCAGCAAGGCCACCCTTGATGCGGCAGCCAAGGCCGACGCTGCGCGGCGACAGAGCGAACAGGCGCGCGCCGCCGCCGAAGCAGAGATGGAAGCGCTGCTCAAATAACCCGGACAGGCCATCATACGATGGCCTGTTTTCCCTCCCTCTCTCCCGAATTGTGCTGCGAATCCCCCCCTTGCAGCAGAAACCATGAACTTCTCGATATAGCCCCCTAAACTGGAAAAGATAATTTTTCGCAAGGAGTGCCGTCATGTCACGTCTGCTCAGCCTGATCATTTGCTGTTGTCTCGGAGCTGCACTGCCCGCCTCCGCATTCACCTACTATTCCGAGCAGAACATGCCGTTCAACGGCCAGGATGAGCAGGGCAACAGCACAGGGTTGGCGGTCGAACTGCTGAGGCTGATGTGGCAGGAGATGGGGGAACCGGAGCAACCCATTCACTTCATGCCCTGGGCCAAGGCCTGGTACCTGCTGACCCAGCAACCGGATGCAGTGTTGTTCACCACGGCACATACGCTGGCGCGGGATCCTCACTTCCTCTGGGTCTGTCCCATCAGCCACTCCCGGGTCTCATTGGTGGGCCGCAAACGGGATGCCCCCAACGTCAGCAACAAGGCCGACCTGGCCAAATTGCAGATTGGTGTCATGCAGGCCGATGTAGGGGAACAACTGCTGCTCAATCGGGGCATCAGCCCCGCCAACCTGATGTCGGTGGAGCGGATGGATCAGGTGGTACGCCAGCTCATCATGGCCCGCACCGATCTGGTGGCGGGCAACGAGGTGATGCTGTTTCATCAAGCCAAACAGCTGGGTTTTCCACCTGACACCTTCGTCACCGTCGCGACCCTGGCAGAGCAGGACAACTGCTTCGCGTTCAATCCGGCGGCCGACAAGCAGCAGGTCGCTCGCCTGCAACAGGCGCTGGACAAGGTCAGACAGGGAGAGGCGTTCAAGCGGCTGATCGCCCGCTATCAGGATGTGGTGCAATCCCCGCCAGCGGATCACCTGCCCCTGATTGAATGAAGACAGATGCAAACAGGCCACCCGAAGGTGGCCTGTTTCATTGCGGCACACTGTTACTGGAAGTGGCTGTCGTGTTCGGACTTCTTGGTCTGGGTGCTTTCGCTGTGCTCGATGGCGGTGCGGATGAGATCCACCCCGGCGCGGATGATCAGCACCCCCATATTGACCAGCTTGACGCAGACCCACATGAAGGTGATGAGCAGGATCAGCTTGAGCACTGTCTGGAACGCTTCCAGGAAGTTCTGTTCGAGCTGGCCGGTCAAGCCGCTGGCACTGGTCATCAGCCAAGTGTAGACCTCACGCACGAACGGGATTCGGCTCGGCATCTCCAGCACATCCAGTGCGGCAGGCAAGGCCTGAAAGATAACGATGCTGCCAAACAGTATCAGGATGACACCGATGGCAATGCCCAGAAAAAAACCAAACTGTTTCATGGAAGGTCCCAAGGTTTGCTGCATGAAAATAACATAGCTGCCAATACTAGGGACTGCCTCACCCCACGGCAATCCTTCCTCACCTTACTGCCGGGTGCCAAACCCGCCATTAGCTGGCATCCAGACAGGAAATCATTGCCCAACTATCTGATTTCTGTGACCCTTGCGCTCATCCACACCCACAGTTCAGGCGCCATGTTTCGCTACTGTTTTTTACTGATTTGTGCCCTGCTGCTGGTGCAACCAGCCTCAGCCGATCCCACCGCCGCCGTCTGCGTGGTCAAGCATCAGCAACAACTGCTGCTGGTGCAGGACAGAGTATCCTCCCGCTACAGCCTGGCCGGGGGCTACATAGATGCAGGCGAGACCCCGCAGCAGGCAGCGCAGCGCGAGTTGTTTGAAGAGACAGGGTTGCGAAGCCGGATCAGTGGTGAATTGGGACAATGGCAGGGAGCTGCCCTGTTCGCCTGCCAGGCCCTGCAACCCATCAGGGTACAAACAGGCTCGGGCTTTGTCTCACAGTTGCAGGCCCCCAACCTCGGCGGTGAAATACTCAATGCCAGGCTGATCGATCCGGCACAGTTGCCACATGCACAACGCCGCTTCCCGGCGCAGCTCGACTGGTTGGCCCCCAGATTGGCCGACATTCCCGACAGCCCTGTGTTGTGGCAGCACGACTTCAGTACCGACGGCAACGAGTTGCACAGGGCAGAGCTCCCGCTGATCCGGCAGTTGCAGAGCTGGCTCGGTACTGACGTGCTCTGGCTTGATGCCAGCAATCTGTTTGGTTCAGCCGCGTTTCAGCTTGCCCTGTTACCTTTGCTGCTGCCGCTGCTGGGCTGGCCTCGCCTGCGTCAGCTGTTGCTGGCCATGCTGACCCTTGCCCTGATGGTGCTCGTGGTCAAGGAGGGTATCGGCTGGCCCAGGCCCTTCCACCTCGATCCTGCACTGGCACAACAGAGTGCACAGGGCTTTGGCATGCCAAGCGGCCATGCTGCCTCGGCGCTGCTGTTCTGGGGCGTGCTGCTCAGGCTGTGCTGGCCCGCCAATCCCTGGCGCAGCGCAGCGTTGGCACTCTTGCTGGCTGTCACAACAGGGTTGGCCCGGGTCTGGCTCGGCGTTCATTTCTTCTCGGACGTGGCGGCAGGACTGCTGCTGGGCGCGCTGATGCTGGCAATTCACGCCGGATTATCCGGTATTTCAGCAACGCCACCGAGCTGGATCTGTCTGACCTTTGCCTGCGCACTGGCCGCCTGGTGGAGCCAATCCTCTGCCCTGGCTGGCCTTGCCATGTTCAGCCTGGGTCTGATGCTCGGCATGCTGCTACCCTTGGCGCGCGCCCGGACACAATACTTGCGAATGCTGACGGTTACCCTGCTCGGTGGCCTGCCCATCGGGGCGCTGCTGTGGTCGCTGCCAGTCTGGCTGACCAGCTCAGGACTCACTCTTCTGGGCCAGTGGCTACTCTATTGTTGCCTGGGGCTCTGGTTGAGCGCCGGCCTCTGGTGGATACTCTCACTCATGAACTCTGACCCGTTACCCAGGGGCTCCGGCTCCGACAAGGGATTGTTATGAATATGAAAAAAGTGGATTTAGCCAAGACCACGCTGGGGGTGCTGTTTCTCAGCATTCTCATCATCTCGTGCTTCATGGTGCTGCGCCCCTTCCTGCCTGCGCTGGTGTGGGCCACCATGATCACCATAGCCACCTGGCCACTGATGCGGATGGTACAACGCCTGCTGTGGGGCAAGCGCATGCTGGCAGCCCTCTTCATGACGCTGGTACTGCTGCTGATGTTTGTTATTCCGCTGTTCATGGCACTGGCCAATGTGGCGGAGCAAGCTCCCATGCTGATCGAGCTGGGCACCACCATCAGCCATTCACCGCCCCCCGAGCTGCTCTGGCTGCAACAGGTCCCTCTGGTGGGCACCAAGCTGTATGAGTTCTGGCAGCAGATCCTGGCGAGCGGCGGTCAGGTACTGTTTACCAAGCTGGCCCCCTACTTCGGTCAGACAGCCCGCTGGCTCGCCTCCCAGGCAGGCAATCTGGGCTTGCTGTTCGTGCACTTCCTGCTGACAGTCGGGATCTGCGGCGTGCTCTATCACTCGGGTGAGATGGTGGCGACCGGCATTCGCCGCTTCGCCCACCGCCTTGCTGGCGAGCGCGGTGACAATGCCACAGTGCTCGCCTCCCAGGCGATCCGCGCCGTGGCCATGGGCGTCGTGGTGACCGCGCTGGTGCAATCATCCGTGGCCGGTATCGGCCTGCTGATTGCAGGCATCCCCTACACCATGGTGCTGGTGGTGGTGATGTTCCTGCTGATCGTGGCCCAGATCGGCCCCTTCCCTGTATTGCTGGCCTGTATCGGTTATCTCTACTGGAGTGGTGACACCACCTGGGGCACCTTCCTGCTGGTATGGTCACTGTTTGCAGGCACCATGGACAACATACTGCGTCCCTTCCTCATCAAGCGAGGAGCGGATTTGCCGCTCATCCTGATACTGGTGGGGGTTATCGGCGGCTTGTTGACCATGGGAATTATCGGCCTCTTCATCGGCCCGGTCGTGCTGGCGGTGGGTTACACCCTGCTGGATGCCTGGGTGAGAGAAGATGAACAAGCCGTAGCAGAGCCGCTGCTTGCCCCGCCAAAGGCGGAGTGAAGGTTTGGCAATAATTAGCTGATACAAAGAGCCGCCCATCGGGCGGCTCTTCTGTTTCCAATGACCTGAATGGCATTACCCAGCCTCTGAGGCAGGTCACTGAATCGGGCTCGCTGGCGTGGTTAAATGGTCGGCTCACATCTTGCCGGATATTGCTGTGACCATGCCATCTGACCTTCAGCCGCTGCTGCCCTGGCCTGACTATCTGCAGGCATCCTGGCTGCGCTGCGCCCACCAGACCAGCGCCACCCTCTGGCATCCGCCCCACAGCGCCAAGGGGCAGACCTTGCAGAGCCTGCGTCAGCGCAAGCGGGACTTGCTCACCACCGGCGAGATGGCCCTCGAAGATCTCTACGAATTTATGGAGGGGCGCCCCTGCGCCCTGCTGCTCACCGACGAGAGCGGCTGTCTGCTGGCCCGCACCGGCCACCCCGACACACTGGCGGAGCTGGCAGCGCTCGGGTTTGGCCCCGGCGCCTTTTTCAGTGAGGGGCGCATCGGCACCAATGCCATCAATCTGGCGGCGCTGGAGGGAGTGCCGCTCTGCGTCAGCGGCCCCCAGCACTTCAACCAGACCCTGCACCCGTGGCACAGCTGCGCCAGCCCGGTTTACAACAGTAATGGCCGTCAGGTCGCCATCATCGCCCTGATCTGCAAGGTGGAGGCGGCGAGCGCCGGCGATCTGGCGCTCGCCGTCAGCGCAGGGCGCGAGCTGGCCCATCTGCTGCAGATGGAGACCCTGATGCAGGAGTCCCAGCACCACCTGAGCGAGCTCTACGCCCTGCTCGATGGCATGGATGACGGCGTGCTGGCCTGGGATCCCCAGGGCCGACTGCGCTACCTCAACGCGCTGGCGGCACACCGGCTGCGGCTCGATCCGGCGCTCTGTCTCGGCCAGCCGCTGGAGCAGCACCTGCTGTTGCCCCAGCGGTTGCAGCTGGCCATCAAGGGGCAGACGCCACTGAGTCATGTGGAGGTGACGCTGGAGCGGCTCGGCGCTCAGGAGGGGGAGTTTATCAATGCGCTGGTGAGCCTCAAGCCGCTGCCGGGGCCGGAGGGGGTCAGCTTTATCGCCCTGCTGCACCCGGTCGATCGGCTGCGGGCCATTCACCAGCTGCGCCAGACGGTGCCCGAGCTCTCGGCGCTGGTGGGGGAATCGAGCGCCATGCGCAAGCTGCTGCGCTACGCCCGGCAGGCGGCCCAGAGTCAGGGGCCGATCTTGCTGCGCGGCGAGGAGGAGGTGGGCAAGGCCCAGCTGGCGGAGGCGATCCACTTTGGCAGCGAGCGGGCCGCCGGGCCGCTCATTACCCTCAACTGTCAGGCGCTGCCGAGCGAGCGGATGGCGCTGGAGCTGATGGGTTCCGACGAGGCGGGGCAGGAGCGGGCGGGCAAGTTCGAGCTGGCCCACGGCGGCACGTTAGTGCTGGAGCAGGTGGAGTGCCTCTCTGCCCCCATGCAGGCAGCGCTGCTGCAACTGCTCAAGACCGGCCGTATCCAGCGTTTCGATTCGGCCCGCATCCTGCCGCTCAAGGTGCGGATCATCGCCACCAGCAGCGCCCCGCTGGAGCAACTGGTGCAGGAGGGGCTGTTTGGCCGCCAGCTGCTCTATGCGCTGCAGGCGTGCGAGCTGTGGCTGCCGGGGCTGCGGGAACGCGCGGCGGATCTGCCGGGTCTGATCAGCCAGCAACTAGGGGCGCAGGGGCGCGAGCCGGTGCGCCAGTTCAGTCCGGCGGCCCTCGATTGTCTGCTCGCCTATCCTTGGCCCGGCAATCTGGGGGAGCTGCGCAGCGCCGTCGAGCATGCCCTGCTTCACGCCGGTCAGGGGCAGATCCCGCCGGAGGCGCTGCCTGCCGCCATTCGCCACGGCTATCAGTTGGTGGCGGACGAGGTGGTGGGGCAACCGCTGCTCACTCTGGCAGAGCTGGAGCGCCAAGCCATTTTGCGCTGCGCCCACGCCTGCAAGGGGCAAGTGAGCCAGATGGCCCAGCATCTTGGCATCAGCCGCACCACCCTCTGGCGACGACTGAAACTGCTCGAGATCGATCCCGCCGACTATCACGGCTGACGGCGAGCGTCGCCAACTGGCCCGTAGAAAATGAAACGGCCCCGCAGATGCGGGGCCGTGTTATATGGCAAGGTCAGCGGTGGTGCGCTTACAGCCCCAGCTGGTGGGCGGTGACGATGGCCGCCAGCACATCCTCGGCAGTGACCTTGAACGGCATGTTGTGGATGGTCTCGCCCTCGGCGGTAGAGGCTTTGGCCACCTCCATCAAGCGCGCCATGTCCAGCTCCTTGACTCCCATCATATGCAGGTTGGTCGGCAGGCCGATCGAGCGGCAGAAACCCAGCACCGTTTCGATCTCCGCCATCGGCGCATTCTCCAGCACCAGCTGCACCAGGGTACCGAACGCCACTTTCTCACCGTGGTAGAGGTGGTGGCACTCGGCCAGCTGGGTCAGGCCATTGTGGATGGCGTGGGCGGCGGCCAGCCCGCTGCTCTCGAAGCCAATACCGCTCAGGTAGGTGTTGGCCTCGATGATGTTCTCCACCGCCTTGGTGCAGAGCCCCTGTTCCACCGCCAGCTTGGCCTTGTAGCCATCGGCCAGCAGGGTTTTGTAGCAGAGCTCGGCAATAGCCTGCGCCGCCAGCGTAGAGGCGCCACCGGCCATGGTTTGGCAACCGGAGACCTTGTTGGCGCGCGCCTCGAAGTAGGTGGAGAGCGCATCCCCCATGCCGGAGACCAACAGCCGCACCGGTGCGCGGGAGACCACGCCGGTATCCATGATGACCATGTTGGGGTTGGTCGGGATCATCAGGTATTCGCTGAACTGCCCTTCCGGGGTGTAGATGACCGCCAGCGCGCTGGTGGGGGCATCGGTGGAGGCGATGGTGGGCACTATGACCACCGGCACCTTCTGGTAGAAGGCGACTGACTTGGCGGTATCCAGCGTTTTGCCGCCGCCGATGCCGATGATGACGTCAAACGGCGTCTGCTTGCAGCGGGCCAGCAGGCGGTCGATCTCGGGACGGGAGCACTCGCCGTTGAAGCAGTCGAATTCCGGCTTGATACCGGCGCCGTGGAAGCTGGTGGCCACGGTATCGCCCACCAGCTTGGTGACGAAGGCGTCGGCCAGAATAAGCGGCTTGCTGCCGAGTGCTTTGACGTAGTTGCCGATATTGGCGAGGGCCCCGTTGCCTTGCACGTATTTGCTGGGGCTGATGATGATGCGGTCCATATTCTATCCCTCTCTCTAGTTCATAAGACTTCTTTTGAAACTAACAGGGGCGAAGGGGCGGCAGTGCCGGGGAGTCCTTCGTCTTTACTTGCATTACAGTGGCGCTGCACAGACTCAGCGAGCGAGTGCAGCGCCTTGAAACAGTGGGGTGCGACGTCAGTCGCCGAAGCGCTCGGCTGCCAGCTGCTGGAAGCAGGCCAATGCGGCGGTGGCATCCTCCCCGCGCGCCAGCAGGGCGAGGGTGTCGCCCTGACGCACGTTGAGCATGGTGAGCCGGGTCAGGCTGCGGGGGTTGGCCTCTTTATCCCCTTTTTGCAGCTTGAGTTCAGCGGCAAAGGGCTTGAGGGCGGCCACCAGTCGGGCGGCGGGGCGCACATGCAGGCCGTGGGGGTTATCCACCACCACCTCGCAGCGCAGCCAGCCGTCGTCGGTAACGGGGGCGGTCTCAGTGGCGGCCAGCGCCGCGCGGGCGGGCAGCATCGCCTGTTTCGGGCCCAGCGCGCCGAGTGCCTCGGCGGCTACCTCATCCAGCGTCATGCCGGAACCAGCTGCCACCACGGCGGCCAGGGTGCCCTCGACCAGCGGGGCGGGGCAGAGCCGCACCCGGGCGCTCAGCTCCGGTGGCAGCAGTTCGAGGGCGGTTTCGGCGCTGAGCAGAGCGCTGCCCAAGTCCATCAGCACCAGCACACCGCTGCCGTCGTCCGCTTCTTCAATCGCACTCATCACCGCGATGGCATCTGTGCCGATGGGGTGGTCGGGGTCATCGACCCCGGCCGCCAGCAGCAATCTGGCCGGGCTGCCGAGCTGGTCGGCCAGCGCTTTCAAGCCGGCCGCCAGTATGGCGCTGTGAGAGACAACTACGATTCCGATCATGTCACAACCTCGCTCTGTCACGCAGGGCGGTCAGCAGCAGCAGGGTCGAGGTGGCCCCGGCATCCTGATGGCCGATGCTGCGCTCGCCAAGATAGCTGGCGCGCCCCTTACGGGCCTGCATCTGGATGGTGGCCTCGGTACCGGCTGCGGCGGCTGCCACTGCCTTGTCCAGCGCTTCGTTGAGGGGCAGATCTTGCTGCTGGGCCTGTTGCAGGGCGGCCAGTGTTGGCCACCAGGCGTCGCACATGGTCTTGTCACCCGGCTCGGCACGGCCGCGGGAGACGATCCCCTCGACCCCATCGCTCAGCATTTTGCATAGCTGGCTGAGGCTCAGGCTCTGGCAGGCGTCGGTACTGGCCGCTGCCCGGATAAAGAAGGTGCCGTAGAGCGGGCCGCTGGCGCCGCCGACCGAGGAGAGCAGGGTCATGCCGGTGGTTTTCAGCACCTGGCCGATATCCTTGTCTGCCACCGCAGGCAGCTTCTCGGCCACCTTGGTAAAGCCGCGCTGCATGTTGAGACCGTGGTCGCCATCGCCGATGTCGGTATCCAGCGCAGTGAGGTAGTCACGCTGCTCGGTGAAGATGTGTTCGCAGTCGAGCAGCCAATTGACGATGTGATGTTTGCTTAGCATGAGAGTAAGGGCTCCTTAGCAGCCGCGACGCAGGGCGGGGGTGTGAACGGGGGCATCCCACAGGGTCATCAGCTCGTCGTCCACCTTGAGCAATGTGATGGAGATACCTGTCATGTCGAGGGCGGTGCAGTAGGGACCTATCAGGTTGCGCACCAGATGGATGCCCGCCTCTTCGCACAGGGCCGCGAGGCGACCATAGACGCCATACAGCTCTGAAATCGGGGTGCCGCCCAGGCTGTTGACCAGGGCTATGACACGATCGCCCCGGTTGAGCGGTTCGATGAAGGTGTGCTCTTCCTGCCAGCTGCCGGAGGCTCTGTCCCAATGGCGCAGGGTGCGGCCATAGGGGGTGTTGTCCGCCAGCTCGCTGAACATGTCATCCACCAGGGTATTGAGGTCGGTGAAGGGGCGGCGCGCTATACCGGGTTCGCCGTGGATGCCCACGCCAAACTCCATCTCGTTGTCCGCCAGAGTGAAGGAGGGCTTGCCGGCGGCAGGCACGGTACAGGCGTGCATGGCGACGCCTATGGTGCGGCTCTGGTTGTTGATGCGACGGGCCAGTGCCTCGCAATGGGCCAGGTCATAGCCCGCTTCGGCTGCGGCACCCACCAGTTTTTCGCACAGCACTGTGGTGGCGACGCCACGACGACCGGCGGTATAGAGGCTGTCTTTCACCGCCACGTCGTCATCGATCAGCGAGAAGCCGACCTTGACGCCATCGCCATGCAGCAGCTCGACCGCAGTCTCGAAGTTGAGCACGTCGCCGGTGTAGTTCTTCACCAAAAACAGCACGCCCGCGCCGCCATCAACGGCCTGACCGCACTCGTACATCTGATCCGGAGTCGGCGAGGTAAAAATCTCGCCAGGGCAGGCGCCATCCAGCATCCCCTTGCCCACCAGACCGCCGTGCATCGGCTCGTGGCCGCTGCCACCGCCGGAGACCAGCGCGACCTTGCCCATCACTGGAGAATCGGCGCGGGTGATGTAGTGGGGTTCGATACGTACCTTGAGCTCGGGGTGGGCGGCGGCCATCCCCATCAGTTGTTCACGGACCACGGCATCGACGGCATTGATCAGTTTCTTCATGGCTCACTCCTTGGCTTGCCACCACACGGGTGGGCAAATGGTTGATGGAGCCAGTCTAACGGGATAAATCGGGAGAAAAATGATGGCCGGTTCGGTTCGGATTTGAAACAGGAGAAAGGCCATTGGTGTTTCAATCTGAAACGGCGAGAGGCAAACGGGCGAGAAACTGTTAGCGGCCTCACAGCCATGAAAAAGGGCCCGCAGGGCCCTTCGCTACAACCGGAATAAGTGGACAGGTTAGATGGCCCAGCCACCGGCATAGAAGATCACCAGTGCCACGGCAATGATGACGGTACCGACGTTGAGTTTCTTCCACTCGGCGGCAAACAGACGACCCACGACCAGCGCCACGAAGCCCAGCATGATGCCGGTGACGATGTTGCAGGTGAGCACGATGAAGACGGCGCACAGCATGCCAGCGAGGGCATCGACCGAATCGCTGAAGTCCAGCTTGGTGACGTTACCCAGCATCAGCAGGCCGACGTACATCAGGGCCGGTGCGGTGGCATAAGCCGGTACCAGATAGCTGAGCGGCGAGAGAAAGATCATCAGCAGGAACAGCACGCCGACCAAGGCTGCGGTCAGGCCGGTCTTGCCACCGGCCGCAGTGCCTGCGGCAGACTCGATGTAGACGGCAGCCGGAGCTCCACCCACCACGCCAGCGACCATGCTGCTGACGGAGTCGGCAGTCAAGGCCTTGCCGCCGCTGATGATGTGTCCACGCTCGTTGATAAGGCCCGCCTGACCCGCTACGGCACGTATGGTGCCGGTCGCGTCAAACACGGCGGTCATCACCAGCGCTAGTACGGTCGGAATGACCACAGGATTGAGGGCGCCCAGCAGATCCATGCTGCCAACCAGAGAGCCTTTCTCGCCGGTCAGGCTCGGCATGGCGAAGAAACCCTGCCAGGTCACCTTGGGATCGAAAATCAGTCCCAGGATAGAGATGGCGACGATCACCATCAGGATGCCGCCTGGCACCTTGCGACGCTCCAGACCGAAGATGGCGGCCAGACCCAGTACCGTCATGATGACCGGGAAGGAGGTCACCTCACCCAGCTGAACCGGCAGACCGGCCCCTTCGTTCTTGATCACCATGCCGACGCCGTTGGTAGCGATCAGCAGCAGAAACAGACCGATACCGATGCCGGTGCCGTGGGCGATACCGGAGGGGAGGTTATCCAGGATCCACTGGCGCACGCCTGTGACGCTGATCAGGGTAAACAGCACACCCATCAGGAAGATGGCGCCGAGGGCAACCGGAATGCTCAGTCCCTGACCCAGTACCAGACTGAAGGCGGTAAAGGCGGTGAGGGAGATGGCGCAACCGATAGCCATGGGCAGCTTGGCCCACAGCCCCATCAGCAGAGAGCCGAAGGCGGCGATCAAACAGGTGGCCACGAAGACGGGGCCTTGCTCAAAACCGGCAGCACCCAGCATGTTCGGTACCACTATGATGCTGTAGACCATGGCAAGGAAGGTAGTCAGCCCTGCCAACAGCTCCTGGCGCACACTGCTACCGCGCGCGGAAATGGAAAAATAAGAGTCCAAAAAGCCGCCGTTCCCTGATTGGGCGGCCATATCTTGCTTTGCCATGACATGTCCTGAAAGTGTGAAGGAAATCGTTTGCGTTTGTGGCGCGCAAAATAGCAAGAATTTGTCGAAATTGCAGCGAATTCCCTGACTTTTTCATCAAAATGGCGGAAAGCGTTCTCGTTCGGACACAAGTTTGCATACCAGCTTGTTACTGCTATCACCTTCACCCAGGAGACACACTTCTATACTGCAGAGAACCCATTCGCACAGCCAGACGGGAGAGAACCCATGCACACACGCAATCTGCTGAACGATATCCCCTCGCCACTGCCTACCGAACTCTTTCAGGATCTGGTCAGTACCAACCACCTGCGGATAGAGCGCATTCTCTCTCACGGACATCAGACAGCACCGGGAGAGTGGTACGATCAAGATGAACATGAGTGGATCCTGGTCGTACAGGGCGAAGCCAATCTGCTGTTCGTCGATCCCCAGACTCAGGCACAACAGTCGGTACAACTGGGCCCGGGCGATCACATCAATATTCCCGCCCGCCAGAAACACAGAGTGGAATGGACTCACCCCGACATGACAACAGTCTGGCTCTGCGTGTTTTACTGAGGTGTATGAAGGGAACGAAAAAGGCAGGCCTTAGACCTTGAATGGGATTGAATTGATACAGCCAAGGAAATATTGAGAAGGTTGAAGCGGATGAACTTGAGGGATCGCAAAAGCAAAAAGGCCTTCCCGATTGGGAAGGCCTTCAAATTAATGGCGGAGCGGACGGGACTCGAACCCGCGCCCCCCGGCGTGACAGGCCGGTATTCTAACCAACTGAACTACCGCTCCGCTGTCTGGTTAGCTTTTTGCTAAATTGTCTGCCGTTTCAACGAGGTGTCATCCTCTCGGCCAATGACGTGATTTTGCACATCATCGTTTAATTGGGTGCCTGGCAGTGTCCTACTCTCGCATGGCGAATGCCACACTACCATCGGCGCTACCGCGTTTCACTTCTGAGTTCGGCATGGGATCAGGTGGTTCCACGGCGCTATGGCCGCCAGGCAAATTCTTAATCTAGAAAGCTGACGTGAATAACGATTTACCTGTTGGCTTCGCTATCACTGAATTTGTAAGTAGTTCGTTCATTCGCTACAAGGCCCAGAACACTTCTTGGGTGTTGTATGGTTAAGCCTCACGGGTAATTAGTACGGGTTAGCTCAATGCATCGCTGCACTTACACACCCCGCCTATCAACGTTGTGGTCTCCAACGGCCCTTTAGGACCCTCAAGGGGTCAGGGATGACTCATCTCAGGGCTCGCTTCCCGCTTAGATGCTTTCAGCGGTTATCGATTCCGAACTTAGCTACCGGGCAGTGCCACTGGCGTGACAACCCGAACACCAGAGGTTCGTTCACTCCGGTCCTCTCGTACTAGGAGCAACTCCCTTCAATCATCCAACGCCCACGGCAGATAGGGACCGAACTGTCTCACGACGTTCTGAACCCAGCTCGCGTACCACTTTAAATGGCGAACAGCCATACCCTTGGGACCGACTTCAGCCCCAGGATGTGATGAGCCGACATCGAGGTGCCAAACACCGCCGTCGATATGAACTCTTGGGCGGTATCAGCCTGTTATCCCCGGAGTACCTTTTATCCGTTGAGCGATGGCCCTTCCATTCAGAACCACCGGATCACTATGACCTACTTTCGTACCTGCTCGACCTGTCCGTCTCGCAGTTAAGCTGGCTTATGCCATTGCACTAACCTCCTGATGTCCGACCAGGATTAGCCAACCTTCGTGCTCCTCCGTTACTCTTTGGGAGGAGACCGCCCCAGTCAAACTACCCACCAGGCACTGTCCGCGAGCCCGATTCAGGGCCCTGCGTTAGAACATCAAACATACAAGGGTGGTATTTCAAGGACGGCTCCAGCGCAACTGGCGTCGCGCCTTCAAAGCCTCCCACCTATCCTACACATGTAGGTTCAATGTTCAGTGCCAAGCTGTAGTAAAGGTTCACGGGGTCTTTCCGTCTAGCCGCGGGTACACCGCATCTTCACGGCGAATTCGATTTCACTGAGTCTCGGGTGGAGACAGCATGGCCATGGTTACACCATTCGTGCAGGTCGGAACTTACCCGACAAGGAATTTCGCTACCTTAGGACCGTTATAGTTACGGCCGCCGTTTACCGGGGCTTCGATCAAGAGCTTCGCTTGCGCTAACCCCATCAATTAACCTTCCGGCACCGGGCAGGTGTCACACCCTATACGTCCACTTTCGTGTTTGCAGAGTGCTGTGTTTTTGATAAACAGTCCCAGCCATCTGGTCACTGCGACTCCCAACTGCTCCATCCGCAAGGGACTTCACTGTCAAGAGCGAACCTTCTCCCGAAGTTACGGTTCTATTTTGCCTAGTTCCTTCACCCGAGTTCTCTCAAGCGCCTTGGTATTCTCTACCCGACCACCTGTGTCGGTTTGGGGTACGATGACTTGTAATCTGAAGCTTAGAGGCTTTTCCTGGAAGCAGGGCATCAATGGCTTCACCACCGTAGTGGCTTCGTCTCGTGTCTCAGTGTTGTGTCTCCGGATTTGCCTAGAAACACCACCTACGCACTTTCACCAGGACAACCGTCGCCTGGCCCACCTAGCCTTCTCCGTCCCCCCATCGCAATTACAAGTCGTGCAGGAATATTAACCTGCTTCCCATCGATTACGCCTTTCGGCCTCACCTTAGGGGTCGACTCACCCTGCCCCGATTAACGTTGGACAGGAACCCTTGGTCTTCCGGCGAGGAGGCTTTTCACTCCCTTTATCGTTACTTACGTCAGCATTCGCACTTCTGATATCTCCAGCATACCTCTCGATACACCTTCGCAGACTTACAGAACGCTCCCCTACCACTCACACATAAGTGTGAATCCGCGGCTTCGGTGCCTGGTTTGAGCCCCGTTACATCTTCCGCGCAGGCCGACTCGACTAGTGAGCTATTACGCTTTCTTTAAATGATGGCTGCTTCTA
>NZ_CP110645.1:132500-257500 GCF_028355655.1 Aeromonas salmonicida | reverse complement strand
TCCAGACTTGGTCAGGGACAGAGTTACCTCGTCCTTGCCTTCCAGCTTCACAGCGATACCTTTCAGGTTGAGCAGAATTTCAAGAATGTCTTCCTGCACACCTTCTTTGCTGCTGTACTCATGCAGTACCCCGTCAATTTCGACTTCAGTAACTGCACAACCGGGCATAGATGACAGCAAAATACGACGCAGGGCATTACCCAGCGTGTGACCAAAACCACGCTCAAGTGGCTCAAGAGTCACTTTCGCATGAGTCGGGCTAACTTGCTCGATGTCAACTAGCCGCGGTTTAAGAAAATCTGTTACAGAACCCAGCATTGTGTCCTCTCTTTAGAAGCTAGCTTTACTTGGAGTAAAGCTCGACGATCAGCTGTTCGTTAATGTCGGCAGACAGGTCGGAACGCTCTGGCAGACGCTTGAAAGCACCTTCCATTTTAGCGGTGTCAACCTCTACCCAAGTCGGCTTCTCACGCTGACCAGCAACCTCAAGGGATGCTTTGATACGCGCTTGCTTCTTAGCCTTCTCACGAACGCAGACCACGTCCTCAGGGGAAACCTGGAAAGAAGGAATATTCACAACGCGACCATTTACCATGATGGCCTTATGGCTCACCAGCTGACGAGATTCAGCACGGGTAGCGCCGAAGCCCATACGGTAAACAACGTTGTCCAAACGACCTTCCAGCAGCTGCAACAGGTTCTCACCGGTGTTACCCTTTTGACGGGCAGCGTCGCGGTAGTAGTTGCGGAACTGTTTTTCCAATACGCCGTAGATACGACGAACTTTTTGTTTCTCGCGCAGCTGAACACCGTAGTCGGACAGACGCGCTTTACGCGCACCGTGCTGACCAGGGGCGGTGTCAATCTTGCACTTAGAATCAATCGCACGAACACCAGACTTCAGGAAGAGGTCGGTGCCCTCACGACGGCTAAGCTTAAGCTTAGGACCGATATATCTTGCCATCTTCTTTCTCCAACAATCCTAGACCAAGTTGCAACAGCGTTATACGCGGCGCTTCTTGGGAGGACGACAACCGTTGTGCGGGATCGGAGTCACATCAGTAATATTAGTGATGCGGAAACCAGCCGCGTTCAGAGCGCGGATGGAAGACTCACGACCGGGACCCGGACCTTTGACCATGACTTCCAGGTTCTTCACGCCGTATTCTTTGGCGATCTCACCAGCACGCTCAGCAGCTACCTGGGCAGCAAACGGAGTGGACTTACGGGAACCACGGAAACCTGAACCACCGGAGGTAGCCCATGACAGAGCATTGCCCTGACGGTCAGTAATGGTCACGATTGTGTTGTTGAAAGATGCATGAACGTGCGCAATACCGTCGCTCACTTGCTTTTTAACGCGCTTGCGAGCACGAGTCGGAGTTTTAGCCATTTTCTACCTTCCCGTTACTTCTTGATAGCCTTGCGCGGACCCTTACGGGTACGAGCGTTGGTCTTGGTACGTTGACCACGAACAGGCAGGCTACGACGGTGACGCAAACCACGGTAGCAACCCAGATCCATCAATCGCTTGATGTTCATGGATATCTGACGACGCAGGTCACCTTCAACGGTGAATTTACCTACTTGTTCACGCAGACTCTCGATCTGAGCTTCGTCCAGGTCTTTAATTTTCACATTCTCAGCGATACCGGCTGCGGCACAGATGGCCTTGGAGCGGGTACGACCGACGCCATAAATCGCAGTCAAAGCAATGACTGCATGCTTATGGTCAGGAATGTTAATGCCAGCGATACGGGCCACTATTCACTCCTACATATAGTAGATTACGACCACCACAAAGCCCGTGAGCGGATACGTGGCGGTCAACCAATACACAACAAAAGTTGGCTGGCTATATTAGCCAGCACAACTATTTGTTGCAAGTACTAACCGTAAAAAATTAGCCTTGGCGCTGTTTATGCTTTGGCTCGCTGCAAATCACACGCACCACACCGTGACGCTTGATGATTTTGCAGTTACGGCAGATTGCCTTAACGGAAGCACGAACTTTCATTGCTTAACTCCGTAACTACGCCGACCTTTAGCGGCCGTAGCCCTTCAGGTTGGCCTTCCTCAGGACGTCGCCATATTGATGAGACATCATATGGGTTTGTACCTGAGCCATGAAGTCCATGATAACTACCACGATAATCAGCAGCGAGGTGCCACCGAAGTAGAACTGTACGTTCCAGGCAGTCATCAAGAACTGGGGTACCAGACAGATAAAGGTTATATAGAGCGCACCTGCCAATGTCAGGCGAGTCATAACCTTATCGATGTAACGTGCTGTCTGCTCGCCCGGGCGAATCCCCGGGATAAAGGCTCCACTCTTCTTCAAGTTGTCTGCTGTCTCGCGGGGGTTGAACACCAGCGCGGTATAGAAGAAACAGAAGAAGATAATGGCTGCTGCATAGAGCATCTCATACAAGGGCTGACCCGGCTGCAGGACCATAGAGACCTGTTGCAGGATATCAGCGACCTTGCCCTCACCCTGACCAAACCAAGAGGTAATGGTCCCTGGGAAGAGGATGATGCTGGATGCGAAAATCGCAGGAATCACACCGGCCATATTCACTTTCAATGGCAGGTGTGTGCTTTGCGCTGCGAATACCTGGCGGCCTTGTTGACGCTTGGCGTAGTTAACGACGATACGACGCTGACCACGTTCCACGAACACCACAAAGTAAGTCACTGCGAAAACAATCAAGCCCAGCAACAACAACAGCAGGATGTGCAATTCCCCTTGACGTGCCTGTTCGGCCGTAGCACCAATGGCATGCGGCAAACCAGCAACGATACCCGTGAAAATAATCAACGAGATACCATTACCGATCCCACGCTCGGTAATCTGCTCACCCAACCACATCAAGAACATGGTACCGGTGACCAGACTCACAACGGCCGTGAAATAGAAGCCCAAACCCGGATGTGTCACGAGTCCTTGCATCATATTCGGCAGACCTGTTGCAATACCAATGGCCTGGAAAGTTCCCAAAACCAGCGTGCCCCAACGGGTATATTGGCTAATCTTGCGACGGCCAGATTCACCTTCTTTCTTGAGTTCAGCAAGAGCGGGGTGAACCACAGTCAGCAGCTGGATAATGATCGATGCCGAAATATACGGCATGATCCCCAGCGCAAGAATAGAAGCACGCGAGAGTGCACCACCACTGAACATGTTGAACATCTCAATGATGGTGCCCTTCTGTTGTTGGAACAACTCGGCCAGTACGGCGGCGTCAATACCAGGAATCGGCACATAAGAGCCTGCACGGAAAACGATAATCGCCCCGAGAACGAAGAGCAGACGGCTCTTCAATTCACTCAGACCACCCTGTGCTTTAACATCCAATCCTGGTTTCTTAGCCATTGTACTGATTATTCCTCGATTTTACCGCCAGCGGCCTCGATGGCTGCACGTGCACCTTTGGTGACGGACACACCACGAACGGTCACAGCACGGTCAATGTTGCCAGACAGAACAACTTTAGCGAAAACGATGTTCTTGGTAACAACACCGGCTTGCTTCAGAGTGCTCAAATCGACCACATCACCTTCTACCATGGCGATTTCGTTCAGACGCACTTCGGCAGAAACCAAAGATTTGCGAGAGAAGAAACCGAACTTCGGCAGACGGATTTTCAAAGGCATCTGGCCGCCTTCGAAACCAGCGCGGACTTTACCGCCACCGGAACGAGAGGTTTGACCTTTCACACCACGACCACCAGTCTTGCCCAGGCCGGAGCCGATACCACGACCACGACGTTGTTTTTCAGGCTTGGAACCAGCGGCCGGAGACAGAGTATTCAGACGCATGCTTAGCCCTCCACCTTAACCATGTAATAAACCTGGTTGATCATACCGCGTACGCAGGGAGTATCTTCCAGCTCAACGGTGTGACCAATGCGACGCAGACCCAGACCACGCAGAGTCGCCTTGTGCTTTGGCAGACGGCCGATAGAGCTGCGAGTTTGAGTTACTTTTACAGTGTTAGCCATGTCGCATTACCCCAGAATTTCTTCAACGCGCAGACCACGCTTGGCAGCGATCTGGGCCGGGGATTGACCCTGTACCAGAGCGTCTACAGTTGCGCGAACAACGTTGATTGGGTTGGTGGAACCGTAGGTCTTAGCCAGCACGTTGTGAATACCAGCAACTTCCAGAACAGCACGCATGGCGCCGCCTGCAATGATACCAGTACCTTGTGAGGCCGGCTTCATGAACACGGAGGAACCGGAGTGAACACCGCGCACCGGGTGGTGCAGAGTGCCATTGTTCAGTTCAACCTTGCTCAGGTTACGCTTAGCCTGTTCCATCGCTTTTTGAATAGCGGCCGGAACTTCACGGGCCTTACCGTAACCGTAACCTACACGGCCGTTACCATCACCCACCACGGTCAACGCGGTGAAGGACATGATACGACCACCTTTAACAGTTTTCGAAACACGGTTTACTGCAATCAGCTTTTCTTGCAGTTCGCCGGCTTGAGATTCGACTTTAGCCATCTTCGACTCCTAGCTTAGAACTGAAGACCAGCGTCACGAGCAGCGGTAGCCAGAGCGGCTACACGACCGTGATACTTGAAACCGGAACGATCGAAAGATACGTTCTGAACGCCTTTGGCAATAGCACGCTCAGCGATTGCTTTACCTACTGCGGTAGCTGCATCAGCATTACCGGAGTATTTAAGAGCTTCACTGATGGCTTTCTCTACTGTAGAAGCAGAGGCCAGAACTTCGGAACCGTTGGCTGCGATAACCTGCGCGTAGATATGACGCGGGGTACGGTGAACAACCAGACGGGTAGCTCCCAGTTCCTGCATCTTCTTCCGAGCACGAGTAGCACGACGGAGACGAGCTGCTTTCTTGTCCATAGTGTTACCTTACTTCTTCTTAGCTTCTTTAGTACGCACTTGCTCGTTGGCATAGCGTACACCCTTGCCCTTGTAGGGCTCCGGAGCGCGGTAAGAACGGATATCGGCGGCGACCTGGCCAACCAGCTGCTTGTCCACACCACGCAGAACGATCTCTGTAGCGGTCGGGCATTCAGCGATGACACCAGCCGGCAGCGCATGCTCTACCGGGTGAGAGAAGCCCAGGGCCAGCGCGACAGCATTGCCCTTGATGGAGGCTTTATAACCTACACCAACCAGCTGCAGCTTACGCTCGAAGCCTTGGGTAACACCGATTACCATGTTGTTAGCCAATGCACGTGCAGTACCGGCCTGAGCGTCAGCACCAGCGATGCCGTCGCGCGGGGCGAACTTCAGTACATTGTCTTCTTTGGTCACTTCTACACCGGCGTGGATGGAACGAACCAGAGAACCTTTACCACCTTTGATGGACAGTTCCTGACCGTTCAGAGTCACCTCTACGCCAGCAGGAATAGTGACGGGTGCCTTAGCAACGCGAGACATTTCCGACCTCCTATTAAGCGACGTAGCAGATGATCTCACCACCCATGCTTGCCTTGCGGGCAGCACGGTCGGTCATCACACCTTTAGACGTGGACACGATAGCAACACCGAGACCGCCCATAACTTTCGGCAGATCAGTAGTGCGCTTGTAAATACGCAGGCCGGGACGGCTCACGCGTTGGATCAGTTCTACAACTGGCTTGCCCTGGAAATATTTCAGTTCAATTTCCAGTTCCGGCTTCACATCACCAGCTACGGAGTAGCCAGCAATGTAACCTTCTTCTTTCAGCACTTTGGCGATAGCCACTTTCAGCTTGGAAGAAGGCATGGAAACCGCAACTTTGCTCGCCGCCTGACCGTTACGGATGCGGGTCAGCATATCCGCGATCGGATCTTGCATGCTCATAAGTCTAACTCCCGAGATTCGTTACCAAGAAGCCTTCTTCAGGCCCGGAATTTCGCCCTTCATGGCATGCTCACGCACCTTGATGCGAGACAGACCAAACTTACGCAGGAAACCGTGCGGACGACCAGTAATATTGCAACGGTTACGCTGGCGGGACGGACTGGAATCACGGGGCAGCTGTTGCAGTTGCAGTACAGCATCCCAACGCGCTTCTTCAGAAGCGTTCATATCAACGATGATAGCTTTCAGCTCGGTTCGCTTAGTGGCGAACTTGGCTACCAGCTTCGCACGCTTTGCTTCACGTGCTTTCATGGATGTTTTAGCCATAACCCTAACCTTACTTGCGGAATGGGAAGTTAAAGGCAGCCAGCAGAGCACGGCCTTCTTCATCGGTATTCGCGGAAGTGGTGATGGTGATATCCAGACCACGGACGCGATCGACTTTGTCATAGTCGATTTCCGGGAAGATGATTTGCTCACGCACGCCCATGGAGTAGTTACCACGACCGTCGAACGCTTTAGCGTTCAGGCCACGGAAGTCACGGATACGCGGTACGGAGATGCAAATCAGCCGTTCCAGGAACTCCCACATACGCTCGCCACGCAGGGTTACTTTACAACCTATCGGGTAGCCTTCACGAATCTTGAAGCCCGCAACAGATTTGCGAGCTTTGGTGATCAGCGGCTTCTGACCGGAAATGGCAGCCATATCGGCAGCGGCATTTTCCAACAGCTTTTTGTCAGAGATCGCTTCACCAACACCCATGTTCAGGGTGATTTTCTCGATCCGAGGGACTTGCATGATAGTCTTGTAACCGAACTGTTTGGCCAGTTCATTTACTACATCGGATTTGTAGTAATCATGCAGTTTCGCCATCGTTAAACTCCAATTACTTCACAAGTTCGCCGGTGGATTTGAAGAAACGAACTTTTTTGCCGTCTTCAATCCGGAAACCAACGCGATCAGCCTTGCCAGCGGCAGAGTTGAACAGCGCTACGTTAGAAACGTCCATTGGGGCTTCTTTGCTGATGATGCCGCCAGCCTGACCCAGTGCGGGTACCGGCTTTTGATGCTTCTTCACCAGATTGATGCCTTCAACGAGAACCTTACCTTCGGTTACCAGGACTTGAGTGACTTTGCCACGCTTGCCCTTGTCTTTGCCGGTAAGAACAATCACTTCGTCTTCGCGACGGATTTTAGCTGCCATCGTTCGACTCCTTACAGTACTTCGGGTGCCAGGGACACAATCTTCATGAACTTCTCATTACGGAGTTCACGGGTCACCGGGCCAAAAATACGAGTACCGATTGGCTGTTGGTTGTTGTTAAGCAACACAGCCGCATTGTTGTCGAAACGGATGACTGAGCCGTCCGGACGACGAACGCCTTTACGGGTGCGTACGACCACCGCGTTATATACATCACCTTTCTTCACTTTACCGCGAGGAATGGCTTCCTTGATGGAAACTTTGATGATGTCGCCGATGCCGGCATAACGGCGGTGCGAGCCACCCAGAACCTTAATACACATTACACTGCGAGCGCCGGAGTTGTCGGCTACACCCAGCATACTTTGCATCTGGATCATTTTAGTGCTCCGCTTTGTTTACTTCTTATCCCTTTCGGGATCTGGCTGCCTTCAAAAGGCGCGAAACTATAACACATGATTTTGAGAAAAGGTAGCCTAAAAAACAAACGGCCCCGCTAAGGGGCCGTTTGGACTACAAAGTACCGATTAGGCCTTTTCTAAGATCGCAACCAGGGTCCAGGACTTGGTCTTGGACAGCGGGCGGCATTCGCGGATTTCCACGAGATCGCCAGCTTTACACTCGTTGTTTTCATCATGTACGTGCAGCTTGGTAGTGCGCTTGATGATCTTACCGTAGATCGGGTGCTTTACCTTGCGCTCGATAGCAACAGTGATGGATTTTTCCATCTTGTCGCTGATTACACGACCTTGCAGAGTACGGATCTTGTCAGTCATTACGCACCTGCCTTCTCAGTCAGTACAGTCTTGATACGTGCGACGTCACGACGCACTTGTTTCAGAGTGTGAGTCTGAGCCAGCTGGCCAGTGGACGCTTGCATGCGCATGTTGAATTGCTCACGCAGCAGGCCCAGCAGCTCCTGGTTCAGTTCATCGACGCTCTTTTGACGCAGATCTTGGGCTTTCATCACATCACCGTCTTAATTACGAAAGTGGTCTGAACAGACAGCTTAGCTGCGGCCAGGGCAAACGCTTCACGCGCCAGAGCCTCAGGTACACCGTCCATCTCGTACAGAACCTTGCCAGGCTGGATCGGGCAGACCCAATATTCCACGTTGCCCTTACCTTTACCCATACGAACTTCGAGAGGCTTTTCGGTGATGGGCTTGTCCGGGAACACACGGATCCAGATCTTGCCTTGACGCTTAACGTGACGGGTCATGGCACGACGGGCTGCTTCGATTTGACGAGCAGTCAGTTGACCACGAGATGTCGCCTTCAGGCCAAAGGTACCGAAGGATACTTCGTTACCAGTGTTGGCCAGACCGCGGTTGCGACCCTTATGGGTCTTGCGGAATTTAGTACGCTTTGGTTGCAACATTTACCGAATCTCCTTACTTACCGCGGCGTTTGTTATCGCGCTTGGGCTTTGCAGGAGCTTGCTCTTGAGCAGCGGCAGCATTGACTGCAGCCAGACCACCCAGAACTTCGCCCTTGAAGATCCAAACCTTAACGCCGATCACACCGTAAGTGGTGTGGGCTTCAGAAGTTGCGTAGTCGATGTCGGCACGCAGGGTGTGCAACGGCACACGACCTTCACGGTACCATTCGGTACGCGCGATTTCAGCACCGCCCAGACGACCAGACACTTCCACTTTGATGCCCTTGGCACCCAGGCGCATTGCGTTCTGTACGGCGCGCTTCATAGCACGACGGAACATTACGCGACGTTCCAGTTGGGAAGTGATGCTGTCAGCAACAAGCTTGCCATCCAGCTCCGGCTTACGGACTTCGGAAATGTTGATCTGAGCAGGCACGCCGGTAATCACGGCGACAGCTTTGCGCAGTTTCTCAACGTCTTCGCCTTTCTTACCGATCACAACACCCGGACGAGCGGTGTGAATGGTCACACGGATGCTCTTGGCCGGACGCTCGATGGTGATCTTGGACAAGGACGCATTTTTCAGTTCCTTGGTCAGGAACTGGCGTACTTGAAAATCGCTGTACAGGTTGTCAGCGAAGTCTTTGGTGTTCGCGAACCAGGTAGAATTCCAAGGCTTGGTAATACCCAGGCGAATGCCATTAGGATGTACTTTCTGACCCATTGCTTATCTCCCAGCCTTAGCGTCGGATACCACTACAGTGATGTGAGCGGTACGCTTGAGGATACGATCCGCACGACCTTTGGCACGCGGACGGATGCGCTTCATGGAGGGACCTTCGTCGACCATGATAGTAGCAACACGCAGCGCATCGATATCAGCGCCTTCGTTGTGCTCAGCGTTTGCAATGGCAGATTCCAGCACTTTCTTAACCAGCACTGCAGCCTTTTTCGGGCTGAAGGTCAGGATATTCAGAGCCTTGTCTACAGACAGACCACGTACTT
The DNA here is from genome assembly GCF_028355655.1 of Aeromonas salmonicida. Lineage (NCBI taxonomy): Bacteria > Pseudomonadati > Pseudomonadota > Gammaproteobacteria > Aeromonadales > Aeromonadaceae > Aeromonas > Aeromonas salmonicida. The sequence goes on along the minus strand of NZ_CP110645.1, from coordinate 248,082 downwards.
GATCGGCTACCAGACGAGCTTTCTGGGCAGAAGTACGGGCATAACGGTGTTTAGCGATAGCTTCCATCATTTATCCCTTAGCGCTTCTTAGCCTTCTTATCAGCAGCATGGCCGCGATAAGTACGAGTCGGTGCGAATTCACCCAGTTTGTGACCGATCATTTCTTCGGTAACGAAAACCGGAACGTGCTGACGACCATTATGGACAGCGATGGTCAAACCGATCATGTTCGGGATGATCATTGAACGACGGGACCAGGTTTTAACCGGCTTTTTATCCCCGCTTTCCACCGCTTTCTCTACCTTCTTCAGCAAGTGCAGGTCAATAAATGGACCCTTCTTGAGAGAACGTGGCATGGTGATTCCTCTATGTTAACAATTACTTGTTACGACGACGTACGATGTACTTGTCGGTACGCTTGTTCTTACGGGTCTTGAAGCCTTTAGCCTTCTGGCCCCATGGGGACACAGGCTGCATGCCCTTGTTACGACCCTCACCACCACCGTGCGGGTGGTCGACCGGGTTCATCGCCATACCGCGAACGGTCGGACGAATACCACGCCAGCGGTTGGCACCGGCTTTACCCAGTTGACGCAACATGTGCTCGGAGTTACCGACTTCACCGATGGTGGCGCGGCACTCGGCCAGAACTTTACGTACTTCGCCGGAACGCAGACGCAGAGTTACATAGTTACCTTCACGAGCCAGGATCTGGATGAAAGTACCAGCGGAACGAGCCAGCTGGGCACCTTTACCAGGTTTCATCTCAACGGCGTGAACAGTAGAACCAACCGGGATGTTGCGCATCGGCAGGGTGTTACCTACCTTGATGGCTGCATCAGCACCAGAAGCGATCGCGTCACCAGCTTTCAGGCCTTTCGGAGCCAGGATGTAACGACGCTCACCGTCTGCATACAACACCAGTGCGATGTTAGCGGTACGGTTAGGATCGTATTCCAGGCGTTCTACTTTGGCCGGGATACCGTCTTTGTCACGTTTGAAGTCGACGATACGGTAATGCTGCTTGTGACCACCACCGATATGACGGGTGGTGATACGACCGTTGTTGTTACGACCACCGGACTTGCTCTTGCTGTCCAGCAGAGCGGCAAAGGGCTTACCCTTGTACAGCTCTTGATTGACGATCTTAACGACGTGGCGGCGGCCTGGAGAAGTAGGCTTGCACTTAACGATTGCCATTTTTCAGAACTCCTCTTACTCGGCTGCGCCCATGAAGTCGATGTCCTGACCAGCTTTCAGGGTCACATAAGCCTTTTTCCAATCGGAACGACGGCCTACGCGTGCACCTGAGCGCTTGGTTTTACCCTTCATGTTCAGGGTACGGACGGTCTCAACTTCGACCTCGAACAGTTTCGCAACTGCAGCTTTGACTTCCGCCTTGGTGGCGTCGACAGCAATTTTGAACACGATAGTGTTCTGCTTCTCGGCGACCATGGTGCTCTTTTCAGAGATATGCGGAGCCTTCAGAACTTTCAACAGACGCTCTTCGCGGATCATGCCAGCATCTCCTCGATTTGCTTAACTGCTTCAGCAGTCATCAGAACCTTGTCGAAAGCGATCAGGCTGACCGGGTCGATACCGGCAACGTCACGCACGTCAACTTTGTACAGGTTGCGAGCAGCCAGGAACAGGTTCTCATCGACTTCAGCTGTCACGATCAGAACGTCAGTCAGTTCCATCTCTTTCAGCTTGGCGATCAGTTCTTTGGTCTTCGGCGCTTCGATGCCGAATTTCTCGACAACGATCAGGCGCTCTTGACGTACCAGCTCGGACAAGATGCTACGGATAGCGCCGCGGTACATCTTCTTGTTTACTTTTTGGCTGTGATCTTGCGGCTTAGCAGCAAAAGTCACACCACCGGAACGCCAAATGGGCGAACGGATGGAGCCAGCACGGGCACGACCAGTACCCTTCTGACGCCACGGCTTTTTGCCGCCACCAGACACTTCAGAGCGAGTCAGCTGCGCACGAGTACCCTGACGGGCACCTGCGGCATATGCAACGACGACCTGGTGAACCAGAGCTTCGTTGAATTCGCGCCCGAAGGTAGTCTCGGAAACTTCAAGAGCGCTCTTGGCGTCTTTCATTACCAATTCCATTACTATCTCCTCAGACGTTACGCTTTGACGGCAGGTTTGACGATCACGTTGCCGTTGGTTGCACCTGGGACTGCACCTTTGATGAGCAGCAGGTTACGTTCAGCGTCAACACGAACCAGTTCCAGGTTCTGAGTCGTTACACGCTCAGCACCCATGTGACCAGCCATCTTTTTGCCCTTGAATACACGACCCGGAGTCTGGTTCTGACCGATAGAACCCGGAGCGCGGTGAGACAAGGAGTTACCGTGGGTCATATCCTGGGTGCGGAAGTTGTGGCGCTTTACAGTGCCCGCAAAACCTTTACCCTTGGATGTGCCGGTAACGTCTACCATCTTAACGTCAGCGAGAAGATCTACTTTCAGCTCGCTACCAACAGTGAAAGTTTCACCGTTGTTCAGGCGGAACTCCCACAGACCGCGACCGGCTTCTACACCAGCTTTGGCGAAGTGGCCAGCTTCCGGCTTGGTCACACGGCTGGCTTTCTTGGCGCCAGTGGTAACCTGAATAGCGTTGTAGCCGTCGGTTTCTACAGATTTGACCTGAGTTACACGGTTAGCTTCAACTTCGATAACAGTCACCGGGATAGAAACGCCATCTTCAGTGAAGATGCGAGTCATACCCACTTTGCGACCTACAAGACCGATTGTCATTGTTATCAACCTCTTTCCGTAATTAACCCAGGCTGATCTGGACGTCTACACCAGCTGCCAGATCCAGACGCATCAGGGCGTCTACGGTCTTGTCAGTCGGCTCAACGATGTCTACCAGACGCTTGTGAGTGCGGATCTCGTACTGATCACGCGCATCTTTGTTGACGTGCGGGGAGATCAGGACGGTGAAGCGCTCTTTGCGAGTCGGCAGCGGAATAGGACCGCGAACCTGCGCGCCGGTGCGCTTTGCAGTTTCAACGATTTCCGCAGTGGATTGATCAATCAGGCGATGATCAAAAGCCTTCAGGCGGATACGGATTCTTTGGTTCTGCATTGACAGAGCTCCAATAGATAAAAGAACATAAACCAACACCGCCCGACCGAGATTACTCCCGCCAGAGGTGTGATTTTTCACGTTTCCCCCCATATCGGGAGGACTGTATGGCTGGTCATCCGTAAACGAACAACTCAGCAGCAGACATATCGTCTGGCTTACCTCATTGGTAAGCGGAGGGGATTATACGGATTTTTCAAATTTGCGCAAGGGAGGGCGAACAGATTGTGCGCAGTTTTATGTGACAGATGGATCTCGCCGGCGACACCTCATCCCCTTGCCAACTCGGGGTAACGACAATGTTACAAACAGGCTGGTAGACTGTGCGCCTGCCTCTGTCAGTGGAACGACATCCAATGCTCAAAGATCAAAAAAAAGCCTATCAGTATGGACTCTGCGCCGTTGCCCTCTGGTCGACAGTCGCCACCGCCTTCAAGATCTCCCTCGCCTACTTTGAACCGGTGCAATTGCTGCTTGTAGCTGCCTTCACCTCGACCCTCACGCTGACGGCGATAGTCGCCAAACAGGGTAAACTGCCGCTGCTACGGAGTTACATCAAGGCCCGACCTTTCTATTACCTGACCCTGGGTGTGCTGAACCCCTTCCTCTATTACCTGCTGCTGTTCAAAGCCTATGATCTGCTGCCCGCCCAGCAGGCACAGACTCTCAACTACACCTGGGCCATCACCCTCAGTCTGCTGGCAGTCCCCTTTCTCGGCCAGAAACTGCGCCGCCGCGATGGAGTGGCCATAGTGCTGGGCTACTTCGGTGCCCTGGTGATCGCCACCAAGGGGGATGTGTTCGGCCTGCAATTCGACAGCCCGCTCGGGGTCGCGCTGGCGCTGGTATCGACGCTTATCTGGGCCAGTTACTGGATCCTCAACACCCGCAATCAGGGAGACCCCATCGTCAGCCTGTTGCTCGGCTTTATCATCAGCCTTCCTTTTATTGTCGCGGCGACCTGGCTGCTCTCCGATTTCGCCATGACAGCCTGGCAAGGCTGGGTCGGCGCCATCTATGTGGGCCTTTTCGAGATGGGCTTCGGTTTCGTGCTCTGGCTAATGGCTTTGCGCCATGCCACCAACACGGCCCCTATAAGCAACCTCATCTTCATCTCGCCGTTCGCCTCCCTGGTGCTGCTCAACCTGTTGATCGGCGAGATAATACACCCGGCAACCCCCATAGGACTGGGGCTGATCGTCGCCGCCTTGCTGATCCAGCAGCTGAAATATGGCAAGCGCTATCGCAAGGGAGCTGAGCCGCAAGCCTGATAATGCAAAAGGGCGTATCCACAGATACGCCCTTTTCTCAATCCATCCACTCCAGTGGCTGGTTCTTGGGAAGCCGGACCTCCACCAACAAGCCCCCCAGCTCGGCCCGTCCCAGCCGGATGGTGCCGTGATGCTGGGAGACGATCTTGGCGACGATGGCCAATCCCAGGCCGCTGCCACTGCCGGTGCGAGCCTCGTTGCCCTGAGTGAAGGGCTTGAGCACCCGGTAATAATCCTGCTCGGGGATGCCGGGACCATTGTCCGACAACCGTAACCGCACCCAGTGACCATCATCTTTGAGCTCGGCGTGCAACCTGCTCGCGCCATAGCGCAGCGAGTTGCCTGACAGGTTGTTGAGAATACGGCGAATACTGATGGGATTGCAGGCCACTCTCACAGCCTCTTCCGGCAATTCGAGGTCAACCTCCAATCCCTGATCGGTCTGCATCAGCAGTACGTCGTGGATCAGCTGAGTCAGATCGATCTGCTGGGTATCCAGTCCCTCGTCCGGACGAATGTAGTCGATGAACTGATCTATGATGCCGTTGGACTCGTCGATGTCCGCGTTGATGCTCTCCTTGAGATACTCATCCCCGGACGACATCATTTCGGTCGCCAGCCGGATGCGGGTCAGCGGTGTGCGCAAGTCATGAGAGACCCCAGCCATCATCAGATTGCGCTCCTCAATCAAGCGTTTGATGGAGCTCGACATATGATTGAAGGTCCGGGTCAGTCGGCGTACCTCCCGCGACCCCTGTTCCCCCAGCGCATCGGGAAAGTTGCCGCGCGCCACGGCTACGGCGCCGGCCTCCAGATCCTCCAGCGGACGCACCAGCTGACGAGCAAAACGCCAGGCAGCAAACAGGGTGACCACCAGCAGCACGCTCATGTAGAGGATCAGCGGCTCGATATCGTCATCTTCGATCTCGGTCAGCGGGATACGCACCCACACCTGATTGGCCTGCGGCGGCTGGATCCAGATGATGTAGTGATCCTGGATCTCGACCCGCACCTTGGTCTTGCCACCCAGTTCACGACTGATGCTCTCTTCCAGATAGGTATAGGGCTTGGAGTCGTTGAGCCCATGCTGTTCGGCCTCCGTCTGGGTGTAGAGGTCACTGCCGGTCGCGACATAGACCAGTGCTTCGGCATCCTCGCTCAGCGCCAGCTGATTGCTTTCGACCGGGAAGATGAGCTTGACCTGATTGGCCAGCAGGTGGCTGATCTGCTTGACGGTGGGTGCCAGCAGATAGTTGTAGAAGGTGACATAGGAGACAAACTGATAGACCACCAGCACGGCGGCCAAAAACCAGAGCATGCGAGAAAACATGCTGCCCACTTTTTTCATTCGCCATCACCGTCCGGCACGAAGACGTAACCCAGGCCCCAGACGGTCTGCAGATAACGAGGCTGGGCCGGGTCCTGCTCCAGCAGGCGGCGCAAGCGGGAGACCTGCACGTCTATGCTGCGCTCGGTCGCCGTGTACTCGCGCCCTCTGGCCAGATTCATCAACTTGTCGCGGGAGAGAGGCTCACGAGGGTGGCTGACCAGCACCTTTAGCACGGCAAATTCACCACTGGTCAGGGCCACGGGCTCGCCATCACGGCTGAGCTCCCGGGTCGCCAGGTTGAGCTGATAGCTGCCGAAGGTCACCATCTTCTCGGCGGTCGAAGGCGCGCCTGGCAGTTCGACGGTATGCCGGCGCAGCACGGCACGGATCCGCGCCAGCAGCTCACGGGGGTTGAATGGCTTGGGCAGATAGTCATCAGCCCCCATCTCGAGCCCGACGATGCGGTCCACCTCATCCCCCTTGGCGGTCAGCATGAGCACCGGGATCTGGTTGCCGGCTTCACGAAGGCGACGACAGATAGAAAGCCCATCCTCCCCCGGCAGCATCAGATCAAGTACCATCAGGCTGAAGTTTTCACGGGTCAGCAGGCGGTCAGCCTGTTCGCCATTGGCGACGCCCCGAACAACGAATCCCTGTTCGGTCAGATAACGCTCCAGCAGGGAGCGTAATTTCAAATCATCGTCGACGACCAGAACCTTGTATTGCTGACTCATTGCTTGCCTCTCCTCTCGATATGTTGCCAATACTAGAGCTCGAGGCCCCAACGGCAAAGCATAAATATGTTACCGGTTATTGCCCATGGCATCCCTTGATCCCTCTGCCGTCAGCACCTGCCGACCATGCTGCCCCCTGATAACGACGCAGTTTTTGCTCGACACAGAAATGGCAGCGACTAAGATCCGCCGAGCCATAAGAGGCTCATCAGCCCACATTGACGCAGGTACCTGAAATCCATGAAGACCAAGCTCATCACCCGCGAAGGCTACAACAAGCTGAAAGAAGAGCTCGATTTCCTGTGGCGCGAAGAGCGCCCCGAGACCACGCGCAAGGTGGCCTGGGCCGCCAGCCTTGGGGATCGCAGCGAGAATGCAGACTACCAGTACAACAAGAAGCGGCTGCGGGAGATCGACAGACGGGTGCGTTACCTGCGCAAATGCCTCGAGGAGCTGGGGATCGTCGATTATGCTCCCGCCCAGGAGGGCAAGGTGTTCTTCGGCGCCTGGGTCGAGGTGGAAAACGAAGAGGGGGATACCAAGCGCTTTCGCATCGTCGGTTATGACGAAATTTTTGGCCGCAAGGATTACATCTCCATCGACTCTCCCATGGCCCGCGCCCTGCTCAAGAAAGAGGTTGGGGATGAGGCCATAGTACCTACGCCAGTCGGTGACGCCTGCTGGTATATCAATGACATCAGCTATCCCAAATGACACAGCCGGTGAGACTTGTCCTCCCCGCCATCCAGGTCAGCATAGTGCTCTTCCCTCCCGGACATCTTCTCTTCCATGACGGGGAGCGGATCGCTCGGTCTCTTCCCTCTCCCTTGGGCTCAACAGCCATTTACGTCATTTCGCCAGGGTGGCATACAGTCGCGCGACCCCATATAGTGCTCACATTTGGCGCCTTATGGCGCAAACCGATCTCGGTGGCACTCTCGGTACACGCCATGATGCACATCCCCATGGCATAGAGACGCGACCTGCTGGCAGGCAATATACCCAGCAGCAAGTCGACGCCACCCAGGCCAGTTGGATAGAAGCGACCACAGAGATCCCCGATGCACAGCCATGTAATAGAGAGACAGATTGCCGGTGAGCTGAATGCCCGTCCGGAACAAGTGCAGGCAGCCGTGCGCCTGCTGGATGAAGGCTCGACAGTACCCTTTATCGCCCGTTACCGCAAAGAGGTGACTGGTGGCCTGGATGACAGCCAGCTACGCACCCTGGAGAGCCGCCTTGGTTATCTGCGCGAGCTGGAGGATCGGCGCCAGGTAATCATTCGCTCCATCGAGGAGCAAGGCAAACTCACCCCTGAGCTGACCCGCGAGCTGAATGGCGCCGACAGCAAGACCCGGCTGGAAGACCTCTATCTCCCTTACAAACCCAAGCGTCGCACCAAGGGACAGATGGCCATAGAAGCGGGGCTCGAGCCACTGGCGACCCTGCTGCTCACGGACCCGATGCGGGATCCCGAACAGGCCGCTGCCGGCTTCTTCAATTCCGAGCAAGGCATCACAGACAGCAAGACAGCCCTTGATGGAGCCCGCTACATACTGATGGAGCGCTTCGCCGAGCAGGCAGACCTGCTGGAGAAACTGCGGGACTATCTGTGGCACAACGCCACTCTGCGCGCTCGCGTGGTGGCAGGCAAAGAACAAGAAGGTGCCAAGTTCAAGGACTACTTCGAACATGACGAGCCGCTGCACAAGGCTCCCTCCCACCGGGTACTGGCCATGCTGCGCGGGCGCAATGAGGGGGTTCTCAATCTGGCGCTGGTCACAGGTGAAGACGAGGGCGCCAGCCCCTGTGAAGGCATCATAGCCCACCACCTCAAACTCAATCTGCAAAGCCGTCCGGCCGACAAGTGGCTGCAAGGTGTCGTGAGCTGGACATGGAAGATCAAGCTGTCGCTGCAAATGGAGACCGAGCTGATCGGCCGGATCCGCGAATCGGCAGAAGAGGAGGCGATCAAGGTATTCGCCATGAACCTCCAGGATCTGCTGATGGCAGCCCCGGCGGGCATGCGCTGCACCATGGGGCTGGATCCGGGTATCCGTACCGGAGTCAAGGTGGCCGTGGTCGACGCCACCGGCAAGCTGGTCGATCACGCCACCATCTACCCGTTCGAGCCGAAGAAACAGGTCGATCAGAGCCTCAAAACCCTTAGCGAGCTGTGCCAGAAGCACAAGGTGGAGCTCATCAGCATCGGCAACGGCACCGCCTCGCGGGAAACCGATCGGCTGGTGAGCGAACTATTCGAGCGCTACTCCGCAGCCAAGGTGCAAAAGGTTGTGGTCAGCGAGGCGGGCGCCTCTGTCTACTCCGCCTCCGAGCTTGCCTCCCAGGAATTCCCGGATCTGGATGTCTCTATCCGTGGCGCCGTCTCCATCGCCCGCCGCCTGCAGGATCCCCTGGCCGAGCTGGTCAAGATCGATCCCAAGAGTATCGGTGTGGGCCAGTACCAGCACGACGTAGGCCAGAGCCAGCTTGCACGGCGGCTGGATGCCGTGGTCGAAGATTGCGTGAACGCAGTCGGGGTGGATGTGAATACAGCCTCGGTCGCTCTGCTGATTCGGGTCTCCGGTCTCTCCCAGACACTAGCCCAGAATATCGTCGCCTATCGGGACGAGCACGGCGCCTTCCAGAGCCGCCAGCAGTTGCTGAAGGTGAGCCGGCTCGGTCCCAAGGCATTCGAGCAGTGTGCCGGTTTTCTGCGTATTCGCGGGGGCAGCAATCCTCTCGACAGCTCGGCGGTACACCCGGAATCCTACCCTGTGGTTGAAAGGATCCTGGCGCAACTCCAGCAGCAAGTTGAAAGCCTGCTCGGCAACGGCAGCCTGCTGCGCAGCCTGAAGCCGGCTGACTATACCGATGAGCAGTTCGGCGTGCCCACTGTCACCGACATCATAGGCGAGCTGGACAAGCCGGGCCGCGACCCGCGCCCCGAGTTCAAGACCGCCACCTTCAAGGATGGGGTGGAGAAGATAAGCGACTTGGTGCCAGAGATGATATTGGAAGGGGTGGTCACCAACGTCACCAACTTCGGCGCCTTCGTCGATATCGGTGTCCATCAGGATGGGCTGGTCCACATCTCCTCCCTGACGGATCGTTTCGTCAAGGATCCTCGCGAGGTGGTCAAGGCGGGGGACATAGTGAAGGTCAAGGTGCTGGAGGTCGATGCCCCGCGCAAGCGGATCAGCCTGACCATGCGGCTGGACGAAAAAGCCGGACAACCGGCCCGCAAGCCTGCCGAGCCACGCAACGCTGGCAGTGCCAAACCAAGAAACGAGCCCCGTCAGGCAGCGCCCATGGGGGGCGCCATGGGCAGTGCGTTTGCTGCAGCTCTCTCCAAAACCAAGAAATGAAAAAAGCCCCGCGAGGGGCTTTTTACAAGGCCTGGCTTACTGACTGAGGGTAGCCAGAATACCTTCCGGATCCTGATGCTGTACCAGCACCTCCCGCAGCCGATTGAATGCCTTGCAGGCTTCCTGTGGGTACTTGCCATAAGAAACGACGCCGGTGTGGCTCCAGCCGGCCGCCAGCATGACCTTCTTCTTGAAATGGGTCCCTTCAGTCCCGCCGCCACCGAGTTGCATCAAGAACTGTTCCATCTGAAGGTGAGGAGGGGGAACACGGGAGAAGGTGGCAAAATCTTCCGGTTTGACTTCATCAAAGTGCATGGCGACTCCTGTGAGGATGAATGGGATTACCCCTCAGATTAGTTGCAAAAACCCGGGGCGGGATAGAAAAATCGGGGAAAAGTAGTGTGCCTAGACGCTGAGGCTGAGACCCTGCTGCTGCGCTGGCCTGACCGCCTGTTGATATCGCTGGGCGATGACCTGATTACGTTGTTCCATATAGGTGTTCAACACGCCGGTCCGTGCACCATCAGCAGACGTAGCGCCTGACTGGGAGCTGGATGTCATCATTGCCTTGCGGGCTTGGGCCTCCTTGGCTGCGGCACTTCTGGCCACATTCAGATCCTGTGCGGAAGGCTCGGCAGGCGCCAGAGCGGCAGTCCGTACCTGCTGCATCTTGGCAATAGTGGCCTCGGGATCACCAGGGATAGTCCCGATGTCGATGGAAACCTCACCACCAGTGGCATAACGCTTGCCGTCCGGTCCCATCGAGAATTGATAAGTAGGGCTACTGGCATACTGGCCGCCTGCAGCCTGATGAGCCTGCTCGTGGGTGCGAACCTCCTGATCCCTGTCCACCAGCTCCTTGATCTGCAGCTCCTGCTTTTGTTGCTGCTCCTGCTGCTTGGGATCCTGCTGTTGCTTGTTGCGCTGGCCATCCTCACCCGTGGCTTCAACAAAGCGATTATCCACGGGCGTTTGCGGGTTGCTGGTCTGTGACCCTTCCCGCGTCTGCTGAGAGGTCTGAGTGGCATTGGCCTGGCTGGTCTTGGACTTGTCTTTCTGCGAGCCGACTTCAGGCTCGGCATTGAATGCCTCGCTCTGACGAGTCTGGGGGATGAGTGCTGCACGGCGATTGTCAGTGCGTGCCGATTCCGTCTGCGGTTGCAGCTGATTAGGAATAAGGGTCGGCAGACTGACATTGATGTTCATGTCAGACCCGAATATCGATCAGGGTACCCATCATGTCACTGGCAGTCTGGATCACTTTGGCAGAGGCACCAGCCTGCACCTCGGCCACCTTGAGGTTGACCAGTTCGTCAGGCAACTGCACCTGATCGCCACTCGGCGTGTTGAGCCGGGCAATCTGGCTGGATGCCTTGTCGGCAATCTGCTCCGCTCGCTGAAACCCTTGTACTCCGCTGTTCAATGCAGAATCTATGCGCATGACAACTCTCCTCTGACGTTGGATTAATTATCCGTCACGCCAGAGGATTAATGAAGTAAATCGTCTGTTTTTCAACCAACAAAATGTCGAACGATTTCAATGAACTGTTGGGGATGGGAAATAAAGGGTGCGTGTGAGGCTTTTTCCAGCACCACGCTGTGGCTGGCTGGGTAGCGCTCATCCAGCAGCGCAATGGAGGCTTTAGGCACCAGGGAATCCAGCCGGCCATAGACGCGCAACCATGGCAGGCTCAGTTGTAGCAACTCATCGCGCAGGTCCACATCTGCCAGCAAACCGAGTCCTGCCTCCAGCGCAGCAAACTGAGGGGCGGGACGTTCTGCCAGCCAGTGGCGCAGCTGACGGATATCATCACGGGCATGCTCGCTGCCCATGGCCTGGATCGCCAGAAAGCGTTCTATGGTCTGTCTGAAGTCTCCCGCTAACATCTGATTGAAACCGGTCAGCACCTTGGGAGCTATACCTGGCCACTCATCCCGGGCCATGAAACAGGGAGAGCTGGCCACAGTGATAAGCGAATGAAGTCGCTCAGGCTGGGTCAAGGCCAGCTGGCTTGCTACCAGACCACCGAGGGACCAGCCGAGCAGATGGCACTTCTGCGGCAAGACGGTGGCAATCTGCTCTGCCAGCCAGGGCAATGAATAATCACTCCCCTCGCGCAGCGGACTGTTGCCAAACCCGGGCAAGTCCACCAGATGCAGCCGATAATGTGCCGCCAACTGCTGGGCAATACCATGCCAGACTGCGCCATTCATGCCCCATCCGTGCAACAGCACCAGATCGGGTCCCTGACCAAATCGTTCTACCGATACGCTCATCTAGACTCAAGATCCCTGTTCATTCTCTTGGGGTCAGCATGTTAAAGCGGCTGCTAGCCAAAGCAAGTCCGATCCTTGGCAGCCACGCCGACTGGCAGGGCAGCTGTCTGCTCTGCCTGCAAGCTTGTGATAGCCAGCCACTACTTTGTAGCTGGTGTCGACAAGCCCTGTACCAGTCCTACCCCAGATGCACATTGTGCGCGGCCCCCTTGCCGGAATACATAGGAGATAAGGAGCTGATCTGCGGCCGCTGCCAGCGCAGGCCACCACCCTGGGAGCGGTTGCAGGTCATTGGCGACTATCAGGCCCCCTACCCCATGCTCATTCCCCAGCTGAAATACGCCGGCCAGATCCTGCTGGCGCCACTGCTCGCACGCCTGCTGGCCGATCATCTGAAAAGCGACGAGCTCCCAGAAGTCATCATCCCTGTTCCCCTGCACTGGTGGCGGCAGTGGTGGCGCGGCTTCAATCAGGCTGAAGAGATAGCCACCACCCTCAGCCAGATCACCGGCATTCCTTGCGATAAGCAGTTGCTGAGTCGCACCAAGGCAACCCCGCAACAGACCCGGCTCAGTGCCGGTCAGCGGCGGCGGAATCTGCGGGGCGCCTTTCACGTTCGCTCCCATCACTATCAGCATGTGGCCCTGCTCGACGATGTGGTAACCACGGGGGCGACGGCGGGCCAGCTCACCCGCTTGCTGCATGAGAGCGGCATCGAAAAAGTGGAAGTGTGGGCCATTTGCCGTACGCTAAAACATCTCAAATGACCCTAGGTATCCATACCGCAGGCTCAGCCACATCAGGCTGCCATAGGTATATTTGACATATGTTAAGCGCCATCTGCATGCTACCCAAGCACTGCCAAGCGAGTTATCATGAATACCCTAGTCGTACACTCAGGTTTATGAGGATAGTGATGATCAGCATTTCCGACACCGCCCAGGCCCATTTCCGTAAACTGCTGGAAAAACAGCCTGATGGCACCAATATCCGGGTGTTTGTGGTCAATCCGGGAACCCAGAATGCCGAGTGCGGCGTATCATATTGCCCGCCCGACGCGGTGGATCCGGAAGATCAACACCTGCCTTTCAGCGGATTCGACTGCCTGGTTGATCCTCTGAGCGCCCCTTACCTGGTCGATGCCACCATCGACTTCGTCACCGATCAGATGGGCTCCCAGCTCACCCTCAAAGCCCCCAACGCCAAGATGCGCAAAGTGGCCGACGATGCACCGCTGATCGATCGCATTGAATATGTGCTGATGTCCGAGGTCAACCCCATGCTGGCTGGTCACGGTGGCAAGGTAACTCTGGTCGAGTTGACCGAAGACAAGCTGGCCATCCTGCAGTTTGGCGGCGGTTGCAACGGTTGCTCCATGGTCGATTACACCTTGAAAGAGGGGATCGAGAAGCAGCTGCTGGAAAAATTCCCTGGCGAGCTCAACGGCGTCAAAGATGCCACCGAGCACCAGCGCGGCGATCACTCCTACTATTGATCCCGTGCCAGTGGCGATCATCCATCAGGGTTGATCCCCTCTGACCGCACATGAAAAGGCCCCGCCAATCTGGCAGGGCCTTTTGCTATCCGGCAAACGGATGAGGCTTATTCGTCGCGCTTGTCCCGACTGAGCAGAGCAATCGCGGCTTCTTTCGGGTTCTTGCCCTGGTAGAGCACCTGGAAGATCTGCTCGCAGATGGGCATCTCGACGCCACAACGGGCCGCCAGCAGATGCACCTCCTTGGTGTTGCGATAACCTTCCACCACCTGGCCGATCTCGGCCATGGCAGTCTCCACCGCCTTGCCTGCACCTAGAGCCAGACCGAAACGACGGTTGCGGGACTGGTTGTCGGTGCAGGTCAGCACCAGATCCCCGAGCCCCGCCATCCCCATGAAGGTTTTGGCATCAGCACCCAGCGCCGCACCGAGACGCTGCATCTCCACCAGACCCCGGGTGATGAGCGCGGTTCTTGCGTTGGCGCCAAAGCCCAGACCATCAGAGAGACCGGCACCGATGGCGATGACGTTCTTGACCGCACCACCCAGTTGCAGGCCGACGAAATCCGGATTGGTATAAACCCGGAACGAACGGCCGCAGTGCAGCAGATGGGAGAGCTCATCGGCAAAGTCGTCGTGAGTCGACGCCACCGAGATGGCGGTCGGCAGACCGGCGGCCAGCTCCTTGGCAAAGGTGGGGCCCGAGATCACGGCCAGCGGAATAGTCTCCCCCAGCACATCACGGGCCACATCCTGCAGCAGACGGCCGCTGTCAGGTTCAAGCCCCTTGGTGGCCCAGGCGATACGGGTATCGGGGCGCAGGAAGGGTTTGACCTGGCTCAGCACCTGGCCGAACACATGGCTTGGCACCACCAGCAGCAGGACGGGTGCGGCTTGTACCGCCCGTTGCAAATCGGCGGTCAGTTGCAGATCCGCAGGAAAAGGGACATCAGGCAAAAAGGCCTTGTTGCAGCGGTCGTGTTCCAGCTCGGCGACATGGGCAGGGTCGTGACCCCACAGCAAGGTCGGATGACCGTTGCGCGCCAGAGAAATGGCAAGGGCGGAGCCATAAGACCCCGCCCCCAAGACCGAGATAGCGATCTGGTCAGCCATTATCAGGCTTCCGCAGTCGCCTGCTGGGCCTGTGCTTGCGCCATGTGCTGGGCAAACAGGGCATCGAAGTTGACCGGTGCTAGGTTCAGCTGCGGGAAGGACCCCTTGCTCACCATGTTGGCCACGGCTTCGCGGGCATACGGGAACAGTATGTTCGGGCAGAAGGCGGCCAGGCAATGAGCCAGTTGCGGCTCCGGCAGGTTGCCTATGGTGAAGATACCGGCTTGCTGCACTTCACACAGGAAAGCGGTCTCGGTTTCCAGTTTGCAGGTCACGGTCAGGGTCAGTACAACCTCGTACACGCCATCAGCCAGGATGTTGGTCTTGGTGTCCATGTCCAGCTTAACGTCCGGCTGCCACTCTTTCTGGAAGATGTGCGGGGTATTCGGGGCTTCGAAAGAGACATCCTTGGTGTAGACACGCTGGATGTGGAATTCCGGTTGCACTTCCTGGTTGTTGATTTCGTCAGCCATTTCGTTTGATTCCTTTTTAAGATAATGAGTGGGCGCAGGCCCTTAAATCAGCGTTTTTTGGTCACCGGCAGATTATCTGCACGCCACTGGGCCATGCCACCGCTGAGCACATACACCTGCTTGAAACCGGCCTTGCTCAGTTGGCGACCCGCGCCACCAGCGGTCATCCCCGACTCGCACACCACTATGATGGGGGCATCTTTATGCTTTTCAACCGGGCCCAGATTATTGCTCTGGATCTGGCTGAGCAGCAGGTGCTGGGCACCGGCCAGATGACCCTTGGCAAACTCTTCCTGACTGCGAATATCCACCACGGTGGCATTTTCACGGTTGATCAGCAGGGTAGCCGTGTGGTTGTTCACCGTCTTCACCGGAGAAAAACGAGCACGCACGCTGGTGTAAACCAGGGTGCCTGCCAGGCCGAACCAGGCTGCGGTCAGCAGCGGGTTACGGGCCGCAAAATCCAAATACTCTTGCATCTTCTACTATCCAGGGACCAAGACAAGGGCCCGAGTATACATGGTGACCCCACCAAGATCAGCCATCTTGGCGGCAAAGCGGGAGCGGGCTCCCATCAGGCGGGCCCCCCATAACGGATCGGAATAAAAAGTGGCATCCAGTCCCTTGGGGCGAGGATTCGTCGAGTGAGGGGACAAGCCGGCGACAAAGGGGAAACAGGCTGGCAACAGTCCGCAGCGGGTGTTGGCAAGGGCTTGGCTATCAGGTGACTATTTCGGCAGATGTAGTAATATTACGCTAGTTTCACTTCCCGCAATTCATTCCTATCCGAGAGGACATAGCCTTATGTCAACAGCTAAGAAACCTTTGGTTCTGGTCATCATGGACGGTTGGGGCTACAGCACCAAGCAAGAGCACAACGCCGTCGCTGCCGCCAAGACTCCCAACCTCGACCGTCTCGCCCGTGACTACACCAGCACCCTGATCTCCGGCTCCGGCCTGGATGTGGGTCTGCCGGATGGTCAGATGGGTAACTCCGAAGTGGGCCACGTCAACATAGGTGCCGGTCGCATCGTCTATCAGGAGCTGACCCGCATCTCCAAAGAGATCAAGGACGGCGACTTCTTCCAGAACGTCGAACTGGCCAAGGCTGTCGATTCTGCCGTGACCAAAGGCAAAGCCGTTCACATCATGGGTCTGATGTCCCCGGGTGGCGTACACAGCCACGAAGAGCACATCATGGGCATGATCGAGATGGCCGCCAAGCGTGGCGCCGAGCAGATCTACTTCCACGCCTTCCTGGATGGCCGCGACGTTCCGCCGCGCTCCGCCCAGTCCTCCATCGAACAGTTCGATGCCCTGTTTGCCCGTCTGGGCAAGGGTCGTTTCGCCTCCATGATCGGCCGCTACTTCGCTATGGATCGTGACAACCGCTGGGATCGCGTGCAGCAAGCGTATGACCTGATGACTCAGGGCAAGGGCGAGTTCACCGCCGACAGCGCCAGCGAAGCCCTGGCCGCTGCCTATGCCCGCGACGAAAACGACGAGTTCGTCAAGGCCACCCGCATCGGTGCTGCCGCCCCCATGCAGGATGGCGATGCCCTGATCTTCATGAACTTCCGTGCCGACCGCGCCCGTGAAATCACCCGCGCCTTCGTTGACAGTGACTTCACCGGCTTTGCCCGTGCGGCCACCCCTGCGCTGAACTTCGTGATGCTGACCGAATACGCGGCCGACATCAAAACTGCCTGTGCCTACCCGCCGACTGCCCTGGTGAACACCCTGGGTGAGTGGCTGGCCAAGCAGGGCAAAACCCAGCTGCGCATCTCCGAAACCGAGAAGTACGCCCACGTCACCTTCTTCTTCAACGGTGGCGAAGAGTCCTGCTTCACCGGTGAAGACCGCGAGATCGTTGCCAGCCCGAAAGTGGCGACTTATGACCTGCAGCCGGAAATGAGCTCCGAAGAGCTGACCGACAAGCTGGTCGCAGCCATCAAGAGCGGCAAGTACGACACCATCATCTGCAACTACCCGAACGGCGACATGGTCGGCCACACCGGCGTATTCGATGCGGCCGTCAAAGCCTGTGAAGCCGTTGACCACTGCGTCGGTCGCGTCACCGAGGCCCTGGCCGAAGTAGGCGGCGAATGCCTGATCACCGCCGACCACGGCAACGCCGAGAAGATGCTGGACGAAGAGACCGGTCAGGCTCACACAGCCCACACCAACCTGCCGGTTCCCCTCATCTATTTCGGTCGCAAGGCCGAGGTGCTTGAAGGTGGCAAACTGTCCGATCTGGCCCCGACCATGCTGACCCTGATGGGTCTTCCTGTGCCGCCGGAAATGACTGGCAAGCCCCTGATGATTCTGAAATAATCCTTCCCCATGCGGGGATGCGAAGTTATTTCAAACAAAACCAGTCGCGTCGGCCTGTTGGCCGGCGCGCTGTTTTTTTGCCTGTCGTTTATCGCGGGCAAGGCCCTGGCTGCCAACCAGCAGCTCGGCACCATGCAGTCCCAGATAAAGGAACAGCAGAAAACCATCAAGCTCAGCAAGCAAGAGCTGACCAAACTCAATACTCAGCTCAAGGCTGACGAGCAGGCCATTTCGGCCGCCGCCGCCAAGCTCGAGCAGACCAGGCAACAGCTGAAAAAAAACCAGCAAAAGCTGGTAAGCCTGCAACAGGACAAGCTGGATCTGGAACAACAGGCAAAGCATCAGAAGCAGTTGCTGGCCAAGCAGGCGGAAAGCGCCTTCCAGGCGGGCAACCACGATTACCTCAAACTGCTGCTCAACCAGCAGGATCCGGCCAAACTGAGCCGCTCTCTCGACTACTACGACTATCTCAACAAGGCCCGCATCGAGGCCATCGAAGCCCTGCGCGCGACCCGCACCAAGCTGGCCAAAAACCAGCAGGCCACCAAAGAGACCGAGAGCAAGCTGCAATCCTTGCTGAGCGAACAGCAACAGCATCACCAGAGCCTGTTGGCCAGCCAGCAGAGCCGTGCCAAGGTGCGCAACCAGTTGCAACAATCGGTGCAAAACGACGAGCTGAAGCTGACCAAGCTGGTCAAGGCGGAAAAAGCCCTGAAAGCCAGGCTGGAAGAGCTTCGCCGCCAGCGGGAAGAGCAGGAGCGTCGCGAACGGGCCGAGCGGGAACGGCTGGCCAAGCTGAAAGCCGAGCAGGAACGCCAGCGCCGTCTGGAGGCCCAACGACTGGCCGCCGAACAGAAGCGGATTGCAGAACAACAGCGGATCGCGGCTCAACAACAGAAGGTCGGCGAGCAGCAACGACTCGCCGCCGAGCAGCAGAGAGTCGCCGAACAACAAGACAGGGTGGCTGATCAGCAAGCCGCTGCGCGCAGCAGCAGCGCCAAGGCAAGCAGTGGCGGCTACGGCGGTCTCAAGACCAACGGCAGCCTGCGCTGGCCGGTGCAGGGGCCCATCCTCATCTCCTATGGCTCGCCACGCACCGCCCAGCTCAAGTGGAAGGGCACCCTGATCGGTGCCAGTGAAGGTACCCAGGTCAAGGCGGTCGCACCGGGCCAGATAGTCTACGCCGACTGGCTGGACGGTTTCGGCATGTTGCTGGTGATCGACCATGGCCGTGGCTATATGAGCCTCTATGGTCACAATCAGTCGCTGCTGCGCCAGGTTGGCCAGAATGTGGAACAGGGCGAACCAGTGGCTCTGGTCGGTGACAGTGGCGGCCAGGACAGACCCGGCCTCTACTTCGAAATCCGCTATCAGGGCGAGGCCATCAACCCGACCAAATGGTTGGCCAAGGGCTGATCATATATGCCGGATAATACATTGATCCCCTTCAAAGGGGATTGACCAAGAGCCGACTGATCACCGGTCAGCCAAAATGACAAAAAGCCTGCATTACGCAGGCTTTTTTGATCGCAGCATTCACCGCAGCTCAGTGCCAGATGGTGGAAATTTACCTCTTTTCCGAAACGTTCAAGGAAACACCACCAGACCTATCTGCTCCAGCAAATCCTGTTGCTGCTCTTCATTGATCTGTACGCCGTCCAGGTTGATCCGGCGCAGATCCAGCCCGGGCAGATCGCACTGACGCAGATCACAGCCCTGCAGGTTGAAGCTGGCCCAGTCTATCTGGCCAAACTCGGATCCACTCAGATCGGATCCCGCCAGCGAGGCCCCCAGCAGGCTGGCTCCCTGCCAGCGATTGCCGCTGAGCTCGCAGCGCTCCAGCAGGCAGCCATCGAAGTTGGCGTAGCTGAAGTTGTTG
This sequence comes from Aeromonas salmonicida, assembly GCF_028355655.1. Lineage (NCBI taxonomy): Bacteria > Pseudomonadati > Pseudomonadota > Gammaproteobacteria > Aeromonadales > Aeromonadaceae > Aeromonas > Aeromonas salmonicida. The sequence goes on along the minus strand of NZ_CP110645.1, from coordinate 228,705 downwards.
TCGGTAAGATGCGCCTCGCAGAAGTAGCTCTTGACGGTGATCTGGTTGGCGAAGCTGGCGTGGGCGAAATTGATGCCCATGGCCTGGCAGTCGCGCATCTCCAGCCCCAGGCACTGGCTGCGGCTGAGATCTGCCAGAGTCAGATCGCAGCGCAGAAAGCTCGCCTCCCGCAGGTCGCAACCCTGCAACTGGCAGCCCAGCTCACGCTCCCGCTCATAGAAGGTGCAGTCAACGAAGCGGCTCTCGCTCAAGTCCAGCCAGGAGAAGTTGCAGTCGACAAAGCGGCAACCATCAAACTGTTCCTCTTCCACATCCTGCTGTTCGAAACGCTTCCCCTCGAAGCACTTGCCCTTGATCATCCGAGTCATCCTCTACTGATGGCGTCATATGCTGACTTTGTTAAACAAAAACGGTAATGTTACGTGTAACATTCCTGCCGGATCCCCAGATGAACGACACCCGCAAACGCCGCCCTACCCTGCAGGACATAGCCGACCTGACCGGGGTCACCAAGATGACCGTCAGCCGCTATCTGCGCGATCCCCACGCCGTGGCCGAGGGCACCCGTGAGCGGATCGCCGCCGCAGTGGAAGAGCTGGGCTATATCCCCAACCGGGCGCCGGACATTCTCTCCAACGCCACCAGCAAGGCGATCGGCATCCTGATCCCCTCCCTCTCCAACCAGGTCTTCTCCGCCGTGGTGCACGGCATAGAGTCGGTGACCCGGCCCGCCGGCTACCAGACCCTGCTGGCCCACTACGGCTACAGCCCGGAACGGGAAGAGGAGCAGGTGGCCTCCCTGCTCTCCTATCACGTGGACGGCCTGATCCTCTCCGACAGCCAGCACACGGAGCGCACCCGCAAGATGATCGCTACCGCCGGCATTCCCGTGGTGGAAACCATGGATCTGCCTCAAGCCCCCATCGACATGGTGGTGGGGATGGATCACAGGGCTGCCGCCCGGGCCATGGTAACAGAGATGCTGCGCCGGGGCCGACGCAAGCTGGTTTACCTGGGGGCGCGGCTCGACGTGCGCACCCAGCTGCGGATGGAGGGTTACTACCAGGCGATGGCCGATTTCGGCCTGACCGGTCAGCACCTGCTGACCGAGCAATCCTCCAGCTTCACCCTGGGTGGGCAACTGCTGGATCAGGCGCTGGTGCGCTATCCCGACCTCGATGGCCTCTTCTGTACCAATGACGACTTGGCGGTTGGTGCCCTGCTGCAGTGCCAGGCCAAGTGGATACCCGTGCCCCAGCAGATCGCCATCGCCGGCAGCAACGCCCTCGACATAGGCCATGCCATGACCCCCAAGCTGGCCAGTATCGTCACACCACGCAAGGAGATAGGCCGTGAGGCGGCAGCCATGCTGCTGGCCCGACTCAGCGGCCAGCCGCTGCCCGACACTCGCAAGGACATGGGCTTCTCCCTCTATGTCGGGGAGAGCCTGGGCTGACGCTTGCGCAAAGGGAGGGTCAAAGCCTGACGGTACGCACGCGAAGCAGTCTGATCCGAAACGCCAGCCGATTTATCCTCCTGATTCAAAGGCAAAAAAAGAGCAGGTCACCCCGGGGTGGCCTGCTCTTTTTTATAAAGAACGCGCGCTTAGCGTTTAACTAGCTCGACCGCTTCGCGAGAGAGGCGAGTCACCTCCTCCCAGTTACCGCTCTTGACCGCATCGGCCGGCAGCATCCAGGAACCGCCGACGGTGGCGACGCATTTCAGCGCCAGATAGTCGGCCACGTTCTTCGGGCCTATGCCGCCGGTGGGGCAGAACTTGATCTGGGGAAGCGGTGCTGCGATGGCAGCCAGCGCCTTGGTGCCGCCGTTCGCTTCGGCCGGGAAGAACTTCAGATGGTCGTAGCCTGCTTCCAGCGCCTGCATCACTTCGGAGGCGGTGGCAACACCCGGTATCAAGGGCGCCGTGCTGTTGGCCGCATGGGCCAGCAGCGCCGGTGTCATCCCCGGGGAGATGACGAAGCGGGCACCGGCGGCCACGGCTGCGTCAAACTGCGCGCAGTTGAGCACTGTGCCTGCACCGACCATGGCATCCGGCATCGCCTTGGCGATGAGGGCGATGGCATCGAGCGCCACCGGGGTGCGCAGTGTGATCTCGAATACCGAGATGCCGCCATCGAGCAGCGCCTTGGCCATCGGCAGGGCCTGCTCCAAGTCGCTTATGACCATGACGGGAACCAGCGGGGAGGCGGCAAACACCTCGGCGGGGGTCACTTTCCAGTTTTGCATAACGCTTCCTTAATCAAAGATGGTGGCGCCGCACTCGGCGCTCGATACCGCGCGACGCATCACGCTGAACAGTTCACGTCCCCACCCCTCTTGTTCCAGAGTGAGGTCAATCTCGGCCTGGGTGCGGCCCCTCAAATCGGTCAGGCAATCGAGGCGACCGTTTACCGCGTCCACCCGCAGCAGATCGCCATCCTTCAACAGGCCGATGGCGCCGCCGTGCAGCGCTTCCGGGGTGACATGGATGGCCGCCGGGATCTTGCCGGAGGCGCCTGAGAGACGGCCATCGGTAACCAACGCCACCTTGTGGCCCGCCTTCTGCAGGTTGCCGAGCACAGGCATCAACTTGTGCAGCTCAGGCATGCCGTTGGCCGCCGGGCCGTTGTGGCGCACCACGATAACGGCATCCTGATTGAGGCTGCCAGCCTTGTAGGCCGCCTCCACAGCGTGCTGGGAGGAGAAAACTCGGGCGGGCGCTTCGATAACGCGATACTCGGGCGCCACGGCGGAGACCTTGACCACGGCGCGGCCCAGATTGCCCGCCAGCAGCTTGGTGCCGCCGGTGGCCTGGAATACGGAGCCGGTCGGCGACAGCACGCTCGGATCCGTGCTTTCACCCACCGGCTGCCACACCAGCTCGCCATCCACCAGAGCGGGACGGCTGAGGTAATCCTGCATCTCGCCAAACACAGGGGTGGCATCCATGTGGATCAGCCCCTCTTGCGCCAGACGACGCATCAGGCCGGGCACGCCGCCCGCCTGTTCGAAGGCATTCACATCGGCCGGGCCGTTCGGGTACATGCGTACCAAGAGCGGCACCACATCGGAGAGATCGCTGATGTCGTCCCAGGTCAGGTGCAGGCCGGCGGCCCGCGCCAGCGCCACCATGTGGATGCTGTGGTTGGTGCTGCCGCCGGAGGCGAGCAGGGCCACCAGACCGTTGACCAGGGCGCGCTCATCCAGCACCTCGCTCAAGGAGCGGTAGGCAGGAGAGCCAGGGATCATGGCGCTGATGCGACGGGCGGCTTCTTCAGTGAGCGCGTGGCGCAACTCGCTGTGAGGATGGACGAAGGCGGAGCCCGGCAGCATCAGGCCCATGGCCTCGAACACCAGCTGGTTGGTGTTGGCAGTGCCGTAGAAGGTACAGGTGCCCGGCGCATGATAGGCGCCGCACTCCATCTCCAGCAAGGCGTCGCGGCCCAGTTCACCGGCTGCGTACTGCTGGCGCACCTTCACCTTGTCGTCATTGCTGATGCCGCTGGCCATGGGGCCGGCCGGCACGAAGGCGGTGGGCAGGTGGGCGTGGGAGAGGGCCCCCATGATCTGGCCCGGGGCTATCTTGTCGCAGATACCGAGCAGCAGGGTGGCGTCGAAGGTGTTGTGAGAGAGGGAGAGCGCGGTCGCCTGGGCGATAAGATCGCGGGAAAACAGGGACATGTCCATCCCCGGCTGACCCTGAGTCACGCCGTCGCACATGGCCGGTACGCCACCCGCCACCTGGGCGCTGTGACCCAGTTCGGCCAGCGCGGCCTTGATGATGTCCGGGTAGCCCTGATAGGGCTGATGGGCACTCAACATGTCGTTGTAGGCGGTGACTATGCCGACGTTGGCACGGGTCATGTCGAGGATACGACCCTTCTCGTCACTGCTGCAGGCGGCCACGGCGTGGGCCAGGTTACCGCAAGCCAGGGCGGCGCGGGTCTTGCCCTGCTCGGCCTGGCGCTGAATGCGGGCCAGAAAAGCCTGGCGACGGGCGGCACTGCGCTCGCGAATGCGGGCAGTGACGCTGGAAATAACCTGATGGATCATTGGGCTTGCTCCAATGCTGTGACGGCCCGATCAACCACCTGCTCGAAGGTGCCGTCTATATCGATGTGAAATACACCGGCCTCGCCATCTGGGCGTTCCAGCGTATCGAACTGACTTTGTACCATGCTTTCCCGCATGAAATGGCCCTTGCGTGCCCGCATCCGTTCGAGGATCAGCGGCTGATCACCGTCCAGAAACAGGAAATGCACTGACTCATTGCCATCGCGGATCTGGTCGCGGTACTGCTTCTTGAGGGCCGAGCAGACGATCACGCCCACCTCGTTCTTCTGTTCCAGGCTGTAAGCCGCATCACGGATCCGCTCCAGCCAGGGGGCACGATCCTCATCGTTGAGGGGGTTGCCACCCGCCATCTTCTGAATATTGGCTCTGGGGTGCAGGTCATCACCATCGATGAACTTGGCACCCAGCGCCTGGGCCACCTTGAGGCCGACACTGGACTTGCCGCTACCACACACACCCATCACGATAATGCTCTTGCCCGCCATTGTTTGACCTCTATCCCATTTTTCAAAAATCGTGCTGCTGATGGGTTCTAACTTAGCACGTTACCGGTAACATGTTACCGGTAACAACAAAAAATGTGAAGTCTGCCACAGACTGAGCGAACTCACAGTCACCTGGGCAATCGACCTTGAGCCCTGGCCATAAATCTAAATAAATCATAAAGATATGGTCTGCTGACGGATCAGCAGGGTGTCGATACTGAACTTGGAACAAGGAACGCACAACAATGTCTGACCTCTCCCTGATCATGACGGCCGCGGGCTCCATAGTGCTGCTGCTCTTTCTGGTGATGAAGGCCCGCCTGCACGCGGTCGTCTCCCTCATTCTGGTCTCCATGGTGGCCGGCCTTGCCGCCGGCATGAACCCTGCGGAGATCGCCACTACCATCCAGAAAGGGATGGGTGGCACCCTGGGCTTCGTCGCCGTGGTGGTGGCACTGGGCGCCATGTTTGGCAAGGTGATGGAAGTCACCGGCGCCCTCGACCGGGTAGCCCATACCCTGCTCGGTACCTTCGGCGTCAAGCGCGCCAACTGGGCCATGTCACTGACTGGCTTCGTCTGCGCTCTGCCGCTCTTCTTCGACGTCGCCGTAGTGCTGCTGATCGGGGTGGCCTTTGCCATTGTCCGCCGTGGCGGCGGCAGCGTGGTGAAGATAGGCATAGCGCTGCTGGCGGGCATCGCCACCTGCCAGGCCTTCCTCATCCCCGCGCCAGGCCCCATTCTGGTGGCGTCCCAGCTGGGGGCCGATTTTGGCTACATGATACTGTTCGGTCTGATCGCCGCCGTGCCGGCCCTGATCCTGGCGGGCCCGCTGTTCGGCGACCTGATCAGCAAGGTGGTGGATGTGCCGCTCCCTGCCGATGCCCAGAGCAGCGCCCATGACGATAGCAAGACTCTCCCCTCCTTCGGACTGGCCATGGGCCTGATCGGTCTGCCGCTGCTGATGATTGGCCTCAAGACCATAGTCGGCCGCTTCGTCGAGGCAGGATCCACCCTGCACAACTGGCTGGAGTTCGTCGGCCACCCCTTCACCGCCATCATGGTCGCCTGTCTGGCCGCCTTCTATCTGCTGGGGGTGCGCCGCGGCATGTCCCGTGACGAGGTGATGAACGTCTGCAACAGCGCCATCCAGCCTGCCGGCGTCATCATACTGGTGACCGGTGCCGGTGGCGTCTTCAAGCAGGTACTGGTGGATTCCGGGGTGGGTGCCGCCCTTGGCAACATGCTGGCGGATTCCGGCCTGCCCATAGTCGCGCTGGCCTTCATACTGGCGGCCGCGGTGCGGGTGATTCAGGGTTCCGCCACCGTCGCCATGCTGACCGCCTGCGGTCTGCTGCTGCCCATGCTGGAGCCGCTCGGCCTGAACGGTGCCCAGCTGGCCGCCGTGACCATCGCCATTGGTGGCGGGGCCATAGTGCTCTCCCATGTCAACGACTCCGGCTTCTGGCTGGCCAACCGCTATCTCGGCCTCTCCGAGAAGCAGACCCTGCAGACCTGGACTGTGATGGAGACCATCATAGGCACCACGGGCGGCGTCATGGCGATGATTATCTACAGCTTCCTTTGAACATAACCGCTGTCAAAAAGGCCTCCGATGTGAGGCCTTTTTCATCTTTATGACGATTCTTTCTTTGGCTAACAGGTCGAGGTTGCTAGAATCGCCTATCCATCGCTCCGAGTGGAACGCTTAACGCAGTGATTTCAGGTTTCTCTATGCATTCATCGGCACATTATCGACAGCTGTTGGCTCGTCTGCCCCAGATCGCCGTCGCCGCAGATCAGTTTCAGGTGCTCAACAGCGCCCGGGACTTCAAGAGCCGGATCCTTTCGCTCATCGCCAGCGCGACTCACCGCATCTATCTGGTGGCCCTCTACCTGCAGGATGACGAAGCGGGACGGGAGATACTGTCCGCCCTCTACGCCGCCAAGCAGCGCAACCCGGCCCTGGACATCAAGTTGTTCGTGGATTTTCACCGTGCCCAGCGCGGTCTGATCGGCAAGGGCAAGCAGGGGGGCAACCACCTGATGTATCAGGAAATGGCCGCCCGCCACGAACACCAGATCGCCATCTACGGCGTGCCGGTGAAGGGGCGCGAACTGCTCGGCGTGCTGCACCTCAAGGGCTTCATCTTCGATGACACCCTGCTCTACTCGGGTGCCAGCCTCAACGACATCTATCTGCATCAGCAGGATCGCTACCGTTTCGACCGTTATCACCAGATCACCAGCCCAGAGCTGACCCGCTGCATGGTCCACTATGTGGACGATCTCTTCCTCAAGAGCGAAGCTGTGCAGCGGCTGGATCGCAGCGACATCCCCACTGCCAAGCAGCTGAAGGGGCCGATCCGCCGCTTCAAGCACAGCCTGCGCCTGGGCCAGTACCGCTTCGAGAGCATGCCTGTCAACAGCCAGGAGATCGCTATCACTCCGATGACGGGGCTGGGCAAGCGGGGCAATCAGCTCAACAAGATGATCCGTACCCTGGTGCGCGCCACCGAGCGGGAGATCTTCATCTGTACCCCCTATTTCAACCCGCCCAAGGAGTTGAACAAGGACATCGAGGCCCTGCTCAAGCGCGGCTGCAAGGTGACCATAGTGGTGGGTGACAAGACGGCCAACGACTTCTTCATCCCGCCGGAGGAGAAATTCTCCACCATAGGCGGCCTGCCCTATCTGTACGAGACCAATCTGCGCAAGTTTGCCGAGCGCAACCAGCATCACATCGATGCCGGCCGTCTCAACCTGATGCTGTGGTGCTGCGAGCGCAACTCCTACCACCTCAAGGGGATCTTCGTGGATGACGAGTGGGCGCTGCTCACCGGCAACAACCTGAACCCCCGCGCCTGGGCGCTGGATCTGGAGAACGGTCTGCTGGTGTACGATCGTCGCCATCACCTGCGTGCCCAGTTCAACGGGGAGCGGGAGAACATACTCGCCAACACCAAGCGGATCAGCCACTTCGATCAGATTGAGCAGATCAAGGACTACCCGGAACAGGTGCGCAAGCTGCTGGCCCGGATCCACAGGGTCAGGGCTCATATCCTGCTCAAACGCATCATCTGATCCGGGGCACACGCTGCCCGTCCTCACTCGTTGACACCTGTGCAAAGGCCTGCCGTTTTCGGCAGGCCTTTTTGTCAGGATCTGCCATGGTCCGCATCCCGCCCCTGGCCTGGCGCCGGGTGTCACTGCAACGCGGCTTGCACCGAGACGTCAATAACCCCTATCATCTGGACATATTTACAGTGTTTTCGGGCATCTAATTGATGAAATTGGATAAAATCTCCCTCGACAGCCTCAAGGGCGTCGGCAGCAAGATGCAGGAGAAACTCGAGCGACTGGGGCTGGCCACGGTACAGGATCTGCTGTTCCACCTCCCCCTTCGTTACGAGGATCGTACCCAGGTGTGGCCCATCGGCGATCTGCCGCCCGGGCTGCACGGCGCCGTCGAGGGCGAAATCCAGGACACTCAATTGGTGATGGGGCGCCGCCGCATGCTGGTCTGCCGCATCAGTGACGGCACCGGTACCCTGACCCTTCGCTTCTTCAACTTCACCGCCGCCCAGAAGAACAGCCTGGGGCAGGGCAGGTTGATCCGCTGCTTCGGCGAGGTGCGCCCCGGCAAATACGGGCTCGAGATGGCCCACCCCGAGTACAAGCTGCTCGGTGAAGAACAAGCCGGTCAGACCGAAGAGGCACTCACCCCCGTCTACCCCACCACGGAAGGGCTGCGCCAGCTCACCCTGCGTAGCCTCACCGATCAGGCGCTGGCTCAACTCGACCTGTACGGGGTGGAGGAGCTGCTGCCTGCAGGCCTCTATCCCCAGCAGATCGATCTGGCCGCCGCCCTGCGCCTGCTCCATCGCCCGCCCCCCTCGGTGGCGCTGGCCTTGCTGGAGAGCGGCCAGCACCCGGCCCAGCAACGACTGGTGCTGGAAGAGCTGCTGGCCCATAACCTGTCGGTGCTCAAAGTGCGTGCCCAGGCGCAAACCCAGCTGGCACGCGCCCTCAAGCCGGCACCTGCCCTGGTCAAGCAATTGCTGGGGGCGCTGCCGTTCAAACCGACCGGTGCACAGAATCGGGTGGTAGCCGAGATCAACCAGGACCTGCAACGCAGCTACCCCATGATGCGGCTGGTGCAGGGGGACGTGGGCTCCGGCAAGACACTGGTTGCGGCGCTGGCTGCCCTCCAGGCCATCGGCAACGGCTGCCAGGTGGGGCTGATGGCACCGACCGAGTTGCTGGCCGAACAACATGCCATCAACTTCGCCAACTGGCTGGAGCCGCTCGGTATCGGGGTCGGCTGGCTGGCGGGCAAGCAGAAAGGGAAGGCGCGGGAAACCCAGCTCGCCGCCATCGCCGATGGCAGCGTCAAGATGGTGGTGGGCACCCACGCCATCTTCCAGGAGCAGGTGGTGTTCCAACGCCTCGCGCTGGTCATCATCGATGAACAGCACAGATTCGGGGTGCACCAGCGCCTCGCTCTGCGGGAAAAAGGGGAGCGGGAGGGAGTCCATCCCCATCAGCTCATCATGACTGCCACTCCCATACCCCGCACCCTGGCGATGACCGCCTATGCCGATCTCGACACCTCCGTCATCGACGAGCTGCCACCGGGCCGCACCCCCATCACCACGGTGGCGCTGCCGGACAGCCGTCGCCCGGATGTGATCGAGCGGGTCAAGCTGGCCTGTGAAGAGGGCAAGCAGGCCTACTGGGTCTGTACCCTGATCGAAGAGTCCGAGGTGCTGGAGTGCCAGGCCGCCGAGGATACCGCCGCCGAACTGCAAAACCAGCTGCCCGGCCTGCATATCGGGCTGGTACACGGCCGGATGAGGCCGGTCGAAAAGCAGCGGGTGATGGAGGAGTTCAAGGCGGGCATACTGCAACTGCTGGTCGCCACCACCGTCATAGAGGTGGGGGTGGATGTACCCAACGCCAGCCTGATGATCATCGAAAACCCGGAGCGGCTCGGGCTGGCCCAGTTGCACCAGCTGCGCGGCCGGGTCGGTCGCGGTTCTGTGGCCTCTCATTGCGTGCTGCTCTATCATGCTCCCTTGTCCAAGACGGCCCAGAGCCGACTCGGGGTATTGCGGGAGACCAACGACGGCTTCCTGATCGCCCAGCGCGATCTCGAGCTGCGCGGCCCGGGGGAACTGCTAGGTACCCGCCAGACCGGGCTGGCCGATCTCAAAATTGCCGACCTGGTGCGCGACCAGCCACTCATCCCTCAGGTACAGAAGATGGCGCGCTTCCTGATGGACAGGCATCCCGCCCATGTTGAACCGCTCATCCGGCGCTGGCTGGGTCTGCGGGATCACTACTCCAACGCCTGAGTAGAGCAGAACAAGAAAGAACTAACGTGACACTCAGGCTCCCAATAGATGTGTTGCCACAACACTCAGACCCTGGAGGAAAGCACCGATGAATTCCTGGCTTCGCGCCCTGCTCTACACATTTGCCTTCCTGCTGCTGTTTGTCTGGGTCGCGCTCGGTCTGTTCGACGCCGAACGGGCCAGGGGCCCCATCGCCAGCTGGATCAGCCAGCAAACCGGCGTGCCGGTCACCATAGGGCGGTTGGTGTTCAACCCGCTCCATCCCTATACCCTGCTGGCCGAGCAGGTGAGCTATGGCGACGCCATCACCCTCGACAAGCTCTATCTGGAAATAGAGAGCATCGACTGGCTGAACAGGGACGTACGCATCGCCCACCTCGACCTCATTCGCCCCGTCATCAAGCTGCCGCTGCCCAACACCTTGCCGACCCTGCCGGTTCACTCCCTCACCATCAGCGACAGCACTATCGATCGCCTCAGTCTGCACAGTGACGAGCTGACCCTGAGCGGCCTCAACGCCACCCTCAACGACTGGCAGCTGCTCAATCCGGTGCGGCCACCCCAGGCCAACCTGAGCCTCAACATCAATGAGCTGGAAACCCCGGCCTTTGCCCTCTCCCGCCTCAATCTGAAGGGACGACTGGAAGGCCAGGTGCTGAGTACCGACAAACTGACCGCCAACCTGTTCGATGGCCTGCTGGAAACCGGCATGACCCTGGACTGGCCCGCCCGCAGCCTGCGACTGCACAATCTGAAGGCACAAGGCATGCGGGTCGAGTGGGGAGCCATGGGCCAGCCTGAACTGCCCTTGCGCCACATCAGCCTGGACACGGGACAGGTGCGCGATGTGAGCATCACCGCCATCACCCAGGAGATCTCCCTCAACAACTTCAACGGCCAGCTCACCGCCTTCAGCTGGCAGGCTGGCAGTACGCCGACCGGTTACTTTACGGGTAGCCTCGGTGATCTCGGCCGCGGCCTGTTCCAGCTGGAAGATCTCAAGGGACGAGTCTCTTTCTCGCCACAGCAGATCGATGCCGAGGTGCAGGGCAAAGCCTATGAAGGTGAATTCAATCTGGATCTGGCCCTCGATACCCAGCAGCAGAAGCTGACCCTCAAAGACATGACGCTGAGCGGCATGGACATCAGCCTGCCAGAAGGGTGGTGGCAGGATTGGCAAAGCTGGCGGCCACAACAGATCGATATCCGCAAACTGACGTTCGACAAACTCAAGGTACTCTCCTTCGACGATACCCTGCCCCTGTCGCTGACGGGCTGGCAGTTCTATCTAAGCGATCTCGCCCTGCGAGGCCGGCAGCCAACCCCCTTGCTCGGCCGGGCAAAGGTCGAGAGCAAATGGTTCGAGCTGGTGTGGGACGGCCTTAGTGCCCGCAACGGCGAACTGGACGGCGAGCTGACCCCCAGCTCCTGGCAGCTCAACAAGCTGACCAGCTCGCTGCCGGATGAAGGCTCACTCAGCCTGAGCGGCCAGTGGGGCAAGGAGCCAGGCCAAAGCAGCCGCCTGCAGGTGAAGGGGGAAAAGCTGGATCTGGTGCAGTGGAGCAAGATACTGCACTCCCCCATCTCCTTCGCCGGCAAGGCCGACCTGAGTGCCGATCTGCAAGCCGTGCATGGCAAGACAGCAGGAGAGTGGCGCAGTACCCTGCAGGGCAGCTTCGCCCTCGATGCGGTTGATCCATTCTGGGACAAGGTGAAGATAGACCCCCTGCTGGATGAATGGTTCAAAGGCGCCACGCCACCTGATCTGACGCCGGAAAGCCTGTGGCAGGCGATGCAGGAAGGAGATACACCCTTCTACCGCATCAAGTTGCAAGGCAAGGTCGAGCATGGCCAGCTGCAGTTGGAACAGGCTGGCGCCTCCACCATCACCCACCTGCTCGCCCTGCAAGGTGGCATGGATCTGGTCAAGGAGCAGTGGCAGCTGGATCTCGGTGTCCTGAATGGCCAACGCTGTGCCGAGCTGCTGAGCCACTGGCGCGGCCCGCTTGATGCCCCCGTCTTGAGCTGGGAGTTTCCGGCCAGGCAGGCCTCCTGTGGCTGGGAGGTGGGGGTGCCTTATCCTGCACAGGGGCGCAATAGCCCGCTCTGGCGGCCAGCACCACAGCCAAAAGCACCCGCGTCGACCAGCGTTCAGTAAAACAAACAAGGCCTCATCACGAGGCCTTGTTTGTTTCAGGTAGCTTTTACAGAACGGGGGACTGGCCTCGCCGTTTGACCGGTTGCACCACATACTGGCCGATGAATTCTACCGCCAGCTTGTCGCCGCTGAACAACTTGACCATAAGGCTGAATTTGGCCGACTCCCCCGCCTTGAGCGGAGCCAGCACGGCCGGCATCCCCTCCCTGGCAACCCGCGCCTCGGGCTCCTCGTTGACCGGGCGGTAATACTTGATGTTGCCCTCCGCCAGTACCGTATCCCCCACCAGACCCGCCTCTTTCAGCTGCAACCAGATGAGACCCCAGCCCGCCAGCACGCACTGACTGTAGATGCTGCCGGCGAACATGGTGTCATGCACGTTGAGGTTGGCCGCCAGATTGGCCTTGAGATGAAAAGTCTGGCCGTCATAGTGGGTGATGTGTACCCCCATCTTCTCGCTGATGGGGATGCCTTGCGACCAGCGAGTGGTGAGATCCTGGCACCACTCGGGGCGATACTGGATGGTCTGCAAGGGGCTTAAGGATTTGATCATCTGACGATGGGGAATGCGGCCAAAGCTGACCGGCCCTTCCCCCACTTCGAGGAAGCCGCACTTGCGATAGAACTCCACCGCTTCCTGGCGGGCATTCATCACCAGCCGTTTCACCTTCTCGCTGCGGGCCAGCTGTTCGAGATCTTCCACCATGCGGGCACCCAACCCCTGTCCCCGGAATTCAGTGCGCAGCGCCATAAAGCGGATCTGGGCCTCGTCACCACCGATAAACAATCGGCCAATGGCAATGGGAGTACCGTCCGGCGCCAGCATCATGCGATGAATGGCGACAGTATCGTATTCGTCTCGCTCGGAACCAACGGGTAGATTGAAGGGTTTACGCAGCAGTTCCCAGCGCAACTGATAATAGGCATCCAATTCGGCTGCCGTTTGAGGAGTGACTACCCGGTACATAAAGCGATCCTTGAGTTAGCGCCGACGGACAGATTGAAGGGCTTGCGCACCAATGCCTACCAGCACAGCTGACAATAGGCATCCAGTTCGGCTGCCGTCTGGGGAGTGACCACCCGGTACATAGTTCTATCCTTGAGTTACACTGGTCGGAAACCATCTTGCCGTGCAAATTCATGGACTTCAATCTGCAAGCGTACCAAGCCGACCACTTATTGCACCTGAGCGCAAAACCGGAACGACGCCTCTTTATCTTGGAAAATGCCCATCACCGCTGGCTGGAGATCGACGGTGTAGTGCAATCGGCCATGTCCCTTGCCGAACCTGCCGCCCTCTGCCTGCCCCATCAGCAGTGCATCGCAGACCTGCTGCCCGCCACCGCAAGCCGGGTGCTGGAACTGGGATTGGGCGGTGGCGATCTCACTCGTCATCTGGGGGCGCGCTGGCCAGAGGCTCGGCACGACTGCGTCGATCTGGATGAAGAGGTACTGACCCTGTTTCAGACCTTCTTCCGCCACCCGGCGGAGCCCGTTGACCGGGCGTTGCACCTGCACCACGCCGATGCCCTCGCCTTCCTGCTGGCCCACGACGACACCTATGACTTCGTGCTGCTCGACCTGTTCAGTCAGGATGGCAATCCCCTGCTGCTGTTTCAGGCTCCGCTCTATCAGGCACTGGCCAAATGCCTCCGCGGTACCCTCATCGTCAACCTGCTGCCACGGACACATCTCGAACTGGCGCAGGCCAGGCGGCTGGCGGAGGAGTGGATTGGCCTCACCAGCACCCACGGGGTGCCCGGCTATCGCAACGTCATACTGCACGCCACCAATCTGATCCCCTAGCTCCTGTTACGGGATGCCACGGCTGGCCCTGTCTGCACGTCCGCAGATGAAGGCCTGTAGCAAGGAGCGGGCTCGTGGCCATGGCGCCTACACCTGCAGCCAGAAGGTGACAGGGCCGTCATTGAGCAGCGCCACCTTCATGTCGGCAGCAAAACGGCCTGTCTCGGTCGGTATGCCACTGGCCTTTGCCTGCACTACAAAATAGTCGTAGAGCCGCTCGGCGTCGGTCGGATGGGCACCGCCAGAGAAGCTGGGTCTCATGCCTTTTTTGGTATCCGCCGCCAGGGTGAACTGGGAGACGACCAGCAGACTGCCACCGGCCTGACTCACATTGAGGTTCATTTTGCCCTCTTCATCGGAGAAGATGCGGTAGCCGCTCACCTTGTGCAGCAACTTGTCCGCCCTGGTCTCATCATCCCCCTGCTCCACCCCGAGCAACACCAGCAAGCCATTGGCAATGGCACCCGTTACTTCGCCTTCCACTGTCACGCTGGCCTCGGAGACCCGCTGGATCAATGCAATCACATCCCTCTCCTCTCAAAACAGAACGACCGCCCTCACAGGGGCGGTCGTCGATGCTACCAAGAAAACGACGGGCAAAGCGATGGCTCAGGCCAACTCCTCGCTCACCGGTTTTTCATATTCGCCGAGACAAGCCGTGGTCTCGGCGCCAAGCAATACCACCAACCAGCTGAGATAAACCCAGACAAACAGGATCGGAATGGTCGCCAGAGCGCCATAGATGGCCTGATAGGAGGGGAAGTTGGTGATGTAGATGGCAAATCCGCGCTTGGCCAGCTCGAACAGGGTCGCCGCCACCAGGGCACCGATGAAGGCGTGAACCAGGCGCACCTTGCAGTTGGGCACGACCGTATAGACCAGCAGGAAGGTGAGTACCGAGAAGAGGAACGGCAAGCTGCGCAACAACAGGTAACCGATGCCGAACAGACTCTCGGCCCCGAACAGCCGCAGCGAGAAGATGTAAGAGGAGATGGCAATGCTGCCACCGATAAGCACAGGACCCAGTGTCAGTATCATCCAGTACATGGCAAACGCCTGAGCCAGCGGCCGGCCCTGGGTCGAGCGCCAGATGTAGTTGAGGTTCTTGTCGATGGCCGAGATCAGCATCAACGCCACCACTATCAGGGCCCCGATACCCACCGCTGTGGTGTTGGTGGCATTCGCCACGAAGCCATCTATGTACTCCTTGAGCATCTCACCCGCGGTCGGCACGAAGTTGTGATAGACGAACTGCTCCATCGCCTGTTTCAGGGTCTGGAACACAGGGAAGGCGGACATCATGCCAAATACCACGGCAATCATGGGGACCAGAGAGAGCAAGGTGACATAGGCCAGATAACCGGCAGTGACCGTCAGCCTGTCGTGCTGGAAACGGCTCCAGACAAACTGGGCAAAATGGCCGCCATCGTGGCGTAAAAAGGAGAGAGCATGGCCAAGACGGCCACCAAATTTCTGCTGCATTGTGATTCTCAACGTCTTCATCATGCAGACATTGTGTCAGATAGCATGGTCATTTGACCACCCATGGACCGGATCAGTACGACCAGTCCGAGCATACTGGCTGGTGATCCACCGTCAAATGGGCATAAAAAAAGAGGCCCGAAGGCCTCTCTCTGTCTGTCTATAAACAGATATCAAGCACGACCGGCGCGCTTGCGATCCATTTCAGTCAGCAGTTTCTTGCGCACACGGATGGCCTTGGGCGTGATCTCTACCAACTCATCGTTGTCGATGAACTCGAGAGCCTGTTCCAGGGTCATGCGGATCGGCGGAGTCAGCACCTGGGCTTCGTCGGTACCGGAGGCACGCATGTTGGTCAGCTGCTTGCCCTTCAGGCAGTTTACAGTCAGGTCATTGGAGCGGGAGTGAATACCGATCACCTGGCCTTCGTACACTTCGGTAGCGTGACCGATAAACAGACGACCGCGGTCTTGCAGACCGAACAGGGCGAAGGTCAGCGCCTTGCCGGTAGCGTTGGAGATCAGCACGCCATTCTGACGCTCGCCGATGCTGCCACCCTTGTGCGGACCGTAATGGTCAAAGGTGTGGTACAGCAGACCGGTACCGGACGTCATGGTCAGGAACTCGGTCTGGAAGCCGATCAGGCCACGACTCGGGATCATGAAGTCAAGACGGACACGGCCCTTGCCATCCGGGGTCATGTTGGTCATCTCGCCCTTACGCAGGCCAAGTTGCTCCATCACGGAACCCTGGTGGATCTCTTCCACGTCAACAGTCACGGTTTCAAACGGTTCGTGCAGAACGCCGTCCACGGTGCGCAGGATAACTTCCGGACGGGATACTGCCAGCTCGTAACCTTCACGACGCATGTTTTCGATCAGGATGGAGAGATGCAGTTCACCACGACCGGATACGCGGAATTTATCCGGATCTTCGGTCTCTTCCACACGCAGGGCCACGTTGTGGACCAGCTCCTGGTTCAGACGCTCCATGATGTTGCGGGAGGTCACGAACTTGCCTTCTTTACCGGCGAACGGTGAGGTGTTGACCTGGAAGGTCATGTTCACGGTCGGCTCGTCAACGGAGAGCGGCGGCAGGGCTTGAACAGCACTGTTGTCACAGATGGTGTCGGAGATTTTCAGCTCGCCCAGACCTGTGATGGCAATGATGTCACCCGCTTGCGCGTCGACAACTTCGGTACGGGACAGACCCAGGTAGCCAAGCACCTGACCGACTTTGCCGGTACGGGTCTTGCCATCGGCACCGATGACGGTGACTTGCTGGTTGGTCTTGACACGACCGCGGCTGATGCGGCCGATGCCGATAACACCCACGTAGGAGTTGTAGTCGAGCTGGGAGATTTGCATCTGGAAGGCACCGGCAGGATCACCCTTCGGCTGCTCAACGTTGTCAACGATCGCCTGGAACAGGGGTTCCATGTTGTCGGATTCAACGCCCTGGTCCATGGTGGCCCAGCCGTTCAGTGCTGAAGCGTAAACAACTTTGAAGTCCAGTTGCTCATCGGTCGCACCCAGGTTGTCAAACAAGTCGAATACCTGATCCATAACCCAGTCAGGACGAGCACCCGGACGGTCGATCTTGTTGATGACCACGATCGGCTTCAGACCCTGGGCGAATGCCTTCTGGGTCACGAAACGAGTCTGCGGCATAGGGCCGTCAACAGCATCAACCAGCAGCAGCACTGAGTCGACCATGGACATAACGCGCTCTACTTCACCACCGAAGTCGGCGTGACCCGGGGTATCAACGATGTTGATACGGTAGTCTTTCCAGCGGATCGCGGTGTTCTTGGCGAGAATGGTAATACCACGTTCCTTTTCCAGGTCGTTGGAATCCATCAGACGCTCTTGACCATCAGTGGTACGGTCCAGGGTTCCAGACTGCTGCAGCAGCTTATCAACCAGGGTAGTTTTGCCGTGGTCTACGTGCGCAATAATCGCAATATTGCGTAAATTCTCTAACATTCTCGCCTCAATCACCGGGTAAAATTGGGCGCTAATTGTACTCTCGCCTTTGTGATCTGCCTAGCATAATTGCAGTGCATTCACGCATAACAGGGGATCAGGATCATAGACCTTCCGATCAAAGCCTGTTTAGATGGGGGCTGACCGTATACCGCGCACCATTTTAGTGCACCAAAACGATCCACAGTTGCACTACTTTGAGGCGTAACGCGCTGAGATGGCAGGTCTTGGGGCGGGCTTATAGCCGCAAACGCCCTGAAATCAAGCTGTCACAAACTTGGCACGATACTGGCTTATGTGAATGTGATGACGCATTCACCCTAAGAGTTTTAACACCGGAGGTTACTTAGCATGTCAGCCCAGAACGTTTTGGCCCTGATCCAGGAACACGAAGTCAAGTTTGTTGACCTGCGCTTTACCGACACCAAGGGTAAAGAGCAGCACGTATCTATCCCTTCCCACCAGGTCAACGAAGATTTCTTCGAAGACGGCAAGATGTTCGATGGCTCTTCCATCGGCGGCTGGAAAGGTATCAACGAGTCTGACATGGTGCTGATGCCTGATGCGGCCTCCGCCAAGCTGGACCCGTTTACCGAAGAGACCACCCTGAACATCGTTTGTGATGTGCTGGAACCGGCCACCATGCAAGGTTATGACCGCGACCCGCGCTCCATCTCCAAGCGTGCCGAAGATTTCCTCAAAGCCAGCGGCATCGCTGACACAGTGCTGTTCGGGCCTGAGCCGGAATTCTTCATGTTCGACAACATCACCTTCTCGAACACCATGGGCCACAGCTTCGTGAAAATCGAATCTGAGGAAGCTGCCTGGAACTCGGGTACCGAGTATGAGCACGGCAACAAGGGCCACCGCCCGTTCGTGAAAGGTGGTTACTTCCCGGTTGCACCGGTTGACTCTTCCCAGGACATCCGCGCTGCCATGTGTCTGGTGCTGGAAGAGATGGGTCAGGTCGTTGAAGCGCACCACCATGAAGTGGCGACCGCCGGTCAGAACGAGATCGCGACCCGTTTCAACACTCTCACCCTGAAAGCGGACGAAGTACAGGTTCTGAAGTACGTGATCCATAACGTGGCCCACGCTTACAACAAGACTGTCACCTTCATGCCGAAACCCATGTTCGGTGACAACGGCTCCGGCATGCACTGCCACCAGTCCCTGGCCAAGAACGGCGTCAACCTGTTCGCTGGCGACCTGTACGGCGGTCTGTCCGAGATGGCACTGCACTACATCGGCGGTATCATCAAGCACGCCAAGGCCATCAACGCCTTCGCCAACCCGACCACCAACTCCTACAAGCGTCTGGTTCCGGGTTATGAAGCACCTGTCATGCTGGCTTACTCCGCCCGCAACCGCTCTGCCTCCATCCGTATCCCGGTAGTACCGAGCCCGAAAGCTCGTCGTATCGAAGTACGTTTCCCGGATCCGGCAGCCAACCCGTACCTGGCTTTTGCAGCTCAGCTGATGGCCGGTCTGGACGGTATCATCAACAAGATCCATCCGGGCGATGCCATGGACAAGAACTTGTATGACCTGCCGCCGGAAGAAGCTGCAGAAGTGCCGACTGTTGCCGGCTCTCTGGACGAAGCACTGGCCGCACTGGACAGCGATCGCGAGTTCCTGACCCGCGGCGGCGTGTTCAGCGATGACTTCATCAATTCCTATCTGGAACTGAAACAGCATGATGTTGACCGTGTGCGCATGACCCCGCACCCGCTGGAGTTTGAACTGTACTACTCCGTTTAATTCGGACCACAGCTCTGAACTTGACCAAACCCGCCAACAGGCGGGTTTTTTCTCTGATAGGATTAAGCAAAATCCCGTCAAGGAGAGATGGATGAAAAACGCATGCCCCCTATGGGCTCTGGGACTTTTGCTGTTGACGAGCACCGTCGCCCAAGCCACCAAGATCTACTCCTGGACAGACAGCAAGGGCGTCGTTCACTACACGGATGCCCCCCCTCCCGGCCAGCAGGCCAAAGAAGTGGATCTGCGTGTTGCCCCTCTCATTGGTGGTGCCCCCCGCTCGGTGCAGGTGGACAACTTCAACAGCCTGACCGGCGTTGATGCCAAGAAAGAGGAGGAAGCCGCCAAGCTGGTAATCGAAATGCTCTCCCCGGAACAGGGCAGCACACTGCGCGACAACACGGGCAATGTGGTGTTCCAGGGGCAGATAAGCCCCAAACCGCCGACCCAGTACGACGTGCGCCTGACCCTGGATGGCAAGGCGGCCCCCATCGTCAGCAACGGCCTGGCTATTCGGGTCGAAAACCTGGATCGCGGCGCACACGAGGCACAACTCGAACTACTCGCCAAAGACGGTACGATCCTTGCTAAATCAAGGGTAGTCACCTTCTACCTGCATCGAGCCAGTATCAATCCGGCACCTAAAGTGACCCCGCTCCCCAACAAGGGGTGATCCTGTGC
Source organism: Aeromonas salmonicida (assembly GCF_028355655.1). Lineage (NCBI taxonomy): Bacteria > Pseudomonadati > Pseudomonadota > Gammaproteobacteria > Aeromonadales > Aeromonadaceae > Aeromonas > Aeromonas salmonicida. Next base: position 208,918 of record NZ_CP110645.1, on the reverse strand, counting down.
ATCGATACGGGTAGACTAAATGCACCACGTTGGTGCATTACTGGTGTATAGCACCGTTTTAGGGAGAAACCTGTGCCAACCCGCCCGGATCAAGCCAAGATACTGCTCGATAACTTGCTGACCGCCGTCATCCTGATGGATGAGCGGCTCTGCATCCAGTTCGTCAACCCGGCGGCCGAACAACTGCTCTCCCTCAGTCAGCGTCGGCTGATCGGGATCGAGCTGCCCCACCTGCTGGAACATATCTCTCTCGATTTGCAGCGCCTCAAGCAGTGCCTCACCTCTGGGCAGGGCTTCACCGACAGCGAAGTGACCCTGGTGGTGGAAGGTGAACCCAGACTGGTGGAGATGAGCGTAAGCCCGCTCGCCGACCATGAACAACGGCTGATGGTGGTAGAGCTGCGCAAAATTGATCAGCAGAAGAAGATCAGCCAGGAGCTGCAACAACATGCCCAGCAACAGGCGGCCAAGGAATTGGTGCGCGGACTGGCCCACGAGATCAAGAACCCGCTGGGTGGCCTGCGCGGCGCGGCCCAATTGTTGCAAAAAGAGCTGCCGGATCCGGCCTTGCGCGAATACACGGGCATCATCATAGAGCAGGCCGACCGGCTGAGGGTGCTGGTCGATCGCCTGCTCGGCCCTCAGCGTCCGGGTCGCCACCAGATGCACAATGTCCACTCCGTGCTGGAGCAGGTGCGCCGTCTGGTGGAGCTGGAGCTGCCACCCACTGTGCGCATAGAGCGGGATTACGACCCCAGCATTCCCGAGTTCGAGATGGAGCCGGATCAGCTGCAGCAGGCTTTTCTCAACATGGTGCGCAACGCCGCCGAGGCCATAGGTGAACAGACGGGGCTGATTCGCATCAAGACCCGCACCGCCTTCCAGATCACCATCCACGGTCAGCGCTACCGGCTGGCGGCCGAGATCAAGATCATCGACAACGGCCCCGGCATTCCCGATGCCATCCGCGACACCCTCTTCTACCCCATGATCACCGGCAAGGAGGGGGGAACCGGACTCGGCCTCTCCATCGCCCAGAACCTGATTGATCAGCACAAGGGGCGCATTGACTGCATCAGCTGGCCTGGCCACACCGAATTCACCATTTTTCTACCGCTTCGCAAATAAGGGAACGTCATGACAGCAAAAGTGTGGATCGTCGATGACGACAGTTCTATCCGCTGGGTACTGGAACGCACCCTCGGCAGTGAAGGCTTCGAGTGCGAGAGTTTTGCCGATGGCGAGGCTCTGCTGAGCTCGCTGGAGATACGTTCGCCCGATGTGATCCTCTCCGATATCCGCATGCCCGGCATTGATGGCCTTAGCCTGCTGGAGCAGATCCACCGCCGCCAGGCCGATCTGCCCATCATCATAATGACGGCCCACTCGGATCTGGACAGCGCGGTCAACGCCTATCAGCGGGGCGCCTTCGAGTACCTGCCCAAGCCGTTCGACATCGACGAGGCGGTCACCCTGGTGCGCCGTGCCGAGAATCACCTGAAAGAACAGCGCACCAAGCGCAAGGCACGCCAGCAGGAGACGGCCACCACACCTGAAATCATCGGCGAAGCGCCGGCCATGCAGGAAGTGTTTCGCGCCATCGGCCGGCTGTCGCGCTCCAGCATCTCAGTGCTGATCAACGGTCAGAGCGGTACCGGCAAGGAGCTGGTCGCCCACGCGCTGCACAAGCACAGCCCGCGCGCCCACAAGAACTTCATCGCCCTCAACATGGCCGCCATCCCCAAAGATCTCATCGAATCCGAGCTGTTCGGTCATGAAAAAGGGGCCTTTACCGGTGCCAACAACATTCGCCACGGTCGCTTCGAGCAGGCCGATGGCGGTACCCTGTTTCTCGATGAAATCGGCGACATGCCGCTGGATGTGCAGACCCGCCTGCTGCGGGTGCTGGCCGATGGCCAGTTCTACCGGGTCGGCGGTCATCAGCCGGTGCAGGTAGATGTGCGGATCATCGCCGCTACCCACCAGAATCTGGAGAAACGGGTGGCAGACGGTGAATTCCGGGAAGATCTGTTCCACCGCCTCAACGTCATCCGCATTCATATTCCGGCCCTCAAGGAGCGCCGCGAGGATATACCTCAACTGGCCCAGCACTTCCTGCTGCGCGCCGCCAAGGAGCTGAACGTGGAGGCCAAGAGCCTGCACCCTGATACCCAGGCCTACATCAGCCGTCTCGCCTGGCCGGGCAACGTGCGCCAGCTGGAGAACGTCTGCCGCTGGCTGACCGTGATGGCCTCGGGCCAGGAGGTGTTGGTAGGGGATCTGCCCGCCGAACTGCTGACCCCCATCATCAACACGGCCGAGCCCGGCCAACCTGCCCTGCCCGGCTGCTGGCAGCAGCAGTTGCAGGACTGGGTTGCCAGTAAGCTGGCACTGGGGGAGACCGACATCCTGGCCGATGCCCTGCCCCAATTTGAGCGGATCATGCTGGAGACGGCACTGGATCACACCCATGGCCACAAACAGGAGGCTGCCCGCCTGCTTGGCTGGGGTCGCAACACCCTGACTCGCAAGCTCAAGGAGCTCGACCTCTCCTGAGCCCTCTGGAAAAACGATTCCCATCACGCCTTGGCAAATCCCTGACCAATAAGACCCCGTTTGATTTCAAACGGGGTATCTTTTTTGAGAGCCCTGCCTAGAATGGCAGGCTTTCAAACCCGACTCGAAGAAGGCGCCATCATGATTGACAGATCTCTCCCCCTGACCGACCTGCACCGCCATCTGGACGGTAATATCCGCGCGCAGACCATCCTCGAGCTGGGCCGTCAGCACAATATCCAGTTGCCAGCCTTTGAGCTGGAAGCACTTCGCCCCCACGTGCAGATCGTCGAGAATGAGCCGAGTCTGGTCGCCTTCCTGAAGAAACTGGACTGGGGCGTGGCCGTGCTGGCTGATTACGATGCCTGCCGCCGTGTTGCCTACGAGAACGTGGAGGATCTGCTGCGTGCCGGTATCGACTATGCCGAGCTGCGCTTCAGTCCCGCCTACATGGCCATGACCCACAAACTGCATCCACAAGGTGTGGTGGAAGCCATCATTGACGGCGTTGCAGCTGGCAGCCGCGACTTTGGCATCAAGACCAACCTCATCGGCATCATGAGCCGCACCTTCGGCACCGAACAGTGCCGCAAGGAGCTGGACGCCTGTCTGGCCCATCGCGACAAACTGGTTGCCGTCGATCTGGCCGGTGACGAACTGGGCTTCCCGGGCGAGCTGTTCACCGAGCATTTTCGCAAGGTCCGTGATGCGGGCATGCGCGTCACAGTACACGCAGGCGAAGCGGCGGGCCCCGAAAGCATGTGGCAAGCCATTCGCGATCTCGGCGCCGAGCGCATCGGCCACGGCGTCAAGGCCATCCAGGATCCGGCCCTGATGGCCTATCTGGCGGAGCACCGCATCGGCATCGAATCCTGCCTCACCTCCAACCTCCAGACCACCACGGTCACGAACCTGACCGAGCACCCAATCCGCCAGTTCCTGGCTGCCGGTGTGCTGGCCTGTCTCAACACCGACGATCCTGCGGTAGAAGGCATAGACCTGCCCCACGAATATGACGTGGCTGCCCCGGCCGCCGGCATGACCGCCAGCGAGATCCGCACCGCCCAGCAAAACGGCCTGACCCTCGCTTTTCTGAGCGATGGCGAGAAAGCCGAGCTGAGCGCCCGCGCCGCCAGCCGCTAAACCTTGAACCGTTTGCTTACCCCATAAAAAAACCGCCGAAAGGCGGTTTTTTTATCTTCAGTGCAGGGCTGCCTGTTCAGATCACCCGGGAGAACTGCTGCTGGCGCGCCTTGTTGCGCAGGTAGACATCGAAACACATGCAGATATTGCGAATGAGCAGCTGACCGGTGGAGACCACTTCCAGCCCATCGTCGGTCATGCGCACCAGACCGTCGTCGATAAAGGTCTGCAACAGCTTGAGATCATCGGCAAAATACGCCTTGAAGACCAGACCATAAGCCTGCTCGACGGCGACGAAGTTCAGGCTGAAATCGCAGATGAGACGTTTGATCACCTCGCGGCGGATCAAGTCGTCCTGATTGAGGGAGCACCCCTTCCACTGGGCATGCCCCAGCTCTTCAACCTGGGCGTAGTAAGCTTTGAGCTCTTTTTGGTTCTGGGAATAGGCATCGCCAATCATGCTGATGGAGGAGACCCCCAATCCAAGCAGATCACAATCTCCCTGGGTGGTGTAGCCCTGGAAGTTGCGGTGCAACTTGCCTTCACGCTGCGCCACCGCCAGCTCGTCATCAGGTTTGGCGAAGTGATCCATGCCGATGAACTGGTAGCCCTGATCGGTGAGGAAGGCGATGGTGTCCTGCAGCATAGCCAGCTTCTCCCGAGGGGCTGGCATGTCTTCCTCTTTCAGCTTGTGCTGGGCAGCAAAGCGGCTCGGCAGATGAGCGTAGTTGAAGATGGAGAGGCGGGCCGGATCCGTCTTGAGCACTTCCTCCAGGGTGTGGTGGAAGCCCTCCCTGTTCTGGTGCGGCAAGCCGTAGATGAGATCCAGATTGGTGGAGCGAAAGCCCAATTCGCGAGCGCGCTCCAGCATGGCGCGGATGAAGTCGTTATCCTGCTCGCGGTTGACCGCAACCTGGACCGCCTTGTTGAAGTCCTGCACGCCGAGACTGATGCGGTTGAACCCCACCTCTCGCAGCACATCCAGCATGGTGAGTTCGATTTCACGCGGGTCCACCTCTATGCTGATCTCCCCTTCCTCCGCGAACTGGAAGTGCTCGCGCAACATGGCCATCAGGCGACGGGTCTGGGCTTCGTTCAGATAGGTAGGCGTACCACCACCCCAATGCAGCTGGGTCACCAGCCGATGCTTGAACAGGGGCGCCTGCGCCTTGATCTCCTGTTCGAGGTAGTCGAGGTATTGATCGGCCTTGTGCTGGTGACGTGTGATCACCTTGTTGCAGCCGCAGTAATAGCAGAGCTTGTGACAGAAGGGGATGTGTACGTAAAGCGACAGGTTGCGCGCCGGGTACTGGCCTGCGGCGCGGACCAGGTCCGGATAGCCGAAGCTTTCGTTGAACTCCAGCGCAGTGGGATAGGAGGTGTAGCGCGGGCCGCTGTAGTTATATTTTTCGATCAGGGCCTGATCCCACACAATCTGTTCTGCTTGCACGCTTGCTTCCTCTTTTTTGTTATCCAGGGCTCAGCGGCTTAACTGAAAATCCTTCAGTTGGGCCACATCCTTGAGGATCTGTGCCTCCAGCTCGGCCTCATAGCCACTGCGTTCGAGATCCATCTTCATCACTTCATTGCGCTTGAGGGCACGTCTCGCCTCATGAGTCGGCATCTCTTTCACCTTCTCATAGAGACTGTACAGACCCGGAAATTCGCTGGCAAAAACGCGCCCTTCCTTGATCTGCAAGGCATCCAGCAAATTGGTCAGCCGAATGGCACCTTCGGAATAGTCGCACTGACCATCCCGCACCGCATGGGCGATCACCCGTACACTGTCGAGAATGCGTTCATTGCGCGCAGCTATGGCCTGCTGCTGCATATCGCGCTGGCGCTTGAGACGAGCCAGCAGGGTACCGGCATACACCGCCAGTCCCAGCAAAATCAGGCCGCCCAACGAGGCGGCCAGCATCCATCCACTCATCACTTTTTCTTCGGCTCTGGCTTGGGCTCAGGCTGATAGTCGACCTGAGTGAAACGATCCCACAGCTCCTCTTCGGAGGCGGGCGGGGTCGGCGCCTCATAACTGGCATCGTCGAATGAGCCGTCGTCTTCTTCGTCATCATCGTTGTCTATGATGCCAAGCTCATCCATCAATTCCTGATAACGATCGACACGCTGGTCAACCCAGGCCTGCTCGGTCGCTTCCAGGGTCTCGCCAGCATCGAGGCGATCCAGCAGGTCATTCAGGCGATCATCATTCTCGATGGCAGCCAGCTCCTGCTCCGGCGTCATCACCAGCTTCTTCTCTTTCGCAGGCTTGGGCGCAACTGGCTTGGCACCCTTCTCGTCTACGATCAAGGCGACCGGCTTGCGGGAACCGATACGCGGATCCTTGGCCTGCTTGCCATTGTTGTTCTTGCTGGATTGCTCTGCCTGCTGGCGGGAACCCGCCTTCAAGCCCTTACGCTTGGCAGCGCGTTTGCGCTCACGGCCGTCCAGGGCACTGGCATCTGATTCTTTGCGCTTACCGGTAGGCTTGCGATTGGGTTGTTTAGCCGACATGAATGACTGACTCCGACAAATAACTGGATTGAAGCCCGCACCCGGGATGAGAATCATCCGGGGAAGATACAGATACGGGGAACAGTGGATTAGAAACAAGAGTGGGATCCCGCACCAATCCGGCCATTGCTGGCCTCTGAACACCGCAGGATCGGTATCCTCTGGGCATGTTGCTGGTATTTTGACACAGAATGGCTAATCGGGTTAATGACCCAAAAGAAAAAAGGCAGCCGAAGCTGCCTTGATATGTTTATGCGAGTCCCATCCCTGGCTGCAAATCACCCTGTCCGTGGTGATACCTCTGCGCATCATATCTTTGTATGTGGTCATCCTGACCTTAATTGGTCGATCCTGAATGTGCGTGTGCTTGCTTTGACCCATGGGGACGACATCCGGTCATCACTCTGGGGTGGTTGCATCCCGCAGCCCGGCTCTTCCTGAGCAGTCACCATCCTGGTATTTCAATCCTTTGCCTGTCATTTGCGTGGTTCTGTGGCATCCCGCCAAATCGACATCCTGTCTTCACAACATCCCGGTCGTGAATGGCCCTGTGGGCCGCTCCATATATCCACTGTATCAACTTAATAAAACGGCTCAATCCACCGATAACGTTTTCAAACGGAGATAAACCTATCACTCTTATTTAACATATTGAAATTAATGAATTATTAAACATAATTTGAAAAATGTTTAAGCCTTGGCCAGGCCGATGAATGGGGGATCTCTTACAGCAATGCGAGAAAAACTGGCCAAATGGAGTTAAAGGTCAAAAAGAAACGAGGAGCCAGTGGCTCCTCGTTCATATCAATGGGGTACATCATCAGACATGATCAGTGCAAACCGGCCACATATTTGGAAAGCGCTTCGATGTCCTGATCAGTCAGCTTCTTGGCAACATCCTGCATCATGCCATTCGGATCATTATCACGGGCAGCCACACGAAAGGCGGTGAGCTGAGCCTTGATATAAGCAGGATGTTGGCCGGACAGACTTGGATATTTCGCCTGTTCTATACCTGATCCACGCGGACCATGACAGGCAGTGCAGGCAGCCAGACCACGGCTCATGTCTCCACCCATATAGAGCGCTTTACCCGCTGCTACAGCATCATCAGGCACCGCTATCGGTGTTACCTTCTGGCTGGAGAAGTAGGCAGCAAGGTCTTCCATGTCCTGTTCAGACAAGGGGAGAGCCATAGGCCCCATGATAGGTGCGACTCGACCAATTTGGCCAGAAGCTGCAGCCTTCAGTTCAACTAATTGCTTTTTGATATATGATGCGTGCTGACCAGCAATCTTGGGATACATATCAACAAGGCTGTTTCCGTCCGGTCCATGACAAGCCGCACACACGGCAGCCTTGGATTGTCCCGCAGCGGCATCGCCCTTGGCTTGTGCCATCCCCGTTACGCCAACCATCAGAGCAAGAGTAATGACTAGGTTCTTCATGGCGTTCCAACTTCTCGTTATTAGGCTTCCAGATCCCATGCCGCTGAAGGCATGTTAAAATAAACGCGTTTAAGCGACGTCATTTTACACGATTTCACAAAAAAGTAACTCTATAACCCTCTATCTCTATGGGGAATTTACGTTGGATACACAAACTCTGAATTTCAATAAGGTGCATTTTGTGACCAGCGCACCCGACATCCGCCACCTGCCAAATGATGGGGGTGTCGAGATTGCGTTTGCCGGCCGTTCCAATGCCGGTAAGTCATCTGCATTGAACACCTTAACGAAACACAAGAACCTGGCTCGCACCAGTAAAACACCGGGTCGCACCCAGTTGATCAACCTGTTTGAACTGGAGCCGGGCAAGCGTCTGGTCGATTTGCCAGGCTATGGTTATGCGCAAGTTCCGCTGGAAATGAAGCTCAAGTGGCAAAAGTCACTGGCAGAGTACCTGCAGCGCCGCGAGTCATTGAAAGGCCTGGTGATCCTGATGGACATCCGCCACCCGCTCAAAGATACCGACATGAACATGCTGGAGTGGAGCTCACACCGTGAATTGCCGGTCATGCTGCTGCTGACCAAGGCTGACAAGCTGAGCCCTGGTCCCCGCAACAATCAGGTCATCAAGGTACGCCAGGCCATTGCCGACCTGGGCCCGCAGATCCAGGTGGAAGCCTTCTCCTCCCTTAACAACATAGGGGTGGAAAAATTGGCCCAGACTCTGTCTGGCTGGTACTTGGCGGGTGCTGATGAAATTGCCGATAACGATGAGCAAGAGCAGGTTGAGGAATAATACATTCCTCCATCTTCCTGCTGCTTCTCTCTTGCAATTAGCGGAGCTGACCCTCCGCTGATTGAAAGACTTTCAGTTCAACTGCTTCCTGCCAACGCTCAATCCCCACCGATATGCGCTTCTAGCAATCCTAGTAAAATCATTATCAATCAATAGGATATGAAGTTAATTTCAATTAACAATTAACTTCATATCCACATGATAACGGTTTCATATTTTTGCTATCAAACGGCAAGCACATCACGCAAGAAGTACCAAAATGAAATTTAATTACACTTCGAGGTATGGAAGGGATAAAGAAGGGATAAAGAAGGGATAAAGAAGGGATAAAGAAGGGATAAAAATGAAGCCAGTACCACTGGTGCAGTACCGGCCTGAAACAATCAGTTCAAAAATTGGGAAGAAGCTAAATCTTGAGAACAAAGACGACTGGTTTTCCTCAAGAAGCCCTTTCATTCTAGCAAATACTTGCCAAAACTAAAGCATTTACTCTAAATTGGATGCATAAAAAAACACCCCGACGAATACTCATCGGGGCAGCTATTCAGCCACATTCAATTACGTGAAATAAAAGGTCTGAAAGATAGAACATCTTACCTCTGTACCCTACGTCGCTAACTGTATAGCAAAGCAGCAAAAAGTGAAAGTAATTTATGTAATTAAGTTTCATGAAAGAAGGTTTGGTAAAAACCACTTACTTTTCATACAGATAAAAAAATCCCCAGTACGAATACCGGGGAGTTATAAAGGTGACTAGCTAGCACTTCCTCAACTATCTAGTTAGTCAGCGGTATTTCTCACAAGTTCCGCCGCTTTGAGAAAAAACTTGGGACACTCAGAGGTAGATGGATCCATCCTCTGTAAACTCTTGTTCTTCAATGAGTTTCTCAGCAATATCTTCAATGTCAAAACGAACGCTCTCGAAAGCACGCAGTATGTCCTCCTCCTTGACGAGGGAGAGTCCGGTCATTTTTTCCAGGCGCCGACGACTGATGTAGCAATTGATCAATGCCCCCATCTGCTGGGCTGGAAAATGTATCCTCTGTTCGTCCGGCTGCCAAGCCGCCAGTTCGGGAAACAGGATGCCTTGATTCATAGAGTCCCCAGATTTCGTTTCAGCTCTCTCAATACCTGTTTAGTTCCTGGGCGGATTCCTCGCCACACGGTGAATGCTTCAGCCGCCTGTTCAACCAGCATACCCAGCCCATCCATGGCCTGACGGGCACCGTACTGTTTGGCCCAGCTGATGAAAGGGGTATCCATGGATCCATACATCATGTCGTAGATGGCAATATCCGCGTGGATCAGTGCAGGGGAGAGGGGCGGCAGCTCCCCTTGCAGGCTGGTGGAGGTGGAGTTGATGATGAGATCAAACGTCCCCCCCAGTTGCTCGTAGGTCAGAGCTGTCACCACCCCCAGATCATGAAACTCGGCCGCCAGTTGCTGCGCTTTTGCGTGCGTTCGGTTGGCAATCACCAGTTCTGTCGGATGCTCGGCCAGCAGCGGAGCCAAAGCACCACGGGCGGCTCCCCCAGCCCCCAGCAGCAAGATCCGGCTTCCGGCCAGAGTCACACCATGAGACTTCAGGTCCGCCACCAGACCAGCACCATCGGTATTGTCTCCCAGCAGTACACCGTCATCGGTCAGCTTGATGGTGTTGACGGCACCCGCCCGTTTGGCTCGGGGGCTCAAACTGTCAACCAACGCAAACGCCTGCTCCTTGAACGGCACTGTGACATTGCACCCTTTGCCTCCTTGCGCAAAGAAGGCCCGCAGGGTCGTAGCAAACTCGTCGACGGCAGGTTCAGCCAGACCATACTCCAGCTCTTGCTGAGTTTGTCTGGCAAACAGGGTATGAATGAAGGGGGACTTGCTGTGGCGCACCGGGTGGCCAAAAACCAGATAACGATCCATCAAAGAGTTCCATCAGAGGGCAATATTCCGATTTAACGGGTTTTCGCACTCAGGAACAAGCCGAATATCGGCCAATAAAAAGGGGCCGTCATGGCCCCTCGGGTCACAGCCACTCTCGCGGCGCGAGGTAGTCTGTGTAGAGCAAGGCCTCCGGGCTGCCCGCTTCCGGCTGCCAGTCATACTCCCAACGTGCCAGTGGCGGCATCGACATCAGAATCGACTCGGTACGTCCACCGGTCTGCAACCCGAACAGGGTGCCCCGGTCGTACACCAGATTGAACTCGACATAACGACCGCGGCGATAGAGCTGGAACTCCCGCTCCCGCTCGCCATAGGGCTGCGCCTTGCGTCGCTCGATGATCGGCAGATAGGCATCGAGATAACCCCGGCCTACCGCCTGCATAAAGGCGAAGCAGTCAGCAAAGGGCCAACGATTCAGGTCGTCGAAGAAGAGGCCACCCACCCCCCGCGTCTCGTTGCGATGCTTGAGGAAGAAGTAGCGATCGCACCAGGATTTGAACTCGGGGTAAATATCTTCGCCAAAGGGTTGGCAGAGATCGCGTGACACTCGATGCCAGTGCTGCACATCCTCGGCAAAGGGATAAAACGGCGTCAAATCGAAACCACCACCGAACCACCAGATGGGCGCTTCGCCCTCTTTCTCGGCAATGAAAAAACGGACATTGGCATGGCTGGTCGGCACATAGGGATTGCGCGGATGGATCACCAGCGACACCCCCATGGCCTCAAACTTGCGACCGGCCAGCTCGGGCCTATGAGCCGTCGCCGAGGCTGGCATGGCATCACCATAGACATGGGAAAAGTTGACCCCACCCTGCTCAATCATGTCGCCGTGGCGCATTACGCGGGTTCGACCACCGCCACCGCCCTCACGGGCCCAGGCATCCTCAACAAAGCGCCCAACGCCGTCGGCCTGCTCCAGGCTTCGGCAGATCTCGTCCTGCAACTGCAACAGGAAGGCCTTGACCTGGGCCACATCCGGTTTGCTCATCTTGTCTCCAGTCAGGCAGGATCTTGAACGCCCTGTCCATTTTATTGTGATGTCACGCCATGAGCTCCACGCCCATCGGCATTACTGCAAAAAAGAGTCTGTCCGCTCAGGAGGGACGAATGACGGCGCCGGTACGGGCGTCCTTGATCTCGGATGGGTTAGCTTGCCCACCCACTTCACCGGGCAGGATATAGGCAAGCTTGCTTGCCAGCAGCTCACCGATATCGGCGACCCGACGGGCGGGCTCTTCACCGGTCAGATTGGCACTGGTGGAAACCAGCGGCTTGCCGAAGGCGCGGCACAAGGCCTGCACCTGTGGGTGTGCGGTGACTCGCACAGCCAGCGTATCAAACTGGCCGGTCAGCCAGGTCGGCGTCGTGGCGCGAGCCGGCATGATCCAGGTGAAGGGACCGGGCCAGCTGGCTTCAACCCGAGCCAGCTGCTCACCGCTAAGCTGGCTCAGATCGATATAATCCTGCAACTGCACCAGATCGGCGGCAATCAGGATCAGGCCCTTCTCCACCGGACGCTGCTTGATGGCCAGCAGGCGCTGCACCGCCAGCTCGGAGTCAGGATCACAACCCAGACCAAACACGGCCTCGGTTGCATACGCGATCACCCCTTCGCCGTGAAGGGCGGCAACCGCTTGTTCAAATTCAGTAGACATAGGAAAAATGCGGCAGCCTGGCTGCCACCTCATTACTTGGTTGAGTTAAGCCTGCAAGGCGACAACCGCACCATATACAGCGGGCTGTCACCTCATCACTTACTTGAGTTGAGCCTGCAAGGCGGCATCCTTGGCCATCACCTCTTCGGCATTCTTTTGGCGTTCGGCCCGAACCTTGGCTGCCAGTTCATCATCAGCCACCGCCAGCATCTGGGCTGCCAGGTAACCTGCGTTCTTGGCACCGGCCTTGCCGATCGCCACGGTTGCCACCGGCACGCCACCCGGCATCTGCACGGTGGAGAGCAGTGCATCCAGTCCCTTGAGCGGACCACCATCGATGGGCACCCCAATCACGGGACGGGTGGTGATGCCGGCAACGGCACCCGCCAGGTGAGCCGCCAAACCGGCAGCACAGATAAAGACCTTGCAACCACGGGACTCGGCATCGGTCACATACTGATGGGTCGCAGCCGGAGTACGGTGCGCAGAGGTTACTTTCACTTCCACTGCGATATCAAACGACTTGAGGATCTCAAGGGTGGATTGCATCACGGGAAAATCAGAGTCAGAGCCCATCAATACGGCAACAAAAGGTTTATTCATGGTGGGAATTTCCTTACTCCAAGTGGGGGGTTGAAGTGCGCCGAAAACGTTTCAATTTGGTTACGGCGGCGGGATTATACCTGCTCACTTTGATGGCCGCATTTCTTTTGCGGACAGATCCACTTCAGATTTCCCCTCACTTTTTTCTCCACCATGATGCCCCAGCCACATTCGGGACAAGGCATGGGGATCGGCTTGTCATTCACCACATATTTACAATGGGGATACCCATCACAGGAGTAAAACTGCTTGCCGTAACGGGAGGTGCGGCTCACCAGATGACCCTTGCCACACTCGGGGCAGAGGATCTGGGTATCATCGCTCTCCTGCAGGGACTCGATATGCTGACAGGCCGGATACTGGGTACACCCCACAAACAAACCGTAACGACCCTTCTTGATTGCCAGCGGCTGGCCACAATCCGGGCAAGCTGACCCCTCAAGCACTTTCTCGATGTCACGACCGGACGGTGTCAGAGAACGGATGTAATCACAGGAGGGGTAGGCGGAGCAGCCAAGAAAAGGGCCATGCTTGCCCTGGCGGATCACCAGCTCGGCACCACACTGCGGGCACGGCTCTCGCTCGAACCCATGCTCGTGAGCGGAAAAGAGATGATGATCGATTTTTGACATGTGCCGCGCCTTGAAATTCAGATGGCCTGAATTCTACCAGCGCGACACCAGACTGTCAGTGAATGACGCCGTCGGACTCATCAAACACCAGCTCTTCCATCTGCTGGTAGGCATTTTCACTGCCCGGCACATTGAACAGCACCATCATGACAACCCACTTCAGGTCATCCAGCTCGATATCCGGTTTATCCAGCTCGAGCAGTCGCTCGATACAGATTTCGCGGGTTTCGGCATTCAGCACCTGGGCTTGTTCCAGAAAGAGCAGGAAGCCGCGGCACTCGGTGCCAAGACGGGCCAGCTCCTGCGGGGCATAGATACGCATCGAGCCTTGCGCGCTGGCGGCGACATACACCTCCCGCTCGCTATCATGCAGATTGGCCAGCCTTTCCAGCCAGTTGAGCGCCTTCTCGATCTCGTCCTTGTCGAAACCGGCCCGGCTCAGTTCGTCGGTGAGTTCATTTTGTTCGACCATCACATCTGCATCGCTGTGGATGTAGGTCTCGAAAAGGTACATCAGTACATCAAACATGATTCGCCCTCCTCGCTCTGACGTATCCACCGGCTACCGCTATCACTGCGCCTGCCAGTTCCAGCTCTACCAACCTGCCCAATACCACTTCGACAGGAAGCTGGGACCGTTCGGCGACGGTATCCACGCTCGTGGTCTCATAATCTACGTTATCCAACAAATCGGCATAAGGCAATTCGCTATTATGCTCTTGCTCAAGCAATCCAGCCTCTTTGCGCACCAGACTGACCAATCCGGGAAGCTCTTCCACTATATCGGCCGCACTCAACACAAGTTTGGCCCCCTGCTGGATTAATTTATTGCAACCCAGAGCCTGCCCATTTTGTGGCGCTCCCGGCACGGCAAACACTTCGCGCCCCTGTTCCAGTGCGTAACGCGCCGTGATGAGTGACCCGCTCTGCTCGGCAGCCTCCACCACCAGGGTACCCAGCGACAGGCCACTGATGATGCGGTTGCGACGGGGAAAATGTTCGGCCAGCGGCCCCTTGTCCGGCGCCAACTCTGAGATGAGCAAGCCGCCGCTCTCCAGGATCTGGCCAGCCAGCCCCTGATGACGCTTGGGATAGAGGCAATCCAGGCCGGAGCCCAACACCGCAAGCGTGATACCGCCCGCAGCAAGCGTCTGCTGATGGCAGACACCATCTATGCCGAGCGCCAGCCCCGAGGTAATCGCCAGTCCACACCCTACCAGCTCGCTACACAAACGCGCGGCATTGTCCTTGCCGGCATAAGTGGGATGACGCGTCCCTACCATAGCCAATTGCGGCAACGACAAGGCTGCGACATTTCCGCGACAATAGAGCAGCAAGGGGGCGGCAGGGATCTCTTTCAGCAGGTCGGGATAGGCGGGATCATCGGGACAAATCAGGTGATTGCCGGGCATGGCAGCCCAGTTCAGCCCCAGCTCTACCACCGGCAGCGGCCATCTGAGCTGCCGTATCTGGGACGAGTGGAGACCCTGCGCCCGCAAACCGCCATCATCGCACTCAAACAGGGCTTTTATGTCACCATCGAAGCGGGCAAGCAGGCGGGAGGCAGTAACCGGGCCTATGCCAGTAACGGCATCCAGCGTCAGCCACAGTGAAAGCCGCCCGGATGGAAATGGCACGTTAGAAGTTACTGACCTGATAGCCGGAGCTGACCATGCCCTGGCTCTGCATGATGAGGCCGTAGCTCAGCTTGTCGTACACCTTGAACAGCATGACGCGCGCCACCGCCTCCGACGGCAGGGAGGGCTTGCCGGCAGAATAGAACGCCTTGTCATAGACGGAAGAGTACTCTTTGTAAGATACCTTGCCGTTCTTGCTCACCAGCTTGGCGCCAGGTCGCCGCACCTCCAGCACATCGCCGGGGGAAACCTGATCGCGCAGCCCCTTATTGATGAGCACAACGTCAAACTTGCCGCCACCACGAGCCTTGCTCGGCAGATCTATGATGTAACCCGGCGAAATAACGGGCGCGGCTTTAGGAGTGAATACGGCAAAGAGACTCTCTTGCGGCGGGAAGGGCATCACCTTGTCTCCCTGATATACCTCCCGCTGGCTGTGGCTGAGCGTGACTCGGGTACGATCATCCGCCAGCCGCTCCTCGGCTCTGGCCGTGCCGACAAACACCGCTTCCTGCCCCAGCAACTCACCTGTCTCCTTGTCCTTGTATAAGCTCCCCGGGTGGTAGATGCCGTAGTCCTGACCCGGGGTCAGCGATCCCTGTACATACAGGGTATCGCCCTCCAGCATGCCGATATGCGCCTCATCGTTGCCGAGCACATAAGGCAGCTGTTTCGCCTGCTGGCTGTCGGCCAGGATATGGTCGGTACGCAGGAAGGGACCTATCTCGCTGAGCGGCAACGTCGGGATCGGATTGGCCTTGTTCTCGTAACGGCTCTTGGGAGAGAGGTGAACCACTGGCTTGCCCCCCTGCATCGCTTTGCCGAGGCGAGGCTCGCCATTGACCCAGCTCAGATGCAGCACGTCACCGGGATAGATCCAGTGCGGGTTGGCAATCTGGGGATTGATGTTCCAGAGACGGGGCCAGAGCCAGGGTTGTGCCAGATATCGGCCTGAAATATCCCAGAGGGTGTCACCCTTTTGCACGACATAGCGCTCGGGATAACCCGCTTTCAGTGTCAACTGGTCGGCCATGGCAGCCTGGCTCAGAGTGGCCAGCAGGCAAGCGAGGATGGTTTGCTTCAGATACATAACACTCCCTGTTACTTCTGCGCGCAAAGTGTTGCTGTTTTTTGTCGGCGTAAATGACTAGAATTACGCCAATATTGACTGCATTTATACGAAACTAAAGAAAAAACTATGGCCATTCTAGATGTATTGCGTTTTCCCGATGAACGTCTGCGCACAGTTGCAGCCCCTGTCGAGACCTTTACACCCGAGTTACAACACATTGTAGATGATATGTTCGAAACCATGTACGCGGAGGAAGGCATAGGCCTGGCCGCCACTCAGGTCGACATTCATCAGCGCATCATAGTGATCGATGTCTCTGAGAACCGTGAAGATCCTCTGGTATTGATCAACCCCGAGATCCTCGAGCAAGCGGGCAGCACAGGCATCGAAGAGGGCTGCCTCTCGGTGCCCGACCACAGAGCTCTGGTGCCACGCGCCGAGTGGGTCAAGGTACGTGCACTGGATCGCAACGGCCAGCCGTTCGAGCTGGAAGCGGACGATCTGCTCGCTATCTGCATACAGCATGAGATGGATCATCTGATCGGCAAGCTGTTTGTGGATTACTTGTCTCCGCTCAAGCGCCAGCGCATTCGCCAGAAGCTGGAAAAGATGGCCCGTGAAGATCGCAAAGCCCTCTGAGGATCTGCCCCATTGAATAAGCTGAAACTGATTTTTGCCGGTACTCCCGACTTCGCCGCCCGTCACCTGGCGGCGTTGTTGTCTTCCGACCACGAGGTCGTTGCCGTTTATACCCAGCCGGACAAGCCTGCTGGCCGTGGTCAGAAGCTCACCGCCAGCCCGGTCAAGGAGCTGGCTCTGACCCACAATCTGCCGGTTTACCAACCAGCTTCCCTGCGCAAGGAAGAGGCGCAAGCCGAGCTGGCTTCTCTGGGCGCCGACTTGATGGTGGTAGTGGCCTACGGCTTGATCCTGCCCAAGGTGGTGCTCGATACCCCGCGTCTGGGCTGTATCAACGTGCATGGATCTCTGCTGCCGCGCTGGCGCGGTGCAGCCCCGATCCAGCGCTCCATCTGGGCGGGTGATACCGAAACCGGCGTAACCATCATGCAGATGGATGTCGGGCTGGATACTGGCGCCATGATCAGAAAAGTGACCTGTCCCATCGCCGCCGACGAAACCTCCACCAGCCTGTATGACAAGCTGGCCGAGCTGGGCCCGCAGGCACTGGTCGAAACCATCAATGCCATGGCCGCCGGTGAAACCGCAGCCGAGGCGCAAGACGATGCGCTGGCCAACTATGCCGAGAAGCTCTCCAAAGAGGAGGCTCGCATCGACTGGTCGATGGAAGCCGTCGCCATAGAGCGCTGCATCCGCGCCTTCAATCCCTGGCCTATCAGCTGGTTTGAGGTGGCGGGACAGACTATCAAGGTGTGGCAAGCCGAAGTGGTGGACAGTGGGCACAGTCAACCCGCTGGCACCCTGCTCAAGGCCGACAAGCAGGGGATCGATATCGCTACCGGCCTGGGTGTCCTGCGCCTGCTGACCCTGCAACCACCCGGCAAGAAGGCCATGTCCGTTTCGGATCTGCTCAACTCTCGCCGCGACTGGTTTGAACCCGGCACGCAATTGAATTGAAACAAGCGGGGCCCAGGCCCCGACTTGCGCATCTAAGGTAACACTATGAAAACACGTGCACAGGCCGCTCTCGTTATTCAACAGGTGCTGGATCAGGGCCAATCCCTCTCCGCTGTTCTGCCTGCTGCCCAGGAGAAGGTTGCGCCCCGCGATCGCGCCCTCCTGCAAGAACTCTGCTATGGCACCCTGCGCTGGCTGCCACGCCTCGACGCTGCGGTGGGCGAGATGATGGACAAGCCGCTCAAGAACAAGAGCCGCATCTTCCACTATCTGATCCTGGTCGGCCTCTATCAGCTCATCTACACCCGCATTCCGGCCCACGCCGCTGTGGCCGAGACAGTCAACGCCGTCAAGCTGCTCAAGGGTACCTCCTTGCGCGGCCTCATCAATGGGGTGCTGCGCAACTTCCAGCGCAGTGCCGAAGTCATATTGCTGCGCATCGACCGAGTCCCCAGTATTCGCCTCGGTCACCCGGAGTGGCTCACCAAGCGCCTGCGTCAGGCCTATCCCGAAGATTGGGAATTCATCATGGAGGCCAACAATCAGCGCCCCCCCATGTGGATCCGCAACAATAGCCAGCGCCAGGGCCGCGAGCAGATGCTGGCTCGCATGGCCGAGGTCGGCATCAATGCGGTTGCCGGTCAGGAGGGCGAAGATTGCATTCTGCTGGAACGTCCCTGCGACGTGACCAAGCTGCCCGGTTTCGAGACAGGTGACTGCTCGGTGCAAGACGGTGCTGCCCAACAGGCCGCCCGACTGCTCGATCCGCAGCCGGGTGAGTGGGTGCTGGATGCCTGCGCCGCTCCCGGTGGCAAGACGGCCCACCTGCTTGAGCGTCAACCCGCACTGGCTGGCGTAGTGGCCGTGGATGCCGACGAGAACCGCCTCAAGCGGGTGCAGGAAAACCTGGATCGTATCGGCCTCCAGGCCCGGGTGATCCATGGTGATGCCAGCACCCCTGAGCTGTGGTGGCCACAAGGCCAGTTCGATCGCATCCTACTGGACGCCCCCTGCTCCGCCACCGGTGTCATCCGTCGTCACCCCGACATCAAGTGGTTGCGCCGGGATCAGGACATCCGCGAGCTGGCCGAGTTGCAGCGCCGTATTCTGATCGCCCTCTGGCCGAAACTGAAAAGCGGCGGTACTCTGCTCTACGCTACCTGCTCAGTGCTGCCGGAAGAGAACCGCGAACAGATCCGCGCCTTCCTGGCCGCTACGCCGGATGCAACCCTGGTGCCGCTGCACGCGCAGGACACACCAGATTGCCCGGGCCGCCAGTTCCTGCCAGGCGAAGCCGAGATGGATGGCTTCTACTACGCCAAGCTGATCAAGCGATAGGCAGAGCAGTGACCATGATCATGAGGGGTGCTGGCTGACAGCCCCCATTACTGCGCAACATCGAGCACGTTTTCCCTATGAAGATCACCATGTTGATGACTGATCCCTGCCATATTGTCAGCGGTAACAACCCATCCTCGTCCCATGAGGGGTCCCTATGAAGATCATCATTCTGGGCGCAGGTCAGGTCGGTGGCACCCTGGCCGAGAACCTGGCCGGCGAGAACAACGACATCACCATAGTCGATACCGACAGCGACCGTCTGCGGGAGCTGCAGGACAAGTTCGACCTGCGGGTGGTGAATGGTCACGGCGCCCACCCCAGGGTACTGCGCGAGGCGGGTGCTCAGGATGCGGACATGCTGGTGGCGGTCACCAACAGCGACGAGACCAACATGATCGCCTGCCAGGTGGCCTACTCCCTGTTCAACACCCCGAACAAGGTGGCGCGCATTCGCTCCCCGGCCTACCTAACCGAGCGGGACCGGCTGTTTTTACCGGAATCCGTGCCGGTGGATCACCTGATAGCGCCAGAACAGCTGGTCACCGACTATGTTCGCCGACTGATCGAATATCCCGGCGCCTTGCAAGTGGTGGACTTCGCCGGTGGCAAGGTGGGTCTGGTGGCAGTCAAGGCCTACTACGGTGGCCCCCTGGTGGGCAATGCTCTCTCCACTCTGCGGGATCACATGCCCAACATAGAGACCCGGGTAGCGGCCATCTTCCGCCAGGGTCGCTCCATCCGTCCGCAAGGCACCACCATCATAGAAGCGGATGACGAAGTGTTCTTCGTCGCTGCCGCCGGTCATATCCGGGCCGTCATGTCGGAGCTGCAGCGGCTCGAGAGCCCTTATCGCCGCATCATGATAGTCGGGGGTGGCAACATAGGTGCCGGTCTCGCCCGTCAACTGGAGAAGCGCTACAGCGTCAAGCTCATAGAGCGTAACCAGAAGCGGGCCGAGCAACTCTCGGAACAGTTGGAGAACACCATCGTCTTCTGTGGTGATGCAGCGGATCAGGAGTTGCTGGCCGAGGAGCACATCGATCAGATCGATGTCTTCATCGCGGTCACCAACGAGGATGAGGCCAACATAATGTCGGCCCTGCTCGCCAAGAAGATGGGTGCCAAGAAGACAATGGTGCTTATCCAGCGCAGCGCCTACGTGGACCTGGTGCAGGGCGGCTCCATCGACATCGCCATCTCGCCACAGCAGGCCACCATTTCGGCCCTGCTGACCCACGTGCGCCGGGCCGATATTGCCAACGTCTACAGCCTGCGCCGCGGGGCGGCCGAAGCCATCGAGGCCATCGCCCACGGTGACGAGAACACCTCCAAGGTGGTGGGCAAGACGGTGGGCGAGCTCAAGCTGCCGCCCGGCACCACCATAGGCGCCGTTGTCCGCGGTGATGAGGTGCTGATCGCCCACGATCGCACCCAGATCCAGCAGGATGACCATGTGGTGATGTTCCTGGTGGACAAGAAGTACATACCGGAAGTGGAACGGCTATTCCAGCCAAGTCCCTTCTTCCTGTAATCTGCCATGCATCCAGCCAGCACAACCCAGACCCGGCACTGCCTCCCAATGGAAGTATCCGGGTCTCTTGTCACTCAACGACCAGGTTATCCAGCATGATCAAGCTGCGTCCTATCATCTTCACTCTGGGGCTGGTGCTCTCCAAGCTGGCCCTGTTTATGTGGTTGCCCACCCTGCTTGCCCTGTTCACCGGCTCGGAGGGATTTGTCGAGTTCCTCAAATCCG
Organism: Aeromonas salmonicida; assembly: GCF_028355655.1. Taxonomy (NCBI): domain Bacteria; kingdom Pseudomonadati; phylum Pseudomonadota; class Gammaproteobacteria; order Aeromonadales; family Aeromonadaceae; genus Aeromonas; species Aeromonas salmonicida. The sequence continues at coordinate 188,231 of NZ_CP110645.1, read as the reverse complement.
TGCTGATCACCCATGGTGCTGCTTTGCTCTGCCTCCACTACGGCCGCAAGGCGGCGTTTCACCTCGGCGTGCGTGAGATGTTCCTGCTCACCACCTCTGTCTGGGTCGTGGCCTGCATCTTCGGGGCGTTGCCTTTCGTCTTCATCACCCACATCGGCTTTGCCGATGCCTATTTCGAGACAATGTCAGGGGTCACCACCACGGGATCCACAGTGCTCTCGGGGCTGGACGGCATGGCACACAGCATACTGCTGTGGCGTTCTACCCTGCAGTGGCTGGGGGGCGTGGGCTTTATCGTGATGGCGGTGGCGGTACTGCCCTACCTCAACGTGGGCGGCATGAAATTGTTCCAGACCGAGAGCTCGGATTGGTCTGACAAGAGTGCTCCCCGCGCCAAGACGGTGGCCAACAACATAGTGGTGGTCTATCTGGTGCTCTCCATGTGTTGCTTCCTCGCCTACTGGGTGAGCGGCATGACGCTGTTCGAGGCGGTCAACCACGCCATGACCACGCTCAGTACCGGGGGGTATTCCACCTCGGACCAATCCATGTCCCACTTTTCCCATTCGGCGCACTGGATAGGTACCCTTTTCATGTTTCTCGGGGGGCTGCCCTTCCTGCTCTATGTGCAGAGTTTGAGTCGCCGTGACAACAGCTTGCTCAAGGATGCTCAGGTGCAGGGCTTCTTCTGGCTGGTAGTCTGGGTCACAGTCGTCGTCACATTTTATCTGTGGGTCAGAGATATCTACGGCTTTATGGATGCCCTGCGCATCAGCAGCTTCAATATCGTCTCCGTGCTCACCACTACGGGGTATGGCCTCGGCGACTTCGGCACCTGGGGACCCCTCACCAGCATCATCTTCATCATCTTGCTGGCACTCGGCGCCTGTTCCGGCTCCACTGCCGGCGGTCTCAAGATTTTCCGGGTGCAGGTAGCATTCGCCCTGTTCAAAAAGCAGATGCGCCAGCTGATGCATCCCTCAGCTGTCTTCCCGCAGAAGTACAACGGCCGCCCAGTCAGCGATGCCATCATTCGATCCATGATCTCCTTCGTGCTGGCCTACTTCGCCATCATATTGCTGATCGCCGCCCTGCTCGCCGCCATCGGCCTGGACCCCCTGACCGCCATCTCGGGTTCCATCACTGCAGTTGCAAACGTGGGCCCCGGCATGGGCCCCGTCATAGGACCCAGCACCAACTTCGCCACCCTGCCGGACTCTGCCAAGTGGATATTGTCGTTCGGCATGCTGCTGGGGCGCCTCGAGATCCTGACCGTGGCCGTGATCTTCTTCCCCTCGTTCTGGAAGCAGTAATTCCTGCCAGGATAGCGAGAACACAGAAAACAGAAGGGCAGCCCTGCGGCTGCCCTTCTCCATCTCATGATGCTGACAAGACTCGGTGCTATTCGGCCGGGTCTTCCCGTTCCAGCGCGCGATTGACCAGCGTCTCTGGCAGGGGCTTGGCTACCTCCACCCCCAGCTCGCGGAAACGCTCGACCTGGGCGATCAGGTTGCCACGGCCGTTGACCAGCCGCCCCATCGCCTTGTCATAGCTCTCCTGCGCCTTGTGAAGGCTGCCCCCCATCTGCTGCATCTCTTCCACAAACAACCGCAGCTTCTCGTAGAGGCGCCCGGCACGCTCGGCAATCTGGCGGGCATTCTGGTTCTGCCGCTCGTAGCGCCACAGGTTCTCTATGGTCCGCAGCGCCACCATCAGATTGGTGGGGCTTACCAGCAAGATGTTGTTGTCGAGGCCGTAGCGTACCAGGGAAGGGTCCGCCTCCAGCGCCGTAAGGAAGGCGGGCTCCACCGCCACAAACATCAACACGTAGTCGAGGGTACGCACCCCGGGCAGCTGCTGGTAATCCTTGCGGCCCAGCTCGCGGATATGGTTGCGCACCGAGGCGACGTGCTCCTTGAGCGCTACCGCTTTTTCCAGCGCGTCATCGGCGTTGTACCAGCGCTCGTAGGCGGTCAGCGATACCTTGGCGTCTATAATGATGTCTTTCTCTTGCGGCAGATGGACGATCACGTCGGGCTGATAGCGCTTGCCCTTGTCCAGCTCGATATTGACCTGGGTGTGGTACTCGTGGCCCTCACGCAGACCGCATTCACTGAGGATGCGGGCCAGCACCACCTCCCCCCAGTTACCCTGCTGCTTGCTGTCCCCCTTGAGGGCGCGGGTCAGGGCTGCCGCCTCTTCGGTCATGCGTGCGTTGAGCTCGGCCAGACGCTCCAGTTCGAACTTGAGGCTGTGGCGCTGGGCCGTCTCCTGGGCGTGGGTTTCTCCCACCTGGCGACGGAAGCCTTCCAGCTGCTCTTTCAGCGGTGTCAGCAGCAGATCCAGACTGTTCTGGTTCAGGTCGCGAAAGTTACCCGAGTTCTGCTCGAAAATACGGTTTGCGAGGTTTTCAAACTGCTGGCTGAGACGCTGTTCCCCATCCCGCTGCAGTTGCAGCTTCTCGGCTGCGGCCAGTCGCTCGCTGCGCAGGGTAGCTTCGGCATCCTTGAGGCGGGCAGTGAGCTTGATGAGCAGGGTCTGCTGCTGATCCAGCTTCTGCTGACCCTGCATCCGCTCATCCTGCAATTCGTCGAAGCGATCCTGCAGCGCCTGATGGCGCTCCTGGGTCAGCAGCAACTCCTGCTCCTGGGCGCTGGCAAAGCGGCGCCCTGCCAACCAGCCGACACAGAGGGCGAGCAGGGCTGCCAGCAGCGCCGGCCCCCAGGTCGCCAGCTCGATCATTTGCGGCTCCGTTGACGCAGGAAGAGCTCAAGGTAACGGTTAAGCAGCAGCCAGAGCAGCACGTAGAGGAGGTAGGCGGCCAGCACCACCCACTTGTGACTGTTAACCCCGGTATCGAGCTCGGCAAATTCGATACCCTTGATGCGACAGTAAGCCCACATCAGCAGAGGGAAGATATACAACAGAGAAGCACGCCACAAAAATAACCACATGAGTTCATTCAATCCCGCAAAAAGACCCGCCTAGCTTACACAAGGGCAACCCGGCTTGCGATCCTGACCGCCGCTATTCTCTGGCTTGCCAGCAGAAACTTGGATAAAATTAACCCCTAATAGGTATCAGGGGTGAGCATGACTCATTTTTTCTGTCGATGGCTGACGCACGCACTGGGGGGCACCCGCAAACCGGACGTGGTCTGTCACGAGGCTCGCCCGCCATGGGCGATCGAAGAGTCCCAGTACCTCTCCCTCTGCACCCGTTGCGGTGAGTGCTTCAAGGCCTGCCCCAACGGCCTGCTCAAACCGGCCAGTCAACCCGAATACGAAGGTACCGCCATCGCCGGCACCCCTGTGCTGGATCTCGCCTGCGGCCAGTGCAGCTATTGTGGCAGCTGTGCCAGAGCCTGCCCGACCGGCGCTCTCGATCTGCAATGGGGGCGCCAGGTGCAGACCCGGGTTCAGATTGAAGCGAGCTGTCAGGCCAAGCAGGGCTTCTACTGCCTGCTGTGTGAAGATGCCTGTCCCCAGCAGGCGATCAAGGCCACCAGCGATGGGGTGAGCGTCAACATGGCGGCGTGTGATGGCTGCGGTGCCTGCGGTCTCGCCTGCCTGCACGGCGCCATCACCCTGATCCCCCAGCTTTGACGCCCCAGAACCCCGTCTTCAGCACTGAAGCCATATTCCACTGCTACCAGACGCCAGAAAGCACAAAGGGGCCCGTGGGCCCCTCATGGTCTGACGCTGGCTCTATGCCATGGCCAGAATGGAGTCATGCTCAATGCCGAGCAGGTGGCAGAGACGAGTGGGATCCCGCACTGCATCGGCCAATGTGTATTCCCCCAGCACCTCGAGGAAGGCGTTCATGGCGCGGCGCAGAATACCCTGAATACGGCAGCCACCGGAGAGGCGGCAGTTCTCGCGCTTGCAATCCACAGGGCAGAGCACGTGTTCCATGTCCATCACCACATCACGCAGGTTGATGGAGACGGCGGAGCGACCGAGGCGGATGCCGCCATGCTTGCCGCGTACCGTCTCTATGTACCCCTTGATGCCAAGCTGATGCACTATCTTGACCACGTGGTTGCGGGAGATGGCAAAGGTATCGGCCACCTCAGTGATGGTCGACAGGCGATCTCCCGGCTGAACCGCCAAAAAAGTCAGGGTACGCAGGGCATAGTCGGTAAATCGTGTCAGTTGCATGGTCGCACTTGCCTCTTACTACAAGCTGGAAATCAGGACGACAACCTAAAGCTAAGAGGCGGGACAGCTCTTGCGCCCGCGCAGAGTCCGCATCTTAATCCGAGTCGTGGAGTGACAAGGTTAAGAGCAGCTCAGGCGGGTGTCGATGAAGATGCACATAAATCGACACTTTCTTTGATTGATCGCAAACTTGCAGGCTGGCTCCCGGGTTTGAGGGGTTTTGGGCGGCTAACTTCGCCACGCCATCCCCAAGGCCGGCGCGGATCGGCGTGCACCACACGACTCCTGCTGTGTGGATTCAATGGGGCTGCTTGAGCCAGTTTTTCAACGCTGTGGAGGGAATTGAGCTCTCGGAGGCAACCGCGAAGGCGCCCCAGTCCACCGCGCACTGCAAGGCATCCTGGATCGCCATGCCTCGCGCCAGTCCGTGGATCAGGCCACCGGCGAACGCATCCCCCGCTCCCGTGGTATCCACCACTGACACGGGCCGCGCCGCGACCCGGATCTGCTCCTCACCATGGATGGCCACGGCCCCCGCCTTGCCTTCGGTCAGCACCAGCCACTCCAGCTGCTCCCCGGCCAGTTGACGCGCATGCAGCCAGGGGTCGCTCACCTCGCCGAGATCGGAGCGGGAGGCCACCAGCACGTGACAGGGACGGCGAGCCTGCCCGCCCTTGGGATACTGGGCCACCACGAAACTCTTGCCGAGCATCTGACGCATATAGCCTGTGATGGCGGTGCCGGGATAGTTCACGTAGAGACAGTCCACCCCCTCCACCGGCAAGTCGCCAGGCAGGTCGGGGCGACGCGGCCGCCTGAGGATGGTGCGTTCGCCGGTGGAATCCACCAGGATCAGCAGTTCCCCTGTTTCGCCCCCGAAGCGCTCCACATGAGAGCAGTCCAGCCCGTAACCCGCCGCCTGCTCCAGCAGCCAGTCGCCGGCCTCATCCAGCCCGATGCGGGAGGCGATGGTCACCTCATGGCCCGCCCATACCAGCCCTATGCCGGTGTTGGCGGCACCGCCCCCCAGCCTGCGGCCCTGATCCACGTATTGCAGACGGGCACCGGCCACCAGGGGTTCGGAGAGGGAGAGCACATGATCACAGTTGAGATTGGCAAGCAGCAGAATGCGGGACATGGAGAAGCCTCACTGACAAGGGACCCCAGTATATGAGAAAGGGCCCTGACGGCCCTCCCTGAAATCACGGGGTTTGTGAACCAGCTCGACGTTTGCCAGCCGGATCCACACCGGCTGCGTCACGCCAGCACGGATTCGGCGCTGACGTACTCGTAGCCGAGCGCCTGGGCCACTGCCGCCTGGGTGACCTTGCCCTTGAACACGTTCAGGCCGGCCCGCAGGTGTTTGTCATCCTTGAGCGCCTGGGCGTAACCCTTGTCTGCCAGCGCCAGTACGAACGGCAAGGTGGCATTGGTCAGCGCGAAGGTGGAGGTGCGTGCGACACCGCCCGGCATGTTGGCCACGCAGTAGTGGATGATGCCATCCACCACATAGGTCGGCTCTTCATGGGTAGTGGGGTGGGAGGTTTCAAAGCAGCCGCCCTGATCGATGGCCACGTCCACCAGCACTGAGCCCTTGCGCATCAGCTTGAGCATGTCGCGGGTCAGCAGCCTGGGCGCCGCCGCTCCCGGGATCAACACGGCGCCGATCACCAGATCCGCCTGGGCGATGCAGGCTTCGATATTGGTGCGGGTGGAGTAAAGCGTCTTGAGGGCCGGGCCATAGAGGCTGTCCAGCTCCCGCAGGCGCGGCAGGGAACGGTCCAGAATGGTGACATCAGCCCCCAATCCCAGCGCCATGCGCGCCGAGTTGACGCCCACCACGCCGCCCCCCAGCACCACTACCTTGGCAGGGGCCACTGCAGGCACGCCACCGAGCAGGGTGCCATTGCCCCCCTGCGCCTTCTCCAGACTGTGGGCGCCGGCCTGGATCGCCATCCGCCCCGCCACCTCGGACATGGGCGCCAGCAGTGGCAGACCGCCACGCTCGTCGGTCACCGTCTCGTAGGCGATGGCCACCGCCCCCGAGTGGACCAGCAGCTGGGTCTGCACCGGATCCGGCGCCAGGTGCAGATAGGTAAAGAGCAGCTGACCGGGGCGCAGCAATTCACACTCCTCCGGCTGGGGCTCCTTCACCTTCACTATCATCTCGGCCCGGGCGAATATCTCAGCCGCACTCGCCACCAGTTCAGCACCGGCAGCCTGGTACTCGGCATCGGACAGCCCGATCGCCTCGCCTCCCTGCTGTTGCACCAGTACCTTGTGTCCCCGGGCCGCCAGCTCCTGCACTCCGGCGGGAGTCATGCCGACCCGGTATTCATGGTTTTTGATTTCCTTGGGTACGCCAATAATCATGCTCGCTCTCCTGCTATGATCCCGCCGGCCGCCCTTTCGCTACCGGGCAGGATGCCCAAAAATTGTAACAACCACTGCATCATGGTGGCCGAATCCACCTCACCCTCCAGCGAGGAGAGGCTGCTCTGATAACGATCATCGGACAAGAAGTCCCGCCGCCGCTCGATCAGCGCCCGGTTGTACTCCACCGAAAACTCCGGATGCCCCTGAATGGCAACTATGTGGTCCCCCTGCAAGAACATGAAGTTGGGACAAAAATCGTTGCCCGCCAGCCGGGTCGCACCGGGTGGCAACAGGGCCACCTGATCCTGATGGCTGGCCAGGATCCGGATCTGATCCAGCCCAGGCTGCATCCAGGATCCGGTCGCCAGCATGGGGTGAACCGAGACCCCCAGCCCCCACCCCTTGGTGGATTTGACCACCTCGCCCCCCAACGCCTGCGCAATCACCTGATGGCCGAAGCAGACCCCGGCCAGCTTGACGTCGGCGTCGTGGGCCAGCCGGATCCAGGCGCGCAGTGCCTGGATCCAGGGCAGATCGCTGTAGGCATCGTGCCGCGAACCCGTGATGAGCCAGGCATCACACTCTTGCAGATCGTCCGGCAGCTCGCCATCGAGCGCCGACCAGATCCTGAACTCCAGCTCGGGGGCAAACGCCCGAAAGCCCTTGATAAACATCTCGGAGTAAACGGGGCCAAAATGATCCGCCAAATCGGGATCCAGCCGGTCACAATCGAGAATTCCCAGTCGCATCTGTTACTCCTTCAACAGGGATAGCGGGGCACTCCGGCAGCGTTTTACCACCGGGCCATGCCTGGACTAGCTGCTGCATGGTTGCTTACTTCATGGTCGGCATGGAGAACTCGGCACCGGCCCGCAGGCTCTGTGGCCAGCGCGCCGTTACCGTCTTCATCCGGGTATAGAAGCGCACCCCATCCGGCCCGTGCATGTTGAGCGGCCCGAAGATGGACCGTTTCCAACCCCCAAAGCTGTGAAACGCCATGGGCACGGGAATGGGGACGTTCACCCCTACCATACCGACCTGAACCCTGGCAGTGAAGTCCCGCGCAGTATCGCCGTCGCAAGTAAAGATGGCAGTGCCATTGCCATACTCGTGCTGGTTGATGAGCCCGAGCGCCGTCTCGTAATCCGGGGCCCGCACTATGGCGAGCACGGGGCCGAAAATCTCCTCCCGGTAGATGCGCATCTCGGGGGTTACCTCGTCAAACAAGCTGCCACCGATAAAGTAGCCTTCCCCGTGATTCACGCCGCGACCATCTACTCGCAGCAGGGCGCCCTCGGCCACCCCCTGATCCACATAACTCCGCACCTTGGCCAGATGCTCACGGCTGATGAGAGGCCCCATCTCGTTCTCCGGTACCTGACCCAGGCCAGGCCCGACCCGTAGCGCTTCCACCAGCGGCGCCAGCTTGGCAACCAGTGCATCGGCGGTCTCATCCCCCACCACCACAGCGACCGAAATGGCCATACAGCGCTCGCCCGCCGCCCCATAAGCCGCCCCCATCAGGGCGGAGACCGCCTGATCGAGATCCGCATCCGGCATCACCAGCATGTGGTTCTTGGCGCCGCCCAGCGCCTGCACCCGCTTGCCGTGGGCCGAGGCGGTGGCATAGATATATTCGGCGATGGGCGTGGAGCCCACGAAAGAGACGGCGCCGACCCGCGGATCGGTCAGCAGCACATCCACCACCTCCTTGTCGCCGTTGACCACGTTGAGCACACCATCTGGCAAACCGGCCTGCTTGAGCAGCTCGGCCATGCGCAGGGAGAGGGAGGGATCCTTCTCGGAGGGCTTGAGAATAAAGGTATTGCCGCAGGCGATGGCCACAGGGAACATCCAGAGCGGCACCATGGCCGGAAAGTTGAACGGCGTAATACCAGCGCACACCCCCACCGGCTGCATCATGGAATGGCTGTCTACCCCCCGACCCACATTGAGGGAGTGCTCCCCCTTGAGCAGATGAGGAATGCCGCAGGCAAACTCCACCACTTCCAGCCCCCGGGTCAGCTCACCCTGGGCATCGGAGAAGACCTTGCCATGCTCGCGGCTGATGAGCTCCGCCAGCTCATCCCTGTGCCGCTCCATCAGCTCTTTGAAGCGAAACAGCACTCGCGCGCGCACCAGCGGCGGTGTCTGGGACCAGTCGGTGAAAGCACGCTCCGCCACGGCGATGGCCTCGCCACATTCGGCGGCGGTGGCGAGTGCCACACTCCCCTGCTGCTGGCCGGTGGCCGGGTTGAAGATGGCACCAAACCGCTCGCTGTGACTCTGTTGCAGCTGGCCGTCGATAAAGTTGCTGACCCTGTATGTCATATATCCTCCATGATGAGTAATCCGCATTCCCCTGCGGGCCTACGGGCCGGGCACAGGGAGATGGCGCCCGACAAGCCGCGGGCGCCATGAAACAAGGTGAAAAAGGTCAGTCCTGGGTCTGCAACACATCCTGCAACAGGGTGAAGAGGTCGTCGATCTGGCTGCGCTCGATAATGAGCGGCGGCGACAGGGCGATGATGTCCCCTGTCACACGAACCAGGGCTCCCTTCTCGAAGCAGCGCACGAACACCTCATAGGCACGCTTGCCAGGGGCATCGGGCATGGATTCCAGCTCGATACCCGCCACCAGACCGTAGTTGCGCACATCCTTCACATGCTTGCAGCCCTTCAGCGAATGGGCCGCCTCCTCCCAGTAGCCCGCCAGATCGGCGGCGCGGGTAAGCAGGTTTTCGTTGCGGTAGATGTCGAGGGTCGCCAGCGCGGCGGCGGCGGCCACCGGATGACCTGAGTAGGTGTAGCCGTGGAACAGCTCGATGGCGCCCGTGCCGGCGGCCATCATGTCGTCATAGATGCCATTGCGCACCAGCACGGCTCCCATGGGGATGGCGCCATTGGTGAGCCCCTTGGCACAGGTGATCATGTCGGGGATGACATCGAACTCCTGTGCCGCGAAGGGGGAACCGAGGCGACCGAAGCCAGTGATCACCTCGTCGAAGATCAGCAGAATGCCGTGTTTGGTGCAGATCTCCCGCAGCCGCTTGAGGTAACCCTTGGGTGGCATGATGACACCGGTGCTGCCGGCTATGGGTTCGACGATGACAGCCGCTATGTTGCTGGCATCGTGCAGGAAGACGATCTTCTCCAGCTCGTCGGCCAGGGTCAGGTCTTCGTCGGGCAATCCCCTGGTGAAGGCATGCTTGGCAATATTGAGGGTGTGGGGCAGATGATCCACCCCGGTCAGCAGGGAGCCGAACCACTTGCGGTTGCCGGGGATCCCCCCCACAGAGATGCCGCCAAAGCCCACTCCATGATAGCCACGCTCGCGGCCAATCAACCGGGTGCGGGTGCCCTGCCCCCGCGCCCGCTGCCAGGCCAGCGCGATTTTCAGCGCCGTATCCACAGATTCAGAACCCGAGTTGGTATAGAAGACGTGACCGAACCCTTGGGGGGCTATCTCCACCAGCTGGTTGGCCAGCTCGAACGGCAAGGGGTGCCCCATCTGGAACGTAGGAGCAAAATCGAGGTGGGAAATCTGCTGGGAAACCGCCTCAGCGATCTCGCGGCGACCATGACCCGCGTTGCAACACCAGAGCCCGGCAGTGCCATCCAGTATCTTGCGGCCATCCTCTGAGTGATAATACATCCCCTCTGCCGACTTCAGGATGCGCGGCGCCGCCTTGAATTGCTGGTTGGCGGTGAACGGCATCCAGAAGGCGGACATGTCGGAAGGCGTATTGATGTCGCTGATCGGTTTCATGGTCACCTCATCCTTAAGGTGTTTAGTAACTATCGGCTAATGCCTATTAAATTAAACACCTGAATCCATAAAAAAGGGCTCAATGTTGCCCTGCTTGGTGTCACCCCGACCGGGGTGGTATAAGATATTTAACACAATTTTAATAATAGTAAACAGTCAAGGAGTGTCTATTGATGGATATCGGTCACCGCCTCAAGGCGGTTCGCACCAAGGCGGCCCTCTCCCAGCGCGAGCTGGCCAAACGCTCCGGTGTGACCAACGGTTTTATCTCCCAGATCGAGAAAAATCAGGTGAGCCCCTCAGTGTCCTCGCTGCGCAAGGTACTCGAAGGCATTCCCATGTCCCTGGCCAGCTTCTTCACCGAAGAGACAGAGATGGGGACAGAGGTGATCTTCCGCGCCAGCGACATGCCGGATCTTGGCACCCATCCCATCAGCTACCGACTGGTGGGCCACAGCCGCGCCAACCGTGCCATCGGCATGATGCAGGAGATACTGCCACCGGGCGCAGACACGGGTGACGACATGCTGAGCCACGAAGGGGAAGAGTGCGGCATCGTCATTCAGGGGACGGTCGAGGTGACCATTGGCGAGCAGATCCACCAGCTGGCACCGGGTGATGGCTACTACTTCGACAGCCGCACGCCGCACCGTTTTCGCAACGTGGGCGAGCAGGAGTGCGTGCTGATCTCGGCCAACACGCCGGCCAGTTTCTAAGTCGCCATTTGACAGGGTTCGGACTGATCTCGGGCAAGTCACGCCGGCCAGTTTCCAAGTCGCCCTTTGACAGGGTTCGGGCTGATCTCGGGCAAATCAAGCCGGCCAGTTTCCAAGCCCCCATTTGACAGAGTTCGGGCTGATCTCGGGCAAATCAAGCCGGCCAGTTTCCAAGCCGCCATTTGACAGAATTCGGGCTGATCTCGAACAGCTCACGTCGGCTACACAGAGTCGCAAGGCAGCATCATTGAACAATGTTCGAGCTGCTCTCAGGCAAAGCATCTCGGCCAGTTTCTGACGGGAACAGCCTCAACTGTTTAACAAAATGTTACAGGATGGATTTACAAGCGGCAGTATGTTTAGCATATTGATACACGGATACCAATTCTTTGCCGGTTCAAGGAGTGAACATGAGTGACCTGACCCTGGCCCAGTGGCAACACAAGGCCTCACATCTGACCCTGCCCTCACAAGCCTTCATCGACGGCAGCTACCGGGATGCCATCAATGGCGCCACCTTCGACTGCATCAACCCGGCCAACGGCCAGCTGCTGACCAAGGTCGCCGCCTGCGATGCCGCCGATGCAGAGCTGGCGGTGCAGGCCGCCCGCGCCGCCTTCAATGACAAACGCTGGAGCGGGCTGGCCCCGAAACAGCGCAAGCTGATCATGCAGCGCTTCGCCGACCTGATGCGTCTCAACAAGGTGGAGCTGGCACTGCTTGAGTCGCTGGACATGGGCAAGCCCATCGGGGATGCCATGGGGTATGACGCCCCCGCCGCCGCCAACTGCATCGCCTGGAACGCCGAAGCCATCGACAAGATCTACGATCAGGTCGCGCCGGTGGAAGAGTCCGCTCTGGCGCTGGTGACCCGAGAGGCCCTCGGCGTGGTCGCCGCCATAGTCCCCTGGAACTTCCCGCTGGTGATGGCCTGCTGGAAGCTGGGCCCGGCGCTGGCCACCGGCAACTCCGTCATCCTCAAGCCCTCCGAGAAATCCCCTCTCACCGCCCTGCGCATCGCAGGGATCGCGAAAGAGGCGGGCATTCCTGACGGTGTCTTCAACGTGTTGCCGGGCTTTGGCCATACAGTGGGCGAGGCGCTGGCCATGCACATGGACGTGGATTGCATCACCTTCACCGGCTCCACCAAGATCGGCAAACATCTGGTGGAGTGCTCCGGCAAGTCGAACCTCAAGCGTGCCTTTATGGAGTGTGGCGGCAAGAGCCCCAACATCATACTGGCGGACGCGCCGGATCTGGACGCCGCCGCCAAGAGTGCCGCCGGCGCCATCTTCTACAACCAGGGCGAGGTGTGTACCGCCGCCTCCCGCCTGCTGGTGCAAAACAGCATCAAGCCGCAGTTCATGGAACGGCTGCTGGCCCATGCCCGCGAGTGGATCTCCGCCAACCCGCTCGATCCCGCCACCCGCATCGGCGCCATGGTCGATGGCATCCAGATGGAGCAGGTGCTGCGCTACATCGATATCGGTCAGCAGGAAGGGGCCAAGCTGCTGCTCGGGGGCAAGCGCACCAATATGGAGAGCGGTGGCTTCTACATCGAGCCCACCATCTTCGACGAGGTGACACCCGAGATGCGTATCTTCCGCGAGGAGATCTTCGGCCCTGTGCTGGCGGTGACCGGCTTCGACACGCTCGAAGAAGCCATAGCGCTGGGCAACGACACCGACTACGGCCTGGCCGCAGCGCTCTGGACGGCGGATCTCAACAAGGCGATCAAGGGCTCCCGCGCCCTGCGTGCCGGCACCGTCTTCGTCAACAACTGGGATGGCGGCGACATGACGATGCCGTTTGGCGGCTTCAAGCAATCCGGCAACGGCCGCGACAAGTCACTGCACGCCCTGGAGAAGTACACCGAGCTGAAAAGCACCTGGATCCAGCTCGAATAGCATCAGAAATGACGCTCATTCGTGAAATAGGGGGAGAAATCCTCCTTTTTCATTTTTGCCCTTTCATCGCCCGCCTCAATCGATATAATCGTCAACTAGACAAGCCCTTAAATATAAAGATAAAAATGCTATTTTTTCTGGGAAGTGTACTGTTTCTGGTGATAGGACTGCCCCTGCTGTTCTACCTCTTGGGGCAGGGTGAGGCCTATGTGACCTGGGGTCCGTGGATCTCCGCCATCGCACTCATGCTGTGGTTGCTGCTGGACGTCGAGAAGATCCGTCGTGGCGGGGGCCGCTGAGCAGAGAAACGTACCGCTAAAATCCGCCGATCACCATTTATTCACTTCTTTCCCTCCAAAAGGATCGCTACACTGATTTTTTGCGATGTTTTCCAACGTCCGACTCTCCAGTGAAGGTTATCCGCATGCAGCAACAAGCTCAGCGTCAGGGCATCATCTATGCCTTGTGCGCCTATACCCTTTGGGGTCTCGCCCCCATCTATTTCAAAACCCTCTCCGCCGTACCAGCCGCCGAAATCCTGACCCATCGCATGATCTGGTCCTGCGTTCTGCTGATGGTGCTGACCCTGCTCGGGCGCCAGTGGCACAAGGTGCAGGCCGTGCTGCGCCAGCCAAAAGTGCTACTGACCCTGGCCTTTACTTCGGTCACCGTCGGCGGCAACTGGCTGCTCTTTATCTGGGCCATCAACAACGGCCACATGCTGGATGCGAGCCTCGGCTACTACATCAATCCGCTGTTCAACGTGCTGCTCGGCATGCTGTTCCTGAGCGAACAGCTGCGTCGCCTGCAGTGGTGGGCCGTGGGACTGGCGGTGATCGGTGTCGCCGTCCAGCTCATCGCCTTCGGCTCCCTGCCCTGGATAGCCCTGGTACTGGCCTCGAGCTTTGCCATCTACGGCCTCATTCGCAAGAAGCTGGCCCTCGATGCCCTCACCGGCCTGCTGATCGAAACCATGATCATGCTGCCGCCGGCCGCCATCTACCTGTGGGGATTTGCCGACAGCCCCACCAGCCATATGACAGAGAACGACTGGCACCTCAACCTGCTGCTGATCGCCGCCGGAGCCGTCACCACGGCGCCCCTGCTCTGCTTCACCGCCGCAGCCACCCGTCTCAAGCTCTCCACCCTGGGTTTCTTCCAGTACATAGGCCCCAGCCTGATGTTCATACTGGCGGTGACTTTGTACGGGGAAGCGCTGACACCGGACAAGCTGATCACCTTCGGCTGCATCTGGAGTGCGCTTGTGCTGTTCAGCCTGGACGGACTGCGCAGTGGCAAGCGGCGCCGGGCTGCCAGTCAGGGTTGACGGCATGGCCGCGTCGACACTGCAATAATCTACAAGCCAATATTCAGGTTTCAGGTTATCAATAGCCGATGAGCGCTCCCCAATCCCGCATCCACTACTGGCAATCCCGGCTGCTGCCGGGAGTTGAACTCTCCCACTCCCATCACAGGGAGTTCAGCTATGGCCGCCACGTTCACCTGGACTATCACATAGGTCTGGTGCAGCAGGGCGGCCAGAAATTCATCCACAAGGGCAACAGCCACAATCTGGTGCGCGGCGAGCTCTCCACCGTCAACCCGGACGAGATGCACGATGGCCTCAGTCTGCTGCCGGAAGGGTATGAGGTACGGGTGTTTGCCATTGCCCCCGAGCAGCTGGCGCGCTGGCTGCCGGACAGTCCCGAGCCTTTCTTCGACAAGGGCTTGCAGAGCCGTCCCGACCTCTATCAGGGCTTCGCCCATCTGCACATGTATCTGGACGGTCACGAGCCAGACGGCCTGCTGGCGGAGAGCCAGCTGCTGGCGGAGAGCCAGCTGCTGGGCCTGCTCGGCGAGCTGCTGCGCATAGCGCCGGAGCGCCACGCCCTGGCGGATCCCCAGCTCAGATACCTGCGCGACTATCTGCTGGCCCGACTGGATGAGCGCCACAGCCTGGAGGATCTGGCCGCCCTGTTCGGGCTGGATCGCTTCGCCTTCCTGCGTCAGTTCAAGAAAAAGACTGGCATGACCCCCTATGCCTGGCTCAAGCGACTGAGACTGGAGCAGGGCAAGCGCCTGCTCGGCAGCGGCCTGCCGGTGAGCGAGGTGGCGCTGGCGGTTGGCTTCTTCGATCAGAGCCACTTCCACCACGGTTTTCGGCAGGCCTTCGGGCTGACCCCCGCCGATTACCGTCAGCAGATGCAGTCTTTTACGGGCCAGCCCGGCTAGCCAGGGCCATGACAGGCCAGCGCGGCCGATAACCATCAACAGCTGCAATCTTTTACAATCGCCTCCCCGCCCTGATCCCCCATGCTGTCACCTCATACCGTCATCGAGGTTTTACCATGTTCACCAGCCTGTTTCTGACCATAGGTCTCATCCACCTGATCGCCCTGGCGAGCCCTGGGCCGGACTTCGCGCTGATCCTGCGTACCAGCCTGCACAGGCCCACGGCACTGGGGGCGGCGCTCGGCATAGCACTTGCCATCTTGTTGCACGCCACCCTCAGCCTGACCGGCATCAGCCTGCTGATCGCCGAACATCCCTGGCTCTTCATGGCGGTGAAGGTGGTCGGCGCCCTCTATCTGGGCTGGCTCGGCTGGGGAGCGCTCAAAGCCGCCTGGCACAGCTCGACAACACTGGCCCTCAAGGCTGGCGGAGAGCAGCAGGGTTGGCGCAAGGGGATATGGAACGGGCTTGCCACCAATCTGCTCAATCCCAAGGCGCTGCTGTTCTTCATGGGACTGCTGGCGGCCATGGTGACGCCGCAGGTGGACGGCCTGACGCGCGGCCTGCTGGTGCTGGAGCTGTTCCTGCTCTCTCTGGTCTGGTTCGGCGTGCTGGCCTGGAGCCTCTCCACCCCGCGGGCCCAACGCCTGCTTGGCCGGATCCAGCGCCCGCTCAATCTGGTCACAGGTCTGCTGTTCGGTGCCGTCAGCCTCTCCATCCTGACTGGCATGGCCGGCGAGGCCTATGCCCTGGTCCCGCACTGATCTCCTCCCGCCCCCATGAAAAAGAGGGATGGCCTGAGCCATCCCTCTTTCATTCACACGGATAAAGACCCGCATGGCAATCTGGTTCACACCGGGCACCACTGACGGTGGCGCTCGATGACCAGGCTTATCCCGTCAGAACCACTGACCGTGGCGCTTGATGTAGATCGTCTTGATCGCCTGGGTCAGCCCCATGTAGGCCAGCATGGTGATCACCAGCCACATGAAGTACCTGGGCGCCTCCAGGGTGATGAAGCCGAAGTGCTCCGCCAGCGGCGAGAATGGCAGGTAGCAGCCGATGGCGATGGCGATGGAGGTCGACAACAGTACCGGCAGGGTGGCCGTGCTCTGCAGGAAGGGGATCTTGCGGGTCCGCAGCATGTGCACCACCAGGGTCTGGGAGACCAGCCCCTCGATGAACCAGCCCGAGTTCATGATGGCCTGACCATTGACCAGGGGATCCATGCTGCCGTTGGCGGTGGCATACATGGCGCCGGCACCGAACACGAACCACATCAGGCAGAAGGTGCTGATGTCGAACACCGAGGAGGTCGGGCCGAGCCACAGCATGAAGCGCTTGATGTTGCTGGCTTCCCACTTGCGCGGGCGCTTGAGGAACTCGGGATCCATCTTGTCCCAGGGCAGCAGCATCTGGGAGACGTCATACACCAGGTTCTGGATCAGCATCTGCATCGCCAGCATAGGCGCCCAGGGCAGCCAGGCGGAGGCGACCAGCACCGAGAAGACGTTGCCGAAGTTGGAACTGGCAGTCATGTTGAGGTACTTGAGGATGTTGCCGAAGGTCTCGCGTCCCTTGACCACCCCCTCTTCCAGCACCATCAGGCTCTTCTCAAGCAAGATGATGTCGGCCGTCTCCTTGGCGATGTCGGCGCCGCTGTCCACCGAGATCCCCACGTCAGCATCCCGCAGCGCCGGGGCGTCGTTGATGCCGTCACCGAGGAAACCGACCGTGTTGCCGTTGGCCTGCAACGCCTTTACCACCCGCGACTTCTGCAGCGGAGTGAGCTTGGCGAAGATGGTGGTGTGCTTGACGACTGCGCACAGGGCCACGTCGTCCATCACCTCTATGTCCTTGCCGAGCAGCGGCACCCCCGGGTTTAGCCCCACATCGCGACACACCTTGCTGGTGATGATGGGGTTGTCACCGGTCAGCACCTTGACCGCCACGCCGTAGTCATTCAGCGCACGGATGGCCGGGGCGGCTGAATCCTTGGGGGGATCGAAGAAAGTGAGGAAGCCGCGCACCACCAGTCCGGCCTCGTCACTGGTCCGGTAACTCTGCTTGCACTCGGCAGCCGGGATATCGCGGGTCGCCACTATCAATACCCGATAACCGTCGGCGTTGTACTCCTCGCTGCGGCGCAGCAGGGCACGGCGCTCAATCTCATCCAGCTCGCGGATCTGCTTGCCGTCGTCGATGTGGCTGGAGACGGAGAGCATCTCCTCGACCGCCCCCTTGGAGACCATCAGCTGCTGGCCCAGATCGTCCTGCACTATTACCGACAGGCGACGACGCACGAAGTCGAACGGCAGCTCATCCACCTTGCTGTAGTTGCCCGGCTTGCAGCTGTCACCCAGCACATCGGCGTGCTCGATCACGGCTATGTCCATCAGGTTCTTCATGCCGCTCTGGTGATGACTGTTGAGCCAGGCCAGCTGCAGGATCCTGTCGTCCCGGCTGCCGCGCACGTCGTAGTGGTGCTCCAGGATGATCTTGTCCTGGGTCAGGGTGCCTGTCTTGTCGGTGCAGAGCACGTCCATGGCGCCAAAGTTCTGCACCGAGTTGAGCCGCTTGACCACCACTTTGCGTTTGGCCATGGCCACGGCGCCCCGCGCCAGGTTGGCGGAGACTATCATGGGCAGCATCTCCGGGGTCAGCCCCACCGCCACTGCCAGCGCGAAGGTCAACGCCGACATCCAGTCACCGCTGCTGACGCCGCTGAGCATAAAGACCACGGGCACCATCACCAGCATGAAGCGGATCAGCAGCCTGGTGACGCTGTTCACGCCCCGATCGAAGCTGGTTTCGATGCGCTTGTGGCTCACCACGTTGCGGGCCAGCGAACCGAAGTAGGTGTCGCTGCCGGTCGCCACCACCACCGCCTTGGCGGTGCCGCTCACCACGTTGGTGCCCATAAAGCAGATGTTGGGCAGGTCGAGCAGACCCACCTCCCCCGTGCTGCTGCCGTCCGCCGACTTTTCGGCCACGGCTCCCAGGGTGTCGTACTTCTCCACCGGCAGGGCCTCGCCGGTCAGCACCGCCTGGCTGATGAAGAGATCGCGGGATTCGATCAGCTTGATGTCGGCCGGGATCATGTCCCCCGCCTGCAGGTGCACTATGTCACCGGCCACCAGCTCGACCATCGCCACCTCCTTGCGCAGGGAGGGGGCTCCCGGCGAAGGGCGGCGCAGCACGGTGGCGGTGTTGCGCACCAGCGACTTGAGGGTTTCGGCCGCCTTGGCCGAGCGGTACTCCTGCCAGAAGCGGAGCAGGCCGCTCAGGCTGACCATGACGCCGAGGATGATCACCTTGACCCAATCCTCGTCACCCGGCTCGGCCATCAGCACGTCCATCACGTAGCTGACCAGCCCGAGCACGATCAGCACCATCACGAAGGGGTTCTTGAACGCCTGCATCAGCTGGATCAGCGGATGGGGCGGTTTGTCGTGGGTCACCTCGTTGGGGCCGAACTGGACCAGACGGTTGGCCGCCTCGGTCGAGGTCAGGCCGTCGATATTGCCGCGCACGGCAGTGAGGGTGTATTCGAGGGACTTGTCGGCCTCGTCGAGCACCCGTGAGGAGAGCTTCTCATTGGCACGGCCCGGGGAGACGAATCCCTTTTGCTTGTGCCGGCTGGCGGTATGTTCTTGCTTCATAACTCTTTATCCTGATTTTCGCTTGCAGCAAGGCCCTGTCGCGGGCCAGGCCAGGCGTCAGTTCTAATGTGAGACAGGCAATGGGCCCCCGGTTGGCGCAGGCGCAGCATGGCTGCCGCCAGACGGTATGTCTGTCGGGCAAGCTTGCCAGCAGGTAGGGGGCTATCAGGGATCAGGACTCCGCATCCTGTTACCCGCAGGGGGATCAGGCGTGGGGAGGCGTGGACCCCGAGGGTCGAGGCTTGGGCTCTTCGGTCATACGATATCCTCCGAGTGGGGTGGAGAGAGGGCCGGGTGCGGCCACTGACAGCCAGATACACTGTCGTTGGCGAGCATGACACGCGGGTCTGTATTATCGGCGGACGAGTCCGGTGATCCCGCCACCAGAGCGGCATACACCCATAAAGGAAATAAGGATAACGACAGCTTGAAATAACTGGATGCCGGGCAGGGAATAATGTCAGCGATGCCGGGCGGGTGAAGATAACGGAGAAAACCGCGCCCCATGGAAATATTACGGTGCAACCTTTGCCACTACCGGAATATATTGAGCAATCACGTCAATTATTTTATTTCGCAACCTGTCCTATCGAAAACGAATCTGTTTTCAATATGGTATTGTCCATCTTGTTATTTTACGCTCGATCACTTCCCGGCCACGGAACGGATGCACGGTTCCGACGCTGTGGCGGCCCTGACGGGCAGCACCCGGGGCGCATGATGAAGCGTTCAATTGCAGGGTCGCGAGGCGGCATGGCTCGCAGGTGAGCGGAACAATCCAGATTTACAACGACAATCCCTGATGAAGGCCGGGATTAAGCGGTTGTGAGAGTCGAAGGTGACTCATATAGATGCTGCACTCTATGCTGCACTCTGAGCAATCAGAGTGAGGGGGAAGAAAGGATATCAACCTCAGCTCTGGCAAGCCCACATCGCGATTTGCAATCGGCTACAACTGTCGCTTTCCATAATATCCTTCCATCTGTTGATAACACGCCGAGATTCTACCCAAAAGCATTCGAGGGCGCAAAATTTAAATTCATCTTTTTCCATTTAATTAGTTTCACACTCGTCACACCATTATTTCCCGCCCCTGAAATAGATTCATACTCATTTCGCCATGGGCCCTTGCCAGGAATTGATCTGGATGGGGTTTTGCTTTCATTTTCCGCCACAGGCACGGATCCGCGCTGGAATCGGACTCAATGTGGGAATAGGATGCACGGCTTCTACTCACACATGACGCACAGGAAACAGCAAGATGAATCGAAAATGGTCGCTCCCCATCGTGGCAATCGCGGGGGGAGCGTTACTCTGGCTCGGCAACACCTTTGGTATGAAATGGGCCCTGATGGCCCTGATCGGATTCGGCTTCGGCTTCACCCTCTCCTTCAGCCGCTTCGGCATCGTCTTCGGTTGGCGCGAAATGCTGACCAAGCGCAACAGCTACTATGTGCGGGTTCACCTGCTCACCATCGCCATCGAAATTCTGCTGTTCACCTGCTTCCTCTCCTTTAGCCACGCCCTGTTTGGCGACGCCATGGTGGGCAACGTGATGGCCATCGGCATTCCCTTCATCGTCGGCGCCTTCCTGTTCGGCATCGGCATGCAGCTGGCGGGCGTCTGCGCCACCGGCACCCTCTACTGCTGCGGCGAGGGGCAACCCCGCTTCTGGCTGGTGCTGATTTGCTACGGCATAGGCACCCTGATCAGCAACCAGTTCCGCCCCGAGCTGGAGGCTACCTTCTCCAGTCATGTGGTGCTGGCCAAGGATCTGACCGGCAATCTCTGGAGCGGCATGCTGCTCAACCTGGCGCTGGTCGCCGTGCTCTTCCTGCTGTTTCGCAAGAGCGAACTCAAACGCACCGGCGAGCTCAAGCCCCTCTTCAGCGGTGGCAACCTGTTCTGGCGCGACGGCCGCTTCACCGTGCTGACCGGCGGCATCCTCATCGCCCTGCTCAACTCCTCCGTGGTCGCCCTGCACGGCTCTGCCTGGACCATCACGGGCGCCGTCTATGACATGGCGCTGCGCGGCGCCTCCCTGTTCGGCCTGTTCGAGGGGAACCCGAAACTGGCCCAGCCGCTCTTTATCAACCCCATGGTCGGCATGTTCTGGCTGGGGATCCTGGGGGCCATGCTGGCGCGCTGCATCAGCGGTGGCGGCAACTTCGCCCCGATGCGGCTCGGCAACAGCCTGGCATCCATCCTGGGCGGCCTGCTGATGGGGATGGGCGCCATGTACAGCGCCTGCAATCTGGGTGGCTTCTTCGATGGCACGGCGTCGGGCAGCCTGCACGGCTGGGTCTGGATGCTGATGGCCCTGGCCGGCAGCCTGATCGGCATTCGCCTGCGGCCGCTGTTCAAGCTCTGATCTACTTTCCATCCATATCAACAACAACGGGGGCCAAGCCCCCGTTGTTGTTTTGGCAAACGCCCCGTTCAAGGCAACCCTGGCATGGGGCGTCAGGCCGGCGCCATGCTCTCGATACGGTGGCAATGCAATCGCACCGAGGGATCACCAAAGTCCAGGTGATAGACAGAGTGACCAGCGTGCAAGGTTACCTCGGTTGCCCGGGTGGCGTGAAAGTACGGCGAGCGTTCGGCGAGCAGGGCCAGCCCCTGCTCGAAAAATTGCAGCATGGAGAGCCCCATGCCGTGATCCATGTTGCGAATGAAGTTGCCATCAATGCTGGACTCATCGAACAGGACCAACTCGGCGTTGAAGCCCCGCGCCAGCATGGCTCGCGCCATGGCCAGTTTTGCCTCGGTGGGGGCGATGGGATCATGGATGGCGTGCACCATAAGACAGAAGGTGGCCACCCCTCCTTGCGCCGCCATCTGATCGAGCTGGGAGGCACTGAAGGAGCGGATGATGAAGGCATCCACGTCAAACTCATGAGGGTGCCCGGCCACCATCCGCCAGGGAGAACACACGCACAACGCCAGCTCCACACCTCCTTGCAAAGTACACTGGTACTCCACCGCCCCTATATCCCGCCCTACCACATACGCCAGATTGGGCTCGGCCCAGGAGGAGTTGTCGAACAGGGCACGGGCATAGCCGGGGCGAAACTTGTTGACCATTTGCGCCAGATAGCCGCCATAGGAGGATCCCACCAATATCAGGTTGTCGCGATTGCCATTGTAACGGCACATGGCATCTTCAATGGCGTTGAGGATATCGAGCGCCGCCATCACACCGAAGTTCTGGTAGGCACCGTCGGGGGGCGTGAGCAAACCATGAAAACGCAGCGACTCGCGCGGCCGGAAACAGTCCAGCGCCCGCAGCAGGTCACTGTCTACCGTCTCTGGTGACAATCCCAGCAAGGTGAGGGCTCGTGCCCGCTCGTCCGGCAGCAACGAGATACTTGCTCCTACTGACGGTCGCGACCGCATGCAAAAATAGTCGACGCAGATGGCAGCCATGCCGTGGTGTCCGGCCACCTTCTCGCAAAATACCTCGCTATAAGCACCCAAATCACCGCCAAATCCCGGTATATAGACCACGATCCCCGCGCTGGCCATATCGGAGCCATGGATCCGGTAGCGCACCTTGCGCTCGCCGCAGAGCCCCAGCTCGGCATCGGGGTGACCAGCCACGCTGTGTTCGTAATAGGACACTATGTCTACCTCATAGACGGCGATGCAACCCGCATCGCCTCGACCATTCCAGACTGGGTCTTGGCTATCGCCATGCAATTCCCCCAAAAGAACCGAGCATGCTGCATTACAAGCGTCAATGGAATCTGATTTTCACTGTTCCTACGTCTGGGAGGATAGAAGGGAACCCAGGCTAGCCCAGCCGTTCGTTATCAACTCCATGTCGGCATATTCTGGCTGGGGAGCCTGGGGGCGAGGCTGGTATTGGCATCCGCCTGCGGCCGCTGTTCAAGCTCTAATGAAATAACGGGATGGCGCACAAGTGCGCCATCCCGTTGAAATACCTTTCCTTATGTCTCGGCCTGATGACCGCGGAGCGGGCGTCATATCACCAGCTCTCTCCTTTACTTCAGTCCAGCGCCCTCATCAGCAGCAGGATTGCGAAGCCGGTGAACATCACGGCCGACAACCGGTTGATACCTCTGGCGAAACGCTCGCCATACCCCTGCAAGCCCACCCAGCGAAACACCAGACAGTAGCCGCCGTGTACCACCAGCACAACGGCGCTGAAGGTCAGCGCCAGCAGCATGCACTGGCCCAGCGCCCCCTGACGAAAATCGATGAACTGGGGAAACAGGCTGGTGAAGAAAATGATCGCCTTGGGATTGAGCAGGCTGATTAGCGCACCCTTGGCGAAACTGCGGCCGCAATCCCGATCGGTCGAAGCCCCGACGACCGGGCCGACCGCGCGCTGACGCCAGGAGTTCACTCCCAGATAGAGCAGATAGAGGGCGCCCCCCAGGGTCAGGATCTGCTGTCCCTCGGCCAGCCAGCCGGTAAACCAGAGCACAGCCAGCGAGGCCAGGGTCGCCACCAGCAGGATCCCCACAGCCACTCCGACAAAACCGGCGATGGCGTGGCGGGTCCCCCGGGTCAGGGTGTTGCCTATGGTGTAGATCACCGCAGGCCCGGGGCTGAGCACAGTCCCCACGGCGAGCAGCAGGTAGAGGGCGTAATATTCGAGACTCATCACAGGGCATTCCATGGTCGGTGTGGTGCCGCCCAGTATATTGACAGTCGCTTCGCCAGCCAGACATAGTGGCGCTCGGCTTTATAAACCAGGAGTTTAGAGTGGATCGTCTGACCGCCATCGAGATCTTCGTCGAAGTCGCCCGCGCGGGCAGCTTCAGTGCCGTGGCGGAGCGATTCGAGATGACGCCGGCCATGATCGGCAAATACATCAAATGGCTGGAGGCCAGAGTGGGTTCCCGCCTGCTCAACCGCAACACCCGCTGCCAGAGCCTGACCGAGGCGGGCAGAGAGTACCTCGGCGGTTGCCAGAACCTGCTGCAGCACTATCGGGAGCTGGAGCAGAACACCCGGGCCCATACAGGCCAGGCGGCGGGCAAGATCCGCATCAATGCCCCCATCACCTTTGGCAGCTATCGGCTGACCCCCTTGCTGTGCCGCTTCATGGCGCAGTACCCGCAGATCCGCATCGAACTGGATCTCTGCGATCGACTGGTCGATGTGATCGGCGACGGTTTTGACCTCATCTTTCGGGTCGGCACTCCCAAGGATGCCGCCTACATCGCCCGCCCACTGACCAGCTCAACCTCTGTGTTCTGCGCCTCGCCGCGCTATTTGCAACGCCACGGCACCCCAATGGCGCTGGCGGACTTGGCCCGCCATCAATGCCTGGGTTTCACCCCCTGGCTGACACAATCGAGCCTGGCAGAGGAGTTTCCCCTCGAACACCTGCACCTCTGGGACAGCCAGTTCATCAGCAACCATGGCAGCGCCCTCAAGGTAGCCGCGATCAACCATGCGGGCATAGTGCTGCAACCCAGGGCCCTGCTGACTCAGGAGCTGGAAAGCGGCGTCCTGCTGGAAATACTGCCGGATGCTCTGCCTGCCCCTCGCCCTGTCAATATGCTCTATCCCGCCCGAGAACCCATGCCGCTGCGTTTGCGGTTGCTGATCGACTACCTCAGCGAGCAGCGCCATGAACTGGATCAGCCCGCTCAAGAGGGAGACCAGGCCGGCTACTCCCCGCGCTGCTTCACCTTGCGCAGATAGACATAACCCTCACCCGGGCTGCCCCAGCGCTGATGGGCCTCGTTGTCGTAGGCGCGATCCAGCAATCTGACGCTGTCGGGGCCGACCCAAAGATATTGCACCAGTGTGCTGGCACCGCCGAAGTTGGTGGCGCAGCTGCCGACCTTGCTGTGGCCTGCATACTCCCCCGAGGGTTGACGGCTCAGCCAGACCTCGCAGCCCTGGCGCAGAGAGAGCTGTTGCGGGGTAAGGGAGTCAAGCAGTCCGGGGTCGCGCCAGGCACCGGCAAAGTCGACGGCTCTGGGCATGGTCAGTTCGGCCATCAGGATGCGGCCGTCGGGCACGGGAGAAAAACGGTAGATACGCTGACGGAACGGGCGCACCGAGCGCTCGGTCAGGAACTGCTCGGCATAGACCCAGCGAAAGCCTTGATAACCGGGCCAAATCTCCACCAGCCGCAGCTCGGCGCTGGTGAAACGAGTGTCATAGCCGGCCTGCTCGCGACTGGAAAACTCACCGGTAAACCAGGAGAGCAACGGCTCCATGCCGGCCCGGGTCGTTGTCGCACTGGCCGCTGACGGGCCGGTCGGAATGGCGACAAAAGGTGTGGGTGCCGCCCATACCAGACTGGTGCAGAGCAGCCCGAACAGGGCCGCCATCAGCGTGACCATCGAATCCATCCGAATCATTTTCATGGCGGCGATTATATGAGCGAATGGCTGCAATAACCTCAACCTTGATCAAATCCTTACCAATCCACTGAAAAATCACAGTGTTAGCGAAAGAAGCTGACGGCGGATACGCAACAAGGATGAGAGCGGCAACTAGTGAACCACTGAAACAAGCCACCCCGGATCATCAATCTCGCGAGCAACCTCTACCGCGGGGAGCATGTTGCCCCCCCCCAGCTTGGGTGATTGCCGACAAAACGGCTTCATGCGAAGCTTTCTTTTATCCAAGAAGAACAAAGGCCACATCCAGGCAACGCCTCCTTACTGCCGGTCTGTTTAAGCCCGGTGAAGAGGAGGTTGTCAGGAAAACAGGTGCATCCAGTGATGGGGTAACAGGCCTGCCATCAGGGAATAACTGGTTTGCAGACATCTTGGGCTGTCGCACAAGCAGGTGGCCTCAAGGGCTTGTGGCGCGTCCCCATGACGGGGAACACGATGGATAATGGGAAGAAAAAATGAAGGATCAGGCAGCAACCGTGCTCTGCTTTGAGCATGCCACCATAGCCAGAGATTGCATGGACACACTCCAGGCGCTGGGATTTAACGTGATACCCATGACCTATTCGCCCGAGGTGTTTACCAAACTGCCGTTTCTCTCCTTCGATTATCTCTTCAGCATCAACTTCAACCCTTTCCTTTCTCAAGCAGCCGAAGCTTTGCGCAAGCCCTACATTGCATGGGTGGTCGACACCCCTTGCTATGGCCTGTATCAGGAGGCGATCTGCAACCCCCTCTCTTTCACGTTTGTCTACGACCTGGCCGTGGCAAGCAGACTCAAGGAGCGCAGTCAGGGCAACGTCTATTACCTGCCGGTAGCGGTGAACGAGCAGCGCTTGATCCCCGCAGAGCCCGGCTATGATCACGATGTTTCCTTCATCGCCAACTTGACCCCTTCGGAATACCAGACCCACATCAGACCACGGCTAGCCGCTGGGCAACTGCAAATACTGGAAGACTTGATTGCACAACTCGATGTGCATTCAGCCTGCTTTTCCCTGACCGAACAACTCACTAAGGCTCATCTGAAGATCGTGAAGGAGGTGTATCCGCTCAGCGGGCTCGCCTACCTGAGCGAACAGGAAAAACTGGTCTATCTGCTGGGGCGCGAGCACTCCTATCGAGAGAGGGTGGCCACTATCCGGGCACTGGAGGCTCGGTTTGAGCGAGTAGCCGTGTACGGAAACGAAGAGTGGGCGACACGCACCAACGCCTACTGCGGACACGCCGAACATTACGAGATGATGCCGCGCCTCTTTCAACGCAGCAGGATCAACCTCAATCTGATCCGCAGCTTCGTCGAGTCGGGTCTGCCCATGCGGGTGTTCGACATACTGGGAGCGGGTGGGTTCATGGTAACGAATGACAAGGAGGACCTGCATCACCTCTTTACCCCGGGCAAGGATCTGGTGATCTTTCGCGACGAGCAGGACCTTCTGGAGATCTGCCGCTATTACCTGAGCCACGAGGAAGAACGCGCCGCCATCGCCGCCCATGGGCAACTGACGGTATTGACTCACCACACCTATCGATCACGCCTGATCACTCTGTTCCAGACAGTACAAAGTGCCCTGCAGGCCACACCACACCTTGAAGCCCAGGCGTATTCAAACAACTGACAGCGGTACTGAAACCCGGCGCAGTGTGAGCAAATTTGACCATGTCATATCGGAACTTGAGGGGGGATGAATGTTTTGGCGTGTCAGAAAGCGGCAGCCGCAGCCTCTCTTCCACAGACCCGGATTGATGTAGTGCTGTGGTGTGTATCTATTCGACCTGTCGCTGAACCGCGCCGGCCTTGATGGGATATGTCAGTGAAGCGCGCAGTCACCGGGGTGTGCGGCCAGATGAGAGAATCATCATCCCAGCTTTCGCGGGAATGATGATTTTATGCCTGATTTTCGCAACCGGACCAGATTGGCCCAAAGGCCTAAAACGCAGTGCTTACTTGAATTTCGACTGGGCTTCGGCCAGACCAGTCTTCAGGTCGCTCCACATCTTGTCAGCGGTCAACTTGACCTGCTCCCAGGATTCACCGCTTGCCTTGCCGAGCTCATCCATCTTGTCGGAGGCTGCGCGCTGTTTGGCACGCAAAGCCTGGATCTCTTTCGCCCGTTTGACTTTCAGGTCGGCCGAGATGTTTTCCATTTTGGCTTCCAGCAGATTGATCTGACTGCTCCACTCATTGAGCTGAGCATTC
The DNA here is from genome assembly GCF_028355655.1 of Aeromonas salmonicida. Lineage (NCBI taxonomy): Bacteria > Pseudomonadati > Pseudomonadota > Gammaproteobacteria > Aeromonadales > Aeromonadaceae > Aeromonas > Aeromonas salmonicida. Next base: position 160,823 of record NZ_CP110645.1, on the reverse strand, counting down.
AACTTTTCCTTGTATGCCTTTTGCACTTCCATGGTGTTCTCCTTGGGTGCTGATGAGCGATGGCGTTATTGGACAGCCGAGACAACGAGCTGGTTAACGACACCCTTGACGCCGCTGATGGCCATCGCACGGGCACTGGCCTTGTCGCTGTTGATTCGCGAATCGACAGTACCGGTCAGAGTGACCATACCCTGGACAGTGTTGACACTGATGTCCATTGACTTCAAACCAGGCTCGCTGAGGAACTCGGCTTTGACCTTGGCCGTCACTTCGGTGTCATTCCAGGACTGGGCACTTTTGGCAGTTTGCTCAGTCATCTTGTCTTCATACTTGTCGACGGTTGCATCGACTTTCTCGCCAGTCTCGCTGGCGGCGTCATCAATTTTCTTGCCGGCCTGTTCGGCCGACCCTGGCTGGTCGCATCCGCTCACCCCGAGTGTGAGGAGCAGCGAGAAGGCGATGAGGATAGCTTTGCTTTGTATCATGTGGTGGTTTCTCCGGTGCTAGGTTGCCTAGATCTTGCCGAGCAAGACCAGGATGAGCAGTATGGTCAGCACCAGTCCAATGGCGCCGCTTGGGCCGTAACCCCAGCCTCGGCTGTGCGGCCAGCTTGGAATGACGCCGATCAACAACAAGACAAGAACGATCAGCAGAATGGTTCCCATGGTCATTTCTTTCTCCTAAATGTTGCATATTGGATGACATAAACGACCCATGCCGTGGTGATGGTGCTCCGGATACGGGGTCTGGTCTGTTCTCCAACGCACAGACAACCCCTTCGATATGGCGGAGCGAGAGCGGTTCGCTGATGAAATCGACCACCTGGATGCTGCAAAGCCAGCCCGACATCTGACGTTCGTCGACCATGATCCTGCTGGCTCAGCTGACAATCCGTCTTCTTGGTCAGTGCATTGGCACCCCTGCAGCCCGCGTCGCGGCTGCATCAGCAAGGTTATTGACCTGGTGCAACACCAAGCGGCCGGAGGCGACGGGCTCATTCTGCAAGGGGGTCTGCAAATGCATTTCCTTGATGGACCATTCCGCTTCTGTCACCCACAACATCTTCTGCATCCGCCCACACTCACAGCGTCAAACCATGACACTGCACCGGACAGGGATCCGGGCTGGGTGATGGATGCCCGCGAAAACCCGGACAGCACCCACAAGGATGAGACCATCACCGCCGAGGAGATGGAGAAGATGATCGACCAGTGGGCTGCCAGCCGCACCGCTGCCTTTGACATGGCCGCACAGCCCTTGCTGGACGGGCGCGCGACACGTAGCCGAGTCCGCCGTCTCGCCATCAGTAGTGAAACCGGCTGCCGATTTCTGCTTTTCTCCCCCGCATTCTGGCAGTTAGGATGACCCCTCCCGTGACTGCATCCTCATAGAAAAGGAACCACTATGAATCGCCACCCCTGCATCAAACACTGGCGCGAGCTGCAAGAGCAGACGCCGCGCTACTACTCCGGCAGTCAGGAGCCGCTTTCGCGCGGCTGCGCCCTCGGCAAACACTTTGGCTTTAGCCGGATTGGCATTCACCACGAGATTGTCGAACCCGGCCATCGCACCAGCTGGCCCCATGCCGAAAAGACCGAGGACGAGTTTGTTCACGTGCTGGAAGGGACGCCGGATGTCTGGCTCGATGGCGTCCTCTATCGCCTGCAACCGGGCGACTCGGTGGGCTTCAAGGCCGGTGACGGGCTGTCCCACGCCTTTATCAACAACACCGAAGAGACTGTTCGGCTGCTCTGCATCGGTGACACGGATCGGGAGGACAACCGTATCCACTATGCCGTTCACCCCGAGCGCAATATCACCCTCGGCAAGTTGCACTGGGACGATGTCCCCGAGCGCGAGCTGGGTGATCATGACGGCCTGCCGGACAAGCTGCGCGACAGTAACGGTCCTTTCTGATCCGGCGCTCATACCAGAATGACCCAGCGCTGGCGACTATCCTTGATGCGGATCTCAATCAGGAGGAGTTGATCATGACGACGGGAACAGTACGACTGCACAGGGTGCTCAAGGCGCCGCCGATGCGGGTCTATCGGGCCTTTATCGAAGCGGATGCGCTGGCCAAGTGGCTGCCGCCCCACGGCTTTACCTGCCAGGTGGCGCAGCTGGAGGCTCGGGTTGGCGGCTCGTTTCGGATGTCATTCTGCAATTTTGCCAGCGGGCATGCCCACGCCTTTGGCGGCGAGTACCTCGAGCTCGAACCCGGCAAGCGCATCCGCTACACCGACAGCTTCGACGACCCCAACCTGCCAGGGGTGATGCAGGTGACCATCAGCCTGACCGGGATGCTTTGCGGCACCGAGCTTGCCATCGAACAGGCCGGGATCCCCGAGGTCATACCGGTGGAGATGTGCTATCTCGGCTGGCAGGAGTCCCTGACCCAGCTGGCCGCCCTGGTCGAACCCGAGATCCCGGGGGAGTAGCCGGGCACAGGCCAGAGCGGGTTGCGCGCGTCAGCCCGCCCAAAAAAGAGAGCCTGCCACATGGCAGGCTCTCTTCATTCCGGCAACCCTGAGACTTATTGCAGGTTCAACCCGCCCAGATAGTCCCGCTTGCCGAGATCGACCCCGGCCCGGCGCAGCAGAGCATAGGTCATGGTGAGGTGGAAATAGAAGTTGGGGATGGCGTACTCGTGGACGCAGGTATGGCCATCCATCCCCTTGCCGCCCGCCCAGTGGGGGACGTAGCGACCGCTCTCGAACTGGCTGAAATCAGCATCCAGCTTGCTCTGCAAAAAGGCGATGGTCTTGGCGATATGGGCGCGCAGATCCGCCATCGTCTTCGGCTCATCCCCCATCACGGGCTGCTCGCCATGGCTGGCGGTGGCGACACAGGTGCGGGCCGAATCGCAGCAGATCAGCACCTGTTTGCTGAGGGGCAGCATGTCGACGATCAGCCGATCGCCGAAGAAGTTCTCCACATTGAACTGCTTCGCCTCGGCATGGGCGGCGGCCTTGGCCAGGCACAGATCGAGGTTGGTCAGCATCTTGATAAACTGGGCAGCAATATCACGGTTCATGGTGCGTTCTCGGTTGGTTGAAGGCAGTTAAACGAGCGGCACCACTATAGCGCATCCCCCTGCAGTATCACCCCCACTCCACAACCGCCGCGACAAGGTATGCCCATCGACAGGAAGATGCATATTGGGACACCCATCTTTTACCTATCACCAACCTGGCTAAGGCTTACTCAGAAAGATGGGTGTCCCAGATTTACTTGAGGCTGCCGGCACCCTGAGTCCTTCTTTGGCTCTTTTTTGATCTGTAACATGCATCACGATTTTTCAGGGGCGTAGGCTGATCCCGCAGCCCGGGCATCCAACCGGGTACAACACAAGAAAAGGAGAGTGCCATGAAAATCTATGACCGAAACCGCAATGCGCTGAAGCTGGGTCAGCGTGTGATGATTGCCGCCACCGGCGCCGTCGATTTTCTGAAAGAGGCTCAGACCGACAACATGACCCCCTATCAGGCGGAGCATGAGAAGTGCGTGCTGCTGGCAAACACTCAAGAGCGTTACGCGCCCATCGAGTTGATTAGACTAGGCTGATCCCTTTCCCTGTCACCCTACTCTTTACAATTCACCCGGCCACCGCGCCCCATCTGGCGGCCGGGTTTCTGATCTCCCCTCTCTGTTTTATCCACCCTTCTATTGCACTGCTTCAAGCCGGTTTGAGTCGTCGAGTAGGTTCGATTAGCGAAGCGTAATCGGACGATCGCGTAATGGAACATCCACGTCATCACAGCCAGCAAGCAGATCGAACTGGGGCGAAGCTATGCTTGGCTTTTCGGCAGAAGCGAGGGGAAGGACATGGCCAACTGGCGGCGGGCATGGTGTCCCGGAGGAACCTGGTTCTTTACCGTCAACCTGCTGGAGCGGCGCAACAACAGGTTGCTAGTGGAGCAGATCGATCTGCTGCGTCATAGCGTTGCCAAGGTGCAGCAGGCTCACCCCTTCGCCATTCACGCATGGGTGGTGTTGCCCGACCATCTCCACTGCATTCTCTCTTTGCCGGAGGGGGACACCGATTTCCCCCTGCGTTGGCGGCTGATCAAAAGCCGCTTTTCCCGCGCCTTGCCGGTGAACGAGCGGCGCAGCCATACCCGCTTGCGCCACGGTGAGCGGGGCATCTGGCAACGCCATTATTGGGAACACCTGATCCGGGATGAGCAGGATTACCGCCGCCATATGGATTACGTCCATATCAACCCGCTCAAGCATGGTCATGTCACCCGGGTGGCCGACTGGCCCTATTCCACTTTCCATCGTTATGTGGCGAGCGGCGTCTATCCGCAGGATTGGTGCGGGTCAGCGAATGGGCTGTTGGAGGGATTGGAGTAACCCCTTGAAAGGATTTGCCCGTCGCAAGCGCCGATTACGCGATCGTCCGATTACGCTTCGCTAATCGAACCTACGACACCTATTGGTGTCGTGGCAAATAGCCGTTTGCCGAGATGGCGGATCAGCAGAAGAGACGGTAGCAGCGTGAGCAGAAACCAGTGGGCATGGGGCAGGATAAAGGCCCAGATGATTTCGTGAGACTGCCAGGTCGAGGCGGTCGCCGTCATAAAGGCGAGGTCATAGGTTTGCCACAACCATAACCCGGCAAAGAGCGGCAGCAACAGCAGGCGGGGCGTCAGCAAGAACAGCGGCAAGAAGGCGCAGGCGAGTACAGCGCTGAATTCCAGCATGGTCGGGGCCAGCACGGCAAAGGTATGCCCTGAAGAAAAGCCACTCCATTCGAGGGACGTATCCTCGGTCAGGGCTGGCCACCACGATACATATTGAAACAGGGTAAACGAGATCATAAACAACAGGCTGGTCAGCAGCGCCAGCGCCGTCTTTCGCAAAAACCAGCGCCCCAGCCGGTGCAGTGTCGGCATCCATTTAGACATCAATGACTCCCATCTGGTGACGGGGCAGTATGCCGCGGTTCGCAGCACCGTCAAAGTGCCGCACCATATCGGTTAATTGTCGGAATATTGAATCTCGTCACACCGGCTGCGGTTTGAGTGGTTGCCCGGCAACCAAGCCCCATGCGAACCTTTCAATCCAGTTAACCCACTCAAAAAAACACTATGTTCAGGCAAATAATGATGAGTGCCGCCCTGCTGTCGGCGGCGCTTCTTTCCGGTTGTGCTTCCGTACCCATGGCCGATGCCACCGCAGACGCCCAGGCCAAGCAGTTTGTGACCCCCAGGGATGCGGCCAACCTCTATATCTATCGCAACGAGACCTTCGGCACGGCCGTTAAAATGCCGGTGCTGGTGGATGGCTTTGCCGTAGGCGATACGGTGGCCCACAGCTATATCCTCAAGCAGGTGACGCCGGGCAGCCACACCATCATCTCCAAGTCGGAGAACGACGCCACTCTGACCCTCAGCACCGAGGCGGGTAAAAACTACTACGTCTGGCAGGAGGTCAAGATGGGCCTGCTGATGGCCCGCTCCAAGCTGAGTCAGGTCAGTGAAGAGGAGGGCAAGCAAGGGGTGATGGAGAGCAAACTGGTTAAGTGACCAGATACCTTCACCTAACAAACACGGCGTAGCCTCACTAGCTACGCCTCTGTCGGGTATATGGGTGTCCCAGATTTTTCTTTTCCACTTTCTATCGTTACGTGGCGAGTGGCATCTATCCGCAGGATTGGTGCGGGCCAGGGGATGGGGCGTCGGGGGGATTGGAGTGAACACCTAAAAGGGTTGTTCCGTCGTAAGCGTCCGATTACTCGAACGTCCGATTACGCTTCGCAAATCGAACCTACGGCCCTCTGGTGAGAGAGTTTAGTTAATGGTTATAATGACGAATCTAAATTAAAGATAAGGAATCACATTTAACATGGTAGTTACAGAAAGCCACTCCCCACAGATTTTATCAATGACTAGAATGCGAAAGTCTGAAGCTAGTCATTTAGACTTATTATCGGCAACGTTGAGCGACCGGGCCAGATACATTTATTCCCCAGCATTTAGGCGACTTCAAATGAAGGCCCAAGTATTCTCTCTAGAGAATAATGCCGCAGTAAGAAGTCGGTTAACACATTCCATGGAAGTTGCTCACATTGGTATTTTTATCGTTCAAAAAATAACTGAAATAATAAATAATAAAATTACAAAAGACAATGCATCTGAAGTAGAGAAATATATTTCAGAGAATGAAGGCGCTATACGAAACACTGTGGAAACCGCTTGCTTAATACATGACGTCGGGAACCCGCCATTTGGTCATTTTGGCGAGAGCGCAATATCATCATGGTTTTCAAATAATAAAGAAACTATATTTTACACACATGGAATTACGGATAAAGATCCCCATGAGTATGAAGATTTCATACACTTTGATGGCAATCCACAAGGTCTAAGAATAGTAACGAGACTCCAAGGTCACGATGGTTTTGGATTGAATCTAACTATATCTCAAATCGCGTCCATCATAAAATATACAGCGTCCAACAAAGGCATTAATGGGGAAGCATTACATAAAAAGAAAATGGGTTATTTTTCCACGGAAAAAGATATTGTAGATTTTTCATGGTCAAACATTGGTATTGATAAGAGTGGTAAGCGACATCCTCTAGTATATATAATGGAGGCAGCAGATGACATTTCTTATTGCATAAGTGATATCGAGGATGGAATTGAGAAAGGTATTGTTTCTTACGAGCAATTTTTCATTTTCTTAAAAGGTAAAATGGCAACCGACTTTATAAGAAGAGGCGGTGCCCATGATAACCACTTAAATAAATTCTTAAGAACTCTTGATATAGCATATGAACATTCAGTAACAGCCATCACTAATTCAGAAGATAATGAAGGATTAGCATCTAAGTTTATTCTACTCAAAACATATATTACGAACCTAAGCGTTCAAGAAGTTGCTGAGATTTTCTTAGAAGACCTTAGTATTATCTTGCAGGGAGATAGTAATAGCATTGTAGATAAGGAAATGAGCTCTGTAGGTAAGATTCAAAAAACATTAAAGGAATTTACTTCAAAGTATATTTTCACCTCTGAAGAAGCAGAAAAAATTGAACTTGGTGGCTATTCTGTAATATATGGATTAATAGAGAAGTTTTCGCCATTAATTATGATGAAAGAAGAAGACTTTCGTATACTACTAAACAAAGACAACAAAGAAATAAGAAAAAGAAAGCTCTTCGTTCATTCTAGACTCTTTAACCTGTTACCTTCAAAGCATATCAATGAGTATAGAAGGTCAACACCTAGTGGAATATGCAAGGCCAGTGAGCTCAACCACAGATGTCATTTAATAGTAGATTATATATCAGGGATGACAGATGGATTCTCAGTTGAATTATATCAATTACTAACTGGTATTAAGGTGAAGTAAATGGGTGTGAATCGTGTTAATTATAGAAGGCATCCTTGTCGAACTTATATAGACCACTTACTCGGCTTGAGACGAGTGAGGCATTCTGAAAACACGATAGTTTCCTTTAAGAAATACATATACATACCATCGACTATTCTGGACGAAAACATCCATTTCTCAGAAAGTATAGATGATATAAATATGGACTGGCTCGATGACTGTCTAAATGAACTAGAGCATGATGAAGAACTAGCTATAAACTCAACACTCAATATTGACGGAAGAAATTTTTTTATACCAATGATTGATCTTTCGACTAGTGATTTAACTATAGATAACATTAGAGTTTTTGATGAGTTTATGGATTATTGGAATATGGATTTTTTTGTTTTTGATAGTGGCCGCTCCTTCCATCTGTATGGGACAAAACTGCTTTTAAGTAACAGAACATGGACAAAGTTCATGGGTAGCCTGTTACTTTTAAATAAAAGGGGCGGAAAAACATTGATTGATACAAGGTGGATCGGGCATAGAATACTTGCTGGAGAATCCTCGCTTCGCTGGTCAAATAATAGCTTTCACTATAAACGCTATCCAATCTTCCACTCAATGATGAGTGAATTAATAAATAATTACTACATGAGGAGATGAATATCAGACCTCAAACTCGCTGATTAGAACAGCGAAGCTCGTCTAGACAGCCGAATAATAAACACTGTTGCACTTATTTCAGGTTGGTCTTCGGTTCTGTAAACATCAAGTGATGATTTACTCATTGAGCCTTGCATAGAGTGCTTAGAAGCCAGATTGTAGGTAAGGTTTTCATTCCCCCTCCAATCTGCCGAGGGTCAGAGGCAACGTTAGGGACGCCATCAGGGATGATGGCGTAGCCGCAGCTGACAGGGGCCAAATCGGGTCAGGGCGAGCACAGCTCGACCCCGATTTGGCGCGAGAACAAGGATGTTCGAAGCGGGCTTTGGCCGAAGCCATGGATGGCGTAGGCCAAAGTGCCGTCTGCGGCGGCCCGTCCGACGTTGGCTCTGGCCCGAGGGCACTGGCGAAGCCAGCGGATTGGCGGGGGGGGCCTTTCTTTTGGTGACTTTTCTTTGGCCACGCAAAGAAAAGTCACTCGCCCCAGCCCGAAGGGCGGGCGAAACCCTGTCGAGGGCCCAGCCCTCGCGTCCTGCACGGCGCCAGCCGTGCTGCCAACAACCAGGCACACAATTTACCCATGACGCGAACGTCCGATTACGCTTCGCTAATCGAACCTACAGTCCTGACAAAAAAGGAGCCAACGGCTCCTTTTTCACATCACAGGCGGGTGCGCTGCGCCCTACAGCGCCTCAAGGCGGGCATACGCCGCCACCAGCCACTTGGCGCCGACGTCGTCGAACTGGATCTGCACCCGGCTCTGCTGGCCGACCCCTTCGAAGTTGAGCACTATCCCTTCCCCGAATTTTGGATGCAGCACCCGCTGGCCCAAGGTGATGCCGCTGGCGTCGAAGCTCTGCTGCACCTCATTCTGGCTGAAACGGCCGTACTGGGTGGGTCTGCTCACCTGAGTGCGCAGCCGGATCTCTTCCAGACATTCGGCGGGCATTTCGCGGATAAAGCGGCTCGGCTTGTGGAACATCTCGCGGCCATAGATGCGGCGGCTCTCGGCATAACAGATGTAGAGCTTCTCCATGGCGCGGGTCATGCCGACGTAACAGAGGCGCCGCTCCTCTTCCAAGCGGCCCGACTCCTCGGTCGATTGCTGGCTGGGGAACATGCCTTCTTCCACGCCGACCAGCAGCACCAGCGGGAACTCCAGCCCCTTGGCGCTGTGCAGTGTCATCAGCTGCACAGCGTCAGCATATTCGTCCGCCTGATTCTCGCCGGATTCCAGCGCCGCGTGGGCGAGGAAGGCCGACAGATCGCTCATGTCTTCCAGCTCATCCGGGCGGTTGTATTGACGGCAGGCAGTGACCAGTTCGTCCAGGTTCTCTACCCGTGCCTGGGACTTCTCGCCTTTTTCCGCCAGATACATGGCCTTGAGGCCGGAGTTCTGGATGGCGATATCCGCCTGCTGGTGCAGGGGCAGCATGCCGACCTGTTCTTCCAGCGCGTCGATCAGATCGACAAAGCCGCGCACAGCGTTGCCGGCACGACCGGTCAGCACCTTGTCATTGAGCAGTCCCTTGGCCGATTGCCAGAGGTTCTGCCCCTGATCCCGGGCGTTGGTGCGCAGGATCTCGAGAGTGCGATCACCTATGCCACGGGTCGGGGTGTTGACCACCCGCTCGAAGCTGGCGTCGTCGCCGCGGTTGTTGATCAGCCGCAGGTAGGCCATGGCGTCCTTGATCTCTTGCCGCTCAAAGAAGCGCAGGCCGCCGTAGATGCGGTAGGGCATGGCGTCCTGCATCAGCGCCTCTTCCAGCACCCGCGACTGGGCGTTGGAGCGATACAGAATGGCGCAATCGGCCAAGAGGCCGCCTTTCTCTTTCCAATCCTTGAGGCGACCGACCACGAAGCGGGCTTCGTCCACCTCGTTGAAGGCGGCATAGAGCGAAATCGGATCGCCCTCGGCCCCCTCGGTCCACAGCTCCTTGCCAAGCCGCTCAGAGTTGTTGGCAATGACGCAGTTGGCGGCCTTGAGGATATTGGCGGTGGAGCGGTAGTTCTGCTCGAGGCGAATGGTTTCGGCCCCCTGATAGTCGGTCAGGAAGCGCTGGATGTTCTCTATCTTGGCGCCGCGCCAGCCGTAGATGGACTGGTCATCGTCGCCGACTATCATCACCTTGCCGCTGTCACCTGCCAGCATCCGCAGCCAGGCGTACTGGATGCCGTTGGTATCCTGAAACTCGTCCACCAGTATGTTCTGGAAGCGATCCCGGTAGTGCTCGAGGATGTGGGGCTTGCCCAGCCACAGCTCGTGGGCGCGCAGCAAGAGTTCTGCGAAGTCCACCAGCCCGGAGCGATCGCAGGTCTCCTGATAGGTCTTGTAGATCTGCTGATAGGTGCGGGTGACGGGGTCGCCGTAGAGATCGATGTCACCGGGGCGCAAGCCCTCGTCCTTCTTGCCGTTGATGTAGCTCATCACGGCGCGGGGGGCCCAGTGCTTCTCGTCCAGGTTGAGCGCCTTGATGACGCGGCGGATCAACCGGTACTGGTCGTCGGAGTCGAGGATCTGGAAATCCTGCGGCAGACCCGCATCCAGATGATGGGCCCGCAGCAAGCGGTGTGCGATACCGTGGAAGGTGCCGATCCACATGCCGCGCTGCATGCTGCCCAACACCTTCTCGACCCGGCCGCGCATCTCGGCGGCGGCCTTGTTGGTAAAGGTCACGGCTATGATGGAGAAGGGTGAGCAACGCTCCACCTGCATCAGCCAGGCAATACGGTGCACCAGCACCCGGGTCTTGCCCGAGCCGGCGCCCGCCAGCACCAGCAGATTGCTGCGAGGGGCCGCCACCGCGTCTCTTTGCTTGTCGTTGAGCCCGTCGAGCAGGGTTGAAACGTCCATCACCACTCCTGTTTATTTATACAGGCGGGGATTATACGACCTGTGGCGCTACAGACCAAATCCGAGTGAATGACGAACCGCAGCGCTTGTATAGGGGCGGCTTGGTGGCAGGCCGAGATCGGGGGAAGTCATGAACCGGCACCAATAGAAACCGCTTCTCCTCCTTACAGACGAAAACGCTTGCTTATAACCATATGAATGTAAACACAAATGTCGTTTGAAGCCTGTATTTCACAGAATTTAAATCTAAAAAAAGACATTAAAACAAACACTTATAAATTGATCTGCTTATATTTCAAACCGTTACCGCAAACGTTTTTCCTTTATGATCTGCTTGACCCGCTCCATGGCTCACTTACAGTTAGCCAGCGTGCTTTATGCCTGCTCCGGCAGGCTGTGGACCCTCACATAACAATCAAGGATACGATCGTGACTAAAGTGCTCAAGCTGGCCACCGTGGCCGCCCTCACTCTCGCTGCCCTCTCTGCCCAGGCAGCCACCCAACCTGCCGTCATCTATGACACCGCCGGCAAATTCGACAAGTCGTTCAACGAAGCCGTGTTCCGCAACGGCGTCGAAGTCTACAACAAGGACAAAGGGGTCAAGGTCAAGGAGTTCGAACCCCAGAACGAAGCCCAGCGCGAGCAGGGTCTGCGTCGTCTGGCCAGCCGTGGCAACGGCCCCATCGTCGCCGTCGGCTTCAACATGGGCTCGGCCGTCGAGAAAGTGGCGACCGAATTCCCGAAAACCCAGTTCACCATCATCGACATGGTGGTCGATAAGCCGAACGTGCAGTCCATCATCTTCAAGGAGCATGAAGGCTCCTTCCTGGTGGGTGCGCTGGCTGCCATCGCCTCCAAGAGCGGCAAGGTCGGCTTCGTGGGCGGCATGGACATACCGCTGATCCGCAAGTTCCAGTGCGGCTACGAGCAGGGTGCCAAGTACGTCAATCCGAAGATCGAAGTGTTCCAGAACATGACAGGCTCCACACCGGCGGCGTTTGCTGACCCGGCCAAGGGTGCCGAGCTGGCCAAGTCCCAGTTCGCCAAGGGTGCTGATGTGGTCTATGCCGCCGCTGGCGGTACCGGCATCGGTGTTTATCAGGCCGCCAAGGACGAAGGCAAGTTCGCCATCGGCGTTGACTCCAACCAGAACCACCTGCAACCGGGCACCATGCTGACCTCCATGGTCAAATCCGTTGGTCTGGCCGCCTACCAAACCTGGGATGATGCCGCCAAAGGCACCTGGAAACCGGGTATCAAGAACCTGGGCCTGGCCGAGGGTGGTGTGGATTGGGCACTCGACAAGGACAACGAGAAGCTGATCACCCCAGAGATGAAAGCCAAGGTGGAAGCCATCAAGGCCGACATCATTGCCGGCAAGGTCAAGGTGCATGACTACATGAGCGACAGCACCTGCAAATACTGAGTTACCGCTACGACTCTCAACCCGATGACCGGCCCGCACGGGCCGGTTTTTAGTCTCTTTTCATGACTCGCAAGGACTGCATCATGGACCAGGCAGATCGCTATGCCATCGAATTAAGGGGTATCGATAAGCGGTTCGGCGACGTTTACGCCAACAAGCAGATCGACCTCAAGGTTCAAAAAGGCAGTATTCACGGCATCGTCGGCGAAAATGGCGCCGGCAAGTCGACCCTGATGAGCATCATCTACGGTTTCTACCACGCCGACAGAGGCGAGATGTTCATCGACGGCAACCCCTTCAACCCCCATGGCTCACAAGATGCGATCACCGCAGGCGTGGGCATGGTGCACCAGCACTTTATGCTGGTGAACAATTTTTCCGTGCTGGAGAACGTCATCCTGGGCGCGGAGAACGGCTGGCACCTGGGCCAGAGTCTGGCGGCAGCCGAGAAGCTGCTCGGCGAGCTGGCGCGGGACTATGGTCTCGACGTGCCGCTGCACGAGAAGATCGAAGATCTGCCAGTGGGCCTGCAACAACGGGTCGAGATCCTCAAGGCGCTCTATCGCGGCGCCCGCATCCTGATCCTCGACGAGCCGACCGGCGTGCTGACCCCGCAAGAGGCGGATCACCTGTTCGAGGTGCTGAAAAAGCTGCGGGATCAGGGCGCGACCATCATCCTCATCACCCACAAATTGCGGGAGATCCTGGCCATCACGGATCAGGTCTCCATCATGCGCCGGGGTGAAATGGTGGCCCACGTGGCGACCAAGGATACCGACAAGGAGCAGCTGGCCGAGCTGATGGTAGGCCGCAAGGTGCGTCTCAAGGTCGACAAGGGCCCGAATCTGCCGGGGGCAGCCAAGCTCAAGGTCAACGGCCTCAGTTATATCGATGACGCCAGGGTGGAGCGGGTCAAATCCGTCAGCTTCGAGGTGCGAGCTGGTGAAGTGGTCGGCATCGCCGGGGTATCCGGCAACGGCCAGTCCGAGCTGCTCAGCCTGCTCGGCGGCATCCTCAAGCCCAGCAAGGGCAGTTTCACCATCACCAACGACGGCAAGACCCACGAGGTGAGCCTGACTCATCCAGCCGACCCGGAGCGGGTGCGCAACTATGGCCTCGGCCATGTGCCGGAAGACAGGCACAAGATGGGACTCATCAACCGCTTCGAGGCGAAAGAGGCCTTTATCCTCGGCTATCACCGCCGCCCCCAGTACAACAAGGGCTGGCTGCAGAACAAAGAGGCGATCCAGCAGGATTGTCAGGCCAAGATGGAGAAGTGGGATGTGCGCCCGCCCCACCCCGATCACAAGACCGCGAACTTCTCCGGTGGCAACCAGCAGAAGCTGGTGATCGCCCGGGAGGTCGAGCAGGACCCGGATGTGCTGTTGATCGGCCAGCCGACCCGCGGGGTCGACATAGGCGCCATCGAGTACATCCACCAGCAGATCATCGCCATGCGCGACAAGGGCAAGGCTGTGCTACTGGTATCGGTGGAGCTGGACGAGATAATGAGCCTGTCTGACCGGATCCTGGTCATCGCCGACGGTCGCATCGTCGGCGAGCTGGATGCCGCCAAGGCGGATGAGCGCACCATAGGGCTGATGATGGCGAACATAGTTCCCGATGAGGTGGCGGCAAGCCAGCCCCAAGGAGCCACAACATGAATGCTCTCTCTAGCTGCATCGTATCTGGTTGGATGATGGCACAGCGGGTGCCTGACGAGATTGCCAAGGAGGCCCACTGATGAGCCAAGCACGTATTCCTGCCTGGATCTCCGTGGGCGTGCTGCCTGCGGTCAACATATTGCTGGCCTTCCTGGTGTCGGCCATCCTGTTCTACTACCTCGACATCAATCCGGTCGATGCCGCCCAGATCATGTGGTATGGCGCCTTCGGTACTGGTGAAGGGGTCGGTTTCACCCTCTACTACGCGACCGGTTTCATCTTCACCGGCCTGTCGGTGGCAGTGGCCTTTCACGCAGGTCTGTTCAACATCGGCGGTGAAGGTCAGGCCTATATCGGCGGCCTCGGGGTTGGCATGGTCTGTCTGCTGCTCGGCGACACCCTGCCGTTTGTGCTGCTGCTGCCGCTCTCCATCATAGCCGGTGGTCTGTTCGGTGCGGCCTGGGCCTTTATCCCGGCCTGGCTGCAAGCCAAGCGTGGCAGCCACATCGTCATCACCACCATCATGTTCAACTTCATCGCCGCCTCCCTGATGGCCTATCTGCTGGTCGAGGTGTTCAAGCCCCCCGGCTCCATGGCCACCGAGAGCAAGGTGTTTGCCGTCACGAGCTGGCTGCCCAAGATGAGCGAGCTGGCGAGCGGTGTTGGCATGGAGATGCCGAACAGCCCGCTCAACATCAGCTTCTTCTGGGCGCTGATCTGTGCGGCCCTGGTGTGGGTCTTCATCTGGCATACCCGCTGGGGGTACGAGATACGGGCAGTCGGCGCGAGCCAGAGTGCCTCCGCCTACGCGGGTATCTCCTATCCCAAGGTGGTGATCCTGGCCATGGTGATCTCCGGCATGCTGTCGGGCTTCTTTGCCCTCAACGTGCTGCAGGGGGAACTGCACCAGATCAAGCTCAACTTCGTGGAAGGGTTCGGCTTCACCGGTATCGCGGTGGCGCTGATGGGTCGCAACCATCCGGTCGGCGTCATCATCGCCAGCCTGCTGTTTGGCTTCCTCTATCAGGGGGGCGCCGAACTCAGCTTCGAGTTCGGGGTCGACCGCAACATAGTGGTGGTGCTGCAAGGCCTGGTGATCCTGTTCTGTGGCGCCCTTGAGCACATGATGCGTCCGCGCATCGAGCAGCTCTATCTGGCGTTTGCCAATCGCTCAACCGCGCAAGCCAAGGGAGTGTGATCATGTTTGAACTGCTGATCCTGATGCTGGATGCGACCATTCGTACCGCACCGCCGCTCATTCTGGCTGCGATGGCTGGCATGTTTTGCGAGCGCTCCGGTGTGGTCAACATAGCGCTGGAGGGCAAGCTGCTGGCCTCCGCCTTCGCCGGGGGAGCAGCCGCGGCTGTTTCCGGCTCTGCTTGGGTGGGTCTCGGCGCCGGCGTGGGTGTCTCCATCCTGTTCGCCCTGATGCACGGCTTTGCCACCATCACCCACAGGGGTGATCAGGTGGTGAGCGGCATGGCCATCAATATACTGGCGGCCGGTCTGACCGTGACCCTGGGCCGTTACTGGTTCGATCAGGGTGGCCAGACTCCGGCGCTGTCCGGTGCAGCCCGCTTCGCCCCCATAGAGCTGCCCTATGCCAGGGAGCTGTATGACGTGCCCGTGATAGGCCAGCTCTACAGCGAGCTGCTGAGCGGTCACTCCCTGCTGGAGTACGTGGCATTTGCCTGCGTGCCGCTGGCCTGGTGGGTGCTGTTTCGTACCCGCTTCGGTCTGCGTCTGCGGGCGGTGGGCGAGGCCCCGGCGGCGGTCGACACCGCAGGTATCTCTGTGGTGCGGATGCGCTACACGGCGCTCATTATCGGCGGCCTGCTGGCCGGTATCGGCGGCACCTATCTGGCAGTAGCCCAGACGGCCCAGTTCATCCCCAACATGAGCGCGGGCAAGGGCTTTATGGCACTGGCGGCACTGGTTTTCGGCAAGTGGAAACCCTGGAGTGCCATGGCGGCCTGCCTGCTGTTCGGCTTCCTCGATGCGGTCGCCATCCGGCTGCAAGGGGTCAGCATAGGTGACTTCGCCATTCCGGTGCAGGCCATAGAGGCGTTGCCCTACATACTGACGGTGTTCCTGCTGGCCGGTTTCATCGGCAAGGCGGTGGCCCCCAAGGCGCTCGGTACCCCTTACGTCAAGGAGCGGGAGTAACCCTGCTGCTCTCAACAAGAGGCCCACGGAAGTGGGCCTTTTTTATGTCCTCTCCATGCCGCGCGCACACTCAACCAACCGGGCGAACCAGGGCGGGTTGGTTAGGATCGCTCAGCCGCTCGGCCAGATAGTCCACCAGCAACCGTACCTTGGGAGATAGGTGGCGGTTGTGGGGATAAAGTGCCCAGATCCCCTCCTCCGGTGCTCTCAGCTCGGGCAGCAGCTCGATAAGCTCCCCCCGGGCCAGGTGGTCACTCACGTAGTAGTCCGGCAGCTGGATGATGCCGATCCCCTTGAGCGCCGCATCCAGCAGTGCGTGGCCGCTGTTGCACTGCAACAGACCGTGCACCCGGACGCTGTGAGGGCGGCCATCCAGGGTGAAGTACCACTCGTCGCCATTGCCCACCAGACAGGTATGGCGGGTCAGCTCGGAGAGGCTGTTGGGCATGCCGTGGCGGGCTGTGTAGGCTGGCGAGGCGCACACATAGGGCACCCGTTGCGCCAGCTTGCGCGCCACCAGACTCGAATCCTTGAGGTGGCCAAGCCGGATCGCCAGATCGTAACCTTCGTGCACCAGATCCAGCAGCTGGTTGGTGAGGTTGAGAGTGACCTCCAGCTGGGGGAAACGCACCATGAAGTCGTTTACCAGCGGGGCGATGCGGCTTTCACCGTAAGAGACGGGCGCCGTGATGCGCAGGGAACCCTGCGGCACCGCCTGATGGCGTCCCACCGCCAGCTCTGCCTCGTAGAGGTTGTCCAGCAGCTGACGGCAGTGGCGATAGTAGATCTCGCCTAGCTCGGTAAGCCGCACCTGACGGGTGGTGCGCAGCAACAGCTTGGCCTGCAACCTGTCTTCCAGTTGTGCCACCTGCCGGCTGACTTGCGCCACCGACACCCCCAGCTTGCGCGCAGCTGGGGTAAAGCCCCCCTGCTCCGCCACGCTGACAAATTCACAGATCCCTTCCCAGCCGAGCATTATTACCTGTGTGTAAAAGTGATTTGATATTTAGCCTTATTATCACAAAATCGAAGGGAAACTACACTGCATACCTGAGTTCATCTCTGTTCACCTACCGCAACAAGAAGGATGTCATTCATGGCACAGGTTCAAAGCATCAAGTGTAAAGCCGCCATCGCCTGGGGACCGGGCCAGCCCCTCTCCATCGAAGAGGTGGAGGTCATGCCACCCCAGGCCGGTGAAGTGCGGGTGCGGATCGTCGCCACCGGCGTCTGCCACACAGATGCCTTCACGCTATCCGGCGAAGATCCGGAAGGGGTCTTCCCCTGTATTCTGGGCCATGAAGGCGGCGGCATCGTCGAGTCCATCGGGGAAGGCGTCACCAGCGTCAAGGTGGGTGATCACGTGATCCCGCTCTACACCCCCGAGTGCGGCGAGTGCAAGTTCTGCAAATCCGGCAAGACCAACCTGTGCCAGAAGATCCGCACCACCCAGGGCAAGGGACTGATGCCGGACGGCACCACCCGCTTCTCCAAGGATGGTCAGCCCATCTATCACTACATGGGCACCTCCACCTTCAGTGAGTACACAGTCCTGCCCGAGATCTCCATCGCCAAGGTGGACCCGGCTGCTCCGCTGGAAGAGGTGTGCCTGCTCGGTTGCGGCGTCACTACCGGCATAGGCGCCGTGATGAACACCGCCAAGGTGAAGGAAGGTGAGAGCGTCGCCATCTTCGGGCTGGGTGGCATTGGCCTCTCCGCCGTGATCGGCGCCCGCCTCGCCAAGGCCGGTCGCATCATCGCCATCGACATCAACGAGAGCAAATTCGAGCTGGCCCGCAAGCTGGGCGCCACCGACTGCATCAACCCGAACGATTACGACAAGCCCATCCAGGAGGTCATCGTCGAGATGACCGACGGCGGCGTCGACTTCTCGTTCGAGTGCATCGGCAACGTCAAGGTCATGCGTGCAGCGCTGGAGTGCTGCCACAAGGGCTGGGGCGAGTCGGTCATTATCGGCGTCGCAGGAGCGGGCCAGGAGATAAGCACACGTCCGTTCCAGCTGGTCACCGGTCGGGTCTGGCGCGGCAGTGCCTTCGGTGGCGTGCGCGGTCGCAGCGAACTGCCGAGCTATGTGCAGCGCTACATGCAGGGGGAGTTCAAGCTGGACGACTTCATCACCCATACCATGGGGCTTGAGCAGATCAACGAGGCGTTCGAGCTGATGCACGAAGGCAAGAGCATCCGCACCGTCATTCACTACTGAGCATGATCACCCCGCCCGTCCCTCGACGGGCGGGGTGCAGGAGTTCCTCGATGAATCTGGACATTATCAGCAGCAACAAGAGCTTCGATGGATGGCACAAGCGCTACAGCCACAGCTCCAGCGTGCTCGGCTGTGAGATGCGCTTCGCTATCTATCTGCCGCCCCAGGCCCTCACCGGCCAGAAGGTGCCTGTGCTCTACTGGCTCTCCGGCCTCACCTGCACCGATGAAAACTTCATGCAGAAGGCGGGGGCGCACCGCATCGCCGCCGAGCTCGGCATCGCCCTGGTGGCACCGGACACCAGCCCCCGCGGCGAAGGAGTGGCGGACGATCCCGCTTACGATCTCGGCATGGGGGCAGGCTTTTACGTCAACGCCAGCCAGAACCCCTGGCGTGATCACTACCAGATGTATGATTACGTCACCCGCGAGCTGCCTGACCTGATAGAGACCCACTTCCCGGTCTCGACCCGCCGCGCCATCAGCGGCCACTCCATGGGGGGGCACGGCGCCCTGATCGCCGCCCTGCGCGAGCCCGGTCGCTACCGATCCGTGTCGGCCTTCAGCCCCATCAGCCACCCGAGCCGCTGCCCCTGGGGGCAGAAGGCGCTCGGTGCCTATCTCGGCAACAATCCCCTGCTGTGGCAGGAGTGGGATGCCTGCCAGCTGCTGCGCCACCACCCGGTAACACCGCTGCCGACCATGGTAGACGTGGGGCTGGACGATCCCTTCCTCGCCGAGCAGCTGCACATCGATGCCCTGGCGGATATTGCCGCCAGCAAGGCCTGGCCGCTGGAGCTCAATCGCCACCCCGGCTATGACCACAGCTACTACTTTGTGGCGAGCTTTATCGAGGCACACCTGCGCTTCCACGCCCGCCATCTCTGATCAAAACAGGCCCATGAAGGGCCTGTTTATTTTCTACTTTCGATTATCTGCTTGCGGTCAGGCTTCAGCTGCCCTGGCGGGTCACGTCTCCCGAACCTGCGATCTCGCTCTGCAGCTTGGGATCTCCCCAGTAACTGACCGAGCCGGATCCGGCGATGCCGACCTTGAGCCGCTCCTGCGCCCGTACCTCCACGTCCCCGCTGCCTGCTATGTTGACCTCGACATCTTCGCTGGCGAGCCCGGCCCCCAGCACATCACCGGAACCGGCGATGTTCAGCTCCATGGCTTTGGCTGATCCCTCACCCAGATCCAGGCTGCCCGAGCCGGCTATGTTGCCCTCCAGACGGTTCAAATCCAGCTTGCTGGCGACTATGTCACCTGTTCCGGCCACAGACAGCACCAGCCTGTCTCCCTTGAAGCCATGCAGATCACCACGGCCCGTGCCCGCCAGCGCCAGTTCATGGAGCTCGGGCAGAGTGATGGTCAGCTCCAGCGGCTCTGTGGGGTCAAGCCGGTAGCCATCCTTCACCTCTATCTCCAGCTTGCTGCCACTCTCGGTCAACTCCAGATAGGGCAAGAGGTTCTCCTGTCCCTTGATATGAATGCCGCTCGCCTCACCCGCCACCAGATGAATGTTTGCGGGCACACCGGCCAACACCCGGGTCACCTGTTTGCCCATGGGTTGATGCTGCTCGATGACAGCCCCCGCCCCGGTCACCCGTGTCTCATCCAGCCAGCTGCAGCCACTGAGCCCCATGGCCAGCATCATTCCCATTATCAGTTTCATCGTCACTATCCTCGTTGTGTTCTGGCCGTGTCCGGACCCATTCGGTCTCAAAGAGCGCAAACATCTTGCCATATAACCAACTATATGATTTTTATGGATATACCTATTATTCATGGCATCGTCATCAAAATGTAGAGAGCCATTCAGACCATAAGTTGGTAAAACTGACCATGCCCGAACGGGGGCAAGTCCCGGTCAGCTTGCAACCGCCCGCCGGGCCACCCAGCTGACGGGCCAGGGAAGTTTTTGGTTGTCGCACCTGTCTGTTGAGCCAATAGTGATACCTTGTGCGTATAAAGCTCTCCATTGCGGTAATCCATTTACTACTGCCAACAAGGAGTCAGAGTGTGACCCAAGTCAGCACCCAGTTTTCCACCGCCGTCGGCCTGCCCGCGCCGACCCGTACCCCGCTGCTGACCGGCAGCGATCCCGAGCAGAAGCGCCGCGAACTGCTCGGCTACTTCTGCCAGACTTTCGATCTCTACGAGAGTCTGTTCGATTGCCTGGCCGATGAGCACGCCTGGTTCAACAAGGCGATCCCGCTACGCCATCCACTCATTTTCTACTACGGCCACACAGCTGCCTTCTTCATCAACAAGCTGCTGGCAGCCCGGCTCATCGATAGCCGCATCGACGCCCGCATCGAGGCCATGGTCGCCATCGGTGTGGATGAGATGAGCTGGGACGATCTGGATGAAACCCACTACGACTGGCCCAGAGTGGCCGAGCTGCGCAGCTACCGCGCCAAGGTACGTACCCGCGTGATTGACTTCATTCGCCACATGCCGCTGACCCTGCCCATCGACTGGCAGAGCCCGGCCTGGGTCATATTGATGGGGATAGAGCACGAGCGTATCCACCTCGAGACCTCCAGTGTATTGATCCGCCAGCTGCCGCTGGCCTGGGTGCAGCCACAGCCTTATTGGCCCGCCTGCACAGAAGCTCGCCACCGGATTGACGAAGTGCCTGCCAACAGCCTGCTGCCAGTGGCCGGTGGTCAGGTGCGCCTCGGCAAACGGGACGCTACTTATGGCTGGGACAACGAATATGGCGAGCGCCACATCGAGATCCCCCCCTTCCAGGCCAGCCGCATGCTGGTGAGCAATGCCGAATACCTCGACTTCGTTCAGGCCGGCGGCTATCAACAGCAAGAGTGGTGGGATCAAGAAGGCTGGGGCTGGTGCCAGTATGCCAGGGCGCGCATGCCCACCTTCTGGGTCGGCGACCCTGCCGAGCCTGAGCAGTTGCAGCTGAGGTTGATGACGGAGCGGGTAAGCATGCCCTGGGATTGGCCCGCCGAGGTGAACCAGCTGGAAGCTGCCGCCTTCTGTCGCTGGAAGTCGGCCCAGACCGGACTACCCATCCAGCTGCCGAGCGAAGGGGAGTGGATGCTGCTGCGTGAACAACTGGCAGGGGATCAGCCGGACTGGATCGATGCGCCCGGCAACATCAACCTGGCACGCTTCGCCTCCTCCTGCCCGGTGGATGCCTGCCCCCAGGGCAGCTTCTTCGATCTGGTGGGCAACGTCTGGCAGTGGACCAGCACCGCCATTGATGGCTTCAACGGCTTTCGGGTTCACCCGCTCTACGATGACTTCTCTACACCCACTTTTGATGGCAAGCACACCCTCATCAAGGGCGGCAGCTGGATAAGCACAGGCAACGAGGCGCTCAAATCGTCCCGTTACGCCTTTCGTCGCCACTTCTTCCAGCATGCGGGCTTCCGCTATCTGGTCTCACGTTATCAGGAACCCGTCATAGTGAATCCTTACGAAACCGATACTCTGGTCGCCCAATACCTCGACTTCCAGTACGGCCCGACCCACTTTGGTGTCGCCAACTACGCCAAGACCTTGGCAGATCTTGCCAGCGAGCTGTGCAGCAATCACCAACGGGCGCTGGATATCGGCTGCGCCACCGGTCGTGCCAGCTTTGAACTGGCTCGCCACTTTCAGCATGTGGACGGGGTGGACTACTCGGCCCGCTTCATCGACGTGGCACTCTCCCTCGCCAGTCAGGACAGCTTCCGCTATGCCGTACCGCTGGAGGGAGACCTTGTGGAGTATTGCGAGGCGCGTCTGTCGAGCCATCAGCTTGGCACCGAGCAGGCCGAGCGCATCCACTTCAGTCAGGGGGATGCCTGCAACCTCAAGCCCAAGTACGACCACTACGATCTGGTGCTCGCCGCCAACCTGATCGACCGACTGCGTGAACCGGCCCGCTTCCTGCGGGACATTGCCCCTCGTCTGCGCAGCGGCGGCCTGCTGGTGCTCACCAGCCCTTACACCTGGCTGACGGAGTACACACCAAAGGCCAACTGGCTCGGTGGCATCCGTGAAAATGGCGAAGCCCTCAGCACCTATCAGGCGTTGCAACGTCTGCTGGCGGAGGAGTTCGAGGAACACTGCCCACCGCGAGATGTCCCCTTCGTCATCCGCGAGACCGCCCGCAAGTATCAACATACTGTGGCGCAACTGACCGTCTGGCGTAAGCGTTGAACTGACGTTGCGGGTGACACAAGCCGGAGAAACAAGAGAGGGAGGCCAGCTGGCCTCCCTCTCTT
Organism: Aeromonas salmonicida; assembly: GCF_028355655.1. Lineage (NCBI taxonomy): Bacteria > Pseudomonadati > Pseudomonadota > Gammaproteobacteria > Aeromonadales > Aeromonadaceae > Aeromonas > Aeromonas salmonicida. The sequence goes on along the minus strand of NZ_CP110645.1, from coordinate 138,252 downwards.
TTCAACTCGGGTGACGTCACCCCTCCCGGCTTGGAACAAGGGGACTGGTCTCCTGCTCATGATAACGGCGCGCCAGTACGGCGCAGACCATCAGCTGGATTTGATGGAAGATCATCAGCGGCAGCACCATGACCCCGACGCTGGCAGCGGGGAACATGACGTTGGCCATGGGCACCCCGTTGGCCAGGCTCTTCTTGGAGCCGCAGAAGACGATGGTGATCTCGTCCGCCTTGTCGAAACCGAGGCGGCGGCTGATCCAGATGTTCCAACCCAGCACCAGCGCCAGCAGTACGCAACTCAACAGCACTATACTGGCCAGATCGTACCAGCCTACTTGATGCCATATCCCCTGCACCACGGCCTCACTGAAGGCCACATAGACCACCAGAAGAATGGAGCTCTGATCCAGTTTGCCGATGAGCGGGCGATGGCTGTCGACCCAGCGGCCGATGAGTGGCCGGGAAAGGTGGCCCACCACGAACGGCAGCATCAGCTGCACCATGATGGCCTGGATGGAGTGCCAGGTATCGATCCCCTCCCCCTGCACATTGATCATCAATCCCACCAGTACGGGGGAGAGAAAGATGCCGAGGATACTGGAGGCCGAGGCACTGCACACCGCCGCCGACACATTGCCCCCCGCCATGGAGGTAAAAGCGATGGCCGACTGTACAGTCGCGGGCAGAGCGCACAGATAGAGGAAGCCGAGGTAGATGGCCGGGCTCAGCCAGAGCGGCACCAGCGGAGTGAGCAGCAGCCCCAGCAGCGGGAACAGCACGAAAGTGCTGGCCATCACCACCAGATGCAGTCGCCAGTGGCCGAGGCCCGCCAGCAGGTTCTGGCGCGACAGCTTGGCACCGTGCATGAAGAACAGCAGTGCCACCGCCAGCTTGGTCAGCAGACCGAACCAGACGGCCACCTGCCCCTCGCAAGGGAAGAAGGAGGCCAGAGCCACCACGGCAATCAACACAGAAGTAAAGGGATCCAGACGCACAAGGAATCTCCATCAGAAGCGCATCCCGCCTCCACGGCGGGAGTCAGGATCAGGGAGGGAAATACACACAACGGCAAGTGTCTGACACCTCCCATTGAGACGAACCTCCAGCTTACCGTGATAACCAGGAGGCGCAAGGTTGAGCAACGACCAGTGGATAGAGGGAAATTAAACATGCCCGGATCACCCCAGTCCTGACAGGTACCGGACCAGAAGGTGATCGCACGGCACCTCCAGCTGAATATCCCCGCTCGGGGTTGCGCCAAGGGCGGCATCAACCAGCACACCCGACCAATCATGGATAAAGAGCCAGGCAGCCCCGTATCGGGATCAGGCGGCCGAAGGTAAGCAAGTTTTACTAAAACTACCGGGTGGTACCACGCAAGATTAGCCGGCTGGGCACCAATACTCGCAGTGGTACAGAGCGCTGATCGCGCAGCCGTTCGACCAGCAGATTGATCCCCTGGGAGCCCATCAACTCGGAGTGGATCCGCACTGTGGAGAGGGGCGGGAAGGTGAACTTGGCGGTGGGGATGTCATTGACGCTGATAAGCTCAATCTGCTGGGGGATGGCCAATCCCTTCTCGTGAATGGCCCTCAATACCCCGATCGCGATGGAGTCGGAGGCGACGAACAACGCCTTGGGCCAATCCCCCTCCAGCATCTCTTTTGCCAACCGATAACCAGAAGCGCTGGAGAAATCCCCGCAGTAGAGGTCCCTCTCCTGCACGACTCCCAACCGTTGGCCGTAGTCGAAAAAAGCCAGCTCACGCAGGTCCGGTGCCTCATTCTGACCACCGATATAACCGATACGCCGGTGCGCTTGTTCGATAAAGTAATCGACCACCTGCTGGCTGATCAGTGCCAGATCCACATCCACAGAATCGAACTCTTTCTGGGAGCGGCAATCCACAAACACCAGGTGGGTGGAGAGGCCGCACAGCATGGCAAGACGCTCTGGCGGCAAATGTCCGACGACCAGAATACCGTCAACGGCGGAGAGTTCACGACCTTCACCACCGTTGTAGAAATGGGTCAGCTCGATATTGAGGCGGGCACACTGGGTCTCGATGCCATATCGGATGGCGAGATAGTAGGGATCATTGACCTCGGTACTCTGCGGGTAGGCATAGACAACCAGAAAGTGCAGCTTGCTCTTGTGAACCCCTTTGCGGGCGCTGCTGGTCTTGTACTCCAGACGCTCGGCAATCTCGAATATCTTCTGTCGGGTATCTTCCTTGACGCTCAGCGTAGGGTCTTCATTGAGCACTCGCGATACAGTCGCCTGGGACACCCCGGCCTCCTGCGCAATTTCCTTCAACGTGGCCATGCATACTCCTTTGGCGATGGCTCCCGACAACATCAGACAAGACTATCGGGCAACGTATTGGCGTCCCAGCTTTTTTACTAAAAAATGACTTCGCGGAAGGAAAAATTCCAAAGCAAAAAGGCCTCCCGAATGGGAGGCCTCTTCTAAATAGGTGCCTGACAGTGTCCTACTCTCGCATGGCGAATGCCACACTACCATCGGCGCTACTGCGTTTCACTTCTGAGTTCGGCATGGGATCAGGTGGTTCCACAGCGCTATTGCCGTCAGGCAAAAGCTTTAAAACTGGTGCTGATACCCAGAGTCGAACTGGGGACCTCATCCTTACCAAGGATGCGCTCTACCAACTGAGCCATATCAGCACACTAACCGGTAAAGACCGCACTGCGTGCGTTATCTAAATCTCTTGTCCGCAACAACCTTACATTGTCACACGACCAACCACATCGCTGTGATTGCTTAATTGAAGCCTGGCAGTGTCCTACTCTCGCATGGCGAATGCCACACTACCATCGGCGCTACCGCGTTTCACTTCTGAGTTCGGCATGGGATCAGGTGGTTCCACGGCGCTATGGCCGCCAGGCAAATTCTTCAATCTGAGAAAGCTGACGTGAATAACGATTTGCCTGTTGGCTTCGCTATCACTGAATTAGGTAGTAGTTCTTCGATTTGCTACAAGCCTTAGAACACTTCTTGGGTGTTGTATGGTTAAGCCTCACGGGTAATTAGTATGGGTTAGCTCAACACGTCGCCGCGCTTACACACCCCACCTATCAACGTTGTGGTCTCCAACGGCCCTTTAGGACCCTCAAGGGGTCAGGGATGACTCATCTCAGGGCTCGCTTCCCGCTTAGATGCTTTCAGCGGTTATCGATTCCGAACTTAGCTACCGGGCAGTGCCACTGGCGTGACAACCCGAACACCAGAGGTTCGTTCACTCCGGTCCTCTCGTACTAGGAGCAACTCCCTTCAATCATCCAACGCCCACGGCAGATAGGGACCGAACTGTCTCACGACGTTCTGAACCCAGCTCGCGTACCACTTTAAATGGCGAACAGCCATACCCTTGGGACCGACTTCAGCCCCAGGATGTGATGAGCCGACATCGAGGTGCCAAACACCGCCGTCGATATGAACTCTTGGGCGGTATCAGCCTGTTATCCCCGGAGTACCTTTTATCCGTTGAGCGATGGCCCTTCCATTCAGAACCACCGGATCACTATGACCTACTTTCGTACCTGCTCGACCTGTCCGTCTCGCAGTTAAGCTGGCTTATGCCATTGCACTAACCTCCTGATGTCCGACCAGGATTAGCCAACCTTCGTGCTCCTCCGTTACTCTTTGGGAGGAGACCGCCCCAGTCAAACTACCCACCAGGCACTGTCCGCGAGCCCGATTCAGGGCCCTGCGTTAGAACATCAAACATACAAGGGTGGTATTTCAAGGACGGCTCCAGCGCAACTGGCGTCACGCCTTCAAAGCCTCCCACCTATCCTACACATGTAGGTTCAATGTTCAGTGCCAAGCTGTAGTAAAGGTTCACGGGGTCTTTCCGTCTAGCCGCGGGTACACCGCATCTTCACGGCGAATTCGATTTCACTGAGTCTCGGGTGGAGACAGCATGGCCATGGTTACACCATTCGTGCAGGTCGGAACTTACCCGACAAGGAATTTCGCTACCTTAGGACCGTTATAGTTACGGCCGCCGTTTACCGGGGCTTCGATCAAGAGCTTCGCTTGCGCTAACCCCATCAATTAACCTTCCGGCACCGGGCAGGTGTCACACCCTATACGTCCACTTTCGTGTTTGCAGAGTGCTGTGTTTTTGATAAACAGTCCCAGCCATCTGGTCACTGCGACTCCCAACTGCTCCATCCGCAAGGGACTTCACTGTCAAGAGCGAACCTTCTCCCGAAGTTACGGTTCTATTTTGCCTAGTTCCTTCACCCGAGTTCTCTCAAGCGCCTTGGTATTCTCTACCCGACCACCTGTGTCGGTTTGGGGTACGATGACTTGTAATCTGAAGCTTAGAGGCTTTTCCTGGAAGCAGGGCATCAATGGCTTCACCACCGTAGTGGCTTCGTCTCGTGTCTCAGTGTTGTGTCTCCGGATTTGCCTAGAAACACCACCTACGCACTTTCACCAGGACAACCGTCGCCTGGCCCACCTAGCCTTCTCCGTCCCCCCATCGCAATTACAAGTCGTGCAGGAATATTAACCTGCTTCCCATCGATTACGCCTTTCGGCCTCACCTTAGGGGTCGACTCACCCTGCCCCGATTAACGTTGGACAGGAACCCTTGGTCTTCCGGCGAGGAGGCTTTTCACCCCTTTATCGTTACTTACGTCAGCATTCGCACTTCTGATATCTCCAGCATACCTCTCGATACACCTTCGCAGACTTACAGAACGCTCCCCTACCACTCACACATAAGTGTGAATCCGCGGCTTCGGTGCCTGGTTTGAGCCCCGTTACATCTTCCGCGCAGGCCGACTCGACTAGTGAGCTATTACGCTTTCTTTAAATGATGGCTGCTTCTAAGCCAACATCCTAGCTGTCTGAGCCTTCCCACATCGTTTCCCACTTAACCAGAACTTTGGGACCTTAGCCGGCGGTCTGGGTTGTTTCCCTCTTCACGACGGACGTTAGCACCCGCCGTGTGTCTCCCGGATATTACTTACTGGTATTCGGAGTTTGCATGGAGTTGGTAAGTCGGGATGACCCCCTAGTCCAAACAGTGCTCTACCCCCAGTAGTATTCGTCCGAGGCGCTACCTAAATAGCTTTCGGGAGAACCAGCTATCTCCGAGTTTGATTGGCCTTTCACCCCCAGCCACAGGTCATCCCCTAACTTTGCAACGTTAGTGGGTTCGGTCCTCCAGTTGATGTTACTCAACCTTCAACCTGCCCATGGCTAGATCACCCGGTTTCGGGTCTACACCTTGCAACTAGACGCCCAGTTAAGACTCGGTTTCCCTACGGCTCCCGTATACGGTTAACCTCGCTACAAAATGTAAGTCGCTGACCCATTATACAAAAGGTACGCAGTCACCCCGAAGGGCTCCCACTGCTTGTACGTACACGGTTTCAGGTTCTATTTCACTCCCCTCACAGGGGTTCTTTTCGCCTTTCCCTCACGGTACTGGTTCACTATCGGTCAGTCAGGAGTATTTAGCCTTGGAGGATGGTCCCCCCATATTCAGACAGGATGTCACGTGTCCCGCCCTACTCGATTTCACTTCAAGGTCGTTTTCATGTACGGGGCTATCACCCTGTATCGCTGGCCTTTCCAGGACCATTCCACTAACTTCCAAGAAACTTAAGGGCTAATCCCCGTTCGCTCGCCGCTACTGAGGGAATCTCGGTTGATTTCTTTTCCTCGGGGTACTTAGATGTTTCAGTTCTCCCGGTTCGCCTCGTTGCACTATGTAT
>NZ_CP110645.1:82500-130000 GCF_028355655.1 Aeromonas salmonicida | reverse complement strand
GTCGATGGAGGCGCATTATAGGGAGTTGAATCTTTCTGGCAACCCCTTATCGGCAATAAAATTGCAAAAATCGGCACTTTTTTAGTTATTCATAACCAACCACAGCTTTTGTACAAACTTATCCACAGAAGCGGGTTCCGGATTGCTAGAATGGCCAAAAACAAGGAGGCCAAGATGGACTTGCGACTGAGACCTTACAAAGGAAAAAGCCCACAACTGGGTAAACGAGTATATGTGGATCCCTGCGCGACTCTGGTGGGGGATATAGATCTGGCGGAAGATGCCAGCATCTGGCCCATGGTGGCGGCGCGGGGGGATGTGAACCATATCCGCATCGGTGCCCGCAGCAATATTCAAGATGGCACTGTGTTGCACCTTACCCGCAAGAGCGCCAGCAACCCTGACGGCTATCCGCTGTTGATCGGAGAAGATGTCACCGTCGGCCACAAGGCCATGCTGCACGGCTGCACCATAGGCAACCGTGTGCTGGTCGGCATGGGAGCCATCATCCTGGATGGGGTTGTGGTGGAAGATGACGTGATGATCGGGGCCGGCAGTCTGGTGCCACCAGGCAAGCGACTCGAATCCGGATTCCTCTATATGGGCAACCCCGTCAAGCAGGTCCGCCCACTCAAACCTGCCGAGATCGCATTTCTCAAGACCTCAGCCGACAACTATGTCCTGCTCAAGGACGAGTATCTGCAAGAGGCTTGAGCAGACCCCACAAACAGGAAGCCCGGCATGATGCCGGGCTTCTCTTCTTATATAGCTATCTATATAGCAACAGAGTGCCGAAAGTTAATGGGCCTGATCCCAGTTGTCGCCCGTGCCCGCTTCGACGAGCAGCGGCACATGCAGTTCGGCAGCGGCCGACATCTTCTCCTTGATGATGGCAGTGTACTCTTCCAGCTTCTCTTCGCGGATCTCGAACACCAGTTCATCGTGTACCTGCATCAGCATGCGGATCGACTCATCCTCGATGCTGCGGATCCAGCCATCTACGTTGATCATGGCGCGCTTGATGATGTCGGCGGCCGTCCCCTGCATGGGGGCGTTGATCGCCGCCCGCTCGGCGCCCTTGCGCAGACCGGCGTTGCGGGACTTGATATCCGGCAGATAGAGACGACGGCCGAACAGGGTTTCGACATAGCCCTGCGCTTCCGCCTGCTGGCGGGTACGCTCCATATACTCCAGCACACCCGGGTAGCGTTCGAAGTAGAGGTCCATGTACTTCTGCGCCTCGGCGCGACCGATCCCCAGCTGTTTGGCCAGGCCAAAGGCGCTCATGCCATAAATGAGGCCGAAGTTGATCGCCTTGGCGCTGCGACGCATGTCGGTGGTAACCGCATCGAGCGCGACCCCGAACACCTCGGCGGCCGTTGCCTTGTGGATGTCCTTGCCCTCGGCAAAGGCGGTCAACAAGCCCTTGTCACCGGAGAGGTGTGCCATGATGCGCAGCTCGATCTGGGAGTAGTCCGCCGCCACCAGCTTGTAGCCGGCGCTCGGGATGAAGGCCTGCCGGATCCGGCGACCCTGTTCGTTGCGCACCGGAATGTTCTGCAGGTTGGGGTCAGAGGAGGACAAACGGCCGGTGGCCGCCACCGCCTGATGATAGGAGGTGTGTACCCGCCCTGTCTGGGGCTTGATCATCAGCGGCAGCTTGTCGGTATAGGTGGACTTGAGCTTGGCCAGAGTGCGGTGCTCCATCAGCAGGCGCGGCAACTCGTAGGTCTCGGCCAGCTCGGCCAGCACCTCTTCCGCGGTGGATGGTGCACCCTTGGGGGTCTTTTTGATGATCGGCAGACCCAGCTTGGTGAAGAGGATCTCCCCCAACTGCTTGGGCGAGGAGAGGTTGAACTCCTGCCCGGCCAGCTCATGGGCCTGACGCTCCAGTTCGGCCAGCCGCAGCTCTATCTCCTGGCTCTGCTGGTGCAGTAGCTTGGGATCGATAGTGGTCCCGAGCAACTCCATCCGCGCCAGTACCGGCAGCAACGGCAGCTCGATTTCGCTGAATACCTGGCACAGGCCAGGCACGGCTTCCAGTTGGCCCCACAGGGTCTGGTGCAGACGCAAGGTGATATCCGCATCTTCCGCCGCATAGGGGGCTGCCTGCTCCAGCTCAATCTGGTTGAAGGTGAGCTGTTTGACCCCTTTGCCCGCTATATCTTCAAAAGAGGTGGTTTCGACCCCGAGATAGCGTTTGGCCAGCGAATCCATGTCGTGACGACTGGCGGTAGAGTTGAGCACGTAGGACTCGAGCATGGTGTCGTAGGCGATACCCTGCAGGTCGATGTCGTGGTTGAGCAACACGTTGCGATCGTACTTCAGGTTCTGACCCACCTTGAGACGGGTCGGATCTTCCAGCAACGGCTTGAGCTTGCCCAGCACTACGGCCTCGGTCAGCTGCACCGGCGCCCCGAGATAGTCGTGACCGAACGGCACATAGGCCGCCTTGCCCGCTTCGACTGCGAAAGAAACGCCGACGATGCGCGCCTCCATGTAGTCGAGACTGGTGGTTTCGGTATCGAAGGCAAACAGCGGTGCCACTTTCAGCTGTTCCAGCCAGCCGTCAAACTCGGCTTCGTCCAGAATACAGCGGTAGTCGGTTTCGATGGCGGCAACCGGAGCGGTGTTGTCATCGCCAGCGTCGTCCTGTCCGGCGCTCTCGCTGCCCTCTTCACCACCGGATTCCAGCTCCTTGATCAGGTTGCGAAGCTCGTATTCACGGTAGACTGCCAGCAGTGACTCCTTGTCGATGGGGCCAAGCTGCAGCTCTTCCAGACTCTGTTCCAGCTCGACATCGGTCTTGATGGTCGCCAGTACATAGGAAAGGCGAACCTGCTCCTCCTGCTCACGGAACTTGTCGGCGAACGCCTTGGAGCCGCGGAAGCCGAGGGCCGCCACCTTGTCGAGGTTGGCTGCAATATCGTCTATGCTGCCAATCCCCTGCAGCAGGGCCAGCGCTGTCTTCTCGCCGACACCCGTCATGCCGGGGATGTTGTCCACCTTGTCCCCCATCAGGGCCAGATAGTCGATGATGAGCTCGGGCGGCACGCCAAACTTCTCAATCACCCCTTCCCTGTCTGTCTTCACATCTTTCATGGTGTCGATCAGGGTGACGTGGTCGGAGACCAGCTGCGCCATGTCCTTGTCGCCAGTACTGATCAACACAGGCAGCTGCTTCTCGGTGGCCTGGCGAGCCAGGGTACCGATCACATCGTCAGCCTCGACGCCTTCGACCATCAAAAAGGGGAAGCCCATCGCCTTGATCATCTGATGGATTGGGGCGACCTGGCTGCGCAGATCGTCCGGCATGCTGGCACGGGTAGCCTTGTACTCGGGATAGATGTCGTCACGGAAAGTCTTGCCCTTGGCGTCGAACACCACGGCCACATGGCAGTCAGGGTATTGCTTGCGCAGGCTGCGCATCATGTTGGCCATGACTCGTACGGCACCACTCGGCAAACCGGTCGATGTACGCAGATCAGCCTGCTGGGAGGCGAAGAAGGCGCGGTAAAGATAAGAAGAGCCGTCGACCAGAATAAGGGGATTGCTAGGGGCCATGAAATCGTCCTGCCAGAGATAAACAGCCGCTAGGATGCCACAGGGCCCCCTTCACACCAAGGGGGCTAGCGCCACCATCAACAGGCCATTGAAAAGGGGCGCACTGTGGATAACTCTGTGTTCAAAAATGGGGCTCAGTACGGACCACAGTGACAAAGCTGTGCATAACAATATAAAAGTACATATAAAACAATACGATGAGATCGTAAAAACTGATCTTGAGACGGTTGAGATGATCTCGATCAATGTGGAAAAAGATTTAAGGGAGTAGATACGGCAGGATCGAAAACGAAACAATCCTAGCACAGCGAGATGACTTGACCAGCGGATGGCGAACGATAACCATACAAAAGTACAACAATCTATCCTGGCTCACATTTTCAACAACGAGGGGTTTGCCATGAAAAAAGTGGCCGTGATTTTGAGTGGCTGTGGCGTCTTTGATGGTGCCGAAATCCATGAGGCCGTCATCAGTTTGCTGGCGCTGGCCCGCCAGGGTGCGACTACCCAATGCTTCGCTCCGAACGTGGCGCAGCTCCATGTTATCAACCACCTGACCGGTGACGTGAACGAGGGGGAAAGCCGCAACGTGCTGGTTGAAGCCGCTCGTATCTGTCGCGGTCAGATCAGAGATGTGGCAGAGCTGGATGCGGCCGATTACGATGCGTTGCTGGTGCCCGGCGGCTTTGGTGCCGCCAAGAACCTGTGCGACTTCGCCATCAAGGGAGCCGAGTGCCAAATTCAGCCGGATGTCCTCAAAGCCTGCCAGAGCTTTGCCAATGCCAACAAGCCGGCAGCCTATATCTGCATCGCGCCCGCCATGATACCGCTCATCTATGGCGCCGGCACTCTGGCGACCATAGGTCATGACGAAGGCACCGCCAACGCCATGGAGGCCATGGGGGGCAGCCATCTCAACTGCCCGGTCAACGAGTTCGTGGTGGATCAGGAGCGCAAGGTGATCTCCACCCCCGCCTACATGCTGGCCAACAACATTGTGGAAGCGGCAGATGGCATAGAGAAGACGGTCAAGCAGCTGCTGGCGCTGTAATCACCACCCCGCCAAAAACAAACGGGCCGCTCATGGAGCGGCCCGTTTTCAATCTTGCAGCTGGCTGCCGATTAGATGGATTCGCCCATCTGCTCCATCTTGCCCAGCAGGGCACGCAGACGCTCCTGCCATGCCACGTGCTCGTTGCGCAGCAGATGGTTCTCGTCTTGCAGCTTGCTGTTTTGCTCTTTCAGTTCGTCCAGCTCCATCTTCAGCAGGGAGATGTTGTCGACGGCGGATTGTACTTTGGATTCGAGTTGCTCAAGGACTTCTAGTGACATATGCATACCTGTATGTTCAATTGCGATGCCCCACAGAGGGCGATTCAAGCGCGTAAAGCCAGCATACCCCGAGCACATCGGCACAAACAAGCCAGCGCGCTGTAAAATGCGCCTTCCATAGATGTATTGTCTAAATATGCGTCTATTTTTCTCGCATCCTGCGCCCAGGCCGATACAAGAGCCTCATAACCCGCAGGCAACGCCCTGCCAATCCAGTCACCACGGGCATGTTGCCGGGCACTTCCCCCAGTTATGCCTTCATCCGTGCAGCGCCACATAAGCCCCCAACAGCAAGCAGGCGACCCCGTACATCAGCAGGCCATAGAGCAGGTTCCAGCGCAGGATCATCCCCGCACTCAGGTTGTAGCGCGATGCCAATGCCAGGTTGGAGCCGGAGAGCGGGCTGGTCCCGGTCGCAAGCCCCCACCCCAGCAAAAAGCACATGCCGAGCAGGCTGGGATCCGGTGACAAGGGCCACAACAGCGGCGCCAGCCCGGAGATGCTGATGAGCGGATGCACACCGACGATGGCCACCAGCAGGATCAGCAGCAACGTCAGGGATGACTCGAGCCAGCCGAAGTGGTTGAAGAGTGGCAGCCCGTGCTCACCGCCAAGCTCGAGCACAGACAGAGCGCTGTTGATGCCGGCTGCCAGCAAACCGGCCCCCAGAAACAGCACCAGCTGGCCACCGATGGCAGGGAAACGCTCCACCACCTGCCGCTTGAGGGCGGCGCCTCGCCCGGCTCTGGGCATGAACAGCAGCGCCAGCAGCGGTGCCACCAGGGCGATCACAGCCAGAATGCCAAGCGCTGGCCAGATCTGTTTGATGAGCAGCACCAGCAGCGCCAAGGCCACCGGCAGCCCCAGGGTCTGCAGTCGCAGTGGATAGCCGGCAAAATCCTGTACGCCGAGCCGCTCCACCTGCCATGCGGTCAGCCCCATGGCCAGCAGAGCAGCAATCACGCCAAACGGCATTATGCTGGAGAGCTGCAGACCCGGCGCGTACGTGAGCGCCACTGCCATGGCGACGAAGAAGGGGGACCAGAAAGCCGCCGCACAGAAGATCCGGCTCAGCACCATTACCTGGCGCCGCTCCAGGGTGCCGTTACGTTCCAACCGATCGCCGATGATGAACAGCACAGAGAGGTTGATGACGGATCCCAGCAGATTGAGGCTGGCCATGGTGCTCCACAGCCCCTTGCGCCCGGTCCAGGAGGCAGTACCGGTCAGCAGGCCCGATGTCGCCAGGTTGAGGGTGCTCACGGCGGCAAACATGGTGAGCATATTGATGTTGGGCAACAGCCAGTCGCCCGGATTGAAACTGGCCCCTCGCCACCATGAGAAGATCAGCAGCGCAAGCGCGGCCCCGTACAGGGCCAGGGCCTGCCGTTTGGCCGCCCCCACCAGCCAGGGCCAGGTGAGGAGCGATGCCCCCCAGGCGGCGATGGCCGCCGGCCAGGGGGAGAATCCCAGATAGAGGTGCAGCAGGTTGAGCAGCCACATCCCCAGGATCAGGTAACCTGACCAGCGCTTGGCCATCGAATCGTCTCGGTCAGGGGATCAGAGACACTGATCCATATCCAGCGAAGGCTTGTCGCACTCCGGGCGGCCCACTATCTTGGCCGGTACGCCGGCGACAGTGGTGTGCGGGGGTACAGGGTTGATCACCACGCTGCCGGCACCTATCTTGGCACCCATCCCCACTTCGATATTGCCGAGCACCTTGGCGCCCGCCCCTATCATGACCCCTTCGCGGATCTTGGGATGGCGATCGCCGCTCTCCTTGCCGGTCCCTCCCAGGGTCACGCTCTGCAGGATGGAGACATCGTCTTCAATCACAGCGGTTTCACCGACCACTATGCCGGTGGCATGGTCAAACATGATGCCCTTGCCGATCCGTGCAGCCGGGTGCACGTCGACCCCGAATACCACCGAAATCTGGTTTTGCAGGTAGAGCGCCAACGAGCGACGACCCTGACGCCACAGCCAGTTGGCAACCCTATACCCCTGCAGGGCATGGAAACCCTTGAGGTAGAGCAGCGGGGTGGAGAATAGATCGACCGCCGGGTCGCGCTCCTGCACGGCGCAGATATCTGCCGCCACCATTGCCAGCAACTCGGGCTCGCTGCGCAGGGCCAGCTCGATCACCTCACGCAGGGCGATGGCGGGCATGGTGGCACTGTCGAGCTTGTTGGCCAGCTGGAAGCTGAGAGCCGAACGCAGGTTCTTGTGATTGAGAATCGTGGAGTGAAAGAAGCTGGCCAGCATGGGCTCTTCGGTCGCCATGCATGCCGCTTCTCGCTCAATTTTTTGCCAGGTTCTGGCAACCAGATCATCCATGTTGCAGCCTACTGTTGTTCTGATGGAGTGCCTTGCTGTTCCTTGTGCACCACAGAGATGGGGTCCATATGAATAATGACATCCATGCGTTCAAATTCCTGACGCACCGCCAGTTCGGCTTCATCGGCAATCTGATGGGCCTTGACCAGAGGGAGCTGATCGTCCAGTTCCAGATGCAACTGAACGAAACGGGTCGGACCGGATTGGCGGGTACGCAGATCATGCACCCCGTGGACACCTTCGACTTCACAGCAGAGGGCCATTATTCTCGCTTGTTCTTCGGCTGGCAACTGACGATCGAGCAGCGCCTGCACAGACTCATAGCCGATATGGATGGCGCCCCACAGCAGGAACAGACCGATCAGGATGGCAAACAGGCCATCGGCCCAGAACCAGCCCCGCCCCGCCAGTACCAGCGCCAGCAAGACGCCGGCATTGAGCAACAGATCGGAGCGGTAGTGCATCATGTCGGCCTTGATGGCCACGCTATTGGTCTTGCGGATGACAAAACCCTGGAAGCTGACCAGCAGCAAGGTCAGCACTATGGAGCCGCCGCTGACCCATATACCGGCTTCGAGTCGCAGAATGGGGGCCTGATTGAGCAGGGAGGAGATGCCGTGCATCACCAGCAGCAGGGCCGACCCAGAGATAAAAGCGGACTGAATGAGACCCGCCAGCGATTCCGCCTTGCCGTGGCCAAAACGGTGCTCATCATCGGCCGGTGCCAGCGCATAGCGAATGGCCAGCAGGTTGATGATGGAGGCACTGACATCCATGAAGGAGTCGGTGAGCGACGCCAGCAGACTTGAGGAGTCGGTCATGAGCCAGGCGATCAGCTTGCCGGTGATCAGCAGGGTGGCAGTGGTAACGGCGGCCATGCTGGCCAGCGTCACCCAGCGGGAATATTGTTGATGGCTCAAAACCGGCTTTCCTCTTGCGGTTAAAAATCTATTATACCCTGACCCCTGCGTCACTTTGGCGCGAAAAATCAGCGGAATGACCCTAGATGCACAAAATACTCCTGGTCGACGACGATCTCGAGCTGACTCAGCTGCTCACCGAAATTCTGACCCTGGAAGGCTTCCAGGTGACTGTCGCCGAGGATGGCGAAGAGGGGTTGCTGCGGCTGGCAGAGCAGGACTTCAACCTGGTGCTGCTTGACGTGATGATGCCCAGGCTCAACGGCTTCGCCATGCTGGCAAAGCTGCGTGAGACCCACGACACCCCGGTGCTGATGCTGACTGCGCGGGGCGACAGCCAGGACAGGGTCAACGGGCTGGAGGCCGGCGCCGATGATTACCTTGCCAAGCCCTTTGATGACAGAGAGTTGCTGGCCCGGATCCGCGCCATACTGCGCCGGACCCAGAGTGCGCAACCCCAGCGTGGCGGCACTTCCGAAGAGATCCGCTTCATGGATCTGGTGCTGCAACCGGGCTTGCAGCAAGCCAGCAGCGGCGAACAGCTGCTGGAGCTCACCGCCACCGAATTCGGGCTGCTGGAGTGTCTGCTGCGCAATCCCGGCCAGATCGTCAGCAAGAGCCAGCTCTCGGAGCTGGTGCTCGGCAAGAAGCTGGAACCCTTCGATCGCGCCATCGACATGCACCTGAGCAACCTGCGCAAGAAGCTGCCGGAGCGCACCGATGGCCAGCCCCGCTTCAAGACGGTGCGCGGACGCGGCTATCTGTGGCTGGAACAGGCATGAACACGGCCCGCACCTTCAATGGCCTCTCCACCCAGATCTTCCTCTGGTTCTGGTTCATGCTGCTGGTCGTGGTCGCCGCTGTCGTGATACTGCCGACCCTGGATCCCCGCAACATAATCCCGTTACCCGCCCACGAGATGGTGCGGATGAACAACAACCTGAAGGCCCTGCAGCGGGGTGCCGACCCCAATCAGGATTTCGATCTGGCCAAGGCCATAGAGGCGGCGGGTCTGTTGCCGGTGGACAATATCTACCTGCGCGACGAGAAGGGCCAGATGCAATCCAGCACGCGGCTCAGCAAGTTCGTCGTCCGCTTCATGGTCGACTCGGACAACCCGGCCAAACCCATGCTGGGCAGCGAGCACCAGAGAGCCATCGCCGGTCCCTTCGAGATGGAGCACCACGGTCAGACCTATCACGTCTACTTCGGCCTCAATGTCGAAAACTCCTATCTGTTCCTGTTTATCCAGATCCTGGATCACCCGATCCAGATCCTGGGGATCGCCATGCTGGTCAGCACACCGCTCTGCCTGTTGCTGGCCTGGCGACTGACCCGTCCCATACTGCAGCTGCAGCGATCAGTCTCCCAGTTGGCGGAGGGCAACCTGGAAGTACAGATCCCCAATCTGGGGCGGCGTGACGAGATCGGCCAACTGGCGGATCACGTCAGCCACATGGTCGACACGCTCAAGAGCATGATCCAGAAGCAGAAACAGCTGCTGTCCGACATATCCCACGAGCTGCGCAGCCCCCTCACCCGTATCCAGCTGGCGCAGGCGCTGATCCGCCGCAAGCAGGGCGACAGCAACGAGCTGGCACGGATAGAGTCGGAGATTGGGCGGCTGGACAAGCTGATAGGCGACCTGCTCGACCTGTCACGGGTACAGCAGCATGTGGAGGCACCCGTGGTGATGCCGTTGGCCGAACTGCTGGAGCCCATGCTGGACGACGCCATGTTCGAGGCCAACCAGAGCGGCAAGCAACTCCGGCTGCCGCCACTGCCGACCGAGTCGATCAGGATGTGGCCCGAGCTGCTGGCACGGGCGCTGGAAAATCCCCTGCGCAACGCACTCAAGTACGCTCACAAGTTCATCAAACTGGATTGGTATCGGGAAGGAAGGGAGTGGGTCATCACCATCCGTGATGACGGCCCGGGTGTGCCGGTGGCGCAACAGGAGCAGCTGTTTCTGCCCTTCTTTCGGGTGGATGATGCCCGCAACGCCAAGACCGGCGGCACCGGGCTGGGGCTGGCCATCGCCTCGGAGGCAATCCAGCGCCATGGCGGCACCATTCGCGCCAGTTGCAATCAGCCCACCGGGCTGACTATCACCATACGTCTGCCTATTGGCTGAGCCATCTCTTTTCATCCAGGCGGGCGCTGGGTATGCTGGCGCCCTTTTCCGCCCCATCTCGGCCCGCATCAGGATCCCGCCATGCTCGATATCGTGCTCTACCAACCGGAAATCCCGCCCAACACAGGCAACATCATCCGCCTCTGCGCCAACACAGGCTACCGGCTGCATCTGATAGAACCGCTGGGGTTCGAGTGGGATGACAAGCGGGTGAAGCGGGCCGGGCTCGATTATCACGAGTTTGCCGAGGTGAAACGCTGGCCGAGCTATGAGGCATTTCTGGCTGCCGTTGCTCCCGAGCGGGTATTTGCCTGCACCACCAAGGGCAGTACCGCCCATTCTGCAGCGCAGTTCGCGCCCGGTGATGCCCTGCTGTTCGGCCCGGAGAGCCGAGGTCTGCCACTGGAGATCATAGAGAGCCTGCCGTTCGAACAGCGGCTGCGCATCCCCATGTTGCCCCAGAGCCGCAGCATGAATCTCTCCAATGCGGTGGCGGTATTCGTATACGAGAGCTGGCGCCAGCTAGGTTATGAGGGTTCGCTCTGAACCTGGCTCACCCCATGGGGTGAATGCAACAGGCGGCCATCACGTTCCAGTTGCCAGCACAGATACCCCAGCGTCAGACCTCGGCCCGCCATCAGGGCGCCCATGGCGGCCCACAAGGCGGCAACGCCCCAGCCCTGACAGAGCCACCAGACCGGGAAGAAGCCGCAAAACGCCGCTACCAGCATGCTGTTACGCATCTCCCTGGCACGGGTAGCGCCAATGAAGACCCCATCCAGCAGGAAGCACCAGACCGCCAGTAACGGCATCAGGATCAGCCAGGGCAACTGGCGGTTTGCCTCGGCGATCACCGCCGGTATGTCGGTAATATGTGCGATGAGCTGGCTGCCGCCCGCCGCAAACAGCAGGCTGAAACCAATCGCTATGATCAGCGCCCAGCCAAGGTTCAAGACAATGGCTTCGCGCAGCGCCTGCCGATCCCGCCGGCCGATGGCGCGGCCCACCATGGCCTCCACCGCATAGGCAAAGCCATCCATCCCGTAGGAGATGAGCATCAGAAAGTTGAGCAGCACCGCATTGGCGGCCACTGCCACATCCCCCAAACGCGCGCCCTGCAAGGTCATGAAGGCAAAGCAGAGCTGCAGGCAGAGGGAGCGGATGAAGATATCCCGATTCAGGCTGAGCAATCTCAACAGCGCGGGCCACTGACGCCAGCGTTGCCAGGCCCCCTGCCACACCTCGGGCGAGAGGCGGCGCAGATGGCGGCTCACCAGCCAGAGCCCGACCCCCAGGGCGCTGTAATCTGCCAGCAGAGAGGCGGCGGCCACGCCTTTCACCTGCCAGCCCAGCCCCAGTACGAACCAGGTATCCAGCGCCATGTTGATCAGGTTGGTGAAGATCAGCAACAGCATGGGGCTGCGGGCATCCTGCATGCCCAGCAACCAGCCCATGATCACCAGATTGCAGAGCGCCGCAGGCGCACTCCAGATCCGTACCGACACATACTCGCTGGCATAAATCTGCACCTCGGCTGACCCGCCACTGAGTGCAATTAGCCCGGGCAGCAGGGGCAGCAGCAAGAGCAAGAGCAGCACGCCCAGCCCGACGGCGAGACCGAGCGCCCGCGCCAGGGTGTCGAGCTGGCCATCTGGACTACCGGCGCCATGAGCCTGGGCGGTCAGCCCTGTGGTGGACATGCGCAAGAAGCCGAGCAGCCAGAAGATGAGATTGATGAGGGTAGCCCCGACCGAGACGCCTCCCAAAAACCAGGCCTGACCGAGCTGGCCTATCACCCAGGTATCCACCAGCCCCAGCAATGGGGTAGTGATATTGGAGAGCACCATGGGCAATGCCAGGGCAAACACGGCCCCATGGCGCCGCCTGTCTGTCAACCAGGACGGGATCAGCATGAGAGCAGCCACTCATCCGGCATCATTCGCCCTCCAGTCGCACGATTTTGGCGAAATCGGAGACCAGGGTTTCCATGACCACGTGGGGTACTCGCCCCTCGCTCATCTGGGGGCGGAACACGGCTTCCAGCTTGCCTTCCGGATTGATCAGCACTATGGAGGCGGAGTGGTCGATCAGGTAATCCTTCTCTCCCTGTTCGGCAATGGAGTAGATGAGGCCCAGGTTTCGCACAAACGGGAACAACTTCTCGTGGGGGCCGGTTGCCGCCTTGAACTCGGGATGGAAGAAAGCGGTATAGGTCTTGAGGCGAGTGATGTCATCGCGCTGCGGATCCGCCGAAATGAACACCACCTGGCTGTCCGGTGCAATCTTCTTCAGCGCCGGATAGACGGAGCGCAGATCCGCCAGCGTGGTCGGGCAGATATCCGGGCAGAAGGTATAGCCGACAAACAGAAAGGTCCAGTGCCCCACCAGACTGGCTGGAACGAAGGGCTGCCCCTCCTCGTCGGTAAAGGCAAACGGATTGATGTCCCGCCCCGCCGGATAATAGTCGGCCTGCTCGGGCAGGGAGGGCCGGCTCCAGTGGAATGCAGCCATCATGCCCCCGACCAGCAGCAGGAACAGCAAGGGATAACGCGGTTTAACCATAACAACAGACCTTTTCACTGCGACATGCCCGCAGAGTGGGCACGAATGGATGGCCCATTGTAACCCAGCCCATCGCGCTCCGGGTTATCCCTTGCACCGGATGCCGCTTGGGTCAAAAGAGGCTCCCATCACCACTGGTCAGCCGGGCTGGGCCATAAAACAACAGCCCCACCATCAAGGTGGGGCTGTGAGACAAGGGCCAGGAAACATCAGGGTTGTTGTCTGCGGCGCTCATGGGCGCGCTTTGTCAGGGCACGCAGCGGTATGACGGGAGCCGTCCAGGGAAGATCCGTTTGTCCCGTGTCGCTATGACGGTGAAACAGCCGCACCAGGCGGACTATCTTGTCTTTGGGGCAGCCAAGCCAGACAGTCCAGCAGGCCCCCTTGTGATGTACCCAGAGAGCATAGAAACGGGTCATCCGGTTACCCTTGATGAAACGGGTGATGGAAGAAGCGGGCGATGCCAGACCCGGATCCCATGGCGAGCTTGAAGCCATACCTGTCCTCCTTGACCAACAGGTCACGCCGGTCGGCATCGACAGCCCCCTTGGGTGGCCAGATCGATGACTGCCGCGTGTCGACTGCGCAGGTGTGCCTTTATCCTCCAGACGGCAGATGCCGCCGGTGCAATGCTGGCCACCCTCCCTTCTATCCCGCGAACGCCTCCATCAACTGGGCTGGTAGCGCCGTTGCTGTCCGGCGCGCCGCATGAGGCTGTTGTTATGCATCCCTGCTGACCTTGGTTCCTGCCACCTGCCAAGTGGGAGAGGATCGTCTTGTCGAGCATTCGGGGCAGATCAAGCAAGTGACTGCCTTAGCCAAGGATATATCTGAAATGAGGCGGATGCGGACGGGCGCGACAGACAAAAATCACGGGTATCAGGATCTGATTGAAATCATGGGGAAAGGGGTACAGAAGCGAGACGGCCTCCCGAGGGAGGCCGCGCTGTTACATCCAGTCGGCGTTGCGGATTACGCCGACGGCCAGTCCCTCTATGGTGAGTTGCTGGCAGGAGAGATCAACGGCGATGGGTTCAAGCTCTTCATTTTCAGGCAGCAGCCACACCTGGCTGCCCTTGCGCTGGAAGCGCTTGACGGTGACGTCTTCGTCGAGACGTGCTACCACCACCTGGCCGTTGCGCACTTCCTGGGTTTTGTGGACAGCCAGCAGATCGCCATCCAGGATGCCGATGTTCTTCATGCTCATGCCTTGCACCCGCAGCAGGAAATCTGCCCGCGGATGGAACAGGGCAGGATCCACCTGATAGTGGCTCTCGATATGCTCCTGAGCCAGTATGGGTTCACCGGCCGCGACCTTGCCGATCAGAGGCAGGCCGGTCTCTTCCAGCACAGCTTCCTCTTCAATCAGCAGGCGGATGCCACGAGAGGTCCCCGGCATGATCTCGATGACCCCTTTTTTGGCCAGGGCCTTCAGATGTTCTTCGGCCGCATTGGCCGACTTGAAACCAAGCTTCTGGGCAATCTCGGCACGAGTCGGCGGCATGCCGGTCTCGCTCATATTCACCTTGATCAGTTCCAGCACTTCGGCCTGGCGTGGGGTAAGGGGTTTCATAACATTGGCACCTGTTTTTTTATACAGCACACTGGCAGTATATACAGTGCAGTGGCCAAGGCAAGGCGCGGCTGACATTTGTCGCGGCCAACCCCTTATTTGCCATGGTTTTACGGCTGTGCAGCCGACTCATCGTACCTCTCGGCGACAAGCCGCCGGTGATTTGTTATGCTCACGCCGCATTTTTTTGGAGAGCAGACGCACATGTCCCTTGGACAGAAGATTTCCAGAGCCATCTTGCAATGGCCGGTCAGTGGCTTGGTCAATCACAAGAGCCTGCCGGAAAATCCCATCACAGAGCTCAAGCTGGATCCGGCCAGACCCATAGTCTATGCCCTGAAAACCAGCTCGATCACCGATCTGATGACGCTGCAACAGTGCTGCGAGGATCTCGGCCTGCCCGGCCCCTTCACCCCGTTGGAGCTGAACGGCCAGTTGCTGCCGCGCTACGTCTGTCTGGACCGTCCGCCTCCCCTGTTTGGCAAGCGCAGCAAGCCGCTGCCTTTCTTGCAGGAATTCCACCAGCTGCTGGATTTGCACAAGCAGGATCCGGCACTGGATATCCAGGTAGTGCCTGTCACCCTGTTCTGGGGCCGCGCCCCCGGCCGGGAAGGGGAAGAGGCCTCCGGCTGGAACATCATCAGCAGCCTGGCACCGAACCGCCTCAAAAAGGCACTGATCGTGATCCTCAAGGGCCGCGAGAACCTGGTGCGCTTCTCCCCGCCGCTCTCCCTGCGTCAGATGGCCGACAAGCACGGCACCGACGAGGCTATCGCCCACAAACTGGCGCGGGTGGCCCGCACCCACTTCAGCCGCCAGCAGCTGGCGGCCACCGGCCCCAAGCTGCCGAACCGCAACCTGCTGTTCAGGCAGTTGCTGGATTCCAGCGTCATCCAGCAGGCCATAGAAGAGGAGGCCCAGCGCGAGGGCATCAGCCTGGAGAAAGCGCAAAAGCGCGCCCACGGTTACATGGACGAGATCGCTTCCGATTTCTCCTACCGGCTGATCCGCCTCAGTGAAAGCTTCCTCGGCTGGCTGTGGAACAAGCTCTATCGCGGCCTCTCGGTCAACGGCGCCGAGAAGGTACGCCAGCTGGCGCAAGAAGGGCACGAGATCGTCTATATGCCCTGCCATCGCAGCCACATGGACTACCTGCTGCTCTCCTACGTCATCTACCACCAGGGGATGGTGCCGCCCCACATAGCGGCGGGCATCAACCTCAACTTCTGGCCGGCGGGCCCCATCTTCCGTCATGGCGGCGCCTTCTTCATCCGCCGCACCTTCAAGGGCAACCCGCTCTACAGCACTGTATTTCGCGAATACCTCAACCTGCTGTTTGCCAAGGGCTATTCGGTGGAGTTCTTTACCGAGGGTGGGCGCTCCCGCACCGGTCGTCTGCTGCCACCCAAAACCGGCATGCTGGCAATGACACTGCAGGCCATGATGCGCGGGCTGGACAGACCCGTGACCCTGGTGCCCGTCTATCTGGGCTACGAGCACGTGATGGAGGTGAACACCTATCACAACGAGCTCAAGGGCAGCCGCAAGGAGAAAGAGAGCTTCCTGCAGGTGCTCGGCATACTGCGCAAGCTGCGCAACTATGGCCGCGGCTTCGTCAACTTCGGCGAACCCCTGACCCTCAACAGCTACCTCAATGAACATGTGCCCGAGTGGAAGGACCACATAGGTCAGGAGGAGCGCCCCGAGTGGATGGCACCCACAGTCACCCGGCTGGCCGAGCTGCTGATGACCCGCATCAACGCTGCCGCCGCCGTCAACGGCCTGACCCTGAGCGCGCTGGCACTGCTGGCCGCCGAACGCCACGCCCTGACTCGCGATGAACTGCAGGCACAGCTCAACACCTATCTGGACCTGCTCAAGCAGGTGCCCTACAGCCCCCAGAGCACGATTCCGGCTGAGGATGCCAAGACACTGCTGGATCAGGCGATGGAGCTCAACAAGTTCGAGGTGAGCGAGGACAAACTGGGCCAGATCATCAGCCTGGACCGCTATCAGGCGATCCTGCTGACCTACTACCGCAACAACATACTGCACCTGTTTGCATTGCCATCCCTGGTGGCCGCGCTGATCGAACGTTGTGAGGGGATATCCCGCGGCGAGATCGTCGCCCGCTGCATCGACATCTATCCGCTGCTCAAGACGGAGCTGTTCCTCCACTACGAAGAGGATGAGCTGCCGGAGCTGGTCGATGCCCTGCTGGCCGAACTGCAACGCCAGCAACTGGTCGAGGCACGGGATGGCGGCTTCTGGGTCAATCCTGGCAACCAGATGCGCCTGCTGCTGCTGGCCGAGAGCATTCAGGAGACGCTGCAACGCTACGCCATAGTGTTGACCCGGGTGCTGGCCCAGCCCTATGTCGAGGCGGAGCAGCTGGAGGCGGACGGCCTGATGATGGCGGAGCGCCTCGGCACCCTGCACGGCATCAATGCTCCCGAGTTCTTCGACCAGAAGCTGTTCAGCACCCTGATCCACACCCTGCGCAAGGAGGGCTACCTCTCTCCCGAGTGCAAACCGGATCTGGGCCGCTTCCAGGCGCTGGCCGACAACATAGTGCCGCTGCTGAGCAACAAGATCCGCCGCACCATACAGGCGGGCAACCGGCTCTGACAGAGACCGGAAACAAAGAAGGCCGCATGATGCGGCCTTCTTTTTATCCTGACATGCGTCACGGCAACAGGTAGTTGAGCACCAGGCCGATGAATACCAGCGCCCCCGCATAGTTGTTGTTTAGAAACGCCTGGAAGCAGGCCTCCCGCTGCCGCTCCCGGATCAGCCACTGTTGGTAGACAAACAGGGCCGCAGCCCCCAACAGCCCCCAGTAATACCAAGCCCCCAGCCCCATCAACTGGCCTACCGCCAGCAGGATAAGCAGGGTGGCCAGCTGCAACACGCCGATGATCCGCTTGTCGTGGCGACCAAACAGAATCGCGCTCGATTTCAAGCCGAGCTTGAGGTCATCATCCCTGTCCACCATGGCGTACTGGGTGTCGTAGGCGATGGTCCACAGCAGATTGGCGAGAAATACCAGCCAGGCCACCAGTGGCAAGGCGTTGGCCTGAGCCGCATAGGCCATGGGAATGGACCAGGAGAAGGCCATGCCGAGCACCAGTTGCGGGATCGGAATATAGCGCTTCATGAAGGGGTAGCAGACCGCCAGCAGCAAGGCCGCGAACGACAGCGCTATGGTGAGGGAGTTCATGGTCAGTACCAGCGCGAACGAGATGAGCGCCAGCACGGCGAACAGCGCCAGCACCTCCCGCGGCTTGACCTTGCCCATGGGCAGTGGCCGACCGGCGGTACGTTTCACATGGCCATCGAAGTTGCGATCCGCGTAGTCGTTGATGACACAACCGGCCGAGCGCATCAGAAACACGCCCACCACAAACACCAGCAGGGTCCAGAGATCCGGCAGGCCGCCGGCCGCCAGCCAGAGCGCCCACAGGGTCGGCCACAGCAGCAGCAGGGTCCCGATAGGCTTGTCAATGCGGGCCAGCTGCACATAGGCCAGTCCCCGCTCCTTGGTTAACAGATTCACTCCAGCTCCTTGTTGCATGACAGAGAGGGCAAGAAGAGTTCATGGACCAACAGTGGCCATTGCCCCAGAAACAGACGGGAACGACGTCCCCAGACGGTGGCGGCCGGGCACCAGGGATTGCTCGCAATCTCGAAACAGGCCAGTTGCAGGTGATCGCGGCGGGCAGGCTCGTCACCGAAAATACGCTCGCCCAAGGGCTGCTCACCCAGCTCGCGCAGCCCGCTCTCTTGCAGGGCGGCTTCGGCAAACAGGGTCCAGCCCAGCACAGCCGGCCCCCGATCGCCGTGCAGTATCACCTCGCGGCACAAGCCCATGGGTTGCTCGGCGGCCACCAGCTGCTGTTCATCGGCGCAGAGGGTGACACTGCGATTGCCCAGCAGCTGCACCGAGAAGTGGCGATTGTGGTGACGCAGACGCCGGGTCATGGAATCGGCCTCCAGCAACCAGGGCCGCAATGCCTCGGGCAGCTCGCACTCTGCGGGAACCCGCCACGGCGCTAGCTGGATAAGGGGAACAGTCAACTCGGACTTCACGGCTTCACCATCCGGAGATTTACGTTATCAGGTTAAAATCCGGTTTATTATCCGTAAATCATTCGAGAATTGTAAGAACATCCGTGCTTGACGGCCCCGATGGCAACATCAAAAATGGGGTACCTGCCGCTGATGAGCCATCTATATGAAGATCTTCAAAATTCTGCTGCTGTTGTTACTGAGCTGTGGCTCCCTGCATGTGCAGGCCTCGTCCGAAGAGGAGCCGCCGGCAGAGGGCGCCGAGGCGGCTGCCAAGCCCGGCTTTTCCTACCACGCTCTCGATCCCGACATCATCACCAACTACCTGAGCGATGGCAAAACCCTCGGCTATATCCGGGTCACGGTCGAGCTGATGGCTGAAAACGAGGGCGATCTCAAGCTGCTGGAGCAGCACGACCCCCTGATCCGCGACGCCATCATACGTCTGATGGGCAGTAAGACCGCCGATCAGATAAAGTCCCTGGTGAACCGCGAAGAGCTGCGCAAGGAGTGCCTGACCCAGGTCAACGAGCTGCTGGTGAAAGAAACCGGCAAGAAGGCGGTACGCGAGCTCATCTTCACCAAGTTCCTCTACCAGTAACAGATACAAGCCTTAAGCGAGGGCCACGCCAAGGTGGCCCAGTCGCTGTTTTCGAAATGAAAATTGATTACACTAGGCCCCCACCGAGTTGTCGAGGTAGTCGTTATGGGCAACAAAACCCTGTGTGAATGGCGCCGCAGCGAGATCCCCACCGATCTCAAGACACTGCGCAAAATCGTGCGCAAACCCAAGTTTGTCTGTGGCAAGTGTGCTCGTAGCGCCAATGACAAAAGCTATCTGTGTCAGCCGCTGCGGTTGAAAGAGGAGTAAGACTGCACATCCCCACCACGTGAGCGGCTATTGATCGGTCCAGCCCTGGCGCCCCTGCTCGAACAATCTGCGCGCCTGCCCGTCATTGGGGCAAACCCCACGGTATTCACTGCCGGAACGCCCGGCCAGATAGAGGTGTTCAGGCCGGCAATACCAGGCCAGTCCCTTCTGGCGTCCCTGCTTCCATAGCTCGACATCCACCTTCTTGCCACACAGGTCCTGATGAAACGCGACCCGTTCAGTGGTGAAGCCCAGCTTGCCATCGGCCTCCCCCACATCGCTCCATACCTTCTCGCACGGATCATCGTTGGAGGCACAGCCTCCCAGCAGGGCAGCAAACAGTATGATGGTGAGTCTCATAGTCATCCTTGAGTGTCGTTTGGGCAGTTCATTCTAGTCAGCCTGATGGCGGCGACCAAGGGATCATCCCCATTCCTGTGAGCCGCACAAAAAAATCAGGCGGGCCCCAAGGCCCGCCTGTTCTCTCAATGCGTGGATTACTGATCGTCGAGAGGGTCATCATCCAGCCAGCTCTCGTCTTCCCATTCATCCAGCTCTTCTTCCCAGGATTCCGGTTCCCATTCATCATCGAGATCGTAATCCGGCTTGTGTCCACCCATGCTCATTCTCCTTGGATAGTGCACCCGCCCTCAAAGTCTATCCAGAAAAATGGGGCTCGCCAGTCAAGGCTGGATCAAAGTTTGACCAGAGTGCGACCCGCGATCCGGCCTTGCGTGATGGCCTCGGCAGCCGCCACCACCTGCTCCAGTGCTATCTCGGTCACCGCCTGTTCGAAGAAGCTGGCGGGCAGATCCCGCGCCAGTCGCTGCCACGCCAACTGGCGGCGCGCCAGCGGGCACATCACAGAGTCGACACCTTGCAACCGCACGTTGCGCAGGATGAAAGGCATGACAGTGGTCGGCAGATCGAAACCGCCAGCCAGCCCGCAGGCGGCCACGGCACCACCATAGTTCATCTGGGCCAGCAGCTTGGCCAGCACCTGACTGCCGACGGTATCGACCGCCCCGGCCCACAGCTGCTTCTCCAGCGGCTTGGCAGGCTCCAGCAGCTCGCCGCGCGGCACTATGCGGCTGGCACCCAGCGCCATCAGCGTCTTCCCCTGCTCCTCTGGGCGACCGGTCAGGGCCGCGACTTGATAACCCAGTGCGGCCAGCAGGGCCACTGCGGTGGAACCCACGCCGCCCGCCGCGCCCGTCACCAGGATTTCACCGCTGTCGGGGGTAACGCCCGCCTCCTCCAGCGCCAGCACGCAGAGCATGGCAGTGAGACCGGCGGTGCCGATGCACATGGCCTGGCGCTCATCCAGCCCGGCGGGCAGCGGCACCAGCCAGTCGGCCTTGACCCTTGCCTGTTCGGCCATGCCGCCCCAGTGTCCTTCCCCCACGCCCCAACCGGTCAGCACGACTTTGTCGCCGACCTGATAGCGGCTGTCGGCTGATTCCAGCACTGTACCGGCAAAATCGATACCGGGCACCAGTGGCCACTGACGCACTATCTTGCCCTTGCCTGTGATGGCCAGCCCATCCTTGTAGTTGAGGGAGCTGTAGCTCACCGCCACCCGCACCTCGCCTGCCGGCAACTGGCTCTCGGCCAGCCGGGTCAGGGTCGCAGCAGTCTTGCCGTCTTGATTTTCCAGTAACAGAGCCTTGAACATGGTTGCCTCTTTGATGAAGTGTGAAACGGGGATCAACTGCTTTGACGCTTCTGCAGTTGAAAATCCAGGGTCAGGGCCGTGCCCATGACAGGTTCGCCAGCCAGCTGACGCAAGATAAGCTCGGCCGCCTCCTGCCCCATTTTGCGATAGGGGATCCGGATCGACGTGAGCGCCGGATAGCAGGCGCGCGCCACATCCAGATCGTCAAATCCGGCGATGGCGAGCTTGCCAGGCACGCTCAGGTGACGACGCTGGCACTCGAACAGCACCCCCGCCGCCAGCTCGTCGTTGACGCACACCAGTGCATCCAGCTCGGGCCAGCG
Organism: Aeromonas salmonicida; assembly: GCF_028355655.1. NCBI lineage: Bacteria > Pseudomonadati > Pseudomonadota > Gammaproteobacteria > Aeromonadales > Aeromonadaceae > Aeromonas > Aeromonas salmonicida. Next base: position 108,638 of record NZ_CP110645.1, on the reverse strand, counting down.
CAACAAAAATTCCCCCAGCATGGCGGCCCCAGTGCTGAAACTCGGCAGCTCAGAGGTGTTGATGATGGCATCGGGAGAGAGGTAGTTGTCCAGCAGTGCCTTCTGCCAGCCCTGCATGCGCTGTTGCAGCATCCACTGTTCCTGGCGGGCACAAAGAAAGCCGATGTTGCGATAGCCGCGCTCGATGAGATGACGGGTCAGCTGATAACCGGCATCGAAGTTGGAGACCCCTACATTCATGTCGACAGGGTTGCGAGCCATGGCGCCCACCTCCACCACCGGCAGGCGGGATGCCTTCAGGCGGGTACGGATGGTCTCGCCGGGATCGCCACCAAACAGCACAACAGCGGCCGGGTTATGCTGCAAAAAGCTGGTCAGCAGGCTCTCTTCCTGCTGCTTCAGGTGCTGGGCATCCCCCAGCATTATCTGGTAGCCCTCATCGAGCAGGGTCTGCTGCAGCCCGGCGATCACGTCGCCGCAACCGCGCTCGGTCAGGCTGGGCACTATCACCACTATGGTCTGGGACGTCGCGGAGGCGAGCGCGCCCGCCGCCCGGTTGGGAATGTAGCCGAGTTCATCCACGGCGGCATCGATGCGCTCGCGCATCTTGTCTGACACCAGCTCGGGGGTGCGCAGGGCACGGGACACCGTCATGGCACCCACTCCGGCCAGCTGGGCCACATCGTTGAGGGTCACCCGACCCGTGCTACGGCGCTTCTTCGCTTCTGACATCCCTTCCCTTCCTCGACATACGGGTGCTCACTTTAAGGCAAAAGTGCGGCACTGACTATTTGCTCAAACCGGATTTTACCCCCTTTGAGCGAGTGGCGGGGCAAGATGAATCCCACTCATGGCATAAATGATAGCGCTATCACAATTCCATGTTAGCGCTATCTGGTAGCGCTAACTTTCGCGATCAGGCTCACAGTTATCGCGGGGCAAGATCGCTAGATTGGCGCCATCTCATCCAGCCGGATCATTGCCATGCTGACTCAACTGCTGACCGAAGAGGTCATTTCCATCGAAACGGGAGCCCGCGACTGGCGTCATGCCATCGAGCTCGCCACCGCTCCCCTGCTGGCCAACGGCACCATAGAGCCTTCCTATGTGGCGGCGCTGTTTCTCTCCCACGAGGAGCTCGGCCCTTACTATGTGCTGGGCCCGGGCCTGGCCATGCCCCACGCTCGCCCGGAAGATGGCGTCAACCGTCTCGGCCTGGGACTGACAGTGCTGAAAACCGGAGTCAATTTCGGCTCCGAGGGCAATGACCCGATCCGGCTGCTCGTCACCCTGGCCGCCAGCGACAGCAACTCCCACGTGGAGACCATCGCCCAGCTGGCCGAGCTGTTCATGAACGAAGAGGACGTGGCGGCCATCATGGCAGCCGACACCAAAGACGACATTTTGCGCATTCTGGCGCGCTACTGAGCGGCGCCCTGCGCCCGACAAAGGAAGAGACGATGAAAATTCTGGTTGTATGCGGACACGGCCTGGGCACCAGCCTGATGATGGAGATGAGCATCAAGAGCATCCTCAAGGAGCTGGCAGTCACTGCCGAGGTGGATCACAGGGATCTCGCCTCCGCCGGCAGCGAAACCGCCGAGATGTTCGTGGCTACCCGCGATATCGCCGAGCAGCTCATCAGCATGGGGGTCAACGGTCGGCTGGTGTCCCTGGACAACATGGTCGACAAGGCCGCCATGAAAGAGAAACTCTCCATCGCCCTGCGCGAACTGGGCGCTCTCTGACCACCTGACTTCGCGGCCTGCGGGCCGCCTCTTCCATCTGATTGGAGCTGACCATGGAATTTTTCAATTTTCTGATGTTTGACGTGCTGTCCGAGCCGGCCGTGCTGGTCGGCCTGATCGCGCTCATCGGCCTGATTGCCCAGAAGAAACCCGTGACCGAGTGCATCAAGGGCACGGTCAAGACCATAATGGGCTTCGTCATCCTGGGGGCCGGTGCCACTCTGGTGGTGAACTCGCTGGGCGATTTTGCCACCATCTTCCAGCACGCCTTCGGCATCAAGGGCGTGGTTCCCAACAATGAAGCCATCGTCTCCATCGCCCAGCAGTCGTTCGGCAAGGAGATGGCGATGATCATGTTCTTCGCCATGCTGGTGAACATACTGATCGCCCGCCTCACCCCGTGGAAATTCATCTTCCTGACCGGTCACCACACCCTCTTCATGTCCATGATGGTGGCGGCGATCCTCTCCGCCGGCGGCATGAGCGGCATTCCGCTGATCGCGGTAGGCAGCCTGGTGGTCGGCGTGACCATGGTGCTGTTCCCGGCCCTCGCTCACCCCTACATGAAGCAGATCACCGGCTCGGACGAGGTGGCTCTCGGCCACTTTTCCACCATCTCCTACGTGCTGGCCGGCTGGATCGGCGCCAAGTTCGGCAACAAGGCCCACAGCAGTGAAGAGGTACAGGTGCCCAAGAGCCTGCTGTTTCTGCGCGATACCCCGGTGGCCATCTCCTTCACCATGGGCATCATCTTCCTCATCACCTCCGCCTTTGCCGGGCCCGAGTTCGTCACCAGCGTTGCAAAGGGCAAGCACTGGTTCATGTTCTCCCTGATGCAGTCCATCACCTTCGCCGCCGGTGTCTACGTCATCCTGCAGGGTGTGCGGATGGTCATCGCCGAAATCGTGCCGGCCTTCAAGGGGATCTCCGACAAGCTGGTCCCAAACGCCAAACCGGCGCTCGACTGTCCCATCGTCTTCCCTTACGCCCCCAACGCCGTGTTGATCGGCTTCCTGTCGAGCTTCACCGCCGGTCTGGTGGGCATGGTGTTGCTCTACCTGCTGGGGCTCACCGTCATCATACCGGGCGTGGTACCGCACTTCTTCGTCGGCGCGGCGGCCGGGGTGTTCGGCAACGCTACCGGCGGTCGCCGCGGAGCTCTGCTTGGCGCCTTCGCCAACGGCCTGCTGATCACCTTCCTGCCGGTGTTCCTGCTGCCTGTGCTGGGGGATCTTGGCTTTGCCAACACCACCTTCAGCGATGCCGACTTCGGCGTGGTGGGCATACTGCTCGGCCTGATAATGCGTTGACCGACGCCTGTACGGAAAACAAAAACGGAGCGCCTGGCGCTCCGTTTTTTATGGCCACTCTGGGCTCAGTCACTTTCCAGACTGGCAAGACAGTGAGAGAGGGTGCGCGCCAGCGCGCCCTGATTGCGCAACACAACGGCACGGGCCTGTTCGCCCATCTGGCGGCGATCGCCCTCGTCGGCCAGCAGCTCGCTCACCTTCTCCCCCAGCGCGGCGGCATCGGCCACCAGCGCCGCGCCACCCTGAGCCACCAGCTGGCGGGTGATGTCGCTGAAGTTGAAGTAGGCAGGGCCGGTCAGGCAGGGCTTGCCCAGCGCCGCCGGTTCCAGCAGGTTGTGACCGCCGACCTTCACCAGACTGCCGCCAACGAAGGCCACATCGGCCGCCGCCAGCATCAGCGGCAACTCGCCCATGGTATCGCCGAGATAGACCTTGTCCGTCTCGCGGATCGGGGCGCCGCCGGTGCGCCGCACACAGCCGTAAGGGGCGCACAGCTCGGCCACCCGAACGAAGCGCTCCGGATGGCGCGGCACCAGGATCAGCAAGGCCTGGGGGTGGCGTTGCAGCACCAGGTCAAACGCCGCCAATACCTGCTCATCCTCACCCTGATGGGTACTGGCAGCGATCCAGACCGGCCTGCTCTGCCCCAGCTGCTGACGCAGGGCGTGCCCCCTGGCATACACCTCGTCACCCAGCTGGATATCGAACTTGATGGAACCGGTCACCGCCAGCCGCTCACGACCGACGCCGAGCCGTGCAAAGCGCTCGGCATCGTCCTGATGCTGGCAAAGCAGATGGGTCAGTGGCCGGCTGAGGGTATCGAACGCCCCTTGAAAACGGGCATAGCGCTGGCAGGAGCGTTCGGATAGACGGGCATTGATGATGGTCACCGGCAGATGGCGCGCCTCGCAGGCCGCCAGCCAGTTCGGCCACAGCTCTGTCTCCATCACCCAGAGGGCGCGAGGCTTGATGCACTTGAGAAAAGCGGCCACCGCCCAGGGGTAATCGAGGGGGGCGTAGCGATGCACCACCAGATCGCCGAGCTTGGCCGCCTGCTCGGCGCCGGTGCGGGTGGTGGTGGTGAGCAGGATCGGCAAATCCGGCCGCTCGGCTTTGAGTGCACGGATGAAGGGGCTGATGGCCAGGGTTTCACCCACGCTGACCGCATGGATCCAGAGCGGCGCCTCCTGCCCGCTGGCCGGCGTCCGTCCCAGATGCTCGGCCCAGCGCGCACCAAAGCCAGGCTTGCCCTTCTTCGGCTTGTAGAGTGCCAGCAACGCCAGCGGCAAGCCCAGATGGATCAGCAGGTTGTAGAGCAGCCGATAGCCCATGTTATGTCGGCTCCGATCGCTTGCTCGCATCGGAGACAAACCGTGGCGGCTCACCCACTTGCAGCACGATCGGTTGATCTGGCGACTCGGCGCACTCCAGCCGTCGACCTGCCTCTATCACCTGTTCCGGCATCAGCTCGATCAGGCACTTGAGGTGACCGAACTTGCAAGTGCGCTTGAAACAGGGGCGGCACTCTATGTCGGTGTGCACTATCTCGACCCTGTCCGCCAGCGGCGGCGTGTAGAGCGGCGAGGTAGAGCCATAGACGCCGATCAACGGCCGGTTGAGGGCGGCGGCTATGTGCATCAGGCCGGAATCATTGGCGATGACCCGCCCGGCCAGCGCCATCAGATCGATCGCCTCATACAGGTTGGTCTTGCCCGCCAGCACGTGGCAGTTGGGGCGCGACAGCGGATTGATCCGCTCGCGAATGGTGTTGGCCACAGGCACATCCTTGCCGGAGCCGAAGATCCACACCTGCCAGCCCTCATCCAGATACTTCTGCGCCACCACGGCGTAGTGCCCTTCCGGCCAGCGCTTGGACGGGCCGAACTCGGCTCCCGGACAGAGCACCAGCACGGGACGAACGCGATCCAGACCGAGTCGCTCCAGCGCCTTGCCCTGATTGATGAGATCCACATTGAGCGAGGGGTGGGGAATGGCGGGAATATCGGCCCGGCTCTTCATCTGCGCCTTGGGATAGGCCAGCGCCAGATAGGCTTCCACCATCAGCGGGAAGGCGGACTTGTTGCTGCGCATGTCGTTGAGCAGGCCGAAGCGGTGCTCCCCCTTCCAGCCGGTGCGCACCGGGATCCTGGCGAACCAGGGGATCAGCGCCGACTTCATGGAGTTGGGCTGGATGATGGCCTGATCGTACTTCTCGGCCGCCAGTTGCTTGCCGAGCCGACGGCGGGCCCCCAGCTTGAAGTCACCGTGGCCGAGCGGCATGGGGACAGCCTTGTCCACTTCGGGCATCCGCTCCAGCAGGGCACCGCACCAGGCTGGCGCCATCACATGCAACTCGCTCTCAGGGTGATTGGTCTTGATCGCCTTGTAGAGGCTCTGGGACATCACCATGTCGCCGACCCAGGAGGGGCCGATCACCAATATTTTCATCTCACGCTTCTCTTGGGGCCAAGCCCTGCGGTTAATCATTGCTGGCCGAGATTATGCCCCAAGAATGGTCCGAGAAATAACAGAAGATCCCCGCACCATGTACACCTCTAATAAAAAAGAAGCCGTTTGAAACTGACGTACTCAGACCGCCGGAACCATGCTCCGCCTGCCGTTTTAGGCTAGAATGGGCGCCAATTTGAGCATGCCCCGCCAGCCGGGCGCCAACAAGAGCCTTCAACCCGTGAAAAACCCGACTCTGGCGGCCGTCCTGATCGTCAAGAACGAAGCCGACAACCTGAAAGCCTGCCTCGCCTCACTCGACGGTCTGGTGGACGAGATCGTCATTCTGGACTCCGGCAGCCAGGACGAGACCCCCGCCATCGCCGCCGAATTCGGCGCCCGTTTCTTCGTCAATACGGTGTGGCCCGGTTTCGGCCGCCAACGCCGCCTCGCCCAGTCCCATGTCCAGTCAGAGTGGGTACTGTGGCTGGATGCGGACGAGCGGCTTACCCCTGAGCTGAAAGAGGCCATCGCGACCGTCATGGCCAATCCGGCCAGCGACACCATCTACTCCATCCCGCGCCTCTCCTGGGTATTTGGCCGCTTCATCCGCCACAGCGGCTGGTATCCGGATCGGGTACTGCGCCTCTATCCCAAGGCGCTCACCCGTTACAACGAGGTGCTGGTACACGAGAAGGTGGAAGTACGGGCCAACATGAAGATCGTCAATATCCATGGCGACCTGCTCCACTTCACCTACCGGGATCTGGAGCACTATCTGGTGAAGTCCGCCGGCTATGCCAGGGCCTGGGCCGATCAGCGCACCGCCCGTGGCAAGAAGGGCTCCCTCAGCCAGGGACTGGTCCATGCCGTGGGCTGTTTCCTCAAGATGTACCTGCTCAAGGCCGGCTTCCTCGATGGCAAGCAGGGGCTCTTGCTCGCGATCCTCTCGGCCCACTCCACTTTCGCGAAGTACGCAGACCTCTGGATCCGCCAGCAGCCGCAAGCACCGGACCAAACCGGCAACTAATTGCGCAGCCGCTCAAGCCAGCATGACGAAACAGGGCCCGAAAGGGCCCTGTTTGTATCTATCAGCTCTCTGTTCGCCAGAAGGGCGGTGCCCAGCGAGCTATCGCCGCCGCCATTGTCTTGGGATCGAGCTGGCTCATGTCTTCCGGATGATCGCTGTCTTCCGGCGGGCTGAACGCCAGGTGACGCCCCTCGCTGTTGAGCGGACGCCAGCGCAGCGGAGTGGCCGAGCGGTGCGCCGGGAAGAAACCTATGGTGGGCACGTCCAGCGCCGCCGCTATGTGCAGCGGCCCGGTACTGCCCGCCACAAACAGGGCCGCGTTGGCCATCACCTGACAGAACTTGGGCAGCCCCTCGTCGGAGCGATAGATCCAGCCATTGCCGCCGTGAGCCAGCAATTCTGCCGCCAGCTGCTCGGCGATCTTCTCCTCCCCCGGCCCCGCCGTCAGGATGCACTGCAATTCCGGGCATGCCTGATTGAGCTTGATGATGAGGCGCGAGTACTGCTCGATGGAGAGGTTGTTGGCCGAACCACCGCTGCCGGCGTGTACCATCAGCCAGGGGCGGCTGGCATCCAGCTTCAGTCTGGTTGCAACCTGTTCGCGCACCAGCTGCAGGCTCTGGGGGTCAAAGCTGAGGTAGGGGCCCTGTGGCTCGACCACGCTCACCTGCTGGTCGGCGAGAAAGCGACGCACCAGATCCAGGTTGTACTCGTACTCCGGCTTCTGGGAGCGGGAGCGGCGCTGGATCAGGCGCTGGTTGTAGAGTACCTGGGCCAGCTTGGTCGCAGGAGCCAACCGGTAAGGGATGTGCGCCTTCCACACCAGCATGGCATTGCGGGAATTGGAAAAAAGGCAGATGGAGGCATCGAAGGCCGCCGCCTTGATACGCGCCTGCAAGGCACGTTGCTGTTCCTTGTCGGCTCCTGAACCCGGATCCAGGATAATTTCGTCGATCCAGGGGCAGAGACGGGCCAACGGCGCCGTGTAGGCAGGAACCAGGGCAGTCACATGACAATCCATGGAGCGCTTGAGCATGGCAAAACTCGGCCATGCCAGCATGAAGTCACCAATCTTGTCGTTGCGTACTACCAGAATACGTTTCATAAAAAATCCCTTTGCTCCCTGTCACCAATGCAAGGAGGCTTGATGCGCGGTGCGGGTATTCTTGCCTGATGCACAGCTATTCTCAAGCGAAGACACCAGACGATACTGATTTGGACGACCAAACCAGGCTGCTCGCGCCAGGTCCCGCACAAAACGGACGTCGTCCCGGTCGCGACAAAACGTCAACAGACCCTATAATGCGACCAAATTTCCAGGTTGCAGGAATCAAGAGCATGACCAACAAGGTAATTTATCCCGGCACCTTCGACCCCATCACCAACGGCCATACCGACCTGATAGGTCGTGCCGCAAGGCTGTTTGATGAAGTGGTCGTCGGGGTAGCCAACAGCCCGAGCAAGCGCCCCTTGTTCGATCTGGCAGAACGTGTCCTGCTTGCCCGGCAAGTGACGGCCCACCTGCCCAACGTCAAGGTGGTGGGCTTCTCCGGCCTGTTGGTGGACTTTGCCAAAGAGCAGCAAGCCAACGTGCTGATCCGTGGCTTGCGGGCCGTCTCCGACTTCGAATACGAATTTCAGCTGGCCAACATGAACCGCCGCCTGATGCCGGAGCTGGAGAGCGTCTTTCTCACCCCTGCCGAAGAGAACTCCTTCATCTCCTCGACCCTGGTGAAGGAGGTCGCCCTGCATGGCGGTGATATCCGCCAGTTTGTCGACCCGATCGTCGCCAAGGCGATTGCCGCCAAGCAAGGCAAGTAACAAGCAAACAGGCTACCCGAGGGTAGCCTGTTTAGTGCGGCGCACATAAGCCGCGCTCGCCATTGTCCGCACTGGCAGTCAGTCCGCCGCGCGCCCCAGCAGCTGCTGGCAGGAGAGCGCCAGCTCGTCGAGCCATTCGTAACGACGCCGGTACATGGCCCGCTTTTTGGAGGCAATCTCCTCCAGCGGCTTGCGCACCGCAGGCAACAGCTGCACGAAGTTGTCATCCTGATCGATGGCGCCAAATTCCTCCCACAGCTCGTCATAATCCGCCTGCAGACAGGCTTTCTTCTTCTTGCTGTAACGCTTTGCCTGGTAGATGTGTGCCTTCATCCGCACCGCCGAGATATGCTCGGCCCCCATCGCCTCGGCCAGCTGCATCACCAGCATTACCACCAGCGACTTGGGCCGCAAACCATGGCCCTCCTTGGTCAGGGCTCGAACCTTGTCCTGTGCCTGTTCGACGCAGGGTTCCGGCCCCTGTACCGAGCCAATCACCAGCGACAGATTGCCGGGGGTGCCCGCCAGCGAGAAGGCGCAGCTATAGAGGCGCTTGCCCTGTTGATCGACGATGGAGAGCGCCAGCTCGGCCTCACGACGGAAGGTACCATCGTGACGCAGCACTATGCGACATCCACTCTGGGGATAGTGGCCAAGCTCTATGCCCTCGTCCAGATAGAGCGGATCTATCAGCTCGGGATAACGGGCCAGCAGCAGTCGATAGTGGTTTTCCAGCATCTCGGCCCGCTGGGTCGCGGTGGAGCCGGCAAACCGATAGGGTCGCATCGGCTTGTCGAGCAGCTCGGGATAGTGGGCAGGCAGGGCCTTGAGCGGTTCGGCCTGAAACAGCTCGAACACCCGGCTCATCTGCTGCCGATAGAGCAGGCTGCGCAGCACGAACTTGGCGCGATTGAAGGTCTTGCGGGCGCTGTCATCGGGATAGAGGAAGCGGGCCATTTTTTGGGCGCAATAGTGCCCCTGCCGGGATAAATGATCCCAGTCCATTGATTTAGCTGTCATTTTATTTTCTCAAACCGCCTGAACGGTCGAGATACTAGTGACAGGCGCCCAAATATTCAACAGACCGGAAATACTCTCTTACAACTTGGCCATGTTTGGCCAAAATAACTGCGATTCAGCGCTGGCAGTGGGAGCAAAACACGGTTGTACGCTGCCCCAGCCGTATTTCACTGAGCAGGGTATGGCAATGGAAACAGGCTTGACCACCGCGACCATAAACCTGCAACTGCTGCACGAAATAGCCCGGCTTGCCATCGGCGCTGGTGAAATCCTTGAGGGTGGTTCCCCCCTGCTGGATGGCAGAAGCCAGCACCAGCTTGATCTCGGCCACCAGGGTTTCCAGTCGCTCGGCACTGATGTTGCCCGCCGCCCGTTTGGGATGAATACCGGCAGCGTACAGCGCCTCATTGGCGTAGATGTTACCCACACCGACCACCACATGGTTGTCCATCAGGAAGGTCTTGATGGCAGTGCCGCGCCCCTTGGCACGCCCTTGCAGATACTCGGCGTTGAAGGCATCGGTCAGCGGCTCCGGGCCCAGTTTGGCCAGCAGGGCGTGTGCCTCGGCGGGTTCACGGGTCCACAGCAGGGCCCCAAAGCGGCGCGGGTCATTGAGTCGCAGCAGCTTGCCGTTGGCGAGCTCTATATCCACGTGATCGTGTTTCTCGGCCGGCGTACCGATATTCAGCACCCGCAGACTGCCGGACATGCCCAGATGCAGGATGGCGGTGCCAAAGTCGGTCTCCAGCAGCAAATACTTGGCACGACGGCTGACCCTGTGGATGGTGAGATCCACCAGCTCCTGGATTTCGCCAGGTACCGGCCAGCGCAGCCGGCCATCCCGTACCACGACGCGGGTCACCTTGATGCCGGTGAGCCAGGGAGATATTCCCTGGCGGCTGACTTCAACTTCCGGTAATTCAGGCATGGGGCCTCCAACAAATTAGGGTGGATTACGGAGAGGGGCGCAACAGGCTGCGATACTGCTCCTGACTCAGGGTGAGCCAGGTCGAGGGCGGCAACAGGGCGGCAAACTTGCCGTTGTCCTGATAGAGCCCCACTTCAATCGGGTCGCTCTGACCGGCGATCCACACCTTGAGGGTAACCGGCGTGCCGCGCACTGCATCGCCAGGGGGCAGCAACCAAGCCTGCCACGCCTCGATATGGGCCGCCAGCTGGGCACTGCTGAGCCCCAGATCCGGTCCGCTGCGCCAACCCTGGCCGATACGCTCTATCTGCCAGCTCGGCCCCTGCCAGGTGAGGACGACTGCGCTGTCCGGCAACAGGGTACGAGGTCGCTGGGCGCTGTTCTCCTGCTGGGCCATCTCCAGCCGATGCAGCAGAGTGATCACCGCCAGCACGGCCACTATGATCACGTTATTCCAGCCTTTACGGCTCAATTTCAACATGGCAAGCCTCCGTTTGAACCGGCAGTGTACTGAATTCCAGCCATAAAAAAACCCGGCACTGGGCCGGGCTTTTGGGAATGCAGTATCAAGTAATTACTTGATTTTGCCTTCCTTGTAGATCACATGCTGACGAACAACGGGATCAAACTTTTTGATCTCCATTTTTTCGGGCATGGTGCGCTTGTTCTTGGTAGTGGTATAGAAGTGACCAGTACCGGCGCTGGAGTTCAGGCGAATTTTCTCGCGAATACCTTTAGCCATGATCTAATTCCTTATACCTTAACACCGCTGGCGCGCAGTTCAGCCAGAACCACTTCAACGCCACGCTTGTCGATAATACGCATGCCTTTTGCGGATACGCGCAGGCTTACGAAGCGTTTTTCACCCTCAACCCAAAAACGGTGAGTGTGCAGGTTCGGCAGGAAACGACGCTTGGTAGCGTTGTTAGCGTGCGAACGGTTGTTACCAACTGCCGGGCGCTTGCCGGTTACTTGGCATACTCTAGACATGTCAGTCTCTCCAAATCTTACTTCATTGCTCGAGCAAATATCTGCCCCGCTGGCCTTCGATTGCGGGGCAAACAGAAGGCGGCATTTTATACAGCATCCGTGATCAAAGATCAACTAATACAGTGCCAGAGCCCAGTTACAACCAACCACGCTCTGCAAAAGAAACCGTGATGCCGTCACCGATCACCAAGTGATCCAGCACTCTGATATCGATCAGGGCCAAAGCGGCCAAGATCCGATCCGTGATCTGGCGGTCGGCCCAACTGGGCTCGGCCACGCCGGACGGGTGATTATGCGCCAGAATCACTGCGGCTGCATTATGTTTGAGCGCGATCTGCACGATTTCTCTGGGCCAGACACTTGCAGAATCGAGGGTGCCGTAAAAAAGTTCAACGAATTGAATGACTCTGTGCTGGTTATCCAGCAACAGCAGGGCGAACACCTCCCGCGGCCGATCCCGCAGCTGGGCTTGCAGGTAATCCCGGGTAAGCTGGGGCGAGGTCAGGGCATCGCCCCGTTGCAACTGCTCGGCCAGATGGCGCTTGCCCATCTCCAGCACCGCCTGCAATTGAGCATACTTGGCAGGCCCCAGTCCATGGGCATGACAGAAGGCGCCTTGATCGGCCCCGAGCAGTGCCCGCAGCGAACCAAACTGCTGCAATAGCTGACGGGAGAGATCCACCGCACTCAGGCCGTTGACGCCGGTTCGCAGGAAGATGGCCAGCAATTCGGCATCGGATAACGTCGCTGGCCCCTGCCGCAGCAGTTTCTCTCTGGGTCTCTCATCCTCAGGCCACTCCTTGATGCTCATTTGTCTCTCCCTCATGCCTATTGAGAGAAAACATAGCAAAAAATCGCGGGAGGCCGGCCACAAGTCCCCCATGTCAGCCTCTGTCGTCGTCCGTTGCCTGTGGTATCTTAGCCGACCAGTCAGAGTGAGCCGGAAGAGAAGCAGCAGATGAGATTGGCCGATAAACGCATCCTGTTGGGTGTCAGTGGCGGGATCGCCGCCTACAAGAGTGCCGAACTGGTACGCCGCCTGAAAGATCAGGGGGCCGAGGTACGGGTAGTGATGACGCGCTCTGCCAAGGAGTTCATCACCCCGCTGACCCTGCAGGCGGTTTCCGGTCATCCGGTGGCCGACAGCTTGCTGGATCCGGCTGCCGAGGCGGGCATGGGCCACATAGAGCTGGCCAAGTGGGCGGATCTGGTGCTGATCGCCCCGGCGAGCGCCAACCTGATGGCCCGCATGGCCGCCGGCATGGCCGACGAACTGCTCACCACCCTCTGCGTGGCAACCCCGGCCCCCGTGGCACTGGCTCCCGCCATGAATCAGCAGATGTATCTCAACGCCGCCACCCAGGCCAATCTCAAGACCCTGGCCAGCCGCGGCATACTGCTGTGGGGGCCTGATTCCGGCAGCCAGGCCTGTGGCGACGTGGGCCCGGGCCGGATGCTGGATCCCTTGGAACTGGTTGAGCGCTGCTGCCAGCAACTGGCCGCCGAGCCGCTGCTGGCGGGCGTCAGACTGCTGCTCACCGCCGGACCGACACGCGAGGCACTGGATCCGGTGCGCTACATCAGCAACCACAGCTCGGGCAAGATGGGTTACGCCATCGCCCGCGCCGCCCGTGAGGCAGGGGCCGAAGTGACGCTGGTGAGCGGGCCGGTCGCCCTGCCTGCACCGAGCGGGGTGGAGCGTGTCGATGTAGAGAGCGCCGAGCAGATGCATCAGGCGGTGATGAGCCGGGTCGGCGAGTGCGACCTCTTTATCGGTTGCGCGGCGGTGGCCGACTATAGGCCCGAGCAAGTCGCCAGCCAGAAGATCAAAAAGACCGGCGACAACGATCAGATGGTGCTGACCCTGGTCAAGAATCCCGACATCATAGCCGCCGTGGGGGCGTTATCAGACAAGCCCTTCACCGTCGGATTTGCCGCCGAAACCGTGGATGTGGAACAATACGCCCTCGACAAACTGCAGCAAAAACGGCTGGACATGATCGCCGCCAACGATGTGTCTCGTGCGGGCCAGGGCTTCAATGCCGATGACAATGCTCTGACCGTGTTCTGGCAAGGGGGTCAAGCCCCGCTGCCACTGGCCGATAAGCTGACGCTGGCTCGCCACCTCATCGCCCTGATTGCGCGTCACTACCGGCGCTGAGTGCAGACACATGGCACCTCGCTGGCATTGCCCATGCAGGACGCCCACATCAACACTCACTGAGCAACGATCAATTCATGACTGCCCGGACTGTACCGAGTATTCCGGGTGTCCACACAAGAACCCATTGAAAAACGAACGATTCATGACAACACAAATTGAGCTGAAAATTCTGGATGCCCGCATCGGCACCGAGTACCCGCTGCCCGCCTACGCCACACCGGGCTCTGCCGGTATGGACCTGCGTGCGCTGCTGGATGCGCCCATCACGCTGGCACCAGGCGACACCATTCTGGTACCGACCGGTCTGGCCATCCACATTCAGGATCCCGGCTTGTGCGCCACCATTTTGCCCCGCTCCGGCCTCGGCCATAAGCACGGCATAGTGCTGGGCAATCTGGTGGGCCTCATCGATTCCGATTACCAGGGCCAGCTGATGGTTTCGGTCTGGAATCGCGGCAACGACAGTTTCACCATGCAACCCGGTGAACGCATCGCCCAACTGGTGATCATGCCGGTGGTGCAGGCCAGCTTCCAACTGGTCGATGAGTTCAATCAGAGTGAACGGGGTGAAGGCGGTTTTGGTTCTTCTGGTCGCCAATAACAGACCACACAAGCCCCCGGGCCTGTGCCTAATAACAGAATCAAGCCATTGTTTTTTTTAGGGGAATCCATGGCAAGCAGTAATCAGAAACAGAGTCGGCGCGATCAGATCCTGCAAGCACTCGCCCATATGCTGGAGACCAGCCCTGGCCAGCGTATCACCACGGCACGTCTGGCGGCCGAGGTGGGTGTCTCTGAGGCCGCCCTCTATCGACATTTTCCCAGCAAGGCGCGGATGTTCGAGGGACTGATCGACTTTATCGAGGATTCCCTGCTGTCACGGGTCAACCTGATCATGGCCGAAGAGAAGGACACCATGGCCCGCTGCCATCATATCCTTCAGCTGCTGCTGGTGTTCGCCGAGCGCAATCCCGGCATCACCCGCATCCTCAACGGCGACGCCCTGCTGGGTGAGCACGATCGACTGCGGGATCGCATCAGCATCCTGTTCGACAAGCTGGAAACCCAGATCAAGCAGGTGCTGCGAGAAAAACGGCTGCGGGAAGGTCAGGGCTTCCAGCTCGACGAGACCATGCTCGCCAATCTGCTGCTGGCCTATACCGAGGGACGCATCAGTCAGTTTGTCCGCTCCGAGTTCAAACTCAAGCCCACCGCCGGCTTCGAAGATCAGTGGCTCTTCATCCGCAGCCAACTGCTGCAAAGCTGACGCCATTCGGGTGGATACACAAAGGGAGGCCTTGGCCTCCCTTGTTTTTTATGGCAAAAAATGGAGGGGAGCACCAGATGCGACCCAAACTGTCGCATGCCAGTGTTAGATTCATGCGTCATAAACCTTTACTGCCTGACAGGACATCCTATGGAACCCGAAATCATCACAGAAGCGCAGACCTGGCTGGTCAATAATCAGGGCCTGCTGATCGAGTATGCCGTCAATATTGCGGCCGCCCTGATCACCCTGCTGGTCGGTTACATCGCCGCCAACCTGCTCAGCAATGGCGTGACCAAGGTGATGCATGCTCGCAAGCTGGATGCCACCGTGGTTCATTTCGTTGGCAGCATCCTCAAGTACACCATTCTGGTGTTCGTGGTGATTGCAGCCATGGGGCGAGTCGGGGTGCAAACCGCCTCCTTCGTCGCCATTATCGGTGCCGCCGGTCTGGCCATAGGTCTGGCACTGCAAGGCTCGCTCTCCAACTTCGCCGCCGGTTTCCTGCTGATCATCTTCCGCCCCATCAAAGCCGGTGAGTTTATCGAAGTGGCGGGCACCAATGGTGTCGTGCAGTCGGTGCAGCTATTCACTACCACCCTCACCTCGGGTGACAACAAGATGGTGGTGGTACCCAACTCCGCCATCCTCAACGGCACCATAGTCAACTACTCGCGCATGGACACCCGCCGCGTCGACATGACCTTCGGTATCGGCTACGGTTCTGACCTGCGCAAGGCCAAACAGCTCCTCGAGCGCCTGGTGAGTGAAGAGCCGCGCATCCTGAAGGAACAGGCAGCCACCATAGCCGTTGCCGCCCTGGCCGACTCCTCGGTCAATATCGTAGTGCGTCCCTGGGTCAAGACTGCCGATTACTGGGGCGTCTGGTTCGACTTCCACGAAAAGGTGAAGCTGACCTTCGATGCCGAAGGCATCGAGATCCCCTTCCCGCAGATGGTCATGCACATGCAAAAGCCTCAGGCCTGATACCTGCGCAGACGATCACAACAATGCCAGCCCCGGGGCTGGCATTGTCGTTTCTGAAACCCAGGTCATGCGGCAAAGCATAAAGATTCGACCCGCAGCTCACCTTGCACCATGGGGTCGAAAACCTGTCAATCCGGGCAGCCAGGTTGGCTTGCCCATCTTCATACCAGTCGACGAGCGACCCGGTTGAGCAGTGGCTGCACCAGCGCATAGCCCCCCAGCACGGCCCCGATCACGGCCAACACCCGAATCTCGAGAGTCGGCGCGGCGGCGGTCAGCGCCAGGGTCAGCAGGCCGATGAGGCCTGTAGCGATCAGGCTCAGGGCAAACAGGGATAAAACATGTTTCATATCGATCTCCTCATTCCAGACAGTGGCCATCCCTGGGAGATCTCGTCCATTCGGTGCACATACTAGCCAACGCCCAACCCCGACAAGTTGCGTTTGCTCATAAAACGAGCCGAAAAACGGCTGTCAGATACTCCTTTAGCTGTAATACAAACTTGCCAGACAGGCAGCCATAGATGAAAACCCTTTCACCCCGGGCAAGCCGGGTGAAGTATGAGCAAACTCAAGATCCCCTGGCCATGAGTGACTCATAATCGCAGCGTTTTGGTTGTAAACTCCTTCGATGGCAGACAATTGGTAAAGCTCTGTTACACGGGCCGCGCCATGGGCTCGGTATAATGGGCCCGGTATAGTGCTCGAATAATAAGGTTTGGCGGGAGCCTTGCCTGCAAGGTTCAAACACAACTTGGAAGATCGGTAATCCTATGAAAAATATCAATCCAACCCAGACCCAGGCCTGGCAGGCGCTGGAAGCCCATTTTGCAGCTAACAAAGAGACTCGACTCAAGGATCTGTTCGCGCAGGACCCGAAGCGCTTCGACAAGTTCTCCCTCACCTTTGGCGGCGACATTCTGGTCGACTATTCCAAGAACCTGATCACCGAGGAAACCCTCAAGTTGCTGGTTGATCTGGCCAAAGAGACCGATCTTCGCAGCGCGATCGATGCCATGTTCAATGGCGAGAAGATCAACATGACCGAAGGGCGCTCCGTACTGCACGTGGCCCTACGCAACCGCTCCGACCGCCCCATCGAGTGCGACGGCAAGGATGTGATGCCGGAAGTGAACGCCGTGCTGGCCAAGATGAAGGGCTTCTGCGAGAAAATCATTTCCGGCGAGTGGAAAGGCTACACCGGCAAAGCGATCCAGCACGTGGTCAACATAGGTATCGGCGGTTCAGACCTGGGCCCTGTGATGATCACAGAGGCTCTGCGTCCCTACAAAAATCACCTGCAGATGCACTTCGTCTCCAACGTCGATGGCACCCACATCGCCGAGACGCTCAAAGAGATTGATGCGGAAACCACCCTGTTCCTGGTGGCCTCCAAGACCTTCACCACTCAGGAGACCATGACCAACGCCCTGACCGCCCGCGACTGGTTCATCAAGATCGCCGGTGACAAGGCCCACGTTGCCAAGCACTTCGCCGCCCTCTCCACCAACGGCAAGGCCGTGGCCGAGTTCGGCATCGACACCAACAACATGTTCGAGTTCTGGGACTGGGTTGGCGGCCGCTACTCATCCTGGTCTGCCATCGGCATGCCCATCGCCCTGTCCGTCGGTTTCGAGCACTTCGAAGCCCTGCTGCAAGGTGCCTTCGAAATGGACATGCACTTCGCCACTGCCTCCTATGAACAGAACGTGCCTGTGCTGCTGGCGCTGATTGGCCTGTGGTACAACAACTTCCATGGTGCCGAGTCCGAAGCCATTCTGCCGTACGATCAGTACATGCACCGCTTCCCTGCCTACTTCCAGCAGGGCAACATGGAATCCAACGGCAAATACGTGGATCGCAACGGCAAGCCGGTTGACTACCAGACTGGCCCCATCATCTGGGGTGAGCCGGGCACCAACGGCCAGCACGCCTTCTACCAGCTGATCCACCAGGGCACCAAGCTGATCCCCTGTGACTTCCTGGCACCGGCCATCAGCCACAACCCGATCGGTGACCACCATCCGAAACTGCTGGCCAACTTCTTCGCCCAGACCGAAGCGCTGGCTTTCGGCAAGAGCAAAGAACAGGTCGAAGCCGAGTTCCTGGCTGCTGGCAAAACCCTGGATCAGGTCAAGGATCTGGTGCCGTTCAAGGTGTTCGAAGGCAACCGTCCGACCAACTCCATCCTGTTCAAGAGCCTGACCCCGAAAACCCTGGGTGCCCTGATCGCCATGTACGAGCACAAGATCTTCGTACAGGGCGCAATCTGGAACATCTTCTCCTTCGACCAGTGGGGCGTGGAGCTGGGCAAACAGCTGGCCAACAAGATACTGCCGGAGCTCAACACCGATGCGGCTGTCACCAGCCACGACGGCTCCACCAACGGTCTGATCAACACCTGGAAAGCGTGGAAAGCCTGATTTATCCAGCCTTTCTGAATGCAAAAGCCCCGCTCGATGAGCGGGGCTTTTTTGTGGCCGTCTTTTATAGCTGTCGGGCCGGATTTTCTGGCTGGCCGGTCGGGTGTCCAGTCCGACCGGCGACGGGGATCGTCATCCCCGCCCCTTCATCATCCAGCCCAATGCTGGCTTAACCGCCAACAGCGATGCGTTTCATGTCTTTCATGTAGCCACGCAGTACCTGGCCGATTTTTTCGATCGGATGGTTGCGGGTCGCTTCGTTGGCCGCCAGCAGCGCCAGGTTGTCGACGTTCTGCCCTTCCGCCTTGCTGGCACCCAAGTCGCCCGCCTTCAGGGTCGGCATGAAGTGCTCGCGCAGCAAGGGCACGGCGGCGTTGGCGAACAGGTAGTTACCGTACTCGGCGGTGTCGGAGATGACCACGTTCATCTCGTACAGACGCTTGCGGGCAACTGTGTTGGCGATCAGCGGCAGCTCGTGCAGGGATTCGTAGTAGGCAGACTCCTCGTAGATACCGGAAGCCACCATGGTCTCGAACGCCAGCTCGACACCCGCCTTGACCATGGCCACCATGACCACGCCATTGTCGAAGTACTCCTGCTCGGCAATCTTGCCTGCAAACGCCGGAGCGTTTTCGAAGGCAGATTTGCCGGTTTCTTCACGCCAGGTCAGCAGCTTGACGTCATCCTCAGCCCAGTCGGCCATCATGCCGCGGGAGAATTCGCCAGCGATGATGTCATCCATGTGCTTCTCGAACAGCGGGCGCATCAGGGTGCGCAGTTGCTCGGACAGCTCGAAGGCACGCAGCTTGGCCGGATTGGAGAGGCGGTCCATCATCAGGCTGATGCCGCCCTGCTTCAGGGCTTCGGTGATGGTCTCCCAACCGAACTGGATCAGCTTGCCGGCGTAGGCCGGGTCTGTCCCTTCGGCAACCAGCTTGTCATAACAGAGCAGAGAACCGGCCTGCAGCATGCCGCAGAGGATGGTCTGCTCGCCCATCAGGTCAGATTTCACTTCCGCCACGAAGGAGGATTCCAGTACGCCGGCACGGTCGCCGCCGGTGGCAGAGGCCCACGCCTTGGCGATGGCCATGCCTTCACCCTTGGGATCGTTCTCCGGGTGGACGGCGAGCAGGGTCGGCACACCGAAACCGCGCTTGTACTCTTCACGCACTTCGGTTCCCGGGCACTTGGGCGCTACCATGACGACAGTGATATCGGCGCGGATCTGCTGACCCTCTTCCACCACGTTGAAGCCGTGGGAGTAGCCCAGCGCGGCGCCCTGTTTCATCAGCGGCATCACGGTTTTCACCACGTCGGAGTGTTGCTTGTCCGGAGTCAGGTTCAGCACCAGATCGGCGGTCGGGATCAGCTCTTCATAGGTGCCAACCGCGAAGCCGTTGTCGGTAGCCTTCAGCCAGGAGGCGCGCTTCTCGGTGATGGCTGCCTTGCGCAGGGCGTAGGAGATATCCAGCCCGGAGTCGCGCATGTTCAGACCCTGGTTCAGACCCTGGGCACCACAGCCCACAATCACCACCTTCTTGCCCTTCAGCACGTCGCAACCGTCGGCAAATTCCGCCCGCTGCATGAAACGACATTTGCCCAGCTGGGCCAACTGCTGACGCAGGTTCAAGGTGTTGAAATAGTTAGCCATGGTGATTGCTCCGTTCGATTGATTCCATGCCGGATAACGGCGTTGTCTGAACCACTATAGCGCGGGACACTCATTGCCTGAACTGATATATTCGAAACAGTACGTTGCAGGAATTGAAATATGATTCTTCGCAATCTCAAGCTGTTTCTCCCCCACGTCAGCAAACGCGCCGCCGCAGGAATAGAAAGATGGATCTTCGCAATCTCGAGCTGTTTCTCCACCTCGCCGACTCCCTTCACTTTGGCAAGAGTGCCGATGCCATGGCGGTCAGCCCCTCCACCCTGAGCCGCGCCATTCAGCGACTGGAGCAGGAGACCGGCTGCGTGCTGTTCGAGCGGGACAACCGCAGCGTGCGACTCACCTCGGCGGGTGAGAAACTGCGGGAGTTTGGCGGCAGCCTGTTGCAGGAGTGGCGCCAGCTCAAGCAGGAGCTCAAACGCAGCGACGAACCGCTGCAGGGGAGGCTGCGGGTGTTCTGCTCGGTCACCGCCAGCTACTTTCTGCTGCCCGAAGTGCTGGAGCGCTTCCGCCGCCGCTACCCCCAACTGGAGATCAAGCTGGAGACCGGCGACCCGGCGCTGGCGGTGGACAAGATCCTGGCCGACGAGGCCGATCTCGCCATCGCCGCGCGGCCGGATGCGCTCTCCGCCAAGCTGGAATTTGCCAGCCTGCAGCAGGTGCCGCTGGTATTCATTGCCCCCCGTACCGCACCGCAACAGAGCCAGTGGTTCTTGCAGGGTGAGCCGGACTGGGAGCGACTGCCGCTGATACTCTCCGAACAGGGTCTGGCACGAAAGCGCTGTGACCAGTGGTTTCGCAACAAGGGAATTGCCCCCAACATCTATGCCGAGGTGGCGGGCAACGAGGGCATAGTCGCCATGGTGGCGCTCGGTTTTGGCGTCGGGCTGGTGCCTGCCGCCGTGATCGATCACAGCCCCATGGGAGAGAAGGTGCGCATCGTCGAGCCCAGACCGGCGCTCAAGCCATTCGACGTCGGTATCGCAGTACTCAAGAAGCGGCTGGAAGAGCCTCTTATCCGCGCCTTCTGGGATACGGCGCGCGGCCAAGGTTCACTGCGCTGACGGGGTGGCAGTGACCGGCGCATAGATTAGCGAGGGGTCAGCCATCATGATGCGGCTCCTGGCGGGCAGATCCGGGTTATGCAGCTCAAGCATGACCCGCTCGTCCAGCTTCAACCGACGAATCGTGCTGCCAAACTCCTTTTCAAAGATCTGATCAAAGGCACCGGACTGGCGAGCCCGCTGCAGCCCGAGCTCGATGCGCTGTGCCAGTTCGGGATATTGGGGGGAAACAAAGAACAGCAGCGCCAGCGGATAACGGAACACCAGATGGGGCTCGATTGCGAGCTCCGGATGCTGCTTTAGTTCATCCTCTATCTCGATGACGGAACGCAGAAAGCAGTCAAAACGCCGCTTGAACAGCGCCTCGTAGAGATTGCCCACCGTTACCTTGAGGCCGTTGGCCTTGAGCAGGCGGGTATCGGGCCAGGATCTGTGCTGACCGATGGTGAGTCCGGCGCTATGCCAGTCCGCCAGCGACCCTATGCCGCTAAAGCGCCCCTCATCCCCCGGCCGGATGAGGCAGACCCGCCAGCCCAGCAACCCCTTCGCCAACGGAATATGGACCGCCAGCAGGGAACGCTCCCGCTCTTCATCAGGGGCAAAAACTCCTATCTGTACCAGGACGCCCTCCTGTAACGCCTTGACTGCCCACCCCTGCTCCATTGGCGGACTCGCAATCAGCTGATAGGGACCATATTCAGGCACTGTGAGATCGAGCGACAACCGCAGCAAGCCCGCCACAGCCGGATTGGGGTGCTCCAACAGCAGGTTCCAGGCCCGAATGTGCGACTCGGCAGCCAGGACACTCCCCGCAAACAGTGTGATGCACCACAGCCAAATCCTGAGCATTGCGCCTCGTACCTCTGATCTTGATGCACTCACTATAACGCGTGAGCGCCCAGTTCTGATGCATGGACCCACAGATGTGTGAGCGACTTGGTGTCAAATCTGACAATGGTCAGAGCAAGATCCAGATCACAGACTAGGCTCGGTGTTCAACCTGAATGGAAAAAGCCTCGCCATGATGCGTCACCTGATCGAAATCAACAGCTCACAGCTGTTTGAAGAGTACCTGCAGAGTCTGGGAGTGCCACAAACCTTGCTGGATCACGAACAGGATATCTATCTGCAAGAGCGCCCGCTGGCGGCAGTGCGCCAAATTCAGGGCAAGATGAAGTTTTATCTGCGAGCCAGCGCCCTGACCAAACAGTGATCCGCAACCGGTCACAGAACAGGCAATCAAAGCGTATTACACTGGCACCATCCGTCACCCTCGCCTCCGGGGGTCGCCATGAGGAGTGCCCATGAAACCAAGCGGCCTGGATCGGCTCTTCAAACCCCAGTCAATCGCCGTCATCGGTGCCTCGACCGACCCGCAGAAAGCGGGTCACGTGGTGATCAGGCACCTGCTTGCAGGCCAGTTCAAGGGCCCCATACTGCCGGTCAGCCCCCATAACAAAGCCATCGCCGGAGTGCTGGCTTATCCCAACATTGCCAGCCTGCCACTCTCCCCCGATCTCGCCATCATCTGCACCAAACGCGAACGGGTACTGTCGCTCATCGAAGCGCTCGGCAAAAAAGGGGCCGGGGCCGCCATCATACTGGCCGCCGATTTTTCGCAGGAAGAGAGGGCACAGTTGCAGCGCCTGAGCAGCCAATATGACATTCGCCTGCTTGGCCCCAACAGCATGGGCATGTTACTGCCAGCGCAGGGCATCAACGCCAGCTTCTCCCCCATCGCAGCCAAACCTGGGCAGGTAGCCTTTGTCTCCCAGTCGGCGGCCGTCAGCACGACCATACTGGATTGGGCCAAACAGCATGAGCTGGGCTTTTCCGCCTTTATCTCCCTCGGCGATCACTGTGACATCGACTTCGGCCAGCTGCTCGATCAGCTCTCTCGCGACGGCACCACTCGCGCCATCCTGCTCTATATGGACAAGTTGCACGACGCCCGCCACTTCCTCTCGGCAGCGCGGGCGGCTTCGCGCAACAAGCCAATACTGGTGCTCAAGAGCGGTCGCCACGATCCGGCTAAGGGGCTGGACAACGTCTACGATGCCGCCATCCGGCGAGCAGGCATGCTGCGGGTACGAGATACCCACGAGCTGTTTGCCGCGGTCGAAACCCTGAGCCATTCGCTGACCCTCAAGGGGGAACGGCTGGCCATCATCTCCAACGGCCGCGGACTGGCCAACATGGCGGTCGATGTGCTGCTTGAGCGGGGCGGAAAACTGGCCATGCCACCAAAAGACATAGGTAGTGATGCCGATATCACCGCCTATCAGCAGGCACTCGATACCTTGCTGCAAGGGAATGAAGCAGATGCCATCCTGCTCATTCATGCGCCTTCCCTCACAGCACGCGGGGCCGAATTGGCGCGCAGTCTGATCGATTACCTCAGGCAGCATCCCAGAGCCAGGCGCTTCAATATCCTGACCAACTGGGCCGGGGAATACTCGGCACAGGAAGGACGCAAGCTCTTCACCGAGGCGGGCATTCCGACCTATCGCACGCCCGAAAGTGCAGTGGCCGCCTTCATGCATATGGTGGAATACCGTCGCAACCAGAAGCAGCTGATGGAAACACCCGCGTCCCTGCAGGGGGACAAGCTCAACGTCGAACTCTGCCAACAACTGATCCGGCAAGCACTGGAACGCAAACAACTCACCCTCGATACCCATCTGGTGCAACCCATACTGCAAGCCGCCGGGCTCTCGACCCTGCCGACCTGGATTGTCTCCGACGCCATCGAAGCCACCCTGACGGCTGAACAGATCGGCTATCCGGTAGCAGTAAAATTGCGCTCGCCGGACATTGCCCACAAGTCTGCGGTACACGGCGTCATGCTGAACCTGCGCACTTCTGCCGAGGTCGCGCAGGCGGCAGATGCCATTCTGGATCGGGTCAGACAGCACGATGCCGGGGCCCGCATCGAAGGCTTGCTGGTGCAGCGCATGGCACGCCGCAGCGGAGGGCTGGAACTGAGGATCCGCCTGCAACAGGATCCCGTCTTCGGTCCGGTCATCCTGCTCGGCGAGTCGGGAGCAGAACCCCCGGAGATGGTCGCCGCACTCCCGCCACTGAACCAGGCTCTCGCGCGCTACCAGGTCATCGGCGCCCTCAAGAGCCGCAAGATCCGCGAGCAGGCCACCCCCGAAAGACTCGATATCGATGCGCTTGGTCAGGTGTTGTGCCAGCTATCGGAACTGCTGCTGGCGTTTCCCGAGATCCAGGAGCTGGACCTGCATCCATTGCAAGCATGCGGGGCCGAGATGGTGATTCTGGATGCCAGCCTGACACTGATGCCGATGACACAGCAGCGTTGCCCCTTGGCGATACGCCCCTATCCCACCGAGCTGGAAGAGGGGGCCTGGCTCAAGGACCAGAGCCATGTGCTACTCCGACCGATCCGGCCGGAGGATGAACCCGCTCACAAACAGTTTGTGCTCAAGGTCTCCGATGAAGATAGGTACAAACGCTTCTTTGCTGACGTGGGAGAACTGGGCCACGAAGAGCTCGCTCGTATGACCCAAATTGACTACGACAGGGAGATGGCCTTCGTCGCGGTAGGACAGGACGGGGCCTTCAGTCAGCAAATTCTGGGGGTGGTGCGAGCCATTTCAAACCCGGATCAGTCCGATGCGGAGTTTGCCATTCTGGTGCGATCCGACCTAAAGGGGCTGGGGCTCGGCAAGTTGATGATGGAGAAAATCGTACGTTACGCCAGAGAGAGAGGGATTGGCCAGCTATCCGGCATGACCATGCCCAGCAATCGCGGCATGATCAATCTGGCCAAGCGTCTTGGTTTCAAGATCGATATCCAGCTGGAAGATGGGGTGGTCAATATGGAGTTGCCCTGTGCGGAGAGAGCCTAAGGGGCATAGCGCAGAGGACACCGCAGGAATGATAAATTCCAGGCAATAAAAAACCCCGCTCGATGAGCGGGGTTTTTCGTGTTGGGTGCCTGGCAGTGTCCTACTCTCGCATGGCGAATGCCACACTACCATCGGCGCTACCGCGTTTCACTTCTGAGTTCGGCATGGGATCAGGTGGTTCCACGGCGCTATGGCCGCCAGGCAAATTCTTCAATCTGAGAAAGCTGACGTGAATAACGATTTGCCTGTTGGCTTCGTTATCACTGAATTAGGTAGTAGTTCTTCGATTTGCTACAAGCCTTAGAACACTTCTTGGGTGTTGTATGGTTAAGCCTCACGGGTAATTAGTATGGGTTAGCTCAACACGTCGCCGCGCTTACACACCCCACCTATCAACGTTGTGGTCTCCAACGGCCCTTTAGGACCCTCAAGGGGTCAGGGATGACTCATCTCAGGGCTCGCTTCCCGCTTAGATGCTTTCAGCGGTTATCGATTCCGAACTTAGCTACCGGGCAGTGCCACTGGCGTGACAACCCGAACACCAGAGGTTCGTTCACTCCGGTCCTCTCGTACTAGGAGCAACTCCTTCAATCATCCAACGCCCACGGCAGATAGGGACCGAACTGTCTCACGACGTTCTGAACCCAGCTCGCGTACCACTTTAAATGGCGAACAGCCATACCCTTGGGACCGACTTCAGCCCCAGGATGTGATGAGCCGACATCGAGGTGCCAAACACCGCCGTCGATATGAACTCTTGGGCGGTATCAGCCTGTTATCCCCGGAGTACCTTTTATCCGTTGAGCGATGGCCCTTCCATTCAGAACCACCGGATCACTATGACCTACTTTCGTACCTGCTCGACCTGTCCGTCTCGCAGTTAAGCTGGCTTATGCCATTGCACTAACCTCCTGATGTCCGACCAGGATTAGCCAACCTTCGTGCTCCTCCGTTACTCTTTGGGAGGAGACCGCCCCAGTCAAACTACCCACCAGGCACTGTCCGCGAGCCCGATTCAGGGCCCTGCGTTAGAACATCAAACATACAAGGGTGGTATTTCAAGGACGGCTCCAGCGCAACTGGCGTCACGCCTTCAAAGCCTCCCACCTATCCTACACATGTAGGTTCAATGTTCAGTGCCAAGCTGTAGTAAAGGTTCACGGGGTCTTTCCGTCTAGCCGCGGGTACACCGCATCTTCACGGCGAATTCGATTTCACTGAGTCTCGGGTGGAGACAGCATGGCCATGGTTACACCATTCGTGCAGGTCGGAACTTACCCGACAAGGAATTTCGCTACCTTAGGACCGTTATAGTTACGGCCGCCGTTTACCGGGGCTTCGATCAAGAGCTTCGCTTGCGCTAACCCCATCAATTAACCTTCCGGCACCGGGCAG
>NZ_CP110645.1:0-77500 GCF_028355655.1 Aeromonas salmonicida | reverse complement strand
CTTCGAGTAATGACAGCCCCCAAGCTTGCAAGGGGGCTGTCAATTTTTGGGCTTGTGCATCCAGTCGGGTGCAATATGCCCTGGCCTGCACCATGGCTTGTGAAGGCCGCTCAGCCACAGTAGCCAATAGATGGGCCACCCGTCTTGCTACAGCGCTCCCTGAATCCACCAGCTGACATCCTGGCATCAATTGCCGGATCTCGTCATTGAGCAACGGGAAGTGGGTGCAACCCAGCACCAGGGTATCCGGCCTTTCCTCTCCTTCCATCCAGTCCGTCAGCACCTCCTGCAACAGCGCCATGTTTACCGGCCGTCCCGCCAGCTTGTGCTCGGCTTCGATCACCAGTTCAGTCGCGCCCTTGAGCAACACCCGCTTGCCCGGGGCAAACTGGGTAATGAGGTGATGAGTATATTCACGGCTGACGGTGCCCGGGGTCGCCAGCAGCCCGATACACCCATTGCGGGTCAGGGCTGCAGCCGGTTTGATGGCAGGCACCACGCCGACAACTGGAATGGTCAGGGCGGCACGCAAGGATGGCAGGGCTATGGTGCTGGCCGTATTGCAGGCAATCACCACCAGATCGATGGCATGCTCGGCCACCATGTGACTGACCAGACGGGTGCAGGCAGCAATCAACGCTGACTCGCTCAGCTCACCATAGGGGAAGTTGGCATTGTCAAAACAATAGAAGTAGTTGTGTGCCGGCAGCGCACGGCGGATCTCGCGATAGATGGTCAAGCCACCCATGCCGGAGTCGAACACTAGAATATTGGCCACCTGACCTCCCCCTTTGGTGCAAGGCAGCGATCATACTCCCGCCTGCCGCCAATAGAAAAGGCCCTGCCAATGGCAGGGCCTCGCTTTTTCTCTTCTATATATAGCAGCGCTGGCGATCAGAGGCGGTAGTCCGCCGTCAACTTGAACTCGGTACCCGCCGATGCGTAGCCATAGGCCGGGGCATAGTCACGATCAAACAGGTTGTCGATACGGCCACCCAGCATGAGCTGAGGCGTCACCCCATAGCTGGCCCCCAGATTGATCAGGGTGTAGGAACCCAGTTCCACCCGCTCTGCAGGGAAGCTGCTGAAGTTCTTGTCATCCCGCTTGCCCACATAGAGCAGCTCGGTGGAGAGATCGACCGGGCCCAGCTGCACCTGGGTAAGCCAGCTGGCTTTCTGCTTGGCGCGGCGCAGCAGTTGCTGATCTCCATCGTTCTTGTCTTCGGCCCGGGTGTAATCGAAGCTCAGGTCATGATGGAGCGGACCGGTTTCCAGACCCAGCGCCACTTCCACGCCACGGATCTCGGCATCCGTGTTGTCCGGCTTGCAGGTGGAGAACGCACTCTGACAGGCGATCAGGTTCTGGATCTTGTTGCGATAGAGGTTAAGCGACCAGTCCCAACCGGTATAACGGCCCGCAAAGCCCAGCTCCAGGTTCTTGCTCTCTTCCGGCTTCAGATCCGGATTCTCATAACCGGGATAGTAGAGGTCGAGGAAGGTCGGCGCCTTGAAGCCGGTGCCATAACTGAGCCGTACATTGTGGTTGTCATCTATGTCCAGCCCGCTGGCGGCAGACCAGGTATTGTGACGGCCATACTGCTCATTGTCATCGGTACGGCCAGAGAGCTCCCACAGCAGGGCCTGCCAGCGGTAGCTGCCCACCGCAAACAACCCTGTATTGTCGCGATCGGGGGCATTGAACGCCAGGCCAGAACTGCGCGAGTCGGATTTCAACTGCTCCTGCTGCCAGTCGGCGCCGCCGGTCAGGTTGAGCCCCTCAACGCCGCTCCAGCTGTTGATCCAGGAGAAGCGGGTCAAGCCGGTGTGGATCGGCTGGGCGCTGGATTCCCCCTTGCTCTCCAGCCAGCTCTTCAGCTTGTTCTCGCCATAGCTGGCCTCAAGCCGGCTGGTCAGCGTCTCGCTCTGGAACTTGAGACCGCCATCATACTGGAAGGCCTGTACCCGGCTCTGGTCAGCCGACTGATAGGCATCATCCATCTCGGTCTGGTTGTCATAACCCTGGGCGTTGAAGTCCCCACTCCAGGCATTACTGAACGCATGATTCAGCCCAAACTGGCCGTTCAGACTGTCGAAGCCATCCCGATCCGGCTGCTGGGCATTGGCCACCACATCGAAACCATCGGTACGCTCGTAGCCGATCATCATATTCATGTCGGTCTGCTGACCCAGGGCCTGCACGGTACGCACCTGACCCTGGCCGTAACCATTGCTGCCCACACCCCCCTTCAGATGAGTCTCGCTGCCATTCTTGGCGGAAGTTTTGGTGATGAGGTTGATGACGCCACCGATGGCATCCGCGCCATAGACAGCAGCGCGCGGACCCCGGATGTACTCGATGCGCTCGATATTGCCCAGCGGGATCTGGCTGAGGTCTGGTGTGCCGGCCACCATGGCGGCGATGGGGCGCCCATTCATCAGCACCAGCGAATGGTTGGAGTTGGTACCGCGGATGAACAGGCTGCTCATGTGCCCTCGCCCACCTAGCGTGGTGATCTGCACACCCGGCAACGTCTTCAACAGCGCTGGCAGGCTCTGCACCTGACGGGATTCGATCTCGGCGCGGTCGATCACCACAACGGGTGCCAGTACCGAGCTGATGGGTTGTTCCACCCGATTGGCGGTGATCACCAGGGTAGGATTGACGGGGATGGTCGTCTGGGCGAAGGCCGCCGTTGGCAACAGGGCAGCCACCAATAATTTCTTGGACATGAGAGATCCTTAAGTTCGCGTAAGCATCTACTTCGTGGCCGGTTTCTCTCGGCCCGAAATACGAACTTTGGCAGGTCTTCGGGCTGGGGGGCTGATGGCCTACGGCGACGGCTTCCCACCTGACGGCAGTGCCCTGATGTCGCTTCGTTCCCCCTTACCGCTGCGCGCCAGCTCCGGATTTTCACCGGATTCCCTATTAAGCATGATGCGCCAAAGCGGAGGGGATTATAGGCAGAGCCAGATTGGATGTATAGCCATCCAGATTTCTATTTCTGCTTTTCCAGCTCCACCAGCCGCTGCTTGGCTCCCTCCATCACCGCCTGTACACCGGGATGGGAGAGGTGACGGCCAGCAGAGACCAGATAATAGGAGAGCGTGACCTCGGGCAAGGTGGCAATCCGCTCGACACCATAGAGGCGCTCAATCTCGTCACGCATCGCAAGGGGGGCGGGAAAGATCCCCATGCCCGCCTTGCCGAACGACTTCATCAGGGTCGAGTCGTCAAACTGGCCGACCAGATGGGGATGTATGCCCTGCTGGCGATACCAGGCCAGCAGCCGATCATGGGTCGCCGACTTCTCGCCGGGGATAAGCAGCGGCAGCCCTTCCAGAGAGGCGGGAAACCCCGAACGGGCACGAGCCGCCAGCGCCGGGCTCGCAAAAAGTGCCAGCGGGCTGCGTCCCAGTTCATGGTTGTAGCCACGTACACCACTATCTGGTGGCAGTGGGCGATCGATCAGCACCATATCCAGCTTGTGTCTGGCCAGCTCGCTGAATAGCTGCTCGGCCCGCTCTTCATGGCAGATCAGCCGCACCGGCGTCGCCAGCGCCATGGCCGGTGCCAGCAGCTCAAACGCCAGAGTGCGGGGCACCGAGTCGGCAATCCCTACCTGCATGGTCAGCTCCTGGCTGGCGTGGCGCAGTGTGTGTTCCAGCTCGGCCCCCAGCGAAAAGATGGCGCCGGCCTGCTCAAGTGCCTGGCGCCCCGCAGCCGTCAAGACGAGCCGCCTCCCCTCCCGGCTGAACAGCGCCACCCCGAGAGACAGCTCCAGCTCCGCGACCTGACCACTGATGGTTTGCGGAGTGAGATGAAGCTGTTCGGCGGCCCGTGTCACGCTGCCGCTGCGCGCCACATGCCAGAAGTAATAGAGTTGTTTGTAGTTGAGCATCCGGGTTCCTATCAGTTTTTGCCGAACAATCATCAATCAAAATCTGATTTTATCGAAGCATCATGCACTCTAGCATGCAAGCACCCTGTGAATTGCCTCCTGCGACCCCTCATGCTGGATGTTGTTGTACTCTTTTTCCTGTTTGGCCTGCTGGCCGGTCTGGTGCGATCCGAGCTCAAGTTGCCCCCCGCACTCTATGACACCCTCTCCCTCTTCCTGCTGCTGGCCATCGGCCTCAAAGGCGGTGTGGGCCTGGCCCAGCAATCCTTGTTGCCACTGCTGCCACAACTCGCCCTGGTGATACTGCTCGGTGTGGTGCAAACCCTGGCAGGCTTTGCCCTGTTGCGCATAAAGATGAACCGGATCGATGCCGCCGCTACCGCAGCGCACTACGGCTCGGTCAGCGTGGCGACCTTCGCAGTCGGGGTAAACTGGCTCACTGAACGCGGCATCAGCTTCGAATCCCAGCTATCCATCTTCCTGGCTGTGATGGAAATCCCGGCCATCCTGGTGGGCATAATGCTGGCGCGCGGGGTGAGCCGCCAGACCCGCTGGCGCATGCTGGCGCATGAAACTTTCCTCGGCAAAGGGGTGACCCTGCTGCTCGGTGGCATGGCCATCGGCTATCTGGCCGGGCCGCAAGGCATAGCCCCCCTCAAACCCCTTTTTGTGGATCTGTTCAAAGGAGCGCTCGCCCTCTTCCTGCTTGAGATGGGTTTGATAGTGGCACGCCAGTGCCAGGATCTGCGCCGCCATGGCCTGTTTCTGCTCGGCTTCGCCCTGCTGATGCCGCTCGCCTCGGCAGGACTGGGGTTGACGGTCGGCAAGCTGATGGGGCTCTCCCTTGGCGGACTCACCCTGCTGGCCACCCTGGCGGCCAGCGCCTCCTATATTGCCGTGCCAGCAACCTTGCGCATCGCCGTGCCCCAGGCCAACCCGGGGTTGTCCCTCAGCGCCGTGCTGGGCGTCACCTTCCCCTTCAACATCATGCTGGGGATCCCGCTCTACCACAGCTGGGCCCGCCACTTCACGGAGTAGCCATCATGCAGACCGAGACCCGTACCCTGCTGACCGTCATCACGGAAGCAAATCTTGAACCCACCCTGCTGCGCACCCTGACCCGGGAAGGGCTGCGGGGCTACACCATCACGGATGCACGCGGACGAGGGGATCACGGCGAGCGCAACGCCAGCTGGAGCGAGAGCGGCAACATCAGGCTGGAGGCGATTTGCAGCCGCGAGCAGGCGGAACGACTACTCGCCCACCTGCAGAGTCGCTACTACCCCGACTACGCCATGATCGCCTTTCTGCAACCGGTCGAAATCGTGCGACCCGAAAAATTCTGAGCCGGCTTGCCGGCTCTTTTTGCCTAACGAAAGCAAACGTTTAACAGCAAGGAACCAGAAAAAATGAACACCCCTCCCCTGATCGGCCTGGTAATGGGCTCCGACTCCGACTGGCCCGTGCTGCAGGCGGCAGCCCGCATCCTCAAGGAACACGGCGTGCCCTACGAAGCGCGGGTGGTCTCGGCCCACCGCACCCCGGACCTGCTGTTCGAGTATGCAGCCAGTGCACGCGATCGCGGCCTGCGGGCCATCATCGCCGGGGCCGGTGGCGCCGCCCACCTGCCGGGCATGGTCGCCGCCAAGACTACGGTGCCCGTGCTGGGGGTACCCATCCCCTCGCGCCACCTCAAAGGGATGGACTCCCTGCTCTCCATAGTGCAGATGCCCAAGGGGGTGCCGGTCGCCACCTTCGCCATCGGCGAGGCGGGGGCCGCCAACGCCGCCCTGTTCGCTGTCTCATTGCTGTCAGTCACCCTGGATGGCGATGCCCCCCGCT
The DNA here is from genome assembly GCF_028355655.1 of Aeromonas salmonicida. Taxonomy (NCBI): domain Bacteria; kingdom Pseudomonadati; phylum Pseudomonadota; class Gammaproteobacteria; order Aeromonadales; family Aeromonadaceae; genus Aeromonas; species Aeromonas salmonicida. Next base: position 71,759 of record NZ_CP110645.1, on the reverse strand, counting down.
ACCAGCAACAGCTCGACGACTTCCGCGCCAACGAGCGTGACCGGGTGCTGGCGCTGCAACTGGAGGACCCGGCATGATACTGCCACCCGCCACCCTGGGCATGCTCGGCGGCGGCCAGCTTGGCCGCTACTTCGTGATGGCCGCCCACCGCCTCGGCTACAAGGTGGTGGTGCTGGATCCCGACCCCGCCAGCATCGCCGGTGCCGCAGCCGATCACCATATTATCGCCCCCTATGACGACCAGGCAGCCCTGCACGATCTGGCCAGCCGCTGCGCCGCCATCAGCTGCGAATTCGAGAACGTGCCCGCCGCCACTCTCGCCCTGCTGGAAAAACAAAAACCGGTGCGGCCAGCCGCCAGCGCGGTGCGCATCTGTCAGGATCGGCGCGAGGAGAAGGCCTTTCTGCGCGGGGCTGACATCCCGGTCGCCCCCCATCTGGCGCTGCTGGCGGGAGATCCCATCCCCGCACAGGCCAGCGCGCTGTTCCCCGCCATCCTCAAGACCGCCCGCGAGGGGTACGACGGCAAGGGCCAGTGGCAGGTCGGCAATCTGGATGAGCTGGCAAGCGCGCTGACCGCCAGCGGCGTACCTTGCGTACTGGAAAAACGCCTGCCGCTGGAGGGGGAGTTTGCCCTCACCCTGGCCCGCAGCCCGAGTGGTGCCATCAGCGCCCTGCCTCTGGTGCAGAACTGGCACAGCGGCGGCATTCTCGATCAAACCCGCTCCCCGGCCAATGTCCCTGTGCTGGAGGCTGAGGCGAAAGATATCGCCGAGCGGCTGATCGCGGCGCTCGACTACGTCGGCGTGCTGACGGTGGAGTTTTTTCTGGTGGAAGGGCGGCTGTTGGTCAACGAGATGGCGCCCCGCCCCCACAACTCGGGTCACCCCAGCCTCGACAATGCCGAGTGCAGCCAGTTCGAGTTGCAGGTGCGCGCCCTGTGCGATCTCCCCTTGCCCGAGAAAGCCGAGGTGCGACCCGCCATCCTGCTCAACCTGCTCGGGGATCTCTGGCATGGGGGCACACCAGACTGGGCAGGGGTGCTGGCCCTGCCCGGGGTGCACCTGCATCTCTATGGCAAGGGCGAGGCTCGCCCCGGCCGCAAGATGGGTCATGTCACCATCACAGGCAGCGACTGGCACACGGTGGAGGATACTAGCCGCCATGTACGCAGCCTGCTGGGGCTGTCCCCACGCTGAGCTGCACTCCCTTGAATGCAAAGACCCGGGCCAAGCCCGGGTCTTCTTTTTCATGCTGTCATCACAATGGAATGAGAGTTCAGGCCCTGTCGGCAGATACCGCGACAGGCGCTGGCAAGCGGATGGTCAGGGAGAGCACCAGGGCCACCACCATCAGCACCAGGATCAGGTTGAAGGTCGCCATGAAGCCGCCGAACAAGGAGGCCACGATGGAGCCAATAATGCTGCCCAGACCAAAGCCCAGATAGATGACGCCATAGTTCTTGGTCAGGTTGTTGAGACCGAAGAAATCGCTCACCAGGGAGGGGTAGACGGTGATGGTACCGCCGAAGCTGAAGGCCACGCAGGCCACCGCCACGAAGAAGAGATTGGCATTGAGCGGCACGAACAGCAGCAATCCCATACCACCGAGCGTGATCAGCTGGGCTATGGTGATGACCCGGATGCGGGACATCTTGTCAGACAGAATGCCCAGCACCAGTCGACCACCCAGGTTGGCCATGGCGATCACCGCGACCGCATTGGCAGCCACCGCAGTTGACAGACCCACCATGTTCTCGCCGATATCCTTGGCCACGCCGATAACGTAGAGGCCGCTCATGCAGGCGGTGAGGAACATCAGCGCCAGCATCCAGTACTGCGGTTTGCGCATCGCCTCGGCCAGGGTGAAATCACGGCTCTCGGTCTGCTGCGCCGAAGCTGCCTGCTTGGGTGCATCCTTCATCAGCATGCCACCCACCAGCACCATGGACATGGCGATCAATCCCCACAGCTGGAAGGTCGCTTCCAGGCCGTTGTTGGAGAGCAGCAGCAGGTTGATGTACTTGAAGCCGAGGCTGCCCAGGCCATAGGCGCCGATGGAGCAGGCGGAGATGAGCCCCTTGCGCTCCGGGAACCACTTCACGCAGTTGGAGAGCGTCATCAGGTAGCCGGTACCGTCGGCAAACCCCACCAGAATACCGGCGCAGAGGTAGAGCATGGCCAGATTGCTGGCGTGGGCGGTGAGGAAGAAGCCGATGCCGAGCAGCACGCCGGCCCCCAGGGTGACATTGCGCACCCCGAACCGCTCCTGCAACTTGCCCGCCATGGAAGAGGCTACCGCCAGCGACAGGCTGAGCAGACCGAAGGCAAACGCCACCTGGCTGACCGGCTCGTCCAGCTTGTCGGAGAGCTGGGCGTTGAACAGGCTCCAGGTGTAGACGGAACCCAGCGCAAACTGGGTGATGATGGTACCAATCAGGGTGAGGTACCGGGTGCGGTTCATCTCTTTGGTCATGATGCGTCTCGGTCGATGGCCTTAAGGAAATTGAGGCCACTATAGGCAAGACGCAGCTCGTGCCAGCCGACTAAGGCATGAAATGCAGATCGGCAGGAATGAATGACAATCAGAGCCGCATCAGCTGACGAAACGCCTTGATGTTGCTGCGACTGACCGGCACCTCGAACGGCAGGTCATGGAGCCGGATGAGATAGGTGCTGTTGAACCAGGGCACTATCTCGCGGATCTTGTTGATGTTGACGCAATAGGATCTGTGACAACGGAAGAAGCCCTCCGCAGGCAGCCGGCTGACAAACTCGCTGATGGTCATGGTCATCACGTAGCGATCGGTGCGGGTATAGACATAGGTCAGCTTCTCGTCCGCTTCCGCGTAGTAGATCTGCTCGCAGGGGGTGACTATGATGCGCTCCCCCTTCACCAGATTGACGGTGCGATTCTGCGGGCTGATCCCCTCGACCCCTTGCACCGGCTGAGACTTGCCCGCCTGCTCGAGCTTTTGCAGCAGATTGATGATGCGCGGCTCGTTGTAAGGCTTGAGGATATAGTCGAACGCCTCCAGCTCGAACGCTTCCACCGCAAACTCCTTGTAAGCGGTGACGAAGACGATGTGGGGCGGATGGCTCGACTTGTGCAGGTTCTTGGCCAGCAGCAGGCCATCGATGGAGGGGATCTGGATATCCAGAAACACCACATCCACCTCGTGATCCTGCAAGTATTTGAACGCCTCCAGCCCGTCCTCGAAACTCGCCACTATCTCGATCTGGCTATGCTGGCCCACCAGATAGGCCAACTCCTCCCGGGCCAGATATTCATCTTCGACAATAATGGCTTTCAGCATGGCAATACCTCCGGATGGCAGAACAGGCTGGCCGGAGCCTCTTGAATCAGGTGTTCATTTTCCACAGTGATGTCTCTCAACATGGCATCGCCTCCTGATCCGGCAGATAGAAACAGACTTCGGTACCCGGTTCCAGCCGCCTTAGCTGCAGGCCGTCACCGTACAACAGCTTGACCCGCTGATGAACGTTCATCAGCCCTATGCTGCGGCTCTCCACCCGACCGGCGGCCACGCCGTCGATCACCGCCTGACTGATGCCGTAGCCGGTATCGCGCACAGCCACCCGAATCCCCCCCGCCAGTTGTTTCACCTCGATGATGACCCGGCCCGGCGCACTGCGGGGCTGGATGCCGTGCAGAATGGCGTTTTCCACCAGCGGCTGCAACAGCAGGCTCGGTACCTGGATGTGCACATCGTCCACCTCGAACACCACCTCCAGCTTGTCGCCGAAGCGGGCCTGCTCGATGGCGATGTAATCGCGCACCTGCTGCAGCTCCTCCTGAATATCGATGAGCTCGTCCCCCTTGTTGAGGTTGTAGCGCAGATAGTCCGCCAGATTGGCAATGAGCTGACGCGCCTGCTGGGGACGAATGCGGATCAAGGATGAAATGGCGTTGAGGGCATTGAACAGGAAGTGCGGGTTGATCTTGCTCTGCAGGGCGGTGAACTCCGCCTTGCGGGTCATCTCCTTCAACTGCTCGATGCGCGACACCTCCATCTGGGTGGAGATGAGCTGGGAGAGGCCCACCGCCATCTCTCGCAGCGAGCTGGTAATGCTGTGGGTGCGGCGATAGTAGATCTTGAGGGTGCCGCTGACGGCGCCGTTTTCCCGCAGCGGAATGATGATGACAGAGTGAAAATCGGAGAGGTGATACTGGCGCAGATCGTTGTTGATGATGATCTGGTCCAGCAACACGGCCCGCTGGGTCATGTCGCTGATGGCGTGGTGCTCGTCCAGCTCGTAGTAATCCTTGCCCACCCCCACGTAGGCCAGTACGTCGCGGGTATCTGTGATGGCCACCGCATCGGCATGGATCTCGTTGCAGATGACGCCGCACACCTGACCAAGGGAGTGGCGATCGACCTTCTGGAAGAAGGGCAGCGTCTTGTTGGCGATGTCGAGGGCCAGCTTGGCCTGCTTGGCGGCAATCAGCTCCTTCTCGTCATCCAAATCCTGCACCAGCTTGATGATGAGCCCGATGCAGAGCGCCCCGGCGATCATCGGATAGGCGATGTGGCTGACGATCTCCACCCCCACCTCATGAGGTTCGGTCAGCAGCCAGATCAGCAACATGGTCAGCCCCTCGCACAACATGCCCGCCAGTATGCCGTAGAGCCAGAGTCGCGACTTGCGGCAGCGCAGGTGCAACCAGGTGGCGAGCAGACCGGCGATGATGCTGGCGATGAGACAGGGGATCGAGGTGTGGCCATCCATGTCGATGAGGTAGCGGTGCAGGCCCGAGATGACCCCGGCCGGAATGCCGACCCAGGGGCCGAACAGTATGCCGCCCGAGATGATGGCGATGATCCGCACGTTGATCAGCGCCCCCTCCACCGGAATGCCGGTATAGGTACTGAACACGGCGAACAGGCCGAAGATGGAGGCGACCAGCACCAGCTCGGCCGGGGTGTGATCACGCTTCTGGAACAACCGCTGGAACGGTCTTGTACGGGTCAGAAAGAACAGGGTCATCAGCATCAGCGCCGCCCGTTCAAACACCGCCAACAACATCATCTGATTTTCGAGCAAAACAGGGATCCCGTATCAATGAAGAAGATATGCACCAAGGCGCGGGATCATACCCCGTATCCAGTGTCAGCTCATTTCGAATAACTGGATCCATACTAAGCTTCTCGGTTGGAGGGCCGATAAATAAACACTCCTGCCAACGGGAGTAACTTCTATATCCAGGAGAGGATCATATGTCTCAGAAAGGAATTCTGGTGGCGTTACTGCTTGGGTGCTGTGGTTCAGCCGCACAGGCCGATACCCAAACCCGTCAGCTCAACTTGCCGGCCATTGCCAGTAAAGATACCAGGATGGAAATAGCGCTCACCCATCCAGGCCTTCAACTCGTCAATTCAAATCAGGCGCGGCATCCCACCCATACCCTGGCTGCCAATATCAGCAGCCCGGATTTCAATACCACCTATCAGCTGCAAGCTCGTAAGCTATATGGCCGCCTGCCACAAGAGGCCGGCACTGATATACAGCTGACAATCAATGGGCAGCTGTTGCCAGCCAATCACCCACTGATACTGGAACAAGCCACCCACTACTATCTTGGCTATGAGGCTGCCTCAGTCCGGCCAAACCAGATCGGTGAAGCCGCCTATGAATTGATGGTGTATTGGCATGGCTGAAAATTGTAAAGGCATGCTTGTCATGCCTTTATCCTTACTCAGCCTCCTGAAGCTGCACAATTGCCAACCGGACCACCTCATAGCTTCGTTGCAAACGTTCCAACACCAAGGGTAAAGCCAATGAATCCAGCTCATCGGACTCAGCCTCGCCGCAGGCCTTAACCAGTTGTGAGGCCCCCATGATTCTGGCGCCACCTTTCAAGCGATGAACATAATCCAGAAACTGTGGCACATCTTGCACATCAGCGGCTTGTTCTAATCCCAGGAGATCGTCATCGCTGGCACTGATAAATGCTGTCAATAGAGGCATTATCAATGCAGGTTGATTGCCAGTCAGAGGCCCGAGACAATGTTTGATTTCCTGCATGCAAGTTGCAATGTCTGCTTGCTCTTCACGCTGCATGTGTCTATGTAAGCAGTGACCGAGTTCTTCCAACCCAACTGGTTTGAACAAGCAGTCATCCATACCAGCAAGATAGCCCTCACTCACCTGCTCCTGACGAGCATCAGCCGTCAAACCTAGAATCACACAACGCCGCATCCCATTGTGGTGTTCCCGCGCCCGATACTGACGAGTCAACTCAAACCCGTTCATACTTGGCATGTTGAAGTCGGTGATGATGACATCAAACGGGTATTCAGCAGAAAGCCTCAATGCCTGAACACCTGACTCGACCGCCTTGGCTTCATGCCCCAAATAGGCCAGTTGCTGGCTGATCAGCAACCGATTGGTGGGGTGATCATCTACAACCATTACCTGCAGCCGCCGACCGCTTTTTGTTGTGTTACCCAGTTCGACCAATAGCGGTTGCTCCACGGCTGCAGTCAGAGGGAGTTTCATTTCGATCATGACACGAGTACCACGACCCGGCTCGCTCTCAAGCAACAGTGACCCACCCATCAATTCACAGAGAGAACGGCTGATCATCAGCCCCAGGCCGGTACCAGATCGCTGAATATGCTTGGGTTGACTGGCCTGACTGAAGGGCTGGAACAACTTTTCTTGCTCCATCGGATCGATTCCTATCCCGGTATCTCTGACAGCCAGTTGCAAGGTGCACCAACCGTCACTAATCCGTGACAATAATTCCACCCGAACCGATCCTTTGTCCGTGTACTTGATGGCATTGCTGATCAAATTGGAGACAACCTGCTTGTAGCAGAGTCCATCTATCTGAACCCAGTGTGACGCACCCACAACCAGCTCCAGTTGCAGGTTCTTCTGCCTGGCCAAGGCATTGAAGACGGTAACGACCGACTCGGTCAGGGCCACAATGTCATGAGGTTCTGGTACCAGCTCGAGCCGACCCGACTCTATTTTGGAGATGTCGAGAATGTCGCCAATCAGGGATAGCAGATCTGCTGCCGAACCATGGGCGATAGAGAGCGAGGCCTTATCCTCCTCATGCAGACGATCTCGCCTCAGGGTCAGTTCCAGCAAGCCTATGATGGCATTCATGGGGGTACGAATTTCATGGCTCATGGTGGCCAAAAATGTCGACTTGGCACGATTGGCCTCTTGCGCCTCCTGGCTTGCCACGGCCAGATCGTCAAGTAGACGCAAACGCTCGCTTACATCGATCCAGCCGCCAATTCCACCCTGTACCTTGCCATCCCGATCGTAATAAGGCTGAACCCAGTGATAGACATCCACCCCCCCTCTTGCCATAACCAGACGATGATCACCCTCTTGCACCCTCCGCTCTTCGCAAGCAACAACAAGATCGGTAAACAAGGGAGCAAGAAAAGGCCATCGTTCACGATCCGAATCCAAGTTGCCCCCCAACAGATTGGCTTTTGGTTCACCAAAGAAACTCGCATAACTGCTATTGCAAAGGATCAGTTGCCCAGACTGATCCCTGGCATAAATAGGATGAGGTGTACCATCCACCAGGTCTTCAATAAACTTGAGTTGAGCATTCAACGCCTCCTCCGCGAGTCGGCGTTCACGCATCTGTTTGCGCAGGGATAGGCCCCACAAGCTGACCCAGATAGTCAGCAACAGGATCAGCGAGATGAAGATCCCAAACTCCCGAACAAACTCCTGCCAAGTGATGGCCTCTTTCTGAGGACTGACACGCCAGCGGTTGGAGAGCCCTTCCAACTCATCTGGGGGTATGGTTGCCACCACCTTGTCGAGAATATTGCGCAGCATTTGGTTTTCATAAGAAACAACAAATGAAGCACCAATAGGAACTGACTCAAACAATTCGCCTGTAACAAGCAAGCTATCGGGAAACTTGCTATTGATGTAATACTTGGCAACCCGTAGAGGTAATACGGCTACATCGCATACCTCCGTTGCGACACAGCGCAACGCATCTTCGATGCGATCAAAGGAGTGAGTTGTCATTTTGCCATATGCCTTGTCTATGGCTTGTGTAGCGATAAAACCTTTGACGATGGCCACAGTCCCAAACTTGATTAGACTCTCAGGCTCTGTCACCTCATGCTTCACGCCAACAACATAAGACAGAGGATCAAGCGCAAAAGCCCTGCTGAATAGATAGCGCTGCTTACGTTCTGCAGATGGACTCATTACCGCTGCATCCACGTTCCCATCATCCAGTAGCTGTAACATGTGTTTGGCCGTCTTGACCGGTACAGCTTCTATTTCGACGTCTAGTTTTGCTCTCAGAACCTGAATGAGATCAGCAACCACACCATGCAAGGTACCATTGACATCAAGAAAACTCAGCGGTGGTACGCCGCTGTTAACAGCGATCCGGATTGTCCTCTTCTGCCCCAGCCATACCCACTGACTACTGGTCAGCCCGATCTTCTTGGCATCGATAGAGAGTCCTCCCCCGCTCCAGCGCTTGGCAATTTCGTCACGCTTGCCATCCAATATCCTATGTAGAGCAACATCAATGATTTTCTTGAGACGCCGATTCTGTTTCTCCAGCGCGAATGAAAAACCATGAGTATCCACATACAAGGGCCTTAGTAATTGAATGCTGTCTTGGTAAAATTTATTGACAATGAAATTCCCGGAAATCATATCCACCATGACGGCATCAACTTGGCCATATGCTACGGCTGATATTGCACTGTATCGAGAAGGATATGTTTTTATTTTAACATTTGGCAGATAGCGTTTCACTGCAATAGCGGGCAAGTAATAACTCGGAACAGCTACCGTTTTTATATCCTGCTCTGGAACATGAATGCTTTTATATATAGCAGGATCATCGGCGATATATCTATTGGTTAATAATAGTTGCTGCTCCTCCTCATAGGAGTTTGATGAGCTTAAGAGATCTATTTCTCCCCGCTTTAGCGCATCAATGGCTTCTGCCCGTGATGGAAGAGTTTTCACTACTATATCGATGTTCAGTAGATGGCTCAGCATACCAATCATGTCAGCAGTAACACCTTCATAGGCATCAGAACGCAGGGTGATATCCAGAGGGGGATCATCTGGCTTTGGAACCCCAAGAATCAACTGGTCACGATTACGTAACCACAACCAGTCATCGGCATGCAAGGGAAGTGTCTGTTGCCCGAGAGACTCACTGTCGTTCCGTGCATAGACATGTAATAAATCATCTCCCAGCTCATGAGCAGAAGTGAAGAATGAGCAGAGGCAGACGAGCAATACCGGGAGTAGTTTCATTTTGCTCACATCAATTCTTGCCGCTTGGCGAGGCTGATCAGATCGATCATGTTGGTTACATTGAGCTTCTGCATCAAGCGAGTTTTGTAAGTGCTTACCGTCTTCTCACTCAGTAGCATGTGTTCCGCAATTTTCTTATTTGTATGGCCTTGGCATATATGCATGAGTACACTCATCTCACGATTTGAGAGGGAAGACAGCAGCCCCTCATTATCAAGGATATAAGCATCTCTGGCACCAGTAATAACATCTCTAGGAAAACAAACCTGACCATTTTCTATCTGTAAAAGCATGCTTTTTAATAGTGAAAGATCATCAAGCTTAGACATAAACCCATCAGCGTCGGCCTGCAGGCAACGTACCATGACATGATGAGTCGCCTGTGCAGAAAGAATTACGACCTTGATTCCCATGTTCAAGGCCTTTATTCTTTTTATCACCTCTATGCCATCCAGCTTTGGGATTCCAATATCCAGAACAATAATATCAGGTTGATGTTTTTTAGCAGCAACGATGGCATCGACACCATTATCTACCTCAGCAACAATATGATGACCATCCTGTTCTAGCAAAATATTAACTGCCATTCTTATCGCTGGGTGATCATCAACTATTAATATTTTTGCCATATGCAACCTATCATTGAATAATTTTATTTGGCGTATGATAACTATAATTTCACAACATCACCATACGATAGCCTTACATTAATAATACGTTAATCAATTAAAAATCATTAACAGCAAAGTCCCTTAATGATTATGTAAAAATGAATATTTCACATAACTATCAACAAGTTAAAAAATCCTCTTTGCGACCTGCCCCCCCATTCTGCCGCTGACTCAAACTCATCCAAACTCGGTGTCAAGACCTTGACAAGGTAAGCAGTAAAACACTTAAAAAACAAATATTTAAATTAAAAAATTGATGCGGATAGTATTTAAATTTTTATCTACCCAGAGTTGTACGTAACAAGCACCTTTTAGGATTTTTCCTACGCATGATTAAATCGATTCAAACAGGTCAAGCAGTTATCTTTGTTGGCGAAAAGATAGGCAGTCCAGATGGGCATTTCGTTCCGGTGTTCTGCCTCCCCCCTTGACGAAAGGTGATTCGAGGGCGGGATAAACGAATACACCTCGGTGTAGGTAATAAAACAAGTGGTCTAAAGCCGCTTTCATTAAAATACATATGGAATACATCAACATGAAAAAGACTCTGCTTGCACTGACCGTTGTTGGCCTCGGCTTTACTGCCTCCTCTTATGCTGCCGTAGAAGCCTCAGCCGTGGCGACTTGGAAAGCCACAGCGAAAAAAGATACCACCTCTGAACTGGTTGTCACCCCGCTCACCAGCCTCTCCTTCCAATACGCCGAAGGGATCCAGGGTTTCAATACCGTCGATGGCCTGTTCGATGTCGCCATCAAGGGTGATGCCAGTGCGACCGACTTTACCCTGAAGGCCAAGAAGCTGAATGGCACCCTGAATCACCTGGGTGGCGACTCCACAGTCGATGTCGGCGTGCTGTGGGCCGGTGTACCTGTCACCACCACTGCCTACTCGACTCTGATCGATGTGGCAGCCGGCATTAACGGCGGCAACCTCTCCCCCATCGCCCAAGGCTACACCGGAGATGTGACTGCACAAGGTGCCTTCACCTTCATCATCGAGAGTGCAACCAGCGCCGGTGTAGATGCAGCCTTTGACACCCTGCCAGACGGTCTGTGGAGCGGTGAAGTCAACGTCGAGTTTGTTGCCAACTGGTCCTAATTGCTTCGGCACAGGTAATCAGGGGCCCGAGTGGGCCCCTTATAGTCATTGGAGGTCGCATGAACCTGAAAATACTAGTGGCATGGATGCTGTTTATTCCCGGAATCAGCCAGGCAATCAACGTCGGCTCGGTTACCACTTTTATTGATGCTGGCAGCCAGGACGTTTCCAAAGAGATCGCGAACGAAAGCGATCAAGCAAGGCTGATCACCATATCTGTGTCTCGCATTTCCTCACCGGAAGAGGGCGGAAAGGAGATGCCGATGGAGGTAGACGGTGAACTCATGCTGTCGCCGAGCCGGCTGATGCTCCCCGCCAATGCCAAAAACAACGTGCGCTTCTTTTACAAGGGTCCACAGGATGGCAAGGAGCGTTACTACCGCATTCGCTGGCTGGATACCGCTTTGTCGATGGACGATCAGCGCAACGAACGCCGTCAGGCAGTCGCCACCACCTCTGCCCAGATAGGCACCATCCTGGTGGTTACCCCCCGCCAGCAGCAATTCGATTACACCCTGCAAGATGGCATCCTGACCAATAAAGGGAATGCCTCATACAGAACCATTGCTTATGGCACTTGCCTGAAACAAAGCCAGGAGCAATGCAAAGAAACCTATTACGACCTGCCGGGCAAAAAACGCCACTTTAAAAAGGTCAATATTCAGCATGACAGGAGCCACATCGGTCTCTGGCTGGGTCAGGAATTCGTCGTCGTCAAATAACGCTGCTGTTCTCTTACTGCCTCTACCACCTGGTCGAGTGGCGGTGTTGTTTTGCCGAAATTTAGAGCCATGGTGCGTGATATGTTGAAAAAAGCCTGCCTGTTGCCAGCCGCACTGCTGATCATGATGTCAGCCTCGGCCGGCGCCTCGGCACCACTCAAAATCGCCAATGTCATCATTCCTGCCAGCTTTGCCAGCGCACTGGCAGAAGGCATTGCCGTACCAGTCAGGCTGCAATATCAGGATCAGGCTCTGGCGCTCGACACCACCACCGAAGAATCCATCGGCAACGCCACGCTGATCCTGCGGGACGGCACACTGCACCTGCTCAATCTGGACTTCACTCAGGGCCAAAGCGATGTGGCCCTGCGCAAGGAGCTGGTGGATCTGTTGCAACAGAATCAGCTGCGCACCTTCTCCAGCGACGGGCGGCTGGTCATCAACGACAGCGCCACCATGCAGCTGGATCTGATCGCCATGCTGCTGACCATAAAGGTCACCAAGGCTGCCTTTGGCGAGAAGCAAGCCAACACCACAAAAGCTAGCCTGACTCCCTCCGTTGAAGCACTGACCAGCGTCAATCGCTACAACCTGGGATACTCCTTTGCCAATAGTCGCCAGGCAGACAGCACCAGTACCAACTTCGCCCAGCTGAACACTCTGGTGGGGTACAGTGAACACCATCTGGACCTTGATGGTTCTCTCTACAATCTGGGGGAAACGAACCAGAGCGGCGCCCTTTATCGCGCCATGTATGAGCGGGATATCGAGGATCGCCGCTTTGCGGCCGGCATGGTATCAACCTGGGATCTCCAGACGCTAGGAGGGGTGTCCGCCCTGAATACAGGCAGGATCTACGGGCTTTCTTACGGCAATCAGGCCCTCTCACGTACCGTCAATGAGAGCGAATCCACCACCCCGATCCAGGTCTTCATGCCCTCTGCGGGTGAGGTTCGGGTCTATCGGGATGGCAAACTGATCAGCCTGCAGAACTTCTCGATAGGCAACCACCGCATCGACACCAGCCGCTTCCCCCACGGCTCCTACAGCGTCACGGTCGAGATCCATATCGATGGCCGGCTGACGGAATCCAGCAGCCAACGCGTCACCAAGCTCGGCAACAGCCTGGGCTTCGATCAGGAGTGGGGTTGGCAATCCTGGGGGGGACTGATGGAAACGAGCCAGGATGGTTCCCACTCACCCCTGCTGGGGTTGTCATTGGCACGCACCTTCGAGACCACCAACCTGACCCTGACCGGCTATGGCTTCAAGGATGCCCTGGTCAGCGAGAGTCAGGCCAGCTGGCAGCTGACCGACAGGGTCAGTACCCAGCTGCAGGGCATGTTGGCCTCTGATGCCTCCTGGCGGATCTCGTCCGGCGTGACGGCACAGGTTCATGACAACGTCTCACTCTGGCTCAGTCAGGAGAAACTCGACACGGGCAGCAAGCTGACCACAGCCACTCTGGATCTCTATACCGCCGGCATCAGCATCAACCTGGGGGGCTGGTATGACAAACTTGGGAATCTCTCGTTCAACACCACTCATGACCGTGAGCAGGGGAGCGACCGCAGTTATATAGACTATTATCAGAGCCTCTATACCGGTCGTTATGGTCAGCTGGGGTTGCGTACCAGCCTGCAGAGCAACAGCGCGACCCTGAGCGGGTTCAACAACAAGAGCATAACGCTGGACTATTCGATCCCGTTCGACAACCTGTTCAATCTGGGCATGAGCAGCAATGAGCAGGGCCACACCACGGCCAACCTCAGTTATCAGAAACGCATGGAGGGCTTCATCAATACGGCGTCCTTCAACAGTGCGAAAGTCATCAACGGCATGGAAAACAGTAACCCATCCCTCTCCGGTACCCTGGGTTTTGAAAACAGCATGACGGGAGGCACCCTGACCCTGGGTCGCAGTTCGGGTGGTGATGTAAATGGCAACCTGATGGCCCGCGGCTCGATTATCACCACTGGGGATGAGGTCCTAGCCTCCAGCCAGAACCGATCCGGTTCAGGCTTGCTGATCGACACCGGCATGGGCAAGGAGGGCAAGATGCTCGCCAGAATCAATGGCCAGGAGCACTCGCTAGAAGGCAGCAAGACCTTTGTCGCCCTATCTCCCTTTCAGGAGTACGAAGTGGAGCTGCTCAACAGCAAGACCACCAAAGACAGCTATGACATCAGCACCGGCAAGCAGCGCTATACCCTGTTCCCCGGCAACGTGGCCAGACTGGATGCCACCCACTCGGTCAAGGAGATGGTCACCGTCTTTGGCGTCATACGCGCCGAAGATGGCAGCGTGATCGCCAACGCCAGGATCGACAACCATATCGGCACCACAGTCACCAATGAGGCCGGTGAGTTTTCGCTGGATGTGGACAAGGCCAATCCGGTACTGAGCTTCAAGCATGGCAACGAATTCTGCGAAGCCGAACTGGATCTGGCACAGCAGAGTGGTGCCGTCTGGATGGGCGATGTGATCTGCCGTGGTCTGCAAACCTATGCAATGGCAAGAGGATATCAGTGATGAATACTAACAAAGCGGCACTCATGCTTTTGCTATTGGGAATCGGCTGGAGTCAAACCAGTGAATCGGCTGTATCCAAAACAGTCTGGCCTGATGCACCACTGAAGAACTTCCTGTTTATCGAAAATCAGGAGGACAACAACCTGTTTGTAGCACCGACTGACGGCTTGGACCCACGCTTGACAGGGAGCAATGCCTGGACATCCCTCAAAGGCAATGGCCAAGCCAGTCTTGCATATGTAGACAATGGCTATAACACAGACATTAATAACTGGAACGTAGATATGTGGGAGACGGGCCCAATTCATCGTCCCTATCTCAACCAACGCTGCATCATGACCTATGCCCGCTGCGATCCTGAAACAGCAGAGTCCGTCAATAAACCAGCTGTGGTGGATGATCAGGGTTTCTATGGACTGATCGGTGCAGCTGCCGGTTGGGGACATGGCAAACTCAGCGCCAGCTTTTTTGATTACCTGCGCACCATGCCGACTGGTGCCACCCTCAACCGCGAGATGAACCTGTGTGCCACTACCATAAAATATGACGCAACAAGAGGCGCTCGCTGCAAGGACCAAACCGGCGGCTACTGGTACGTAAGAAAGATGCAACACAAAAAGGCGGGGCATCTACGTTTCGTACAAACCAATGCCATCAGTGAAGTGATCGTAGACAGCAATGGTAGTCCATATGTCCTGCCCGGTTCGCAAGGGTGTGAAAACTATCGTTTGGGTACACAAAACGGAATTTTGTGCCGTTTCCTGGATTACAACTTCAATGATGATGGAAGCCAGAGTTATGCAGAACCCTATATGTACACACACATCAAGGATAGTGCTCTCAATGCAGCCATCAGTGGAGCCGACCTGCAGATGAGCTCTAACCTCACAAACTGGGCATATAAAGAGGGGCGTTATAATGTTAGCTATTTACGGGGGCACACTTCCGTCTACCTATTTTTATCAAGCAATTTTTTCAAACAGGTCGTACGGCTGGGGTTGCAGGATAAACTGACACGCAATCTTATCAACTTCAACATGAAGAACGGATATGCACCGGAGAGCGGCTATTACGAATTCAGTGGCACAACTGAAATTGTCATCAAGCCCCGTGACTTTAGCGTGTCAATTATCTCTTCCGAAGGTGTGACGAATCCCTACCGGGAGGGGGAAGTTGGCAAGGATATTCTCCGCTTTCCCTACAATATTTCGGACAGTGGTCCAACTAGTGCCGATACGCTTAATATCTCGGTAAAACAAGATAGCGGTAGTCCCTACCAGGGTCACTGCACCTTCTACCCCACCGATCAGATAACAGCAGGAAAAGCCGTACCAGTGCCAACCCGGTTGGTGTTCGACTCAGCCCAGAAAGGGAATAATTATAAACACCCGATCCGTTGTGACAGCACCCCTGTCGATATCCGCTCACTGGGAATTCAGGATAGCCAACCGCCCCTGGAATGGACTGATCCCAATGGTGACAAAGGAATTACCCGTTTCCGTACACTGGCACTCGAATTCGATCTCACGGATCCCATGACACAGCACACCACGACTGGCGATATGTGGGAAGGAAATGTCCAGCAAAGCGGTACCATTACCATCAATGGGATCTGGCGTTAGGGTGAGGAGTTGAGGATGCGTTATAGAGCTCTGCTGACACTGACGTGTTTACTGGCGTTGCCAGTGAGTGCCATCGATATAGGTCCCATGACTGCCGTGCTTGAATCCACAGACGAGTTCATGGCTCGTACCGTAACCAACAATGGCACCACGCCCAAAATCTATGAGGTTCGCGCGGCCAAGATCAGCAACCCTACGGCCAGTGGGCAACTGCTGGCCATGCCTCCGGGAGAGCTGCTTTATGCGCCCAAGCGCTTCGTACTGCATTCAAAACAGCAGCAAAACGTCAAATTCTACTATAAGGGGGTTGCCGACGATCAGGAGCGTTACTACCGGGTGACCTTCATCGAGTCGCCAGCAGCCCAAGCCGGTGGCCATGAAGATAAGAGCCGTAAAAGCAAGCTGGACATTAAGATAGAGCTGCAATCCATTCTGGTGGCGCGTCCCCGGCAGGAGCGGTTCGAATACCGGCTCGATCAGGCGGCGGGCAGCATCACCAATACCGGCAACAGCTTCTTTGAATTCATGGTGAAACAGGGCTGTGATCAGCCCGACAGCGTGGCAGACAACAAATACCTGCTACCAGGAGAAACCTATCGCAACCCCAAGATCAGCCAGATAGGTAACCAGAAACTGATCGTGCATCAATCCCGCTTTATACCTGTAGGCAAGGACTGCTGGCCAGATTAACCCTTGCTCTCGACTAAAGAACTTTCGGTCAAGAGAACACCTTCTCCCGTACCTACCTGACCGTCTCTTTGAACATCCGGCTGGCATGCTCTGGCTCTATATGGTCAACAAGTGCGGGATCGGGGCAATAGAGTCTGCGACTGCGCAAGCGGTGGATATCCTCGCCGGCAAAAGCCCGTTTATTGGTAACAAAAATGGCGTAAACGTTCTGGTAGATACTGGCTCGATTGCGTTTGGCAAGCTCGGTTGCCACTCGCCACAGGGTATTCCCACCTGTGTCGATCAGACATTTACCCTGCTTTTCATATATCAGGACAGGGGGGAGTGGTGGTGGTGCCGAAGGTGCAGTGACGCAGGACTGGGCAGGAATGGTTGCACTGAGCAGCGGTCGCCCCGGTAAAGACCAATAGAGAATGCTGTCGTCCGTCAGCCATTGGCAGGGCAGTGCCACCCGCAAAGTGAAAAGCCGTTCCAGTACTATGTTGTTCAGAGGCTCAAACTGTTCACCACGGCGCAGCAGCAATTCCCCATCCAGACTCGGACTTATCAGGGTCATACGCAGCACGCCCTGCTGGTAACTCTGGAACGAGAAGGTTTCAGTGGCCGCTGAAAAGGGAGTCGTGGTCAACATGACCAGCAGCAGTAGAGATTGACGCACCATGGGTGAAACTGGATCCAAAAAACCCTATTGGATCAGGTCGTCAGCCCCCTAACAAGGGTGACCAGCCAGTTTCAGAATGGTCTTACGCGGATGGTCCCCGGCATCATCAGGTAAAACTATCGAAAAAGCTCAGGACGACAGGGTCGCCAGCCTCGCCGCAAATCCCATGAAGAAGAGGCCGATGAGGCCATTGCCGAGGCGAGCGGCGGTTTGTCGCTGGCGGAAGAAGCGGGCCATCAGGGTGCCGCCGAAGATCAGCAGTGTCAGATAGACGAAGCTCATAGCTTCCAGCATGCCGGCCAGCACCAGGTAGGAGAGCCAGGTGTGGGCATAGTTGAAATCGATGAACTGCACGAAGAAGGAGACGTAAAACAGGATCGCCTTGGGATTGGTGAGGCTCAGGGTCAGCGCCTTGGAGAAGTAACGCTCGCCCAGGTCCACCACCGACTCCTGCCCTTCCCGCTTGGCGACAAAATTGGCGTGCAGTATCTTCACCCCCAGATAGAGCAGATAGATGGCGCCGAGGTAGCGCACCAGAGTAAACAGCAGGGGCGTGGTACGGATGAGAGAGGCCACCCCCAGGTAGGCGCAGAAGATCAGGATGGCATCGCCGACGAAGACGCCGAGCGCCGCCCGATAACCGGGACCTACGCCACGGCTCGCGCCGGTGCGCAGCACATAAAGGGAGTTGGGGCCCGGCGCTATGATGATGAAAAAGAGACCGACCAGATAGGTCCAGACATTGACGACACCCAGACTCTCAAACATCTCCCACCTCGCCAGCAAACAAGAACAGGCAGGCAGCCCCGCCGGATAAAATAGTGAACTGCCACTCTATACCAATTTTCCTGCCGCCGGGAACAGGGCCGTCGCAGATCAGCAGTACTGGCCGGCCACCCAGCCGGAAGACCAGGCCCACTGGAAGTTATAGCCCCCGAGCCAGCCGGTCACGTCTACCACCTCGCCGATGAAGTAGAGACCGGGCACCTTGCGCACCTCCATGGTCTTGGAGGAGAGCTCGTTGGTATCCACGCCGCCCAGGGTCACCTCGGCGGTGCGATAACCTTCGGTGCCGTTCGGCAGTATCTGCCAGTCCCCCAGCAGGGTGGCGATGGCCTCCAGCTCTCGCTCGTTGTACTGGCGCATCGGTTTGCTATTGAGCTGACCCAGCTCCACCAGCTTGTCGACGAAACGCTTTGGCAGCTCGCGACCCAGCACGGTTTTCAGCTCCTGGGCAGGATGGGCCTGCGCCCATGCCTTGAGCGCCGCCGAGATATCCAGCTCGGGCAGCAAGTTGATATGGATCTTCTCCCCCGCCAGCCAGAAGGAGGAGATCTGCAGTATGACGGGGCCGGAGAGACCGCGATGGGTAAACAGCATGGCCTCCTTGAAGCGGGTGCCATCCTCGGCGGTCACCGCCACCGGCAGGCTGATACCCGCCAGATCGGTAAAGGCCTCTTTCTCGGCTTGATGCAGGGTAAACGGCACCAGACCGGCGCGAGTAGGCAGCACATTGAGGCCAAACTGCTCCGCCAGCTTGAAACCATAGGGAGTCGCGCCCAGCTTGGGCATGGAGAGGCCGCCAGTGGCTACCACCAGAGAGTGGCAGCTCACCTCCCCCTTGCTGGTACCGAGCACAAAACCGGCCTCGGTCCTGGTGACCGACAGGATCTCGGTCTGGAACTGCAGGGTGACGCCAGCCCAGTCGCACTCGGTGAGCAGCACATCGACTATCTCCTTGGCACTCTCGTCACAGAACAGCTGGCCTAGGGTCTTCTCGTGGTAGTTGACCCCGTGCCTGTCCACCAGGTCGATGAAGTCCTGCTGGGTGTAGCGTGCCAGCGCCGATTTGCAGAAATGGGGATTGCCCGAGAGGAAGGCGTGGGGCCCGGCCTGATGGTTGGTGAAGTTGCAACGACCACCACCGCTGATGAGAATCTTGCGACCCGGCTTCTTGGCGTTGTCGAGCACCAGCACGGAGCGCCCACGATAACCCGCCTGCTGGGCACACATCAAACCGGCCGCACCGGCCCCGATCACCACCACATCCACTTGCATCATCACTGCCCTACTCATCAGACGGCCAAACACGCGACCAAAAAAACCACCGCAACGGCAACTCATAAAAAACAAAAAACGGCCCATAAAAAGAACCGTTATCATGCCTGCCAAGCACCACCGCAACGGCAACCCATAAAAAACAAAAACGGCCCATAAAAAGAACCGTTATTGTACCTGCCAAGCACCACCGCAACGGCAACTCGTAAAAAACAAAAAACGGCCCATAAAAAGTACCGTTATCATGCCTGCCAAGCACCACCGCAACGGCAACTCGTAAAAAACAAAAAACGGCCCATAAAAAGTACCGTTATCATGCCTGCCAAGTACCACCGCAACGGCAACTCGTAAAAAACAAAAAACGGCCCATAAAGGGGCCGTTATTGTACTGGGTGAACACTAAGTGTCCACGACTATCAGGCGTTGCCATCCATGACGCTGGCGGGGGCACCTTTGGCCAGCTCGGCCAGCTCCTTGTCGATGAAGTAGAGACCCTTGCCATCTTCGCCCACCAGCGACAGACGGTCGACGATGCTCTTGAACAGCTTCTCCTCTTCATGCTGCTCGGCCACGTACCACTGCAGGAAGTTGAAGGTGGAGTAGTCCTGAGTGGTGAATGCCACGTGAGCCAAGCCATTGATGCACTGGGTGATGTGATATTCGTGTTCGAGGGTGTTACGGAAAATGTCGCCCAGGGATTTGAATTCGTGGGGAGGCGCATCGATGGCGCCCAGCATAGGCATGGCGCCGGTCTCGCTCACGTAGGTGAACAGACGCTCCATGTGCTGGCGCTCCTCGACGGCGTGCTGGCGCAGGAAGGTGGCGGCACCTTCGAAACCCTTGTCCTCACACCAGGCGCTCATCTGCAGGTAGAGATTGGAGGAATAGAATTCAAGATTAATCTGCTCGTTCAACTTCTCGATCATGGCTTTTGCCAACATGCTGATTCTCCACTGTGATTTGATCACGATTGTCGCCACTGTTTTAACACGAATCAACCAGATACGGCGGCCAAACTGCTCAGTTGTGACCGTTTTTCGCCTCATCCTATCCCCCATACAGGTATAGAGAAGCAAAGAAACATGGTGTACGTGGATTCAGCCATTATGATGGCGCCAGTGGTCAGGGAAAGGATTCAATGAGATTCATAACGGCACTGGCACTGCTCTGGATAACCCAGTTGCAGGCCGCTCCCTCCTTGCTGGAAGAGGCTGAATTGCAGGCGGCGCGCGATCCCGTCGGCTATCTGCAACGCCTCGATGCCAACCCGCAGCAGGATATGGAGCTGTTTTATGCCAGAGCCCTGGCCCAGGCAGCCCTGGGTCACTATCCGCAGGCCCTGCTCGACAACGCCAGAGCCCGCGAGCTGGCCAGTGCCCAGCAGCAACCCCTGCGCCTGCTGGATTTTCAGCTGCAAGAGGTTGCCCTGATCCTGGATACAGAGGCCCCTGATAAAGCCCTCCGCCTGCTGGCCCGGCTCAAACCAGCCGTTATCGACCACCCAATGCAAGCATCTGAATGGCATGCCCTGAACGGGCTGGCACTCTATCGCACCCAGCAGTTGAAAGAGGCGATCGCCGAACTCAAGACTGCCTTTCGCCTCAAGCAATCCGCACGAGACAAACCGGTTGCCAGCCTGGACTCAGCCCGCCTCTTGATGACCCTGGGCAACCTCTATGCCGACCTGAGTCTGCCCAGAGAGGCGGAAACCTATTATCGGGAAGCCCTGCAGCAGATGGTGCAGCTGGACGAGCCAAACAGCCAGACCATCATCAAAGCCAACATGGCACGGCTCTACATAGACACGGATCGCCCCACCCAGGCCAGACAACTGCTCGACAGCCTGCTGGCTACCCCTCATCTGGCGCCGGATTACCGCGCCATCATCCTCGGCTATCAGGCCATGGCGCTCAACGCCCAGGGTGACTGGACGGCAGCCCTGCGCAGTCTGGACGAAGCGCAGGCACTCTATCAGCAGTTGGGATATCAGGATGCGGGGGAACGCCTGCTCGAGACCCGGGTCAAGGCATTGCAGGGCCGGGGAGAGATACAGCTGGCGTTGCAACTGCTGACGTCCCAGGGCCACCCCAGCGCCGGCAGCAAGGCATTGCAAGCCAGCCTGCTGGCCCAGCAGGGCCGCTATCCGGAGGCTTATGAGGCCTTGTCCGCCTACATGAACGATTACAAGCAGCACTTCAATCAGGCGCTGAGCCAGCATGCCGCCACCTTTCAGGCCGAGATGGATCTGGCCCGCAGCGAGGCCAACAACCGGGTGCTGCAAGAGGAGAACGAGCGCAAGCGCCAGCAGCTGCTGCACCAACAGAGCGCCCGCAACTACCAGCTGATGCTGGTCGGCCTGCTGGCGGGCGCCCTGCTCCTGCTCGGCATCACCACCCACAGGCTGCACCGCAGCTCACGCCACCTCTACAAGCTTGCCACCTTCGATCAGCTGACCGAGCTGCCAAACCGCCGCGCCCTGCTGGAACGGCTTGCCATCCAGTGGCAACTGGAAGACCCGCTCACCCTGCTCATCATAGATATCGATCACTTCAAGCAGATCAATGACAGACACGGGCATCAGGCGGGTGATCGGGCCATCCAGCGGCTGGCGCGAGAGCTGAGCGACTGGGCCCCGGACGCACAGCTGATAGGGCGCTGGGGAGGCGAGGAGTTTCTGGTGGCGGTACCACTGGCGGCAGAGGATTGCTGGCACCTGGCAGAGCAGTTACGTCTGAGGATTTCCCAGCTGGACACACCGCACATGACCATCAGCATCGGCATAGCGGGGCGTTCAGAGGCTGATGAGGGGCTTGGCCCACTGATCCACCGCGCCGACATGGCTATGTATCAAGCCAAGCGCCAGGGCCGCAACCAGACCATATTGGCGACAACCCCTTCGGCGCAGGATGAACTGACCAGCAGCGTGGCCTGACGGTCAGTGAGCACGGCCACCCGCGCAGAATGAAACCAGGATAACTTGACCAGCCGGGCGGGATCAGGGCACCAGCTCGGTCAGGGACGCCACATCCACCGGCGCCCCATAGTCGACACCGGGCAGCTCAAAACCGTTGAGCTGCATGAAATCCTGCCGCAAGCCGGCAAAATCCCCCAGGGTATGGAAGTTGTCCGGCGTCACCTTGGACCAGAGTGTCGAGACGGCGGCCTGAATGGCCGGGTCCAGCTCGTGGTCATCCATCCGGATCAGCCGGTTGCCATCGGCCACCACGCCCTGCGGCCCATACATCTTGCTGGCAAACAGCCGCTGCATCTGCTCGATGCAGCCCTCGTGCACGCCGAGCTCCTTCATCACCCCCATCAGCAAGCCGAGGTAAACCGGCAGCACAGGGATATAGGCACTCGCCTTGGTCACCAGCGCCTTGCAAACCGACACCCAGGCGTGGCCGCCCAGTTCTGCCAGTTGCAGGTTGATGGCCTCGGCGGTGGCATGCAGGTGCTCCTTGGCGTAGCCGATGGTGCCATCCCGGTAGAGGGGATAGGTGGATTCCGGGCCTATGTAGGAGTAGGCCACGGTCCGGGCGCCGGGGGCGAGGCAATCGGCCTGCTGCAACGCCAGCATCCAGAGCTGCCAGTCCTCGCCGCCCATGACGGTGACTGTGTCGCGGATCTCCTCCGGGGTGGCGGGCGCCAGGGATTGTTGCACCAGCCTGTCCTGCTCCAGATCCAGCCCCCAGCCGCTGAAAGGCTGGCCTGTGGTCTTGAGTGCGGAGCGCACCTGACGGCCATCCGGCAATACCCGGATACCGCTGGCCAGCGAGTAGATCACCAGATCCACCTGCCCCAGCTGCTGGCGAATGGTGTCGATGGCCTGCTGGCGCATGGCATCGGAAAAGGCATCGCCTATCAGATTGACGGCGACGCGCCCCTCCTGCTCCGCCGCCTGCCGAAACCAGATATTGTTGTACCAGCCTGCGCTGCCGAGCCCCTTGTCGGAGGGGCCCCGCTCGAACGAGACACCGACGGAATCGGCACCGGCGCCGAAGGTCAGCGCTATGCGGGAAGCCAGCCCGAAGCCAGAGGAGGCCCCGAGCACCAGCACCCGCTTGGGCCCGTTGAAACTGCCCGCAGCTTTGACGCTGGATATCTGCTGCAACACGGCGGCCCGACAGCCGATGGGATGACAGTTGCGGGCAACGCAACCCTGGATCTGGGGATGAATGATCATGACGGGATCTCCAAAGGAACTGGCTACAGCATAACCAAGAAGTTGCGGATTACCTTGATGTCGGGCGGGATATGGGCAGTAAGGGGGCAGAAAAACAAGAGGGAGCGCGAGGCTCCCCAAAGCGGTATTCAGATGCTTTTTATTGTTTTGTGTTCATTGCGAAGCACGGGCACATCCTATGCCTGCCACCCTCGCCGGGCAAGTCGAGGGGTGTGACTCAGGTCAAACTCCTGTTCGATTTATAGACAATTTATGACGCATGACATAGAAGAAGCCCCATAAGAAACTCATTTAAATCCCAAAACTGTGTCGAGAACGCCATTTTAGTTTCATCAGACATTGGTATAGTGAACTCAGGATCAGTGAGGAGAATTCCCATGAATGGAACCTATTACCAACACATACTGGCCGCTATCGACCTGTCGGAAGATAACCGCAAGGTGATCGAGAAGGCGGTTGATCGGGCCCGTTCCAACGGCGCCAAGCTGTCCGTGATCCATGTTGATGTGGACCTCAAGGATCTCTACACCGAGATGATCGATATCGACATCGACAACGTGCAGGATCAGGTGATCGCCGAAGCGAAAGAGAAGCTGGAGACCTTCCTGGCCTCGGTGGACTACCCCATCGAGAAGAAGCTGGTGATCTGCGGTGATCTGAGCGAACGGGTCAACCAGGCGGTCAAGGATTACCAGATAGACCTGCTGGTGTGCGGCCATCGTCAAAGCTTCTGGAGCCTGCTTACCTCCAGCGCCCGTCAGCTGATGAATACGGTACCCTGCGACCTGCTGGTCGTTCCCTTGCAGAAGTGATCAAACTGGCGTAGTTTTATTTGCCATGAATATGACCATCTTCAATCACAACTACTGGTGGTGCTGCTTATAAACAGGCGGCACTGCTTTTCTATGTAAAATTTTCCAAAGAAAACACCGTGACCGCCGAGAGGTGGTCATTGTTTTTATCCCTTTGTCGCCTCCCGGCCCACCCCAACTGGAGAGAGTGACATGCACAACCCCATCATACTGACCGGCGACCGTCCCACCGGCAAACTGCACATAGGCCACTACGTCGGTTCACTGCGCCAGCGCGTCGAGGCCCAGCACCATTACCGCCAATTCGTGATGATCGCCGATCTGCAGGCGCTGACCGACAACGGCCACAACCCGGCCAAGGTGACTGACAACGTGCTGGAGGTAATGGCCGACTATCTGGCGGTCGGTCTCGACCCGGCCAAGACCACCTTCTGCCTGCAGAGCGCCCTGCCCGCCCTCGCCGAGCTCACCACCTATTACCTCAATCTGGTCAGCGTCGCCCGACTGGAGCGCAACCCTACCGTCAAGGCGGAGATCCAGCAGAAAGGGTTCGAGCGCAGCCTGCCGGCGGGTTTTTTGGTCTACCCGGTCAGCCAGGCCGCCGACATTACCGCCTTTCGCGCCACCCATGTGCCGGTAGGCGAGGATCAGCTGCCCATGCTGGAGCAGACCAACGAGATAGTGCGCCGCTTCAACGCCCTAGTGGGCAAGGAAGTGCTGACCGAGTGCCAGCCGATCCTGAGCGATACCGGCCGCCTGCCCGGCATCGACGGCAAGGCCAAGATGTCCAAATCCCTCGGCAACACCATAGAGCTCGGCATGTCAGCGGAAGAGGTAAAACAGGCGGTGTTCGCCATGTACACAGACCCCAATCACCTCAAGGTGAGCGATCCGGGTCAGGTGGAGGGCAATACTGTGTTCGCCTATCTGGATGCCTTCCACCCGGACAAGGCGCTGGTGGCCGAGATGAAAGCCCATTACCAACGCGGCGGGCTGGGCGACATGCGTTGCAAGCAGGTGCTGAACGACTGTCTGCAGACCCTGCTCGCCCCCATGCGGGAGCGGCGCCAGGCGGCGATTGCCGACAAGCGGCAGCTACTGGCCCTGTTGCAGCAAGGCACCCAGCAGGCCCGTCTACTTACCGACGAGGTACTGGCGGAGGTGAAAAGTGCCATGGGGCTGGATTACTTCGCCGGGCTGGGTTGATCCGCACTGCGCTGGGCCACACTGCCCAGCGCATCCGCGCCATAGCGCTCGAAGGCAAGTCGGTGCAGCAACCCCTTGAACCAGCCAATGGCCTGGTCATGGGCGGTGAGCGGGTGGCCCGCCATCAGGTAGACGATGGGGATATCCGGGTTCAGCTGATGCAGGCGCAGCGGGTAGTAGCGGCAGAAGTGGCGCCCTATCATCTCGGGTACCACCACCAGATAGCGGCCGGTCGCCATCAGCGGCGGTACCGCCATAAAACTCGGCAGCCGCACCCCCAGCTCACGCTCAACCCCGAAACGGGCCAGCCAGAGATCCACCATGGCCTGACTGTGACCCCAGCTGGAGGTATGGATGTGAGGGCGGCTGACCAGTTCGGCAGGCCCCAGCATCTCGGGCAACTCACTGCCCAGCGGTGACAAACAGACCAGCGGGTTGTTGAACCAGGGCTCGCGCCACAGCCGGGGCGAGAAGTGATTGGCATCGGCGAACCCGATCACCAGATCCAGCTCCCCCTTCTCCAGCTCCCGCTCGTAGTCACTGTCTGCCAGCTCGCACACCTCCAGCCGGCAGTGTGGTGCCTGTCGGTGCAGCTGTTCCACCAGCGCCGGTACCAGACCGTGCTCCACCGAACCCGGGGTGGCGATGCGAAAGATCCGCCGCGCGCTGGCGGGATCGAACCCCTCCGCCTGCCGCAATCCCTGTTCCAGCATGGCCAGCGCCTGACGCACGGGTCCCGCCAGGGTCTTGGCTCGCTCGGTCGGCATCATTTCGCGCCGACTCATGACGAACAAGGGGTCATCCAGCGCCTGCCGCAACCGCCCCAGCGCGTGGCTGACGGTGGACTGGGAGAGGTGCAGACGCTCGGCGGCGCGGGTGACGTTTCGCTCCTGCATCAGCATGTCGAACACGGTCAGCAAGTTGAGGTCGAGGCGGGAGAGAGGGAGTTCCATCGATATCTGCCATAGTTGAATGACGACAATTCATTTTTGGCATAGTAGCAGATTGCATAGAATGCGCTGGCGAATTACATCGGAGATTAACATGCGTAGCTATCTGTTGTTGCTGGCGATTGGCCTGTTGTGGGGCTCCCAGTTCATTTTCATGCATCAGGCCGTGACCGAGTTGCCCCCCATCATGGTGGCGGCCGGACGAGCCTTGTGCGGCAGCTTGACCCTGGGTCTGCTCTGCCTGTTCATGCGTCTCAAGAGCGAGCACACACCATGGCGCACTTACATGCTGATCGCCCTGCTCGATGCCACCCTGCCCTTCATCATGGTGGCCTGGGGTCAACAGTATGTGGATAGCGCCATCGCCGCCGTGGTAATGGGTTGTATACCCTTTGTCACCATCTTGATGGCCCCCCTGTTGCTTTCCGGTGAAAAAATCACCAAGGGCGGTCTGGTCTCGGTGATCATCGGCTTCATCGGTGTGCTGGTGCTGTTCTGGCCGAAACTGGCCAACGGCATGAACGCCGGCCTGCTCGGCGCCGTGGCCATACTGTTCGGGGCCAGCTGCTTTGCCATCGGCCTGCTGATGATCAAGCGCTTCGCCAAGGACCACCCTGTGGTGGTGGCGCGCAACATACTGATCTCTTCGGCTATCCAGCTGATGCTGGCGGCCCCCTTCCTGACCGATCTGAGTGCGCTCACCATGCCGAGCCAGCATGCCATCAGCGCCGTTGTCGTGCTGGGTGTCTTCTGTACCGGTCTGGTCTACTTCCTCTACATGGCGCTGATCCAGAAGGCGGGCCCGACCTTTGCCTCCTTCAGCAACTATCTGGTGCCGCTGTTCGGCGTCATGCTGGGTGCCATGTTCCTCGGCGAGCAGATCCAGTCCACCACGGGTGTGGCACTGGCCCTGATCCTGGGCTCGGTCGCGCTGAACCAGTGGGCACAGCAACGACGCGCCCAGCGGGAGGCTGCCCTATGTCAGGCATCCTGACCACCTTGTGTGGTGGCCTGGTGCTGATTGCCGGCTGGCAATATCGCCACCGGCTGGCCGGCCTGCTCG
This sequence comes from Aeromonas salmonicida, assembly GCF_028355655.1. Classification (NCBI taxonomy): domain Bacteria; kingdom Pseudomonadati; phylum Pseudomonadota; class Gammaproteobacteria; order Aeromonadales; family Aeromonadaceae; genus Aeromonas; species Aeromonas salmonicida. The sequence continues at coordinate 44,195 of NZ_CP110645.1, read as the reverse complement.
GCCTGCTGATGGTGCTGCTGCCCTGGTTCTTCGACAGCAAGCTGCAAGCCATGCTGAGCTATGCGTTGAGTGTCTGACATCCATCTCTGAATGTGTGACGAGAGTGTATCTCTCCTGTTTTTGGGACCGTTTTAAAAAAACCTCCGATTTGTCCCCTCTACCGGCGCTTTGCGCCGGTTTTTTTATTTCTGCATTTTCATGATCTTGGATTGGACAGGTGCCCGACTTGAGGGTCACCTCAGGTAGCGATAGCTGAGCCGCTCATTCTTGCGCGGGCCTGTGATCTCCCAGCTCAGCAGAAAGCCGCTGTCGCTCTCGGTCAGCTCGGCACTGTAGTGATCCTGGCCACACAGATGCGGCTCGGCGGTCAGCCAGCGGCCATCCCCTTGCGGCAACAGCTCGAACAATTCCACCGGCTGGGCATAACGCAGGTGCGATAGACGGATCCCCCGATCGCCGCGCTGCCACCAGAAGCGGTTGTGCATGGTCAGTACACGGCCATGGGGCGTGGTGTAACGGCCCGTCTCGGCGAACAGCCAGCCTCCCTGATGATCGGTCACCTCCACATCACCCTCACCACGACCACACCAGTCAGTCGCGGACCCCGCACCATTGCTTGCCTCGAAGGCAAAGGCGCGGATCTGTGGCAACTGGTGCCATAAACGCTGGATCACAGCTTCCATCTCGGCCATCATAGCGCCCTCAAAATTGACAACTGACGATAAATCAAACACATGAACTATTTGATAGGGGTTACCCTGCTCTGGTCATTCTCCTTCAGCCTGATCGGGGTCTATCTCGCCGGCCAGGTGGATGCCTACTTCTCCGTGCTGACGCGCATCGTCCTTGCCAGTCTGGTGTTTCTGCCCTTCCTCAGACGCCGCTGGCTGCGGCCTGATTTCGCACTCAAGCTGATGGGACTCGGCGCCATCCAGCTCGGCATCATGTATCTGTTCTACTACCAGTCCTTCCTGCTGCTGACGGTACCGGAAGTGCTGGTGTTCACCATCTTCACCCCCCTCTACGTCACTCTGCTGCACGACCTGCTGGAACGCCGCTTCAAGCCTGTTTATCTGTGGGGCGCCCTGCTGGCGGTGCTGGGGGCAGCCGTCATCCGCTTCGACGGGCTGACCGAAAGCTATGTACTGGGATTCCTGGTGGTGCAGGGTGCCAACCTCAGCTTCGCCATGGGACAAGTGGGCTACAAGGTTCTGCTGGCACGGGAAGCACAGCAACCGCCACAGCAGGCGGTATTCGGCTGCTTCTATCTGGGAGCACTGGCTGTCGCCCTGCCCGCCTGGTGGTTGCTGGGCAAGCCGCAGTATCCGACTTCCGGTCTACAGTGGGGCATTTTGCTCTGGCTGGGGGTGGGAGCCTCCGGCCTCGGCTACTTCCTGTGGAACAAGGGTGCGACCAGGGTCAGCAGCGGTGTGCTGGCCATCATGAACAACGCCCTGATCCCGGCGGGCCTGCTGGTCAATCTGTTGATCTGGGGCAAGGATACCAATCTCGCCAGGCTGGCCATTGGCGGCCTGCTGATGCTGGCCTCCCTCTGGATCTGTCAGCGCGCCAGCGTGAGCAAGCATTAACCAACGACGGCATTGTGCTCCCGTCTGGCCTGACCGTGGCAGGTCGCCAGCCGGGCCAGCAAGTGATCGATATGCTCGCCGGCCTGGCTCTGCACCAGCCCGACACTGACGGTCACAGGCCGCTGCGGCAGCAGGCTGGCATCGGCGATCTCGAGGCGCAATCGCTCGGCAATCTCGAGGCCACTCAAGCGATCGGTCTGGGAGAGCATCAGGATGAAACCGTCCTGGTCCCAGCGGGCGAAGGGATCTTCCCGCCGCAGCTCGTGGCGCACCATGCGCGCCAGCTTGGCCAGCATGGCATCACAGGCCGCTTCGCCAAACAGTTGCTGGATCTTGGCACTGTGGTCGACGGTAAACTGCAACAGGCTGAAACTGCCGCTCTCGGTCGCCAGCCGCTCGTCGAGCAGCTGTTCGAAGTGGCTTCGGCTCTCCAGTCCGGTAAGGGGATCCGTGCCATGCCGCTCTTCCGCCACCGGCTGTGACTCGAGCAGGCGCACCACCCCCAACACCTGACCGTGAACATCGCGCCGGGCCCGCTCTTCCAGCCGAACGTAATGACCGTCGTGATGCAGGATGCGGTACTCGAGCCGGATCTGGGGCACTCGCCCGCTCTGACAGGCAGCGAGAGCCTCCTGCAGCACAGCCACATCGTCGGGATGCACCCGTTCCAGCCAGCCGAGATCGTCCAGACCGGTTTCATTCAATCCCAGCAGACGCAGACAGGAGAGATCCCGCTGCACACCCTGTTGCGGGCTCCAGCTCCAGAGTCCCGCCTCCAGCAGAGCCATGGCATCCGCCATCAGCGTCGGATCAAACCGGGTGACCACTTCCCTCAGGGGAGCCTTGAGCATGTCCATCGAATGCCTCGAAACCGAATCTGAATACCTGCTCAATAAGTAACATTGGCTCTTGCGCCGAGCAACAGGGTCAGCTCGCTTTTCCCTGATAACCGCTCATCAGCGCCTGCCAGTTTTCCGGCACGAAGTGAAAACTGGTGTGCAATTGGGACTCTTTACTGAAGGAGCGTTGCAGCCGCTCCAGATTGGCCTGCTGCCAGCTGCCCGGGGAACGGATCGCCCCCTTGTCGAAGTCGATCACCCACACCTTGCCCTCCTTGTCGAGCAGCAGATTGTGGCTGTTGAGATCCGCATGATAGACACCCGCATCGTGCAGCTGGCGCACCGTCTGACCTACCTTGTGCCACACCTGGTCGGCGATCGGCCCCTGCTTGAGCAGGGCCACCAGGTCCTTGGCACCGCGAATGCGTTCGATAAGGATATCGGCGCGATAGAAGGGGCCCTGCTTGACCATGCGGGCCGCAAACGGGCGCGGCACCGGCAAGCCCTGCTCGCTCAACTTGGCCAGCAGAGTGTATTCGGCCATGGCCCGGCTGGATTCCACCCCCTCGAACCAGAAGCGATCCCGCACCACCTTGCCCACCATGCCGCCACGATAGTAATGACGCAGCACCAGATGACGGGATTCATCCTTCACGAACCAGGTCACACCGCGTCCTATGGCAGAACCCACCACCTGGCGATGTGTCTGCCACCAGGCCGGATCAAACAGCTCGGGAGAAGGGTCACGAAAAACCCCTTCGGCGTACCAGCAGATCTGGTTGTGTTCGGTCTGTATTCGCATCTTGGTGATTCCGGTCGGTCAGTAATCGCAATGGTTCGATTCACGATAAGGCGGCTTGCCAGCACGGACCCGTGCACCTTGTAAGGATCAGGGCCAGTACCGACTGCCAGTTGCGCGCAATTTTACAATCCACAGGGGAGTTTGCATAATGCCATCCATCCATTTTTCCACCATTGCGCCACATCATGCCGCTGTTCCAAACGCCGCCTTCTTCTATCTGCATACTGCGGCTCTCCGCCATCGGGGATTGCTGCCACGCGCTGGCGCTGGTGCGCGTCATCCAGCGGGCCTGGCCCCAGACTCGCATCACCTGGATCACCGGCAAAATCGAAGCGACCCTGTTTGCCGACTTGCCCGGGGTCGAGGTGATCGCCTTTGACAAGAGCAAGGGTTGGCGCGGTTATCTCGACCTGTGGCGCACCCTCAAGGGACGCAAGTTCGATGCGCTGCTCCACCTGCAGGCGGCCATGCGCGCCAGCATAGCGACGCTCGGTATCAAGGCCAGGGTCAAACTCGGTTTCGACAAGGCGCGCGCCAACGACGGTCAGTGGTTGTTCACCAACCACAGGGGTCCCTCCCCCACGTCTCCCCATGTACTGGACGGTTTCCTTGCCTTTGCCAAAGAGCTCGGCATCAAGGATTTGACGCCGGACTGGCAACTGCCCATCAGCGCCGAACATAAAATCTGGGCCAGGGAGAAAATCGGCGGCAAACCGACTCTGCTCATCTGCGCCGCCGCCAGCAAGGCATTCAAGAACTGGACTGCCGAAGGCTATGCTGCACTGGCGGATCACGCGGCCAACAAGGGCTTTCAGGTCTACCTGTGCGGCGGCCCGGCCAAACTGGAGCGGGATCTGGCGGCCGACATACAGCGGCTGAGCCAGAGCAAACCGGTGGATCTGGTGGGGCAGACCAACCTCAAACAGCTGCTGGCCCTGATTGGTGAAGCGAGCCTGGTGCTGGCCCCGGATACGGGCCCCACCCACATGGCAACCCTGGTAGGCACACCTGTCATCGGCCTCTACGCCCACCACAACCCGGCTCGCACCGGCCCCTATCTGTGCCGTGACTACGTGGTCAGCGTCTATCAGGAACTGATCGAACAGGAAACCGGCAAGCCGCTGGCCGAGCTCGGCTGGCGCACCCGCCTCAAGGATCCGGATGCCATGGGTAAGATAGGGATTGAGAGGGTCATTGCTACCTTTGACCGGCTCTGCGCCGATCGTCACCTGCCCGGCTGAGGGCGATTCGGAAATTCCGAGCCATGAGGCAGGGATAACCTGATGGCCCCTGTCCCGCCGGCGGGGCAGAATGGCAGCCGATGTGGGTTACGCTCCCGCAGCAAGCAACGAACACTTTGATCGGCTGGAATATGATTCCAGCCGTTTTTTTATCCGCCGCCTTCTGATAAAATTCGCCCCCTTTACATCCTCCCGACTCAAGAATTTCCTGCGTTTTGCGTTTGGCTGTCTCCCTTTCGGGCACAAGACGGCGGCCTCTGCTACAACCAAAACGCAGGTCTAGATAATAAGGTAATGACATGGCGCAACAAGGCACTCTCTATATCATCTCCTCCCCGAGCGGGGCGGGTAAATCCAGCCTGCTCAATGCCTTGCTGACCAAACACAACCCGGCTGGCAAGATGCAACTGTCGGTTTCCCACACCACCCGCGCCACTCGTCCCGGCGAAAAGAACGGGGTGCACTACCACTTTGTGCAGGTGGAAGAGTTCAAGGAACTGATCGAACGCGGTGACTTTCTGGAGTGGGCAGAGGTATTTGGCAACTATTACGGCACCTCTCGCGCCGCCATTGAAGCCTGCCTGGCTCAGGGGATCGACGTCTTCCTCGACATCGACTGGCAGGGCGCCCGCCAGATCCGTGAGCAGATGCCGACCAAATCCATCTTTATTCTGCCCCCCAGCCGCGCCGAGCTGGAACAGCGCCTGATCGGGCGCGGTCAGGACAGCGCCGAGGTGATTGCCGGCCGGATGGCGAAAGCCATTGCCGAAATGGTGCACTACGACGAGTATGACTATGTCATTATCAACAAGGACTTTGAGCTGGCACTGTTCCAACTCAGGGCCATTATTGAGTGCCAACGGCTGGAAATGCGTCAGCAACAGCAGGCACAACAAAACTTGCTGCAACAGCTACTGGCAGAATAGGCCAAAAACAAGTAAACTTTTGCGTCATTTTTAAACACTGCTTTTTTAAACACAGAAAGCCCAAACACTGGAGTCCTGCATGGCACGCGTTACTGTAGAAGATGCTGTAAAACAGGTAGGTAACCGTTTTGACCTGGTGCTGGTCGCCGCCCGCCGCGCCCGCCAAATCGCGGTTCAAGGCAAAGATCCCCTGGTCGACGAAGAAAACGACAAGCCGACCGTGATCGCCCTGCGCGAGATCGAACTGGGTCTGGTGAACAATCAAGTGATGGATACTCAGGACCGTTACGAGCAGCAAGAACAGGAAGCCGCCGAACTGGCAGCCGTTGCTGCCATCGCCGAAGGCCGCGGTTAAGTAAGTAATTTCCCATGGTCGGCGCCCGCCCGGGTGCCGACTGTTCTTCCCATTTACAACCGCTCGAAAACCTCGCAAACTCAGGACTATTCCTCAATTCCACGGATTGCCGTTTCACCGCTGCGGGGACTGTCTTGTATTTATTTGAAAATCTTAAAGAAATAGCCAGTTCCTACCTGCCTCCAGAGCAGGTTGAGAAGCTCAGGCAAGCCTATGTGGTGGCCCGTGATGCCCACCAGGGACAGATGCGTTCCAGTGGCGAACCCTATATCACCCACCCGGTTGCCGTTGCCCGCATTCTCGGCGACATGCGACTCGATCACGAAACCCTGATGGCCGCAGTGCTGCACGACGTCATCGAAGATACCCCCGTGACCAAGGCCGATCTGGCCGCACTGTTTGGCGATGCCGTCGCCGAACTGGTGGCCGGTGTCTCCAAGCTCGACAAGCTGAAGTTTCGCGATCGCAAGGAAGCTCAGGCCGAAAACTTCCGTAAGATGGTGATGGCCATGACCCAGGATATCCGGGTCATCCTGATCAAGCTGGCCGACCGCACCCACAATATGCGTACTTTGGGTTCGCTGCGGCCGGACAAGCGCCGCCGCATTGCCCGCGAAACCCTCGAGATCTTCGCCCCCATCGCCAACCGCCTCGGTATTCATACCATGAAGAACGAGCTGGAAGAGCTGGGTTTCGAGGCGCTCTACCCCATGCGCTCACGGGTATTGCGAGAATCGGTACGCCGCGCCCGCGGCAATCGCCGTGAAATCATCGACTCCATCCAGAGCGAGATCGAGGGCCGCCTGCATGAGGCCGGCATCGATTCCCAGGTGAGCGGCCGCGAGAAGAACCTGTTTTCCATCTACAACAAGATGGAGAAAAAAGAGCTGCAATTTCATGAGGTAATGGATATCTACGCCTTTCGCGTCAGAGTGAAGGACATAGATACCTGTTACCGGGTGCTGGGGCAGATGCACAGCCTCTACAAGCCGCGCCCCGGTCGCTTCAAGGATTATATCGCCATCCCCAAGACCAACGGCTATCAGTCGCTGCACACCTCGCTGGTGGGGCCGCACGGGGTACCGGTCGAGGTGCAGATCCGCACCGAGTTCATGGATCAGATGGCCGATAAAGGGGTTGCTGCTCACTGGGCCTACAAGCAGGATGGCGACAGCTCGGGCACTACCGCCCAGATCCGCGCCCAGCGCTGGATGCAGAGCCTGCTGGAATTGCAGCAGAGCGCCGGCAGCTCCTTTGAATTTATCGAAGGGGTCAAGACAGACCTGTTCCCTGACGAGATCTACGTGTTCACTCCCGAAGGTCGCATCATGGAGCTGCCCACGGGTGCCACGCCGGTGGACTTCGCCTACACGGTACACACAGATATCGGCCATGCCTGTGTGGGGTCACGGGTTGACAGACATCCCTACCCCCTTAGCAGCCCGCTCTATTCGGGGCAGACGGTAGAGATCATCACGGCACCGGGTGCCCGTCCCAATGCGGCTTGGCTCAATTTCGTGGTGACCACCAAGGCCAGATCCAAAATCCGCCAGTTCCTCAAGAACCTGCGCACCGAAGAGTCTGTGGTGCTGGGCCGCCGCCTGCTCAACCATGCGCTTGGCGCCAAGAACATCGAAGACATTCCGGAACCCCGCATCAAGCAGGTGCTGGCCGATACCAAACACGAAAACCTGCAGGGTCTGCTGGCCGATGTGGGCCTAGGCAACGCCATGAGCGTCATGGTGGCACGCCGCATGCTGGGCGAACTGCCGCCGGAAGAGCAGCCCAAATCCAGCAGCAAGAAGATGCCGATCAAGGGTGCCGACGGCATGCTGGTCACCTTCGCCAACTGTTGCCGCCCGATCCCTGGGGATGCCATCATTGCCCACATAAGCCCGGGCAAGGGGCTGGTGATCCACCAGGAAGCCTGCCGCAATATCAAGGGTTACAGCCGCGAGCCGGACAAGTATCTGCCGGTACAGTGGGAGGTAGACAAGGATCAGGAGCAGGAATTCCGCACTGGCATCAGCGTAGAGATAGTCAACCATCAGGGTGCGCTGGCCGAGCTGGCCAACGTGATTGCCGCCACCGGCGCCAACATTCACGCCATCAGCACCGAAGAGAAGGATGGCCGTGTCTATCTGGTCACCCTGCTCATCACCACCAAGAGCCGCATCCACCTGGCCAACATCATGCGCAAGATCCGCGTAATGCCCAATGTGCTCAAGGTGAGCCGACAAAAGAACTGAAAACGGGCGGCGCAAGCCGCCTGCTGCTTTTATAGAGACAAGCCATGATCCCCGAATGCCTCAAGCAAATCAGTATCATACTGACCCAGCCTCAACCCGGCTCAACCCGCTTGCTGCGCACTCTTGGCACACCCGCCTCACCCTATAGAAACTGATATGACTCCTGAACGATTTAAACGGATTTCCGACATGCTGGCCCAGCGTCAGCTCGACTTGACCGTCTGCATGGAAGAGGTTCATAAACCTCACAACCTGGCCGCCATAGTGCGTACCGCCGATGCGATTGGCATCCACAGGGTGCATGCCGTCTGGCCCAAGACCTGGATCCACAAGCGCAAGGGCACGGCCCGCGGCAGCCAGAACTGGGTGGATGTGAAGCTGCACCCGGATATCGGCAGCGCCGTGGCCGAGCTGAAAGCCTCCGGCATGCAGATAGTGGCGACCCACCTCTCGGAGAGCTCTGTGGACTTTCGCACCATCGACTACACCAGACCCACCGCCATTCTGGTGGGTCAGGAGAAACACGGCATCGGTGAAGAGGCGCTGGCGCTGGCCGATCACCATATCGTCATCCCCATGGTGGGCATGGTGCAGTCCCTCAACGTTTCGGTGGCCGCCGCCGCCATCCTCTACGAGGCCCAGCGCCAGCGCGAGCTGGCCGGTTGCTATCAGCGCGGCTGTCCCCTCACGCTTGAAGAGCAGAACATTATCTTGTTCGAGGGGGGCTACCCCATCTATGCCCAGCTCTGCAAAGAGAAAGAGATGCCCTATCCCCAGCTCGGCCCGGCCGGCGAGATCCTGGCGGACGAGGCCTGGTGGCAACGGATGCAGCTGACCCGCAAGGGCTGGGCAGCACAACAGGAAGATCCCCAGGATATGGAGTATCCAACCGATGAAATTTAACTGTCTGCCCCTGCTGGCACTGACCCTGTTTTCTGCCGGAGCCCTTGCCGTGACCAATCCCTATCCGCTGACATCCGAAGCCGAGGTCCCCGCGCTTTACCAGCAAACGCTGCCCGACTTCTGGCGTACACATGCTATCGAGGGGGAGTTCAAGGCCAGAGACGGCGTCACCATCCGCTATGCAACCCTGCGACAGGCCAAGGTGGATCGCGCCATCGTCATCGTCAATGGTCGGGTCGAGAGCTATCTCAAGTATCAGGAACTGGCCTGGGATCTGTGGCGTCAGGGCTACAGCCTCTACCTCATCGATCACCGGGGACAGGGCTTGTCCGACCGTATGCTGGCCGACAAGCAGAAAGGCTATGTTGCTGATTTCGAAGATTATGTGGTGGATCTCAAACAGTTCCACGACCAGGTCATCATGGCAGACCAGCCCGCCAAACTGTTCCTGCTGGCTCACTCCATGGGCGGTGCCATCTCGGCGCTTTACCTGGAACGCTGGCCGGATGATATCAAGGCGGCCGTGCTCTCCTCCCCCATGATGGGCATCAACCTCGGCGGTCTGCCCAAATGGCTGGCACAGGGGCTCGCGGCCAGCATAGACACGGTCGGCAGCTGGCTGGGCGAACCACCCTATGGTCCTGGCCAGGGCAGCTACCAGTCACACGAATTTGCCGATAATGGCCTGAGCCACAGCGCGCCGCGCTATCAGGCGTTTCGCCATCTCTACGAACAGCACCCGCAAATCAAGCTGGGGGGGGTGACCGCCCACTGGATCCGCGAAGGGATAGCCGCCGGAGATACCGCCATTGCCGCCGCGGATCGGATCAAGACGCCACTGCTGCTGCTGCAGGCGGGGGAAGACAGCGTGGTGGACAATGCCGCCCAGGATGCTTTCTGTGCCAAGGCCAGATGTGAAGGGGGCAAGCCGCTGCGGATAGAGGGCGCCTGGCATGAGCTGTTTATCGAGGCAGACCCCCAGCGTCAAGCCGCACTGAGCGCGACCCTGGCGTTCTTCGAGCGCTTCTAGCGCTGGTTATTTTTTGGATCCCTAAATAAATGGGGTGACGCAAAACGCTGGGGTACACTGCCCCGGCGTTCAATTGATGCCGAGGTAATGATGTTCAAGGTAGTTGTATCCGATCTCGATGGCACCCTGCTCAACAAGCAGCACCAGATCTCCCCCCGCACCCGTGACACCCTGCACCGTCTGGTCGAACAGGGGATCAAGTTCGTGGTGGCCACTGGCCGGCACCATGTGGATGTGCGCAGCATTCGCGACACGCTCGGGCTGGACATCTACCTCATCACCTCCAACGGTGCCGTGGTGCACGACAAACAGGATCAACTCATCTTCAATCAGGCACTGCCAGCTGCCGTGGCCGCCGAGTTGATCGCGCTGGATCGCGACCCTTCCATTCACCTCAATGTCTACTATGGCGACGAGTGGCTGGTAGAAGAGGAATTGCCCTGGTTGCTGCAATTCCATGACGAGTCCGGCTTCACCTACCGCCTCACCGACCTCGCCACCCACCCGATGGACAAGGTCAACAAGGTCTTCTACATCGGCGAGCACGAAAAACTGCTGCGGATCGAGGCTCACCTCAACCAGCATTATGGTGATCGACTCAACGTCACCTTCTCCCTGCCGGACTGCCTCGAAGTGATGCACGCCGGGGTGCACAAGGGCAATGCCGTGCGCGCCGTGCTGGCACAGCATGGACTGGATATGTCTCAGGCCGTCGCGTTCGGGGATGGCATGAACGACTTCGAGATGCTGGACATGGTGGGTCGTGGCGTTGTGATGGGCAATGCCCACGACCGCCTCAAGCTCGCCTTGCCGGCACATGAGCAGACCCTGAGCTCGGACGAAGATGGGGTTGCCATCTATCTGGAGCAGCTGTTCGCCCTCAGTACTGCTGGCGCAGCCTGACCCGTGACAGCATGGATACCACGACTGTGGTATCCATGCTGTTTGGCAGATATTTCAAATCGAGACACAGGCGAAATCTCCCTCAGCCTGCAACCTGTCCCACATCCCCTATCGCCTCACCAGATGAGGCTTTTCAGATTCAACTGCTCCAGCATGCTAGCGCTACTCTTCCACTCGAAACTCTGGTTGGCACCCCCGTAGCACTCCGCCAGCCGGAGCGGTGTGCCGGGCTTGTGGCGACGACCGGCGACATCCAGACACCGATCAACCTTGTGATTGAGCAGACGATCCGCCTGCCACTGCCATTGGCGGCTATCATCCTGACACTCAGCCAGCACGAGTTCGCTCACCCCCTTGGCCACCAGACAGCGCTGCTCAAGCTGCAGGGCGCCGGCATCCCAGTTGAACTGCTGTCGGGTTATCTTTTCACAAGGTTGAGTGATCAGTTGATCCTGGGCATTCAATGCCACACAAAAACCACCGCTGGTCATCAGGGCAGAGGGAGCATCGATGGCCTGCCTGGGGGCGGCGCCCATCAGGATTTCATCCGGCTTGGGTTTGTACGAGCAGCCGCTGAGGGCCACGACAACCAGCGCCAACATGCTGGCGCGAACTGTATTATGGTGCATATGACATTTTGGCCTGAAAAGTGTTCAATAATGCCCACTTTGCTATGGGTCTGCGGCCCAGCATACCCGAAGCGGTGACAGGAAAGTGCCAACAGAAGTGTAAACAGACGTAACAGACGCAGAGATGGGGAGATGGGGAGATGGGGAGATGGGGAGATGGGGAGATGATAAACGCCAGAAAGCGAAAAACCCCGCCGAAGCGAGGTTTTTCTGAATATGGTCGGTGATAAAGGATTCGAACCTTTGACCCTCTGGTCCCAAACCAGATGCGCTACCGGGCTGCGCTAATCACCGAGACAATTTTTTCACTGCAACACTCTTTCAAAACACCAAGACAACCACTTTCGGTCATCTTCATCACACAGCAAGTATGGTGCGAAGAGAGGGACTCGAACCCTCACACCCGGGGGGCACTAACACCTGAAGCTAGCGCGTCTACCAATTCCGCCACCTTCGCATACCTGACAAGCTGTAAAATGGGGTGGCTGATGGGGCTCGAACCCACGACAACCGGAATCACAATCCGGGACTCTACCAACTGAGCTACAGCCACCACAGCTGTTTTCGTTCCACAACACGCCCGTTTAACCGGCGCACTTTAAATGGTGCGCCCGACAGGATTCGAACCTGTGACCTCTGCCTCCGGAGGGCAGCGCTCTATCCAGCTGAGCTACGGGCGCTACGCTGTCGAACGGGGCGCATTATTGATGATGGGGGCAGGCTTGTCTACACTTTTTTGCTCCTGCCAAATCAACCGCTTGTTTTTCCATCGTTTATGGCGCTTTTTCACCATTTTTGTTTCATTCAGGCTGGATCCAGCTCTGCAACGCTAATTTGTTTCCCCCCTAATGGTGATGCATCCAGTAGTGGAACTTGACTTGCTTCAATGCCCCCCTAAAATGAATGAACGTTCATTCAGCCGTTGTGATAATCGAGTCATGAACAAGAAAGAACGCATTTTCAATGCGGCTCATGAAATACTCGGCGAGCAGGGTTTCCACGGTCTGTCCATTGCCGTGGTAGCCAAGAAAGCCAAGGTGGCGGCGGGCACCATCTACCGTTACTTCAGTGACAAAGATGATCTGATCCGCCAGCTCTATCAACACAGTATCCTCCAGTGTCATCCCCTGGTCATGGAAGGTGTGCAGATAGATGAGGTGTCATTTCAGCAATTTCGGCGTCTGTGGCTCAACATCCACGCCTTTTTTGCCGACGACCCCAACGCACTCAAATGCAAGTTGCAATATGAGTGTTCCCCACTGGGAGCCGAACTGGAGAAAGACCCGGTCATCATGGCCGCCTGGGCGCCTCTGGATCGTTTCTTCGAGCAGGGACGTGAACAAGGTCTGTTTATCGATCTACCCGTCCGGGCACTGCAGGTGCTGAGCCTGGACTGTGTGGGGACTCTGGCGCTACAACGCCAGGTTCATCACTTTGAGCTGACGCAAGAACAGCTGGAAGCCGCGATCCGGGCCAGCTGGAATGCCATATTAACCCCCAACTTTTCCACCTCAGGAGCCTGTTCATGAAAAAGTGGATGGCCATCATGTTGCTGATAGCGCTCGCCCTGTTTGGCAGCGTCATCGGCTTCAATATGTTCAAGCAGAAGAAGATTGCAGAGTTCATGGCCAACCGGCCAGAGCCCGAGTTTCCGGTCACCGCCATGGTCACCAAGGCCCAGGACTGGGTTCCGACCATAGAGGCAATCGGCTTCATCGAGCCGAATCAGGGGGTGACGCTCTCCACTGAACTGGCAGGCACAATCGATGCCATCACCTTCGAATCGGGCAAGCCGGTCAAGGCAGAGCAACTGCTGCTGAGCCTGGACTCCAGCGTGGAGAAGGCCAATCTGCAAGCCTCCCTGGCCAAGCTGCCAGCGGCGCGAGCCAAGTTCGAGCGTTTCCAGAACCTCTACAAGAAGAGCTCCATCTCCAAGGATCAACTGGATGATGCCGAAGCCAGCTACCGTTCACTGGAAGCGGATATCGACAGCCTGAAGGCAACCATTGCCCGTCGCCAGGTACGCGCCCCCTTCGGTGGCGTGGTCGGTCTGCGTAACGTCTTCCTCGGCCAGTACCTGCAACCGGGTACCGACATAGTGCGGCTGGAAGATACCAGTGTGATGCGCCTGCGCTTCACCGTGCCCCAGACCGATATCTCCAAAATTACTCTGGGCCAGACCGTCAAGATCAATGTGGACTCCTATCCGCAAGTGCAATTTGACGGGCATATCACCGCCATTGAACCCGCAGTCAACTACCAGAGCGGCCTGATCCAGGTACAGGCAGACATCCCGAACAACGGCGGTCAGCTTCGTTCCGGTATGTTCGCCCGCGCCAGCATCATTCTGCCCACGGTGAAAGACCAGGTTGTGATCCCGCAATCCGCCATCTCCTTCACCCTGTATGGCGAGAACGTCTATGTCATTCATGAGGCGGACGGCGTGAAACGGGCCAAGCAGGTAGTAGTCAAGGCGGGTGAGCGTCGCGGCAATGACGTGCATGTGCTGTCCGGCATCAAGGCTGGAGACCAGATAGTGCTGTCGGGTCAGGTTCGCCTGAGCAACGACACCAAGGTGCGCGTGGTCGAAAACGATGCCCTGGCCGTTCCGGCACAAACCCCGATGCTGTAAGCGCGGAGATCTGCAATGCGATTTACTGACATATTTATAAAACGGCCTGTGCTGGCGATCTCGCTCAGCTTCCTGATCGCCCTGCTGGGCTTTCAGGCCATCTTCAAGATGCAGGTGCGGGAATACCCCGAGGTGACCAATACGGTGATCACGGTCAGCACCAGCTACTATGGCGCCAGTGCAGACCTGATCCAGGGATTCATCACCCAGCCGCTGGAGCAGGCGGTGGCACAAGCCGACAACATCGACTTCATGACCTCCTCCAGTCAGCTGGGCAGCTCCACTGTCACGGCCTTCATGAAGCTGAACACGGACCCCAACGCCGCGCTCTCCGACATACTGGCCAAGGTCAACTCGGTACGATCCCAGTTGCCGAAAGAGGCGGAAGACCCTTCGGTCACCTCCTCCACCGGCTCGACCACGGCAGTGCTGTATCTTGGCTTCACCAGTCCAGAACTCAACTCCAGCCAGATCACTGACTATCTGGAACGGGTCATCAAGCCGCAGCTGTTCACCGTGGGCGGTGTGTCCAAGGTTGACCTCTACGGTGGGGTCGAATTTGCCCTGCGGGTATGGCTGGATCCGGCCAAGATGGCAGCCTTCAACCTGACCGCCAGCGACGTGATGACTGTGCTCAACAGCAACAACTATCAGTCAGCCACCGGTCAGGCGACGGGTTACTTCACCCTGTTCAACGGCAATGCCGAGACCCAGGTCAGCGATACCGACGAGCTCAAGCGGCTGGTCGTCGCCACCCGTGACGGCAAGGTGATCCGCCTCTCCGACATCGCCAAGGTGACGCTGGAGAAGAGCCACGACATCTACCGCGCCAGTGCCAACGGTCGCGAAGCCGTGGTCATGGCGGTCAACGCAGCACCGACTGCCAACCCCATCAACATCGCCCACGATGTACTGGAGTTGATGCCGAGCCTGAAGAGCAACATGCCGAGTACCATGCAGACCAATGTGCTGTATGACTCAACCATCGCTATCAACGAGTCCATCCACGAGGTTATCAAAACCATACTGGAAGCAGCTGCCATCGTGCTGGTGGTGATCACCCTGTTCCTTGGCTCCTTCCGTGCCGTCATCATCCCGATCATCACAATACCGCTCAGTCTGATCGGCGTAGTGATGATGATGGATCTGTTCGGCTTCTCCATAAACCTGATGACCCTGCTGGCCATGGTACTGGCCATAGGTCTGGTGGTGGATGACGCCATAGTGGTGCTGGAGAACGTCGATCGGCATATCAAACAGGGGGAGGAACCCTTCCGGGCCGCCATCATAGGGACCCGCGAGATAGCCGTGCCGGTTATCGCCATGACGGTCACCCTGGCGGCTGTATACGCGCCGATCGCCCTGATGGGCGGCATCACGGGTTCCCTGTTCAAGGAGTTTGCCCTGACCCTGGCGGGGGCAGTATTTGTCTCCGGCATCATAGCCCTGACCCTGTCGCCCATGATGTGCGCCAAGATGCTCAAGGCCAACGAAAAGCCGGGCAAGTTCGAGAGCACGGTTCATCACCTGCTGGAACGGATGACAGACCGCTACGACAGCATGCTGCACGCCGTGATGCAAAAGCGCATCGTGGTCCTGGTGTTTGCCGTCATAGTGTTCGGCAGCCTGCCGCTGCTGTTCAAGTTCATCCCCAGTGAACTGGCTCCGTCAGAGGACAAGGGGGTTATGGCCGTGCTGGGTACGGCACCGTCCAACGCCAACCTGGACTACATCGAAAACACCATGGCGGACGTGAACAAGATCCTGGATGAGCAGCCGGAAATCGCCTACTCCCAGGTCTTCTCCGGTGTGTTCAATGCCAACCAGGCCTTTGGTATCGCCTCCATGGTGCCCTGGAGCCAGCGTGAAGCGAGCCAGAAAGAGGTATTGGACCGGGTTGCCAATCTGGTGAAAGACATCCCCGGCATGGCCATCACCACCTTCCAGTTCCCGGAACTGCCAGGTGCGTCGAGCGGTCTGCCGATCCAGTTCGTCATCACGACGCCGAAGAGCTTCGAGAGCCTGTTCCTGATCGCCGGTGAGATGCTCGCAGCCACCCAGGCCAACGGCCAATTCGTCTATTCGGATCTCGATCTGAACTACGACTCCGCCACCATGAAGATCAAGATCGACAAGGACAAGGCGGGTGCCTACGGCATCACCATGCAGGACATAGGTATCACCATGGGCACCATGATGGCGGACGGTTACGTCAACCGTATCGATCTGGATGGCCGCTCCTATGAGGTGATCCCGCAGGTCGAGCGCAAGTACCGCATGAACCCGGAATCCATCAAGGGTTACTACGTGCGGGCGGCTGACGGTAAATCCATCCCGCTGGGGAGCCTCATCAGTATCGAAGTGGTCGGTGAGCCACGTGCCCTGCCCCACTTCAACCAGCTGAACTCGGCCACCATAGGCGCAGTACCGGCACCGGGCGTGGCCATGGGAGATGCAATCAACTGGTTCAAGGCCACAGCCGAAGAGAAGCTGCCGCAAGGCTATCGCTACGACTTCATGGGTGAAGCCCGCCAGTTCGTGACCGAGGGCAATGCGCTCTACGCCACCTTCGCACTGGCCCTGGCCATCATCTTCCTGGTGCTGGCGATCCAGTTCGAATCCGTGCGTGACCCCCTTGTCATCATGGTATCTGTCCCTCTTGCCATCAGTGGCGCCTTGATTGCGCTGGCATGGGGCATGGCCACCATGAACATCTACTCCCAGGTGGGCCTTATCACCCTAGTGGGTCTGATTACCAAGCACGGTATTCTGATCTGCGAAGTGGCGAAGGAAGAGCAGTTGCTGCATGGCATGAACCGGATGGAAGCCGTGATGCAGGCAGCCAAGGTGCGTCTGCGCCCCATACTGATGACAACGGCTGCCATGATTGCGGGTTTGATCCCGCTGCTGTATGCCGCGGGTGCCGGTGCGGCCCAGCGCTTCAGTATCGGTATCGTGATCGTGGCCGGTCTGGCGATCGGCACCATCTTCACCCTGTTCGTGCTGCCGGTGATCTATACCTACCTGGCCTCCGAACACAAACCCCTGCCGGTGTTTGATGAATCCATTCCGCCCAAGGCGAAAGGGAGTCACTGATACCCAAATTGACTGCTCAAGGCCCCGTTTCGGGGCCTTATTTTTATCACGCTAACGAAACACGACATAAGTGCATGAAGCAGTTAAACTAAATGGCAATATATCCAGACCGCAAGGACGCCATGTCAGGACTCTTCTCCAAGACCGCGCAGGCCGTCGGCCGCAACGGACTCTCATACCGACTGCTCTCCTATATTCTGGTGTGCAGTACCGTATTGGCGATGATCATTACGGTGCTTCAGCTTGGCTGGGATTACCGCAAGGATGTTGCCGTCATCGAAGACAGCATCGGCCAGATCGAAGCCTCCTTCCTGCAGCCCATCGCCGCCAGTTTGTGGAACCTGGATGAAGAGCAGGTCAAGGTGCAGATCGAAGGCATCATGAACCTGCCCAACATGCAATTCGTGATGGTCAAGGAGATGCTCGGCAACTCGGAAGTCCCGCTGTTGACCCAGGGGGTCGAACGGGAAAGCTACGACATCTCCCGCGAGTTCAACCTCACCTATCAGGGTGAAGTGGTTGGCAAGCTCTTCGTCGCCGCCTCCCTCGAGCAGATCTATCAGCGCCTTATCGAAAAATCCGTGCTGATCATGGTCAGTCAGACCATCAAGACGCTGGTGGTCTCATTCTGCATCCTGATCATCATTTACTATCTGGTGGTTCGTCATCTCAACCGCATCGCCAACTACGCCCAAAAATTCAATCTGGACAGGCTGACAGTCGAACTGACGCTGGAAGGCCGCCCCCTGCCCCGCAAGAAACCCGACGAACTGGATACCCTGGTTGCCACCCTCAACCAGATGCGAGCACGGCTGAACGATGAGTTTGCGGCGCGCCATCAAGCGGCAGAACAGCTGCAACAGGAGCGGGACTTCTCGGCAACGCTGATCAACTCGGCCAACATGGTCATCTGTTGCATGGAGCCGGATCTCAACATCGCCAGCATCAACCCCGCGGCCATACTGCTGACCGGCTATCACCAGCAGGAAATATTGCAGCACAACTGGCTGGATCTGTTTGTCAGCCAGGAGCAGCGGGAAGACCTGACTCTGACCCTGGCCGATCATGGCGCCATTGAGGACAAAGAGGTCATCATGCATGACCAGCAGGGCCATGAGCTGGTGCTGCAGTGGACCTTCGCCCCCTTTTACGAAGGCCCCAATCTCAAGTATCTGATCGGATTCGGTTATGACATCACCCGCCTGAAGAAGGTTGAGCGAGAGATCATTCAGCTCAACGAACTGCTGGAAGGCAAGGTGGTGGAACGGACACGTAGCCTGAGCGATGCCAACAACCAACTGGGCAAGGCGTACGACGACCTGAAACAGGCGCAGCAAACCCTGGTAGAGTCGGAAAAAATGGCCTCACTCGGTTCCCTTGTCGCAGGGGTCGCCCACGAGATCAACACCCCTATCGGCATCAGCGTCACCGCCTCCTCCTATTTGCAGGAGCGAGTGGCTGACTTCAAGCTGCACATCGACTCCAAACAGCTGTCGCGCTCTTACCTCAATGAGTTCACCGTCAACCTCGATGAATCCATGCAGTTGCTGCAGAGCAACCTGAGACGCGCCTCGGAGCTTATCGCCAGCTTCAAGCAGGTGGCAGTCGATCAGTCATCGGAAGCACGCTACAACTTCAGCCTCGCTGACAACCTGCATCAGGTAGTGGTTTCCCTCGGTCACAAGCTGAAAAAAGCCCAGTGCGAAGTGGATATCCAGTGCGATCCCAAGCTGTCCATCTTCTCTTTCCCCGGCAGCTTTACCCAAATCTATTCCAACCTGATCCTCAACTCCATCAACCATGGTTTTGATAACTGGGACAAGCCCAAGAAGATCACCATCAAGGTGGAACAAGAGGGTGAAGAGCTGCTGATCAACTACAGCGACAACGGCCGCGGCATACCGCCGGAGATATTGCCGCGCATCTTCGACCCCTTTGTCACCTCCAAGCGAGGCCAGGGCGGCAGCGGGCTCGGCACCCACATCATCTACAACCTGGTGGTGCAGTTGCTGAAAGGCCGCATCAGCTGTGCCAGCGAACCGGGCAATGGCGCCCAGTTCCATATTCGCCTGCCAATCCAACATAACTGAGTGCTGGCTCTTGTGAGCCAGCCGCTTTATCCCCATCATGCTGTGATTGCCTTCTTAATGAGCGGAGAATCTCGCAATGGCACAGCATTTTGACTATATCGCCATCGGCGGCGGCAGTGGCGGTATCGCCTCGGCGAACCGGGCTGCCATGTACGGCAAAAAAGTTGCCCTGATTGAAGCCAAAGAGTTGGGGGGAACCTGCGTCAACGTCGGTTGTGTACCTAAGAAAGCCATGTGGTATGCAGGCCAGATCGCCGATGCCCTGAAATATGGCGCCGATTACGGCTTCGATACCACACTCAATCAATTCAGCTGGGCCAAGCTGGTCGAGTCCCGCCAGGCCTATATAGGCCGCATCCATCAGTCCTACCAGAATGTGCTGGGCAAAAACCAGATCACCGTCGTCAAAGGCTTCGCCCGCTTCGTCAATAGCAACACGATCGAGGTCAATGGTGAACAATACACGGCCGATCACATACTGATCGCCACCGGTGGCCGCCCTGAAGTACCCACTATTCCCGGCGCCGAACTGGGGATCGACTCTGATGGTTTCTTCGATCTGCAGGCACAGCCCAAGCGGGTTGCCGTGGTCGGTGCTGGCTATATCGCCGTCGAAATTGCTGGCGTGATGCAGGCCCTCGGCAGTGAAACCCATCTGGTGGTTCGCAAACACGCGCCGCTGCGTAACTTCGATCCCATGATCCACGAGACCCTGGTGGAGATCATGGCGCAAGAAGGGCCCAAACTGCACACCCATGCCACTCCCAAAGCGGTAATCAAGAACGTCGATGACAGTCTGACACTGCAGCTGGAAGATGGTCGCCACCTCACGGTCGACTGCCTGATCTGGGCCATTGGCCGCACGCCAGCCACCGACAATCTCAACCTGACAGCAGCCGGCATCGAACTGGACGACAAGGGTTTTATCCCGACCGACAAGTTTCAGAACACCGACGTCGCCAACGTCTATGCGGTGGGTGACAACACGGGTCGCATCCAGCTGACCCCGGTGGCCGTCGCCGCAGGTCGCCGCCTCTCGGAGCGGTTGTTCAACAACAAGCCGAACGAGCACCTTGACTACAATCTGGTGCCGACAGTGGTGTTCAGCCACCCCCCCATTGGCACCATAGGCCTGACCGAGCCGGAGGCCATCGCCGAGTATGGCGAGAGTCAGGTGAAGGTGTACCGCAGCCAGTTCACCGCCATGTATTCGGCACTGACACAGCATCGCCAACCCACCCGCATGAAACTGGTCTGTGTCGGGCCGGAAGAAAAAGTGGTCGGTCTGCACGGCATCGGCTTTGCCATGGACGAGATCCTGCAAGGCTTCGGTGTCGCCATGAAGATGGGCGCTACCAAGGCTGATTTCGATAACTGCGTGGCCATTCATCCCACCAGCGCGGAAGAGTTCGTGACGATGCGCTAAGCCTCTCACCCTTTTCCTATCAACCCGGTCCAGGCCGGGTTTTTTCATATCTGCCCTTCGCCAGCCCGACAAACCCTCGCTTTTTACGCCGATTTTACGCCCGCCCCATGCCGCTTTATGGCGCCTTTACGCCTGTTTTACATACCCTTTCAGCGTCAACTACACCAACGGAGTCGATGCTGTTTTACATCGACTCTTGCAGCTAATTATTTCAATGGAGTCGATATGAATTGGCTATATCTGCTGCTGGTCCTCGCCCTGATGGGTTATCTGTTGCGCGCGTTAACGCGCAGCCACGAGTGAGGGATCTGATATGTGGCAAGAAGTGATCTATCCGGTAGCCTTTGTGCTGCTGGTCCTGCTGCCAGCACCCCTGCTTGGCAGCTATATGTATCGGGTGTTTGAAGGCAAGAGCCGCTGGCTGTCGCCGATCGAGCGCGCCACCCTGGCCTGCTGCGGCACGGACGGACGGGAGCAGGATTGGAAGTCCTACGCCCTCAGCCTGCTGGCCTTCAACGGTGCCGGTTTCGGTCTGCTGTTCCTGATCCTGATGGCACAAGGCCTGCTTCCCCTCAACCCGCAGCAATTGCCAGGGCTGAACTGGGAACTGGCCTTCAACACAGCGGTCAGCTTCATGACCAATACCAACTGGCAAGCCTATTCCGGTGAGGCCAGCCTCTCCTACTTCAGCCAGATGGTGGGGCTTACCACCCAGAACTTCGTCTCCGCCGGTACTGGTGCAGCCGTTGCCGTCGCCCTGTTTCGTGGTATCTCCCGCCAGCAGACCATTCATCTAGGCAACTTCTGGCAAGATCTGGTGCGCTTCTGCCTCTATGTGCTGCTGCCACTGGCGCTGATCATGGCGCTGCTGCTGGTGTGGCAAGGTGTGCCCCAGAGTCTGTCTGCCTATCTGCCGTTCCACAGTCTGGAAGGTCAGGAGCAACTGCTGCCGCTGGGCCCAGCTGCCTCTCAAATCGCCATCAAGCAGCTCGGTTCCAACGGTGGTGGCTTCTTCGGTGTCAACTCGGCACATCCGTTCGAGAACCCGACAGCCCTCTCCAACTGGCTGGAGATGGTCACCCTGCTGACCATTCCCGCCGCGCTGGTCTGTACCCTGGGTCGCTATGTGAAGGACACGGGCCACGGCCGTGCCATCCTCACCGCCATGGCCTTGCTGTTCGTGCTGGGGCTCTGCCTCTCCCTTTCCCAGGAGATGAAGCTGGATCCCAATCTGGCCCATATCACCAGCCAGGCAGGCAACTGGGAAGGCAAGGAGAGCCGCTTCGGCCCCGTGCTTTCCAGTATTTGGGAAGTCGCGACCACTGCTGCCTCCAACGGTGCAGTCAACTCCATGCATGACAGCTTCACCCCCCTCGGCGGCATGGTCGGCATGATCAACATGCTGCTCGGCGAGGTCATCTTCGGCGGCGTGGGCTCGGGTATCTACGGCATGATGCTGTTCGTGCTGCTGACCGTGTTCCTCTGCGGCTTGATGGTGGGACGCACCCCGACCTATCTGGGCAAGCGCCTCGGTATCACTGAGATGAAATGGGTTGTCGCCAGCATGCTGGTAATGCCAGTCGGGGTATTGGTGTTAGGCGGGGTCACTCTGCTGATGCCGGATGCCAGCACCATCATTGGTCATGAAGGGCCCCACGGGCTGTCACGGCTGATCTATGCCTATGCCTCGGCAGCGGGTAACAACGGCTCTGCCTTTGCTGGTCTCGCAGCCGCCGATAGCTGGCAATGCATCGCCATCGGCCTGGCCATGCTGCTCGGTCGCTTCGGTTACATCATACCTGTGCTTGCCATCGCTGGTCAGCTTGCCCGAGCCCCGCGCCAGGAGACGGGTGAGGGTGACTTCCCGATCCGCGGCCCTCTGTTCATCACCTTGCTGATTATCACAGTGTTGCTGATAGGTGGGCTCTCCTTCCTGCCGGTACTGGCACTGGGCCCGGTAGCCGAGCATCTGAGCCTGATGCAGGGAGCGTTCTGATGAACGACGCCAGCGCGATCACATCACAGATGCCAATGGTCAACTATTTGATACTGGGAGCTTTTCAATGAGCAAGTCCATATCCATCACAACCCATGCCGACAAGGTGAAGGGTAAAAAGCAACGCTCGCAAATCGTGCAGGCCATGGCCGAAGCGCTTTACCGCTTCAATCCCAAGGCACTGTTTGGCAGCCCTATTCTGTTCACACTCTGGCTGGCTGCCGTCATGGCAACCGTGGAGTCCCTGCTGGGGCAGCCCTTGTCTGGGGTCGCCCCCAGTCTGGCCTGGCAGCTGACCGCCTGGCTGTGGCTGACCCTCTGGTTTGCCAACTTCGCAGAAACTCTGGCCGAAGGTCGTGGCAAGGCGAGAGCCGACAGTCTGAAGGCGGGCATGAGCCAGCTCAAGGCTCGTCGGGTGACCGATGCCAAAGATGGTCAGGGCGAATGGGTGCCTGCCACCAGCCTGCTGAAAGGCGATCTGGTGCTGGTACGCAGCGGCGAGATGATCCCGGCCGATGGTGAAGTGGTCGCCGGTATCGCCTCGGTCAACGAAGCCGCCATCACGGGGGAATCTGCCCCCGTCATCCGCGAATCCGGCACCGACCGCAGTGGCGTGACTGGCAACACCACAGTTGTCTCCGACGAGATCTGGGTACGCGTCAGCAACAATCCGGGTGAAAGCACGCTGGATCGGATGATAGCCCTGGTCGAAGGAGCCAAGCGCCAGAAGACCCCGAACGAGATGGCGCTCGACGCCCTGCTGGTGGGTCTGACCCTGATCTTCCTGCTGGTGGTGGCGACCCTGCCCTGGTTCCTCAACTACAACGGCACCCAGGTACCCAGGCTCTATCTGATCGCCCTCTTCATCACCCTGATACCGACCACCATAGGCGGTCTGCTCTCCGCCATCGGTATCGCCGGTATGGACCGGCTGGTGAAGCTGAACGTGATAGCCAAATCAGGCCGTGCCGTGGAGGCCGCCGGTGACGTGCGCACCCTGTTGCTGGACAAGACAGGCACCATCACCTTCGGTAACCGCATGGCAGACGAGCTGATCCCGGCACCAGGGGTGGATCCCTCCTTGCTTGCCCAGGCGGCCATGCTGGCCTCCCTTGGCGACAATACGCCGGAGGGCAAGTCCATCCTGACCCTGGCGGGCAAGAGCATGGCCAAGCCGAGCCAGCTGGAGAGCGACAAGGTGATCCCCTTCAGTGCCGAGACCCGCCTGAGCGGTCTGGATCGCAACGGTCACCAATATCGCAAGGGGGCTGTGGATGCAGTGCTCAACTACCTCTCTCTCGACCGCAAGGCAGTGCCAGAGGTAATCCTCAAGTCGGTGGATCACATAGCTCGCCAGGGCGGCACGCCGCTGCTGGTCTGCACCCACGAGAAACTGCTGGGAGTCGTGTTCCTCAAGGACATCATCAAGCCAGGCATCAAGGCCCGCTTCCAGATCCTGCGTCACATGGGGATCCGCACCGTGATGATCACAGGTGACAACCCGCTGACCGCCGCCGCCATCGCTGCCGAAGCCGGGGTGGATGACTTTATCGCAGAAGCAACGCCGGAGAAGAAGCTGGCTTATATTCGCCAAGAGCAGGCGGACGGACGTCTGGTGGCAATGTGTGGTGACGGTGCCAACGATGCGCCCGCGCTGGCACAGGCTGATGTGGGCCTGGCCATGAACGAGGGCACCCAGGCCGCCAAGGAGGCGGGCAACCTGGTGGATCTCGACTCCAACCCCACCAAGCTGCTGGACGTGGTACTGGTCGGCAAGCAGTTGCTGGTGACCCGGGGAGCATTGACAACCTTCTCCATCGCCAACGACGTGGCCAAGTACTTTGCCATACTGCCGGCCCTGTTCATCGCTGCCTATCCGCAACTGGGTGCGCTGAACCTGATGCAGCTGGGTAGCCCCGAAAGCGCCATCTTGTCAGCCATCATCTTCAACGCCCTGATCATTGTGGCGCTGGTACCGCTGGCCCTGCGCGGTGTCAGTCTGAAGGGAACGGCTGCCAGCCTGCTGCGCCGCAACCTGATGATCTACGGTGTCGGGGGTCTGCTGGTGCCCTTTATCGGCATCAAGTTGATCGATCTGGTCATTACCGGCCTGGGCTTGGTGTAGGAACAAGGGCGCAACGCGCTGAATCCATGGTGTCCATGGCCTGCTGGTGCACCCGATTAATCGGCATCAAGCTGATCGACTTGGTCATCACAGGCCTGGGTCTGGTGTAACGACATAGCGGGGTGCAAGCCAGGCTTGCATCCCATCAACCTGTTTGGAGCAAGAAAATCATGATCGCAATCAGAACCCTGCTGACCCTGACCCTGTTGCTGGGCGTCGGCTACCCCCTGGCAGTGACAGGTGTGGCCCAGTTGCTGTTTCCCTGGCAGGCCAATGGCAGCCAGTTGACCAACAAGAAGCAAGAGTTTGTCGGTAGCGCCCTGCTGGCGCAGAAATTCGAGCGGGCTGAGTACTTTCATTCCCGTCCTTCCGCCAGTGACTTCGCCACCATTGGCAGCGGCGCCAGCAACCTGGGCGTCAGCTCACCATTGCGTAGCGAGTTCGCCAAGGCACAGGGTGATGTCCAGTCTCCCGCCATGCTGACCCGCTCCGGCTCGGGCCTCGACCCCCATTTGCCGGTGGATGCCGTGTTGGCTCAGGTGGACAGAGTGGCCAAGCAGCGAGGGCTGGATCCCGCCTTGCTGACGGAGCAGGTCAAGTCGGCGACACAAGCTGGTATCCTTGGCCCGCAAGTGGTCAATATCCTTCAGCTGAATCTGTTGCTCGATCAGGGCAAGGATGCCTGATGGAGGCAAAGTCCGGCACATACGGGCTGGCGATGACCCACATTTTCGAACTGAGCCAGCGGTTGCTCGATAAGGACAATAATGCGTAATGAGGTAAAGGCGGCAAGTCTGGAGCGGGAGCACCGGGATGCGTGATGAGGCAAGGGCCGACGCCTTGCTGGCGAGCCTGGAGCAAGAACACAAGGGCAAGCTGAAGGTATTCCTCGGTGCCGCACCCGGCGTAGGCAAGACCTACGCCATGCTGCAGGCAGTGCGTGAGCAGGCAAGAGAGGGGGTCGATATCCTGATCGGCGTGGTGGAAACCCACGGCCGTCAGGAGACTCTGGCCCTGCTCGACAAGCTTGCCATCCAGCCACGCAAACTCCATCTCCACCGCCAGCAACGTCTGGAGGAGATGGATCTGGATGCGCTGCTTGCACGCAAACCCGCCATAGTGGTGGTGGATGAGCTGGCCCACAGCAACGCCCCCGGCAGCCGCCACGAAAAACGCTGGCAGGATGTAGAGGAGCTGCTCGGTGCCGGCATCGACGTCTACTCCACCCTCAACGTGCAACACCTCGAGAGCCTCAACGATCTGGTGTGGCAACTGACCGGAGTCAGGGTCAAGGAGACCCTGCCCGATCAGGTGCTGCTGGAGGCCGACAGCATAGTGCTGATCGACCTGCCCCCCAAGGAGTTGCTCGGCCGGCTCAAGGAGGGCAAGGTCTATGTGCCCCATCAGGCCAAGGCCGCCCTGCAATCCTTCTTCTCCCTCAACAACCTGACCGCCCTGCGCGAGCTGGCGATGCAGACCGCCGCCAGCCACGTGGAGGGGGATCTGCAACTGCAGTGGCAAGCCGCAGGCAAGACAACGCTGCCGTTGCGAGGCAAGCTGATGGTTTGCCTCGGCGATCAGCACGGCTCTGCACTGGTGCGCTACGGCCACCGTTTCGCCCAGCGCCGCCAGCTGCCCTGGCTGGTGGTCCACATCGACAGCAAGGGGCAACGCTCCGCCGAACTGGAGCAGGCACTGGCGCTGGCCTCCCACCTAGGGGCCAAGGTGCTGACTCTCTCCAGCCCGGCGGTAGCCAGTACCCTGCTGGAAACGGCCGAGCAGCAACAGGTCTCGCAACTGCTGCTCGGCAAACCCCACAAGGCCCCCTGGCGCCGCTCCCTGGTGCAACACCTGCTCAAGCAGGCACAAGGGCTCGAAATCACGCTGGTGGATACCGAGAAGCGCAAACCCGGCATAGGATTGCAGCCGCTTCACCCCAAGGACATTCGCCAGAGTCTGCTGGCAGTGACCATAATGGGGCTGACATCGGCTGCCGCCTGGGGACTCTCTCACTGGCTGCCCCCTGCCTCCCTGCCGCTGCTGTTCGTATTGGGGGTGCTGGCGACGGCACTCACCACCAGCCTGGTGCCCGCCATTCTGGCGGCCGTGCTGGGGTTCGTCGGCCACAATCTGCTGTTCACCGCTCCCTACTTCTCCCTCAGCGTGGCCAGTCACAGTGATCTGCTCACCCTGTTCGTGCTGCTCATCGTCGGCATGACGGCGGGGCGGCTCGCCTCCCGCCAGCGCCAACAGCTGGTGGGCTTGCGCGAAACCCAGCAGCTCGGCAACGCCCTGCTGTCGCTGAGCCAGGGGCTGGCCACCGCCAGCAGCCCGGAAGAGGTGCTCAGGCAAGGCACCCAGGCCATCTCGCTGGCCCTGGCCCAACCCGTCTTTGCCCTCGATCAGGACTATCAACACAGGGCGGGCTCGGCCCAACACAATCCGGGCCAGACCGACAAGGCGGCCATCGACTGGTGTCTGGCCCAGAAGCAGAGCGCCGGTGCCCACACAGCCACCCTCAATGCAGCCGAAGCCCAATATCACCATCTTACCGATGAGCTGATCCTAGGCATTCGACTGTCCAACCCGCTCGCCTCTTCGGCCGAGCATCAGCTGCAAGCCCTGCTCACCGACATCCGCGCGGCCCTGGCACGGATCGATCTCAACGAACGGTTGGCCGACAGCCAGTTGCAGGCGGAGACGGATCGGATGCGTGCGGCCCTGCTCTCGTCTGTCTCTCACGACCTGAAAACCCCGCTCGCCACCATAATGGGGGCTGGCAGCACCCTGCTGGAGTACGGTGACAGGATCAGCCCGGAGGATCGCAGCGAACTGCTCCATTCGGTGCAGGACGAGGCCCGTCGCCTGCACAGCTATGTGCAGAACCTGCTGGACATGACCCGCATCGGTTCACCCGACTTCCAGCTGAAACGCGACTGGGTCGACCTGGCCGATCTGGTGGAGAGTGCCCGCAAGCGGCTGGAGTCTTCCTGGCGTCAGCACAAGCTGCTGGTGCACTTCGATCAGCAGATCCCCCAGCTCTATGTGCACGGTGCCCTTATCGAGCAGGTGCTGGTCAATATCCTCGACAATGCCTCCCGCTACTCACCGGCCGGCACCCCCATAGAATTCAAGGTGATGCTGGCGGATCCGGACCTCATCCTCGACATCATAGATATCGGGGTCGGCATCGCCGAGTCGGACCGGGACAAGATCTTCAATCTGTTCTACACCCAGCCTGTCGGCGATTGCGGCAGTCGCGGCACCGGGCTTGGCCTCGCCATTTCTCGCGCTATGATAGAGGCCCATGGCGGCCGTATCTGGGCATTCTCCGGTCCCAATGGCAACGGCACCTGCATGCGCATCTCGCTGCCGCTTGCCCTCAACGCACCTGAGGTATAATGGTCCGCATATGGCTCACAGCGATGGCAGAGAGTGCTATTTCCCCTCGCCTCAGCCCTCCCCCAATGTTCGCCTCAGGAGACTAGATGGCTCACATATTGGTCATAGATGATGAAGCGGCGATTCGCCGCTTTCTGCGTATCAGCCTGATTGCCGAAGGGCATCAGGTCAGCGAGGCGGTAGGGGTCAACGAAGGGTTGGAGCTGTATCGCCATCTCAATCCCGATCTGGTGATCCTGGATCTCGGCCTGCCGGATGGGGATGGCATTCAGATACTGCAAGCCATTCGCGAACATCACCAGAATCCGGTACTGGTACTGTCGGCGCGGGATTCGGAACAGGAGAAGGTGCGACTGCTGGATGCTGGCGCCAACGACTATATGAGCAAGCCGTTCGGCATTGGGGAGATGATGGCCCGCATCCGGGTATTGCTGCGCCAGCGGGCCGGAGTCAGCAGCGGCGAACGCCGCCACTTCCCACAATGTGGCCTGACCCTGGACGCCAGCAGCCACAAGGTGAGCCTGCATGATGAGGAAATTCCCTTGTCTCGCAAGGAGTTTGCCCTGCTGCAGGCGCTGGTGTGCCATCCCGGCAAGCTGGTGATGCAGACCCAGCTGCTCAACGACATATGGGGGCCGAGCCACAAGGAAGATACCCACTACCTGCGCATCGTCATCGCCAGTCTGCGCAAGAAGCTGGGGGATAATCCCCAGCAACCCAGCCTGATTGAAACCGAATCCGGTATCGGCTACCGTTTTATCGGCAGCTGATGTTTCACGTGGAACGCCGTCCGCTGCACAGTACGGCCAAGAGGCCACAGCCAAAGAGCAGCATGCCCAGATCCTGCAAACCGGCCGCCAGTGCCAACCCCAGACTGAGCAACAGGTAGTAGGCCAGCCCGAACAGAGCACCCGCACTGCCTGCCACCTCCCGATAAGTCAGCAAGGCCTGACTGAGCACATTGGGAATGGCAATACCAAAGGCCACGACCACCCCCATCATGGGCAACAGGAACCAGAGCGAATCCTGACTCACCCACACAGCAACCCCCGCCCCCAGCGCCAGCGACGTGGCCAACCGGATGAGCGACATCGACTGCCAGCCCTTGCCCAGCAAGCGCTTGTTCAGCAGGCTGCCGATCAGAGTCCCTAGCGCCAACACCAGGCCGGAATAGCCGAACTCGCTGGCATTCAATCCCAATCCGGCAAACAGAAACGGTGCCAGGCTGTAGTAGCCAAACAGCATGGTATTGAACAGAGCGACCAGCAGGGCGCTGCGCCAGAGCCCGCCATCCCTTGCCATCCGGCACGCCAGTGGCCAGAGAGCCACCCGGGTAGTGATGGCAGGACGGGTTTCCGGCAGACGCCAGCTGGCGATCACCGTCAATCCCAGGGCCAGCACCAGCAAACCGCTGAAGACACCAAGATAGCCTAACTGCTCGGCCAACAGACCGCCGCTCACCAGCCCCAACACAGGGCTGATGGACAGAGCCACCCCCATCACGGAGAAGACACGGGCCAGATCGCTGCCCTGATAGCTGTCACGCAGCATGGTCTGGGTCACGACAGATCCCACGGCTGCGCCAAAGGCCGAGATAATCCGGGCCAGCAGCAGGGTTTCAAACTGGTTGGCCAGCAATGCCAGCAGACTGCCTGCCCCGTAGGTCAGCAGACCGGCCAGCATGGCCGGACGCCGACCGATCAGATCGCAGAGGCGACCCCAACAGACAACCCCTACCGCAAACGCCAGAAAATAGACTGACAGTGTCTGGGACGCCTGCCCGTCACTCACCCTGAACTGACCGGCAATATGCGTCAGCACAGGGCTGTAGATGGTCTCCACTATCTGGGGAAACATCATCAATCCGACCACCAGCCAGAGCGGTGGCAACTTGTTGTTCATGACAAACCTCCTTGACGAGAGGTTGCCAGTCTAGAGAGATACGAAATGTCTGATTACAATAAGCAAGACTATAAACATCAACAATCAGACATATGGCCTTTATTCTTCCCGATCACCCTTTTGATCCCGACCGCCTGACTGGCAGCGTGATCGGCATAGCCTCTGCACTGGGTTGGCACGACTCAGGCCTGCATCAGCATCAACGCCATCAGCTGTTGTTCGCCCAGGCGGGCTGCATGAGCATAGAGCTGGCGAACCAGGTCTGTCTGCTGCCACCCAGTCGGGCAGCCTGGCTGCCGGCGGGTACGCCCCACAGGGTCTTGATGCGCGGCGTGGTGGCCTACCGATCCCTCTACTTCATGCCACAACCAGAGCTGCCAGCCAGTGTGCAGGTGATCGCTGTCAACCCGCTGCTGCGGGAGATCATAGAACGAATTGCACTCTGGCCATGGGAGAAACCGGAAGTGGAGCAGAGCCGGACGCTGGCCTTGTTCATGGAGGAGCTGGCGCAAGCGCCGCGACAATCCTGGCAGCTGCCGTTGCCGGCAGACCCTCGCCTGGCAGTCTGGTTACAGGAGGTAAAACGGGGGGACACCCTGCCCGATCGGCTCAACCGGCTGGCCGAACGGGTGGGTGCCAGTGACAAGACTATAGGTCGTATCTTCATGCGGGAAACCGGCATGAGCTATCAGGCATGGCGCCAGCAGTGGCGTCTGCTGCGCGCCATGGAGCTGCTGGCCGAGGCTGTGCCCATCAGTCGGGTAGCGGCTTCGCTGGAGTTCTCCAGCGACAGCGCCTTCATCAGCTTCTTCAAGCAGCATACGGGGCAGACTCCCCTGCGTCATCTCAACTCTCGGGGTGAGTCGCATCGGCCGAGCTAGCTTCCACCACCAGGGTATCCAGCGCCAGTGGCTTCAAGTTGCTGAGGGCATCCAGCACCACAGCCCGGGATGCTTCCTGCTGCTGGGCCAGCATCTCCTGTCCCAGTTTGGCGGTATCCAGTTCGGGTCTGGGGTTTTCAGTTGCCATGACATTCAGGCTGAGGGTGCTCATTATCAGGGTGGCGATCAGGGTTTTCATCTGGCTTGCTCCGGTATGGTTGAGATGACCAGATAGCTATTCCAATAGTCGTGCCAATCCTAAAAAAATACATAAGATTATGAATTTGTTTAAATTTATCTTCTTATGACACCAAGGTACGTCGCACAAAACATCATGCGTGGTCATTTTTAAACCCATTAGTGGTATTTTTTACCATGCTCGATTATTGAGTCATGTTCCACGTGGAACGTCCCGTTATTTTGATCGACACCCGCTTTTAAACTGAGCTATGGTGCTACATCCCCGTAACTGACTCTGGATCCGTCACCGAATGGAATTTTCCTTGTTCGGCGAGAAGTTCACTCGCCACGCCGGCATTACCCAACTCATGGATGACCTTAATCAGGGGCTGACCAATCCGGACGCCATCATGCTGGGCGGCGGCAATCCGGCTCCGATCCCCGCCATGCTGGAGCGCTTTCAAACCGAAGCCAGAAACCTGCTCGACAATGGCGAACTGGTCAAAGCCATGGCCAACTACGACGGCCCCCAAGGCAAAGACAGGTTCACCAAGGCACTGGCCACCCTGCTCAGCAAGGAGCTCGGCTGGGATATCACGTCCCGCAATATCGCCCTGACCAACGGCAGCCAGAATGCCTTCTTCTACCTGTTCAACCTGCTGGCCGGTGAGTTCGCAGATGGCCGCAAGAAGAAGGTGCTCTTCCCCCTGGCGCCCGAATACATTGGCTATGCCGACTCGGCACTGGCCGATGACTATTTCGTGGCGTACAAACCCACCATAGAGAAACTGCCCGATGGCCAGTTCAAATACCATGTGGATTTCGAAAGTCTGCAGGTGGGTGACGATATCGGCGTGATCTGCGTCTCTCGGCCGACCAACCCGACCGGCAACGTGTTGACCGACGAGGAGATTGAACACCTCGATCAAATCGCCCGCGACAAGGGCATACCACTGCTGATCGACAACGCCTACGGTGTGCCCTTTCCCGGCATCATCTTCAGCGAGGCCAAGCCGTTCTGGAACGCCAACACCATCCTCTGCATGAGCCTCTCCAAGCTGGGACTGCCAGGCACCCGCTGTGGCATCGTCATCGCCGATGAGAAGATCATCCAGGCCATCACCAACCTGAGCGGCATCATCAACCTGGCGCCGGGCAGCCTGGGGCCCGCCATCACAATCCCCATGATCGAGAGCGGCGAGATCATTGCCCTTAGTGAACAAGTGGTGAAACCCTTCTACAAGCAGAAGGCCGACTTCGCAGTGCAACTGCTGCGAGACGCCATCCCGGACCCGCGCTTCCATATCCACAAGCCGGAAGGCGCCCTCTTCCTCTGGCTCTGGTTCGAAGGCTTGCCGATCCACAGCCAGGAGCTGTATGAACGGTTGAAGGCCAAGAATCTGCTGATCGTGCCTGGTCACTACTTCTTCCCCGGCATTGATGACCCAGAGTGGCGCCACAGCCAGGAGTGCATCCGCCTCAACTACTCCCAGAGCGAGGAGCTGGTGCGCCGTGGCATTGCCATCCTTGCGGACGAAATCAATACTCTCTACGCTCGCTGATCAAGCCTGCCAAAAACAAAAAGGCCTGCAATCGCAGGCCTTTTTCATCTCTTGTCACTTAGTTGGGCAGCGCCAGCTGATCGGGTTTGCCGATCTCGATGGCACGAGGCTTGAGCGCCTCGGGCAGCTCGCGAGCCAGATCTATGGTCAAGAGGCCATGTTCCAGTTTGGCGCCCTGCACCTCAACGTGCTGACTCAGCTTGAAGGCGAGCTCGAAGTCACGCTCTGCGATACCCTGATGGAGGAACTGACGCTCACCGGCAGCTGCCTTGCGCCCCTTCACCTTGAGGGTGCCGTTTTCGGTTTCCAGCTCCAGCTCTTCGCGCTCAAAGCCTGCCACCGCTAGCGTGATGCGGTAGCTGTCGTGCTCCCGCTTTTCGATGTTGTAAGGGGGATAGGCTGCTGCTTTTTGTTCAAACAGGCCCTCCAGCTCACTGGCCATCCGCTCAAAGCCGACGGCATTGGAATAGAGATGAGAAAAATCGAGGTTACGCATAATCCTATCCTTCTAATAAGCAACAGGTTTTCATTTCCACAGGCCCGTCATCGGCACCCGGGAAGCTTGGTAAAAATGGATTCAAATCAGGCGTTAGCCGTTGATCTCAATCTTGCGCGGCTTCATCGCATCGGGTACTTCTCGCATCAGCTCGATGTGCAGCAGGCCATTTTTCAGATCAGCCCCTTTCACCCGCACATAGTCGGCCAGTTGGAAACGACGCTCGAAGCCTCGCTCGGCTATGCCCTGATACAGATAGTTGCGATCGGACTCTGCCTGCTTGTTGCCCTTCACCGTCAGCAGATTTTCCTGGAAGCTCAGCTCCAGCTCTTCCTGGGTAAAGCCAGCCACCGCCATGCTGATACGGTAGTCGTTGTCACTCAGCTGCTCGATGTTGTAGGGGGGATAACCGGCATTGCCATTGCTGGCCGCAGATTCGATGAGATTGGCCAGACGATCGAAACCGATTGCAGAACGATAGAGCGGGGAAAAATCGATAGAACGCATAGTATTACCCTCTTGTGAGCGATAACGGATTATTTGCCCTCCTGTCGGACGGGCTCCTGGTCGAAACCTCTGTCGAGCGTTCCGGCCTTGTTACCTATATAGGGGCCAGCTTTTTGCTTTCAAGGGCGAAAATCAAAGAAATTTTTAGAATTTGCCCGGCACACAGTCGTCTCGTTCACCTGGCCCGATAGGATCGATAATCGACCCGCGGGCCACTCATGGCTGCCCGCATCCCCCGTCATACTGGTTGCACATCTCGCCATTATCACGGAGCTACACAATGCAGATTACCCAGGTTCGCAACGCCACCCTGCTGATCGACTATGCCGGTACCCGCTTTCTGATCGACCCCATGCTGGCAGCGAAGGGGACACTGCCCGCCTTCGCCGGAACAGCCAACTGCCACCTGCACAACCCCCTGGTCGAGCTGCCCCTGCCCCTGGCGGAGATTCTCGATGTGGATGCGGTGATCGTCACCCACGATCACCTGGACCACTGGGACCCGGTCGCTCAGCAACAGATCCCCAAGCATCTGCCGCTGTTTGTGCAACATCAGAAAGATGCCGACACCATACGTGCCTGTGGCTTCAAAGATGTGCGCCTTCTGAGCGAGCAGGTCGAATTTGCCGGTATCCGCCTGCAACAGACAGAGGGGCAACACGGCAACGATCAGGTCATGGCTGCGTTGGCCGAGCGGCTGGGTGAAGTATGTGGTGTTGTCTTCTCCCACCCGCAAGAGAAAACCCTCTATCTGGCGGGTGATACAGTCTGGAACGAGATGGTCGCACAGAGCCTTCGACAGCACGAACCTGAGGTGATCATCCTCAACTGTGGTGATGCCCAGGTGCCGGGGCTGGGCTCCATCATCATGGGCAAGGAGGATGTGCGGGCCGTCTATCAGGCCGCGCCACAGGCCACCCTGATTGCCAGCCACATGGAGGCGGTCAATCATGCCGTGCTGTCACGCAAGGAGTTGCGCGACTATCTGGCCGAGCACGGCATGGCGGATCGGGTGCCGGTGCCGGAAGATGGCGACACGCTCTCGCTGTGATGGCTGGGGCCGTGCATCCGCATGGCCCTTCGGCTTTCAGCTGCCAGCGCATATCATGGTTGTTCATCGCGCAAAGAGGAGGCCAGCGTCATGCCCATACCGATAGTTGCCGTCGTGGCCTTTGACCACTTCAGCCCCTTTCACTGCTCAGTGCCCTGCCTCATCTTCGGCGACATACTGCCGGGTCAGCCCCTGTTCGAGCTCAGGCTCTGTGCCGGGGATGGCAAGGCCAGCTCGCATTCGTCACAGGGGTTCAGCATCCAGGCACCTCATGGGCTGGAGGCCCTGGCCGAGGCGGACATCATAATCATTCCCTTCTGGCGCGACCCGGCAGAACGCCCGGCCCAGCCACTGCTCGATGCCCTGACGGCGGCTCATGCCAGAGGGGCTGAGGTGGTGGGACTCTGCCTCGGCACCTATGTGCTCGCCTATGCCGGCTTGCTCAATGGACGCAAGGCCTCGACCCATTGGGAGTACGAGCAGGATTTCCTCCGCCGCTTTCCCTGCGTGCGGCTCGATACCAACGCCCTTTATGTGGATGACGAGGGGCTGGTCACCTCGGCGGGCACAGCTGCCGGACTGGATTGTTGCCTCTATCTGGTACGCCAGCACCACGGCAGCGCCATTGCCAACCAGGTGGCACGACGGCTGGTGATCCCGCCCCACCGGGAAGGTGGCCAAGCCCAGTTCATCCAGCAGCCGGTCTCCGCCTCTACCAGGGATACCAGGATGAACCAGCTGCTCGATCACCTGCGAGCCCACCTGCCGGAGCCGCATACCCTCGACAGCCTGGCGGCCCACAGCCTGATGAGTCGTCGTACCTTTACCCGCCGCTTTCATCAGGCCACCGGCCTCTCCGTCGGGGAGTGGCTGCTGATCGAGCGCCTCAGGCGCTGCCAGGAGCTGCTGGAAGCCAGCACCCACCCCATAGAACGCATCGCCGAACTGGTGGGTTTCAAGACAGCCACCTCCCTGCGCCAACATTTTCGGGCCCGCTTCGCGGTTTCGCCGAGCGAATGGCGGCGATCTTTTCGTGGCAACAAGGAGTGAGTCGCTCTTCTCACACTGTCCCGGCTCGCCCAAACATGGCACCCTAACCGCAGATCCCAAGGAGCCATGCCATGTCCCGTTCCGAACGCCTGCTGGCCCTGCTCCAGCTGTTGCGCGGTCACCGTTACGCCATCACAGGCACAGAGCTGGCCAGCCAGCTTGGCATCAGTCTGCGCACCCTCTATCGGGATATCGCCACCCTGCAGGCTCAAGGTGCCCATATCGCAGGTGAGCCCGGTATCGGCTATGTGCTGCGCCCTGGCTTCATGCTGCCACCGCTGATGTTCAGCGAAGAGGAGCTGGAAGCCCTGGTGCTGGGTTCACGCTGGGTCGTCGTGCACTGTGATGAAGCCTTGAGTGCATCTGCCAGCAGTGCACTGGCCAAGATAGAGGCCGTGCTGCCCGCCGAATACCGCCAACAGCTCCAGGCCAATGCCCTGCTGATCGGCACCTCCCGCAGCGACAGCCCTGTCGATGAGGCTCCCCTGCGCAGCGCCATCCGCCAGCAGCGCAAGGTGACCCTGAGCTATCGCGATCTGAAAGAGGAGCTATCTGAGCGCACCGTCTGGCCATTTGCTCTCGGCTACTTCGAGCAGGTGCGGGTACTGGTCGCCTGGTGCGAACTGCGGCAGGGCTTTCGCCACTTTCGGGTAGATCGCATCGCCTGGATGCAGCTGGAAGATAACCGCTATCCCAAGAGCAGAGAGAGCCTGCTGAAAGAGTGGCGTGCTACCCAGCAGATCCCGCAACCAAAATTCATTGCTGACAGAAACTGACAGCAGGTAGCGCCATGCTGACGGGGTCGGCGCAAATGCGCCCTCCACCGAATCAAGGAGCGTTACCATGTTGTTAGTCCCACAGTTCACCATTCTCTATGTCGCGAATCCGGCTCGCAGCGCCCTCTTCTATCGCGAGCTGTTTGGCCATCCGCCAGTCGAAGAGTCTCCCACCTTTGCCATGTTCGTGTTCGAGTCGGGCGCCAGGCTGGTGCTCTGGTCCAGTGCCACAGTAGAACCCGCTGTTACCCAGAGTGCAGGCGCCATGGAGCTGGCCTTCCCTCTGCCTGATGAAGCCAGTGTCGATACGGGCTTGGCCGAGTGGCAGGCTCGCGGCCTGACCATACTCCAGCAGCCAACCAAGATGGAGTTTGGCTACACCGGCATGGCGCTCGATCCGGATGGCCATCGCCTGCGCCTCTACTGCCCGTGTGCCGAGCCAGTCTAAATCTTCAGGTATCCACATCTGTACATCAGGAAACATGCCGAACGCTAATCAGGCGTTCGGCATTTTCGTTATTTCAACCCGGCCGACAGCGACACTATCATCCTTTCAACTGCCAGTGTTTCACGTGGAACATCAGGAGGTGCCTCGCTAACCAGCTGCATTGCCTGTGTTATCATCCTCAAGCCTGATTATCTGGAAAAACAATGACCTCTCGACATAACTCCCTCAGACTTTACCAGCCGACCAACAGCACCCCGGATGAACTGACAGAGCAACAACTGGCACTGTTCACCCTGCTCCAACTGCGTGAGCAGGAGTTTGGCTTCAACCCGAATGTGATCGTCCATTATCCGGAAGCCGGCTTTCTCGGCTCGCCGATCGGTTATCTGAATCAGCTGATTGGCGAACAGTTGCAACAGGGCTACTTCATCAATCAGGTGATTATCCTCACCACCTATCAGGCATTGAGCTCCCCACTCATGCAAGCCGGTTATCAGCATGAAGCGGTTCATATGCCAGCAGGCCCCGACCATACCGCTATCTTCAGATGGCAGTGTGGCACTCACCCGGCTGGCAAGACCCTCTATGTCGAAGTCGTCAATGAGCAGGACCCAAAGATCAGGCCAACGTTTGTGCTGATGTTGCGCGATGAGCATGGCAAGCTGCAGGGTGGCATGTCCGGGTCAATCTGGACTAAAGAAGAGCGTCGTTATGCCTATATTGGCACTATCGTTGTGCAACCGGGGCAACCCGCGGGAACCGGCACACTGATGGCCAATACAGTGCTGGAGTACCTGAGCCTGCAAAGGGTGTGCGAAATCAATCTGGGCACCCAGACCGCCGAGCCTTTTTATACCAGGTTAGGATTCAGGGCTATTCACCACATAGTGCCTGCGTTACGTCACCGCACGACAAAGGATGGTACCGAGCTTCCCCATAATCTGGTCATCATGAGCAAACTGCTCTGATCCCGCTGACTGCAGATGTAAAAAAGCCGCTCACAAGGAGCGGCTTTTTGCTGTCTGACTGCGTCGATTAGACGTCGAGGTTGGCTACGCGCAGGGCGTTGGTCTCGATAAAGTCACGACGAGGCTCAACGGCATCACCCATCAGGGTGGAGAAGAGCTGGTCAGCACCGACGGCATCGTCGATGGTGACGCGCAGCATGCGACGGGCTTCCGGATCCATGGTGGTTTCCCACAGCTGATCAGGGTTCATCTCGCCCAGCCCTTTATAGCGCTGGATGTAGATGCCACGCTTGCCTTCGCCCATCAGCCAGTCGACCGCTTCCACGAAGTTGGCGATCGGCTTGACCTTCTCGCCACGCTTGATGAAACCACCGTCCTCGATCAGGTTCGCAATCTCCTTGCCCAGCGAGACCAGTTGACGGTACTCGGAGGACTGCAGGAAGTCGTAGCTGATCGCATATTCACGGTCAACCCCGTGCTGACGCACGACGGCGTGCGGCACGAACAGGCTGCGCTCTTCGTCACGACGCACCTGGATCTGGTACTGAATACCGTGGTTGCTCTCGTTGAGCACGGCTTCCATGCCTTGGCACCAGGCCAGCAGATCGCTTTCACTGGCCAGCAGGGTTTCGTTCAACTCAGGCTGATAGATCAGCTGGGTCAGCACGGCATCCGGTGCCCGACGGGACATGCGGGTGATCAGGTGAGACACTGCGCGGTGCTGGTTGACCAGACGCTCCAATGCCTCGCCGCCGATAGGTGGCGCCGACTCGTTGACATGCAGGGTAGCACCATCCAGCGCCATGGCAGTCTGGTACTGCAGCAGCGCATCTTCGTCTTTCAGATACTGCTCCTGCTTGCCCTTCTTGACCTTGTACAACGGCGGCTGGGCTATGTAGATGTAACCACGCTCGATGATTTCCGGCATCTGACGATAGAAGAAGGTCAACAGCAGGGTACGGATGTGAGCACCATCGACGTCCGCATCCGTCATGATGATGATGTTGTGGTAACGCAGCTTGTCCGGGTTGTACTCGTCACGACCGATACCACAGCCCAGGGCTGTGATCAGGGTGCCCACCTCTTGCGAGGAGATCATCTTGTCGAAACGGGCCTTCTCCACGTTCAGGATCTTGCCCTTGAGCGGCAGTATGGCCTGGTTCTTCCGGTTGCGACCCTGCTTGGCGGAACCGCCAGCAGAGTCCCCTTCCACTATGTAGAGTTCGGAGAGGGCCGGGTCTTTCTCCTGGCAGTCTGCCAGCTTGCCGGGCAGACCGGCGATATCCAGCGCACCCTTGCGGCGAGTCAGCTCGCGGGCCTTGCGGGCCGCTTCACGGGCACGGGCCGCATCGATGATCTTGTTGACCACTATCTTGGCATCGCCCGGGTTTTCCAGCAGGAACTCGCCGAGCTTCTCACCCATCGCCTGTTCAACGGCGGTCTTCACTTCGGAAGAGACCAGTTTGTCCTTGGTCTGGGAGGAGAACTTGGGATCCGGTACCTTGACCGAGATGACCGCAATCAGACCTTCACGCACGTCGTCGCCGCTGGCGGCCGACTTGGCCTTCTTGCTGTAATCCTCTTTGTCCATATAGGTATTGAGGGTACGGGTCAGCGCGGTACGGAAACCCACCAGGTGAGTACCGCCATCCCGCTGCGGGATGTTGTTGGTGAAGCAGTAAACCCCTTCCTGATAGGCATCGTTCCACTGCATGGCGACTTCGACACCGATGCCGTCCTGCTCTGTGGAGAAGTGGAACACCTTGGGGTGGATCGGGGTCTTGTTCTGATTCAGGTATTCAACGAACGCCTTGATACCGCCCTCATAGCAGAAATGCACCTCGCGGCCATCACGCTCATCTTGCAGACGGATGGAGACACCGGAGTTGAGGAAGGAGAGCTCGCGCAGACGCTTGGCCAGGATCTCGTAGTGATACAGGGTATCGGTAAAGATGGTCGGACTCGGCCAGAAGCGCACTTCGGTACCCGTGCCGCTGCTGCTGTCGCCAATCTGCTTGAGTGGCGCCTGCGGCTCACCCAGGTGATAGGTCTGCTCGTAGACATGGCCGTTGCGACGTATGGTCAGCAACAGCTTGTCAGAGAGGGCGTTAACAACTGAGACGCCCACGCCGTGCAGGCCGCCTGACACCTTGTAGGAGTTGTCATCGAATTTACCGCCGGCGTGCAGCACAGTCATGATGACTTCTGCGGCGGAGCGGCCCTCCTCCTCGTGCATGTCTACCGGGATACCCCGGCCATTGTCACGCACGGATACGGAACCGTCGGAATGGATCTTGACCAGAATATCGGAGCAGTAGCCAGCAAGAGCCTCGTCAATGGAGTTATCGACGACCTCAAACACCATGTGGTGCAGACCTGAGCCATCATCCGTATCGCCGATGTACATCCCCGGGCGCTTCCGGACCGCATCCAGGCCCTTCAGTACTTTGATATTCGAGGAGTCGTAAGTATTTTCACTCATAGCTTACTCTCTGCCTTCTCTAACGTTTCGGAGATCTTGCCTTGTTCCACGTGGAACAACTTGCAGTCATTCGCATCCATCATGTCTGCGAGCTGACCGGTGTCGATGGCGGTGATAAACACCTGAGAACCGCACTGCTTCAGCCTTGTGGCCAGCAAACGGCGCTTGTCGACATCCAGTTCAGAGGCAAAATCGTCAATTAAAAAAATACAGCCACGGCTGCTATGTTGATTCAAATAGAGCCCTTGGGCCAGTCGCATGGCACAGACCAACAACTTCAGCTGACCCCTGGACAAAATATCCTGAGCAGGCACACCGTTCGCCTTGAGCCGCACATCGGCCTTCTGTGGGCCTACCCCTGTGTAACCCAGCGTACGATCCCGCTCAAACCCCGCCTCCAGCAAGTCGCCGAGGGGGGTATCTTTCTCCCAGCCCCGATAGAAACCGAGACTGATGTCGAATTCGGGCAGAAAATCTGCCGTCATCTCCTTGATCAGGGGCGTAATGGCCTGACAATAACTGGCGCGAAACTCGGCCAGTTCACCCCCGAGCCGCACCAGCTCCTGATCCCAGAACGCCAACTGGCGATACTGGGTGCTCTGGCGCAACAGCGCATTGCGCTGTTTCAACAGACGCCGCACTCGTCCCCACAGGGAGAAAAAGGTCGGTTCCTGATGGAAAACGCCCCAATCCAGCCAGGCCCGGCGAGCCTGGGGCCCCCCCGTCAGCAGGTTGAAGCCATCGGGATGGATCAACTGCACCGGCAACAGCTCGGCCAGATCGGCCAGTCGCTGGGCCTGAGCCCCGGCGATCTTGAGCTGGGTCTCGCCACTCTTGTCCTTGGCGAGCCCGATGGGCACCTGACGCCCCTCCAGTTCACACTGGGCAAACAGGGTAAAGGCCCGCTCCCCCTGGCGGATAACCCGCCCGGTCAGGTGAGTACGAAAGGAGCGACCGAGACCAAGATAGTGAATGGCTTCCAGCACGCTGGTCTTGCCACTGCCATTGCACCCGACCAGGATATTGAGACCGGGGGACAGCTTGAGGCTGGCCTGCTGGATATTGCGAAAGTCGCTGAGCTGGAGTTTGACCAGGGACACGACTAGATCCGCATCGGCATCACCACGTACTGAGCATCCTGATGATCAAAATCCTCAATAATGGCACTGCTGATGGAATCGCTCAGGCTAATCCGAATTTGGTCACATTTTAACGTATTCAGCACGTCCAGCACATAAGAGACGTTGAAACCTATCT
The DNA here is from genome assembly GCF_028355655.1 of Aeromonas salmonicida. Taxonomy (NCBI): domain Bacteria; kingdom Pseudomonadati; phylum Pseudomonadota; class Gammaproteobacteria; order Aeromonadales; family Aeromonadaceae; genus Aeromonas; species Aeromonas salmonicida. Next base: position 2,402 of record NZ_CP110645.1, on the reverse strand, counting down.
CCATCTCGCTGGCTTCGTATTGTACGTCAAGCAGCTCTTCGGCTTCTTCCTGTTCCGGGTTGTTGGCGGTAATGCGCAGCAGGTTTTCCTGCAGATTGAGACGCACCCCACGGAATTTCTCATTGGAGAGGATGGCGGCGCGGGCGAATGCCTGACGCAGATCCTCACGACCGGCAATCAGGGCCTTGTCGCTGTTGCGCGGAATAACCCGACGCCAATCAGGGAAGCGGCCATCCACCAGCTTGGAGGTGAAGATGAAGCCGTCCAGCGCGGCGCGCAGGTTGCTGCGACCAATCTGCAGCCTTACCGGCTTGTCTTCCGCTTCCAACAAGCGCACCAGCTCAAGCACACCTTTACGGGGCAGGATAACCTGATGATCGGGCAGCGATTCTTCCACTACCTCGCGACGGCAGGTGGCCAAACGGTGGCCATCGGTCGCCACGGTACGCAGACCGTGGCCCTCGCTCTCGAACAGCATGCCGTTCAAGTAGTAACGCACGTCCTGGCTCGCCATGGAGAACTGGGTCGCATCGATCAGCTTCTTCAACTCCAGCTGGCCAATGTCGAATTCGAGCACGGATTCCCAATCCTCGATATTCGGATATTCACTGGCAGGCAGGGTCGACAGGTTGAAACGGGAACGACCGGAACGGATGATCAGGCGCTCGCCTTCGGTGTTGAGGCGAATGTCCGCCCCTTCCGGCAGGCCACGGCAGATATCCAGCAGCTTGCGCGCCGGCACCGTGGTGCGGCCATCCTGGCTCTCATTATTGAGATAGACCTGACCTATCATCTCGACTTCCAGGTCAGTCCCGGTCAGCGACAGCAGACCCTGGCTGACATCAAGCAGGACATTGCCGAGGATCGGCAGGGTCGGCCGGCCACCCAGGGCACCGGACACCAGTTGCAGAGGACGTAACAGGGCCTCACGGCTAATTTCGAGCTGCATCTGTGCTCTCCGTTGTTATCAGGACGAAAGGTTTCGGATCAGGTTGGAATATTCGCGCTGCATCTGTCCACTCACCGTCATATCAGGAAGAGAGGGTTCGGATCAGGTTGGAATAGTCCTCCTTGATGTCGTGACTCTCCTCCTTCAGCTGCTCAATCTTGCGGCAGGCATGAAGAACGGTAGTGTGGTCACGGCCACCAAAGGCATCACCTATCTCCGGCAAACTGTGGTTGGTCAGCTCCTTGGCCAGTGCCATCGCCAGCTGACGCGGACGGGCAACGGAGCGTGAGCGGCGTTTGGACAGCAGATCCGCCAGCTTGATCTTGTAATACTCAGCCACCGTCTTCTGGATGTTGTCGATGGTGACCAGCTTCTCCTGCAATGCCAAGAGGTCGCGCAGCGCTTCGCGCACGAAATCGATATTGATGGCACGACCGGTAAAGTTGGCGTTGGCGATCACCCGGTTGAGGGCGCCTTCCAGTTCACGAACGTTGGATCGCAGACGCTTGGCGATGAAGAAGGCCACTTCGTCCGGCAGGTGGATCTGGTTCTCATCCGCCTTGCGCATCAGGATGGCGACGCGGGTCTCCAGCTCCGGCGGCTCGATCGCTACCGTCAGGCCCCAGCCGAAGCGGGACTTGAGACGATCCTCGACACCGTTGATCTCCTTCGGATAGCGATCCGAGGTCAGGATGATCTGCTGGTTACCTTCAAGCAGCGCATTGAAGGTATGGAAGAACTCCTCCTGAGAGCGCTCCTTGTTGGCGAAGAACTGGATGTCATCGATGAGCAGGGCATCGACGCTACGGTAATAACGCTTGAACTCTTCAATGGCGTTATTCTGCAGCGCCTTCACCATATCCTGCACAAACCGCTCGGAGTGCATATAGATGACTTTGGCGTCCTTCTTGCGCTCCTTGATGGCGTTGCCAACGGCATGCAGCAGGTGGGTTTTGCCCAGACCGGTGCCGCCATAGAGGAACAGAGGATTGTAAGCGCCACCCGGGTTGTCGGCTACCTGACGGGCAGCCGCACGGGCCAACTGGTTGGACTTGCCCTCGACGAAGTTCTCGAAGGTATAGTTCACGTTGGTGTTGCTCTTGTGGTTCGGCTCAGGCTTGGCGTCAGCCTTGCTTTCCCAGCTCTTCTGCAAGTTATTCACAGGCGCAGCACCCCGCGCTGGCGCTCTTGCGATCGCAACGGGATGGGGACGATTACCTATATCAAAACGCAGGGTGGGGCCATCGACCCCACAGAGTTCATTGATGATGCCGTTAACCCGGATGAGATACTTGTCTCGTACCCAGTCCAGAACAAAGCGATTCGGTGCATACAGGGTCAGAGTATTGTCACTCAACTCCGCTTGAAGCGGCCGGATCCACATGCTGAATTCTGCCGAGGGCAACTCATCTTGCAGCCGGTTAAGGCACTGCTGCCATAGCGAAGCAGTCAC